>NZ_AFEU01000007.1 GCF_000262755.1 Bacillus methanolicus PB1
TATAATGGACCCATAAAACTAGACACGAAATGAGGAGATGTTAAAGTAGGTTTATGAAAAGAAAACGATATACACCAGAGTTTAAATCCCAGATCGTGCTAGAGGTCCTAAAAGAAGAAAAAACTATGAGTGAAATTGCTTCCTCTCATGGAATCCATGTGAATCAGATTCGGCAATGGAGGAATGCGTTTCTTGAACAAATGCCCCAGTTGTTTGCGAAAGAAAATAAGAAAGTAGATCAAATGAAGGCTGACTATGAACAACAAATTGAAAACCTTTATGCCGAAGTCGGTCGTTTAACCACGCAATTGTCGTGGCTTAAAAAAAAATCTGGCCTTAAGGAGTAGGGCAGAACGTATTGACATGATTGATTGGGACGATGCAGAACTCCCTATTGCCACCCAGGCTGAATTGCTCGGACTCAATCGGTCCAGCTTGTATTATAAGCCTGTGGAGCCTTCTCCTGAAGAAGTGTTCATCAAGCACCGAATTGATGAAATTTACACCAAATATCCGTTTTTTGGCTCCCGGCGGATCACGGCCGTTCTGAATGAAAACGGGTTACACATTAACCGAAAGGCCGTTCAGCGCCATATGAGGGAGATGGGGATTGCCGGGATTTCACCTGGCCCCAACCTTAGTAAGCGCAACCTGGAACACCGGATTTATCCCTATCTTCTTAGAAATCTCGACATCACTCACCCCAACCAGGTATGGGGGATTGATATCACTTACATCCGGCTTCAACGCGGTTGGATGTATCTCGTCGCCATTATTGACTGGTATTCCCGTTACGTCGTTAGTTGGGAGCTGGATCAGACGCTGGAAATCGATTTTGTCCTTGAAGCCGTCAAACGGGCGCTGTCGCACGCTCAACCTGAGATTATAAACAGTGATCAGGGTAGCCACTTCACCAGCCCGAAATATACCGAGCTGGTACTGGATAAGAAAGTTCAAATCAGTATGGACGGCAAAGGTCGGGCTCTTGACAATATCATTACCGAGCGATTGTGGCGGACGATTAAATATGAAGAGGTCTACTTGAAGGAATACGAGAGTCCAAGAGAAGCAAGAAAAGAGATCAATAACTATCTCCATTTCTATAACCATGAACGCCCTCATCAATCATTAGGCTATAAACCACCTGCCTCTGTTTATGGCCTGTGAGTGATTCATCCTTTATAGAGGATCCTTCTCACGGGAGAACCTGTCAAGGATTCGGCAGAGCCCTCGCTTCGCTCGCCCTTGACAGAACCTCCCCTGAGAAGGAAAAATAAAAGCAGGATGAATCACTCCAAAAAAATGTGTACTCCCACTTTATTGGCCTCAATGAGCACCCCAAGCTCTAGAATGCAGATATCCTTTTTGGTTTCTGCCCCACCTTAAAAAAATAAAATTAATGTCTTGATGATGGGGTCCACCATAGTTTTTTATTGATTTTATTTTTTTAAAAAGAAAAAGACACCTATCTTTTGGTAAAATAATGGTGACTAAACCAAAATACCAAAGAAGGTGTCACCATTATGATAACGAAAAAAGATACTTTTGTACAACTACCAAAAGAACTTGAACGAGGATTTTCTGAATTAAATATAGGCAAACATTTGAGAAAAGCAAGAATTACTAAGGGATTCGGTTATTCATGCTTATCTATTTTCCGTCTTATCTTTTTGCTTGTTTTCCAATATAAGAACTGGTTTCAAGCACTTCAAAGTAAGAAAGCCGTGGATTTGCCTAAAAAAGATACCATTTACCGATTTTTAAATTCATCTACTTATGCTTGGCGATCGTTTTTACTTTCTTTGTGTCACGACCTTATTATGCGTATAAAAAAGCTTACTTCTAACAAGAGAGTGAAGGTGTTTATTGTCGATGATTCACTCTTTTCACGGAATCGAAGCAAGTCTGTTGAACTTCTTTCTCGGGTATTTGGTCATACAGAGAAACGATTCTATTAAGTTCAGCGAAAAAGGAAAATCAACTTAACGGGATTAATGAATCCATTGATAAACGCACTTCCGGTTATAAACGTCGTCTTGAAGCACAACTAGATAAGCCTAGCGCTATCTCAGCTTTATTAGATCATGCCTTAAATGCTGGGATTACAGCTGATTATGTGTTAATGGATGCTTGGTTTACGCATGAGCCTTTGATTGAAAAAATCACGGATAAAGGTTTATTTGTCATTGGTATGGTCAAGCAGCTAAAACAACGATATTTCATAAATGGTAAAGCCCATACTCTGGATCAACTCTTTAAAAAAGCAAAGCACACAATGGAAAAGAAAGAGCTACTCGGTTCGATCCATGTTCATCTTGCGAAAAGACTGCAAGTTGTGTTTTGCAATTTAGAAATCCAGCGTTTTGCAAGATTTTTTCCAGCACCTAACTGGAAATTCTGTAAAGGCATTTAAGAGTAAATGGGCTTGACACGGAGCCTCTGCGGACATGATTCTTTTGTCAAGATCCAGGCATAACAATGTTTGGCAAACTTGAACAAGGTTATCATGTCCGCTACTCCATGTAAAGCCCACAAAATAAACTTAAAAAGTGCAATTGTTTTTTCCAGTTGGGTGCAGGATTTTTATTTTGCAAAATGCTCCATTTCTATTTTGCAATAAACACAAGTCAAGATCGTGTTCGTGCGTAACCGCAATAAAAAGAGTGAATGGTTAGCTATTTTGAGTACAGATACCACACTCTCAGATGAAGAAATTATGCGTATTTACGGGATGCGCTGGGACATCGAAACCTTTTTTAAATGTACAAAATCATTGCTTAACCTAGCAAAAGAATTTCAAGGTCGTTCGTATAATCTGTTGATTAGCCATACAACAATTGTGTTTACTCGCTTTATACTCTTAGAATGGGAACGTAGACAAAAGAACGATCCTAAGACAATTGGAAACCTCTTTTTTCTTTTATGCGAAGACATAAAAGACATAGATCTAGAAAGTACGTTGAATCAATTATTAGTGACTTTCCAAGCACTAGCAGAAGCTAATGTTTGTTTGAACATGAAATTATTCAAAAATAAAGTA
This sequence comes from Bacillus methanolicus PB1, assembly GCF_000262755.1. Classification (GTDB taxonomy): domain Bacteria; phylum Bacillota; class Bacilli; order Bacillales; family Cytobacillaceae; genus Bacillus_Z; species Bacillus_Z methanolicus. The sequence goes on from NZ_AFEU01000007.1 coordinate 3,041, forward strand.
CAAGAATGGATTGCGTCTTTACCTAATTACATCAAGGGATGCCTGACAATATCCGTGTGCGAAAGTTGAGTTAAAATAAAAAGGAGTTGCAAAAAACGATCCCTCTTAACAAGTTTTAGTGTTGATAAATGAAAAAAGAAAGTGATTGGTGAAATAGTTTAATAGTGGCTAGTTGTATAATCAAATGCAACAAATCTTAAAACGTGAAAAACCATAGATAAACCGTGTATGATTAAGTCGACCAAAACAAAAATCGATACGGAGGTTTTATCTATGGTTCAAACACAGTCTACCACAAAAAAACGCCTATTTAAACATCTTACACCCTTTGATCGCGGAAAAATAGCCGCATTACGTGCTGAGGGAAAATCTCTTCAGGCTATCGCTGATGCGGTGGGCTGCCATAAAAGCACCATTTCTCGAGAGTTAAAACGAGGCACCGTGACTCAGATGAAGACAGGTGGAAAGCTATTTGAAGCTTATTTTCCGGATACGGGCCAACTGGTATACGAAAAGAACCGGAAAGCCTGCAGTGCCAAATTTAAGTTGGATGACGCGATGGAATTCATCCAGTTTGCAGAGGCCAAAATCCTAAGGGATGGCTGGTCACCTGATGCAGTCTGTGGTTATACCAAGAGCCACGGTCTATTTGAAGGTGCCCTTATTTCTACCAAGACACTCTATAACTATATTGACATAGGGCTTATTGGTATTAAAAACATTGATCTGCCAATGAAAGTTCGGCTCAACACCAGGAAGAAGCAGTCCCGCCAAAATAAAAGGGTCCTGGGCCGGAGTATTGAAGAACGCCCGGCCGAAGTCAACGACCGACAGGAATTCGGCCACTGGGAGATCGATACCGTCATTGGCAAAAAGTCGAACGACCAGGCCTTGTTGACCATTACTGAACGCAAGACACGCAAGGAGATCATCATAAGGGTCGATGCAAAGGATGCGCCGTCCATTAGTGATGCCATTTCGTGCTTGAAGAAGAACTATGGTGAGCAGTTCCCGAAAGTGTTCAAAACCATCACTGCTGACAACGGGTCAGAATTTGCCGACCAAACCATTGCCTATGAGGAAAGCTGGTGCAACCGCCTTCCAAGGAGGATCCTGGGATACAGGACACCGGATGAATGTTTCAAGGAGGAGCTGGCCCTGTTGGCCTCTTAAACTCATCAGCGCGGGTCAGTTTGTTGAGTGTTTAGCAACTTGACATGGAGCCTCCGCAGGCATGATTCTCCTGCCGAGAAGCCAGATGTCCCAACATCGGCATCGCCTAACGAGGCTATCATGCCTGCCACTCCATATAAAGTTGCGCGGAGTGAGTCCTATATCAGTTAATTTTCATGTTCGACAACGGTTTACAGGGTTATCAGCATGTGTTGCATTTAATATTGCAATTTAGGATAGTTTAATAGTTTAAAAGGTTAGAGGAAAAAAAGTGAGTTTGTGTAATTGAAAATTTGGCTTTTTAATTGAGAATGAAAGGAGGGAGAAATATAAGACTTTGTGCAAAGTAGATACTAGTGGTATGTTAACACTAAACTAAACAATTTATTGGGGTTTTGTTAAAACAATACTGTTACTTCCGCCAGTATCAACAATTTCTGTATCATTTATTGTTCCTAATACAAATCGATCTGATAAATCTAGAGTACCATTGGTACCATCACACAATAACCACTCAAAAGGAATATTATTAATTGACTCATTCCACATAACAATTACTCCTCTAGGGAGTATTCCTTCGGGACCCCTTGGTCTTCGTCGTCCAAGTCGGTTATTAACCATATAAATCACCTCATAAGATTTTAAAAAATTACCTTATAAAATAATATGTTAGTGATTTAAAAAAACATTGGACATTTGTTAACTTTCCATTATTACCCTAACATACATTATTTGCTAATTCGTTTTGGTATCTTATCGAATCAGAATTTGTCAAAAGGCGACTTAAATCGCTTTAGCGTATAATATCCATGGAATAATTTATGTATATCCTATACAAATTCTAGTTTAATAAAGCATAAAAAAGAAAGGTTTTATGCAATCCCTTCAACTAACGTACCCGTTCGCATGTTTGTTATAGAGAAGTCTGTTAAAGATTAGGAAATTTATAATCAGGATATTGAAGATCAAATTGCCCACACTGAAAAGTCCCAGTGGTTTCAGGAGCGTTCAAATCGAGGTATTGCAAATCATTTGCCCCAGGGTGAATGATCTGGAATCATGAGTAAACCAGACGGCTCTTTAATCGGGTCGTTTTTATTTTTCAACATAATGTCAACTATGTTGCGTTTTATCGGTAGAAATGGTATTTTTTAGACAATAAATTCAACATAGTTTATCAAAAGAGTACAAAAAATAAATTCAACATAATTTATAAAGGAGAAGAAATAATGATTGATGAATTTAAAAAGTATTTACTGGAAGAAGGGAAAAGTGAACATACAATTAAAGGGTATATCCAGTCTGTCAGCGGTTTTTTAAAGTGGTTCAGTGAGTCAAAAGACGTAGAATTTACAAAGTTGCATCGTGAAAACGTAAAAGAATACATTTCTTTTCTTCGAACCGTAAAAAAAGCAAAACCAAAAACAATTAACACTAAACTGAATGCGTTAGTTAAATTCAATAAATTTTTAGTAGAAACGAACATTCAACGGGATATGATCTTAACAAAAAAGGATTACATGAAGGCGCAGCAACAATATGCTTCGTTAGCCAAGGTGAAACTAAAGGACGTCGAGAAATTTCGGCAGTTGGTGTTAGATAGTGGAAACAAACGAAATTATGCATTGGTTACTCTTTTAGCTTATGCTGGGTTGCGAATTTCTGAGGCATTAAATCTAAAAATGCAGGATTTCAACCTAGTTTCTAGAGAAATCACTGTTCGAAGTGGTAAGGGAGATAAGTTTAGGGAAGTATTTATGAATGACAAAGTAAAAGCTGCTCTCCAGTCATGGTTAAAGGAACGAAAAGAAAAAAAAATCGAGCATGATTTTCTTTTTATTAGTAATCGTAATCAACCTTTAAACCGCACAACGATCAATAAATTGTTTAAAGAGTATTCGGAACCTATTGGTAAAGAAATTACCCCGCACGATTTACGGCATTTTTTTTGTTCTCATGCGATTAGTAGAGGATTGAGCGTTCATGAAGTAGCGAATCAGGCGGGACATTCCAATATTCACACTACGCTCTTATATACAAATCCGACAAAAGATGAACTTATTCAAAAAATGAATCAACTATAAAAGAGAGAATAATGCTTTCTTTTTTCCTGTTGATTTTAGATAGAATTGTTTATAAAGGATTTGATATGATTGATATCGAATACGTATCATATGGAGGGGAGGAAAAATGAAGGAATACTCTACAAAAGATATATCCAATATTGTGGGCATAGCGACTCCAACTGTACGAAAGTATGCCCAAGCTCTCGAAAAGGAAGGGTACATATTTATTAGAAATGAAAATGGCTTTCGGATATTCGTTGATGAGGATATCGAGATACTCCAACAAATGAAGCAAATGTCAAACGAATCGGGCATGAATATTGTTCATATTGCATCTATACTTATAAATCAACGAAAACAAAATCTTGTCGATACGATACAAAATGAATCGGAAGTCACTACATCTGTAAAAAGTGAAGTAAAAGAAGCGGAATCTCTTAATATAGATCGTATCGATAAGAAATATGATATGTTATTGAAGGAAGTACAGGAACTAAAGCAACTCGTGAGGGAACAACAAGCATATATTGACGAGCGTTTAGAGAAAAGAGATCAAATGATTACGCAATCCATTCGGTCGCTTCAAGAACAACGGCAAGCTTTGCTTGAAGCAAGTACGTCCAAAGAGAAAAAAGGATTTTTTGCGAGATTGTTTTCAAAAAGACTATAAAGATGTAACCGCCAAATAGAAATGAACACTTTCTTACCTAAAAATGCTGAATAAGATTGAACACTTTTTTCCAGTAGAGAAGTGCACTTTATTTGGAGAGGCGGGCATGATAGTCTTTGTCGGCTGAGCCAGATTCATTGATATATCTGGCTTCCTGGCTAATAATCTTGCCCGCAGAGGCTCCAAGTAAAGTGTTCACTACTAATTAGCAAAAAGTGTTCAAAGTTATCAGGCGGTTACATAAAGAATATAGTAAAACTTTTTGTTACTCATCCGTCCTAGTAATAGTAGTGTATTTACTAATACTATATAACAAAAAAGTGCGTACTTACAAATAAAAGCTATAGATATTATACTTGTATCTATATAGAGGATTATCACCATAAGAAATAAAGGTGCTTGCAACGGACTTTTTACATGGTTGGAAGAGATCCTGAAGATTGGAGCATGATATAGCCACTTTTTCGAGATACAGCTGTAGAAAAAGGATATTTATATGCAGAAAAATTCATAAAAGAAAGCCGAGGTATTAAGTTATGATCAAGATTGCACCTTCCATTCTTTCAGCTAATTTTGCGCGACTTGAAGAAGAAATAAAAGATGTAGAACGGGGCGGAGCCGATTACATCCATGTTGATGTCATGGATGGTCATTTTGTGCCAAATATAACAATTGGTCCATTAATTGTCGAGGCAATTAGACCTGTCACAAATTTACCTTTAGATGTGCATTTAATGATAGAAAATCCAGATCAATACATTGGGACGTTCGCCAAAGCAGGAGCCGATATATTATCTGTTCATGTTGAAACTTGTCTTCATTTACACAGAACCATTCAATATATTAAATCTGAAGGTATAAAAGCTGGAGTGGTATTAAATCCCCATACTCCCATCTCAATGATCGAGCACGTGATAGAAGATGTTGATCTTGTATTGCTTATGACGGTTAATCCAGGCTTTGGGGGACAATCTTTTATTTATTCTGTCCTACCCAAAATAAAACAAATTGCTACTATTGTAAATGAAAGAAAGTTGCAGGTTGAAATTGAAGTAGATGGTGGAGTAAATCCTGAAACGGCTAAACTTTGCATAGAAGCAGGAGCCAATGTCCTTGTTGCAGGTTCAGCCATATATAATCAAAAGGATAGAAGTCAAGCCATTGCAAGAATTAGAAATTGAAAATAAAGACGTGGTATCAAAAAAAATTGGAAACTATACCTTTCAATAGATTCTTTTTTGTCTTTTATAGTGATGATGAAAATTTATTCGGTGCGTTGATGACCGAAGTCTTCTTTAGACAATTTTAACAACATCTGAAATTAGGAAAAAAGGGCAACTTTTTGTATTTTTTGTTGCCCTTTTTCTAGTGTCATTTTATTTAGATCAGTCCTATTCCTACTATAGAGAAAGGCTTCTTGCTAAATAATAAATGGACAAATCAATCGTATGTTTATCTTTCGCTGCTTCCTCAAAAGGTGTATGAATCAGTTTACCATTTCTCAATCCTACCATCAGACCTTTTTTGCCTTCAACCAGTAAATCCACGGCTTTTGCACCCATCTGGCTGCTCATCATTCGGTTATAGGCGCTAGGAGATCCCCCACGTTGAAGATGTCCAAGTATGGTCACCTTTGTGTATCAAATCCTGTTTTTTCTTTAATCGCTCTGCCGATTTCTACAGCTCCTACTCCATTAAATGCTCCTTCAGCAACCACAATAATGCTGTGCGTCTTTCCACGCTGATATCCTTGTTTAATACGGTCAATTACATCTTCCACATCATGGTCTGCTTCTGGGATAATAATCGATTCTGCTCCCGCACACATTCCTGCCCATAGAGCAATGTCTCCTGCATCGCGACCCATTACTTCAACGACGTAGATACGCTCATGAGAGGCTGCCGTATCACGAATTTTATCAATTGCTTCCACAGCTGTGTTCACAGCAGTATCAAATCCAATCGTATATTCCGTTCCTGCAATGTCATTGTCAATGGTTGCCGGGATACCAATAGTTGGAAATCCTTGGGCAGTTAATTTTCTTGCACCTTCAAAAGTGCCATCTCCACCAATCACGATTAAGCCATCAATGCCCTCTTTTTTTAGTTGTGCTAAAGCCTGTTGTTGCCCTTCAACTGTCTTAAACTCTTTACATCGTGTAGTTTGTAAGATAGTCCCTCCTCGGTGAATAATATCACCAACACTTCCAAGGCTCATTGAAATAAAATTACCATCCATTAAACCTTTGTAACCATTTTTTATGCCATAAACATCAAGTCCCTTAAAAATCCCTCTTCGAACGACCGCACGAATAACAGCGTTCATTCCTGGTGCATCCCCGCCGCTAGTTAATATTGCAATCTTATTCATTCTTGTTTTCCTCCATATTTTCTACTTCTTATATACAATCCACGATGTTTATTTGCAGTGCCCAGTTAAAACAACACTTTTTTTGGCATTGATGAAACCAGTTTATCTAAGAGGAAAGGAAAGATATCGATTTGGTCATGTATAATTAGACTGTGTCGTAGTAATCGGAGTTTATATGCATACATAAAAACAGAAAAAAAAGAGGACGTTATTGAGATATTGAAACAATTATCCCGTCTTGAACGCCTCATCGGAATTGTGATTGATATGTGGAAACCCTAAAAAACAAACTGTTTGGCTTCGTTTTTTTACATCTAAACTCCAAAGAAATAAATGAATTTATGTTTCTAGTGAATATTTTTGCGAAAGAATATTCTAATCTTTCTAACATTTAATGAAATACTAGTTTCTTACCGATTAAACAAGACAAGAATTTTAGAGAAGCTTTTTAAAATGAGAAACGACATTTTCGACCGTAAAACCGTATTCTTCAATTATTTTATCTCCTGGTGCTGAGGCTCCAAATTGATCAATGGCGAGGACGTTACCGTTATCACCAACATATTTACTCCAACCTAAGGAAGCCCCCATCTCAATACCAAGACGTGCTTTTACGTTTTTTGGAAGTATACTTTCTTTGTATGCATCAGATTGTTTTTCAAAACGATCCCAGCTAGGCATACTAACAACTGAAACATAAATACCTTCCTTTTCTAACTCTGCTTGTGCTTCAACAGCTAAAGCAACTTCAGAACCAGATGCTAATAATAAACCAGCAACTTCACCTTTTGCTTCAGAGATTACATATGCACCTTTTTTAACACCCTCATACGCCTTTTCAGAATCAACAAGTGTTGGTAAATCTTGACGTGAGAGGATAAGAGTTGTTGGTTCGTCTTTACTTTCTAACGCCAACTTCCAAGCTGCAGCTGTCTCATTGCCATCAGCCGGGCGAATTGTAGAGATACCAGGCATTGCACGTAAGGATGCCAATTGTTCAATTGGTTCATGTGTTGGTCCATCTTCACCTACAGCAACGCTATCATGTGTAAAGACATAAATAACAGGTAGTTTCATTAATGCTGAGAGACGAATGGCCGGACGTAAATAATCAGAGAATACAAAGAAAGTTGCTCCAAATACTTTTACACCACCGTGTAGAGCCATTCCGTTAACAGCAGCACCCATTCCAAATTCACGAACACCAAACCAAATATTACGTCCGCTGTAATCTGCAACGCTGAAATTTGCTTCCCCTTTTAGCAATGTTTTATTAGATGAAGCTAAATCCGCGGAACCGCCAAGTAGTTGCGGAACATTTTTCGCTAGGGCATTTAACACTTCACCACTGGAAGAACGAGTAGCAAGTTTATGTTCTCCGACACGGTACACAGGAACATCAGCATCCCAGCCTTCTGGAAGCTCACCATTAATCGCTTGTTCTAATTCCTTTGCAAGTGCTGGATATGCTTCTTTATATTGTGCGAACAACTCATTCCATGCTTGTTCCTTCTTCTTTGCCGCTTCTTTTAATTCTTTAAAATGTTCTTTTACTTCTTCAGGGATATAAAAATCTTCTTCATACTTCCAGTTATAATGTTCTTTTACAAGCTTTATTTCGTCTTTTCCAAGTGGTGAGCCGTGCGAATCAGACTTGCCACCTTTATTTGGTGAACCATATCCAATTATTGTTTTGACTTCAATTAATGTTGGTTGGTCTTCGTTGTTTTTCGCTTCAGCTATCGCTTTTGCGATTGAATCGATGTCATTGCCGTCCTCAACACGAAGTACTTGCCAGCCGTATGCTTTAAAACGATCTTGAACACTCTCACTAAATGACATATGAAGATCGCCATCAAGAGAAATATCATTTGAATCGTATAATACAATTAAACGACCAAGTTTAAGGTGTCCTGCAAGTGAAGCTGCTTCTGCAGATACACCTTCCATCAAGTCACCATCGCCACAAATGCTGTATGTGTAGTGATCAATGATATTAAATTTCTCACGATTGTATTTAGACGCTAAGTGTCTTTCAGCCATCGCCATCCCAACTGCCATGGCAATACCTTGCCCTAACGGACCTGTTGTGGCATCAACCCCAGGTGTATGGCCAAACTCAGGGTGACCAGGTGTTTTGCTTCCCCATTGGCGGAAGTTTTTCAAATCTTCTAATGATAGATCATAACCAGTTAAATGTAATAGGCTGTATAATAACATGGATCCGTGGCCCGCTGACAATACAAAACGGTCACGATTAAACCAATTCGGGTTGTTTGGATTGTAATTCATAAATTTTGTCCAAAGTGTATAAGCCATTGGGGCAGCCCCCATTGGCATCCCCGGATGACCTGATCCAACCTTTTCAATTGCATCGATTGATAGAGTTCTAATAGTTTGAATGGATAACTGATCAATATTTATTTTTTGTTGGAGCACGATTTCCCCTCCCCTAATGTCTGTTTTTATTAAGCTTTACCTGAAGACCCAAATTCACGCATTTTACCTTTAATAGTTTCTTTAATCGCTTCCCGTGCCGGTGTTAAAAATTTGCGAGGATCAAATAGCTTAGCATCGTTGTTTAAAACTTCTCGAACGGCTTTTGTAGCAGCAATTTGGCTTTCTGTATTTACGTTAATTTTTGCTGTACCAAGCGAAATAGCTTTTTGAATATCTTTTGTTGGAATACCTGTACCACCGTGGAGAACAAGAGGAACACCTGTTAATTCCATAATTTCTTTCATCCGATCAAAACCAAGGTTTGGTTCACCTTTATACGGACCATGGACAGAACCTAACGCAGGTGCAAAGCAGTCTACTCCTGTTTCACGAACTAATTGCTCACATTCTGAAGGGACAGCATAAAATGATTCAGCTACTACATCATCTTCTTGTCCACCGATACGACCTAGCTCTGCTTCAACAGATACACCAACAGCATGCGCTATTTCAACCACACGTTTTGTTAATTCAATATTTTCTTCAAGTGGAAGATGGGAACCATCGATCATAACAGATGTAAATCCAGCATGGATGGCTTGTACACATTTCTCAAGGCTTGGACCATGGTCAAGATGAATAGCAACTGGTACCGTTACGTTATATGCATCCATTAATGATTTGACCATATCGACAATTAACTTAAATCCACCCATGTAATTAGCAGCACCTACAGATACCCCAATAATAACAGGAGACTTCTCTTCTTCTGCAGCTTGTAAAATCGCTTGACCAAACTCAAGATTATTGATGTTAAACTGACCGACAGCATATCCATTTTCTTTTCCACGATTTAACATATCCTTCATTGAAACTAATGGCATAATTTCCACTCCTTATATAGTATTTTTAGAATCCTCTTTCGAGGTAATTTTCAGATCATTTATTGCTCTTTGATAACTTTATAAAGGATCGTTCAGATAGTGGAGAGCTAAGCTGTCTAATATCTGAACCATCCTATCAATAGGGGTTGACTTTTGATAATATCCCTAGATTATGGTCTTAGGATCGTTTTGGGGATTTCTTACCACCTATGTTTTTTCATGAATTTCACGAAACGGACCATGTTAATGCTTAATTATTGCAGATCAACTACGTTTTGACCTTCTTCAATTTTCTGTTGTCACGCAAGAACAATTTATTACCATTCAGAGATTAACAAGGATAAGATACCATCTTGTTCACAACAAAAGAAAATATTCCTTTAAATATCTGTTTTACAAGTGTATTTCCTTTACGGATAATCAGGAAAGTTTCAAGCTGAGGAAACTAACATGATAAGAGCAGGAAATCACTATCTTCGTTATTACCTAATTAAAGTTGCTAACTCGTTATAACGACATGAACCGAATTTCGAGAAATTACATAAAAAAGTATCGTGAGGTTACGAAACATCAATATAAAAGAGCACTCGATTAGATACATTAAACGTCATCTATTACGTTTATTATCAATGATAAGCTTCAATAAATTGGTATTTTACGCTACTTCCTCCAATTGTAAGAAAAGAGTGTGTTTGCATTAAACCATCTTCTTTTTTTCGAATACCCTTCATAAGCAGTCCGTCAGTAATTCCTGTTGCTACAAAAAAGCAATCATCTGATTTTACAATCTCATCTATTGTAAAAATTTTTCTTGGATCTTGTATTCCCATCGTAATACACCGATCAAATTCTTCTTCGTTTTGAGGAGCAAGTCTTCCTTGGAAATCTCCTCCTAAACACTTCAGTGCGGTTGCAGCAATTACTCCCTCTGGAGCACCGCCAGTCCCTACTAATATATCAACGTCTACTTCTTCGAGTGCAGTACCTATTGCCCTTGTAACGTCACCATCAGAAAATAATTTAAGTTTAGCCCCTACATCTCTTACTTGTTTGATCAAATGATCATGACGTGGTCTATCCTGTATCATTACTGTTAATTCTTTCAAATCTTTCCCTAAAGCATTAGCAACTGATTTCATATTTTCTGTTAAAGATGCGTCTAGATTTACACAGCCTTTTGCTTTTGGTCCTACAGCTATTTTTTCCATGTACATATCTGGGGCATGCAGTAAACTTCCTCTAACGGATGCAGCAATTACTGCTATTGAATTATCCATTCCTTTTGCCATTAAACCCGTTCCATCAACAGGATCTACTGCAATATCGAGTTGGGGTCCTTTTCCTGTTCCGAGTTCCTCTCCAATATAAAGCATAGGAGCTTCGTCCATTTCCCCTTCACCAATAACAATTAAACCGCTCATATCAATGAGGTTCAGTCGATTGCGCATAGCTTCCGTACCAGCCCTATCAACTTCGTTTTTATTCCCTTTTCCTATCCAAGGATAAGAAGCGAGAGCTGCTTGCTGTGCTACAGAGAGAAAATCCATAGCTAACGCCTGAACACGTTTTTCGCTTTTCAATTCACTCATTTGATCACCTCCTGTGTTATTTATACTTTCTATATTCGATATCACCTATACAAAATCTAGTATAACGTGTATAATATCGATTCGTAAGTATGCACTTTATTAACATATAGTATCGAATAGTATACTGTATTAAACGAGAGAGTTTTCTAATCGATGGACTTAGCTCTTTTTATTTCGTTTTCAAGACCGTTTTCCATGTAGTTTTCCCCATTCACACACTCTTTATTTGATTTCGTAACGGGAAAATTTGGTTTAAGACATTTTCATGGACCGCAATGTTTTTTACGATACGAGACTTCATTCCTTAATCTTTCATTATGCGGGAGACCGTCTTCTGAAAAACCTCAATTCCTTCATGATTGAGCTTTTTCATAACTTTTGAACTCCTATACAGTTGGCGGGATTCGATATATTTTTAAAAATCTTCCTCGTACCGCCTTTGTTTTTCGACATGTAGTCTCCTCATTCTTTAGTCTATTACTCTATTAATCTATTAATCTGTGTCTACTATATTAATTTAGCATCACGAAAAAGCGTCTCTTGAAATTCAAGAGACGCTTTTCCAAGATTATTATTACAGAGCGTTTTTGATGATTTGTGCAATGTCTTGAACAGTAGGAACACGTGGGTTATCTAGAGTACATACGTCTTGGTACGCGTTGTTCGCTAATAATTCGATATCCTCTTCTTTTACGCCCATTTCTGCATAGCCAGATGGGATACCGAAGTTTTTGTTATAGCGTTGAAGCGCTACAATTGCTCTCTCAGCAGCAGATGCAGTGCTTAAGCCAGAAACATTCTCGCCTAAAAGCTCAGCAATGTGTGCGAAGCGTTCAGTACGAGCAATTAAGTTGAATTGGCAAACGTGTGGCATATTAACTGAGTTACAGATTCCGTGTTGTAACTTGTAAACTCCACCTACTTGGTGAGAAATAGAGTGTACTAATCCTAAACCTCCGTTGTTAAATGCCACTCCTGCCATGTATTGTGCATAAGCCATTGCTTCACGTGCTTCGATGTCTTCTCCATTTGCAACCGCACGTGGTAAGTATTCATTAATGAGTTTCATTGCTTGAATTGCAAACGCATCAGTAACTGGTGTAGCACGTTTTGCAACATATGCTTCAATTGCATGGGATAATGCATCCATACCAGTTGCAATTGTTAATCCAGCTGGTTTTTTCACCATTAATTCTGGGTCAACAATTGCTACAGTTGGTGTAATTTTCTCATCGATAACTGGCATTTTTACTTTACGTGCAGAATCTGTAATAACCGCAAGAGATGTTGTTTCACTACCAGTACCAGCTGTTGTAGTGATTGCAACTACTGGAACAACCGGTTTTTCTACACTGTTTACACCTTGATAGTCGTTGATTCTTCCGCCGTTTGCTGCAACTAAACCGATTGCTTTTGCTGTATCGTGAGAGCTACCTCCACCGATAGAAACAAGTGCATCACATTTTTCTTGTTTGAATATATCTACGCCTTCATGAACTTGTGTATCTGCTGGATCTGGTTGAGCTTTTGGGAAAATTACAGCATCAAGGCCAGCTTCACGAATGTTTTTAGCAACTTCTTCTGACAAACCTGTGCCATGAAGAAATGCATCTGTAACGATAAGTGCTTTTGTAGCTCCAATTTGCTTAAGTCTTGTTCCTACTTCTTTTACAGCGCCGCGTCCAATTACGCTAGCTGGTGGAATGAAAAAGTTTCTTTGCGTCATTTTGACTACCTCCTAATGTATGTAATTGTTTACAAAACTAGTTTAGATTCTAATCTAGGTGTTTGTCAAGATAGTTGTCGTAATGTTCGTATTTTTCGAAATAGTATTTTTTACAAGGAGCTACTAGATTACTGTTGGTATGAGGCTTTCCCCTTAGGGAGAGTGTCAATTTTAATAAAAAGCTCAAGGGAAAAACCAACCTAATAAAAGGTTTCAAAAAGGAAAAGTGATTTTGACGCTTATATGGTGTGGAGGGTTAAAATGGAAGGGCAGTATTCAATTTGACTTTAAATAGGATTAAAGTCATATCATAAAACGACTGATCGACTAGATCCCAAGGCATCAAATTGTCTCAAAAAAATGAATGTTTTTTGCGGTCAACTTGAAGCTTTTATTTCATATCCGAATGATCGTTCTATCATGATAATAGAATAGGTAATAGATATAGATAAACTCAAGGGTAGTCAGTATTCCCGAAAGAGGGAGCTACTTATACCGTTTTTCAAGCATTGATGTTCACTATTTCGTTTTCAAATCAAATCGTATAATATATTGCTTTAACACAAAAAAAGTAAATCCATCCTTGAGCCGGCAAGCGTTAAGGGTCTGGATTTACTTTTCTTTGGTTAGATGATCTCCCTTTGAGGGCTTTAACTCCGTAGACATTCAACAACCTCCTTCAATTTATTTCTTTTTTTACTTTACTTTTAAGTTAACTAATCTTTTGAAAATATGCGAGAGACTTTCTTTACAAGTTGCAGAAGCTGCTTTAAGCCAGGATATTCTTGTTATTAGCTAATTTTTACCATTTTTTCCATCTTTTACTAAATTCTTTTTTACGTGTTATAAAACTCTTTTTAAGATATGTAAAATTGGTAAGTAATCTACAATAAACCTTTATCAGTAAATATGGTCCTTAAAGCTTCGTTTACAATTTTAGACTTTGCTCCTCTTCCACCCTTTTTGGCTAAACGGTCCAAAACTTGAGATAAATCTTTTTGAAGATAAATTCCAGTTAACACTGTCTCGTTCTCTTTCTTTTTCATGTTACCCTCAATCAACGTATCCAAGTAATCTTCTTGCTTTTTAGTACCTGAAGAAACATTTACGTCATTATTAATATTAATGTGATTATTATCTTCGATATTAATATATTTATTAATATCATTATTAACATTTTTGTTTATGCTTTTAATATTGTTACCATTAACTTTATTATCATTATTTTTATTAATATTATTGTTAGCAAGATCATCAAAACTTGCTAGGTTTCTATTTTTTCTTGCCATTATTCTTGTACCTCCTGTAATAAATTAAAATAAGCTTGTACCAATGGGTTTTTAAAATCAGTCAGTGTTGCCGGTTTACGTTCGTAAGCAACGCTTGCAGCAAATCTTACAGAACGAGGAATAACTGTTTCAAACATTCTGATACCATTTTCCGCACAAAATCTTCTGCACTTTTGAAGGACCTCTGAGTGTAGGGTAGTTCTTTGATCTACAAGAGTAGCGATTACTCCCTTAATTTTTAATTCCGGATTATGCTGTTCTTTAAAATTATGTATGGCACTTAAGATTTTGATTAAAGACCTCATGCTATATCCTTCAGGTTGGAACGGGATTAAAACACTTTCCGCATACGAGAGGATGTTTCCTTGAACTAACCCTAAGTTTGGTGGACTATCGATTAAAATATAGTCGTATTCTTTTTTAATTGCCTTCATAGCATTTTTAAGCATTTTAAATGGATTCGGGTATTTTTCTCTATTAGAAAGAACATCAAACTCCAAAAAGCTCATATCATCATTTGCCGGCAAAACATCAATATTGGGATGAACATTAATAATTGCCTTTTTTGGATTTAATCCTTCAACTAAGACATCATATAAAGTTTGTTCTACTGAATCAGGATTAATCCCAAACGAAACTAATACGTTTCCTTGGTTATCCGTATCGATAATTAAAACTTTATTGTTATTGCATAAAGCTCCGGCTAGATTCGTAGTTATGCTGGTCTTTAAAACCCCACCTTTGTTAGTAGATACTGCAATGATTGGCATGTTTTTATCCTCCATTAACATTAATATTAATGTTAATTTTAACACGTGTAATAGAAAAAAAGAAACTCTTTGTAGACTACATGGCTTGTTATTAAATCTCATCTTAAATATAAACTATTGAAAGTCAATATGTCTGCAGATAAGATTTCATAAACTTTAATTTATCTATAAAAATTTAGTCCACTCCATTTTTAATTACTTTATAGGCTTGGTCGAAATGAATAGTTTTTCGGAAGTCTAAACCAAAACGATCTGTTTTTCCTATCTGGTATATTGAATTTTCGCCTTTAATATGTTTTTCTTTCTCAAGAAAAGAAAATAATGACATTAACTAAATTCATAATTGCTTGTTTAATATCCTTAACTTTAGATATTATTCTACTTCCTTTAGCTCAACATAAAAAAGAGCCAATCTTAGGCTCTTTAAATTAACCAAAAATGTTATAAATTTAAGCATCAATTGTTAATTTCTCAATCCTTTTATACCTTCTTCTAATTCCTTCTTTTTCTTTAGAAATTCTTCATCAGATAGTTCATCAACTTCCGATTCCTTTATTTCTAATACATTAAACAATTCAGTTTTAAACTCATTGAATTTCGTCAAAGCCTCATTTTTTTCCATATCGAATTGATTCTGTATTTCTTCTATAGCTTTTTGTTTGACAAACCAATCAGGCTTAGGCTCTTTCCATTTCTGAAAATAGGAGATTAAATGAGTAAGAATCGTTTGATCTTCTGAAGTTGTAGCCACCTTATTAGAATTATTATTTGCAGAAGTATTTAATACAGTTGTTATGTATCCGATCGGGTTTCCTATGTCTGTTCTTCCTTGGATCTTCTCCATTAAAAGAAGAACGTTTTCTTGTCCGTATTTTTCCCACGATTTAACAAGTTCATCAGACACTTGAACACCCATTTTTAAGCCAAATTTTTTGACCTGTTCAGCAAAGGTATTTGGTAGTTGAAAATCTTCTAAATTCTCTTCAAAAAGCGATAATTGCGGGTTGTTCTTTTTCTTAGTCGGAAATATCAAAAATTTAATTTTATTAACTCGGCGACCCACTTTAATTTCTTCAATTTCAAAGGAGATATCTGTCTTTTTCTTTAATTCTTTTTGGGCCGGCACCAGAACGCGCTGTTTAAAATTTCCATACGCCGGATAGATATCTTCGGCGCCAAGCATTTTGCGTAAATCATCAAGAAAAAAGGTTCGTTTTTGAAGCTTTTCATACTGTTTTAAAAGTTCATATATACGTATGGCATAAGAACTTTTCAGTTTAACAACGTTTTCTAACTTATAGCTCGTAAACTCTTTTTTTAATTCCAAAAGATATGGTCGTAAAAAAGGATCGAACCTAATATCAATGGTTCCTTCAGATTCGTTATAAGCAACATAACTCAGCCAAGCAACCTGTATTACCTTTTTGTTAATACGAACTTCAAATACTTTCTGCATCAGTTCTTTTGTAATTTTCCTTAATTCTGTATACTTAGGAGAACCTTTGAGGCCTAGCAATTTATTAAACTCTTTAACGGGTAGCGTATATGTTTTGAAGTCAGAATCAGTCGGCCGAATGTTACTGGCCAGACAAAGGATAATCTTCTGTTCCACTACCCCCAATTTATAGTTTGCTTCAATAAGCATATTTGACTTCGTTACAAAATTACTGGTCCTTGTTTCAATTAATTCTGTTGCCAACACAAAGATTTCCCCCCTTCCCATAGACTAATTATGACAAATTCTGAACTATAACGGAAGTTTTTTCTTGTTATAGATGACTTTAAAATAAACAAAGCACCATTTTTGTTATACTTCAAACCAAAAATGTTATATATGAACCATTTTTGTTATAGTTATCACCATTTTTGTTATAGTTAAGGAACCAAAAAAGTTATAGTTAACACCATTTTTGTTATATTTCAAACCAATTAAGTTATAGTTAACACCAAAAATGTTATATTTAAACGTCAAAAACCCTTATTTTTACTGGTTTTTTAGACGTCGAAAACAATAAAATATTTAAATATTTAAAATGTATTATTGTAAAACGACAAAACAAAGATGTATAAAAAATTTTTTTCATGTTATTTACTCAACTTTCGCAGAGTAATTTCTATATGCAACTCTTGATACAACTGCTTTGCTTCGTCTTTCATTATTTCTCTTGTT
>NZ_AFEU01000001.1 GCF_000262755.1 Bacillus methanolicus PB1
TTTAATCGGGCATGGCTGAAGAAATAATTAACTTTTTTGTGTCCGGAAATTTGACTTAGATCCACTTTGAATTTCTTCCTTCCCCTCTATATTAAGTTTTGTAAATCGTCCTTTGGGAGGGGAATTAATATTTCACCTAACTGTAGATGTTCACTAAAACCTATTTCTTTAACCTTTTGAACATCTTGTTCTTCAATTAAAACGCCTACTCTAAAAATTTCTCCATCATTTACGAATCGATATATTTATTGATTGAGTTAATAAACTTTCTTCACTTATTTTTAATCTAAACGATTTTGCTTATATTAAGCAGCATTTCGCTATTCTTAAATCGATGATTCAACGGCAAAAAGAAAATAATGATTTTCTTTTGGATAAGCGAATCTTCCGTTCATCTTCAAAGATAGCAACTAAAAATTTCCGTATTTCAGTGATCTTTACTCGTTTAAACTTTCAAACAACACCTTCCTCATCAAATTCAAGATATCATTACCCAATTACTCTTGATTTTTGTTAACCAATATTACAAATAAAATAATTAACCATATAAAAAGGCAGTATCCTACATCAAATTATGAAGAGGAACTGCCTTTTGTTGTGAATATCATGATGTCTATTTTCCAAGGAGTCCAGTTGGGATTTTCACAATTCATCGATGCAACTTACTTTTCTCATTTCCCAAATCTTTTATAAGAAAATAGATTCTATTTGTGTTGTGCTAATGTTACATTATATCACTCATTTTAGAGTGATAGGATTAATATTTGCTTTTCAACTTACCCCCAACGCCTTATAAACTGCATCAATCGGATCGGAGTAGAAAATTGGTTGTACTTTAATTAACAAATCAGCAGGAACAGTTTGAAAATCTGCAACAGATGAAGCAGGAATAAGTACCTTTTTAGTCCCTGCATCTACACAAACCTGTAATACATTCGCAAGCTGTTCAACCTTTTCAATTGTCCCACCAACCGTCATATTGCCTAATACAACAGTGCTTTCCTGTACAGGCTTCTCTAATGCCGCTGAACATAATCCAATGAGTTCTGCAATGGCAAGCTGATGAGTTAGCCCGATTCCTTGTAAGTCGGCAATGTGCATGAGATAATCTTTTGTCTTAATGGCAATTGTACCGCTGATGCTCTTACTGTTTGCCGAAAAGAAACGATAGGCTGTATCTAAGCTCTCTTTCACTGCACGATTCGAACCGACACCAGACTTTTCAAATTTTCCTGATCCGCTTACGACCTGATTTTCGAGTTTAAACACCCCGATCATACCCGACTCGCCATAACCAACCGTATAAACGTGACCTGGTTTACCCATGCCTTCAGGAATCAGCTTTCCTCCACCTTGCTCTGGTACGGATACATATTCTTCTTGCAACGACTCTTTATCTATATAAGAAAACATGACATCGTAAAATTCCATGCCGCCGATTTTCTTGAGCTGTTCCTTAACTCGGCGGCGTCCTTCTAACGCATATTGAAGGACTTCTTCGACATCTTCTTTCGTATATTGATTGTGCGGATATAATAGCTTCATTAACCCCGAAACAGTTTTACGAATAGCGATTACATCACGTTGATTCAAATTATTACCGAGTTTAAAGAATCTATCAATAGCATCACCAAATGAGCGTTTTCTCATTTCTCGGAAGTATTCCGCTAAATAATCAACAATAAAGCCGTAACGGTCTGTGAAGAATTCTGGCCGCATCTTTGGAATTTCCCAGCCAGGCAAATAGTAATGCATACGATCAAAAAAGGCGGTATCATTGTTCATTCCTTCTGGGAACGGAGCAAATAAATGTGAAGTTTTAATTAGAGAGTCTACACTTTGATTAATATTTCCGACGAATACCATCGATGCTGACGCTGTTTTTTCCTCTTTTCCTCTTGCAAAGGAACCTGAAGCCATATAGTCTTTCATTATTTGGATACCGTCTTTATCTTTAAACTTGATGCCTGCCACCTCATCAAATGCAACTGTATCCCACATTCCCACAAGTCCTACTTGACGGCTCGACATATTGTAAAATAGGTTCGCAACAGTTGTTTGTCCACCCGAAACAAGAATAGAGTTTGGGGAAATTTCTTTGTATACATGTGATTTTCCTGTACCACGAGGACCAAGCTCGCACATATTGTAATTGTTTTCAACTAAAGGTACAAGACGAAGCAATAAATGCCACTTCACTCGTTCATCTAATTGCGTAGGCTCCATACCTGTAGAACGAATGAGAATATCAATCCATTCATCCTTTGTGAAATGTTTTCGTCCTTCAATGATTTCATTTAAATCCATATTTGGCATTTGAATCGGTTTTAAATTACTTATGCTAAATGGACTCATATTACGTTGTTCTTCGTCATAATAGTAATCCATTTTCAGCATACACCAAATACCGCCTGCTAAAAGCTTGTCATACTCTTTTACATAGTTGGCTGAAATTGGTACGTCTTTTAATCCTAAATTCGAAAATTCGGCTTCATATGTATCCTTTTTGGAATTTAAACGAACAGTAATTTTATCTATGATCGAGTATTGTCCAAGCTCCCGTATTTTCGACTTTATCTTTTCTGCTTCGTCAGGACGAACGAAGTTATCCGATAAAATTTTTTTGACTCGTTCGACACCTTCACGAATACTTGCTTCGTCGTCTGTGGCGGCATACATGCCTAATAAATACTCCAATACATAAACAGGAACATTGGCTCCTTCTTTAATCAGTTTGGTTAAGTCTTTTCGCACAACCCGCCCGCTGAACACTCGGTTGAGTTTAGCATCTAACTCAACAGAACTTGAAGAGCTATATCCATCCATTAAATACACTCCCTTCTACGATTAAAAATCGAAATCATTCACAATCCCAAGACTTATTCGGAATGGAATTTTTTCTAATACCACTCCTGTTTCTATGTCTTTAATCATCAAATAATAATCTTTATTACGGTCATAATTAAATGACTTTAGCACAAATTGTAGCTTAAAAATACGCTCTTCTGGTTTATCAGCCGTTTTATCACCAATGACAATTTCCTCATTGGAAATCACTCGTCCTTGTTCATCAGCCATATGAATGACAACTGTCCGAGGTGTCATTTTCTCTTCCACTTTTTCGGTCTGGAAGAACGACAAATTAAAGATACTATTGGTAATCTTACGTGTCGTATTCGTCAATTTAATATCGACCTGCTCTATTTCTCTCGCTACCGCCTGTCCTCTGCGAGCATTCTTGAAGCTGATAACAGGTACAATCACCTCTTGAAGGCTTGCCCCACCATGAACAAAGTTGACACCTTGTCCTTTCATTTTAAAACGTATCGTCGATTTTGGTACATAAGCAGTCAAATTTTCACCGTTTGAAATAATTCCTTTTAATGGAATTCTTAACAACCCGTCAATGTCTCTATCTTCTTTTGACAATATATAACGGCGTTTGACTTCAAGATATGAAAGGTCCTCTCGTTCGATTTTATCGCTTTCCTCTAGTGGATTTCGTTGATATATAAAGCCATGATCGGCTGTAATCAGGATGTTCGTTCCACTTAAATCATCCCTAATGGCTTTAACGATGTTATAAATCTCATCCAATGAACGTTCCACCGCATCAAAGGTATACATTTCTGTAGACGCATGATCCCCTGTTGCATCAATACTATTGTGATAAATGTAAATTAGTTTCTTTCCTTTAAACCGTTCCCGTCTGGCAGGTTTATTCATTGCCATAAATTCCATATATGAAATAGCAATGCTATCTTCAGAAGCTTTTCGAAGGATTTCCATCCGATTCTCAATCCCTTGTGAAGCCATACCGTCTACGATTATCTGCCCCTTATCATTGAACTCTATATTCCGATGCGGAAGTAACGCCGCCATTCCAAGCTTTGTAATAGAAGGAATCACACTTAACACCGAATGAATTTCACTGCTACCCATTGTCTCGGAATTTAAACGATTCGTAATCTCAACACCGATGTCATACCGAAGTGCATCGGAAATAATGACAAAGACTCGTTCTCCTTTGTTAATCTTAGGTGCAACATATGTTTTGTAAAATTCTCGCTGATTTAAAACTCCTTCTATTCCCCATTGATCTTTTACTTCCTCTTGAATGGCACATGACCAATGCGTACTCAACTCACCCATATACCAATTCGTGTAGTAATGTTCCACCATTGTCCGAAGCTCTTTTAACAGATCCGTTTGTTCAGCTTGATCAAAAGCAACGTAGAACTTTCGATAATAAGTCTCCATCTTATAGTAGTGCTGAACATACTTCGCATACATATCCTTCATACTCTCTTTAGGTACTCCTCTTGAAAACCCTTTAGCAAATTCAACTATTTCAACTGTATTGTACAAAGCTTCGTACACATATCGATTTGCTCCATAGAAATGCTTTGCCCGACGAAGGAGAATCAAGTTCTTGTACGTCTCAAAATCTTCATGGTGTTGTTTGAGACTATTGAAGATATACAAAATAATAGCTTGATCAAAATATGGAAACACATCTACTTTTTTGAATTCATCAACTGATAAATGCTGTATCATTTCAGGTAAGCGAATTTCTTTTTCAATTTGCTTCACGAACTCGTCATAACGTTCTGCATCGGTACGATGGTGCATCCAATGATCAATAAAGACTAACGCATTTGTTCTTCCACGCTCGCCAATATACTGCTTGACGTTTGTTAAATGTCTTGCCTCAATGGAGTGGCTTAGTGCTGTAATCGTTAGATGCATAAACAATTTTTTCAATGAAGGCTGTTCTTGGTCAAAGCCATAGTAGTGGTTCATATATTTCCAAAATACTTGTTTTCCGAGTAACTTATTAATTTGGGACAAATATTTATTTTCACTATCATCAAGTGTATCCATCAGAATCGTGCGTAACACTTCTTCCAATGTTGGCGTGCGAAGATTGCATAAAACGCTCATCATCGCTATTTCAAATGTTTCTTCTGTGTATTGTTCAATTGCATACGACTTTAACTTACTATAACGTTTTTTATCATCAAAAAACCTTTTATATTGCTTAACAACTCCACGCAATGAAGAATCCATGCCGAGGTCTTTCATAGTTAACGACAGTTTATCCGCAAAGAAAGTCTTTGAATAAAGCACTGTATCCATCAACCAGTTGTCAATATCGTCCACATCTTCAGTTGTATAAATTAGGTAATGATTATGTATGTCTTCTTTTTCAAGCAAATACTTCGTAAAAAAATTATTGTTGGCAGTCCAACGGTGGATTTTCACATTATCTAACTGAATGTCATCCAACACGTCTGCAAATTCGGCTTCTTTATCAATCCAAAAAACGACGTGTCGTTTTTCAAAGTCTTTTAATGGCTTTTGAAAAAGCTCAGATAAAGACTGAAGGACTTCTTTCAATTCCATTACTCTCACCTCTCTTACTCTCATTATAAACAAGAATATACCAGAACAAAGTCCTGGTACATTCTTGTTCGAATTTATTTAATTGGAGCTACTAATCCTTCAAACTTCGCATAATTGACGACAACTCCATCATCAAGGTCAATCTCGATTTGCTGATCCGCCATATGATGAAGAAGCTCATCGTATTCTTTCAGTTCATCGATTTTTTTCTCAAGAGCTTTCAATTCTTTTTTCGCATTACTGATTTCTTTTGCCGTAGAGTCCCCTTCGATAATACACAACAGTGATTTCTTCTCAGCATCCATACGAAATTGAAGCTCATGTAAATAATTCGTTCTAATTCTTGATAACGTTGTTTTATCATAACGATGCATATAGATTAAACAGTTAAATGCCTTCTGCTTACCAGAAGTAAATAACCAATAAATTGGTCGTTTCTTATACGTCTGAACATGGTCTTTGAAGAAATCATTTAAGAAATAACGTCTAATAGTTTCTTTAGCTGTCTCTCCTTTTTTCTTACCAAGAGTATTAGCAATAAAATCAAGGTTCTCTGCCAAATTCTCTTCACCAAACGTAACTTTAACAAAATTGACAAACCTCGATATGATGTCATCCTCGAAATACGCCCCTGGTAAAATTGACATGATGTTATCTTGAACCACTGGGAACTTCTTATATCGAGAAGCATCAAACTCACCACCCGCATAAATAAGACCATCTTCATCAAGCGAATAACGACCGAATGAACATCCGATGGCATAGGAAATGAAACTCTTTATATCTCGCTCCAAGTCAGCTTTTCGAATCGTCACATCTGCTTCATCTACTTCAGGAGTTAACTCGTCTTGCAAGCCGTATATCTCAATAAAAATGCGGTTAAGCTCTTCTTCATTTGACTTGAGTTGATTGAATTGAGATTTCGAAAACTGTTTCCAACTATTAAATGCTGATTCAATTTTTGGAGAAGGATACTTCATCAAGGGATGCTTCTTAAAATCCCAAGATGTTTCAAAATTGTCCCAATCCAACATTGAGAGATTAATACAATTTTTACTTAACTCTTCAACTTCTTTTTTCTCATCCACAATACAAGGGATTTTTTTTATTTGTTCTGGTCCAAAGTTAATTGTAGGGGCAAGTATTCTCAGAATCTCTTTTGCTACTTTGGAATTTAATAACGCAATAAAATAATATATATCATCTTTCACAAAACAAGTAGGGCCACCATTACCAAATAAAATCCCTTGGGGTACATATCTTAAGGAAAAAAGTTTACTGGAAACTTCCGTCCATGTTAAGCCCTCAAGAAAATAGTAACTATTTTCTCTCAAACGAAAATTATTTTTGTTATCAAATTTTACTTCATAAGCATCATTTTCTAAATTAACTACACTTTCAAAATTCCCATACCACTTTCTAAAAAGTCCTCCAGCAGTAATTGGAAACCATTTATTATTACTTTTTTTCATTTCTTCATAATTTGATGTATTAAATCCAATTTTATTAACATTAACTTCGTACCACAGTCTTATAAATCTTTTATCATTACCAGTTAATATTCCTTTTTTTGTTACTCCAAACTCACCGAATTGTTTACCCTGCACAAAACTTCCAATGAATTTTTTGCTAACCCAAAAAGCAATTGGACTTCCTGGGATTTTGTTGAAGTTTTTTTGGTTAAATGAATACCTATAAGAAACGAATGGATTTTGAACAGCTTCAATTGCTTTTTCATTTTTTTCTCTCGCTGTTCTTTCATCAATCAAGCGAACATACGTACCTTTTATACTTGGAATATATGCATTTCTCAATACAAATGCTGTAGACTGTACTACTTCTCCACCTATTTCCTCGAATGCTCTTGGTCCTAAATGCAACATGTTTTCAATCAATTTGTTTTGAATTATTTTTTTCCTCAATTTTTCAAAGCTGGATAAAAACATCCACGAGTGTTGATTAATGCTGGCATAAAAACCATTCTTTTTTAGGTAGTGATCCAGTTCCATAAAAGCTCCAAATAAATCCGATTTCGAATCTGGATAGTGCTCTTTCAAAAAGCTGGATAGAACTGCATTCATATTTCCTGAACCCATATACGGTGGGTTCGTTACCAAAACATCAAATATGTGACCCATGACGTAGGCTTGCTTAATCAACTTCGGAAGCAATGACAATATTTTTTCTCTTTTTTCTGTTTCAAAAAGATCGGTTTCTGGAGTTATTTTAATAGCTTCCAGTCTTTCCTGTAAAAAAGTTGTGTCATGTACCGTCACTTTAAGGAGAGAGCCTATTGTCTTTGCATCTTGAAACTGTTCCATAAACAGTTTTGTTTTTTCGTATTTCTTTCCGTAATCCTCTCCCGCAAGATAAGCAATATCCTCATCCGTCAGGATATTCGTTTCTTGGATAGATGCCAAGTTGAGTGTAAGCCCATCTCTTTCTACACTTCTCAAGAAACGCTTATTATACTCTAATGCTTTCATAACGAGAGAGAAACTCGCCAATTGATAGGCCCGATCATCAATATCTAAGCCGTATAGGTTTTTTTCAATAATAAGTCGAGGGATTTCCCGCTCCATGTATCCACATCTTCTATAAATTTCATACAGCACATCGAACATATATACAAGAATATGACCAGAGCCCATTGCAGGGTCAAAACACTTAATTTCTTCTACTTTCATTTCTTTGTTAATATATGGTACAAGTTTTTCCTCAAAGTCAGGCTCTGGATTTGGGTTCTCCAAAAAAAACTCCCAATTTTTCAGTAAATCCCGATGTTCTGGATGTGATTCTATCCAATAACGTCCTAAAGAGTTTTGCACCATGTAACGGACAATCCAATCAGGGGTGAACAATTGTGTAGCGTATGGAATTTCTTCAGTCTTATATTTTTTTTTCGCTTTAATGACACGATCTTTTTCTTCCGCAATGTAATATTGATAAAGCCATCCAATAATTTCGACTTGTTTCCAATCTTCCTCTGGAATAATATTTGTATCCGTCATTTTGCGGATAAAGGAATCTTTATTGAGCAGTCCATCCGGAAACAGAATTTCAGTATAATCATCAATTTTTTCAAACATGAACGGAAGGTATTTGTTCAAATCGTTACATTGCTTAATGATCATGTACTTGAACAGTTCTTCTGTTTTATTGTTCAGCTTTAACTCTGCAACATAATCCTTATCAATATCTAAATCAACACTTAATGCTTCAGTCACAATGTCAGGCTCATGATTGTCTGGATTATAAGAAGAAAGAACACGCACTTTTGAAGGTAAATATTCATTCACTTCCATGAAGCGAAGAGCTGTAAAACGGTTAAACCAAGTATATGCCACTTCTTCCATGACCATTTTGTAAGCATCTTCTTGAGTTCTTCCCACACTTAACTGTTGAATACGCTGAATCAGTTTATTCCGTTTTGCTTTTTCAGAGCTTGAAAGTGGTTTGCCATCTATAAAGATGGCATCCGAACTTTCAATTTCCGCTTTTTTAATCGCTGTTTCTGTAATCCCTATTAAATTTGCTTTTGTTTTAATTTTTTCAAGCAATTCACGACGGGCATTTGTCGCAAAGTTTTTCAACGCTGATTTATTCAAAATATGTCACCACCTTAATCAATAAACTCGATATCTTTGTTTTGTTGAAGAAGCTTCTTTAATCGGCTCGCTAATGTATTCACAAAGCGATCAACATCTTCTTCAGATGTTAGCTTACGAGTAGAAATTATATCTGTAACCTTTACCTTTTCCACTTGTTTTTGCGGCGGATCAGCTATAATTTCCGGATCATCATTATCGTCCGATTGAGCTTCAACAATATCCCGTTGAATTTGTTTCTCAAATCGATCTTTTAATGCATTAGCTTGAGTAATGCTCGCATCAATCTTGTAAATGTCTTCATAAGACTCGATATTTTTAAGCAGTGTGTCAAAAGCAGAAACAATTTGATTTTTCGTTATCTCTTTTACTCCATACTCTTTGCAGCGAAGCACTAAATGATCATACGTTGCTTGAACATCCAGCTTTGTCTGTTCTTTCTTCTCCTTGATTACCGCATCAATTTCACTTTGAATAGCTTCCACATATTCAGGAATATCTTTAATACGGTTATATGGAATCGGATCAGATAAAATATCCCTTAGCTTTTCGGCACTTGCAGCCGCTTTCGTATTTTGCAGATACATTTGGTTGTCGTCATAAAGCTTTATCACTTCAAGGCCTTGATCAAAAAACTCTCGTTGATTGCTGAAGAAGCGTTCTACATAATCAAAATCTTCTTCCCAATCTAAGAGGTTTTCTTCAAGCTCCTCTAACTTTTTGAAAAAGGCTACATTGTCCAAACGGTTTGTAAATTGCGTGAAGTATTCCATTCCTTTTTCGAGAAGGCTATAGCCTGGATACTTCTTGCCATTATATTTTGCTTTGTACAGTTCAATTTCTTGAATTTTTGCGTCAATTAATTCTTTAATTACCTTCACTAAGCCGTCTTCATCTTCTGGAAGATCCATCTTATTAAATACTTCTTTTGTAATGGTACGAGCTTTGCGTAGCAGTTTTTCGTCAACAACAACCCGTTTCACAATAATCGCTTTGTCTGCTTCCGATGTTTTCGTTAAAACAGTAAACGTAGATTTGTTTTGTGGATCCAAATACTCTCCATTATAACGAATACGGATTTGCTGTTCCTTGAACAGTTCTGCTGTTAATCCCGCAATATCCATCTCTAACCAACCGTACGGCTTGTCAGTAAAACGATCCAAGATGGTTTTCATTCGAACTTGTTTTTGTAATTCTTCTTGTAGTTTAATAAAGTCTATTATTTCCTTTTTTGCTATCTCATTAGAATTATCTTTCATACCTTCAAAAGATATTTGAGTTTCTGAGTTTCTTAATACTGCCTTAACATCATCTTCACTAAAATGTTTTTTCACATATCCGAGCTTTGTAAATACATTTTCTACAAGATATGTCATAGCAGTATTAAGTTTCTCTCTAACAGAAGTACCTTTTACGTCCAATTTTTCTCCATTTACATAAAACTCTGCGTTTTTTATCGCATCTTCTAAGAACTCTCGTACTCTTCTGCGGCGTTGTTTTGCTTCTACCTGTTTATTGTTTAAGATGTTTTGAATGTTTTCAGGCAGTTGACTAATGTTTTTCTTTTTGCGATATTCTTCAATTTTTAGGGCCTCTTCCATTTCTTCAATATATAATTCGGATCCTTGCAATTTCACCCATAGTTCGCCCGAATCATATGTCTTTGGCAGAAGTTCCTGTTCAGTTAAGTCATAGAAGTCAGACAG
The DNA here is from genome assembly GCF_000262755.1 of Bacillus methanolicus PB1. GTDB lineage: Bacteria > Bacillota > Bacilli > Bacillales > Cytobacillaceae > Bacillus_Z > Bacillus_Z methanolicus. The sequence continues at coordinate 10,721 of NZ_AFEU01000001.1, forward strand.
TGGTGAGAGAATATTGATACCGATCGTTGCTGTTTGATTTCCGTGATGTTTTTCATCCATTTTCTTGTTATACGAAAAAGAATAATCGTCTTTATATTTAAATTTTTTTTCGGAATAAATATCTTCATAGATATAGGTTCTTAATTCTCTTTTTATTAAATCTTCATCTACTTTTACTTCCTTAATATCTCGGTTAATGTCTTGCTCATCATCCGTTAAGAAAATGTACACATCACCGTTCTTTTGAATAAGCGTTTGAGACATGAGTTTTCGCAGAGCTTCTTTAATTCGTTCCTTCAGTGCAAGCTTGTCTTCATTTATATGAGTCACCATTAAAGTTGCAATGTTATCGATGTTGGCAGGTAGGGTATCGATGTACTTAATCATGAATAACACTTTCAATACATCCACGTTAAACGGATCATCGCTTAATGCCCGATTGTCATATGCCCCTTCAATAACACGAGCAACAGATGGTGTTAAAAACTCACGAATCGTTTCGTAGAAAGCATATAATGGAATTAATGCACCTTTTTCTGCATCCTTAAATTGTATTGCTGACTCTTGGAAAGCCGATAACATAGAACGTTCCCCTTCAGACAAATGCTTACCAGAGCTTCCATGCTTACGAATCTGTTCAAAGATTTTTTGTAGTAACTTAAACTGATATGGGACAAACGGATATACATCAGCAAACTCATTCTCGTCATCATAGCCACGCAATTCTGCTGTACTATCTTTAAAGCTTATCAGATTCTTTAATGTGGCACTTTCATCGTGGTAGAGCAATTTTAATGCATCACGAGCAAAGTCCTTTTTGCTAAGAATACGTTTTTTAATAACTTCATCTACAGAGATGGAAGAAAGCGATAGACGGGTATCAAAACGACCTTGTATGCGAGAGAAGTCATCGCCTTTCACTTTAATTAGGCTGTCAATGCTTTCCTGTGCTGTCACAATAATCCATACTTTGCCGACTCCATATGTACCAAGATCTTCTGCAACAGTTTGAAGGTTCAACATAAGCTGGCGGCTATCGCCAATGTATTGTCCAATCTCATCAACCAAGAACACTAAATGAAAGTTGTTCCCCTTGCTATCAACATACTCTTTTACGTCTTTGGCGAACTTTTCAATACTGATTTCAAAGTTGTTTACCCCATTTTCAAACCAATTGCGAGCTGATTCTTCTGTCATATCTGTTACTTTTGTTAATGCCCCAATGACGTAGTCAGCGTCAAAATAGAACGTATTGCGGCGGTCTACCCAATCTTCTCCTGCTAAAGCCTTAAATTCAGCTTTGAACGCTTCGTAAACGCCCTTTTGATCCAAATATTTTTCCATTTCCGCAACGCCTGGAATGTCTCCAAAATAGCCCCGATGCTCATAAAACACCTTCATGAAAACTTTTAAAATGGCATCGTCTTTTGATTTTCCATCTATCGAGCTTTTTGAATCGATATTAAAGAGAATTACTTCTGTATCAACATCCGCAGTGCGTTTCATATTCGCTAACAAAAGAGGATCTTGAATTTTGTCCTCAAAAAAAGTCGATGGCTCTTTTCCCATTTACAGGCTTGTTTTCTAACAGGTAAGATAGGATCTTAAGGAAATGGGATTTACCAGAGCCAAAGAAGCCCGAAATCCATACGCCCATCTTATCAGTAATGCCGTCAATTCCTTTTTGATAGTTCTCGTAAAATTTGCTGAAGTGCTTTTGAAGTTCTCTTGTAACGACATATTCATCCAACTCTTGATAGATATTGTCCTCATCTGTTTGGGCAACTTTAATAACGCCCTTCAGACTTCTTTCAATGTCCTTCTCAAAGATCTCACGAATTTGCATACCAACTTTTCCCCCATTTTCTCAATCCACTAATCGAAATGCCCGATAATAATTATCATCTTGGAATTTATTGAATAAGCGAAGCGATAGACCATCATATTGCCCTGGAAAAAACATAATGACAGGTGTTTGATCTACCACTTCTTGAAGGTTGTTTAAAATATTGTGGGAACGAATAAAAGGATATACCTTTCCCACCCCTGTAATGAGAATAACATCGTAGCCTTGCAATTTTTCGGATAGCTTATCCAAGAAGATTTTCGGTTGAGCAAAGGTTGTCATCGCTTTAAATAGAGCATCTTTCCCTTGTCGTTCCTCAAGCTCAAATATTCGCTTATAAATTCCTTTATCTTCAGCTATTTCAAGCAACGTGTCATACAGGTCAAAAACCAACACTTTGCGATCCGAATCTTCATAGTTGAATTCTTTCTGGATATATTGAACATAATCTCTAACTAATAGCTCATATTCTGGTTCATAATCGAATATGTAAAAGCTGATCTCGTTGCCGAGACCTCTCCCTTGAAGGAACTTATCTTCCTTCATTTTTGGTATGATTTTTTCTAACCGGCTATATATATTTTCCAATTACTCCACCCCCATTGCTTTCAGATATGCTTCATCACCAATTGACCGTAGGTAATATTGTAAGTCTGTATCAATGATTGGGTACGCAAGCTTTCCTGACTTTGGATCCACTAAAATTCCTGCCTCTTGCAAAATACGTTGGTGGACTTGTTGAAGTTTCCGAACCGTTTGTTCAGTAAACTTGGCTACAACAGGACTTTGTTCAGCTTTTGATGAAAAATAAAGGTTAATATCTTTTTTCTCCAATTGAAAATCTTGATCTGCTAGCTTTTCACTAATGACCTCGTTCATGAACTCAAAAAACAAGCGATCCGTTTTCATAATGGCATAAAGATTTATTATTTTCCCTGTTTCTAAGGAATCTTCTAACAATCTTTGTTTAAGGACGTAATCCAAAGCATTCACACGTCGTAAAAGAGATGGAAGACTACGCTTTAAACTTGAAGTGTGCTTATACTCAAACAAGTTCTCGTCAATTACTTTTTTTCGAATTTCCTTTTCTGATAACTCCTGAATGGAAAGCTCTACAACTTTTTTCATTTCAAAAAATAAGAACGATGCTCCAGTCAAAGCAGAACTGTATTCTAAATCTATTTTCATATAATCAAACCTTTCAAACAAGACTATTTTACCAATTTATGTCCAAAATACGTTTTACAACTTCCAATCTCCGTTTCCCACAGTGCTGTTGAATAACGGTTGTAAACTTTTCTTCCTTAAGTAGTTTGTTGGGATTGTTTTTATGTAACGCTCGAATAGTCTTTACTAATTGTTTCTCTTCTATTTCATCATTCCAATAAGCATCTACGGTTTTATTAATTGCGGTTGCCAAATCTCTTTGTGTTCGATAAAACATTTTTAACTGCAAGAGGATCACCTTAATATTAATATTCTTGTTCAACATTTACTTAACTCTTATTTTATTCTTACTTTTGATAGTGAACAATGAAAACTATTAACCAATTGAGAAAAAAACTAAAGGGACCAATTTAATTGGCCCCAGTTTCAACTTTCATTTCCATATTCAGAACAGCTGTGTAATTAGAGTCATAACTCGCCCTCCATAACCATGTGGCTAGTTTTTTCAAATTCAAGGCAGCACAATCAAGCATCGCCTGCATTGAAACTTTTTCTAGCTCACGATAGGCTGTCCAACTCAGATCTCTTTCATATCTACATACACTCGTTCAATCGTTTCTTTTCTTCGAGCGTAGATTTCTTTGTTTTCTTGGGTATGCCTTAAATGTTCGGCTTCTTCATAATAGCCTTGACAAATATGAAGGTCACGATCTTTGTGTGGTTTTACTTTGAGTGCATTGAGAGAGAAACGGGCATTCTCGGCAAATCATTGGATTCAACTTGTATTCACGTAGTCCCTTTCGATTCGTAGTTGAGTACGTTAACACTTGGTGGTTCGTACTAAGGTAACAGTCATTCGCTTCATCGTATACATAATCTTGCTTTCGGAAATAACCTTTTTTCGTTTTTGGACGAGTATATGGAAGAACCGGACGAGCTTTTTCATCGATCATCTGTTTCGCCACGGCTGGCGTTTTGTAACCAGCATCTAACGCAAGTGCCGATGGTTTCCCCACTTTTTCTTTGACTAGATGAAAAAGCTCAAGAAGGCCTTGACTGTCATGGATATTACTTGCCTTTACCATCGTATGTAAGATAAATCCGTTATCATCAACCTCGTATTAAACGAATAGGCAAATACTCGTTCTCTTTCATTTTTGACAAATAGTCCACTCTCTAGATCGGTAGTACTGACTTTAAGCTCCCGAACCTCTGATGAAGATTTAAGAGAAAGAGGCTTTTTTTCCACTCGAACTTCATTGATTTCTTTTTCAAATTGAGACAGATTCGCTTTTGCCTCCACTTCCACGATTTCTTTCTTAAACTTTCGTTTATTCGTATTTGCATTGACATGGGTCGAGTCCGCATACATGTATTCGGTATTGACGAATCCATGATCGATGGCTTGAAAAAGAATATGGGAGAAAATCTGTTCAAATTGATTCGAATCTTTGAAACGACGTACATATTTTTTAACAAACATAGAGAATTGAGAAATGGAATCATGCAAGTCGAATCCTAAAAACTAACGATAAGCCACGTTGGTTTCAATTTCTCTAATGGTTTGTTGCATGGAACGAATCCCAATTAAGTAATATATCAATGAAATTTTAATCAGAACCACAGGATCAATACGTGGGTACCAATAGTCATTCGAATACAAATCTTTCACTTAATCATGGATGAATTAAAAATCAATGGCAACATTGATTTTACGGACATGTTGGTCTTGTGGTACTAACTCATCGAAAGAAACAACGATCATCGAATAACGTTATTCTTATCTTGTCATTGAAATATTTTTCTCCCCTCAATACAACTTACTATTCCTTAAATATAATAAAAAAGCTTGTCGACATTGTCGACAAGCTGGAACACCATGCAGAGCGCATGGTGTTTTTCTACTTTATTGATTAGCCTTTAAGTTTATCGCGAAGAACCATTTGAAGGATACCGCCGTGACGGTAATAGTCAATTTCCACTTCAGAGTCAAAGCGGACAAGAACTTCAAATGTCTTTTTGTTGCCATTTTCATCAGTTGCTGTGACTTTTACAAGGTCGCGAGGTCTTACATTTTCATCGATATGAACGTCGATGACTTCTTTTCCTGTTAGGCCTAGTACGTCAGCGTTTTCGCCTTCCTTGAATTGTAATGGAAGTACGCCCATTAATACAAGGTTAGAACGGTGGATACGCTCGAAGCTTTCTGCGATAACAGTTTTAATGCCTAAAAGGTTTGTACCTTTCGCTGCCCAGTCACGGGATGAACCCATTCCGTAATCTTTACCGGCAAGAACGACAAGACCAGTACCATCTTTTTTATAACGCATGCAAGCATCATAAATGGTTGTCACTTCACCAGTCGGCCAGTATGTTGTAAATCCGCCTTCTGTACCAGGAGCGATTTGGTTGCGGATACGGATATTCGCGAATGTACCGCGCATCATGACTTCATGGTTTCCGCGGCGTGAACCGTAAGAGTTAAAGTCGCGCGGCTCAACGCCTTTTTCACGCAAGTATTTTCCTGCAGGTGTGTCTTTGCCGATTGCACCGGCCGGAGAAATATGGTCTGTTGTCACAGAGTCGCCGAATTTTCCTACAACGCGCAAGCCTGTTAATGGCTTCACTTCATCAGGATCAGGCTTCAAGCTTTCAAAGAATGGAGGATTTTGAATGTATGTTGAATCCTCATCCCATGTGTATAGCGGCTCGTTGCTTGTTTGGATTTGGTTCCAGCGTTCGTTATCATCGAAGACACGCTCATATTCTTTACGGAACAATTCAGGTGTTACTGTTTGCTTTACAATTTCGTTTACTTCATCTGTTGTTGGCCAAATATCTTTGAAGAAGACGTCGTTTCCGTTTTTATCTTTTCCGATTGGATCATTTAAAAGATCGATATCCACTGTACCTGCTAAAGCGTAAGCAACGACAAGCGGCGGTGATGCCAGATAGTTTGCTTTTACAAGTGGATGGATCCGCCCTTCAAAGTTGCGGTTACCGGAAAGAACCGATGTAACGAGAAGATCGTTTTCGGCAATCGCTTTTTCAATTTCGTCTTTTAACGGGCCGGAGTTACCGATACATGTTGTACAGCCATATCCGACAAGGTTAAATCCGAGCTGCTCAAGATATGGTAGCAATCCTGAATCACGAAGATATCCTGTAACAACTTTTGACCCTGGAGCCAATGATGTTTTTACATATTTTGGTACTTGAAGGCCGAGTTCAACCGCTTTTTTCGCGACCAATCCGGCGCCGACAAGAACAAACGGGTTCGACGTGTTTGTACAGCTTGTAATCGCTGCGATAGCGACTGCACCGGTTTTCATTGTCGTAGAATCACCGTTATGGAAATTCACAGTAACTTCTTTGTTAATTTCAGATTGATCCAAACCAAAGCCCTGGTTGCCCACCGGCGCAGTCAAAGCTTCGCGGAAAGCTTTTTGCATTTCTGTCAGCGGGATTAAATCTTGCGGGCGTTTTGGACCGGAAAGATTTGCATGAATTTCTGAAAGATCAATTTCAACCACATCTGTGTAGACTGGATCTACGTTTGGATCGAAGAATAGTCCATTTTCACGGCAATATGTTTCAACAACTTTGATGTGTTCTTCAGGACGGCCTGTTAAGCGTAAATAATCCAGAGATTCAGAATCAACAGGGAAGAATCCGCAAGTTGCTCCATATTCCGGCGCCATATTTGCAACCGTTGCACGGTCAGCAAGCGGCAAAGTTGAAACACCTGGTCCGAAGAACTCTACAAACTTGCCAACTACACCTTTCTGGCGCAACACTTGAGTTACTTTTAATGCAAGGTCTGTCGCTGTTGAACCTTCCGGAAGTTTACCGACAAGTTTCACACCAACCACTTCTGGTACCGGGAAGTATGAAGGCTGCCCCAACATTCCCGCTTCTGCTTCGATACCACCAACACCCCATCCAAGAACTCCGAGACCATTAATCATCGTTGTATGGGAATCGGTACCGACAAGTGTATCAGGGAATGTTTCATAGTCTCCATCCGGAGTTTCGATCGCATGAACAACACTTGCAAGGTATTCAAGGTTTACTTGGTGAACAATACCAGTTGCAGGCGGTACAGCACGATAGTTATTAAATGCCTTTTGCGCCCAGCTTAAAAATTGGTAACGTTCTGCATTGCGTTCAAATTCAAGCTCCATGTTTGCTTCCAATGCATTTGGCGTACCGTATTTGTCAACTTGTACAGAATGGTCAATAACCAGGTCAACTGGCTTTTCAGGATTAATTTTATCAGGGTCTCCGCCCATGTCAGCCATTGCTTTCCGAAGTGAAGCGAGGTCAACGACTGCAGGAACACCTGTAAAGTCTTGAAGAATAACACGTGAAGGCTTAAATGGAACATCAATTTCTTTTACGTCGCTAGTTCCCCATTTTGCAAGATTTTCAACGTGTTCTTTTGTGATCACACGGCCGTCAAGCTGGCGAAGAACAGATTCAAGCAACACCTTGATCGAATATGGAAGTTTTGAAACTTTCCCAATACCTGCTTCTTCGAGTGCAGCTAAACGGTAGTAATGAAAGCGTTTTCCGTTGATTTCATAACTCGAACGAGCTTGAAATACGTCGTTTTTAACCAAATGTAAAACCCCCTCTTTCGTATTCAGCAAATACGAAATCACTGTAAATGTCGAAAAGTTTGAATTTTGCAGCGCCTCTTAACTTTTCACACAATTCTATCTTAATACAACCATTTCTTTAAGTAAATAACAAGAAAGTTATTGTTTATGATAAGAAATTCTTATAATAAAAACAGATTTTAAGTTTTTAATGGTAATAACCCTTTATTTATAAAAGTATTTGGTTTGTCTTGTAAAAAAATGGACTGGAGTTGTCGTTATGGTACAAAAGTATTTTTCATGTATGTCTGCACTTCATATGTAAAAAATAAACAGAAATGGAGGTGATCATATGGTGCAAAGAAAAGCCAATCATATTCGTCCCGGAATGAACGATGCCGGAGGTCAAGGTAAAGGTGCTGGATACAATGAAGAAATTTCAAATGAACCTTTGACAGAAGCCCAAAGGCAAAACAACAAAAAACGCAAAAAGAACCAATAACCGATTGCGGAGCCAGTCCCTCATCGCTTTAAAGCGATGAGGGACTGGCCCGCGATGCTTTAAAGCGTTAAAAACCCAATGCCGACTTATAGGCATTGGGACTAGTATAACATTATTAAGATTCAGTGTTATTGACATCATTTACGATATTTTGCAAATCCTGCTGGAATTTTCTTAATTGCGACCGCTGCTGTTCAGAAGCAACTTCAAGTGCATTTTCAATTTGTTGGTATGCTTCGTTCACTTCCTGTTTCAGATGTTTCAATTGGTGTCCGTAGTTTGCACTGTCTCGGACAATTTCATAATAGAGTTCTTGTGCATCTTCTACCCCTTGCTGGGCCGCTTGAAAGGCTTGTTGTTTGTTTTTATGATAAGGCATGATTTTCACTCCTGTTGTAATAACTTTGTACCGTTAAAGTGTGCAGTTCTTTAAAAAATATTCGGAATAAAAACAGCCGCTTTTCCTATCCTAATTACGAGGAGGGATGAATATGAATAAAAATAACGGCAAAGATATGAGAAAAAATGCTCCTAAAGGTGACCAGCCAAGCCAACCTGCACCTTTAAGCGGATCACATAAAGTAAAAAACCGGAACCATACAGGACAGAAATCTAAATCACATCATGATATGTAGCAAGAAAAGTGGATATTTGAAAAGTGGTCGGTAAATTTGAAAAAATTATAATACTGGCAAGTTTCATAAACCTAAGAATGATCGTTAAACTCGAAAAGTGGTCGATAAATTAGAGAAACTGGTCGATAAACATCTAAGAGTGGTTGATATACATCTTAATCTGGTCGATAAATCCAGAAAACTTGTCGATAAATTACGTAAACCGGTCGATAAATCCGGAAAACTGGTCGATAAACCACAAAAAATGGTTCATAACCACAGAACTGTAATGTTCCACTCATCACAATGATCAAACAACATGAATAGGCTGTTGACTTCTAAAGAGCCAACAGCCTTACATCGCTTTAAATATCAGCTAATACATTTAGAATAACAGTTTCTTCTTCTTCGGTAACGGTTCTTAAATCTAAATGAATTTCATCCTTTTGAATTCTTACAATGATGGGCGGAGTACTTTCCATTCGAAGTTTTCGAGCAACCGACTCTGCCGAAAGCCGTGAATGAGTTAAGGTTATAACCTTTGTAGGCTGCTCTACATCCGGCATAGTCCCTCCCCCGACTTGAATTGTTCCGTCGGTAATTTTTCCGGAAAAATCTTCTGATAAATCAAAAAGACGGTCAAGGAAGCGTTTCGCTCTTTTTTCAAGAACATCCATCGGTATGAGCAAATCTCTTACAACAGGGATCTGTTTCAAACGGTCCTCACCCTTTAAATATTCCATCAACGTCCCTTCCAGTGCAGCTAACGTCATTTTATCCACACGAACGACCCGGGCCAGTTGGTGTTTTTTCAACCGGTCGATCAATTCTTTTTTTCCTGCAATAATGCCTGCTTGAGGGCCGCCGAGAAGCTTATCTCCGCTAAAAGAAACGAGATCAGCACCCATTTTTAATACTTCGCTTACGACAGGTTCTTCCCCGATTCCATGCTTTTGAAAATCATATAGCGCACCGCTTCCTAAATCTTCATAAAAGATCACTCCGGGATATTGTTTTTTTAACGAGGCGAGCTCCTCTGTTTCCACTGATTTTGTAAAACCAATCACTTTAAAATTGCTTGTATGTACTTTTAAAATCATGGCGGTATTCTCGGAAATGGCTTTTTCGTAATCATACAAATGGGTCTTATTCGTCGTCCCAACCTCAATCAGCTTTGCACCACTTTCTTCCATTATAGAAGATATTCGAAACGAACCGCCGATTTCCACAAGCTGGCCACGGGATACGATGACTTCTTTCTCATTTGCTAACGCCCTTAAAATTAAATAAACAGCTGCTGCATTGTTATTTACAACCATTGCTGCCTCGGCACCGGTAATTTTTTTGATAAGCGATTCAGCATGGCTGTGCCGTGAACCTCTTTCTCCCTCTTCAATACTGTACTCGAGATTGGAATAATTCATCGCGATTTCCAGAACATGTCTCGCTGCTTCGTCACTCAATCTGGCTCTTCCCAGATTCGTATGTAAAATGGTTCCGGTTGCGTTTATTACTCGAACTAATGTATAGCTGTATTGCTTCTGAAACTTCTTTTCAAGAAGTTCAAATACAGAATTGGAAAATTCCGCAGTTCCCGGCAAATGACCCGCCCACGTTTCATTTATTAGTTTTTCCCTGACCTCTTTAATGACTTCCTTTAAAAGGTTCGTTGCATGATTCAAATCAATCCCGTTCTCGCTCATCATTTTGACAAAACGACCATCTCTTTGGAATTCATGAACGGGAGGTATGAAGCGCAGAAAGTGTTTCACTTCCGTATCCCTCCACAACAAGGTTTGCTGGTTCATTATACCATTTTCTTTATTTCTTTCACAAAGAAGATAAGTGTGAATAAGATAATGGAAACAAGGGGGTAAGAACGATGGCTGATAAGAATGAGATGCAGCCTTACGATTTAGAAGCTATGGAAAAATGGCTGGAAAACTTCTTTCTTGATCCATTAACGAGCTATTTGGATCAGACAGCGTTTCGCGTCGATATTTTTGAAACAGAAACAGAAATCATTGTAGAAGCACTGCTCCCCGGCTATGAGCCATCCCATTTAAGCGTTTATGTCGAAGACAATTCTCTTACCATTTCTGCAAATAATCAGCCAGCCAATATCGATCGTACCCGTATCCGCAAAATGGAATTCCCTTGTTCAATCATTAACAAACACATCCATGCGGTTTTTCAAAACGGAATCCTGGAAGTTTTTTTGTCAAAAACAACACCCGGTACAGGAAAAAATCGAAAAATAACGATTGATTAAGTAAAGAAAAGGCTGTTCGTCTTTTCTTATTTTGTTTATTTACATAAAATTGTTATTGTTCTCTTGTAAATAAGAAATCTATTATTTAAAGTTGTTTTCATATATATTTATTATCTTACAAGAAAAAACAAGACCCCTTTCCAACATGCAAAGAGGTCTCAAATGATTTATTCCTTCATTTTTTCAATGATTTCACTGGCATTTGGAAAAACTCCGGTATCAAGTTTGGAGTAAATTTTCTCACCGTTTACAGTTACTTCAAATGCCCCGCCTGAACTTGGAATTAACTCCATTTTTTCAATGTCAGAACGGAAATGGTTAAACAGTTCTTCCGCGAAACTCGCGGCTTTCGGCGCGTAATTTCATTTCATGCAAAACTCGACACTTACTTGATACTTTTTCATCAATAATCCTCCTCGTTAAAGATCGCTTTTTAAATTTCGTGAATTTTCCAATATGTGAATAGTTATATTTTATTACAAGCACTATTCATGTGCAAACCCAAAACGTTCTAATTAGGCTTTAAAGCGCCTTAAAAGGTATAATGATTATGGGAGGTGGAATAAGTTGAGTGAACATGAAAAAATCCGGTTAACATCTCTTTCAACGAAAGCTGGCTGAGGATGCAAAATTGGTCCTGAGGACCTGGCGCAAGTTTTGCGCCGTTTACCGGCACAGGAACCTGTTCCTGAACTTTTAGTCGGCCATGAAACATCAGATGATGCAGGTGTTTATCGTTTGACTGATTCAATCGCTTTAATACAAACAATTGATTATTTTACACCAATTGTTGATGATCCTTATATGTTCGGCCAAATCGCTGCTGCGAATGCACTTAGTGATGTATATGCGATGGGCGGAGAACCGAAAACCGTCTTAAATTTAGTGGGTTATCCAATTAAAAAGCTCGGACCCGAAATGTTGTCCGAAATATTAAGAGGTGCTGCAGATAAGGTTAAAGAAGCGGGTGCGATCACTGTAGGAGGCCACTCCATTGATGACCAGGAGCCAAAATTCGGATTGTCTGTCACAGGAATCGCCCACCCTGATCATATATGGAAAAACGTCGGGGCGAAGCCGGGAGATGTTCTTGTATTAACGAAACCGATCGGAGTCGGGATTATCACGACCGGAATTAAAAGGTCTGCCGTAACTGCTAAACAAGAAGAAGAAGTAACAAAATGGATGGCGATGCTGAACAAAGAAGCGGCAGCCGTATTAAAATCGTTTCATCCTCATTCCGTTACAGATGTAACAGGTTTCGGGCTTCTCGGCCATGCAAGTGAAATGGCAAAGGGCAGCAATGTCAGCTTTGAGATTACCCTATCATATGTACCTGTTCTTGAAGGTACATATGAATTAGCTGAAAAAGGCGTCGTACCGGGCGGGTCAAAATCCAACCATAAATGGCTGCAAAATGATGTTCAATATGAGGATCTTTCACTTGAAGAACAAATTGTGTTATGTGATGCCATCACATCAGGCGGACTCCTCGTTTCTCTTGAAAAAGAAGAAGCCGAAAAATATGTTGTTGAGCTTCATAAACATGGCCTGATTTCAGCGGGCATTATTGGACAAGTTACAGAAAGAAAAGACAAACTTATTTACGTAAAAAGGTGAAATCGCTGCGATTTCACCTTTTTCCATTTGACATTTCGTTATTTTCATGGATTTTTTTCGAAAAAAAGCCGTTTTTTAACTTAAAGATGCGGGTTTGCCCGCTCTGAATCATAATAAAAGGTAGGATATGAGCCTTTATTCTGACTTATGAGCCTTTATTTTGATATATGAGCCTTCATTTGATTTTATGAGTCTTGATTTTGATTTATGAGCTTTCATTCTAATATATGAGTCTTCATCTCGATTTATCAGCCCTTATCCTGATTTATGAGCCGTCAGCCTGATTTGTGGCCTTCATCCTGACTTATGACCCTTCACCACGATTTATGGCCTTAACCCGATTTCTGTGCCTTCACTCCGATTCATGCGCCTTCGTCCCGATTTCTGTGCCTTCACTCCGATTCATGCGCCTTCGTCCCGATTTCTGTGCCTTCACCCGATTTCTGTGCCTTCACCCGATTTCTGTGCCTTCACCCGATTTCTGTGCCTTCACTCCGATTTATGTGCCTTCGTCCCGATTTATGAGCCGTCACCCCGATTTATGCCCCTTCACACCGATTTATAAACCGTAAGCCCGATAAATAAGCCGTCATCCCGATATATTTAGCTTTCACTCTTATAATTAACTATAAAAGAACCTGGCCTTAAGCCCGGACTTCATCATCATACTACTAATATCTGTCTTAATTTCTGAAGCATATCTTCCGTCATTTTTGCTAGATCGTATTCTGCTTTAAAGCCCCATTCTTCCGCAGCGGCAGACGCATCCAAAGAGTTTGGCCAGCTGTCTGCAATACTTTGGCGGACAGGATCAACGTCGTATGTTATCTCAAATCCGGGAATATGCTTTCGTATCTCAGCAGCAATTTCTTCCGGATCAACGCTCATTGCTGTCACGTTAAACGAATTTCGGTGCTTTAACTTGGACCCGTCAGCCTCCATTAAAGTGATAATCGCGTTTAACGCATCCGGCATGTACATCATATCCATATATGTTCCTTTATTAATATAAGAAGTATACTTGCCGTTCTTGATTGCTTCGTAATAAATTTCAACTGCATAATCCGTCGTTCCTCCGCCCGGCGTCGTTACATAAGAGATGAGGCCGGGAAACCTCAAACCCCTCGTATCTAAACCGAAACGGTGGAAGTAATAATCCGCTAACAATTCCCCTGCGACTTTATTTATGCCGTACATCGTTGTCGGCCTCTGTACTGTATCCTGAGGGGTATTATTTTTAGGAGTAGACGGCCCGAAAGCCCCGATCGAACTCGGGGTAAAGAATTGACAGCCTAGCTCTCGTGCTGTTTCAAGCGCATTCATTAATCCCCCCATATTCAAATTCCAGGCAAATACGGGGTTGTACTCTGCTGTTGCCGATAATATAGCAGCCATATGAATGATCGTGTCCGCTTTAAACTGTTTTGCCGTTTCAGCCATTTTTCTTCCATCTGTTACATCGACGACCGCAAATGGACCGTTTTGTGCTGCCTCACTGTCATTCTTTCGAATATCGGTAGCCATTACATTATCAGTGCCGTAACTTTCTCTTAACATGACCGTTAACTCAGATCCGATTTGTCCTAAGGCGCCTGTTATAAAAATACGTTTCATGCTGTCTCCTCCGTCTATCTCCCGTTAAATCAAATCTGGCAAAAAAAATGAGTTGGTACAAAATTCTAATTCTCTATCTTTGAAACGCTCTTTTCTAAAAGCTTGTTGCATTTAGAAAAACCGTGAGTTGCTTAATGTCTGTTCCCATCAAGCGCAGCGTGCATTCACAGCAAAACGGAAATCCTATAGATTTCCATATTTTTCATAGAACAAATGTTCTTGTATTACATTAGCAACAATATCTGCGAAAAGAGCCAAAAATTAAATAATACCCATTTCCTTGCCGACTTTTTCATATACTGCAATCGCTCGGTCGAGCATTTCTTTTGTATGAGCGGCAGAAGGCATATTGCGCACTCTTCCCGTTCCTCTTGGCACTGTCGGGAACACGATTGATTTTGCATAAACACCCTCTTCATTCAGCCGTTTGCTGAATTCCTGTGTCCTCACTTCGTCTCCAATAATACAAGGAGTAATCGGTGTTTCACTGTTTCCGATATCAAATCCTAAATCTTTTAATCCTTTTTTCAAATAATTAGCTTTTTCCCAAAGGCGCTCATTCAGCTCTGTGCTGTCCATCAAAATTTCAATTGAGCGGATGGATGCCGCAACATCTGCCGGTGTCAAAGAAGTAGAGAACAAGAATGGACGGCTTCGAACTTTTAACCAATCAATTAATTCTTTTTTGCCGGCAACATATCCGCCGACGACTCCGATTGCCTTCGAAAGAGTTCCAATTTGGAAATCAATTTTATTTTGAAGTCCAAAATGTTTTACCGTTCCGGCTCCTTTTCCCAACACCCCTGAGCCATGAGCATCATCAACATACGTAATCAAATCGAACTCTTCAGCAATTTCGACGATCTCAGGAAGCTTTGCAATGTCTCCGTCCATCGAGAAAACACCGTCTGTTATGACCATAATCTTATTATATTGACCCGATTCCTTAGCCTCTTTTGCTTTTGCGCGCAAATCGTCCATATCCGAATGGTTAAATCGGATAATTTTCGCTTTTGACAAACGGCATCCGTCGATAATTGAAGCATGGTTCAATTCATCAGAAAGGATCGCATCATTTTTATCCATCACAGCCGAAATGGCCGCCATATTACAATTAAATCCGGATTGATAGGCGATGGCCGCCTCTGTACCTTTGAATTCAGCCAGCTTTTCTTCAAGCTTTACATGAAGTTCCAACGTTCCATTAATCGTCCGGACGGCTCCTGCCCCCACACCGTAACGATTAATAGCATCGATAGCTGCGCCTTTTAACCTTTCATCTGTTGCCAAGCCTAAGTAGTTATTTGAAGAAAGATTGACAAGTTCCTTCCCATTAATTGTAATCATCGGCCCGTTTGGACTTTCAAGAGGATCAATGACGTTGTATAGGCCTCTGGTTTTTAGATCTTCTAAATTTTCTTTCAAAAATTGTTCCAATTTAATTGACACGCAATAAACCTCCTATCTTTATTGCCGCCGCAAAAAATACAAATGTATTTTTAGAGTGGACAATATTTTGTTATGTAACACTTTACTAATAAAGATTTCTGTCATATTACTATATCATATTTTTTACTTTGTGCATATATAGAGGACACAATTCAAAAGTTCGTTCTTTAATTTCGTATCCAAGAATTTCAATTTCGTACATAAAAACCAACTCCAGTTTATAGGTTAAAATCAGAAGCCCAGCGGCAACGACTGGGCTTTTTTATATACATATGAAAGACTATCGGACAGATTACAACAGTTTTTACAAGATGACTTACAATAATGTAAACCTTAGCCTTTGTTGACTCATTTCGTTATCCTCCAAATGCTTCAAGAACGTCCTCAACTTCTTTTAAATCAACAGATTTAGGTGTCAAATTTTGATTATTAGAATCAAAAGATTGTGGTGAATGATTCATAGGAATGTAGCCATGTTCAATCATCCTCTTAATTTCCGATAGTTCATGTAAAATTTCCTCAGTCACTCCATTGGCCGCTTTTGGTTTTAGATATTGATTTAATGCTGAAAAAACAAGATGAATAAGTGTACTGTTATTTGCATGGTATTCAATTTGTTCCTGAAGTTTTTGGGAAACAGAATGTGTCTCACCTGTTTTTACATCAATGAATTTATCAGGAATCGATATTGCAATTTTATTGATATAATCGGTATAAGTTTTCAGCATATCAATCATCCTTTAGTTGAAACTAACTCAGCAAATGTCCCGTGTTGTTTCTTTAAATGATTCATTTTCGCTAGAATCATGAGTCCAAGTACATTTAATTTTTCCAAGTCTTCAGGGAACATTAGTTCAATCGGGCGTCCTCTTTCAGCCCATTTAACTGCCGCTTCCTGAATTTGTCTTTTGGCTAGTTTAGCGGCTCCTCCAACAGCAATATATTTAACTGCACCCTTTATTTCATTCGAACTGCTGCGTACCCGATCAAAATGTTCAAGGTATTTGATGGCCATTAATTTTAACTGCGGAATGATATACTTACTAATATCCTTTCTGACACCTGCGAAAGGTTCAACGTACCATTCCGAAGGGCCTGCAGCTAATTTTTCCTCCAGTTCGGATCGGGAGTCAAATTTATACAATTCATTTTTACTAACTTTTTGAATGATATTATCAAGAAATTGGTTGATCCCGAATGGTTCTCCTTCTACCGAAGCAACAGGTTTATTATTCTTAATCCCAACAAAATCAACGGAGTCTCCACCCAAGTCACCGATGATGATGCCTTTCCGTGAATCTTTAACAAGGGAATCATCTTTAATTGCTAATGTTTCCTGGTCACGAGTCAGCCCTAAATAGGCACATGCTCCTTCTGCACCTACGATCACATCATTTACATCGATTTTTACAACTATTTCTTTAGGTTCAGGGATTCCCGGCACCTTATGAACGATAATTGTATGCGTCCCTATTAAGCGCTGTTTTAACAGTTCTTTTTTCTCCTTATATTGGGTGGTTGGCAATGAAACAGCCAATTGATCGATTTCATAAAAAATCTCAGTGTCATTGGGATTTGCCAAAAGCGCATGGTAGGCTGCAATTCCAAAAAGAAGAATATAAGTTCGATCCTCTTCTGCTTTTTGATTATTAAAAGAGGTCAGACTTACGTTCCGCTGCCTCGTTGCAGATTTTCCTATATAATAAATTTCTCTATTATCTTTGAAAGCCTGACTCTTCACTTCAACAATTAGATTTTCCTCAAGAACCACGTCTTCCTCATCATACGGTTTTTCATAGAATTCATCATCAAACAAAGCGATTGCATTAGGCATTTGGTATTCAAATACCGTTCCATGATCAGAGGCTAGTACTTTGTACCAGCTGTTCCCTATATCAACGGCAAAAAAATTATGTCTCTCCATGTTATCCTCCTCCTTTTGAATCCTATGCACGTAGGGAGATTCTGTGTGCAAGTACCTAAACATAATTCTTAAAACTAAATATATTTTCCTCATTTTTTTATTGTTTTTCTATATAAAAACCCACAAAATCCACGATTATACTGCTTCATTCATCTATGCTTAATATCTTCAAACGCATACGATAAATTGAACGACCAATTAAAAAGGAGGAATACTAATGAGAAAGGATAAAGATTGTATAGATGTCAATGAGTCTGCAACGATTGGTGAATGTGAAAGTTTTTCTACCGGCGGCCCTCCCACCACTCCAGCAGGACTAAGAATATTGAGAGTTCCGGTTACACTGGCGGAAAGAGTTGTTAACACCAGCATTGTTGCGAATATTAATTTTCCGGAACCTGTTCTTGAGATCAAAGATATCAAAAAAAGAGTAAAAGTTGTTCAATGCCGTCTGCTGACTCCAGGAATTCCGGCAACTTCTGATGATCTCTTTCCTGCAATCGATTTACAGTTATTCTTGAAAGGTTTTGTCCGTAAAAATATTCAATACGCAACTCCGTGCCCGGATTCTTCAGATTCATGTGTATCTTCTGATATACGATCTCTTACAGTGGATATTCCTTGGGAATGTGTAACAACAATACCGGCATCCGATTTTGTCTCACCATTTACTCCACCTCAGTTGCCAATACTGAATACTCGGGACGAATTCGATTTCTTTAGAACTCAAGATTTAGGAAAAGGCTTCCCTGAAAAGGATCAATTGCTTTCAAGCGATCTTTCTCAATTCCATCAAGTGAGCACCCAATTCTACAATCAGCTTCCTTTCTGTGAGCTTATTTCAAGTAGAATTGTAGAATTTGATGAAGCCGTTGACCGTGAGCCATTACCTAACCATGGTCCTTTCGAGGAAGGAACATTTACAAGAATAGTTGAAAAAATATTCTTACAATTTGTTGTTAAAGTAATGCAAAATCAGCAAGTTCGTGTTCGCGCTGATTAATTGAAAAATTCAAAAACTGCCAGCTTATGAAAGTGGGATAGCATTCAATCAAGGCATTATCATGACATTTTATTCCAATGTCATGATAATGCTTTTTCTTTTGTCCATAAATATTTTTCTGACTTATTTTATACATATTCAATTTAAAGCAAGTTGAGATTGTACATCATAACAGGATTAAAATTTTAAATTTTTTTGTCTTCATGAATAACAAGGCCCTTTATTTTTTTAGATTTCAAATTCTTATGTAGTGAAATCAGCGAATGCCCATGGGCGGATACCCATACCTAGTCATTTGTACCGCATACGATAAACTATCTTGACTCTAAGGAGGAGCTAGTATGTCAGATTTTCATAAAAATAGAAAAGAACATCATGATTGTAAAAATGGCGATTGTAAGGCAACTCACCATCATTACCCAAATGTTTCCATCGGAAAAATTGTTACAAAGGTTCCAGTCGTTCTGGCTGAGCTTACCATTCAGACTCATGTCGACACAATAATTAATTTCCCGGAACCAGTTTTAGAAATCAAAGATATTAAGAAGAGAGTAAAATTGACTCAGTGCCGCCTGCTGCTGCCAACGAACAAATTATTTATTAAGGGTTTTGTAAGAAAGAATATTCAATATGCAAGTCCATGCCAGGAAATCGAACCAAGCACTTCATCAACAATATCTTCTGATTTGCATTCATTTACCGTTGACATTCCGTTTCAATGTATTACAGAAATCAGACACTTCTTAACTAAGCCTGTCATGCCGGAAATAAACAAACGCCATGAATTTGATTTCTTTGTTTCGAAGCCGCTGCCAACAGGCCATCCGGAAAAAGATGAATTACTAACAAGCGACCTATCCCAGTTTCATCAAGAAAGTACCCAATTTTATAATGAACTGCCATTTTGTGAACTGATTTCCAGTAAGATTATTGAATGGGACGAAGCAACCGATAGACAGCCTCTCCCTAACTCTTCACCAATTGGAGAAGGTTATTTTTCAAAAATAGAAGAAAAAATGGTTCTAGATCTTACGATAAAGGTACTTCAAAATCAACAAATTCGCGTTTGTTCAACAACGAATGATGATGATTGGGATCATGACTGCGATTATGACTACGACTGCGATAAATAAGAGATTCTCTTGAATTTACCCCAGGGGATTATACAACCCTTTTTGTATAATCCCGTTTTCCCTTTAATTATGAAAGAGTTAATCAGGAATCATTCATATCGCATTTCTATGAAGAAATGAATGAAAGGAGGTAAGTGGAAAGGATGCTTCTGTAACCGGCACCTTTCATGGCGAAATGAACGATGAGAAGATAGCTTTTCAACAGTTAAACTCATTCCATAGTGCGAATCAAAATAGATCACCTGACATTCATAGCACCCGCACACAACAAGACTTTTCCAGATTTGGCAATAGAACGAGGAGCCGCGGAGAAAATCTCAATTCAAATCATTTTCAGAGTCCATCTGTTAAAACAGATTCAAAAAAGCATGTTTCCTCACCCGTCAGAACAAATAAAGAAAAAGCCTCTGTTCCTTTTATTTTGCCTCCTCCTAAAATTGTTGGAAGCCAAGTAATAAGAAAAAAAGTGAAAGTCTCCAGTAATGAACATGAGGAAAAATCTACAGAACTAATATCTTCAACAGAAATTAAGGACACAGACGAAAATCAAATTGAAAAAGATTCTGCGGATGCCTTAGAGAAACCATCTCATATTCAACAAACAGTTCATCCCACTGATCATGAAGTTTTATCAGCCGAAGAAACTAATGGATTCGAAGAAAGCATTTCAACGGATCTAAAGAATAATAACGAATCCCTTTCTGGAGCAACAGGCCTTAATGAGAAGCCCATTTCAGAAGAACCTGCTTCATTTTCGGAAGAGCCTTCTTTTTCACATGATGAGACATCTTTATCAAAGGAAGAATCTCGATCAATAACTGAGAAATCATCTTCACCGGATGAATTTTCATCTGTACAAGAGGAGTCATCATCGTCTACGGATGAATCTTCTTCTATGGTCGAAGAGGAGTTCTCTTCACCGGATGAATCTTCATCTATCGTCGAAGAGGAATCATCTTCACCGTATGAATCTACATCTATGTACGAAGAAGATTTATCTTTACCGGATGAATCTTTAACAATGGTGGAAGAGGAAACTTCTTCTCTGGATGAATCTTCATCTGTACAAGAGGAATCATCATCAACCGAAGAATCTTCACCTATCCATGAAGAATCAGCCTCATCAATGGAAGATTTTTCATCAATGCAGGAGGAGTCTTCATCGTCTACGGAAGAATCTTCTTCAATGCTGGAGGAGTCATCCTCATCATTGGATGAATCTTCAGCTATGATCGAAGAGGAGTTCTCTACACCGGATGATTCCTTTTCAATGGTGGAAGAGGAGTCTTCTTCTCTGGATGAAGCTTCATCAGTGCAAGAGAAGTCTTCATCGTCTACGGAAGAATCTTCTTCTAAGGTGGAAGAGGAATCTTCTTCTCTGGATGAATCTTCATTAATACAAGAGGAGTCTCCCTCATTAACGGAAGAATCTTCATCAATACAGGAGGAATCTTCCTCTTTACCGGATGAATCTTCATCAATACAAGAGGAGTTATCCTCTTCACTGGATGAACCTACGTCAACTGATGAGAAGCCTTCTTCATCAATAAAGAAAGAGGCTTCAACTATCCAAGAAGAATCATTGCGAGAGAAAGTTACTACCATACTTGAGGATTCTTCTTCCCTG
Source organism: Bacillus methanolicus PB1 (assembly GCF_000262755.1). Taxonomy (GTDB): domain Bacteria; phylum Bacillota; class Bacilli; order Bacillales; family Cytobacillaceae; genus Bacillus_Z; species Bacillus_Z methanolicus. The sequence continues at coordinate 32,093 of NZ_AFEU01000001.1, forward strand.
CAAGAGTGCTCGGAAAAAGAGATTCTTGAGAAAGCAGATAAAAAGAAAAAATACCAAAATAAATTCCAATGTAATGAACCTCTCCCTATTGTAAAATTGCCTGTATTGCTTGCTGCAATAAACATTGATGTCGATATTTTTGATTCATATGATTTGTTAATACCAATTACAAAAATCCGAAAAATCGACTGGACCTGTCATTCTTTAAAAGTTCGAACTGTTCTTCCTTCAAACACTGTATTTTTAAAAGGCATGCTGGTTGCCGATATCGAATATGTAAATGAGAATCAATCAAATTCTTTTCATACGTTCAAACTTCAAGTACCATGGAAAAAAATAACAAAAATCGACTGGCTTCACCAACCAGTAATGCCCGACAACAATCATGTGGAATATACCTTCCAATCAAATGATCGCGAGGAGATCAGCAATCACCGCGAATATCAAGAGCAGTTTGCTCATCCAATTTATCATGATTTGCGTAGTCTGAATTTCGTATGGAGTGAAGAAGTTAGTACAAATACTGACACCTTAAAACTTTTTATTCAAGGCAGAGCAAGATTATGTATCGATCTCTTACAACAACAGTATATTGACCTTCATTCAATCTGAGTCTGAAAAAATAGAAAAAAGATTGAGCTTAATTACCATTTGGACTGTCTCATCATTCATAATGGGATCAATACTTCTGTTACTAAATAAAGGGTGTCACATGAAATGAGACACCCTGATTTTACATTGTGAAAATTATATATTTCTTGACCGTCTGTACCGATTTGGATTAGTGTTACTTGTTGATGCATTTATTTGATGGTCGTCACCATCATGATCATGTGGCGGGCAGAACAATGTTGGGTCGAATTGCTGAGTTTGCAATAATTTGAAGAGAAGGAAAACTTCAACTTTCTCTGTGATCTTGTTGAAACGACCGAACCTGTCAAAATCTTTTAATAAGTCTAACTCAAGAACTTCTGTGAAAATAGGTTTACATTCAATTGGTTCATTATAATCTTCATCTGTAAATTGTCCAAACGTGCAACGATCTGCTCCATGGCCTTTTTTATCAAGAAATCTTATTTCATCAACACTATTTTTTATACTAAAAAATTGCACTGGTTTGTTGAAAACTTTGACTGTTTCATTACAAGTAAATTCAACATCTGTGCTAAAGTGCTTAACAACGCCGCTGCAGTCCTCAACATATTCAATATTTTTGTGCAAAACGCCAGTGATAAATACTTTTACTAATTTTGATGATGAATTAGGAAACTTAGGAACTGCAATTGCTTTACATTGTTTCAACGAAACATTTTTGCGAATATTTTTGATTTCTCTTGCCGGCGTAGGCAGTTTAATGTCCGATTCAATATTTGCTTCTAGTTCTACTTCCGCAAGCACAACCGGAACATCAATGACTGGAAAATCCTGTGGATGAAATACCTCAGGCTCAAATGAATCACTAAAACAGTCGACTCTCTTTACTTTGGCTTTATCACAAGGTTTAGCTGGGGGACACTTGTGATCGTTACAACCGCAACTAGTATTTCTTCTCATTTATTTCACTCCTTTGAATTTTTGTAAATCAAAAGAAAGCAAAAAATTTAACCAAAGTAAGGTTATTTACTGCTTTTCTTTTGACTTACTATTTTATATGTTTCAAAGACCAAACCTGCATGGACAATTGGTAGTAGACTTCCGCATATTTTTAATCTAATCAAATATGTTTAATTGATATCAAAAAAAAACCCGAAATACCGGTCGAGAATACAACCTTTTCAGATTGTATAAAATAATAAGTTGCAACAAGCATTTGTCCCTTCCAAAATAATTGCTTCATTAATATAGTATTTTTTCAACTTTATAAAACCAAAACTCAAATGTCCTTAATAATTTCATAAGCTTGTACTTCTGAGTATTTTTAAGAGCCTATTTTTGCAAGAATTGTGTACGCAACCATGGGTACTTCCATACTATATTAATGCATTAGTAATAAGAACTAAATAAACGAAAGGAAAGATGACTATATGAAAAAGGACATCAAATCCATTCAAGGTCAGCAATTATTGCCGAATCTTCCAGGACCTGAATGTATTCGTGTTACAAAAGTATATGACTGGGTCGTCCTTACAAATCGCGATCGGAATAAAGTTCCCATTCCGGAAGAGTGCTTCGCTCAAATTGAAAACTGCCGCCATCAAGGCAATACTGTAACGGCTTCATGTACAGAAGTACCAGGAACTCGCAGCTGCGATTTCGTAGGCTCAACACCAGCAAATATAGGTGTGCCGGGTGCTCAAATTGTTACACTTGCTTTCCATGTCCATATCCGTATTCAATTCTTCTGTAACGGCTCACCTCTTCCAGGCTGTAATTTTGTCGTACCAGTAAGCTTTGTAGACGATGTTATCCTCTGCTTTCCAGAAGGAACAGAAATTAACTGTAACATCTTTGATGTACAGTGCTCCGTCCTTCTAAATCAAATGCTTGGCAATATGGTTGTTATTGACGTCATTATGTGTAAGGATGTTCAGGTAGAAGCAGAGGTAAAACTTGAGGTAGAAGCGAAGTTCTGTGGACCAAGACCAGTTATCCCAATTGAGGAGGATGGCATTACTTGTCCAAGTCCAACGTTCCCTCAACAATGTCCGGATTTATTCCCGCCAGATAACTGCGAATGCCAAGGTGAAGTTGACCTTGAAGACTTTGTTGCTACAATTCTTGTAAGTGGAGGAGGTACAGGAGCTCCTACTGCTGTATCAGGAAGCCTTGATCTTACTGCGCTGATTTGCGACCAATGTAGTCTTGCAAACAGCCGATTAGAAGCTGATTTTACTGACTTTCCACAGCCGAGTCCATCACCAGGAGAAGACGCTATTGATCAAAGCTTTACGTTTAGAGCAACACAATTTAATCCTCCTACATGTGTTCCAGATCTTTTGGGTGTTGTTACAACACTTACTGTTGCTGGTGCTGGGGTTTATCAACAGGCAGGCCAGGCAGAGCAAGATGCGACGTTCTTAGCAATTTTGGATGATGCAACTAACACAGTAACACTTAATATCTTTGTAAACGGATTTATGGTTGCTAGTATCGCTGCTTTACTTGTACCGGAAGCTTCGATTAACGTCGGAAATTGCGAGCAATTAACCTGATTATGGTCAATTCTCCAATAACAAGATTATTATAGGAACTAGGAGAAGAAACATCTTCTCCTGGTTTTCTTTTGGGTCTTTTAAACAGAGATTGTATAAGAGAACTTGGTTGACTCCTGCACAGAAGTAATAATCTTTCCCTTTAAGGGTGTTCATCGGAAATGGACTTAAGCAAGTTTTTTTCTTTTGTTCACCTTTAAACCAAATCTATTCATTTTAGGCTACCCATTTCCCATTCTAGTCGTTACCATTCGATTGAAACCATCATATTTATATCACATATCTTAGCTTCAAAAGGAGAGATGATAAAATGGCATCTGATCGGCTGCGAAGAAAAATTAGGAAAAAATTAGGAATATCATCCCCAACACCATCCGTTAAGCCAAAAAGCATATTCCCCAGCATACAGGCACAGCCAGTCCGTACAAAGGGCTGCTGCGGGAGAAGCAAATAATCTTTGTTTTTCATTTAGTACCTTTTTTATGTCAAAAAATGTATATGATAAGATAATTACCCATTGTAAAAAAGAACTTCCTTATGAAGCATGTGGGCTTCTTTCAGGGAAAAATGGAAAAGCGGAGACTTTCTGGCCAATGGAAAACATATACAGAAGTTCTGTTTCCTTCTCAATGGACATAGAACAAATTCGCTTAGTTTTTAACCTAATTGACAAAAGACAGGAGGATCTGGTTGGAATTTATCATTCCCATCCCACCGGGGAAGCCTATCCTTCCAAAGGCGATATTGCCTTCAATAACTACCCAGATGTCGGGCATATTATTGTTTCGCTTTCAAGGCAGACTCCAGTAGTGAATTGTTTCCAAATAATAGAGAACAGGATAATACCAATATCCCTGGAAATTGTAATTTAAAGATAAGAAAAATTATGATTTGCATTCCAATGCTTGCCTCTGACCAAAGAAATTTTCTTTTCATTTTGATATACTCGCACGTTCCTCCTTATCCTAAAAGGTCGAATTTGCGAGTATATATTAATGAATTGGTTACCTTAATTCTAAAGATAGAAGGACAGCAAGAACGCTTAAATTTCATTTTCTTTTGACAGAGAGTCTTGATCGTTCCATTTTTTTACAAGCATTGAATGGTCGAAACTTTTTCCATCAATAATCAAATCAAGTGCATGTCCAAAATCGATTGCTACCCTTCCTGAAGATTTAGCAATTCTGGGAGCTAAAATAGTTGCCGGAATTCCTGCGGAAATTAAGACTATTTCCCATTTCGAATCTTTTAATACATAATCATGAACAATGTCTATCTCATCAAAGTGATTTAACTGTATGAAGCCAGTGACATGTACTCCCTGTTTCTTAAAAATAGAATAAGCCTCGTGGGAACGGCGTCCCACAAGGAAGACCTTTTTTTTATTCAGCCATCTCCAAAGTTTTCCCTCGTTCACTAAATCATGCATAATCCAGGCGCAGCAAATGTTTGAGGGTAAAAATGCCATTTGTTCAAGCACCAGTCGGGTTGTTTTTGCCCAAAAATCCAGTCTTTGGGGTGTAATCAAACCAGCCATATCCACAGTTCGTAAAGCCGTAACTAATTCATTTTTTATTATCTCAGGGGAACTGGTTACCCCTGCGTAGGATGCATACCGTTTAAATTGCTCTAATAATAATGGATTGGCCGGCCAGCTTAAATACGTAATTTCCCCTATACCAAACCGTGCAAGAGAAAAGCCAACCTTCTTCTCGATTGCTTGATCTATGATTCTAATCACTTTTTGGTTATCCAAAAGAGAATGTTCAAAGCAATAATCCTGATAAGCCATATTTAATCTCCTCTTTAAGAAAATAACCCCAATGATAATCCTGCTGAATGATCCTCTTATGTGTAAAAAATTCATATGAGATTTATTGCTTTTTTTTCTGTGATAACATTAAAGAAATTTTATTGTTAGCATGGAATTCCAATCCTTGTTCGTTAAAGTAGACAAAAGCTTCTACTCGAATATTTTTTTCGTCAGGCTTTATTACACTTATTTGTAAGTTCGATAAAGATTCAATTTCCCCTGGCATAATATTTAAAGGCTGGATTGGACATATCCACGTCTCGCCCTTCTCCTCAGCTTCTTCAATCCAATTATCATTCATAAATTTCCATCCTTTTGCTCCATCATTATTCATTACCCCTAAAGTTTGTGTTACATTTGGGGGGAGTATTTGCCCTGTAATCTTAATACTCTCTAGAGGAGTAGAGCGAATGCAAATAACAGGATTTCGCAGTATTTCCGTTCCCGAATTTTTTATATGCAAATTGCCAAAAATCTTTATTTTTATATCCTCATTGTCATCTAAAAAGAGATGGTAATCAAAATAAACTTCTGCTTCCTCCCGCTTAGTTTCAAGAAATTTCTCCTGTTTCTGCTTTTCCGCAGCATCATTCACTTTGTTTTTTTCAGCTGAAGCCTCATGAATTTGGAAAAGCTCTAAAGGAACCAATGAAAAGATTGATAAAGTTGAACTCCCAATTAATCGAGAAAGGATTCCCGTTGTGATAATCATTGCATGATTTTCTCCAAACTTGTTCCAAAATAAATCCTCCATGATTTCCGGATACATAATGTGTATCTTCATAATGGATGAATTTCCGTTGGCGGTTGCTTCATTAACGCAAAATTTTGTTCCGGCTAATCTGCATTCATGTTGGAAATGCTCAACCCACTTCTTGTCATCTTGGCTAAAATTATATGTTAATTCCAGGATCGGTTCATTTATGGACGGGATTTCATATAATGCCAGTTTGAGATGCAGATCTATTTTTTCGGCATAACCCATTTCTCCATTTAAAAGAACTTCTGCACCACATGATGTAAGGAAATTTTTTATGTGCTCGAGAACGGTCCTTTCTAACTTTGCTTTTCGAAATGCTTCCTGTCCGGAATCGTGATCTGCCGAGATCCAAATTTGTTTACCGTCTAATCCAGACTTTAACTGTACTTTTTGATTTTTGCTGTCTAAATGAACCTGAAAGCCTAACTCACGGAAAACGTAATAAAAAGCCGGGAGTGAATTATAACGAATTGTTCCTACATCCCGACCACCTAATCCTATTTTCATATCCATTTTGTGTCCCCCTTTTCATATTTGATTTTTTTGAGGAACTTAATTTGCTGAATCAAAATTCGGTTATCAAGAAAGTACCATACACACTTTTAAATGTATATTTCTGCATACAGGAAAAAATGATTCGATATTTGTAATTTTTAAGATATGTATGAAAAGCTTAAGTAAATTTTATCCTTGATGTTCATAGGATAATAAAAAAATTTTTTTCCAAGAGGGGCGATCATAAATGGTGAATACGAATCCGGTTGTTTCAATTATTTTTCCGGTTAAAAATGAAGGCGAAAATGTAAAAAAAACTCTTGATTCATTATTTTCATTTGAAACGAACTATCCTATTGAAGTAATTGTGGTAGACGATGGCTCGACGGACAGTTGTTGTGATTTTCTTACAAATTACGATAAAAAAAATCATGTGAAATTGATCCAATCAAACGGAATTGGTGCTGCTAATGCTAGGAACCTGGGGGCAAAAAATGCTTCAGGAGAATTTTTAATTTTTTGTGATGCTCATTTAGAGTTTGAAAATATGTGGATCGATCAATTAATAAAATGTTTGGTTAGCGGAAAAACAGATGCAGTAATTCCTGCTATTGGTTCAATAGGGAACCCCGAATTTATTGGTTACGGTCAAACTCTTAAACCAAACCTTCGCATTAAATGGAATGAAATACAAAATAATCTTTTCGAAACAGCTGTCCTTCCAGGAGCATGCATTGCCATCCCAAAAGCAGTGTTTGAAGATGTCGGCGGATTTGAGACAGGTTTTAAAACCTGGGGGTATGAAGATATTGAGCTATCAATAAAGTTGTGGCTTTTTGGATATCGCTGTCATGTTCATCCTAATGTTAAAATATTACACTTATTTCGAAAAGCACATCCCTATAAAGTGAGCTATGAAGACTTTAGTTATAATTTATTAAGGTTGGCATTTTCTCATTTCAATTCTTTTCGCATAAAAAAATGCAAAAAAATGATTATGCCTGACAAATCAAGTACGATCGAATCACAAGTACGAAAAGACGGTGTCAAAAAACAGCGAGCCGCCTATTTTCTAAAAAGAAAATATGATGATGACTGGTATTTCAAAAAATTTAATATTGATTTTTAACGATTCACCTTTTCTTCTTGAGCAGAAACTATGATTTTTTTTTTCAGATGGTCAATCACCTAAAAGCAAATTGTTCCATATAACTATTATGAAACTATTATGGGTGCGAAAAAGTTGGTAAAACCATGAACATAAAATTTTAAAATCGAAAAGAATAAAAGGAAGTGGTTTTACGTGTCTTCAAATATACGAGATGAAGAAAGGGGAAAAATAAAGGGCAAGGAGCATTCCTGTAATGAAGAAATTTGAGGTTTGAAACAAAAAGAGCCCTCTTGGTATAGTACAGGGTGTCAATGCATTGACCCCGAATTAATAAGTTACCAAGGAGGACTCGATATGAATTATACGCAAAATCAAAAAATCTCGCAAATCACACCATCAACATTAATTATCGGCATTGATATTGCAAAAGACAAGCACGTTGCACGAGCACAAGATGATCGAGGAATTGAATTTGGAAAACGCTTGATCTTTGAAAACCGCATACATGGTTTCCAAATGCTTTTAGATTGGGTGAAGCGACACCAAAAAGAAAATGATAAGAATCATGTGATTTTTGGGGTTGAACCAACCGGGCCTTACTGGTTAAATCTCGCTTATTTTCTTACCGCAAAGGGCTACGACTTTGTATTAGTCAATCCAATGCATGTAAAGAAAAGCAAAGAGTTTGATGACAATTCTCCAACAAAAAACGATACAAAAGACGCCAGAGTGATTGCACAGCTGATTAAAGACGGCCGATACTCCGTACCAAATCTCTTAGACGGCATTTACGCGGAACTAAGAGAAGGCGTCAAAATAAGAGATCAGCTCACTCAACAGCTTGCCATCACAGAAGGGCGTATTCAGAATTTGATTCAACGTTATTTTCCGGAGTTTTTCGATGTTTTCGGGGATTGGGAAGGAAAAGCAGCTCTTTGCACGCTAAAACTGTTTCCATTTCCTTCTCAAATTAAAGAAATGACACCTGAAGAGGTTCTCTCAAAGTGGAAGCCATTTGTACAACGAGCAGTTGGAATAAAGCGAGCAACGAAACTAGTAGAAACGGCCAAAAAGAGCATTGGAATTCAAATCGGGATTCAGTTTGCCAAACGTGAAATGGAATATCTGATTGACCAATATGAGCTTTATCAAACGCAGTTGGAAGAGTTGGATCAGGAGCTAGAAGCTCTTGTAGAAACGATCCCAGGTGCTAAGCAAATGATGAATATTCCTGGGTTAGGTGTTACAACAGTCGCTCTATTCTTCGCTGAAGTGGGTGATCTCACAAAGTACAGTCACCCTCAGCAATTAGTTAATCTGGCAGGCCTTTCATTACGTGAGCATAGTTCTGGAAAATTTAAAGGACAAACCAGAATAACGAAACGGGGACGAAGTAGGCTGCGTAAAGCTCTGTACTTAGCGATTCGGCCACTCGTTGCCCATAATCCAACTTTTAAAGCTTTACATCAATACTATACAAAACGATCTGAAAGGCCTTTAAAAAAGCAACAGTCCCTCATCGCCCTGTGTTGTAAGCTATTACGTGTCTTATTTGTCATTGGTCAAAAACAGTGTGAATTTGATGGTTCAAAATTATTGCGAGGATTGCCTCAAATTACATTACAAGCTGCTTAAACCGATTTATTAACCAACTTATTAACCAAATTACTATCGAATACTTCAAGTATTTCTAAAGACAAACACCAATAGTGCCGAGTCGGAGTTTATTTTTACCATACGGGCTTATGACCCAGCCGAGGAGCTTATCCGACCTCCACCTCATGGATACGCAGGACGAAGGAATGTATGGATCCCAATCCGGTGATACATGGGAGGGTTAGCGACCGTGAGATGAGTGGAGATTTTGCGCACGGTCATAACTGTTATTACCAAACAATACCAGTTTGGTTGATAGGATGGCCCCCCATCTGTAAGGAATTTAAAGAAATTCAATTTATAACCATGATTTTCGGTGGATCAACTATTAGGTGTTAATGAAATTTAGAGAAAACGGGAGTATTCGGGAGAAAATTAAAGTATATAGAGGGAGGATAGAAAAATGGAGAAATTAACCCCAATACAGCTTCAACAAATGATTATTCATCTAAAATCTGAAGTTTCTAAATATAAGTTTAAACTTAAAGAATATGAAACAGATTATAATAAAAATCAACTCAAAAACCTGAAAACTGCAAATGCCAAGTTATTAAATGAACTGGAAGAATTTCAAAAGCTTATCCAAATAAAAGAGAGCGAGAAACAAAATATTCAAAAGAAAATTACCAAACTAGAGGAAGAATTAAAATCATATAAATCGCAATTAAAAGAAGCTAATACAAAATACGAAACGGACTTAAAAAAGAAAAACGAGATGATCAAACAACTTGAACAGAAAAACAAATCACTCCTTCTGGATATTGATGAATTTCAAAGAAAAATTGCAAACTACGAATCAACTATTAAAGAAATTCAAAATAAATACAGCAAATTGGAAAATGAAATAGAATTCTACAAGTCTGAAGCTGAAAAGCAAAAACAAATGTTCGAAACAAAAATGCAAAACGAAGATTATATTCATGTTCAAAACCTTGAAAGTAAAATTTCTGAAATGATATCCATACTATCTCCTATCACCAACAATAAAGAAACGGAATCTTTACATTCTGAAATTCAAAAATTAAATGAAACAATATCTCATTTTATTGAAAAAGAAAATGAATACAAACAAAGTATTGAAGATTTAAATGAAACGATTGTCTTTCTAAATGAAAAAGAAAATAGTTATAGAGAAGAAATAGAAAATTTAAATGAAACAATGGGACAGTTTTATGAGAAGGAAAACAAATATAAAAAGGAGATTGAAGAGCTTTATCAAACGGTCAGCGCGCTGACTGAAAAGGAAGTTCGGTATAAGCACGAAATCGAGAATCTTAATCAAACGATTAGTGAGCTTACCGAAAAAGAAAGAAAATTAATAACTGATCTTGAACAGTTAAATGAATCAACTGTATTTTTTAAAGAAAACGAAAACAATTATAAACTAGAAATCAATCGTCTTAATAATAAAATCGCCGAACTTACTGAAAAGGAAAACAATCTAAAAACGGAACTGGAACATTTAAACCATTCAGCCCTCCTTTTTGAGGAAAAAGAAAACGAATATAAACAAGAAATCGAAAATCTAAATAAAACAATTTCTGAGCTTTCTGAGAAAGAACAGAATTTAAAGAAAGAGTTGGAGAAGTTAGAGAATTCAGCTGACCTTTTCGAAGAAAAAGAAAACGAATATAAATATAAAATCGAAAATCTCAATAAAACAATTTCCGAGCTTTCTGAAAAAGAACAGAATTTAAAGAATGAATTGGAGAAGTTAAAGAATTCAGCTGACCTTTTCGAGGAAAAGGAAAGTAATTATATACAAGAAATCGAAGATCTGAATCAAACCATCACCGAGCTTCTGAATTTAAAGGAAGAGATGGAACAGTTAAATGACTCGGTTATTGTATTCGATGAAGAAAAAAACAACTATCTACAAGAAATCGAGAATCTCAATGACACAATTACTGAACTTTATGAAAAAGAAAAAAAGCTTAAGAAGGAGCTTGAGCAGTTTTATTCTACTGTCACTCTTCTAAATGATGAGAAAAATGTCTATCTTCAAGAAATCGAAGATCTCAACAGCACAATTGCGGAGCTTTCTGAGAAAGAACGAAATTTAAAAGCAGAACTGGAGCAGTTTTATCATACAGCTGGCCTTTTCGAGGAAGAAAAAAGAAATTATATAAAAGAGATCGAGAATCTCAATAAAACTGTCACAGAGCTTTCTGAAAAAGAACGGAATTTAAAGACAGAGCTTGAGCAGCTAAAAAATTCTGCTGCTCTTTTTGAGGAAAAAGAAGTCGGTTATAAACACGAAATCGAGAATCTTAATAAAACAATCATTGAGCTTTCGGAAAAAGAAAAGAGCTTAAAAGCTGAACTGGAACAATTAAATCATTCTGCCGCCCTTTTCGAGGAAGAGAAAAGCAGATATATACTAGAAATCGAAACTCTGTTAAACACAATCTCGGAGCTTTCGGAAAATGAACGAAACTTACAAGCGGAATTGGAGCAGTTTAATCATTCAGCTGTACTTTTCGAGGAAGAGAAAAGCTATTATATTGAAGAAATCGAGAATCTGAAAAACACGATCACGGAGCTTTCGGAAAAAGAACGGAACTTATTAGCTGAACTTGAGCAGCTAAATAATTCTGCCGCCCTTTTCCAGGAAAAAGAAGTCAATTATAAACAAGAAATCGAAAGTCTTCATAAAACAATTACCAAGCTTTTAGAAAAAGAACAGCACTTAAAAACAGAACTCGAACAATTAAATAATTCTTCTGCCCTTTTCCAGGAAAAAGAAGTTAATTATAAACAAGAAATCGAGAATCTTAGCAAAACAATTACCGAGCTTTCGGAAAAAGAACAGAGCTTAAAAGCTGAATTGGAGCAATTAAATAAGTCTTCTGCCCTTTTTGAGGAAAAGGAAGTCAGTTATAAACACGAAATTGAGAATCTTAATAAAACAATTACCAATCTTTTAGAAAAAGAACAACACTTAAAAACAGAACTCGAGCAGTTTAATCATTCAGTTTCCATTTTAGAGGAAGAAAAAAGCTATTATATTGAAGAAATCGACACTCTGAAAAACACGATCACGGAGCTTTCGGAAAAAGAACAGAATTTAAAAGCAGAACTGGAGCAGTTTAATCATTCAGTTGCCCTTTTAGAGGAAGAAAAAAGCTATTATATTGAAGAAATTGAGAATCTGAAAAACACGATCACGGAGCTTTCTGAAAAAGAACGGAACTTATTAGCTGAACTTGAGCAGCTAAATAATTCCACCGCTCTTTTCGAGGAAAAAGAAATCAATTATAAGCACGAAATCGAAAGTCTTAATAAAACAATTACCGAGCTTTCGGAAAAAGAACAGAGCTTAAAAGCTGAATTGGAGCAATTAAATAAGTCTTCAGCCCTTTTTGAGGAAAAGGAAGTCAGTTATAAACACGAAATTGAGAATCTTAATAAAACAATTACCAATCTTTTAGAAAAAGAACAACACTTAAAAACAGAACTCGAGCAGTTTAATCATTCAGTTTCCCTTTTTGAGGAAGAAAAAAGCTATTATATTGAAGAAATCGAGAATCTGAAAAACAAAATCACCGATCTTTCGGAAAAAGAACAGAATTTAAAAGCGGAACTGGAGCAATTTAATCATTCAGCTGCCCTTTTTGAGGAAGAAAAAACTTATTATATTGAAGAAATCGAAACTCTGAAAAACACGATTACCAAACTTTTGGAAAAAGAACGGAATTTAAAAGCGGAATTAGAGCAACTAAATAATTCTACTGCTCTAATCGAGGAAAAAGAAATCAATTATAAACAAAAAATCGAAAGTCTTAATAAAACAATTACCGAGCTTTCGGAAAAAGAACAGAGCTTAAAAGCTGAATTGGAGCAATTAAATAAGTCTTCTGCCCTTTTTGAGGAAAAGGAAGTCAGTTATAAACACGAAATTGAGAATCTTAATAAAACAATTACCAATCTTTTAGAAAAAGAACAACACTTAAAAACAGAACTCGAGCAGTTTAATCATTCAGTTTCCCTTTTTGAGGAAGAAAAAAGCTATTATATTGAAGAAATCGAGAATCTGAAAAACACGATCACGGAGATTTCTGAAAAAGAACGGAACTTATTAGCTGAACTTGAGCAGCTAAATAATTCCGCCGCTCTTTTCGAGGAAAAAGAAATCAATTATAAGCACGAAATCGAAAGTCTTAATAAAACAATTACTGAGCTTTCTGAAAAAGAACAAGTTTTAATAACTGAGATTAAGCAGCTAAATAACACGATCACTGAACTTTCGGAAAAAGAAAAGAATTTAAAAGCGGAACTGGAACAATTTAATCATTCAGCTGCCCTATTTGAGGAAGAGAAAAGTTATTATATTGAAGAAATCAATACTCTGAAAAACACAATCACGGAACTCTCTGAAAAAGAACAAAATTTAAAGATGGAACTTGAACAGCTAAATATTTCTGCTTCCCTTTTCCAGGAAAAAGAAGTCAATTATAAACATGAAATCGAGAATCTTAATAAAAAAATTACTAAGTTTTCGGAAAAAGAACAAGTTTTAATTACTGAGATTGAGCAGCTAAATAACACGATCACTGAACTTTCGGAAAAAGAACAAAATTTAAAAGCGGAACTGGAGCAATTAAACAATTCTGCCGCTCTTTTCGAAGAAAAAGAAGTCAGTTATAAACATGAAATCGAGAATCTTAATAAAACAATCACGGAGCTTTCTGAACAAAAAAGGGACTTAAAATTTGAGTTGGAGCAGTTATACCAATCAGCTGACGAGTTTGAAGAGAAAGAAAATCATTATAAACAAGAAATTGATATTCTCAAAAACACAATTTCTGAGCTTTCCGAACAGGAAATGAACCTAAAATCAGAGTTGGAGCAGTTATCTAATTCATCCACACAGTTTCACGAGAAAGAAAACGATTATAAACAAGAAATTAATATGCTGAATAACACAATAACTGAGCTTTATGAGAAAGAACGTAATTTAATAACCGAACTGGAAAAGTTATATAAATCAGCAGCTCTTTTCGATGAAAAAGAAAATCATAATAAACAAGAAATCGAGTTTCTTTATGAATCGATCAACGAGCTGTCTGAAAAAGAAAGGAATTTAAAAACAGAGATGGAAATGTTATATACTACAGCCAAGCTGTTCGAAAAAGAGAAAAACAACTTTATACAAGAAATTGAAAATCTAAACAACACAATCACTGAGCTTTCTAAAAAAGAACAAAATTTAAAAACAGAGCTGGAGCAATTAAATAAGATGACCGCCCTTTTCGAGGAAAAGGAAAGTGAATATAAACAAAATATTGAAAATCTAAATAAAAGAATAACTGAACTTACTGAGAAAGACAATCAAAATTCAAATCTTATCGTAGAGTTAAACAATACTATTTCTGTCAAAACAGAAAAAGAAAATCAACTAAAAAACGAAATCGATAAGTTAAATAAAACAATAACAGACTTTACTGAAGTTGAAAATAACCATAAACAAAAAATTGAAGAATTAAATAATACAATTTTAGAATATAGTGATAATGAAATTAGCTTAAAAAAGGAAATTGAAGCATTGAAGAATACATTGTCCGAGTTTACAGAAAAAGAAAAACAATATAAGAGTGAAATAGATAAGTTAAATAAAACAATCAAAGAATTTAACGAAAAAGAAAAAGAAAGCCAAAAAGAACCAAATAAAGTGGAAAAGTCTTCAAGAAAGACAAAAAAGCAGCAGCACTACTTGATCAACCCTCCACAAAATAATGAACAAAACAACCAGCAAAACTTACCAAAAAATATGAAAGATCAAACATCTCATTTCCGATTTACTCACAAGCAAATGGACAAAAAGAAGCAGCATCTAAACTCCCTTAATAATACCCAATCTGACACCCTAAACACTTCCCGACTAAATCAACTTAAGGAACAACAAGATAACTTCACTATCTACTCAAAACATATGACTACCGGCATCGTTTCAATCAATCAGAAAAATGACAATTTGCCAACAAAAACTGACAACGTTCAAATAAGCTCACTAGATAAGTTTTATGAAAAACATCCTTTTTTAAAAAATTTATCAGGACAGAACAAAACAGCTATTGATCCTTTTAGAAATTTCAGAAAACGATAAAAAACTATAAAATAATGCATGAACAATGCACATATGGAATCCCCCTCCCCCATTTTTTATGAAAATGTGCAGGGGT
Source organism: Bacillus methanolicus PB1 (assembly GCF_000262755.1). Taxonomy (GTDB): domain Bacteria; phylum Bacillota; class Bacilli; order Bacillales; family Cytobacillaceae; genus Bacillus_Z; species Bacillus_Z methanolicus. The sequence continues at coordinate 47,262 of NZ_AFEU01000001.1, forward strand.
ATTCCTGTTTATTTTTTGAAGGTCTTTTCGCTTCATAACCGGAAGGGTGAACAAAATGACGATAAATAATGATTACCTGACAGAAAAATCTCAGTCGACATCCATTATCATTCTTACTCATAATGGGCTCTCTTTTACGAAAAAATGTATAAACAGTGTGTTTATGAACACAGATGGAAACTTTGAATTAATCCTCGTTGACAATGGGTCCACAGATGGTACTCTGGAATTTTTAAAAAACCTCCCTAAAACCACAGTAATAGCTAATAAAACAAACAAGGGATTTTCCGGTGGTTGTAACCAAGGTCTAAAGGTTGCAAAAGGAGAAAATATTGTACTACTTAACAATGATACAGTTGTAACAAAACAATGGCTAAGTCGGTTGATATGGTGGCTGAACAACAATCCTCCAATTGGGATAGTGGGCCCCAGGTCAAATATTGTAGTCTCCCATCAAGCAATCATACCTGTTCCGTATAAAACAATGGACGAAATGCAAAATTTCGCAATGGACTGGACAACAAAGCATGATCGGCAAGGGTATGAAGTTGATCATCTGAGCGGTCTTTGTATGGTCTTCAAAAGAAACCTGATTGATATGATTGGCGGGCTTGATGAACGGTTTTACCCCGGCTATTTTGAAGACACAGATTTTAGTATTAGAGCTCTAATATGCGGAAAGAAATTATGGGTAGCAAATGACGTTTTTATTCATCACTATGGAAGCGGCAGCTTTAGCGTAAATAGAGCTTTGCAAACAAAAATCATTCAAGAAAGCAGAAGAAAGTTTTTTCAGAAGTGGAAGATGGATGATTTGAATGAAATAAGTGAAGTCGTGAAACGCGAAAAGCCTTTCAATCGGGAGCGTCATTACATTCCCTTTTGAAGAGTTAAGAAATGCTAATCTCTTAATTAGAAAGAACGATTTTATAAAATTAAAAAGGGGCTGTCTCAAAAGCCTAAGGGTCAGACCCTTATGAGACAGCCCCATTTTATATATACAATGAGAAAACCAAGAAAAATATCTCAAAAAAAAGTTATATTTCAAGGATTAAGGCTATAAAGTAATGAAAAAGAAGACCGATTAAAATAACAGAGCTTTAAATATTAAGTTTATCCAATTCCCATAACCCTAGGGATTTATCAGTATAGGCCATATTCCCTTCCGTACAGTTTTCACTTATTAACAAGATTGGTTTTGGAAAATGAATAGGCTCAATTTCAAGATTAAGAGGACGCCAGTTCCCTGTTTTAATATTCATATTTCTTTTGCGATTCGTAAACGTAGTCGTTAATAGATACTTTGATTTGCTGGCTTTCATATTTTTTATTGCTAATTCTATATCAGAAAATGAAAAATGTACAAGACAATCACGGTAAAGGATTAAATCTGCTTTCGGAAGGGAATCTTTGGTAATGTCACCCTGAAAGAATTGAACATTATCTGCTGAATAAATTTTTTGTTTTTTTCAATCAATTCATCTACAATATCAATTCCGATTTATGTTTCTATGTTCTTTTGAATTTCCTTCATCCAATTAAAATCACCGCAGGGCGCATCCAAGATTTTTCTGATCTGTAGCTTTTTAATTAAAATGGGCAACTCCTGAATAATTGTTTTCGTCTGTGCAATTGATGATCCAGGACCGGATACAGACTCAGAACTCCCCCAAATATTTCGATTATATATAAATGAAAAAATATTTTTCAAACCTATGCTCCCCTTTAAACTCGTTAAACAACGAGAAACAATTATTTGTCATTTATAGTATGATCAACGAATTTTAAAGGTGCCATTAAATAATTTCAATGGTTTCTTTAGTTTATAAAAGGTATTTGCCATTTAAAAGGCTCTCCTTGTTTAAATTTAGCAACAATATTTCGATTAATTCTCACAGGATTGGCAACGGGAAGATTCAGTTTTGTTGCCACACGTTTTTCTATTGGATGAAGATGATTATTTAAGCTAATATAAAAGTTATTATCACAATTGAATAAAACTCCATCAGGTAGAAAAGTAATGTTCATGGATAACTCTTCAATAAAGTTACCACTGGGTATTTGGTTTAATAAGTTGTCACTAACGATTACAATTTTATCCCATTGGAATTTAAAATCTGAAAATGCTTTTTCATTTTTTACATGGTGCTTTTTACCGTTCTGAAAATAAAATACAGCTGGATTATTAGGAGAAATAATAAGCCTTTGATCCGGGAAAAGGGAATAATCAAAAAAAACCTGATTGTCAACGGATACTCCCTCTTTGTATTTAAAAAGAAACGGATCCGGAATTGTGACAATTTTGTCTACGTCATATTTTAACTTTCCAAAAACTTCCGGGTCTATTTTTCTACGTTCTTGGTTGTCAATAATATAAGTATCGGATGATGGGCTTCTCACAAGAGTTCCGTTTGGAATATTTTTGGGCAAATGATGATAAAGTCGTTGAAAAGATTGAGCGTCTTTTAATGCAATATCTAAAGTTTTGGGGATAGGATAAAAGGGTTTGAAATTCGTTAATCGAGTCCAAAAAGCTGCATCACCATTAAACCAATAAGCTGGATCATCTTCCCAATAGCTTCCATATTCCTTGTATATTTTATCTGCGATGCTTCTTGTATGCATGATTGAACAATGATCAACCAGCCCGATAGGATTTTTTAATACTCCGTATGTTTTACGGATCTTTTCACGTTCAACTTTTCCATTCTCATCAATTGTTTTCACCAATTGCTGGGAATAAACGATTTCTATATCAGGATTTTGGTTCAGCACTCTTGCCATTGTTTCTAAACGTTCTGGCAAAAAAATATTATCGTCAGTTAAATAAGTAATATATTTTCCTTTCGTCTTCGGTATTGCTTCATTTATTAATGTAGCGTACCTTGTTGTTTTGTATCTTTCACTGTCTTGTATATAACTATTAAAATAGTGAATTCTTGGGTCGTTTATGTATCGTTTTATGATTTCAACTGTTTCTTTTTGGGAGTGATCGTCCATTATGAAAAGTTCCCAATTCCCAAATGTTTGATTAAGCACACTCTCAATGGCATTACCAATGGTTTTCGGTTTGTTATAACTCGTTAAAATAACCGATACGATTGGAATCATTTCACATCCTCCTTATGAACCGTTTAAAATAGAAAAACCACATCTTTCGTGCAGTCTTGATTTATGGCTTTTTATTTTCCTTAAAGTCGGTTTCATCTTATTGCTACAAGTGAAAGACTGAATGATTAATTCTAAAGATTGGATTTTAACATGAATTTGAAAAATAAAAGAACTGTAACTGTTATGTGATGTTCATTTTCCTTTATTATTAGATAAGTCAGAGTCGACCATCAATTTTACCAAATCAGCATAGGATATTTTTAGTTCCCACCCTAACTTGTGTTTTGCTATTGAAGGATCCCAAATAAAATATCTACTTTAGCAGGACGCTTAAATTGCGGGTCTTGAACGACATAATCCTGGTAGCGTAAACCGACTTATTGAAAATCGGTTTCTACTAGCTCTTTCATCGAATGTGTTTCACCAGTAGCATCTGGCTCTTCTTTTTGTAGTTAAATAATTTGCTCTATAAAGTAAGGTCAAAAAACATTAAAGCAACCCTAGTTGTTGTAGACGGGATTTATACATGTTTCCAACCATCTGGGGCGAATATTGGTTCATTATTGTTTCTTTCCCAAGTTTTCCAATTCGATTACCATACTCTTTGTCTTCAACTAATTTTTTCATAAAATTAGCAGCTTGATCTATATAAGGTTCCGCCCAATATTGATTTGCAGTATATGGTCCATAATTTTGACCGATTTTTTTTAATGTAAAATCGACGACACATGCATTTTGTTCATTTATAAAGTCAATGTTCCCCGACCAATTTGTGGCGATGACTGGTTTCCCTAAAAACATGGCTTCAGCTAACGGCAAACCAAACCCCTCTGATCGGTGAAGGGATACAAAGCAGTCAATTGAATTCATTAATCCGTCAACCTCTTGCCGACTTAAAACTTTATCAATAAGAAATATATTTTGATAGCCGGCAATTTTTTGCTTTAGCATTTCAACTTCTTGTGGAGCATGAGATGCGTTATTAATCTTAACAACTAAACCAACAGAATGATCTTCTTTATTAAAAGCTTGCTTAAATGCATGGATAACTCCTATCGGATTTTTTCTAAAGGATGTACTGTGTATGTCATACATAGTTAAAAATAGAAAACGATTTTCGGGGAGCCCAAAGTCATTGCGATTAAAGTGAAGAGGTGTTTCAACAGTAATACCGTGTGGAATAGTGACAACTGGTTTGGAAATTTTCTTAGAAATTGATTGAAATGTAAAATTAGATGGAACCCAAATTTCATTCACTAAATGAACGCTCTTAGTCCACTTGGTTGGAAATTCCGGTAATTCCCAATGCCAATAACCAATATTATACCGATGTAAGAACCATATTCTTTTAATTTTGTTTTTCCTATAATTGTAATATAGTTGGTCAGCATTTATAAAAAAGATGTTCGTTTTATAAATTGGTTCATTTACTTCCTTATGTTGCCAAGTTAGATCATTTTGTCTTGAAGGACAATTTGGAAAGTTCACAATACAAAAAGGAATTCCGACGGAATTCAAAGATTTGGCCGCTAAACGGCACGACTCTCCTAATCCAAATTCTGCTCTTGCGTAACCAATTAAGTTAACACCTTTCTCCACATTTACCCACCCTTGCTATCTGTTATCGGTATTTAGTTTTCCCAGGAAAAGCCAATATTTGTATCGGTCCTACTGCAAGAGATGTTTATTTATATATTTTGTTAATGGGTCTAGATGAGACCCAGTGGCACCAGCAAGAATAACCCCTTTCATGAATTGAAAAACCACCTTTACATTAATAAATAAAGCTTAGAAATTTTAAATTGATAACTCTCTAGTTAGTAAATTATAACTGAATTTTTACATTAAATTTTCTATATACTATATGTATAATAGCCTTTTTTTGTAACAAAATTGCGGCGATCTTAATCAAATTAATCAATATGCTTGTGTCATTTATCCGTACTCTTTTCTTTTCTAAACAAAAAAATCCAGCTTTAAAGACTGCCACTCTAACTTCTATAAGAACATCTTTTGCTCAAAATGCAAATACTTAAGTAAGGATCCTGCCCCGTCTTATAAAATTGTTCATGACACGGACCACCATAAGGATTCTCGATTATGAAGAAACTTAGTTATTTTGTAACTTCTTTTACAGTATTATCTTATTTCATTTTTATCCCTTAACTTTCTTGCACAAAACAGCATAAATTAAGATGGTATTCAAGAACCACTATACTGAAAATTATTTATTGAGATAATGGCTTTAATATTTTATAAATAGTTCCAATAATGGTTTTCAGTACCATTGTTTTCCAGTGGTGTAGCCTAGTAGTAATATGTCAAGAAAAAAATGAGGAATTGAAAATCATTTTGTGATCATATCCTATTTATTGGACGTAACCATAAACAAAAGGGGCTGTCTCATAAGGGTCTGACCCCATGTGCATTATCAATATATAGCATATTTATCCAACATTATATCCTATATATTGTGTTATGGGGTCTGACCCTTAGGCTTTTGAGACAGCCCCTATCAAAGAAAGCTAATTTTCGAGAGACTGCTACTAAGATACGAGGTGATTAGAGATGAACATTGCTTTTGACATGAGTTTTACTCAATCAGCTTCTGATAAAAGAGGGATAGGAGAATATACTAGAAATTTAATTGAGACTATAACAAAACTTGATAATCAAAATTCCTACTTTTATTTCTATCCAAGTATAAATCAAGAGAATACGTCCATAGAGGGTCACTTAAACTACTTTTTAGATAAAAATTCAATTGACATTTTTCATATAACCAGCCCTTTTGAATTTATTGCCAATTCTTATCCTCAAATCTATAGGTTCAATGAAATAAAAGTTGTAGTTACCCTCTATGACCTAATCCCACTTTTATACTCAAATATTTACCTAACTAATGAGACAAAGGAAAATTATATGAAGACCTTAAATTTTATAAGATCTTGTGAATTGGTGTTCGCTATCTCTGAAACAACTAAAAATGATGCCATTACTTATGCAAATATTGATCCACAAAAAATAGTAGTTATTATGGGAGGTATTAGCGAAAAATTTAGGGTAAAGAAAAATTTCAAATTAAATTTACTTAATAATAAATATGGAATAACGAAACCCTATATTCTATTTTCTGGAGGAATTGAATTCAGGAAAAACCTTAGAAGATTTCTTGAGGCTTTTGCGAAACTACCACATTTAATTAATCGTTATCAAATCGTGTTCTTTAATCATCTTAATAATTTTGAAATCTTACAAATTAATAATCTTGCTGCCGAATATAATATTAAGGAAAATATCGTTATAACTGGGTTTTTATCAATAGATGAATTAATTGATATTTATAATAGTGCAGAACTTTTTGCATTTCCTTCCCTTTATGAAGGATTTGGTCTGCCTGTCCTAGAAGCAATGGCATGTGGAGTTCCCGTGTTAACTTCAAATAATTCATCTTTAAAAGAAATAGCAGGTGAAGCAGCATATACAGTAAACCCAGAAAATGTCGAAGAAATTTCGACTGGACTAGAAATTTTATTGACAAACCAACAGTTAAGAAAAAAATTAAAAAGTTTAGGATTACAAAATGTAAAGAAGTATAACTGGGAGAGTGTTGGCCGTAGAGTTATCAATGCTTTTAACCAGCTTGAACAAATAACAATTAATAAAAAATTTGTAACACATAAGGATAGTTCTATTAATCATATCTATATAAAGGAGAAAAAAATTTATGAAACGGTTTCTGACTTAATAAAGCTAAATAATAAAGATTTCTTGTATGCATTATATAAAGAAATTTTGAATAGAGAACCAGATCAGTATGGGTTTGAACGACATATGTATAATTTGTCAAAAGGCATATCAAAGATTACTTTGCTATCGAAAGTTTTGTTAAGTGAAGAAGCAAAGTTACTTTTTTCTAATACTTATTTTATTCAGATCAATAATCATACGATCTTGTCTAAAATAGCTACAATGTTAAGCTATAACAATAAAGAATTTATTTCTGCTTCATATGAAGAGTTTTTAAATCGAAAGCCGAGTTTAAGTGAATTAGAATTATATAACTTAAAACTTACTGATGAAAATTCAAAAATTTTATTATTAGTAAGTATTATAAACAGCACTGAATTTAAAGAATTGATGCACCGTTGAGTAACAAAAACAAATTTCGCTCGCGTTAAAGTAAACGGTTAGTGATCTGCACTTTACATGGAGTGGCCATACATTATAACCCCATCAAAATCAACTGGATCTTAGTTTCCTTTTCGTATACTGGTTAGATTGTACCGACAAACTTTTTTCCTAAAATGCTAAAATCCGAGGCTGACTCAAAGAGGCTGTCTCATAAGGGTCTGACCCCATGCGCATTTATCAATATATAGCACATTTATCCAAAATTATGTCCTATATATTGTGTTATGGGGTCTGACCCTTGGGCTTTTCAGACAGCCTCATGAGTCAACTTTTTTGTATAACCTTGGTATTTATTGTTAATTTCATGGTGTTTTTCAGGCTAATTTCATTTGATTGGGGGATTATCTTATACCCCTTGTTGAAGAACCCTTATCTTTTGCCACTTTTTAAAATTGTGTGCAACGCAAACTAGACCCCATTCCAGAGTCGTTTTGGAGAGGCCTCTTAAATGAAAATGTCGATAGTCTAGATTCGCTTGATTTGACCGTACCCACTTTCCACATCAGGTCTTTCGACGTCAGATATTTTTCTTTTCCTTCTTTAGAAAGTAATCGCTCTTTTACTTCCTTTCTTTGAATCTGATTCTTTAATGCTATCGTGATGGTACGATACGCTTTTCCTTTTGCACAAGTGCTCTGGAATGGACAATCTTGACACTGATTGCATCGATATCGACGTTTGATTGATATGTATCCTTGGGCTGATTCCTTCTTTGTTTCATATTAAAAAGTGAAACGTTCTCCATTCACACAAATGAATTCATCTAATTCCTCATCATATTCCATGTTCTCGACTCGTTCGATCCGTTTCTTCCATGTTCTTTTTGCTCTTGGTCAAACGTATTGAAAGTGATATTAGGTCAATAAAGTATACACAAAAATTTATAAATTTTTAGCAGCTACCGCGCTATCGCTTGGTGGCCTTTTAAAAATAATTACGACGTTGTCCTAATTATTTTTAAAAGATAAATTTTCGGGTCTCACTATTCTATAATATGCTCATTAAGCCCCCTTTTTATAGTACATACGTTCGTATGTTTTACGGGAAACCGTCTTCTGTGAAACTTTAATTCCTTCATGATTGAGCTTTTTGGTAACCTTTGGATCCCATACAGTTGGTGGGATTCGAAATACACACGACGCACTTCCTGCGTCAATTCTTCTCTATTCTCTTGTCTGGCACTTTTGGGACGATCACGCCATTTATAATAACCGCTTCGAGAAACTTTCAATACCTCACACGTCTTCTCCAATCGGTAATCGAAGCGATGTTCATGGATAAATGAATATTTTACCGATGGTCTTTCGCGAAGAAGTGCTTCGCCTTTTTTAAGATGGAGTTTTCCTCCTCCAGATCCCGAATACGTTTCTTCAGTTCACGAACTTCGTGGTCTTCGGATCGAAATGTTTGAGTTTCTGATATTTCTGGTTCTTGCTTATACTTTTTCACCCAACCGTGAAGAGTATTTTCGTTAATTTTGAGCTCACGAGCCACTTGTGCAACGGATTTCGCTTCCTCCAAAATATAACGAACTGTTTGAAGCTTAAAGTCTTCCTCGTACCGCCTTTGTTTATTAGTCATGTAGACACCTCATTTTTCAGTCTATTATTACTATAATAATCTGTGTCTACTTTTTAGTCTAACACCAAAAGTATATGCTTGTTTGCCCTATTCTTCAAAGTATGCATAGTTCTCCTCTCTCCCGTATCTAGAATCGGCAATGATATTTGAAGGGAGGGAAATGTATTGTTTTATATGTTCCAGATTCTGGATGAAACACCGTGTGTCTCCTGTCCGTTGATGAAGAGAATACCCAATGATAAATTGACCTTCTGTTCCCATTTGTACATTATTTCCTGGTTTCAATTGCCCATTTTTCATGTGATCTTCTTTCATTCGTATGAAGGTTGCATAATGATCTGTTGTAGAAAAACTGTTTCGTTCTAGAGTAATTTTTCGTTGTTACTCATATTTTTGCTTCCGTAGGAGAAGGTATTCACTTAACTGTTTCTTCGCTTTCTTTAGCGTTTTATTTGTCGGATCTTTTTTTAAATGCTCATCCACTTTCTTCTTGGTTTCTTGAATCTCTTTGGAGGTAACGGGCTTTAATTCTAATTGCTCGTCTAAATCCAATGACTCTTGTTAGAATTCTCCTTCGAGAACCCGTTCAATGTCATAGGCGATTTTTCAATATTTCTCATTCAGTTTATCATCAAATTTGTTGACAGCCTTTATCCACACAAACGAATATCGATTGGCATTGGCTTCGATTTTGGTCCCATCCAAATAGTAATTTTCGAGTCGAACAAGCCCCTTTTTGCCTTAGGAGTTCAACTACTGAGAAGAAGACTTCATAGATGATGGGCGTCATGCGTTCGGATCGGAAACAATTGATAACAATTGATGGTACGGAAATCCGGTCGTTGGTTCCCACTCAGCCACATGAAGTAAATGTTTTCTTTCAATTACTTAGCCATTTTTCGAGCAGAATAAATTTTTTCGGCATAGGCATAAACTAAAATCCTCAACATCATTTTCGGGTGATAACTGCTGGGACCACCGCCTTTTTAAAGTGGGAGAAAAATAGAATCGTCCAGCTTTTCAACCGCTTCATTCACAACACGTGCGAGATGATGTTCAGGGATGAGGAATGCTAAATCTAGTGGTAGAATAAGTTGATCCATGTTATATTAAATGAAAGAAATATTATTATGTTTCATAAGAGAATCGCTCCTTTGGTGGTTGTTTTTAATTTTACCAAATAGAGCGATTCTCTTTTATATTTTTATAAATAAGAGAAGCGACCTTTCAAAGGAAATTTTTGGTTCCTTTTGGGTCAGCCCCGACAAGTTAGGCAACTTTTCAACGTGATATTAAATTGGACTCTTCACTTATAACAGTAAGAATTTTTATCGCATATAATACATTAAGTGAATTAAACATCAAAAAATTTTTTTCTATGTAAATACATTGGAGGGAAGAAAAACAAACAATAATGGAAGGAGATTGTTAATGAATTTTATAGTTGGTATTCCCTATGTTAATCGCCCGGATTTATTACAAAGAGCTGTTGATAGCATAAAGCCATATTGGTCAAATACGGTTATAATTGATAATTCTGAGTATCAGGATCTTCGGAATCATGACATCTCATCAAAAGTTCAAGTTTATTTTCCTCCAGTTCCTTTAACACTTACTCAATCAATAAATTTTTTCATAAAAAAAGCAATAGAAAATAATTGTGAAATATGGATATATATGCATAGTGACGCAGAGGCACATCCAGGAGTAGCAGAAGCCTTTCTTGAAACGATAAAAAAAATACAAAATGAAGGAAGAAAATGGGGGGTGATTTATACAAATTATGATACACTTGCTGCATACAATGTGAATGCACAAAAAGAAATAGGTGAGTTTGATACTATATTCAGGGATTATCATTCTGATGTAGACTATAATCATAGAATGGATCTATTAGGGTATGAAAGGATTAATACGGAATTTGGAGATAAGATTATACATCATAATGGAGGAAGTTCTTCTATAAAATCAGATCCGAAAAGGTTACAATTGACGCAGGCGACATTTTCTCTTTATGCACAATATTATCAAATAAAATGGGGAGGTCCTAGTGGAAAAGAAAAGTATAAAACCCCATTTAACCAGTAGCTTTTTACTTCAGCAAGAAAGAAATTTCCTCAAAAAATTTTTGAGGCAACCTGGAAATAAAATAAATTGTACTGGGTGTCAGCCTGCCAACAGTTATTTTGTGCTTTATGTTCAAAATGCTGGAACTCAGTTTGTGGCAATTTATTAATGTAGTGTTTGGCAATTAATTTGTGTAGGCCTTAGGGATTGCACAAATTAAAAAAACCACTTGCCAACAATCCCTTAATACCATACCCTCCTAGTTGGACAACATTTCAACGGGAGGTAATTAAGGAGATGTTAGCATTGGCTGAAATCAATTATATCAGACATGAAGCAAACTAAAAAGACTGTTCTTATTCCGACATTGCCAGAATTAAAAGAGATCCAAGAACAGTAAAAAAGTATTCAGAGATGGAAGATTTTAGTTCAACTCAGACAGTAAAGCAAACAAGAATAGCCGGGGTAATGGATCCTATTAAACCAATTTTAGATAAATGGATTCAGGAGGACTTAAAAAAGAAGAAAAAAGTTTAGAAGAACGGCAAAAAGAAAGTATGAGTTGCTTAAGGAATAATATAGCTTTACAGGATCTGACCTCTATAAGGCTCTATGTGTAAAAAAACGAAAGAAAGAATTATTGGAGGAAAGTGAGTCAGCTGCTTTGAATGAAAATCCTGTTTAATAACCTCAAATTCTGGCAATTTTAGTGGTACAGAAAACATTTACGAAACCTCCTAATGTTTATGTGCTAGCTAACATTATTGCCAGGAATTCGTGAATGTTTTCTTATTTTTTGTCTATTTCACTAAATGTGGTGAAGAATCTTATTTTTAAGTTTTTCCTGCTCAAAATAGAGAATGCTTTTTGGAAGGATTAAAGCGAATCTTACAGTACATAGGCGGAGTCCCAAAGGTAATCCGGGTTTGATAATTTATTCACTTGCGGTGAAAAAGGTACTCCCAAATGGGGAACGTGAGTTAACGGATGAATTTCAACGCTTTGTTTACATTATGGATTTGAATATGAATTCTGCAATCCGGCAAGTGGGAATGAAAAAGGCCACGTAAAATCCATGGTTAATTATGTACGTAACAACTTTCTCCTCCAGGAGTTAACAATTCTTGACTTGGAGTCCTTTAATAGCTCTTTATGGGAGAAGGCTGAAAATGACCGGCTTCGCCCTCATTATCAAAAGGGAACATTGATTGCCGAATTATATACGGAAGATAAAGAGCACTTCCTGCAATTGCCGGCAAAGGAATTTGAATGTGTTCAGTATGAACAGGTGAAGGCAGATAAATATGGTTATATCCGGGTGGACAATAAACTTTATTCTACTTCCCCTCGGTTTGCCAAAAAAATGGTTTTGGCAAGGATCTCATATGAATAATATCTTGTTTTAATAGAAGGTCATGCATCCGATCATAAAGTGAACATAGCCACTGTTCTGCTCCTTTAATCATCCAGTTGGCAATGGTTTGGTGAGATAATGCAAGCCCTATTCTTTTAAATTGTTTTTCTTGACGATATAAAGGTAGCCTTTCAACATATTTTTGAGTCATAATATGAGCCATAATGGAAGGGGAAGCTAAACTTCCTGAAATAAGAGGATTGGGCATTGATGCAGTTTCAATCGGTGTTTCAATCTCATTTCGTTCACAATGACGGCATGATTAAACATGACATACATGTTTAACGACCTTAATTTCTGCTGGAATGTATATTAACTCTTGGCGAGTGGCTGTACTCATTTCATGCAATTTTCCACCGCAACACGAACAAACTTGCTCATCTTCAGGCAAACGATACTCAATCGTTTCCACAAGCAAGTTTTCTTAAATCAACTTACGTTGACCACGTTGTTTTTTGCAACGTTGATAGGTGATTGTTTCCAGAGTAGGTTCTGGTAATTCAAGATTTGCTTTTTTTTCTACTTCGTTAAAAAGATCGAATTCTAGCTGATTTGGATTCGTTTTTTCACTGGGAGTACCAAAACGTTTTAATTGATGCAGACGAAGTTGTTCTTAAAGCCAGAATAATTTTGCTTCCATTTCTTGTTTTTCATTTTCCAGCTTCGCCTGAAGTTCTTCGTTTTGTTTTCGAGAAGCGCGCAGCGTTCTAGAAGTTCTTCAATTGTAGGGGTTGGGTTTGGAAGATTGAAAGAATTATCTCAATTAAATTACAGTTCCTGCACGAACTTCCGGTTGTGCTTGTCTTGGTTCTAAAGATAATCCATCAAGTAACCAACGAAGTTGGCGACGAGTTACTTTTAATGGAGCTGAATCCTTGTGATCTGATGGCCATTGGAATTTCCCTTTCTCTAATCGACCGTAGTAGAGCCAAAAACCATTTTGATCCCAATAAAGGTTTTTCAACTTATCTCTTTGTCTGTTACAATAAACAAATAAACTTGGAGAAAACGGATCTAGGTTAAATCCCTCGCTTACAAGAGCAGCTAATCCATCGATAGACTTTCATAAATCCGTGCTGCCTCTAGCGAGATAAACACGATCAGATGAAATTTCATTTAACATATGGTTTTCAGCACCTTTACGACATCTGCAAATAGCGTTGGATTAAAATTAGTTTTAACCTCTGTAGAAACAGCTCCTATTTTTATTTGTAATGAATCAGTTTCCTGTGATGGTGATTCTTCCAAAGTTATTGGAACCCATTGGGTACTAGTTTTTTGAATTGATTTTGAACCATCAATTCTTATTAGCCAATATTTTAGTTGGTGAATACTTAGGTCATTTGTCTTACACCAATCTGATTGGGTTAGACCACTATCTTTAAATTCAGCGATTCGCCGTTCCCATTCTTTTCTTTTTCTAAATTTGGATGTTTGGACATAAAAAAACTCCTCAAACCTTGATTTGAGAAGATTATCTCACATAATTAACTAGGGTAATAGGTTGAGGCTAATTGACTCTTACATACGCAAAAAGATTAAAGCTCAGTTGGATCCCATTAAACTATAAAACTATTAAAGCAGCTACGTATGAAGAGTAATTACTTAAGCTGGTTGAATATGAAATCCAGCAGAGAGAGGAACGAAAAATTAACTTATTGCTTCAACAAGATATTTGCCAAAGGTCGCTGGAAAGCCATTTGAATGGGAAGACATTCAGATGGCCCCAGGATAAAATAGAGAATATGTGTGTTACAGGGTGAATTTTTAGAAAAATAAAAGAAACTAATCTTTTATGGCGGGGTTGGAACCGGAATAAAAGCTTCTGTCAGGATGAATCCACTGCCCGAATTGTAGATTGGTAGTCACACAATCAAACTTCTGGTTTCATAACACACGAAAATGATCTGAAACAACAATTCTGTACCTTGCTTATGCAGAGGAATATATCCCAGTTCATCTATTATCAATAGGTTTAATCTACCATTCACATTTATTGTTCTTTAATGGTGATAGCCGTCGGTTAAGAGACAAACTTACACAATAAATAAAATGGGAGTGGCAAGTGGTACATTTTTAGATTGCCATTTGATACATTTTTTACTTGCAAAAACAGGAACTCTTTCTTTATTACCCGTCAAGCCCGCTTACTGTCTCGCGACAATAGATCAGGTGCTCATCGTAATGGACGGAAACTTTATGAGAAAAGAGTCACGCACAATTTAACAAGAGATCAAGAAAGCTATAAATAGGCTATAATTAAAAGAGATAGCCGAAAAAGCTATTTCTTTGAAAAAATTTGCATTTTCTATATAACAATAGAATTTAAGTTATGTTTAACTTTATTGTTGCTGCAAACTGCAATTAAATATCTTCCATTTTGTTCTGAGTCTGTGTTAATAGGGAGTGATGTAAAATTAGTGTTTTTATAGTTGCTTAAAATATAGGTCATCTGGTTTTTTTGGTAGTATAAATCAACATAAGAAAAATATGTTTTTAAGAAATTCAAAAATTCATCTTCATAAAATTCTTTGACATGGAATGGATTTTTATAGTTTGGTATGTCTGAATACATTCGTTTATCTGGTGTAGATATGATAAAGATTCCATCATTTTTCAGTAACCTTTTTACTTCTTTTAAAAATAGGTGTTGTTCATGTTCATTTACATGTTCAATTGTTTCAAAGGATACAACAACATCCAACGAATGATCTTTTAGTGGGATTTTTACTACAGAAGCATTTTTAAATTGTAGGTTGTCTCTTTTATATTTATTTGAAGCATGTTCAACCGTTTCCTGATCAATGTCAATCCCATAAACAAATTTTGCATGATTTGCAATCAGATCAGAGCCATACCCTTCACCACAAGCAATATCCAATACGACGTTTTCTTTCACTAAATTCAATACAGAATAATATCTTTGAAGGTGTCTAATTTCTGTTTCTGGACCAAAAAAACCACTATTAGGTATAAATCTTTCCCCTGTAATTCTCATAGCATACTCCTTATCTTTTTTATTGTCATTTGTATTCTATGTAATTAAATGTGAATTGTTACTAAAAGAAACCATTATTAATGTCCTGACTGGAGTCAAAAAGCGTATAGATTAAACACTTTTCTCCGAATATCTAGGGATTCTCTGTTTAATCCCGCTGCCATCTGAATGTTAATATTAGGTCAATAAAGTAGACACAAAAATTTATAAATTTTTAGCAGCTACCGCGCTATTGCTTGGTGGCCTTTTAAAAATAATTACGACGTTGTCCTAATTATTTTTAAAAAGTAAATTTTCGGGTCTCACTTTTCTATAATATAAGCCCCCTTTTTATAGTACATACGTTCGTATTCAGGTGGTGAAAAATACTCTGTCTGAGTGAATACGTTTATTATTGTAAAATATTTCTATATACTCAAATATGCTCTTTTTTGCTTCTTCCCTTGTTTTATAACGAGTCTGATAGATTAGTTCTTTTTTTATGATCCACTGAAATGATTCAATACAAGTGTTGTCCTAACAATTCCTTTGCGGCTCATGCTACATTTCATACCGTATTCAATCAGCATAGCTTGATAGTCATTTAAGCATATTGACTCCCTCGATCAGAGTGATGGAGGATAGATCCTTGTGGTTGTTGACGCTGAAAGGCTTGCTTTAATGAGCTCAACACTAGCTTCCTTTTTCATTGTACAGTCTATATGCCAGCCGACTATTTTCCTTGAATATAAATCCATAATACTAGCTAGATAAAGCCAACCTTCATCCGTTGGAACGTATGTGATATCAGCTACCCATACCTCATTTGGTTTTGTAACAGTAAAATTTTGGTTTAAGACATTTTCGTGGACCGGAAATGGTTATGTTTTAAGTTAGTGGTTGCTGCCTTATGCTTTTTTACGGTACGAGACTTCATTCCCTCTTCTTTCATTATACGGGAAACCGTCTTCTGTGAAACTTTAATTCCTTCATGATTGAGCTTTTTGGTAACCTTTGGATCCCATACAGTTGGTGGGATTCGAAATACACACGACGCACTTCCTGCGTCAATTCTTCCCGGCGCTCTTGTCTGGCACTTTTGGGACGATCACGCCATTAATAATAACCACTTCGAGAAACTTTCAATACTTTGCACATCTTCTCCAATCGGTAATCGAAGCGATGTTCATGAATAAATGAATATTTTACCGATGGTCTTTCGCGAAGAAGTGCATCGCCTTTTTTAAGATGGAGTTTTCCTCCTCCAGATCCCGAATACGTTTCTTCAATTCACGAACTTCGTGGTCTTCAGATCGAAAAGTTTGGGTTTCTAATATTTCTGTTTCTTGCTTATACTTTTTCACCCAACCGTGAAGAGTATTTTCATTAATTTTTAGCTCACGAGCTACTTGTGCAACGGATATCGCTTCCTCCAAAATATAACGAACAGTTTGACGCTTAAAATCTTCCTCGTACCGCCATATGGTATTTTCACCCCTGCAAGTCTTGTGTATTTCGTAATGATGTTATGCAGGTTAGCATCCATTCCGAATGGTTCTTAAAGGGCATTATGACGGACAAAAAGATATGGGGATGATGTTTTAAGCCGTCCATTTTTAAGATAATCAATAATAGCCCAACCGATATCTTCCAAGATGGGAAGGTTACAGACTGAGCTGTCTTTTGTTGTATGATCTCTATCTTTTTGGAATTCCATAAATTTTATCGCAAGACGATACGTTTTGATCAACAAGATAGTCAACAAAAGACCTTAAACGATTCATACGTGTACGCATCGACCGTGGCGAGTAGCAGCATAATTCACATTCTTGTTCAAAAGACTTAAGTACATTAACATAGTGTTCCGGATAAATAGGGGGTTGTTTTTTTGAATGACGACGTATTATTGATCCGTGAAGTTGATAATCGCCAAGTACACGAATAATCCTTACAGGGCCTCTCAAATTACGTGGTACTGCTTTTTGGTAACCACTTAATGAGAAATTATAATAATTCTTAAGAAAGTTAAAACCAAGTTCCTCTGAATAAAATTCCTCTTCTTTGCTTTTTGCAAATTTTATTAACCTCTTATAAAACGTCCGATAGCTAATGCGGGTATTTTCTGCATAGTTTAGCCTCTCTAGTTCCTGTAATACACTGGAAACCAGTTCTTAAATTGTTTTTTTAGATTGCATACAAAAATCCTCCTCAAAAATATTAATGCCTGTGGCACCTTAACATTTTGAGGTATTATGTAAAGAATTTATAACTTCCATGTAGAATTTATTTGTATTTCAGCCATCAACTTTACATAAGTGATTACTTCGAATAATTTCCTTTATGTAAAGCTTTACATAAAGGAAAAACTCATCTGGCGACGGCTCTTGAAGTGGAAGCGTGTAATCAAGGAAAAGTCGTAAAGTTCTATCGAAGTGCATCATTGGTGAATGAATTAATTGAATCAAAACAGGCAGGTACCTTATACAAAACAATCAGCCATTTAGAAAAGGCGGATCTCTTAATATGTGATGAATGGGGCTATATTCCAGTTAGCCGAGAAGGAGCGCAGCTTCTTTTCCAGGTGGTTGCATCGTGTTATGAAAGAAGAAGTATTATTATTACAACAAATCTTGAATTTAGCAAATGGAACAGTATTTTTCATGATGAAAGAATGACAACGGCAATAATTGACAGACTCGTTCATCACAGTTATTTACTTTCATTTACCTGACCAATTTATCGATTAAAAAATTCCTATATGAACCTATAAAATGAAGAGCAAGGTGCTGGAAAAAAATCTTGCAAAACGCTGGATTTTTTACTTGCAAAACACATTCAATCAAATTAAAAACCAGCAACACAGCTGGTCTCTTTCAAAATTTCTTTCATTATCCCTAACTTCAATAGCCTTCCCTTTTGTAAGAAATAACATAACAGATAACCTAGTGAACCTTAAATAAAAATCCTGACTAAAGCCATTTATTAATCTCTTGATATATATTTTTCTCTTCAATTATTTCCTGAATGATCTATCGGTTCTGTGTCTCCCAAGAAAATCCAATATCAGGATCATTCCAATTGATTCGTTTCTCATCCGGATTTTCTCTATCGTATGATTCGGTTGTAAAGTAAATGATCGTCGCAGGTTTTTGTCCAAGTACCCTATACCCATGAGCAACTCCTTTGGGAATGAGCAGCATAATCGGATTTTCCTCTCCCATATAATAAACGTCGGTTTCACCTTTAGTAGGCGAATCCTCTCTCAGATCATAAAGGACAACTTGGGCGTTGCCGGAAGGGAAAAACCACAAATCATCCTGCTTTTCGTGATAATGAAAAGCTTTAATGACACCCGGGTAGGTCATCGACCATGATGCTTGGCCAAATCTCGATAACAATTCAGGTTCATCATCACGGATAAGCTCTGCGAAAAAGCCGCGGTCATCACAATGTTTAATGAGTTTCTTCACCTTGACTCCTTCTATCATTGACCTGTCTCCTTTCGAAGAAAATCCTTTAACGCTTCTTTCCATGGCCTGGGCAGGTTAACGTTCTCTCTAAGCAGTGCATTATGTCCTAATACTGAATATCGGGGCCTCGGTGCAAGCGCCCCATATTCCTCCGTCGTTGTGGGCATTACGTTCTTCGGATTGAATCCCGCTTCTTCGAAAATGGTTTTTGCGAATACATACCATGTGCACGATCCTGAATTGCTCACATGATAGATGCCATTTTTTTTATCAAATAAATGAATAATTGTTTCAGTGAGATCGTACACATACGTGGGAGAGCCAATTTGATCATTTACTACCTTAAATTCTCTATTTTTTTTAGCCAGTTCCAACATCGTTTTCACAAAATTTTTTCCATCGTGACCGTAAAGCCAAGATGTACGGATAACGGTTACATGATCGAATAGAAGAACTAATTTTTCACCCAGCCATTTACTCATTCCATAAATTGATTGTGGATTTGGTTCATCTTCCTCTACATAAGGAGAATGTTTATTTCCATCGAACACATAGTCAGAACTAAGATAAAACATCCGTGCACCAACTTTGCTTGCTGCTTGAGCAACATAGAAAGCTCCAAGACTATTTACTTCGAACGCTCTTTTACGATCTGTTTCACATTGGTCCACTGCAGTAAAAGCAGCAGCATGGATGATGATTTGCGGCTTCATGTTGGATATGATTTTTTCCACATCTTCTTTTGATGTGATGTCTAAATCTTGTTTTCCAAGACTAATAACAGAATGTGCAATGCTCAATTGTCTCTCCAGTTCTTTTCCTAATTGTCCATTACCACCGGTAATTAATATATCCATACTCTCACCTATTCTCATGCCGCCTATGTTTATACCATTCTATGGTTTTTTGAATGCCTTCATGAAAAGAAACAAGAGGTTTCCAGCCCAATTCCCTAGATAATTTCGTTGAATTCATCGCATACCGGCGATCATGTCCTTTTCGGTCTTCTATATGCTTGATTAAATGTTCGTCTTTTCCTAATTGCTTTAGAATAAATCGAATAACTTCAAGATTCGTTTTTTCTTCAGCTCCTCCGATATTATAAACTTCGCCGGGAACTCCCTTCTCAAGCACCATATGGATGGCCCGGCAATGATCCTCTACATAAATCCAATCACGAATATTGAATCCATCACCATATAAGGGAATTTCTTCATTGTTAAGTGCATTCGTAATAATTTTAGGGATGAACTTCTCCGGATGTTGCATTGGTCCATAATTATTACTGCATCTTGTGATGATAAGCGGCAGTTGATGTGTTTTATAAAAAGATCTGACGAGTAAATCGGCACTTGCTTTACTTGCAGAATACGGATTATTTGGAGCAAGCGGGGTTTCTTCCGTAAATGGAGGATCTTGCGGCTTGAGAGAGCCATATACTTCGTCTGTTGAGATCTGGATCATCTTACGGGCTTTCCCGGATAATACAGCCTGTAAAAGGTTAAACGTACCAATTATATTTGTATGAATGAACGGGGCGGCATTCAAGATGCTGCGGTCTACATGTGATTCAGCAGCAAAGTTTATAATCGCTTCATATTCTTGATCAAATACGAATTGCAACTCTTGTTCATTACCAATATCACATTTTATAAAACGGTATCGATTTGATTTTTCAAATGGCTTTATATTTTCATTATTTCCGGCATAGGTCAAGGAATCGACATTTGTAATAAAGTAATTTGAGTGATTTAGTAAATGGGATATGAAATTTGCACCGATAAAACCTGCTCCGCCTGTTACAAGGAGGTGTTTACTCACTTTGTATCCTCCTTTATTTTTTTGTAAACACATTGATTCGCTTTATAAAGGGACTCATGTGTTCCTGCATCAATCCACCATCCCTTAAGAATATCATACTGAAGTTGATTGTTATTAATATATATATTGTTAACATCTGTGATTTCCAACTCGTTTCGGTTTGATGGTTTGATCGCTTCTATAAATTGAAAAACGTTTTGATCATACAAATAAATTCCCGTCACACAATAAGAAGAAGGAGGAAACTTTGGCTTTTCAATGATGGAGATAATTTTATTATTGGTTTTATCTAACCGTGGAACTCCATATCGGGCAGGATCATTCACTTCCTTTAGCAATACTCTTGCGCCGGCGTCCTGTTGTTGAAATGATTGGATGTAAGGAGTTAATGAATCTTCAAAAATATTATCACCCAGTATTACGACAAATTTATCTTCATTGATAAAATCTTTGGCGCTCATAAGGGCATCGGCAATACCACCGCCTTCATTTATTTGTATTTTATATTGAATCTTTACATTCAATTCCTCCCCCAGCCCTAACAGCTCTATGAAGGAACTGAGGTGATGTTGATTTGTTATGATTAAAATCTCATGTATTCCAGCGTCCCTTAATTTTAGAATTGGCCAATAGATCATTGGATATGGTCCTACTGGCAAGAGATGCTTATTTAGAAATTTTGTCAATGGCTTTAGACGAGAACCTGTACCACCTGCAAGAATAACCCCTTTCATGTAATGAAATACCACCTTCACATAGTCATACTCAGAAGTCTAAACCTGAAAATTTTTACATTTATTTTTCTTTATACTATATGTGTGACAGCATTTTTTGGAACAAAGTTTATTCTAACTGAAACAAATTAATGAATATGCCTTTAGTCATATGTCCGCATTATCTCTTTATTTCGAATCATCAATAACATGAATGTTTCATCAAATGCGTCGAACAAGAGAAAATAACTCGAAAAATTTGGAAACTCATTAGAAGCGATGAATTGATTCAAGTGTTTATTAAATCAAACATTATACGGTCTTTGCTCTTAGAATTTATCTCTCGCTTATAAAAAAAGGCTGCTCATCTTGACTTATGAGACAGCACTTTCCTTCTAAGAACAGTAAGTCTTTTCCAACATAGTCTAATCTGGCGAGATATCTCCTTAATCATTACAGTTTTTTTCTATTAAAGCCTAATTGTTCCCTTTTCCATGTTTTACTATTCTATATTCGTAGTTTGATGCCTTGCTTTTCGATATAAAATCCTTTACTTCACTAATGAAGTCATTCAATTTTCGTTGGATTTCTGCGATTTCCTTTGTTGTTTTCTCCAGTTCGTTTGAACCAATCTGATTTTCATTCTGTATCCTTGTCAACTCAAGTAAACACTGATTCCAATGTTTTTCGTGCTCTTCCATCGTTAAAGTAATTTGATCCAAAATGTTTTTATGGTCGTTTAGCAATTGTTCAGCCATGTCAATTCTTTGATTATATTGTACTGACCATTCTTCCTTTATTTCTTCCAATTCTTTTTTCATATTTTTATAGAAGTCAAGCAACTTTTTGTAATCAGATAATGACTTTGATAAGATTTCTTTAGCATACTCAACCTTTTCTTTTTCCTGTTGAATCAGAAAGTTCTTTTTTTCAAGGTCGCGATTGGCTTCGAGTAAATCCTCCTTTTCGGCTAGTAGTGAAGCATATTTTTTTTCTAAGGTGGTAAAGGATTCTTCCCTCGACTGAAGTTTATCTAATAATTCTTTATTCTCGTTCAATAATTGCTGTTTTTCTTCGCTAATTAAAGAAAACTGTTTTCTTAACTCAACAACTTCCACTGTTAACTTATTATTTTCAGTCATGGCATTCTCATATTCAGACTTGTTTAATTGAAAAGTCGTTTCATAATGTTGTACCTTCTCAGATAGTTCAGCAATTTGTTGCAAAAGGCTATCGTTTTCACGTTTTAAATTTTCGTTCATTGTAGCAATAATTATTTTCTCTTGTTCCAATTCGTCAAGCCTTGAAACTTCAACACTGATTTGATTTTCGAGTTTTGCTATATAATCATTTTTTTGTTGGACCAATTCTTTATAAGAGTCCCTTTCTTCTTGAATTTGTTGTAAAAAATCTTCTTCCAACTCATCTAACGATTCTTTTCTGTTTCTTTTTTTGTATCTTGAAATCTTTTCTTTTTCTTGTTCAATAAATACAACATGCTTAAGTTTCATATACAAGATGCACCTGCCTCTCTATATAAATACAATTTACCTTAGGAAATATGTTAATCGACCTGATATATATAATTATGTTAAATTAGGCAAATTGGCTACTGATTGTTGAAAATGGATAGTAATTCAATGTTTTTTATGGTAACAATCCCTTAACAACAATACAGAGCCTTTAATTTAAAGGTTTTTATTTACTCAAGCCGGTGAATTGATTCAAGTGGTTATAGAATCAAACATAAAAGCCCCAATTCAATTTTTCGAGATGAATTGAGGCCTTATTTTAAATTTAAGATATGTTTGTCTCATTTTGACTACTTTTTGAACTGTTTCAATAATCTCTTTCTTTTTTTATATAAAAGGAAAGATTGATTTACTTCATCATCTATTAAGTCTTTCTTGTAGTTGCCTGAAGAGAAACGTTTGGATAATTTGTGCAATTGTTTTACCACATCAGGAAAAGATTCCTGAGAAAGAAAATCATATTCCTCATGCGTCTGGTATACAGAATAAACTTCTGTTTTGGTAAATCGATCAGAAAAAAGAATGATCTTTTTGTTCATCTGTTTCTGAAGCTCATTCGTTTGTTCTAATACATGATAAACGGTGTCTAGAACGTTTTCATCGCAATCTGTTTTTTTCAGGTGTTTTAAAAGGATGGTTAGAGAATTAAGGAATCGGATGAGTGCTGATTCAAAGTAAAAAACAGATCGAATGCTATAAAGGCTCAATTCGTACATATCTTCGTGTTTCATAAAGAACATTCCTTTTTAATCATTGCTTTCATTAGAGGAATCCTCACGGGACTCGTCACTGCTTGACTCGTTTTTAGATTCATCACCATGATGATCGTGATCATGTTTTTTCTTGCAATGATCTTTATCGATCAGTTCCAAAACATTCTCCAATTTCGTTAGAAGCAGCCATTCCTTCATGACAATCTTATCAAGGAACCGATTAACTCCTTTATTAAATTTAATAATGTCTTTATTTGATGGACGAGTTGGAAAGTCAAACTTTTTTCCGACAAAAGCCTGAACTTTTTCTGCCTCTGCCTTTAGTAAGTGGGAAAGAGCAATCTCCTCTAAAGCGATAGATTCTAATAAATCTATTATAACTTCCTTCTCATTCGGTCGATGCGGTTCCTCAGGAATTGTAGGCATACTCATATTAACTTGATCCTCCTTATTTAAGACTTATCCATTTATACAATATAATTTATTTCTTGATCTCATTGTTTGTGACATTCAACCAAGCCTGTTATCAAATTGTGTCAGCCCATATCGAGGTTGATTTTTTTGGGGATTATTAAAAAGAGAGGCTGTCTCATAAGGGTCTGACCCTTTGGCTTTGAGACAGCCTCTATGCCAACTTTTTTCAGGCTTATTGACTTAATTTTTTGTAAAGAATCTTCCTAATGCTCTAAGGACAAGTTGTAGAAATCGTCAATGACCATCCACCATTGATTGCCATTCCATGTCCGCCAAATTGGTCAATGGCGTAAAGGCTCCATGTTCCATTCGGGTTTAGACCATTGAAATTGCTTAATGATGCAGGATATGGTGCCGGTCCTGGTGCAGGGGCAGGGAAAGTATTTGAGTTGTCTGTCACGGTCGGCAGGAATGTACCGTTTGGAATCGGTCCGTTTGAAGGAATTTGGGTTGCTGCATTGTCGGAAATCGTAAAGGTAACCGGAGTAGTAGCAGCAGCTCCATTTCCTGGATTTCCTACGATAAGAACACTTGTAACTCCATCCGGAGCGACAACTAAGAGATCAAGATGCCCTGGGCCTGGAGGACCTGAACCTGGGTCGACGAAGTTGTGAATTGTAACTGTCACATCAGTAATAGTACCTTGTAAACCTGAGACGACGATGTTGGATGGATATGGGTTGGTGCCAGGAACAAGATCGATATTTGTGATGGCTTGAGTATTGCTGAACGTAGCTCCCGTTGTCGGAGTACATGCTTCCGGTAATGTTCCGATTAAATCAAGAACATTTTCAAATTTGAACTCCAATAACATTTCCTTTTTGATGACGTCACGAAGGGTTCTTTGAACACTTGCGTCGAGAGTAAGAAGATCGGATAACGAAACTTCTGCCGGAGTAAAGGTAATACCATTTGTCGGTAATGTACCTAAAACGAATTGCAGCTTCTCCGCTTCAGCATTGGTTATGTGAGCTAAAGATAATTCTTCAAGGGCGATGGAAGACAAAAGCAGCGGAATCGATTGTTCTGTAGTTACCGAAATGAGCGGTGTAATATTAGGAATATTCGGGAAAGACAAAATGCATTCTCCTTTCTAGTTTTTTTTTTGAACAAAGGCCTTGCGACCGATTGTTCTCTATATCTTATTCAACAACTTTTTCACAGTCTGTGTGCTTGTCCTAATAGAAACGTTGATTTTTTCTAAATGCTGATTTTAAGAAAATTTTTAACTGATATAAGCTGTCCATCTATCCTATAGTTCTACTAATTTCAAAGAAATAGAAGGGGCTGGCTCAAAACCGGAGGGTCTGACCCCTCCAAGACAACATATAGACCAATAAAAAAATCCTTATCTATTGTCATTGTCGGAAGGCGCCAGACCCTCTTTCGAATAACAAAATCTTAACAAATGCCAAATATTCTCTTGAAAGTCCTTGCTTTGTTCTCCCATATTATTAGCAATATAAGTGATATGCTCAATCGCCTTGTGGTAGTTTTTTTTCATTATATAAACGATTGCTGTGTTATATCTTGCCATAAGCGATAAAGGATATATCGCCAAAATGTTCAAATATGTCTCTAACGCCTCTTCAATAAGATTGTTCTTATATAGTTCTTTCGCATGTTCCAGTTCTAATTCAATAATATCCTCATCGGCTAATTTCGGACTCGGTTCCTTTTGAACTAATTGGTTGATCCTGTCAAATACTTGCTGGGCGGATTTGTTCCAAGTAAGTGAGGATAAAATCTGCCGGCTCGCTTTCTGTCCTTTTTCCTTCACTAAAGTTTGATTCTCAAAGGCAAACCGCATGACCTTCTGCAAATCATTTGTATCAATCGACAGCCACCATGGATAATCGACCGTATCAAGATTACCTACTTTTTTCTCTGATAAAGCCACTTCCTTTGATGGTACAAAGAACGCTGTTTCCTCGCTGCAAAAATCCCTGCAAGATCCTTTATCCGGCACAATCACAGGAATTCCGCAGGCCATCGCCTCGGCAATAGGCAATCCGAATCCTTCTCCTCTGTACGGATGAACGAGGCAATCACACGCTTTATACAATCCCGCCAGCTCTGCCTCGGAAAATTGTTTATCCAAGTATACGATCCTTGGATTTTTTGGATTTGACATTGCTTCAAGAATCATCTTCTCCAACGTTATTCCTTTATAAAAAGATTGAGTTCCCGTGTCTTTTATGAATAAACATACATCATCATCCGCTGTAAACTCATTCAGATAGGCCTGAAGCAGGACATCGATTCCTTTTCGTCCAATGGTTCCCCCGACGAATAAGAAACGAAAAGCGGAAGGTTCCAAATCCATAGCATCAACGTTGGGGTTGAATACGTTTTCACTGACACCGAGCGGGAAAACATAAATTTTGTTTTCCGGAATTCCGGAGCGGACGTAGCATTCTTTCGTGTATGAACTGTTAACCCAGATTTCATCCACCCAATATTTCATAGGGATATACCATTTTCTTGGAATCGCGCCATATTCCCACGGCTGCATACAGACCCATCGGCCCTCTTTTCGGATTGACCAATCGGGCGGCCACTGATGATCAACTGTCAAATCCGGTTTGGTAAAAAGTGAAAATTCGTCTTTATTCCTCTCCGCTTCTGTTGAAAGGCGGGATAATATTTTTTCTGACTCAGGTATCCCTTTTCTAAGATCAATCTGATGATCCTGTTGAAGAATGTTGCAAATATTTCGATTGACGATCGCAAAGCTATGGCCGGCAAACTGAGAACCAATCCAGTTAATTTTTATTGTATCTATATTCAACAGTATCCTCCTAGGGCTTAATTGTAGAGTTTGTTTTTTCCTCACATATTATATTGATGGCTGCGAAATAAGGTTACAAAAAATCACTTTTACCATGTGGAAAAATATATTAAATAAAGACCAATTACGATAAGAAGGAGGAAAAGAAGTTATGAATTTTCGCCGATTGTCGCTTTGTATGATTGTTAAAGATGAAGAGGACTGCATTAACCGCTGCTTGAGCAGTGTAAAGAGTGTTGTAGATGAAATGATTATTGTAGATACGGGATCTTCAGACCGCACCGTTGAAATTTGTGAATCATTCGGCGCTAAAGTGTTCAACTTTCCTTGGAACGAGAGTTTTTCAGACGCCCGTAACTATGGGTTGGAGCGTGCAACCGGGGACTGGATTTTATGGCTAGATGCGGATGAAGAGGTAGACGCTTCTGATGTGTACAGACTGAGAGATATCCTCTATTCTGATGATGATCTTCTGAATGTTCATTTAATTAATTATTATGGTGACCGTCCGGACCCAAACAAAACGTTCGACATTGCCCACACCCGCCTTTTCCAAAATCATAAAGGATTTAAATTCAAGAATAAGATCCATGAAACGCTTAATGTAAATGAAGTTTTTGCTGCATCGGATAAGAGCCCGGAAATCAAGACTGTTCCTATTAAAATCTATCATTATGGGTATTTAGATCCTGTGAATGAAACAAAAAAGAAGTTTGAACGGAATCTCAGCATGCTCGAAAAGGAGCTTGAACAAAAAGATTACAGTCCATGGATCGAATACCATATTGCAAGTGAATATTACCGTGCAAAACAATACACCAAGGCCTTCGATTATGTCAATCGTGCCATAATGGGTTTTTTGAAGCAGCTAAAAACGCCGCCTTCCCTGCTATATCGATTAAAGTATTCAATATTAATCAGCTCAGGCAGCATTGACGGAGCATGGCCCGGTATCGACAGAGCGGTTTCCCTCTATCCGGATTATGTAGATTTACATTTTTACAAAGGTATAATCTTATATGCCAAAGATTCGTTCAAAGAAGCTTTGGAGGTGTTTGAACACTGCCTTGAATTGGGAGAAGAAAATTTACAGCATCTAACCTTAAAAGGAGTTGGCAGCTTTCAAGCATTGTACTATAAAGGGTGCTGCAACGAAAAGCTTGGGCAAATAGAGGAAGCTGCGAAAGCCTATGCACAAGCTGCAAGCCTTTCACAAACATTCGTTTCCCCTGTAGATGCTCTCCGTAAGTTGACGGCAGAACATCCAGACATATTTGGAGACTTGCCGGAAGACTGTGATAATGAAGCATTAATTACCAGGGTATTGTCTAAAGAAATAGTATAACAGGCGCGTCAGCTTGAAAAATAGGAAAGTCACTTGCAAGCCCGGCAAAATATACTAGAAATAAGTCAAAAGAAAGAGGTGAAATTGATGTCTCAAGCGAATATACCTAATATTACCCCGCTTATTTCGGTTACTACTGAGCAGACGATTCCGCTGCTCTTGGCTTCTATTGCCCTTGAGGAACTGGCTTTAGCACATATCATCAATGCTGAAGCAGAAAAGCTTCAATTTGTTCTAGGTTCATTACCAACTTCAACAACATTTACTCCAGCAGATGTTTCTTTATCCGATCTTATTGCTCTTGATGCGAATGTCCAAAGAACTCTTCGTGACGTTATCAAAAAAGAAATGCTGCTTCAATTCAAATTTGAAAACATCCTTGATTTGATCGCGATCACTCCGCTGCCTTAGAAAATCTTATTATTCTAGTATTTCTCTTATGAGGGGGGACTTTTTGTCCCCCCTACTACTGTCCTTCTTTTACTAAGAAAAAGTAAATCTCATCCAGGAGGTGAGAGTGGTTGAATCATAAAGGAGATTTATATCTTCGATTACTTTTCGGTAAGCAGCTTTATCATGCAAATCGATGCGAAGATGCAATCAAACTCTTTCTTACCATTCTTTCAGATTATCCGGATTCTTTGGAAACCCACTATAATACAGCACTTGTTTATATGAAAATGAACGATTATTTAAACGCCATCAAACATCTTCTTTTTATTACGAATATCATGGACGCTGAGTCTGAAAGTTTTCAAGCGGATGTTTGGAGTCTTCTCGGAATTTGTTATTCTCAAAATCAAGATTTTCAAGCGGGCTTAGATGCATTTAAAAAAGCAGCAGCAATCAATCCTTCATTTCGATCTCGAGAAATATTCTATCTTAAGAAGTGTATACAAGGATCAACAATATTATTGCCGGAATTATATCATGAAATAGGGGACTGTTATTTGGAAATGGGCAATGATTTCCAGGCTGAAAAAGCGTATCGAAAAGCCCTTGAATTCGGAAGTGATCAAACGGCTGCAGCAGAAGCCCTCGAACTGGTAAATGAACGCATCAATCGTACAAAGAAACGTATTGAAAGTACGAATTACGAGATTTTGTGGCAAAGTCCGTTATTTGATTCATCAGGGTATGCCGAAGAACAAAAACATTTCTTAGACGGAATCCGGCCATTCCCTTTAAAGGTAAAAATTCACCCCATGGATCGTATGCCGTCACTTGATTTATATCCTTCTGACATGAAAACATATTTGTTAACATTGCAGAAACAACAAATCCAATCACCTTTGATTCATTATCAAGCGGCACCGGCGAGTTTCTTTTCGTTTCCAAATGCACCAATTTCGATCGGGAGAACGATGTTTGAAACAGATTCTTTGCCTGCAACATGGGTAGACATATTGAATGAAATGACTGAGGTTTGGGTTCCATCTGAATTTAATCGAGAAACGTTTGCTTCGGCGGGTGTCAAGCTTGAACGAATGAAAATCATACCTTCACCATTAGATGAGAACAAATATGACCCGCACAAAGTGCTTCCTTACCCGTTAAAAGAAACTGCCTCTTTTAAATTTTTGTCCGTATTTGATTGGAGTATTCGCAAAGGATGGGAAATCCTGCTTCGGGCATATTTTGAGGAATTTAAAGAAGATGAAGATGTTTCCCTCATATTGAAGGTGTCAAAAATTAACGAACCGAATTCAAATCCATATATGAAAATAAAAGAGTTAACAAAAAAGCTAGGTTTAACAAAATTACCGCGAGTTCATATCATTCAAGAAACTTTGTCCCAGGAAGATATGACTCGATTATATGCAGCGGTTGATTGCTTTGTATTGCCTTCCCGGGGTGAAGGGTGGGGACGCCCATATATGGAGGCTATGGCCATGGAACTGCCGACAATCGGTACAAAATGGAGCGGCCAACAAGCATTTATGAACGAAGACAACAGCTATCTAATTAATATTGAGGGGTTGATTCCCGTTGATGCAAACAATATGCCGGCGCATTTTCACGGCCATCAATGGGCTGAACCAAGTGTGGATCATCTCAAAAGCCTGATGAGGCATGTCTACAATCATCCTGAAAAAGCAAAGCAAAAAGGAATAAAAGCAAGGAAAGATTTATTTCCCAGATTTTCCAATATGACGATCGGACAACAAATTTATCAGAGGATGGATGAATTAGTAAAGTATTATTATAAATAATGGAATATTTTGCAAAACAAGAGTGGAGAAATGCATCTCCACTCTTGTTTTTTAACTAAGTTTGAAAACTCCTTCTTTTCACAATTTATATAACCAATTATTGTAAATGTCTCTTAATGTATCCTCAAGTTTTCGTTTAGGTTTCCATCCCGTTAGCTTAATCAATTTCTCAGGATCTCCTACCAATCTTGGGATTTCTGCCGCTCTCATTCTATTCGGATCAACGATTGGTTCAATTTTTTTGTTTGAAAAAGATAATAGAATCTCTAATAGATTCTGAATCGCAACTCCTTCGCCAGTACACACATTATAAACTTCCCCTGCTTTGCCATAACGCCCGATTTCGTAATATGCTTCAACGATATCCCTTACATCTGTAAAATCCCTTACAGTTTGTAAATTACCTATTTTTATTTTATTTTCTTCAACAATTCCTTTATTGATTAGGGCTATTTGGTGTGCAAAATCCGTTGATACGAATCCTAACCTCTGTCCGGGGCCGATATGATTAAAGGGTCTGGCATGTGTTACGTTCAATCCATACGATTTATAATACAATTTCACAAGCATACTTATTGCACATTTGCTTAAGCCATATGGACTTATCGGATGCAATGGAGCTTCTTCCCGGATTTTTCCTGCTCCTTCAGGAACGATTCCATATTCTTCTGAAGATCCTACCGTCATTACCTTAATTTGGTCATCTGCTTGTCTTACTGCTTCTAATAAATGAACGGTTCCGATCACATTTGCCTGAATGAAATCTGCTTTATGTTCCCATGAGTCTTTTACATTGCTTAATCCGGCCAGATGAAAAATATGTGTAGGTTTTATTTTTTTAATCAAATGAAAAGTTTCGGTCTCGGACAATAGATCTAGTTGAAAAATATGGTTATTGCTCCTGCTGTTCCTTGACGTGCCATATACCTCTGCTTTATCCTGCAAAAAGGCTTCAAGATGTTTTCCGACAAATCCTGTTATCCCTGTAATGAGCGCCTTCATTTCATTCCTCTGTACTTTTTCAGATCATGTTCAACCATCATTTTTATTAAATTTTCAAAAGAAACTTCCGGCTCCCAGCCTAATTTTTCTTTTGCTTTTTTCGGGTCGCCTAAAAGCAAATCCACTTCTGCCGGCCTCATGAATTTCGGATCTTGAATGACATAATCCTCCCAATTCAATCCGACATAATCAAAGGCAAGTTCAACAAAACGACGAACCGTATGGGTCTCACCTGTTGCCACAACATAATCATCCGGCTCTTTCTGCTGAAGCATTAGCCACATCGCTTTGACATAGTCCCCTGCAAAGCCCCAGTCCCTTTTTGCATCAAGATTGCCGAGCCGAAGTTCTTTTTGGAGACCGCATTTAATTCTTGCAGCAGCGTCCGTTATTTTACGTGTGACAAATTGAATTCCCCTTCGCGGTGATTCATGATTGAATAATATTCCCGAACATGCAAATAAATCAAAGCTCTCACGATAATTAACTGTAATCCAGTGCGCGAATACTTTAGCAACTCCATAAGGGCTTCGAGGATAAAACGGTGTTTTTTCATTTTGAGGGGTTTCTACAACCTTTCCGAACATTTCTGAGCTTGAAGCTTGGTAAAATCGAGCATCCGGTTTAACATGCCTTATGGCTTCCAACATGTTCAATGCACCAAGACCCGTGACTTCTCCAGTAAAAACAGGCTGCGTCCATGAATCGGCTACAAATGATTGTGCACCAAGGTTATAAACTTCATCCGGCAAAGAGAGTTTAACGGCTTGTATCAATGAAGACAAATCGGATAAGTCACCCGAAATTAATTCAATTTCATTTAATATATGGTTAATATTTTCATAATTTTGCGTGGACGTTCTCCTTTTTAATCCATAAACTTTATATCCTTTTGCAAGAAGAAGTTCCGCCAAATATGAGCCATCCTGACCGGTGATACCTGTTATTAACGCTCTTTTCATGATGCCCTCCCAGTCTTTTTTTCGATCTAAATATCCTTTAAGCTTGAGCAAATCTACCTATTAAACAAATAATCTTGCCTTTATTTGTTCTGCAATCATTTGTGTAGAGAATTTATTTGCTATATCCAGTTTTGCCTGTAAAGCAATTTCCTCTCTTTTTTTATGGTTTTCAAACGCTTCCCGCATGGTTTTCATAACATTTTGTTTCGATACTTTTGCCCATTTATGCCTAAAATAGTGAACCGGCCTCGCCCGCTGCAACTCGGAGTTCACCCATTCCAATTCCGGTTCTGGTTCGATCAGAAAAGCGTTTTTGTCATTCATAAATTCAGTGCCCCCTCCCCAATTAACGGATATGACCGGTTTTCCCATCGCCATCATCTCGATCTGCGGCATTCCCCATCCGCAGGCCCTTTCAGTAGAAACATAACAGCTGCTGCTTGAATATAAAGACAAAAGATCTTTTCGTGGCGTTTTTTCAAGGATGAAATGGATATGGGGATTATTTTCTTTGTCCGGTATATAAGAAGATACCAATTCAGAAACACTTTCTTGACTAATCCCGCCCGGAACGTAAATTTTTACAATGAGGCTGACATCTTCGGCATTTGAAAATTCTTCACAATAGCTTGGAATAAGCAAATCGAGTCCCTTGCGGAAATCAAACGCTAAAGTGTACAAAAACTTAAAGGATTTCACTTCTGAAGGAAATGGATAAGGATCAAATGGCTGAACGTATTGTCCAACATCAATTGGATAATGAATGACATGTACTTTTGAAGGATCGACACCGGATTCCGTAAACGTCCGATAATTAAATTGAGAGGGCACCCAAACCTCGTCCATATCATTGCACATACTTGCCCAATGCAAAGGAATCCGGTCAGTTTCAAATACAGTAATTCCGATTTTTTTTATAAAACCGTCTTTTTTTATACCGACAAAGGTCTCAGGTGTGCTATGAATGATAAGAACAGGGTGATCACCCAGATCCCTTCTTGACAACATAATATTAAGCAGCAAATCGATATCTTCTTCCCCAATTTCTGCATCGATTTGTCCAATATTCAACACGTATAAGGGAAGTTCAATATGCTGCAAAGCTCTTAAAAGGTTCCTAGAAGCATTGCCATATCCCCCAATATCACCAACGGGCCCTACCCACAAAATGCCTGAAGGCTGAACCATATTATCATTCTCCTTTTTAAGATAATCGAAAGTTCCTAGAATGATATTTATTTATCCTTTGTCCAAATATCTTTTCCATTGTTCTTTTATATTTTCTTTTCCAAACAACCGAATTGCTTTCTTCCTTGCGTTCTCACTGATCCCTTTTGCAAATTCGTGGTCGTTCAGCAATTCATTCAAATATATCCTCAGTTCCAAAACATTATCAGAGACGAACCCTTCCTTTCCATTTTCAATGATCTCATGAATCTCGAATGTACGCTGTTCAAAAGACGGATGGTTCCCTTGTGTTTCTCCAACAGAAACAATTGGAATACCTGTCATAAATGCTTCTATGAAACCAAGCGTATAACTCGTCACTCTTGTTCCGGTATAGAAAAAGGCCCGATTTTCTCTCATCTCTTGTTTTATTTGTTCATATGTCAATATACCCGAATTTTCAGGCAACCCCTCATTATCCGGACCGAACAATTTAACCGGATATCCTTTACATGCGTGATGAAATATAGGGTAATTGCATTCTAACCACCTTTGTTTCATCGATTGATTTAAAGCCATAATTTGACGATTATTGCCGACCCATCCATCATACTCTTTAGGATCTTTATAGAATCGGATTACCGCGTCTGCCCCAATATAATTTGGAATCATTTTTTCCCTTGGAGAGTAGCGGACAATTTCCAACCCTTGCTCTCGATAAGGGAGAAGCATTCTCTCAACCTCTGGAACCGATTGGCCGATTGAACGCCAAATCACCCGTTTATGCTTGATCTTTTCCCAATTATCAATGACCAATGAAGGTGTATGCATAATAATGATGATGTCCTTGTCTTCAATCAATTCAGGAGGAAGATTATTTTTTGGAAAGCGGTCAACCAAATCCGCAAAATGGGGATCAAATGACATTTCAGGTATTGGAGGGCGAAGTGAACTGCCTATATGCGGACGGCAATAGGCTCCGTGCGAGAAACATTCATGTCCTAATTCAGTAAATATTTTCAACTCATCATATTCCAATACTTCATGTACCGATAAATATAAAATACGCATGGTTTTCACATCTTTCTCTCTATTTATCACAAAGGTGAAACACTTACTCATTCCCGATTGATTTTTTCATTTCTTCCCATGACATAAAAAGACGAACAATATCATTTTCAACAAGTTGGCTCCCCATCTGAACTTCAATAATTTCAAGATCTTTCAGCGCTTTGATGCCATGTTTTGCGCCAACAGGTATGTTCAATACATCACCGGGTTTTACAATAGACAAGGCTCCGTCCAGCACAAATTCGCCTTCACCGGCTACGACTACCCATACTTCACTGCGTTTATGGTGGTATTGATAGCTGATATTTTTTCCTGCATATACACATAATCGTTTTGTCAATACTTTCGTTCCTTCGGCGGACTCTTTATAATCCAAGACACGGTACCACCCCCAGCGGCGTTCTTCAAACATCGGACGTTGATCGTAATCGTTTACAAACTCTTTGATTAGGTGGCTTTTCGCTTTATCTGTAACTAAAATGCCATCTGGACTTGTTGCTACAACCATATTTGAAGCACCTAATACAATGACGGGAATATCTAATTCGTTTATTAAATGCGTATTGCTGCAATCCTCACTCATTGAGCCGCTGCCGATCATATTGGTTTCCATTTCCTCGGTTAACGTATTCCAAGTCCCCAAGTCTTTCCAGTAGCCGTTATACGGAATAACTTTAATCCGGTCAGCCTTTTCCACGATTTCATAATCGAAGCTAATTTTCGGAAGCCTATCATAATGCTGAATAAGCTCATCAAATCGAGCAGGCAGCCCTTTTTTTTCAAGTTGCTTTATTATATAGCCCAGTTTAAAAGCAAAAACACCGCAGTTCCATAAAGCATGTTGTTTAATTAACCGCTGTGCCTGTTCTTCTGTCGGTTTTTCCTTAAAACTTTTTACTTTTATATATGTTTGCTGCTGCTCGTAGTTTGTTTCATCTTTGTCAGGAATGATATAACCATATTTCGTTGAAGGATAAGTCGGATTTACTCCAATTAATGCGATATCCACATCAGTTTGGCCAATAACATCCTCTAAATCTTTTACCTTATTAAAAAACTGATTTTCCACGAATGGATCGACAGGCATTACGGTGATAACTTCATCTGGATGAGCGCCAATGGTTGAATATAAATACGTTGAGGCTAATGCGATTGCCGGAAAAGTATCTCTTCGCTCCGGCTCAATGATAAGCGGTACTTCAGTTCCCAATTGACTTTGAATGATATCCGCTTGTGCTTTACTAGTCGAAATATATGCATCATCCACTAATTGATTGGCATCTAATTGCCTCCAAATCCTCTGAACCATCGATTCTAACTCTTCGTCTGAACGTGGTAATATCTTTAGAAACTGTTTTGATCTGGATTCATTGGAAAGCGGCCATAATCGTTTCCCCGAACCCCCTGATAACAGAATAAGCTTCATATTCATGCACCTCGATGTGATATTTTATATTGCTCTCTTCGTTCCTCGATTTAATATCATATGAAGGTACAAGGATTGTGAAATGGGTAAAAGCCATAAAGAATGCACTTTTTTCGGGGGTCTGGCCCTCAATGCTGTACCGCGTTAAAGTACTGAGGGCCAGGCCCGCGATACTGTACAGCGTTAAAGTGGTATAGCCAAAAACAGCACAAAACCTGTCCCTTTTTATTGATGGAACAGGTTTTAATCGCCGAGCGTTTTTGATATTGGCTAAATAAGTATTTAGTAGATTTTACATCTAATTTGAGTTAAGAATGAGTAATCTTTTGTTTCCAATAAAGAGGTTATTCCCACCGTTTTAACGTGCTGATAATTTTTTCTTTCATGTTAGTCAGCAAAGTTCTTTCACCTTTTTCTTTTTTCTGTTTATGCCATTCATTATAGCTGGCTGCTGAGATAAGGATAGAGCCTGCAATGAGGAGATAAGCCCACCACGGCAGGTTTCCCCAGTAAGGCCGGGTTTGCAAAAGGACATTCAAAAGCAAGACTCCAGATCCAACGAAGAAATACGATTTTATTTTAAAAAACATGCCAGCAAGGATGGATATAAGTGATAACGAACCTAAAATTAATGCGTCATATACCGTTGAACTTGCCAGGCCGTCTTGAACGAGCAGGATCGAAACGAGAAACAGGACTCCCCATTGGGCATAATTGGTGTATTTTTTGTATTTCCCTTGTAAGCATCTGCGAAGATAAATGACTACGGCTATCCAAGGCAATACAATGACTTCACGCTCCCATAAATCCGGAACGTTGAATTCGTCAACGGCCGAATAATATGGCTGCAATAAATAGGCACCTGCGAGAAAGGCAGGAAGAAAAGCCCAATCTTTGGGAACCCGGTTCCGCTGCAGCCAAAGAGCACCGGATATTAAAAGCCCGGGTAATAATTTGACAAATGCGTGATCGGTTGAAAAATAATAGGCTGAACAAAAAAACAGGAAAGCCGTTAATGTATAACTGTCATACTGAATAATCTTTTGTCCTTCTTTTTCTTCAAATAATTTTTTATAAAAATATGAACCTGTGAAAAGGAGAAATAGCCCAATTCCAAGCAAAATGAGAACTTTGAACATGCTCTCTAAAGCCGTTAATGCCAAAAACTGAACAGTCCCAAAGTATGCCAGCAATATCGGCAAAAAGGCAATTTGATCCCATTTTGCTAAATGAAGAAACACTAAAACAAATGCAGCATAAAAAAGTGTAGCGATAAATAATTCCCATTCATATGGATAGACCGTTATGAAGGCAGAAATTACAATTAATGAAAATGGAATCAGAAAATAAACGGTTCTCTTTTTATATTCATTTTTTGCAATGAACCAGAACATCCCGATCAGGATGCTTGTCATGAAATATGCAACATGTTCGTAATTTCCATCGTAATGATTGTCAACCCATATTGATATTGTGAAAAATAAAGAAGTAAAGGCACCATATAAAAAGATTTTCTTTTTCCACTCTTTGCCGGCAGCTGCAGTACTTACCGCATATACCACTAGCGCAGCAATAAAGCTCCACATGGAATCTTCCCTATATAAGATAAAGGAAATGATTAATGCAATCGGCAAATAACTGTGGCCTGTGACTGCAAATCCGGCGGCAAGCTCAGATTCTTTTTTTCGAAGTGATACGGCAACTGCAAACAAGAAAATGGCACCTGCAGTAAAGAATAAAGAATTCATCAGCGGCGTAAATGTTATTTTTAAATGGAGCGCATAAATAATAGAAAAATACCAGATTAATGATAATAAGCTTACCAAATAGGTTAACAATCTATCTCCAATTTTCTTGAACAAGGCAAAATACATCACAATTCCCGCGAAAAGGATCAGTGGTCTTACCCACAAATCATTGACATGAAACGATAAAGCAGAAATAATCGCAACCGTATGCAGACCTTGTGAAACATAAAATGAATTTCGCACGAGATCTTGCTGTGAAAGCTTCTTCCAAATTATGCAGCTAACCAAAACAATCATGCTTCCAAGAACGAAATTCGTTGAAACGCCAAGGTTATTTTGGTAATAATCCAAGTGCAATCGAAGTTCTTCACCAAATGCTGTAAAAGCAAATCCGAGTGATAGCGGCAAAACCCATGGAGCGGCTTCCAAAAAATCTTTCCGCTGTTCTATTTTTAATAAAATATAGGCGATGATGGATAATGCAAGAAGCATGATCCCTAACTCGAGCCAGTAAAAAATACCGATAGATACCACAATCGCTAAAGACATGACGGCCAGCCCCACGTCCCTTGAGCTTTCCTTAATCACGTCGAGCTGAGGTATTTTCATGAATGTTCCAAAAATAATAAACAGAAGAAAACCTATAAAGAAAACAGGCAAAATAAACGTATCGAAATGAAAAATGAAATCAAGTTTTAACACTGCTTCATAAAAAGCAGCTAAAAGGAAAATCGGGCTTAAATAGTTAAATAATTTGTTTTTATTAACGTTCGCCAAGTACAGAAAATTACCGGCAATGATGAGATAGGCAATCATTAATACAAATGATGGTTCATTCATCCTTAAGAGAATTCCTTCGAAACTGATAA
This sequence comes from Bacillus methanolicus PB1, assembly GCF_000262755.1. Lineage (GTDB taxonomy): Bacteria > Bacillota > Bacilli > Bacillales > Cytobacillaceae > Bacillus_Z > Bacillus_Z methanolicus. The sequence continues at coordinate 85,923 of NZ_AFEU01000001.1, forward strand.
ATAGAAATGCAAGGCCGGAAACAACAGCACTTGTGATCTGGAACACTTTTTCCCATGGAAATTTGTCATCGAGAAATTTTGGGACAGCAAGAAATGCCATTCCGGCAAAAGCGTAAAAGATTGCATCGAAAGAAACAAGAATACTATGTTCAATAACTTGATATAATCCGTACACAATCATTGCCGTAAAAACAAAATGAAACTCTTTTTTCTTCGTTACATAGACCATGGATAAATAAATGATTGCCGTTACTATAAGATTAAAACCATAAAAAAGCGGCTGATGATAAAATAAAAGCATGAATAAGGTGGATAAGATAAGATTTACCTGTGAAAAAACAACAAATTCCTTCGTAAACAATGCAAAAAAATCTGATTTATTCAATTTGTGGAATTCAAATATTAAAAGAGCATTAAACAGCATGATACCTAAATAAAAAGCATCTGCATGAAGATTCAATGATGCTAAAAAAAATCCCATTCCAATCGTCGCTGTTATGAAAGTGAACCAGACAAAGAGGCGTGATTTCATTTTTCGCGCAAGAAGGAAATAAACTGGAAGAAGCACCAATGCCCCGAGCGTTCCTAAAACGTGACGGCCTTTTCCATAAAACGATAAATAAGATCCAAGGAGTTCAAACCAGCCCAGAGATAAAATGAAGATCGGTAAAAACAAACTACCCAATACCATGAAAGCAAAAGCGGTCTTTTGAATTTTTATGAAACGATTGGAAACATAAGCAATTGCATAAAAAAGGGCAGAAACAAGTGCAATCAACCCGCTTTTCATCCAATTTTCCATCGTCTCCCAATTACTTGTTGCTACAAATAATCCCCCAATTAAGAGTAAGAGAACACCCAGGTTTAATGACCAGGTTATGTTCCTTTCCCGTATTTCTTCCGGTAAGAGCTTTCTTTTTACCGGAAAAGCCTTTTCTTCAATTACTTCATTTATCTTCGTCAAATCTTTTTCTTGAACCAAATTCTCCTTCTCGAGCTGTTTTTCCCGCAAAAGCAAATCTGAATAATACTGTTGATGAGCTTTCGATACGGCGTCAGACTGGTCAGTTGAAATATACTCCCCCTCTTTAAGCAAGGTTAGTTCATGTTCAAAAATTCGTTTTCGATCTTCCCTCGAAAAAGTATCCACACTCATCCCCCTAACACAATTAGGAAATATTAGTTTTATTTAGATTAATTTTACAACAAAAATCATATTTTCAGAACTTCTTAAATTACAATTCTATAGATGGTAACCTTAGTGGGGAACAAGTATCCTGTTGCTTTAACACTTTAAAGTACTGAGGGCCAGGCCCGCGATGCTTTAAAGCGTTAAAATATGCTAAATTGCTTTATTTTTAAAAAAATCGAGGCAGTCTCAAAGCCTAAGGGTCAGACCCTTATGAGACAGCCTCGCAATTCTTCCCTATGGTAAGGAGTATTCAAACGTTTTTTATAATGAATTCCAGCCTGCGGTTGCGTTCCGCTTTTTCCTTTTCATCTGCTAAGTCGTATTTTTTCAGCAAATGGAACACTTCGTTCAGAATTTCTTGGGTTTGTTCTTTTTTGAAAAATGTTTCGAATAAATCATTAATTCCCCCCGGAAGGAATTCAGCTTGAGCTTCATATTTTTTTCTAACATCTTCATGGCTATGGTCAATATTGCACGTACCCATTTCATTCCTCCTCGTAAATTCGTTGTAAGAGCTATTGATCCTGGATCTTTGAAAGCACTCTATTAGAATATAATTAGCAAGCTTTTGTATGCTCGATAACCAAAGCTTATACCAAATCCGATTAATACGAATCCAGCAATGACAGATAACCATTTTAAGAACCGCTGACTTGCAAATTTTCTCCCGAAATGGATTGTAGATGCAACAGATAAATCCCAAAGAGCAATTCCTATAAAAATAGCACTGCTAAAAAGCAAAGCTTGTCCTTGATGTACAGTATTTAAAGTAGTTGTAAGAACAGAACCATAAATTCCGATCCAAAAAATAATATTAAGCGGATTGGAAATGGCGATTAAAAATCCCGATAAAAATGATTTAGATTTGCTTTCTTTTTGTACTTCATCAGATATAGTAACTTCTTTAAATGCATCTCTTATGCTTTCGAATCCTAAAAAGACTAAAATGAGGAATCCAAAAATCCACATGATTGACTGGGCGATTGGCGTAGTCAAATAATTAGATATTCCGAAGTAAATTAATAACATTAACACGACGTCAGCTGACATTCCACCTAGACCAACAGCCCAAGAGTGCCAAAATCCGTTCTTTATACCCCGCTTTATCATTTCTATATTAATAGGTCCAACGGGTATAGAAAGTGAAAGCCCTAATATGATGTAGCTTAAAACATTCATGATTTTAACCGTTCTCCCTGCATACTGAATCTGGTTTACGTATAGTATTAATTATCAGTTAATTGAATCTAATCTAACATATTTTTCCTTATCTTACAACCAAAAAAATAATTGAAAACCCTTACATTAATGTAGGCTATTACCCAGACCTCCTCTCTTTTATAAACATATACTGCTGTAAAAGGAGGGATCACAAAATGAATGGAATTGTTTGGATATATTTAGCCAGCGTTTTAGCAGGTTACACATTATTAAATCTTCCTGCAACATCTTTTCTCTCAGGACTGACACCATTTTTTGATTTCGTAGGTGTTGTTGCTATGATCGTGTTCTCTTTTGCCCTTCTGTACACGGGAGTTAAAGAACTAATAAGTAGAAAATAGCTTATAAAAAGAAGGCTTCGTTAACGGTGGCCTTCTTTCTCTTAAAATGCTGTTTTCCCACGATATAACGCAGTTTCCAATATGATGAATTCATATCGCTTATGGTTACTCCTGTTGAAGAGCGGCAATGGATCAACTTATTGTTTCCGAGTTAGATTCCGGCATGTGATGGCCCAGTTTTGGTAGTTTCAAAGAATACTATATCACCGTTTTAGGTTCAAGGGATTAAGAACTATTAAATATATATTACAGATAGGTTAAAACAGGTGATAAAATGCCTATTTTTCTTTTTTGTATAGGCAAAAATAACTTTTTTTCAAAAAAAGAGCATGTCTGAATCCCAGACATTGCTTCTTATATAAATAAAGATAATTATGAAGGCTATCTTTCTCTTATTCTATTTCCAATCCTCATACACAATGTTTCCGCCTGTTAAGTCTATTTTGTTGTTTTCGCCTTTATAAAACATTTTCCCATCTTCTTTTACAATCAAATTCTCATATGTTAACACTTCATTTCCGTTCGGAAGCTGGATGATCACTTTCCGGCCGTAATCTTTTTTCGGGGCTTCAACTTTAATCAGGCTTTGTGAAAAAAAGTAAAGGGCGGTGACGATCGCAGCACTGAAAATGACATACAGATATATTCTTTTCCAAAAAAATGATTTCGGCTGTTGATGAAATTTTTCCGTCCTGGTCATCTTAATCCCCCATTTCTACTTTATTTCATCTAGTCAGCGAAGGAGGCCCAATCCTCAATAGGGCGGGAAGGAATGTGCTTCGGATACGGGGCGGTTTCTGCCGCCTCAAGCATCCGACATTCGCTCCTTTTCCCTTCTTTCTTTATGTTCGTTTCATCCACTAGATACTTGGAAAATCCTTGTTCTTCAACGGAAGATCCATCAAGGACAAGCGTTCCAAGTACAAGCACATGCGCAAGCAATTGCAGCGATTGGGTACTGCTTCTTCCTGCGGATGCTTATACCCGTACTTTTTTAAAAATAATCAACATGTTTCTTATATTTTCATGTATACAATATGCATGCAGTCATGAAATATTTCCGGTCAAAACACTGATTTTTTAAAATGTTGGGGGGCTGGCCCTTGTTGCTTTAAAGCGTTAACGCAGTGCGGGTCTGGCCCCTGTTACTTTAAAGCGTTAACGTAGTGCGGGTCTGGCCCCTGTTGCTTTAAAGCGTTAACGCAGTGCGGGTCTGGCCCCTGTTACTTTAAAGCGTTAACGCAGTGCGGGTCTGGCCCTCATCGCTTTAAAGTGTTAAAAAAGCCGCAATGGATCAGTTGATCTCAATTGCGGCTTTGTTTCTTATTTTTCGTTATTTTTTCAACATAAGGGTCATGTTCATATGCCGGCAAGTCCCCGAACGACGTCATAATTCCTTCTTCATCTAATTCTTCTTCGTACCTTTTATGTTGGGGATTAGGATAAACGATGATGTTTTTTCCTTCCATATCGGTACCGATAAAATTTTCATAATCCTCGACATATCCAATATTTTCATATGATTCAATGTTTACATCGTTATAATGATCCGCCGGTTCAATATAGTCTGACGGAGTTTCAGACGTTCCCCACTCTGCTACTTCCTGCCATGAATCCTCAGCATCATAAGCAACTGACTCATCTTGCTCATCCAAATCAAATTTACCAAACGGAGGCATTAAAACTCCTTCCTCAATCGGCCTTTGACGAGATACAACCTGTTCAGGACTATGTTCTTTACAAAATGTTGTTGTCGGCAAAGCTTCCAGCCGCTCAACCGGAATGTCTTTTCCGCAAACTTCGCATTTTCCATATGTCCCTTTATCAATTGCATTTAATGCTTTTTCTATGTTTTTTAGTTCAAGTTTGTAATGTTCATTTAAAGCTATGTCTTTTTCTCTTTCAAATAATTCCGTACCATCGTCTGCTGGATGATTATCGTAGCTTGACAGCTCTCCCATTGATTCGTGATCATGCCCTCTGGTTAAACCAAAATGATCATTTTCCCGGTACCGCTTTAAATCTTGCTTCTGTTCCTGCAGCAATTGACGGAAGGCAGATAGTTGCTTATTTGTGAGCACAGGAGACACCCCTTCCAAAATCGGTTATTTTGGATCATGTATTGAAAATAAAATTTTTGAATACACTACTATTATTCGAAGAACAAAATCAATTATGTGAAGAAAATTCATTTTCCAATAATATTATTGTGGATAAATCATAAAAACTGGTCGTTATACCATGAAAAATGGTTAATATATTCAATAAATTGTTTACATACTTGGGAATATAAATAACCCGCGAAATGCGAATGCATCTGCGGGTACGATTTACTTGATTTTTTCAAGCGAAGCAGTAAGAACTTTTATAAGAAAATCTAAGTCAGTTTCCGGAATATTTAATGGAGGGGAAAGTGTCAGGACATTGTTATATCCTGCAACAGTCATTCCATTTTTGCCAATTAACAGGCCTTCCTGTTTACAAAGAGCAATTACTTCATCTACTTTGCTCGTATTCAGTGGTTCTTTCGTTTGTTTATCTTTTACAAGTTCGATCCCGATTAATAGCCCTTTTCCGCGTACGTCACCGACATAAGGATGATCCCGGAGTAAATTTTGCAGCTCGGTTAAAACCTTTTCACCCATATCCCCGGATCGATCAAACAACTTTTCCTCTTCCAATATTTGAATGTTTTTGATGGCAAGAGCGCATGCGGCTGGGCTGCCCCCAAACGTGTTCACATGGCGGAAAAATTCATATTCGTCTTCACCCTTGAAGGCATCGTAAATTTCTTTTTTCACAGCAGTTGCCGAAAGCGGCAAATAGGCACTTGTTATTCCTTTCGCCATTGTGATGATATCAGGTTTTACACCATAATTCATAAAACCGAACGGCTTTCCTGTACGGCCGAAACCGCAAATTACTTCGTCAACAATCAAGAGAGCTCCATGTTTCTCACAAACCTCTTTTGCCGCTTTCATATAGCCTTCCGGCGGAACAAGAATTCCTCCTCCCGTTATAATCGGTTCCATAATCATCGCTGCAATCGTTTCGCTCAATTCCCATGTCATCACTCGGTCAATTTCCTTGACAGCGGACAACTGGCTTGGATCGCTGACATTTGTCTCATCCCGGTAACTGTCAGGTGGAGCTACATGGACAAATCCAAATGCCAGCGGTTCATATTTGTATTTTCGCTGGGCCTGCCCGGTTGCAGCAAGAGCTCCTATCGAATTACCGTGGTAGGCGCGGTATCTCGCAACAATTTTATAGCGATTATGATCTCCCTTTTGCTGATGGTATTGACGGGCTATTTTAAATGCTGCTTCATTTGCTTCAGAGCCGCTGTTGGAAAAGAATATTACATATTCGTCTTCTAATAGATCATTCAGTTTTTCTGCTAGCTGAATTGCTGGAACATGACTTTGGGTAAGCGGATAGTATGCCATTTCCATCATTTGTTCATAGGCAGCATCGGCGAGTTCTTTTCTGCCGTAGCCGACATTTACGCACCAAAGCCCTGCCATCGCATCTAAATACTTTTTCCCGTCGCTTGTCGTGATCCAGGATCCTTCTGCCTTTGTAACTACAATAGTTTTATCCGGATTATAAGGCTTCATGGAGTGCCAGATAAATCTTTCATCCTGATTCTTCAAAGATTGTAGTGAATGGTTTTTTTTCACCATGTCAATGCCCCCTTGATATTGAAATCAAGACACGATGTATGTGTACTGTCTTTATAGTTGAAAAGGGGCTGTCTCATAAGGGTCTGACCCCATGTGCATTATCAATATATAGCATATTTATCCAACATTATATCCTATATATTGTGTTATGGGGTCTGACCCTTAGGCTTTTGAGACAGCCTCTTTTTCTACATTAATATGGTTAAAAGTCTAAATTCATGATGAACGAACAAGATATTTTTCATAAAAAAAACCTGAATCATTTTATGAAACAGGTTTTAAAGGTCAAGGCCGGATCGATTTATTAAAAACTTAATCAATCATTGGAAATAATGACTTTTATTGCTTTTTCTTTTGCTGCATTACGAAATACATCATAAGCCTTTATTATATCTGAAAAAGGAAAGCGGTGAGTAATTAATTGTTCCGGATGCAATTTTTTTGCCTGAACGGTTTTTAATAACATAGGTGTAGAAGTTGTGCTGACAAGCCCGGTTGTCAATGTAATGTTTAATGTCCATAATTTTTCAATATGAAGATCAACACTTTGCCCATGGACACCTACATTGGCTATACGGCCGCCCGGTTTTAAAATTTCTTGGCAAATATCAAAAGTTACAGGAAGTCCGACTGCTTCTATCGCAACGTCTACTCCTTTTCCACCGGTTAATTCCATAATTTTTTCAACAGCATTGCCGTCGCCGCTGTTGACCACTTGCGTTGCACCAAATTTTTTCGCAACTTCTAATCGGTTATCGTCCAAATCAACCATTATTAACTCTGCAGGTGAATAAAATTGAGCAGTTAATAGTGCTGCCATTCCTACGGGACCGGCACCTACAATTGCTACTGTCTGCCCTGGTTGAACCTTTCCGTTTAACACGCCAATTTCAAAGCCTGTTGGAAGAATATCGCTAAGCATCACAAGAGCCTCTTCATCTACACCTTCCGGAATATGGTAAAGACTGTTATCGGCGTATGGAATTCTTACATACTCTGTTTGGGTTCCATCAATTAGGTGGCCTAATATCCAACCCCCATCTTCACAATGAGCATACAACCCTTGTTTGCAATTTTCGCATTTTCCACAGGAGGTAATACAAGAAATCAACACTCTGTCGCCTTTCTTGAAATTTTTTACACCTGAACCGACTTCTTCAACAACCCCTACACCTTCATGGCCTAATATTCGACCTTCTTCTACAGTGGGAACATGTCCTGCAAGAATATGTAAATCCGTACCGCAAATAGTTGTTTTTGTAACTCTTATAATGACATCCGTCTCTTTTTCAATTATCGGCTTAGGTTTTTCCATTACTTCTATTTTTCTTGGTCCTAGAAATGTAACAGCTTTCATTTTGTACCTCCTCAAAAAAATTTTAAGTCTTTTCTTCCATTATGACAAAAAATTGCTTTATATTTCTTCCTTTCCGGATTTTTTGTCTTTTTTTCATGACAAAAACGGACTTTATTGACCATTCATATTATAATCTTTATTATCCTCTTAATACATGAGCATAAAAAGAAAAGTTTCTGTCGCCCCCGTTCGACAAAAACTCGGGGTTGACAGAAACTAATCATTTGTTTCACTTATTGCAGTTCAACTTTTGTTATACTATGGCTTACTTCTAAAAAGTGATCTTCAAAAAACTTTTAAGAGAGACGGATTTACCAAGATTTTAATTTGGCTCTTGCTTTGTGTTAATGCTTCAAATCCTTCAAAGACAATATCATTTAATCCTATTCGCTTTGTGACTAATTCTGATGCTTGGATTTGGCCGTTTGCGATTAGTTGAATAACTTGTGGGAAAATATTTCGATAACCAATGATGCTAGTCATCCTGCGTTCAGTTAAGATAAAGTTATTCAAATGAATGTTAGCTGGTTTTTCCCATATACTTACGTTTACCACGTTGCCTTCTGAACGAGTAGATTGAACAGCCGCATTAATAGTGGGTTCAATTCCGGCCACCTCAAATGCCACATCAACACCAAGGCCATTTGTATGTTCTTTTATCGTTTGAACAGCATCAACTTCTATTGGATTGACCACAACGTTTGCACCGACACGTTTTGCGATTTCTTGACGTTCCGGAGAAACTTCAACTGCAATTATTTTACTTGCTCCTGCAGCTTTAGCTGCTTGAATCACCAATAATCCGATAGGACCTGTCCCAAATACAGCTGCAGAATCTCCAATTTGTAATCCGCTTTGACGAACAGCATGAACCGCAACAGCTGTTGGCTCCACCAAAGCAGCTTGTTCAAAAGTCATATGATCCGGGATTTTATGAACCATTTTAGATGGTACAACGCTGTATTCAGCAAATCCGCCGTAACCACCGGATAACCCAACAAATCCTAAATGTTCACATACGTTATAATGACCTTTTTGACAAGCAGCACATTTACCGCAGCTATAAATAGGTTCCACAGTTACCCGATCTCCTACTTTCACGTCGGTAACAGCTTCACCAACTTCTACAACCTCACCGGCAAATTCATGACCCATTACAATAGGTGCTTTATCTTTAGATAGCGGATGAGGTTCGTTTACCGGAATAAAAATTGGTCCTGCAAGATATTCATGTAAATCCGAACCGCAAATTCCACAATAAGCGACTTTAATTTTTACTTCGTCTTTTCCGACTGCAGGCTCCGCGATATTTTCGACGCGAATATCTTTTGCATTGTGCCATAAAGCTGCTTTCATGTTCTTTCTCCCACCCTTTGAAATTATTATTTTTATAAAATATTAAGTTTAATAAAAATATACTTTTCATATTTTTCATAATGAAAAGTTTTATAACTATAACAACAATTATTATATATTGTTCCTTCCCAAGTTTCCACTATTTTCTATAAATATCTACGTTTTTGTTATTTTGAGATAGTTCAAAAAAATTAAAAATATTATTACTTTAAAGAAATCTGTCAACTATAGAAAAACGGTTTTGAGTTTGTGAAATTTTTCACTATATCCCTCCGTAACCTGTATTTAAATCATGACAATCTTTCCTCACACTCTTTCACAATTTTTAACTTGTAAAAAAGAAAAAGAACTTTAAAAACAATTAGGGAAAAATTAAAAAGGGGCCGACTCATAAGTAAAGGATCAGACCCCTCCAAACAATATCTTTATCGGAGGAAGTCAGACCTTTATGAGTTAGCCCAACTTCACGTTTTGATGCTTTATACTGCCAATCCTGCTTCGTAACCCTCTTCCACAGCTTCAATTGCTTTTCTAACTTTTATGGCGTCGCCTACGGTAATGATGTTATCTACCTTACCTTGGAGTTTTTCTTTCAGTGCATTTTCGGATTTTGATCCTACAGCAATCACAACGCTGTCAATATTGCCAATTTCTCTCAAGTCATTATCTTTTTCAATTGTAATTGAACCTTGTTTAATTTCTTTCACTTTGGCAGATGTAATTATTTCTACATTATGTTCTTGTAAATCTTTAAATAGGAAATGCTTAACTGACGGTTCACCGTCTTTTACGATTTCATTTAGCATTTCAATAATAACAACTTTCTTTCCGTGATTTGCCAGATGCGCTGCTGTCTCTGCACCAACCAATCCGCCTCCTACAACAACGACTGACTGGCCTACATCCTTTTTGCCTGACAGTACGTCCTGAGCAATCACCACTTCTGGTAAATGAACTCCGGGGATATTTGGTACAAACGGTTTCGCGCCTGTAGCAATAATGACAGCATCAGGTTTTTCATTTTCTACAATGTTTTCATTTAATTCTGATTTCAGATGGAAATGTACTCCCCATTTATCCAGCTGATTTTTTTGCCAGATCGTAAATGTATTTAACTCCGCTTTGTTTGGTGGAACGGCTGCTAATAACCACTGTCCGCCTAAATTGTCATCTTTTTCATACAAATGGACTTCATGGCCTCGTCTAGCAGCAATGATCGCTGATTGCATTCCAGCGATGCCGCCTCCTGCCACAAATACCTTTTTCTTTTCATTTGCCGGTTTTACCGTAAATTCATTTTCTTTTCCTGTTAAAGGATTTACTAAACATTTTACATCCAACCCTTTAATAAGTCTTCCGATGCAGCCTTGCACACAGCCTATGCATTGAATGATTTCATCAAGCTTTCCTTCTTTTACTTTATTCGGAAAATCAGGATCGGCTAAAGATGCTCTACCCATGGCTATCAAATCTGCTTTTTCTGATAAAAGTACTGATTCAGCAATAAACGGATCATTAATTCTTCCAACTGCTATAACCGGAATCGTTACGACCTTCTTAATTTCTGCAGCAAGGTCGACCATAAACGCATGAGGTACAGCAGCCGGTTGAATCACATACTGCATGGTCTTATATACACCGGCGGAACAATTTATCGCATCAACTCCTGCTTGTTCGAGAATTCTTGCGATCACTTTTGTATCTTCGATTGTAAGGCCGCCCTCAACGAATTCTTCCATCGATATTCTGAATAAGATCGGAAAATCATTTCCAACCTTTTTTCGTACATTTTCAACAATTTCTACTGCAAAACGCGTTCTATTCATGATTGTTCCGCCGTATTCATCTGTTCTTTTATTGGAAAACGGCGATAAAAACTGATTGATTAAATAACCGTGGCCTCCATGGATTTCTGCCGCATCATACCCTGCTTTTTTCGCTCTTAACGCTGCATCTCCATACTTTTCAATTAATTCCTTAATTTCTGCTTTCGTCAACTCATGCGGAATTTCATCGATTGTAGGATCTTTTATTGGAGAAGGCGCTATTGGCTGCACTCCTGTTATCTGGCTTCCGGTTTGTCTGCCGGCATGATAAAGTTGAACAGCGATCTTCCCTCCGTGTTGATGTACTCTTTCTGCCAGCTTTGCATGACTTTCGATTTGATCGTCAGACCAAAGTCCCGCCATATTATGGAATCCTTTACCATGCTCATCTATTGCAGTAGCTTCAGTAATAATTAATCCCCAGCCGCCTTCAGCTCTTGCTTCATGGTACGCTATATACCTTTCTGTAGCTGTTCCGTCAGTATTGCAATAGTTCATAACCATTGCAGGCACTACCAGCCTGTTTTTTACTTCCAACTCCCTAATCTTTATAGGTTCAAATAGTTTTTCCAACATAGTAGCTTTCCCCTCCAATTGTTTTGTGAACATTTTCACAAAATGTGATAAAAAAATTTTAGCGAAATTAATTGAGCCCGTATATGTAAGAAAGATAGCAAACTTTGTGAAGTCTTTCACTATCTTTCTCTACTATAAAATATACTCCCATTTTTCGATCAAGACAATTGAATTCACAATTAATTCATAATTCTTACCAATAATTTTCACAATTTAAATGAAAAAGAAAAGAGCGAAACCCTTGATAGAAAAGGATTTCGCTCTATTTCACGAACACCCTCAATGCATTAACGCGTTAACGTGGCGCGGGTCTGGCCCGCTTTTTGTCTTAAATACTTAAGAAAGCTTTTCTTAATGGCTGTGGACGTGACTTTCTTTTGATGGATTGATGATGACAAATCCTTCTTCAGGCACATAAAAATATTGAATCCAAACGCCATCTAAAAAATCTTCCCGTTTATCTAACAGAATATCAATGTCTTTGTCTGTTTTCACGATTTCATCGTGTTCAGTAGGGGTATCAAGTTTTATATCGTAATGAGCGTGATCCCCGTGGTTTACTGTTACGTATACACGAATCATTTTCCCTTCCGCTTCTTCACTGCTCAACATCTGTTTTAAAATAAAACTTTTGCTGCGTTTCGATTAATTTTACACTTCATGGCATACTTCTCCTGTTCAAATTTTTTCTTCATTATTATTCCATGATTTCAGCAAAAAATAAAAAATCTTGCCTCAATATGGTGAATTTTGTCATCATTTGGTGAAATTACGTTAAGCAGTCTGTAATTAAAAAAAAGTCACTCCTATTTGGCGAGTGACTTTTTTTGGGACAAAGGCTTCTACTTTTCTGTGTCAACCTCAATTAACTCTAATCTAAAGTCTGCAACAGAATTTTCATCTGAAAAATCTCCTCGGGAGGTAAAATACTTATTAATGGTTCCTCTAAATTCTAATTTTTTTTCAGGAATTTTTACATCGAATGTATTTTCATATAAAAATTTTGTAACTTCGTGGTATTCATTTCCACCTTTGACTTTAAAGTCAAAACTTACTTTTCTTAAATCATTACCCATATTTTTATTTTTTACAATTTCCTCTTTATAGTCAGTTACTTTAAACGTAATATTATTCAAAATGACCTCATTAACCATATGAACATCTCCCTTAATGGTTGTTGATAATGTGAATCATATCACGATTAAAACACAATCACCAATAAACTGCTCTCATCGGGGGCCAGACCCCGTTCAAGCAGTATTTTTGAAAATGTAGTAAAATGTGTTTGAAAGCGTATTACATGTTCCGTTTTCAAAGTGTATGCTTTCGAATTCTGTTAAGAAAGAAAAGGAGTTATTTGCATGACTGAATCATTTAAAGCATTGATGGTAAATAAGACTGAAGATGATTTTTCGGTTAACATTAAAACGATTTCTTTAAATGACTTGCCGGATGCCGATGTTTTAATCAAAGTTGCATATTCAGGCATCAATTACAAAGATGGTTTAGCAAGTATTCCTAATGGAAAAATTGTAAAATCTTATCCTTTTGTCCCCGGTATTGATCTGGCGGGAGTAGTCGTGTCTTCTCAAGATCCACGCTTCCGCGAGGGCGATGAAGTTATTGCAACGAGTTATGAAATCGGTGTTTCCCATTACGGCAGCTATAGTGAATATGCCCGCATTCCCGGAGATTGGATTGTACCTTTGCCGAAAGGCTTGACATTGAAAGAAGCAATGGTATTGGGAACGGCCGGATTTACAGCAGCCCTCTCCATTCATAGGTTAGAAGAAAATGGATTATCCCCTGATAAAGGCAAGGTTCTTGTCACAGGAGCTACCGGTGGAGTCGGAAGTTTAGCTGTTTCGATGCTTGCAAAACGAGGCTACAATGTCGCTGCAAGCACCGGAAAAGCTTCAGAGCATGATTTTTTACATAAGCTTGGTGCTAAAGAGATCCTTTCTCGGGAAGATGTGTATAGCGGAAAAATGAAACCGTTGGATAAGCAGCTGTGGGCTGCTGCCATTGATCCGGTAGGAGGAGAACAGCTTGCTTCTATATTAAGTAAAATACAATACGGCGGATCTGTCGCCGTAAGTGGATTAACAGGCGGATCAAACGTACCGGCGACTGTGTTTCCATTTATTCTTCGCGGCGTCAGTTTGCTTGGAATCGATTCTGTTTATTGCCCGATGGAAATCCGAAAAGAGCTTTGGAGTCGGATGGCAACCGACTTAAAACCGGCTCCTCTTTCAGATCATATTCAAAAAGAAATTTCACTTGAACAATTGCCTGAAACACTTCCTACGATCTTAAAGGGACAAGCACGAGGAAGAATCATTGTAAAATTATAAATCATAATGAGTAAAAGGGCTGCTGTCATCCAGCAGCCTTTTACTTTTTGAGACTCTAACCCATCCCGGAAAATTCCTGCCATTTCATATGTATTCCTCTCATATGTTTAAGTTAAGATAAAGAACTTCACCATTATTTAGTCAACCTAAATATCTTTTGATCCCTTCTCCTTTTGGAGGGGGATTTTTTATTGGCCGTGTAGCTGTAGCAAAAGTAAGACTAATTCAAAAAACAGAATCAAATATTAGCCTTTTTTTGTCATTGTCTGGGGATTGTCCAAACATATCCATATTAGCAGCAATAGGATATATTACATTAAAAGAAAGGGGTAATCCAAATTGTCTAAAAATCACAAATGGAAAGATGATCACAAAGACGATTACGAGAAAGAGGATTACATGAAGGACGATTGCAAGAAGGACAAGGACAAGCACAAGAAGGATGATCACAAGAAAGATTGCTGTGAAAGCTGGAAGGATGTAAAAACCCAAACTCAAAATCCTTCACAAATTCTGTATAACGATATTGAAAACAGTTCAATTGCAGACGATAGTAGTAATGCTGCAACGAACAATGATCACAGCGCAGTTGCACAAGAATATAGCAATGCAACTGAAAATAGCACTGAAGTTGACAATGCAATTAGCAAAGGTGCTATTGCTCAAGATAATGAGAACAGTGCAATTGCTCAATATGACAGCGCTGCAACTGAAGGCAGCACTAACACTGACACTTCCAACGCAAATGCTGATGATGGCAGCAATATTGCCCAGGATAATGATGACAGTGCCACTGCTCAAGATCGCAGCAAGGCAAGTGAAGAATCTGCTTTTGCAAAAGATAAAAGTAATGCTGCTGAAGGAAATTTTGTTAATGACCAGGAAGTCGGTCTAGAGGATTAACGGATGCACTGCCCATCCTTGCCGCCATGTTTGGTGGGGATGGTGCATACATAAAGGGGAAAGAGGTGAATCGAGTTGGGTAAAGACTATGAAATTGAATATAAAAAGATTACAAAGGAATTGAGGCACGGTCGTCCTCACAGACGTCATGTACGCAGGCGGGAGTCCGATAGCAGCACAAATATTCTCAAAAGGCTTCCGGGGTCGCCACTTCAGAAGTTTTCTGAGCCGGCAGATGAGTCGTCAAATAGAGCTCCGTCGTGGCATCAATCATTAAGCAAAAAAATCTGCGAAGAAATTACCGAAAGGTTAGCCGAGTTCCCTATTCAAATTAACCTTTATCTTACAATCACTCAAAATCAAAACCCAGAGCAAACTACCATTAATGATGTACAGCGATCGGCGGTTGCTCTAAAAGACAGCAATGCAGTAGAAAATGCTATTAGTAGTGCTATCGCCCAGGATAAAAGTCAATCAAGTAAGAAGGATAAAGCTTTAGACGATACTACTTCTAGTAGTGATGTTGACCAGGAAACAAAACGTTAACGAATACGTGCATAAAGAAAAGCCTGAAGCCTGTTCCCTGTTAGGCTAACGCTGCCATACCGAAATTTTTGAATCTAAAAAACTTCAAAAGGCCGCATTTCGTTTAACCGCTGCAAAAGCATGAAAATTTTTGAATCTAAAAAACTTCAAAAGGCTGCTTTTCGTTAGCAGCCTTTTGCGTCAAATTTCCCAATTCTGTTATTGTTGATTGGGTTATCATGATTTTTTTTTGCATTCTCCTTGGAAGCTTTTTTATGTGAATCCAATTTCACAGATAAATCATTAAACCACTGTTCATCTTTTGTTAATAACGCCAGGTCAATTAATTGTAAAATTTGTTCCTCATTAATTTCCGTTGAAACAGGTAACTTTTCAATCCAATTGATTAACACACCGACCTGTTTTCCGATCGTTTTTTTATTATCAGATTCAACAACATGTACTTTTACTATCCCTTGTAAAAAATCTATGCTTTCAATATAACCGCGAATCAGTTCACCGTTTCTCGTTTTCCCTTTGACCCAATCTCCGCTTTCAAATTGATTGTTGTCGGGCACAATTAACATTACTTTTCACCGTCCCTTACTATATATTATTAATGTCTTCGCAAAAAGTTCTTAGTACCGTACATCGAACCAAAATAGCAAACTATGAAAATGAAAGAAAAAATCTGTGTTTCTTCAGAAAGTAATTGTAATTTTATTGTTTACAGTTAATATTGTCAACAAAAGTTACTCATAAAAGGAACCATTTTTGATTGAAAAAATTATCCAATATCGATCAAGAACTAATAACGGACAAATCATGTTATATTTAAATTATAACGAAAAAAGCAGATCTGTGCATAGAATCTGCTTTTGTTTTAAAAAAATTCACATAATTATTTTTCCTTTTCTAGCAAAGGCTGAATAGAAAGTTTATAATCAACATTAATTTCCAATTGTTCCCAATGGTTTAACCATTGCTTTTCACTAAGCGGTTTCGCAAACGGAGTCAGTGAGCGTTTTCCGATTTGAAACGGGTCCACTCTCCACTTTTGCAGGTTCTTCATAAATTCAGTAGTTTGTTTTTCCAGATACGACTCAATTTCGTTATTAAGATCTGCAAATTCATCTTCATCGTATATATTTTTATCTCCCTGGTACTCCTTAATTCCGCTACTCAGCTCAACTTTGATTGTTAATGAAGAAAATTTTCGTTTCCAATGCATATGAACACTTGAGCGAACTTCTCCTAAGACAACAGATAATGTTTTTATTGGAAGAATTTTCAGGTAGTGGTCATTGTTAATTAGTTGGAAAATATGCTCATCTATGTTTCTAACAGTTGCAATTAATTTGTCATCGCTAAAAAGCGCCGTTCCTGCGTATGTGAAATTTTCTTTGTCAGCCTTGAAGACCGGCAGAATCGGATCGGAATATGGAGAGTATAAATTTTTCATAAATTGGTGGATGTTAATGATCGTCATTTCACCTTGTCTTTTCTTCTCATAGTGTTTAAACATAAGATAAAGAAAATAATCAAGGTTTTCTTGCTCGTGCACTTGATGTTTTATATAGTCTTCAAAATCTCCTTTCACGATGGCGATATAAAGGCGCGAAGAAATATCAGGCTCTATCATTAACATATTAATCAGCGGCATGATCCCTTTTTTCGCATAGTTTTCATCGATGAACAACAGTCGAATTTGCCCGGCTTTTAATTCACGAAAATATTTATAATTAAAGTCCTGCGCCCCTTTTCTCACAAGGTCGGCTTTAAGTGTAATTGGACGTTTGTTTTCTTTCAAGAGCGGCGGCATTAACGTGGTCATATTCAACTCTCCATCTTCCCCCTCTTTCGTGTACCAAAACGTGATAGGAGCTATTTCTTCGATTATATTGTTTTCTAAAAAAGGGGAACATCCTGCCGCCAACATCATACTAATAAATAAAGCCATAAACAGAATCCGTTTTATTTGTCCCATATTCAGACACGCCCCTTTATTTTACCGGCAATTAAAAGGAATGCCGGAACTAACAAATACGTTAATGACCCTGACCATATTTGAAGGTCAAGCAAGATGCTCCGCTTTTCTTCTATTTTCCAAAACCATTCATTTGCAAGGACGATACATACAAAAACCGTCATAAAGCTCGCCAAAAAACCGATTCGAGTTGTTTGTTCTTGTAATCTCCGAAAAATAATTCGAGCGGCTCCATAAAAGAATAAGATAAGAATCGAAATCACGATGACAAAATGAAACATATATATAGAAAGCAAAATGATATCGATTCGTTCAATGAAGGGTGATTGCAAATATCGAATCATGTTGATCACAGGAAAATTACTTTTGCTCAAGTAATTTGAACCAAAAAAGAGCAACGATGCAATAAACACAATCAAGTATTCCAGAACAGAAATCGCATTCCCTATCGTCAAATATTTCAGTACCTTTGGCTGCGGTCTTAACCAAGGAGCCACACATATCAAATACTCCGGTCCTGACAAAGATGATAAAAGCAGCAGCAGCCCTTTCCAGGAATCCATCGGCCACTCAGCCGGAATTAAAGGATATAAATCATAAAGAGAAGCGTTAGGCGGAAAGAAAAAAGGAATATATAAAAAAATGGTCCAAATCGTACAAAAAAATGCGATCACGAACAAGCGTATCATATTCCCTATTCCTTGTACGGCTACATACAAGCTAACGAAAAATAGAAAAACTATCATCCAAGTTGGATTCATCGAAGGGAATATAAATTGATGAACCATTTCCGCATATCCAAGTGTAATGACGGTTATTTTGATCAAAATGAAAAATAGTCCGACAATAGCCAAAAAACGAACCATTCGCTCACCAAAAAGTTGTACAAATCCTTGATAACCTTTTGCGGAAAAATCTGAAGCCAACCATTTGGATAGCATGATGAGAATGATTTGAGATAAATACCCGACGGCAATTATGCCCCAAATCATATATGGATGAACCAAAAACAAAGGCATGAGTAAGAAAAAATAAAGCATTTGCATTCGGTTTACCATGAACATAACATAAATGCCGTCAAAGGTTGAAGCACGATCAAATAACAAAAATGCTTTCACTCCATCATCTCCTTTGGCCGTAACGCCATTTCTGCAGGGGATGTAAATGGTCAGGCCGGGTTTTCATCCAAGTTAATGGACCGCGAATAAAAAGATCAATCCAATCCTTCCAGTAAAATGGAGCTATCGGTGCAAAATAAGGTTGTTTCAATGAAGTAAGACCATTCAGATGGGCAAAAATGACAATCATCCCAAGCGCGATTCCGGGAATCCCCAACAAAGATGAAAGCAGAAGAAAAGCAAATTGAATTAACGTGTTTGCTTTCGTCATTAAATAGTTAGGTACCAAAAACGAAACAATGGCCGAAATACCCATTAGAACAATTAACAGTTTGCTTGCAAAACCGGCTTCTACCGCAGCTTGTCCAATAACAATGCCGCCGATCATTCCCAATGTTTGACTTGATTTTGTCGGCATCCTTAGACTTGCTTCTTTAATAATTTCGATCGTTAATAACATAAAAAACGCTTCCCAAAATGGACTAAAAGGCAATTTGCTTCTCGATTCAACTAAAACAGAAAGAACTTGCAGCGGCATTACCTGATAATGATGAGTCGTTGCAGCTACATAGACCGGGATCAACACCACAGAAAGAAAAAAGCTGACATACCGAATTAAACGCAAAAAACTTGCAACAAGCCATCGATTGATATAATCCTCGGGAGATTGAAACAGATGAAACAAAGTGATTGGAGCAACTAATGCAAACGGTGTATTGCCTACCAAAATTGTAATTTTACCGAGACTTAATGAGAAAGCACATACATCCGGGCGATCGGTTTGTTGAAACTGAGGAAACACGCTATAATGATGATCTTCCATAAAAGCGGCAAGTTGAGACGAATCAAAAAAAACATCATAATTAATTTCGGAGATTTTCTTTTTTGCAATAGATATATATTCAGGATTGGTCAATCCTTCGATGTACATAAGTACAACAGTTGTTTCGCTTAAAGAACCGACAGTAAATTTCTCCGCTTTCAGTTCAGTTATAGGAAGGCGCCTGCGAATTAATGTGATATTCTGCTCTAATTGTTCACTGAAGCTGTCTTTTGCTCCGTATAAAATGGTTTCCTGTTCAGATGTTTCGATGGCACGACTTAATGGATTTCCGAGAAAAACGGCCCACCATTGATTGTGTATAGGGTCTTTTATAAGAACGGAACCAAACATAAGTTGTCTTTGCGCCTCCTCTAATGTGGAAATTTTCATTATTTTGGAGGCAGCAATACATTCAATTACCGTGTCATTATACCCCTGCATTAACGGCTCGATTATTGTTTCATTTAAACGCTCTTGGTCAATTAGCGTTTTTATGTATACAAGAGTTACTTTCTGACCTTTTGCGGATTGGCGTTCAATAATTTCTGCATCATTCATGTTGTCTAGCATATTTTTTATGGCTTCTGTCGTTACAGCAATATTTTGCATCTTTTGATGATGATTATTATTCTTTTGACCGATTCCAGTTTTACGTTTTTTCCAAAACATAAATATACTTCACCTAAATTCGTTTAGTTGATACAATTTTCAACTTTTATTATGCTCAGCTGAACTTTATTTACTCAGTATCAGATTTGTTTCTCGATCCACTTTCTTTTAGTTTACATAATATTATTATTTTGAATAAATAAAGGATCCCCGATTAAAAAACGAGGATCCTTATTTATGATTTTTCTACCACCAATTAAATCCGTCCTCTTCCAATAATTTATGCGAAGCCTCCGGTCCCATCGAACCTGATGAATAATGATGGAGAGGAACGGTATTTTCTTCAAATGCTTCTAAAATAGGCTGAACCCACTTCCAAGATAATTCAACTTCTTTCCAGTGGGCAAAGTATGTTGAGTCGCCGCGCAAAGCATCGTATAGTAAAATCTCATAGGCTTCGGGGGCATCTTTCCGGCTAGCCGAAAAGTCGACTTGAACAGGTTCAATTTTTCCATCTAATGGATTCTTGCTATTTAATTGGAAAGAAACTCTTTCGTTAGGATTGATTTCGATGATTAAAAGATTTGGAACCGTTTTCATGTTTTCATTAATATATAATTCCTTCATCGGATTCTTGAATTCAATCACAATTTTTGTACACTTTTCCCTCATTCTTTTTCCCGTACGGATATAGAATGGCACACCGCTCCAAAAGGGAACATCAATCCATAATCGGGAAGCCACGAAAGTATCGGTCGTTGAAAGAGCTTCAACTCCTGGTTCTTCTCTGTATCCAACAACTGGTTCACCATTGACCTCCCCCGGGCCATATTGACCGCGAACAATATGCTTTGCTACATCTTCTTTCAATAATGGCCGAAGATATTCCATGACTCTTATCTTCTCATTTCTAATGTCTTTAGAACTGATTTGTTCAGGCATTTTCATGGCTGTCATCATCAACAATTGCAGCATATGATTTTGAAACATATCGCGAATTGCACCTGCTTGGTCATAATAACCCGCTCTCTCTTCAACCCCGACCGTCTCACTGGCCGTAATTTGTATATTGGCAATGTATTTGTTGTTCCATATTGCTTGAAGCACAGGATTGGCAAACTCCAGGGCTTCCAAGTTTTGCACCATCGGTTTACCGAGATAATGGTCAATCCGATAAATTTCATCTTCTTCAAAAACTTTTCTAAGTGTTTCGTTTAATTCTTGCGCAGATTTCAAATCATTCCCGAACGGTTTTTCGATCACAAGACGTTTCCACCCTTTTGTGGCGCCCAATCCGCTTTTTTTGATGTTCGAGGCAATCACACCAATAAATTCTGGAGCAACAGAAAGGTAAAACATTCGATTTTCCGGAATATTCAATTCTTCTTCGCGTTGTTTAACAAGTTCCAACAAATTTTTAAACCCTTCAGCATTATTTACATCTAGTCGGAAGAAACGAAATGCACTCAGAAACTCTTCCATTTTGGATGAATCAATGATGAAACGTCTGGAAAATGTCCTTATTGATTGCTCTATGCGCCTCTGAAATTCATCATTCGACCAATCTCTTCGCCCTAAGCCAATGACGGAAAATGATTGAGGCATTTTTTGATCCAGAAATAAATTATACAATGCAGGATAGATTTTCCTTTTAGCTAAATCCCCTGTCGCGCCAAACAAGACAAAGGTCATCGAATCCACTATTCATACCTCCAAATAAACATATGTTACGGCAAATATTAGTATAATATGTATATTTTTTATTTGTAAGTACGCACTTATTAATCTTATAGTTACAAATATATATATAGTATAAATAATATACTAATAAAATCTATGGAAAATGATGGATGATCCAGGTATTGTTTACATTTTCCATTGATATTTGCTCCTAATAGTATACTTTTTATACTATGTGTTAATAAAGTGCGTACTTTTTAAATAAAATATTAGATAGTATATTAACAGTGTGCAGGCAAAAGAAGGTATAGAATACACAATTGCTTGTACATTATAAGTTACATAAACGTAACATAAAAAAACTAAAAATTTTGAAAAGGAGTGTATAATTTATGCAACTACAATTAGCTCTAGATTTGGTAAACATCGAAGAAGCAAAGCAAGTAGTAAGTGAGGTACAGGAGTATGTCGATATCGTGGAAATCGGAACTCCGGTTATTAAAATTTGGGGTCTTCAAGCTGTAAAAGCGGTTAAAGACGCATTCCCTCATTTACAAGTTTTAGCTGACATGAAAACTATGGATGCTGCAGCATATGAAGTTGCTAAAGCAGCTGAGCATGGCGCTGATATCGTAACAATTCTTGCAGCAGCTGAAGATGTATCAATTAAAGGTGCTGTAGAAGAAGCGAAAAAACTTGGCAAAAAAATCCTTGTTGACATGATCGCAATTAAAAACCTAGAAGAGCGTGCAAAACAAGTGGATGAAATGGGCGTAGACTACATTTGCGTGCACGCTGGATACGATCTTCAAGCAGTAGGTAAAAACCCTCTAGAAGATCTTAAGAGAATTAAAGCTGTCGTGAAAAATGCAAAAACTGCTATTGCAGGCGGAATCAAATTAGAAACATTACCTGAAGTTATCAAAGCAGAACCGGATCTTGTCATTGTTGGCGGCGGTATTGCTAACCAAACTGATAAAAAAGCAGCAGCTGAAAAAATTAATAAATTAGTTAAACAAGGGTTATGATCAGCATGCTGACAACTGAATTTTTATCTGAAATCGTAAAAGAATTAAATAGTTCGGTTAACCAAATCGCCGATGAAGAAGCCGAAGCACTGGTAAACGGGATTCTTCAATCAAAAAAAGTATTTGTTGCCGGTGCAGGAAGATCCGGTTTTATGGCTAAATCCTTTGCGATGCGGATGATGCACATGGGAATTGATGCCTATGTCGTTGGCGAAACCGTAACTCCTAACTATGAAAAAGAGGACATTTTAATTATTGGATCCGGCTCAGGAGAAACAAAAGGCCTCGTTTCCATGGCTCAAAAAGCAAAAAGCATTGGCGGAACCATCGCGGCTGTTACTATTAACCCTGAATCAACCATTGGGCAATTGGCTGATATCGTTATTAAAATGCCAGGTTCGCCTAAAGACAAATCAGAAGCAAGGGAAACTATTCAACCAATGGGATCCCTTTTCGAGCAAACATTATTATTGTTCTATGATGCAGTCATTTTGAGATTCATGGAAAAAAAGGGCTTGGATACAAAAACAATGTATGGAAGACATGCAAATCTTGAGTAGGCCTGGAATTAAGAAAAGGAAAGACCCGAAAAACTTCGCGGTCTTTCCTTTTTATTTTTATAAAAATGTGCGGAGTTTTTTCTGAAGGCTCATGTATTGGAGCGAAAGCTTATAAATCATATATAGGAAAGAGGGCTAATATATCGACATAAAAGCTCATAAATCAGAAATAAGGCTCATATATCAAATTAAAGACTCGTTAACTTGAATAACGGCTCAAAGTTCTATAAAACTTCATTAGCAATCAGTTTATAAGATTGAATACGCTCTTCATAACTATGTGTAATGGTAATAATCATGATTTCGTCCGCTTCGTATAAAGTTTGTAATTCGATAAGCTGTTGCTTAACTTCGCGCGGATTACCAATCACCATTTTTTTTCTCATATTTTTGATTTTCTTTTTTTCATCGCTATTTAAAGAATACCGTTTTGCTTCTTCTATTGAAGGTACCCCTTGTCTTCCTTCACCTTTTTCAAGTTGTATTTCCCACAAAAGATTACTTAAGGCTATTTCCTCTGCTCTTTCTGTTGTTTCGGAACAAATGGCAGAAACTGCAACAATTGATTTAGGCCGTTGCAGCCTGTCATTTGCTTTAAAATTATTCATATAGTTTTTCATGATGCTCGGTCCTTCTTTTTCACTCATAAAGTGGCCGAATGCATACGCAGTTCCGGTTTCTGCTGCAAGTACTGCACTTTTTTCACTCGTTCCGAGAATCCAAGGTTCAGGCGAGATCTCGGGTTTCGGGGAAGCAGAAATTTTTGAAAACATATGATCAGAAGGAAAATCATTTTGTAAAAATTGGAGGAGATTATTGAAAGAATCAGGCATGTTCCGAACTTGTTCCAAAAAGTTATCTGAAAGAGCCATCGTAGCTTCAGCAGATCCTCCCGGAGCTCTGCCAATCCCTAAGTCAATGCGACCCGGAAATAAGGTTGCAAGCATATTAAAAGTTTCGGCAATCTTATAAGGTTTATAATGAGGGAGTAATACAGCTCCAGCTCCAATACGAATTTTTTCTGTGTTTGCCCCTATGTATCCTAACATGACTTCAGGGGCTGAACAAGCAAGTCCAGGGAGATCATGGTGCTCAGCTATCCAGTAACGAGTAAAGCCTAATTTTTCTCCAATTTGCGCAAGTTTCAATGATTCTTGCAATGCTTGCGCGGCTGTTGTTCCGGAAGAGATTGGGGATTGATCTAAAATACTTAATTTCATTGTGTAATTCCTTCTTTCTGAATGATAACGAACTTTACATTTTTTTAAGTGCAGAAGTACCTGCAGAAAAGGGGCTGACTCTATTGAAGGGGTCAGGCCCTTTACAATTAAGTCAGCCTCTTTTACAGAATAATGTTATTTTATCCTTGAAACGTTTGTTTCACAACTTCTTTAAGCGAAGTCGGGGTTCCAATTAGATTAGTTAGATCATCGGATGTTTTTGCCGTCTCACCTTCTGATACTGCATCATAAATACTTGCAGAAAGCTCAGCGACAGGTTCCGGCAGTCCGGCTTTTACGAGGTATTCCTTCATTTCATCAAATGCAATAGATCGATGCACAACCTTTTTGCCAGTAACTTCAGTGAGTATTTGTGCAAGTTCATCGAAGCTCCAAGGCTTTGGGTTTACGAGGTTGTAGTTTTTGTTTTCATGACCTTCCTCAGTGAGAACAGTTGCAGCAGCACGTGCAAGATCATTCCGAGTCACAGCATTAAGTCTTCCATTTCCTGCATTAGTAACTAATTCTCCACTCTCTATTGCTGCATTGAGCCCAGGATTGACAAAAACTTCAGTATAAAGGGAATTACGCAAGAATGTATAAGGAATATTCGTCGTACGAATTGCATATTCCGTAGCCATATGGACGAATGCAAGAGGCACTTGAGATTGTTCACCAAAGGCATACCCAGTATAGGCAATATATTTTATCCCCGCATCTCTTGCTGCTTGAACGACATTCGCATGTTGGCGGACACGAAGGGTATTATCAGAATCCGGGCTTGAGATAAAGAGCACCTTTGAAGCTCCTTCAAACGATTTCTTCATAGACTCCATATCCATATAATCCCCATGGCGAACTTCCACGCCAAGATCGGCAAGTTTTGAAGCTTTCTCCACATTTCGAACACTTGCAATAATTTCATTCGCAGGCACTTTTTTAAGAAGATGTTCAATAACAAGACCTCCTAAAATGCCTGTAGCTCCTGTCACAACCATTGACATAGATTATCCTTCCTTTCAAATAAATTCTCAAGAAGTTTTAGCTGTAACACAATCAGTTACAACCATATAAAAAAAATATTGAGCAGCTAATTACTACTCATTTCCCTTCTCGATGTAACCATTATAGTTTCAACAGAAAAAGAAAGTCAAGGAAAATACATTAGGGGGTCATTCGCCCGCCGCTTTAATACTTTAACGCATTAATCGAATGAGGGTTAGGCCCGCATCGCTTTAACGCGTTAAAAGATTGAGGGCCTGACCCGCATCGCTTTAACGCGTTAAACTAATAAGGGGGCCAGACCCCTTTCTTATTGCCATATTCGTTTGTTCTCGACTCGTTTTGTGAATCCGAGTGCGTCGAGGCGTTCAAGGAATGGAATCATATATTTCCGCGATAAATTTAATACTTCTTTCGCATCTCCTATTTCAAAATCTGTTCCGGTGTGTTCTTTAAGCCTTTTTACTGCTTCTTTGAAATGACCGCTATGCCAATAATAATGATCATCGAGCGGTACGATAAACCCCTGTTCTTCTAAGTGCTTTTTCAAGTCTTCAGCAAGGCTGTCAGGAATGCCGGCTCCCGCAATATAATCCGTTAAATAACGAACCTTTAAGCCATCAGTTTTCAATTCCTCAAGCATATTCTCTACCCGATTTTGCCAATTTTCCGGTATATGAGGTACGAACTCTCCGAGAAATACAAATTGCCCGCGGCGGCCGAACAAACCGCTTTCAACTCCCCTTTCCAGCACATGCTTTATTAATGTACGAGGATAAGTTTTTTGCAGCATATGCAGCAATTCAGCTTTATTTACCCCTTGCTTCATCGGAGACACTGCGTGAAATTCTTTCAAACGGCCGTAAATTTCATCTTCAATTGCATTGACAAATGACGCTAACGTATATTCTTTTCCGTTATAAATGACAAATGTTTCGTCTTCCAGCACATGTATTAACGTTTCTTCATCAAGGGAAGTCTCCTTCAAAAGCTCCTGTAACCCGGCACTTATTGACTCGGTTAAAACTCTTATTACTCGTTCTTTAGGAGTTCCTTCCTTCTTTTTTTCAAGCTCTTCAACTGTTTTCATTCTAAACCGATACTGTTTCCCGTTTGGATCAATGACCCAGCCGCCGCCGATTGTTTCCTGCGGGCTCGGCCGCCTTAAAATAAATCGGTCGCCCCGTTTCGCAACAATCTCTTCATCTAGCAGTAGTTGACAAAGAACTTCGCCTTTTTCCTCCTTTAGTTCGTTCCGGTCAAAGAAAACAATTCGTCCCATTACTTCAGCCGTACAGATATGGCATTTGATCAGTGTTCTTTGCTTCACTTCATATTCAAGGTTTTCCACAATTCGAATCGCCACATCAATCGTTTTTGTCACGGTGAAATGCTCTGAAGTTACAAGAACATCTCCCCGTTCTAAATCTTCCTTTGAGACCCCGGAAAGGTTAATGGCCGCACGCTGCCCTGCAAATACTTTTTCGGCAGGCTGGTGATGCACTTGAATCTGGCGGGCGCGAACTTCAATTCCCTTCGGCAGAATTATTAAAGACTGTCCTTCTTCAACAGTGCCTTCATAAACCGTACCCCTTACCACCGTTCCCTGGCCTTTTACGGTAAAAACCTGGTCAATAGGAAGGCGGAAAGATCCTTTTGCATCCCTTGTTTCTTGTTTTTTTAACGTATGAATTATCAAACTTTTCAGCTCATCAATCCCTTTTTTCGACAGGCTGTCAACCAATACGAACGGAAAATTTTCAAAAACAGTCCCTTTTAACTCTTCTAAAATATCATCTTTGACAAGGTCAATAAACTCTTCCTCAACCCGGTCAATTTTGGTGATCGCAACAATCCCATTGCTGATTCCGAGAAAACCAAGTATATCCAAATGCTCCTGCGTTTGCGGCATGACGCCTTCATCAGCTGCCACAACAAGGATAACTAAATCAATCCCGGCAACCCCGGCGATCATTTGGCGGATAAACCGCTCATGACCGGGAACATCGATAACGGATATTTGAATTTCTCCATCATCATATAAAGGTGCAAAACCAAGTTCAATGGAGATTTGCCGCTCTTTTTCCTCTTTCAGACGGTCGG
This sequence comes from Bacillus methanolicus PB1, assembly GCF_000262755.1. Taxonomy (GTDB): domain Bacteria; phylum Bacillota; class Bacilli; order Bacillales; family Cytobacillaceae; genus Bacillus_Z; species Bacillus_Z methanolicus. Next base: position 113,390 of record NZ_AFEU01000001.1, read on the forward strand.
TGTCAACGTTTGTAAGAGCTTTCGTTAGTGATGTTTTGCCGTGATCGATATGCCCTGCCATTCCAATTGTAAAAAACCTTTTATTCAATGGCTCCACCTTCTTTATTTTTTCTGAAAAAATAAGACGATCTCGAAAAGATCGCCTTTTAAGTATTTCATCATGTTCAATACACACTATTATAGCATTCACCGCACTAATCTAACAAAAAGATTTACAATTGCAAGAGCGCACCGAGCGAACCGGCATATTCGCCATGATCCAAAAACACATGATCGATTCCCACCATCTTTTTGTAGGAAGAAAGGCATTGTTTTAGCGGTTCATTCCCAGCGAGAGTGCTCCCGATATAAACAAGGCGATCCGCACCATGGGCTGATACTGCCTGCATGCTCAATAAAACAAGGGTTTCCCCGATTATGTTGATAACAGCAGCTGCCTTATCCTCTTTAGAACTATTTGGATTGATAACACCCTTCGCAAAATTGCTTGCAGTTAAGTTTCCGTCAATTGGCGGTTCCTGCGGAAAATAAATGTCTTTGACTAATAAATCAACATTCCCTTTATTTCCATTAGACGCTAATTCAACCAGTTTGGAAAAATCCGTTTCGCCTGTGAGCAAAGCACCAAGTCCCATCAACGTTCCGCCGCCGATTCCACTCCCAAAAATCCGAGTGTAATTGTTTTTTTCTGCGACAAACCATGAAGTTCCTGTTCCGATATTTACAATAATCAATTTCTTGGTAGTATCGATTTCGGCCTCTTTTAATAAGAACATGGCTCCCTCACAAGTTGAATCGAATTCGGGAACAATCTTGCCTTCAGGGAAAAATTGATCCTTCATAATAGCGGCTTTTCCCCCTGTCAAAGCCACTGCTGCATTTGGCGCAACTATTTTCAGCCATTCGAGAGCAGATGCAAGCTCTCTAATCGGATATTTATTGTAATGAAAGACGCCGCTTTCTTCATAAGTGATTTTCACTAAAGAACCACCGGCATCAATCCCAACTTTTTTGATATTCATTCTTGTCCCCCTAGATGGTAAAATCCCTTACATTATAATTATTTATTTATTGAAATGAAATAACAATATAGATCCGAAAAGCATGAAAATAGCGAGTATCTTTTTAAAATCAAGCGGCATTTTGATACCGCCGAACAAGCCGAAATGGTCAATAACCGCACCAATCAGCAGCTGTCCTGCTATGACAGTAATCAATGCCGGCGCCACGCCTATTTTTGGAACAACAAGAACCATGATAAAAACATATAAAGCCCCAAGTAAACCGCCGACCAGCTGCCATTTTGGAACATTAGATACGGCAGAGATATTCCCTTTTCCGAAAAAAATCACGACAAAAAATAATGCGAGGGTACCGATTACAAAAGAAATAAATGCCCCTTCAACTGCGCCGACTTTTTTCCCAAGTCCGCCATTAATGACAGCTTGCAAACCGATTGCGATTCCCCCAAGCAGTGCAAAAAATGAAAACAGCCATTTCATTTATGATTTCTCCCCTTTTTCATACAAAGTCCGCTCATTAACACAGCCCCCGTTAAATGCTTATATTCAATTTTTATATATTAAGACTCCATCTTCTAATTCAAGCCTGGTCGAATGGTCGTGAGAAATGACTTCTCCATCTCTTACTTTGATTTTTTTCTTAAATAACGGACCATCATAAACAAACGTATGATATTCACCCGCTTCCCCCATCGGGCAAACATTCTTCTTCACGATGTCATGGAGGAACCGGTCATTTACCTCTCTTCCGAGCCAAGAATCTTCCAGCATATCTTTCCGCACTCTGATCACTTTTGCTTTATAGCCTGAATGTATAAATGCTTCTAAAGCATGAAGCGCTTCCGATTGTTTCATCCACAACGGATAGATCGGCTCTAAACCGCTTGCGTTCGCCGTTTTTCCCCCCCACTCGCGGTGTTCATCCAAATAAAGATCACCAAATGCAATGCCTTCTAAATTGTACTTTGTTTTAAGCATTTTTAAAGATTCTATGAAACTTTCGGTATAACTTTCAAAGGTGCATTCGATAAAATGAACAGGGACATCCAATGCTTCTCCTTGGAGCTTAATTAATTCCCTTTTTTCCCCGTGGCCGAACGTCCGCCCCATTTCTCTCGAAACCGTCGTAACGAAACAGGCAATTTTATAACCTTGCTTTACAAGCTTGTCTAACGCCATACATCCATCTTTTCCGCCGCTCCAGGAAAGAGCAATATTTTTACACATTTTATCACCTCTGTATTCAACATTAAAATTCGGAATAGAATAACAGAGCACGCTCGATTTGAAGCATTTGCGTGCTCTTGTATCTTTACTTAATTGACAAACTGAAATTTGGTCGTGCTGCCGCTCTGGGTTGAAATGACTTCCAGTCTCGCGTCGATCCGTTCTTTCAGCTCGGGTACGTGGGAAATGATACCGACAAGCCGGCCGCTGTTCTGAATATCAATCAAAGCCTCAATTGCCTGATCTAAAGATTCTGGATCAAGCGTCCCAAACCCTTCATCAATAAACATGGTTTCTAATGAGACTCCTCCGGCATAATTTTGAACAACATCAGCAAGTCCGAGTGCAAGCGAAAGGGCTGCCTTAAAACTTTCTCCGCCGGAAAGTGTTTTTACATGGCGTTCTCGGCCTGTATATTGGTCAAAAACAAGAAGCTCAAGTCCGCTTTGTACATTTCCCTTTGAACGGTCGGTTTTTCTTAGGAGCTGATAGCGGCCGCTTGTCATTTTGGCCAGTCGAATATTTGCTTCTCTTAAAATATCATCTAAAAAGGCCGCTAATACATATCTTTCAAATGTGATCCGGTACGTATTTTGTCCCCGTGAAATATCATATAAGTGTCCGATGATTTTATACCGTTCTTCAAGGACCTTTATTTCCTCGTTGATATTTAAAACTTTTTTCAATATTTCTTCGTTATCCCTCTTTTTCATTAAGAGATTCATATATCGTTCCTGTAATTCTTTTATTTGATCGTTTAATTGATTCAATTCGTTTGATAAACCGTCTACGTCAGGTTCTTTTACATCCTTTAACATTTCTGACAGTTCAAGGCATCGATCGTTGACAGACCGGTACTGTTCCCGATACGTTCGAACCTCAAGCTCCAGTTTCTTGATTTCGGTTTCCGATCTTATCGCCTCGCTATACTCCTTATATGTAGGAAACCCTTGTCCAATCATGCTGTTTTTAAAAGATTCTCTTTCAGCCGCCAATTTTATCTCTGTTTCAGCTACTTGCTTTTTCACTGTTTCATAGCGGGCATTTTCGGTCGCATACTTTTCCTTCACATTTTGGAACTGCTGTTGTGCCTGTTCCAGCCTTCTTTGCAGTTCGTCTCTCCGGTTCAATGCACGTTGAAGCTCTGTTTCAAACTTTCCTTCTGATCGAAGTTGTTCGGGTATGCTATCCATCAGTCTTGTCAGATTCGTTTTCTTTTCAGTGAATTGAATTGTGATCTCATGAACCTTTGATGAATACTGTTGAATCTCCGCTTGAAATTTTGCCTTCTTTTCTTCGCATTGCTCCAGTTCAGTGATTATTTGTACAAGCTTTTGCTGCTGCTCTTTTAGGCGCTGCTGGCTTTCAGTCAGCTTTTTTCTTTTCGATTCGAATGAAAGTTTTACTGCTTCCAGCTGTTCACTCTGAAAGTCCGGGATTTCATGAATGATTTCTGAAAGTTGTTCTTGAACAGAGTGTTCTAATGATTGAACTTGTGATTTTATTTCAAACAAGGCCGACTCAGCTGTTGATTTTTCTTTTTCAAGGAGAAGAGCCTGCTGCTTTGCTGCCTTTATATCTGTTTCTTCAGGTATCACATCTTGAGCGAATGCTGCCGGGTTCGGATGGTGTTCGGATCCGCAAACGGGACAAGCTTTGCCGGGCGCAAGTTGTCCGGCGAGCACCGCCGCCTGTCCATGTAGCCATTTTTCCTCTAAATACTCTGTCAAGTCTTTTGCATCTTGATACCGTGCATTTGCATGTTCATACGCCGCATTTTTTTCCTTTAACAATGCAACTGATTTTTCATAACGTTTTGCCAGCAGTTCATACTTATTCAGCCGTTTCCATGTGGCCTCCAGCTTTTCAAGTTTTCTTTCATTTTCGATATAAAAAAGCTGATTTTTTTCATATTCTTGTTTTTCCATATTCAGATTTTTAATCTGTTCTTCTGTCTTTAATAGAAGGTTTTCTGCTGTCTGCTTGTCCATTTTTGCCTGATCTAAAAGATAATGCAATTGATTTGCTTCCTTCTCAATGACAGAAAACGAGCGGACATCTGTTTCAATATTTTGCAGGCGATTTACGAGATTAGAAGCTTCTAAACGTTCTTGTTCACGTTCTTTTTCCGTTTGAAGTTCAGCTTCTTTAGCTGTTAACTCTATACCGATTGATTGCACATTCGAATGGATCTTCTCCATCTCTTGTACGAGTTGATCTAAATCGTTTTTTAATCTGCGGCAAAGCTGCTCTTGTTGGGAAAGCAATGCTGCTTTCAAGGCAAGTGTTATTTCCTGCTCTTTTTTTTCAAACAGCTCTTTTTGAGATTCCAATTCGTTCATTCGTGCCTTTAAATCCTCCAACGATTGAAGCTGTTTCGCGATCGTTTGAGCCTCATACAATTTTTGCTGAAGTTTGTCCCGTTCCGTTTGTTTTTCCCTTCCTTCTTTTTCTAAATGCTCAAGACTTTTATCCATCATATTAATCTCATCAGTCAATAACGGGATTATCAGTGCGTCATTCACACTGTCAGCTTCGACATACTCTTTTAACCCCTGACTGTTAACTGCATGAATCGATCGAAGAACGCGTTCGCGCTGCAAGATATGATCTTCCACTTTGTTTTTCAGCTCAAGTGCTTCTTCTTTCAATTTTTCTTCAATTTTTTTATAAATTTCCGTGTGGAACAATCGTTGAAGAATCACTTCTTTTTCTTTGCTGTCAGAAGTGAGCAGCTTCCGGAATTCTCCTTGAGGGATCATGACAATTTGCCGGAACTGGTTTGAGTCAATTTGCATGATTTCTTTTATTTTTTCATCAACTTCACGGATATTTGAAGCAATTAGCTGTTTTTCCCCTTTTTCGTTGTAAACATATAATTCGGCTTTTGCGCCGATTGCAGTATACCCATCACCCCGTTCCTTTCGTTTTTCCTGCTGTGGTGAGCGTATAATGTGGTATGTCTTTTGCCTTAAGGAAAATTCGAGCGAAACTTCTGTTAAGACATCATCTTTGGCAAACTGGCTTCTGAGTTCATGACCGCTCCGGTCTTCACCGCTTGCTTTCCCGTATATGGCATAACTGATTCCATCAAAGATTGTCGTTTTTCCCGAACCGGTTTTTCCAGAAATGACAAACATCGTTCTGTTTCCTAATAATGTAAAATCAATCGTTTCCGTTCCGGCATAAGGGCCGAACGCTTGCATTGTCAGTTTCAAAGGCCTCATCGCGCCCCCTCCTCTTTCAGAGCTTTTTCAATTACGTCTGCCATAATCTCTTTTTTATCCTGTGTAAACTCTGAGGTGGTCATCTCGTGATAAAATTGCGCAAACAAATCAAGTTCTGATTTTTTCTCTTCTTTAATTGAAATAAACGTTTTTTTTGTTTTTGCGTCTGTTAACTCCAACTTTCTTTCAAGATGAAGAACATTTGGGTAGACTTGGCGCAGTTTATTGATTGGATCGATGAGAGCCCCTTCATCAAGCAATGTAACTTTTAAATAGTCATTGCACGATTGTTTTTCGTAGAAAGCCGGGTCAAGCAGCTCCTCCAGGTACCCTTCGATTTCCCTCAAATCCTGCTTTGGCTTGAGCGATTTATAGCGGATTGTAAAAGATCCGTTTCCTTCCATTTCAATAATGGATACAGACTTTTTTTGGTTGGCTTCGGAAAAAGAATATTTAAGAAGAGACCCGGAATATTTTATTTTCTCGTGTTGAAGCGCATCCGGACTATGAAGATGGCCGAGAGCCGCATATGAAAAAGATTCAAACAATTCAGCCCCGACACAGCCTGAACCCCCGACCGACAATGCTCGTTCTGAATCAGACGTTTTTCCTCCCAATACAAAAGCATGTCCAACAAAAACATTTGGTTCATTTGTATTCATCGTCTCTTCCATTTTGCCGATCAATGCCTTCATGGCATCGTGGTGGGAATGGATCGTATCATCTTGGAGGAGCTGGCGTACAATACCGGGCTCAGCATAAGGAGCAAGATAAAAATTAACGCCGTTAATATGTATTGGCTGAAAATCATTCGTTAGTTTGCCTGTCAAGTAAAATTGGCTTTGCCGATACCAGGAGCTTCCAAAAGACAGCCTTTCAGCACTGTCATGATTGCCCGCAACAGCCACAACAGGTGTTTTTAAATCAACATTTATTTTAAACAATATTTCATCTAACAGCTCTACTGCGCTTGTGGGAGGGACAGAGCGGTCATAAAGATCTCCAGCAATCACAACTGCATCCGGTTTTTCTTCTTCAACAAGCTCTACAAACTGGCGAAGCACCTCCCGCTGGTCTTCTGTCATATATATCCCGTGCACTAATTTTCCTAAATGCCAGTCTGCTGTATGTATAAATTTCACGACTGCCACCTCTCATTCTCTCATTTATCAATGTTATTATTATAGCAAAACGGAAGAACATAAAACGTAAACAAAAACAGCGAAAGGAACATTTGTTCCTTTTATTATAGCAAACAAATGGAAACATCTACCTCAAATTAGCCTTTTGACAAACATTTGCTTAAAAAAATTAAAACAGCCCAGCCAAAAATGGCTGAGCTGTTGAAGTCCGTCTTCATTATTTTTTTACAACGTTTGAAGCTTGAGGTCCGCGAGCACCTTCAACCACTTCAAATGTAACTTCTTGGCCTTCTTCTAAAGTTTTAAAACCTTCAGATTGGATTGCAGAGTAATGTACGAATACGTCGTTTCCATCTTCTGCTTCGATGAATCCGAAACCTTTTTCAGAGTTAAACCATTTTACTTTACCATTTTTCATTAAAAAAAATCCTCCTATTGGCTTTCGAAAAAACCATGTGTTAATTTTTAACCTGTTTACAACGTATAGCTTTCCTTACATTACTCATCCAATCGTTTGTAACATTGAATAAGCTTATTGCAAAAATCTAAACAGTTGCAAAGGCTGATTTAAATTTACCAAAATTAATTACAATTGTCAAGTTTGACTTTTGATGTGGCAGTTTTATTATGTTTAAAGTTTTAAGGAAGAATCCGTTAGAATAATTGGATACTTTTCAGCTAATTGGCGTAACTCTTTATCGGTCTCTTCTTCAAATCCTGGAATTGAAGTAGTGCAGTCTTCTAATAGGTATAAAGTATAATCTTTATGATTGATCGATTCGAAACTTTCAACAATTTGTTTAACAGATTCCAACACGCAATGGGATTTAGCTTCTCCGCCAATAATTATCTGTTTGTATTTGGATAAATCTTGAATGAACTGTTCGTTCGTTGAATCTTCTCTCGAGTATTCCGGTTTGAAAATACCATACATTTCACTGATTGGATTAAGACCTTTTGTTACATATCGGACATCTCTTTCTTTGTATAAGGAATAAGCTAATAAAACATTTGATAACTGGGGTTCTAATGATGCTCCAAATGAACCTTGCAGACAATGAAAGGGCCAGATCATTAATTGTTTTTTACCGGAAGATTCTAAACCTTTCACATACTCAATGCTTTCTTTTTCGTAATAAACAGGTTTCCAAATGGTGTTTTCTATGTCTTTGCTTGTGATGATTGTATAAGGTTTCGGATGTTCTCCTTCAGAATTAACCCACCATGTCGAATGAAAAATTTGATTCGTAGTATGTGTATCCAAGCTCATATAAATATCATCAATCGCATCAGCGTTTTCGTAAATGAACCGTGCAAAATTCTTTACATCTGAAAAGGAATTTGGAACGGGAAGGCTGCCATTTTCTAAGAAATCATTTTGAAAGTCAATTCCTAACAAAAGGATATCCTTTTTATTGGCAGAATCACGTTTCCCGCCGATTTTGTCGATGGCTAATGGCGTTACTTGACCAACTTTATCTTTTTGAAACCAATTTTCAAATGAACCTTTCATTATTAACACCCCTTTTGTGTGTTATTATTTTACATTGTTTTTATAATGTCAATTTATTAGCGACCAAAAAGATAAATGAATTGATAAAATTTGAGAAATCGCAAAAATATTTTTCGTATTTTTTTATACATTTGAGATAAAATTTCATATTATTAACGGCTTATTTATTGGGATAAGGGCTCATTTTTCCAAATGACGGCTCATATTTTCGGATGAAGGATCATTTATCGAAATGAAGGCTCATTTTTTCATATAAAGGCTTATAAAATCAAATAAAAACTCATATTTTCAAATAAAAGCTCATATATCAAAATAAGAGCTCATAACCTTCCCGTGAACTTGATCCGGAGCGGGTTAGGCCTTCTTTAACTATTTCAAAATACTCCTCATCCAACATTTTATTGCAAATCCCCCAATAATAGCCGAAAATGTTTTTGATCCTTGTCTTTTTCAGTTTAATATTCCTTACCAATTGCTTAAACGCTTTTACTGCCAATTCAAGCTTGTCCTCTTCTTTGTAATAAGAAAGCCATCGAGTGCTCACTCGAACAACTTTGTAAAATTCCTCGATCGTCCAGGCATCATCATAGAAACATTTCACAAGGTTTGTAAAAGCAGATGGGATTTTATTACTGACGAATGAAGAGTTTAGCGCCATTTTACGTTTATTTTTTTGATTGATAGTTTCATTCTTTGATGGTTTCTTATTTGGTACTTCAATTGATTCCGCGTCTGCTGCATCATTTAAAATAGATGACGCGTCTTGCTTTGCCGGGTATTTTTGAAAGACATAAACGCTGTGGGCTTGTCTGCCATTTTGGGATTGAGTATGAATCACATGAATTAAGCCATACTTTTTCGCTTTTCTTAACATACGTTCAAAAGTGGAACGGCTAATGCCGCCCATTTCAGAATGTTGATGGGTTGCAGATACAATCGTTTGAATTTTCGCATTGCAAACCCCTGGAATCTTTGCAGAAAAACGTACAAGCCTTTTTAGCGCGATCGTTTCACTTTTCGTAAACTGATCTTTCAAATCTGTCAACCACTGTTCAAAATGATTATTGAAATCCTTCAAATTACGAAACTGCGATAGATCTTTAAAATTTTCAATTCTCCCCGACTGCATGAAAAATGCCCCTTTCTTTTTGGGGCATACTCTTTCAATTTAATTGTTGTTTTGCTGCCCCAACTTCTTTCCACTCGTTATATATAAAGAAAGAAGGCAAAAGGACATAGTTCCAAAAACTTCGAAGAATTTGTTCCGATCAAATAAAGTTCATTTCCTTGAAAGGTTTACGTATTAGCTTTATAATAAATTTTGTCTTAAATATTGGGGCTGAACGGGGTACTGGTGTCCCCCACGGTCTTCAAAACCGCTCGAGAGGCGCGTGTCGTCTCTGGTGGGTTCGATTCCCACGCAGTCCCGCCAATTAAACTTTCAACCTGACTTCAGTTTTAATCAAGGATTATACTACTAAAGTACGTATGCTTCATTCTACTCTTAAATTGTAACTACCCTCCCCCATTCCATATTACTTGTCTAAAAAGCCCCGAAAAGACTATAATTGAATGATAGAATACGTTTTTGAAAATTGTTTTGTAGGTGAATGCAATGCTTGAAGGCTGGTTTTTATGGTTTATCTTGTTCTGGATTGTCGTACTCATTTCTTCTTTTGCAATCGGCGGATTTTTTATGTTCCGCAAGTTTTTGAAAAGGCTGCCGAAAGAAGACGGGAAGTCTGAACTGGATTGGGAAGAATATTATGTAAATGAGACCCGGCATTTATGGAAAGAGGAGCAGAAAGAACTTCTTGAAGATTTGGTCAGTCCTGTACCTGAATTATTCCGGGACGTTGCAAGGCAAAAAATTGCCGGCATAATCGGCAAGCTTGCACTTAAAGAAAAAGCCGACCAAATTACAGAGGATCTCATCATACGGGGATACATTATCGCCACACCGAAACGTGACCATAAATTTCTGCGAAAAAAATTGTCCGAAAAGAAAATTGATCTCGCACCATATGAACATTTATTTTAGAACTGCCTGATTAATGGCAGTTTTTTATTTCCTTTTCGAATAAGTACCTCCTTGCAAACGGGAACTATTGAAACAAACCTTATTTCTACCCAAAATAAAAAAGGGGCTGCCTTAAAAGCAAATGGTCAGACCCTTTCAGATCGTTTTTGTATTCGTTGGTCCATTGATTTGATCAAACAGTTTTTTATAATTTACATACATGGCAATTCGCCAAGGCACGATCATTCCAAACGCGAGGATCCAGAACATTCCGCTCAGCTCCCCATAATCAATTCGTGAACTTAAAATCGATTTTCCTATAATTCTGATGATCAGCAAACCGATAAGTATAAAGATAAATGCTTTTGACCGTTTTAAATAAATTTCCTTATCACGTATTTCAAAAGTGGATGTTTTGATCAACAAAATTGAAAACAGCATCCCGACCGTTAATGCTTCCAATATTTCCATCGGAGTTACCCGGAACATTGGAAATAAAAACATGAGTGCGCCTGTACTCATAAAAATTGGCGGTAAAATGATTTTTTTTGCTGTAACAGGTCTTTTTGCGGCTTTTATCCGGACAAATATTACAAGAACAGCCATTCCGATCGCTCCAATAGACGAAGCAATAACCAAGTTCATAAACCGTCATCCTTTTCACCATTTAGATTTGCACTATCATTATATCGTATACAATCTTTAAATGAAAATGATAATAAACCTATTTACAAAGATGTTCAGATGATCAAACTATTATTTCCAAAAAAAAGGGCCAGACCCCTCCAATTGTCGGAGGGAATCAGCCCTTAAGCCGGTCCCTATTCTCTAATTTAAAACTCTGTTTATTGCATCAAGTACTCGCGCTTCGTCAAACGGCTTGACGATAAAGTCCTTTGCCCCCGCCTCGATTGCTTCCACGACCATTTTTTGCTGCCCCATAGCAGAACACATGATTACTTTTGCTTGTGGAAACTCCTTCTTTATTTCTCTGACGGCTTCAATTCCGCTCATTTCCGGCATCGTTATGTCCATTGTGACTAAATCGGGATTCAACTGGCGATACAATTCAATCGCATCTTTTCCATTCTCGCCTTCTCCAACGACTTCATGATTTGCTTTTTTTAAAATATTTGATAACGTAATTCTCATAAATTTTGCGTCATCAACAATTAAAATTCTTGCCATCGGTTGCTCCCCCTTGACACTCACAACGAATGTATATCTATGAAAACTTACTGTTGTAAATTACGGATAGGCAAATATCTTTCTCAAAAGCACACATATTACAATATATCGAATCTTAGAAAAAATTTCAATTCAAAGATTACGACAAATTTCGAAATATTTCTTGAGAATCCTAAATTTTTCGTTTAAAAACTCGAAGGGAACTTATATTACAACAGCGACTTGTTATGACCAATAAGAGTTCGTTTTAACATATTGCAAAAACAGCTGATATTAGAAACCGGTAAATCCTCCGAAAATACTAGTAACTATAGATATAATCTTCGTCATCCAATCAAAAAATAAGACAATTCCCATTACGATCATGATATAGCCGCCAACCTTCATGATCTTAACATTATGTTTTTTAATCCATTGCAGTTTGCCAATGAAAAAGGACAAAACAAAAAATGGGATGGCAAAACCTAAAGTGTACGCGATCATGTACAACATGCCTGAACCCGGGTTAGACGCTGCCAAAGCAAAAACTGACATTAAGATCGGTCCAGTACATGGCGTCCAGCCTGCGGCAAACGCCATTCCGATAAAAGCTGAACCGATGTATCCTGAAGGGCGATTCTTAAACTCAAATCTCCGGTCCTTCATCATAAATTCAGGTTTCAAAATTCCCACAATGACGAGGCCAAAAAAGACGATAAAAATAGCTCCAATCTGACGGATCAAGTCCTTGTAATCAGCAAAAAATTGACCGATAAAAGAAGTTGTATATCCGATGGCAATAAAAATAACGGAAAACCCTAACAAAAAACATATTGTATGTAACAAGCTCCGCCTTTGCAGCATCGCATTTTCTGTTTTGATTTCTCCGACTGACATACCGGTAATATATGAAAGGAACGCCGGATATAACGGCAGACAGCATGGTGAAATAAAACTCAAAAATCCTGCACCAAGAGCGATAAACACATTAATATCAGACATTTGAACATCTCCTGTATACATGATTCCTACTCATTCTAACAAATCTTATACTTAAAAGATAATAATTAAGATGTGAACATTTTTTGTCTAAAATTTTAGAATTGGGCTTTCTATACATAATACGACATAATTTCCTAAAAATACACAAATTGGTCACAATTTTGTTTTGAATTAATTACCAAGATCAGCTATACTGTAATAGACTTAACAATTTTTGCTATTAAATATCATATTTTTACATAGACGTAATATTTCAGTCTATTAATAGTTTTGAATAAAAAATTCAATTCCAACATTTGTGAAAGGAAAATCTGGCGTGACTAGACAAGAGTTTCTTTTAATTATTGAAAAAAAACGAGCTGAACTCATCCAAGTGGCATCAACATACGGCCTTAATTCGTCTGTTGCAATAAAACATAGCCAGGAGCTTGATAACCTATTGAATGAGTATAACCGTTCCTTTCTGGAGAAATTGCAACCGGCCAATTAATGGGGCTGACTCTTTATTATGAGCCAGCCCCAATTTTTTTTATTTATCTTTGATTGACTGCGTCTTCGAGATGATCAACCAAACCATTTTGCAGCAAATACATTTTATGATAAAGTCCTCGTCTTTCAAGCAACTCTTGGTGTGTTCCTCTTTCTATAATTTCCCCTTGGTGCAGGACAAGAATCAAGTCTGCGTCTTGAATTGTAGACAGACGATGAGCAATTGCAATCGTTGTTCGGCCCTTTCTCATTTTTGCCAGCGCAGTTTGAATAGCTTCTTCTGTTTCCGTATCAATATTGGCTGTTGCTTCATCCAGGACAAGTATTTTTGGGTTCGCCGCAATTGTTCTCGCAAAAGCGATCAGCTGCCGCTGCCCGCTTGAAAATGTCGCCCCTCTTTCAACAACTTCATGCTCATAACCATTTTCAAGCTTCTCGATGAACGTATGAGCCTGAACAAAACGTGCTGCTTCAATCACTTGCTCTTCTGTCATTTGTTTATTATGGAGACGGATATTATCCTTCACATTTCCAAAAAACAAAAATGGATCCTGCAAAACAAGGCCAATTTTTGTACGGATTTCTTCTTTCGGATAGTCTTTAATTGACCTTCCGTCAATGAGAATTTCTCCCCGCTCAAATTCATAAAATCTCATAAGAAGATTAATGATTGAGCTTTTCCCGCTGCCGGTATGTCCGACAAGTGCCACCGTTTCTCCCGGTTTTGCCTTGAAAGAGATATTTTTTAAAACGTCCCGCTTCCCGTCATAGGAAAAGCTTACGTTCCGAAACTCAATTTCCCCGTCGTCAATCTTAAATTTGGCATCTCCAGTCTGTACAGGGGCCAGTTCCTCTTCATCAAGCAGCTTAAAAACGCGGGATCCTGCGACAATTGCCTGTTGATACATTGATAAACGCATCATCATATTGTTTACCGGTTCAAAAAAACGGTCCAAATAACTGATAAACGCATAAAGTACACCAATTTCAATTCCGCCGGCAAATGATGAAATCCCGAAAAAGCTTAATACAATGATCAGCGCTAACACATAAACTAAATCAATCGCAGGCCTAAGTAGTAAAGCATCCACTTTTATATTTTTCCTACCCGCCTGATAATGCTTTTCATTAATCTCCCCAAATTCTTTTCTAAACCGCTGTTCCTGCCGAAACACCTGGATGATCGCCATTCCCTGCAATGATTCGCTTAATTTCGCATTAAGCTGGCTGAGGCGTTCCCGCATATCCTGATAAAAAATCGAACTATATTTCCTGTACGTCCTTATGATAAGGAAAATAACCGGAAGGATTACGACGCAAAAAAGGGCTAATTTAACATTCAAAATAAACATTGCCACAAATATTCCCGTTAAAAGAAAGAAACTTTGAATAAATGTTACGATGACCGAAACGAACATATCCTTTATCGCTTCTGTATCATTTGTTACCCTTGAAACGATACTTCCGGCAGGAGTTTTATCAAAATATTTTAATCCAAGTACCTGAACCTTTGAAAAAACTTCGATTCTTAGTTGTTGAATAATTTTCAAGGCAATTTTTTGAAAGGTAAGCAATTGAAAATATGAGACAAGCACATTGGCTATTTGAATACTTATAAAAGCAGCTCCGAGAACAAACAAAGGCTTAAATACAAGGTTTCTGGGCGTTAAAAAGTCGTCAATAAAAATTTTTACAAGGATCGGGCCAAGTATGTCGCCTGCCGTTGTTAATAACAAGAGACAGAAGGCAAAAATAATGGTTTTCGAGTGTGGTTTTGTATATGAAAGTAATCGAAATAATACTTGGCGTTGTTCCTTGCCGTTCATCGATTGTGTTTTTTCCATTGCTTATCCTCCATGCTCCACTAATTCTTCAAGCTGCTGCCGCAAGTACATATCTTTATACCATCCTTCTTCAAGCATGAGTTCCTCGTGGGTGCCGCGCTGAGCAATTTTACCGTCTTCAAGAACAAGAATGAAATTGGCATGATGGATAGAGCTTAATCGGTGGGCCGTTATGATTGTCGTTTTCCCTTCTCTGTTTTCTTTTAGAGCAGTAAGAATCGCTTCTTCTGTCTTGGCATCGACAGCTGAGAGAGAATCATCAAGAATCAAAACTTCAGGATCCATTAGTAAAGCTCGCCCGATGGAAATGCGCTGCTTCTGTCCGCCTGATAAGGAAACTCCCCGTTCTCCGACAACCGTTTCATACCCTTCAGTAAATTCGAGAATATCATTATGAATTTTAGCTGTTTTCGCTGCTTCAATAATCTCCTCTTTAGAAGCATCAGGTATACCAAATGCAATGTTTTCACTAACTGTTGCCGAAAAAAGAAAATGGTCCTGTGGAACATAGCCAATTGCTTTTCTCAAAGTTTGCAGCTTATAATCACTTATGGGCACATTCCCGAAAAGAATTGTTCCATCATAGCCTACAAATTCACGAATTAAGAGCTTTAACAGTGTTGTTTTTCCTGCACCTGTTTTTCCGACAATTCCTACTGTTTCCCCTTTTCTTATCTTAAAGAAAATATCCCTTAACACCGGCTTCATTTCATTTGGATAAGAAAAAGAGCGGATTTTATATTCAATATCACCTGTCGGGACGATATCAAACGCATTTTCCTTATCCTCAATTTCAGCTTTTTCAGCCAGCAGGGCAGAAACGCGATCATAAGACGCCCTTCCTCTTTCTACTATATTAAACAGCCATCCGAAAGCAAGCATCGGCCAAATGAGCAAGCCAAGATACGTCGTAAAGGAAATAAGTTCACCTATTGAAAGGGAACCATTAAGTACATAATATGACCCGAACACGACCGATAAAAAAAACGAGATGCCAACAATGAGGGAAATAGTCGGATCATATAAGGAATCCACCTTCGCAACTAAAATATTTTTTTCCACCACATCTTCTGACCTATCCCGGAAATCTTCAATATCCTCTTTTTCTTGGCCAAACGTCTTGATCACTTTGATACCTGTTATACTTTCTTGTGTTTTATCATTTAACGATGAAAATGCTTCCTGTGCTTTATGGAAATACTTATGTAAAAGCGTTCCGTACCAGTTCGTCAACAAAGCCATAAACGGCATTGGGATTAATGCGATAAGGGTCAGCTTCCAGCTGATCGTAACTGCCATGGCGATAATTACAAAACCGCCTGTCGCAAGCGAATCAATGAGCGTAAGGACACCGAGACCTGCTGTTTGCTGGATTGCCTCCAGATCATTTGTCGCATGGGCCATTAAATCTCCAATGCGCCGCTTTTGATAAAATGACTGCGACAACTCCGTAAAATGCTTAAATAACTGATCTCTTAATAGCTGTGAAAGTTTCACAGCGGATCCAAAGATCATGATTCGCCAATAATAGCGCAATAAATACATGAGAAGGCCTGTCGCAACTAGGACAACTATCCATTTGAGCAGTATCCCGACAGTCAACGTGCCATTCACAATATGGTCGACAACGATTCCAATTATCTTTGGGGGGACTATTTCTAAAAAAGCTACTGTCAAAAGCAGCAGCGTACCTGTAATATAAGCTTTTTTTTCCTGCTTAAAAAACCACATCAAATCAATAAATACTTTCATTTGCGCTCCTTTCGCTGCAAAACATAATTATGTAATGCCATACTAGTTTATCAAATATTCCTAAAATAAGGAAGATTAGTAATTTCTTATTTTTGGGTATATCGATATGAACAGTTCAATTCGATCATACTTAAAGTTATAAGCTAATTCTAAATATTTATGAGCAAATTTTCTATTCTTTATAAGCCACTTTCTAAGATTTATGAACTGCATTTTAAGAATGCGCCACTTTCA
Organism: Bacillus methanolicus PB1; assembly: GCF_000262755.1. Lineage (GTDB taxonomy): Bacteria > Bacillota > Bacilli > Bacillales > Cytobacillaceae > Bacillus_Z > Bacillus_Z methanolicus. The sequence continues at coordinate 130,029 of NZ_AFEU01000001.1, forward strand.
GGAAACTTTTATTTCCAATTAGCAAAAAACAAGCACCCTAAAAGAGTGCTTGTCCAATTATTTCAACTGCTTGTTCATGGCGTTCATCATTTGGTTGATTTTCTTTTGTGACGGTTTCATTCCCATCTGCATCATCAACATTTTTAGCATTTGCTCATTAATGGGCGGATTTTTCTTTAAGTAGCTCATCATATATTTTCGAGCAATGAAAAATCCTAGTGCTACACCGGCCAAAAGTGCCAGTATACCAACTAGAATGAGATCCCACATACCATATTTCCTCCTTCATGTTGTCTAAAATACAGTGTACTAAACCACATATTATTTTACAATATTTGCGTCATTTTTTCCTTTGCTTAAACAAATTTTCTTTCTTTTATAGGGTTTAGCCAGCCATAACGGTGATGGTCCAGGTCTACCGCTAAAAAGGAGGATTCGCATTTGCGGAGCACTTCAAAAAACTCCGTTTCTGCATCATAGCTTCCTTGTGAGTCCAATTTTAAGAATCGGTCATAAACTTCAAGCCTGGCCCAGCTACTTTTGCTGCCCTTTTTTATGTAGTAAATTCCATCTTCTATATAAAAATCTTTGTTTTTATTTAATTTTTGATGTATCAGCTGTTGAAGGCGCAACGTAGGAATAGGCTTGGTTATATAATTGATCTGCATTTCAATAATGGCTCTAAAATTTCCATTTGAATTCTTATACTCCTTAAACAATTGATAAAACATTCTTTCTCTTCCAAAATAATGAAATGCAAACTCATCTTCTATTAAATATAGTGTATAAGTTCTCAAATTTATCCCCTCCTTAGTAGCAACCTCCTAATAACCATTATAATGAAGGATAAAAGTGGTGTTTGTCTTTTTCTGTCAGAGAAAAATGCTAGTTTTGTCGAATTCAAAAATTTCTAAATATTATTATAAAAAAATCATTTGTTTATTTCCACTTCGGCTTATTATTTTATAAAAAAAGTGAGCGGATTTGGTATTATCCCCTCATGTAGACAGTAAAAAAAGAGGACATTGGTTATGATTTTTTAAGAGTCTACCTGGGAGGGGATTTTTATAGCGAAAAATTATTAATGAAATTGTAGCGTGGGAAATATCCGAAAAATATTATCTTGAGTTGGTATTGAATAGACTCAAACAACTGGATGGGAAGCCGTTTGGAAGAATGCCCTTCTTCAATCAGATCAAGGCTTTCAATTCACGACAAAATCTTATGAGAAACAGCTTAAAAAACTCAAGATTCAAGGAAGTCATTTCAGAAGAGGAAATTGTCACGATATTGCCTGTATTGAATGTTTCTTCTTACATTCTTAAGACAGAGAAGTTGTATTTAGTATGTCCTAAAACGAAGGGAGAAGCTAATCAGGCTATTCAAGAGTATATTCATTTTTGCAATCACAGTCGTTTTCAAGAAAAACTTAACGGCCTTTCCCCGATTGAATACCGAGAAAAGGCCGCAGCTTAATATACTCTTTTTTCATTATCTACTTGGGAGGGTTATGTGCAATTACACTCTCTTTCGAAATTGTTATTATTTTTCAAGCAAAGCTTTTACTTTTGCAACAACATTATCTACATTGAAACCATACTCTTCCATAATTATTTCGCCAGGTGCCGAAGCTCCGAATTGGTCAATTGCCAATACGTCGCCCTCATCTCCGGCATAACGGTGCAAGCCTAACGATGAAGCCATTTCAATCACCAAACGTTTCTTGACATTTTTAGGAATAACACTTTCTTTATACTCCTTGGACTGAGCCTCAAAACGATCGAACGAAGGCATACTAATAACAGATACGTGAATTCCTTCCTCCGCAAGACGTACTTGGGCTTCTACTGCAAGGCCCACTTCTGAACCGGAAGCAAGGAGCAATGCATCAGGGGTATCTTTGTCTGCTGGCGACACAACATAAGCACCCTTTGAAACTCCGTCATAAGCAGTTTCTGCAGTTCCTTTTAATGTTGGGAGATTTTGGCGAGACAGCACTAAAGCAGTTGGCTTATCTTTTGATTCAACTGCCAATCTCCATGCAGCCGCAGTTTCATTTCCATCGGCAGGACGGATAACAGAAAGATTAGGCATGGCCCGTAAAGAAGCAAGTTGTTCAACTGGCTCATGTGTTGGCCCGTCTTCTCCAACAGCAATGCTGTCATGGGTAAATACGTATATTACAGGAAGTTTCATTAATGCTGCAAGACGGATTGCCGGACGCAAATAATCAGAGAACACAAAGAATGTGCCGCCAAATACTTTCAATCCGCCATGAAGAGCCATTCCGTTCAGAGCTGCACCCATTGCAAATTCACGGACACCGAACCAAATGTTTTTGCCTTCAAAAGATTCCGGTGAGTAATCTCCTGCCCCTTTAATCGTTGTTTTATTAGAACTTGCAAGATCTGCAGAGCCTCCGATAAAAGAAGGAAGGTTTTTCGCAATCGCATTTAACACTTCACCGGAAGAAGCACGGCTTGCAATGCTTTTTCCTACTTCATAGACAGGGATATCTTTATCCCATCCTTCTGGAAGTTCGCCATTTATTGCCTGTTCCAGCTGTTTTCCTAACTCAGGATACTCCTTTTTATATTGAGCGAATAGCTCATTCCATTCCTGCTCTTTCGCTTCCCCTCGTTCTATTACATTTTGTTTAAAATGATCGTAAACTTCCTGAGGAACATAGAAGTCTTCTTCGAAAGTCCATTTATAAGCCTCTTTTGTGAGCTTTCGTTCTTCTGCACCAAGAGGAGACCCATGAATATCTGATGTTCCGGCTCTATTCGGAGAACCATAACCAATAATCGTTTTTACTTCAATTAATGTTGGACGTGTTTCATCCTGTTTTGCTTCTTCAATTGCTTTCGCAATAGCTTCGAGGTCATTTCCGTCTTCAACTCGGATGTATTGCCATCCATACGATTTAAAACGCATTTCCACACTTTCTGAGAAAGAACGGTTAAGTTCTCCATCCAATGAAATATCATTGGAATCATACAAAACAATCAAGCGGCCCAGTCTTAAATGACCGGCTAAAGAAGCTGCTTCAGCAGAAACACCTTCCATTAAATCCCCATCACCACAAATACTGTATGTATAATGGTTAATAATTTGATAATTATCTTTATTATATACCGCTGCCAAATGACGCTCAGCCATCCCAATACCAACTGCCATAGCAATACCTTGTCCTAAAGGCCCGGTCGTTGCTTCAACTCCAGGTGTATGTCCGTATTCAGGATGTCCAGGCGTTTTGCTTCCCCATTGGCGGAATTCTTTTATATCATCCATTGTTACGTCGTATCCTGACAGATGAAGCAAGCTGTATAGCAGCATTGATCCATGACCTGCAGATAGAACAAAACGATCGCGGTTAAACCAATTTGGATTCTTTGGATTATGGTTCATATATCTTGTCCAAAGTGTGTATGCCATCGGCGCAGCTCCCATCGGCATGCCCGGATGTCCGGAGTTTGCCTTTTCAATCGCATCGATGGAAAGTGTACGAATCGAGGTTATTGACAATTGATCAATTTTATCAAACAATTCAAGCCACCCTTTCAAATATAATTTTTCATTCTTCTTTAATTTTATAGTTTTTGAATTTTTTATACAATAAAGAATTTTTTGTGTCAACCATTTGTCGTAGGTATTTTTTTCACTTTATATTATATATTGATGGTTTCCTCACTTAACAATATATAGTAGAGAACAGCAGAAAAAAGGACTGACACCAGAGGAAAAATGATTTCCTGCTTGTCAGCCCCATTAATCGTATTATTATTAATGCAAACGATCCTTTTTTTGAAATTGTTTCAGCTTTTCTGGAGTTACGTCATTACCCAATGGATCAACGATTTTTACACCTTTTAAGGTAGTTAGCATTGAAGAACGGAATGATTCCAAATACTGGCGTCGAAGCTTTGACTGCTCTTTTGCTTCTTCTTCTGTCAAGCCTGATGTTTTTGCTTTATTTGCTAATGCATTAATTCTCGCAATTAATTCTTTTGAAAGCATATGAAAGCTCCTTTTCAAATAGTTAAGCTATTGGTCATCATACAAAAGAAAAGTGCTTTTTACAAGGAAAATGCTCTAATTGGATTCCATTTCCTTATATTCTTGATACCTTCTATGGACAGTCGCTTTCGAAACATCGTAGCCAAAACCTCTTAGCGTTGCTGCAATTTCTGCAAAAGTCAAGTCATTTTTTCTGAGCCGGACAATCTCCTCAATCGGAACTTCTTTTCGTTCTCTACCGGCGTTTTCACCAATATTTTTCAGATTGTTTTCCGGCCTGTAGCCGTTTTTAACTGCCCTTTTCATGCCCCGTTTTATTTTTATATTATGTAATTTTCGCTGGTATTCTTCCACCATTCCGACAATTTTCAATACCATCGAATCGGCTTCAGATAATTGAAGCTCCCCATAATGAGAGATCGTGTACAATTTTACACCTTCTTTTAAAATGCAATGCAGCAATACGATTTTTGTATTTCCTCTTCCAAGTCTCGTTTCATCTTGTATAAGGATTGCACTTATGTCCTTGTCCTCATTTATTGCTTCCAGAAGCTCCAGCATCCCTTCACGTTCCAGCTCATATCCGCTTGCCTGCTCTTTAATCACTTTTATAATATGAAACCCGTACTTGTCTGCTAGCTCCGTCAACTCTTCTTCCTGCCGTTTCAAGGACGTTTCCTGTGTTTCTTTCGATGTGCTTACACGGCAATAGATAACGGCCTTTTTCCCGTTTCTTTTCTCCATATATTACTCACCTGCCAAATTTGTAACTTCCACCTGTGGTTCAGAATTTTCCAAAACAGGGATGACTAGTTCTTCACCAGGATAAATATTATCTCCGTTAATGCCATTTGTTCTCTCAACCCAGCTGATAAACTCATCAGAAGGCAAACCATGCCTGTCCGAAAATTTTTCTGCAATAGTCCAAAGCGATTCTCCTTCTTCCACGGTTACCTTTAAGTAGCCTTCAGAATTGGCATCCTTTACATAATCAGCATACAGAAATGCTGCTGTAAAACTTACAATTACTAGAATAATAGCATATGAATATCGTTTCCAGACTATTCTCATCATCCACACCCCTCAACCGAATATACGTTCTGTTTTATTATCTTAAGTATAGACCGAACATGCGTTTTCCGTCAACACAAAAATTCGAACTTACGTTTGTATTTTTATGAAGTACATGCTATAATGAATGTAATAATTCCGTATGAGGTGCGAATTTTATGGCTAAATTATCAAAAAGGCAGCAAGATATTTTGGATTTTATAAAAGAGGAAGTAAAAAAGAAAGGATATCCACCTTCCGTTAGGGAAATCGGTCAAGCAGTGGGGCTTGCTTCCAGTTCTACGGTGCACGGACATCTGGCTCGCCTTGAAAGCAAAGGGCTTATCCGAAGGGATCCAACAAAGCCGAGAGCTATTGAAATTCTGGACATGGAAGAAGAGACACACATTCCAAAATACAATGTCGTAAATGTACCGGTTGTCGGTAAAGTTACAGCAGGACAGCCAATTACTGCTATCGAAAACGTTGAAGAATTTTTTCCTCTTCCCGAACGTCTCGCTCCTGCTGATGAGCAAGTATTTATGCTTGAAGTTATGGGTGACAGCATGATCGAAGCCGGCATTTTAGACGGGGATTATGTTATTGTAAGACAGCAAAAGACGGCTAACAACGGTGATATTGTAGTTGCCATGACAGAAGATGATGAAGCGACGGTTAAAAGATTTTTTAAAGAAAAAGAATATATTCGTCTGCAGCCCGAGAATTCAACAATGGAGCCAATCATTTTAAAAAATGTCTCAATTCTCGGAAAAGTGATTGGCGTTTACCGCCAGATTCATTAAACTTTTCAAAGAGGCTTACTCAAGGCAAGGGTTCAAACCCCTCCACTACAATATATAGACAACACAAATCAAACCGTTCTATATATTGTCATTGTTAGAGGTGGTCAGACCCTTATGAGTCAGCCTCTTTATTTATTCAATATTAAAGTTATTTTTTCATTGTCGGCTTTGGCAGCGAAATATCGTAAGAAGCTTGAATTTCTTCAACTCAGGAACGAAATCTGATAACTCGTTCGACTCAGCTTCTGAAAAAGCAAAAAAAGAAGATCAAATTACTCTTGAATCTGTAGATTTATCAACGAATTTTTTATGAAAACGAATCATTTTGCTACAAAGACAAAAAATGAAAAAGCCCTGATGCCATTAGCACCAAGGCTTTGATTAATTAATACATTGTCATATATTGTTCGCGTTCCCAAGGATGCACTTGTGTACGGAACATATCCCACTCGATTTCTTTTGCTTCAACGAAGTGTTCAAAAATATGCTCTCCAAGTGCTGACACGATAATTTCGTCACTTTTTAAATTGTCTAAAGCTTGAGCAAGTGTTGCCGGCAAATCTTCGATTCCTTCAGCTAGTCGTTCTTCTTTGCTCATGACATAGATGTTGCGGTCTACAGGTGCTGGAGGAGTCAGTTTGTTTTTGATTCCATCTAATCCTGCTTTCAATAATGCAGCCATTGCAAGGTAAGGGTTAGCAGATGGATCAACACTGCGCACTTCTACGCGTGTGCTTAGACCACGGGATGCAGGAATCCGGATTAATGGTGAACGGTTTCTTGCAGACCATGCAACATAGCAAGGAGCCTCATAGCCAGGCACTAAACGCTTATAAGAGTTAACTGTCGGGTTTGTAATAGCAGTAAACGCAGGTGCATGCTTAAGGACACCGGCAATAAAATGGCGTGCTGTGTCACTTAATTCAAGGTTACCTGTTGGATCAAAGAATGCATTTTTGTCTCCAGTGAACAGAGAGAGGTTGCAGTGCATACCAGATCCGTTAACACCGAATAATGGTTTTGGCATAAATGTCGCGTGTAGTCCATGCTTTCTGGCAATAGTTTTCACAACAAGCTTGAACGTTTGAATGTTGTCACATGCTGTTATAGCATCTGCATATTTAAAATCAATTTCATGCTGGCCTGGTGCTACCTCGTGGTGAGAAGCTTCAATTTCAAATCCCATTTCTTCCAGCTCTAGAACGATGTCGCGGCGGCAGTTTTCTCCAAGATCTGTCGGAGCCAAGTCAAAATACCCGCCATTATCATTTAGTTCAAGTGTTGGTTCTTCTTTTTCGTTGAGTTTAAATAAGAAGAATTCTGGTTCAGGACCCAAGTTAAAATTAGTAAATCCTAATTCTTCCATTTCTTTCAAAATACGTTTTAAATTTGCGCGCGGATCTCCTTCGAACGGAGTGCCATCCGGATTGTAAATATCACAGATTAAACGGGCAACCTTTCCTTTTCCGGCAGTCCACGGGAAAATAACCCATGTATCAAGATCCGGGTAAAGATACATATCAGATTCTTCAATTCGCACAAAGCCTTCAATTGATGACCCGTCAAACATCATCTTGTTATCTAAAGCTTTTTCAAGCTGGCTAATAGGAATTTCAACATTTTTGATCGTTCCTAAGATGTCGGTAAATTGCAAACGGATGAATTTTACATTTTCTTCTTGTGCCATGCGGAAAATATCTTCTTTTGTGTACTTGGCCATCTCTGTAGTCCTCCCTATTATCATTCAATTATTATATTTAATTAATGGAAAAAGCGGGACATGTCACCTTGTCGTAATGAGAAGCGGTTAAATCTGCCTGCTTGCATTAATTCTGCTCGCAATAGCTTTCTCAATTCCTCGTCAGACAAGTCACGTCGGGCTTTTTCTGCTTGTTGCTGAATGATTGCTGGTTCATCTTGTTGTTCTTTTACTGAGAATAACTGTTTAATTCCGGCAATATTGACCCCTTGGTCAATAAGGTCCTTAATCTCAAGCAATTTATCAATATCGTTTAATGAAAAAAGGCGCCGATTACCATCCGTTCTTGCTGGAGAAATCAAACCATGTTCTTCATAATAACGAATTTGTCTAGCCGACAGTTCTGTCAGCTGCATGACAATTCCGATCGGAAACAAAGGCATAGAACGGCGAATTTCACTTCCACTCACTTCGATTTCTCCTACCTTTCCTTTCTTCTATCCCTAATTATAATTCATGTAAGGTTTATTGTCAATACTATGTTACGTTTTATAACATAAAAATTTTTAAAAAATAGGGACAACCACACAAATTAAAGAGAGTTGTCCGCCCTTGCTTCTTATGGTAATTCAACTAAACCTTTTTTCATTAAATAATCGATTGCAATCAGAACGGCCATTTTTACATGGGAATAAGTCAGCCCGCCCTGAACGTAGGCAACAAATGGAGGCCTTGTCGGTCCGTCTGCGGTTAACTCAATACTTGCTCCCTGAATAAATGTCCCAGCAGCCATTATGACATCATCCTCATAACCTGGCATATAGCTCGGGACCGGTTTGACATGGGAATTAACTGGGGAAGCAAACTGGATGGCTTGACAAAATGCCACCATCTTATCACGGTCATCAAATTGAACAGACTGAATCAAATCTGTTCGTTTATCGTTCCATTTCGGATGTGTGTTCATTCCCAATTTTTCAAGTATGGCAGCGGTAAAGACAGCACCCTTTAATGCTTGGGCGACTACATGCGGGGCCAAAAAGAATCCTTGGTACATTTCCTGAAGACTGAACAATGAGGCTCCCGCTTCAGCACCGATTCCTGGTGAAGTCAATCGATAAGAACAAGCTTCGACTAATGTTTCACTTCCTACTATATACCCCCCGGTTTTCGCTAAACCGCCTCCCGGGTTTTTAATAAGTGAACCTGCCATTAAATCCGCCCCGGCATGACAAGGTTCCAATTCTTCAACAAATTCTCCGTAACAGTTATCAACAAACACAACAACTTCAGGTTTAATCTCCTTCACGAACGTGATCATTTCTCTAATTTCCTTAATCGTAAAGGAGGGTCTTGTTGCATATCCCTTTGACCGTTGAATCCCAATCATTTTCGTATTCGGCTTGATTGCTTTTTCCACTTCAAGAAAATTGATTTTTCCATCTTCCGTTAATGGAATACTGTTATAATGAATGCCGAATTCTTTTAACGACCCTGTTCCGGACCCGCGAATGCCTACTATTTCTTCAAGTGTATCATAAGGTTTTCCTGTAATATATAACAGCTCATCTCCCGGCCTTAATACACCGAACAATGCAATCGATATGGCGTGCGTACCTGATATAATTTGCGGACGAACAAGTCCCGCTTCGGCGCCGAATACCTCTGCATATATTTTTTCTAACGTGTCTCTTCCAATATCATCATACCCGTAACCTGTAGATGGGTTAAAATGAGTATCGCTTACTTTATTCGCTTGAAAGCTTTGAAGGACTCTGAATTGATTGTTTTCCGCTCTCAAATCTATTTCTTTATGAAGTTGAGCGATTTGTTTTTCAACCTCTCTGGCCAAAGGCTCCAATTTTACTCCAAATTCCAAATGTTGAAACATGGTGCTGCTCCTATCTCCTATTGTGATATTTCTTTTAATCTTCCAGAAATTTGATGATCCTTAAAGGCATATCCTTTGCAAATATAAAATTGTTTTTCTTCATCAAACGTGCATTCCCGAAGAATGGTTTCATTCTTTAATCGGGAAAGAAGCTTTCCTTCGGATGACGGAAGAGTAACTTGATAGTAATTCATCATACCGATCAAAGCTTCTTCGATTTTCAGTATCAGCATTTCCCTGTCATCTTTGTTAAAAGCACTGATAAAAACTGTTTCAGTCTTGGCGGTTGGTACAAAATCAGGGTGCTGAACATCTTTTTTATTATACACGGTTATTTGCGGAATTTGTTGAATTTGCAAATCTTCTAGAAGTTCGTTTACAGTTTTTTCATGCTGGAAATAATCCGGGTTAGACATGTCTACAACATGCAGAAGTAAATCAGCTTCTTTCACTTCCTCTAACGTAGACCTGAAGGCTGCGATAAGAGTTGTCGGCAAATCCTGAATAAATCCTACCGTATCTGTCAGTAAGACGGTAAAACCGCTAGGCAAAATCAGCTTTCTTGTCATCGGATCCAATGTGGCAAACAGCTGATTTTCTTCAAACGAATCAGCTTCGGCCAATCTGTTAAAGAGTGTGGATTTCCCTGCATTTGTATAACCTACAAGAGCAATTTGAAAAGCTTTATTCTTTTTGCGGCGCTCACGATACCGGTCCCGGTGCTGAACAATCACTTTTAACTGTGTTTTAATATCATCTATTCTTCTGCGGATATGGCGGCGGTCTGATTCAAGTTTCGTTTCACCCGGACCTCTTGTACCAATTCCGCCGGCAAGCCTTGATAACTCGGTACCTTTTCCGCCTAAGCGCGGCAGTAAATATCGAAGCTGTGCAAGCTCGACTTGAAGCTTTCCTTCTTTTGTGCGCGCTCTTTGAGCAAATATATCAAGAATGAGCTGTGTACGGTCAATGATGCGGGCATTCAAATGCCGTAAAAGATTTCGATTTTGGCTTGGTGATAATTCGTGATTAAATATAACTACATCAGCTTCAAGTTCATCAACAAGAGCTTTCAGTTCTTCAACCTTTCCTTTGCCGATATATGTAGAAGGATGGATTCTTTCGCGCTTCTGGGCAACGGATACGAGGACATTTCCTTTTGCTGTTTTTGTCAGAGAAGCAAGTTCCTCCATAGAATACTGAAAACGCACATCATCTACTGCTGATGTCTGGCATCCAACGAGAATAACTTTTTCAAAATCGTTATTTTGTTCCAACCAATATCCTCCTTCCTTATAAAGAAGTATGGTAACATCATACCAAAATTATTTTAGTTATCCTAATGTTTGAGCGTCTGAAAAATAAAGGAAAGTATGCATAAAGGGTCTGACCCATAAACAAAAGGTCAGACCCCTCCAATAAACACTGATTAAACCATTCAATATTTTGTCTTTGACGGAGGGAGTCAGACCCTTATGAGTCAGCCCCTTTTTTATTGAAAATCAATACTCGGAAACCTTTTTATTCGCTTATCGATTCGTTTCATCAAGTACAAGGTCGTTGCTTCGAATTGTCATCAATTCATGGCGGTCATATTGGTTTTGCATTAAAAGTCTCATTGCTTGGGACCGGATTGATTTTTCAATCACATTTCGAATATATCTTCCATTTGAAAAACTTGGAGGGTTAAGAACAGATTTTACCCAAATCAGATGATCTTTCATCTTTTTTTCTGCTTCATGGCTTAACGTATATTCTCTTTCTTTTAACATCCTGTTTCCAATCTCCATTAATTGATCTATTGAATAATCAGGAAAATCGATGACAAGCGGGAATCTAGAGTGAAGTCCCGGATTTAGTCTAAGAAATGCTTCCATTTCCCTCGAATACCCTGCCAAAATTAAAATAAATTCGTGCTGTTTGTCTTCCATATGTTTTACTAATGTGTCTATCGCTTCTTTTCCAAAGTCCTTCTCCCCGCCACGGCCTAATGAGTAAGCTTCATCAATAAAGAGAATTCCGCCAAGTGCTTTTTTAATTAAGTCTCTTGTTTTTTGAGCAGTATGGCCGATATATTCCCCAACAAGGTCGGCTCTTTCCGCTTCGATTAAATGGCCTTTTGATAACACATTCATTTTTTGAAAAAGTTTCCCGATTATTCTGGCAACCGTTGTTTTTCCTGTGCCGGGGTTGCCTTTAAACATCATATGAAGAACTTGCTTCTCCGTTTTAAGCCCCATTTCTTCCCGTTTTTTATTTACATAAATCCATGCATAAATTTCTTTTATCGTTCTTTTCATTTCTTCCATTCCAACAAGCGTGCCTAATTCTTCTTCAATTTCCTTTAAAGCGGCATGTTCAGCTGGAATTGCTTTTGGAACAACTTGCGTATCGGGCAGCTCTTTCGTGAGAACTTTTCGCTTTTGGGAGCTTAGAACAATGTTGATTTGTCCATTATTTTTCATTCGTATCGGTTGATCCAAAGCTTTCACCCCACATTCTAGAAAACAGTATACGCTGGAAACTAATATTTGTGACAAATGCCTAGTGTTTAACGAGGGTCTGGCCCGCGATGCGTTAATGCGGTGAAGCGGTGAGGGTCTGGCCCCCGGGAGTATGTCGTAATTTGCGGTTTCCCAAGAAATAATACCTTTTCTTATATGTATTCACTATATTTTGGATTCATTAAAAAAAGATTTGGATGAACCTTTCATAGAAACCAGTAATTAAAAAAGCCCGCTTTTAAAAGCGGACTTGATTTAGTATTAGGATTGTGACTGCTGGCCTTCCAAATCAATTTGCACATAGCGCTGCGGTGAAAACGTTGAAATCGCATGCTTATATACAAGCTGTTGTTTCCCTTCAGATTCAATAAGAACCGTAAAGTTATCAAAGCCTTTTATTTGTCCTCTTATTTGGAAACCGTTTATTAAGAATACTGTAATGTTTGTTCCGTCTTTACGGCATTGATTTAAGTACTGGTCTTGAATATTAATGGATTGTTTCATTGTGGATCCTCCTCTAATATCTCTAATTATTATGTATTCGATTTTATTTCTAGCTTTCCTTCAATATAATCGGAAATTTCCTCAATTTTTTTTGCCAGCATTGTGGAATCGTCCACATTTGTTATATCAAACCATTCTACATTCATTTTATTTCGAAACCATGTTAATTGCCTTTTCGCATAACGACGTGAATTTTGTTTTAAATTTTCTACAGCTTCTTCCAAACTGATTCGCCCATCAAAGTAATCAAATAATTCCTTGTAGCCTATTGCCTGAATAGACTGGCAATCCCTTAGTCCTGCACGGTAGAAGCGTTCTGCTTCTTGCACCAGCCCTTCAGCAATCATTTTGTCTACACGCTTATTGATCCTGTCGTACAGCCGGTCTCTTTCCATCGTAAGGCCTACAATTGCCGTTTGATATAATGTTTTAGGATCTTGCTTTGTTTGAAATTCAGTCATCGTTTTCCCGGTACAGTAATAAATTTCAAGTGCCCGGATAACCCTGCGGATATTATTTGGATGGATTTTTTTCGCACTAACAGGGTCTATTTTCTTTAATTCATGAAAGAGTGCATCTTTTCCTTTCATAACTGCTTTTTGTTCAAGTTTTTTTCGAAATTCATCATTTGACGGCGCATCAGAAAATTGATAATCATAGATAACTGATTGAATATATAATCCCGTGCCTCCGACAATGATAGGAAGTGCTCTCCGGGATGATATTTCTGAGATTTTCTCTCTGACAAGCTCCTGAAACTCCGCAACAGAAAATGATTCATCCGGATTTTTTATATCAATTAAATAATGGGGTATTCCTTCCATTTCTTCTTTTTTGATTTTCGCTGTCCCTATGTCCATCCCCCTGTAAATTTGCATAGAATCGCCGCTGATAATTTCCCCATTAAGCCGTTTTGCAAGTTCAATGCTCAATTTTGTTTTCCCGACAGCTGTAGGACCAATCAATACGGCAAGTTTTTCTTTCTTGCTCAACCTTTTCACTCCGTCATTTCAAGCCATTTGATTACTTCTATTCTAACGTACATAGTTCGTTAAGGCAATTAAACATCAAATCAGTATATACAGCCGGATTGTTTTCTATACACCTGCCATCTTAACAATTAATTTTTTACATCATTGAAAATAATTTCTTCAAACATTACATTTCGATAACGATTTGTTAACATTTCTGCTTCTGCCCCCAAAATCATGATAATTTATATAGAATATTATATTGGTTATTAAATATAGGAATTGGGTGAATACGATGATTTCAACATCTGAACTTGGAATTGACTTAGGTACAGCAAATATATTAGTTTATAGTAAAAATAAAGGAATTGCTTTAAATGAGCCTTCTGTTGTAGCCATTGATAGAGAAACGAATAATGTACTAGCGGTAGGGAAAGAAGCAAAAGAAATGATCGGGAAAACCCCCGGAAAAATTGTCGCAATCCGCCCGTTAAAAGACGGTGTAATTGCTGATTTTGATGTTACAACGGACCTGCTGAAACATATCATGAGAAAAGCTTCGAAAAAATTAGGCTTTCAAATTCGCAAGCCGAATGTGGTCGTTTGTACACCCTCAGGTTCAACGAGTGTTGAACGGAGAGCCATTCAGGACGCTGTCCGCAATGCAGGTGCAAAAAAAGTTTATTTAATTGAAGAACCAGTGGCAGCTGCGATCGGGGCAGGCCTGCCTGTCGATGAACCGGTAGCCAATGTTATCGTTGATATAGGAGGCGGAACGACTGAAGTCGCCATTATTTCATTTGGAGGCGTAGTCGCTTGCCATTCCATCCGAATCGCCGGTGACCGGATGGATGATGATTTAATGCAATACGTGCGCAAAGAATATAGTGTGTTAATCGGTGAAAGAACAGCAGAGAGAGTTAAAATGGAAATCGGCTACGCCCTCATAGATCATGAAGAAATAAAAATGGACATTCGAGGTCGTGACTTGGTGACGGGCCTTCCTAAAACAATTACTTTGTCATCCTATGAAGTTAGAGATGCAATAAGGGAATCTTTCCTCCATATTTTGGAAGCTATTCGCGCAACTCTTGAAGATTGCCCTGCTGAATTGAGCGGCGATATCGTCGACCGGGGCGTCATTTTAACCGGAGGCGGTGCCTTGATGAACGGGATGCAAGATTGGCTGAGCAAGGAAATTGTTGTTCCTGTTCATTTGGCTCCAAATCCTTTAGAATCAGTAGCGATTGGAACAGGAAAAGCATTAAAATACATTCACAAACTTCAAACAGTAGCTGTAAAATAGAAGGAATAAGGAGAGGCTGAAGGTCTGACTGAGGCTGTCTTAAAAGCCAAAGGGTCAGACCCCATAGTTCAATATATAGGACATATTGTAGGATAAATATGCTATATATTGATAAGTGCACATGGGGTCAGTCCCTTGTGAGACAGTCTCGTCTTACTCTCAGCCTCTTAGTTTTTACATCACACGCTTAAACATTTTTTCCATTTCATACGTTGAGAAATGTACGATGATTGGCCGGCCGTGCGGACATGTAAATGGATCGCTTGTCTGTCTGAGGGAATCAAGCAACACTTGGATTTCTTCATTTCGCAAATACTGATTCGCTTTAATTGATCCCTTGCAGCTCATCATTATGGCTGCTTCTTCTCTTAGCTTTTTAATATCAACTTTTCTCATCTGCAGCAGCTGCTCGATCATATCCTCAATGATTTCTTTCTCTCCCCCTTTCGGAAACCACTGTGGATGAGTACGGACGATAAAACTGTTATGGCCGAAAGGCTCCAAAAATACTCCTACTTTTTGCAGATCTTCTAAATACTCATTGATTTTTAAATAATCGTCGGTAGAATACTCTAAAGTCAATGGTACAAGCAAGTCTTGAAGTTCTTTTTCAACCTGGCCGACTTTTTCCTTAAAGTATTCATACTTTATTCGTTCCTGGGCCGCGTGCTGATCAACAATATAAAGCCCTTTCTCATTTTGCGCTAAAATATACGTTCCGTGCATTTGCCCGATTGGATATAAAGGCGGAATGCGAGGCGTTTTCTCTCGTGTTTCTTCATCATCAGAAATAGTCTCATCATACAGCGTTTCTTGCAAGTCTTCTAGTTCAATGCCTTGCTCATTTTGATCCGCAGCAGTCATTGAATTTTCTTTTTGTTGGGTTGATATGCCTTCATACGGCTCATTTACAGCAGGAATAAATGAAAAAGGTTCTCGTAATTCTTGTTCCTTTTGTACAGGATCTTTTTTCCATTCAGGAAGATGATCAAGCTCCAAATACGTTTGCGAAAATTTAGGCCGCTCTTTTTTTGCTTGTTGAATACCAGAAGGAATTAATTCCTTCGTTTTAAAAGCTTGTTTTATTCCGTTGGCAACTAATTCATTTAATTCGTGTTCCTTGCTTAGCCTTACCTCCATTTTTGCCGGATGGACATTTGCATCGACAAGCATAGGATCCATTTGAATATTTAATAGAACAATAGGGTAACGGCTGATCGGAAGCAGCGTATGATACCCTTCCTGAATTGCCTTTACAAGCGGATAATTTTTGATATACCTTCCATTAATCAGTGTCGTTATATAGTTTCGCGACGCTCTTGTCACTTCAGGTAATGAAATATATCCGGTGACTTGGAAATCAAGCGATTCAAATGAAATCGGAATCATCTTTTTTACTATATTTATCCCGTATATGGCTGCAAGCACTTGGCGCATGTCCCCGTTACCGGCAGTATGCAATAGCTTACGGCCATTATGGACAAGCCGAAATGAAATATTCGGGTTCCCAAGTGCGAGGCGGTTCATTACATCTGTAATATTTCCAAGTTCCGTATGGATAGTTTTCAGATATTTGAGCCGTGCCGGTGTATTAAAAAATAAATCCGTTACCGTAATATCAGTTCCCTTCCGGCTCGGTGATTTCTCAATCGATTGCACATTTCCTCCTTTGAGAACAATTTTCGTTCCTGCATCGTTCCCTGTCGATGTCCTAAGTTCAAGCCGGGAAACAGATGCTATACTCGGCAATGCTTCTCCGCGGAAACCAAGTGTACGGATTCGAAACAGATCATTTTCATCTTTAATTTTGCTCGTCGCATGACGTTGGAAAGCAAGCGGAACATCTTCTTCTTCAATACCTTCTCCATTATCTATCACTCTGATTTTCGCCATTCCTGCTTCTTCGACTTCAACTTCGATAATCGTACTGCCGGCATCAATCGCATTTTCCACCAGTTCTTTTACAACGGAAGCAGGCCGTTCAACCACTTCTCCTGCTGCAATTTTATTTGACAGTAAATCATCAAGCTGAATTATTTTTCCCATGATTCTCACCTCCTGCTGACATGTACATC
Source organism: Bacillus methanolicus PB1 (assembly GCF_000262755.1). Classification (GTDB taxonomy): domain Bacteria; phylum Bacillota; class Bacilli; order Bacillales; family Cytobacillaceae; genus Bacillus_Z; species Bacillus_Z methanolicus. The sequence continues at coordinate 146,852 of NZ_AFEU01000001.1, forward strand.
ATCGCCCGAAATATTCCCGCCTATTAGAGTGAGAGATCGGGCGCTTGAACAAAACCTTCTAATTCAATATTACCCTCTTATTTTTTTTTGCAAATCATAAAGAGTATTTAATGCTTCGAGCGGAGTCATGTCCAAAATATTTAGGTTTTTTAAACGATCAAGTACATTCTTCTCTTTTGAACTGAATTTGTCATGTTTCTTTTTCACAGGTTCATCGAAAAAAGATAATTGTGTTTCTTCAATAATAGCATTTATATTGTTTTCAGTTTGCCGATCATCGTTTTTGGCGGCTGTCTCGGAATCTTCTTTTTTCTCAAAGGTCTGAAGAATTTCATTTGCCCGATTGATCAGTTCTTCCGGCAGTTCGGCAAGCTGCGCAACATGAATTCCATAACTTTTGTCAGCTGCGCCTTCTTTAATCTTATGCAAAAAAACAACTTTCCCATTTTGCTCAACGGCACTTACATGTACATTTTTCACCTTCGGCAATTCTTCTTCAAGCACCGTTAATTCGTGATAATGAGTAGAGAATAACGTTTTAGCGCCAATTCTGTTATGAATGTATTCAATAATCGCCTGAGCTAATGCCATTCCATCATACGTGGACGTTCCCCGGCCGATCTCATCGAATAAAATCAGGCTGTCTTGAGTGGCATTTGTGATAGCATTCTTTGCTTCGAGCATTTCAACCATAAATGTACTTTGACCGGAAATTAAATCATCAGCCGCGCCTATCCTTGTAAATACTTGATCAAAGATCGGCAGGACTGCTTCTGATGCAGGCACAAAGCAGCCAATTTGCGCTAAAATTGCAGTTAGGGCGATTTGCCTCATGTACGTGCTCTTACCTGACATGTTCGGGCCGGTAATGAGCAAAATTTCTCTTTCTGCATCCATATAACAATCATTCGGCACATATTCTTGTGCGTTCATGACTTTTTCAACAACCGGATGCCGGCCTTCTTTAATGACGATCCGGCGTTCGTCGGAAAAGGAAGGTCTTGTAAAATGGCGTTCTTCACTTACCGTCGCGAAGCACTGAAGTACATCAAGTTCACTCACAGTTTTAGCAAGCGCCTGAAGCCTCGGAATATATACTTTTACATATTCACGCAATTCGACAAATAATTGATATTCTAATTCAACGCTTTTTTCCTCAGCCTCTAAAATTAAAGCTTCTTTTTCTTTTAATTCAGGAGTAATAAACCTTTCGGCATTTGCTAATGTTTGTTTCCGCTCATACTGTCCGTCTTTTAAAAGATGAAGATTCGCTTTTGTTACTTCAATGTAATAGCCGAATACACGATTATAGCCGATCTTTAAAGATTTGATGCCGGTTTTTTCCCGTTCCTGACTCTCAAGCATCGCAATCCATGTCTTTCCGTTCCTCATGGCATCCCGGTATTTGTCAAGCTCTTCATTATATCCGTCTTGAATGAAATTTCCTTCTCTTATCGAAACGGGCGGATTTTCGACAAGTGCCCGTTCCAATAAATCAGTTACTTCCTCACATGGATCAAGTCGGCCTGCAAAATTTTTTGCCTCTTTATTTTGCAGCCCGGTAACAATCTCTTTTAGGTGCGGCACCTGAAGCAAGGAACGCTTCAGCTGAATTAAATCTCTTGCATTTACATTGCCGAAGGCGACTCTTCCGACGAGCCGCTCAAGATCATACACTTCTTTTAATTTTTCCCTTAGATCTTGGCGTTCGAAGTAATGGTTCATTAACGTTTCTACAAACGAAAGTCTTTTTTCAATCGAATCCTGATTGATTAACGGCCTGTCAATCCATTGTTTTAATAGCCGGCCTCCCATAGCGGTTTTTGTTTCATCGAGCAGCCATAAAAGCGATCCCTTTTTCCCTTTGGAACGAATCGTTTCTGTTAACTCGAGGTTCCTTTTTGAAAAATAATCGATTTTCATATATTGATGCACTTGATAAGCAGAAACAGGCTGCAGATGATCAAGGCTGCGTTTTTGTGTCCGATAAAGATAATTTATTAACCTTGCAAATGTTTCGCGGAGCTTTTCGTTGTTTATTTCTTCAAACAAATGCTTATATGATGATTGAACATTCGTATCATCTTCAAGAGAAATGGTAAGTACCGATCTTTCCCTCATTTTTCTTTGAAGTTCTGCATCAAAGTTGCTTGAAACCACGACCTCTTTTGCCCCTGACACCGAAAGTTCATTTAAGACTTCTTCGAACCCTCCGGTTAATAATGTCACTCTGTTTTCCCCGGTGGAAAGGTCATTATAAGCAAAACCGTATGTAAAGTCATCAAAAGCGGTAATTGAAGCGATATAGTTGTTTTCTTTTTCATTCAGGCCTTTGCCTTCCATCATTGTTCCGGGCGTAATTAGCTGAACGACTTCGCGCTTTACGACTCCCTTTGCTTGTTTCGGATCTTCCGTTTGCTCGCAAATGGCTACCTTATATCCTTTTTCTATCAATTGTTCAATATAGCTCGCTGCAGAATGATAAGGAACACCGCACATTGGAATCCGCTCATCACCGCCGCCGTCTCTGCTCGTTAAAGTGATTTCCAGTTCTTGAGACGCTTTAATCGCATCATCAAAAAACATTTCGTAAAAGTCTCCTAAACGAAAAAATAAAAAGGCATCTTGGTAGTCTGCCTTGATTAGCAAGTATTGTTGTATCATCGGAGTATAAGTTGCCATAATATCCCCCAATATTCTAGTCTATCAATACGTTTTTTCATCAATCAATTATAGCATAAAGCAAAAAATACTTCAGGGGACGGGTTCAAATCGTAATTTTGTAAAAAAACGAAATAATCTTGGAAAAAAACAAGATATTTTTGGAAGAATACATGATAATTTTGTAAAAAATCAAGATATTCTTGGAAAAACACATGATAATTTTGGAAAACCTTAAATGCTGCCTGTCGTGTACTTACAAACTTTCAAAAAAAACTAGGATACATAACCTCCCATTTTTTCCCTATAATTCTTATCCTATATACCTGCAGTGTTCATTAAAACGATCCTCCAGCCGTCAGGGTCCTCAAATGTCACCCCTCCTCTTCCCCAATACGGATTTTCCGGCTCTACTTCTTGATGGCCCATCGCTTTTATTCGTTCTGCAATTTTGTCCCGCTCAAATCGATTTGGAATGTAGAAAACGAGCAAATGCTCTTTTGTAGGAGTTGGCAAAACTGTATGGGTTTCATGCTGTGTAAACTCAAGGTGATAAGGATAATCCGGCAAGCCGAGCATAATGCCGTTATATCCTTCATGATTGCGAAATTCTCCAATCTTTTTAAGCCCTACCCCTTTTTCATAAAACTCTGCAAGCTTATCAAGTTGATTTGTTGGCCGTGCAATCCGGAATTGAACGGCTGGGACTGTGTTATTCCATTCTTTTTTTACGAATACCTCATAAGGATATTCTACATGTTTAAAACGGGCTTCCTGTTCTCCGGAAACAACAAGCTTAATTGGATGAATTTCAGCACCTTTTTCGGTTGGGTACCAATGTCTGCCTTCTTCAACGATCACAATAACACCATCTGAATCCCCAAAGAATGAAATGTTTTCCGAATCTTCATTTTGCACGTCATGTAGATAAGCTGATAAATACTCTTGCATCTTTTTTACATTTTTGACCGGCCATCCGATTTCTCCAATATCATGCCAGCCTTTTTCATTCTTATTTTCTCCCCATGAAAATTTTCTTTCTATCATTTCTAAAATATTTCCGTCCGGGTCGACAAAGTAACACTGTTTCCCGCCCCAAAACAAACCGTGTTCACCTTTTTCATGATCAAGAAGCAAGCCGTTTTCCGCTAATAGCTTATAGATATACTCATAGTATTGGCTCCCTGTTCGAAAGCAAACATGGTAGGAAGGCATGGACAAGCTTTTTTCAAAAAATAATTTTGTTGTTCCTGCCATTACGGCAAAATGCCCGTCCCCTTCCACTATTAACTCCATTCCAAGCATTTCAGTGTAAAATTTCTTCATTTTTTCTAAGTGAAAGCATTTTAATTGAACTTGATAGATTTTCAACTTTAACCTCTCCTTTCCGATAAGTTAATTTTATAATAGATTCATTTCATCTGTTCGGTCAAAAGTAAAGACGCTTGTCCGATTTTCGTTAAAAGAAAAACTAGGAAGCATAACCTCCCTAGCTTATTCCTACTCTTCTTCATTACCAACTAGGAAATCAGGATTTAACTCTTCGAATACTTCATCGTCAACATCTAATTCCCAGTCTTCGTCATCATCGCTTTTGACCTTATCGGGGTGAACTTCGACACATACTTTTGTTTCGCCGATCACCTCACAAAGAAACTCTCTTTCCGCATTGACAATGATTTTGTTGCCGTTTGGTGAAATTACCACTTCAATGCAATTTGGCTGCTGAAGAACGCGGGCGAATACATCTTGATCATCCAAACAGTCAGGATCGCGGTATTTTAGTTTCATTACATCCGTATATTTGACACGTTCAGTAGCAACGTCAGTTTTTGTATTATCAAGATAAGAGTACCAAACGTTAATGTCATACGAGCCGCTTACTTCTACTGTATTCCCGACCTTCTTCGCATCGTACTTATGGTTAATAATCCAACCGCCCAAAATACTGGATGGTTGGTGAGCCGGGCTGATCGTATGATTGGACTGAGTAAATTTTCGTCCTTTCGCAACGACCGCTTTTGTGATTATCTCTCTAAATTCTCCCATTGCGAGCGAACCCTCCTCATTCATTTTCACTTCATCGTATGCGGGTCATTAGACTAGTGTGATTATAATTTTTCAATAGAATCAAGTTATCTAACTAAGTGCGATGTACTTCATTCTATGCATTTACCCAGTGACTTGTGATTTTGCAAAAATGCATGAGGAAGGGTTGCCGTCCAAATATAAAAAGCATAAAAAAAGAGCCGCCCTACCTGAGCAGGCTCTTTACATATCAATGATGATGGCAATGGCCGCTGTTGCGGACTTGCGCGCCTGTTTCACCGCGCAAAACATCACCGCCGGTTGAAATAATAATTTCATCCGTTACGGTATTTGAAATGGTTGTAGCAATCATTTGAAGCAATTCATTAACCTCTACCTGGGACTGCTTGAATTCCTGAACAATCGGAATTTCATCCAGTTGGCGTTCAAGCTCTTCAATTTTTTCTTCCACTTTCTTTAAAGCTTCAGGTTTACCGTAATGTTGGAGGTTAACCGCTTGTTTTTGCAAGCCTTTAATATCCGCAATCAATGTCCGGACCTTTTCATTTTCATGAATTTGCGCCTCTGCGCGTTTGAAAAAATCAACTTCCTCAGTTTCAGCGATCATTTTTGCAATTTCTTTTGCACGAGCGATAATCTCGGCTTTTGTATATTTTACCACCTTAATTCACCTCAACCAGTTCTAATTCTTCCACCATTTCTCCGTTTAAGGACCATGTTTTTGCTTCTGTAATTTTTACTTTTACAATTTTGCCAATTGCTGATTTAGGACCTGTAAAGTTTACAAGTTTATTTTTTCTTGTATATCCAGCTAATACATCCGGGTTATTTTTACTCTCACCTTCAACGAGAACCTCAACGATTTGACCTTGATATTTCTTCATCGCATCACGAGAAAGCTCATTAACAAGGGTATTTAACCGCTGTAACCGTTCCTTTTTCACTTCCATTGGAACGTTATCCTGCATTTTTGCAGCCGGAGTTCCTTCTCGTGGAGAGTAAATAAATGTATATGCAGATTCAAAACCTACTTCACGATAAAGGGATAATGTCTCTTCAAATTGTTCCTCTGTTTCATTCGGATAGCCAACAATAATATCGGTTGTTAACGCAACATCCGGAATCGCAGCTTTGATTTTACGGACTAATTCAAGATACTCTTCACGTGTATATTTTCGTGCCATAATTTTTAACACATCAGTAGAGCCAGATTGTACCGGTAAATGAATATGCGGCATCAAGTTTCCGCCTTTTGCAAGCACTTCAATCAAATGGTCATCAAAGTCACGCGGATGGCTTGTTGTAAAGCGGATACGTGGAATATCAATTTTGCTGATTTCTTCCATCAAATCGCCAAGACGATACTTCATATCAGTGAAATCTTTACCATAAGCATTGACATTTTGTCCGAGAAGCGTAATTTCTTTATATCCTTGTGCAGCAAGATGCCTGACTTCCTGAATAATGTCCTCCGGACGGCGGCTCCGTTCTTTCCCGCGGGTATATGGAACAATACAGTACGTACAAAATTTATCACATCCGTACATAATATTGACCCAAGCCTTAATATTTCCGCGGCGGACTTTTGGAAGGTTTTCGATAATGTCTCCTTCTTTAGACCAAACTTCGACAACCATTTCTTTGGACATATATGCCTCATGTAAAATATTTGGCAGGCGGTGGATGTTATGTGTTCCAAAGATCATGTCCACATATTGATATTGCTTAAGAATTTTGTTTACAACTAACTCTTCTTGGGACATACAGCCGCAAACACCAAGAAGCAGGTCCGGTTTTTCCATTTTAAGAGCCTTTAAATGGCCAATTTCACCAAATACTTTGTTTTCTGCATTTTCACGAATCGCACACGTATTCAGAAGAATCACATTCGCATCTTCAGGTTTGTCTGTCGGCTCATAGCCAAGACCCATAAAAATCCCTGCCATCACTTCTGTATCATGCTCATTCATCTGGCAGCCATAAGTACGAATGTAAAACTTCCGATCTTTGCCCATGCCTTTGAATTCTTCCGGGATCGCAAAATCTTTATGATACTTAACATCTTCTTTCCCGCGTTTTTTGGCATCTTTCAGGGAAGGCGGCATGTAAACAGCTTGGAAATATTTACTGTAATCCTTTTCGGATTTTTTGTCCGAAGGATTTGCTGTTTTTACTTGCTGCCCTTCTAAACGCTGTTCTTCATTCATCGTGTAATTCCCCTTTCTTATTAATAGAAAAATGAAATAAAGCTTCTGTCTGATTATTTTTTAAAAATCTTCTTAAACTAAAGAAAGAAACCGAACAGCCTGAATGCTGCACATTACTATAGTATAAAGCTTTGACTTCGTTAAAACAATAGTTGAAGCTGGGTGAGCTTTCATCATAAAATAAGATTCACTTTTTGTTAACACATTAAATTAGATTTCAAAAAACAAGCACAAAAATGGGGCTGTCCCATAAACAAAGGGTCAGACCCCTCCAATACCGGAAGTCAGACCCTTATGAAAGCCAGCCTCATCAAGTGTTTGTTCTTACATAAATTCTGCTACTAATTTATCAAATTGTTCTTCATCCAATTGTAATTCAGCATGTGCAAGCGGTGTTTCCTTATATCCGGGTACAAGTTCCTGGTAAGACTTGCGCTCTTTATCTTGATAAATCAAGCCGGTAACAAGACCGTTATGTTTCATTAACGTTTGCATTGCCATTTCGCGGTTTGAAGGGTCATAGCCCTCAATATCACTCAGCTTAGTTAAATTTTCTTTAAACCAATCATATGTGTTTACTTTATTATAAGTTACACATGGACTGAAAACATTAATAAAAGAGAAACCTTTATGTTTAATGCCTGCTTCAATTAATGCAGTTAAATCTTTCAAATCTGTTGAGAAACTTTGAGCAACAAAAGTTGCTCCTGCTGTCAACGCTAATTCCATTGGGGAAATGGCTTGTTCAATTGATCCTTCGGGTGTAGATTTCGTTTTAAAACCTGCAGCAGAACGAGGGGAAGTCTGTCCCTTTGTTAAGCCGTATATTTGGTTATCCATTACAATATAAGTAATATCAATATTGCGGCGAATTGCATGTACAGTGTGGCCCATTCCAATCGCGAAGCCATCTCCGTCCCCTCCGGAAGCGATAACAGTTAATTCACGGTTCGCCATTTTTACTCCTTGGGCAATTGGAAGTGCTCGGCCATGAATTCCGTGGAATCCGTAAGAATTAATATAACCTGAAATACGTCCTGAACATCCGATACCAGAAATAACAGCTAAATTTTCAGGCTCTAATCCTACATTGGCTGCTGCACGCTGAATAGCCGCTTGTACGGAGAAGTCACCGCATCCAGGGCACCAGTTTGGTTTTACATTGTTACGAAAATCTTTAAATGTTGCCATTTAAAACAACTCCTTGCATTTTGTGTGGATTTCATGCGGCAAGAACGGATTTCCATCGAACTTTAACAGTTTTGTAATCTTCTCTGCGTGGCCAACGTTCATCTTCAGTATATTTGCCAACTGTCCGGTTGCATTGTTTTCCACAACAACAATTTTCTTTGCAGATTTCACCAAAGGCATCATCTCATCAGTCGGGAACGGATGAATTAAGCGAATATGGGCATGGTTTGTTTTAATTCCGTCCTTTTCCAAACGCGCCATTGCTTCTTCTATTGCTCCCCGTGTGGAGATAAAACCTACTATTAAAAGATCTGCTTCTTCATGTGGAACATTCTTATGAACTGGTGTTTTAAATTTAATATTTTCAATTTTTCGTAACCTCTTACTCATTTGTACAATACGGTTTTCAGCAGCCTCTGACGGTTTTCCGGTTTCATCGTGTTCAACACCGGTTACGTGGTGAATGCCGTTTTTCATTCCCGGAATGACCCGAGGCGAGATGCCGTCTTCAGTAACTTCATATCTCTTAAAGTATCCTTTGTTTTCAATTTCAGGTAGTTTTTCTGTTATCAACTTTCCACGGCGGATTTCTACTTTATCAATTTCAAGCGGTTCTACTGTTTGCTTCCCTAAAGACAATTGAAGATCTGATAATACGATCACAGGGCACTGATACTCTTCAGCAAGGTTTAATGCTTCTGCTGTATCATAAAAAGCTTCTTCAACTGTACTTGGTGCAATGACAATTTTCGGAATTTCCCCATGTGTTCCGTATATCATGGCCATCAAGTCAGATTGTTCTTGTTTTGTAGGAAGTCCGGTTGATGGACCGCCGCGTTGGGTATCAATAATAACAAGCGGAGTTTCTGTAATACCTGATAAACCGATTGCTTCCATTTTTAGCGAAAGACCGGGGCCAGCTGAAGCAGTGATCGCACGGACCCCTCCGTAGTTTGCACCGATCGCCATTGTTACAGCTGCAATTTCATCTTCCGTTTGAATAACTGTACCGCCCATTGCCGGCAATTTTTTAATTAAATATTCCATAATTTCAGATGCCGGAGTGATCGGATATGCTGCCATAAAGCGACAGCCGCCCGCAAGCGCACCTAATGCAATTGCATCATTTCCAATCATAAACATACGTTTTTTTCCGTCTGCTTTTTCAAGCTGCAGTTTTTGAATGTTGCCAAGTTTTTTTTTCATAAAATCAAATCCGGTCCGAATTGCTTGCATGTTTTTTTCAACTACCTGCCGGCCTTTTCGTCCGAAAATCTCTTGCACAACTTCTTCAAATACTGTAATATCGAGGTCTAAAATGGCAGAAGTTGCGCCGATGGCAACCATGTTTTTCATAAGGGATGTACCTAGTTCTGTTGCAATATCAGTAAATGGAACCGCATACAATACTGCTTTTGTATCTTCAGGCTGTTTCGGAATAAATTTAGCATCTGCAATTATAATCCCGTCGTCATTTAGTTCTTTGTAGTTTACATCGATCGTTTCCTGGTCAAATGCAACGAGGATGTCTAAATCATCCGAAATCGACCGAACTTGAGTTGTGCTAACCCGGATTTTATTGTTTGTATGGCCGCCTTTAATACGTGATGAGAAGTGGCGATAACCATACAAATAGTAACCTAATCGATTAAGTGCAATGGAAAATATCTCTCCTGTACTTTCTATTCCTTCCCCTTGTTGTCCGCCAACTTTCCAAGAAAGTTGATTGATCATGACTTACACCCCTTTAGATACGTAAAAAAATATGTAGAAAAGTTTTATTTTGATAAGTGCAGCACTTTTCCAAGTAAATCACTAGGAATTAACCTTTCTCCACGTGAATTCGGTTAAAACTTGATTTTTGGATAGGTATTAAACGCTTTCAATTCTAGACCTAAGCGTTAAAAAAAGCAACCCTTTCCGGCTAATTATTGACGAAAATATGAATTTTTTTTTATTTTATTAAAATTTCCTGCCTAAGTTGGAGTCTTCATCAACGATTTAAATTTTTTCGTTTTATGAACCATTTTTCAAGGTATTTGAACAGTTTTTTTGAACCTAATTTCAGATTTTAAGAACCATTTTCATTTTTTTAAAAAAATAACCTGTTTGCACATCAAGCAAACAGGGAGAATTTCATTTTTCACCGAGGTTCTACAATTAATTTTATTGCCGTGCGTTCTTCGCCGTCGATCTGAATATCGGTAAATGCGGGGATGCAGATTAAATCAACTCCGCTAGGTGCGACAAATCCTCTTGCAATTGCTACTGCCTTAACGGCTTGATTTAATGCACCCGCACCTATTGCCTGAATCTCCGCAGCGCCTCTCTCACGCAGAACACCGGCAAGCGCACCAGCTACAGAATTAGGATTAGACTTTGCTGAAACTTTTAATATTTCCATTCCTAGCTCCTCCTTATTTCATCCCGACCCGCAAAATTATTCGATAAAATTGATACTCATCAAGCCATACTGTGAGTTCTTAATTCTCACTCAGGCGAAAGGATCATTCGGGCTTTAAAAGCCGATTTTGTTTTTTTCAATAACGCGGGAACTTTATCAGCCGTGTATACGGGATATATCTATCCATTGCTACTATATTCACCCGTTAATTAACATATTCCGGCTCGGTCAAAAAAAGGAAAACAACAAGCTTTATTACAAGGCGCCAGGAACGCAAATAAAACAACACTTTCGAACGTACTTAAGAAAAAAACGGATGATCGTCATTAATCAAAATTCTTTGTATCTTTTCAGCTTTGCCATTTTTATTGTCTATATCGATTAATACTGCATTGAGCTGTACCCGTCCACTTTTTGGCACTTCAAAACGAACAGGAAGACTTGTAAGAAACTTTTTTATTACCGCTTCTTTCTCTACTCCTAAAATTTCATCATAAGGCCCGGTCATGCCTACATCGGTTAAATAAGCAGTCCCCCCGGTCAATATCCGTTCATCACCCGTCTGGACATGTGTATGGGTACCGACAACTGCAGAAACCCTTCCGTCTAAATACCAGCCCATCGCTTGTTTTTCGCTTGTCGCCTCTGCATGAAAATCGACAAAAATGATGGGAGTCCTGCGCTTTGCCTCTTCAATTAGTTGATCGGCCTTCATAAAGGGGCAATCAATTGCCGGCATAAATGTACGGCCTTGAAGACTTATTACGGCTACTTCTTCCTGATTAACTTTTAAGTAAACAATTCCTGTACCTGGAGCTGCATCAGGAAAATTAGCAGGCCTCACGATGTATTTCGCATCATTGATGAAATCAAAGATTTCCCGATTATGCCATGTATGATTACCCAGTGTAACAGCTTGGGCCCCATACTCTAAAAATTGACGGTAAATTTTTTCTGTAATTCCTTTACCGCCGGCTGCGTTTTCACCATTTATAATTGTTAAATTCGGACGATATTTATCTTTTAGCTTCCCTAAATACTCACTAACCATTTCTCTTCCAAGAGACCCGACAACATCGCCTACAAACAGTATTCTCATTTACTTGCCCTTTCTATTAAAAATGTTTGATTAGATTATTGTATCATTTTTAAAGATAAAATAAAGCGGTGCATTCTGCACCGCTTTATTTTGCATATTCAACAGCCCTTGTCTCACGAATCACCGTAACTTTTATGTGGCCTGGATAATCAAGCTCTTCTTCAATTCTTTTGCGGATGTCTCTAGCCAATCGATGAGCTTCAAGATCATCAATTTGTTCCGGCTTAACTATAATCCGAACCTCGCGGCCAGCTTGAACTGCAAATGATTTCTCCACACCTTCGTATGATTCAGAAATTTCTTCAAGCTTTTCAAGGCGTCGAATATAGTTTTCAAGCGTTTCACTGCGTGCTCCAGGCCTCGCTGCTGATAACGCATCAGCTGCTGCCACTAAAACAGCAATGATTGACGTAGGTTCAGTGTCCCCGTGGTGTGAAGCAATACTGTTAATCACAACAGGATGTTCCTTATACTTCGTAGCAAGTTCCACACCGATTTCAACATGGCTTCCTTCTACTTCATGGTCAATTGCTTTTCCGATATCATGAAGCAGTCCTGCACGGCGTGCTAAAGTTTCGTCTTCACCAAGCTCAGCTGCCAGCAGTCCTGAAAGCTGTGCAACTTCCATTGAATGTTTTAATACATTTTGGCCATAACTTGTACGGTATTTCAAGCGGCCAAGAATTTTAATTAAGTCTGGATGGAGCCCGTGAACACCGACATCAAATGTAGTTTGTTCGCCAATTTCACGGATATGTTCATCTACCTCACGCCGGGCTTTTTCTACCATTTCCTCGATTCTCGCTGGGTGAATGCGTCCGTCTTGTACAAGCTTGTCTAATGCTAAACGAGCTGTTTCACGGCGAATCGGGTCAAAACCTGATAATATGACGGCTTCAGGAGTATCATCAATGATAAGGTCAATACCTGTTAACGTTTCGAGGGTTCTGATATTTCTTCCTTCACGGCCAATTATACGGCCCTTCATTTCATCATTTGGAAGGTTCACAACTGATACAGTTGTCTCAGCGACATGATCTGCTGCACATCGTTGTATTGCCAATGACAAGATTTCTTTTGCTTTCTTGTCTGCCTCTTCCTTTACCCGAATTTCACTTTCTTTTATCATTATCGCAATTTCGTGAGACAACTCTTTCTCAACGCGTTCCAAAATGATTGTTTTTGCCTCTTCCCGTGTCAAGCTCGAGATACGTTCAAGTTCAGCTTGCTGTGCTCGTACCATCTCGTCCACTTTGCTTTCCATCTCTTCAATATGCTGTTGTCTTTTATTAAGGGAATCCTCTTTCTTTTCTAAAAGGGCTTCACGTTTGTCTAACGTTTCGTCCTTCCGATCTAGATTCTCTTCTTTTTGCAGTAAACGATTTTCTTGTTTTTGCAGTTCAATTCTTCGTTCTTTAACCTCACGTTCAGCTTCAGTACGAAGCTTGTGAATCTCATCCTTTGCCTCTAACAAAGCCTCTTTCTTTAATGCATCTGCTTGACGCCTGGCATCTTCCAGGATCTGTTCAGCTGCATTTTTTGCGCCTGTTATCTTTGCTTCAGCAATGGATTTACGAATTAAATAGCCAACAACTGCACCGACGAATAGGCCAAGCAAAATGGAGATGATCGTAATGGGTTCCATCGTTTCACCTCCTCTTGCTATGAACTTTTGTTACTTTTTTAAGTGTCGGCATGTACATTGTTTTTTACATCAACATACAGCGCTAGGGCTTTTAAACATTTTATGACTTAAAAAGTGAAAAATATACAAGACTAATTGTAAAGCTGTGAATTTTTATTGTCAAGGGTTTGTCCTTGCGGGATCTATTTTTATTTGTTAAACTTTGTAAGAATTAAAAAAGCAAAGCTTTGACGGCTTTGCTTTTTACATATTAATCTAATAATTCAAATTCTTCCTGTTCATCTGGTTCGGTAATGGTTTTTATTTCATTAAGGCCAAAGTGTTCCCTGATTTTTTGCTGGATCTCGTTGCGGAGTTCCACGTTTTCTTTCAAATATTGTTTTGCATTCTCGCGGCCCTGACCCAGGCGTTCATCATTGTACGAATACCATGATCCGCTCTTCTGGATTATATCCAATTCGGAACCCATATCAATGATTTCGCCCTCTTTCGAAATGCCTTCCCCGTACATAATATCAACTTCTGCTGTACGGAATGGAGGAGCTACTTTATTTTTCACAACTTTTATTTTTGTTTTATTCCCGACCATGTCATTACCTTGCTTTAATTGTTCAGCACGGCGCACTTCCAGACGGATCGTAGAATAGAATTTAAGCGCGCGTCCGCCGGGAGTTGTTTCCGGATTGCCGAACATAACTCCTACTTTCTCACGGATTTGGTTTATAAAGATTGCAATTGTTTTCGATTTATTAATAGCGCCGGACAGCTTGCGCAGTGCTTGGGACATAAGGCGTGCCTGGAGACCGACATGTGAATCTCCCATTTCCCCTTCAATTTCCGCTTTTGGAACAAGCGCAGCAACAGAATCAATAACAATTATGTCAACAGCCCCGCTTCTTACCAGCGCTTCAGCGATTTCCAATGCCTGCTCCCCAGTATCCGGCTGGGAAAGAAGCAGTTCATCAATATCAACTCCAAGTTTTTGAGCGTATATCGGATCAAGAGCATGCTCCGCATCAATAAACGCGGCTTGTCCGCCTTGTGCCTGGACTTCCGCAATCGCATGCAGAGCAACGGTCGTTTTACCTGAACTCTCAGGACCGTAAATTTCGATAATGCGTCCGCGCGGATATCCGCCTACTCCAAGCGCTGCATCAAGTGCAAGCGAGCCGCTGGGCACGGTTGAAATTCTTCGGTCGGTTTGCTCTCCAAGTTTCATAATTGAGCCTTTACCAAACTGTTTTTCTATTTGCTTTAACGCCATTTCTAAGGCTGCTTGACGATCACTCACGAAAAATTTCCTCCTTTATTCACGAACAAGAAACTCCTTTTACGGATTTATTCTTGTTCGTCTCATCTCAAAATCTATCTTTACTATAACGGTTTTTATAGTAATTGTCTAGATAAAAATCGAACATCTATTCGGTAATTTTTAATCTGTTTTAAAACGCATAATCTGCTTTTCGTCCAGAAAAGAAAACTTTTTTGAGCAAAAAAACATTGTTTTTTGTGATTTTTGAGTAATAATCTGATCATTTACAAAGAAAAAAAAGGGGCTGTCTTATAAGCCTAAGGGTCAGACCCCATAACACAATATATAGGACATAATGTTGGATAAATATGCTATATATTGATAATGCACATGGGGTCAGACCCTTATGAGACAGCCCCAAAAAAAACAGAATGCTTAATCAAGCACTCTGTGATTCTAAAAGTAATTTCAACAAGAAAAAGCATCCATACTTAACTGTTTGGGTCCGGATTGCCTCCCGTGTTCCGGCAAGATTCACCTTTTTGACGAGAGTCGGGCGGCCCTTAATCGAAATTCCAATAAAAACAGTGCCTGCAGGTTTTCCTTCTAATTCTTCCGGACCGGCCACTCCGGTAAAGCTGATGCCGATATCGGATTGAAAGATCTTGGCAGCATTTTCAGCAAGCTCAAACGCGCATGCTTCACTGACGACTCCTTCTTTATCAATAGTTTCTTTTTTAACAAGCAGCACTTTCTCTTTCGACTCTCGGGTATAACAAACAACACCGCCATTTAGAATGTTTACGGATCCAGGAATAGAAGTTAATTCCTGTTGAAACATCCCGCCAGTTAAACTTTCAGCACACGAAATCGTCAGGCCATTTTGTTTCAAAACCTTCGTAAGTTCATTCATCAAGGTAGTATCATCATATCCGTATTTATACTCTCCAACACGCTCTACTATTAATTTTTCTGTTTCATCAATAAGCTGGACCGCCGTTTCAATTGAACTGTGTTTTGCCGTTAAGCGAAGAGTGACTTCCCCTTCCGCAGCGAGCGGAGCAATTGTCGGATTGCTTTGCTGATCAATGATATCTTGAACTTTCGATTCCAACAGAGCCTCGCTAATTCCAAAAAACCTAATGACTCTTGATACAAGTTTTTCTTGCAGGTTCAATTTGCTTAATAGAGCAGGCAGCGCATATTTTAAAAACATCGGCTCCATTTCTTTAGGCGGCCCCGGCAAAAGCATGTAAATACGTTTACCCGTGTCAAGCAGCATACCAGGTGCCATTCCGTGTTCATTTTTCAACACTTGCGAACCTTTAAGAACCAATGCTTGCTTGCGATTGTTCTCAGTCATCTCCATCCCTGTTTTTATATAAAAATCCTCAATCGACTGCATAGCATCGTCATCCAAAACAAGTTCTTTACCGAGATGAGCCGCAATCGTCTCTTTAGTTAAGTCATCTTTCGTCGGACCTAGCCCCCCGGTGAAAATAATGATATCAGAGCGTTTTTCGGCTGTTTCAAGAACAGATTTTAATCGGCCTGGGTTATCCCCGACTACTGCATGGAAAAATACATTGATTCCGGCATCAGCCAGATGCTTCGATATAAATCGAGCATTCGTGTTTACAATTTGTCCGAGTAGCAATTCAGAGCCAACAGCGATTATTTCAGTGTTCATAAAGATTCCCCCATCGTTCATTGATTATTTTGAGTTCATAAATACTTGTCTGTTTTTGTAGAAATAATCCCATCCTGACCAAATCGTAAAAAACATGGCAACCCAAAGGGCGATGTCATCAAATGGGATATTCCCATATTCAAAAACAGGATTATGTAAAAGCAATGCTGAAATCGCAATAATTTGTGTCCATGTCTTAATTTTACCGAGCATATTTGCTGCAACTACTTCTCCTTTTCCGGCAAGAACAAGGCGGAGACCTGTAACAGCAAACTCGCGGCTAATGATAATGATAACAATCCAAGAAGCTGCCACTTCTAAATCAACAAGGACGATTAAAGCAGCTGACACTAATAGTTTATCAGCGAGAGGATCCAAAAATTTCCCCAGGTTTGTAACCAATTTATATTTACGGGCGTAGTACCCATCGATCCAATCCGTTGTAGATGCAACTATAAAAATCAGAGCACCGACAAAATGAGTCACCGGCATTTCAGTCCCGATGAATTTCATTTCCCCCCATTGAAATTGTGCAAGCATGACAACTAAAAACAAGGGGATAAGCAAGATTCTCGATATCGTTATTTTATTTGGCAAATTCATTAGGTGACCTCCAATACTGTCCGATAAAATTCAAGAAGGAGAAATAGACATCAACACTGATGACTATTCTGCCTTTGGTACATACCGAATCGTGATATCCTGTCGCACTGATTCAGAAGGCGGAACGGCAAACTCAACTTTTTGATCATTTATATAGATCTCTGTATTTGCTGAATTTCCCACGACGATCACAGCTTCTTGTTCTTTTGAAAAGTCAACTGTTTGACTTTCTGTTCCGCCTTTTGATAAAGTACCCTGGAAAAAGGAATAGCCTTTGCCATTTGAAATATTAACCCATGTCTCTCCGCCAATAGAAGCAACTTTCAATAAAAACTTGTCAGCATTTTTCAATTCATAAACTGTATTTCGGCCGCTTGCTTCAACAACTGAAACTTGCTGTTCTTGAGTTTTCTCATCTATCACAGTCTCATTCTCATCAGAATTAGTTTTTTCTTTTTCTTTATTTTCGGTCTTTTCGTTCTTTTCCACTTCATTTTCGAGATTTGCTGATTGTTCAAAACGAGCCGGTACGTTCTTTTCCTGAACAGGTTCTTTCGTTTCATTTCGTGCATTTGTTTGAAGGAAGTACCAAATAAGTGCAATTGTACCTATGACAAAAACACCGATCAAAATTTTCGGGAGTAAGTCAATAATTTTTGAGCTGTTCCCGGTTATTCTCTTCCTGCTTTGAACTCTTGAAAGCTGTACAGGCAATTCATTATCGTATGTAGAAGGAATTTCATTCTTGTATTGTTCAAATAGTTCTTCCGGTTCAATCCCGACAGCTTCCGCATATTGTTTAATAAAAGCGCGAACATAAAACTTTCCGGGCATCATCGAAAAATTTCCTTCTTCAATTCCCTTCAAGTATCGTTTCTGAATTTTCGTTAAATCTTGCAGTTGATCCAGGCTCAAGCCTTTTGCTTCCCTGGCTTCTTTCAGTCTATTTCCTAATTCCGTCAACGAAAACACCTTCCATTATAGTTAAAAATTAAAACTTCCGAAATCAGAATCCGAAAACATATGATTCTTATCAACAATTTCATACGTAATCTCTTCATCGGGATCGTTTCGAAGTTCAATAATATAGTGAAAATCATCCAATGAAAACTCGGTATTTTGAACGAATATATCGGGATGTTCTACTACTTTCACAGCAGGAAGCTGCATAATTTCCCTTACAAGCTGCCAATGCCGCTCGCTTGCGCGCCGGGTTGATACAATTCCATCAATAATAAATATATTATTTTCGTTATACTCGTCCTCAATGAGCTGGTTTCGGACCGTTTGTTTTAGAAGCGTCGATGATACAAACAACCAGCGCTTATTAGCACTTACGCTTGATGCTACAACCGATTCTGTTTTGCCTACCCTTGGCATTCCTCGAATTCCAATCAGTTTATGTCCTTCCTGTTTAAATAATTCTGCCATAAAATCGACGAGCAAACCGATTTCATCACGAACAAACCTGAATGTCTTTTTATCATCTGCATCTCTTTGTATGTATCTTCCGTGACGGACGGCAAGACGGTCACGCAGTTTTGGCTCGCGAAGTTTTATCACTCTTATAGTATCCATTGTGTTCAAAATAGATTCTAACCGTTCGATTTGTTCTTTATCTTTTGCTAAAATAAGGAGCCCGCGGCGCCCTTCATGAATCCCATTAATTGTCACAATATTAATTGAGAGCATACCTAATAAGGATGAAATGTCACCGAGCAGACCAGGACGGTTTTTTATAATCTCATATTCCAAATACCATTCTGTTTTTTTCATAAAAAACCTCCTCCTCTTTCATGCTAGTGACAAACCCCCTCATTCTTCATCTAGCTTCTATAATAAATGATTTTGATTGAAGATGAAAGGAAAAACAAAAACGGAAAAAACAATTTCAACCACTTGTAACAAAAACGTAAAAAAGAGAGGGCTGCCCTCTCTTTTGTGTAATTGGTATGTTTATTAATGGGTTCCGTCATTTTGAACAAGCTTCACCATCATACTTGCAATCGCATGCTGTTCTTCAGGGCTTGCAACAGACCAAAGGTCGGCAAGAATTTTTTCTTGTTCATTCTTAGGCTCTACTTGCTTTGCAAGATAATCACCAATTTGATATGCAAGATCATTGACCACTTCTTTGCTCATTCCGGAATTTTGCGCCTGATTAAGGCGATCGCCTAAAAAGTCTTTCCATTGCTGCCAATTATCTAAAACAGACATTGTTTGAACCTCCTTTTATGGTATTCACGGATATTTTGCTTGATTGAGGTTGAAAATATTCATTGTATAGGAAAGGTTATAAAAACTTTGTGATTAAGTATACCATCCGCCATTTACTGACAAAACCTGTCCTGTAATATAAGATGCTTTATCGGAAAGCAAAAAAGAAACACTGTTTGCAACATCCTTTGGAGTTCCGAATCGGCCGAGCGGTATATCCACTTTCATTGCTTGCAAGTCCTCTTCGGAAAAATTATTCAGCATTGCTGTTTCGATTGCTCCGGGTGCAATTGCATTCACACGAATTCCGCTTAGGGCAACTTCTTTACTTAAAGCCTTTACAAAAGAAATTTGTGCGCCTTTTACAGTTGAATATACGACTTCACATGATGCGCCTGTTTGCCCCCAGATCGAAGAAATAACAATAATATTTCCATGTTTTTTTGCTGTCATTTTCGGAAGCAGTTCTTTTGTCAGCAACAGCGGTGCCGTTAAATGAATCTGAATTAATTCTTGGGCTTCTTTTTCATCCAAATCGATTAACATTCCATATTGGCTGATTCCGCTATTATGAATGATGGCATCGATCATAAAAATATTTTCGGCAATCTTCCTATAGCCGTCAGGACGGGACAGATCCGCTTGAATAGGAATGTATTCCCCTTGAAAACCTTCCAGTTCTTGCAACAATTCTATAATCGATTGCTTGTTGCGGTTGTAATGTAAATATAACGAATAACCTTCTTCAGCAAGCTTACAAGCAATCGCCCTGCCGATTCCGCCGCTCGCTCCGGTTATGAGGGCATATTTTTTCATAAAAAACACTCCGATAATAGAGATTTTTCCCCCTTATTTTACTGGCTTTTGAGTAAGAAAAAAAGCGCCGTACCAGCGCTTCTTTGAAAAGTGTTTATTTGGGGACAACTTGGCAAACAGAAAACCTTTCCTCGGCAATAAATGTATCCGCAACTTTTTTTACATCATTCAGGGTAATACTCTCGAGTGTTGGAACAATATCAAACAAATTCATGTCATTATAAGCATAACGGGTAAATTGGTTGGCGATATATTCTGGTGAATTAATAGCCCTTAAGAACGAACCGATTTTTTTCCTTTTTGCCCTTTCCAGATTTTCTTCTGTAAAGATATTCCCTTCTTTTGCATTGATAAACATTTTCTCTATTTTCCCCGCCAGACGGTCTGGATCATTTGTATCTCCTCCGACCATCGCAAACCCGAATCCTTGTTCCTGTGTATAATCGTATGAAAATGTATCATCAATAAGCCCTTCATTATAAAGGTCATTATAATTGTTTGAACTTTTGCCAAACAGCACATCAAGCATCACATTAATCGTCAGCTCATTTTTCAGCATTTGTTCGCCCGATTGATTGACATCAAGAGCTTTTATACCGAACAGACATTTTGAAGTTTGAACATTCATTTTTAAAACTTTTTTCTTTTCAGCAGACTCTTTAGGTTCATCGGGAAATTGCCGCTTAATTTCCGGCTGGTTATAATATTTTTTTTTGCTTTGGTTTTCTATAATCTGATTCATTATCTTCTCAGGATCAACCGGCCCGACAACAAACAAAAGCATATTGCTCGGATGATAAAAAGTGTAGTAGCATTCATAAAGCATATCTTTTGTTATTTCGGAAATGGACTCGACCGTTCCGGCAATGTCAATCCTAACCGGATGGTTTTTATATAAGTTTTCGATAAGGCCAAAATAAAGGCGCCAATCAGGATTATCGTCATACATTGTTATTTCCTGTCCGATGATCCCTTTTTCTTTTTCCACTGTTTTTTCTGTGAAATAAGGGTCTTGAACAAAATTGATTAATGTCTCAAGGTTTAATTCGACATCCGAAGTGCTGGAAAATAAATAGGAAGTCCTTGTAAAAGAAGTAAACGCATTTGCAGATGCCCCTTGGCGGCTGAATTGCTGAAACACATCTCCATCTTCTTTTTCAAACAACTTGTGCTCAAGAAAGTGTGCTATTCCATCGGGAACCGTAATAAACTCGTTTTTATTTAGTGGAACAAAAGTATTATCGACTGACCCATACTTTGTCGTAAATGTAGCATATGTTTTGTTAAATCCTTTTTTTGGAAGTATATACACATCGAGCCCGTTTTCAAGCTTCTCATAATAAAGCTCTTCTTGAAGCTGATCAAACGTTATTTTTCTCATTGGCTTCCACCTTCCATTCCAGTTAAGAAGTAAATCGTATCTGCTTCAATTTTTTGGGCAACTTTCATGATATCTTCCCGTGTGACTTGTTCCATTCCTTTGAGCCATGTTTGAAAATCAATCGGTTGTTTTGAAACAATATTATGGTATAATACTTCAACAATTCCCCTTGACGTATCGATCGTTTCAAGCAGCTGATTTCGAATTACAGCTTTTGTCTGATTGATCTCCTCATCTGTAAAGTCGCCATTCTTCATTGCGTGCATTTGCTCATTGATAATTTGGACGGCTTGTTGATAATTTTTTGCATCGATTCCGGACATAACCATTAATAAGCCTTTATGGCTTTCAAGCCTGCTTGCTGCATAATAGGCCAAGCTTGCTTTTTCCCGAACATTTCGAAACAATTTAGAATGGGAGAACCCGCCAAAAATCCCATTAAATAGTTGCAGTGCATAATAATCCGGATCTCCATAAACAACATTCGTTCTGTAGCCAATGTTCAGTTTTCCTTGCTTAACATCTTGTTTTTCAATCACTTCACTTACTTTTTCTTTTTTCTGAACCGAAATTTTCTCCGCTTCTTTTGGAGTACGGTCATGAAAATTGATCAATTTTGAAGCAGTATTGTATACCTCTTCTTCATCAATATCACCAATTATATAAAGATCCAATTCATCTTCTGAAAGGGCTTGCTGATAATATTGAAATAGATTTTCAGCATTGATTTGATTAACGTGTTCCAATTCACCGTTTACACTTAAAGCATAAGGTTCTCCTAAACACATTTCTTGAATAAGGCGTAAATTTGAGTACCGCATTTTATCATCGTATACTGATTGAATTCGTTGTTTCAAAGTTCTTTTTTCCATTTCAACAGTTGCCGCATCAAATGAATGATTGGATGCATTCGGGTTTAACAATATTTCTGAAAGTAATTCGAATGCATTTTTTAATAAAGGAGTTTGATCACCAAGAAATTTCTCATTGGCAATCTCAATTGAAACCGTAATGATGTGGTACTCTCCTTTTTTCGCAAGATCGACATAAAGGGTCGCCCCATATAATTCGTCCAAATAGGAACGAAGTTTGGCTGTTGACGGATATTTTTTCGTGCTGCTTTGCAATACATAGGGAAGTATTGCTCTTTTCGTGACGTCCGATGCTTGAAGCGGGGCTTTCATTTTCCAAACAAGAGTGTTTGTTTTATATTTATCTGTTTTTACAAGATGAAGCTTATAGCCACTCATTTCTCTTACTGTTTCCGATAAAGCTGTCATAAGCAGGCCTCCCGTATAAAATTAGAACCCTATTTAAACATTATGTAATATGTAATGCAGTTATTTTCTATATTATCCTTTGAAAATAAACATATTCTTTATTACTATACATTTCCAACGTGAAATATTTCAAGTAATTGGGGTGTTCGTTTGCTTGCTTTGCAAGGTTTACTTTGTTTTTTCGGTTTAGTGGGTTTACATAATATTTTTATCGTTTATTAAAATCTTTATAAATTATCATGAAAGCTCATAAAATACAGCGACGGCTCATATTTTGAATTGAAGGCTCATATATTGAAATAAAAGCTCATAAATCGAAATAAGGGCTCATATATCTAAACGAAGGCTCATAAATCGAAATAAGAGCTCATATATCAAAATAAAGGCTCATAACCCTGTTTCAGAGCGAATAAACCCGCCATTGACTTTTTAGCCCCCTTAATCATTTGGACACGAACCTAGTGGAAAAAGTAAACTAGGATTAGGAAATCAGATGATGGGAGGGCATAATATGGCGAAGAAAAAGATTGACGTAATTGAAGATGTTAAAAAGAAATATGTGCGGATGGCACTAGAAACAGGAAACTATGCTTCTATTGCTCGTAAAGCAGGTATTTCACGTAATACCTAGAAAATGGATAAACGAATATGAAGATGAAGTGCGAGATCTTATGGAGGATGAGGGAACAATCACTCTGTCTGATAACCCCACTATGGACGAACTGATGAAAAAGTACGAACAGGCCATGAAACTCCTTGGAGAGAAAGAACTTGAAGTCGCTATGTTAAAGAACCTTCTAAAAAAAACGAGTCCCGATAGAAGAACGTTTAGAGGAAGTAAAACTCTGGGTTGCGGAAGGTTTTCCAATAAAACAAGCAACGAAAGCAGTGGAGGTGTCACGGTCGTTGTACTACTATCATCAAACTGCCGAAAAGGAAGACAAAAAGCCAGATAGGCGAGGACGCCCTATTCCTGGTTATTCTGTTACTCAGTCAGGAACAAAGGTTTCTGATGAACAGATTGAGGAGTTTTTAATGGAGGCCGTGGAAGGAGAGGAAGGCATATACGGCTATCGGAAGTTGACCCATTACTTAAGGACGGAGCATAAGCTGGTGATTAGCCCCAAAAAAGTCTATCGACTATGTGATGAGTTAAACATTTTGTTACCTAAGCGAAACGCTCCATCTCCATATCCAAAACGGTTAGCTAAACAACACGTTATTACTGGACCCAACCAATTATGGCAAGTCGAATTAAATATGGATCGATAGAAGATAGCGGTCGTTTCTTTTTTCTGGCCAGTGCCATTGATGTATTTGATCGCTGTATTGTTGGCTATTATCGAGGATCAAAGTGTCAAGCGAAGGAGATTACAGGTATGCTTCAAGAGGCACTCATAAGGCGTCAAGTACACATTCCGCAAGATGAAAGTGTATCAAGTATCATTATACGAACCGATAACGGTCCTCAGTTTGTGAGTCATGACTTTGGTGATTTTTGTGAGCAATACAGGATTTATCATGAACGGATACCAACAAAGTCTCCAAACTTAAATGCCTATATAGAATCATTTCACAGTATTATTGAACGGGAGTGTTATCAACGGGACACCTTTGAGTTCTTTGAGGAAGCCTATTATCGAATTGATGAATTTATGGAGTTTTATAACAATCGGAGATATCACGGCAGCCTTAACTATCTTACTCCTGTCCAGTTTCATAACTTGTACAAGGATGAAGGCTATCCGGAGGAGATGGCGATCAGCTTATAAGCTACGCAGAGTTACTCCTTCTTCACCTAACCCACCCCTAGATGATGGAACGAAAGGGTCAAGCGAATTGGGCTTGACGCTGTAGTGACATCATCTAAAATGGATCAAGGTGAAGAAGGAAAAACCAAAAAGATGAAAAACTGCGAAAAACAAAGAAAATAAAAGTACGTGTCCAAAATAAGGGGGCCAAGCCGTTGATTAACTAAAAACCCGATCTTTTTACAAAAAAATCGAATTCAAGACAAAGTAACGAATTTTTTTATAAAAAAACCATGGTTCCGTCTAAGGGAACCATGGTTTTTATTAACGACTTCCTTTAATATAATGTGTTCCGACAGCTTTTGGCGCGTCGGCGCGGCCGATAAAGCCTGTTAAAGCAAGGATTGTTAATACATATGGCGCAATATGCAAGTAAACACTCGGGATGTTTTCCAAGATCGGCAAGTTAGATCCGATAATGCTGATACTTTGTGCTAAACCAAAAAACAGAGCTGCTCCCATTGCACCTAGCGGATGCCACTTGCCAAAAATCATAGCTGCAAGCGCCATGAACCCTTGTCCGCTAATGGTTGCATGGCCGAAATCAGATGTGATTGCCTGTGCATAAACTCCGCCGCCGATTCCTCCAAAAGCTCCTGACAAAATAACACCAATATAACGCATTTTTGTCACGTTTATCCCCATCGTATCAGCAGCCATCGGATGTTCACCTACTGAGCGGAGGCGAAGCCCAAAAGGAGTTTTGTAAATTACATACCAGACGACCAATGCGAAACCAATAGCAACAAACGATGTCAAATACGTATTTGAAAAGAAAATCGATCCAAGAAACGGGATATTTTTTAAAAAAGGAATATCTATTTTGTCAAAACCTTTTTGAATGATGTCCGTTTGACCTTTTCCATAAATAAGTTTAACAAGAAAGAGTGTCAAACCAACGGCCAATAAATTAATGGCAACCCCTGATACAGTATGGTCAGCCCTGAATGTGATGGAAGCAACCGCATGGATAACGGAAAATAATGCTCCCGCCAGCATTGCAACGAGTAATGCAACCCATGGTGTTAAATTTCCAAACGTGTCAATAAACGTTAAGTTAAATACAATTGCAGTAAACGCTCCAATGACCATTAATCCTTCCAGACCAATATTGACAACCCCGGAACGTTCGGAGAAAATACCGCCCAACGCGGTGAAAATAAGTGGAGCCGCCCAAAGTAATGTAGAAGGAATTATAATTTGCAAAATGTCCATAAAATCCACTTACTTCACCCCCTTATTATTGAATCTGTCAATTATCCAGCGGATCATATAACTAGAAGCTACAAAAAATACAATTAATGCAATAATAATATCAACCAGTTCATTTGGAATTCCTGATTCGAGCGGCATATTTAACGCACCGACTTTTAAAGCTCCGAAAAGAAGGGCTGAAAAAATTACTCCGACAGCAGTATTTCCGCCCAATAAGGCAACAGCGATACCATCAAATCCAACACCTGTAAATCCGCCTTTTACAGCAGCGTAGCCAAAAGTGCCAAGTCCTTCCATCGCACCGGCCAATCCTGCAAATGCACCGGAAATAATCATCGATAAAATAATATTTCGATTCACATTCATGCCTGCATATTGAGACGCATGGTGATTAAAGCCGACAGATCTTAATTCATAGCCAATTGTCGTTTTTTCTAATAAAAACCACATAGTAAAGGCACACGCAAGTGAAATTAAAATCCCCCAGTGAAGGCGTGAATAATCTGTTAAGCCTTCTAAAAACGGCGAGCGTAATGACGCAGATTCAAAAATGGTTTTCGTTTTGTCGCTTTTTTCCGATAAGACGGTTCTGATAATATAATTCGTAATATGAAGAGCGATGTAGTTCATCATGATTGTAACGATTACTTCATGAACTCTAAACTTTGCTTTTAATAAACCCGGAATGAACGCCCATATAGCTCCAGCAACAGCAGCGGTCAAAATCGCCAGCGGCAAATGGATGACTTTCGGAAGTTCAAAAGCAACCCCAATCCAAACCGCAGCCAGCCAGCCGACAATCAATTGTCCTTCAACACCGATATTAAACAGCCCGACTCTGAAGGCAAATGCAACAGCCAAACCTGATAAAATATATGGGGTAACTTGTCTAATTACTTCACCTGTATAATATAAATCACCAAAGGCCCCATACCAAAGAGATGTAAATCCGGCAATCGGATCATAACCGCTTACAATCATAATGAGCGTACCGGAAAGAATTCCTAATAATACGGCTATTACCGGAATAAAAAGATTACGTAAGCGCTTAGTCATTGGTTCCTACACCTGCTTCCTTTCGTTTCGAACCGGCCATTAACAAACCAAGCTCCTGTTCAGTTGTTTCCTTAGGATCAACAATTGCTATAATTTTCCCTTCATAGATTACAGCAATTCGATCACTTACATTTATAATTTCATCGAGTTCAAAGGAAATAAGTAAAACAGCCTTTCCATTATCCCTTTGTTCGATTAATCTTTTATGAATAAACTCGATTGCACCAACGTCCAGTCCCCTTGTTGGCTGCGCTGCAATCAACAGGTCAGGATCCCTGTCCACTTCCCTGCCGATAATGGCTTTTTGCTGGTTTCCTCCAGAGAGGGCTCTTGCAAGCGTATATTCACTTGGTGTACGTACGTCGAATTCACTAATTAATGTTCTTGCTTTACGATATATTTCTTTGAAATTAAGGATCCCATTTTTCGAGAAAGGTTTTTTGTGATAGGTCTGAAGTACCATATTTTCTCCAATCGGAAAATCAAGAACCAACCCGTGTTTATGGCGGTCTTGCGGAATATGGCCGACACCTGCCTCCGTAATTTTCCGTGGCGACATGTTTTGAATCTCTTTTCCATTTAATTTTATCGTACCGCTTTCCGATTTTCTTAACCCAGTGATGGCTTCAATTAATTCTGTCTGGCCATTCCCATCCACTCCTGCAATCCCGACAATTTCTCCGGCGTGCACCGTAAGATTCAATCCGTTGACAACAGGCACTCCTCTTGAATCATTCACTACTAAATTGATAATTTCAAGTACTTCTTGCTTCGGTACAGACGGCTTCTTTTCTGTTTTAAAAACTACTTCCCTGCCTACCATTATGCTGGCCAATTCATTTGGATTTGTATCTTTAACGTTTAAGGTGCCTATCCCTTTTCCTTTTCGAATGACAGTTACTCTGTCGCACACTTCCATAATTTCTTTTAATTTATGCGTAATCAAAATAATCGACTTGCCTTCTGCAATTAAGGTTTTCATAATTTGAATCAGTTCCTTAATTTCCTGAGGAGTCAATACAGCGGTAGGCTCATCAAAAATGAGAATGTCTGCTCCGCGGTATAATGTTTTTAATATTTCAACCCTTTGCTGCATTCCTACAGAGATATCGGAAATTTTCGCTTTCGGATCGACGGCAAGCCCGTATCTATCTGAAATTTTCCTTACTTCCTGTTCTGCCTTTTTGATGTCAATTTTCCCTTTGGATGTTATTTCTTTTCCAAGAATGATATTTTCAGTAACCGTAAATGTATCCACAAGCATAAAATGCTGATGGACCATTCCGATCCCTAAATCGTTTGCAATATTGGGGTTTGTAATTTTAACCGGTTTTCCTTTCACGCGGATTTCACCCTGTTCGGGCTGGTACAATCCAAATAGCACGTTCATTAGTGTGGATTTGCCGGCACCGTTTTCCCCGAGCAATGCGTGAATTTCCCCTTTTCTTACTTGAAGTGTAATATTATCATTGGCGACTATACCCGGAAATTCTTTTCGAATATTGAGCATCTCTATAACATAATCCATTTTTTTCACTCCTTATTTACTTTAAAGGAAATAATGATCAGTGGTTAAAAGTCAGACGTTAAAATACTTTTAAAAGGGTACCAAAAAAATCCTAACTGAAAAGCAGAAAATATTCTGTTCTTCAGTTAAAATTTTGTTCCGTTGGCATAGCCTTATTGAAAATTTTTCCACAAAAAAAGGAATAAGAGGCCGGCAAGCGACAGCCCGCTTATTCCTTCACTATTATTTTATTTTACGGAAAATGATTTAAGCTCTTTTAAAGTAGAAGGAACTTTCACTTCACCGCTCTTGATTTTTTCTTGCCACTCTTTTACTGCTGCCTCAATATCGGCTTTGTTAGAAAGCTCTTCATTAACTGGAGCTAAGCCGACACCATCTTCAGCCAAACCGTAAATGATTGCTTTTCCGCCGGGGAAGTTTCCTTCTTTTGCTTTAGTAGAAAGGTCTTTCACTGCGTTATCAACTCGTTTAAGAGCTGAAGTAATGATTACGTTATGTTTTTTTCCATCAATTTCAACGACACCTTCTGCAGACTGGTCAGAGTCAACACCAATCGCCCAGATTTCTTTTGAAGGGTCTTTCTTCTTACGGTCCCGCGCTTCCGTAAATAGACCGTTACCTGTTCCACCGGCAGCGTGGAAAATCACGTCCACACCGGAAGAGTACATTTTAGAAGCAATTGTTTTGCCAAGCTCAGCTTTGTCAAATGCTCCTGCATACTGTACGTCAACTTTAATATCAGGGTTTACTGATTTTACACCGGCCAGGAATCCGGATTCAAACCGTTCAATTACCGGAATTTCCATTCCACCGATAAAACCGATTTTATTTGTTTTTGTCGCTTTCGCAGCTGCAACACCGGCTAAGAAAGCCGCTTCTTGTTCTTTAAATAAGATGCTTGCAACGTTTGGCTCTTTAACTTCGGCGTCTACAATTGCAAAATGCTTATCTTTTTGCTGTTGGGCGATTTCTTTAACAGCCTCTTGCATTAAGAAACCGATGCCAAATACTAAATCAAAACCTTGACGAGCAAGTGTATTTAAATTTGTAGCGTAATCTGCATCTGATTGGGATTGAAGGTAGTGGTAACCATCTTTTCCTTGTTTGAGACCGTTTTCTTTGCCAAATGCTTGAAGACCTTCCCAGGCAGATTGGTTGAATGATTTGTCATCAACACCGCCGACATCTGTTACCATTGCAACTGTAAATTTATCTTCTTTTGTGCCTTCATCGGCTGATCCGCCTTTTTCACTTTTGCCGCAAGCACCCAAAATTGTTCCGGCAGCAAGTACGAGTGACAGCGCTAAACTAAATTTACGCTTTTTCAACGTTTGAACCCCCCAAAAAAATTTGTGGTTTTAGTAGAAATGTTCATAAAAGGCCCAATTGTTTTCGTTTTCACTTTTAAAAAAGAATTAAACTCTCTTACGCAAAACATGGAATCTGAATTTATCCGCTTTGAAATAGTTTACCGAATAAAGGATAGGCTCGTCCATTTCATCATAGTGCATTTGCTTTAAAACAAGCAATGCTGTTTCGGGATCACATTCAAGGATGGGAGAAATTTTTTCGTGATAGCCAATAGGGTCAATCTGGGCAACTGCATATGTAATTTTCCGGTTTGCCTTCATCTCCAATAAATTGAAGATAGATTCCTGTTCGAGAGAAAAATTTTCCTGTAAAATTTTTTCAGGAACTTTGTCGATACAATAGACAACCGGTTCCCCGTTAGCGGTTCTTACCCTTTCAATCACGACGATTTCTTCATCCAATGAACATGAGAAACGGCGAACGTCCTCCTCGGTAGGGCCTTGGGTTGACGAACTTAAGAAAATAGTTCCCGGAGTCATTCCAGCTAGTTGTATCATGTTCGTAACACTATTTAGCTGCTCGATCCCTGAAGTAAACAGAGGTTTTGCATTGACAAAAGTGCCGACGCCGTGGCGCCTGATGATCACATTCTCTTCTTCGAGAATTCTCAATGCCTCTCGAAGCGTGGCTCTGCTTACTCCTAATTGTTTAGCAAGATCAAATTCAGACGGAAGCTTTTCTCTTTCTTTATACAGCCCCTTTTCAATATCTTGCTTTAGGCGATCGATGACTTGTAAATACAAATGACGATTATCTGACTTAATTGACATGCAGGCTCCTCCAACCATTTTCTCAAGACATCAGACCTCTGATGTTCAATCATTCCTACTAATCGAAAATACTATATCACTTTTTTATCTATAAATAAATAGTGTTTCTATACTTTGAAGAAAAAAAGGCGATAGCAGAAAACAGTCCAAATTTAGTAAATAATCATACATAAATGGCAGGAAAATGCTGCTGAAAAATAAATGATTCTCCTTCAAGTAAATCCAATAAGGAGGCGACATACTATTTTCATCATGATATGTAAGCGCTTTTAATGTTATATCGTTTTTAAGCATTTTTCAGTGATATTCCAGATCATTAAACAAGAGGCTGACTCTTTGCTTTTGAGTCAGCCCCATGATTACTATATAAATACTAGTTAGCTTCTTCTTTTGGCTTTGACACGAGAACTTCACGGGGTTTGCTTCCTTCATACGGGCCGACAACCCCTCTTGCTTCCATTTCGTCAATGAGCCGGGCTGCGCGTGTGTAGCCGATGCGAAATCTTCGCTGCAGCATCGAAACCGAAGCTGTTTGCATTTCTATTACCAGTTCGACCGCTTGATTATAAAGTTCATCATCCACCTCAGCAGTATTCTCCGTAATATCATCAGGGATCATTTCTTCTTGATATTGTGCTTTTTGCTGGGAAATAACAAAGTTCACTACCTCTTCCACTTCTTCATCTGATAGAAAAGCACCCTGGACACGTATTGGTTTAGAAGCGCCAACAGGAAGAAACAGCATGTCACCGCGGCCGAGAAGCTTTTCTGCTCCTCCCATATCTAAAATCGTCCTTGAGTCAGTTTGTGAAGAAACAGCAAAAGCGATCCGGGATGGAATATTTGCTTTAATGACACCTGTAATCACATCTACTGACGGTCTTTGTGTCGCGATAATTAGGTGAATTCCCGCAGCCCTGGCCATTTGTGCAAGACGGGTAATCGAGTCCTCAACGTCCGAAGAAGCAACCATCATCAAATCAGCCAGCTCGTCCACAATGACAACTATATACGGCAACAAAGGCTGTTTTGCATCTTCCTCGGCATTATGCCTTTTAATGTATTCATTATAGCCTTCGATATTTCTCGTTCCGGTATGCGAAAACAATTCATATCGCCGTTCCATTTCGCTTACCACTTTTTTCAATGCCTGCGATGCTTTCTTGGCATCGGTGACAACAGGAGCGAGCAAATGCGGGATCCCGTTATATACATTTAATTCGACCATCTTAGGGTCGATCATCATTAATTTAACCTCGTGCGGTTTTGCCCGCATTAGGATGCTTGTAATAATCCCGTTAATACAAACACTTTTCCCGCTGCCCGTTGCCCCTGCAACAAGCAAATGCGGCATTTTATTCAGTTCAGCGAGAACTGCTTCACCCGTAATATCACGGCCAAGCCCGATCAGGAGCTTTGAATCAGGCTTCTCATTTTGTGTTGATTCAAGTACCTCACGAAGAGAAACCATCGCAACCTCTGAGTTTGGAACTTCTATTCCGATAGCAGACTTTCCAGGAATCGGTGCTTCGATTCGAATATCTTTTGCAGCAAGTGCAAGCGCAAGATCATCGCTCAAGCTTACAATTTTGCTTACTTTTACCCCAACATCCGGATGAACTTCATATTTGGTTACCGCCGGTCCGAGATGAACTTGTGTAACTCTAGCTTTTACGCCAAAACTTTGAAATGTCCGTTCCAGCTTGGCTGCATTTGCATGAATAAGTTCATATTCTCTGCTTTGGTCTGTATGCCGCGGAAGTTTTAATAATCGAAGAGGCGGAAGTTCATAATCAATATTTTCAACCTCTGTAAATGTCATTGGAGGAGCAGAATCGTCATCACTTTCTTGTACAGATAATTCGGTGCTTTTCTTTTCAGGTTTTGCCGCAGTATCTCCTCTATGTTCATGATAAGCTCTTTCCGTAAAACTGGAAATGATCGGTTCCGGCGGGGAATCCATTTCCAATTGTTGCTGATCAGTATCCATAATTTGCTCCTCTTCTTCCTCTTCCTGCGAACGGTGCAATCTTTCTTCTTGCCGTTGTCTTCTTGCCGCCTTCCTTTCCGTACGTTCTGTCCGCCAATTATTTATATCTTCAAGAAAAGCAATCCACTGATTTTTTATGAAATTTCCCAGTGAAAAAAAAATCTTTCCTAACGCGTCTCCAAATGTTTTTCCTGTCAAAAGGACAAATCCAATCATAATAAAAACAGCCGCGATCAGCTTTGTACCTGCTTCATCGAATAAATAATAGCAAAGCGCGAACAAAACTGCACCGACCATCCCTCCTCCAAGATCAGTTGTGCTCGTCTCGCCTCGCACTTCCAACCAAAATAATTCCCATGTATTTGCAATAACGCTCGGGTCTTCGAATTTACCCCCGTTTGATAACAATTGAAACAATGTAATATGGCTCAAAAGCAGTATTGAAACGCTTATGAAATATAAACCGATCAGTTTTCGGTGAAAGAAAAATGGAAAAGACCGCTTCCACATCATATATGCAGATGCAAGAACAATTCCAATCAAGATCAGCATATACCATTCTCCCATGAAAAACCGGAAAAACAGAACGAAAGCATTACCTACCGCACCGAGTCTGGCAATAGAGATGACCGCCAAAGCAATTAAAACTAATGCAGTCAGTTCATATTGAATCGTCCTTTTAAAATTATCGTTTTTCCGTGAGCGTCGATTCTTTGTTTTGGCCATTTCATCACCTTAATCATTTGTTTATTTTCAGCATCATCAAAATTCTCCAAATTTAAACTAAAATGTGAACAACAAATATGTAATGATTTAAAGAAATAGAATTAAGAAAGAAAGCAGCCTATCAGGCTGCTCTTTGGCTTTTATTCTCATTATATCATATTGTCCGGGCTTTCAGAGAAAAACAAAACATTAAAAAAAAGAAATTTTTTCTCCCGGATGACAGCGGGAGTCCAAATAATGCTTCGGATCACTGCTTAAATTACGAACGATTCTGAAAGAATGGCCATCTTCAAATTCGACTAACAATGGGATTCCATTATATATGATCGTTCTTTGCTTGCTAAACTCATGATCTTCAGAAGGAAAGACGAGTTCAAGAGGCATGATTGTATACAAAATCATTGGATCATCGCCTCTTTTTCTCCATTGTTTAAATCAATCAGTTCATTCAATTTTCTTATCGCCTGCCCTATTCCGCCAACCTCATCAATTAAACCGTATTTGACTGCATCGGTTCCGACAACATTCGTTCCAATATCCCTAGTTAAATTGCCTTTAGCAAACATAAGATCTTTAAAGGTTTCCGCCGAAATATTCGAATTCTTTGTAACAAAATTGATTACTCTTTCCTGCATTTTATCCAGATATTCGAACGTCTGGGGAACCCCAATCACCAATCCGGTTAATCGAATTGGGTGAATCGTCATTGTTGCCGTTTCAGCGATAAAAGAATAGCTGCAAGAAACAGCAATCGGTACGCCGATTGAATGACCTCCCCCAAGCACAAGTGAAACAGTAGGCTTTGATAATGAAGCAAGCATCTCTGAAATAGCAAGACCGGCTTCAACGTCGCCGCCTACTGTATTTAAAATTACAAGCAGCCCTTCAATATTCGGGTTTTGTTCAATAGCAACAATTTGGGGAATTATATGTTCATATTTCGTCGTCTTGTTTTGCGGCGGCAGCTGTATATGGCCTTCAATCTGACCGACAATTGCCAAGCAATGAATCTTTGAATCCTGTGACAATTGCGGAACATTCGTCTGGCCAAGTTGATGAATTTTTTCAATTATATTTGGTTGCTTTTCATCATTTTGCTGGTCTTCACCATAATATTCTGAACTTTGTCTTGACTCTTTATCCATTTATTTTTCTCCCTTCCATCATGATATTGTTAGTATAGTCCAGGAAGTCTATTTCATGCGAAGGGATCGACCAGATCTAACAAGAATCGGCCGATAAATGATAAAAAATTGCTTAAATTCGAATCTTTAAATGGAATAAAAAAAGGCGCCGGCTACTCAATCCGGTGCCCAGCTAATTATTTGCTTTAGATTTCCATAATAATAGGTAAAATCATTGGCCGCCTTTTTGTTTTTTCAAAGAGATATTGATTTAGTGAATCCCGCATATCCTGTTTTAAACTCGACCAATCAAAAGAATCTTTTGATATACTTTTATCAACAATTTCTTTGACTAAATCAATTGACTCCTCTATTAATTTCTCTGATTCACGGACATAAACGAAGCCGCGGGAAATAATTTCAGGCCCTGCGGCGATCTTTTTCTCGCTCTTGCTTAATGTTACGACGACGATAAGTGTTCCGTCCTGCGACAAAAGCTTCCGATCTCTCAATACGATGTTTCCAACATCGCCGACACCGTTGCCGTCAATTAACACATTCCCGGCCTGAACGCGGCCGCTCAGCTGCATTTTTCCATTCTTAAATTCAAGAATTTCTCCTTTATCAACAATATGGATTTGGCTGTGTGAAAAACCGCACTCCATGGCGATTTTTGCGTGAGCTTTCAGCATGCGGTACTCTCCATGAACCGGAACAAAAAATTTCGGTTTCATTAAATTCAGCATAAACTTTAATTCTTCCTGGCTGCCGTGGCTTGATGCCTTGATAATGCTTTTGCTGGAAACTACATTGGCCCCTGCCCGATAAACCATATCAATTGTTTTAGAAATAAACAGTTCGCTGCAATTTAATGGAGACGCAGCGATTATGACCGTATCCCCGGACTGAATATTAATCTGCTTGTGTGTCTGTTTTGCCATTTTTTGCAATGCTTCGAGCGGCTCACCTTGATCACCTGTTGTCAGCAATACGATTTCGTTATTTGGATATTGGCTGACTTCCTGAACAGGAATGATTAACTCTTCATGAACTTCCAAATAGCCAAAATCAAGCGCAATATCAAAAACTCGCTCAAGTCTTTTTCCCAATACAGCTACTTTTCTTCCGATTTCAAATGCAGAATTAAAAATATGTTGTATTCGATTTATATCTGAAGCGAAACAGGCAGCAATAATTCTTCCCGGTGCATTGTAAAATATATCAGACATTTCTCTTGCAACAATCGCTTCTGAAGTAGTATATCCCGGTTTTTCCGCTTCAGTGCTATCTGAAAGCAAACATAAAACTCCTTGGTCACCGATGTTTGCCATTTTTCCGATTTCAGGTTGATATAACTTACCGGCAGCCTGGTCAAATTTAAAATCTCCGGTATGTACAATAATTCCTTCTGAAGTATGAAAGCATATTCCGACTGAATCAGGGATGCTGTGATTTGTTTTAAAAAAGCTGACATCAACCGATTCAAATTGAAGTCTCGAGTTCGCATAAATTTCTTGAAAATTGGCGTTTCCTTTATATTCTTTTTCTTTCAATTTTGCTCTGGCAAGCGCCAATGTTAACCTTGTTCCATAAACAGGCACATTCAGTTTGGAGATTACATAATATAAAGCTCCAATATGGTCCTCATGGCCGTGCGTAAGGAAAATTGCTTTTACTCTGTCCTTATTTTCAATCAAATAAGAAATATCTGGAATTACAATATCAATCCCGAGCATTTCGTTCTCCGGGAACATTAAACCTGTATCAACGATGAATATCTCTCCGTCCACTTCAACAAGGTACATATTTTTTCCGATTTCCCCTACCCCTCCCAGAGCAATAAGCTTGATGCTTTCGTTCTTTCTACTATTCACTTTGATTAATTACCTCCTATGTTGTAAATGCCGACCTAAGATCAGTTAAAGATATTATACTTTAAGAAAGAAAATCTTTACAACCATATTTAGTTTCGACATTACTATTCAATAAAAAAAAGCCAACCACTAAGGATTGGCCTTCGAAATTTTATAAAGCATTTAATAATGCTGCCACTGTATTTCGCTCTTGTTCAGTAAGCGGAACAAGAGGCAAGCGAACCGAACCGACATCCATGCCTTTAATTTGCAAAGCAGTTTTAACCGGTACAGGGTTTGGAGCGATAAATAATCCATCCATAAGCGGAAGCAGCTTTTGATGAATTTTTGCCGCACGTTCATAATCTCCATTTAAAAATGCACTGATCATTTCTTGCATTTCATTTCCGATAACATGGGATGCCACAGAAATAACCCCGGTTCCGCCAATGGACAGTACTGGCAAGGTTAAACCGTCGTCTCCGCTATACAAAAGAAAATCGTCATCTGTATTGGCAATAATTTGCGTCATCG
Organism: Bacillus methanolicus PB1; assembly: GCF_000262755.1. Classification (GTDB taxonomy): domain Bacteria; phylum Bacillota; class Bacilli; order Bacillales; family Cytobacillaceae; genus Bacillus_Z; species Bacillus_Z methanolicus. The sequence continues at coordinate 183,325 of NZ_AFEU01000001.1, forward strand.
CACTAAGATTCCCGCCTGCTTCTTTGATACCAACAATGTTCGGAATCTTGGACAAACGGATGACCGTTTCAGGCTCGATATTCACAACAGATCTTCCGGGAATGTTATAAATGATAACAGGAAGGGATGTACTTTCAGCAATTGCCTTAAAATGTTGATATAATCCTTCCTGGTTTGGTTTGTTATAATACGGAGCAACTGCCAAAATCGCATCGACGCCCATTTTTTCTGCTTTTTTTGTCATTTCGATTGAATCATAAGTATTATTGCTTCCGGTGCCTGCAATAACAGGGACTCTTTTTTCAACTACTTTTACTACATGCTGAAAAAGCGCCAATTTTTCTTCTTTTGTAAGTGTGGCTGACTCTCCAGTAGTACCGACAACAACTAAAGAATCTGAACCATTATTAATTAAATGATTCACGAGTTGCGTTGTTTTTGCAAAATCAATATGACCTTTGTTATCAAATGGTGTAACCATAGCTGTTGATATTCGACCAAAAGAAACCATCTTTTAGCTCCTCCTCACTCTATCCGTTCAAACTCCCGCATCTCTTTTTCGAGCTGGAATGCGTCGTGCAATGCTTTCACTGCATTTACTAGATCCTCTTGTTTAACTAAGACCCAGATGGTCGTGTGGCTGTCAGCAGATTGTAAAATACGAATTCCCTTTTCTGACAGCGCTGTTACAATTTTTGATGCAACGCCAGGAACTCCGGCCATACCTGCACCGACAACAGAAACCTTTGCACAATCACGTTCTACAACCGGTTCATGTCCCAAATCAGTCAATATTTTAATGGCATGGTCTGCCATATCATTCATTACAGTATAGACGACCCCGTTTGGCGATATATTAATCAAATCAACACTGATTTTTTCGTTTGCCATTGCTTTAAATACTTCCGCTTGTAAATTATACTGATCTTTTTTAGCGAAAACTTTTATCTGTGTTACATTTGGAACGTGGGCAATTCCAGTTACCGGCCGTTCACGAATGTCGCTTCCCCGGCTGTTTTTGCTGAGTGACGTGACTAAGGTGCCGGGGCTGTCCGAATAAGTAGATCTGATCCTGATCGGAATTTTTGCCTGCATGGCTATTTCTACGGCCCGGGGGTGTATTACTTTTGCTCCCTGATAGGCCATATTGCATACTTCGGTATAAGTAACTACCGATAAAGGACGAGCATTTTCAACGATTCGCGGATCGGCAGTCATGATCCCCTCAACATCGGTAAAAATGTCAATCCATTCGACATTAAGCGCTGCCCCCAGCGCAGCAGCTGATGTATCGCTTCCACCACGGCCAATGGTCGTTATATCGCCATTCTTCGCAGCACCCTGAAAACCGGCCACGACAACTACATCGTTTTGTTCTAATTCCATTAAAAGCCTGTCACATTTCATTTCAATGATTTTTGCATTTGTATGATCGCTGTTTGTCCGGAAACCTGCCTGGGCACCGGTTAAAGCGGCAACGCGTATACCGTGTTCAACAAGCATGTTTGTAAAAACAATGCTTGAGATTATTTCCCCGCAAGAAAGAAGCAGATCCTGCTCGCGTTTGCTTACTTTACTCGCATTGCCTCCGATTAGCGACAAGAGGGTATCGGTTGCATACGGTTCTCCTTTTCGTCCCATCGCTGATACAACAACTACAACCTTGTAGCCTTCTGCCAGAGCTTTCTCTATATGCCTTTTTGCATTCTTCCGGCTTTTATCGTCACGGACTGAAGTGCCCCCGAATTTTTGAACGATTATTTTCATCGTAACACCTCATAATTGAGCTCAATCCCCATTTATTTGTTTCTGATAAGATCTAATTTGATCAGGCTTTCTGCGATTTGCACAGAATTCCAGGCTGCACCCTTTAGAAGATTATCAGAGACAATCCACATATGGAATCCGTTTGCCTCATCAAGGTCTTTTCGAATTCGTCCAACGAAAACTTCGTTTTTGCCTACACAGTCAGCAGGCATCGGATAAATTTGGTTTTCAATATCGTCTTGAAGTACGACTCCCGGAGCACTCGCGAGGATTTCTTTGCATTCCTGTACGGTTAATCCTTCTTTTTCCACTTCTATATAAACCGATTCAGAATGACCAGTCGCAACAGGCAAACGGACACAAGTTGCCGCAATTTTAAGGTCAGGAAGACTCATTATTTTCTTCGTTTCATTTATCATTTTCATTTCTTCAAAAGTATAGCCGTTTTCCTGGAATTTATCAATTTGCGGAATCGCGTTAAAAGCAATTTGATAATGTTTTTTTTCAGATTTAACCGGTAAAAATTTTGGCTCAAAAGGTTCATTATTTAAGATCGCTCTTGTCTGCTCGTATAATTCTTCCACTGCTTGAGCACCTGAGCCTGAAACTGCCTGGTAAGTTGATACGATCACCTTTTTCAGACCGTACTTTTGGCGAATTGGTTCCAATGCTGTAACCATTTGAATGGTTGAACAGTTTGGATTGGCAATAATTCCGTTATGTTCATGAAGCGCAAATTCGTTTACTTCAGGAACGACAAGCGGAACATCCGCATCCATACGAAAAGCACTAGTATTATCTACAACGACCGCACCGCGTTTTACCGCTTCAGGAGCAAGCTCTTTGGACACACTGCCGCCTGCACTGAATAAAGCGATATCTACCCCTTCAAAGCTTTCAGGTTTCGCTTCCTGTACAGTGACTTCTTCACCATTAAATAGAACTGTTTTCCCTGCAGATCGGGCCGAGGATAAAAGAGTGATCTTGCCTACCGGAAAATTACGATTTTCCAGCGTTTTTAACATTTGTTGACCAACTGCTCCTGTTGCACCAACCACTGCTATATGAAGACCATTTTTTAGACCCATGTATAGTTCTCCTTCCGCTTCATTTAATATATTTTCTATTGCTCAACAATTGAGAATGAATACACAGAAGGCGGCTCTTCTTAATAAGGACCGCCATCTCAATAATATCATTTATTTTATCATATTCATTCATGAAAGGAATAAATTTTTTGAATTATTGCCGGAAAAAGTATGGGGATCTCAATTTCCATCGCGGAACCTTTCAACAATTACGGGCTGCAGCTGTTTTCCATTCATGGCCGCGATGATCGTTTCTTCGAGCATCGACATTCTGGCAACCATTGAATTTGGCTTTTTTATCGGATCATCCTGACCAAAAGGGACAAAGTAAATATTTTTAGTGGCCATCAATCTCATTAAATTTACTCCATTTAATCCTAATGCATCATTTGTGGAAATTCCTAATACGACCGGTTTTTGGTTCCGCATTGTAGCTTTGGCAGCCATTAATACAGGAGAGTCTGTCATTGCGTTCGCAAGTTTGCTCAAAGAGTTTCCAGTCAACGGTGCTATAACCATGCAGTCAAGGGGAATTTTAGGACCAAGAGGCTCAGCTTTTACAATTGAATCGATTACCTTGTTGCCCGTTAAATCTTCGATACGCTTGACCCAATCTTCACCTTTTCCGAACCGTGTCTCTGTATTTTTGACCGTAAACGTGACGACAGGTATCACTTCAGCTCCAGTATTCACAAGGTTTTCAATTTCAGGGTACACTTCATCATAAGTGCAGTGAGAACCCGTTAATCCAAATCCGATTCTTTTGCCTTTTAAGCTCATTCTTCATTCCCCTTTCTTTTTTGCAGGTCATTTTTCAGCAATTGAGCAAGAATATTTGCTAGAATTTTTCCGGCGGTTTTCGGTGCAACAATTCCTGGAAGCCCCGGTGCAAGCAATGCTTTAATGCCTCGCTTTTCTGCGTAACGAAAATCCGTCCCTCCCGGTTTCGAAGCTAAATCAATGATCAACGTATGAGCCGGCATTTTTGAAATGACCGAAGCGTTTACAACTAAATGCGGAATCGTATTAATGCAAATATCTATGTCCTTTACGGCCTGTTGAATTTCGTTTATATGGAAAGGTGTTAAACCCATTTCCGTAATTCTGGCAATATGTTCGCTTCTTCTTGCTCCGACCTTTACCTTTGCGCCGAGAACATGAAACGTTCTTGCAACACTCATTCCGACTCTACCAAGACCAAGTACAGCCACTTTTGAACCGTGGATTGTAAAATCGGTATGCTGAATGGCCATCATAATAGTCCCTTCGACCGTAGGGATTGAATTGTAAATTGCGACATCATCTCTTTCAAATAATTGAACTAGGCGGCGGTTTGCCTGCTTTGTTATATCATTTAGATAAGAGTTGCTGATTCCTGAATAGATCGTACAATGTTCCGGCGTTTTGGAGATATTCTCTTTAGTAAGAAACACTTTTTCATTGGAAAAAATCGTTTCGACCTGGCCTTCCAAACTTGTTCCTGGAACCGGCAATATGACAGAATCTATATTTGAAAAATCAACTTCATCCATTTTTTCTTTAATCGCTCCGGTAAAGGCATGATCCAGTTGTTCAAATCCGATGAGAGACAGCTTGGCATCCAGTTCAGTAAGCTTGCGGATGATTTCCAGCTGTCTAGCATCACCGCCTATGATTGCAATTTGCATTCCTGTCAGCATGAAAATACTCACCTTCTTCTGCAAAATCCCTGCAGGAAAATGTATTGTCGAACTACTTCAACATCTTATGCGCTAATGTCTTAATCGGTGAGTTTTCCACCTGCTGCAAAAGAAAATACAATAAAAAAAAGAGATCGGCTCTCGGCCAACCTCTAATCTTTGCTTTTGCTATTCATTTTCAGGAATATCAATAATGATCATATCAGAACCGATTTTCTTAATATTCTTCCACTGCACCCGAACTTCGCCGCCTTGTTTGCGAAATCCAAACCATTTTAACGCAGGGATAATTAATGTTTCAATTTGCCCTGTGGTTTCATTGATTTCTAAATCTGTCTGCCCCAGAACGCCAAGCCTTTCCGCACGTTTAACATCTACGATCTCCTTGCCGCTTAACTCGCTTAACCTCATTTTCAACCCTCCAGCATGCTTTGTCTTACTATATATTTACGTCTTTGAAAGTAATTTAGAATAGAGCGAAAAAAGAAATAAAGGGTCTGCCCCTCTCCAATACAGAGAAGTCAGACCCTCTTATATATTTTTCGGAAGTTCGCCGTCAGGGCTGATTAATGCAATCGAATATTGATCATTAAAAATTGTATGGGCCATTTGATCAACACTTTCCTTTGTTACTTGATCGATTTGCTCTACAATTTCATCAAGAGAGCGGTGGCGTCCCAACAATAATTCATTTTTTCCGTTTCTGCTCATTCTGCTGTTCGTACTTTCAAGGCTCAGCATTAAACTGCCTTTCAACTGTTCTTTGCTATTATTCAATTCTTTTTCCGTAATCCCTTCCTGCTTAAGCTTTTTAAGCGTTTCCTGGATCGTTTCAAATAACACATTTAATTGTTTGGCTCCCGTTCCTCCATATATCGTGACAATTCCACTGTCCTGGTAAGCGGAATGATAGGAGAAGACTGAATACGCTAGACCTCTTTGCTCGCGGACTTCTTGGAATAAGCGGCTGCTCATGCTTCCTCCCAGAATATTATTTAATACAATCAGGCTGTAAATATCATCGTGGCCTACCTGCAGGCCTTCAAACCCAATACATAAATGGGCTTGTTCGGTATCTTTTTTCCGAGAAATCCGGTTGGCATGAAACTGAGGAGGAATTTGCGTGTTTTTTCGTTTACCGCCTTCATACGATCCAAAGTATTTTTCAACTTCTTTAATAAATGATTCAGAAACATTGCCGGCAATAGAAACAACGACATTTTCAGGTGTATAGAAATCATGTATATATTGTTTCAATGTATCGCTTGTAAAAGATTCCAGCGTTTTTTCTGTTCCTAATATCGGATATCCAAGCGGATGTTTTTCATACACAGCTTTACTTAAAAGATCATGGACAATATCGTCAGGTGTATCTTCATACATTTTTATTTCTTCAAAAACAACCTTTTTTTCTTTATCCATTTCTTCTTCTATGAAGGTAGAATGAAAAAACATGTCCGCAAGTACGTCAAGAGCAAAATTGGCATGCGTGTCAAGAACCTTTGCATAATAACATGTATATTCTTTTGAAGTAAAAGCATTTACCTGTCCGCCAATACTATCGAATGATTCGGCAATTTCTCTTGCTGTTCTCGTCTTCGTGCCTTTAAAAAACATATGCTCAAGAAAGTGTGAAATACCATTGTTTTTGGGGTTTTCATTGCGGGATCCTGTTTCAATCCAAATACCGATCGCAACGGAACGTACGGTTGGAATATTTTCTAAAACGATTCTTACCCCATTTTGACATGTATATTTCTTTATCAAATAAAACTCCTCCTGTCCTAAAAACCCGCTGCTTCAAGAGTACTGCAATAAGTTAGTATATAACATAAACTTTCTTTTTTCCAAAGCAATTGACGATTATTTCACTTATTTTGTACAATCCGTTCTTCACTTAACAGACTGGAAACTGTATCTATTTTCAAATTTTTTTGTTTAATTTGCATTATTAATTGGTCTAATGCTTTTGCAGTTGATTCCGTAGGATGCATCAAAATTAACGCACCGTTGTGAAGTTTTGGAATGATTCTGTTAATCAGAACCTCCGGTGCAGGTTTTTGCCAGTCTATTGTATCGAGACTCCACATGACAGTGCCCATATTAAATTCTGAAGCTATTTTTACGACTTCTTCACGATAGGAACCGCTGGGAGGCGCTAACCATTTCGGTCTTTTTCCCGTTGTAGCTTCTATCACTTCGTTTGTTCTCTTTATTTCTTTTATTATTTCAGCAGGGGGCAATGTTTTCATATTAGGGTGTGTGTACGAGTGGTTTCCTATTTCATGTCCAGCTTCGGCAATCATTTTCGCAAGCTCGGGATTATTCTTCACCCATCTTCCTTCCAGGAAAAAACTTGCTGAAACATTATGTTTTTTTAGGGTTGCTAGCATTCCGGAAAGATATTCATTTCCCCAGGCAACGTTAATAATAAAACTGACCATCGGTTTTTCCGGGTTCCCCCGATAAACAGCAGCTGGCGGAAGATCAGTAAGATGTACTTCCGGACTTATTTGCTTATATACTAATTTTTCTTCGTTAAATTTACCGTCCTTTTTCATTTTTTTGTATGAAGCAGGAACGTCAACTTTTATCCCATTATATCCGGGTATTGCTTTCCAAACCGGATCTATTTTAGCATTAATGGGCTTTTTTTCATATTCCCCTGCACGATTATTAATTTCCTGAAACAAAGGATTAGTTGTTTGATTTACAGCAATAGATTTTGCTTTTAATAAAGATATATATTGGGAAACTAACGGATTATTGATCATTAATATTGAAAATAAAAGAAATAAAGCCAAATGGACGACCTTTTTCATGCTCTCTGCCCCCTTCACTTTACAATATGTGAATCTGGGACAAGGTAGAACGGCCTTTTAAAAAAACATACTTTAACGCATTAACGTAGTGCGGGTCTGGCCCGCGTTAAAAAAACCAGGGGTAGCCCTGGCTCATTATATTTATTTTGCTTGTCTTTCACGCTGTTCTTTTAGTACTGCTTTTCGTGAAAGGTTGACGCGGCCTTGTTTATCAATTTCGGTTACTTTTACTAATATTTCGTCACCGATCGATACAACATCTTCGACTTTGCCTACCCGTTCTTCGGCCAATTCTGAAATATGAACGAGCCCATCTTTTCCGCTGAAGATTTCAACGAAGGCACCAAATTTTTCAATCCGTTTTACTTTACCGAGATAGAGTTGTCCGACTTCAACTTCCCGGACAATGTCTTCTATAATTGTCTTTGCTTTTTGATTCATTTCTTCATTTATGGAAGAAATGAAGATTGTTCCATCCTGTTCAATATCAATTTTTACACCGGTTTCTTCGATAATTTTGTTAATTTGTTTTCCGCTAGGACCGATTACATCACGAATCTTATCAGGATTTATTGTCATCGTTAAAATTTTTGGTGCATATTTCGATAATTGTTCTCTTGGCTTGGAAATCGTCTTTAACATGGAATCAAGGATTTGCATGCGTCCTTTTTTCGCTTGCTGCATGGCTTCTTCAAGTATTTCCCGCGATAAACCTTCAATCTTAATATCCATTTGTAAAGCGGTAACCCCTTTTGGAGTTCCTGCAACTTTAAAGTCCATATCACCAAGATGGTCTTCCATACCTTGAATATCCGTCAAAATCGTATAATTGTCGCCTGATTTTACAAGTCCCATTGCAATTCCTGCAACCGGAGCCTTAATCGGAACCCCTGCATCCATCATTGCCAATGTGCTGGCGCAAATGCTTGCTTGAGATGTGGAACCGTTTGATTCAAGAACTTCGGAAACAAGGCGTACTGTATATGGGAATTCCTTTTCAGATGGAATAACTGGTTCCAGAGCACGCTCTCCCAGTGCTCCGTGGCCAATTTCACGGCGCCCCGGTCCTCTCATCGGACCAGTTTCACCGACACTGAAGCTAGGGAAGTTGTAATGGTGCATAAAACGTTTCTCTTCTTCGATTCCGAGCCCGTCCAAAATTTGGACATCACCCAATGCACCAAGCGTACAAATACTCAACGCCTGAGTTTGTCCGCGCGTAAACAATCCAGAACCGTGCGTGCGCGGCAAAATCCCAATTTCAGAAGAAAGCGGCCTGATTTCATCTACTTTACGGCCGTCAGGACGTATTTTTTCCTCTGTTATTAAGCGGCGAACTTCATTTTTCACAATGTTATCCAAAATTTGTTTTATTTGTTTCAACGTATCTTCATCAGCTTCTTGTTCTTCATATTTCGCAAGAATATCATTTTTTACTTCATTAATTGCTTCTTCGCGAGCTTGCTTTTCCGGTACTTGGATCGCCTTGATCATGTCTGCTTCACACATCGCGCGGACTTCAGCTTCCAGTTCCTTATCCAATTCAAATAAAACAACTTCCATTTTTTCTTTGCCAATTTCTGCAGCAATTTTTTCCTGTAACTCAATCAATCGTTTTATTTCTTCATGTCCAAACATGATTGCTTCAAGCATTATTTCCTCAGGCACTTCATCAGCACCTGCTTCAACCATGTTAATCGCATCTTTTGTTCCTGCAACAACAAGATGCATATCACTTTGTTCCATTTGCTGAACGTCTGGGTTAATAATAAATTTTCCCCCGACTCGGCCAACGGTAACACCGGCTATCGGCCCTTCAAATGGAATATCAGATATGCAAAGAGCTAGCGAAGATCCGAACATCGCTGCCATCTCAGAGGAACAGTCCTGATCAACACTCATAACCATACTGACAACCTGCACTTCATTACGGAACCCTTCTGCAAATAATGGCCGTATCGGACGGTCAATCAGCCGGCTTGCCAGGATCGCCTTTTCACTAGGGCGGCCTTCCCTTTTTATAAAACCGCCGGGAATTTTCCCAACAGCATACAAGCGCTCCTCATAATTGACTGTCAGTGGAAAAAAATCAACATTTTTTGGTTCGTTTGAAGCTGTTGCCGTACTAAGGACGACTGTTTCGCCATAACGGACAAGAACTGCACCGTTAGCTTGTTTCGCCAACTGTCCAATTTCCACAGTTAAATTCCGTCCGGCCCAATCCATGGAATAGACCCGTTTCTCATTTTCCATTTGTATTTAAACCCCTCTCTACCTGAATCACTCTCAGAGAATAAGCAAGGTTTTTTAATAAACTCTGCTTTACCAAATATACAATATGAAATGCTATCTTTAATATTATAATTAGTAATAGTATGCACGAAAGAGCTGTTCATTAAAATGTTTAAGAAAATATGTATGTTTTTTGATCAAAAACTTTCCTCAATTTCAAGTTAATTCTATCCTAAAAAGATACTTATGCGTTTTCATTTTATTACTGTATAAGAAAAAGCGGGAAAGATCCCGCTTCTGTTGACTATCGACGCAAACCGAGTTTGTTGATAAGCTCACGGTAACGTTGAATGTCTTTGTTTCGTAGATACGTTAAAAGATTACGGCGTTTACCTACCATTTTTAAAAGACCGCGACGTGAATGGTGGTCTTTTTTGTGCACACGCAAATGTTCGTTTAAATTGTTAATCTGTTCAGTAAGGACAGCGATTTGTACTTCTGGAGAACCGGTGTCGTTTTCGTGAATCTTGAATTGATTAATGATTTCGTTCTTACGTTCTTGTGTGATGGCCATCCTTTTCACCTCCTATTTGCAATCCCCAAATACTGAGCAAGCGTCGGTGATTCGACTTGCCAAGCAAAGGTTCATTTTCATACTTTTTTAGAATACAACTTTTTATGACAAAAAGCAAGTCTAAACACTGTTTTTCTCAAAATACTGAAGTGCAGCCCGGCGATCATTTTCAATCTGTGAAACGAGTTGTTCAATTCGGGCAAATTTTTTCTCATTTCGTAAACGGATGTGCCATTCGACGGATACTTTTTCACCATATATTTCTTGTTCGAACCGGAAAATATGAACCTCTATTGAAGGCTTATCACGATTTACTTGATTAAATGTTGGTTTGTATCCGACGTTGCAAACACCTTGAAACCATTGATCATTGATATGAATCCGGACGGCGTACACACCAACCGGAGGCAGAATGTATTCATCGGTTAATTCAATATTTGCAGTTGGAAACCCAATTGTTCTTCCTCTCTTATCCCCATGTACGACTGTTCCTTTAATGGAATAAAAGCGTCCAAGAAAACCGGGAAGTTCCTCTGTTCTTCCTTCACGGATCAAAGACCGGATTAAAGTTGAGCTTATTTTTTTATCCCTTGACGAAATTTTCGGGACAACAGAATATCCGAATTGTTCACGGGAATGAAAAGGAAGAGTCTCCATTGTGCCTTTTCCCATTCTTCCATATGTAAAATCAAACCCGGCAACTGTGTGTTTGACATTTAAACCGATAATATATTGATCGACAAATTCTTGAGGAAGAAGGTTTGCGAATTCAACTGTAAAATGGACAACAAACAAATAATCAATGTTCAAGCCGGAAATAAGCCTGATTTTATCGTCTAAAGGTGTTATGTATTCCACATGCCGAACACTCCTTCCTAAAACGACCGAAGGATGAGGATCAAATGTCATGACAGCACTTTTCATTCCATTTTGATCAGCAATTTCTTTTGCCTTCCCAATCACTTTCTGGTGGCCGAGATGGACACCGTCAAAAAAGCCGAGCGCCATAGCAAGAGGCGGAAAATCTGATTTATTAAACTGATGAGGATGATGAATATGAATAATTTCCACGCTGAATTCACCTTTTCTTGCACAGGTCTATATATTTTTTAAAACTTTTTCGGGTTTCATAAACCCTTTTTTCAAAGGATGCAGTTTGTAAATAGCTAACGCTATCCCCGTTTTTGTTTCAAAAACGACAGGCCCTTCCAAATTTTCTAAATGTTTAGGAGTGCTTAAAACAGCACCATTTTTTACTTTCTCTGCTACTTTATCATCTAATTGATATTTCGGCAAATGAGACAGCGCAGCTTCAATTGGAAATAGAGCTTCAGAAATTGTTTCATCATCAATCATTGCCTGAATTTGTTCAAAGGTCAGAGAATCAGCCAAGGTGAAACTTGCTGATTGAATTCTGATTAAATCAGACATATGGGCAGGGTAGCCAAGTTTTTCACCGATCATAACAGCAAGTGTTCTTATATAAGTACCTTTGCTGCATGTAACGCGGAAACGGAAAGCCACCGTCTCGCCTTCAAAAATGTTTCTGTCATCCAGAAGGTCAATTGAATAAATGGTTACCTTTCTGCTTGGCCGTTCTACTTCGATTCCTTGTCTTGCATATTCATATAGGCGTTTGCCATTGACTTTTACGGCAGAGTACATAGGAGGTTTCTGGACAATTTCACCTTTTAAAGTATGCAAGACTTGAACGATCTCTTCTCTTGTAAATTTTTTTGTACCTGAAATTAGATCAACAATGTCCCCTGAAGCATCTTCAGTTGTTGTTGAATAGCCGATCGTCACTTCCCCCTCATACGTTTTTCCGGCTTCTGTTATGTATTCCGCTACTTTTGTTGCTTTGCCTATGCATATAGGTAATACTCCATTAACATCCGGGTCCAATGTTCCCGTGTGCCCGATTTTTTTGATTTTGAGCATTTTTCGAAGCTTATAAACACAATCATGGGAAGTCATTCCTTTTGGCTTGAAAAGCGGTAAAATACCATCCACTTATTAAAAGCCCCCTTTGTAAGGAAAATCATCGTAAAAAAGAGGCTGTCTCAAAGGCTAAGGGTCAGACTCCATAATACAATATATAGGACATAATGTTGGATAAATGTGCTATATATTGATAAATGCACATGGGGTCAGACCCTTATGAGACAGCCTCTATTCCTCATTCCGGTCTTCTTTCGATTTTTCCTCATTATGAATTTGATGAAGCAATGATTCGATTCGATTTCCGTAGTCAATGGATTCATCAAATTCAAAAATGATTTCAGGTGTTTTGCGCAAACGAATGCGCTGTCCGATTTCTGAGCGGATAAATCCCTTTGCCTTTGCCAAGCCTTTTAGGGTATTTTCCCTTTGCTCTTCATCACCTAAAATCGAAATAAAAACCTTTGCCTGCTGGAGATCACCGGTTACTTGGACATCGGTTACAGTAACAAACCCGACCCGCGGGTCCTTTATTTTTCTCCCGATGATGTCGCCAAGTTCTTTTTTCATTTGTTCTCCAACACGGTTTGCTCTAAGGTTCATTTCACTTCACCTCGTTCTGTCACGTCTAACCGGGTAGCTTTCGATTATTGGAAAACTCCTTTCGCTAAGCTTAACAAGCAAACAAAATTAATCTGATTCACAACCATTCAATTTCGGTGATTGTCCGTTCAATTTCTGGAAAGGAGTCAATTAATCTCAAAGCATTTTGCAGTTCCTGTTCTGCTGAAACCTTTGCGGATGAAACGGCAACGACGGCAATTTTTGTACGCTGCCAAACATCTTGATGACCGACTTCCGCAACGGAAATATTAAATTTTTGCTTTAAGCGCATGAGTATGCGCTTGAGCACTGCCCTTTTCTCTTTCAGTGAAGAAGCATCATAAATAATGCATTCACATTCAGCCAAGCCGATAATCATTACTGTTCAACTTCTTCCATTATGAACGCTTCAATGATGTCGCCCTCTTTAATATCATTGAAATTCTTAATGGTAATACCGCACTCATAACCTTGGTTTACCTCTTTTGCATCATCTTTATAACGTTTCAAGGCATCAATTGTACCTTCAAAGATGACGATACCGTCACGAATTAAGCGAACACCGCTGTCGCGTGTAATTTTTCCATCTGTAACATAACAACCTGCAATTGTTCCAATTTTCGACACTTTGAACGTTTGGCGCACTTCTGCTTGGCCAATCGTTTTTTCTTCAAATTCGGGTTCAAGCATTCCTTTCATTGCGGCTTCAATTTCTTCAATTGCTTTGTAAATGATTCGGTGCAAGCGAATGTCCACTTTTTCCTCTTCAGCTGCACGTTTGGCGTTTACGTCAGGACGAACATTAAAACCGATCACAATTGCATTTGAAGCGGCAGCAAGTGTTATATCTGATTCGGTAATGGCACCAACGCCCGAGTGGATGATTCTGATATTAACTCCTTCGACATCAATTTTTTGCAATGATGCGGCAAGAGCTTCTGCAGACCCTTGCACGTCTGCTTTAATAATAACGTTTAGATCTTTCATTTCCCCTTGTTTCATTTGTTCAAACAATGATTCAAGGCTCACTCTTGATTTTTCGCCGCGTTGTTCCTGTAACGCTTTTTGTGCACGCGCTTCGCCAATTTGACGAGCTGTTTTCTCATCATCAAACACAACAAAACGATCGCCGGCTTGCGGAACATCGTTCAATCCGGTAATTTCAACCGGTGTAGACGGCCCTGCCTCTTTTACGCGGCGGCCCATATCGTTTACCATGGCGCGCACACGTCCGAACGTATTTCCGACAACAATCGGAGATCCCACTTTCAACGTTCCGTTTTGTACTAACAGAGTAGCAACCGATCCCCGGCCTTTATCAAGCTGTGCCTCAATAACGGTACCAACGGCATTTCGGTTAGGATTCGCTTTATACTCTTCAACTTCACTTACAAGCAAAATCATTTCCAGCAGTTCATCAATTCCTTCACCTTTCAGTGCAGAAATCTGAACAAAAATGGTGTCTCCGCCCCAGGCTTCTGGAACTAATCCGTGCTCTGTCAATTCCTGCATGACCCGGTCCGGATTTGCATCTGGTTTATCGATTTTATTTACCGCTACAATAATTGGAACGTTAGCAGCTTTCGCATGGTTAATGGCCTCAACTGTTTGCGGCATGACTCCATCGTCTGCAGCAACGACAAGAATTGTAATATCGGTAATGCTTGCTCCCCTTGCACGCATCGTCGTAAAGGCGGCATGTCCCGGTGTATCAAGAAACGTGATTTTTTTTCCGTTTTTTACAACTTGATAAGCACCGATATGCTGTGTAATACCGCCGGCCTCTTGAGCAGTTACTTTCGAATGCCGAATTGAATCTAATAGAGTTGTTTTGCCGTGATCAACGTGGCCCATGATCGTTACAACCGGAGGCCTTTCGACAAGGTCTTTTTCATCATCTTTTGTAAAGTAGATTTCGAGGTCTGTCGTATCGACTTGGATCTCTTCTTCCACTTCCACCCCATAATCACTGGCTATCAATTCAATTGCATCTTTATCAAGATCTTGATTGATTGTTGCCATGACACCGAGCATAAATAGTTTCTTTATGATTTCAGAAGGCTCCCTATGCAGCTTTTTCGCAAGCTCTGCAACTGTTAAAGATCCTGTAAATGTAATTTTTGAAGGCAGCTCTTTTTCTTTTTTCTTTTGAGGCTGAACTTGATGCGATTGATAATTCTTGCCTTTGTTATGATTATTTTTTTGTTTATTATTGCTGTTCTTATTTTTATTTTTGTTTAACACCTTTTTTTCTTTTGACTGAATTTCTTGATCGTGCTTTTTGCCTTCTTTTATTTTAGGGACAGGTTTCACTTTTACACGGTTCGGATTAATATTTTTTTCATCTTCTTCTTCAAAGGAAACAGCCTTCGCTTTCAGAACGGGTTTCTGCTGATTATTGGTTCGAGGCTGTTGTTGTTTGCCTTGTATTTGTGTTTTTTTCTCTTCCTTTTTTATATACACTCCGTCCAATTTTTTAATCGTCTCTTCTTCTAGTGTTGCCATGTGATTTTTTACATCAATATTCATATCTTTTAATTTTGATATGACATCTTTGCTTGAAATATTATGTTTTTTCGCATATTCGTAAACTCGCGTTTTACTCATATTTTCACCCCCGCTAAAATTAATCGAGCAACGTCATCAGTTTTTTCGCAAATCCTTCATCTAAAATGGCTGCGACTACGCGGGCTTCTTTTCCAATTGCTTGACCGAGCAGATATCGGTTTTCAACCATTTTATATGGGACGTGATAGGACCCGCATTTATCTGTAATCTTCTTTTTTGTATTGGCTGATGCATCTCTTGCCAATATAACGAGCTTTGCTTTACCGCTTCTTATTTCCTTAACGGTAAGTTCTTCGCCCGAAATGATTTTACGAGCTCGATTGGCCAAGCCAAGCAATGACATCCATTGATTTGAATTCATCAGGATAGTCGTTTCTCCTTCTCAATAAGCTCCAGGAGCTCATCATATATTGTCTCATCTATCGTTGTTTGCAAATGATTTGCCAAAATATTTTTTTTCTTTGCCAGAAGGATAGCTTCCTTATCCTTAGACAGGTAAGCTCCCCGTCCGGATTTTTTCCCTGTTGGATCAATGGATACCGCGCCTTCTTTAGAGCGAACGATGCGAACGAGTTCTTTTTTCGGTTTCATTTCACCAGTTGCAACACATTTACGCATTGGAACTTTTTTTTGTTTGTTCACGATCATTCACCTCATCCTTTAATCAATTGTATATTCTTCTTCGGTGTCTTTATCTTCATCAAACGTCAACAATTGTTCATTGCGCGGATAAATTCCTGCTTCACGCGCCTCTGATTCAGCCTTAATATCAATTTTCCAGCCGGTCAGCTTAGCAGCAAGGCGTGCATTTTGGCCGCGCTTTCCAATTGCAAGCGATAGCTGGTAATCAGGAACGATAACGGTTGTTGCTTTCTCTTCCTCATATACAATAACATCAAGAACTTTTGAAGGGCTTAGCGCATTTGCAACAAAAACAACCGGATCGTCAGACCATTTAACAATATCAATTTTTTCACCTTTTAATTCGTTTACAACCGCCTGAACACGGCTTCCTTTTGGCCCGACACAAGAACCGACCGGATCTACCTCAGGATTATCGGAATGAACGGAGATTTTGGAGCGGTCTCCAGCTTCCCTGGCAACAGACTTAATTTCAACTATACCGTCGTAAATTTCGGGAACTTCAATTTCAAATAATCTTTTTAAAAGCCCCGGATGAGTTCTGGAAACGTAGATTTGCGGTCCTTTTGTCGTTTTCTCCACCTTTGTAATATACACTTTAATACGATCATGCGGTTTGTATTGTTCATTCGGCATTTGCTCATTTGCAGGTAAAATGGCTTCAATTTTGCCGAGGCTTACATAAATGAATCTCGAATCTTGGCGCTGAACGATTCCCGTCATAATATCTTCTTCACGGTCAATAAATTCCGAATAAATAATTCCTCTTTCAGCTTCCCGGACACGCTGGGTTACAACTTGTTTTGCAGTTTGCGCAGCAATCCGGCCAAAATCTTTCGGCGTAACTTCCAATTCAACAATATCTTCAACTTGATAATTCGGGTTGATTTGCCGGGCGTCTTCCAATGAGATTTCGAGGCGGGGATCAAATACTTCTTCCACTACCTCTTTCCTTGCAAATACGCGCATAGTACCATTTTCCAGATTCATGTCAATTCTCACGTTTTGAGCTTGATTAAAATTCCTGCGGTAAGCGGAAACAAGCGCTGCCTCTATCGCTTCAATCAAAACTTCACGAGAAATGCCTTTTTCTTTTTCAAGTAAATTAAGTGCATCTAATAATTCACTCGCCATGAGATCGTTCCCCCTTTAATCTCTAAGAAACTCTTTATTATTAAGAAAAACAATGATTTATGAAAAACTGACAGCCAAACGGGCGCTGGCAATTTTACTGAACGGTATTTCAATCAGTTTTTTTCTTGTTTTTATTTTAATCTCTATTTTAACTGTTTCACTGTCAAAATGAGTTAAAATGCCTTCAAACGTTTTTTCTCCGTCAATAGGCTCATATGTTTTTATGAAAATATTTTTGCCGACCGCTTTTTCAAAGTCTTTCTCTTTCTTTAAAGGGCGTTCCGCTCCAGGTGAAGAAACTTCAAGAAAGTAGTTATGGGGGATGGGATCAATTGCATCAAGCTTTTCACTTAACTTTTCACTCACAATCCCGCATTCCTCAATATCTACTCCGGCATCCTTATCGATAAATACGCGGAGAAACCATTCTTTTCCCTCTTTTACGTATTCGATGTCAACTAACTCCAAACCGTTTTCGTCAAGGATTGGGGTTACTAATTCTTCAACTATTTCCGATACCTTGCTCAAAGTCATTTCCCTCCTTAACATACAATCTCTTACCGTCAGGAAAAAAACCGGAAAAAAATCCCGATTAAGATAATTTGTGTAAACAAACACGAAAGAGTGGGTCGCCCCACTCTTATCAGCTAGAGTTTATTCTTAGTATATCCAAATAAAACTATACCATAAACGGATAGTTATTGCAAATGAAATCCCTTTAAGAAAGGATTGAAAGGTTTTTAAAAAAGTGACAATTGGTTTTGCTCGGGAAGCGCATCAAGGCATCCGTGGTTTTCCAAAAATTCTATAATCGTTTTTGAAACTTTCCCTCTCTGCTGAAGGTCTTCTTTTGACAAAAATTCTCCTTCGCTTCTTGCCTTTACAATATTTAATGCGGCATTTGTTCCCAGTCCCGGAATGGAATTGAAAGGCGGAATAAGAGAGTTTCCCTCAATAATAAATTCAGAAGCGCTTGACTTGTAAAGATCCACTTTTCTAAAAGAAAAGCCTCTTTCGCACATTTCAAGCGCCAATTCAAGCACTGTTAAAAGGTTCTTCTCCTTTGGAGAAGCTTCCATCCCTTTTGCATTAATTTCTTCAATTCGTGCACGAATAGCCTTTGGACCGCGCGTCATCGCTTCAAGATCAAAGTCTTCAGCACGAACGGTAAAATATGCTGCATAATAAAGAAGAGGATGATGAACTTTAAAATATGCAATACGCACTGCCATCAATACATAAGCAGCAGCGTGGGCTTTCGGGAACATGTATTTAATTTTTTTGCAAGAATCGATATACCATTCAGGAACATTGTTCTTGCGCATTTCCGCTTCCATCTCCTCTGTTAATCCCTTCCCTTTACGGACGGATTCCATAATTTTAAAGGCGAAAGCCGGTTCCAGCCCCTGATAAATAAGGTAGACCATAATATCATCGCGGCACCCGATCACTTCGCTCAATGTACAAATATTGTTTTGAATAAGCTCCTGGGCATTTCCCAGCCAAACATCCGTCCCGTGTGATAAACCGGAAATCTGGACAAGTTCAGAGAATGTCGTCGGCTTCGTTTCTTCGAGCATTTGCCGAACGAATCTCGTTCCAAATTCAGGAATGCCGAGTGTTCCAGTTTTACACATGATTTGTTCCTCTGTCACTCCAAGCGATTCTGTTCCGCTGAAAATTTTCATGACTTCAGGATCATCTGTCGGAATCGTTTTCGGGTCGATTCCGCTTAAGTCTTGAAGCATGCGGATAACAGTCGGGTCATCGTGTCCGAGAATATCGAGTTTTAACAGATTATCATGAATCGAATGGAAGTCAAAATGGGTTGTCCGCCATTCGGAAGTATGGTCATCTGCCGGGTATTGGATCGGCGTAAAATCATAAATATCCATATAATCAGGAACAACGATAATTCCACCGGGGTGCTGGCCCGTCGTCCTTTTTACACCTGTTAGTCCGGAAGCCAAACGGTCGATTTCCGCTCCCCGAAGATCAAGATTGTTATCCTGCTGATATGCTTTTACATAGCCGAATGCCGTTTTATCTGCAACCGTACCGATCGTTCCGGCGCGGTACACATTATCTTCGCCGAATAGAACCTTCGTATAGTTATGGGCTCTTGGCTGGTATTCGCCCGAAAAATTCAAGTCGATATCAGGCACCTTGTCCCCTTTGAAGCCAAGGAACGTTTCAAAAGGTATATCATGGCCGTCTTTTTTATATTTGGCACCGCATTTTGGACAATCTTTATCCGGCAAATCAAATCCTGATCCTACCGAACCGTCATTAAAGAATTCGGAATGTTTGCATTCCGGGCATACATAATGAGGCGGAAGCGGATTTACTTCCGTTATTTCCGTCATTGTTGCGACGAACGACGATCCTACTGATCCGCGGGAACCAACTAAATAACCATCATCTAACGATTTTTTTACGAGTTTATGAGAAATCAGGTAAATAACGGCAAACCCGTGGCCAATAATGCTTTTTAACTCTTTTTCTAGCCGTGCTTCAACAATTTCAGGAAGAGGATCGCCATAAATTTTCTTGGCCATTTCATAACTCATTTTCCGTATTTCTTCATCCGCACCTTCAATTTTAGGAGTATATAAATCGTCTTTTATCGGCTTAATCTGCTCGATCATATCGGCAATCTTATTCGTATTCCCGACAACAATTTCCTTCGCTTTTTCTTTACCCAAAAATGAAAAAGCATCAAGCATTTCATTTGTCGTGCGGAAATAAACATCAGGCAGCTGGTGGCGGTTTAACGGATTGGCTCCCCCTTGAGAACTTACGAGAATTTTTCGGTATATTTTATCATGCCGGTTTAAGTAATGGACATTACCGGTAGCGACTACCGGTTTGTTCAGCTTTTCCCCTAGCTTTACAATATTTCCAATGATTTCTTCCAATGCTTTTTCATCACGTATAAGCTCCATTTCAATGAGCGGGGCATACACATCTTTCGGGTGTACTTCCAAGTAATCATAAAATTGAGCAATCTCCTCTACCTCTTCCGGCGCTTTTTGCATCATGCCTTCAAATACTTCGCCTTTGTCACAGCCGGATCCGACTAAAATCCCTTCGCGGTGCAATTGAAGCTGGGATCTCGGAATTCGTGGAACCCGATAGAAATAATCAATGTGGGAAATCGATACAAGTTTAAACAAATTTTTCAGACCTGTTTCATTTTGCGCTAGAAGAGTGCAATGAAACGGGCGGGCGCGCTGATACGCATTTCCTTGGCCCAATGTATCATTTAATTGATCATGGTACTCAATCCCTTTTTCATTGGCATCTTTCAGCATTTTAATTAAAAGATAACCGGTTGCTTCTGCGTCATAAATGGCCCGGTGGTGCTGGGTGAGTTCGACATCGAATTTTTTTGCCAGTGTGTTTAGCCGGTGGTTTTTTAATTCAGGATACAGAAACCTGGCTAATTCCAGAGTATCTATGACCGGATTGGCAACCTTTCCGATGCCGATGTTTTTATAGCCGACATTTAAAAATCCAATATCAAAAGATGCGTTGTGAGCTACTAGCACACCGTCGCCTGCCCAGGAATGGAATCTTCTCAAAACGTCATCCACTTCGGGTGCATTTTTGACCATATCATCCGTTATTCCTGTCAATTCTATCGTTGTTGCCGAAAGCGGATGATGCGGGTTGGCAAACGACTCAAATCGGTCGATAATTTCTCCATTTTGAATTTTAACCGCAGCCAGTTCGATAATTGTGTCATATACAGCAGACAAACCCGTTGTCTCGACGTCAAATACGATAAAAGTTTCTTCCGAGAGTATTCGGTGTGCACTGTTATAGGCAATTGGAACTCCGTCATCAACTAAATTGGCTTCAAGTCCATACAAAATTTTGATATCATTCTTTTTCCCCGCCCCAAATGCCTCAGGAAAAGATTGAACTACTGCATGGTCAGTAATGGCAATTGCTTTATGCCCCCATTTTTTCGCTTGGGCCACTAACGTGCTTACAGATGTAACGGCATCCATTTGGCTCATAGGAGTATGCAGGTGAAGTTCAACCCGTTTTTCTCCTTCAGGCGCGGTGTCTTTTCTTTCAATCGGTTTTATTTCGTTTATATCGTTTCCGATCATGACAAGATCCCGGACAAATGTATCGTTTTGAATGCTGCCCCTGACTTTCAGCCACATTCCCTTTTTCACGCGCTGAAACTTTTCTGCATCTTCTTTATCCCTTGAAAACATTTTGACAAGAATCGAGCCTGTGTAATCCGTAATTTTGAAGTTTAATAGAGTTCTTCCGCTTTTTAGCTCTTTCGTATCAACATCGAAAACATACCCTTCAATGGCAACTCTTCGTTCTTCTTCAACGATTTCTTCGAGTTTTCTAAAATCGGAATCGTCTTTAATTGTCAGCCCGATCATAAGCGGACCATTTTCCGACTCAATCCCCTGTTCTGTTTCGGCTTCCTTCTTCTGCATTTCAGCAAGAGCTTGAAGCCCTCTTTCCTGATCTTCTTTTTCTTTGGCCAGCAGAAACTCATGATATTCTTCATTAGATTCGTTCGAAATTTCGATATCGATTGTTAAAAGGGGAAATCCGAATGTTTGATAAATGTTCGTGATCATGCCGGCATATTTCTTTTTTAACGCAAGACCTTCAGCTTCATTTCTGGCTTGAATAATTAGTTTATTTCCTTGAACTCTTGGAATTTGTTCATTTAATAATTTTAAAAGCGGCGGAGAGATCCCGTCAATTTCTTGAATACAGTTTTTCCAATAATCAATGATGAGCTCGTCTTTAATTTCTTGATTGGAAACTTTTATTGAAAATGAGATATTGGCAATTTGTGAGAATGATTTTTCCAGCTGTGCGGTAAAACGGCGAAAAACATTGCAGGGGATGATTTTTTCAAAAAGAAAATGAAAATGCCATTTTTTAGCTTTCTTTTCGATCATGACTTTTTCGATTTCCGCGTTGTGAAAATACTTTACAAACGCATCTTCAGTCAACTGCAGCTGCTGGAGCAAGAGTTGGAATCGCTCTTTCTTGCCTGAGGCTTTCTCGCTCATCTTTCTCTCTCCTATCTATAAAAATTAATACCTTGTATTTGGCTCAATATAAACAAAGGTAATTATAACATAAAGTGAAACTTCCAACAGTGCCTCGTTTTCTGAATCATTCAGGCAAAAGGGGCTGACTCATTAGCAAAAGGGTCAGACCCCTCCCAAAAACAATATATTGACAAACTCTGAAAAAACAATTCTATATATTGTCATTTCTGGAGGGAGTCAGACCCTTATGAGTCAGCCCTTTTCATTATAAATTTTTTAGAATGCCAGTAAGTGCCGGCAAGAGTTCATCTTTATGAATCTCTTGCATTTCGCCTGTTTTTCGCACTTTTACTTCGACTATGCCGTCTGCTGCTTTCTTGCCGACTGTAACGCGGACAGGAATTCCAATGAGATCAGAATCGGCAAATTTTACGCCCGGTCTTTCCTGACGGTCATCCAGTAAAACTTCAAAGCGGTTTTTTTGCAATTCCGTATAAATTTCCTCGGCTAGTGAGGCTTGTGCTTCATCCTTCATATTAACGGCAATGACATGTACTTGAAACGGTGCAATATTCACAGGCCAGACAAGCCCATTTTCATCGTTAAACTGCTCTGCGACAGCTGCCAACGTCCGGGACACTCCGATTCCATAGCAGCCCATGATCATTGGCTGTGATTTGCCGTTTTCATCTAAAAACATGGCATTCATCGTTTCACTGTAACGCGTTCCGAGCTTAAAGACGTGTCCAACTTCGATTCCTTTCGCAAACAAGATCTTCCCTTTCCCATCAGGTGAAGGATCTCCTTCCTGAATAAAGCGAAGGTCCGCATACCGGCTGACTTTAAAATCACGAACAGGATTCACATTGATGTAATGGAAATGTTCTTCATTGGCACCGCATACTCCGTTTGTGATCGCTTCAACCGCAAAATCTGCGACAATTTCAACATTGTTTACATGAATTGGACCGATCGAGCCCACGCTTACGCCAAGAATCTTCTTTGTTTCTTCAGCATCAGCCAGCTCTACTGTACTTGCTTCAAACAAATTTTTCAGTTTAATATCATTAACTTCGTGGTCACCGCGAACAAGAACGAGCACGTATGTTTCATCTACTTTGAAAAGTAATGATTTAATGCATTTCTTCTCATCTATATTCAAATAAGCTGATACTTCTTCAATCGTTTTTTGATTTTCTGTTTT
The DNA here is from genome assembly GCF_000262755.1 of Bacillus methanolicus PB1. Taxonomy (GTDB): domain Bacteria; phylum Bacillota; class Bacilli; order Bacillales; family Cytobacillaceae; genus Bacillus_Z; species Bacillus_Z methanolicus. The sequence goes on from NZ_AFEU01000001.1 coordinate 206,621, forward strand.
GACTTTTTCCAGTTCTTTTTCAGGCTCATTGTCTTTTTCATATTTGACAACGACAGGCGCCATTTCTATATTCGCTGCATAGTCCGATGTATCTGAGTAAGCAATCGTATCTTCGCCAACATCTGATAACACCATAAATTCATGCGTATCTTTTCCGCCCATCGCTCCTGAATCAGCTATTACCGCACGAAAATTGAGTCCGCACCTTCTAAAAATATTTGAATATGCCTGGAAGATTTTTTCGTATACTTCATCAAGGGTTTCTTTAGATGAATGGAATGAATATGCATCCTTCATAATAAACTCTCTTCCGCGCAAAAGCCCGAAACGCGGGCGCTTTTCATCACGAAATTTTGTTTGAATCTGATATAGAGTGAGTGGAAGCCGTTTATAGGATTTAACTTCATCACGAACCAAGCTTGTAATTACTTCTTCATGCGTTGCCCCGAGAGCAAATTCTCTTTCGTTGCGATCTTTTAGCCGCATCAATTCCGGCCCGTATGTATACCAACGCCCTGATTCCTGCCAGAGCTCCGCCTGCTGCAGTGCCGGCATAAGGAGTTCGACCGCTCCGGCATTGATCATTTCTTCACGGATAATTCCCTCAATTTTTTGCAGAACTTTTCGCCCTAAAGGCATAAAGCTGTAAATACCGCTGGCATTTTGCCGTATAAAACCGGCTCTTAATAATAGCTGGTGGCTTTTAATTTCTGCATCTGCAGGTACTTCTCTAAGTGTCGGAATTAGCGTCATACTCTGTTTCATATCATGCACCTCATTTACTTAAATCCCAATGCGGGCTTGACTCAAAAGGTTCTGGCTTCCTCCATCAATGACAATATACAGAATGGTTTTATAATTGTATGTCAATATGTTGTATTGGAGGGGTCTGACCCTTCAGCCCCATTAGGCAAATTAATTATTCATTAAAGAAAAAACCGTTGAATATCGTTCCATGTTACTACAAGCATTAACAGCATAAGCAGTGCAAAACCGATAAAATGAACCATTCCCTCCTTATGGCGGTCAATTGGTTTTCCCCTGACCGCTTCAACAGCAAAAAACATTAGTCTTCCGCCGTCTAATGCAGGGATTGGAAGCAAATTCATGATTCCGAGATTTATGCTTAAAATCGCTGCCCATTTCATTAAATAATAGATTCCGGATTTCGCAACTGTATCGGTGGAGTAATAAATACCTACCGGTCCTGAAAGGGAATCAATCGAAAACTGTCCAGTCACCAGCTTGCCGAGCATAACGAAAATCTCTTTCGTCCAAAAATACGTTTCGCTTGCTCCGTAAGTGATTGCTTTTAACGGTGATTTTTCAACAGGACTGTAAACCCCAATCAAACCGATTTTTTTGCCTTCTGCTTCCTGCACTTTCGGTGTTACCGGTATTTCCAGTGTACCGCCGTTGCGTTCAATGGTAAATTCAAGTTCTTCGCCGGGATTTTTGCGAATGATTTCGACCACATCTGTCCAGGTTGATATTTCTGAACCATCAATGCTTACAACCTTATCTCCTTCTTTTAAACCCGCCTCATAAGCAGCACCATCCGGGGTCAATTTTCCGAGGACAGGTTCCATAGAAGGGACTCCCTGAAAAAGTGCAATAATAACAAAGACCGCAAATGCCAGGACAAAATTCATCATTGGTCCTGCAAAAATGGCCATTGTTCTTTGGCCAAGTGTCTTGGATGCGAACTGGCGGTTATATGGCGCAATCTGAGTTTCTGAGCCGTTTTCCACCACTGTTGCCTCCGGATTGACGGCAAACGTTCGCAGAACATCTTCTTCATCATCCGCATATCCTTTTATAATAAGTTCGTGTTCAATTTCAGCGTGTTCGACTTCAACAATCTTTGCATCAGAATATTTATCTTTATTATTTAATATAATTTTGTTTACTTTTCCAGCTTTGTCAAACAGCAACCCAATTCTGTACCCGGGCTTAATTTCCACCATTTCCGGGTCTTCTCCCGCCATCCGGACAAATCCGCCTATTGGCAAAAGCCTTATCGTATAGGTTGTTTCACCTTTTTTAAAGGAAAATACTTTCGGACCAAAACCGATCGCAAACTCCCTGCATAATATGCCCGCTTTTTTTGCAAAAACGAAATGTCCTAATTCATGGAAAAAAACAAGGGCGCCAAATATGATGATAAAGGCTATCACTGTACTCAAACGTATACCCACCTTTTAGACTGTCAGATTTTTTTCGTGTTTTTCAGCATGAAACATATTTCTTGGCTAAAGAGTACCAAATATATTGCTTAATGCCAAGTATGAACCAAAAACCGTTTGTATTCTATATTACATTCTATGTGAATATAATCAGTATAAACCTTTAACAAAGCTTCTTGTTTCTTTATCGACTGTTTGAATCGTTTCTAGATCAGGATGGGCAATGATTTCGTGCTTGCTGATTGCTTTTTCGATTATATCTTCAATTTGCAGGAAAGAAATTTCCCCATTCAGAAATGCGGCCACCGCTGCTTCGTTTGCAGCATTTAGAACTGTCGGCAAAGTTCCCCCCGCTTTTCCGGCTTCATACGCAAATTTTAAACAGCGAAAACGGTTAAAGTCCATCTCAGCAAAATGAAGCTTGCCAATTTCGGCAAGATTCAGCTTGCTTGCAGATTTAAGAGGCAGTCTGTCAGGGTATGTTAATGCATATTGAATCGGCACCCTCATATCCGGTGTTCCAAGCTGGGCAATCACGCTGCTGTCATGGAACTCAATCATCGAATGAATTATACTTTCTTTATGCAAAAGCACTTCTATTCGATCATAAGGCATTGAAAAAAGCCAGTGAGCTTCAATCACTTCAAGGCCTTTGTTCATCATTGTGGCGGAATCAATCGTAATTTTCGCTCCCATGGACCAATTAGGATGGTTAAGAGCTTCCTCAACTGTAACATTCACTAGCTCGTCCCGGTTACGGTCCCGAAAACTTCCTCCAGAAGCCGTTAAGATAATTTTTTCTATATTCTTTTCTTTTTCACCTTGAAGGGCTTGAAATATGGCTGAATGTTCACTGTCGACCGGAAGCAGTGGAACTTTTTTCCGACGGGCTGCTTTCATTACTAGATGGCCCGCGGTAACAAGCGTTTCTTTATTCGCAATTGCAATTGCTTTTCCTGCTTCAATTGCTTGCAATGTAGGATATAGACCGACACTCCCTAGAACAGCATTAACGAGAATATCTGTTTTTTCGAAAACAGCTGCTTCTGTTAAACCTTCATCACCATATGTAAAGACAATACCGGGAAATTCGGCTCTTAAGCTTTCTGAACCGGCTTTATCCCGAGTTGAAACTAGCTCAGGATTAAATTCATGAATGATTTTTCTAGCGAGATCAAGATTTTTGCCGACAGACATCGCCGCAAGCTTAAATTGATCAGGATTTTCCCTTATTATGTCCAATGTTTGAGTGCCAATTGAACCGGTTGCCCCTAGCAAACTAATATGCTTCAAATACATTCAACTCCTACTAATCAACAACATGAACAAAGTTTTTATATTGTTTTTTACAATAAGTGAAAGAAATGCAAAAGAGGCCAAACAAATAACAGGCTGTCAAAGCGATCTAAAATACCTCCATGTCCAGGAAGAATTTTGCCGGAATCTTTCACATCATAATGCCTTTTTAAGGCTGATTCAACTAAATCGCCAATTTGACCGAAAATCGACAAAAAAACAGTGATGATCATTAATTGAATTAGTGATGCATCAATATCTGTAAAGAAGACGAATAATATCCCGACGATGATGGCGCATACAATCCCGCCAATAAATCCTTCCACAGTCTTGTTAGGGCTGATTTCCGGCCAAAGCTTGTTTTTGCCAAAAGCCCGTCCTATAAAATAAGCACCTGAATCTGTCGCCCAAACAATAAATAATGAATAAAAAACATAAATCAAGCCCGCTTCGCGCGTTTCAATAAAATAATAAAATCCGATCCCGATATACAAAATTGCCATTGTTGAAAAGGCAACATCGTCAAATGAAAACCTGTTCTTCGTTGCAACGGTATAAGTTAAGAAAAGCAAAACAGCCAACAGCGCGACTTCTACCTTTGAATAGTTAAGATCCTCAATTAAATTTAAATATTCATTTGGCAATAAGAATATCCAAAGAAGGGCCAATGATATAATGCCCGGAACTGAAAAAAGATTGAGTTTTCGCATTTTTAACAGTTCATATAAGCTTATTGTTGCCAACAAGTAAATCATGGCCAAAAATGCCATATTCCCAATAAAAACAATCGGCAAAAAAACAGCCGCTGCTGTAATTGCTGTTACGATTCTTTGCTTCATCCATTATTCAACACCTTTGTATTCTTCGTCTAAATTCAAGAAAATGGAAGCCCCGATGTCAAATTTAGGGATATTCAAACTCCCCCGAATCGTCGTTGGCGGTTTTGGAAATCTTCTATTGCTTCGATTAAATGTTCCTCGGAAAAATCCGGCCACAAAACATCGGTAAACCAAAATTCTGTGTACGCAAGCTGCCATAGCATAAAATTGCTCAGCCGGATTTCCCCGCTTGTTCTAATTAAGAGATCGGGGTCCTCAAGACCTGAAGTCATTAAATAATTGGAAAATACATCCTCATTCAAGTCATTTTCATCTATTATACCACTTCGGCAATCTTTTAAGACGTGCTTAACAGCTTCAATAATTTCAGCTCTGCTTCCATAATTGAGAGCAAAATTCAGAATAAGGCCGTTGTTATCCTTTGTATCATTGGTAGCTTTTTCAATTGCTCTCAATGTATGTTCCGGAAGATTATGCTTATAACCTATCATTTTTACCTTTACATTTTCTTTCACAAGCTCAGGCAAAAAGGTGCCGAGAAACTCTTCGGGAAGCTTCATTAGATAATCTACTTCGTTTTTCGGGCGCTTCCAGTTTTCCGTGGAAAATGCGTACAAAGTCAATATCTTTATCCCTAGTTCATTTGCCAGCATTGTTATTTTTCGAACGACCTTCATACCCTCATGATGGCCTGCTACTCTCGGCAATGCTCTTCTCTTTGCCCAGCGGCCGTTTCCGTCCATAATAATAGCAATATGTGAAGGAACTTGCTGTTCTTTTATGTTTTTGATTCGATCTCGGAGATTGGAAGAGGAATTCTGGTTCTTCCAAAGCTTTATTTTATTTAACATAGGTCAGATCCTCCAAAAAAAGTTAATCGTTACCTCCGATAAATAAGGAAAAAATGCAGAATATGTAAAAATTTTTTCAAACCGCACGCTCTTATCATACCAAAAAATCGATAAGATATCTCTATAAAAAATATGAAGGAATAAATGAAAAGTCAGGACTTTCGGAACAGAATCGATTTTCTATTTTTTGAAAAAGAAAACTCGCCGTCTGGCGAGCAATAATTATATTTCCAAGATTTCCTTTTCTTTATCTTTTGTGATTTGGTCAATTTTATTAATATGTTCATCCGTAAGCTTTTGAATATCATCAGAATATCCGCGCAGATCATCTTCTGTTATTTCGCCTGATTTTTCAAGCTTTTTAAGATCATCATTTGCATCACGGCGGATGTTTCTGATCGCTACTTTAGCTTCTTCTGATTCTTTTTTTACAACCTTTGCAAGCTCTTTGCGGCGTTCCTCAGTAAGCTGAGGAATAGCTATGCGGATAAGGGAGCCGTCACTTGTCGGATTTAATCCTAAATCTGATTTTAAAATGGCTTTTTCGATTTCCCCAATTATTGATTTATCATAAGGCTGGATGACAAGCAAGCGAGGTTCGGGTACAGTAATTCCTGCTAATTGATTGACAGGTGTAGGCACTCCATAATATTCAACGGTTACTCTGTCCAATAAAGAAGCGCTGGCTCTGCCTGCACGAATGCTTGCAAGTTCGCGTGTATATGCTTGGATCGCTTTCGTCATTTTTTCTTTAGCATTTGAAATGACTTGTTTTGGCATTATTTTTTCCCCCTTACAATTGTTCCGATTGTTTCGCCCATCACGGCTCGTTTAATATTTCCCTGTTCCATAATTGAGAATACAATTAACGGTATATTGTTGTCCATACATAATGACGATGCTGTTGAATCCATGACCGCTAATCCTTCTTTTAAAACATCTAAATAAGAAAGTTCATCATATTTTTTTGCATTTTTATCAACTCGAGGGTCAGAGGTGTAAACCCCATCTACATTGTTTTTCGCCATTAAAATAACTTCTGCTTCTATTTCGGCTGCCCGCAAAGCTGCTGTTGTATCAGTTGAAAAGTAAGGGTTTCCAGTACCAGCAGCGAAAATGACCACCCGTTTTTTCTCAAGATGGCGGATCGCACGTCTGCGAATATATGGTTCTGCAACTTGGCGCATTTCGATTGAAGTTTGGACACGTGTTTCAATGCCTAATTGTTCGAGGCTGTCCTGTAGAGCCAAGGAGTTCATTACAGTTGCAAGCATTCCCATATAATCTGCTGTCGCTCTGTCCATTCCCATCTCACTGCCTATTTTTCCCCGCCAAATATTGCCGCCGCCTACAACCACTGCCACTTCAACACCTAATTCAGCTATTTCCTTTACCTGGTCTGCGATCGATTTGATGACGGCAGGATTAATGCCGAAGCCTTGTTCACCTGCTAAAGCTTCTCCGCTTAATTTTAATACTACGCGTTTATACTTAGGGCTGCTCATAAGAACCTCCATATGTAGTCTAAGCTTGTCATGAAAGCTTTAAAAACGAGGCTGTCTCATAAGGGTCTGACCCCATGTGCATTAATCAATATATAGCATATTTATCCTACAATATGTCCTATATATTGAGTTATGGGGTCTGACCCTTAGGCTTTTGAGACAGCCTCGAATATGAATCAGATTGTTTAACTCCAGCTTAATGTCTTACTTCTTTACTTGGTTCATAACTTCTTCTGCGAAGTTCTCTTCACGTTTTTCCAATCCTTCTCCAACTTCGTAACGAACAAATTCACGAATTTTTGCGCCTTTTGATTCTACAAACTGGCGTACTTTTTGGTCAGGATTTTTAACGAAAGCTTGTTCAAGAACACAAACTTCTTCGAAAAATTTTCCAAGACGTCCTTCTACCATTTTTGCAACGATGTTTTCGGGTTTCCCTTCATTTAGAGCCTGTTGCGTTAAAACTTGTCGTTCACGTTCTACTTCTTCTTGAGAAACTTGGTCGCGGGAAACGTATTTAGGATTTAATGCAGCAATATGCATTGCAACATCCTTGGCAGCCTCTTCATCAACAGTTCCTTCCAACACAGTTAGAACAGAGATGCGTCCGCCCATATGCAAATAAGCGCCGAAAGCATCATTGTCGGTTTTTGTTTTGATTTCAAAGCGGCGAAGTGTGATTTTCTCGCCGATTTTTGCAACAGCGGCATTAATGTGTTCAGCCACCTTAGAACCGTTATCCATTTTCTGTTCAGCTGCCTCTTCCACTGTAGCTGGTTTATTCTTAAGAAGGTGGTCAGCCAATTCTTTTACAAGTGTTTGGAAGCCTTCGTTTTTTGCAACGAAATCAGTTTCAGAGTTCACTTCAAGAATGACAGCCTCGTTTCCTTCAACTTTGATAGAAGTAATGCCTTCAGCAGCAATACGGTCTGCTTTCTTTGCAGCTTTTGCGATCCCTTTTTCACGAAGGAAATCAATCGCTTTTTCCATATCACCGTTCGTTTCTTGAAGGGCTTTTTTGCAATCCATCATGCCGGCGCCAGTTTTTTCGCGCAGTTCTTTAACCATTTGTGCAGTAATTGCCATAATAAGAAATCCTCCTTAATTGTATTGTATGTAACTTGGCTATTAGAATCATTCAAGAAAGAAAATCTTTAAAAAAAGGTGATAAAGGGTGCTCCCTATTATCACCTTTAACCTTTAACCATTACTCAGCGGCAGCTGTAGTTGCAACTTCTTCACCTTGTTTAGCTTCTAAGACCGCATCTGCCATTTTTGAAGTTAAAAGCTTAACAGCGCGAATTGCATCATCGTTTGCAGGGATAACCACATCAATTTCATCTGGGTCGCAGTTTGTATCCACGATAGCTACGATTGGAATGTTTAATTTATGTGCCTCTGCAACTGCGATACGCTCTTTACGAGGGTCAATGATGAACAAAGCATCCGGCAGCTGTTTCATTTCTTTAATACCGCCAAGGAATTTTTCTAAACGCTCTTGTTCTTTCTTTAATTTGACTACTTCTTTCTTTGGAAGAACATCGAAAGTGCCGTCTTCAGCCATTCTTTCAATATCTTTTAAACGTTGAATTCGCTTTTGGATTGTTTCAAAGTTAGTTAAAGTTCCTCCAAGCCAGCGTTGGTTAACGTAAAACATTCCGGACCGTTCTGCTTCTTCCTTTACAGATTCTTGAGCTTGTTTTTTTGTACCGACGAAAAGAATTGTTCCTCCATTCGCTGCAAGCTCTTTTACCCAATTATAAGCTTCCTCTACCTTTTTGACTGTTTTTTGAAGGTCGATGATGTAAATGCCGTTGCGTTCAGTGAAAATATATTTTTTCATTTTTGGGTTCCAACGGCGAGTTTGGTGACCGAAATGTACACCGGCTTCAAGCAATTGCTTCATAGAAATTACTGACATGCTTTCTCCTCCTAATGGTTTTCTTTTCCTCCGCCCACATCATTTTTAAACGGGAACTGTCACTTTGACAGCACCATCCGTTTAAATCAGTAAGCGTGTGTAATAACACCATGTCATAATATAGCACAAGAGAAAATGACAATCAAGTTATTCCTGGTCATTTTGGTGATTAAATTTAAGCATAAGTTCGATTTCCGTCTTTCCTTTATTCAGTTTCTTTGCAATTTCCTCAACATTGAATCCTTGCTTTTGCAGGTAAAAAACTTCATTTAACAACGACTTTAAATAATCGTCTTTCTGTTTAAAGTTTATGTTTTGATCTTGGAAATGATACTCTGTGTCATCTAATGGATTTTGAGAGCCTGCCTGTTTGTCATTCGTTAACGGAGAGCTGTTCGAATTTTCGAGCGAAAGTTCAGAATTGTTCATGTTCTTTTTATAAGCTTTTACCGCTTGAAAAGGAGCGACTTTTCCTATTCTGATTGCACGATCTTTTTTTGTTGCATCGGATTGAAGATCCGATATGTTTGGAGCCGGCATTTCACTCGTTCTTATAAATGCAGTTTCTTTATTCAAGCCAATTTCCTGTAAACGAGTAATAAATTTCTCGTTTTCTTCTTTCATTTCAAGCATATAAACAGAAATGACTTCTTCCATTTCCTGAATCATTTTTTCTTGCTTTTTTTCCAGCTTAACGAAACGATTTTGGCGCAAATACAAAATCACAATTGCTAGAAAAGACAAAATATTTAATACTAAACTTAATATCAGGAAAAAAATAACCATATTATCCCTCTATCCGCTGCAAGCATTGATCTTAAATGGCTTTTTCCATTGCTTGCCGCAATTTGTAAAGTGCCTTCGAATGTATTTGGGAAATTCTCGACGTTGACAGCCCCATTACTTGGCCGATCTCAGTCAATGTTAATTCCTCTTTGTAAAACAAACTTAAAACTAGCTGTTCCTTTTCATTCAGCTGAGAAATGAGCTCAGCCATCTCCAAAAGCATTTCTTCTTTCACAATTTTTTCTTCTGGATTTTCTGCTTTCTCATCCTTTAGGACAAATGAATGCCCGTCTTTATCATCATGTTCCAGAGGATGTTCATCAATTGAGAGAACATTGGCAAAGAAGTGTTCATTCATTGTAGAAACTACTTCATCTTCTGAAATATTCAGTTCAGCTGCAATTTCTGCTGGCGTCACGTTTCTCATATATCGCTGTTCAAGCTTTTCAGCAGCAGATTCAATCTTTTTGGCCTTATCTCTTGTGCTTCGCGGCAGCCAATCTTCTTTTCGCAACCCGTCAAGAATAGCCCCGCGAATACGAAAGGAAGCATATGTATCAAACTTTAATTCTCGCTCAGGGTCAAATTTTTCAAGTGCATCATACAAGCCAACCATTCCAAGGCTATGCAAATCATCCCTTGATATGCTTTTCGGAAGACCGATAGAGATTCTTTGCACATGATAATTAACTAATGGCATATATTTTTTGACTAGTAGATTTCCTGCGTGAGGATCACGATGCCGTACCCATTTTTCCCAATATATTTGCTCATCGGCCGTTAAAACCTTTGTCACGGTAATCCTCCTCAAAACATTTACCACTTTGTATTGGCGGGTCTGACCTTTTGCTTATGTGTCAGCACCTATATCGTGCCTGTTCCTTTGTTTACCGTACGGATCGTTAATTCGCAAGTTTTCGGATTAAATTCGATCGTCCTGCCGTTGTTTCCTCCAACATCTTCTGCAACAATGACTATTTTTAATTCAGCAAGCTCTCTTTTTACTGCTTCTACATTTCTCGGTCCGATTCTCATCATATCGTTCGCAGCAGCAAATTGAAACATTTGGGCGCCGCCGGCTATTTTTGCTTTTAACGCCAATGGACTGGCACCGCCCTTTACTAATAAGGATACAAGTTCTTTTATTGCTGTATCAGCATATTTAGCTCTGTTAATTGTCCCTGCCTTTGCTAGCGTAGAATCAGGAAGCATAACATGGGCTAATCCGGCAATCTCTTTTACCTGATCGTAAATGACTACCCCTACACAAGAACCGAGTCCGGAAGTCCTGATTAAACCGGGAGCACGTACAATCTTCATGTCAGCAATTCCTACTTTTACAACCTGCAAACTTTCAATCATCCTCTGCAACCCCTAAAGATTTGAAAATCGTTTGAAAGGAGTCAGGGTCAGGCAAAAGGAAAAAATGGCCTTTCACACCTTCTGAAGCTTGCATGTCATCTTCATTTAACGCCGTTTCAACAACTATTGCATAATCACTAACTTGTGAAAATTCTATTAATCCGAAGCTGATGATGGCTCCTACCATATCGATGCTAAGGGCAGGCACAGAAGGATACAGACTAAGATTTGTAAAGTCTGACAATGATGACAAATAAGAACCGGACAATATATTGCCAAGCTCTTGAAGTGCCGATAAAGCCAGTTCATTATATGGAGGGTCCTCAAATGTGAAGTCCGAATCACCAATCATTCGCTGAATAAAGGCATCTGCCTGTTTTAATGAAAGTATAAAAAACATGCTTCCTGGAGCATCTCCTTCAATTCTTAAAAATACACCGGCTACCACATTTTCTGCGCCGCCGGCCATTTCCATCATTTCATCAAACGAAACAATCCGAACGTTCGGCACGTTCATTTCTATTTTTTTATTTAATATAGTAGACAATGCCGTTGCCGCATTGCCGGCGCCGATATTGCCAATCTCTTTTAAAATATCAAGGTGCAAACTTGTAATATTTTCGATGAATAACATAGCCTATCCTTCATTCCCAACAGATACATGAATTTTATCAATACTTAAAACCTTGCCGAGGTCTATCAAAATTAATAATCTCTTATCTATATTCACGACCCCCCTAATAAAATCCGAATCTATTGCACCAACAACTTCGGGAGGGGGTTCAATGGAATTTGCCGGAATATCTATTACATCATTTGCATCATCTACGATCAGCCCTACTTCTATATCTTCAATAGACACAATAATTACACGCGTGTTGTCATTGTAACTTACTTCAGGAAAGTCAAATCTCTTCCGAAGATCAATAATAGGAGTAACGACCCCTCGTAAATTAATGACGCCCTTCACGAAAGGTGATGTGCCGGGAACTCTTGTAATATGTTGAACCTTTTCAATAGACTGGACCTGGCTGACAGGGATTGCATATTCTTTCTCCATTAGTTGAAAAACGATTACTTTCATATCATCAGTTTTGGCTGTGGTCATGTTGATTCACTCCCTTAAAATCTCTCATTTTTTACAACAAGACTATGAAAAAAAGATCAGCGCTTTTCCTTACTTGATAAGGGCATTGCAATCTACGATAAGAGCAACTTGACCGTCACCAAGAATAGTTGCACCGGAAATCGCAAAAACATTTGTTAAGTAATTTCCCAGTGATTTTAAAACAACCTCTTGCTGGCCAATAAATGAATCGACAACAAGACCGGCCATTTTATCTCCTTTTCGAACAATGACAACAGAGTGGAATTCATCATCTTCTTCATCCCATGCCGGTACTTCAAAAATATCCTTTAAGAATAATAGGGGTACAACCCTTCCTCTGAAATCGATCACTTTCTGATTATGGGCATTGAATATTTCTTCTTTTTTCACGATCGCTGTTTCGATAATCGAGGATAATGGGATCGCATACTTTTCATTTTTGATTTCGACAAGCATGACAGAAATGATTGAAAGAGTTAATGGTAATTGAATAGAAAAGATAGATCCTTTTCCTTCTTTCGAATCAATTGAAACAGAGCCTCCAAGTGATTCGATCGTGTTTTTCACAACATCCAATCCAACGCCGCGGCCCGAAATATCAGATATTTTCTCGGCTGTTGAAAAACCGGAAGCAAAAATCAGCTCGTACACTTGTTTATCCGATAACCCTGCGGCCGTTTGTTCATTAATAATTCCTTTGCTTACAGCTTTATTAAGAATTTTTTCTTTATTTATTCCTGCCCCGTCATCTTCAATCTCGATAAATACGTGATTACCGCTGTGGTAAGCTCTCAGGAAAATCGTTCCCACTTCATTTTTTCCGTTAGCTTTTCGTACTTCAGGAATTTCTATGCCATGATCAATCGCATTCCGCAACAGGTGTACAAGCGGATCCCCAATTTCATCGATAACCGTTCTGTCCAGTTCGGTTTCTGCTCCTATAATTTCTAATTCTATTTTTTTATTTAAATCTCGTGCAAGCTGGCGCACCATCCGCGGAAAACGGTTAAAGACATTTTCTACCGGAACCATCCGCATATTTAAAATAATATTTTGCAAATCACCGGAAATCCGGGACATTCTTTCAACCGTTTCATGCAGTTCCTGATTGTTTAACTCACGTGAAATTTGTTCCAGTCTTCCCCGGTCAATAACCAATTCCTCGAACAAGTTCATTAAAATATCGAGCCTTTCGATATTAACGCGAATCGTCTTGTTGCTAGTTGCAGACTGTTTAGCAGCCGATTTCTTGCTCGGAGTCGTCTTGTTTGATTGTGAAATCTTTGTACCTTGAATACTTTCTGAGCCTGAATGATCCGACTGGCTGTTAACAGGGGCGTCGCATTCTTTTTCCGATATTTGAAAATCTTCAAATGAAAGAGGGACAGCTTTTACTTTCTCCACTTCGGAAACTTTCATAATCTTTTTTTCAATAACTTCCCGCTGTTCCTTTGTAATTAAAGTTACTGCAAATTCATGATCAAATTGCTCTTCTTCGAGCTGATCAACTGAAGGAATGGATTTAATGACTTCCCCCATTTTTTCGAGAACTTCAAAAATCATAAAAACGCGAGCAGCTTTTAACAGACAGTCTTCTCGTAAATTCACTGTGATTTCATAGGCTTCAAACCCTTGTTCTTTTGACTGCTTTAGTACCGTCAACTCAAATTGGTCGTATGAGCCAATTGTTGCGGCAGAAGTCTCTTTAGCGGCAGCTGCGGGAACTTCTTCATTTGATTTTTGTTGAATAGGTTTTTCTCCTTTTTCGATTAGTCTCAATTTATTTACAACGTCATTGACATCCCGTTTGCCGTCTCCGCCTTCAGCAATGGATTGAACCATCGCTTCCAAATCGTCGACTGCAAGGAAAATAACATCTAAAACTTCAGGTGTAACAGAAATTTTATGATTACGGATCGCGTCTAAAACATTTTCCATTTGATGGGTCAGACTGGCAAGGTCTTCATACCCCATTGTCGCCGACATCCCTTTCAACGTATGCGCCGAGCGAAAAATTTCATTTACAATTGAAATGTCCTGAGGGTTTTTTTCAAATTCTAATAGCTTCTCATTACAAGCTTGCAAGTGCTCTTTGCTTTCTTCAATAAAAACCTCTAAATATTGGTTTATCTCCATGCGCCTTCACTCCCCGGCATTAAACATATTTCATAATTGTTTCAGCAATTTTCTCAACATTTTGGACTTCATCTACCAATCTTGTAGCAATAGCCGATTTAGGCATTCCAAACACGATGGAAGTTTCTTGTGATTCTGCAATTGCTTTCACTACTCCGTTACTTTTTAAATGAATAAGCCCTTCGGCCCCGTCAGATCCCATTCCAGTCATGATAACGGCGATCTTTAAATAGTCTTTTATATTGCTTACAGACTCAAACATTACATCGACAGAAGGACGATGCCCATTATAAGGAGGAGACTTGTCAAGTTGAACTGCAAGGCTTGTCCCTACTTGTTTTACCTTAAGGTGATAACCGCCAGGTGCTATATACGCTGTTCCCTTCTTTAGCAATTCTCCATCTTCTGCTTCTTTGACGTGAATTTGGGATAAAGAATTCAACCTGTCCGCCAAAGATTTTGTAAAACCCGGCGGCATATGTTGAACGACTAAAATGGGCGCCTGAAATTCTCGAGGAAGCTGAGTAAGAACATGCTGCAATGCTCTCGGACCGCCGGTTGAAGTTCCAATACAAATAAGCTTTTTTTTCTGATGGCTCCATTTACCATAGGAAACTTTCGAATGTTTTATCTTGTTCTGTAGTTCTATTTTACTATAATTTTCAGCTGCTGGAACAGCATTCTTTCCAATTAATGAATCTTTTTCCACTTGCTTCATATTTGCCTTGCTTGCTAATACCACTTTACGAACTAATTCGTCTTTGACCTTATGTAAATCAATAGATATTGGCCCTGATGGCTTTTGAACGAAATCAATCGCCCCATATTGCATTGCCAGCACTGTATTTTCTGCGCCTTCTCGTGTCGTGCTTGATAGCATGATAATAGGGACGGGATTCTCTTTCATGATCATTTTTAACGCTTCGAGCCCGTTCAATTTCGGCATTTCAATATCCAATGTGACTACATCTGGCTTCAATTCCTTTACTTTCTTAACGGCATCTTCCCCGTTCCGGGCTATTCCAATGACACTTATCCGTGGATTTTCAGATAGAAAATCTTGAATAAGTTTTCTCATAAATGCTGAATCATCTACTACAAGCACCTTAATTTTCTCCATACCGGCCCCTACCTTTAAAGAGAATTTTCTTTAGCTTTGAAACAAAATGAAATTTTACCGCAGGTGTTGATTCAACTGGCTTCCGTTGCACATAGCGATCGGCAATTTCTATTAATGACCGGGATACAGGAGATTTTTCATTTATATTTACAAAAGGAATTTGCCTTCTGACAGCCGTTTGCACCGTCAAATCATCAGGGAGAATGCCCAATGAAATCAAACGGCGCCCTAAAAATTGATCGACAACCTTAGATAATCTTTGAATCGTTTCGGTTCCTTCCTTTATTGATCGGGCCTTATTTACGACAACATATAACGGAATCCTTGAATTGAGTAAATGTACATATTTCATCATCGCATACGCATCCGTGATTGCAGTCGGCTCAGGTGTTGTAACAACGAACACTTCATCTACAGACAGCAAAAAAGGCAATAAATCTTCTCTTATGCCCGCTCCCATATCAAAAATCAAATAATCATAATCCTCAAAGTTCATTTCTAAATCTTCAAAAAACTGGTCCAATTCTGCTTCTCCAAGTTTCACAAACGAAGCTAGACCTGAACCGCCGGCAATATAACGGACTCCGTTAGGTCCTTTCAACATGATTTTTTCAAGAGGTATTTCTTTTTCAAAATAATCAACTATTGTTAAGTCAGGAGCGCTTCCCATTAAAATATCCAAATTCCCCATTCCGATGTCCATATCAATTAACAAAGCTTTGGCGCCCCATTTTGACAATGTAATGGCAAAGTTTAAAGAAAAATTTGACTTTCCGACTCCGCCTTTCCCGCTGACAACAGCGATTGCCTTTTTATTATTTTTCTTTTCTTCCAAACGAAGTCTCAATCTTAATCTTTCAGCTTGATCGCTCATCTGTTTCAACCCCAAACAATAATTTTGTTATAACCGAAGGGTTGGCAACCAGTATATCATCGGGAACATTTTGGCCATTCGTCAAATAAGCCACTCCAGTCCGGAATTTATCTATTACGTTCAGCATCGCACCATAGCTTGATGTTTCATCTGCTTTTGTAAAAATCAATTTATCGATGTGAATTATTGAAAACTGTTTAAGAATTTCTTCCATATCTTTTTGTTTTGAAGTTAAAGAAAGGACAAGAAAAGTTTCCATATTCCTGTCAAAATCAATTGTTTTTTTCAAGTCATTAACATAATCCGGATTCCGGAAATTTCTGCCGGCTGTATCAACGAAGACAATATCATAATCGGCAAATTGATTTGCTGCTTTCTGGAAATCTTCCGTGTTGTAGCATACTTCTAACGGAACTTTTAATAATTTTGCATAAGTTTTTAACTGATCGATCGCAGCAATCCGATAAGTATCTGTTGTAATAAATGCTGCCCTTTTTTTATGCGTCAGCACACAATCGGCGGCAATCTTTGCTAAAGTTGTCGTTTTACCAACTCCTGTTGGACCAACCACATTAACAAATTGTTTTGCAAAATTAACTCCGCCAAATGTAAGATCGGAGATGCGATTACAAATATGACTCTTAAGCCATGACAAAACTTCAACATTTGATGCGCGGGCGCCTTTTAAATACCACTTTTCAATTAACTCTTCGAACACTGCTGCCTGGATTTGTTTATTAATCTCTTGTTTTTCCATCAGCAAAATTGCTTCATGCAGCGGACCAGGCAGCGGAATTCCTCTTTCATAAGAAGTAGAATAACCTTTTTGCAACAGTGCTTTTATTTCTGACATTTCCTTTATCAATTCACTTGTGTTAAGGTCATGAACAGTTGTCTCTAATTTGTTCTCATAACGTATTACTTGCTGTTTTTCAAATAGGTGTTCCTTCTCTTTCGGGATGTTCTTTGTTTTTTGTATCACGATCGGTATCGATTCTTCTTTTGGCATAGGATCGACCGCCGCAACGACTTCGATATTTTTCTTTTTAAAAAAACCTAAAAATCCGCCTGTATGAACAACCTTCGAATTAAGAATAACAGCATCGTTGCCAAGTTCAGCTCTTATTAATTTCATCGCTTCAGGCATAGAGGAAGCGACATATTTCTTTACTTTCAATCTACATTCACCACCCCGACGCTTTGTACTTCTACGTTTGCTTCCAGTTCGTTATAAGATAATATCGGTATTTGCGGAAAATATCTTTCGGTTAACTGGCGGACATACATTCTTACTGCCGGAGAACATAATACAACAGGAGTCTGATCCATGAGCGACAATTGTTCAATTTGGGAAGCAATTGACTCCAATATTTGTTGAGAAATAGAAGGATCAAGAGATAAATAATTGCCGTGCTCCGTTTGCTGTACCCCTTCTGCAATTTTTTTTTCAACTTTTCCGGAAAGCGTGATTACCTTTAATGTTTTCTCCTGCCCCGTATATTGGTTCGTTATTTGTCTGGCAAGTGCCTGGCGAACATATTCAGTAAGGAGATCTGTATCCGTTGTGACTTTTCCGAAATCTGCAAGCGTTTCGAAAATAACCGGCAAATTTCGAATCGATACATTCTCTTTTAGAAGTTTCGCAAGTACTTTCTGTACTTCACCGACAGAAAGTGGATTTGGCGTTACTTCATCGACAAGGATCGGATAGCTTTCTTTAAGATGGTCAATCAATTGTTTTGTTTCTTGTCTTCCTAACAACTCATAGGCATTAGCTTTAATGACTTCGGTAATATGTGTCGAGACGACTGAAGGCGGGTCAACGACTGTATATCCCAAAATTTCTGCCTTTTCCTTCATTTCTTCTGTAATCCACTTGGCGGGAAGCCCAAATGAAGGTTCAACCGTGTCAATTCCCTCGATTGAATCATCATCTGCTCCTGGGCTCATCGCCAAATAATGATCTAGAAGCAGTTCACCCCTTGCCATTTCATTACCTTTTATTTTTAATCGGTATTCGTTCGGCTGAAGTTGAATATTATCGCGGATACGGACAACCGGGATGACTAACCCTAATTCAATCGCCAGCTGCCGGCGGATCATGACAATCCGATCCAAAAGATCCCCGCCTTGATTTGTGTCAGCCAATGGAATAAGCCCATACCCAAATTCGAATTCAATCGGATCCATGCTTAATAAATTAACAACACTTTCAGGGCTTTTCATCTCATCGGTTTCAATTTCCTCTTCAAGTTCTTGCAAATGTTCTTTGTCCGGCTCCGGCATTCTCGATAACATTTTCCCTCCTAAAACCAGCAAACCAGAAATAGGAAGCGTCAATAAATCCGAAATTGGTGTGAATAATCCAAGGAAGAAGATTGTACCTCCGGTAATATAGAGCATTTTCGGATAAGCTAGAAGCTGGGAAGTAATATCCGTCCCAAGATTCCCTTCTGAAGCCGCCCTCGTCACGACAATACCTGTTGCAGTTGAAATCAGTAATGCTGGAATTTGACTTACAAGACCATCCCCAACTGTTAGCAAAGAATAGTGGGAGGCTGCATCGCTGATGGACATATCTTTTTGCAGCATTCCGATTACAATTCCAAAAATTAAGTTGATAAATACGATAATGATACCTGCAATTGCGTCACCTTTTACGAATTTGCTGGCACCATCCATCGCTCCGTAAAAATCAGCTTCCCTGCCGACTTTTTCCCGGCGCTGCCTGGCTTCTTGCTCTGAGATCATACCTGCATTTAAATCTGCATCGATGCTCATTTGTTTCCCCGGCATTGCATCTAAGGTGAAGCGTGCTGCGACCTCTGAAACGCGTTCAGAACCCTTAGTAATAACGATAAACTGAATAATGATCAAAATAAGGAATACAACAAGACCGACAACCAGGTTGCCCCCGATTACAAACGTGCCAAAAGTTTCAACAACCCCACCGGCTTCACCATTCGACAAAATCGCCCTGGTCGTTGACACATTCAATCCGAGGCGAAAAAGCGTTAATATCAGCAATAATGAAGGAAAAACGGAAAACTGGAGCGGTTCTCTCATATTCATTGAGGTTAGCAATACAATCAGCGCTAAAGAAATATTTATAATAATTAAGATGCTTAGCAGCCATGTTGGAAAAGGAATTATTAGCATTGCTACAATTAAGATCACACCTAGCAATACTGAAAGATCTCTTGCTGACATACCATTTCTCTCCTAACTCGCTCCAATTTATATTAAAAGAAGGTCTAAACAAAATGAAATTCATTCAAATCTTATTTTTTATCCGGTAAACGAACGCCAGAATTTCCGCTACCGCTTTAAAAAATTGTTCCGGAATTGTCTCACCTATATCCGTCTGTTCATATAAGGCTCTTGCCAGTGGACGGTTTTCCACCGTGATGACATCATTTTCTTTCGCAATAAACTTGATCTTTTGAGCGACATAATCTGCACCTTTTGCGACGACATACGGGGCATCCATTTTTTGCTCATCATACTTTAATGCAACCGCAAAATGGGTAGGGTTTGTTATGACCACATCGGCTTTCGGTACTTCCTGCATCATTCTTCGCATTGCCGTTTCACGCTGTCTTTGCTTTATTTTAGATTTGATGAGAGGATCCCCTTCAATATTTTTGAATTCATCTTTTATATCCTGCTTTGACATTCGGATGCTTTTTTCAAAATCGTACTTTTGATAAAGATAATCGAGACTTGCCAGAAAGAGCAGAGCAATTGATGCAATCAGCCCCATCTTCACCGTTAAACTTGCGATCGCAGCAAGAGCAGCCCCTGCAGATTTATGAGAAAGGAGAAGAATTTCATCAATCCGCTTCCAAAGAACCGTAAACGTAACAATTCCGACAAAACTGATTTTTAAAACAGATTTAAATAGCTCAACCAGTGCCCTTAAAGAAAAAATGCGTTTAAAACCCTGGATCGGATTAATCTTCTCAAGTTTCATTTGAACGGCTTCTGGCGAAAATAATAATCCGATCTGAAAATAATTAGCCACAGCGCCGGCAATAAGAGCAACAAGCATGATCGGTCCTAAAATAGAAGTGAGTTCCTTCAAGATTTCGATCATAATCGAGTTGAGATTATTTTCCGTCATTTCAACAACCAAATAATTCTGGAAAGAATGCTTGAATACACCTAAAATATGATCCAACAAGAACTCGCCGGCGAACATGAAAAATATAAAAACTGCCAGCAAATTAACTGCCGTATTCACATCCTGACTTTTTGCCGCCTGCCCTTTTTTTCGAGCATCTTGGCGTTTCTTTGGGGTCGCTTTCTCCGTTTTTTCTCCGGCAAAAAACTGCAAGTCTAAGGTAAGAAAATTCATTCATAGCCCTCCAATTAGGTCCATTAAACCGCGCATCGTGCTAAGCATTGTCTCAAACAACTGAGTGACTGACAGCATCATCGCACCCATTACAGCAATCATAACAATAAAGCTGACACCAATTTTCAAAGGGAGGCCGACAATAAATACGTTTAACTGCGGAACCGTTCTTGCCACGATCCCAAGGGCTATATCAACAAGAAAAAGACAGCCAACAACTGGAACAGACATTTGAAAAGCAATAACAAAGATGAAGCTAAATGATTTCAAAACATAATTTAATAGGTTTTCATTGCCGAAAGGGATCCATGCTTGATCAATAGGAATAAACTTGTAACTGTAAAAAATGCCGTCAATCAATAAATGATGTCCATTTACCGACAGCAAAAAAAGCAATGCAACCGAGTACAAATATTGCCCCATCAAAGGGCTTTGTGCACCTGTCTGCGGATCAATGACATTGGCAATTGCAACGCCCATTTGAAAATCAATAAATCCACCGGCTATTTGGATTGCAGACATAATCATATAAGCGACAAAGCCAATCAAAAGCCCAACTAATGCTTCTTTAATAATCATGAGGAGAAACTCTCCATTGATTTCAATAGCGGGTGCATCAATTGAATAAAACATAATCCAGGCAAGAAAAAAGCCAAGGCCGATCTTTATCCTCGCAGGTATTGTCCTGTAAGAAAAGAACGGCATCATAAGAAAAAAAGAAGTTATCCTTACAAAAATAAGCAAAAACGATGGAAATTTCGGGAGCAAATCCAGCATAGAATCATCCTATAAATCTCGTTAAATTCGAAAAAATTTCATTTGCATATGACATCATATGGCTCAGCATCCATGGTCCGAAAAATACGACTCCGAGCAAAACGGCAACAATTTTCGGAATAAATGCCAGGGTTTGTTCCTGAATTTGTGTAGTTGCTTGAAAAATACTTACAATCAAACCTACAACTAATGCGAGAAGCAATAATGGCCCGCTTATAATCAATACTGTGTAAATGCCCTGTTCGGCAATCGAAATGACAGCTTCAGAAGTCATTACATTCACCCGCTTTAATAGCTTTGTAAAAGAGATTTAACTACTAAATACCAACCGTCTACCATAATAAAAAGTAATATTTTGAATGGGAGCGAAATCATTACAGGCGGAAGCATCATCATTCCCATCGACATCAAGACACTTGACACAACCATATCGATCACTAAAAAAGGAATAAAAATCATAAAACCAATCTGAAAAGCCGTCTTTATTTCAGATATTGCAAAAGCCGGAACGAGTGTAGTCAATGGTATATCTTGTACAGACTTCGGACGCTCTGCCTTTGAATAGTCTAAAAAAAGGGCAAGATCTTTCTGTCTTGTATGGGCGCTCATAAACTCTTTAAAAGGTACACTGGCCCGATCATAAGCCTCTTCTAAAGTAATTTCATTATTAAACAGCGGAATAAGCGCCTCATCGTTTACTTTTTCGAAAGTAGGAGCCATCACAAAAAATGTCAAGAACAGAGACAATCCAATAAGCACTTGAGTCGGCGGCATTTGCTGTGTAGCAAGCGCCGTTCTGACAAAGGAAAGAACGATTACAATTCTTGTAAAACAAGTCATCAATATAAGAATGCTGGGAGCTAAAGAGAGAACAGTCAAAAGCAAAAGAAGTTTAACAGAAACAGAAACGTTTTCGGGGGAGCTGTTGCTAAAAAATTGGATAAATTCGTTCATCGTTCGTCTTTCCCTTTCTGTTCCATACCTTCAAAAAATTTTTTCCTTTCTTTTTTCAATTCATCTAATTGCTTTTTTAGAAGCGTTTTGAATTGACTGTTATTCTCATTAGCTGATAATATTTTCCTTGTTCTCTGAGTGACCTTTGTCACAATATCGCTTGGTTGAACGAGCTGTTCAATTTTGTCGTTGTATTCTGTGATGATTTGACGAAACTCATCAGGATCGTCAATTTCTTTTAACAGCTGGATGTTTTCACCTACGCCGACAACTAAAAGCCGGTTTCCCACCTTAACCATTTGGATCGACCGGTTTCCGCCGAGATTCGCCCCCCCGATGTTCTCAACTAATTGAGTACTTTTGTATGCCATCGATTTTTTATTGATCAGCTTGAGAATAAAATAAAGAAGCGCCACTACAAAAAGTGTTGCAAAAATCATTCTGAAGAAATCCCAAACATTTAGTCCAACATTTTCTCCACCTGGTTTTGCTTGTTCTTTTTGTTTTTCCCGAATGGAATCATCTTCACAGTTATCGGGATTTTCAACACATTCTTTTACACTGTTATTTACCTGCTCTGCAAAAGCCCATCTTTGTGAGCCGAGCAAAGCAAGTAAAACGAGAAGCGCCACTTTTCCCATGAATATTAGTTTTTGCAATGCGCTGCACCTCAAATCGCAGTCTTATCCTAAAGTCTTAGAAATTGCTTCTAACACACGATCAGCCTGAAACGGCTTTACAATAAAATCTTTCGCTCCAGCTTGAATCGCATCGATGACCATTGCTTGCTGTCCCATAGCCGAACACATGATAACTTTCGCATTTGGGTCGATTTTTTTAATCTCTTTAAGTGCAGTGATCCCGTCCATTTCCGGCATTGTAATATCCATCGTTACCAATTCAGGCTGAAGTTCCTTATATTTTTCGACTGCTTGGATTCCGTCGGCAGCTTCACCGACAACATCATACCCATTCTTTGTTAAAATGTCTTTTATCATCATTCGCATGAATGCAGCATCATCTACTATTAAGATTTTATGTGCCATAACCATTATACCCCCATCTGTTTATATCAGTTTATTAATGCGATCACTCTGGCTGATAATGTCGGTAACACGAACTCCGAAGTTTTCATCGATAACAACAACTTCACCTTTTGCAATAAGACGGTTATTGACTAAAATATCAACAGGTTCTCCTGCCAGTTTATCGAGTTCGATGATAGAGCCAGCCGAAATGTCTAATATTTCTTTTACTGACCTTCTTGTTCTCCCAAGTTCAACCGTTATTTGCAAAGGAATATCAAGCAGTATATTTAAGTTCCTTGATTCAGTTTCCTGAAGTTTATATGGTTCAAAACTTGAAAAGACTGCCGGTTGAACATTCGGGCGATTTCCTGCTGCTTGAAATCCGGATCCATAATGTCCCGCCTCGGATTGATAATCCATACCCCTTCCTTGAAACGGTGCAGAATATGCATGTTGCTGTTGCAAATTTCCGTTCATTTGCTGTCCATTATGCGATGAATGGGTTTCATAGCTTTGAGCATGTCCTGCTTGTTCCTTGTTGTCATAATGGCCGGAAATATTTTGTTGTCCCAGATCTTCTGGATGTTGTTCGGTAGGACCTTGTCCGTCTGTTGCACTCGCAGTTTTTTCATTTTTTTCTGATGCATTGATCGATTGTTCTTCCGGATTGAGCAGTCCTTTAACCAAACTTTTTGCAAACTCAAGCGGGAGAAGCTGCATAATATTTGAATCGATCAGCTCTCCAATTTTAAGGCTGAATGAAACCTTTACAAGCAAATCGTCATTAGGTATTTTTTCTGTTCCTTCTCCATGGAGAAAATTTAAAATATCGATGGAAGGGGGTGATATATCCACCTTCTTATTGAAAATGGCCGACATACTAGTGGCAGACGATCCCATCATCTGATTCATTGCTTCCTGGACAGCACTCAACTGTATCTCATCCATCATTTCCGAAGGATTTAGTCCGTCACCGCCAAGCATTAGATCTGCGATAATTGATGCATCCGTTTGTTTAATTACAAGCAAGTTGCTTCCTGAAAAACCTTCTGTATAGTTGACAAGGATGGCAACATATGGGTGCGGGAACTCTTCTGGCAGATGTTTTCTATGAATGACGGAAACCTCCGGAGTTGTAATCTCCACTTTTTGATTTAACAAAGTTGATAGAGCAGTTGCCGAGCTTCCAAATGAGATATTTCCAATTTCCCCTAAGGCATCCTTCTCCATTAATGAGAGATAATCTTCTACATTTAAACGAGGAGCAGCCGAGTAAGCTGTATCATCACTATTTGTGCCTCTTAATAGAGCATCTATTTCATCTTGAGAGAGCATATTATCGCCCACCATCTTCATCTTCCCCCTTCAATGCATCTAACACTTGAACGGCTAATTTTTTATTTACTTTACCAGGCTGTCCTAAAAATTTAGGGATTTCGCCGATTTTTATTAAGAGCGGTTGATCAATTGCCTGATTCAATTCAATCACATCCCCAACATCCAACAACAAAAATTCCTGTATCGATATTTCCGAAGTTCCTAGTTCCGTGATTACAGGAACATCAGCATTTTGGATTCGTTTCTCCAGTATCGCAATTTCCTCTGGTTCTCTGTCTTTTTTCTCCGTTTGCATCCAGTAATGTACCGAAAGCTTTGGAATAATCGGCTCCAGAACGATGTGCGGAATACAAATATTGATCATGCCGCTCGTTTCCCCAATGGTCGTATTCAATGAGATAACGACAACCGTTTCATTGGGAGATACCATTTGCAAAAACTGAGGATTTACTTCAAACTCGGTCAATATTGGATCAATATCTGCTACCGTTGCCCATGCCTCTCGCAAATATTCAAAGGCGTGTTCAAATGTGTTTGACATAATTTTTTCTTCAATTTCAGTCAAGTTTTCGACTTTGTTGAAACTTGCCCCTCTTCCGCCCATCATCCGGTCCAGCATTGCGTAAGCCACATTAGGATTAACTTCCATTATAATTCGGCCATCAAGCGGAGGAACTTCAAAAACATTTAATATTGTCATCTTTGGTATTGAACGAATGAATTCTTCATAAGGAATCTGATCAGCTGATGCAACGCCGATTTGCACATAAGTCCTGAGCTGAGCAGAGAAAAATGTCGTTAATAATCTCGCAAAGTTTTCATGAAGGCGGGTTAAACTGCGAATTTGGTCTTTTGAAAAACGCAGAGCCCTCTTAAAATCGTAAATTTTCACTTTTTTCTCTGTTTGCTCTTTTTTTAATTCATCTGCATTCATCTCCCCTGTAGAAAGAGCAGACAACAGGGCATCAATTTCACTTTGCGATAATATTTCCCCTGACATGTGAACTCACCTCCATTTTTTCTGTTGATTCATCCTCTGGATATCTTTTTATTGGAGGAGAGATTCGGTAATATACACCTTAACAACCTTCCCTTCTTGCATCAGGCTGTTAATTTTTTCTTGTATGTCTTCTTCAAGTTTCAATTTTCCTTCTTTTCCTCGAAGTTCTTCAGTTTTTTTCTCGGATAATTCTTGAATAATGATATTTCTCACTTGAAAATCGCGTTTCTCCAATTCTTCTTTAGCCTTTTTACTGTCTGTTTGAATTTTAAATGAAATTCTAATAAAGTCATCACTGGCGAGATTCGTAACAATATCCTTTACATCAACTGACATTTCTAGCACTTCATCAATTGTCGGCTCTTTTTGTTCTTTTTCACCTGTAAATTTCAATACGGCCACAACCGCAACAGCCCCTGCAAGAGTGATTGCTACAAGCAATATGAACATAATCTTTAAAAGGTTATTATTCTTCATCCTCAATTTCCTCCAACTGTTGTCCAAGAAGGTTGACAGTTTGATAGAATCTCGCAACCAACTCCAAGACTTGATCCTCTGTCTCCTTCACGACGTATTTGCGGCCGTTTGTCAGTGTAATGGTCGTATCAGGAAACGATTCTACCGTTTCTATGTATATTGCATTAATGATAAAAGGCTTTCCATTCAGTCTAGTTACCTTAATCACTTTATGTATCAGGGCCAAAGGCTTGTCCCCTAAGGCCCTGCCCCTCCCTTATTATTAGCGTTTCAAGTTTACTAGTTCTTGTAATATCTCATCAGATGTCGTAATAATCCGAGTATTTGCCTGAAAACCGCGCTGAGCGGTAATCATTTCCGTAAACTCCTCAGAAAGGTCGACGTTGGACATTTCGAGGGAACTTGCTGCGATGGTACCTCGTCCATCTCCTGGTACATTTATATTAGCCGTACCGGAGTTAATAGATTCTTGGAATAAATTATTTCCGGCTTTGGTTAATCCAGACGGGTTGCTGAATTTTGCAAGAGCGAGTGTTCCTAGTTGCAATACTCTGCCATTTGAAAAAACTCCATTAATTTCTCCATATTGTCCAATGTTAAAACTTTCAAGAGAACCTTGAATTGTACCATCTGGTGAAAATAATGCGTTTAGATTATTTCCATTTGTTGTAATATTACCAAATGAAACCGTAATAGGAATATTAAGTTTTCCTCCATTACCATCACTAACTTCTAAATTTTTAGAAGCTGGATTATAGGTAGCATTAAAAGGGTTTACTCCATAATCAACATCGATAACTAAAGGAGTTGTACTAGTAAGAGATCTATCTTGTAAGGTTAATTTCCATTTATTAGTTCCATTTGACTCTACTTTTAGTTCTACAGTATGTTCATCTCCAATATTATCTACGACTTTTATTTGTTGTAATTGTGTTGTTGTGCCTGATACCGAGGAAGGGAAATTTCCGTCAATTGTAATCTTAGTAGTTATTTGTGCTGGTACAATCGCGTTAACATCAACTTTGATATCTTGTAAAGTACCATTTGAATAGGATTGTACTTTATAACCGTCAGCATTAACTAATGTTCCTTCTTCATCCAAATAAAAATTCCCAGCTCTAGTATAAAACTGCGCATCTCCCTGTTTAACAATAAAATATCCATCACCTGAAATTGCCAAATCTAACGGTCGTCCAGTCGTTTGCAAGCTTGATTGAGTATGAATCGTATCAATGGTAGCCAGAGTAGACCCTAATCCTACCTGCATCGGGTTTTTACCTCCGCGATTATTTTGTGCAGCGCTGGCACCGGAAATGGTTTGATTCATTGTATCTTTAAACGTTACCCGTCCTTTTTTGTAGCCGAAAGTATTAACATTCGCGATGTTGTTACCAATTACGTCTAATTTCGTTTGGAAATTTTTCATTCCGCTGATTCCGGAGTACATTGAACGCAGCATAATCAGCTACTCCTTTCGATTATGTATTATTTGACGAATGGCTGATTGCAAATGTATAGAAAAAGAATTTTGGTGCGGTTGCCTCTTTTTAAGCGATCGTATTTGATGAGGGTATTCGTGCTGTGTTAAATAGGACAAAAAACATATTTGTCTATCCAACCAATTCCTTTGCTTATTCAATTTTTATAATTTGAGAAGAAGCAATGCTAGAATGTTCGTTGTCATCGAGTTGAAATAATGTTTTCCCGTCTTTGAAAGAAACAGATTTAACAACTGCCGTTTTTTCCTCATTATTTTCATTTAAATAAGTGACGGTTTTCCCAATCAACATGCTTGCTTGAAGCATGTTGTTTTGTTCTTGGGACTTCAAGAAATTTTCAAGCGATTTCCCCATGTTTGTAATCTGTTCAAGCGTACTGAACTGGGCCATTTGGGCAATAAAGTCCTTATCTTGCATCGGATTTAACGGATCCTGATTTTGTAGCTGGGTCATGAGAATCTTCAAAAAATCATCTTTCCCCAAAATGTTTGTACCGGTTTTCCGTATGTTTTGCTGATAATTTGACAGCAACAAAGAAGAATCAATCGTATTTGTCATTGTCTTCACCTAAACTTCCGTATCGAGAAGTATTTGTTCAAAAGAAAGAGCAGTCTCTATTGTCTTTTCATGCTTTTTATTTTGCTGATCTTTTTCTTGATGCCTTTCGTGCCCTTGCTGATGAGGGTCACGATTTAAAAATCGTTCCTGCTGGGACATTTGCTGAGAAATTTCAATCCGTTCAACTTGAATGTTTTGCGAGCTGAAAGCTTGTTTTAACCCTTGCAATTGCGATTCCAATGCGTCTTTCGCAGCCCCGGTCGTTGTCAATATTCGTGCGACAATTGATTGATCTTTTTGAATTATTTCAATTCTTACTGACCCTAAATGTTCCGGGTATAGTTTCAAAAAAAGTTTTTGCGTTCCGCCGTTTTTTGAAAACTGGCTTTTCGCTAAAATTGATTCAAACTGCTGAATGAATTGTTCTGTTGATACATTCTTTCCCGTTTTGTCGAGCATCAGTGTAAGCTGTTCCGCTTTAGACATTTGATTCGGCGAAAAAAATGCACCAAAAGTTCCGTCTTGTTTAATAGAATTGTGCCGGTTTTCGGAGGCTCGTTCGCTCACATTTTTTTTATTTAATTCAGCTGCCAGCGGCATAAAGGTCTTCCGCAGATATTCCAGCTTTGAACCATTTTTTTGTTGAACGAATGAAATCGATTCAAGTTTTTCTGCCGCTTGCTTTATAAGCAGCTTTAAATCGTGGTTCCTATTAAAAGGTTCATGATATTTGGAAAGTAAATCATAAAGTTTGGCTGCTTTGGCAACATCAGCCGCATCTTTCGAAAATAAATGGTCAACACTTGATAAAATTGCAACAACCATCGGCAATAAAAATTCAATTTGATCAGAATCTAACATTTTGCCATCGATTTGGTCGGAAAAAATTCCTTCAATAACGTTTTGTTTTCCGTTAGCATCTGTTGCGAATGAATGAATCCGATCGACAAGTGCGCTCCATTTCATATCGTCCATTCCCATATAACCGAGAATCAATTCGAGAAGATTTTCACTGGATCTTGATTGAACTTGTTCTATTAAATCCAAACCGCCCTCCAACTCAACCAAATCCATTGCTTGAAGAAAATCAATAAGCTCGGTTAATTCATCTGATGAAAGCCCTGTTTCCGTTTCTTTTACCATCTCACTTTCAGCGGAAGTGTCTTTTTTGAAAGATGCAAGAACTCCCGCAAAGCTTCCCATGCTTTTTTCCGCAGACGTTTGCTTTGGACTTCCCATGTCCGTATGAACAACTCCTAATCCTGCGATTTCCACGACCTCACCTCCTTTCAGAGCAATAAATCATCATTCCAGATTTTCTGATAAATTTTCTTTTTCGTCCGTTAAAAGTTCCGTATATTTTGCTGCTTCTTCAGGAGACATGTTTTCCATGATGCCGGCAAGCGTATCCGCTTTTATATTTGTTAATATTTTTAATGCTTCTTCGTTTTTCATCTTAGTAATAATCGGTGCAGCTTTTTTGGCAGACATTGTTTCGTATGTGCGTACGATGTCTTTAAATGCCCGTTTGTTTTCTTCCTGAATGGCAGCTAATTCATCAATTTGGCTTTCAAGCCGTTTTTTTTCAAGCTTCAATCTATCAATCTCTTTATCCTTGTTTTGCATTTGTGACTCAAGCCGACTAATTTTTGCTTCCTTATCTTTTATTTCCCCTTCCAGCTCGACCATCGTTTGTTCGATTTCTGTAATGGATTTCGAATTTTCATCTTTAAAAATATTTGAAACTACTGGTATTTTTTTGCCATACTCTTTAGCTGCATCAAACACATTTATTCCGGCAAACGTCATGACGATAAGGGCAACGACAAACGCAAACAGCATTGGGATCGCTACGATATAAAGTAACCACTGTAAACGGCCGTATTTTTTCTCTTCTTGTTCTTCGAAAACTTTTTCCATATAACCACCTAGTTTTCCCGATTCATGAATTGCTTTATCGAGATATCATCCATTTGTTTGCCTTCAGAATATATTTGTTCTTCTATATAATGAAGGAAATCTTTTTCTTTAATTCTTTTGAACTTTTTCACTTCAATATTTTTTTCCAACAGTTTTTCTTGATAAAAGTACATTCGATTTCTGGCATTCATGACCATTTTTTGATAATATTCAATACTTTTTTCTAAATTTCCAATAAACTGCTGATGATGCCTGATTTCTTGAACTGAAAGGCCGCTTACGAGGCGAGAAAATTGATAGGCTTCTAGATCTTCTTTCTTTTTCATAAGTTCATACAGTTTTTCTGCTGCTTCTTCAAACTTTTTTACAGATTCATTATAAATATTTAAAGCTTCGTCTTTTTCCCTTTCTTTCAGAGATAAGATCTTTTCGAACTTATAATGGTACCGCATGAAATTATTCACCCTCTTGAATAAATTGATATAGTGCTTCAATGCTTTCCTGCATGGTTACTTTTTCATGCGTTGCTTGTTTTAAAAACGTTAAAATCTTTGGATATAAACGGATTGCCTCATCTATCTCCTTCGATGATCCCCGTTTATATGCGCCGATATTGATTAAATCTTCAGAATTTATGTAGGTGCTTAATATTTCCCGAAGCTTTTCAGCAGCCTTGCTATGGCTTTCTGAAACAATATGATTCATAACCCTGCTTATACTTTTTAAAACATTGACGGCAGGATATTGACCTTTATTCGCAAGGTCTCTGTCTAATACAAAGTGGCCATCCAAAATCCCTCGTACTGTATCCGCGATCGGCTCGTTCATGTCATCTCCGTCAACAAGAACGGTGTAAAAAGAAGTGATTGAACCATTCTCATTTGTTCCAGTCCTTTCAAGCAGTTTTGGCAATACAACGAATACGGAAGGGGTATAACCTTTTGTCGTCGGCGGCTCGCCTACCGCCAGTCCTACTTCTCGCTGGGCCATGGCAACCCTTGTCACCGAATCCATCATGAGCATAACATTAAGTCCTTGATCTCTGAAATATTCTGCAATCGCTGTTGCAGTATATGCTCCCTTAATCCTCATCAATGCCGGCTGGTCTGAAGTAGCAACAACCACAATAGACCGTTTTAAGCCCTCCGGTCCGAGATCGCGTTCAATAAATTCTCTTACTTCACGCCCGCGTTCCCCGATCAATCCGATCACGTTTAAATCAGCAGTTGTATTACGGGCGATCATACCAAGCAAAGTACTCTTTCCGACACCGCTCCCTGCAAAAATTCCGACGCGCTGCCCGTTTCCAACAGTCAAAAGGCCGTCTATCAGCCGTATTCCAACTTCAATAGGTTCAGAGATAGGCGGCCGGCTCATTGGATTTGGCGGGGCCTGTTCAGTAGGAACAGCTGTTAATCCTTTCGGAAGGACAGAACCGTCAAGCGGCTGGCCTAAAGAATCAATGACTTTGCCGACTAAAGCGGCTCCAACCTTTATTTCCAGCGGCTTAAGTGTTGCTTCGACAAGACATCCCGGCGAAATATCATTTACAGTTGTATAAGGCATTAAAATAACATTCTCTTCTTTAAAACCAACAACTTCACATAATATTTTCCTCTTTTGCTGACTGCCGGCATAAATATAGCAAACATCGCCAATAGAGCTTTGCGGGCCCTGGGATTCGATCATCAACCCGATAACCCTTTTCACTCTTCCGTACCTTTTAAAAGTATCTATTTGGTCAATTTGCTTTAATAAGCCGGCAATCTTCATTTTTCTTCACTCTCCAACAGTTCAAAAAGCTTTTTTTTCACTTGGTCAAGTTGGCTGTCGATGCTGGCATCTATTCGTCCGTTCGCTGACTCTATAATGCAGCTTGTTTTGGATAAATCTTCATCCGGATAAATATAAAAATTTGTTTCTCTCGGGAAAATTGAGTGCAGCTCTTCTTTTTGCGACAACAAAAATCCATAATGGATGGGATGAACGTGCAATTGAATTTCCCGATATTCTCTTGCTTCTTTTAATGCTCTTTTTACGAGAGGGAGAAATTCCTCTTCGTTTCTGTCAATTATTTTCCCGAGTATTTTTTCAGATACTTTGAGCGCCAACCCCAAAATTGCTTTATCTGATGACTCAAGAGTCAGTCTGTAATCTTTTTTTGCTGAATCAATTACTTCCCTGGCTAACTCGATCGATTCTTTGTATTCTTGAAATCCTTTTTGCCTTCCTTCTTTATAGCCCGCTTGAAACCCTTCATGCTTTGCTTGTTCACTAATGGCTGCTTTTTCCTGTTCCCAAGCAAGCTTTTCATCTTCGACCTGCTTTCTGATCATCCTCGCATGGTCGTTTGCTTTTGAAACAATTTGTTCCGCATCTTTATGCGCTTGCTCTATTAAGCTGTTTCTCTCTGAATCTAATGAGACAAGTGATTGTTTTTCAATTTCATGTTCAGTGCGGTGCAGTACTTTAATCGAAATCACTTTGTTTCCTTCTTTTTCCTGGTTTGCCCTGTAGGATTTGATTAACCTAGACAATGATATCATCTCCTCCGCCGCGGGCAACGATAATTTCTCCAGACTCTTCAAGCCTGCGGATGATTGCGACAATTCGTGATTGAGCCTCTTCTACATCACGAAGGCGAACCGGCCCCATCAATTCCATTTCTTCCTTAAATGTTTCAACCATACGTTGGGACATATTTCTGAAAACAATCTCTTTCACTTCATCGCTTGAAACTTTCAATGCAAGCATCAAATCTTCGTTTTCACAATCACGGATGACCCTTTGAATTGCTCGATTATCTAGTGTAACAATGTCTTCAAATACAAACATTCTTTTCTTGATTTCTTCTGCCAATTCCGGATCCTGAATTTCGAGTGCATCTAAAATTGTCCGCTCCGTAGCCCGATCTACTCCGTTAAGAACTTCCACCACTGCTTCTATGCCTCCTGTTTGCGTATAATCCTGCGTAACTGTAGCTGAAAGTTTTCTTTCGAGGATCTGCTCCACCTCATTAATAATTTCAGGGGATGTTCTGTCCATTTCCGCTATTCTTCTCGCAACATCAGCCTGCATTTCCTGAGGAAGCTCCGAGAGTATTTGCCCTGCTTGGGCTGCATCAAGATATGACAGTATTAGCGCTATTGTTTGGGGATGCTCATTTTGAATAAAATTCAGGATTTGTGCAGGGTCGGCCTTTCGTGCAAAGTCAAAAGGTCTTACCTGGAGAGAAGAAGTAAGACGGTTAATTATGACCGACGCCTGTTCTGGCCCGAGCGCTTTTTCCAAAACACTCTTGGCGAAGCCAATGCCTCCTTGTGAAATATAATCTTGGGCAAGTGCTATATTATGAAATTCTTCTAGAACTTGTTCTTTTGAGTGCGGTTCAACTTTTCTGACTCCTGATATTTCTAATGTCAGCTTTTCGATTTCCTCTTCAGTTAAATGCTTATACACAGAGGCAGATACATCCGGGCCGAGTGTAATAAGAAGTATGGCTGCTTTCTGCTTTCCTGTTAATTCCCTTTGTTCTTTTTTTGCCATGAAACCACCTCCTAATCCTCAGCGATCCATGTCCGGAGCAGTTTTGCAAAATCTTCAGGTTTTTCTTTTGCCAATTTCTCAAGCTGTTTTCTTCTCAGACTGCTTTCAGTATCTTGCTCCTCATTAACATCAGGAACGTTAAACGGAATTGTTTCTTCTTCCTCAGCGAATTCTTCCTCGAATTCTTGGTTTCTCTTCGCCCTGATATATAGAAAGATCAATAAAGCGATGATTGCTAGCAAAATTCCTCCTACGGCATAAGCCCACCAAGGAAGAACATGAGCTTTTTCATCGGAAAATTCTATTTTCCCTTTAAATGGCTGAACAGAAACTACCACTTTATCCTCAATCATTTCATCGGTTAATTCTGTATCTGCTGCTTTTTTATCAATCGTTGTTCGAACAATTGTGCCTAATATTTTTTTAATATCGTCCACTCGCTCTTGCGGGAGTGAATTCGGATCGTCAGGTACTGGAGGTTCAACCATTACTTGAATCCCCAAATCGCGAATCTTATATGGACTTTCGCTAATTTTTTTCTGAATCCGGTTTACCTCATTGTTGATTGTTTCTTCAATTTTTTCATAATCCCCATTTGATCCTTGTGCAGCTTCATTATAATTCGTCACATCATTTTCACCAGTACCAACGACGCCGCCGGCCTGATCCGGATTGCCAGTGAATGTTTCCGTTATTTTTTGAGCACTGATTGCAATACCTTCCATATTTTCTTTATCAACTGGTTCAACGATGTTTTCTTCCCTATTTTCTTGTGTAAAGTCGATATCTGCAGTGACGGAAACAACTACTTTATCACGGCCCATAAGAGTGCCGAGCATGTTTTGAACTTGTCGCTGTACATCACGCTCAACTTGCTTTTTAATTTCCTGCTGTGAAGCAAATGCGGCAGAAGGTGAAGAATTTTCTTTTTTTAAGTCAAAATACTCAAAATACTGATTCATAATGACGATATTATCAGTAGGAAGATTTGGGACACTTTTTGAAACTAAATGATAAAGTGCTTTTATTTGCTCTTCTTCAAACTGATAACCAGGTTTTGTTTCTAAGACGATAGAAGCTGACGCCTCCTCGGATTGATCGGAAACAAATATCCCTGTTTCGGGAAGGTTAATCATCACTTTCGCATCTTTTATCCCGTCAATGCCTTTAATCAAATTTGCAAGTTCGGTTTGCATAGCATCGAGCTTTAATACATTGAACTCGT
Source organism: Bacillus methanolicus PB1 (assembly GCF_000262755.1). GTDB lineage: Bacteria > Bacillota > Bacilli > Bacillales > Cytobacillaceae > Bacillus_Z > Bacillus_Z methanolicus. The sequence goes on from NZ_AFEU01000001.1 coordinate 241,284, forward strand.
TTTCGGTCATGCCGAGTCCCGCGTTCTGGCCGAAAAATGAATAATCAATATTTCCGGACTTAGGAATTCCCTCGGCAGCCAGCTCAACTTTTAACGTATTTACATACTCTTCAGGTACTTTTATTGTGGTACCTCCATCAGTTATTTCTGATTTGATTCCTCTTTCATCAAGACTTTCCTTTATGGCGCCTGTTTCTGAAGGAGACAAGTTGCTGTATAAAGGAGCCATTGTGGTTCTCGTTGCAAAAAACACGAGAGCAGCTGAAAAAATTACGACAGCAAGAAAAACTGCTAAAATTGTTATCTTTTGCTTCTTTGTTCTCGAAGTCCAATATTCTTTTATTTTTGTTATATATTTCTGAAACGATTGATTCATGTTATTCCCCCGGTTATTCTGTCTATGTATCGGCAGCTAATAACCGCTACTTTTCAACATTTGTAAACGATTAGACTTGCATTCTCATAACTTCTTGATAAGCTTCAATTACTTTATTGCGAATTTCGATTGTTGCCTGTAAAGTGATGCTTGCCTTTTGTGAAGCAATCATTACTTGATGCAAGTCAACATTTTCTCCGCGGGCTAGTTTTTCAGTCATTAAATCTGATTGATTTTGAGCTTTATTAATTTTTTCAATTTGCTCTTTAAGTACGGCCGCAAATTTTTGTTGTGCTTCGTATGGTGTATATGTATGAGTGGGTGCCTTTTTTCCTTCAGGTTTTAATATATGGGCCGTTAACGGAAACGATATGCTTTCCATTTCATTTCACCTTACTTTCCGATTTCTAAAGCTTTCATCATCATCGCTTTAGTGGCGTTAAATACAGTAACATTTGCTTCATATGATCTTGTCGCACTGATTAGATCAACCATTTCTTTCAGCGGATCAACATTAGGCAATGCGACATAGCCATTTTCATCAGCATCCGGATGTTCCGGATCGTATACCATTTTAAAAGGGGTATTATCTTCCACAATCCGCGTTACTTTTACGCCCCTTCCGATTGTATTCGATTCGCTGATGTTCATTGCTTTATTTAAGAAAGATGAAAATTCTCCTTCTGCCGGTTGCATCACAACCATTTTTCTTTTATATGGCTGCCATTGTCCATTAACATATTTGGCTCGGCTGGAATCTACATTAGCCATATTCGAGGAAATGACATCCATTCTTAATCTTTGAGCCGTCAGTGCGGAGGCTGTCGTGTTCATACTATGAAATATGGTCAACTCTATTTCCCACCTTTTATGACACTTTGTAGAGATGCAAATTTCCCGTTTAATCTTTCAATTAGTGCATTGTAATAAATTTGATTTGCAGCAAGATCCGCCATTTCGTGATCAATGTCTACACTGTTTCCGTTCTGGCTGTAAGATAAATTTTTTTTCGTAACAACAGGGCTATTTCCAGTAGACGACCCTTCAAAACGAAAATGCCTTTTGTCAGTCCGATAATTTTCAAATGATGAATTGAACTCTTGTTGAAACATTGACTTGAAGCTGACATCTTTTGCTTTGTAGTTAGGTGTATCAACATTTGCAATATTTTGCGAGATGACTTTTTGCTTCAATGATGAATAGTTTAATGCATTTTCCAAAATGGAAAACGTACTTGAAAATAACTTCAATTCGCTCACCTCACAAATTGTTGCTGAAATTTAATAAAAAATTGCTTATATTGGCGAAATATGTATAATCATAGTATTTATTGTAATGAAATTGCAATAATCTGTCCATGAACAAAAAGTTAAATTTTTATGCTACATAATACCTATTTTCGACAATTTTCTTTTTTTATTCAAAAATGAAACCCTGTTTAGATTTAATAACATTTAGCATTTTACTTATAACTTTCCTTTCGCCAATTATATTTTAACTGCATTTGCATCTGTTTTACCGGGGCAAAAGTCCTGTTTCACATTAAAGCGAAAGTAAAAATTATGTAAATACAAATCGAATATGTTAAAATATTGTAAAATAAGCAAAAAACTCCCCGTTTTTTGACATCAATTCGCAAAATAAAAAACCTCCGGTTAACGAAGGTTTTTTCTGCTTTATTAATTTGCTTTTAGTTTTTCCAATTCGACAAGAAACTTATCATTCAATACTTTAATATAAGTTCCTTTCATCCCAAGTGATCTTGATTCAATGACACCGGCGCTTTCCAATTTGCGGAGGGCATTTACAATAACTGAACGGGTAATCCCTACACGGTCAGCAATTTTTGAAGCAACCAGCAATCCTTCATGACCGTTTAGTTCCTCAAAAATGTGTTCAATTGCTTCCAATTCACTGTATGATAAAGAGCTGATTGCCATTTGAACTACTGCTTTGCTGCGGGCTTCTTCTTCAATTTCCTCGGCCTTTTCACGCAAAATCTCCATTCCTACAACGGTCGCACCATATTCGGCAAGAATTAAATCATCATCATGGAACTGCTCTTCAAGCCTTGCCAAAATCAATGTACCTAAGCGCTCACCGCCTCCGTTAATTGGAACGATTGTAGTTAATCCATTACGGAATAAGTCTTTATTTTCAACCGGGAATGCGGTATATTCACTTTCAACATCAAGGTTTGGTGACGTTTCCTGAATATTGAACAAGTTCTTTGTATATTCTTCAGGAAATTGGCGGTCTTCAAGCATTTTCTTCATGCGCTCATTTTCGATTTGCTGATTAATTGCAAAACCTAACAGTTTCCCGCGGCGGCTGACAACAAAAATATTTGCTTCAATGACGTCACGCAGCGTTTCGGCCATTTCTTTAAAATTAACGGGCTTTCCTGCCGCTTTTTGCAGCATAGCATTGATTTTTCTTGTTTTACTTAGTAAATCCATTATTTCTTCCTCCTATTAAATCGACCAATAAATATTTTAGTGTTTTTTCCTATTAATAATCATTACATACATTATCTAACTATCTGCGCAATCATACTATTACAAGATAAATTGACTTAAATCTTTATTTCGGGAAATTGCCCCTAATTTTTCTTCGACATACTGAGGAGTGATCGTGATTGTATCCATCGTAATATCCGGCGCTTCAAACGATAAATCCTCAAGAAGCTTCTCTAAAATCGTGTGCAATCGCCGTGCACCGATATTGTCAGTGTTTTGATTCACTTCATACGCAACTTCTGCAATCTTACGAATAGCATCGTCAGAAAATTCAATTTGTATACCTTCTGTTTCCAATAATGCTTCATATTGTTTAATTAACGCATTATCAGGTTCAATCAAAATACGATAAAAATCATCTACCGTCAGCTTTGTCAGCTCAACCCGGATCGGGAAGCGGCCCTGGAGCTCAGGGATTAAGTCTGACGGTTTCGCCATATGAAAAGCACCTGCTGCGATAAACAATATGTGATCAGTTTTAACAGGTCCATATTTCGTAACAACTGTTGAACCCTCAACGATCGGGAGAATATCCCTCTGAACTCCCTCGCGTGAGACATCAGCTGTTGAGCCCCCGCTGTTTCTGCTTGCTATTTTATCAATTTCATCTATAAAAATAATACCGTTTTGTTCAGCCCGGCTAATGGCATCCTGAATAACCTCATCCATATCAATTAATTTTTGAGCTTCTTCATTCGTTAAAACTTTTCGTGCTTCACGGACAGGCAGCTTTCTTTTTTTTCGTCTTTTTGGTAATAAACTGCTGAGTGCATCTTGCATATTCACTCCCATTTGCTCTATGCCTGAACCTTGAAGCAAATCAAACATAGAAGGCTGCTGTTCTTCAACTTCAACCGTAACAATTTCATCTTCAAGCTGGCCTAGAGACAGCTTTTCTTTTATTACTCTTCTTTTTTCTTGAATGGTTTGATCATCTGAAATGCTTGCTTCCGCATCTGTCTGAGAATTTCCTCCACCGAAGAGCATTTCAAGAGGATTTTTATAATTGGCAGATTTTTTGGCTGAAGGAACAAGCAGCTCAACCAGTCTGCGATTGGCATGCTCTTCCGCGCGTTCTTTTACACTGTTCATTTTTTCTTCTTTTACTAAACGGACAGATGTTTCAACCAGATCACGAACCATTGATTCGACATCGCGCCCAACATAACCGACTTCGGTGAATTTCGTTGCTTCTACTTTAATAAAAGGAGCCCCGACGAGTTTAGCCATCCGCCGGGCGATTTCAGTTTTACCAACCCCTGTGGGCCCAATCATTAAAATATTCTTTGGACTAATTTCATCCCGAAGTTTTTCACTTAGCAAGTTTCGTCGATATCTATTTCGTAAAGCGACTGCAACAGCTTTTTTTGCATCTTTCTGTCCGATAATATACTGGTCAAGCCGCTCAACGATTTGTCTTGGTGTTAAATTTGTCGTTTTCACCACATTCCACTTCCCTTCCGTTATAGCTCCTCGACGATAATATTGTGATTCGTATAGACGCAAATTTCCGCTGCTATTTCAAGCGCCGCTTTAGCAATCTCTTTGGCAGTAAGCACTTCACCGGCATATCGCTTTAATGATCGTCCCGCAGAAAGCGCATAATTCCCGCCCGAACCAATGGCAAGGATGCCATCATCCGGCTCAATTACTTCTCCGGTTCCAGAAATTAAAAGCATATTGTTTTCATCCATTACAATCAGCATTGCTTCCAACTGACGTAACACCTTGTCGCTGCGCCATTTTTTTGCTAACTCAACAGCTGCTCTTTTCAGATTGCCGTTAAATTCCTCAAGCTTTCCTTCAAACATTTCAAAAAGAGTAAAAGCATCGGCAACAGAACCTGCAAAACCCGCAATCACTTTACCATTGAACAACTTGCGGACTTTTCTTGCAGTATGCTTCATCACAACCGCATTTCCGAATGTAACTTGGCCGTCCCCGGCCATTGCACATTTCCCTTTATGTTGAATGGCAAAAATGGTCGTTGAGTGAAATTGTGACAAATTTCTTCCTCCTTTAGGAGTCTATGCCCTCGGATGATGGGACATATACGTTTTTCTTAAAAATTCATTTGTAACATGAGTATATACTTGAGTTGAAGATAAATATGCGTGTCCCAAAAGCTCCTGCACCGTTCTCATATCAGCTCCGTTGCTCAACAAATGCGTCGCAAATGTATGGCGCAGCTTATGTGGGTGTATTTTTCCGTTAAGGGAAGATTTTTCGATCAGTGAATTTAAGATCACACGGATGCCTCTGTCCGATAAAGGGCCTCCCCGAAAGTTTACAAATAAATAATCGTGTGTCTCTTTGCCATTTAATAATTGCTTCCTCCCGTCATTTATGTAGACTTCCAATGCTACATGTGCAAAACTCCCGAATGGAACATACCGTTCTTTATGTCCTTTTCCGTGAACGAGTACTGTTGCTAAATACATATCAAGATCAGAGAGCTTAATATGGCTGCACTCGCTGACGCGAATGCCGGTAGCATATAAAACTTCAAGAAGAGCCCTGTTCCGCTGGCCAAGAGGAGTATTATCCTCACAAGCTTTAAACAGTTCTGCCAATTCCTCTTCATAAAAAAAATCGGGAAGCCTTTTCTCTTGTTTAGGCGTGGAAACAAGAGAAAAGGGATTTTCTTTTACAATCTTTTCCCTCAGCAAAAATTTATAAAAGCTTCTAAGACTTGATATTTTACGTGCAACCGATTTTCTTGAAAGTTTTTTCTCATAAAGCTTTGTCAAATACAAGCGCACATCAAAATATTGTACATCGGCCAGTCCGCCTATCGCTTGTTCAGAAATGAACATAAAGAAATCTCTTATATCCTGTTGGTAATGCTCAACTGTATATTGTGAGTAATTTTTCTCTATTTGTAAATATTCAATAAATAACTTTAATGAAACTTTCACATTTGCTATCACGAGCACCACACCTCACAAGGGCTACATAATATTATCATAAATTACTAGCCCTTGCAATGAAATTTACAAATTTTTCACAAAGTTCTGAATTGTTTCCAATGCTCTATTTGCATAACTTTCATTTCTCTCTTTTTTGCTTTTGATCTTTTCAGGAAGCTCAGGAAACAACCCAAAATTGGCATTCATCGGCTGAAAATTGTCCGGGTTGGCAGTCGTTATATACCGCGCCATGCTTCCGATGGCTGTTTCACTAGGAAACTCAACAAGGTCCTGCCCTTTAACAAGGCGGGCAGCATTAATACCGGCTATTAATCCGCTGGCTGCCGATTCTACATACCCTTCTACTCCTGTCATCTGCCCGGCAAAAAATAAATCCGGCCGGTCTTTGAACTGGTACGTTGCTTTTAACACTTTCGGTGAGTTTATAAATGTGTTGCGGTGCATAACGCCATAACGAACAATTTCAGCATTTTCAAGACCCGGAATCATGCGGATAACTTCCTTTTGCGGTCCCCACTTCAAATGTGTTTGAAAACCGACAATATTATAAAGTGTTCCTGCTGCATCATCTTGGCGAAGCTGAACAACCGCAAACGGCCTCTTTCCTGTACGCGGATCTTCCAATCCGACAGGTTTCATTGGCCCAAACAGCAATGTTTTTTTTCCTCGGGATGCCATTACTTCAATTGGCATGCATCCCTCAAAAAAGATTTCTTTTTCAAATTCCTTTAAAGGCACTGTTTCAGCAGAGATAAGCGCATCATAAAAGCGGTTAAATTCCTCTTCAGTCATCGGGCAGTTTAAATAAGCCGCTTCTCCTTTATCATAACGAGATTTTAGATAGACTTTATCCATGTCGATACTGTCTTTTTCAATGATAGGAGCTGCTGCATCGTAGAAATATAAATAATCTTCGCCTGTTAATTTTCTCAACTGCTCTGACAGCGCCTCGCTTGTTAATGGTCCGGTAGCAATGATCGTAGGCCCTTCCGGAATTTCTATCACTTCCTCATTAATAACCGTCACATTTTCATGGTTTTTCACCCGGTCAGTAACTTTTGCCGCAAATTCATGACGGTCAACAGCAAGGGCTCCGCCTGCAGGAACCGCGCAATCATCTGCAGAACGAATGATAACAGAATCAAGTATTCTCATTTCTTCTTTTAAAACGCCGACAGCATTTGTTAATGTATTTGCCCTTAATGAATTGCTGCAAACGAGCTCAGCAAATTTATCGGTATGATGGGCAGGTGTTTGTTTTACCGGCCTCATTTCATATAATCGAACCTTTATTGCGCGCTTTGCCAGCTGCCAGGCAGCTTCACTTCCGGCAAGGCCCGCACCGATCACGTTAACCGTAGTTTCATTCATTCTATGTTCCTCCAAATTAGCAAACTAAGTTTATAAAATTTTTATGTCAAATTCCATGTTTTTTATTTGCATTTGTGTCCAAAAATGCTTTTACAATACGAAATTAAATACGAATAGTTCAATAGAAAAGAGTGAGCCTCGAGCTCACCCTGATTATTGCTGTTCCTCTTTGTAATCACATGCAATGCATTGAACTTGGACGCCCTTTTTAAGTTTCTTTTCCACAAGCAAGTGCTCGCATTTAGGGCAGCTGCGCGGCAAAGGCTTATCCCAAGAGATGAAATCACATTCAGGAAAACGGTCGCACCCGTAAAAAACCCTGCGCTTTTTACTTTTTCTTTCAATGATATTACCTTCTTTACATTTCGGGCACTTCACGCCAATTTCTTTTACAATTGGTTTTGTATTGCGGCAATCAGGAAAATTGCTGCAAGCCATAAATTTTCCGAAACGGCCCATTTTGTAAACCATTGGATTGCCGCATTCATCGCAATCTTCGCCGGCGGGTTCATCTTTTATTTCAACTTTTTCCATCTCTTGTTCCGCTTTTTCAAGGTGTGTGGCAAAGTCCCTATAAAATTCATCGATAATTTTTACCCATTTTACTTTGCCGACTTCAATATCATCCAAATCCTTCTCCATTTTTGCAGTAAATTCAACATCTAGTATATCCGGGAAAAACTCTAAAATCAAATCTAAAACAATTTCCCCGAGCTCCGTTGGAACAAAACGCTTATTATCAAGGGAAACATAGCCTCGTTTTTGAATCGTATCAAGGGTCGGAGCGTATGTTGAAGGACGCCCGATTCCGAGCTCTTCCAAAGTTTTTACCAAGCGGGCTTCCGTATAGCGCGGAGGAGGCTGCGTGAAATGCTGTTTTGGTTCAATGTCTGTTTTCAGCACTTCATCTCTTTCCGCCAATTCAGGAAGCATATTTTCCTTTTCTTCGGTTTGATCGTCCGTTCCTTCTACATATACTTTCATAAATCCGGAGAATTTAATTTTTGAACCTGTCGCTCTGAAAAGAACATTACCGTTTTCCAGATCGACACTCATTGTATCCATTACAGCTGGAGCCATTTGGCTTGCAACAAATCTTTCCCAAATAAGTTTGTACAAACGAAGCTGGTCACGTGTAAGAAACTCTTTAACACTTGACGGGTCGCGGAAAGTGCTTGTTGGGCGTATTGCTTCATGAGCATCCTGGGCATTGGATTGTTTTTTCTCCTTTCGCTTTTCCTCCTGAAGATACTCCTTGCCAAACACATTTTCAATATACTGAGCCGCTTCAGATTGAGCGACTTCCGATACGCGGGTAGAGTCGGTTCTCATGTATGTAATCAAACCGACCGTACCTTCTTTTCCAAGATCAATTCCCTCATAAAGCTGCTGCGCAAGCATCATCGTTTTCTTGGTTCGAAAACTTAACTTTCGAGCTGCTTCCTGCTGCAAAGAAGAGGTTGTAAAAGGCGGAGCCGGATTTCGTTTTCTTTCTTTCTTCGCAACAGATGCTACTTTAAATTTGTCTCCTTTAATTTGTTTAAGAACGTTCTGAACTTCATCTTCCGTCCTTAAATCTACCTTTTTCCCGTCGATTCCAAAGAAAGATGCTTCAAACGCTTCTTTTCCTTTTAAAAAATGTGCGCCTATTGTCCAATACTCTTCCGGAACAAATTCTTTAATTTCTTTTTCCCTGTCGATGATCAATCTTAATGCAACCGATTGAACTCGGCCGGCGCTCAATCCTTTTTTAACTTTTTTCCAAAGCAGAGGGCTTATATTATAGCCAACCAATCTGTCGAGAACACGGCGTGCTTGCTGTGCATCGACAAGATCCATGTTGATCGGCCTTGGATGTTTAAACGATTCTTTAATCGCATCTTTTGTAATTTCATTAAAAACAACCCGGCAGTCTGAATTGATATCTATATCAAGACTATTGGCCAAATGCCAGGCAATTGCCTCACCTTCACGGTCAGGGTCAGCTGCCAAGAAAATTTTCTTTGCTTTTTTCGCTGCTGTCTTTAATTCTTTTAAAACAGGTCCTTTGCCGCGAATTGTAATATACTTCGGTTCATAGTTATGCTCTATATCAACACCCATCTGGCTTTTCGGCAAATCACGGACATGCCCCATGGATGCTTTTACTTTATATTTTTTTCCAAGATACCTTTCAATCGTTTTCGCCTTGGCCGGCGATTCCACGATTACAAGAAAATCTGACATCCAGTAGCCTCCTTAAGAGGGATAATAAATTAACTATTATTATTGTGCAATCTATGGGAAAATGTCAAAGAAGATTATTGTCGGTAACCGTTAACAATTCAGTGCAATGTATTTAACCAACATCTATTATTAGCATCAAGTCCCATTTCTAACACCTGTTGCAAAATGTATAACAGTTTATAAATAATTTCAAGCTTTTTGTTAAAAATTTTTTAACTTCAGGTCATGGTACGAGTTTTTTGTTTATTGATTTATATCAATACAGAAAGCAAAACATTCCAAAAAGCTGTTAAAATGAAAATTCTTCAAAAATATCTTCGGGCCTGATTACCATTTTAGCTCCTTGTTGTATCAATTCATTTGTCCCTAGCGAATATATACTGAATATACTGCCGGGCAAGGCAAATACTTCCCTGCCCTCATTAAGTGCATAGTTAGCCGTAATTAAAGAACCGCTTTTCTTTTTTGCTTCTATTACTAATGTACCTGAGGTAAGGCCGCTAATGATTCGATTTCGCATTGGAAACTGCCATTTTGTCGGCCTTGTATCCGGAGGGTATTCAGAAATGACAAGCTGGGTCCTCATCATTTCGACGGCCAATTTTGCTGTTTCTTTCGGGTAAAGGTGATAAAAACCGCCCGCAATCACACCGATCGTCCGGCCCTTATATTCAATAGCATAGCGGTGTGCCAGAGCATCGATTCCTTTTGCAAGTCCGCTAACGATGACATAATCATTTTCAATTAACTTCGGAAACAAGTATTTAATGGCTCTTTCGCCATATGCAGTTGATTCACGGGATCCAACGACCGCCAATTTACGAGGAGTTTGAAGTAGCGAAATATCGCCTTTTGCATAAATGACCCATGGCGGCTGATAAATCTCTTTCAGAAGAGCGGGATATTCATCATCAAAAATCGTAATGGCATGGATTTGATTTGAAGGGTATTGGCGGATTTGTTCACGGATGGCTTGACAGTTAAGATCTGACAAGCATTCAGAATAAACAGGAGAGTGTTCCATTAAATAAGGGGAGTCCTTTGAAAGAGATTTTAGCTGAGGGTCTTGTTTCAGAAAATAATATATGGTCTTCCAGGTAATTCCCCGGCAATGATGCAAGTGAATAAGCCGGTTTCGAAAATTATCCATTTTTCAACCTCCGATATCGTTTTTGAAGAAAAGCAGATGAAGAAATAAGGGCTGACACATAATGGTCTGATTCCCTCCTGAAATGACAAAATATAGAATTTTTTTATTGAATTGAAGGAGTCTGACCCTTTGCTTATGAGTCAGCTCCTTTCATTAGAATAAATTAATGTGTTTTACATTTGTCGTAAAGTCCTTTTTCTTTTAAGACTTTAATTAATGTTTCACCCATGACTGCCGGTGTATCAGCAACTTCGATACCGCACTCATTCATTACGCGGATCTTTTCATCAGCTGTTCCTTTTCCTCCTGAAATAATCGCGCCGGCATGGCCCATACGTTTTCCCTGAGGTGCTGTGCGTCCGCCGATAAAGCCGACAACCGGTTTTGCCATATTCTCTTTAATCCAATGTGCAGCTTCTTCTTCTGCTGTACCGCCGATTTCCCCGATCATAATTACGGCAAATGTTTCGGGGTCTTCATTAAACGCTTTTAAAACATCGATGAAATTAGTGCCATTTACAGGGTCTCCGCCAATGCCGACAGCGGTAGATTGCCCGATGCCTGCTTGTGTTAATTGGTGAACCGCTTCATATGTTAGTGTTCCGGATCGGGAAACAACGCCGACATGTCCTTTTTTATGAATGTATCCAGGCATGATGCCAATTTTGCACTCTTCGGGAGTAATAACACCAGGGCAGTTGGGACCAATAAGGCGTGTTTTCTTTCCTTCCATGTAACGTTTTACTTTTACCATATCAAGAACAGGAATATGTTCAGTAATACAAATGACAATATCAAGCTCTGCATCTACCGCTTCTAAAATGGCATCAGCTGCAAATGGAGCCGGTACGTAAATAACAGAAGCGTTCGCACCTGTTGCTTCAACAGCTTCTTTAACTGTATTGAATACAGGTACTCCTTCAACATTCATGCCGCCTTTTCCGGGAGAAGTTCCTCCAACTATTTGCGTACCATATTCAAGCATTTGCTTTGTATGGAAAAGGGCAGTTGAACCTGTAATCCCTTGTACGATCACTTTCGTATCTTTATTAATGAAAATGCTCACTTTAATTCCCCTTTCTCGTCCTTACACTAATGAAACGATTTTTTGCGCACCGTCAGCCATAGATTCAGCTGCAATAATATTTAATCCCGACTCATTCAGTATTTTTTTGCCTAATTCAACGTTTGTTCCTTCAAGGCGAACAACTAAAGGAACATTCAATCCCACTTGCTTCGCAGCTTCCACTACGCCTGTAGCGATGACATCACATTTCATAATTCCGCCAAAGATATTAACAAAAATACCTTTTACGTTCGGATCAGAAAGGATGATTTTAAATGCTTCCGTTACCTTCTCAGCAGAAGCGCCGCCGCCGACATCAAGGAAGTTTGCGGGTTCGCCGCCGTAATATTTCACGATATCCATCGTAGCCATTGCAAGTCCTGCTCCATTCACCATGCAGCCAATATTTCCATCAAGGGAAATGTAGCTTAAATCATATTTGGAAGCTTCAATTTCTTTCGGATCTTCTTCGTCTAAATCACGCAATTCAAGAATATCTTTATGACGGTAAAGTGCATTTGAGTCGAAGTTTAACTTGGCATCCAATGCCATTACCTTTCCGTCTCCGGTAACAACAAGCGGATTAATTTCCGCGATTGAACAATCCTTTTGAATATAAGCTTGATATAAGCCCATCATAAATTTAACAGCCTGGTTCACTAATTCCTTAGGAATATTAATATTAAATGCGATCCGGCGGGCCTGGAAGGAGGTCAAGCCTACAACAGGGTCAATTTCTTCTTTGAAGATTTTTTCCGGAGTTTTTGCGGCCACTTCTTCAATTTCCGTTCCGCCTTCTTCAGAGGCCATTAAAACGACGCGTGAAGTAGCCCGGTCAAGCACTAATCCTACATAATATTCTTTTTTAATATCGCAGCCTTCCTCGATAAGTAAGCGCTTTACTTCTTTTCCTTCCGGACCTGTCTGATGAGTCACTAACGTTTTGCCCAAAATTTCACTCGCATATGTACGTACTTCTTCTAAACTTTTTGCAACTTTAACACCGCCGGCTTTGCCGCGTCCGCCTGCGTGTATTTGCGCTTTAACAACGCATACTTCCGTTCCGAGTTCTTTCGCAGCTTCAACTGCTTCTTCAACCGTAAAAGCCACTTTTCCATTTGGAACCGTTACCCCGTATTTTCTGAGGATTTCTTTTCCCTGATACTCGTGGATATTCATTTCCCATCCTCCAATCAAACTCTTCAAAAAAATTGGACTGCGCTTTCATTTTATATAATGACAAATACATTGTCTACCATTATCCTGAAAAGATTATATTTTATAAAGAATTTTGAAAACAACAGTATTTTCATCCGCTTTAATTACAGGAATAACTGTTGATAGTCAAACAGTTGGAATTTTATTAAAATAATTTTAAAAAGCTATTTCTTTCGTTTTCCAACTTCCCGGTCTGTCCTGTAAATAAAAGCAAACACTTCCGCAACTGCACTGTATAATTCCTCAGGAATACTTTCATTAATATTGAGTTCTCCCAGCAGTTCAACAAGATTCCGGTCTTCCTGTATCGGTATATTGTTTTCCATTGCTTTTTTAATGATGTTTTCCGCGATTCTCCCTTGACCTTTTGCAACGACCTTCGGAGCGTCATGGATCGTTTGGTCATATTTAAGGGCAATCGCTTCTTTTCTTTCATGCTTTTCCTTTCTGTTCATATCTTCAGATCGACTCCATGATACTTGTTCGGATCATAAACGCTCCAAAGCTTTTTAGAGGCTGGACTTGGTTTTAGCATTTGTTCATGAGGGGTTTCAAAATGAACAGCTGAAAGATGAAAATTAAGTGCGGAAAGCTTTTCTTTCAGCTCATCAAGAAATTTCAAGGCAAATTTTTTTAGATCCTGATTCTCATTGATAACAGTGATGCGCATAATTCGGTTTTGAACTTGCATATCAATCATTGTATCTTTTATATATTCTAAATCCAAATAAAAAAGTATTCGGCAAAAGTCCGGATCAATTTTTCCGTTTGGTTTTCTCCGTCCGCTCCATTGCATCGTTAAATCTGTTGTTTTGTTCCAAAAAGAAATCGGGATCTGAACAACAAACTGCATCATGGGCCCGGTTTCCCGCGAGAGAACCTGCAGCCCTGTCACTCTGTTCAGCAGCTGTTCAGCCGCTTCTTTTTGAAATTTTGGCGGGTGCTCATTTAAAAACTGAATCAAAAGCGGCTTTACCATTTCTGTATGAAAAGTCCCATCCTTTGTCGTATTATTTATAAATTGAGGGATATTATGTTCATAATCAAATCCAAAATGAGAAATTAATTTTTTTAACTGAACTGCGATTAATTGAGCCTGACCCCAGACGTTTTCTTTTTCGGCAACAGTTAAATTAGACAATATGTTTTTGAGAACAGTCCCTGTTTCCGTCAGCTCCGTTTCTTTCAATGAAGAAAGAAGGTTACTGACAAGGGAGTGAAGAGGTTCGTTTTTTTGCATTGAAGAAAGAGCGTTAAATATTTCTTTACTAAAAGGGAGATTTTTTACAAACATTTGCTGAATCACTTCAAGCCCTTCTTTTAGTGAAGGAGCAGTTTTGAGCCATTCTGAAGCAAGCTGTATCGTTTCTTTTGATATTGGCAGCCCGTTTTGCAAAAATGAACGGATGATTTCTATATTTTCTTTTACAGCAGGCAATTTGAATAGTGCCAATGCTTGTTCCGCATGGTTGATAGACGCAGTTCCGCCTCCATTTGAAGTAAGTACTTTTAGATGAATTTTCCCTTCCCCCGGCTGGACTTGGAACAAATAGCGCTCTTGATTGGAAAGCGGTGCTTCAAGAAGAGCAATAAATTTCAGGCTGCCCACTTGCACCTCCGCTGTTTGATTCGGAAAAAGTTTTGTCACTTTCCCTTGAAAAATCTGTCCAGGTCTAAAAACCGCGGCTTCGCTTTGATTGAAAAAATATTGCTTAAATAATGCAGATGTCTGCGTAATTCGTTCCATACCTTCACCTTTCGAATTCCATAATTAATTGTTTAATGGGTGAAAAGCTTTTTCGGTGGTAAGGTGTAATTCCAAACCGCTTTATCGCTTCGAAATGTTCTTTTGTTCCATAACCCATATTATTTTCAAATCCGTACGATGGAAAAAGCAAGCCCAATTTCTTCATGTAATTGTCCCTGACAACTTTTGCTACAATCGATGCAGCTGCGATCGAAACACTTTTGCCGTCGCCTTTTATGATCGATTCGGACGGATACGGCGTATCAAGTTTCATAGCATCGATCAGCAAGCAATCAGGATTTGTTTCCAAATTCGTTATCGCTTCAAGCATTGCTTTCTTAGCTGCTTCATTAATATTAATTCGGTCGATTTCATCGTGGTCAATCATTCCGATTCCAATAGCGGCCCCTGAAGATGATATGATCTTGTAAAATTCTTCCCTTTTAGCTTTAGTAAGTTTTTTTGAATCATCAATGCCAGGCAAATAAAATTCAGAAGGGAGAATAACTGCAGCTGCCACTACAGGACCTGCTAGCGGGCCTCTGCCAACTTCGTCTACTCCTGCTATTTTTATAAATCCTTCTTTATTTAACTTCCTTTCATATTTCATCATCGCAAAAAACTGTTCTCTTAATCGTTTTTTTTGTTCCATGTTATTCTTCCACTTTATCAAAGCTCGTTGAACGCCTTTTCTATCATCTTTTTCAAGAATGTTAATAAAATCCGAATCAGGCTGTTCAGTCAGTAGCTTTTTTTCAATTTGAGCGATTGTATATTTCCCCATGTCTGTTCTCCTTGAAAAAGCAATTGTTGTATATATTATCGGAAAAATATTAGAAAGAAGAGGCTGTCTCATAAGGGTCTGACCCCATGTGCATTTATCGATATATAGCACATTTATGCAACATTATGTCCTATATATTGTGTTATGGGGTCTGACCCTTAGGCTTTTGAGACAGCCTCCTCTGTTTCTCATTCTGTTTCCTCTTTTGCAAGGTCTCTTGGCCTTTCGAATGTTAAGGGACCAAGCTTCTCCGTCCTTACCTCTCTGACAACGAGCTCAGCTACTTTATCATAATCAACTTCCCCCCCGCCCATCAGGCATCCGCGGAATTTTCCGATTTCGTTAAATAGTTCTGCGATATCATCATGAATGATTCCGAGCTGATAGCGGTCTTTCAGCCTGTCGGGATATTCCCTTTCAAGAAAGCGCAACGCATATACAGCAACATCCTGCAAGTTTAAGATTGTATCTTTAATTGCGCCTGTGAGTGCAAGTTTCAGCCCTACTTCCTGGTCCTCAAATTTTGGCCAAAGAATTCCCGGTGTATCTAAAAGTTCAAGCTCTTTGCCTACCTTAATCCATTGCTGTGCTCTCGTAACACCGGGAGTATTGCCTGTCTTGGCAATATTTTTCCGTGCAAGACGATTAATCAATGTAGACTTGCCTGCATTTGGAATCCCGACAATCATCGCCCGGATGGCGCGTGGTTTTAATCCCTTTGCTTTCATCCGGTCGAATTTTTCTTTTAAAATTTCTTTTGAAAGAGCGACAATTTCTTTCATGCCCGTTCCAGCCTGAGAATTGATGGCCAGAGCGCGAATATCATTCTCTTGGAAATATTCAATCCATTCTTTTGTTTTAGATTGATCAGCCATATCCGCTTTATTTAAGAGCAATAGCCTCGGTTTATGTTGGATGACTTCATCAATCATCGGATTTCTTGAAGAATATGGAATTCTGGCATCCACTAATTCAAAAATGATATCAACAAGTTTTAGCTTTTCCGTGACCTCCCGGCGGGCTTTGGCCATATGCCCCGGAAACCATTGAATTGTCAAACGAGCACCTCCCTAAAGCTTATTTCACAATACGTATATCCTTAATCGGCCAATAAATGATCGATGTTTTTCCGAGTACATCTTCCATTGGAATTGTTCCTATGTGGCGGCTGTCTTTGCTGTAACGGCGGTTATCACCCATAACAAACAAATGCCCTTCCGGAACCGTTTTCCGTCCAATTATTTCTTCAAGGGTAAATGGATCCGTCAGGGGTCCGTCTATCACCCGCTTTTTATATTTTTCCAAATATGGTTCTTCATAAGCTTTTCCATTAATATACAGCGTATCATTTTTATATTCGATCCGATCACCCGGAAGACCGATTACTCTTTTTATGTAATCTCTATTTTCCGGCGCATGAAAAACAATAATATCAAAACGTTCAGGCTTGCCAATCTTATAACTCAGCTTATTGACAATCATTCTGTCCTGGTCTTCAAGTGTCGGCATCATAGACAATCCATCGACCACAATCGGCGCAAATAAAAAGTAACGAATGGCTGCTGCCAAAAGGACGGCGATGACAAGCGCCTTTGTCCATTCCCAAAATTCATTTTTCTTTTTCTTCATTTTGTTTCCCCACCATTTCGACTTAAAAAGTAGTATACATATGTTTATTTTACAAAAGTTTTTTTAAATTAACAGGATAGGTGGAATTTTTTATAGATAATTTTCAATCGAGATTTTTTATTTGAATAATTCTGAAAAGTCGAAAAAGGAGCCTGTCAAACAAGCTCCTTTTTACTTTAATTGTCTAGCGGCGCTCAGGCTCTCGAGGTCCAAAGTCAAATCACTCCAGTGTCTAAAGGACTCCTGCGTGATTCATCTTGTGCATTCCGGGCCTGATCGAGGCGCTTTTCGCATTTCTTATTATCGAATTTCTTTTATACGAGCTTTTTTACCGCGAAGGTTGCGCAAGTAGTAAAGCTTAGCACGGCGTACTTTACCGCGGCGCACAACTTCAATGTTCGCAATTTTTGGTGTGTGTAATGGGAATGTACGCTCTACTCCAACACCATAGGAAACTTTACGAACAGTGAAAGTTTCACTTATACCGCCGCCACGACGCTTTATCACAACACCTTCAAACACCTGGATACGTTCACGGGAACCTTCGATAACTTTTACGTGAACACGTACAGTATCACCAGGGCGAAAATCCGGAATATCAGTGCGAAGCTGTTCTTTTGTGATTTCTTCGATTAATTTATGCATCGTTTTCAACTCCTCCCACAGATGCTCTTGCAAATATCCTTTTATTGCAGCGGAACATCGTTCTCAACAGGCTAAACTCTATTGCCCAGTCACGATGAATATCATAACATATGACATATTTTGTTGCAATAGCTAGTCGTACTGTTTTTTTATTTCATCCAGCCATTTTACTTGTTTAGGAGACAGGATGATTTTTTTCAGTAAATCCGGCCGGCGCAAGTAGGTTCTGAGTAAAGACTCTTTTTCTCTCCATTCTTCTATTAGCCGATGATTTCCTGAGAGTAAAACATCAGGAACTTTCATACCTCGAAACTCAGCAGGCCGCGTATAATGGGGATGCTCTAGCAATCCTGTTGAAAATGAATCCCTTAAATGGGATTCTTCGCTTCCCAAAACACCGGGAAGGAGTCGGACAATACTGTCAATAACCACCATCGCTCCAAGCTCTCCTCCGGTTAAAACATAGTCACCGATTGAAATCTCATCTGTTGCAAGATGTTCGCGGATTCGTTCATCATAGCCTTCATAGTGACCGCAAATAAAAATCAAATGTTGTTCTTTTGCCAGTTCCTCGGCTTTACGTTGATCATAGCGCTCCCCTTGGGGACAGAGAAGAATCACTCTGGAAGCATCACTGCCATGCTTCTCCTTTAATGAGGCTACAGCATCGAAAATCGGTTGAGGTTTTAAAACCATCCCTGCTCCCCCGCCGTATGGGTAATCATCAACCGTTTGATGTTTATTGTCAGCAAATTCGCGGAAATTCACAATATTATATAAGACTGCATTCTTGTCGGCAGCTTTTTTTAAAATAGAGTGGCCCAACACCCCGCTGAACATTTCTGGAAAGAGCGTAAGAATATCAATTTTCATCATGACAATAATCCTTCCATCGGTTTAATCAGGACTATTTTTTCTTTTACATCGACCTTTTTCACGACTTCATCAATATATGGAATTAATATTTCTTTTCCGTCCTTATCTTTTACGACCCAAACATCATTGGACCCGGGAGTAAGAATCTCTTTTATTATTCCAATTTCTTCACCGGATGTTGTAAAGACAAGGCAGCCAATAATCTCATGAAAATAATATTCTCCTTCTTCCAACGGACTGAGCTGGTTTTCGGAAATTTTCAAAATTCCGCCCTTCATCTTTTCAACATCTGAGATGCTTTCGTATCCCTTGAAAGTTAATAAATCAAAATTTTTATGTTTGCGATGGCTATTTACAACCAATTCTAACGGCTCTTTTAAATCCGGCATAAATAAAAATAAAGTATTGCCAGGTTTATAACGTTCATCGGCAAAATCAGTTATGGAAATTATCCTGACTTCTCCTTTAAGTCCGTGTGTATTGACGATTTTGCCGACATTGAACCATTTGACCATTGAGTCGATCACCTCTCACGAATTTCTGCTACGATGCCATCTTTAATAATAATCGTCTTCCCGCTTAACAACTCGTCCCAACGGTCTCCTTCATTTACATCAACAAGCGCTTGCACTTCTGATTCCTTAAGTTCGCTTCCTAAAGGTAGCATATGTAATTGTTCACATTGAAAATCCAATAGTTTTATTTTTTCCTGTCTCATTTGGATCTCTTTTTCAAAGTGCTTTTTTACATTTTCAGGATGGAACTTTTTTGATTTCTCAAACTTTCGCAATTCAAAACGCAGCTGGTCTGTTTCTTTTTGAAGCTGCCGTTTTTTTGAACGATATTTTTCAAGCAGCTCGTTTCGGCTGTTTTCAGTTAATATTTGCTTCACCACAACAGTTTGGAGAATTTTCACTTTTGCGCCTCCTTATAACAATTTGTCCGCGCTTCTAAAAAAAGTTTTATTATTATTGAAAAAAGGAGGGTCACCCCTCCTTATCTATGGCTTGTTGCTAGTGATAAATATGAAGCTGCACTCCTGATCCAGGCGCGAAGCTTTTCAATCTATTCACTGATCTCTAGAAAAATCTTCTTTTGTTGTGATGATCCTGCTGCATAGACAACAGTTCGAATCGCATTTGCAACGCGCCCTTGCTTTCCAATGACTTTCCCCATGTCATTCTTGTTGACAGAAAGCTGATAGGTTACGCGATGATCCTCCTCAAGGACATTCACTTGAACATCTTCCGGAAAATCAACAAGGGGCTTAACAATTGTTTCAATTAATTCTTTCATTTTATCTGCAATTACTTGCTGTTTTTAGCGTTATGGAATTTTTCCATGATGCCTTGTTTAGAAAATAAATTGCGAACTGTGTCAGACGGTTTTGCACCGTTTTGCAACCATTTAAGAGCCAATTCTTCATTAATTTCAATTTGAGCCGGCTCAGTAACAGGGTTGTAAGTTCCCACTGTTTCAATGAAACGTCCGTCACGAGGAGAACGAGAATCAGCTACTACGATACGGTAGAAAGGAGATTTTTTAGCTCCCATACGTTTTAAACGAATTTTTACTGCCATGTTAAATAAGCACCTCCGAATAGTTTCACACAAGTTATTATAATATCAAACAAAAATATAGATTGTAAAGGTTTTTTTCTTAACACACAAAAATTTCGATTGATTCCTAATTAAAAAGGATTAAAAGGCAATTTGAAGCCGCCTTTTCTCTTCCCTTTTTGCTGCATTCCGGCCATTTGTTTCATCATTTTCTTCATATCTTCAAATTGCTTCAGCAGCCGGTTTACTTCCTGGATGGTCGTTCCACTGCCTTTTGCAATCCGTTTCCGCCTGCTGGCGTTAATGATTTCAGGATGAATCTTCTCTTCCTTCGTCATTGATTTGATGATCGCCTCAACATGTGCAATCTGCTTTTCATCAATCGTTAAATTGTTCAGACCCTTAATCTTATTGGCACCTGGCATCATTTTCAGAAGCTCGTCAAGAGGGCCCATTTTTCGAACCTGCCCGAGCTGTTCAAGAAAATCATCAAGTGTAAAAGAAGCTGTTCGAATCTTCTTTTCGAGCTCTTTTGCTTTTTCTTCATCTACGGTTGCTTGAGCTTTTTCAATCAATGTAAGAACATCGCCCATTCCGAGAATTCTCGAAGCCATTCTTTCCGGATGGAAAGGCTCAATTGCATCCATTTTTTCTCCTAAACCGACAAATTTAATGGGAGTTTGGGTAACAGCACGAAGGGATAGTGCAGCACCGCCCCGTGTATCTCCATCAAGCTTTGTTAAAACAACACCCGTCAAGCCAAGCTGTTCGTTAAAACTTTGAGCTACGTTTACGGCATCTTGCCCAGTCATTGCGTCGACAATGAGGAAAATTTCGTCCGGTTTGGCAAGTTCTTTTATTTCTTTTAATTCAGCCATTAACGCTTCATCAACATGCAAACGGCCCGCAGTATCAATCAAAACATAGTCATGATGCTCTTCTTTTGCTTTCTCGACAGCCTGTCTTGCAATTTCCACAGGGCTGACTTGGTCACCGAGAGAAAAAACAGGTATGTTCAATTGTTTTCCTAAAGTCTCAAGCTGTTTAATTGCAGCAGGCCGATAAATATCGGCCGCGACCAGCATTGGCTTGCGGTTATATTTTTTCCGAAGCAAATTGGCCAGTTTGCCGGTTGTCGTTGTTTTACCGGCACCTTGAAGTCCGACCATCATGATAACAGTCGGCGGACGGTTTGATACAGCAATTTTGCTTTGCTCTCCGCCCATTAATTCGGTCAGTTCTTCTTTAACGACTTTAATGACTTGCTGGCCCGGTGTTAAGCTTTTCATTACTTCTTGGCCTACAGCGCGTTCACTGACCTTTTTTACAAATTCTTTGACGACTTTAAAGTTTACGTCCGCTTCTAAAAGGGCCAGTCGAACTTCGCGCATCATTTCTTTTACATCCGCTTCAGTGACTTTTCCTTTTCCGCGGATCTTTTGAATTGTCTTTTGCAGTCGGTCGGCTAATCCTTCAAATGCCATTCACGCCGCCTCCTAATCTAATTTCTCAAGCTCCGCGATGAGATCCAAAAGATCACAGTTCGATGAATGATCTTCCTTTACCAACTCTTTCATTTTGGAAATCAGTTTGCTTCGCTCTTGAAATTTTTGAAATAATAACAGCTTTTCCTCATATTCTTCGAGCATTGCTTCAGTCCGTTTGATGTTATCGTACACCGCCTGACGACTAACATCATATTGTTCGGCAATCTCGCCGAGGGAATAATCGTCCAAATAATATAAGGACATATAGCTGCGCTGCTTTGGAGTTAACAACGATTGATAAAAATCATACAAATAGTTCATTCGCGTTGTTTTTTCAAGCACCGCCGATCCCCCCTTGTTAAGTGAAAAGCCTTTACAAAAAAAGTTTACACAAACCCTTTGATGATGTCAAGAAATTATCTTTACATGAACTCTTGTAAAGGTCAAACCCATTATTTCTCCGTTTCATTCTCAATGAGATTTGCAAATAATCCATAAACATATTTTTCTGCATCAAACTCTTGAAGATCATCCATTTTTTCACCGAGGCCGACGAATTTTACAGGAATGTTTAGTTCATTTCGAATCGCAAGGACAATTCCGCCTTTTGCTGTTCCATCAAGCTTTGTTAAGACGATTCCCGTAACGTTAGTTGCTTCTTTAAAGGTTTTGGCCTGGATCATTGCATTTTGTCCCGTCGTAGCATCGACGACAAGGAGAACCTCATGCGGGGCTCCGGGAATTTCACGTTCGATGACCCGCTTTACTTTTTCCAATTCCTTCATTAAATTAACCTTATTTTGGAGTCTTCCGGCCGTATCGCAAAGCAAAATATCTGCTTTTCTGGCTTTTGCGGCCCGGATCGCATCATACATAACAGCAGCGGGATCTGAACCTGCTCCTTGCTTAATTACTTCAACACCGACGCGCTCTCCCCAAACTTCAAGCTGTTCAATCGCACCTGCACGGAAAGTGTCCCCAGCAGCCAATAAGACATTTTTTCCTTCCGATTTAAATTTATGGGCAAGCTTTCCGATCGTTGTTGTTTTTCCGACACCGTTAACACCAACAAAAAGAATAACGGTAAGTCCGTCTTCTTGAATATTTAATTCGGAAATGCTTTCTTCTCCACCCTGGTAAATTTCCACGAGCTTTTCTGAGATAACTGCCTGCACTTCTTTCGGATCATGAATGTTACGGCGTTTTACTTCCATTTTTAATTCGTCAATTAATTCCATTGCGGTATCAAAACCTACATCGGCTTGAATGAGAATTTCTTCTAGTTCCTCAAAAAACTCTTCATCAACTTTACGGTAACGTGCAACAAGATCATTGACTTTTCCGGCAAAACTATCCCGTGTCTTCGTCAAACCTTCTTTAAACTTCACTGTCACACTGTCTGCTTGTTTTGTGATTTTTTCTTTTAATTTTTTGAAGAAACTCATTTCTTCACTTCCTTTTCTACTTGATCGATTTCAGCATATTACTAGCCGATAAGATATCAAGATGTTTGCAGAAATTCGTTCGTTTCCGCAAGCCTTACAGAAACAAGCTTGGACACACCGGATTCCTGCATCGTTACACCATAGAGGACATCCGCTTCTTCCATCGTGCCTTTTCTATGAGTAATTACGATAAACTGAGTTTCAGAGCTGTATCTTTTCAAATACTGGCTAAAACGGGATACATTTGCTTCGTCAAGTGCAGCTTCTACTTCATCCAGTATACAAAATGGAACGGGACGGACTTTAAGAATCGAAAAAAGGAGAGCTATGGCGGTCAGCGCCCTTTCTCCTCCAGATAAAAGCCCGAGATTTTGCAGTTTTTTTCCCGGCGGCTGGGCAACAATTTCAATTCCGGTATTTAACAAGTCATCCGGATCGGTTAATTTTAAATCAGCTCTTCCGCCCCCGAATAAAGTTCTAAATACAGATTCGAAATGAGCGCGTATGCCATTAAAGGTCTGTTCAAAACGTTTTTTCATTTCTTCGTCCATTTCATCAATGACTTGGAACAAAGTATCTTTCGCTATTTGTAAGTCTCTCTTCTGTTCCGACAAGAATTCATATCGTTCAGAAACCCGTTCATATTCTTCAATTGCACCAAGATTAACGGTCCCCAATTCCTCAATGGCAAGCTTAATAAGTTTTACTTTTTTCCGCGCTTCTTCAAGAGGCATCGTTAGAGGATATTGTTGTTTTGCACCGTCAAAGGAGAGCAGATACTCTTCCCGAAGATGGACCAGCCTGTTTTCGAGTTCGACATCAATCCTGTTCAATTTTATTTCTTCATCTTTTAAGACAACAACAAGGCCTCTATGCTGACTCTTAAGTTCTTTTGCTTCGATCTCCGCTTCTTCCAGCAAAGCCTGCAGCTTCATCCGTTCTTCGCGCCTTGAAGAGATGAGCTTTATGGTTTCATTTTTATCCTGCAACTTATGTTTTGCAGCCTCTTCAAGCTGCAACTCTCCAGTAGAACTGTCTGTCATCTCTGTTGAAAGAAGCTCCAAGTCTTCTTGAAATGTTACAAGCTTCTGTTCCGTTTCTCTTAAATCGCCGTCAATCCTCTCAATCTTTTCATTCTTATGACGAAGCTCTTGTTTTTTCGCAGCAATTACAGCTTTTAAATCGGCGATTTCAGTTGAAATCGCTTCTTTGGAGACGATGTCTTGATTTTTGCGTTCGGTCAATACAGAAATCTCTTTATCCAGCTCAGAAATGGAAGAATCATGCGAATCAAGCTTTATTGAAAGCTCCTTTTTTCTCGAAAGCAGCTTTTCCATTTCTTCTTTAAACTGAACCTTATCCATGTCGTATAGGGCAAGCCGTTCATTAATGTTCTTTTCAGCTAATTCCACTTCACGAAGTTCAACTTTAAATGACTGTTCCTTAAAACGGAGCGCCTCACCTGTTTTTCTCATGTCTTCTGCCTTCTTTTCAAGTTGCTGAATGTCTTCTTTAAGGCGTTTTACATGAGATTCCAGCTTCTCCGTTTTAAGTTCCATGTCTGTTAACTTCTCTTTTAATTCTTTAAGTTCCCCTTTTCTGCTTAACAGAGAAGTTGTTTTTTGTTTCAGAGCACCGCCTGTCATCGAACCGCCCGGATTTACAATGTCGCCTTCAAGAGTAACGATGCGGTATCTGTATTCCAATAATTTAGCCAATTCATTTGCGCTTATTAAATCTTTTGTAACAACGACATTACCGAGCAGATATAAGATAATATTTGTATATTTGCGGTCAAATTGGACTAAATTCGCTGCCACGCCCACAAAAGATGGATGCTTTTCAATTGACTTAGTTTGAGCGGAAGACAGCTGTTTTCCTTTAATGACATTTAGCGGAAGGAAAGTCGCTCTTCCGAAAGAATTCTTTTTTAAAAATTGAATCGCCGCTCTCCCGCTTTGTTCTGAATCAACGACAATATGCTGCATTGCTCCTCCGAGAGCTGTTTCAATTGCAACCTCGTATTCCTTTGGAACGCGGATTAGTTCCGCAACCGCCCCTTCTATGCCTTGAAGTTTAGACTGGCGGGCTTTTAATACTTCCTTTACGCCTTGAAAAAACCCGGTATAATCTTCTTCCATTTCTTCCAGCATATCTTTGCGGGATTTCGCTTGCTGCAAATATTGATAAGCTTGATAAAGCGTCTTTTCCTGCTTTTGATAATTATTTTTTAATGCCTCAAGTTTTTTCTGCTCTTCCATATAGAAACGGACATGATTTTCGAGCTTTTTTTTAGCATCGTTCAGAAAAGACAGAACTTCCCGTTTTTTTTCTTCGATTTTCCTTCGTTCATCAAGAAATTTTACATTCTCATTGTCTAATCTTGTATTTCTGGCATTTAGCTGTTCAAGCTGCTGCTCAATATAGCGAAGCTCGTTTTTGGCGCTGGCCTGTTCATTTAAGAGTTCAATGTAATCGCTTTTTAACGATTCTATTTTTTCATCAATGTTTTCAGTTAATGATTTTAAGTGCTGCTGTTTTTCAAATAGTTTTTGTTCCAGCTGTTTCGTATCATTCGCAAGCTCCACAGCAGCAGATTCTTGCTCTCTTTTTTGTTTTTTTAGATTTTTTATTTTTAAGGTTAATTCTTCAATGTTTTTTTCAAGCTGTTCCTTGTTTTGTGATGCGTTTTTTTTTCTTTCTTTTAATACTTCTTTTCGCCCCTCCAATTTTTCAAGTTCTTCACTCGCATGGAGAAGGACGGTTTGCAGATTACTGATTGACTCATCAATCGCAGAAATATGGTCGCGAAGCTCCTCGATTTTTGCTTCTTTAGCTTGAATATCTGACGAATGCTTTCGTTCATCTTTTTGATGCTGTTCCAGCTGCTTCGACAGCTTTTCCCATTGTGCATGGAGATCTTCAATTTCATGGACGGTAAGCGCGATTTCAATTTTTTCAAGTTCTTCTTTTTTCTCCAAATATTCTTTTGCTATGGAAGCCTGAATTTTTAATGGCTCAACCCGGCTTTCAAGTTCATGGATAATGTCATTTACACGATTTAAATTTTCCTGCGTTTCCATTAACTTTGCTTCAGCCTTTTTCTTTCTTGATTTATATTTCAAAACACCTGCAGCTTCTTCAAAAATCGCGCGTCTATCTTCGGCCTTGCTGTTTAAAATTTCTTCAACCTTTCCCTGGCTAATAATGGAGAATGCTTCTCTTCCCAGCCCTGTGTCCATAAATAAATCGATTATATCTTTTAATCGGCAAGCTTGTTTATTTATGTAAAATTCGCTTTCTCCGGAACGATACACTCTTCTCGTTATACTTACCTCATTGTATTCGATCGGCAAAAACTGGTCTTCATTATCAAGTGTTAATGTTACCTCTGCAAAGTTTAATGGTTTTCTTGAATCACTGCCCGCAAATATAATGTCTTCCATTTTAGCGCCGCGGAGGGATTTTGCTGACTGTTCACCCAGCACCCAGCGAATGGCGTCCGTTATATTGCTTTTCCCGCTTCCGTTCGGTCCGACTACAGCTGTTACACCGGGAACGAAATCTACTGCTGTCCGTTCTGCAAACGACTTAAAGCCTACCACATCCAATCGCTTTAGAAACACTTCTGATCCCACCTAACATAAAGTCACTCTTCTATCGAGTTTACTTCTAAATGTGCTTTAAGCTTTTCCAGAGCCATTTGGGCAGCATGCTGTTCTGCTTCTTTCTTGGACCGGCCTATGCCTGTCCCTAATTCCACTTTGTTTAATGAAACCCGGGAAACGAATTCCCGATTATGGGCCGGCCCTTTTTCTTGCAGAATACGATATTCAATCGTCCCGGCCCCATCTCTTTGAACCAGCTCCTGAAGCTGGCTTTTGTAATCCATCACATGAGAAAAAGCACCGGCATTTATTTTCGGGAATACAACCATCTCTAAAAACTTTGTAACTGTTTCAATTCCTTTATCGAGGTATAAAGCCCCGATGAAAGCCTCAAAAACATCAGCGAGAAGCGCCGGCCTTGCTCTTCCGCCTGTCATTTCTTCCCCTTTGCCAAGCAATATGAGCTCTCCAAAGGAAAGTTCATTGGCAAAAGAAACCAATGATGGTTCGCATACTACTGCTGCACGTAATTTCGTCAGCTCTCCTTCGCTCATCATCGGATATTTTTTAAAAAGGTATTGTGAAACAGTCAGCTCGAGGACGGCATCTCCTAAAAATTCAAGCCTTTCATTGTCTTCATAAGGCTTTTTGCGATGCTCATTCACATAGGATGAATGGGTAAATGCTTGTTTTAGCAATTTCTCGTCTCCAAATACAATTCCGATTCTTTCTTGAAACTCTTTAAATTGTTTATCTTTTGCGCGTAAATTTCTTTTATGATTATCTTTATTGTTTTTGCGCATAGTGCCTCCACCTTGCTTTTAATTTACACTTTTTCACTTTATAGAAGAAAGCCCCGCATTACACGGAGCTTTTCTCTGTTCTAACGATTACATTTGGCTTTTTATGTAATTTACAGCGTCACCCACTGTAGCGATTTTTTCTGCATCATCGTCAGAAATTTCCATTTCGAACTCGTCCTCTAATTCCATAACAAGTTCTACCACATCAAGGGAATCGGCACCAAGATCATCTTTAAAAGATGCCTCAAGAGTAACTTGAGACTCATCAACACCAAGGCGGTCTACAATGATCTTTGTAACACGTTCTAATACATCAGCCATGCTTGTTCACCTCCCCTCAAGCCATTATATTGCATTTTAATAAAATAATAAATGCTTGTAATGTATTTTTGATTTTTTTTTTATTGCATTACCATACCGCCGTCAACGTGCAGAGTCTGGCCTGTCATGTAACGGCTGTCATCAGAGGCAAGAAATGCAACTACTTTAGCAACATCTCCCGGTTCGCCCAGTTTTGCGAGAGGAATTAGTTTCAACATTTCAGCTCTTATGTCATCTGCGAGTTTGTCAGTCATATCTGTTGTGATAAAACCGGGTGCAACTGCATTAACCGTAATTCCTCTGGAAGCCAATTCTTTTGCTGCTGTTTTTGTTAATCCGATGACTCCCGATTTTGCAGCCACGTAATTTGCCTGCCCGGGATTTCCGCTTACACCGACAATGGAAGAAATATTAATAATTCTTCCGCACCGCTGTTTCATCATCTGCCTTGTAACGGCTTTTATACAAAGAAAGACACCTTTTAGATTTATGTTAATTACATCATCCCATTCCTCTTCCTTCATTCTCATTAAAAGGTTATCTTTTGTAATTCCGGCGTTATTAACAAGGATGTCCAACTTGCCAAAGGTTTCAATTGTCACTTTCACCATGTTTGAAACAGATTCTGAATCGGCAACATTACATTGAACAGCAAAAGCATTTCTGCCAAGCGCTTTAATTTCTTCGACTACTTCATTCGCTTTTGCTTCACTTCCTGAATAATTAACAGCGACATTAGCACCTTTTCTTGCCAGTTCAAGGGCAATTTCTCGGCCTATACCTCTGGACGCCCCTGTTACAAGGGCCGCTTTTCCTTCTAATTTCATTGGTTTTCCTCCTTTAACGCCTCGATAGTAGCTTTAAAGCTGTCTTCATCAGACACAGCCAATGTTTTAACGGTTCGTTCCACTTTTTTTACAAGACCTGATAATACTTTCCCGGGACCGATTTCAATAAACGTGTCTACACCGAGTTCAATCATTTTCCGGACAGAATCTTCCCATAACACAGGCGAATATAGTTGTTCAATCAGCTTTTCCTTAATTTCTGCAGCAGATTGTATCGGGTTAGCTGTTACATTAGAAATAACAGGAACCTTTGCATCCTTGATACTCATTTCATTAAGAACCGTTTGAAATTTTTCCGCTGCAGGTTTCATTAAGACTGAATGGAACGGACCGCTTACTTCTAATGGAATCACCCTTTTCGCTCCTTTTTCTTTTGCTATTTGACCAGCTAATTCAACACCTTGTCTCGAACCGGAAATAACAATTTGTCCCGGACAATTCAGGTTGGCCAGCTGAACAGTGTGACCGTCTGCTGTGACCGACGCAGTAATTTCTGAGAGCGACTCGCGGTCAAGACCGAGTACTGCCGCCATTGTTCCTTCTCCGTTCGGAACCGCTTCCTCCATGTATTCTCCTCTTTTTCTGACAGCCCGGACGCCTTCTACAAACGAAAAAGCCTCTGCAGCAACAAGTGCTGAATACTCTCCAAGACTGTGCCCTGCAACAAAATCAGGCTCTATCCCCGACTTTTTAAAATAATGCAGAATGGCAATACTCGTCGTTAATAAAGCAGGCTGGGCGTTTGTTGTTAATGTTAATTCTTCTTGCGGGCCTTCAAAAATAATGTTGGATAACTTAAAGTTTAAAGTTTTGTCTGCTTGTTCGAAGATCTCCATAATGGTGCTGTCTGATTCAGCCAGGACTTTACCCATACCGACAGCCTGCGATCCTTGACCCGGAAAAAGAAATGCGATTTTACCCATGAAAACTCCCCTTTCAAAGTTCATTTTGGAATTGTGGCCGCTTATTTTCCAGTATTTCTGTTATTGTGCCTGTTACATTTTTTTCAACCATTTCCCGCGCCTGGCGGATGGCATGAAAAATTCCATTCGCATCAGAAGACCCATGTGCTTTTATAACAGGAGCCTTCAATCCAAATAAACCGGCGCCGCCATACTCTGAGTAATCCATTTTGTTTTTTAGCTGCACTAAATCCGGCTTGAGGACTGCAGCAGCCAGCTTGCTTTTTAACGTTGCAGTTAATGTGCTTTTAAGCATTTTGAACACCGACAATGCGGTTCCTTCAATCGTCTTCAAAACCATATTCCCCGTAAATCCATCTGTCACGACAACATCAGCTGCACCTTCCAATAAGTCGCGCGCTTCTACGTTCCCGATAAAATGAATGTCGGCATTTTGCAGCAATTCAAAAGATTGCTTGGCTAACTCATTTCCCTTTTTCTCTTCTGTCCCAATGTTGAGCAGGCCAACTCTCGGTTTGGAAATTGCTCTTACTTTTTCACTGTAAATTGACCCCATAACCGCATATTGAAGAATGTTCTCAGGCTTTGCGTCAACGTTTGCGCCAACATCAAGCATTAAAAATCCTTCACCGCCAATAGTCGGCAATGTAGGCGCCAAAGCCGGGCGTTCGATTCCTTCAATTCGTCCAACGACAAAAAGTCCGGCTGCCATCAGAGCTCCCGTATTACCGGCAGAAATGCATGCATCCGCATATCCTTCTGCTACTTGTCTTGCCGCAACAACCATGGAAGCTTTCTTTTTTCTTCTTACTGCCCGCACCGGTTCATCAGTACCTAATATGACTTCATCTGTATGGAGTATATCAATTCTTTCATGATCGATTAAATACTCTCTGATTTTCTGCTCATCACCTACAAGAGTAATATGTATATTATGAAATGCATTCACAGCTTTCAATGCACCAAGCACGATTTCTTTAGGGGCGTGGTCGCCTCCCATTGCATCTATTGCCAATTTCATGTAAGTCTCATCCTTTTTTATTTTTTGACCGGAACATCTCAAACTGGCCCTTGAACACAAGTTCATTATTGACAAAACTGTTCACTTCTACAAATGTTCGGCCGCTTTCCTGATCAATTTTTGTTACTTTTGCTTTTGCAATAACACGTTCATTTTCATTTACCGATCTCGTAAACCGAATATTCGCTTTTGCTGTTAAAGCGAGTTCATCATTGATAACTGCAACTGCAAGAGAATTGGCTTGTGCAAACAAATGATGTCCTCTGGCGATTTTATTTCTGCTGAATACATGTTCTTTTTTCACATCAAATATGGAAATGGCGCTTTTATCTAACTGTATATCAATAATCTCACCGATTACTTCTTCAATCGGAAGAGATCTTACTTCGTTTTCAAAGCGCTTTTCAGCAACACTTTTTATTCGTTCTCTCAATTCCGGGATCGAAAGCTCCAGCCGGTCCAATCGAATCGTCTGGACGCTCACAGAAAATTTTTCTGCTAATTCCTCATCTGTTACAAACGGATTTTCCTTAATTGTTTCAAATAACAATTGCTGCCGTTCTTTTTTGCTTCGTCTCATAGTTTACACCGTCCGAGAGATATTAAGACTAGGTACTAATAGTAGTATATAATCTTAAGTTTTAATATGCAATAAAAAAGAGGAGAAAGCTAATTTATCTCCTCCCTAAAAGAATGTTAATCAAGTTTTTCGCCTGATAAAGCACCTGATCGATAAAGGTGGTCGCGCAAGCTGGCATACTCAGGCAATTCCCAAAATTCTTTTGACTGAATCAGTTTTGCGGCATCATTTCTTGCTGCTTCAAGCGCCCTGTAATCATGGACCATATCAGCCACTTTAAATTCCGGAATCCCGCTTTGTTTTTTGCCAAAAAAATCACCCGGGCCGCGAAGTTCAAGATCTTTTTCACTGAGAACAAAACCGTCATTTGTTTCAGTCATAATTCGCATTCTTTCTTTTCCGACTTCCGTTTTTGGATCTGCAAGCAAAATACAATAAGATTGTTCACTGCCTCTTCCTACCCTGCCGCGAAGCTGGTGAAGCTGGGCCAGCCCGAATCGTTCGGCATCATAAATAACCATTACTGTAGCATTTGGAACATTGACGCCGACTTCAACAACCGTTGTTGAAACAAGGATCTGAATTTCATTTACACTGAAAGCTTTCATGACCGCTTCTTTTTCTTCAGAATGCAGCCTTCCATGCATCAATCCGACTTTATACCGGCCATGAAAATAGGCTTCAAGCTGATTGTAAACGTCAATAGCATTTTGAACATCAAGCTTGTCTGATTCTTCTATTAACGGACAAATAACATATGCCTGCCGCCCTTTTGAAAGCTCTTTTTCCATAAAAGCAAGAATGCGGTCAAGCATTTCATGCTTTGCCCAATACGTTTCGATTGTTTTTCTCCCTGCGGGCATTTCATTAATAACGGATACATCCATCTCGCCGAAGGCTGTAATCGCCAAAGTTCTAGGGATTGGGGTAGCTGTCATAAACAAAACATCCGGATTCTCCCCTTTTTCTCTGAGAACCCTTCTTTGTTCAACTCCAAAACGATGCTGCTCATCCGTAATAACGAGACCGAGCTGATGGAAATGCACTTCATCTTGAATAAGCGCATGTGTTCCAATCAAAATATCAATTTCTCCTGCTTGTAATTGCTGTAAAATCTCCCGGCGGCGCTTCCCTTTTATCGCACTGGTAAGCAATTCACAGCGTATCCCGAACGGTTCCAGCAAACTTGTAATCGATTCCGCATGCTGTTCAGCTAAAATTTCAGTTGGGACCATTAATGCACCCTGGTAACCTGCAGTAACGCTTGCAAAAAGAGCAATCGTTGCCACGGCTGTCTTTCCCGAACCTACATCGCCTTGAAGAAGCCGATTCATGCGGAACTGCGATTTCATATCAAAAAGAATTTCATTCGTTACCCTTTTTTGCGCGGTTGTTAATGAAAAAGGAAGAGAAGAAATAAATTGTTTTACTTTTTCCAAATCGTATTTTTGAGCCACTCCGTTTGAGTTTTCCCTTTCAAATTTCCTAAGGGCCTGCATCTTTATTTGAAAATATAAAAATTCTTCATAAACAAAACGGCGCCTTGCCTGCTTAATATCTTCACTCGTAAAAGGAAAATGAATGGCTCTAAGTGCATCTCTGCGATTCATTAGTTTATATTTTTTCAATAAGGATACGGGGAGCGTTTCGTGAATGTCTTCTCCAAATTGAGAGAAAGCGAGATTTATCAATCTTCGTAATCCTTTAACCGTTAAATTTCCTTTTACCGCATAGACTGGTTCAAATTCTTTATTCTTTGAATAGGGGCCAAATTGGATGCTGTTCGCCGTAATCGATTGCCTGTGCTGGTCCCATTTACCCGTAACAGTGATTGTGTTATTAATGGAAATTTTATTTTTTAAATAAGGCTGATTAAAAAAGATCACCTGTATTAAATATCGACCAACTAGCAGCCTGATTGTCAGCCTCGATTTTTTTCTCCCATAATAGACAAGAGAAGGCTCGCTATGAACCTTCCCTTCTACTGTGACTCTTTCCTCATGCTTTGCATCGGCTAAGTCCCTGAGCCGATAATCCTCGTAGCGATATGGAAAGTGTTCAAATAAGTCGTTAACCGTCAATATATTCATTTCTGCTAAAATTTGTGCGGTTTCTTCACCGATACCTTTAATAGCCGTTACAGTTTGATTTAGCTTATCATTCACATTACTTGAGCGGTATTCCGAAGATCTTCGCCGCAAGCTTCTGACCTGTCGGAGTTGCCGCCAAACCTCCCTGTGCTGTTTCTTTATGTGCCGTTGGCATCGATTGTCCAATTTTAAACATCGCCTCAATAACCTCATCACAAGGAATTCGGCTTTTAATGCCTGCTAAAGCCATATCAGCTGCTACCATTGCATTGGCTGCCCCCATAGCATTTCTTTTTACACATGGAACTTCGACTAATCCAGCCACCGGATCACATACTAATCCTAGCATATTTTTTAACGTTATGGCCATTGCTTCTGCACATTGTTCAGGATTTCCCCCGGCCATTTCTACAATTGCTGCAGCTGCCATTCCTGCAGCGGAACCGACTTCAGCCTGGCATCCGCCTGCAGCACCTGAAATGAAGGCATTGTTCGCAACAACGTACCCAAATGCACCTGCCGTGAAAAGAAACGCAATCATTTGTTCTCTTGTTGGATTTAATTTATTTTTTACAGCAAATAATGTCCCGGGAACTACCCCGGCTGAACCGGCTGTCGGAGTTGCACAAATTGTCCCCATCGCAGCATTCACTTCATTCGTGGCAACAGCTTTGCTTACTGCATCCAGAATGGTTTCGCCTGACAAAAATTCTCCTTTTTCAATATACTGTTGCAATAAAACAGCATCGCCGCCGGTCAAGCCTGAATGCGACGTAACTCCTTTTAGTCCTTTTTCAACCGCCTGTTCCATGACAGTAAGATTTTTTTCCATCTGGGCAATAATCTCTTCTTTTGATCGGCCGGTGACTTCCATTTCCTGTTCAATCATAATATCAGAAATTTTTTTATTTTGACTAATAGCAAGATCTACCAATTCAACTACATTCCGGAACATTGTTGTTCTTCCTCCTTGTTGTACCGCTAAATTATAGATTTGTAAGCGCTATCATTATGTTGCAGCCTTATTCAACAATTTTTGTGACCTGAATAATGTTCGGCAATTTTTCTATTTCTTCGATAATATGCCGGTCAATATTTTGATCAACTTCGATCGTCATTAATGCGAGCCTCCCTTTTTCCTTGCGGGAAACTTCCATATGGCCAATGTTCAATTGATGTTTTGCAAGAATGTTCGATACTGCCGCTATTGCCCCGAATCGGTCGTTATGAACAACAAGGATTGCCGGATGATGGCCTGACAATCTTAACTCAAAACCATTTAATTCGATAATTTCAATTTTTCCGCCGCCAATCGATATCCCGACAAGCTCTAATTCGCCTTGATCATCTCCAATTCGAATTCTTGCAGTATTCGGATGATCGGTAACAGCAGTTTCTGCAATAAACTCGATGTGAATACCTTTTTCTTTTGCAATTTCGAGCGATTTTATGATTCGTTCATCATAAGTATCAAAATCAAGAAGGCCGCCTATAATGGCAACATCGGTGCCATGTCCTTTATATGTTTTGGCAAACGAACCATAAAATGATATTTTTGCCCATTTCGGTTCACGCCCAAAAAGGCTTCTGGCCACACGTCCTATTCTTGCTGCCCCGGCAGTGTGGGAACTTGAAGGACCAATCATGACAGGACCGATAATATCAAAAACACTCTTATATTTCATGATTATTTTCCCCTCTTCTCTCATAACACGAGGCTGACTCATAGGGGTCTGATTCCCTCCGGTAAAGACAATATATAGAATGGTTTTATTAGTGTCTGTCTATATATTGTATT
Source organism: Bacillus methanolicus PB1 (assembly GCF_000262755.1). GTDB lineage: Bacteria > Bacillota > Bacilli > Bacillales > Cytobacillaceae > Bacillus_Z > Bacillus_Z methanolicus. The sequence continues at coordinate 276,304 of NZ_AFEU01000001.1, forward strand.
GGCGGGGTCTTCCCTTCGCTTATGAGTCAGCCTCAACTTATTCAATCGCAAATATGAATGAATAAAGCGGCTGTCCGCCGTAATGAACCTCAATTTCAATATCTTCATACTTACTTTCAATATATTCAACAAGCTTGGATACTTCTTCTTCTTTCGCATCTTCGCCTTTTAAAATTGTCAGAATTTCTGTATCTTCATCTAGCATATGGTCAAGAAGTTCTTGTGCTGATTTCACTTTATCTTTGTTCTTAACGACAATTTTTCCATCAGAGATGCCCATAAAATCATTTTTTTCGATTTTCAAGCCGTCTATATTTGTGTCGCGGACAGCAAACGTGATTTGCCCTGTTTTTACATGCTGCATCGCCTCCGTCATGGCCTTTTCATTTTCTTCAAGTTCAACTCCCGGATTAAATGCAAGCAGTGCTGACATTCCTTGAGGTACTGTTTTGGACGGGATGACTGCTACTTTTCCTTCGGATACTTCAGCAGCTTGCTGAGCGGCCATTACAATGTTCTTGTTATTTGGAAGAATGATGACTTTTTTAGCATTAACCTCTTTAATGGCTTTTACTATATCCTCTGTGCTTGGATTCATTGTCTGGCCGCCTTCGATGACGGCATGGGCACCGATGCTTCGGAATAGTTCAGCGATGCCTGATCCCATTGAAACAGTGACAATTCCATATTCCTTCTTTTCTTCTTTCTGTATCATCTTCTCCGCAATTAAAGGAGTTTTTGTTTCACCGACAATGTTGGAATGCTGCTCTCTCATGTTTTCTATTTTTATATTGATAAGGCTTCCGTACCTTTGTCCATATGTTAAAACATTGCCAGGCTGTTCTGAATGAATATGTACTTTAACAAGCTCTTCATCAGCGATGACAAGCAAAGAATCACCGAATTTATTTAAGTCTTGACGGAATGTTTCTTCCGAAAAAGGATGCTTTTTAAGTCTTTCTTGTTCAAACTTAACCATGAATTCTGTACAATAGCCAAACACTATATCTTCTGTATTGATGTGGCCTTGGGCACTTTTATGGTGTTCCGCGCTTACTAATTCTTTCATGCTGGGAAGAGATGCAGATTCAGGAAGTTTTTCTCCTTTCAGTTCTGAAAGAAACCCTTCATAAACAAATACAAGGCCCTGTCCGCCGCTGTCAACAACTCCAACCTCTTTCAAAACAGGAAGAAGGTCAGGGGTTCTGTTAAGAGATGCTTTTGCCTCTTTCAGAACTTCTTCCATAATAATGACTAAATCTTTTTCTTTTTTAGCCACTTGAACTGCTTTTATTGCGGCATCTTTTGCAACGGTCAGGATTGTCCCTTCCACCGGTTTCATGACAGCCTTATACGCTGTCTCAACCCCTGCTTCCAATGCAGCGGCAAAATCTTTCCCATTTACTTGAGACTTGTTTTCAATAAATTTTGCAAATCCGCGAAAAAGCTGGGATAAGATTACACCGGAATTTCCGCGTGCTCCCATCAACAAACCTCTTGAGAGCGCTGTTCCTACTTTCCCGATGTGGTCCTGAACATTATTTTTAACTTCTTTTGCCCCGGAAGACATGGACAAATTCATGTTTGTTCCCGTATCACCGTCAGGAACAGGAAAAACGTTTAAAGCATCCACAACTTTTGCATTGGCTGCTAAATGATTAGCACCCTGAATGACCATTTCGGCGAAACGTTTTCCGTCTAAAACTGTAATTGACACAAATCTTTCCTCCTCACTACGGGTTCGTTACACGAACACCTTGAACGTAAATATTTACCGAGTCAACGGCAAGCCCGACTGTTTTATCAAGTGTGTATTTAACCTTTGATTGCACGTTGTGGGCAACCTCGGAAATTTTCGTTCCATAACTAACTATAATATACATGTCAATATGTACTTCATCATTTTCCTGGCGAACCATCACACCGCGGGTAAAATTATCTTTTCGCAGTATTTCAGTCAGACCGTCTTTAATTTGGTTTTTCGAAGCCATTCCGACAATCCCATAGCAGTCAACTGCCGCACCGCCTGCAATTGTTGCAATAACTTCATTTGAAATATCAATTTGCCCGTACTTTGTTCTTAGTTCAATGGACATGATACGTTCCCCCTTTGGATTTGCTCCTTGGCTACACACATTTTACTATAAGGATAATATTTTTAAAAGCCACACTGCCTCGTCTTATTATTGAGCATTAATTAAACACTTATGTCAAGGATTTTTTCTTGAAAGCTTACATGACAACTATTGCATTCAAACGGTTTGTATGATAAATTATTAAAGTATCTTAAATGAACTGAATACTTAAGGCGATTGTGTTTTTCCAAATCGGGTCAGATTCACTTCTGGCAATCATCACAAATGAAAGAATAAACAATCGTTTCAGCTTTGCAAGTTAGGAGGGAAATAGATATGCCGCGTAAATGTGTAATCACTGGTAAAAAAACTCGTTCCGGTAATTCGCGTTCCCACGCTATGAACGCCAGCAAGCGTACATGGGGTGCAAACCTTCAAAAAGTCCGAATTCTTGTAGACGGAAAGCCTAAGCGTGTTTGGGTTTCTGCAAGAGCTCTTAAATCCGGTAAAGTAGAAAGAGTTTAATAAAAAAATCATTCTTAAAAAGAGGCTGTCTTATAAGGGTCAGACCCTTATGAGACAGCCTCTCCTATTTTGCACCATATTGAAAAAAAATAGCACCCTGCTTGAAGGTGCTGAAATTGATTCCTTTATAAGGTTGTCTTTCAAGGAATTTGAAATGAGTGGATTCAATCTATATTTATAACGCAATTATCCCTTTTTAAAGGCCCCCAACATTGCCCGGACAAGACCGCCTAAAAATTTTGGCAGTTTAATCGTATAGAATTTCATACTGTCCCTCCTCACTATCTCACGCATGTGCCTTTCAATCCTACACTTTTCATCATATTCAAAATTTGTGACTATGCTCATGGTCAAATGCCTTAATCTTGACTCCTTATCACCATTAATATGCCTTCGCTAAAAGAAAAAGTACCATAATCACTAATAAGTTCATTACTAATGCATAGAGTCGATCCCCAAGGAATTTGACAATCTTTTAACGGATATTTAAAGCCTTCGAGAGTGAGCCCTTTAACAAACGGAGACATCGGGATGAATGAAATATATTTTCTATCCTGATTTATTTTCATTTCATAACTGCCAGGTGTTTTTATTAAAATATGATTCTGTTTATCAATTATTTCAATATTTAATTCAATATTATTTAATGCGGGTTTCAAAAGAAGCTGCACATTTGCAAAAAAATGATCAAGCCTTCCTCCAGTAGCCCCAAACATCCGGATTTTTTCCGGCTGCTCTCCAAGAGCCCAATTGAAAGCCAATTCCATATCGGTTTCGTCTTTTTCAGGCTTGAATTTTTTCATTACGTGCACATGTTTTTCGATTTTTTTTGTTTCCGTCGCTGTTACAGAATCAAAATCACCAAATGCCATATAAGGGGTAATGCCCTTAGAGAGAAGTGTAAACACACCTCGGTCCACTCCTACCCATACATTGCCATCATGCCGAAACTCAGACAAATCCGGCAATAGCTCTTCAGGACCTCCGCCCACAATATTTATCTCCATTTTCATCACCTTTGCTATAATTGATTAGTTGTACGTTTTTTTGTCAATTTTGGCAATTTATGAGCCACTTTAGGGAATTGATAAGCCAATTCAAGATTTTCTAGATAAATACCACAAAACAAGATTTTGCAGCAGGATCAAATTTTATACTTTTTTTAAAAAAGCCAGCCCTTCGACCGGACTGACTTTGAAAAAGTATAATGAAGTTATCCAACTGCTAAAAGCAGATAAAGGCATTTTTCCCATCGCTAGTACTTCGGCTTTCTTTGTTTAATTTCCTGAAGAAATTCTTTGTAGTGCTCATATCGGTACACAGGAATTTTTCCCTCGTCAACTGCATCCTTAACCGCACATTTTGGTTCTGAAATATGAAGGCAGCCTCTGAACTTGCATTCTTCACTTAAAACAGCAAAATCAGGGAAGCAAGAATTCAAGTCTTCCGGTTCAAGATCAATAAATTCGAGTGAACTGAATCCGGGCGTATCTGCAACAAGCCCATTTCCAATTTCAATCAATTCGACATGCCTTGTCGTATGTTTTCCCCTGCCAAGATGAGAAGATATATGATTCGTTTTCAGCTCCAGCTCGGGCCTGAGCGCATTTAACAGAGAAGATTTTCCTACGCCGGACTGGCCCGCCACAACAGAAATTTTTCCTTCTAAATACGGAATTAAATCTCCGACTCCAATGGATTTTTTTGAGGATATTAACAAAACGTCATATCCTGCTTTTCGGTATTCAAAAGCATATTTATGGATTTTTTCTTCTTTTTCTTCGTCGACTAAATCCATTTTTGTAATGCAAATAATCGGTTTAATATGGTTGTACTCAACGAGAACAAGAAACCGGTCGAGAAGTGCTGTGCTGAAATCCGGTTCAACAGCAGAAAATACTAAGATGGCCTGGTCTACATTTGCAATTGGAGGCCTAACAAGTTCATTTTTCCTCTCTTTTATCTCCAAAATATACCCATCGGTTTCGTTCTCAGCTTGATAAACAACATTATCGCCGACTAATGGAGTAATTCTATTTTTCCGGAAAACCCCTCTTCCGCGGCACTGGATGATTCCATCATTGCCCAAAACATAGTAAAAACCACTTAAAGCTTTTATTATTTTGCCTTCTGGCATAGCATCACTCCTTGTACTTACTCTTCAGGATATGGAATGACTTCATCCATAAGCACGCTTTTATCTCTTACCACTTTGTATTCTGCTTTTTTCCCATGCTCTATTGTAAATTCAAGATTCAATTTTTTCGTTTCTGTAATATACAAAGTTTCAAATGGTTCCGTCATACTGCGGGTCATATCTTCAATATAAATCTGAACTTCTTGAGGAACCCCCTCTTCAACAGGCTCATAAGGGACTGTAATTTCTTTCATAACTGTTTTTGGAGGAATTTCTTTCTTTCCTTTCGATAACACAACGGTTATCGTATTTCCTTTTTCCAATTGAGTTCCTGCTTTCGGTGTTTGAGAAATAACAAGGCCCTTCGGAATCGTATCATGATATTCTTCCTTCGACATATCGACCTTTAATCCGATAGAATCTGCATAATTCTGGACGCCTTTCTTGTTCAGTCCGCTTAAATCCTTTAAGGTAATCAATTCCGGCCCTTTGCTGACTGTAAATTCCAATTTTGTCTCTTCAGGAACAACTTCTTCTCCTTCAGGAAAATTTTGACCAAGGATTGTTCCAGGTTCACTGTTATCATATATTTCATTTTTTGATATATCTTTGAAACTTTTATATTCCAGAAGACGGAATACATCATCATAGCGGCGTCCTCTATAGTTAGACAGTTCGAATTTTTTCTTTCCGATACTTTGGTAAATATCAATTGTTGTTCCTTCTTTCACCATTTTTCCGGCTTTCGGATCGGTTCTTACGACAAGGCCTTCTTCAAATTCATCCGAAGTTATTTCTTTTGTTTCTCCAATGACAAACTTCGCCTCTAATAATTCCGATTTCGCCTCGTCCACATCCATGCCCGTCACATCAGGCACTTCGACCTCATCCGGAACTAGCAGATTCGGAACAACAGTAACGGTTAATACTCCGGATAAAACTAAAAGAGTAAATACAGAAACTAATATCCATGGCCATTTCTTCTTAGCTTTTTTTACATCGTTTGTTCCATTTTGATGTTGTTCTTCCGCAGAATTTTGATCTTTTCCACGAATGATTGTTTCTTCTAAATCAGCAAAAGTCCGGTCATTCGTAATAACGGGAATGGCTTTCGTTGCTTCGTCATCTTTCGGAATGACAAATTTTTCTTCATTCATTCGGTCAGGATCCAAAGCGGTCCGAATATCCTCTTCCATTTCATCCACACTGTCATATCGGTGAAAAGGATCTTTTGCTGTTGCTTTTAAAACTATATTTTCAACACTTTGTGGAATCGATGGATTCCACCGTTTTAAAGAAGGAGTTTCCGACTGCAAGTGTTTCAATGCGATCGATACAGCCGACTCACCCGAAAAAGGAAGCCTGCCGGTAAGCATTTCAAACATAACAATTCCAAGAGAATAGATGTCCGATTTTTTATTTGCCATACCTCCCCTTGCCTGTTCAGGAGAGAGGTAATGAACGGAGCCAAGCACTGAATTCGTCTGGGTAATGCTTGTTGCACTCAAAGCCATCGCAATCCCAAAATCAGTAATTTTAACATTCCCGTTTCTATCAAGTAAAATATTGTGCGGTTTGATGTCACGATGGATGATATCATTTTGGTGGGCATGTGAGATTGCAGATGTCAGCTGCTGCATGATTTCAAGTGCAGTTTCGGTCGGAATGGGCGAATTTTGCTGTATGTATTGCTTTAACGTTTGACCGTCGACATATTCCATGACAATATAATAAAGATCGTTCTCTTCACCCACATCATAAATGCTGACAATATTCGGGTGAGCAAGACTTGTTGCGGATTGCGCTTCCCGATGAAAACGGCGGATAAATTCTTCATCATTGGCAAAATCAAGACGGAGCATTTTCACAGCAACATCCCGGTCAAGAATCATATCATGGGCTAAATAAACGTTGGCCATTCCGCCTCCGCCGATCATTCTCAAAATCTTATAACGGCCGCTTATTCTTTTTCCGATCATCATTGATTCACCTGCTCACTGCCGTCCGAGAACTCTACAATGACGAGGGTAATATTATCTTCACCGCCGTAGTCATTCGCAAGGTTAATTAATTCAGATGCTTTATTTTCCAGGCTCTTTTCGCTCTTTAAAACTCCTTCCATTTCTGTCTGGCTTACCTTATTGGAAAGACCGTCAGAACATAGGAGCAGGATGTCTCCTTCTTCAAAGATGATTGTCCTAATATCCATTTCAACAGATTCCTCTGTTCCGAGTGCCCGTAAAAGAACGTTTTTCCTCGGATGATGTTCTGCATCTTCTTTTGAAATTTGCCCGGAACGAAGCAATTCATTAACTAGAGAATGATCTTCCGTTAACTGCTTAAACCCGTTTTCGTTTAAAATATAGCAGCGGCTGTCGCCAATATTTGCAATTGTTGAAAATTTGTCAGTACTAATTGCAGCAACAATCGTTGTTCCCATACCTTCACATTCAGTATGGCTTTTCGAATGATTGAACAATATTAAGTTTATCTTCTCAATATGCTTTTTCAGCCAATTTTCTGCCTGTTCGGCAGTCACGATTCGATCAGATTGTTCCCAAAATTCTTTTAAATTCAACAACGCCATTTCACTAGCTACGTCTCCGGCACGGTGGCCCCCCATGCCATCAACGACGATGGCAAGGCGCTGGCCTGAACGGTTCGTATAAATACCCCCATTATCTTCATTGTGCTGGCGTATTTTCCCTCGGTCTGTCATAAAAACAGCTTTCATTCAATCACCTCGTCTCCTCTTTCCGCTCCTTTGCACGAAGTTGTCCACATGCCGCATCTATGTCATGACCGTGCTCTCTGCGAATCGTTACGTTGATGCCGTGTTTTTTTAATGTTTTCTCAAATTTAAATATCTGATTTCTCGGAGTTCTTACATAATTTCTTTCAGGCACATAATTGACAGGAATCAAGTTTACATGGCATTTTATACCTTTGATCAGTTTTGCCAGTTCTTCAGCATGCTCTTCCTGGTCATTCACACCTCCGAACAAGCCGTACTCAAAGCTTACCCTTCTTCCGGTTTTCTCAACGTAGTAGCGCACAGCTTTCATTAAATCAGGCAGCTTATATGCTCTGTTAATAGGCATCAGACTGCTCCTTAGTTCGGTATTTGGCGCATGGAGCGAAATCGCAAAATTGATTTGCATGTTTTCATCAGCAAACTGATAAATTTTTGGAATTATTCCGCTCGTTGAAACAGTAATATGGCGTGCACCGATATTTAACCCTTTATCATGATTGATGATTTTTAGAAACGAAATCATTTGATCATAGTTGTCAAATGGTTCGCCAATTCCCATGATAACAACTGAACTTACGCGTTCCCCGGTTTCATCAAGCGCCTGTTGTACTTTTACGACCTGTGCGACAATTTCTCCTGCTTCTAAATTACGTTTCAATCCTCCTAAAGTAGATGCACAAAATGTACAGCCAATCCGGCAGCCGACTTGAGTTGTAACACAAACCGAATTTCCATAATCATGCCGCATTAACACCGTTTCAATCGAATATCCATCATGCAATTCAAATAAAAATTTAATCGTTCCGTCAAGCGACGTCTGTTTTATTATCGTCTTTAAAGTTGTCAGGGTAAAATGATCTTTAAGCATTTCTCTTAATGTTTTCGGCAAATTGCTCATTTCTTCAATATCAGAAACTCTTTTTTTGTACAGCCAATCAAAAATTTGCTCAGCACGAAAAGCCTTTTCGTTATGCTCTTTTAACCAGTCCTTTAATTCGTGAAGCTGAAATGAATATATGGAAGGTTTCTTCATTTCTATAGCAGTATTTTTCTCAGTTGCGATTGTTTGTTCCAACTGATTACACCTTCTTTCTTAAGCAAGCAATATAAAATCCGTCCGATCCAAAATTCTGCGGAAGAATTTGCAGCATAAAATTGTCGACAAGGGGCTTAACCGCTTCCGGCATTCGCTCCTTAAGAGTTTCGTCGCCTTCAAATAAATCATTTCTATTTAAGAAACTTTCGACTACTTCCTGGTTTTCTTCCTTTTCAATAGTACATGTGCTGTAAACAAGAATGCCGCCTTTTTTCAGAAGAGGGGCAACAGAATTTAACAAATCTTGCTGCACTTGTTTTAATTTGTATATATCCTCTTCCATCTTTGTATATTTTATGTCCGGTTTTCTTCTCATCACACCAAGTCCTGAACAAGGTGCATCAAGAAGAATCCTGTCAAATGATTCAGCGGCAAAATGTTCGGGTACGAACCTTGAGTCTAAGGCCTTTGCTTCAATATTGTTCAGCCCGAGGCGCTCAGCAGCTATGCCAATAAGTTTTACCTTATGGTCATGGAGGTCGAGCGAAATGACTTTACCGGTTTTATTCAGCCTTTCAGCAATATGGGTTGATTTCCCTCCCGGAGCTGCGCATGCATCAAGGACGGTATTGTTTTCTTCGATATTCAGTGCATAAGCGACCAGCATGGAACTTTCGTCCTGAATGGTAATCAAGCCATTTTTAAATGCATTGGAAGCTGCCAGATTGCCTTTTAAACATCTTATCGCTTCAGGAATGATCGGGCTGGCTTCTACATTGAAACCTTCGTTTTCTAACAGCTGCAAACACTCGTCCCGGCTGATTTTTGTCACGTTGACTCTAGCTGTCTGGAGTGGAGCTGTTAAATTTGTTTCACACATTTTTTTTGTTTTCTCAAACCCAAATTGGTCTGTCCACCTCTTGACGAGCCATGCAGGATGACTCGTTTCAACAGCCAGACGCTCTATTGGATCTTTAATATTTTCCAATGAAGGCAGCCCTTCCCTTTGGATGCTCCTTAAAACTCCGTTTACCATACTTGCAATCCCTTTATGGCCGCGTTTTTTTGCGATTTCTACAGCTTCATATATCGATGCCCGGTCAGGAATCTTATCTAAATATACCATTTGGTACAGTGTCAGCCGTAGTAAATGCAAAACCCATCTATCGGGCTTTTTTTTAATAAATGGCTTTAAAAAATAATCGAGCGTCATTTGGCGCTGCAGTGTTCCGTAGGTTAATTCTGTCAAAAGCCCGACATCTTTTTGATCGATTTTATTTTTTTCGATCTTGCTATTTAACAATAAGTTGCTGTATGATTGGTTCTTTTCAATTGTTTCAAGGAGATTTAAAGCTATTTCACGAACGTTTTTTTTACTCTTCATGCTCTTCTCCTAATCTTGTTCCGATCGTTATTTGAGAGCCGCCCCCGTGTAAAAATTGTTCCGCCGTCATCCGTTTTTTCCCTGAAGGTTGAAGTTCCGTAATCTTTATGGCTGTATCATCTCCGGTTGAAACGATAATCCCGTCTTTGGAAATTGCTAAAATTGTCCCGGGTTCAGATTTTACCTTGGCGGGAACCTTTTCACCGCGCCAAATTTTTAATACTGAATGATTCATAGTTGTATAGGCAACCGGCCAAGGATTCATTCCGCGAATATGGTTATAGATTTCTTCACCGCTTTTTGACCAGTCTATTCTTTCTTGTTCTCTTTTTATGTTATATGCAAGTGTCGCTTCTTCTTCATTTTGCGGAACTGGTTTAAGTTCACCTTTAATAAGCTTCGGTATCGTTTCCGATAACAGCTTTGCACCTGTTTCACTTAATTTGTCATGCAGTGTTCCTACAGTGTCTTCATCTGTGATCATAACTTCCGACTGTGTTAATATATCTCCTGCATCTAATTTTTCAACCATATACATAATGGTAATTCCCGTTTTTTTCTTTCCTTCTAAAATGGCATAGTGGATCGGCGCACCGCCGCGAAGTTCGGGCAAAAGCGAAGCATGGACATTAATGCAGCCATACTTCGGGGCTTCCAACAATTCCTTTGGCAATATTTGTCCAAAGGCAGCTGTAACAATTAGATCCGGCTCAAGAGCCAAGATTTTTTCAAGCTCTTCCGGGTTGCGGATTTTTTCAGGTTGAAAAACAGGAATTCCGTGTTTTTCTGCTTCTACTTTAACCGGCGGCGGTGTCAAGATTTTTTTTCTTCCCACCGGCCTGTCGGGCTGGGTAACAACTCCAATTATTTCGTATCCGTCTTGAATCAGCTGCTGCAAGATGGGGACAGAAAAATCGGGCGTTCCCATAAATACAATTTTAGTCATTCACCTTCCAACCCTTCCAACTCATCTTCTTCCAAGTATCTTGTCACTTTTGAAGTAAACAGGACACCCTGCAGATGATCAATTTCATGCTGGATCGCTCTGGCGAGAAAATCCTCTGCTTCAAGAATAAAAGGTTTTCCTTTCCGATCCTGTGCTTTCACTTTTACAAAATAGGGGCGTGTAACCTCGCCGTAAAGTCCCGGAAAACTTAAACATCCTTCAGGGCCTGTTTGTTCTCCTGATGTTTCCAAGATTTCCGGGTTTATTAATTCAATCGTTCCTGTTTCATCATCAATATCAACGATGGCAATTTGCTTCTTCACTCCTATTTGCGGAGCCGCAAGACCTACTCCATCATATTCAATCATTGTATTGTACATATTATTAAGAAGTTTAGAAAGTTTTTTATCGAAAACCGTAACAGGCTCACATTGCTGTTCTAATATTTCTGCTGGATAGGTGACAATTTTCTTTACTGCCAATGCTGGTCCTCCATTTTTCTTGTATATATTCATCTTCGGCTAAATGAATTTTTTTCATAACCGTTACATTAAAATATATGGATTTAGATCGATAGAGATTTGTAATCCATCAGAAGCCATCTCTTGTTGATAATGGTCTAATACCACTCTTAAAGCTTTGCCGAGTTCAGGCTCACGTTTGTATTTTATCAAACATTGATAACGATATCTATCGTTGATGCGGGGAACCGGCGACGCAACGGGTCCAAGTACAATCGCTTCATTTGATAACCTTGACTGTAAAAAGGTTGTAATTTTCTCGGTTACCGACACAACCTTCATTAAGTGTTCATGGCTTACCGTTACGAGAGAAATGTAGTAAAACGGTGGATATTTATGAATTTTGCGGATCATCATTTCCTTTTGGTAAAAGCGGTTATAATCCTGATCACCTGCCAGCTCAATACTATAATGTTCAGGACTGTACGTCTGAATGACAACTTCCCCTTCTAATTCATGCCTTCCAGCCCTGCCGCTAACCTGGGTCAACAACTGAAACGTTTTTTCCGAAGACCGAAAATCCGGAAGATGGAGCATTGTATCTGCCGATAACACCCCAACGAGTGTAATATTTGGAAAATCGAGACCTTTCGCAATCATTTGCGTACCAAGTAAAATGTCTGCCTTTCCTTCCTGAAAATCACTGAGGAGGCGTTCATGCGCTCCTTTTCTGCTCGTAGTATCTACATCCATCCGTATGACTCTTGCTTCAGGCAAAATTTTTGCCAGTTCTTCTTCCACTTTTTGCGTACCAGTTCCAAAATAACGAATATGATCACTTTGGCATTCAGGACAAAGAGGGGGGACGTGCTGTTCATATCCGCAATAATGACATTTCATTTGTTCGTTAAAACGGTGATATGTCAAGGAAATATCACAATGCGGGCAATTTAAAACGTAGCCGCAAGAGCGGCACATGACAAACGAAGAGTAGCCCCGTTTATTCAAGAATAAAACAGTCTGTTCTTTTTTCTCTAATCTGTCTTTCAGCTTTTCAAGGAGCACCCTTGAAAACATCGACCGGTTTCCTGCTCTTAGTTCTTCTCTCATATCGACGATCTTTACGGCCGGGAGCGGCTGATTATTCATCCGATTTGAAAGTGTCAGTAAATGAAAAACACCTTTTTTCGCCCTCGCAAAAGATTCTAATGAAGGAGTTGCACTTCCTAAAACGACCGGACACCCATGGTATTCTGCCCTTTGAATAGCGACATCTTTTGCATGATAACGGGGGGTTTCTTCCTGTTTATAGCTTGTTTCATGTTCTTCATCAATGATGATGATTCCGATATTTTCAAAGGGTGCAAAAATGGCCGACCTTGCCCCGACTGCCACCTTTACTTCCTTCCGTTGAATTTTCCGCCATTCATCATACTTTTCTCCTTGAGACAAACCGCTGTGAAGCACGGCAACTTGATCTCCAAATCTGCCTTTAAATCTAGTTACCATTTGCGGTGTTAAAGATATTTCTGGAACAAGGACGATCGCTTCTTTTCCTTTTTCAATCACTTTTTGAATGGATTGCAAATAAATCTCTGTTTTTCCGCTTCCTGTAACCCCGTAAAGGAGAAATACCTCATGTTCATTGTTTTCAATCGATGATAAAATCGGTCCGATCGCTTTCGCTTGGTCCCTAGTTAATTTTAGCGGCTCAGTCTTAACAAATTTGCGATCTTCAAAAGGGTTTCTATAAACTTCAACCACTTTTTCGCCTAGTATTTTTTTTGTAATCAATCCTTTAACCGCCCCGGAAGATATTCCAAATTCATATGTAAGGAGACGCAATTCAATCGGTTCGGAGTTTTTTATAAAATAATCAATTGCTTCTTTTTGCTTTGATGCTTGGGGAGGAAGCTTTTCCTTTTCAATTTGGAGCAGTTCCCGGCTTAACAGTGGAAAAATATGTTTTACCCTTTTTTTCTTAACCCTTTCCTTTACCTCATATATGACCTCTACAGTACCTTTTGCTGCTTCTTTTTGAAATTTGGAAACAAGCCCTTTTTTTATAATCTCTTCCCATAGAATTGAATCGCGATCAGCAAATAAAGTTTGAAGGTCTTGAGGCAAATCACCGATTTCCGTTCCATCAACTACTCTTAATTTCTTTTGATATTTTGCTTTTAGCGCCGCAGGAAGCATCGCTTGATATGCAGTTATTTTGTAGCAAAGGGCATGTTCCGTCAGCCAGTCCCCAAGTAACAGAAGTTCTTTTGTCAACACCGGGTTCAAATCCATCGGTTCCGTTATTTCTTTTAATTTATCAAAATCGGATGAACTTTTAATTTGTGTGACAAACCCTTGAATTTGCCGGAAACCAAATGGAACGGACACTCTCATTCCCGGCATGATCACGTCTTTCCATTTCTCGGGTATTAAATAATCGAATGGCTTGTCCGTTTGCTTTGCCGGAACATCAACAATCACACTTGCAATGTTCACTTACTTTCACCTTCCAAGAGAAGGGAAACTTCCTTTAAAATCTTTTTTGCGACTTCTTTTTTTGACATTAACGGCAAATGTTCAGATGTTCCGTCCCGCTTAAAAATGGTTACGATATTTGTATCCGTATCAAATCCGGCTCCTTCTGCCTTTACATTATTGGCAACAATCATATCGGCATTTTTATTCAATAATTTTTGTTTTGCATATTCCTCAACTTGATCGGTTTCCGCAGCAAACCCGACTAAGATTTGCTTTTCCTTTTTCTGCCCAAGTTCGAGCAGGATATCTTTTGTCCTTTCCAACTCCAAAATTTGACTGCCATCCTGTTTTTTCATTTTTTGATCAGCAGGATACTTTGGCCGGTAGTCAGCGACTGCTGCGGTTTTAATGACAACGTCTGCATCGTTAAACCGTTCCATTACTGCATCATACATATCTTTTGCACTTTCAACATTGACCAAAGTGACTCCTCGTGGTGCCGAAAGATTGACCGGACCGGAAACAAGAACTACATTTGCACCGCTTATTGCCGCTTCCTCCGCAATCGCATAACCCATTTTTCCGGATGATCGGTTTGTAATGTAGCGTACAGGGTCAATTTTTTCCCTTGTCGGTCCTGCCGTTACGAGAACGGTCTTTCCAGCAAAAGAGTTTTTTTTCTTGTTAAAAAAATCTTCAATGATAGAAACGATTTTTTCAGGTTCTTCCAGTCTTCCTTTGCCGACATAACCGCACGCCAAATATCCTTCGGAAGGTTCAATAAACCGGTATCCAAAATTGTATAATTGCTCAATATTTTTCTGTACGGCAGGATGATCATACATATGAACGTTCATTGCAGGGGCAATCCAAACCGGAGCAGTCGTGGCAAGTAGTGTAGTGGTGACCATATTATCTGCAATTCCGTTTGCAAGCTTCCCGATAACATTCGCAGTAGCAGGCGCTACCAATACAAGATCAGCCCAATCTGCCAAATCAATATGGGCGATCACCTTCGGGTTTTTTTCATCAAATGTATCTGTAAATACTTCGTTTCTGGATAACGCCTGAAAAGTCAGCGGAGTTACAAACTCCGTTGCTGATTCGCTCATAATTACTTTTACTTCTGCACCGGTCTGAGTCAGCTTGCTTGTAAGGGCAGCAGCTTTATAAACTGCTATTCCCCCCGTAACACAAAGCAATATTTTTTTTCCGATAAGCATATAAAAATCCTCCATTTTTGTTAGCCAATAAAAACAGCTAGGTTATTTGCATAGAGTTTGATATTTCTATTATGCAAGAACGAACAGTTTTTTTCACCTTTTTGACATAATAAAAGGGCCAGACCCCTCCAATACAACATTTAGACGAACAAAATTGAACCATTCTATCTGTTGTCATAGTAGGAGGGAGTCAGGCCCTTATGAGCCGCCCCTAATTTTACAGGCAATTAATCTTCTTGAACCTCTTTTTTGGATGAATCCGTCGTATAGTAAAGCCGGTCCATGTAAATTTCCTCCAAAGCTTTACCTACAAATTTATGGGAAACGTAATGATCCAAACTAAGTTTTCCTTTTTGCTGCAAATCCCTCGCTCTTTTTGCAGCTACCGTAACAAGCGAGTATTTTGAATCTATTTTTTTCATTAATTCGTCGATCGATGGATAAAGCATCAATATTCTACCTCCAACATTTTCTTATAACGGTATTCAACTCTCTCCCTGCGGCAATGCTCTGCGATTACAATCGCTTTGATCCGTTCTACAGCAAGCTCAACACGGTCATTTTCGACAACATAATCATATAAACTCATCATCTCGATTTCTTCACGCGCCACCGTCATTCTATTATTAATTACTTCTTCTGTTTCTGTTCCACGGGTAACAATCCTGTTTTTGAGTTCCGATAAACTTGGCGGCACCAAGAAAATAAATAATCCATCAGGAAATTTTTCCCTGACTTGGCGAGCTCCCTGAACTTCAATTTCAAGGAATACATCCTTCCCTGCGTTGAGAGTTTCCTCAACATAATCAATCGGGGTGCCATAATAATTTCCGACAAATTCAGCGTATTCCAGCAGTTTTCCCTGTTTGATCAATTCTTCAAATTCTTCTCTCGTTTTAAAAAAATAATCAACTCCATCCACTTCTCCCGCGCGGGGGGGTCTTGTCGTCATTGAAATGGAGTATTCAAATGCAATATCGGGCTGGGAAAAAATCTCCTTGCGGACAGTTCCTTTTCCTACACCGGAAGGTCCGGAAAGAACAATAAGCAAACCTTTTTCTTGCATTAAAAATCCTACCCTTCATCTATTATTTCATCACGGTCATTTAATCGATGGGCAACAGTTTCCGGCTGGACAGCAGATAAAATGACATGGTCACTGTCCATAACAATTACTGCCCGTGTTCGTCTTCCATATGTTGCATCAATTAAGGATCCCCGGTCACGCGCATCCTGAATGATCCTTTTTATGGGTGCAGACTCGGGACTTACAATAGATATTATCCGGTTGGCTGAAACAATGTTTCCAAACCCGATATTAATTAATTTTATGGACATACTGGTCCTCCAATCATTAGTTATTTATTTTGACCGCAAGTCTTAATTTCTAAACGGCAATTACTCGATATTCTGAAGTTGTTCTTTGATTTTTTCGAGCAAGATTTTCATTTCTACAACTGCATTCGCAATATTGTAGTCATTTGCTTTTGAGCCGATCGTGTTTACTTCCCTGTTCATTTCTTGAACTAAGAAATCGAGCTTTCTTCCTACCGGTTCATTAAGCTTCACCGTTTTGTCAAATTGAAGGATATGGCTTTTTAATCTTGCTATTTCTTCACTAATGTCTGCTTTATCGGCAAAGATCGCTGTTTCCGTTAAAATCCGGGCTTCGTCAATTTCTCCGGCTTGCAGATCTTCCATACGCTTTGCAAGTCTTTTCCGATAATGTTCAACGACAATTGGGGCCAGATTTTCCACTGAGTGAATCCGATCATTCAACTTTTGCAAGTGAATGTACACATCTTTTTCAAGAGCTTCGCCTTCTTGTCTCCGCATTTTATTCAAGTCGGATGCAGCCTCTTCTACAGCTGTTAAAACAAGCTTTTCAAGTTCTTCATTCTCAGCCTCTTCTTCTTCGATTGTTATGATTTCATCCCGCCCAAGTAAAATTTTAAGCGGTACATCGTTTGATAAATGATATCGATCTTTTATTTTTTCTATGTAATGATAGTATTCGTCAAGCAAGTTCCAGTCAACATTTACCTTTCGGGTAACGATTCCCGTTCCACCGATTGTTATGAAAACTTCGACTCTGCCTCTTTGAATCGTTTCAGCTAACTTTTTTTTAATCTTGTCTTCTATTTTTAATAACTGGCGAGGCATACGGATATGGAATTCACAAAAACGATGGTTGACAGATTTAATCTCTGCTGTCACTGAAAACTCGGATGATTCGGCTTTTCCTCTGCCAAACCCTGTCATGCTTACGACCATTTCCAACACATCCAATCCATTAAAGAAACGAATAAAGAAAAGGTAATAGAGTCATCTCTATTACCTTTTGGATTATAACACATTTCATTTTGTTTTTCCTGTCAAAAATGACCCCGCCAATAAAAAAGTTGGAATAGAAGCTAGACCCGAAATCAACAGCCAGTCATTCAATATAATCGGAACTGTATGGAAAATCGATTGAAGCGGCGGGCAGTAGATAACAATCAGCATTAAGATTAATGATGATAAGACTGCCCAGTTCAAGTAGTGATTCCCGAAAGGATTTCGTGAGAAAACAGAACGCTCACTCCTGCAATCAAATACATGGATGAGCTGGGCAAGAACTAACGTTGCGAAAGCTACTGTTTGCGCATAGATAAGATTTTCAGAATACCGGTAATATGCTGTCATAAAGGCTGCCAACGTTACAGCGCCTATAAGAAAACCTCTTGAAATAACCTTCCAGCCAAGTCCCCTTGCAAAAACTCCTTCATTCGGGTTCCGCGGTTTCCTTTTCATTACATTTTCTTCGGGCTGGTCAAGTCCCAGTGCCATTGCAGGCAAACCATCTGTTACAAGATTTACCCATAATATTTGAATCGGCACTAACGGAAGCGGAAGGGCAAGAAGCATCGCGAACAACATGACAAGGATTTCCCCTACATTTGAGGCCAGTAAATATCTGATAAACTTTCTAATATTCTCGTAAATGTTTCTTCCTTCTTTAATCGCTGATTTGATTGTTGCAAAATTATCATCCAAAAGTACAAGCGATGATGCCTCTTTTGCAACATCCGTACCGGTAATTCCCATTGCCACGCCAATATCCGCAGCTTTTATTGCAGGTGCATCATTCACGCCGTCGCCTGTCATTGCAACAATGTGGCCCTTATTTTGCAATGCTTTTACGATTTTTAGCTTATGTTCAGGGGATACTCGGGCAAATACGGATATTTCATCAACAACATTTTCCAGTTCACTGATTGACATTTCAGATAAAGTTTTTCCATCAATTACTCTTGCTTCTTTGGAGAGAATCCCGAGCTGGGCGGCAATAGCCTTTGCGGTAATGACGTGGTCACCGGTGATCATGACTGTTTTAATCCCTGCTTCCCGGCATTCTTTTACGGCTGTTTTCACTTCGGGCCTGGGCGGATCGATCATTCCTTGCAGACCGATCAATATTAAGTCTTTTTCAGCTTCCTTTTCATCTAAAATTACTGTATTTGCCGGGATTGCTTTATAACCGATTGCAATCGTTCGCAATGCCCTTGAAGCAAGATCATTTATGGCATTTTGAACATTGCTTCTCATCTCTTTTGATAAATTTTGAAGTTTTCCATCCCAGAGAATCGATTCACTGACCCCGATCAAAACATCCGGAGCCCCTTTTGTAACAACGAATTGGCGTCCGTTACGGTCCTTAACGATGACACTCATCATTTTCCGTGTAGAATCAAAAGGAAATTCATGTACGATTTCATATTGATTCAAAAGTGTTTCCCTAGAATAACCTGCCTTCATTGCGGAAACAAGCAAGGCTCCTTCAGTCGGGTCTCCATCAATAATGTAATCGTTGTTTTTTCTTATCACTTCCGCATGATTACAAAGCATCCCAAACATGAGAAGCTGCTGCAAAGCTTTTTCTTTTTTTAGGTCAATCATGTTTTCATTCATGTAAAATTTTCCGGTCGGTTCATATCCTACGCCATCAACTGTCCAAATAGTGCCTCCGCTCCATATATGGGTAACTGTCATCTTATTTTGAGTCATTGTTCCTGTCTTATCAGAACAAATAACGGATGCACAGCCAAGAGTTTCAACCGCCGGCAGTTTGCGGACAATTGCATTCTTTTTTATCATCCGTTGTACACCGAGAGATAAGGCAACTGTCACAATGGCAGGGAGCCCCTCTGGAATCGCTGCAACTGCCAAGGAAACTCCGGCAAGGAACATCGTGTATAAATCATGGCCTTGGAGAATACCGATGACTACAACAAGGACTGTTAAAAGGAGCGCAGTGGTTATAAGGATTTTCCCAAGTTGTTCAAGGCGGCGCTGTAACGGAGTTTCCATCATTTCAGCGTTCTCCAACAAATCGGCTATTTGCCCCATCGCTGTTTTCATGCCCGTTGCAACGACAACACCGATCCCACTTCCGCGGGTTACCATCGCCCCCATAAACGCCATATTTTCCATGTCGCCAATTCCTATTTGTTCTCCTGTTAAAGGACCAGTTGTTTTATGAACAGGCACTGATTCTCCCGTTAATGCCGACTCTTCTATTTCAAGGCTGTTTACTGCTATTAATCTTACATCCGCACCTATTCTGTCGCCGCTTGAGAACTTTAATATATCACCAACAACAACTTCTCTTGATGGAATCTTTACCCACTTGCCTTCTCTTAAAGCGTTCACTTGCGGAGCGGACAGTTCTTTAAGTGCCTGCAGCGATTTCTCTGCTTTTCGTTCCTGAAAAAAACCAAGAAAGCCATTAATGATAACAATTGCTATAATGGCAATCGCATCAATATATTCTCCAAGCAAACCTGAAATTAATGTGGCTGCCAATAAAACCAGCACCATAAAATCTTTAAATTGACTAAAAAATAAGAGTAAAGCAGATTGCTTTTCTCCTTCAGCTAACACGTTATAGCCAAACTTTTTTCTCCGTGTCTTAACGTCTTCTTCGGTTAAGCCCGCGGAAAAGTCCGTTTTTAATGATTGTTCTAATTCCCTTTCGCTCATTTCATGGAACTTCATGCGGCCATCACACTTCCTCCTTTAGAAATAGACAAGCGTTGTCTTCATCCTAAAGAAAGCTTATTCATCCTTGTCCGAAAAAATGCTTTTTTATGCTATGATATAAACTATTAAAAAAGACTACAGAAAAGGATGTATCCCTCATGGCATTTGATGGTTTATTTACAAGAGCGATTGTTTACGAACTTTCCCAAAAAATCAATGGCGGAAGAATTAATAAAATACACCAGCCTTCCAAAAATGAAATAATCCTCACCGTACGTGCAAACGGCAGCAACCATAAACTTTTGTTAGCTGTGCATCCGAGCTACGCGAGAGTGCAGCTGACGAATGAATCGTTTGAAAATCCGGCGGAACCGCCAATGTTTTGCATGCTTCTAAGGAAGCATTTAGAAGGATTTATCCTCGAAAATATATATCAGGAAGGCCTCGACCGGATCATTGTGTTTAATGTAAAAGGAAGGGACGAAATCGGAGATGTATCTTATAAGCAACTCATCGTTGAAATAATGGGGCGTCACAGCAATATCATTTTAATTGATAAAGCTACTAAAACCATTATAGACAGCATCAAACATGTTTCCTTCGCCGTAAATACGCATAGGGCTGTTCTGCCTGGCTACGAATACATTGCTCCTCCGGAACAAAACAAATTTCATCCTTTCCTAGCAGACGAGCAGGAAATTTTGAAACGGCTTGATTTTAATGCCGGCAAACTTGATAAGCAGCTAGTTGAACATTTTTCAGGGATTTCTCCTCTGTTTGCAAAAGAAATGATTTTTCAGTCAGGAATGGCAAACCGGATTACACTGCCAAAAACATTTTTAGCATATATGGAAAAAATCAAAAATAACGAGTACATCCCGGCGATTACGTACGGCAGCAGCAAAGAATCTTTCTACCTTTATCCGCTTGAACATTTGAAAGGCGAACATAAAGTTTTTTCATCCTTAAGTGAATTGCTTGACAGGTATTACTTTGGCAAAGCTGAACGCGACAGAGTGAAGCAGCAGGCAAATGACATGGAGCGGTTTATCATTAATGAAAAAGAAAAAAACATAAAGAAAATTGAAAAGCTTCAATCTGAACTGGAAGAAGCAAAAAATGCCGAGAAGTTTCAATTATATGGAGAATTATTAACAGCAAATTTATATGCTGTTCAAAAAGGAATGAAAGAAGTTGAAGTAATGAACTATTATGATGAAAATAACGGGACGATTGTGATTCCGCTTGATCCGCAAAAATCCCCTTCGGAAAACGCCCAAAAGTATTTTACAAAATACCAAAAAGCAAAAAATGCGCTTACGGTTATTCAAGAGCAAATTGAAAAAGCAAAAGTGGAAATTTCCTACATCGATTCACTTCTGCAGCAATTAGAATCAGCATCAACGAAAGATATTATGGAAATAAGAGAGGAACTAATTGAGGGCGGTTACTTGCGAGAACGACAAAAACAGCAAAATAAGAAAAAGATCAATACAAAACCTGTTTTGGACAAATATCTTTCTTCAGATGGAACAGAAATTCTTGTTGGCAAAAATAATAAACAAAATGATTATTTGACAAATAAATTAGCTGCAAGAGATGAAATTTGGCTTCATGCAAAAGATATACCCGGATCCCATGTAGTCATTCGAAGCAAGACTCCGACTGAGAAAACAATCCTTGAAGCAGCAAATATAGCAGCCTATTTCAGTAAAGCTCGAAATTCAAGCTCAGTACCGGTAGATTATACGCAAGTCCGATATGTCAAAAAACCAAACGGAGCAAAACCGGGATTTGTGATTTACGAAAACCAGCAAACCGTTTATGTAACACCCGATGAAGAATTGGTATTGGCATTGAAGCAAAATATTTCTGGAAAAACAGAAAGAGGCTGACTCATAAGGGTCTGACCCCATGTGTATTTATCAATATACAGCACATTTATCCAACATTATGTCCTATATATTGTGTTATGGGGTCTGACCCTTAGGCTTTCGAGACAGCCTCTTTTTATCTTTATTTTAAATCTAATTTTTCTTTTCCCCACTCTGCAGGATCTTCTCTCCATTCGTGGAGCTTCTCCATATCTACGAGATCAATATATCCTTTCTCTATTGCAATTTCGCTCAAGGCGGAAAAATCAGTCAACGAATATATTGAAACGTTTGCTTCTTTTAATAGTTCTTTCCCTTTTTCCAGCTCGTAAGTAAAAATAGAAACAACTCCCAAAACATTGCAGTCCGCTTCTCGCAATGCTTCAACTGCAGTAATGACACTGCCTCCCGTTGAAATTAAATCTTCAATGACAACAACCTTTTGGCCTTGTACGACTTTTCCTTCAATCTGATTTCCTTTGCCGTGCCCTTTCGGCTTGGAACGAACATAGCACATCGGCAAATCAAGCAATTCACTGACCCACGCTGCATGGGGAATGCCTGCAGTTGCAGTGCCTGCAACAATTTCAACATCAGGAAATTTTTCCATTATTAATGTCTTTAATCCTTTGGCAATTTCTCTTCTTACTTCCGGATAAGAAAGGGTAAGCCGGTTATCGCAATAAACCGGGGAAAGGAGTCCTGAAGCCCATGTAAATGGATCATTCGGTTTTAAAGAAACAGCACCGATTTCCAGTAATTTTTCTGCAATGTATCGTTTCATACCAGTACTCCTTCCCATTGCTTTTTTATCGTCTGATAGCTTTCGAACGGCTCTTTTGACCTCGTAATCGAGCGTCCGACGACAATCGCCGTTGCACCGTTTTTCCTGGCAAATTCCGGTGTAGAAACCCGCTTTTGATCTTGGATATCATCCTCTATTAACCTGATGCCCGGGGTTACGATACAAAAAGAACCGCCAACTGATTTCCGAATCATCGCCGCTTCATGTGTGGAACAAACAACTCCTTCCAGTCCAGACTCTTTCGCTAAGGATGCATAATGCAAAACAGATTCTTCAAGGGAAACTCCGATCAGCTGTTCTTTTTTCATCTGCTCCTCTGACGTACTTGTCAGCTGCGTGACGGCAATACAGGCAGGCCTGTTATTCCCGGAGATCGTTCCGGCTTCAAGTCCTTCAAGAGCTGCCATCATCATCTCTTTTCCGCCTGCAGCATGGACATTTACAAGATCGCAGCCAAGCCGGGCAAGCCCCTTCATTGCACTCTTGACAGTATTAGGAATATCATGAAGCTTCAGATCAAGAAAAATACGATGCTCTTTTTCCTTTAATTCATAAATAATGGCCGGACCTTCTTGATAGAAAAGTTCCATTCCGACCTTTAAAAACAGTTTTTCTCCTTGAAAATGTTCAAGAAATTTGAAGACCTCTAGTTTTCGGGCAAAATCAAGAGCAATAATAAGAGGGGTGTTCACGTTTTTTCCAGCTCCTTCCTGTGCACTCGGAAATATGGTCAATACCAAGTTCAGTCAGTAAATGAGGCAACTCGTCAATAATTTTCGGGCAAATATACGGATCGATAAAATTGGCCGTTCCGACGGCAACTGCGCTCGCCCCGGCATAAAAATATTCAATGACATCTTCTGCTGACTGAATGCCTCCCATGCCGACAATCGGAAGCGACACATGCTGGCTGACTTCATAAATCATTCGGATCGCAACAGGCTTAATTGCCGGACCGGAAAGGCCTCCCGTCCCGTTTGCCAAAATCGGCTTGCCCGATTTTACATCAATTCTCATGCCGACTAGCGTGTTGATCATCGTTAAACCATCCGCTCCCCCGTCTTCCACTGCTTTTGCGATTTCAACAATATTTGTGACATTCGGGGAAAGCTTCACATACACAGGAACTTCTGAAACTTCTTTTACTTGCTTCGTTAAGTTTTTCGCAACCTCAGGAATCGTTCCAAACGCAATCCCGCCGGTTTTTACATTCGGACATGAAATGTTTAATTCAAGTGCATGAACATTTGGGGCCTTTGATATTTCTTTAGCAACGGCCACATAATCTTCTTCACGGGAGCCTGCTACATTGGCGATAATCGGAACATCATATTGTTCGAGTCGTGGAAGTTCTTCGGTCAGCACTTTCCCAAGACCCGGATTTTGCAAGCCGATCGCATTCAACATTCCGGCTGATGTTTCAGCAACACGGGGAGTCGGATTGCCGAATCTCGGTTCAAGGGTTGTTGCTTTAATCATGATTGCTCCAAGGATGCTCAAATCATAAAACTGGCTGTATTCCTTGCCAAAACCAAAACATCCTGATGCCGGCATAACCGGATTTTTCAAGCTTAAACCCGGCAGTTCCACATTTAAAAGATTCATAATAAAACCTCCCCCGCTTTAAAAACAGGCCCGTCGCTGCATATTTTTTTATAGGAGTGGCCGTTCGGATCTTCACTTGTATGGCAAACACATGCAAAGCATGCTCCAATGCCGCAGCCCATTCTTTCCTCGAGCGATAAATAAACTTTTTTATCTAAATACGCTGTTTCGAGTGCTTTTAACATCGGTGTCGGTCCGCAAGCATACAGCACATCAAATTGGATTTCCTTCTGTTTAATGAGATCGGTAACAAAACCTTTCGTCCCATGAGATCCATCTTCTGTCGCGATAAAAGTGGGTCCTAGTTCCGAAAAAGCTTTTTCATAAAAAACAGCCGCTTTTGTCTGGAATCCAAGTACATGGACTGTGTTAACTCCCTGACTTAACAATCGTTTTGATAATTCGTATAACGGGGGTACACCGATGCCTCCGCCGACAAGAAGAGCCGTTTCCCCCTTTTGTGCCTCGTGAAGCGGGAAACCATTTCCTAAAGGGCCTAGTACATCAACTGTGTCACCGTACTTTTTTTCAGCTAAGGCGGAAGTTCCCTTGCCTTGCTTTCGATAAATCATTGTAAACCGATGGTCTTTCTTATTAATGCTTGAAATGCTGATCGGCCTTCTTAACAGCGGGTCGCTTCCGCAGCCAATTCTTAAATGAACAAATTGGCCTGGCGAATCCATGTCATTGACAAGCTCACCGCTTAAGGTGAGCTCATAAATGGAATCCGCAATCTCATGTTGAGAAACGACCGTACAAATTTGATTTTTGATCATGCAAAGACCTCCTCCTTTTTTTTCAAAGGCTGGTCCATTGCTTCTGCAGAGAAAGTCATTGATTCAATCACTCGTAAAATGGCTTCTGCTGTGTCCAGCGATGTCAGACATGGAATACCGTTTTCGACTGATTCACGGCGGATTCGAAAACCGTCGCGTGCAGGCTGTTTTCCTTTTGTTAATGTATTTATCACCAATTGGGCTTCTCCATTTCGGATGACATCCAGGAGGTCCGGACCTTGGGAACCGATCTTGTCTACTACCGTTACATGGATGCCTTCTTGTTCAAGGAACCGGGCAGTTCCGCTTGTAGCCATCAGCTGGTAGCCAATTGCCGCGAAACGCTTCGCAAGCTGAAGTGCTTCTTCCTTATCCTTGTCAGCAATCGTCAATAAAACTGTTCCGTATCTTTGAATCTTTATTCCGGAGGCTACAAGCCCTTTGTAGAGCGCCTTTTCGAGGGTTGTGTCTTTCCCCATTACTTCACCGGTCGACTTCATTTCAGGTCCGAGTGTAATATCTACTCTTCTTAATTTCGCAAATGAGAACACCGGCACTTTTACGAATACACCGTCTTTTTCAGGAACGAGTCCGCCTGTGTAGCCTTGTTCCGGCAGGGACTTTCCAAGAATCACTTTTGTCGCAATTTTTGCCATCGGAACATTGGTGATTTTGCTCAAGAACGGAACCGTCCGGCTTGAACGAGGATTTACTTCAAGTACATACACTTCCTCATTGGAAACGACGTATTGTATGTTCAACAGACCGATTATTCCTAATCCTTTTGCTAACTTTTCCGTATAATCAACCAGTTTTTCTTTTACTTTAAGAGACAAACTTTGAGGCGGATAGACGGCAATCGAGTCCCCTGAATGCACTCCTGCTCTTTCAATATGCTCCATAATTCCCGGAATAAGTACATTCTCACCGTCACATATCGCATCCACTTCAATTTCCTTGCCTGTTAAATAGCGGTCAATTAATACCGGATGTTCGGGATTTACTTTAACGGCATTTTGCATATACTGAAGCAGTTCATCTTCTTTGTAGACAATTTCCATTGCCCTGCCGCCAAGCACATACGATGGCCTTACCAAGACCGGGTAGCCAATCTCAGCCGCAATTTGGACCGCTTCCTCAACAGACATTGCTGTTTTTCCCTTTGGCTGCGGGATGTTCAACTCCGATAATGCTTGTTCAAACTTGTCCCGGTTTTCCGCCCGATCAAGGCTTTCAAGCGAAGTTCCGAGAATTCTTACACCTCTTTCAGCAAGTCCGGCAGCTAAATTGATTGCCGTTTGGCCGCCAAATTGCACGACAACGCCTGCAGGCTTTTCGAGATCAATAATGTGCATAACATCTTCAAGAGTGAGCGGTTCAAAATAAAGTTTATCGGAAATGCTGAAATCCGTTGAAACAGTTTCAGGGTTATTGTTGATGATGATGGCTTCATAGCCGGCTTCTTTGATCGCCCAGACGGAATGTACGGTTGCATAATCAAATTCAATCCCTTGCCCGATGCGGATTGGACCGGAACCTAAAACAAGGACGCTCTGTTTATCTGTCACTTCCGATTCATTTTCCTCTTCATACGTGCCATAGTAGTACGGCGTTTCCGATTCAAATTCGGCTGCACATGTATCCACCATTTTATAAACCGGGATGATTCCATTTTCCTTTCTCCAGCTGTACACTTCGTTTTCCGTTGTACCCCACAGATCAGCCAGAACCTTGTCTGCAAATCCCTTTTGTTTTGCTTTTTTTCCAAGTTCGATGTTGAATGGATGTTCAGCCAGTTTTTTTTCTAAATGGATAATTCCTTCCAGTTTCTTTAGAAAGAACAGGTCAATTTTGCTCCATTCATGGATTGTTTCAATTGACATTCCCCGATTAAGTGCTTCTGAGATGTAAAATAAACGTTCATCACCGGCTTTTCTTATCCTCTTTTCTAAAAGAGCGTCGTCCACTTGATCGGCATCGTTCAGCTTGAAGTGGTAAACATTTGCTTCAAGGGAGCGGATTGCTTTTAAAAGAGATTCTTCAAACGTCCGTCCTATTGCCATCACTTCTCCGGTTGCTTTCATTTGGGTCCCCAGAGAACGGTTTGCAGATTCAAACTTATCAAACGGCCAGCGCGGTATTTTTGTAACGACATAATCGAGCGCCGGCTCAAAGCATGCATACGTTTTTCCGGTTACAGGATTCATCATTTCATCAAGCGTCAGGCCGACGGCAATTTTTGCTGCCAATTTGGCAATCGGATAGCCAGTTGCTTTTGAAGCGAGCGCTGATGAACGGCTAACCCTCGGATTCACTTCAATGATGTAATAGTGAAAGCTGTTCGGATCAAGGGCAAGCTGAACGTTGCAGCCCCCTTCAATTCCCAGGGCACGAATGATTTTTAAAGATACATTTCTAAGAAGCTGGTATTCACGATCACTAAGCGTCTGGCTCGGCGCCACAACAATCGAGTCTCCGGTATGAATTCCGACCGGATCGATGTTTTCCATGTTGCAAACAACGATGGCATTATCGTTTGAATCCCGCATCACTTCGTATTCGATTTCTTTAAAGCCCGCTATGCTCTTTTCAAGTAGACATTGATTTACAGGACTGTTTTTCAAACCACTCGTCACAATTTCCACAAGTTCTTCTTCATTATTGCAAATTCCGCCGCCCGTTCCCCCGAGTGTAAACGCCGGGCGCACAATGACCGGATAACCAACTTGATTCACAAATTGAAAAGCTTCTTCGAGCGTATGAATGATTTCACTTTCCGGTACAGGTTCGCCGAGTTCATTCATTAAACTTCTGAATAATTCACGGTCTTCTGCTTTTTCGATTGCCGAAAGCTTCGTTCCTAAAATTTCAACTCCGCACTCATCGAGCACACCTGATTTTGCGAGCTCCACTGCAAGATTTAAGCCCGTTTGCCCGCCAAGGGTAGGTAAGACCGCATCGGGACGTTCTTTCCGGATAATTCTGCTCACAAATTCAAGAGTCAACGGTTCAATATAGACGACGTCGGCAATTTCCGTATCAGTCATGATTGTTGCCGGATTCGAATTAACAAGTATTACTTTGTACCCCTCTTCTTTCAAAGCAATACAAGCTTGTGTTCCTGCATAATCAAACTCCGCCGCCTGGCCGATGACAATAGGTCCTGACCCGATGACAAGTATGCTTTTTATATCTGTACGCTTTGGCATATGCGAGCACCTTCCCCTTTTTCCAATTCAATCATGTCTAAAAACTTATCGAATAGATTATTGGCATCTTCAGGCCCCGGTGATGCTTCCGGATGGTATTGAACAGTGAACGCAGGAACGTCCAAATGTTTCAATCCTTCAATTGTTCCGTCATTTAAAGCGATATGTGTCACTTCCAGCCTTGTTTCTTTAATAGAGTCTTTTTCAACTGTATAGCCATGATTTTGCGATGTCAGAGCCACTTTGCCGGTTTCCAAATCTTTTACAGGATGATTGGAACCTCTATGTCCGAACTTCATTTTTACTGTATTGGCACCGCAAGCGAGCGCAAATAATTGATGGCCAAGACAAATTCCGAATAAAGGTACCTTTCCTATAATCCCACGGATCATCTCGATCGCTTCCGGCACATCTTTTGGATCTCCTGGTCCGTTCGACAGCATTACACCGTCCGGGCTTATATTCAAGATTTCTTCTGCTTTCGTATCATAAGGTACAACAACAACGTCACAATCCCTTTTGTTTAATTCTCTTAATATGCCATGTTTCATCCCGAAATCCACTAAGACTATGCGTTTTCCTCTTCCGGGGCTTGGATATGGTTTCTTTGTTGAAACTTGTTTTACTTGATCAGTTCTTAACCGTACAGCGCGAAGCTTCTCAAGAACCTCTCTTGCATCTTCATCGATATTGCAAATCGCCCCTTTTAATGTTCCGTATTTCCGGATAATCCTCGTTAGCTTCCTTGTATCTATCCCTGCAATTCCAGGGATATTTTTTAATTTTAAAAATTGATCGAGAGACTTTTCACTTCTCCAGTTTGAAGGAAATTCAGCTGCTTCTTTCACAATCAAACCGCTAATCGCGGGACTTATTGACTCAAAGTCATCCCTGTTAATGCCGTAATTTCCGATTAATGGATAGGTGAAAGTGACAATTTGTCCGCAATAAGATGGATCTGAAAGGACCTCTTGATAGCCGGTCATTCCGGTATTAAAGACTACTTCTCCAATTTTATTGACATCACTTCCAAATCCCTCTCCGATAAATATTGTTCCATCTTCAAGAATCAGCTGTTTTTTCATGCAGTAACACCCCTTTTTGTCCAAACAATTTTTCCATCAACGATTGTCATTACAGGCCAGCCTTGACACTCCCAGCCTGCAAATGGTGTGTTTTTTCCTTTGGAGAGGAATTTATCGGGGTCAATCGTTTCTTTATGATCCAAGTCGATTAAGACAATGTCAGCCGGAGCGCCAATCTCAAGCTTTCCTGTCTTCAATCCAAATGCTTCTGCCGGTTTTGCCGTTAAAAAATTAATCAAGTCGTTTAATGAAAAGATATCTTTTTTTACAAAGTGAGTGTATAAAAGCGGAAATGCCGTTTCCAAGCCAACAATTCCGAATGGTGCCAGCTTCATTCCTTCAGCCTTTTCTTCCGCTGTATGCGGGGCATGATCCGTAGCGATAAAATCAATCGTTCCATCCAAAAGGCCTTCAATTAATGCTTTGCGGTCTTCTTTTCCTCTCAGTGGAGGATTCATTTTGTAATTGGCATCGAGCCCCGGGATATCCTCATCGCATAAAAGCAAATGATGGGGTGTCACTTCAGCTGTGACATGTATTCCGGCACGCTTTGCATCCCGAACAACTCTTACAGATTCTTTCGTACTGATATGGCAAACATGGTAGTGGCATCCCGCAGCTTCTGCGAGCAAAACATCTCTCGCAATATGTACGGATTCACATACCGATGGAATTCCGTTCAATCCGTATTTTTCTGAAAAGACTCCTTCATGGACCGATCCTTTATTAATTAACGTGTTTTCCTCACAGTGCGCAACGATCGGCATATCAATTTTGGCAGCATTTTTCATCGCCTCGAACATAACCTTTGCCGATTGTACACCAACGCCGTCATCGGTAAAGGCAAATGCGCCGGACTCTTTTAACGCTTCAAAGTCCGTTAATTCTTCGCCAAGCTCCCTTGCGGTGATTGAGGCATAAGGCAGCACTTTTACATGTGCCGTTTCTTTTATCCGCTTTATTAGCCATTCCATTTGCTCTTTAGAATCCGGGACCGGACGAGTATTCGGCATTGCGGCAATGGTTGTGAATCCTCCTTTAGCCGCAGCCATTGTTCCCGTTTCAATCGTCTCTTTTTTCTCGCCGCCAGGTTCTCTAAGATGGACATGGAGGTCAATAAACCCCGGAGAAACGAACAGTCCTTCTGCATCAATAACTTCATCTGCTTCTTTATATAAACTTTCATTCATTTCCTGTATTTTTCCGTTTTCAATGTAAATGTCAACAGTTTGAAAAAATCCTTCTTTAGTAAGCAACCGTCCATTTTTGATGATTAATGACATTTACCTTACCTCCCTCTTGCTTCTCCAATGAGCGCTTTAAAACTGCCATTCGTACGTAGACCCCGTTTTGCATTTGTTTAAAAATTCTTGAACGTTCACATTCAACTAAACTGTCAGCAATTTCAACATTGCGGTTCACTGGTGCCGGATGCATAATAATGCTTCCGTATTTCATTGTTTTTTCTCTTGCCTCTGTTAAACCGAACGCTTCGTGATACTTACTGGCTGATTTGAAACCTTTCGATTCATGGCGCTCATGTTGAATTCTTAATAGCATGACAACATCAGCTGTCCGGATGGCAAAATCAATCTCTTCATAATGGCCATATTCTAAAAGGCTCTCATCAAACCATTCTTCCGGTCCGGAAAACACGACTTCTGCACCTAATCGTACCAGTGCATCGGCATTTGACCTCGCAACTCGGCTGTGGCGTATATCCCCGATAATGGCGACTTTAACTCCATTAAAACCGCCGAATTCTTGTTTTATTGTTAATAAATCAAGGAGCGACTGTGTTGGATGATGGCCGCATCCGTCTCCTGCATTGATAAGCGGGATCTGAACACGGTCCACAAGCTCATCAAAGTATCTGTCTTTGTTATGCCTTATGACAACAGCATTGACGCCTATTGATTCAAGTGTCCTTACTGTGTCATAGAGCGTTTCTCCTTTTAACACACTGGATGTGCTCACTTCAAAAGGAATAACTTCAAGACCGAGTTTTCTTTCTGCTAATTCAAAGCTGCATTTTGTTCTCGTACTTGGCTCAAAAAACAGATTTGAAACAAAGGTTTGTTTATTCGGCCTCCATATCTTACCTTCCGCAAACTCCTCTGCATCCGATAAAATTTCGTGAATATCGTCAATTGTCAATTCTGTTGTGGTAAGCAATTGTCTCATCCTTAACAGCCTCCTGGTTGGTCTCTCATAAAAAAACACCCTGACATTTCGTCAGGGTGTTGAAAAATCGAAAACATGCTGGTTTAGCAAAAAGAGCTTTATAGCTTTTTGCAATAAACCGGCTGGTTCAACACCCTTTCAAGCCTCTCTGGACTTCATTAAAAGGTGGGTTTATGCCACATTGTCATTATTCTCTTCATTTTCTAACTGAAACATATTATCTTTCACTTCTTCTCTGCCAGGCAGAATGAGATTAAGCATAACGCCTAGAATGGCTGCCAGTGCCATTCCTTGAATTTGGAACTGATCAGATACTTTAATAAACGCTCCGCCAATTCCGATGACAAGAATGACAGATGAGATGACGAGATTTCGTTTATCGCCAAAGTCGACTTTGCTGTCTACAAGCATCCGTAAGCCAGAAGATGCAATGATTCCAAATAACAGGATGGATACACCGCCCATGACAGGTGTCGGGATGGAGCTGATCAGCGCCGTTACTTTTCCGATAAATCCGAAAATGATGGCAAAAACAGCTGCTCCGGCTAAAACATATACACTATATACACGCGTAATCGCAAGTACGCCGATATTTTCACCATATGTTGTTTTTGGGGGTCCGCCAATAAGAGCAGAAATCATGGTAGCCGTGCCATCTCCAAGAATAGAGCGATGAAGCCCCGGCTTTTTAATAAGATCGCGTCCGACAACTTTGCTCAAGACAAGCTGATGACCGATATGCTCTGATAATGTCACTATTGCTACCGGAACCATAAGAAGAACAAGATCTAACGTCACATTTACTTTATAATCGACAATCGGAATAAAAAAATCAGGCATTTCAAAAATGGCAGCTTTTTTTACTGGTGATAAGTCCACCAATCCGACCGCCAATGAGTATAGATAACCAACGATAATTCCGCCGAGAATCGGTATTAGACTTAACTTCTTTTTTACATAGATGGAAAAGATGATTGTTGCAGCAAGCGTCACTAATGCCGCAGAAAAGTGCAGTAAACTATATTTTCCCTCAAGGTTATTCATGGCCATATTAACGGCGGTTCCCGCCAAAGCAAGACCGATTACGATAATGACAGGCCCTACTACAATCGGAGGAAGCAAATTCATAATCCATCGGTAGCCCGCTTTCTTAATAACAAGTGCAACAACACCATATACCAAGCCTGCAAGAAAGCTGCCGAGCATCGCAGCACCCGGTCCTCCTGCTGTTTTGGCCGCGATAATCGGAGCAATATAGGCAAAGGACGATCCAAGGTATGCGGGAACTTGCCATTTTGTAATCATCAAAAAGGCGAGCGTTCCGAGACCGCTTGAAATTAAAGCCATTGCCGGACTCAGTCCAACCAGATAAGGTACTAAAATCGTAGCGCCAAACATGGCAAATAAATGCTGTAGACTTAGTGTAATCCACTGAAGAGGAGACGGAACATCTTTAATATCCAATTCTGGTTTGCTCATTTTCAATCCTCTTTTCATTTATTATTTAAAAAAAATCCTCTTTGCAAGCGTGCGCAAAGAGGGTATACCACTCGGCAAAAGACACTTTTCTTTTGCTGTATTCCCCCTTGCCAGCCTCTCCGGACTGTTTTTAAAAGGGCTATTTATTTTTCATGAATACTGACTTGATCGATTTTATCTGATTCTACGAGTTCAACAACAATCTTCTCTGAACTTGAGGTTGGAATGTTTTTTCCTACATAATCAGCCCTGATTGGTAGCTCCCGATGCCCTCTGTCTACCAGGACTGCAAGCTGAATGGCTGCAGGTCTGCCGATATCAATAAGAGCATCCATCGCAGCTCTTACTGTTCTTCCTGTATACAAAACATCGTCGACAAGAATGACTTTTTTGTCAGTAATATTTACCGGAATATCAGACCCTTTAACAAGCGGCTGGCGATCGACTGTTCTGGTTGTTAAATCGTCCCGGTATAATGTTATATCAAGCTCTCCAACAGGAATATCCATTCCTTCAATCTGTGTGATGCGCTCTCCTAACCTTTTCGCGATGTATATGCCCCTTGTACGGATGCCGACTAACACACAATTATCAACACCTTTATTTTTTTCAATAATTTCATGTGCTATTCGGGTAAGTGCCCTTCGGATAGCCTGACCATCTAGGACAACTGCTTTTTGGCTCATCTGCCTCACCTCTCTATGAACCTTGGAAACGGGTGATTTTCATAAAAAAACCCTCTCGCCGTTGCAGCGAGAGGGTACGCGTTCTTTGAATATACATACATCAGGGCAAAAACTCCCTTCAATATGCTCGAATCCGTTTCCTTCTCAGCCTCACGGGACTGTATTAAAGGACTTATTCAACTACTGTCATCATAAACTGTTTGCAGTTCATTGTCAACGATTATTTCTAAGCATATCTAAAATTGCTTCAAACTCCGGAGGAAGAGGGGCTTCAAATTCCAGATATTCATTCGTTCTCGGGTGGTGAAAGCCTAAAACGGCTGCATGCAATGCCTGTCCGTCAATGTCCAGCGTCTTTTTCGGTCCGTATTTCGGATCGCCGGCAAGCGGATAACCGATATATTTCATATGAACACGGATTTGATGCGTTCTCCCGGTTTCAAGCTGGCATTCAATAAAAGTAAAATCCTTAAACCGTTCAAGTACATGAAAGTGTGTGACTGCATGTTTTCCATTGTCAACGACTGCCATGCTCTGGCGGTCTTTAGGGTCGCGCCCTAACGGAGCATCAATCGTTCCATAATCGTGGGGAATCACTCCATGGACAATCGCCTTATATTTTCTTGTAACTGTTTTATCAACCAATTGATTGACAAGGCTTTCATGTGAAAAATCATTTTTGGCTATCATTAATAACCCTGAAGTATCTTTATCGATCCGGTGAACGATTCCCGGCCTTAACACTCCGTTTATACCGGATAAATCCTTACAATGGGCCATAAGACCATTGACAAGCGTGCCGGAACTATGTCCCGGTGCAGGATGAACAACCATTCCCTTCGGTTTATTCACAACTAATACATCATGATCCTCATAATAAATATCAAGATTCATTTCTTCCGGAATAACGTCAAGCTCTTCCGGTTCAGGGATAAAAATCTCTATTTGATCATTCAGGCTGCATTTATAATTTGTTTTTACTTTTTGCCCGTTTACTAAAATTTGTCCATCTTTAATCCATTGCTGAATTTGGGATCTTGACCACTCTTCATTTAATGATGAAATGAGCTTATCGATGCGTCCGCCTGCCTGCTCATCAAGAATGGTGTGTTCCATTTTCTCCATAAGATTTCTCCTTTATTTCTCTCTCTTCTCGAAACATTTGCAGCATAAGCAAAATGACACCGATTACTAAAGCAGAATCGGCTATATTAAAAACCGGGAAATTATATTTAAAAATAAACGTTTGGATAAAATCAACAACTTCTTTACAGAAAACCCTGTCAATAAAGTTTCCGATTGCACCCCCAAGCATTAATCCGAGAGAGACGCCTAATAATAGCTTGCCTTTTGCAGCTTTCTGAATGTAATAAACAATCCCGATAATGACAATCACCGTTATCGCATAGAAAAACCACAATTGCCCTTGAAGGATTCCCCATGCTGCACCGCGGTTGCGATGTGAAGTAATGTATAAGAAATTTTCAATGATTTCAATGCTTTCCCCAAGTTCCATCTTTTTTACAATCAGCCATTTCGTTATTTGGTCAAGAAGAATAACAAACAATGCGATTATGTAATAAAACACAAAGGCAACCTCCAACTCTCAAACAGTTTTCCCTTGCATTTTAGCACATTCAAAACGAAAACGATAGCTATTCTCCGATTGAAGATGAATAAATTGGCTTTTTGTAATAGCGTTCAATACTTTTTAAATCCTTTGCAGATTTTAATGTAGGAATCAAAGTCAGATAATGAAAAGGGATTATTTCACCGGAAATTTCACATATCCCAAAATCGCCTGTTTCCATTTTTTTTAATGCATGTTCAATATCATGAATTTCTTCCTGGATAAACTCTTTTATCAAATCATTTACTTCTTTGCCGCTGCATTTTTCCTCAAGCTCTGCCTTCATTTTACGGAGTTCTGCATATATTTCATGTAATTGATTTTCCATATTTATCTGCCTCCGTATCTTTTTTTTTATTATTTCCATTTAGAATGAACGGACGCATATTAACTTTTTACAATTAAAACTTCGTTTAGCCAGTCTGGAAATATTTTTATTGAATTTACATTAAAAAATGGGGCTGACTCAAATGAAGAGCCAACCCCATAATCAAATCAGTTTGTTAAATGGCTGTAATGTTCTTTTACAATAGCTGCACAGCGCGGGCAAAGAGTCGGATGTTCATGATCTTGTCCGACTTCAGGTGTGACAACCCAACAGCGTTCACATGTTTCTCCTTCCGCTTTCGAAACAATAATGGCCGCTGTATCCAATTTCAATGCATGATCAGGCGCTTCGTCATATGAACCTGCTATTTCAAACCCTGAAACGATGAACAATTGCTTAACGTTTTCCTTTATAGAGTCTAGAAGGGCTTTCGTATTGCCGTTTACATATAACGTTACCTTTGCTGTTAATGATTTACCAATTATTTTCGCATTGCGCGCCTCTTCCAGTGCTTTTAATACATCATCACGAAGCTTCATGAACTTAGTCCATTTCTCTTCAAGCGCTTTTGCATTTGGCAGCTCTTTATATTCGGGAAGATCTGTCAACTGAACACTTTCTTCCTCAACGAATGGAATATGCGCCCAAACTTCATCAGCAGTATGAGAAAGAATTGGCGCTACAAGTTTTGTTAAAGCCAATAAACTTTCATACAAAACCGTTTGGATTGACCTGCGCTCTTTATTGTCAGCAGCTTCAATATATAAGACATCTTTTGCAAAATCGAGATAGAATGCACTTAAATCAATTGTGCAGAAATTGTTTACCGCATGGTAAATGCCGGAAAACTCATAGTTTCCATATGATTCATGAACTAATTTTATCAATTTATTTAATTTAACAAGCATGAATTGATCGACTTCACGCAAATCCTCATATGAAACAGCATCTTTTTCCGGATTAAAATCAGCAAGGTTTCCGAGAAGGAAGCGGAAAGTATTTCTGATCTTCCGGTATACTTCAGCAACTTGTTTAAGTATGGAATCGGATACGCGCACATCAGATTGATAGTCAACGGAAGCAACCCAAAGGCGCAAAATGTCGGCACCGAGTTGATTCATCACTTTCGCGGGGACTACAACATTTCCAAGTGATTTGCTCATTTTTCTGCCTTCCCCGTCTAAAGCAAATCCGTGGCTCAATACTCCCTTATACGGAGCTTTTCCGGTAACGGCAACAGCTGTTGACAAAGAAGAGTTGAACCAGCCGCGATATTGGTCTGATCCTTCTAAATACAAGTCAGCAGGACGCTGTAAATCTTCCCGTTCTTCAAGAACTGCCTGATGCGAAGATCCTGAATCAAACCAAACATCCATAATATCGGTTTCTTTCGTAAAACGCCCGTTTGGACTTCCGGGATGTATAAATCCTTCGGGGAGCAAATTTTTCGCTTCTCGTTCAAACCATACGTTTGATCCATATTTACGGAACAAATCGGAAACATGATTAATCGTCTCATCTGTAATAATCGGTTCTCCATTTTCAGCATAAAAGACCGGAATCGGCACACCCCAAACGCGCTGTCGGGAAATACACCAGTCTCCGCGGTCGCGAACCATGTTATGAAGGCGGGTCTCTCCCCATGCAGGCACCCATTTTGTTTCTTTAATGGCATCTAACAATTCCTTGCGGAAATCTTTAATGGATGCAAACCATTGAGAAGTTGCACGGAAAATAACCGGTTTTTTTGTTCTCCAGTCATGAGGATAAGAATGAGTAATAAACGATAATTTGAATAAAGCACCTGCTTCTTCAAGTTTTTGTGTGATTGCTTTGTTCGCCTCATCATAAAATAATCCTTCAAATCCGGGTGCTTCATTAGTCATGTAGCCTTTCTCATCTACCGGAGCCAACACATCAAGACCGTATTTTTGACCGACATTGAAGTCGTCCTCCCCGTGTCCAGGAGCAGTATGAACACAGCCAGTACCTGCATCAGTTGTGACATGTTCCCCGAGCATAACGAGTGAATGGCGGTCATACAATGGATGAGAAGCGATAACGTATTCAAGTTCGGCTCCTTTGACTCTTTTCACAACGGAAGGATTTTCCCAGTCCAGTTCTTTTGATACGGATTCAAGCAATTTTTCCGCGATCAAAAATTTCTTGCCTTTATTATTTGCAACAATATAAGTAAGTTCAGGATGCACAGTGATTCCAAGGTTTGCAGGAATTGTCCATGGAGTTGTCGTCCAAATAACGATTTGCGTATCTGTATCTAAAACTCCTTTTCCATCCTTCACTTTAAATCCGACATAGATCGATGGAGATCTTTTGTCCTTATATTCAATCTCTGCTTCAGCAAGTGCAGATTCACTTGAAGGGGACCAATAAACCGGCTTTAATCCTTTATAAATGTACCCCTTTTTTGCCATCTCGCCGAAGACTTTAATCTGCTGTGCTTCGTATTCCGGCTTTAAGGTAATGTAAGGGTTTTCCCAGTCACCTCGAACGCCAAGGCGCTTAAACTGTGTACGTTGATTATCGATTTGCTCATATGCATACTCTTCACACAATTTCCTGAATTCCGCAACTGTCATTTCTTTACGGTTTACACCTTTGTTCGTTAATGCCTGCTCAATCGGTAATCCGTGTGTATCCCATCCAGGCACATACGGTGCATGGTAGCCGCTCATTGATTTATAGCGGACGATGATGTCTTTTAAGATTTTATTTAAGGCGTGGCCCATATGGATATCGCCATTCGCATACGGCGGCCCGTCGTGCAGGATAAACATCGGGCGTCCTTTCGTTCTTTCCTGCACTTTTTGATAAATATTCATTTCTTCCCATTTTGCCTGAATCTCAGGTTCTCTTTTCGGAAGATTTCCGCGCATTGGAAATTCCGTCTTCGGCATTAACAGCGTATCTTTATAATCCATTATTTTTTCCTCCTGTAACACTTTTATATCAATCTAATATTTGATTTAATCATCATGCATGGCTCTTTTCTTTACAAAAATAAAAAACCTTTTCATCCCAAAAGGGACGAGAAGGTTTTCCCGCGGTACCACCCTTGTAGACAGAACAAAAAACTTCTGTCCGCTCTGGCATTCGTAACGTGAATGACACGCCTGAATCTACTGGCAGAGCGTTCGATTCGGAACTCAAGGGTGATCTTCCAATTTCCTCTTGTACCTGGCTCCCACCTTCCCCGGTTCGCTGAAACAAACAATGGAAACTGTACTGTCCCTGTCATCGTCAAAATCATCATTTAGTATTTTTTATGAAATTATATGCGATAAACTTGCAGTTCGTCAAGCCAGCGAGTCTTCTTCTGATGCTGCTTTTAATTCCGTTGCATCAAGCTCGTATTGAAGCAAATGGTCCCAATCATCATTATTCAGCATATCCAGCTGAGCTTCCACCAGCATTTTAAACCTTGTACGGAATACTTTCGATTGTTTTTTCAACTCTTCAATTTCAAGAGCAATTTTTCTCGCCTTTGACAACGCTTCATTTACGATGCGGTCGGCATTCTTTTCTGCTTCCTTAATGATCAGTTTTGCTTCTTTTTGAGCATTTCTCTTCACTTCTTCTGCCGCTTCCTGCGCTACCAAAATTGACTTATTTAATGTTTCTTCTATATTTGTAAAATGACCAAGCTTTTCTGCCTGTTCATTCAGCTTTTCTTCCAATTCTTTATTCTCGCGAATTAACAATTCAAAATCTTTTATGATTTGATCGAGGAATTCATTCACTTCATCTTCATCATATCCCCGAAAACTTCTGCTAAACTCCTTGTTATGTATATCCAATGGGGTTAACGGCATGATGCCACCTCCTAATTTGAGTCAGTTGCAAAATTTCAGATGCTAAATGAAGTTGCTAATTGACAATATGTAATCATTCGACAAAATCGGCATAAATCCTTCTTAAAAAACTTTTTATTTTTGTCTGCCTGCAACCATTCGCCATTTATCTTTTTTTGTTTTCCCTTCGATGGAGAGAATTTTTGATCTTCCATATCCGCGAATGGAAATCACGTCACCTTCCCCGCATTCAAACGAATTATTTTCAATGAGAGCCCAATTTACTCTTACAAGCCCTTGCTTGATCAAATCTTGGGATTTATGTCGAGAAAGATTATATAATGCAGAAATGACCGCATCAAGACGCAATGATGAAACGGTTGATGTTTCTTCTATCCACGATTCCTTTATTTGGATCGCATTTTCCAAAGGAATCTCACATATAGTGACGGAAGCTTTGCCGATTGAATCTAACTGTAAACTCACATAATCTGCGATTTCCTTCGCAGCAAAAAATTGAACGTTATCTCCTTCGATCAGGATATCGCCAAATTTTCCCCGTTTTAAGCCAAGAGACATAAGGCTTCCGAGGACTTGGCGATGTTCGATCGTTATAAATTTTTTTGGGTAGTTGATTTCAAACAAGCAAATTTCAAAATCTTCACGATCAGCCTGATAGTAATCAGGGCATATGACAGCCCTTTTTCTTTCGGCTCCACCAGTACCGCCAAACAAATGGCAGTGTATTTCTTCGCTTTGTCCAACAACGGCTTTTAATATTTGCTGTTCCCTGGGATCCAAAAAATCGGTCAACCTTGGGGCGAAAGCAGTTTCAACAAATTCTCTCCAATGAATCGCCCTTTCAATAAAATCTCTTTCTTCAGGGCGAAAATGCTGATAAATAGACATGAACACAGCTCCTTACAATAAACGGAAGTCATTGGGGTGAAAGCTGTCAAGTATTTTAAATAAAACTTACTTAAGCAAGCCATGTAAATACTTGGATAACGCCGTATCTTGCAAATTTCAACACTAAAAAGGCAACGATTGGCGAAACATCGATCATGCCTATCGGAGGTATAAACCGTCTAAAAGGTTCTAAATATGGTT
Source organism: Bacillus methanolicus PB1 (assembly GCF_000262755.1). GTDB lineage: Bacteria > Bacillota > Bacilli > Bacillales > Cytobacillaceae > Bacillus_Z > Bacillus_Z methanolicus. The sequence continues at coordinate 316,932 of NZ_AFEU01000001.1, forward strand.
CACATATTCTTGCCAGAAATTGGCCAATCGCCGATTCTCTGGCATTCGGAAACCAGGACATTAATATATAAATGATTAATGCCCAGGAGTAAATTTCAATCAATTTTAATAGTAAATCCAGTACAATTTCCATTAAGCTTTTACCACCTCTTATTATGATAATCATTCTCTTCCATGAATTCCGAAATATTTCCTGTTACCTCTACATTATCAGGCGTACAAAGAAAAATGCTCGTTCCAATTTTTTGGATATCTCCGCCAATTGCATATACAGTCCCGCTTAAAAAATCGACAATTCTTTTTGCCTGATCGTGTTCGATTCTTTGTAAATTTACAACGACTGCTCTGCGATTTTTTAAATGGTCGGCAATATCCTGTGCCTCTGCATAAACCCGCGGTTCGACTAGTACAACTTTGGAAGATTTCTGAACGCTTTGCAAACTGACGACATTTTGTTTCTGAGCCGTCTGTTTTTGAAGCTTTATCGGTTCAAAATCTTCTTGTTCCATTTCTTCTTCCTTAAAATCATATTCATCATCTAAGAAAAAGAATGTTTTTATTTTTGATTTGATGCTCATATTCTTACACCTCCTGATTGTATTCACCTACGAGAGCGGAGCCGATCCGAATCATCGTTGCTCCTTCTTCGACAGCAATTATGTAGTCGTTTGACATTCCCATTGAAAGCTCATTGCACGGTGCATAATCAAGGTTTAAATCTTGGACCTTTTTCTGTAACTCCCTTAATTTTCGAAAACAGCTTCGAATAAAATCTTCATCTTTCGTAAATGGAGCCATAGTCATTAAGCCGCAAACATTGATATTCGGATATTCTTTCAGCTTCATTACAAAATCGACCACTCCATCCGGAGAAATCCCATGTTTTGATTCTTCTCCGGATACATTTACTTGAATAAGGCAATTCATTTTGCGGCTGGCCCTTTTATTGATTTCTTTCGCGAGTGAAAGCCTGTCCAGCGAATGAATATATTCTGCTTTATCAATAATGTTTTTTACTTTCCGTGATTGCAATGTGCCAATAAAGTGGAACACTGCGTCATCTTTTAATACTTCCCATTTAGAAAGTAAGCCGTCATCCCTGTTTTCGCCTAGATGAAGAATTCCAGCTTCAAGCGCTTCCTTAGCTCTTTCAACTGAGACATATTTCGTAACTGCAATGATTTTTACCTCTTCAGGCAGGCGATTCGCTCTTTCACATGCTTTTTCAATATCTTCTTTTATTTTTATCAACTTTGATGAAACGTCCATTTACTGTTAGAAAACCTCCTTCCAGCCGATAAATCCCATCATTCTGCCTGTTTTCCCTTTATCTCGGCGATGGGAAAAAAATAGGTCTCTATGACAGCTTGTACAAAGTTGAGTAATCGCGATATTTTCTTCCAAAACCCCGTTTTTCATAAGAATTTGTTTATTTAGTTCTTGTAAATTTAGAGAGTATTGCTTTTCTTGTATTAAATTATATGGCTTTTTTTCGACAGCTTCTAGTCTATTTTGCACTAATTTAATTACACGTTCATCTACAATATAACATTTTTTGCAAATGGATGGGCCGATGACGACCATTAATTCATCAGGTTTTATTCCTTCGTTTGCCAATTTTTCGACCATTTCTTCGGCGATTCCGTTTACAGAACCTTTCCAGCCCGCATGTGCAATACCTAAACATTTGCTTTTTGGTTCGAAAAAATAAATCGGGACACAATCCGCAAAACATAAAGTTAATAAAATATCCTTTTCAAAAGTATAAAAACCGTCCGTTCGCTTCAATGAGTCGTCATATTTCACAGAACCTTTTCCTTTATCCTCTTTCGTAACTTTTCTTATTAAGACTTCATGAGTTTGTTCCGCACCGACCCAGCTGGATAAAGGAAAATCAAGGAGTTCAGACAATTTTTCCTTATTTAAACATACGTCTTGCGGATTTTCAGCAACATGAAAACCTAGATTAAAAGGCACATCAGAAGTGCCTTGATTCTTTGTTGTAAACCCGGCTGCTAAGCCATGACTGCGTTCTGCCCAATCTTTAATGATAAAAAATTCTTTATTTTTCAGAACAAACGGTTCCATTCCTTTTTTCCCTCATTTGTTTTTCATATAGTTTACCATATATGAAATTACTGGCACAGTAAAGAGGTTGTTTTTATGCATCTTCTTCAATTTGCCTAATTTCCCCATGATCTTTATAGCGGACAAGGATTACATCTTCCCCGATCTTCAAAATATTTTTCCATGGAATAATGATTTCTTCATCACGTCCAAAAAACCCGAGTACCTTACCCGCTCCTCCGATAATGACTGCTTCAATTTTGCCTGTATCCACATTTATTTCAATGTCTCCGATATTGCCAAGCTTTTTTCCATCAGAAATGTTTACAACATCTTTCACTTGAAACTCCGAAATCTTTACCATTTTTTTCACTCCCTGAATCAATCCTTTATCTATGTATATGTATGAAATCAAAAAAATTTGTAATTTATTAAAATTAGGTAGGGGCTGATTTAAAAGCAAAGGGTCTGTCCCACTAGCCTTGCATAAAAGTAAATAAATTCAATATTTTACTTTATTTAACATAATCTTTTTTAATCTAGATGCAAAAAAGGCTAACTCCATTTAAGTTAGCCTTTTTTGTCCCATTTATTTGAATTTATGTATATTAATTGTAATTTATACTTCGTTTATTATTTTTCCTTTTTTGGCTTTATCATTGCTACTTTTTCTGCAAAAACTAAGTCTTCTTCCTTTTTTTTAGGTACTTTTTGTCGCCCTTTTGATGTCCTTGTACACCTTCGATTCAGTTCTTTTTCAAATTCCTGCCAAGATAAATGTAAATAGGTTCGGATTAACCGCAGTACTCCCCATATTGTTTTTTTCGTTTGTGTCTTTAGTTTTATTTGTAGTACTAGCCCATAGGCAATCAGCGAAAGAAACATCTGATTCCAGATTCCTTGGGGTTTTGTACTCCAAATTTTGGTTGAACGAAGATGTTGTTTAATCCATCTAAAGAAGATCTCAATCGCCCACCGATGACGGTAGATTTCCATTATTTGTTCAGGCGGTAAGTCAAAGCGTGTGGTAATAATTCGGTATAGATGTCCTTCTTCATCAAAAAATTCGACGAGACGTACCGGGTGCAATTTCTCGTTCGAGGTTACACCAATCTTTACTGTCGCATCCATACGAATCAACGGATGGTTTAAAATTTTTCTATCGAGATAGATTACCTTGTGCTGCTCTTTAATTCTTACAATGAAAGAAATACCACGTTCCGCCCAGTTATTGATTTTTTTATGAGAAGCATATCCACGATCCATGACGTAAGTTGAATCAGATTCAACCACAAGGAAGTCGGAACCTTCAAAATCACTGACATTTCCAGTTGATGGAATAATTTGGTCTGGAAAAGCAATGTCTGGAGAAGCTACCACTAAACGGGTGTGCATTTTTACCTGAGTAGAATTTTTTGATACATAAGCCCAGTTAGCTAACTGTTCAGGCAGCTTAAAGGAAGAAGAGTCAATTATGGCTAATCTCCCAATTCCCTTTGGTAGACCAGATAAATTTCTAGTTTGAATTTCAATATCTTTGACCACTCGAAAAAAAAGATCTTGTACCCATTCAGTTGGTAATTCATTTATCCTACGGCTTAGTTGTGAACCACTTATGCTTTCTAAATTTAGGCTTTTCATGAGGTCTTTATCAGCCCGTAATTTCTCCTCTATATCAGTATATGAGCTCCAATTACCCAGCTGAGCAGCAACAAAAATTTTTACAAGGGCATCAGCTCTTAATTTTTTTTGATCATAGTTTAAAAGAGGACAGGAAAGCTTTTCCGTAGATAAAAGGGAAAAACATTGACGAACAACAGATGGTTGAGCTATATTTACATTGCTCATGATAAAAACTCCTTTGTAGAAAACTTGTTGATGGGACAACAAGCTAACAATTCTACAATAGGAGTTTTTTTCTTTTTAGTAAACCTTTTTTTATTTTCCTGAATTTGTAACCTTTGCAAGGCTAGTGGGTCTGACCCCTCCAATACAACATATAGACAATCACTAATAATCCATTCTATATATTGTCTTTGCGGAGGGAGCCAAACCCTTTTGAGTCAGCCCCTAGCTTTGTATGTTTTTATTCATTTGTTTGATTGCCGCTTTTTCCAGGCGGGAAACTTGCGCTTGAGATATTCCTATTTCTTCGGCAACCTCCATTTGGGTCTTTCCTTGAAAGAACCGTTTTCGCAAAATTAGTTTTTCACGGTCATTTAAGCGCTGCATTCCTTCCTTTAACGCTATTTCTTCTACCCAATGTGAATCTTTATTTCGCTCATCACTTAATTGGTCCATAACATAAATCGGATCTCCGCCATCATTATAAATAGGTTCAAATAACGATACTGGATCTTGAATTGCATCTAATGCAAACACAATTTCTTCGTGGGGAACTTCCAAAACCTTTGCGATTTCCTCGGCTGTCGGTTCCCGAGATGTTTCGCTCATCAGCCTTTCTCTTACTTGGAGTGCTTTATATGCAATGTCCCTCAAAGACCGGGAAACCCGAATAGGATTATTATCCCTCAAATAACGACGAATTTCCCCGATTATCATTGGAACAGCATATGTGGAGAACTTAACATTTTGACTTAAATCAAAATTATCAATGGATTTCATAAGACCGATACAGCCAACTTGGAACAGGTCATCAACATATTCTCCTCTGTTATTAAATCGCTGAATGACACTCAAGACGAGTCGCAAGTTGCCGTTTATTAATTTTTCACGTGCGGTTAAATCGCCGTTTTGCATTTGTTTGAACAGTTCTCTCATCACTTCGTTCTTTAATACAGGCAGCTTTGAAGTATCTACACCGCAAATTTCAACTTTATTTCGAGTCAATTCTTTTCCCTCCTCACAGGAGTTGCTGTACAAAGTTCAGTATTTCCGTGAGCAGGAAAAATATGCACTCACCGTTTTTTGGCAATATGCCATAAACAGGCAATAAATATAAAGAAAATCAAGTAATTTTCAAAAAAAATTTTTCCTAAACCATTTTATTGAATTCTTTTCTTAATCTTTTGATAATTCTTTTTTCCAGCCGTGATATGTACGATTGGGAAATTCCTAACATGTCTGCTACATCTTTCTGTGTTTTTTCTTCACCGTTTCTAAGACCAAACCGAAGTTCCATAATTTGTTTTTCCCGATCGGATAATTGGTGGAGTGCTTTTAATAACAATTTGCGGTCTACAGTCGCCTCAAGATCTTTCGTAATAATATCATTTTCTGTGCCCAATACATCTGACAGCAAAAGTTCATTGCCATCCCAATCAATATTCAGCGGTTCATCAAACGATACTTCAGAACGGATCTTATTGTTTCTGCGCAAAAACATTAAAATTTCATTTTCAATACAACGGGAAGCATATGTCGCCAATTTGATTTTTTTCTCAGGATTAAAAGTATTGACACCTTTAATTAAGCCAATAGTGCCGATACTGATTAAGTCCTCAATATTAATGCCTGTATTTTCAAATTTGCGAGCAATGTAAACAACTAGACGCAAGTTTCTTTCAATCAAGATAGAGCGGGCGGCTTTATCTCCTTTTGGAAGCTTTTTTAACAGCAGTTCTTCCTCTTCCTTACTTAAAGGAGGCGGCAGTGCTTCACTTCCGCCGATATAATATATTTCATCCGTTTTTAATCCGAGTTTTATCAACAGTTTATACCAGTAGTACGATAAGCGAAGTCGTATATTTTTCATGAATTGTCCTCCTTCTATCTTGAGTTTTTCTGAGTATATTAATATTGGCTGACATTTTTATATGGGGTATTTTTCATTGTGCCACTGAGCAACTTTGGATGAACTATGCATTGAAACGAGCCATCAGCTGAAAGCTGTTGCATCGTGAACGAAACGAGTCCGTTTTTTGTTTGCCAGCAGTCCCCATTTTTTTCTATTTCGATATTTTCAGCTTTTATGCCTATAATTAGCTGGTGTTCTTGTCCGACAACACGGTATGGGATAATTCGCATAATTTTTTCTAGTTTTGGAGGCATTTCCTTTTTTCCGAAAATTACTTCTTCCGGGTTTTCAGCAATTTCTAATACGATATCCGGAACTCTTTCATCCGCTTTCTTTAAAGATACAAACATTACAGGCAATTTTGAGATGGGATCATAAAGCTGATTTCCGCTGTCTATTAAGCCTCTAAGAAATATTTCTCTTCCCAATATTGTAATTTTTACGTTTACAAGCTGTTCAAAATGAAGTTTTACAACCTCAATTGAATCGAAATTACGCTTTGAAAAATGCCAAGCAATCGGAAAACCGATAAATACAAAAAGCCAGCTTATCGGATCGCCAAATCCTTTTACACTCGCCAGCATGACAGAGGATGACAGGTCAAAATCAAATTGAATGAAATAATGGGCTCCTATCAAAGCTCCGCCTGCTAGAAAGGTAGTCATATAAAAAGTCATCAATCCATTAAAAAAATAGCGCCATCTTTTATAACCAAATACAGCAATGATCATTGCAACTGAAAAAATAAATTTAGCCAGCGGATGGCTCGAATATGAATAAAACGGTGATACAGACAATAAAATGATACTTGAACCAATAAATCCGCCCAAAAAGACTCTCCATATTTTGCAATTTCTTTTCAAAATTGCCGCTGTTAAATAAAGGAGAAAACTATCAAACAAAAAATTCAGGGCCCAAATTACATCCAAATAGATTGTCATTTATACCTCCTCCTTTTGGAAGTCTCTTAAACAGCTTCATTCGTTTAAGAAAAATCTCGCCCTGAATGAACTCGAAACTTTTAATTTATCCCTCCGTTACGAAGAAGTATAGCGCACATTCGTTCAAGAAGTGTGTCATATTCTGTAATCGAAAGAGAAGAAATTTGCTCTATTCAATTCGGAAATTGTCAGTTTCTGTTCACAAAAAAATGGGGCTGACTCAAAATTAAAGGGTCAGACCCACTAGCCTTGCATAAAAGTAAATAAATTCAATATTTTACTTTATTTAACATAATCTTTTTTAATCTAGATGCAAAAAAGGCTAACTCCATTTAAGTTAGCCTTTTTTGTCCCATTTATTTGAATTTATGTATATTAATTGTAATTTATACTTCGTTTATTATTTTTCCTTTTTTGGCTTTATCATTGCTACTTTTTCTGCAAAAACTAAGTCTTCTTCCTTTTTTTTAGGTACTTTTTGTCGCCCTTTTGATGTCCTTGTACACCTTCGATTCAGTTCTTTTTCAAATTCCTGCCAAGATAAATGTAAATAGGTTCGGATTAACCGCAGTACTCCCCATATTGTTTTTTTCGTTTGTGTCTTTAGTTTTATTTGTAGTACTAGCCCATAGGCAATCAGCGAAAGAAACATCTGATTCCAGATTCCTTGGGGTTTTGTACTCCAAATTTTGGTTGAACGAAGATGTTGTTTAATCCATCTAAAGAAGATCTCAATCGCCCACCGATGACGGTAGATTTCCATTATTTGTTCAGGCGGTAAGTCAAAGCGTGTGGTAATAATTCGGTATAGATGTCCTTCTTCATCAAAAAATTCGACGAGACGTACCGGGTGCAATTTCTCGTTCGAGGTTACACCAATCTTTACTGTCGCATCCATACGAATCAACGGATGGTTTAAAATTTTTCTATCGAGATAGATTACCTTGTGCTGCTCTTTAATTCTTACAATGAAAGAAATACCACGTTCCGCCCAGTTATTGATTTTTTTATGAGAAGCATATCCACGATCCATGACGTAAGTTGAATCAGATTCAACCACAAGGAAGTCGGAACCTTCAAAATCACTGACATTTCCAGTTGATGGAATAATTTGGTCTGGAAAAGCAATGTCTGGAGAAGCTACCACTAAACGGGTGTGCATTTTTACCTGAGTAGAATTTTTTGATACATAAGCCCAGTTAGCTAACTGTTCAGGCAGCTTAAAGGAAGAAGAGTCAATTATGGCTAATCTCCCAATTCCCTTTGGTAGACCAGATAAATTTCTAGTTTGAATTTCAATATCTTTGACCACTCGAAAAAAAAGATCTTGTACCCATTCAGTTGGTAATTCATTTATCCTACGGCTTAGTTGTGAACCACTTATGCTTTCTAAATTTAGGCTTTTCATGAGGTCTTTATCAGCCCGTAATTTCTCCTCTATATCAGTATATGAGCTCCAATTACCCAGCTGAGCAGCAACAAAAATTTTTACAAGGGCATCAGCTCTTAATTTTTTTTGATCATAGTTTAAAAGAGGACAGGAAAGCTTTTCCGTAGATAAAAGGGAAAAACATTGACGAACAACAGATGGTTGAGCTATATTTACATTGCTCATGATAAAAACTCCTTTGTAGAAAACTTGTTGATGGGACAACAAGCTAACAATTCTACAATAGGAGTTTTTTTCTTTTTAGTAAACCTTTTTTTATTTTCCTGAATTTGTAACCTTTGCAAGGCTAGTGGGTCAGACCCCTCCAATACAATATATAGACAATCACTAAAAAACCATTCTATATATTGTTATAATGGGAGGGAGTCAGACCCTTATGAGTCAGCCCCATTTTCTCTTTATCGTCGACGATTTCGGTTTCTTAAGAAAGTCGGAATATCGAGCGGATCTTCACTTTGAATGGATGGATTTCTTAAGCTTTCTTGCGGAATTTCATCGCGTTTTGGCTCACGCTTAACACTTGGCATATTAGGTTTTGCCTGAACTCCTCCAAATGAAGATCTTGTTGGTTTTGGCTGAACAGCCTCTTCATTAAAACCGGTAGCAATAACAGTAACTACAATTTCATCTTTCAAGTTTTCATTAATAACGGAACCAAAAATCATATTCACTTCCTGGTCTGAAGCTGAAGCTACGATATCAGCAGCTTCTTGAACCTCGTATAGACTTAAATTTGTGCCGCCGGTAATGTTCATCAATACCCCTTGGGCTCCATCAATGGAAGTTTCCAAGAGCGGTGAAGAAATTGCTTTTTTCGCTGCCTCGGCAGCCCTGTTTTCTCCGGACGCAACACCAATTCCCATTAAAGCCGAGCCCTTATTTGACATAATCGTTTTAACATCTGCGAAATCAAGGTTAATTAATCCCGGAACGGCAATTAAATCAGAAATACCTTGAACGCCCTGGCGAAGCACGTTATCAGCTTCACGGAACGCTTCAAGCATTGGAGTGCTTTTATCGACAATTTCCAGCAAGCGGTCATTCGGAATGACAATCAGCGTATCGACAGCTTCTTTCATTGCAGCGATCCCGCCTGCTGCCTGGTTTGCCCGCTTTTTTCCCTCAAACGTAAATGGACGGGTAACGACCCCAACCGTTAACGCACCTAATTCGCGGGCAATTTGCGCAATAACTGGAGCTGCACCTGTTCCGGTTCCGCCGCCCATACCTGCGGTAACGAACACCATGTCTGCGCCTTTTAATGCTTCTTCAATCTGTTCTTTGCTTTCTTCTGCGGCTTTTTTACCTACCTCCGGATTCGCTCCTGCACCAAGTCCCCTAGTTAGCTTGGCGCCAATTTGCATTTTCACTTCTGCTTTCGATAGGTTTAAAGCTTGGGCATCAGTATTGACAGAAATAAACTCAACACCTTGTACTCCGTGCTCTATCATACGGTTAACCGCGTTGTTTCCGCCGCCACCAACGCCAATTACTTTTATTGTAGCTAGTTGATCTAAATTTGTATCAAACTCCAACATCACAAATCCTCCTAATTCGTCGTTATTCCTTTTTGATCGGTCTATTCAAAAAAATAGCCCAGGAACTTTTTCACTCTAGATGTCACTTTTTCTTCCGGTTGTTTCTCCGGTTTTAATTTTGGTTGCGGCTGTTTTTGAACGCGTTTTTCTTTTGCTTCCGAAACAGCTTGTGCCGGTTTTCTTCCTTGCAATTTTGCATTTTTATAAGCAAATTTGATTAGACCGACACCCGTTGTATATTGAGGTTCCCGCACGCCTATATAGTCGGGAACTGCGATTCGTACCCGATTTTGAAAAACAATTTGTGCAAGTTCCAATACACCTTGCATATTGGCTACACCGCCAGTTAAAACATAACCGCCCGGCAAGTCGTGAACTCCTAATCTTCTAATTTCATTTTGGATTAATTCAAAAATCTCTTCCATTCTTGCTTCAATAATATCAGAAATTTCAAGCTGATTAAATTGTTGATGTTGGTCGCTTCCAATGATCGGAACACTGAATACTTCATCCTCTGATGCATAATCGTAAAAGGCATGTCCATGTTTTATTTTTATTTTTTCTGCATCTTCCGTAGATGTTCTTAACCCTATTGATAGATCTTTCGTGATATGGTCTCCCCCGACTGGCAATACGGATGTTGCTTTTAGGCTGCCGTTTTCAAATATAGCGATTGTTGTTGACCCGCCGCCAATGTCAACTAAAGCAACTCCGAGGTTTTTTTCATCTTTGGAAAGGGCGAATGACCCGGCTGCCAAAGGCTGTAACGTTATATCCATAATTTCTAAACCTGCGCGTTCTACACAACGAAGTGTATTATGTAGGATGGTTTTCGAACCTGTAATAATGATGCCTTCCATTTCAAGACGGACACCGATCATTCCCCTTGGGTCAGTAATCTCATCCAATCCGTCAACAATAAATTGTTTTGGAATTACATCGATAATTTCTCTCTCAGGCGGAATGGAAACGACTTGGGCTGCATCTATAACTCTTGCAATATCTTGATTGGTAATTTCACGGTTTTCGCTTGCTACCGCTACTACACCGTGGCAAGGCTGAAGCATCACATGATTACCTGTGATGCCTACAATAACTTGTGAAATATCCATTCCTATCATTCTCTCAGCCTGCTCAATTGCCCTTTTTATAGAATGAACGGTTTCATCTATGTCAACAATGGATCCTTTCTTAAGACCTTCAGATTTCACATTGCCTACACCGATTATATTTAAGGAGTCGCTGACCATTTCACCTATGATAACTTTTACATTGGATGTACCGATGTCAAGACTTACATATATTTCATTGCTGTTCATTCTTTGGCACCTCCTTTTAGCAATTCAAAAATTGAACAACAATTTTTTTCTTAAAAAAGTTTATTATTAACGGTTTTCTTCATAAAAATATTCGTCAAAACTAAGCTTTTCCCTTTTAAAAAAACTTATTTTTTTTCTAATTTTTATTGTTCGAAGACCATTTCGCTAATAACAGCCGCCGGATGACTGCAATATTTTGGAAAAGTCTTACACCAAATGCAAAAACAGCTGCTAAATATAAGTCTACACCAAGATGTACCCCTAGAAAAGCTAAACTTGCAGCCAAAATTATATTGAAAAAGAAACCAGATACAAATACTTTTTCGTCGTAAATATTTTGCAAATGTGCACGAATTCCTCCAAAAAGAGTATCTAAAGAGGCAAGCACAGCGATTGATAAATAATTCGAATACTCTTCCGGAATTCTTATATCAGTCAGCAGGCCGAGCATAACTCCCAGTATCAGGCCCAATAGCGGAAGCCACATTATGATTTGCCTCCTTCGTTAGGTTTTACTGCTTCCATATACCTGATGCGAATTGTATCATCATATGCCGGTATCGTAATTTTTTTTTCAGGTCGGGAAACTTCTATCCTTAAGTTGTCAATGAAAAATTCTTCAACAGATTTTGAGACTTTCATCCGGTTATAAAGTTTTTCTGCCGTCTGCATATTTTCAGTTAGCACTAAAACTTCAATTGGCATCTTGTGAAGGGAATGTCCATCGATCTTTGTTTCCATGTTAATATCCCGAATAACCGTTGTGTTAATGATCCGTTTTCCATCAATTGATATATGGAGTGCATCATACATATTCAACTCGTTGACGAGTCTTTTTAATAATTCCGGTGAAACTGAAGAAACAGTTTCACCAAGCATCATCTCTTCATATACCGGTTCTATCGTTAATTTAATGCCCGGACCAGTCATTTCAGTCAGGCCTGCTTCTCTTTTAAGCTCCTCAAGTGTTTCTCTTAATATTTGTTCCTTGTTCTGATTTTGTTCGGTTTCATACTTATATAGTTTTTCTTCATTCGAGCGGATTTCCTGAATCAGTCTTGAAGCCAGTTCTTTTTCTTTGAGCAAATCCTCCCGCAGCTGCCAGGTGCCTCTCGTGTCGCGGGTTACCGGCTCTTTTACAGTCTGAAATTGGATGGCTAACATAAACCCAATCACCATAATAATCAACGTAAAGCTCATCATCTTTCTCTTGTCCACTAATTCCACCTTCTTTAATCACCCAAACAATGTGGACACTTATTAATTTCCAAGAATGGGATCAAGAATGATCTCGTCCTTTTTCTCAATACTGAACAAAATGTTGTCATTTACTAGCTGGTCTTTTACCCCGCCTGTTAAATTAATTGCAGACTCCAACACTTCAGGATCACCGATTGCAGTTATGACAAAAGGAGCAGGATGCTGAAAACCGTCCACTGTGATCACAGGCCCGTCACAAACTATGTATGAATTGTGAGACAACCTTTGGCCGTTTATAGCAACTGCTTGAGCCCCGGAAATATATAATTCGTTAATAACTTTAAAAATATGATGTTCATGTACGAGATAATTGTTAATGTTCTCTTCATTCGGTTCATATTCGCCATCATTAAGTATAATTTGGACGCCTTTACCTTTTACGGCTACTTTTCCTAAATACATACGATATTTTTCAGCATCTTCGGCAAGATTAAAATAAACCTGCGCTTCTTTTGCCAGCTGCTTTTCAATTTCAAGAACCTTTTCTTGTTCTTGATTTAATTCCTTTTGCAACTCCCGGTTTGCTTGTTCCTGGTCAATCAACTGATTACGAAGGTCCAGCGTCTTCTCCCATTCCATATCTGTAATTTTTGAAGCTTCCTTTTCTTTTTTTGTTAAGTGATATGAAAAAGCGAGCATAAAACCAAGAACGAGACAGACAAATGAAAGAATGACTTGATTACCCTTCACCTTCTTCATCTTATTCTTCTTCACCATCTTCAGTTCCTTCCTCATCATAAGCCTTGAAATAAGAGCCTACTTCCAAATCAATAACTCCTTTTTTATCAGGGTCAAGCTGACTGACAATCGAAGGGTAATGGGCCATTTTTTCAGCAAAACCTCGCAACGTCGCATTTACCTCAAAACCATCATTCATATATAGGACGATCCGATAAGCATCTGTTTTTTTGGTTTGTAATGGATTTCCGAAATGGAATTTATCACTTCCTCAGGCAAATTTTGAAGATTAGTAATCATTTCTTCCAAGACTTCTCCTTCTGTAAATCCAATTAACAACGGAGCGCTTACGGGCAAATCGGCAGTTTGCTCACTTTTTAAGATTTCTCCGTTTTCAAGAACCGGCAAATAGCTTGCCTCTTTTACGATGTAAGCAATACGCTTGTATTCCTTCACATTTATAATAACAGTATCGGGAAGCTTAATCTTTACATTGGCAGACTTAATCTCGGGCAAATTTTTTAACTTATCCTCTATTGCTTCCTTATCTACCTTCCAAATATTTGTCGATTTTGTGATACCTATTAATGAAAGAAGTTCATCCTTCGGGTAAACTTCGTTCCCATTAACTTGAACCATTTTTATGCGGCTTAATGGTGATTGAAAATAAACAACACAGGCGATCAATGAAAAAAACAATATTAAAAGCAGTATCACTCTTTTATTCGCTTTCTTTCGCCTCTGTTGTTTAAGTTTAGGAATTCTGTCTTCTATTGAGACAATTTTCCCTTTTTCCATCCAATTCACCACCAATAAAAAGTGAAAATGACGATCATTGCTGTCAAAGAAAAAGCGTTTGTGTAAAGTGAAAACAACGGCACAAAATTCATGCCGTTTTCACAAAAATTCCAATCTGTATTTGCATTGCTAAGCAATTATATCACAAAATTTGTAAGCCGTTAGGATATTCTTGTTACTTTCGGCCGATTATTTCAACTTCTGTTTCCATTCTAATTTGATATAAATTGTAAATCGTTTCTTTTATATGCTCAATCAAAGAAAGTACGTCCCGAGCTTTTGCGTTCCCTGTATTGACAATAAAATTAGCATGAATTTCAGAGATCATGGCACCACCGATTGAATGGCCTTTTAATCCCGCCGATTCAATTAATTTACCGGCAAAATGTGGCAGCGGATTTCTGAAAATACTTCCTGCACACGGGAAATTCCAAGGCTGAGTTTCTTTTCGGTAATCTTTATTTTTTTGTAATTTTGGCAATATCGTTTCTTTTTCCCCTTTTTCAAGCTGAAAAACAGCTTCTACAACTATTCCGGGGCGTTTTTTTTGCAAAACTGAAGTTCTGTAAGAAAACTCCATTTCATCATTAGTCAGCCATTCCATTGTTCCGTCTTCAAAAAGAATAAGGGCTTTTACTAATATGTTAGAAATATCTGACCCATGTGCACCAGCATTCATATAAACGGCTCCGCCGACAGACCCGGGAATTCCTGCAGCAAATTCCAACCCGGACAATCCCTTTCTGCTTATCATCGTTGCAAGACTGACAAGAGAGTGACCTCCACCGACTTTTACAACAGTATCATTCACTTCTAAGTGGTCTAACCCGTGGCCCAGTTTGATCACTGCCCCTTCGATCCCATTATCGGAAACAAGTAAATTGGAACCTCTCCCGATTGCTCTCCATTTCGTGTTATATTCACGGATTAGATCCATTGTCTTTTTCAAGTTATCAATAGATGAAGGCTCGACAAACAAATCGGCCGGCCCGCCAATTTTTATCGTAGTATGGTTTGCTAAAGGTTCATTTTCCTTCACTTTACCTACATTTAATTCTTTTAGTTTTTTTATCAATTCGTTCATATAAACCTTCCTTCCATTGTCCTTTTTGTGTAATTAGTCTATGCGCAAAAGGAAGTCTGGGCTACTTTAGTTTTTTTGCTGCAAGCTCTTGAATGACCTTGTAAAATTTTCGGACTGCATCCGGCATTCCAAGCCTTTTTGCAGCATTCTTCATTTCAGTTAATTTATCTTTATCCAAAAGAACCTGGTCAATATGTTCAACAAGTTTTGAACTGGTCAAATCTTTTTCAAGCAATAAAATGGCTGCACCATGGTCGCTTAATGCTCTTGCATTTTTTTCCTGATGATTATTGGTTACATAAGGGCTTGGAATAAGTATACTCGGAATTCCTAAAGAAGTTAATTCCGCTAAAGTGGTTGCACCAGCTCTTGATACCACTAAATCAATGCCCGCCAGAACCTCGGGCATATTATGGATAAACGGTTTTATGACAACATTTTCAGGATTACCAATTAATTCAACTTCTTTTTTAACTTCCTCATAATGTACATCACCGGTTACATACAAAACCTGGTACGGTTTTTCCTCAAGCTGGGACAATGATTTTAGAACAGCTTCATTGATGGGTCTGGCTCCTCGGCTTCCGCCAAAAATCAAAACGGCCGGTTCTTTCGCTTTAAGGCCTGACGAAAGCCTTCCATTAATACCGTCTTGTCCGACTACCTCTGAAGCCCGGGGATTCCCGGTTAATACAACTTTTTCACTTGGAAAAAATGCTTTCGCCTCTTCAAAGCAGACGGCAATCTTATCTACATAACGGCTCAAGAATTTATTCGTCAAACCTGGCACACTATTTTGTTCATGAATGATTGTAGGTATCCCTATTCTTGAAGCTGCATAAACGACCGGTCCGCAAACATATCCCCCTGTTCCGATAACGACATCAGGGTTAAACTGTTTTAAGATTTTTTTGCTGTCTCTTACACCTTTAACAAACCGGAAAACTGTTTTGATATTTTCAAAGGACAATTTTCGTTTAAAACCGGTAATATGTATCGATTTAAAAGGAATTTTTTCACGGGTAACAATTTTACTTTCCAACCCTTTTTCAGTGCCGATATATAAAAAGTGTGCATTCTTATTTTCTTTTGCAATTTCGCGTATGAGAGCGAGTGCAGGATATATATGTCCTCCCGTTCCTCCTCCACTGACAGCTATTCTCATTTTTCCACCTCACAGGAATAGAGTAAAGGAGTTATAGAACCCTTTTCTCATTCGTAAAGAAAAATCTTGGATGTTGAAAACAAGCATTCAGTTGCTCTATCCTATTCTACTATATCGTAAACTTTTAAAAGAAGAATAAAAAAAGATTGTCATCTAATTTTAACATTGATGAAAACAGGATTTAATTTTGATGTTATTACCTATGCTTTTATTAAATAAATTACGACAAAAAGAAACCCTGCAATGCAGGGTATGTTAGAAAAAACTGTCTTTTTAATATCTAGCATATCTGCTTATGTTTAAGAGAACTCCAATTGCCATAAGCATTAATGTTAATGAAGAACCTCCATAGCTTAAAAATGGAAGGGTAATCCCCGTTACAGGCATTAAACCGGTTACCACACCAATATTGATCATTACTTGAATAGCTATCATCGCAATGATGCCGACCGCAAGAAAGCTGCCATATAAATCAGGGGCTCCCAACGCAATTCGAATTCCTCTCCATAGCAAAAGGGCAAACAGAAGCAGTACAAAGGACCCTCCAATAAAACCAAGCTCCTCTGCGAGGATGGCAAAAATAAAATCTGTTTGCGGTTCCGGCAAATAAAAAAACTTCTGCCTGCTCTGCCCAAGACCAAGTCCAAACAAACCTCCTGGACCAATTGCTAAGAGCGATTGAATGATCTGAAATCCGGTGCCAAGCGGGTCCTGCCATGGATCAAGAAACGATGTGATCCTTTTAATCCGGTACGGCGCAGATAGGACTAAGCCGACAAAGCCTGCCACCCCGATAAATCCCAATCCAATAAAATGGCTGATTCTTGCTCCGGAAATGAATATCATAACCAAGCACGTTCCGACCATAACTGTTCCCGTTCCAAGATCGGGCTGGAGCATAATAAGCGCAAATGCTGAGAATACAAGCGACAATGAGGGAACTAGTCCATTCTTAAAAGAAGTTATCATCTTTTGCCGCTCTGATAGAAATTTTGCTAAAAAAGCAATCATCGCCAGCTTCATAAATTCTGAAGGCTGGATCGAAAATGCTCCAACTCCTATCCAGCTCCGCGAACCGTTCCGTTCATTTCCAATCCCCGGAATTAATACGAGCAGCAACAGAACAAAGCAAATCAAAAGGAGGGCTTTAGCCCAAGTTTTCCATGTCCAATAATCAACATTCATAATAAAAAACATCGCAACAACACCGATGCCCGCAAAGAGCATTTGCCTTTTTGCAAAAAAGAATGAATCATCAAATTTATATTCTGCCCATACGGCGCTCGCACTGTAAACCATAATAAGCCCGACTGCCAGCAGTGTAAAAGTTACGATCATTAATATCATATCGGGAGTAGTTTTTTTTGTTGGCAATGCAAAACACCTCGACTGCAAGTTTTAGGGCAATAACTATCTGTCCCGAAATGAGCTGAAACAAGAGGTTTTGGCCCAATTTATTTCAAAGACAAGCCCTTACTTAAGCTTATGCACCGCTTCGATAAAAATGTCTCCCCTTACTTCAAAAGTTTTATATTGATCCCAGCTGGCACAGGCCGGAGAAAGCAGAATCACATCTCCCTGTTCCGAATGCTGGTAAGCTTGTAGTACGGCGCTTTCCACATTATCGACACGAAGAATGGTTTTTATTCCAGCCAAACTTCCTGCCCGCTCCAATTTTTCTGCAGTCTGTCCAAATGTTATAAGTGCTTTCACATTTTTTAATGAAGGAACAAGCTCATAAAATTCATTCCCCCGATCCAATCCTCCTGCTAAAAGGATGACTGGATTTTCAAAAGCGGCAAGTGCTTTAGTTGTTGCCAGAATATTTGTTGCCTTCGAATCGTTATAAAACTTTCTTCCATTTAGTTCGCAAACAAATTGCAGGCGGTGCTTTACACCTGTAAAAGTGCTTAACACACGAAAAATCGCTTCGTTATCAACGCCTGATAATTTTGCGGCGGCGATGGCTGAAAGAATATTTTCTAAATTATGCTCGCCAGGAAGCGCGATATCATTAGTATGAAAGATCCGTTCCCCATTAAAGAAAACAGCTCCATCTTTTACATAAATGCCTTCGTTTAATACTTGTACGGTAGAAAACGGAATAGTTTTCGCACGTGATTTCTTTGCAATCCGAGCGACGATATCCTGTTCGGAATTATAAATAAAATAGTCATTTTCCGTTTGATTTTTGGTTATCATCGCTTTCGCATTAATATACTCTTCTTTTGTTCCATGATAATCAAGATGGGCATCATAAATATTGGTAAGAATCGCGATTTTCGGCTTAAAAGCATCAATTCCCATTAATTGAAATGATGACAACTCAATCACAATCGTATTGTTGCTCCCGGCTTCTTGAGCCACATCGGAAGCTACCGTTCCGATGTTTCCTGCAATCAATGGATATTTGTTTCCCGCTTTCAGCATTTCATAGATAAGCGTTGTTGTCGTTGTCTTTCCATTCGTTCCGGTAATTCCTATTAATGGCGCTTCAGATATTTGATATGCGAGCTCCACCTCAGTAATAACAGGAATTCCTTTTTCAACCGCTCCCTTGATCATCGGATTAAAGTAAGGGATTCCGGGATTTTTTACGATCAACTCAAAGCCTTCATCCAAAAGCTCAATCGGATGATCACCGCAAATTACTTTTATTCCCTGTTCCAATAATCCTTGAGCTTCAGGGTTTTCAGACAGCGGCTTTTTGTCATTGACAGTAACAAATGCCCCTAATTTATGCAGGAGCGATGCCGCACTTACTCCGCTCTTTGCTAATCCTAAAACAAGTATTTTTTTATGATAATATCGATTAATATACTTCAATTACAACCACACCTCTAAATAAATTCCAAGAACGGCAAAAAGCAGGCCCACCGTCCAAAATGTTACAACTACGCGCCACTCTGACCAACCTGATAACTCATAATGATGATGGAGCGGACTCATTTTGAATATCCTTTTACCTGTTGTTTTAAAAGAAATCACTTGTAGAATAACCGATAATGTTTCGATTACAAAAACACCGCCAATTATAATTAACAAAATTTCCAATTTTGTCAAAATAGCGATCGCAGCAATTGCTCCCCCGAGGGCAAGTGATCCTGTATCTCCCATAAACACTTTCGCAGGATGGGCATTAAATACTAGAAAACCAAGAACTGCTCCAACTACAGCGACGGAAAATATTGCGACTTCAAACTGGGACTGGTTCCACGCTAACACAGCAAATGCCCCAAAAGCAATAGCGGCCGTCCCGGAAACAAGTCCGTCTAAACCATCTGTCAAATTGACAGCATTCGAAAAACCGACTAGCCAAAAGATAATAAAAAATGCATACAGCCAGCCAAGATCAATCGAATAGTCAGTCAATGGAATACGTATTTCTGTTGAAAATTCGTTTGTTTTTAAAACAAAATAAAAAACGGCAGAAATAATGATCTGGCCAAAAAGCTTTTGCTTTGATGTTAACCCTAAGTTTCGCTTCATCGCCACTTTTATAAAATCATCCAAAAAGCCGAGCAGACCAAATCCAAGTGTTACGAACAGCAGCAAATATGTTTTAATTGTCGGTTCTGAGAATTTTCCTGTCATAATAATCGTTGTTGCTGCGACAGACAGGAGTATCATAATGCCTCCCATTGTCGGAGTTCCTGATTTTTTTTGATGAGACTTCGGACCTTCTTCTCGGATGCTTTGTCCAAATTTCAACCTTCTTAAGAAAGGAATAAAAATGGGAGACAGGACCACTGTAATTAAAAAAGCCATTAATATTGTGAAAAAAATAACTTGCTCCAGCACTTTATTCCCTCCTAATTAGAGCCCGTGTCCAAAATTTGATTTTATTCTTTCAGCTTTCATAGCAAAATCATATGTAAAACTCTTTTCATTAAGAAATTTTATGTCTTGAAAAAGAAAGTTTGTCACATTTTTGAAAACAATTATTTCTAAAGTTAATTTTTTAACATAGCTTTGCATCATTGTCTTATACCTTTCGTTTTATCATTTAAAAAAAATTGAAAAGGGCTGATTTTTCTTTGGTCTTCCCAAAAACCTCTTTAAAATCTTTATCGGTTCTAAATAAGTTTTATCGTCTCTCAATCGCCTCTTTCGCGACAACCCGATCATCAAAATCAAACACTTCGCTTCCAATTTGCTGATACGTTTCATGGCCTTTTCCGGCAATCAGAATGACATCCCCTTTTTGAGCATTGTTTATCGCATAGTAGATAGCTTCTTTTCGGTCAACAATTGGCTTGTACTGTTTACCTTTTACTCCTTCTTCCATGTCACGGATGATTTGAAGCGGGTCTTCATTTCTCGGATTATCCGAAGTGAATATCGGATGTGTTGCATATTGGCAAGCAATTTTAGCCATTAAAGGGCGCTTCGTACGGTCTCTGTCACCCCCGCAGCCAACAACGACATAAATATTTCGCTCAGCAAATTGCTTAATAGTTTTTAACACATTTTCAAGGCTGTCCGGGGTATGGGCATAATCAACAATAACCGCAAAATCCTGTCCTTCATTTACTAATTCGAAACGGCCCGGCACTCCTTCCACTTCTTCGATCGATTTAATCATTTGCTTAAGGGAAATGCCGGAAACAAGACATGCGCCAATACTTGCCAACACATTATAGACGCTGAATTTTCCGATCAGCTTCATCGAAATCTTTTCGACTCCGTGCGGTGTGATTAAATCAAAAACCGTTCCGTTCGCTGCAATCTTCAAATTAGCCGCTTTAATATCTGCAGGCTGATCAATCCCGTATGTGACAACATGAGCAGCAGTTGATTGGATATACTCCCTGGAAGCAGGATCATCTGCATTCAAAACAGCAAATTTTGGCTTGTCATGACTAAAAGTATTTCCGAGCTGAGAGAATAGAAGACTTTTTGCTCTGCGGTACTCATCCATTGTTTTATGATAATCAAGGTGATCTTGTGTGAGGTTTGTAAAAACCGCTACATTGTAATCACACCCGTGCACCCGACCATAAACCAACGCATGTGAAGATACTTCCATCACAGCCGTTTCAACACCGCTGTCGATCATTTGCTTAAATGTTTTTTGTAACCTCAGGCTTTCAGGGGTTGTATTTTTCGTTTCGAATGTTTGGTTGCCGATTTTTGTATATATCGTTCCGATTAAACCGGTTTTTTGCCCGGCATCGGAAAAGATTTTTTCAATTAAATGACTCGTTGTCGTCTTACCGTTCGTTCCGGTAATTCCAACCAAATGCAGTTTACGGCTTGGCTGGCCGTAAAATGCGTCAGCTAGCACGGCCATTGCCCGGTATGTATCATTTACGACGATGACGGGTACATCAAGTTGCAGCTTTCTTTCAGCGAGAATGGCTGCAGCTCCTTTCTCAACAGCTGACTGAGCAAAATCATGTCCGTCAACTGTATGACCTTTAATACAAATAAACAGGCTCCCCGGTTCAACTAAGCGATTATCATTATGAATCGCAGTAATTTCGGGATTATCCCCCTTATAAGGTACAAGAGGGTGCAGAAATTTTAGCAATGTATGTAATTTCATTTTTCTCATTCCTCTCAAGAAACCAAAGATCATAACATCTTACATTACTTATCCGTCATTTTTAATTCGAAACTTACTTTATACGGCGGTTATTATTTTACATGAAAAGAAAGAATTAAGCCATTTTTGCAGATCATTTTTATAAACGGAAAAACAAACCTATTTCTTCAACATTCCGGAAAAAGCAAAATGGAAACGGGGCGGCGATTTCCTCGATTGCCGCCCTTCTCATATCATTCATCCAGTCGTTTATTTATTCCCGAAATATAGCCTGATAGTTGATCCTTCTTTTAATTTTACTCCCGGCTGCGGTGTTTGCTTTACGACAATATCCCCTTCACCGCTGGCGTCAATTTTGAAATTTAAGAAGACTTCACGAAGTTCCTTTTTTGATAAACCGACTAAATCCGGAACTTCTATCATACGTGGGTCGGTATATGTCATTTTTTTGTCAAGCTGATCTTTACGCGGCTTAACTCCCATAGCTCTTAAACTGTCGCCCATAATGCTCCCTACAATCGGCGCGGACACAACCCCTCCAAATTGTACGGTGCCTTTCGGATTATCTACGCCGACATAAACAACGAGCTCGGGGGCATCTGCCGGGGCAAAACCGATAAAAGAAACGATATGATTATTTTCAAGGTATCTTCCATTCACTGCTTTTTGCGCGGTTCCGGTTTTTCCGCCGACCCGATATCCATCAACAAACGCTTTTCCGCCCGTTCCTTGGGCAACAACGCTTTCTAATGCGTAACGCATCTTCTTTGAAGTTTCCTCGGAAATAACTTTTCGTTTTGCAACAGGAGAATTTTTCATTACAACTTTCCCAGTTCTTGGATCGATCAATTCTTTTGCAACATATGGAGTATATAAAGTGCCGCCGTTGATAGCAGCAGAAATTGCAGCTACTTGCTGAATGGGTGTTACAGATACCCCTTGGCCAAAAGCAGTTGTTGCTTGTTCGACCGGTCCGACTTTATCGAGGTCAAAAAGTATTCCCGTTCCTTCTCCTTGAAGATCTATGCCAGTCTTTTCACCAAATCCAAATTTTTTAATATATGAAAATAGTTTTTCTTTTCCAAGCCTTTGTCCTAGTTCTACGAAACCTGGGTTACATGAATTTTGTACAACCTCAAGGAACGTCTGTGAACCATGTCCTCCTCTTTTCCAACAGCGAAGCCTGGCTCCGCCCACTTTCACAAATCCGGGGTCGTGAAAATGTTCTTTTTCTAAGTCTACTTTTCCTTCTTCAAGGGCCGCCGCAAGTGTAATAATTTTAAATGTTGAACCCGGTTCGTATGTGCTCCATACCGGCAAATTCCTATTATAAATTTCAGGTGCTACATTCTTGTAGTTTGCCGGGTCAAAATCTGGCCTCGAGGCCATAGCTAAAATTTCACCTGTATTTGGGTTCATTGCAATGGCAATAATTCCATCAGGATTATATTTTGCTTGGGCAATGTCTAATTCTCTTTCAACAATTGTCTGGATCTTTGTATCAATTGTCAGTTTTAAATCAAGTCCTTCAATTGGCGGCTCGTAGTCGTCTGCCATATCATTCATGCGCTTGCCCTTTGCATCCGCATAAAACTTAACTGATCCTTTTTTTCCTTTTAATTCCTTATCATAATATAGTTCCAGCCCCATTAGCCCCTGGTTATCAGCACCTGCAAATCCAAGAACGTGTGACAAATAGCTTCCAAAAGGGTAATGGCGTTTCGAGTCCTCCCCGATATAAATGCCTTTTAAACCGAGAGCACGGATTTCTTTTGCTTTCTCATGGGAAATTTTGCGTCCTTCGGGAATCCGGACAGAGGAAGCAGTTTTCGTAATCAGCTTATATGCTTTTTCTTTTGGCATATTTAAAACTTCCGCCAGCTTTTCCGCCGTTTCAGCAGGATTCTCGATTTGCCTCGGAACTGCATAAACAGTCGGTGCACTAACATTCGTCGCTAAAAGGACACCATTTCGATCCATAATCTCTCCGCGCTCCGGTTCAAACGGGATATTTCTGCTCCATGAATCTTTAGCTCGGTCAGTCAGCATATTACCGAGAAAAAATTGAACATAGCCTAACCGAAGATCGATAATAAAAAATATAAATATTCCCGCTATTAATGCTATCGTCAGCCTTTTCCTGACGGTCACGTTCGATACACGCATCTATGAACGAACCTCCTTTGTACCACTTAAACGGCTCGTTCATTTATATGCTTGTACATTTTAGATTAGAACAATCTGAAAACGCCGGATATTCATTCTTCAATCTCGCACTTCTTCAACACCGTGTTCATCATTATTTTGCTGTTGAATCATATTATTAAACTGCTTATCCGGGGTTTCTAAATTCGCAATTAAGTATTCTCCTTTTTTTAAAGAAACTCCAGGGTTCGGTTTCTGTTTAGTGACATAACCGCTGCCAGTCAGGTTCAACTGGAGTCCGCCTATTTTTGCAAATTTCATAACATCTCTTCTCGACCAGCCGGTCATATCCGGAACAGTTACATCTCCTTCTGTCTTAAGAATAATTTTTTCGCCTTCAAGCATCGTTGAGTTTTCCGACGGTAATTGCGCCTCTATCGTTTTTCCCTTCCCTGTTAAGACAATATCAAATCCTTTGTTTTGCAAGGTTTCCGTTGCTTTTTCTACAGATGCACCTGTTACATCAGGAACAGGGGTAGCAACTGCATTTTTTTGCTTCGCGGGCTTAATATTCAAATATTGCAAACTGCTTTTCATTACTGTGTTAAAAATTTTCGAAACAGGTTTCGCCCCGTCAAAATAGCTTTCGACTACCGGCTGCTGAACCGCTACATACATGATGAGTTCCGGATCATCCTTTGGCGCCATGCCCAAAAAGGAAAAAAGATAATCATTATTACCGTTCAAATAATTTCCGTTTGGTCCAGGTATATTGGCGGTTCCAGTTTTCCCGGCGACCTCATAGCCTTCAATGTTGTAGCGGTTATAGCCGGTACCTTTCGGTGAAGTGACGACCGTTCCAAGAATATCCCTTACTTTTTTCGCTGTCTCTTTTGAAATAGGGGTGCCGGTAATTTCCGGCTTTGTTTCACTTATTACTTCACCGGTTTGTGAATCGACGATTTTATCAATAACATGCGGTTTCAACATTTTTCCATCGTTGGCAACGGCAATGGCTGCCTGAATTAGCTGGATCGGAGTAACTGTCGTTCCTTGGCCATAGGCAGTCGTAATTTTTTCGATCGGCCACTCGTATTTAATTTTTCCGGTAACTTCATTTGGCAATTCAATTCCCGTCGGTTTTTCAAAGCCGAATTTGGTCAAGTATTCTCGAAATTTTTCAAAGCCTAGTTTTTCATTTACTATTTTAGCCACGGCAACATTCGAGGAACGCTGTATTCCTTCTAAATACGTAATAGGTCCCCATCCGCTTCCGTTATGGTCTCGAATGACAGGCGAATTTTTCGTTACTCGGTAACTTCCTGACTCGTACCATTCATTTGGACCAAATACATTTTCTTCGACCGCAGCGGCCAGTGTAAAAATCTTCATTGTCGAACCTGGTTCAAATGCATTTTCAATGACTTCATTGTACCAGCTTTTTTCAAGTCCCTCCCGCGTTTTCGGATGAAATGTCGGCCGTTGTCCCATCGCTAAAATTTCCCCTGTTTTTGGGTCAGCAACTACTGCAATAATTTTTGCCGGATTGTATTCTTTCTCAACTTTGTTCATGGCATCTTCGAGAAAAGTTTGGATCTTCTTATCAATTGTTAAATAGACGTTATCTCCGTTTACAGCAGGTATAATTTTTTCCTTCTCATCAGGAAGCAAATAACCCCAATAGTCGCTTTCAAATTGTACTGAGCCTGCTTTTCCTGTAAGCTCGGAATTCAATGTTTTTTCAATCCCTAACACCCCTGCCGATTTTGCATGGCCGTTCTTATCTTCTATTTTTTCTACAAAGCCGACAAGATGCGAAGCAAAGACGCCGTTCGGGTAAAAACGCTTCAGTTCCCTTCTGAATGTAATTCCCGGCAATTTTAATGCTTCAATTTTCTTTTTTGTTTGATGCGATAAATCACGGCCGGCTTTTCCGAATTCAACCTGGAATTTATCCTTTACAGTCAACCTTTCGTATATTTCGTCCTTGCTTAAATCAATATATTTTGCTAATTTCCGGGCTGTCATCTTTGGATTTGATACATAATGGGGCTTCATTGACTTATCAAGTATCGCTACAAGGGTATATGAAATCGTGTCCTCAGCCACGACTTCCCCCTTTCGGTCATAAATCGTTCCTCTCGTGGCATCGATCGTATTTTTTTTCATGTACTTCTGATGAGCCTTTGCCGCAAGATTCTGCCCAGCGACTTCGCCGGTGATTTGAATGGAAACAAACCTGATTAGCAAGACAAAAAAGAGCAGGCTGAATATTATAAATAATACCGCTGCTCCAAGATTCATATTGGGTTGTTTCTTTTCCATTAGTCTTGCACTACCTTAACATTATTTTCATTCAATTGTAAGCCGAGTTCCTTCGCCTTTTCCCAAATCCGCTCGTAAGTACTTAATTCGCTTACTTGCATCTCTAAGTCGCTGTTCAATTTCTTTTGTTCTTGAATATTTTTTTCGGCAATTTGTATGTCTTTATTTATTTCATATATAGCCGCTTGATTGGAAACGATTTGCACTGCTCCGAAACAGACGAATGCTGTAAAAACGGTTCCTAAAATAATCTCTCCGGGCGAAATCCGCGTTTTTTTCACTTTCACTTTCACTTTTTTAGGTGATTGGCTTTTGAGTTGCTGTTGTTCCAGCTGCAACTTTCTTGCTAAATTGCCCATTTTTTCTCCTCCTGTCTTTTCATTTATTTATTTTCATAATTTTTCCGCTACCCGTAATTTTGCCGATCTTGCCCTGCTGTTTTGCACTAATTCCCGTTCACTCGGCACAATTGGTTTGCGCGTAATTAGCTTCATTTTTGGTTTGAATTCTTCCGGAATCATCGGCAAACCCGGAGGTAAATTCGGGGCCTCACTTGCATTTTTAAATACCGTTTTACATATTCGGTCCTCAAGTGAATGGAATGTAATGACACAGATTCGGCCGCCCTTTTTTAAAAGGTTTATCGACTTTTGCAAAGATTTTTCGAAAACACCAAGTTCATCATTTACTGCTATTCGCACTGCCTGGAAAATTCTTTTAGCAGGATGACCGCCTTTTCTTCTGGCAGGAGCAGGTATGGCATCCTTGATTATGTCAACTAGTTCTCCAGTAGTTTTAATGGCCTTTTCGGCCCTTGCAATCTCTATTTTTCTTGCAATTTGCTTGGAAAACTTCTCTTCGCCGTATTGAAAGAAAATTCTTACTAAATCCTCGTAAGGCCAATGATTTATAATATCAAATGCAGAAAGATCCGCATCTTTATCCATCCGCATATCAAGCGGGGCATTATGATGGTAGCTAAATCC
The DNA here is from genome assembly GCF_000262755.1 of Bacillus methanolicus PB1. Classification (GTDB taxonomy): domain Bacteria; phylum Bacillota; class Bacilli; order Bacillales; family Cytobacillaceae; genus Bacillus_Z; species Bacillus_Z methanolicus. The sequence continues at coordinate 343,993 of NZ_AFEU01000001.1, forward strand.
CCGTTCAGGGTTGTCCAATTGTGGCGAGGAAACACCGAGATCGTATAAAACACCATCGACTTTGTCGATGCCGAATTTGGACAATTCCGCTTCAATGTAAAGGAAATTGCTTTTAATAATCGTTATTTTCTCTCCATATGGAGCCAGTTTAACTTTTGCATGGGCTATAGCTGTTTCATCCTGGTCGAAAGCAAACAGCTTTCCTTTTCCGGTCAGCTGTTTCAAAATCAGCTCGCTGTGCCCGGCTCCTCCAAGAGTACAATCGACATATACTCCGTCCGGTTTTATCGCAAGCCCCCCAACAGCTTCCTCCAAGAGCACTGTTTTATGTTCAAACAAATTATTTCCACCTTTCCAATCGAACTTGCAGAAAATTATATTAATATAATATTACTTTTTATATATCGAATCCAATCATATTTTCTGCAATTTCAGCAAAAGATTCTTCCGAGTCATTAAAATATTCTTCCCATATTTGTTTGCTCCATATTTCGATTCGATTGGAAACTCCTAAGATAATACATTCTTTTTCTAATTTTGCGTATTGAATCAGCGGGGATGGAATATTGATCCTTCCTTGTTTATCAAGTTCACATTCAGTGGCGCCTGAAAAGAAAAATCGGGTAAATGCGCGGGCGTCTTTTTTGGTGAGCGGAAGCCCTTTTAATTTTTCTTCTATCAGCTTCCATTCAGATAAGGGGTAACCAAATAAACATTGGTCCAATCCGCGGGTTAAGATAAACATTTCTCCGAGATGTTCGCGGAATTTTGCCGGAACAATTAAACGTCCCTTATTATCGACGTTATGATGGTACTCGCCCATGAACATTCCCAATAACCCCACTTTCTATTTCAAATGTACCACATCCCCCCACTTTTCACCACCTATTTTTTAATTCTCCCCATACCCTTATATTTCCTGCTAAAAATGAAAAATTGACCATTTATTTGTCCAAAAAAATATTTGACAAATTTGTGAAAACGCTTTATTATGAGATTGCATTTTTTTGCATTACAACTAGAAACTACTCAGAACAAGGGGGAATACAGCAATGAAAGCAGCTGTAGTTAACACATTTAAGGAAAAGCTTGAAATTAAAGACGTTCCTAAACCAAAACCAGGCTTCGGGGAAGTGTTAGTTAAAATTGAAGCATGCGGTGTTTGCCATACGGATCTTCATGCCGTACATGGCGACTGGCCGGTAAAACCGAAGCTTCCTTTAATTCCGGGTCATGAAGGTGTTGGGATCGTCGAGGAAATTGGAGAAGGGGTTACTTCCGTTAAGATTGGTGATCGTGTAGGTATTCCTTGGTTATACTCTGCATGCGGAGAGTGTGAATATTGCCTGACTGGCAAGGAAACATTATGTCCGAATCAGCATAACGGCGGTTATTCTGTCGATGGAGGCTTCGCGGAATATTGTGTAGCACCTGCCAATTACGTCGCAAGAATTCCTGAAAATGTAGATCCTGTTGAAATCGCGCCAATTCTTTGTGCGGGAGTGACTACATATAAAGCATTGAAAGTATCTGAAGCAAAAGCCGGGGATTGGGTAGCGATTTATGGTATTGGCGGACTTGGCCATATTGCCCTTCAATATGCAAAAGCAATGGGCTTTAACGTAATTGCAGTCGATGTTCACGATGAAAAACTTGAACTTGCTAAGAGATTAGGTGCGGACTTAACTATTAATGGTATGAAAGCTAACCCGGTCGAAACAATTAAAAACGAGGTCGGAGGAGTACAAGCAGCAATTAGTGTTGCCGTTACACGCAAAGCTTTTGAACAAGCATATCATTCTGTCAAACGCGGCGGAACTCTTGTCGTTGTCGGCTTGCCAAATGAAGAACTTCCAATTCCAATTTTCGATACTGTCCTTAACGGGGTATCTGTAAAAGGTTCGATTGTCGGTACAAGAAAAGATATGCAAGAAGCGCTTGATTTTGCAGCTCGCGGAAAAGTTCGCGCCAATATTGAGACAGCACCGTTAAATAATATTAATGAAGTTTTTGAAAAAATGGAGAAGGGTCAAATTAATGGACGGATTGTTTTAACAATGCAATAAAAATCATTTTTATTAAATGAAAACCTTTACAAAATTAATGGGGAAAGCTTCCTATTTAAGCTTTCCCCATTTTGCAACTTGATATTCTTTAAATTTTTATAAGTTTATGTGTCCCGTCAAATTGATAAGGCAAGTTTAAAAGTTCATCCAATAAATGAAAACCGTATTGGTTTAAATAATATAAGATATTCCAAATCCTTTCTTGCGGAGCTCCATTTGGTTTTAGGGAAGTTTCAATCCTGTCAAACTTTCTTAATATTATTTCGTGTTTTAGCCTATCGGATTCTTCAATTTTTCTCTGCATAAAATCAATTTGTTTTAAAACTATGCTTCTGTTTTTATTTAATAACGGGATTAAACCTTTATTATGATATTTTATATGTTCTTCAATCAGTTCGTATCGATCAATTAGCTGCTTTTTTGTTTGCAAAAACAAAGTTTCAATCGTTTCATTTTTAATAGCGGCAAGGAATAATTCTTTTTGTCTTTGTACCCCCGTACTTAATGCCTCTTTAATATCTATTCCTAAATCATTTAGATCTGTTTCAATTGACCGCTCTAATAACGTAATGTTTAAACGCGGAACAATCGGCGGCATCTTTATTTCGAATCTTTCGAACACGGTTTTTAATTCAGCCCAATAGGCAATTTCACCTGGACCACCGATAAATGCAAGAGTTGGAAAAAGCCATTCTTGTGTCAACGGCCTTGTCACAACATTATTGCTCAAATTTTCCGGATTCGTTAAAGCGAAATGTATTAAATCTTCTTCAGAAAAAGAAACCGTGCCATTTTTCCCGAAAAACTTGCCTTCTTTACTGTCATATTCGAGCAAAATCCGTTCCTGCAAAGAAGGGTCGTAATAAAATAAATTTGCCGTTTGAGAAGTTAGTTCGATTACCGGCTTTAATCCTTGTTTCTTAATCTCGTCCTGCTGATTTAAAACAGATTGGGTAATATCAATGCACCCTTTTATTTGTCTAACAAAGATTTCCTTTTCCAAACTTCGAATTCTCCTGTCGCCGGAATCAACAAGCAATAAACCTGTTTCTTTAAAAAGAACCATAATCATATAAGCAAAGAAATCAACAAATGTCTTTGAATGTTTTAAAGATTGTTCCAGAAATTCAAGCAGTGAATTTGTATAATTTGTTTCACCAAATGTTTCAATGATGCTTTCAATCCATTTTAAACAAACCTCTTTATTAAGCGGAATATTGGATGCCATCTTTTTTTCGATAACCCTTTCGGGAAATGACCATTTTTCGATTTTTTTGTTCGATGATATGTAAACATGGTTTATTTCTAAAAAATCGTGATCTTCCCCCGCTATCCAAAACACCGGAACGACCGGAATGCCAAATTCCCGCTCTTTTTCCCGGGCTAAAACAACAATGGAAATGATTTTATAAATGGTATAAAGCGGCCCAGTTAAAATACCTGCTTGCTGTCCTCCTAACACCACGACACTATTTTCTTGCCTGAGCTTTTCTATAGAGCGCTTTACTGCATCGGACGAGGGATATTGCTCCATAAAGTTCTCGATATAATTCGCTAATTCCTCTCTCGGAAAATTTCTTATTTGAAGCTCTTCCAAGCGCTTGGTAAAGTCAGAAGGATCTTTATATTTATAATGAAAAAAATTATTCATATAAGATTCTTGATTTATGTAATCCGTTGCAAATCGATTGGCAGACGGAATTGTGAGATTCAAAATCTCCATGTAAAGTATACTTCCTTTCTCATAAACGATTTTCATTCAGTAAAGAGTATAGCATTGACGTGATTAAATAGAAAAAAATTTGCCTAAAGGAACACCGAATAGGCAACTCTTTGAATCAGGCCATAAAGAACAAGAACTATGTATGCAGAAAAAAACAATAAAAAATTAAACCTCCAAATTCCTTTGAATAATTGGAGAAAAATAATTTCCTCTTTCGTTTTCCAGTGAATAATAACAAATATAATCCCGGTCATTAAGATTGTTATAAAAATAATTCCTAAAAATGATTTCTCCCAAATCACAACTGTTATGTAATGTACCGAAACGATTAATAATAATGTACTTACATCTATTGCAAGATGCACAGACCGGCGATGGTTTCTTGTCAGCTGTTTGCTGATAATAAAGACAATTAAGTACCCAAGCAATGGAATTGTAACAATTGTGGCAATAACAGCAGAAAATACAGATGACATCCTAATTCCCCTCCTCCCTATACTCCTTTCCTTTTATGAGGGTGAAGTATTGATGTATTAATGGAGCATATATGTTTTTGTTTTTTGCTTCCTCAAGCAAATATCCTAAAATGGAATCGACTTCTGTTTTTCTATTTTTTTCAATATCTTTTAGCATAGAGGATCGATTTTTGGAAGTTTGTTGGCATACATTTATAACGTGCTGAAAGTAGGCTTGTTCATCTTCAAGATATAAAATCCTACTTATTTCTTTAAAAAGAGCGCAAAAAATTTCACGATAATAAGGATTGGTGAGCAACTCACCATTAGGCACACGAAGAATCGCCGTCAGAGGGTTAATTACAGCATTGACAACCAGTTTTTTTATCAACATCTCGTAACAATTTTTTTCCATCACAAATGGAAAGAAGCTTGATAACGGCTTTATAAAATCGTGTAAAAGAGAACGATTCTTTTCAATATAGACTGCAACTCTATTAACTCCTTCACCGGTATGGCAAACATGACGGTCACCCGCCCGGTAGGCGCCATTCTCCACTGATCCGATATAAATATTTTCTGCAGTGAGTTTATTAATGTGTTTTAGATGGCCCATTCCATTTTGCAAAAACAGAAATGACACCTTATTGTTCATTCTCTCATGAATTTGAGCGAGCACGTCTTCGAGATGATACTGCTTAACTGCTACAATCGTTAGATCCTCTTCGCCGTTCCAATTTAAAAAGCTTTCCGCTTTGATTTGCACAGTTTCTTGTTGTCTGTTTTTTTCAAACAATAAGCCTTTCGCTCCTATAATCTTTGCTTGCCGATCTGTTCGCGTGTAAATAGTCGTATCAAAACATTTGTTCAAGTAATAGGCAAAAAGCAATCCGATTGAACCGCCGCCAACAATCCCTATTTTCATTAAAACCCCTCAAATAAACATTATTTAGTCAATATTTTAACAGATTTGATAGTGAATAGTTACATTTCTCTCCAAAATAAAAACAAACCCTGGGCTAACTCAAAAGCAAAAGGGCAGACCCAGGATTTAATTTAAGAAAAACGGAAAATTATAATCAACATAATTAAACCGGATAGACAGGATGCTTTCGTGTGCTGAATACCATTTCCTTTGTCTCATAATAGGAAAATCTTTGGATAAGGACTTCCCTTAATTCATCAGGGGAAACAATTTCATCAACGATCAGCTCTGATGCTAATTTATAAATATCAATATGTTCTTTATACTCCTTCTGTTTCTCCTGAATGAAAGCTATTCGTTCCTTAGGATCTTCAATTGCATTTATTTTGTTTGAATAAACTGCATTAACAGCAGCTTCAGGACCCATTACAGCAATTTGCGCCGTCGGGAGGGCGATGCAGCAATCCGGTTCAAATGCGGGTCCTGCCATTGCGTAAAGGCCTGCACCGTACGCCTTCCTGACAATCACAGAAATTTTCGGAACGGTTGCAGAGCTCATCGCTGCAATAAATTTTGCACCGTGGCGAATAATCCCGGCACGTTCTACTTTTGTTCCGATCATGAAACCTGGCACATCAGCCAAAAACAACAGTGGAATATGGAAAGCGTCGCACAGTTGAATAAATTTGGCTCCCTTATCAGCTGAATCAACAAACAAGACCCCGCCTTTTACTTTTGGCTGATTGGCAATAATTCCAACAACTCGCCCGTTTATTCTTGCAAGTCCGGTAATTAATTCCGGCGCAAACAGCTTCTTGATTTCAAAAAAACTGCCCTCATCAATTAAGGAAACAATACATTCATACATATCAAACGGCGCATTTTGATTTTGAGGTATAATCTCTTCCAAAGCACGCCCTTCTTTTGGCTGAATTCCTTCAATCAGCCGTGGTTTTTCTTTGAAGCTCGCAGGAAAATAAGTTAAATATTTTTTTGCTGACTCTATAGCTTCTTCTTCTGAATAAACAAGCATGTCTCCGCACCCGCTTACCGTACAATGCATACGTGCACCGCCCATTTCCTCAAGTGAAACCTTTTCGCCGATCACTTTTTCGGCCATGCGCGGAGAACCTAAATACATGGATGCATTTTGATCAACCATTATCACAATATCACAAAACGCAGGAATGTAAGCACCGCCTGCAGCTGATGGACCGAACAAAAGGCAGATTTGAGGCACCATGCCGGAAAGCTTCACTTGATTATAAAAGATTCTTCCTGCACCGCGACGGTCCGGGAACATCTCAAGCTGGTCTGTTATTCTTGCTCCTGCCGAGTCTACTAAATATAAAATTGGTACTTTTAACTTTTCGGCAGTCTCCTGGATCCGAATAATTTTTTCAACCGTTCTTGCTCCCCATGAACCGGCTTTTACAGTTGAATCATTTGCCATTACACAAACAGTCTGCCCGTTGATTTTGCCTATTCCGGTTACAACGCCGTCTGCAGGCAAATCCCCGGCTGTAAAGTTGGCGAATTTTCCATCTTCCTCATATTTTCCATCATCAAATAATAGCTTGAGACGATCACGAACAAATAATTTATTTTGTTCTCTTAATTTTTCATGATACTTTGGATGGCCGCCGGATTCAATCGCTCTTTTCTTCTCTTTTAATGCTTCAGAGATCGTTTTTGCAGTTGCCATTGTATTCCACCTCTACTAGCCTTACTCTCTTGACTCTTTACTCTAAGACGATTAATAAATCTCCCTCATTCACGAAATCTCCGATATTTACTTTTATTCCGCTCACTTTTCCAATTAATTGGCTTTCCACCGGGATTTCCATTTTCATTGATTCGAGGATAATGACTTCTTGCCCCATGGAAACGTCTTGCCCAACATTTACGAGAATATTTAATACCGTACCGGCCATCGTCGAAGTGATTTCTTTCATCGTGCCCACCTACTTTATTGCAAATTTCTTTTCCGTTAAAAATTTAGTTGTATACATTCCATTTTTAAAATCATTGTCATCTATAATATTCATAAAGAGCGGAATGTTTGTTTTAATTCCTTCTATTTCTATGTTTTGAAAAAATTCTTTCGCCATTTTTAGGACATCTTCTCTTGTATTCGAATAAAAAATACATTTTGCTATTAACGGATCATAAAAAGGTGTTACAGTTGACCCTACTATATAACCGTTGTCAACCCGAACTCCCTCTAACTCTTTCCATTTAAAATACGTAATTTTGCCCGGAGAAGGCAAAAACGTATTTGGATCCTAAGCGTATAAGCGGAATTGTATCGCATGGCCGCTTCGGTTTATTTCATCTTGCATAAGAGGGAGCTTTTCTCCTCTTGCCACCAGAATTTGCCACTCAACAAGGTCCAGTCCCGTAATCTTTTCAGTAATAGAATGCTCAACTTGCAAACGGGTGTTCATTTCAAGGAAATAGAAATTTTCTTCCTCATCAACAATAAACTCAATTGTTCCGGCATTTACGTAGTGAACGGCTGCAGCGGCTTTCAAAGCAGTAGCATACAATTGTTTTCTTGTATATTCTGACAAAAAAGGCGAAGGTGTTTCTTCAATGACTTTTTGGTTCCTCCTTTGAATAGAACAATCTCTTTCAAATAAATGAATGATATTCCCATGAACATCGCCAAATATTTGCACTTCGATATGCCGGGCATTTTGAATGTATTTTTCGATAAACATTTCCTCTGAGCCAAAATATGCTTTCGCCCGTGCTTTCGTTGACTCAAAAGACTTAGCGAGCGCCTGCTCATTTTCACAATAGACCATACCGATTCCGCCACCGCCGCCGCTAGCCTTTAACATAACCGGGTAGCCGATTGATTTGGCAAAATCACGAGCCTCCTTTAGCGTTGTTAATCCTTCGCTGCTCCCCGGTAAAACAGGTACCCCTGCATTTTTCATCGTATTACGTGCGATGATTTTATCACCCATTTGTTTAATCGTTTCCGGAGATGGACCAATGAACGTAAGACCTGCTTCCCGCACAATGCGGGCGAAATCAGCATTCTCAGATAAAAAACCATAACCCGGATGAATACCGTCCGCTTTTTCTGATTTCGCAATTTCTAGAATGAGTTCGCTATTAAGATACGATTTATGAACAGGCGGCTCTCCAAGACGGAACGCATATCTTGCCTCTTTTACAAACGGCAAATCTTTGTCGGCGTCCGAATAAACAGCAATTGTATCAATTCCAAGTTCATGGCAAGTTCTGATTACTCTTGAAGCAATTTCTCCCCTGTTTGCAATGACAATTTTTTGCACAATCGCACCCCCTATCTGTGCCAAATTAACTGCTAATATTATTTATTTATGCAAATATTCAAAAAATTACTTTCAAAAAAATGAAATTGCTCTCTAGATTTGGTCTAGTTTAAATTTTAATGATATTTTATGTCCAATATTAGTGATGCAATAACAATAAGGGACTGACCCCTTAAGACCGGAACTTATTTCCTTTCAGGTCAGCCCCTTTTTATTTATCAATTCTTTCTAAGTTCCCATTCTTATCCATTTGAAACTTTACTTTTTGCTGATGGTCTTCTTCCTGCAAAACAACCATTTTTCTAGCCCGCTCCATAATTTCAATTAAGGCGCGGTAATCTTCTTTAACCGCATTTAGCTCTTTCGCCAATTTTTCATTTTCTGCAGCCAAATAAAACATTTTTTTCTCCATTTCTTTAATTTTATCAGCATATTTCGCGATATTTTCTTCTTCGCCGGTGTATTTACCGGCTTTTTCATATAGATCTTTTAAATAGTTAATGACAGTCTCAAACGAAAGATCTTCTTTTTGCACAGAAGTCTTAAAAGCAGCAGAGTTTACTTCTTTTTTTTCAACACTCTTATCATTTTTCACTACTAAATTTGAAGCATTATTCTTCTGTTCCCTTCGCTGTTTTTTTGCAAGCTCTATTCCTGATTTATATTGTTTTCTTACTATCGAGTTCCAGCGAAATCCGCATGCTGCTGCCGTTCTTGACAGCCGCTTGCCCACTTCCTCAAAAGCCTGTAATTGGGTCCCTCCGTCTCGAATATGGCGCAATACTACCTCTGCAAGCAATAAATCTTCATCTTGTGTCCAGGCATCCTGTCGGGTTGCTGACATCAGAATATCCCCCCTAGCGTTTTTATTAATACATATGCAGCTACTAGAAAAGATAGACTGATAACATACTTCGATAAAATGCAAAAATTAAGATTTACGTTCTAAGAATTTTGCAACAAGCTCATGGTGTACATCTTTCTCCCACAAAGCGGCACAGTTTCGAACTTCTTCCTCCATTCTTTTTTGAAGACCGGATACTGTCCACTTTCTTATTAGCATTTTTTTGTAGGCTGACAAAACATCCGTTTCAAGAGAAAGAATTTTTCTTAAGAAAGAATCGCAAACTTCTTCACGATCGCCGTCATAAATGTGATCGATAAAACCAAAGTCAGCCAATTCCTCAACTTGAAAAAGCCGCGATTCCATCAGCATTTTCAACGCATTTCCTGCCAAAAGCTTTTCAAAAAGAATGGTTCCGCCTCCCCATCCTGTTGAAATTGCTAGACTCCCTTGAATAAACCCTGCTTTTTGCCCTTTTTTTGCCACCCGAAAATCACATGCAGCAGCTATTTCACAGCCACCTCCCACTGCCGTTCCATTCATAAGAGCAATTGTTGGTTTTGGAAGGGTTAAAAGTCTGTATAAAATATTTGACATTTTTGAGAGCATGCCATAAGCTTCCTCTTCTGTTTTCAGTTGATGAAATACAGAAAGATCGCCGCCCGAGCAAAATGCTGCTTCACCAGCGCCGGTAATAACGAGAGTTTTCACTCCCGGTTTTTTCGCTAAATTGATCGCTTCACTAAGTCCGTCCATTACATCAAAATTTACGGCATTTCTCTTTTCAGGTCTATTAATGGTAAATAATAAGCATCCTTGTTCCCGCTCTTCCAATAAAAAAGATTTCATATTTGCCCTCCATTAAATAAATATTCCCTTTTATTTTAGGAATTTTCATTGTATTCTTTCAAGTTTTATTGTAATTCCTTTATAAAATGACAAAAGCACAAGGAACTTCACTCCTTGTGCTTTTTATCAATATGGGAATTAATTGTTGACAACTCTATTTCCTTTGTATGTTCCGCATGCTTTACATACGCGGTGAGCAAGTTTCATTTCACCGCAGTTTGGGCATTCTACCATACCTGGAACTTGTAATTTAAAATGAGTCCGGCGCTTTCTTTTCGCAGTTTTTGAAGTTCTTCTAAAAGGTACAGCCACTCTTCCCACCTCCTTAAAGAGAATAAAGAAAGTTATGAAGGCCAGATTACAAGCTGGTTCTTCACGTTGCATAGTTCTTTTCGGTTATGAATCCGAAGAATCATTCTGTTCAAGCAGTTTTGCAAGTCCGGCCAGGCGAGGATCAATTTTTTCTTTCCTATCTTCCTCGCGGATCACTTCCCAATCTTTACCTGATTGTGGTGCGCCGTCTTCGCTGCTATCTTCACAGAATACTTGCATCGGTACTTCAAGTAAAAGGATTTCACGTATGATCGGCATAAGATCAATAACGTCACCTTTTACTCGATGTACTTCCACATCCGATTCATAAAAATCTGAATCGTTAATCAGAAATGTCTCTGTTGTTTCAACATCAATTGGATAATTCACGTCTACTAATGTACGAGAACAAGGAAGCACAAGAGAACCTTTCATTTTCAAGTAAAACGTCACTCTAGTTGTGCCAATTTCTGCCCGTCCGGTTATATGCATCGGAGAAACACTTCGAATCGAAGTATCAATATCTTTGATTTCATCCACCTTAACCGTTTCATCAACAAAAAATTCCTTGTTTCGATATTTTTGCAACTGACTTATCGTCCATTTCAAATTGAATCACCCCAAGGCAACAAAGGTAATTATAGCTTTCATATAATTATTTGTCAATATTTTTTCTTTACACTATACTGTAGTCAATAACTCATTAATTTAAACTAATTTTTTGCTTATTCTATTCAAATACCAATTTTATAGGGAGTAAAAAAAATGAATGCAGTCGGTGTTATTGTTGAATACAATCCTTTTCATAACGGACATGCCTATCATGTCAAAAAAACACGGGAAGAAACTGGTGCAGATATCGTGATCGCTGTCATGAGCGGAAACTTTTTGCAGCGAGGAGAACCAGCCCTCTTGTCTAAATGGGACCGTGCTGAAATGGCTTTAAAAGGGGGTGCCGATATCGTTTTTGAACTTCCATACCAGTTTGCCGTGCAAAAAGCGGAAACATTTGCAAAAGGAGCGGTAGAAATTCTCTATAAAGCCGGATGCAACAGCATTTGTTTTGGCAGTGAATCAGGAAGTATAGCTGATTTTCAGGCGACATTAAGATATATGAAAAAACATAACCACCTCTTTCAGCAGCAAATAAAGCATCATATCGAAAAAGGGGTCAGTTATCCAAAAGCGATGTCCCTCGCCTTTCAAGATTTGCCTGCTGATGAGGAAATCGTTGATTTATCGAAACCAAACAATATTCTAGGGTTTCAGTACTTGAAAGCAATTGACAACCAAGGTTTTAATATGCAAGCCTATACAATTAAACGAAAAAATGCGGATTATCATGATGAGCATTTTTCATCTCAAACGATCGCAAGTGCAACAAGTATCCGAAAGGCATTATTTTCTGAAAAAAATAAAATGGCGCAAATTAAACAATATGTTCCGGAGCATACGTTTCACCTTCTTAACCAATATATAAAAAAATTTGGGAAGCTTCACAGCTGGGAGAATTATTGGCCTTATCTCCGCTATAAACTTCTGCAAACGAACCAAGAAGAGTTGAAGGCTGTTTATGAAGTGGAAGAAGGTCTTGAAAATAGATTGATTTCCTTTGCTCTTCATGCAGATAGCTTTAAGGACTTCATGGAAAAGATAAAAACTAAACGGTATACGTGGACAAGACTGCAAAGAACATGCGTCCATATTCTAACAAATGCAAAGAAATATGAAATGAATCAATCAAAAGTTAGTTATCTGCGGCTATTAGGAATGACCGAAAAAGGAAGAGATTATTTGAACAAATTTAAACATCAATCAGATATCCCGATAGTTTCAAAATTGTCTTCCTTTTATAATAACCAAATTGAACTGGATATACGCAGTTCAAGAGTTTATGCCCTTGGAGCCGGTCTCAAATTTCAAACAAAGCTGTTGCAGGCTGAATTCAATCACCCGCCAATTTATCTGTCTCAAAATAAATAGACAGCTTTCCCAAAAAGGGAAATCACTGTCTTATTTTTTTTCTTTTAAATTTTCCAAATAGAAAACCGCATCATCAAACGTGTCGACAGGAACGATTTTCATATCAGTTCCAATATCTGTTGCAGTCTTGACCGCTATTTCATAATTTGATCCATGTGCGCCTTTTTCATTTGGGGCTAGAAATATATCAGCACCTGCTTTATCCGCAGCTACAATTTTCTGCTCAATTCCTCCAATTCTTCCAACTGTTCCGTCTGGCGAAATAGTCCCCGTACCGGCAATATCAAACCCTTGAGTCAAATCATCTTCCGTTAATTGATTATAGATTTCTAAAGCAAACATCAGTCCGGCAGAAGGACCGCCGATTTCATCAGTATTGACTTTGACATCTGGTTCAACAATGATTTCCTTATCATCCTCAAGAACAATGCCGATCCCTAATTGATCACGATTATCGGGAAAAGGCATGACCTGAAGCATGGTGCGATTGGCTTTGCCGTTACGTACATAAGAGATTTGAATCATGTCACCTTTCTTCTTTTTGCTGACATACTGTTTAAATTCATCAGAAGACTTGAACATAACGTCATTTATTTTAAAAATCCTGTCTCCCGGCTTCAATTTTCCCTCAGCAGGCATATCGGGAAGGACACTCATTACATAGACGCCTTTATATCGGTATTCAACCGGAATCCCGGCTTTTTTATAAGCAACTTCAATCGCCGATAATTTGGATGTATCCATTGCTCTTAACTGGCGAAGCGCGTATTCTTCATCAGTTTCATGCTCATATTTAATCATCTCAGCAGGAAAGATTTCCTGATACTTGCTTAGTTTCGCGAGAATATAAGAGTAAATATTAGCTCGTCCCATTCTTACCGTTGTTAACATTAAGCTTCCTTCTTCATCGTAGCCGCCATCAACTTCAATGATCGGTTCCAATTCTTTTGCCATGCCGGGCTTTGACACATAGTAAGGCAAATAATAAAAAGAGCTGGCTAAAAGGATGATTGCAGCAATAAGGAAGTTGCGTATATAAATTTTTCTGCTCATTCTATAGGAGGCTCCTTCCACCGTTCAATAATACTTTTAATTTTGCCGATTTGTTTTCGCGCTTCTTCTTCCCCGATTGAAATGATTTCATCAATATTGGTAAAGGAGCGCGAACTATATTTTTCAACCCGAGGCCGAATCATTACGTCCGAAGCGATTTCGCGGCTTAACACTAATTCATTTTGCATAATATCAACACTTTGCATAATAACATCAAAAATCGAAGAAATTTCGGTATTTGTTTTAACACGTGAAACATCGACAGCTATTATCAAATCCGCTCCCATTTCCTTCACAACCGACACAGGAATTCTGTCAACAACTCCGCCATCAACGAGCAATCTTCCGTTCAGTTTTTCCGGAACAAAAATTCCCGGTATGGATATGCTGGCGCGTACTGCATCTGCGATCGGACCTTGACGAAAAACAACTTTTTCTCCTGTCATTAAATCGGTTGCCACTACCCCGACAGGGATTTCAAGCTGTTCAATATTTTTGCCATGGGTAAATATGCGAATCAATTCCTTTACCTTTTTTCCTGATATAAATCCCATTTTCGGCACGGTAAAATCTAAATAATATTTTCTTTTGAATGCCCCGGCTAATTTATATAATCGCTCAATATCAAGACCTGAAGCATATAAACATCCAACCATAGCCCCCATGCTGCTGCCGGCAAGAAAATCAATCGGAATCCCTTCTGCTTTTAACACTTTGATAACACCTAGATGGGCAAATCCTCGCGCTCCACCCGAACCAAGTGCCAATCCTATTTTCGGACGACGCAAAGAGATTTCCTCCTTTTTTAGGCCATTTCATTTATTCATGTTTTAAACATATGGTCTATTTTAAAGTTCTATGAGTATATTGAGGTATATGGGGACAAGTATCGAAAAGGGCAAGTGCTCTTCGTAATTGCTGTAATTTTTCTAATACATATTTTAACATTGTTTGAACAAGTTGCACAGTATGGCAGCTTTGGAGGGGGGGCTCCTTAATTGTTTCGTTCAAAATTGAAATCGATTTTCTTGGCGGTTTCGGTTTCATTTATGGCGGTATCTCTAATATCTTTCCCTCAGGAATCAGTGGATGCATCTATCAGAGGATTAAATATGTGGTGGGAAATTGTTTTCCCCTCCCTTTTGCCATTTTTTATTGTTTCAGAATTGCTGATTGGCTTTGGGGTTGTAAAATTTATCGGGGTACTGCTGGAACCACTGATGAGGCCGCTGTTTAAAGTCCCGGGAGCAGGAGGATTTGTTTGGGCTATGGGTATGGCATCAGGCTATCCTGCCGGGGCCAAGCTTGCAGCAAGACTGAGACAAGAGGGGCAGCTGACCAAAATTGAAGCAGAGAGGCTTGTATCTTTTACAAACTCATCAAACCCTTTGTTTATTTTTGGTGCTGTTTCAGTCGGTTTTTTTTATAATGCTCAATTAGGCGTTATTTTAGCATTATCACATTATTTGGGGAACATCACTGTTGGCTTGCTCATGAGGTTCTACGGAAATGAGGATGCCGCCGATAAAGAGATAAAAAAGAGAAAGTTTTCAATCCGAAACGCATTGTCAACTTTGCACCGAACAAGAATTAAAGATAATCGTCCGATTGGCAAGCTGCTGGGAGACGCAGTTATGTCTTCTATACAAACATTATTGATGATCGGCGGTTTTATCATATTATTTTCCGTCATTAATAAGCTGTTATTTCATTTACACATTACATCGTTTCTCGCAAATATCATTGAATTTATATTAAGATTCCTGCAATTCCCTGAGACGCTAAGCATTCCGTTAATTTCAGGCCTTTTCGAAATTACTCTTGGGAGTCAAATGACAAGCCAGGTTCAAGAAGCAACTGTCCTTCAAAAAGTTATGATCACGAGCTTTATCCTTGCGTTTAGCGGTTTTAGCGTTCAAGCCCAAGTAGCAAGCATTTTAGCACAAACGGATATTGAGTTTAAGCCGTTTTTCTTTTCAAGAATTCTTCATGGCATCTTATCCAGTCTTTATTCATTCCTTCTTTGGGATCCTATTTATGAAAAATTTTACGATAAAGAGCAGCCTTCAAACGCCATCCCGGTTTTATTATTTAAAGAAGTGTCAGTCTTTAGCGAACTTTATTATGGAATAGTGGAAACTGGTCCTATCATTACGATTATTGCCCTTCTTATTTATATAATGATCTATACAAAAAGAAAATTTTAGCAAACTTTTCAAACGAAAAGGGGCTTGGTCAGGCCCCTCTTTATCAGGAAGTAAACTTTTCTTTCAAAGCATTTTCTACAATCGGCGGAACGAGTTCAGAAATATTTCCGCCGTATTTTGCAACTTCTTTTACAATGCTTGAACTTAAAAAAGAATATTGATTTTTCGTCATCATAAAAATTGTTTCTATATTTTCATTTAAAATCCTGTTCATAGAAGTAATCTGCATTTCATATTCAAAATCGGACACTGCCCGGAGCCCTCTTATGATAGCGTTTGCATTTACACTCTTTGCATAGTCAACGAGCAATCCCTGATAGAAATCTACTTTCACATTAGCGATGTCTTTTGTTACTTCTTTTATTAAATGAATTCTTTCCTCTATTGTAAACAAGGGAGTTTTCGATGCATTATTCAACACGACGACATATAATTCATCAAATACTTTTGCACCTCTTGTAATAATGTCCATGTGTCCGTATGTAATCGGATCAAAACTCCCTGGACAAACCGCTATGCTCGCCAAATAAATACCTCCTTAATGTTCAGAACCGTAAATATAGATGGAAACAGCAATGATGCCATATTGTTCGAATTTTTTTCGAATGAAATTGCCTGCTTTTTCAGGCAAATGTTCATCCGCACTATGTTCACAAATGATTGCGCCGCTCTCTGTAAGCAGATTTTCCTTATCAATTGTTTCCAAAATTTTAGAAATCTGCTGTTTTTTATATGGAGGATCAAGAAAAATGAAATCGAAAACAAGTCCTCGCTTAATAATTGCTTTTAAAGCTCTTTCCGCATCGTTTCGATAAACTTCCGCGTGTTCCTCCAACCCGCAGTTTTTAATATTTTCATGAATAATCTGTATTGCTTTTTTGTCTTTATCAACAAAGATAACCTTATTTAATCCTCTGCTTAAAGCTTCGATTCCCAATCCTCCGCTGCCTGCAAACAAATCCAAGCCGAGGCCGCCAGCAAAGTAAGGCCCGATTATATTGAATATTGCTTCTTTTACTTTATCCGTTGTAGGCCTAGTTGAACTCCCTAGAACGGCTTTTAAAATCCTGCCCTTACAGGAACCAGAAACTACTCTCATCGGTAATCACCACTATGTTAGCCCTTATTGTAAGTTTTCTACATTATCCTAACACAATTGATTTTTTTAGCCAACTACTATAAACTTTCGAGAAATAATTGTCTACATAGTGTATAACCCGAAAGATTATGGAAATAATGTTATTAACAACATCTATTCGATGGTGTTGTTGCCAACCGCGGAGAAGACTTACGTTTCCCCATAAGTTCTTCCTCCGGTTTCTCCTCTCCCTTTGCCTTCTGTCCTGTTACAAGGATATAGAAGGACCCTGCAGGTATCTGCAGGGTTTTTTCTTTATTCTAGGATGTAAAGATATTAATTTGAAGTTCATTTTCTTTTATATTGATTTTAAACAAGGATATAAGCCATTTTTCTTCCATATATACTTTACCGTTTATCAAAAGAAACGGGTTTTCCAGCAGTCCGTAATCCTCTTTATTAAAAACAAAATAATTGCGATCAGTATAAAACTGGTATTTGTTTTCCCCTTTATTTAAAACCAGTTTTTTTTCGTCAGCTAGATATTTTGCTTCATACCCAAGACCTGTGAGAACTTCTAAAAGCGGAAATAATCGCTTGTCATTCTGATATAAAATTTCAATGCCTTTTCTTTCTTTTCCATTCATAAATACTTTTCTCGAATCAAAAAAGTATAATGGTACAAATGAAGCAGTTTCATTTTTATTCAATGTAAAAAATTGAGTTTTTAATCCTTTTTGTTTTGATAATCGATCGTCCATAATTTTTGCTGATAAAATAGTCTTATCTTGAATGACGGAAGACATAAAAGCACTTAATTCGCGATCAGAAAGCTTGGCAGTAAGCTCTTGTATAATTTTTTCACCTTTAACAGAGCGGCTTTTTTGTTTTGTGAAACAAGCAGCCAGCACATCTGCAAGCCATTTCTCTTCGATTTCCGCCTTGCTGAACTTTGCACGAAAATAATGATCCAAAACTTTTCTAACTAAAACATCTGGCTGAATGTTTTTCTTAACGACAATGATCCCGTCTCCGTCTGTTTCCGGATGGCTGTCGGTAACCACAACCGACAAATAAGGAAAATCAGAAAGAGATTTTAGTGAAGTTAAAGTTACAGGTTCAGCATTTTTTGATTCCGCAAACAATCTTATTTCCGGCACATTTTTTTCTTCTTGCAACGGTTCCTTCTGCCAATATAATGAAAATGATTCACTTTCTCCTTCAAATACAAAGTAGTCAATAAAGTCCAAATGCTTATATCCTTTTAAAGGCAGTCCTGCTGCCCATGAACCTCCTCTTCTTACATAATCGATAATTTCTAATTTTGTGTGAACAATAGAAACATCAGGTAATGAGAATGTCCAGTCATTCAACAATAGAGCAGATAAATTTTCTTTTAAAGAAATCGAATAAGAAAAAACAATTTTTCCATCCTCCGACATGTAAGTATCAAGCAATTGATCTTTAGAATCGCAAGGGTTTCCATCATCCTTCAAGCATTTCCATGAAGATACTTTTTCCGGGATAGAAACTTTGTACTCTTTTCCATCAACAAGCCCGCTGATGGATTGTGAGATTTTCAAATCATTTGCTGCCGATTCAACAGTTATTTGCTGCGATGCAGATTCCGTCTGCAAATGACCGGGTGCTCCATTCTTTTCGGAATAAGCTTTCCATTGCCAGAACAACATTCCTCCAATTGCAGCTGATAAGATAACGAAAATAAAAAATGATGTCCTAAACATCGGAATTCTCCTTAGCAAAGGTCTTATCTTAACAATATCAAATCAAGGCAGTTCCGTCATATAAATTTTGTTTAATAATAGTGAAATTTGCTGTTTTTAACCAATTTGACCCTTCCAACCTGCTTCTATTTTCAAACTGAAAATGATAAAGTATTGATGTTATAGTGGAATTAAAAAAAGGAGGAAATTGGAATTGATTCAACGGTTTATCGAACTCGGAGAAGGATACTCTGATATATATGAATTAATTGAACTGGCAAAAGTAAATGAATATCGTCTCAGACATATGCTGGCCATGCATACGGCCATCAATGGCAAAAAAGCAACCTCATTGGTTGTGATTTTAAATCCGGCGGCAAGCGGTAATTTTCAGCCGCTCTATATTTGCAGGGAAGGAATTCCGTACCCACATGAAACTCCGAACAAAAGATATGATTTATTTTCAGTAACTGCCAAAAGCCTAAATAAAGAAATTATAGAATTAAATATAAAGCCATCGACAATGTTTCCTGAAAAAGAACTATTTTATCAGCATTTAATCGGAATCTTGCGAATGAACCGCTACATACAGCCTTTAGATTAAAACATAAAAAGAGGGCAGACCCTCCACAAAAAATCTACTCTATATGTTGTCATTATCGGTGGGAGTCAGCCCTTTTTTGTAGAAAAGGGGCGGAGCTACGCAACAAAAATAGAAATGCCAACTTATCATTAACAAGATACTTGTTTAGCTTTGTAAATATTGAAAGCTTTGCTTCGCTCACACCGCCTTATTATGTTGGTTCTGTTTTATAATAAAAGCTATTTCCATGTTAGGGTTGGGAGTTTAATACTCATGGACGTTTTTTAAATACCCATCTTATAATCATATTCTTTTGCCTTATCAGGCTTTGAATTTTCATATTCCATCTTTAAAAAAGGTTTATAAGATGGTTCAACCTTTTTCACAAATGGAAAAGATTGCAGTTTTTCTGTTAGCATCTCTGTTTCTTCAAGATTACAATATAAAACAACATATTTTAACCGTTTCGAAACGTAATGAACGTTGCCAAATCTTCTTAACATTTTTGCATGTTTGAGTGAATAAAGCCAAACAATAATTCCTTGCCTTTGAACAAACATATCATTTTTCCCCTTCAACAAAACGTTTGTTTATATTAGTCTAGCATACGGAAACGCTGTTTATCAATGAGTGGACGACAATATTCAAAAGACAGAAGCCTATAAAAAAGGGTCAGACCCCTCCAATTTGCAATATATAGACAAACTCTTAAAAACTGTTCTATATATTGTCATTGCCGGAGGAAGTCAGACCCTTAAAAGTCAGCCCTTTTAGGCTGAACATCCGCAGCTGCTGCCAGTCCCGCAGCCGCCGCTGCAGCCGGAAAGGCTGTCGAAAAAAGGATTCCCGGTCGGAACTTTAATATGTTTGGAAACGGAATGGCCGAAGATAACAGCTATCTCATCCAACAAACTTTGAAGTTCATTTTCTGCTTTTTTAAATAAATATACGTTTTCATCAAGATCCATTGCACGCTTCGCATCCCGGATTTCTCCCATCACTTTTTTATATTCGGGATGATACTTGCCAAACCGCTGAACCTCTTCGTACAATTCTTTCAATTTTACGAAAGCCCTGATCTTTCTCTGAGTTTCACTATCAGTTTTTAATTTATATAAACGCAAGCGATACTCTTCAGCTTCTTCTGATTGCAACACCATTTTTGCCAGCTCTTCTGCCTCTTCTAATAGAATTACTCGCTCACATGTAGCAAGCAAATACGCTCACCTCCGTATTTTATTTTATCATGGAACGGAAGAAAAACGAAACACTACACCTATGGAATGGTTGCATAAAACTCTTTTATAAGATGATAAGGCTCATTGTTTGTCTTTACAATTTCCAATTTAACTTTATGTGTTCCCGGGTTCAGGCCTTTAACAATAAAAGCTGCCGAAGAAATTTCTTTTATCTTTTTTCCATCAATAGACAAAATAATTTTCCCAGTATTACCAGTATGATTACTCCGAAATGATATGCCGGAAACCATACATTCAATATAGAGATTCTCACCTCTGACATGATGGCGGACAAAAAAAGTCTTGTCCCCTTTATCTTCAATAACCGAAACTGGCTGATCACCGGCTGCATTTGCATACTCAATTGGCAATATTGATATATTTGTTTCCGGTTCAGGAATGTCTTTTTGGCAAGCTGACAATAAACTTGAAAATATTAATATGAAAAAGGTGTTCTTAATATGCCGCATATGTATTCACTCCTTTTTTGTTTGTATTGTTTACTTTCCCTCTTATTTTTACTCAATAAAAAAAGAGCTCTCTCATTCTTTTGAGAAAGCTCATTTTATGAATTTGAATTCATCATTTGGAACATGTGCATCATCATTGAAGCCATTTGGACTCCGTTCGTAAACTTTTCTACCTTATGGGGAATTGTCTTTCTATAGTAATGCATGGATGCAATTTGCATTGTCTGTATTTTTTCAGGGTTTCTTGATAACGTCCGGTACCACTGAGGCTGTTCTCGGATAAATTGTTTCAGTTCCTGATTGCTATCTAAAAGATCAACAATTTCTTTCCGCATACGATTTAGCTCCTTTTATCAATCTTTTCTAAATTGGAAAGGATGGGGCGGCTGCACCTTTTCAGAAGTGCTTTTTGTTTTGGTGCTTTCCTGAAATTGTCCAATAACATTTTGTATAGCTCCAAGCGCCTGGCTTAAATTATGAATATGCTTCTCTATTTGATTAGCGTCCATCTTTTTGAACAATCCTATTAATTGTGCCTTCCAATCATCCTTCTTTTCCGTTTCGGATTCTTTTTGCTCCGTTTGTTCTGATCGGTACGAATCCCAGCGGGGGTCATCTTCACCAAGCAAATACCAATCTTCATATAGTTCTTGCCAAGTTGCTTCTCCTTTTCGAACTTTTAAAATAATTTTGGGATTAGATTGTACAAACTCTTTAAACTTTTGGACAGATGGATCAAGCTTTTTCTTAACCAATATATTCACCTCATAAAGTTGCATATGCATATAAATACGATATGAAAAAACAAAAAATTGGTTCACTATAAGAAAAAGCTTGAGGCCAGATCTCAAACTTTCATCAATAAGTATGATCGAAATAATGCCAATATTACTTTTTCCAAATTTGAATAAAATTTTGCGTATAATGTTTTTGAAACACACCTACTCCTAGATGAGTAAATTCACTGCTTAATAATGTTTCCCGATGGTCTTTGCTGTTCATCCACCCTTCGACAACTGCCGGACCATCAACATAATTGGCTGCGATATTTTCTCCTGCAAGTTGATAAAAAACGTCCGCTGCCTTTAATCTATTTGATAAATCCCCATATTTTTCGGAAGTATGTGAAAATTCTCCGCTTTCATACATATCCTTGCTGTGCGAATATGCCACTTCAGCCGTTTTTTCATCCCATTTCAAAGTGTTCAAGTCATACCTTAAACGAATGATATTAGTTATATCAAATATTTGTTGTTCTGTTCCCCGCTCTATTTTTTCCATTCCATCTTCAGGACTTGACTCAATTAATTTTCCTCGATATACAAGTTCATATGGACGGTGCTTAATCAGTGTCTTAGCGTCCAAAAATCTTACACTTGAAAGAGTACCGGTAAATCTATCAATATAAAGTTCTGCAAAATACCCGCCAATTTGAACAAGAGGGCGTGTATTAATATCCTCTTCGGAAAGTTCAAACCGATAATAATTATTTGCGTATTCCAAGTTTACACTCGGCTCAATTAATACGGTATTATGAATTTGTTCAATTGGCTGCCCGATAGTAAAGGGGGCTACATTCGTTTCAGAACCAATGGCATATATTATAACCACCTTACCATTTTCAACGCCAGCCTGAACATATTTTTTTGGGTTTTTGTTATAAACCCACCATTCATAATCATAATATGATGGGTCAATCCTATTAGGTTCCCCAAGAACTGTCTTTAATGATTCAGCATCTTTTCCTATCAATGTTAAAAGGCTATCATCTGAAGCTTTTAGCGTTTGAGATTTTTTCTTTTCTACTTCAGTTTGAAACTTGGGAGAATCTAAATTCGGAGATATTTTCTCTTTATTAACCAAACCTTTATTGTCTTCTTCTTTCGATAACCCATAATAAATATAGAAAATCAGAAACAAGGATACTAAAATTAAGATACGAATTAAAATACGCAGAAGTATGCCCCCCTTCTATTATTTCTCTATCTATATATGCTATTTATGTTGAACTTCCAGAAATATTATATCATTTATAACTTTCGTTTTTTAAAATGGATATGAATCCATTGGAATAAAGGCTTTGAGCATTATAAATGATTTTTCATTCTTATAACCTTTCCTTACAACAAAAAGACACCCTAAGGTGCCTTTTTTTCTTAATGATGCTGTTGACCGTGCTGTTCAGATATTTCTGAGAGAGCTTCTTTAGCTTGGTCATCTGTTAATTGTCGGACAGCAAAATCTCCGAGTGAAACGATCCCCGCAAGCTTATCTCCTTCAACAACCGGCAAGCGGCGAATTTGATTTTTTGCCATAAGCTGCGCCGCTTCTCTTGTAGAAGATTCCGGAGTAACAGTAACCAACTGCCTGCTCATAACCTCTTCTACTTTTGATGAAGGCGGATTTTTTTCTGCAATACATCTTAAGACAATATCTCGGTCTGTAATCATTCCAACAAGCTTACCGTTATCCACAACCGGAATTGCCCCTACATTCAAGTCTTTCATTTTTACAGCCACTTCATAAATATTATCTAACAAAGAACAAGTTTCAACATCGGTTGTCATAATATCACGTATTTTTTCCATCTGTTTTCCTCCTTTAATCTTTTATAACAATCCAACATGCTCTTTGTACATCCACAATACCGGTATAAGCTGCTTTTTCTCGAGTATATTTTAGAGAATGAAATTTATATTTATCCAATCTTCAAAAATTTCCTCGGGAAATGCTCAGCTCCGATATTTTTATGTACACATTGGTAAGGAATGCTATGTTCCTTTACATTCATATAGCATTTCCATAAGCGGGAGAATTATGCGCAATATACTTGTTTTTTAATTGCTAATTTCAGACATTTCTGATGTCACGTTTTTAATCTTTTTAGCTAATTTCAATAATTTTTCTGCTTTTTACCATGATTGCTTTCAATTTTTAAAAGAACTATATTATCTTTTATGTATTCATTGCAACTTCTTCAATTTTCTACTATTATTAAGATTGAGTTTACGTTGTTTAAATATACGTTATTGACGGATTGTTTTCTAGGAGGGACATTCATGAAATTTGAAAATACTGGCTTGGAAGGTTTAAAAGCAGATTTAAACTATTTAGATGATGTTATGTCAAGTTTCGATTTTGTTCGCGAAGGCCAGTGGGATTATGAACGTGTAACATATGACCGCAAATTTGAGCTAAAAGAAGGCACTTTCTACCTTCGAGTTTTTGGTTTTGCTGTTGAAGGGGACGTAGGGGCCAATAAAGCAACTATCCAACTAATAACTCCACTGCTTGGCAAATATTATTATCCTCATGGTGTAGAATACGGAGAAAGCGAAAATTTCCCTAAAACACTTGTAAGCCAATGTGAAAAAATTCTTGCGGATTTAAAAGTCGAAATTGAAAAATTCGCTATTGAATAAGGCTGACTCATAAGGGTCTGACTCCCTCCAACAATGGCAATATATAGAGTGTTTTCTATATATTGTATTGGAGCGGTCTGACCCTTTAATTGTTTGTAATTATTTCATATTATAATTTAATTGTTAAAATAACGATATTTGCCTGAATGAAGATAAAGATCTGAAAGGAGTTCTGTCTTGCACGGATTTGTTAAGAAACGTTATTTGCTTATCATCCTAGGGCTCGTACTTTCTATCATTTTGTTTTATTTCATCATGCCAGTATCAGTACCGCTTATCACTGCATTGATAACCGCATTGTTTTTGGAACCGTTAGTACAGCTTTTTCAAACACAATTAAGGTTAAACCGCCGCTTTTCAGTTATTATTGTATTTTTTCTATTTCTTTTTTTTCTAGGCATAATCGGATACTTTATTACCACGAAAGTAATTACCGAAGCAATAAAAATAGCAGAAAATGCTCCTTTTTATGTAAATGAAATTTCTAAAGTATGGCTCAGAGTTGAAGCAAACATTATTAATGTTGCGCAAGATCTTCCAAGCGAATTTGTAAATGAAATCAGCAAGAGAGTTCAGAATTTTTTAAACAACCTGAAAAACGACCTCTTGGCATATGTAAATATTAATAATATCAAGACTCTGCTTGCAAAAATTCCGAATTTTTTTATCAGTTTTCTAGTTTACTTAATTGCACTATTTCTTTTTCTCATTGATTTGCCGCGATTACGTGAAGGAATCAATAATCATTTAACAGAAAATACTGCTGATAAAGTTCACTTTATGACATCCCGCCTTTCCTACGTTGTTTTCGGATTTCTAAAAGCTCAGTTTCTCGTAAGTGTTATAGTTTTTGTTACCTCGCTACTCGGTTTATTGATGATTACACCTAAAATTGCTCTAATTATGGCACTCGTTATTTGGTTGATTGATTTTATTCCGATTATTGGTTCCATAACTGTTATCGGACCATGGGCACTATTTCACATATTAACTGATAATATAGGTCTTGGAATGAAACTGGCTGTGCTTGCTGCCATTTTGCTGATAATCAGGCGTACTTTAGAGCCAAAGGTAATGGGCAGCCACATCGGCTTATCACCAATAGCAACTTTAACAGCTATGTATTTAGGATTAAAACTGCTGGGCTTACTCGGATTGTTTATCGGACCACTTTTGCTTATTGCGTTTAATTCGGCAAAAGAAGCCGGGATTATCAAACTAAATTTTAAAATATAATCTAATAATGGCGGGTCAATTTATAGCCCGCCATTTCAAAATCGATTAAAATCCAAGAATTGCTTTGATCACTGAAGTCGTTTCCCCGCCTTTGTAAAAAACGTAAAGCAATAAATAAACCGCTACTCCAGTGATGGCCGTGAAAAACCAGATAATGCTTGTTACAGGTCCGAGTTTTCTGTGCTTAGCTAATTTATTGTTATATCCTGTTAGCAGGGTCACAATTCCAAATACAGCCCCTGCTGTTGCCAAAATAATATGAAAAATGAGAAACAATGTATAATAGATTTTAATGTCCTTAGGCCCGCCAAAAGCTGTATTTCCGATGAAGATTGTTCTTGCAGCATAAATTAGAAAAAACAATAGGGCAAATACAGCTGCCATAAACATTGTTTTTTTATGAGCTTCAATTCTCCGCTGCTTAATTTGAATCCATCCTATTGCGATAGCAGCTGCACTTAAAACAATAAACATAGTGCTTATCGTCGGTAATATCGGCAATGATCCCATAACGTCGTCCTCTCTGTCCTTTGTTAAAAATATAATCCCTTTTTATTATTTTGTACAAATTCAACTACAGTGATTGTTTTTTGCGTACAAAATCATTCTAATAAACATGATCCTTTTTTCAATTAAAGAGGCGGAGTTTTAAAAAAATTGTAAAAAATCTTACATATTATGGCATCTCGCTGTAAAAAAGGCTGACTCAAAACAAAGAGTCAGCCCCCTGTTATTGTTTAATTGGGTGAGGTGGTAAATACTCTCCGGACTCAGTATCATGTTCATTCTGTTCTTTTCGATACCAGTCAATGAATACTTTCGCAAGTACAACACTAAATACAATTTCTTGAGTAATTTTCATTAGAATGCCGCCAAGCCGCTGATCATTAAGAAGAGATAATGAAGTGAACATCTCAGGACCACTTAAATTCAAACCAGACAATGTTGATGACGGCACGCACAATAAAAGCGATTTTGCCCATGAGTTTGGATCTGTAAATGTCGCATACAATGGTGAATCAGCAAAAATGATCAGTGCGCATGAAGGTAACAGCAATGCCCCGTTAGCAAAAATATATCCAACTTTCCTTAACCCATTTAA
This sequence comes from Bacillus methanolicus PB1, assembly GCF_000262755.1. Taxonomy (GTDB): domain Bacteria; phylum Bacillota; class Bacilli; order Bacillales; family Cytobacillaceae; genus Bacillus_Z; species Bacillus_Z methanolicus. The sequence goes on from NZ_AFEU01000001.1 coordinate 370,571, forward strand.
TGTCTGGTATTCTTCGAGCTTATTTAATAAGGGCCACCACATCAAGATTGCTAAGATAAACAACAACGTATTATATCCGGCATGCAGCCACATATTTGTTTTTACCACATCAAAAATAAGCGGGATATGGTAGAAAGAGAAAACTCCGTTAAACAAAACTACCGCAATTAATGGTTTCGTAAAAAAACGAAATAACGGTTTAATTCCTTTTAAACTTATAACATATTTCCAAAGCCATTTTGGTATCGCAATCATCAAAATTGGAGGAACAACTAGATTTACAACAGCCATTTGAATCATATGTGCAGAAAAAGTAAGATGCCCCATAAGATCAATAGGTGAACCTTTAATAATATACAAAAGAATAATCAAAATAACAAATAACGTTCCTTCTGTTTTTGTTAAAGGTTCGCTCCCAACAAAACGATCACGATATTTCACTGTTATCAGAAAAAAGGCTGCAATGACGAGTGATAATTCGATAAAAAAATATGGGCTCCATAATGCCCGAAAACCAAATATGCTTAATGGCAAGGCAGAATCACCCCGTTCATATAAAAAATACAATTATATTTTACAGTTAAAAAATTATTTCCGCAATGCAAAAAAAAACCACCATAATGTTATTATCCACTTAAAAAGAGGCTGTCTCAAAACCCTAAGGGTCAGACCCCATAACACAATATATAGGACATATTGTTGCATAAATGTGCTATATATTGATAAATGCACATGGGGTCAGACCCTTATGAGACAGCCTCTTTTTTTACCACCACACTACAGTCATTAAAGCAAGTACAGTCATAGCCGCAACCAATACACCTGAGTACAGAAAAAGTGCGGGTGATTCATGACCTCTTTCTTTCATATGCATGAAATAATACAGCTGAAAAATAACTTGAACAACTGCTAAAAGGATGATAAACGGTACAGTAAACCATCCAGAAAATTTTTCATAGGCAACTGCTGCAAATGCGATAAGAGTTAAAAATATCATTATGGAGAAAGAGATAATTTGATCTCTCATCTCTTCTGCATTTTTCTTACGACGATATTCGATGTCTACTCTTGGGTTACCTGAATTGAGTTGTTGGTTCGTCATCAGTTTATCCCACCATTCCCATTAGATATACTACTGTGAAGATAAATACCCACACGACGTCAATAAAGTGCCAGTAAAGGCTTGCTACATAAAACTTTGGTGCGTTGTACAAGTTTAAACCCCGATTCGCGTTGCGGATCATTAAAGTAAGGATCCACATTAAACCAAACAGAACGTGCGCTCCATGGAAACCGACCAATGTATAAAATGCTGATCCAAATGCACTGCTTGTAAAAGTGTGATGATATTCATGTACATAATGATTAAATTCATAAACTTCCAAGCCAAGGAAGCCTGCGCCAAGAAGAACGGTAATTCCAAGCCAAAGAAGCATTTTTTTGAATTGGAAGTTCTTCATGTGATACATCGCGTAAACGCTTGTTAATGAGCTGGTTAACAGCAGCATCGTCATCACGAATGTCAGCGGTAATTCAAACATATCTTTAGCTAACGCATGGTCTCCATTAGGAACCTTATCTTTTAATGCAAGATAGGTCGCGAAGAGAGACGCAAAGAGCACTGTCTCTCCTCCTAAGAAAAACCAGAAACCTAAAAATTTATTTTTTCCTTCGAGGGTAGCCCTTTCAGGCGAAGCAGGCCACGTTTCAACTGTAAATTTTTCTTCAGCTTGCATTATGCCTTAACCCCCTTCTTATTATCATCAATTAAATCTTCTTTATGAATATGGAAACCATGATCATCTTTAATTGATCGGAACGCCATAGATCCAAACGTAACGGCCAAGCCAATAATAAACACTGGTAGTCCCCATGAATAATCAGCACGGTACATTGCTCCAAAAGCGGCAATAAATAAACCGAGCGAAATCATAAATGGAACAAAGGATGAGTTTGGCATATGAATATCTCCAAGCGGTTCAGCCGGAACCATGCCTTTTTTCCCTTCCATTTTTTCCAGCCAATAAGCATCCAAACCGCGAACAAGCGGCAATTGTTTAAAGTTATAAAATGGCGGTGGAGAAGGGATCGCCCATTCTAATGTACGTCCGTCTTCCCAAGGATCATTGCCGACTTTTTGCTTTTTAACACTTGAAATAACGATGTTCAATAGCAATACGATAACTGCTGCAGCCATCAACAAGGCTCCGATTGTACTGATAAAGTTCCCTGTGTCCAATCCTTGTCCAGGCAAGAACGTGAAGACGCGGCGAGGCATTCCCATTAATCCAAGGAAATGCTGGACAAAGAATGTTAAATGGAAACCGGTAAAAAATAAGACAAATGTTATTTTTCCTAAGAACTCATTTAACATCTTGCCGAACATTTTAGGCCAATAAAAATGTGCTCCGGCAAATAATCCGAATACAACACCGCCGACAATTACATAGTGGAAGTGGGCAACAACAAAGTAAGTGTCGTGATACTGGTAGTCAGCAGCAGCTGAAGCTAACATAACTCCTGTTACCCCGCCCATAACGAATGATGGAATAAATCCAACAGCCCATAACATTGGGGTTGTAAATTTAATGCTTCCGCCCCACATCGTGAATAACCAGTTAAAAATCTTAATACCTGTAGGAACGGCAATGGCCATCGTTGCAACAGCGAAGATTGCATTGGCAATCGGCCCCATTCCTGTTGTAAACATATGATGGGCCCAAACCATAAATCCTAAAAACCCGATTAAAACAAGCGCAAAAACCATTGACGAATAACCGAATAATCGTTTTCTCGAAAACGTAGAAATGACTTCAGAGAAAATACCGAATGCAGGCAATATCAAAATGTAAACTTCAGGATGCCCGAAAATCCAGAAGAAATGTTCATAGATAATCGAATTCCCACCTGCAGCCGAGTCAAAGAAGTTGGAACCGAACAGACGGTCAAACATTAATAAGAAAATTCCGATAGTTAACGGCGGAAATGCAAATAAGATTAAGGCAGACGCGACAAATGACGCCCAGGTAAACAGCGGCATCCGCATATAAGTCATACCCGGTGCACGCATATTGATAATGGTAACAAGGAAGTTAATTCCTCCCATTAAGGTACCAAAACCTGAAATCTGCAAACCTAAAGTATAGAAATCGATTCCGTGTCCTTCAGATGCAAGTGACAAAGAAGCATATGAAGTCCATCCGGCATCAGGAGCTCCTCCCAGGAACCATGAAAGGTTTAAGAAAAGCCCTCCAAAAAGAAACAGCCAAAAACCCAACGCGTTAATAAATGGGAACGCAACATCGCGGGCCCCGATTTGTAAAGGCATGATCGCGTTAATAAAAGCAAATACGAGCGGCATAGCTGCCAAGAAAATCATTGTTGTACCGTGCATGGTCATAATTTCATTAAATAATCCTGCATTTACAAAGTCATTATTCGGCACTGCAAGCTGAATACGGATAAACAATGCTTCAAGACCGCCGAGCAGAAAGAAAAATCCACCAGCTATTAGATAAAGGATTGCAATTTTCTTATGGTCGACAGTTGTCAGGTAGTCCCATAAGACTGCTCCGAATCCTCTTTTCTGAGCATAGGTACTCACAGTTTTACCTCCCTCTTAAACTAATCCCCATTAGTCCTGTACTTTCAAATTCATTAAGTATTCTGCAAGAGCATCAATTTGATGATCAGTTAACTGGCCGTATGTACCAGTCATTTTGTTTCCGGGCTTGTAAGCCTCAGGATCTTTTATCCAATTTCTTAATTCTTCTTTATTATGTTCGAGTACTCCCGCTATACGTGAACGTTCACCGAAGTTGGTCAAGTTTGGAGCCTGACGGGCCGCCTCGGGTGTCGTATTAGCCGGAGTTACAGCGTGACATCCTATACAGCTTTTGTTAAAGATTTCCTGACCTTCTCTAGCTAAGTCTGTCTGTGCTTTTTCAGGCTCTTTTACAGACTGCATATCTTTCACCCATTTATCAAATTCTTCACGGGAAACAGCTTTTACCTTAAAGTCCATCAGAGCATGCGAAGGTCCGCAGAGTTCGGCACATTTTCCATAAAATAAGTTGCCTGCTTCGTTTGATTTTTCAGGATCGAACTCTAACCAAAACTTATTGATGTTTTCTGTGTTATTGTCCAATTTACCTCCAACAGCGGGAATCCAGAAAGAGTGCTTAACATCTGAAGATTTTAGATTAAAGTAAACTCTTTCACCGGTAGGAACAACTAAATCTTGGCTAGTAATGATTCCTTCGTTTGGATATTCAAATTCCCACCAGTATAAATTTGCACGGACGTTAACAACGAGTACATCCGTTTTGCCTTCCTTATTCTTTTTCTCCATTGGCGATACATCTGCAAAATTAAATGTTGCAGCAACCGTTGGAACTGCAAGGATAAGAAGCAAGATAATCGGAATAACAGTCCAAATAATTTCAAGTTTATGGCTTCCCTCAACTTGTTTTGGTATTCTGTCATCTTTACGACGGAAGCGGATCAATACGATAACGAAAATCACTGTTACAACGAGAATGACCCCTACCATAATTGATGTGGCTAGGATCATCAAATTAAATTGCGTTTTCGCAACTTCTCCGGCAGGCTTTAGTGCTGATAAATACGGTTCACCACAGCCGGCCAGAACGAGCGCCATTATTGCAAATATTGTCAACAGGCGCCATTTTGCAAGCCTTTTCATAGCTTAATCAAACCCCTCTTTCGTGAAAAATTTCTTTTGAAATGTTTGATCAAATAATATATGGAAAAATTCTCTCCAGTAAAAATTATACAGAAAGAATTTCCTCACAAAACAATTTATATGAGTGTGACTATTACCATAGCTACAAACATAATAGTTAAATATTGGAGCGAGTATACAAACATTGAAGTTGCCCATTTTACATCATCTTTTTTCTTATACCCGAAAATTCCTAATGCAAGCCAGCAAATATTCAAAGCTGTTGCGACAATTAAAAACGGGATTCCAAGTGATGTCAGTAAGAACGGCAACGGCAATAGTGCAGCAACCCACAACATAATATGTTTTTTCGCAACATCAAAGCCTCTGACAACAGGCAGCATTGGAATTCCAGCAGCTCTGTATTCTTCTACTCTTCTCATCGCGAGCGCATAAAAATGCGGCGGCTGCCAGAAAAACATAATCAAAAACAAATACCAAGCAACAGGATCAAGGTTCGCATCGATTGCCGCCCAGCCGATCAAGGGCGGAATCGCACCTGAAATGCTGCCAATAACCGTGTTTGATACATATTGTCGTTTAGACCATATCGTGTATAAATACACATAACTGAATACACCTATCAAACCAATAACAGCTGCAGTTAATGTTGTCATTAACAAAAATATTGTCCCGAAACTGATAAGTAAAACTCCGAGAAAAACGACCTTTGCCGGAGCAATCTTTCCTGTTACGGTCGGTCTTCCCTTCGTTCGTTCCATCAAATGATCAATATCGCGGTCGATATAGTTATTAATGGCACAGGAACCGGCGATAATTAGCAAGGAACCAATCAGCGTAAACAGAACAAGATCAAGATTGTTTAAAAAACTTTGGTTCGTAAAATAAAGAGCAAGCCATAGACCAGTAAAGGTCGTGATCATGCTAGAATTAACAATACCAATTTTAATTAAAGAAAGAAAATCCCTCCAAGCAGTTGTTTCAGGGATATCAGGTTCCAGGCTTCGCTCGCTGGGATCAATCGCAGCTTCGCGAAAAGCCTTTGGGTCAGTCATAACTTTTCCTCCTTTTCCCGCATTGCAAATATAGCTTTATATTAGGTACTACCCATACTATAAAAGATTTTTATGCTTATTGCTATATTTCCAATAAAAACTTGGGAAATTGAAAACAACTTCAGAAAAAAAATAATGTTGTTTTCAGTATTATTAACGTAAAAATATTGTTAAATATTTGTATAGAATGTCACTCAATGTATATTAAATCATATTTTTGTAGTTTTATGTGAATATTTTTTGAATAAATTATGGCTAAATTGTGTCAAACTTCTGTTTCGATTGTTAAAAATGTCATTTTTCCACCATAATTAAAGAAAAAAAAATACGGCCGCTTCTGTTCGAATATGTACTTTTACATCCCAAGTGTCGGGAGTTTGAGAAAAGGTAAACTGCCCACAGATTCCCCTCTTTTAATATTACTAACAAACTCTCTTTCAATTTTCAACCGTTTTTACTATAATTACAATGATATTTGAAGCAAATACAGTTGTAAAAAATGATTTATTATGTACTATCTGAAAAGTGTATGCTACTATCATTCTGATTACAAAAATATTGAATAAATGGCTATAATGAAAAATGCACGTACTTATTATAGGTAAGAAGGTGGAAATGCAGTGAGAAAATCCATTAAATGGTTCGCCGTTCTAACAACTGTCGGAATGCTGCTTATTTTGCTGGGCGGTGCCCTTGTAACAAAAACAGATTCAGGTATGGGGTGCGGGAGATCATGGCCACTCTGCAACGGTGAACTTATTCCGAGTACTATTACGATTGAACTAATCATTGAATTTGCACATCGGCTTGTATCTGGAATTGTTGGCATAATGGTGTTGGTACTTTCCATTTGGTCTTGGCGTTCGATCGGACATATACGAGAGACAAAGTTTCTTTCATTTTTGTCAGTTTTTTTTCTTCTCTTTCAAGGCCTAATTGGAGCGGCAGCTGTAATTTGGGGTCAATCCGATTTTGTTCTTGCCCTTCATTTTGGTATATCTCTTGTCTCATTTGCAGCAGTATTTCTGTTAACTTTGCTGATCTTCGAAGTAAATCATAAATTTAATGCTGAGAATCTTGTACTTGATAACAGAATGAAAAAGCATATGATCGGCATAACAGCATACAGTATCATTGTCGTATACACAGGAGCTTTAGTCAGACATGTTAATGCCAGTCTTGTTTGCAGGGATTGGCCGCTTTGCATAAATACATCACTATCATTGCCTGCTAATTTTTATGAATGGGTCCAAATGGGACACAGAGCTGCAGCAGGAATTATTTTTTTATGGATTGGCTATGTCACCTTGCTAGCTGTTAAAAATTATAAACACCAAAAGGTTGTTTATTGGGGCTGGATTATCTCATTTATTCTTGTATCCCTTCAGGCAGCATCCGGGGCACTTGTTGTCTTAACGAGATTAAATCTTTATATAGCACTGGCACACGCTTTCTTTATTTCCTGCTTATTTGGTGTCTTAAGTTATTTTATTCTGTTAACTTCAAGAAGCAAAAAGAATGCCCAGGCGAAAAAGAATATGAAGACAGAGCAACAAACAAATGCGGTTTCCGTTTCTCCGGTTCCGGCCGATATAAAATAAGACCTGTTTCCGCGTGATAGCGGGAACAGGTCTTATTTATTTATGATTTTGCCAGTTCAATTAATAAATCTCCGGTTTGAATCGCATCCCCATTGTTGACGAATATATCCTTTACAATTCCGGAAAACGGCGCTTGAACGGTCGTCTCCATTTTCATCGCTTCCGTTATTACGAGATGGTCTCCTCTCTCTACTTTCTCTCCTTTATTGACTAGAACTTTGATAACCGTTCCAGGCATCGTAGCGCCGATGTGTGATTCATTCTTAGGATCTGCTTTAACCTTAAAAGCTACTGTTGTTTTAATGCTTTCATCTTTAATAATAACTTCTCTTGGCTGACCGTTTAATTCGAAATAGACAACCCTTGTACCGTCTGCTTGTGCTTGTCCAATTGAAACAAGCTTAACAATAAGTGTTTTACCTGTTTCAATTTCAACTTCAATTTCCTCACCAAGTCTCATTCCATATAAGAACGTTGGTGTATCAAGGACAGACACGTCCCCAAACTTTTCAACTGTTTGAATATATTCCAAAAAGACTTTCGGATATAAGGCATAGGCAATTACTTCAAAGCTTGTAACCGGTCTTCCAATTTCTTTAAATAACTCTTCTTTAAGAGCCTTAAAATCAACATCTTCAAGCAATTCCCCTGGACGGACTGTGATCGGCTCTTTGCCTTTGAGAATGATTTTCTGAAGTTCTTTCGGAAATCCGCCGTGAGGCTGTCCTAAATACCCTTCAAAAAATTCTACTACTGAGTCTGGAAAATCCAGAGATTCTCCTCTATTATAAATATCTTCTTCTGTCAGCTCATTTTGCACCATAAATAATGCCATGTCCCCAACCACTTTCGAGGAAGGAGTAACTTTGACAATATCTCCGAACATTTGGTTTACTCGCGCATACATTTCTTTCACATGGTCCCATTTGTCCCCGAGCCCTACTGCTTTTGCTTGCTGCTGCAAATTGCTGTATTGTCCTCCAGGCATTTCATGCTGATAAACTTCTGTATGCGGAGACATCATCCCGCTTTCAAAGTCATGATAATATTTTCGTACATCTTCCCAGTAATTGGAAAGCTGTTCGAGTGCTTCTATTTTAACGTTCGGTTTTCTTTCGGTACCTTCTAATGCGTAATAAAGAGTATTTGCACTAGGCTGAGATGTTAAACCGGCCATGGAACTTAAAGCAACATCGACAATATCAACCCCCGCTTCAATTGCTTTCGCATACATATAAATTCCGTTTCCGCTTGTATCATGAGTATGAAGATGGATCGGAATGCTTACAGCTTCTTTTAATTCCGATATTAAGCGATAAGCTGCCTGAGGTTTTAAAAGTCCCGCCATATCTTTAATTCCCAAAATATGTGCGCCTTGTTTTTCCAGTTCAACTGCTAATTCTTTATAATAATTCAAATCATACTTTGTTCTTGTCGGGTCTGTTATATCCCCTGTATAACAAATTGCCGCTTCAGCAATTTTTCCAGTCTGCCTTACTGCATCAATGGCTACTTCCATACCTTTAACCCAGTTCAAGCTATCAAAAATTCGGAATACATCGATCCCGGCATATGCAGATTTCTCTACAAATTCCCTAATTACATTATCAGGATAGTTTTTATAGCCAACTGCATTTGAAGCCCTTAATAACATCTGTAAAAGAACGTTTGGAATTTGCTCTCTTAGTTTTATCAGCCTTTCCCACGGATCCTCCTTCAAGAACCGATAGGCGACGTCAAATGTAGCCCCTCCCCACATTTCGAATGAGAAAAGTTCAGGCAATAATTTTGCAGTAGGCTCTGCGATATGGCTTATATCTGTTGTTCTGATTCTAGTTGCTAATAAAGATTGATGAGCATCACGAAATGTCGTATCAGTCAGCAGAACCTCTTTTTGTTCTTTCACCCATTTGACTAAACCGTCCGCACCATGTTCATTAAGTATTTGTTTCGTACCATTTTTGTATTCTGTACTATATTTGAGCTTAGGAATTCTCGGCTTATCGAATACCGGCCTTTTCCTTTTTTCAATGCCTGGGAACCCGTTTACTGTTACATTACCGATGTAAGTCAACATTTTTGTCCCCCGGTCTTTGCTCTTAGAGAACAAGAAAAGCTCCGGTGTTGTGTCGATAAACGAAGTATCGTATTGTCCGGTACGGAATTTTTCATGTTTCACAACATTTTCGAGAAAAGGAATATTTGTTTTTATTCCGCGAATTCTAAATTCTCTTAAGTTTCGGACCATTTTTGCCGCCGCTTTTTCAAATGTCATAGCATGAGTCGATAGTTTTACAAGCAATGAGTCATAGTATGGCGTAATAACTGCACCCTGAAACCCGTTTCCTGCATCAAGGCGGACACCAAAACCGCCGCCTGATCGGTAAGCCATGATTTTTCCGGTATCAGGCATAAAGTTATTAAGCGGATCTTCTGTTGTAACACGAGCTTGAATTGCATAACCATTAATGTGAATATCTTTTTGTTCCGGAATTCCTATTTTATCTCCGTGCAACTCATGTCCTTCCGCAACTAGAATTTGTGTTTGGACAATATCGACTCCAGTAACCATTTCGGTAATTGTATGTTCAACTTGGATGCGCGGATTCACTTCAATAAAGTAAAATTCATCACCGGACAATAAGAATTCTACTGTTCCTGCATTTACATAATTTACATTTTTCATTAACCTGACGGCAGCTTCACATATTCTTTCCCGTAATTCGTTCGAAATAGAAACACATGGAGCTACTTCGACAACTTTTTGATGGCGGCGCTGAACCGAGCAGTCACGTTCATATAAATGAACGATATTTCCATGTTCATCACCGATAATTTGAACTTCAATATGCTTCGGTTTTTCAATAAATTTCTCTACATAAACTTGGTCACTGCCAAAAGCGGCCTTTGCCTCGGATTTTGCACGTTCATAAGCCTCTCTAACTTCTTCAAGGCTCCTTACAATTCTCATTCCTCGGCCGCCGCCTCCCAGGGCAGCTTTAATAATAATTGGAAAACCATATGTTTTTCCAAAATGAATCACTTCTTCCAGCCCTTTAACCGGCCCGTTGCTGCCAGGAATAACAGGGATTTCGGCAAGCTGTGCCTGCTCCCTTGCTTTTACTTTATCTCCAAACATATCAAGATGTTTTGCTTCAGGACCGATAAAAATGATTCCTTCTTCAGTGCATCGCTTGGCAAACTCGATATTCTCGGAAAGAAATCCATATCCGGGGTGGATCGCATCGGCTCCGCAAGTTTTGGCAATTTCGATAATCCCCTCTATATCAAGGTAGGCATCTATCGGCTTTTTCCCTTCTCCTACCAAATACGCTTCATCAGCTTTATACCTATGATATGAACCGGAATCTTCTTTCGAATAGATGGCTACTGTCCGAATGTTGAGCTCCGTACAAGCTCTGAACACCCGAATGGCGATTTCACCTCTGTTCGCGACTAATACTTTGTTAATGCGTCTTTTCATTAGAACACCTCTTCTTTTATGTATTTTTATATTTATTCAAAACCAATTAAGGCACGAAAGCCTGTGGAATTGATTAAAAGCAGATTTGATTGTTGTTGTCTTTTAAGCAACTATCTTTTTTTCCTTATTCTTTTTAAACTTTCTTTCATAATTCACAAACATAGAAACATTTACTAAAATCCCCATCGCAATCGACAACTGCAACAATGACGATCCTCCGTAGCTGATAAAAGGCAGAGGAACACCCGTAAGAGGAATAAAACCAGATATCCCGGCAAGATTAATAAAGGATTGGATGCCTATCATGCTTGAGATTCCGATAGCAAGCAAACTGCCAAAAGGGTCTTTGCATTTAAGGCCAATATAAATACCTCTCAAAACAATATATCCTAAAGATAGTATAACAAAGCTAACACCCCATACTCCCAGCTCTTCGGCAATGACCGCCATAATAAAATCTGTATGGGATTCCGGCAAATAGCCCAGCTTTTGAATGCTTTTTCCCAATCCGAGACCATTTATTCCTCCTGAACCAATTGCAAGAAAAGAGTTAGTAAGATGAAATCCTGTGTCAAGTTCATCTTCAAATGGATTTTTCACGGCTTCAAATCTTTCCAGCTGTTCCTTTGTAAAAAGTTCATCTTTCATGACTAGCGCAACTGGTGATACTACCAATATCCCTATAAGAATTAGTTTTAAAATATTTTTCCAATTCATACCAGACGATAAAATAATGGATGCCGCGATTAAAAAAATAATAACTGCTGTACCAAAATCTGGTTGAATAGCTACTAAAATACAAACGAGGACAAGGTAAACTAACGGGGGTACAACTCCTTTGTTAAATTCATTTATGTATGATTGTTTCTTGGCATAAACTGCAGACAAATAAATAATTACAGCTATTTTCGTAAATTCAGACGGCTGCAGGCTCAATTGTCCGATTTTAAACCAGCTTTGAGCGTTGCCTGCGATATGTCCAAAAACAAAGAGTGCCCCTAAACCAAATAACGACATCAATACAATAAATCCAAGTATTTTATTGCTTTTCATCGCCTTATAAGGAAACAGGACAACAATCAAAAATACGATAAATGCCCCAATCAAAAACAACTTTTGTTTTTGATAAAAAAAGTCACTCGGCAAACCATATCGTTGTACTGCCCAAACCATACTCGCACTATAAACCATCACTAATCCAAATAAAGATAAAAGTACCATGACAATAATTAAAGAGTAATCATAACATTTTAAAATTTTTTTTAACATTCAGCCTCTTTCCTTAAATGCATTCATTATTTCTAACGATATGATTAGACTTATTATCGTAAAAGAGAAAAGTTTATTTAAATGTAACATATCAATTATTATTTTTCCACAATAATGTTATACTATTTATTATATAATATAGCACAAAAAGTTTTATTTCTTCTAGACTATTAAATATACTCTTTTTCGATTAATTATGAATGCAGTTATAAAAAAACTCAAACAAATTCTAATGAATATGTTTGAGTTTTTCAATGTTATTTTCTTTGTGACGCCTCATGAAGAAGGGAAAGCTCTCTTTCGAGTTTATAAAGGATCGCTTTTCCTTCTTTTTCATCCACCAAACCGAGCCGGACAGCAAAGTCTATTTCTCTGGATAATCCAAACATTTGCGTATCCAGCACCTCTTCATATAGAGGGCATTGAGGCATTGTAAGGTTATCCATTTGCACTTTTATGAGCTTTAAAATTTTATCAGCGTCAGCCTTTAATAGGGCGAGTGCTTTTTCTTGATGATTAACCATCATTTCGAACGCCAACATTGATCCCCCCGTTTCCGAGCCATTACCCGATCCTATCTTAAAAGTTTACCGTTTATCGGACAAAAAAGCAAGAATAATAAGGAACAATTTTTCCTTCACCGGCGGGAAAAGAAGTGTTTCATTAAGCTCACTACAGACCCTTATACTATTGAGTAAAAATGACAATTGGTGAAAGTCTATGTATACTTTAAGGGAATGAAATTCAGATAGAGGTGGAGAAAATGGAAAATATCATTACAATTAAAGGGAAAGTAAAATTCAATATCACAATGGATCCGGGCGTATGGATTTTTGACGATAGGCGCATTGACTTAAAAACATACTTTATTTCTCAAAATCAAGAAGATGATAACCTCGAAGAATATGCAAAATCCATCTCAAAGCACTGGGACAGAGAAATTATGGAAGGGGCAGTTTATCCACCCACTTTAAAATCTGAAAAAAAATTTGAGAAAGAAAAAATATTAACCGGTACTTTTGGAATCCCGTTTAAATCATTTCTAAACAATGCCGAACCTGCTGAGAACGCTGAGTGGCTTGTCATTGAAACAGATTCATCGGATATAAAATTGCCGCTTGAGAAGGGCTTTGATTTAATACTAGGTTTTTCGAAAGATGGAAAACCGTTGAAAAAGGACGGACCCGTTTATGTATACTATGGCGACGGTTCAAATAAAGATGCACCGATTAAGAACGTGAAGGGATTTACAGTACAATAATAAAGAAACCAATCGTTGCTTATATTTTTTATGATGTTCCATCGCCCCTTTTCTTGTCCATCATTCAAAATATGGCCGGAATGGGGCTTTCCTTTAAACTTACAACAAGTCCGCCGCAAGTTGTGCAAGACCCGACCGTTCTCCTTTAATAAGCTTCACATGTCCAGCAATCATTTGGTCTTTAAATTTTTCTACAACATATGTAAGACCATTGTTATACGCATCTAAATAAGGGTGATCAATTTGGTCTGGATCCCCCATCAAAACAATTTTGCTGCCTTCTCCTACTCTTGTTAAGATGGTCTTTACTTCATGTTTTGTCAAATTTTGCGCTTCATCAATAATAATATATTGATCAGGTATGCTTCTGCCTCTGATATAAGTTAACGCTTCCACTTCAATAGAACCCATTCCTGCTAAAATTGCATCTAACTCACCAGGCTTTTTTGTGTTGAACAAAAATTCAAGATTATCAAAAATTGGCTGCATCCAAGGCCTTAGTTTTTCCTGCTTTTCTCCCGGCAAAAATCCAAGATCTTTCCCAACAGGTACGATAGGCCTTGCAACAAGAAGCTTTTTATATTGGCGAAAATCCTCTGTTTGCAATAATCCTGATGCAAGAGCGAGTAAAGTTTTTCCGGTACCCGCTTTCCCCGTTAAAGTCACAAGAGGCAAATCCTTTCGCAAGAGCAGCTCAATTGCCATCGTCTGCTGGACATTTCTTGGGCGAATTCCCCATATTTGTTCATGGTCAAAAACTAGCCTTTTTACTTTTTTTCCTCGCTGGTCAACAATCCCAAGTGCAGATGACGAACTTCCGAGTGAATCTTTCATAATCAAAAACTGATTTGGAAAAAAAGGATGATCGGCAATTTCCGATAAGTGCAATTCCCCTTTTTCATAGAATTTCACTAAAAGAGCCGCATCAATAAACACATTTAAGAAACCCGTATAAAGATGATCAACTTCTACTACCCTGTCACTCAAAAAATCCTCTGCTTTAAGACCGATGGCATCCGCTTTTACTCTGACAAGAGCATCCTTGCTTACTAATATGACCGTTTTCCCATTTTCTTTCGTCTGTTCTTCTAAAGACAAATTTTTTGCTACAGCCAATAAGCGGTTATCGTTTGTTTTTTCTACAAAGATTTCTTGGAGCTGATGAAAAGAGCGATGATTCAGCTCGATTCTTAAAGAGCCTCCATTTTCAAGGGGAATCTTTTCATGCAGTTTCCCAGTTTCTCTAAAGCTATCGATGAGTTTTGAAACCTGCCTTGCATTTCTGCCTATCTCGTCCATATATCGCTTTTTTGAATCGACTTCCTCGAGAACTACAGCAGGTATAACCACATCGTTATCTTCAAACGAGAAAATCGAAAACGGGTCTTGTAACAAGACATTCGTATCCAACACGTATATTTTACTCAAACTGATGCCTCCCGCTCTTCTATTTCTAAAATACAATTTTCAAGGTAGGATTGTGCTTTTGTAAAATATATGTTTGACCGAATAAATATAGACGAAAATTTGCACAATAATTGTTAAGTAAATTCTTTATTCAAATATTGTTATTGAACGGTTTTCAAAGTGGTTTAATTCTATAACTTCAAAATCATTTGGCTTGTTGCATGAGAAGATGGTTATCAAACAATAATAAGTTCTTTTATTGAAGACGGAGGTATTTAGTATGTACAGAATATTGCTTTTAGTTTTATTACTTTTGAATATTGCAGCCTGTAATACTCAAAACGAAGGTGCAGAAACAAAAAAGCAAGATTTAGTAAGTGTGAAAAACACTGCTTTCGAAGAAGTGGACCGAAAAACTGGGCAGGAAATTTCCCGCCGCTTAGCTGAACTGGCTACCAGCATCCGGAATGTAAATGATGCCACTGCAGTTGTTTTAGGAAAGTTCGCAATTGTCGGTATTGATGTTGATTCTAATATCGAACGTTCTGAAGTAGGCACCATCAAATATTCTGTGGCTGAAAGCCTGAAACAAGATCCGTATGGTGCAAGAGCAATTGTAGTTGCTGACCCGGATATGAATGCACGGCTGAGGGAAATTTCTCAGGATATTGAGAACGGGGAACCAATACAAGGAATCATAAACGAACTTTCTGATATCACCGGGCGGCTTATGCCTGAAGTGCCGGCTGAAATGGTTGATCCAAAACCAAAAAATGCAACGGAAGAACCTAAAAACAAATTGAAAGGTTCACATAAAAATGAATTGGATAAAGAACAACAAAAACAATCGAATTATCAAAAAGAATAAGTTTCCAATTAAAGTTTTTCTTTGTTCTGAAAAGTAAAATGAGGCAGTCTCATAAGGGTCTGACCCCATGTGCATTTATCAATATATAGCACATTTTCCAACATTATGTTCTATATATTGTGCTATGGGGTCTGACCCTTAGGCTTTTTAGACAGCCTCATTTCTCATTGCATCCATTACCTGTTTATCTAAACGGGCGGCGGCATTTTTATCATATGTTTTATCATATTCAGGTTCTTTTACAATTTTTGAGCCATAAAACATAACATCTCTTACTTCCTTGATCTTTACTTCAATGAGAGCAAGTTTAAGCGGAACCCCTTCCATTTTTTCCTGTTTCACACTTGCCTCTCCACTAATTGAATATGTAGATTCATTCGCAATAATATTGATAACGACTTTGTTGTTTTTATTGATATTTTGAACAATTCTAGATCTGTTATCAACTGCAAAATAGATCGTTTCATCATCTTTCGCAAATACCCATGAGATTGCGCTTACATTCGGGCCGCCCGATTCAAAGTCAATAGTCGCAAGAAGAACAAAGCGCTCTTTTTGCAATTCATCGTATAGAGGTTTAATTAACTTAGGTTCAACTTGATTAGCCATTCTTTTAATCCCTCCTTAAATATTGAACATATTACTACTTTACATGTTATCCCGGAACTTAAACTTAGTATATCTTATCATTGTTCACTCGAAACGTAGTGATGATCTATAATATAATAAAAAAAGCGCTATCACTTTGTCCAGCCGTGTTTTTTGTTTAATGATCATTTTTTTCTAAGCAACACAGTGCAATTTGATCTAAAAAAGAGCCAATAAGAGGTGTTGAAATGAGAGTAAAATGTGTTTTATGTGATAAAATTGAAACAATTGAAGATGAATCTCCATTAGCAAAACGTCTTAGAAATCGTCCTATTCATACGTACATGTGCTATCAGTGCGATAGGAGAATTGAAGAGAAAACAAAGGCAAGACTCGCATCAGGCAAATTCCGCCTCAATAAACCTCGTTCACAAGAAGATGATTGGTAATATGGATAAAAGGCTGACTTAAAAGCAAAGGGTCAGACCCCTATAATACAATACATAGACAAACACTATTATAATCATTCTATATATTGTCATAATTGGAGGGAGTCAGACCCTTCTTATTTAGGGTAATTCGGGTATTTTTCCGGTTCTTCGTTTATCTGGTTGATCATTACTTCAATAAGTTCACAGGGAAACGATGTTTTTTTCCATTCTTCATCCTTACGATAATGCAATGTATACATCACATCATCTTTTTTAATTTCGATATCCCCTATTCCGTGATCCTCTTTTAATATTCGTTCAAAAAGATTCTTCGTTTCTGCTGCCGCCGTATCATCAGGCCTTTCATCACTTACAATTTTAATTGTCAGCCAATTATATAATGCATCCAGTAATGATCTCATTGTATGCTCCTAGTTTGTATTCGCTTCCTGCTTTTTTTCCTGACGAAGACGAATTTTATAAATAATCAAAATTAAAGCAGCAACAACAAGCCCTTCAGCAACTGGGAGGAAAGCTCCCAGGAAGGTTAATATCGTACATCCCAGAATTAGGAAAAGATAAATAATGAATGATTTTAAAACAGGGAGTTTCTTGGCAAATCCAAGCTTATACACAATGATGGACAGGACGACAATTGTTACATATAGCATCCACATTCCGGCCTCGGGATTTTCATTTACTTTATATAAAGCGGCAAAAAAGGACAAACGCTCCGTCACATCCATTACTCATCACCCCCCTAGGTTTTAGCCCAACTGGGCATATTTCTTTTTCTTGGCAATTCTTTCACGTTCATTCTTATCAAGAATCTTTTTGCGCAAGCGGATTGATTTAGGAGTCACTTCACAATACTCATCATCATTCAAGTATTCCAATGCTTCCTCAAGCGTCATAATTCTTGGCTTTTTAAGCGTTGCCGTTTGGTCTTTCGTCGCAGAACGGATATTGGTCGCCTGTTTAACTTTTGTAATATTTACCGTAATATCATTCTCACGCGTATGTTCTCCGACGATCATCCCTTCGTAAATCTCAGTACCTGGCTCCACAAAAATGGTGCCGCGGTCTTCAACTTGCATAATCCCATATGTCGTAGCTTTGCCTGTCTCCATAGATACGAGCACTCCCTGGCGTCTGCCGCCGACTTGACCGGGCTGCATTGGTTGATAACTGTCAAAAGTGTGATTAATGATGCCATAACCGCGTGTAAGTGTTAAGAACTCTGTAGTGTAACCAATTAATCCACGGGCCGGAACATTAAAAATCAGCCGGACCTGACCATTCCCGTTATTAATCATATCAAGCATTTCCCCTTTTCGGGCGCCAAGTGATTCCATTACCGCTCCGGTATGCTCTTCAGGAATATCGATTTGTACATGTTCAATTGGTTCGCAACGTACGCCGTCAATTTCTTTTACAATGACTTCAGGCTTCGATACTTGAAGTTCATAACCTTCACGACGCATGTTCTCAATTAAAATCGATAAATGAAGTTCTCCCCTTCCGGAAACGATCCATTCATCCGGTGAGTCGGTATTTTCCACTCGTAAACTAACATCGGTTTGTAATTGTGCACGCAGTCTTTCTTCTATTTTTCTTGCTGTTAAATATTTTCCTTCTCTGCCTGCAAACGGACTATTGTTTACAAGAAATGTCATTTGCAATGTTGGTTCATCAATCCTTAATAATGGGAGCGCCTCTTGGCGGTCAACCGGACAAACTGTTTCCCCGACATAAATATCTTCCATCCCGGAAACAGCGACTAAGTCTCCGGCAGATGCTTCTTGAATTTCTTGACGCTTTAACCCAAAGAACCCAAACATTTTCGTCACACGGAATTGTTTTACTGAACCATCAAGCTTCATTAATGCAACTTGTTGACCAACTTTCATCGTTCCTCGGAAAATTCGGCCAATTCCAATTCTTCCGACATAGTCATTGTAATCAAGGAGCGAAACTTGAAACTGAAGCGGTTCTTCCCGATTATCAGCCGGTGCAGGAATATGTTCAATAATCGCGTCATACAGTACTTGCATGTTTTCATCTTGCTTTGTTGGATTTGTACTCGCTGTTCCATTTATTGCTGATGCGTAAATCACAGGAAATTCCAGCTGTTCTTCATTTGCATCAAGTTCAATAAATAAATCCAGAACTTCATCTACTACTTCTTTAGGCCGGGCAAAAGCTCTGTCAATCTTATTTACGACGACAATCGGGGTCAAATTTTGTTCCAATGCCTTTTTTAATACGAAACGAGTTTGCGGCATACATCCCTCGTATGCATCAACGATTAGTAGAACTCCGTCAACCATTTTCATGATCCGTTCTACTTCACCGCCAAAATCGGCATGCCCCGGCGTATCAAGAATATTAATTTTCGTGTTTTTATATTGGATCGCTGTATTTTTCGCAAGTATCGTTATGCCTCTTTCTCTTTCGAGGTCATTTGAATCCATCGCACGCTCTGCAACATGCTCATTTGAACGGAATGTACCGGCTTGCTTTAACAACTGGTCAACAAGTGTTGTTTTCCCATGGTCAACGTGGGCAATAATAGCGATGTTTCTTATATCTTCACGTAATTTCAAAAAGGTCACTCCTGCCTGTAATTACATTAGTAAATGCTGTTATTATTATAACTAACACATTATAACACAAAAATTACTAGAAACTAAAAAAGTTTTTATGTAAAATAACCTGAAATGGAATTGTATTTCCTGGAGGAGGAAGCATTTTTGAAAGAGATTAAATGGATTTTTTTATTGTTTGCATTTGCGGCAGCTTTTTGCATTATTGGGATAGGGATTTCCATTGCAGAAAGAAGCGTGGTTGGGGCCATCGCTTCGTTCGTGCTGCTGGTGTTTATCATGGGATTCGGTTTTAAAACGAAACGAAAAATGAGAGAAAAGGGAGAGCTGTAAAATGAAAAGAGGCTGACTCATAAGGATCTGACACCTTCCAACAAAGACAAAAATAAAGAATGATTTTTTATAACATTGGAGGGATCTCAACCTTCAGCCTCTTTGATTTAATTTGTGTTCACCTTTTTCTTTTTTTCGTTTTCTACCAATTCCCTTCCTGCAAATATTTTTTCATAATCGTGCCATGAAGTCCGGGTTTAGAGACAAACAAGGAGCTTTTTTCCATAATATTTATCGGTTCGCCTCTCAATGATGACACAACGCCCCCAAGTTCTTCAATTATTACGATACCTGCCGCAAAATCCCAAGGAGCGAGACGTAAAGAAATATAAGCGTCCAACCTTCCAGTAGCAACATAGGTAATCTCCAGTGCAGCCGATCCATAAGACCTTGTTCCTCTCACATCTTTAACAAGAGCTGCAAGATAATTATGATCGATTCTTTTGTTTGGCGTAATCCATGTTGCGTTTATACCAATAATCGCTTCAGAAACAGATACTTCCTCAAGGCGTGGAAGTGGTTTTCCGTTCATATAAGCACCTTCGCCTTTAAATGCATGGTACAGTTCATCATGGACAACATCGTATATTAATCCGATTTTGCCGAAGCCATTTTCATAAATTCCAACAGAAATTGCAAAATTTCTCTGTTGATGAATAAAGTTCATCGTTCCGTCTATCGGATCAATAATCCAGACGATCCCCGCTACATTTTTCAATTTATCGCCAAATCCTTCCTCTCCTAATATGTAATGATCAGGAAATGTTTCTTTTATCTTTGTAATAAAGAATTGTTCTGTTTCCTTATCAATATTGGTAACGAGGTCATTAGGATTTGATTTTGCCTGAATATCTAATGTTTTTGGAAAAGAGTTCTTTATTCTTTCTCCTGCTTCTTTGATCCATGTTTTTGCATTTGCATCAATTTCTTTCCAATTCGTCATATTAATCCTCCAATAAAGATAACTATTACACGAAACTGCTCCATATTAAGTCAGAGCTTTCCGCTATAGACACATAAATTTACTAAAAGCTTAATGGAAATAACTGAACCTTTCAAGTTTTATATTTTCCGGCTAACCAAATATTCATTTTTTTCATCCTTTACAATATTCATAAAAACAAAAACGAACCCCCCATATTCATTCAGGAGTTCGTTTTTAACTCTTTAGCCACTTATTTTGTTTTCTCATTTTCCTCTACATGTACTCCTTTTTCAGACAGTTTTTACAAAGCCTTAAGTTTAAGCAATTCTTGTCTGATATTTTCCAGATTTTTTTTGCATTCATTCTTCTTTTCTTCATTTTTTTCATTTATAGCTTCAAATAGCGTTGCCAATTCATAATCCATTTCCAGTCTTAAAACAGCTGTTCTTTCCATATCTCTATTTTTCTTTCTTGACGAATTTATTAATTGATTCATGAAAAAACACCCCTTCCATTTTTTCGAGAAATAATTTTTTCTGATTTTTTTACTATTATATTATGAGCTATCCATTTTACTTGCAACTACTTTTTTCTTTTCCATTTAAAAAAATAAAATCGGGCAATTTATTTTCCACTCCAACAGTTGTTTATAGAATACAAATACCCCTATATTTATTAGCGCAAACCAAATTGGAGTATTTTTACCGTTTATCTTAGAGTTAGTTCAATTATCTTATTTTTATCATTTCCCCTGAATTCGCCTCTCTGACAGTTTTCACAGTTTTGTAAGGCGAGTAGCCACTTAACTCCTCAAATTCACTGCAAAGCTTTTTTTCTTGGGCCTTGCCTGGAACTATTTCTTTAAAACGCCGGTAAGCATTAAGCAGCTCGTCACGGTTAACCCCTTTTTCATAGGCTTTCTCTACAGCTTCATAAAACTTAATTACATCCACAATTTCTTTCGTGGACCAGTCATAATCAATCGGATAATGATATTCCACTTTTAACACTCCTAATGTCTGACATTTTGTATAACTATATTTATATTGCTCGAAAAGAATCTTTTTTAAATCGGTTTAATTAATCCAACGTTTACGGATTTCTTCACTTTCCTGAATTAACCGATTAATAAGTTCCTCAACTGATGGAATGTCTTTAATCAGCCCCATAACTTGACCTGCCCATGCAAAACCTTCATTTATTTTTCCTTCATATATAAATCGTTTGTTTGCCGTCCCGCTTATATAGTCCTTTAATGCTTCATAGCCTCCGTTTTCTTTTTCAATCGCAAGAATCTTTTCAGTCCATGAATTTAAGATGGCTCTTGCAGGAGCGCCTAAAGACCTCTTAATAACTACCGTATCATTTTCCGTACCCTCTACCAGCTTCTGTTTATATTTTTCATGTGCATGGACACATTCTTTTGTTGCAATAAATCTTGTGCCCATTTCAATTCCTTCTGCCCCAAGAATGAGCGCAGCCATAAGTCCTCTTCCGTCGCCGATTCCTCCAGATGCTATTACCGGAATACTGACTGCATCAACAACTTGAGGAACGAGGACCATCGTTCCAATATCATTTCTTCCGAGGTGGCCTCCTCCTTCTTGTCCTACTACCATAACAGCATCAGCACCCAGTTCTTCCGCTTTCTGTGCCTGTCTCTTTGCAGCTACAAGTACAAGTTTTTTTATTTTCGTCCCTTCCAATTGTTCAAAAATGGGTGTCGGATTTCCGCCTGTCATGGAGATAACCGGAACCTGTTCTTTTATTGCAACATCGAGCATATCAGAAAACGGTCTTGCGTGCTGACCGATCGCAAAGTTCACACCAAAAGGTTTATCTGTTAAAGCTCTTACCTTTTGAATTTCTTCTTTTAAAGCCTGAGGGCTTCCAAGTGACATAGCAGTAATTTGCCCTAATCCCCCGGCATTTGAAACTGCCGCAGCCAACTCTGAATAAGCTAAATAAGCTAAGCCTCCCTGTATAATTGGATATTGAATGTTCAATAATTCAGTAACTCTTGTATTCCAATTCATACATTTTCCTCCATACAATTCTTACTTATGTAATTCGATACTTCCGTGTTATTTTCCTGTCTATTTCAAAAACTAAAGTGACCTTTCTATAACGGTGTAAAATAACAGCCGTTTTTACAAATTTCTCCCTTTGCAAAGAAAATGATAGATGCTATAATTCATTTGTTTTATGACTTTTTCTTCATTGATAATAAATAAAGAGGTGTGACAACATTGCATCAATCTCATACACCGTTATTTAGCGGTTTAATACAACATGCAAAAAAAAATCCGGTTCAGTTTCATATTCCAGGACATAAAAAAGGGACCGGAATCGACCCGGATTTTCGAAATTTTATAGGAGATAATGCTTTATCAATTGATTTAATAAATATCGGGCCTCTTGATGATCTCCATCAGCCTAAAGGCATTATTAAAGAAGCCCAGGATCTTGCCGCTGAAGCTTTTGGAGCGGATCATACTTTTTTCTCCGTTCAAGGAACAAGTGGCGTTATAATGACAATGGTTATGTCTGTTTGCGGACCTGGCGACAAAATTATCGTTCCCAGAAACGTCCATAAATCTGTAATGTCTGCAATTGTTTTCTCAGGTGCTGTGCCTATTTTTATTCACCCGGAAATTGATGAAAACCTCGGAATATCGCACGGAATTACAACAGAAGCAGTGGCAAAGGCTCTTGAGCAGCATCCAGATGCAAAAGGCGTTCTTGTCATTAATCCTACTTATTTCGGAATGGTTGCCGATTTAAAAGAAATCGTTTCGATTGCGCATAATTATAATGTTCCTGTTCTTGTTGATGAGGCCCATGGTACTCATATCCATTTCCATGATGATCTGCCTCTCTCAGCTATGCAAGCAGGTGCAGACATGGCAGCGTCGAGCGTTCATAAACTTGGAGGTTCAATGACTCAAAGTTCCATCTTGAACGTACGTGAAGGACTTATTTCTCCGAAAAGAGTTCAATCGATTTTGAGCATGTTGACTACTACATCAACATCTTATTTACTCCTTGCTTCCTTAGATGCAGCGAGAAAGAGGCTGGCTACAGAAGGAAAAGAATTGTTAGATAAGACTATTGAGCTTGCTCATTCGATGCGAAAAAAAATAAATGAAATTGAACATTTATATTGTGTAGGCGATGAAATCCTTGGTTCTAAAGCAACGTTTAATTATGATCCGACAAAATTGACTATTTCTGTTAAAGATTTAGGAATAACCGGATATGATGCTGAAAAATGGCTAAGGGAAAAATATAATATTGAAGTTGAATTATCAGATTTATACAATATTCTTTGCATTGTTACTCCTGGGGATACTGAAAAAGAAGCACAAATTCTTCTTGAAGCATTGAAGGATCTGTCTAAAGAATTTCAACATCAAGCTGAAAAAATGAAGGTTCAAGTTATGCTTCCCGATATACCGATTCTTGCTTTAACTCCGAGGGATGCATTTTATGCAGAAATAGAAGTTGTACCTTTTGAAGAATCGGAAGGGCGGATTATTGCTGAATTTGTCATGGTTTATCCACCGGGAATTCCAATCTTTATCCCTGGAGAAATTATTACAAAAGAAAACCTACTTTATATTAAAAAGAACATAGAGGCCGGTCTTCCGGTGCAAGGGCCTGAAGATTACGAACTAAAAACATTAAGAGTAATAAAAGAACATAAAGCCATCCGTTAAGCTTTTAGGAAATGCAAAAGCACTTTCGGGCTGTCTTATTAGGGTCTGGATTCTCCGGCAAATCCAATAAAAGTTTGATTTTTTTGGTGTTTGTCAGGGGTCTGACCCTTTGCATATGAGTCATCCCCCTTTTTCTCATGATAAAAAAAACACGTGAAAATTTTTCACATGCTTTTAAACAATCAAACTATTATTCTTGATCTTCATTCTCTTTATCGCAACAATTACAATTTATGGAATAAAGAACAGTAACTTTTTCAGCTTCAAAATGGTCAATAGTGGAGTGACATGTTTGACATACAATTGTTCCCATTTTTTGATCTCCCCTTCTTAATGAAGTTTATCAAATTCTGAAAGCGCTTCAATGTCTTTAATAGAATAATAATATAACACATTTAAAATTTCAAGCCTTATTTATGTATCATTATTAACGAAATTTGCAGATTTTTTACTATTATTTATTTGTTTATTTTTCCAATTAGTATAACATATTTATGAAAAACAGGCCTAATTAGACCTGTTTTTTGTTATTCATATTGGGGTTCGAAAGGTGTAGTCGGTAATGCTTCTTGGAAAAATTCTACTAAATCAGCAACCTGTTGTTCATCCTGAATACGGAAAGTCTTCATGAGATAATCTGTATCTTCGAGGTCTCTTGGATCAAGGAGGGCTGAGCGGCCTGTTTGCATGCAGACAAAAAGCGGTTTTCCGAAAAACATACTCGTATATACTATTCCAAAGTCAAAACGTGCCTGATCAGTCGCAAACCCAACAAATCGAACTTTCACATTTTCGTATTCATCATAAAGTTTTTCGAAAATTCCCATAACATACCTCCTTTTCTTTGTAATTAGAAAATTATTATAATTCAAAATTTTGCTTTTGACAACCGATTTTTCTTAAATCGATTTTTTAATAAGTTGTCAGACAATTTTAATATAGCTAGAATGTATATAAGAAACTAATAATTTTTGAAAATTAGGGGGATGGATAATGACAAAGAATGCATATATTAAGCTTGTTCCTTCATCAGCGAAAAAGGATATTACATTAGATGAAGTAAAAGAACTTCTTCTTTATTATAAAAACCTTACTTCTTGTCCGCAGACACCTTCGATGTCGGATTGTTTGCCAGTGGCAATGACATGGCAAGTGAATATCAGTCACCCACAATGCCACTGGCAGTTGTAATGGTCTAATTCTATGTCGATATCGACCTACTAGAATAACAAATTCTTTAGCTCTTTTTTTAGTAGTGTAATTAATAATTAATTTTAGTAGTGTATCCCTTTGTTCCTCAATTCAGAAATTTCATCATCTAAGTACTTCGATTACAGCCTCCATTTCTGCAATGCCATCCTGCAGTTGTACAAAATACTCTTCAAGTCTCTTCAATGCCCATCCCTCTTTTAAAGATCGTTTATCACCCGATGAATGTGTGATTCACCCACAATTTTATGTCCCTGAACAAAGGCATCCAACAAGCTTTGGCTACACAGGGTATTGATTTTCCTTGGAACCCCATGACTGAAGTTGAAAATCGCTTGGATGGCCTCTTCTGAAAAAATTTCTTGAGGGGTTTCTACCGCATCCAGCTGATGACGAATATATGCATATGTTTCCTTTTCAGTTAACCCACTTAGTTGATATCTCATCTGGATCCGTTGGTCGATTGCCTCCAGATGTTTGGACTTGAGTTGGTTTCTTAAACTTGGCTGTCCCACGATAATGAGAGCTAATGGAGACATTGAATCTTCCCGGAAATTAAGGATAAAGCGCAATTCCTGCAACATCGATTCAGAAAAATGATGAGCCTCATCCAGAATCACGACGGGAATCTTTTTTTCATTTTCATAAATATCGAGCATTAATGATTGGTACTGCCGTTTGACATCGGTTGACCGAAAGGCAGGCTGTATGCCAAAGTCCTGTAGGACTTCCCTGTAAAAGAGCTTTGGAGTCAGAGCAGAATCACAGATGTACAAATACCGATATTGCATGGGATCCAATTGATGGATTAGAGCTCGAACCGCGGTTGATTTCCCCATCCCGGCCTCTCCTGTCAACAGGCAGAACTGCCTGTGGCGAGCCGTGTACTCCAGCCGGGCTGCAGCCTCTGTGTGACTGGAAGCTACAAATAACTGACTTGGTGAAATTTCACGAGTGAATGGGACATCCTTCATTTCGAAAAATTCTAACATCAGGCCTGCCCCCCTGACTGTTTTTCTTTCCACTGCACAAAACTAGGTGTACCTAGCTGTTTACGCTTTTCCTCTTCTTGCCTCTGTTTTAGTTGTTCCAGGAAGCTGGAGACATATGTGGAAGAAGAGTCGTCAACCGATTCATCCGGCAGTTTAGAATGGCTTTGACTTAGGAGTTCTGCTGGTTTGGCATCATCAAAACGCTGCCCATCTTTCCAAACTTGTATGTACGAAAGGTCAAACGGATTGTAGCGGATTTGAATCTTTTTCCCCCGCAAAGATGAATCGACATCATACATGTTTCCTTCCAACTCTATTACGGCGGTTTTGCGCACTGTGCGTTCCTCTTCCCACAGGAAAATTTCCCTTAACATTTCTGCGGGGATCAGACGGTGATTTTCCTGGTTGGCTTCAAACCGTTTTCTAGGTGTCTGTTTTGTACTTCGATGAACCCGGTTATCGTAGGCTTCCAACCACGAACGAAGATACTCGTTTAACTGCTTCAGCGTAGTAAGCTTTCCTTGATTGATTAAAAGGTTGGCTTCGCCTGTAAAACTGGAATCTACATATTGAAAAAACTTCTCAATTTTACCCTTTGATTCCGGCGAATAAGGCTTCGCGTGGATCAGCTTAGTGCCCATACGGGCACAAATCACTTTGAATTGTTTGGCATTGTATACGGAACCATTATCACAGAAGAAAAGATGAGGGGCTCCATACTTTAAGACGGCTTTTTGAACACACCTTTCTAATCTGGGGTACCGTTCCTCAAAAAAGAATTCCGCATGCATGATACGCCGGCTATGATCATCGATAATGGCAATCAGGTAGGCCTTCTTGCGTTTTTCAGGATTTTTTGGATCCGGCAAATAAAGGGTGTGCTGGGTGTCAGCCTGCCAACAATCATTTGGTGCTTCATGTTCAAAATGCCGGAACTCTTTCTTTACTGCGTGATGAAGATCTCTCTTACTCAAGCCCTGTTCCTGAAAATATCGGGAAAGAGTACGGGGTTTCAGGAATCCAACCGGCACCTTCCCCTCTAGCTCAAGGATGCGGATAATTTGTTCCACACTTCGGCTTGGAAGCTCTTTCCTGAGTTCAATGGCACGCTTCAGTACCTCGGGATCCTGTTTCCGAAGGCTGCCTTTCTTTTCCCTGACCTGAGGTTTCAGGGCTTCAAAACCTCCTTGTTCATATGCCTGGAGGTATCTTTCGAGGGATCGAATACTGATGGTCGTCTTCTCACTGCCTGGAATCGTATAGCGTTGTTTGGCTATTTCCCGCAATAGGGCATACCTCTCCCCGGGCTGTAATTTCCGCTGAACCACTTGGGCAATTAACCCAAATCGGAAAGCGGCAATGTCATTACGCAGGTTTTCATTCATTCTCTTTTTCTCCTTTTTCCACAAAATAGGTAAATGATAAAACAAACTCTATTTTCCTCTCATTTTTCTTTCCAGAAAAGGGACATATTTTGTGGAGCAAGGAAATGGATATTCATCCTCAAATTTACAAATTGTCCGCCAGTTGAAAAGACAGACCACTGATTAAATCCGGATAGGGGATTGGCGGAAATGTATGGATGAAAAAAGTTTCCCTGGCCCGGGAATGGATCGATCCTCCCCAAAAAAGGAGGAAACCAGGATAAGGAATTCTTCAGCCGAACCAATTCCTTTACGATAAAGGGCTAGCAACCCGTCTCCATCCTGGTAGTATTCAGCCATCCTCTTCCGTTCATTCTTCCACCATTTCAAAAAACGGGCGAAATATTTGGCTTTCCACCTGTATAGTGTTTTTTGGGAGACAACGGAAACTTCTTCAGTAGACAGGCGCTCCGGAAGGAGGACCAAAGGGAGGCCGGAAAAGATCCACCGAAGAAGGAATTCAATGATGTGATTGGCAAATCGTCCCCATGGAACAATAAAGCAAGGTATCAATGAAAAAGTCTTCTTACAGTCAGGGCACCTTCTACGCATAATCGGAATCTCATGAGATCTCGTTTTAAAGTGCACCGTCCTCTTATATTTTCCATGCTTTCTAGTTCGCCTTCCGCAGCAGGGACATAAGATTTCAAGTTCACTCGTTTCTATAGTGGAAATATATCTCTTGATTGAGACAAAACATTCTAGTATGATAGGCATAGTGTGAGAGGGTCGTTTGTTCTCCGGGCCGGCAAGCAGGGAGGAACAAATAACCTTTTCCTTTATAGTTATAGTTTAAAGAGCCGACAGCTTCTCTGACCATTGTACCATAGTCAAAGAAGCTGTCGGCTCTTTCTTTGTACATAATCTGACAAAATAAGTGGTGAAAATCTCCTGTAGTGCGACAATAGATCAGGCGCTCAACAACTTCTAAAACTGGCGACCAGCTTGACTGGAAATACGAGGATGCCGCTTTTCCTTATGAAATTAAAGAAAATGAGGAAGGAAAAGGTAAATGGTTTTATTTATATTCCAACCGTGACCGCTATCATTCAATCATATTCGGGGTTGATAAAGAAACAATTGTTACTGAGGATGGAACAAAAATGGAGCAAACATATATACAAATAACTCTTCCTGAGAGCTCAACATTTGGAGACAAAGGAAAGGCAAATGAGTTTTGCAAATTATTTGCTAAAAAGCTGCAAGGGGAACTTCATTTATTTAATGGACGAATTATGTACTATTATCCAAGAAAGCAATAAACAAAAGGGTGCTCATCAACTGCATCGTAATTTGAAATGCGCCATATAGTGCAAGGCTTACTAAAGTGACAAGGAACGTTTTTTTCGCTGATTTCATAATAAAGTTTCCTGCAATAATGGCCAAATAAAAAAACACTAAAAACATCAATACATTGTATATCGGCTGATCTCGCTTTGAAAGCCATTCCATAAAAGTATAACCGCTCCATAGTATCAGCTGTACTAAAATAACAGTATATATCTTCATAGAGCACCACCGTCTTTTAACTTTATATTTAAACTTCCAATGAATACTGCTTGTATAGGTAATATATGTAGAAGAAGTACAAGATATTTGCAATATATAAATTGTAAAATGAGAATTTCTGACTTAACTGCAAAAAAATCCTTTCCCGCTTGGAAAGGATTTTTTTTGATGGGTGTTTACTTTAAAATATGGATTGGTGTTCCTAGAGCTACTTCCGCTGCTTCCATTGTAATCTCGCCTAAAGTCGGATGAGCGTGAATAGTCATGGCAAGGTCTTCAGCTGTCATTCCAGCTTCAATCGCTAGACCCAATTCAGCAATCATATCAGAAGCGCTTGGTCCGGCAATTTGTGCACCGATGACTAGTCCGTCATCTTTACGAGTAACGAGTTTCATGAATCCTTCGCTGCTGTTCAGTGAAAGAGCACGGCCGTTTGCCCCAAATGGGAATCTCGCTGCGATGACTTCAATTCCATCTTCTTTCGCTTGACTTTCGGTATATCCAACAGAAGCAAGTTCAGGGTCTGAAAAGACAACTGAAGGAATACCAAGATAATCAATTTCTGAGTTGTGGCCGGCTATTACTTCAGCGGCAATTTTTCCTTCATAAGATGCTTTATGAGCTAAATCAAGTCCTTCGACAACATCGCCTATTGCGAAGATATTGCTTACAGAAGTACGGCATTGTTTATCAGTTTTAATAATGCCTTTTTCATTCACTTCAATTCCTGCTTGTTCTAAACCTAGTTCATCAGTATTTGGACGGCGGCCAACCATGACAAATACGTAATCAGCCTCGATATTTTTCTCTTCGCCCTTCGCTTCGTATGTTACGACGACACCATTTTCTTTTTCCGCGACACCTTTTGCCATTGCTTTAGTGATTATTTCTGCACCTTTTTTCTTTAGGTTGCGCTTAACAAGTGCAGTCATTTGTTTTTCGAATCCATGTAAAATATCATCTGCTGCTTCAAGAATTGTTACTTGAGAACCAAAGCTTGCATATGCCCCGCCTAATTCAATTCCAATATATCCACCGCCGATTACGACAATTTTATTTGGAATCTCCTGAAGGCTTAAAGCACCAGTCGAATCAAGTACACGTTTTGAAAATTTTATTGAAGGCAATTCAATTGGTCGCGAACCAGTAGCTATAATAGCATTTTTAAATTTATAAGTTTGGGCTGAGTTTTCATCCATGACACGTACAGTATTTGCATCTACAAAATATGCTTCTCCTCGGACAATATCAACTTTATTTCCTTTTAACAGGCCTTCAACACCGCCGGTCAGTTTTTTAACAACCGACGCTTTCCATTCTTGAACTTTTGAGAAATCTACTTTTACATTCTCGGCAATAATTCCGATTGAATCAGACTGTTTTGCTGTTTCATAGCGGTGTCCTGCAGAAATCAAAGCTTTTGAAGGAATACATCCAACATTCAAGCATACACCGCCTACTGTTCCTTTCTCAACAATCGTAACTTTTTGCCCAAGCTGTGCTGCACGGATTGCAGCTACATACCCGCCTGGACCAGCACCAATGACAAGAGTTTCTGTTTCAATAGGAAAATCTCCTACTACCATTTTTTACGCCTCCATTAACAAAAGTTCAGGATCATTCAACAAACGCTTAATGTGGTTTAGTGCATATTGGGCAGTTGCCCCGTCAATAATTCTGTGGTCAAAGCTTAACGATAGTGCCAATACTGGAGCCGGAACAATTTCACCATCTTTTACTACAGGTTTTTCTGCGATT
Organism: Bacillus methanolicus PB1; assembly: GCF_000262755.1. GTDB lineage: Bacteria > Bacillota > Bacilli > Bacillales > Cytobacillaceae > Bacillus_Z > Bacillus_Z methanolicus. The sequence goes on from NZ_AFEU01000001.1 coordinate 401,715, forward strand.
CGTCCAATTCCAAGAATGGCAACTTCAGGATGGTTAATAACCGGTGTAAACCATTGGCCCCCGGCAGACCCGATATTAGTAATTGTACATGAAGCGCCTTTCATTTCATCCGGTGACAATTTTCCTTCACGGGCTTTCGTTGCCAATTCGTTAATTTCTTTTGAAATTTTGAATACTGATTTGCGGTCAGCATCTTTTACAACGGGGACTAATAAACCTCTGTCTGTATCTGCTGCTATTCCGATATTATAATAGTGCTTATAGATAATCTCTTCTTTTTCGTCGTCAAGTGAAGTATTTAAAACCGGATATTCCCGTAAAGCACTTGTTAATGCTTTTACAACGTAAGGCAGGAATGTAAGCTTAATTCCTTTTTCTGCTGCGATTTCTTTGAATTTCTTACGGTGGGCAACAAGTTTTGTTACATCCACTTCATCCATTAGTGTTACATGTGGCGCTGTTTGTTTGGAATTTACCATCGCTTTGGCGATCGCCCTGCGAATTCCGCTCATTTTTTCTCGTGTTTCCGGATATTGACCTTGCGGAACTGTTGGAGCAGCTATTGTTTCTGTTTGCTGTGCAGCTGCATGATCAGCTTTTGGTGCTTCAGATTCAGCTTTAGCCTGGCCGCCGCTTAAGAATAAATCAATATCTTCTTTTAAGACACGTCCATTTTTACCGGAACCGGCAACAAGACGAATATCTACACCTTTATCACGAGCATATTTGCGGACAGAAGGCATTGCGATAACACGGCGGTTCGCATCAACTTCTGTCTGTACAGGAGACTCTGCTGCATTTGTTGGATCTTGTGCTTCTTGCACGGCTGCTGAATCCTTTTTAATATCCCGTCCGGATTCTACTGTTGATTGTACTAGAGATTCTTTTTTTTCATCTTTCTTTGGCGCTTCTTCATGGTCATCGCCTTTAAATTTTAAATTTTCATAGCCTGGTGCATCAAATGTGATTAAAACTTGTCCGACAGTCGCCACAGCACCTTCTTCAACTAATATTTTTTCAACCGTACCTGTAACAGGGGAAGGAATTTCTACTACTGCTTTATCGTTTTGCACTTCACATAAAACATCATCTTCCTGAACTTTGTCACCTTGCTTAACAAACCATTTGACGATTTCACCTTCATGAATACCTTCGCCAATGTCAGGCAATTTAAATTCAAATGCCACTTGGAATCACCCTCCTAAGTTCACGTTGCTTAATTTGCAACTTCGTTATATTACGTACACAGGGGCAATCAGTTCATGCCCCTTTTCTTTCCATCACGATTCGATTAATTAAAAAGTCAATACTTTTTTCGCTGTTTCAATGATGTCTTTAGAGTTTGAAAGCCATACAGATTCCGCTTGCGGGAACGGGTATACTGTATCAGGAGCTGTTACGCGCAATACAGGCGCTTCCAGGCTAAGGATGGCTCGGTCGTTAATCTCTGCAACAACATTTGCTGCAATACCTGCTTGTTTTTGAGCTTCTTGTACAACGATTGCCCGGCCGGTTTTTTCCACTGATGAAATGATTGTCTCAATATCGAGAGGAACAATTGTCCGCAAATCAATCACTTCTGCCGAGTAGCCTTCTTTTTCAAGCTCTTCAGCAGCTTTTAGAGATTCATGCACCATTGCCCCATACGTAATAATGGATAAATCTGAACCTTCTCTTTTAATATCAGCTTTGCCTAATGGAATGATGTATTCCTCTTCAGGTACTTCTTGTCGGAAAGAACGGTATAATTTCATATGCTCAAGAAAAATAACCGGATCATTATCACGAATAGCAGAGATTAATAAGCCTTTCGCATCATAAGGAGTAGAAGGGATGACGACTTTTAAACCCGGCTGCTGTGCTACTAATCCTTCCAAGCTGTCAGCATGGAGCTCCGGAGTATGCACTCCGCCTCCAAAAGGCGAACGAATTGTAATGGGGGCATTGTACCGGCCTCCGGAACGATAGCGCATTCGGGCCATTTGCCCGCTGATAGAATCCATTACTTCGTATACAAAACCGAAAAACTGAATTTCAGCAACCGGACGAAAGCCTTGCAAACCAAGGCCAATCGCGAGTCCCCCGATACCGGATTCAGCCAGCGGAGTATCAAACACGCGTTCTTCGCCAAATTCTTGCTGAAGGCCTTCTGTTGCTCGGAAAACGCCGCCATTTACGCCCACATCTTCTCCAAATACTAATACATTCGGATCATTTCTCATTTCTGTGCGTAACGCATCCGTGATTGCTTGAATCATTGTCATTTGCGCCATGGCTTAATTCGACTCCTTTTCTTTATAAATTTCAAATTGTTCTTTTAAGTAGGCAGGCATTTCTTCATACATAACAGACATTAAGTCAGTCACCTTTTGTTTTGGTGCTTCATCAGCCTTTTTGATCGCCTCTTTAATATCTTCTTTCGCTTTTTCAATCACTTCATTTTCCATTTCTTCATTCCATATTCCTTTATTTTCCAAGAACTTACGGAAACGAACAAGCGGATCTTTCTTTTCCCATTCGCTGTCTAAATCAGATGTACGATAACGTGTTGGGTCATCTCCGGCCATTGTGTGCGGACCGTACCTGTATGTTAATGTCTCGATTAGAGTAGGTCCTTCTCCGTTAATAGCGCGTTCACGAGCATCCCGGACAGCAACGTAGACTGCCAGCGGATCCATTCCATCTACTTGAATTCCCGGAATTCCGGCTGCAACAGCTTTTTGCGCAATTGTTTTTGCTGCAGACTGTTTTTCAACAGGTGTAGAAATCGCAAAACGGTTATTTTGTACAATAAAAATAGCCGGAACCTTGAAAGCACCTGCAAAGTTTATACCTTCGTAGAAGTCGCCTTGTGAAGCACCGCCGTCACCTGTATACGCTATGGCAACAGATTTAGCTCCGCGTTTTTTCATGCCAAGTGCAACTCCTGCAGCCTGAATGTATTGGGCACCTATAATAATTTGTGGAGCAATTACATTTACTCCCTCAGGAATTTGTCCTCCTTGAAAATGGCCGCGGGACCATAAAAAAGCTTGATATAGCGGCAGTCCATGCCAAATGATTTGCGGAACATCACGGTAACCAGGCAAAATAAAATCCTCTTTTTCTAATGCGAACTGTGAAGCAAGCTGGGAAGCTTCCTGTCCGGCTGTCGGTGCATAAAAACCTAAGCGTCCTTGACGATTTAAAGAAATGGAGCGCTGGTCGAGGATACGTGTATAAACCATGCGGCGCATTAATTCTTGTAATTGTTCATCGTTTAATTCCGGCATTGCAGCTTCATTTACGACTTGCCCGTCTTCATTTAGAATTTGAAACGTTTCGAACTGCTGCTCAATTATTTCAAGCGAATGTTTAACATCCAATAGATCCTTCTTTGTTTTAGAAGTCATTATTGCCACCTCTTCCTTTCTCTTAAAACGATTTAAATGGATAGTTATAAAAATGCAAATATAGATTGCCCAAATGCAAGGCTAATTAGAAACCTGTACGATCTTTGGGGCGTTGAACCATGCTGTCAAACGGAAAATTTTGGAGTTTTCCTTTTCTGTAATGAACGTCTGAAAAACCACACTCTATGCAGTTTTCCACAAGTTTGCTATTTAAAAACGTTCGATTATGATTTTCACGATTTCTCTCATTCTGTATCAATTTATTTCTAAACAACATTAATACAACAACCCTATGCATTTTAAGTGTACATATAAAAAAGAAACTCGTCAAATACTTTACAATAAGTTTTTTTGTCTACATATTCGAATTGTTTATTAACTAAACTCTCAAACTGTATTATTAAAAAGCATAAATCTGTACTATAAAACTTTTTGGAATTTCTATCGTGTTATAATAAAGTAAGTATTCATATTAATAATATTATTATATTAATAAAATAATTCATTATCATATAAAAAAAGAACCAGCAATATTAGCTGATTCTTTTAATGAGATTTTATTTTAAATTTTGCTTTTTCATAAAAATTTCTTTTCGCGTTATTATAATCCTCAGTTAATTTATTGAATGCTTTATTTGCTTCAATGACTTTTTTGTATGATTCATTTATTATATGAATCTGAGTTTCAAGCTGTTCAAGTGTTATATCTTCCTGCTTGAACATCTCATACAATTCCTTGTCATATTCAAGACCTTTCGAATAATGCTTATTAAGTATATGATAAGTTTTATATCGGTCCATCATTATATTATATAATTGTTCAGCATGCTTTTTTAACTCTTGATCGTTTATATCATCGATAATTGATGTTAATTTCGCAAATTCTTTCGAAGAAGCTTTCATACTTTTTTCTTCTTTCAAAAGATGTTCCTTTCGTTTTTTAATTATGGTCAGTGCTTCATCAGACATCTTTACGATTTGGCCATATTCGTCCATTCCAAGGGCAATTATTTTTTCAAATAGAGCTTTCTCATCTTTTTCCAATTTGACTAGTTGTTCTTGCTGTTCTTCAAAAGGTTCCTCAAGAGCAACCACTTTTTCAAGCACTTCATATATTTTCTCTTCAGAAGTTCGGTGGCCGAAACAGCCTGTTAATGGTAAAAAAACGACAATAAATAGTAAATACAAACGACTATTTTTTAAGATCGACAATGTTCGTCCTCCCTGAAATAATAGTTATTGCTTTCTCTGCAGTTTCTGCTTTTGACAAAATACAATACAAGGAATAGAGGATAAGGGCTTGTACTATTACCCATTGTATTCTTTAATAATTCAATTATGATTGGGCACAGGCCTAAACGAGTAGCTTTTTACACTCATAGGCTATAGTAATCGCCAGATATAGATTCCTTTTCTGGACGAAATATTTTAAGGGGAGGTTATCCTTTATGTACGGATACGGTGGATACGGTTATTGTTGTTATCCAAGCTACTGTCATGGTTACGGAAGAGGATTTGCGCTAATCGTAGTCTTATTTATTCTCCTCATCATCGTTGGCTGTGCGTGCTGGAACTAATAAAAGCGGAAGCGGCTTGACAGGCTTGAACGGGCTTGATAGGAAGAATGGGAAGGTGCACTTAGCATCTTCTCTTTTTTTGTGGAAAAGGGGCGGAGCTACGCTAACAAAAATAGAAAAGCTAAACTTATCTTAAGCAAGATACTTGTTTAGCTTTGTAAATATTTAGAGCTTTGCTTCGCTCACACCGCCTTATTATGTTGGTAAACTATATAAATGAGATCCATTTCCATGTTAGGGTTGGGAGTTTAATACTCATGCTCGTTTTTTGTTAACTTTTTTTGCCTTCTTTGTTAGACTAAAATCGTACTTATGAGTAAGAAGATCTCTTAAATGCATTGAAAGCCATAAGGAGTGTGTTTTTATGTTAACGATGGATGACATCATCCGCGACGGGCATCCAACTTTACGAAAAGTTGCTGAAGAAGTCGATATGCCGCCGTCAGATGAGGATAAACGTATATTAAAAAGCTTGTTGGAATATGTAATAAACAGCCAAAATCCAGAAATTTCTGCGCAGTATGGCTTAAGACCGGGGATTGGTCTCGCCGCACCGCAAATAAATGTTTCAAAGCGCATGATCGCTGTCCATGTCCATGACGAAAAGGGAGCTCTTTACAGTTATGCTCTATTCAATCCAAAAATTGCAAGCCATTCTGTTGAACGGGCTTATTTAACATCCGGAGAAGGATGCCTATCTGTTGACGAATCCATCCCCGGTTATGTACCTAGATATGCCCGCGTTACTGTGAAAGGCTATGATATTGATGGAAATGAAGTCAAACTGAGATTGAGAGGCTTGCCGGCTATTGTGTTTCAACATGAAATTGATCATTTGAACGGTATTATGTTTTATGATCATATTGATAAACAAAATCCGTTTAAGCCGATTGAAAACGCAATCCCTATTGAACGATAAATTTTTTATTTAATAAAAAAGGCTGGCTCAAAAAATGTAAAGAGTCAGCTTCTTTATAATTTAAATGGAATCGGAAATTTATGCAGCGGCCTTTTTCCCGATTTTTCTTTTTTTTCTTCGAAGATATTAAATTAAGCCCAACCCAAACATTGCTCCATATAATTTTCCTATCGTTTCCTCCAAAATTTTCTCGCGAGTAGAAGTAATGCCTTTTATTTACATTTTCAGAATTATGGGAAAACGAAGAATTCCAGTTATCCCCATGAAAAAAACCTATGATTTATCATATAATATAATAAAAAGCCCTTTTTAGAAATTATTCTTTTTAAACATTTTCCTTGATTGCTTTACTTTGGACAAGGATTGTTTAAAATAAGAAGTAAGGAGTTGATCCACTATGTTAAAGAAGCTTAGAAAGAAGCTCTTAAAACAGTGGAAGGAATTGCTTCGTAAAAAATCAATTGCTTAAAATGTTTTTTTATGAGCCCTTCAAGCTTGCGAAGGGCTCCTTCCTTATTGTAAATTGATAATCAGTTGTTTTACATACAAACAAAATTTTCCGTTTCTAGAAATCACGCCGGCGATAAACATGAAATGCACTATATTTTCTTATATTATAAAAAAGTTATTTCGGAGTAAGGAGAGAATTTAAATGATTTTCAAAGTATTTTACCAGGAATCCATTACACAAGTACCAGTAAGGGAAAAAACAAAAACCCTTTATATTGAAGCTGAATCAGAAAGAGATGTTCGATCTAAACTGGCAGACAGGACTATAAATATTGAATTTATACAGCCTGTTTCGGGTGCTTTTCTAGAGTATGAGCAACAAAATGAAGACTTTAAAGTATTGGAGATTGAATAATTTATGAAATTTGTAAAAAATGATCAAACTGCCGTATTCGCCCTGGGGGGCCTTGGAGAGATCGGCAAAAATACGTATGCAGTTCAATTTCAAGATGAAATAATTCTAATTGATGCAGGAATCAAGTTTCCTGAAGACGAATTACTGGGTATCGATTATGTTATACCTGATTACTCGTACCTTATTAAGAATGAAGACAAAATTAAAGGCCTTTTCGTAACACACGGACATGAAGACCATATCGGCGGAATTCCTTACTTGCTCAGAGAAATAAATATTCCGATTTACGGTGGAAAATTAGCATTAGGCTTAATAAAAAACAAACTGGAAGAACATGGTCTTCTAAGAAATGCAAAGCTTTATGAAATTAAAGAAGATGACGTCATTAAATTCCGTAAAACATCGGTTACATTTTTCCGAACCACTCACAGCATTCCTGATTCATACGGGATTGTCGTTAAAACGCCTGCAGGGCAAATTGTTCACACAGGCGATTTTAAATTTGATTTCACTCCAGTAGGCGAGCCTGCAAACTTAACAAAAATGGCTGAAATAGGAAAAGAAGGAGTACTTTGCTTGCTCTCTGACAGTACCAATAGTGAAATCCCAAATTTCACCATGTCAGAACGGCGTGTCGGAGAAAGCATTCAAGACATCTTCAGAAAAGTAGATGGCCGAATCATTTTCGCGACTTTTGCATCAAACATCCATCGACTTCAACAAGTAACAGAAGCGGCTGTTATGAATGGCAGGAAAATTGCGGTTTTTGGACGGAGCATGGAGGCAGCTATTGAGATTGGCAGAGATTTGGGCTATATTCGTGCACCTAAAGATACGTTTATCGATGCACAGCATATTAATCGCCTTCCTGCAAACCGGGTAACCATACTTTGTACCGGAAGCCAAGGAGAACCAATGGCTGCCCTTTCACGAATTGCCAATGGAACACATCGCCAAATACAAATTATTCCGGGAGACACTGTCGTCTTCTCATCTTCTCCAATTCCGGGGAATACGATAAGCGTCAGCAGAACAATCAACCTTCTTTACCGAGCCGGTGCGGAGGTTATCCATGGATCGTTAAATGACATTCATACATCAGGACATGGCGGTCAAGAAGAACAAAAATTAATGCTCCGCTTAATGAAGCCTAAATTTTTTATGCCGATCCACGGGGAATACCGGATGCAGAAAATGCATGTAAAACTTGCTGTTGACTGCGGAATACCTGAGGAAAATTGCTTTATTATGGACAACGGCGAAGTTCTTGCTTTAAGTGAAGATGAAGCAAGAGTAACAGGAAAAATCCCTTCAGGATCTGTATATATTGACGGGAGCGGCGTCGGTGATATTGGAAATATTGTTTTAAGAGATCGCCGTATTTTATCTGAAGAAGGACTGGTGGTTGTTGTTGTCAGCATTAATATGAAAGATTTTAAAATTGCAGCCGGTCCTGATATTATTTCGCGCGGGTTCGTATATATGAGGGAATCGGGAGACCTTATCAATGATGCCCAAACTTTAATAACAAAACATCTGAACAAAGTAATGGAAAGAAAAACAACTTTATGGTCAGAAATAAAAAATGAAATTACAGATACACTTGCACCGTTCCTCTATGAAAAAACAAAACGCCGACCAATGATCCTTCCTATTATTATGGAAGTATAAAAAAAAAATGAGGCTTACTTAAAAGAAAAGGGTCAGACCCCTCCAATACAATATAGAAAATCATTAATAAAATAATTCTATATAATATTGTTATTGCCGGAAGGATCGAGACCCTTATGAGTCAGCCCCATTTTTATTTTTATTTTCATCTCTATTCTTGCCGATGATTCCCTTTTTTCTTATACTTTTTTACAATCAAGTAACCACCTATTCCTGCAAGCACAATAAGCAGTAAAATTGGCAAATTTCCGAATATAAAGACTGTCATACCGGAAATTGCAGTTAAAAGAAGGTTTAAGCTTTCTGCAAATTGCTTTTTCGTTCTTTCCCAAGTATTTAGATCCTCTTTTTTAATTTCCGGAATAACAATTTTATCTTCGTATAATGAAATCGTTACTGTAGAGAAAGCCGTCTGGTTTTGATAATATTTTATTCTCCCTTTTAATTGTTCAATTTCCTCCTGCACTTTTGATAAATCAGTGGATATCTTCAATAAATCTTCAGTTTTCTGGGCATTTTTCATGAATTCAAGGAGACGTTCTTCGACCGCTTTTTTTGATCGTAATCTTGACTCCAAATCCACATATTCTTCCGTTACATCTTGACCGCTGACATGGCGTAGCAGAACTTCGACAGCCTCTCCTTGTACATCTCTCAAAAATTCATCAAACTTAACTTCTGGGATTCTGAGCATTAACGTACCTTCTATCTGCCTTTTACCTTCACGGAAGACATTTGAATCAACGATATAGCCTCCGTATTTTTTAGCTTTTTCTTCAATTGACTTTTGGGCTTTATTAAAATCTTTAACACGCAAATTCAACTCTGCATAATAAATAACCATGCGCTCCGTTGCCGCCATTGCTTTATTGTTTGTTTCTTCCCCTGCTGTTACTGCAGTCTCTTCTACCTTTTCCTGCATGGCAATATTTTGACTAGATATAGCATCGGAATTAGGTGATGCCATTTTTCCGTATTCACTTTTTTTCTCACCACTATTGCTGCTGCAGCCGGAGAATATGAAAATAAGTAAAATAAACAAATAAAAAATCTGTTTTAACTTCATTTTACCGCCAACGTCCCTTCATTGTTTACATTAAGAGACGTTACAGTTTATAAAAAGTTACATGAAACAACAGCTTTTCACAGTCTAAGAGAAAGATACATAAAGTCAAAAAAGATTGGCCTTTAGACCAATCTTTACTAAGCACTTTGTTCTGTTTCACTTAAGACACGATTTACACGTTTCTCAAGCATTTTCATTCCGCTTCCACCAGCCTGATAGTGACGAAGGTTTCCGTCTTTATCAAATACATAATACGCTGGAACGTATTGGTTTTCAAATGCGTCTGCTAACTTATGCTCGCTGTCAATGAAAATTGGCTGAGTGATTCCGTGCTCAGCTGCTACTTTCTTAATATCTTCAATATCAAGGTCATTTTCGGAACGAGGCATATGGACAGCAACAACATTAAGTTTGTCTTTATATTCGTCCCGAAATTGATTTACCTGAGGCATAGCTTCTTTACATAAATGGCAGCTGATTGACCAGAAATGAATAAGTGTAGGTTTTTCACCAATAAGCTGTTCTCTTGTAACTTCACCGTTTAACCACGCAGTCGCACCGTTCAACTCAGGCATTGGTTCGCGTAACTTCATTATCGTTCTCCTCCTTCTTGTACGAATCAAGAACGTATCAAAGTTCTGAACAGATTCATCTAATAAAAGGCCTAACAGCAATGGTTAGGCCTTTTTAATTTGAAAATGATATTAAACGTTTAAAGTTGCTTGTCCCGGTCTCCAGTTTGCAGGGCAAAGTCCGCCAGTTTGAAGAGCTTGAAGAACACGCAATGTTTCATCTACATCGCGGCCGATATTATTGTGGTGAATTACAGAATACATTAACTCGCCTTCTGGGCTGATAATGAATAGTCCGCGGAGTGCAACGCCTTCTTCTTCAATAAGTACACCATACTCACGGGAAACAACATGGTTAGTATCAGCTGCTAAAGGATATTTTAAATCTCCAAGACCATTGTCTTTACGATCAGTTTTAATCCATGCTAAGTGTGTGTGAATTGTATCTGTAGATACGCCGATTACTTCAGCATCTAAATCTTCAAACTCATCGTAGCGGTCAGATAATGCAATAATTTCAGTTGGGCAAACAAATGTGAAGTCCATTGGATAGAAGAAAAGAACTGTCCATTTACCCTTTTTCATGTTTTCCTCAAGGCTTACTTTCCCAAATTCTTTGTTTGGCATAACTGCATCCATTTCAAAACGTGGTGCTTGTTTTCCTACCATGCGTTCTGGCATTTATGATCCCTCCAATATATATATTAAATGGGCAAAACCTTAAAGGTTTGTCCCATTTCTTACTTTCAAATATCATTATAGTCCAAGGCTTATTTTTAGTCAATATTAAATTATAATTTTTTTAAATAAATATTAATTATTATACCGAAATAAAAGGCACATTAATTATTTATCCCTTTTCACACATTTATATTCTATATTTATTTAAAAATTAGAGCCTGTTAATATTTTCTTCTTTCCACGTTTATAGTTTATCACGAAAATGATAGGGTTCAAAATAATATGCTTTTTTCAAAAGTGATCGGAAAAGAGGCTGTCTCAGACAGCCTCCTTATCGATTTCCTTTATATTCAATGTATTTCGTGAGAAAAGAAATGGCTTTCTCAATTGCAGCTTCATTTGGATTCAATTTTGAATGATGGAGCCCGAACTCGGACTCAACTCCAAGCCAAAACATGAAACCAGGAATTTCTTTTAGCATGTAGCCAAAATCCTCACCAGTCATTGCTTCTTTACATTCAATGACATGAATGTCCGTATAATTTCTAATAAAATCCATAAATTCTTCCGTAATCTTTTCATCATTAAAGACTTGATGGTACATAGAACCGAAGTCCACGCTAACTTCACATTCATATCCTGTTTCTATACCTTTTATTAAGGACAAGATTCTGTCTTTCACTTTTTTCATGGAGTTTACGGAAAGGGTCCGGATTGTCCCCTCCAGTCTTGCTTTCTCAGCAATAATATTTTGCACCGTTCCACCGGTAATTTTACCAATTGTAATAACGGCGCTATCAAGAGGATCAACGTTTCTTGCCACAATAGTCTGAAGCTGGGTAACAAGTGAACAAGCCGCTATAATCATATCATTCGTCTGATGAGGATAAGCAGCGTGTCCTCCTTTTCCTTTCAAATCAATGAACAATTCAGAGGTATTCGCAAATAGTAGTCCCTTTTTAACTGCAATTGTACCTACAGGGTATTCAGGTGCAATATGCAGGGCAAAAATGATATCCGGCTTCCACTTCTGCATGATTTCTGACTTTAGCATTGGCTCTGCGCCGCCCGGACCTTCTTCAGCAGGTTGAAAAATAAATAATAGATGATCATCGATTGGATTGTTTGCAAAATATGTAACGAGCCCCAACGCAATGCTCATATGGAAATCATGGCCGCATGCATGCATTTTCCCTTCATGAATTGATCGATATGGCAATTCTGTTTCTTCTGAAATCGGCAACCCATCAATATCTGTTCTGTATCCAATAGTTTTGCTTGGATTTTTTCCTTTAACTTTAACAAAAAGCCCTGTTTTCCATTTTTTTATTTCAACTATTTCTTGAGGCAGAGATTGCAAATAATTTAATAAATACTGCTGTGTCTTAAATTCCTGAAAGCCGAGTTCTGGAATTTGATGCAGATCACGTCGGATTTTTACAAACGGACTTGTTATTGTTTCCACTATTTTCCCCCCTAATAGAAAAGCGCGGATATTGATCCACGCTAGTAGTGTTTTTTCATTTATTATAACTGGCGAAGTTCCTGCTTAATCTCTGTTTTTGATTTCGTCTTTTCATCGATTTCTTTAATAACACGTGCAGGTGTACCTGCCACAACTGTATACGGTGGAACATCTTCTATAACAACTGCTCCGGCAGCAACGACCGCTCCTTTGCCTACTGTCACGCCTTCCAGTACAACTGCGTTCGCTCCAATTACAACATCATCTTCAACGACAACAGGCTTGGCAGAAGGTGGTTCAATAACCCCGGCCAAAACAGCACCTGCACCAACATGGCAATTCTTACCTACTGTTGCACGGCCGCCGAGAACAGCGTTCATATCAATCATTGTCCCTTCCCCGACAACAGCTCCAATATTAATCACTGCACCCATCATAATGACGGCATTGTCGCCAATTTCAACTTGGTCTCGGATTATCGCACCTGGTTCAATCCGCGCTTTGATGTTTTTCATATTTAACAGAGGGATCGCAGAATTGCGGCGGTCATTCTCAATAACATATTCCTCAATTTTCGCTTGGTTGGCTTCAAGTGCTTGATTTATTTCACTCCATTCGCCAAAAACAACGCCTGTGTTCCCATTAAGAAAAGTCTTTGCACTTGGGCCAAAATCAATTTCTGAAATATCACCTTTTACGTAAACTTTTACCGGTGTAGTTTTTTTGCTATTTTGAATGAATGAAATAATTTCGTTGGCATCCATCATTTTCATCGGAAAGTCCTCCTCTATGTATATGCTAAAAATACTTTATCAAACAAAAATATTGAAGACAAGAAGAACGTAAAAAACTATTCTCAAATTTCTTTTTATTATATAAAATTTTTCATTCCTTCTCGGATTCTTTTATATGTTCCATAATCAAATCTGCAAAAGCTTGCACCTGCTTTAATTGAAAAGCTGATTCATACCCAAGGAGCCATGTATCCCTCTTGATTGGTTCGTTATGTTCATCTAAAAGAGGGATTTTAAAAATGTTTTTATCTGCTCCATTTAATGTAATTGCCGGTAAAATGGCATAGCCGATTCCGTTGAAAGTCATCTGTTTGCATGTTTCAATCTGGTCAACAACGATCGTTCGTTTTGGAGCAGTCTTAAACTGGCGGTGCCACCAGTCCTGAATTTCTTGATAATAATTTGAGTCGCTTTTAAATTGAATAAAAGGCCTGTCTGTTTCAAAGACTTGCTCGGGCTTTGTTATTTCGGTATCGACCAAAAATAGGCTGTCTTTAAACAAATGAATCTTAACCCCTTTCCAGTCGGGGGTCCCTCTAATAATTCCTATATGCACTTGATCCTCATATAACGTTTTTAATATTTCGCTGCTCCATCCGGTTATAAGCGATATTTTAGCATGCGGGTATCGATTAACAAATTTCTTTAGAACTTGTGGAAGCCAATTTTGGCCGACGATCGAAGCAACAGCGATTTTTAAAGTGCCGTGGACTTCTGTATTAAGGGCATGTATGGACTCGCGAACTTTTTCTTCCTTTGCCAGCACCTCTTTTACAAAAGAAATAACGTATTCTCCTGCCGGAGTAAGCGTCAGCCCTTTTTGAGAACGAAGAAAAAGTTGTGTTCCCCATTCCTTTTCAATCGTTTGCAATCGCTGTGAAAGAGCAGGCTGAGATACAAACAGCCTTTCAGCAGCCTTCCTCATATTCATTTCCTGAGCCAAAACTGAAAGCAATTGAAACTCTGAAAGAGATAACATACCAATACTCCTAAATAAGTTTTTCTTAGTATTATTTATTTGCTTGTGAATTTGTTACTTGTTTTTTTAAAGCTTATCCCAACCATATCACCCCTGAAATTATATCCATCCATACAATTTATTACAAAAATTAAAACGGCAGAAAAAAATTCAGCCCCTTAAATGGAGCTAGTGATTATGTGATCTGAAAAGATATTTGTTTAGCCGTTTCAGAACACTTCTTCTCGTTAAAATTCCTTCAAAATATCCTTCATAATCAACAATGCATAAAAACGGATGGTCGACAAGAAGCTCCAACGAAAAATCACTAGAACTATCAATCCTTAAACACGGGATTGATTTATTCATGACTTCTTCTACACGTTTCTTTTCCAGTAGTTCAAACTCTATTCGTTCAATGCCAAGAATTGAATCCATGATAATCGGTTGGCTGATTAATCCATGCAACTTATAATGCGGATCAAGTACAGGAATAGCCGAATATCCACTTTTTGTCAATACAAGCAGTGCATGCTCCAAATTATTTCCGATTTGCACATGGGCAACACGTTCTGAAGGAATCATCACATCTTTAATACTAAAATTTAAAAACTCCCCGCTGTCCAAACTTATCATCACAAAAAAACTCCTCATTAAATTTCTAAAATATACCCTCATTTTAACACAGTTTTTAAATCGTGCGCGTTCAATGTGTGTTTAAAGTAAAAATGGACCAGTTAGAGGCCCCGATTTCAGTTATGCTACTGAATTAAATCAAAGATTTCGATTGTAATCATATCAATGTTATCAAATTGATATTTCTTTGGCTTTTCTTTATCGTTATATACTTCTAATTCAAATGTTTCAGTCTTTGGATGATAAGTTACCTGACACTTTCTTTCGCCATTTACCTCAAAAAATCTTTGAACAGGTTCTGAACCGCCAGATTGGTCCTGCAAGTTTTTCAATCTTGTCAAAATACCTTGAAGCTGTGACATGCTCCCTCTCCTTTCAAACAAAACAAACCTGATATAACTAGGTTACACGATATTCATTTTTATATCCCAAAAGAATGGTTTTTGAATATTCGATTGCTTTTCTTTACATGCCAATACTAACAGAATAAAATAATGAAAGGTATTTGTACAATTAAAAATTTTTGAAGGAAGTGATTTTTTGAATAGTCCTGTACAAGTGGAAAACAATATTTTCTTAATTGATGCAATAGATTTAGGAATGAAAGAACGAACAGGTGCATATTTACTGACAGAAATTGATTTAACGATTATTGAAACATCTGCAAGCCCTTCTGTTCCGTTTATCCTGGAAGGATTACGAAACTTAAACATATCGCCGGAAGACATAAAATACATTATTGTCACACATATACATTTGGATCATGCGGGAGGAGCAGGTTTATTATTAGAATACTGCCCAAACGCAAAAATTGTCGTTCATGAAAAAGGGGCAAGGCACCTTGTAAACCCTGAAAGGCTGATTGCCGGAGCAAAAGCCGTATACGGAGATAAATTTAATGCCTTGTTTGACCCGGTTGTACCAGTTCCGGAAAATAGAGTGATTATCAAGAAAAATAAGGAAACGCTTTCTATCAGCGAAAATTGCACACTGACCTTCTATGATACACCGGGACACTCAAATCACCATTTTAGTATTTACCATCCGGGTGTAAATGGAATGTTTACAGGTGATACCGCAGGAGTTTTTTATCAAGCGCTTATTAAAGACGGAATAGAGTTATATTTGCCATCAACGTCCCCTAATCAGTTTGACCCGGAAAAAATGCTTGCTTCACTGCAACTGTTTGAAAATATGGACTTACGCTATATTTTCTTTAGCCATTACGGCGTATCTGAAAAACCTAATGAAGTATACAAGCAAATACGATACTGGCTACCTGTTTTTCTCGAAGAGGCGAAATTGGCGTTTGAACAGGAAGAAACAACGGAAATGCAGGTGCATGAAACAGAAGCTCGGTTAAGAAAACGAGTGACTGAATATTTGGCCAGCAAAAATATTCCTTCAAACCACTCTGTATTTCAAATCCTTTCACTTGACTTCGAGATATGTGCTATGGGAATAATAGATTATCTTACAAAACAATAACTGCGTCGAGTGTAAGTTAATGGAGGAAAAGACTTTGGAAAAGATAACTGTTTACAGCCAGCCCGACTGTCCGACTTGTACCGTTGTAAAAGGATTTTTGCAGGAAAATAAGATTGAATACGATGAAAAAGGTATTAAAAAAGACAATCGTGCAAGAGATGAACTAATTAATAAATACAAGTCATACTCTACTCCAACGGTTGTAATAGGAGAAGAAATTGTTGCCGGGTTTGATTTAGAAAAATTAAAAAGCCTTCTCAAGTTATAAAAAGGTGTCGCCAATCGACACCTTTTTTTCTAAGAAGAGGAGGCCTGGCCCTCCCATTTACCAATTATACGCTAAAACTGAAAAAATGATCGTAAGAATAAGCAATAGAAAAAAGATTAAATATGTCAGAAAAATTGGATTGTTGATATAAGCGTGTCTTTGCACAGGACCGGGAATTTCTGAATCCAAATCCCCTTTAACATTTTTCTGACTCTTTGCTAAGCTCCATGTATACCTTAATGCAAAAACAAGAACCCCGATTCCGGCAACTAATAGAATTAACATAAATAAACTCAAAGGAATACCTCCTTTTTCATACTGTTAAAATTAAGTTGCCGCTTCAAAGAAAATTCTATTCTCGGGGGTCTGGTCCTCAATTTTTTTACAGCAATCCTTCATGTTCATACAAATAATTGTATGATAAGTCGATAAAAAGAAAGTCCTTGTTGTTTAATGGGAAAGAAAAGGTGCGGATTGTTTCGCCCGTTTCAATATCGCTGTACAAATCAGATAAAATTCCTTTTTTTTCATTCCTCATTCGGATAATATTTTCTAAAAAATAAGGGCGCCAGCTCCAATTTTTCTTCAAATATTCATTTTGCAAAATCCAGTTTTTATCTTTTTTGAAGATATTAGGTGATTTTTGGAAACCGTCTTCATCACATACGTACATCCTGAAGGCAATCCCGTCCAAGTGTTTGGCAAAAGAATGAAGCAATTCGGTATAATCCTCATATTTTTTGAACTTATTAAGTAAATTTTGTACTTTTTCCTGGAACTCCTCAGAAATGTTAAAAAGTGCCTCAAGCTTCTTTTTTTCATAGGAAATAAATTGATGAAATTCCTTCCCTAACCATTCTTTTAACAGTTCTCTTGAAATAAATTCACCGTATGGTTTATGTAAGTAAAATCCTTGAAAATAACGCCCCCCATTTTTCCAGGCAAATTGCAGCTGGTAAGCGGTTTCAATATTTTCAAAATGCAACATTGCTCCGATTTTTCTTGCCAAAAGCGACAATGAGTACAATATAGCCTGATATGACGGTCCAGTATTTATAGATCTTAATGCTCCAAGATCTACTTTTAAAATATCAGGAGACAACTGTCCAATTCGATCAAGATGGCTGCTGTCGTTTCCTATTTTATCAATCGCAATTTTTAAACCGAACGTTTTATAATAATTCAAGAGATGCTCGAGATGATCCGGTCTGCCTTCATAATTTCGATCCGAAATTTCGATGACGATTCTTTCAAGTGCTATTCCTTTTTGCTGATATTCAAGCAAAAGCTGAAGAAAATGTTCGCCATTATCATGCATTAAGAGTTCTGCATCCCTGTTTACAAACAAAAGAACATCTTGATCCAAGGAAATTGCTTTTTCCAACGCTTTCGTTAAAACAGTATTATCTACTTCTAGCTTGTATTCTTCAGGAATTTGATGATCATGAAAAAAAGGGCCAAGGCTAATTATTTCCGATTCATTATTATATCTTCCTAATATTTCGTAACCGATGACTTTATGTTCATCTGCACTGAATATTGGTTGAAAATAGGGAATAACGTTATCTAAATTTGTTAATATATCCAATGCATCCATTCGCAGAACCTCCATACCTTTCGTTATCATCATTTTATCATTAATTAAATAAAAATTCTTTTCAGCCGTATTGCAAATAATTTACGACAGACTAGAAATTCAAGGGAATCATACCTAAAATACTGCCTCATAATGCAGATTGTTAAGCAAAAACTACTGATAAGCCGAATGGAGGTGGATTGAAGTGAAAAAAATTCATTTCATTGCAGTCCTCTTCCCGTTGCTCGGCTGCAGCCATTTTGAAAATACTGAAAAACAAAGCATGCCGCTTAATACGAACCAACCTGTTACTGAAAAAGCATTTGAAAACAAAACAGAGCATCAAGTTCGTTCACAAACCATAATGAAGAGGGAGCCTAAAAAAGAACATGAGTTACAAAAACAATTACTAAACGTACCTTTAATAAAGCAAAATCCGGAATTAAAGTATGGCTGCGAAGTAACCAGCCTTACGATGATGCTGCAATATGCAGGAGTCAAAGTAAACAAAATGGAACTATACAGAAAAATCAAGAAGGATTCCGATCCGCTCATACGGTCAAAAACGGGGGATATTATAAAATGGGGGGACCCGGGGGTTGGTTTTGTTGGTGACATGACTGGCAAAAATGCTGGATATGCTGTGTTTGATAAACCAATGGTGGATTTAATCAACATTTACCTTCCGGGAAGAGCCAAAAATTTAACCAATCGGCCTTTTGATGAAATCCTTTCACATGTGTCAAAAGGATATCCTGTTGTTGTTTGGACAACCGGGGATTATCGTCTTCCGGACAGATGGGAAACATGGCGACACGAAAAACAAACCATCAAAACTCCTTTAGATTTACATGTTGTCGTACTTGTTGGATATGATAGCAAAAATGTCTATTTAAACGATCCTCTATCCGGAAAAAAACAAGTAAAGGTAAACAAAAATCGTTTCATTGATTCATGGAAAGCTCTTAAACAAAGAGCTGTAAGTTATCAATAATAATCGGGGCTGGGTCAAAAGGGTCGGCTTCCTCAAACAATGACAATATAGAGAATGGCAGTATTTACGCTTTATGTTGTATCGAGGAGGTATATGGCCCTTTGCTTTTAGCCCCTTTTTTACACTCTAAAATAGATGTTGTTGAACCATCGTCCGCCATCCATTGTAATGCATTCGCCTTTCATATATGCGGCAACATCGGAGAAAATTTTTATTATTTTTTATAGAATTTTCGAATTTGAAGTACAAAAAACGAAAAATTGAGATATATGTTAAAATATACTTCTTTTTCAAGATGGAGTTTGTTAGTATATATAAGGTATACTGAACGATAGGTTGGAGTTTTTATGTACAAGAAAGTAACAAGAAGAGTATTTCTTAAAAGAATTTTTGCAACTTTTTTTGCTGCAATAGCTGCAGGATCGGGCGGCTATTTTTATGCCCGGGAAATAGAACCAAAAATGCTAAAGATAAACAATTATACTTTTCGCCATCGTTCAATACCGAAAGGATTCAACGGATTTAAAATTGTTCAGTTCAGTGACACTCATTTAGGCTTCCAATATAATTTAACCCAATTTGAGAAATTAATTTCAAAAATAAACTCATTAAAGCCGGATGTTATTTTTTTTACTGGCGATTTAATGGATGAACCAAATAAATTTTCCGAAACCAATAAAATTGCCCCATTATTAAGCCGCCTTTATGCCCCTTTCGGGAAATTTTCCATTTACGGAAACCATGATCACGGCGGGTATGGATCAGACATCTATATGAAGATTATGGTACAATCAGGCTTTAAAACCCTTCAAAATCAATCGCATGAAATTCGATTGCTTGATGGCAGCAAAATATTTATTGCCGGGATTGATGATGCAATGCTCGGGAAGCCAGATATTAACAAAGCAGTAAGCAGCATCCCCAAGAATGCATTTACAATCCTTCTTTCTCATGCACCAGATTTGGCAGACGCGGCTTCTTCTTTCAATATCCACCTTCAATTAAGCGGCCACAGCCACGGAGGTCAGGTGCAAATACCTTTTATTGGAGCACTTATAACACCTCCCTTCGCAGAAAAATATATTGAAGGATTTTACAAAACGGGGAACTCAGAGCAGTTAACACTATATGTCAATCGAGGCCTTGGTACAACAAGAATGCCTTTTCGATTCCTATCCCAACCTGAACTGACTGTCTTCACTCTCTTAACAAATTCATAAAATACGTGCATGAGTTTTAACTCCCAACTTTAAACATGGAAATAGGTTTTATTTTAAAACATAACCAACGTAATAAGGCGGTGTGAGCGAAGCAAGGCTATGAATATTTACAATGCTAAACATGTATCTAGCTAACTAAAAATAAGGGTGTGATATAGTGTACTACAAAGTAAAGCCCGGTGAAACATTGGCGGTCATTGCCCGTAATTACCGAATTCCATTACAAACATTACTTGCTGCAAATCCATCAATTATTAACCCCAACATGATCGCACCAGGTCAATTCATTAACATTCCCGGCCTTCCCGATCCAAATACCATACCATTTGAAATCAGAGTTTCTTTGAATCAGCGAAAAATAAGATTATATAAAAGTGGGCAGCTCGTGAAAACTTATCCCATTGCAATTGGAAAAATGTTATCAGGAACCCCTCAAGGAGAATATGTCATAGTAAACCGGGAACCAAATCCCGGCGGCCCATATGGTGTTATGTGGCTTTCACTATCCAAAACGGGATATGGAATTCATGGCACAAACGACCCTTCATCAATTGGAAAAGCAGTATCAAAAGGATGTATAAGAATGTACAACAAAGATGTATTAGAATTGGCAAAAACCGTTCCAAATGGTACAAGAGTAATCATTTCTTCATAAAGGGGTTAAAGTCGGATTCCTCCAACTTATAGACAATCATTAAAAACTATTCTATATTTTATCATTGTTGGAGGAAGTCAGAACCTTTTTATTAATTTTAGTTAATAAAATAAAATTAGTATGCTTGACATAAGTTAAATAATAAAAAATGAAACCGTATTCTTTCCAAAAGTACAGAAAATGGTATATAATAAAGTTATTCCCTCAATAATTATGAAAGGAGCTTTTATTTTGAACAGGACAAACAGCAGTCATCCCCGATTAGATTCAACAATTGAAAACCTCGCACAAGCCATTTTTACCGTAAACCGTCATGCAAAAACTGCTCCAAACCCAAAATATTTATATAAACTCAAACATGAGGCTTTAAAAAAATTAATATCAGAAGGAAAAGCAGAAAAAATCGGACTTCATTTTTCACAAAACCCGAAATTCAGTCAGCAGCAGTCAGCCGTCCTTGTTGTTTGCGGGGATTATTCCTTTCATATTCCTCCATCCAAAAATGACATGAAATTACTGCCTCACTTGGGACATTTAAACCAAAACGTCCGCAATCCAAAATCCCGCTTATCTTTAAACCAGGCAAAAAAACTTTTGCAATCTTATACAGGCTTAAAAGAAATGAATAAAGAACCAAATAAAAAAACCCGTAGCTATCAAAAACCTGTCTTCAAAAAATTAGGAGAAAGTTATTAAGCTAGAAAAAAAGCCGGCAACCGGCTTTTTCACAATACGTATTTATCGATTAATAATACTAGATCCGCTATATCTGGTTTGCTAACTTGTGCATCTGCCCCAACCATTTGCCCTTTATGGCGAAGATCTTCTGTTATTAGAGATGAGAAAATAATAACAGGCACTTTAGAAAGCTCAGGATGAGTTTTAACCCGTTTTGTCAAGTGATGCCCGTCCATCTGAGGCATTTCAATATCCGTGATAATTAATTGAATTTCCTTGGTAATATCCTTGCCGGACTGAACAAGATTCTCTAAATATTGCCAGGCTTCTCGTCCGTTCTCAAAAAACTCAATCATTTCAAATCCAGCTTCTCCTAATGTATCATGTAATAATTTTCTTAACAAAGGAGAATCTTCAGCTATAAGAAGCCGTTTACTTGAGCGTTCCCGCTTCCCGAGCTTTTTAATTTGCTGGACATTGATGCCTAATTGAGGATTTATATCCACAACGATTTTTTCAAAATCAAGCAAAAGTACCATTTCTCCGTTCAGTTTGATCACCCCAATAATTTGGCTGTTAGCTCCTTGATACATTTCGGACGGCTTTTCAATTTGATCCCATGATACTCTGTGAATTTGCGTTACATTATGTACATGGAAAACGATTTTTTGTTTGTTAAATTCTGCAACGATAAACTTGTCTTGCCCGGGATGTTCTGATGGCGGGAAACCGAGGGCATGTGCTACGTCCACTACAGGCAGAACCTCTCCCCTTAACTCAATAATGCCTTCAACATTTTTATGTGCATGGGGCACTGGAGTAACAGGTGCCGGATTGATGATCTCCTTTACCTTAATAACATTTATGCCAAATTTATTTCTGCCAATTCCAAATTCCACGATTTCCAGTTCATTTGTACCGCTTTCCAATAAAATTCCTTTTTTGCTCTCCATTTCTTGTTCGCCCTTCCATTTCCAAAATAATAGAGTTATATAAAATAATATAACACGAATGGAAATAAATTCTTATCAGTTATATAAAAATTCATTAACTGTTCTAATTTTCAGAATACAAAAAAATAACCCGTATT
The DNA here is from genome assembly GCF_000262755.1 of Bacillus methanolicus PB1. Taxonomy (GTDB): domain Bacteria; phylum Bacillota; class Bacilli; order Bacillales; family Cytobacillaceae; genus Bacillus_Z; species Bacillus_Z methanolicus. The sequence goes on from NZ_AFEU01000001.1 coordinate 424,280, forward strand.
AAACGGGCCATTAACTAAATATTTGTTTTGGTTTTTGGAATTTTCGCATGGAACCAAAGACCGACAAGAGTCAAAATCATTAACGAGCCGATGGCCAGCCTGCTTGCGAGATTACCAAAATCAGCAAAAATAAGGGTGATCGTGCCGTACAAGAAAGGTCCGATAATAGACGAGACTTTGCCCGAAAAAGCAAATAACCCGAAAAATTGTCCCCTCTTTTCTTTCGGAGTTAATTCAATAATGTACGCCCTCGTTGTTACCCACATAGAACCGAGTGCAATCCCAAACATGCTTCCCGCGACCCAAAACATTGCTTCATTAACAGCAATTGTTGCGGTCAACAGTGCAATGAAGAGAAGGCTTCCTATATACATTATCGACTTGTTTGCTCCTTTTTCTTTTGTTATATAACCGAAAATAAAAGAGCCGATAATACTCGAAACTGTTGAAACTAAGTACAGCAAGATAAATTTTCCGGTAGTAAAGCCTACGATCGCTTTTGCATACACAGCCATCATGGCAATTGATGTTGCAATCGCATCATTTAAGAAGAAATAAGCAATCATAAAAAGGAAAGCAGATTTATAGAGACGCATTTCTCTAAAGGTTTTATAGATTTCTTTATATCCGGATAAAAATAACTCTTTCTTTTGCCCAGGATGAGGCTTATCTTTTACAAAGAAAAACAGCGGCAACGAAAACAGTAAGAAAAAGACCCCTGTCGGAATAAATGCTTCATGAAAACCGTCATCCCCGATGAACGGATAAACAGCCAAACCAACAAGTGTTCCGATATACCCAACTGCAACCCCAAATCCGGAAATAAGCGGGATTTCCTCCTTCTCTGCCAAATCAGAAATCATCGAATCATAAAAAACAAGGCTCGAATGATAAAAAAATTTTGCAATAATAAAAAGCAAAATCACAAGGGCCAGCGAAACCGGAAGCCCAAACAATTGTCCTGACTGCTTGAGTCCTCCGAACACTCCCATTAACACTGTGGAAGCTACTGCAACTAATGTAAAAGAAACGATATATTTCTTCTTTCGTCCAGTCCTGTCAATCATAACTCCAAATAATGGTGAAAATAGTACAAGAAAAAAGCTTGCAACCGCGTTTGAATATGATACAAAAGTGCTTGCAATTTGATTTAGAACCTCATTTTCACCAATTACTTCCTTTAAATATAACGGGTAAAAAATTGTATTTATATTTGATGAAAAAATTGTGTTGGCAAAGTCATATAGTGCCCACGATAAAATTGGCAAGGAAAAATAAAGGCTCCACTGATTCGAACGATTAATTCGTTCATCAGCAGGTTTTTCAAGCAGTTCCACCTTTGTCAACTCCTTTTAAAAACATATATCTATATTTCCATTGAATGCTAAATATTTCCTTTATCTTTACAAAATTTTTACAAACTAAAAATGATTTAGAAGCAAAAAGGGGCTGACTCAAAAGCAAACGGTCAGACCCCTCCAATAAATATATAGACAACACTAATAAAACCTTTCTATATATTGTTATTGTCAGAAGGAGTCAGACCCATATGAGTCAGACCCTTTTTTATGCTCATAAACAAATGATATTAGTACAATTTTATTTTTTTACAACGACTGTTCGGGCAATTAAATCATGAAGGGCTTGCTTTTTCTCTGTAAAAGCAGTGATAATGTAACCAATCAAGAAAATGGAAGATAAGAACGTCATTGCTAAATAGCGTCCGAGGGCACGCCCGAAAGAAATCCGATTTCCATCCATATCTGTTACTTTCAGACCAAGCAGATTTTTTCCAATCGTCGCTTGCCATTTTGACGCATGCAGTCCTGCAAAATATAAGAATGATACGATAAAGTTAAATAGTAAGCTTACAAGGTAAGCGCCAGCAAAAGCAACTGCACCAGCATCCGCAGGATCCTGTTCCAAATAATTTGGATCAGTCAATGCCGCATCAAAACCACCGGATGCCCCAAAAAAGACCACAGTGATAATAAACGATAAAATTGTTAAAGGTATCCCTAAAATGATACTGTCAATTAAATATGCAGCAAAGCGGACCCAAAAACCTCCATATTCATTTTTCTCCTCATATGGCTGTTGCTCTACAATTGTATCCATTCATTATCCCCCAATCGTCAAGTTTGATTTCACAATTACATTATAACATTATATTATTCAGAAATATTCCAATTTTCCTTAAAATGTTTTTTAACTCCAATTTATAGAAACCGTTTACAAAATGAAATTTTTGTGAACATTAACAAGAGTATCTGGTCCTTTTAACAAAAGAGGACTAAAATACTAACGTACTAAAATCAAGTACAAATTTTTTTCAACTTTTAAAAAATGAAGGGTGCGATTTAATTATGAAAGGTACGGCAATTCTTTTTCAGGCTGACCATTCAGTAACAATTATTGAAGATGTAGAACACACTGTTTATGAAGAGATCAAAAGCCAATGCGGCTGTAAACATTGTATTTGCAAGCTTGAAAACAAAATTGTCGACTTTGGAACTGTTTTCCCTGTATTTTGGCATGAAGATGAGATCGATTGGGACTATGGATACTAAGAGAGATCACATTATGATAGATTCCTCCCGAGTAATCGGGAGGTTTTTTATTATCTGTTAAGTCCTTTTGTTATTCTGATTTATCATATAAAATCAAGATACATTTGAAAATAAGCCCGGAAAGGATGAACAAGGTGGAACATTTAATAAATGACAGGACAGCAAACATTGAAATTTCAGGAATACGAAAATTTTTTAATATGGTTGGCGGAACTGAAGGAATGATTTCTTTAACAATCGGCCAGCCAGATTTTCCGACTCCAGAACATGTAAAAGCAGCCGGAATAAAAGCTATACATGATGATTTTACAATGTATACTCATAATGCAGGAATGATCGAGCTCAGAAAAGCAGCTGCAGAATATTATTTAAAAAAATACGATATTGTTTATGATCCCGATTCCGAGGTAATCATCACTTCAGGCGCAAGCGAGGCAATTGACATTGCCTTCAGGACCATTTTAGACTGGGACAGTGAAGTCATTTTGCCTGGACCTGTTTATCCCGGTTACGAGCCAATTATTCGCCTTTGCGGAGCAAAACCAATTTACGCCGATACAACGAGGAACGGTTTCAAAATGACGGTTGATGTTATAAAACCGTACATAACAAATAGAACACGATGCATTGTATTGCCTTATCCATCCAATCCTACAGGAGTCAGCTTATCGGAAAAAGAATTATACGAAATTTCAGAGTTGTTGCGTGATAAGGATATTTTTATCCTTGCCGATGAAATCTACAGTGAAATTGTCTATGAAAGGCCGCATACCTCGATTGCAAAGTTTTTAAAAGAAAAGACGATCGTGATCAACGGGCTGTCAAAATCTCACTCCATGACAGGTTGGAGAATCGGGATGCTGTATACATTTAATAATATTGCAAAACATATTATAAAAGTTCACCAATATAATGTTACTTGCGCTACTTCTATTTCACAAATGGCTGCATTAGAGGCACTGACTGCTGGTATTGATGATGCGCTGCCAATGAGAGCCGAGTATAGAAAAAGGCGCGATTACGTTTACAACAGACTTACAGAAATGGGATTTGATGTTGTAAAACCGGAAGGCGCATTTTATTTCTTTGTAAAAATTCCCGTTTCCGGTATAAAATCTTTTGATTTTGCTTTATCTCTAGCACACGAGGCAAAAGTTGCCGTCGTACCGGGAAGTGCGTTTTCCAGTCTAGGCGAAGGGTACTTCCGGCTTTCCTTTGCTTATTCAATGGACACTTTGGAAGAAGGACTTAATAGGATTGAAAACTATTTGATGGAAGTGAGTAAATAAAAGGGGCTGACTCATAAGGGTCTGACTCCCTCCGGCAATAAAAATATATAGAATGGTTGGATTGTCTATATATTTTATTGGAGGGGTCTGACCCTTTGCTTTTGAGTCAGCCCATTTTTTATTTGTTATACTTTCCGTTATTTTTTGATGCCTTCTCTTTTTTTGCTTTATCATTATGAATTTTATTTGTTGCAGCACTGCCAAATTCATGGGCATATTCCTGGTTTAATACCGCGGAATCAAATCCCTTTTTGTTTTTTTGCTGAGGGTCATTCTTTTTGTTTTTTTTGCCAAAGCTCTCAATCCTCCTTTACCTTAATATAAAAAAATGAAGGATCGATTATACAGAGAGCTATTAACATTTCTGGCATAGATTATTATTGAACGCTTTAAACATTTTCGTTATCGTTATAATATTTATAAAGAGCATGAGTGCCGCTGTTTTCTTCTCCTTTTTCAGCTAATTGGGAATAAAGAGATATTGCCAAGGATAATCCCGGTATTGTAAGGCCTAGCTTTTCCGCTTCTTCAAGGGCAATATTCATATCTTTTATGAAATGCTTTATGTAAAAGCCGGGTTCAAAATTTCCATCAATCATTCTTGGCGCCAAATTAGACAGTGACCAGCTCCCTGCAGCGCCTGAAGCAATGCTCTTTAAAACATTCTTCGGATTTAATCCTGCTTTTTCAGCGTATGTTATAGCTTCGCATACACCGATCATGTTTGAAGCAATGGCAATTTGGTTGCACATTTTTGTGTGCTGACCGGAACCGGCATCTCCTTGATATACAATATTAGTGCCGAGGAGACTTAAAATTGGTTTAACAGCCGCAAAATCTTCATATTCTCCTCCTACCATGATTGACAGTTTTCCTTCCCTTGCGCCGATATCACCGCCTGATACAGGAGCATCGAGTGCTTTTAACCCTTTCTTTTTTGCTTCCTCAAAAATTTTCACTGCAAGTGTAGGAGTTGAAGTCGTCATATCAATGAGATAGCTTCCTTGTTTTGCATGATGAATAATTCCCTTTTCTCCAAGATAAACTTCTTCCACATCAGAAGGATACCCTACAATCGTAATTATGACTTTAGCTTTCTCTGCAACTTTTTTTGGTGAATCAGCCCATTCTGCACCTTTTTCCAAAAGTTCTTCTGCCTTATTCTTTGTCCGTGTATATACCACAAGCGGATAACCGCTTTTAAGAATATGTCCTGCCATACTTTTTCCCATGACACCTTGACCAATAAAACCGACTACAGTATTTTCAGAAATTAACAAATGTTCATTCTCCTCCCTAAATTCGTGTTATTTTTATTCTATCATTTCTCAATTCTTTTTTTAAAAAATGAGGCTGTCTCAAAAGCACAAGGGTCAGACCCATATGAGACAGCCTCATCATTCTACAATTTCATGCACGTATTTTTATTACCTGTTTTATGAATCGATAAACCATATCAAAGCTGGCTTGAAAAATTTGTCAAGTAAGTCCGGCCCAATACTCCTTCATCATTGAACACTTCGATCGAAACTGCCTTGTCTTTAATAATCATGTTTTCTATCTCGAAAACATGAATATCTCTTTTTAATGGAATGGGCTCCATAAAAATAATTCGCTCATTTGATTCATTTGCCTCTATGTATTCGCCATTAACAACTTCGTTTTCCCCGTAAACAATTTGTGTCGCTCCAATAGCCGCTGCCAATTGTTTGTCATGAATCGAAATTCTTACTTTATAAGTTGAATGATCGGCAAATAGATTTTCATTAATTTTAAAACGGAATTGCAATTCATTGTTATTTGTTAATAATACTTCTGCATGCCGATTTGCAATCAGCTGATCGGAACCTGGCATACAGCCAGAAACAAAAAAAATATTTATCAATAATGCAAGTAACAAAAGAAATTTGCTTTTTATATTGCATTCCTCCTTCCATATACATACCTTTGCCCATTTTTAATGGCAATAAACGTATGGAAAGAGTAATATTTGGAATCTTACCTGCAATGACTAAAGGGCTTTTAAATCGATTTGATCATTCCGCCGTCAATTAGAAACGAACTGCCCGTTACATAAGTATTTGCCTCAGATGCCAAGAAAACAACAAAATTTGCAAACTCCTGAGGAGTTCCATACCGTTTCAATGGTATCGATTCCTTTATCTTTGCTTCGACTTCTTCTCTAGTGATGCCGAGTTTTTCTGCATTTACCTGGTCGAGGCGCCTTACGCGGTCAGTCGCGATTCTTCCGGGAGCGACTGTATTAATTAAGATGTTATAAGGGGCAAGTTCTTGTGCAAGAGTTTTCGACAACCCGACAATTGCTGTCCTGAATGTATTTGAGAGTATCAGCCCAGGAATTGGTTCTTTTATAGATGATGATGCAATATTAATAATTTTTCCGCCATTCATCTTAAGAACAGGCAACGCTTCTCTGATCAGCCTTATGTAAGAAAGCAAATTCAATTCAAATGATGCCTGCCAATCCTCATCTGTAAGTGATTCAAAAGAACCTGCAGGCGGGCCCCCGGCATTATTGACAAGAATGTCGAGTCTTCCGAAAGAATTAATTGCTGTTTGTACCATTTCTTTAATATCATTTTGATTTGTAACATCTGCTCGAACAAACGCAGCTTTTCCCGACCCTTCAGGATCGATTTCTGTTACCACCTGTTTCAACTTTGATTCATCTCGCCCTGATATAACAACATTCGCTCCTTCTTTTAATAGTCCTTCTGCAATTGCCCGTCCCAATCCTTGGCTTGAAGCAGCAATTAAAGCAGTTTTACCGGAAAGTTTTAGATCCATAAATATCCTCCTCTACTCTTTCTTTTCATTATACTGCAAAAAAAAAGAAAAATAGCTACTGAAACAAAAAAATGACCGGCAAAACCGGTCAAAAAAGGGGAACATTAAGGATGATTAGCTTATTTCCTATTTACCACAATTATCGATAGTAAAAAAACGAGTAAAAATTTATTTCATTACAGATTTCACTGCTTGTAATACTTCTTCTGTTGTTTTCATTTGCAAGACTTGTTCAGCCAGTTTTTCCATGCCGCTCTTTGATAGGCGGCGAATTTGGGAACGTGCTTTTAAAATGGAAGTTGCACTCATTGAGAATTCATCTAATCCGAGACCGAGAAGAATTGGAATTGCAATTTCATCTCCCGCCATTTCACCGCACATTCCTACCCACTTGCCCTCTTTATGGGCTGCGTCAATCACCATTTTAACAAGGCGCAAAATAGCCGGGTGATATGGCTGATACAAATAGGAAACTCTCTCATTCATGCGGTCTGCTGCCATCGTATATTGAATTAAATCGTTTGTTCCAATACTAAAGAAATCAACTTCATTGGCAAACTGATCGGCAATGACCGCAGTGGATGGAATTTCAACCATGATTCCTATTTCAATATTGTCTGAAACATCCGTTCCATTTGAAACAAGCTTTTCTTTCTCTTCTTCTAGAATCGCCTTTGCTTCACGGAATTCATCAAGCGTTGCTATCATTGGAAACATAATTTTCAAGTTTCCATAGCTGCTTGCTCTTAATAAAGCCCTGAGCTGTGTTCGGAACATATCTTGTTCTTCAAGACAAAGGCGGATTGCCCTGAAACCGAGAAACGGATTCATTTCTTTTGGAAGGTTCATATATGGCAGTTCTTTGTCACCGCCAATATCAAGAGTTCGAACGACAACCGGTTTTCCTTTCATTCCTTCAAGGACCGCTTTATATGCCTCAAATTGCTCTTCTTCAGTCGGCAGCTGGCCGCGTCCCATGTAAAGAAATTCAGTGCGGTACAGTCCAATTCCTTCCCCGCCGTTATTAATAACACCTTCTAAATCATTTGGCGTACCTATATTGGCAGCAAGCTCAACTTGATGGCCGTCTGCTGAAAATGACTTTTCATTTACAAGCTTAGCCCATTCAGCTTTTTGTGCTTCAAATTCAGCCTGTTCTTTTTTATATTTTTCGATCGTTTCTTGTGACGGGTTAATATGGACTTCTCCTTTTAATCCATCAACAATGATTAAGTCGCCGTTATTAATTTCTTTCGTGACCGTTTTTGTTCCGACAACGGCCGGGATTTCCATAGAACGAGCCATAATCGCTGAGTGAGATGTTCTTCCGCCAACATCAGTTGTAAAGCCTTTCACAAATTGACGATTCAATTGAGCTGTATCTGAAGGTGTTAAATCTTCCGCAACAATGATAACTTCCTCATTAATCATGCTTGGATTTACAATTTGCAAACCGAGAAGATGAGAAAGTACTCGTTTTGTTACATCACGTATGTCTGCAGCACGTTCCTTCATATATTCATTATCCATTTGCTCAAACACGGCAATGAACATGTCAGTTGTTTCCTTGAGGGCATACTCTGCGTTCACTTTTTCAGTTTTAATTTTATCTTCGATTTGGGTGATCAGTTCAGGATCGCTTAACACTAAGAGATGTGCCTCAAAAATTGCCGATTTATCAGATCCCAGCTCCTTGTTTGTACGGTCGCGAATACCTTCAAGTTCTGTCTTTGCTTTTGTTAAAGCAGATTGAAAACGTTTAATTTCCTTAACTGAATCATCAACCAGCTTCTTTTCAAAAGAGAGATCAGGCTCTGCTAACATGTATGCTTTTGCAATCGCAATTCCACTGGATGCAGCGATTCCCTTCATAAAATCCATTATTCCGCCAGACCTTCTTTATTCAAAGTTTCTTCTAAGCTTCTCATTGCTTCTTCTTCATCGCTTCCTTCTGCGATAATTTTGATATCAGCACCCTTTCCAACACCAAGCGACATTACTCCCATTATTGATTTTAAGTTAACTTTTTTCTCTTTGTATTCAAGGGTAATTTCGGACTCAAATTTGCTTGCAGCTTGTACAAGTAAAGTTGCAGGACGGGCATGAATGCCTGTATCAGCGATTACTTTAAATTGTTTTTGGACCATTATTAAATCATACTCCTTTACTTAATTGATAGAATCATGGTTGTTAAATGGAAACTGCAAGATGGTTGCCTAATTGACTAAAAAAAACATTCATATAAGTCAACCTGCCGGCAAAACATACGAAAATGATTTCTTTCTTTGTAAACATTTCATCCCATGCTGTTTATTTTCTCCAGGGAAATTTTTATCATGTATTTATGCAGGATTTTTGATTATGTTCTTTAAGTCATCAGACAACTGACATCCCAAAAAAAGAATAGCATTTCCTAACTGCACAGACAACGGAAACAACTAATATTTTCATGTTTTTTTTAAAACTTTTTAGTTAAACGCTTTTTTCCAATCTTTATTTATGGGTCTTTCGTTCAGGACTTGATATAGATATATAACATATATTCTCTAAAATTAACTTCTTGGGGCTTCAAGGTAGCAATAAATTACATCTCCACCCCGCTGGGCGATTCCTCTAAAATGTTTAAAATCCGGCCGTTTTACAAGAACACTTCGAAATGAAAGAAAATTATCTTTCGAAACATAGTACTCAGAAATTTCGCCTTTTTTTAGCTTATCCAGTACTTCATTAATCATTTCTTCGTTCATTTCCTTGAACCCCCTGTTTTCATGTTGCAAAATCTCTAATCATAATCATAAACGAAAATTTACTTCTTATCATTTATAAATTCATAAAATTGTAATTTTAAAATAGCCAATTTTGTGATAAGCTATCTGTATTTACAATTTAATAATCATTGAAAAACATTTCTTTACTAACAGATTTTTTGTGCAACTATTTGTATAAAGATGCATATTGGAAGATAAAGGAGTGAGGCTGATTGAAAAAAGCTGAAGTGGGAAATGTAATTGAATTTAAAAATGGTTTACAAGGCATCGTAGAAAAGGTCAATGAAAATTCTGTAATCGTTGACTTAACATATATGGAAAATTACCGGGATCTTGAATTAGAGCAACGGACAGTGGTTAATCATAAAAATTATAAAATAATAAAAGAAACGGCCCAATAGGAAATGATGGAATAATCTAAAGGCTGCTTTTGCTTCTTTTTTTGCTAGTGATATTTTAACACGCAAGTTAGTTATTATAAATATAAAAAAGTCTGCTCCCTAAGGAAAAATCTCAGGGAGCCTTAATTTATCCTTATTTTTTGTTTTGTTCTAATTCTTGAAAAGATTTTACTTTGCCATGTGGATTCTGGTCCTGTTTTCGTATTGTCCATGCCCGCTCTTTTTCTTTTTTAGACTTTGTCAAAATTGTACCCTCCTTTCTTTCGTCATTTTGTAGTTTTGCCTAGGGACGTTGTGTTATTTTCACAAATCGGGAAAGAAATCTTTTCCTTACAAATGTTGATGCTTTTTTGTTAAAATAAGGTTTGTTGTCCAAGAATGAAAGGAGAAGAATAGATGAAAAAGTGCGCCTCCGATTTAACCTTAATAATCGGAATTATACTGGCACATCTTCTGCTTTTTTTTACTTTTAAAGATAAGTCTGTGTTTTGGTATATGCTTACTGCGTCAATGCTTCTACTCATTAGCTACTCAATTGTGAAAGAAAATTTCGATGATCATGCATCTTTTATAAACTTCCTGTCCTACGGAATTGGTTCCGGACTTGTCCTATTTGGTGTTTTTTTAGCAGGAAACGGCTTGATTGATGGACTTCATTTGCCCTTTAAAAATGACGTCAACAAACTTTACAATCGCTTTTCACCTACTGAAATATGGCATTATATCGTATTAATTTTAGTTATTATTCCAGGCGAAGAAATTTTTTGGAGGGGTTTTGTTCAAAAAAGAATTTCGAGGCATTTAAATCGTACGTTAAGCATTGCGATTGCTGCTTTATTATATGCAAGCGTCAATATTTATTCGGAATTTATGATTTTGCCGTTTGCAGCATTCATAAGCGGAATTTATTGGGGCTTCCTTTACGCATGGAAAAAAAGCATTTCACTTGTCATTGTTTCTCATTTAGTTTTTAATCTATTCTTATTAGTTTTTATGCCTTTAAAATGAAGTGCAGCTCGTAATGGCTGCTATTTTTTTAGTAATAAGACCAATTACCCGGTTCATAATTCGGTTGTTTGTCCGATTTTTCCATGTTATCTTATTTTTAGCAGAACCCCTTTACTAAAAATATAATCATTGAAACAATTTACCGTAAGGATCGTCAAAAAGAGTAAACAGTTTCTAAAACTCAGGGAGGATCAATTTTAAATGAAACAGTATAAAAAAATCTTATTTGCTATGTTCTTCTTAACTCTCGCTCTTACAGGCTGCGGAACTGCCACTAGCTCAAAAAACAGTGCAAAAGGTGACAGCAACGCACAACAACCGGCCGCAGAGGAGCTGGGACAAAATAATAATTCTTCAAACACGGAAAACGAAACGAATAAGAAAGCCACTGAAAACGGGGTTGTCCGTATACCGGAACAAAACATTCAATACAAAATTAACGGAGAAACAAAAGAAGAAACGGCTTTTCTAAAATATAACAATACCAAAGATTACTCAATATACGTACTTCCTGAATATGAACTGACTGCAGAAGAGCCTTTTAAAGATGTGCTTTATTTGACTGATAATCAAGAAATCTTTATGCGAATAGAGCTTATCCCGAAAGATCAAGATTGGAATACGATCACTGTTGCAACAAAAGCCCAATTGCAAGCCATAAATGATAACGTTAAGACCCTTCAAGCTCCTGAAGATCCACTATTTGAAAAGAGCACTGTAATGGAAGCGTCCAATAATAGCGAGACAGTAACAGCCTATTTAATCAACAATCTTGACTTTCCATTAAAACTAACAATGTATACAAAAGATGATGCAGATCATCGCGATGCCTTTCTGCAAATGGCAAAAACTATCATGAAAGAAAAGTGAATAATCAAAGAGGTTGACTTTTAAGGGTCCGTCCCTTTGTTTATAAGTCAGCCTCTTTCTTTTTCATTTTTTCTTAAAAGGTTTGATCCATAATAAGATCATAAAGATTAAACTAATATATCCAAAAACAGGATATAAATAGGAAAGCAATGTACCGTAATCTACAAGACTGATAAGAAAAACAATAACAAAAATCCCTGATACAGTTATGATGGGTGATGTTGATACATACTTCTTTAACTGTCTTTCCAATCCGAAAATATTTCCGATGATCGAGGTAAAGATTTCTCCATAAATAATAAGAACATACATCCAATAAAATCCGGAGGCTAAATTTTTCATCGTAACTGCCATTGGAATTTCATAGCTTCTAAAATCAGGAAGCATAATCAATGTTATATGGCTCGATAGCAGGATGAATGTTAATGCCAATCCACCTAAAATTCCTCCCCACTTTATTGTCCGATCATCCTTTACTTCCTTTGCAACCGGCACTAATACTGCCTGTGCGAGGGAGATATTAAAAGCAGTATATGAAAACGGGGCAATGACTGATTTCCACCCATCTTCAGCAAAAGGAATCGATAAAAGCTGGTCTTGAAAATGTGGCAATTGAACAGAAATGAACATTAAAAAAAACTAAAAGTGATCATAATCGGAACGACGAAAGTATTAACAGCAAACAGCCCTTTAATTCCTGCAATCATTACGAAAATCGAAAAAACAATTGTCACAATAATTCCTGTCAGCCTCGATAATCCAAGCTGCTCGTCAAATACTGCCCCGGCCCCTGACAGCATAACAGCGGAAACGCCAAGAAGCATAACAAGCATTAATATATTTATAAGAGTTCCGAAATGGCGGCCAAATAAATAAAGATTAAAATCTTGATAAGAATCAGCCTCTATCGCCGCTGCCATTCTCATTAACTTTGACCCCAAAATAATAAAAATATAGCCTCCCATTAATATTCCAATCATTCCAATAAATCCAAATCGGGAAAAAAATTCGACTATTTCCTTTCCGGTTGCAAATCCAGCTCCCACAACCGTTCCGACATAAACGGCAGCAATTTGCATAGCTTGAGACCAGTTTGTTCTCACTTATGTCCCCTCCCTAGCACATATATATGAATAAGCGGACAAAGAAAGACGAGCTTTTTTATTAAATTGGAATAAATTTCTAAAAACAAAATACTTGAAAGTCAAAAAAGGTCAAAGTATACTAAGAGCATAAATAGTCAAATATAGTCAAAGTCAAAGGAGGAGTTGAAATGCTCTGCCAAAAATGCCAGAAAAATGAAGCTGTTATTGAATTGGATGTCAATATTAATGGCAACAAACAGCATTATCACCTTTGCAGCGTTTGCTACCGTAAAGAAAGATCAAAATTAGGCGCTGCTTTTGGTTCTTCGATGGGATTTTCAGGCTTTAACCAATCTTCATTTGAGGACTTATTTAAACAATTTTCAGCTTTTCCGGAAAATGATATGAACGGAATGACTGGAATGAGTGGTATTAGCGGAGTTCAAGCCCAGCAAGCTAACAACAGGGGCGGCGGATTTATCGACCAATTTGGGCGTAACTTAACCCAGTTGGCAAAAGCCGGCCTTATCGATCCAGTGATCGGTCGTGAGGAAGAAGTAGACCGCGTTATTGAAATATTGAATCGCCGCAATAAAAACAATCCGGTGTTAATCGGTGAACCAGGTGTCGGAAAAACAGCCATAGTTGAAGGGCTTGCCTTAAAAATAGCAGAGGGTAAAGTGCCAGCCAAACTTTTTAGCAAAGAAGTGTATTTGCTTGATGTCGCATCCCTTGTTGCCAATACAGGTATTCGCGGTCAATTCGAAGAAAGAATGAAACAACTTATCTCCGAATTGCAAGCAAGAAAAAACATTATTCTATTTATAGATGAAATCCATCTGTTGGTTGGTGCCGGTTCGGCTGAAGGGTCTATGGATGCAGGAAATATCTTAAAACCTGTTCTTGCCCGCGGCGAACTGCAGGTAGTTGGGGCAACTACATTGAAAGAGTATCGCCAAATCGAAAAAGATCCTGCATTAGAACGCCGATTCCAGCCGGTACAAGTACTCGAACCATCACTTGAAAAAGCATATGAAATCCTAAAAGGCATTCAGTCAAAATATGAGGATTATCATGAAGTGAAATACACAGATGAAGCGATCAGGGCGTGTGTGAATCTGTCACATCGTTATATCCAAGACCGCTTCCTTCCGGACAAAGCGATTGACTTAATGGACGAAGCCGGTTCAAAGATGAATCTGCTTTTCGAAAATGCAGACAGTGATCAAATCGAAAAACGCTTAAGTGAAATTTCGAAAGAAAAAGAAGCGGCAATAAAAGAAGAAAACTATGAAAAAGCTGCTCGACTTCGAGATGAAGAAGCAAAACTGGAAAAATTGTTAATTAATCAAAATGGAACAAACCGGCCAGAAATTACTGTTCAGCACATTCAAGAAATTATCGAAAAGAAAACCGGAATTCCTATAGGAAAACTCCAGGAAGATGAACAAGAGAAGATGAAAAATCTGGAAGCAAACCTTGCAACTAAAGTGATCGGCCAAGAGGAAGCTGTAAAGAAAGTGGCGAAAGCAATACGTCGCAGCCGCGCAGGTCTCAAGTCAAAGAACCGTCCGATCGGATCATTCTTGTTTGTCGGCCCAACAGGAGTCGGTAAAACAGAATTGACAAAAGTTTTGGCTGAAGAGCTGTTTGGCTCAAAAGATGCCATGATTCGTCTGGATATGAGCGAATATATGGAAAAACACAGCATATCTAAAATCATCGGCTCTCCTCCTGGATATGTAGGACATGAAGATGCAGGACAACTGACAGAAAAGGTGCGCCGCAACCCGTACAGCATCATTTTGCTTGATGAAATTGAAAAAGCGCATCCGGATGTTCAGCACATGTTCCTGCAAATTCTTGAGGACGGCCGTTTAACTGACAGCCAAGGCCGGACAGTCAGCTTTAAAGATTCAGTCATTATTATGACAAGTAATGCCGGCGTCGGTCATAAAACCATTAAAGTCGGATTTGATAAGAGTGATGCAATAAAAGAAACAAGCATCCTGGATTCACTTGGCAGCTTCTTCAAGCCTGAGTTCTTAAACCGCTTTGACAGCATCATTGAGTTCAAATCTCTTGAAAAAGAGGATCTTCTAAAAATTGTAGACTTAATGCTCAAAGAATTAAACGAAACATTGGAGGAACAAGGTCTCAAAATTGAAGTATCACTTGAAGTAAAAGAGAAGCTTGTTGAACTTGGATATATTCCTGAATTCGGTGCACGTCCGCTTCGCCGCGTCATTCAAGAACAATTAGAAGACAAAATTGCTGATTTTGTACTCGATCAGCCTGATGCAAAAGAATTGAATGCAGTACTGCAAGATGACGAGATTATCGTAAAAACAAATTAATAAAGGGGCTGCTAATAAGGGTCTGCCCCCTCCAACAATGGCAATATATAGAATGGTTTTAGACGTGTTATCTATATGTTGTATAGGAGGGGGCTGACCCTATGCTTTTGGGCTAGTCCCTTATAAAGATTTGTCATCAATGGAATTAAGCCATTTTTCGATTTCACCAACAACAGACTGGACACAACCATCCTCAAAAGGCGAAATTAAGTTGGCTTTTTTAACAAGCTCCGTAAAAGAAAGGCTGCCGCCAAGTTTACAAAGATTTACATAATCTTGCCATGCTTCTTCCCGATTTTCCCTCGAACGTTTCCAGAACTGGAATGCACAAATTTGTGCAAGTGTGTAATCGATATAATAAAATGGAGAATTGTAAATATGAGCTTGACGCTGCCAAAATCCGCCGTTTTCAAGATACTCATTTCCATCATAATCTTTATGAGGCAAATATTTCTTTTCAATTTCTCTCCATGCCTGCTTTCTTTCTTTTGGAGTGCTTTTCGGATTTTCATAAACCCAGTGCTGGAATTCATCAACTGATACCCCATAAGGCAGGAATAATAATGATGAACTCAAATGAGCAAACTTATATTTTTCTGTTTCTTCTTTAAAGAACAACTCCATCCATGGCCATGTGAAAAATTCCATACTCATCGAATGAATTTCCGCAGCTTCATATGTTGGCCAAAAGTATTCAGAGGTGTCAAAGTGTCTGCTAGAATAAACTTGGAAGGCATGTCCGGCCTCATGCGTTAATACGTCTATATCTGCTGAAGTTCCATTAAAGTTCGAAAAAATAAACGGAGATTTATAGTTTTCGATGAATGTACAATAGCCTCCGCCGGCTTTTCCTTTTTTTGCAACTAAGTCCATTAAGCCGTTTTCCCGCATATAGCGGAAAAATGCTCCTGTTTCAACTGAAAGTTCATCATACATCTTTTGCCCATTTTCGATGATCCATTCAGGGCTTCCTTTAGGTGTTGGATTTCCGGTCTTAAAGTTAAACCCTTCATCATAATATTTTAATTTTTCCACACCAATCCGCACACGCTGGCGTTCTTTTAGTTTTGTGGCAATCGGAACAATATACTCCTCTACCTGCTTGCGGAAATTAGCAACCATTTCTGCATTATAATCCGTACGGAACATACGATAATAGCCTAGTTCTACAAAGTTCTTATATCCAAGTTTTTGGGCAATTTCTGTCCGTACTTTCACAAGATCATCATAAATTCGATCCAATGTTTCCTCATTTTCAGCTAGAAAACCAAACTTAGCTTCACTTGCTTTTTTTCTCATGCCCCTGTCCGTTGATTCAGTAAACGGCTCCAATTGTGCAAGAGTCCGTTCCTCACCTTCGAAAAAGATCTTGGCAGAAGCCAGTAATTTCGTATATTCTGTTGAAAGTTTATTCTCTTTTTGAAGAAGGGGAACAATTTCATGGGAGAAGGTTTTAAGCTGGGCCTCTGCCAATGCAAACAATTGTTTCCCCCACTTCTTTTCCAGCTCCTTTCGGAATGGCGATTGAACAAGGGCCTTATAGTATTTGGTGACAAGCCCTTCAACTACAGGCTGAATCTCATCCATGTAATCCTGTTCATTTTTATAATATTCATCGTTCGTATTAACGGAGTGCCTAATATAGCAAAGATTAAACATCGTGCCGATGTCATTGCGAATCTTATTAATCTCACTGATCGCCTTTATTTGCTCTTCGGCTGATGAAGCGTTTTGAAACTTTTCTAGTGAAGATTGAAATAACTTTTCGGCTTTTTCGACATCAGGCCGGGTATATGTATACTCTTCAAATCTCATTTTTTCCTCCCTGACATAAATATTGAAAACCAATATAAACACTTCGTCAGGCACTTGCAGTTTTCCTTTTTCTTTTTTAAATCGGCCATTTCTTTTAGTCAAAATAATAAACGGTCCACAATTGGACCGCGCTAATATTTGCGAACGGATAATCCGAGTTTTTTTAACAAATAAATGGCAGTTTCTTTTTCTTCTTCTGTAAGATGGCTCATCAACTGATGGATATTTTGTTCATGCTCCGGAAAAATACTCTCAATAAACGATTTTCCTTTTTCAGTAATTTGAGCATACGTCACTCTTCGGTCATTTGGGCAGGCGGCGCGGACCAATAACCCTTTCTGCTCTAATTTGTCAACAACATATGTAATGCTCCCGCTTGCCAGCAAGATCTTATTGCCGATTTGCTGCAACGGCTGTCTTCCTTTATGATAAAGTAATTCAAGAACGGCAAATTCAGTCGGATTCAATCCGTTTGCTTGGATAAATTTATTAACTTGTTCATCGATAGCTTTATAAGCCCTAGAAAGAACAATGAATAATTTCAAAGATTGACTAACACTCTCAGAACTCATTTAAAATCTTCCTTTTTAATATTCGTATCAACTAATTATAAAGAAATTGAAAAATCATGTCAATTCATACAGTTACGTAGGGCTTATTTGTTAAGGTCCGGCAAAAACTCTCCAATGTTGATTCAGTAGCTCTTATTGTTTTGTGTTTAACAAAATAATTGGCAAGCAGTTCCGTTTTAAATATTTCCGTGAATATCACTTGTTTCAAGGATCGTAAGTGTTATTCTGCAGCAATGTTCAGTCATGTTTTTCCTCCTGAAAATCATTTTAACGTTTACATTTGGCTTTTATTTAGCAAATCTTTAAATAATTCATGTTCCGGTCTATTTTTTGCCCAAATTGCATGTGTAAACCCAGCAGCTGAAAAATTATGTTATAATAAAGGATGTTTGGAATTTGTATTTGAGGTTATATTATGGACAAACTGAAGAAAAGTTTTTTCATTTACTTCATTATTGTTATTATTCCTGCGCTTGCAGGATCATTTTATCAAATTCACCATCTACTGGATGAGGATTTCCTGAAAAGAAAAAATTACTCGAAATGGGTCGCCTCCATTCATCAAAAAAGCTGGGACCAATTAATAACCCAGACAGTCACAAGTCTTGATATTATTTCAATCTTAGTAGAAAATTTTCAGCCATATCCAGAAAATCTTGCCTCCCTTTTTCGGCAAACACAACAAAGTGATCCTCGTTATGGAGGTCTTTATTTGCTTGACCGAACCGGCAAGGTCATCACTGGGTCAAACGATTTTTTATCCAATGCAGATTTGTCTGAGCATGACTTTATCAACACAGCTATATTAACGCAAGATACGATTATTTCCGATCATCCCGAAATGCTCGGCAATGGACAAAAAGTCATTGGATTAGCCGTCCCTGTCTTTAATGATAAAAGAGAAATTCGTTCAATTTTAGTAGCCTATCTCCGCATCGATTATATTCAAAATATCATGAAGGAACTTACACCGGATACAAAGCTTTACATAGTTAATGAGGATGACAAATCAATTATAAATATTAATGCGGCCGATGCTTTATCAATAAAAACTCAGAAATGGGTAGTCGTGCCTCTTGAGCTTTTGCCATGGAGTATCAAAGCAGAGATTCAGGAATTTCAACTATCTGCTATATTGCCTAAAATTTTCGAATTTTTGATTCGAATTCTTATTTTGTGCCATATTTTATTTTTACTGATTAAATATGTTTTATTAAAAAGGCAGGCAGCAAAGGAAAAGGCGCAAAATGAAGCACAAAAGCTGGAGCTTGTCGGAACTCTGGCAGCCGGCACTGCCCATGAAATCAGGAATCCTCTTACCGGAATAAAAGGTCTTATTCAGCTTTTGAGCGAAAAATACAAAGACGAAAAAGACCAGTATTATTTCTCAGTCATTAATAATGAGATCAAACGAATTAATGAAATTGTCAGTGAATTTCTTATTCTTGGAAAACCGACTGCACAAATATTAGAAGTTTTAGATTTGCGAAATATCTTAACTGAGCTTAATCCGCTTATTTTGTCAGAAGCAAATCTCTATAACGTACGATATTATTGTTTGCTTCCTCCAGAACCTGTACTAGTAAAATGTACAAAGGATCAAATAAAACAGGTCATTTTAAATTTAACTAAAAATTCAATAGAATCGATGCCGGACGGCGGAATATTAAAAGTCGAAATAATAATAGAAAATCGATCATGCATTATCGAAGTAACGGATACAGGGCTAGGAATTGCGGAGGAAGATCTTTCGAAGATTTTTGAACCTTTTTATACTTCAAAAGATACCGGAACCGGATTAGGGCTTGTTATATGCAAACGAATTGTAGATTCTTTTGGCGGAACAATTCAGATTTTAAGCAATAAACAACAAGGCACGAAAGCGGTTATTAATTTGCCGCTTGATATTTGAATAGAAAACAAGATTAAGAGAGCACGGCCTGAGATGCAAAAACAAATGTACTGTTAAGAAACCAGGTATAATGCTTGGCCGAAAGGAGACAAAATAGATGAGCCGATTTGGTGCGGCAACAGCTCCAATTTCGAAGAAACAAGGATCAGGAGAAGGAGCTGCCTCTTTTAAAATATTATTAATTATCGGTCTGTGTCATTTGCTGAACGATACGATTCAGGCTGTCGTTCCAGCTATGTTCCCCGTACTCGAGAAATCGATGGGGCTGACTTATACACAATTGGGTTTAATCGCATTTTCATTAAATATGGTTTCTTCCATTATGCAGCCTGTTGTGGGAATGTATACAGATAAAAAACCAAAGCCTTTTGCTTTGCCTATCGGGTTAACCTTTAGCCTGATGGGCATTCTCGGGCTTGCTTTTGCTCCAAAATTTGAGATTATTGTTATTTCTGTTTTAATGATAGGGCTCGGGTCAGCTGTATTTCACCCTGAAGGTTCAAGGGTTGCCTATATGGCGGCAGGTCCGCGCCGCGGCTTGGCCCAGTCCATATACCAAGTTGGCGGAAATTCAGGCCAAGCGCTCGCACCGCTTATTACCGCAGTGGTTCTCGTTCCGTTCGGACAATTTGGTGCCGTATGGTTTACCCTTGTTGCCGCTGTAGCAGTAGGGCTGTTAATTTATATTGCGAACTGGTACTCAATGAATTTAAAGATTGGGAAAACCAATTTAACTAAAAAAAAGAAATCATCTTCAAGTAATGGCATTAGAAGCAGAGGGTCCGTCGCGTTTGCTCTTACATTGATCTTAATTTTAATTTTTGCCCGATCATGGTACATTTCGGGCATGACAAATTTTTATGCATTTTATGCGATAAATGAGTATTCATTTTCCATTAAAACATCCCAGTTGTTTTTGTTTGCCTTTCTTGTTGCCGGAGCCGCAGGAACATTTTTCGGCGGCCCGCTTTCAGACAAATACGGAAAGAAAACGATTATTCTGTTATCCATGCTTGCAGCCGCCCCGATCACGATTTTAATTCCGTATGTTCCGCCGGTGGCAGCCTTTATATTGCTGACAATAAGCGGTTTTATCTTAATGTCCAGCTTTTCAGTTACTGTCGTATATGCTCAAGAACTTGTACCAGGGAAAATCGGCACAATGGCGGGATTAACAGTTGGGCTGGCATTTGGGATGGGAGCTCTCGGATCCATCGGGATCGGGTATTTGGCAGACATCATTGGACTTACAAAAACCATAATCCTTACTGGATTTTTACCTATGCTCGGTATACTTACTATATTCCTGCCTTCTGATAAAAAGCTTACATTACAGAAGTAAATAGTGTTAAGAAAAAAATGTCTCGTAAGGGTCTGACCCCATGTGCATTTATCAATATATAGCACATTTATCCAATATTATGTTCTATATATTGTGCTATGGGGTCTGACCCTTAGGCTTTTTAGACAGCCTCTTTTTAATTCAATTTCTCTTCCAAAAGAAAGTGATAAAATTTGTTGAGGTAAAAAGTTTTTGAATGTTTGGACAGAGCCATTTTTATTTATGTAAGAAAAATTTATTATTTCTACATTTTATTCCGAAATATAAGCATAGCATAAAGTGTTCGAATGATTTTTATTATAAGAAAATTTAAAAAATTCATTTAATTAATAATGTTATTAACAGAAAGGTATGAAGTTGTTATGAATGACGTAATATTAGGGAGTGTTTTTTCAGCTTTTTCCACCGGTCTCGGAGCATTACCTATTCTGTTTTTACAAAGTTCGGCTACACTCGGCTGGCGGGATGTTCTGCTTGCATTTACTGCAGGAATTATGATGGCTGCTTTTAGTCGCTTTGTTCTTAATTAACGAAAAAATCAATAAAAGTAAGAACAATTTTTCTTTTATGCATTGACAACTGCCTTTGGCAATGATACAAAAATTTGTTTTCGAGATGTGTTTATTTTATTACTGTTTGATCCGCATTGAAATGTCCTTTGATATTCATTAAGAAGCATATCCAATTCCTGGCTGCAGCGAATCGTTCTTTCACTTGTCAGTCCATGTTTTTGAGCGAAGTCAATCATTTTTTCCCTCTTGTGCTGAATTTCTTTCATCATCCTTTGTTCTTTAGTACACAACCTCTATTCCTCCTAATCTTTTCTACCTTCTTAAGTATATTCGCAAACATATTACTTCAATATTACAAGAATCTCTATAAATGTAAATAGAATCGCAAAATTAGACATTATTTTTCCCGAATTTTTTTTTCGACTAAAAGTTTGAAAAAATGATTTTCTATTCGACAGTTTTTTAAGGATGACGGAAGATTTTAAAAATATTTTTTTAGAGAAATAAGGATTAAGTTAAAAAGGGGCTGATTGAAAAACAAAGGGTCAGACCCCTCAAATACTAGGATCAGACCCTTTTGTTTCAGCCGCTATTCGGAACTTCTTACTGTTCGATTTCTTCCTTTTCGTAAATTGGAACCCAGCCTTCTGTTGTAACAAAAATTCTTACTGCAACCACTTTACGGTCATCTGAAAGAGTGAAATAGTGACGGGTATTTTCAGGTACGGAAATTAAGTCTCCCGGATTTAAATGCACTTCAAAGAATTTACCGTCTTTTCCTTGAATAATAAAAACTCCATGACCGCTGACAATAAATCGGACTTCATCATCTGTATGATGGTGTTCTCTTTGGAAATTTTCGAGCAGCTGTTCCAGATTAGGTGTATGTTCTGCAAGAGAAATAACATCTTGAGCTTTATATCCCCGGCGGGAAGAAATATCTTCAATTTCGGTTTTAAAAACTTCGAGAATTTGTTCTTTTTCTTCATCTGTTAATAAATATTTTTCTCGCAGATTGGATGGAAGCTTCGAAATATCCCATTGCTCATAAATTACCCCTTGATTTTCTAAAAATACAGCTACTTCCTTTTGATTTTCAATTTTTTCTCCACTGTTTTGCAAGACTATGTACGCCATTTTTAATTCTCCTTTCATTTTTTTAGACAACTTTAAACTGTTGATATGACTTATATTCAAGAAGCTTTAATTGATAACGGAATAAAAATTCCGACGCTTCCAGAATTTTTTTAGCCTCAAATGCATTTCTTCCCCAAACAGTAATGCCGTGATTTCGAATTAATACAGCCCCTGTATCCTCTTTGACGTGCTCAGAAAATGTTTTTGCCAATGTTGGAATATGGGCATGATTATGAATAATCGGAAAACTAAGTACAGCATCTTCCTCCCATATATCAAACGCTTTGATAAGTTCCTGACCTTGAAATGTCACTTCACCTTTATCACCGTAAATTTCGGAAATGACATTGTTATCAACTGTATGCACATGTAAACTGCATCCGGCGTTCGTCTTTTTGTAGATTTCTACATGAAGCAACGTTTCTGCTGATGGCTTTAAAGGAGTGTTTTCTACGGGCTGACCGTTTTCATCAACAAGAAGAAAATCCGCTTCCGTACGTTTTCGCTTGTCTTTGCCGCTTGCTGTTACAAGAAATTGTAAAGGCTTGTCTTTAACTTTAATCGCGAGATTTCCGCTCGTTCCCATAAACCAGTCTCTTTCCGCCAATTCATCTTTTACATCAGCAAGCTCATTCCATCTCTCAGCCAACAAGCTCATACTCTCACCCCAATCATCAATTTAATAGATTCTATACAATCAAAAAATGTTTCAAATGAATCAAATGGAATACCTAGTTCCTCGCATTTATCCTCTAAAAAATCCCGGGCCAGAACGTAATCAGCCTGTTTAGCTGCTTCTAGATCCGTTATCGAGTCACCAATCACAATTTTATAAAATCTGTTTCCTTCCAGTTTTCTGATAACGGATGGCTTGCAGCAGCCGCAGCCGTTTGAACAATATTCATCACAGCTGTGTGGCCACAGTATCTGAATATTTTCCACGCTGAAATCAGCTCCATTGCAATATAAACCGGCAAAAGGGCCAAATTTTTCAAGGATTGGTTCTACAAAAAAGTCAATTCCGCCGCTAACAATAAATAATGGTATGTCATGTTCATTAAGAAATATAATGAACTCTTGAAATCCAGGCCGAATAGAAGCATTCTGAACAGCAAAATGGACAATTTCATTTTTTAATCCGCTCGGGAGAAGGGAAAACATTTTCCCTACTCCCTCTTGGATCGTAATTTCCTGAGCTAAAATTTGGTCCTTCACTTTAATCCACTCAGGTGGAGCGAATTTTTGCATGATCGAAATTATATTATCTTTTTCAGTAATCGTTCCGTCAAAATCACAAAATACGGCAAACTTTTTCATACCTTCACCTCGAAAGAGCCCCATAAATCAATTGCTTTTCTAAGTTCTGGAAAGGCCTCCGCGCTTTCGGAAAGTGATTTGCCGGAAAGAACTGCATCAATTGCCTGCCTGAACGCAAGTCCTCCTCCCTTCGTGCCATCCGGATGTCCGTGAATACCGCCGCCTGCATTGATAATGCTGTCAATTCCAAAATCCTGTACAAGCAAAGGCACTAACCCCGGATGAATGCCTGCTGAAGGAACCGGAAAACTCGGCTTATAATTTTCTTTTTCTCTTAAGGCTGCAGCCACCGCAATTGCCTTATCTCTTTCAAGTGCAACCGTCCCATACGGTGAAGGAAACAAAGAGAAATCGGCTCCCGCATAGCGGGCTAGCTTTCCGAGTAAAAGCGAATTGGACAATCCGTAGTAAGGTGATGAGGTGATTGCGCCGCTGAATGCCGGGTGTGCCATAATCGGGAGGGCAATGTTATCATCTTCCCGAAGCTCTTGGAGAATGTCCAAGCCATAGGAAAACACATTAAACAGCAAAATATCCGCACCCAATTCTGCTGCCTTTCTAGCCTGATCGCGAAGCTTTGACGAACGCCCGGTTAAATTGACTGCATACAATGTCCGGTGCCCGGTTGTTTCAAAAACCTCAAGGAGAGCTTTTTTCCCTTCGGTTATTCGTTTTTCAAATGGCGTCAGCTCATTTTCAAACAGTATTTCGTCATCTTTTACAATATCAACTCCGCCTTTTGCCTGTTCCTTCAGCTGAAAAAGCAAATAATTAAGATCCCTGCCGATTAAGCCTTTAAAAATGCTCATGACGAGCGGCCTATCATACACATTTAATTTTTCACGGATGCCGGGAATGCCGAATCGCGGTCCGGGAAAAGCTTTTTTTAACTCGCTGCTAAACTGTAAATCCAGCAGTTTTATTTTTCCATCCATTGATAATTTTCCGAAAACAGTTGTTAAAATGGCTGGAATATCAAAAGAAAAATTCACTGTCGGATAAGCGATTTTTATGAAAGCTTCCGTTTCTTTTTGAGCTCCCCCGGTTGCCAGTCCTTCTACAGAAACGACTCTCCCTTTATGTTTCTTGAGCTGGTTTTTTTCGAGCTCCGGCAAATCAGTCCAGGAACCTACTGTTAAACCAAGGGCAATTTCTTCCGCTTTTTTTTCCGGGTCATGTTTAGAGTCAAACACTAAGTACGTCGCAATGATTTCACTCAATTGTAATCTTCCTTTCATGGAAACTGGTTGATACATTCAAAAAATGTTTATTCTCGTTAAAGGTTCATTTACTCCTGTTCGGCAGGCGTCGATAACCTTAAGTCTGGCCGAAAAATTCGAAAATTGGTTGATAACCTTCGTTCAAACTCAACAAAAAAACCTCTTCGACAAGAAGAGGTTAGTGATGCAAACTAAGATCTTCTCATCTTTCAGCTATTGCTGCAAGAATTAGCACCGTGCTTATAAAACTAAGTCGGTTGCCGGGCTTCATTGGGCTCGTCCCTCCGCCTGCTCTTGATAAGAAAACAATATTTGTTTCATATTCAATTTTTTGCGTGTTAGATTTATTTGGATTATCGCAGGAATATTTTGATTTGTCAATCCATCATTTTAAAAATTTTTAAAGCTTTAATTCGTTCAACTGCTTCTAAAAGCCTGTCTTCAGAAGTAAGTAATCCTGCTCTGACATAGCCTTCTCCATGTTTGCCAAAGCCAATGCCCGGCGCGACAACGATATGCGCTTTTTCAAGAAGATAATCAGAAAATTGTTCTGATGTAAAGTTACCCGGCACTTTCAGCCATGCAAAAAATGATCCTTTTGGAGCTGTTACGTTCCAGCCTATTGACCTTAATCCGTTAATCAAAGTATTTCGTCTTGATTCGTACATACTGTTCAGTTTTACCACACATTCCTGAGACTCTGTCAACGCAGCTGATGCGGCCTCCTGAATAGCTCCAAATAAGCTGACATACATATGATCCTGTAAAAGGTTAATGGCAGAAATTACGCTTTCATTTCCAACCGCAAATCCGACACGCCATCCTGCCATATTATAAGTTTTGGAGAGAGTATAAATTTCAATTCCTACATCTTTTGCACCTTCAAATTGCAAAAAGCTGAGCGGCTTTTGTCCGTCAAAGCCGATGGCTCCGTATGCAAAGTCATGGACAACACAAATATCATTTTCCTCGGCAAACTTAACAGTCTGTTCAAAAAATTCTTTCGTCGCCGTTGCCCCGGTCGGGTTATTCGGGTAATTCAAAAACATTAATTTTGCTTTTTTTGCATCTTCTTCCGGCAGATCGGCAAAATTGGGAAGAAAATCGTTTTCTTCAAGGAGCGGCATATTGATCATCTCGGCGCGAGCCAATACAATCCCTGACCAATAATCCGGATATCCCGGATCTGGAACTAGAGCTGCATCCCCAGGGTTTAACAAACATTGCGGTATTTCGACGAGACCGGCTTTCCCGCCGAACAATATTGCCACCTCTTTGTCCGGATCCAGTTCTACTCCGTACTCCCGTTTGTAAAATAACGCAGCAGCTTTTTTTAAATATCGAAATCCCTGAAATGGTGAATATTTATGATTCACAGGATTTGCTGCTGCTTGCTGAAGTTTTTTCACGATATGTTCAGGAGTCGGCTGGTCTGGATTTCCCTGGCCCAGATTAATGATATCATAGCCTTTCTCAATATATTGGTTTGTTTTTTTTACTAGCGAAGCAAAAAATTGTTTCGGCAGGTTGTTTAATAAGTCAGATTGGGAGAAATGTTTCATTGTTACACCTACAATCAGAAAATATTTTCATTTTATAAAATTGTTGAAATTCTAGTCAAAAATAATATAACGTAAATGTAAGCTTGTAAAGAATTAAATTTTTAAAACAGGGTGAAGGTCATGAAATTAACCATAGCATGTATTCAGATGGATCTTGCCTTTGGCGATCCAAAAAAGAATTTTCAATCTGCGGAAAATCTTATACAAGAAGCAGCTGCAAAAAAACCGGATATTATTCTTCTTCCGGAATTATGGACTACCGGATATGATTTGACGCGAATCAATGAAATAGCCGATGAAAATGCAAATGAAACAACTGTTTTTCTGCAAAATGCAGCAAGAAAACACGGGATTCATTTTGTTGGCGGCTCTGTAGCAAACAAAACCTCTGAAGGAGTCTTTAACACACTTTTGATTGTCGACAAACACGGTAATAAAATTCACGAATACAGTAAACTCCACTTATTCAAGCTGATGGATGAACATCTTTATTTATCCCGCGGAAAATCAAAAGGTTTATTTCAGCTTGAAAACAGAAAGTTTGCAGGGGTAATTTGCTACGATATTCGTTTCCCGGAATGGATCCGCACTCATACATCTAAAGGTGCAGAAGCATTGTTTGTTGTGGCGGAATGGCCTCACTCCCGGCTTTCCCATTGGCGAAGCCTCTTAATCGCACGCGCTATTGAAAATCAATGTTTTGTCATTGCCTGCAACCGTTCCGGACAAGACCCTAACAATACATTCGCTGGTCATTCTATGTTTATTGATCCGTGGGGGGAAATTATTGCAGAAGCCGGAGAGCAGGAAGAAATTCTTGTAGCCGAAATTGATTTGAGCGAGACAGGAAAGGTTAGGAAAATGATCCCTATTTTCGAAGACCGAATGCCAGACTTTTATTAAGAAATTTGAAAAAATATTGACATATCTGTTTTACTGCTGTTATTATTTCAATCAAACGAATTTTTACAAAAAACAATAAATGTTCTCTTATCAAGAGCTGGCTGAGGGACTTGGCCCAATGAAGCCCAGCAACCGACCGTAATACCATTGCAAAATGGGGCGCAGCATGCGCCGGGGTTTTCCCCAGCAAGGCACGGTGCTAATTCCAACAGAAAGGAAACTTTCTGACAGATAAGAGGCGAGAAGTACATAAATCTTCAAGCCTCTTTCAATTATGAGAAAGAGGCTTTTATAATTGTTAAGCCTCTTTGAATAAGGAGGAATTTTTAACATGGCTTTATTACAGCAACAAAACTATGAAACTCTTAATGAAGCTTCAGCAGCAGAATTGGCAAAAAAATTAAATTTATTTCATAAAGATGCTGAATTAACCACAGCAGAAATCGGAGATGGAAACTTAAACCTTGTTTTTCGGGTGGAAGACAGGCTAAGCGGCAGAAGTGTCATTATAAAACAAGCTCTCCCTTACGCAAAAGTCGTTGGCGAGTCTTGGCCGCTTACATTAAAACGGGCAAAAATTGAAGCTGATGCTTTAAAGCTTTTTAAAGAACTTGCTCCCGAGTTTGTTCCTGAAGTTTATTTCAGTGATGAAACATTTGCAATCACAGTGATGGAAGATCTATCTCATCTTTCGATTGCAAGAAAAGGATTAATTCAGGGAGAAGAATATCCCCTAATCTCAAAGCATCTTGGTGAATATCTTGCGAAAACTTTATTCTTTACATCCGATTTTGGAACAAAACCTAGTGATAAGAAAGAATTAGTCAAAAAATTCATTAACCCGGAACTTTGCAAAATAACTGAAGACCTTATCTTTACTGATCCATTCTTTGATTCAGAGACAAACTCGTTTGAGGAAGAATTAAGAGACGAAGTAAAAAAGTTATGGGCAGATGAAAAGGTTAAACTTGAAGCAGCCCTCTTAAAACAAAGTTTCTTAACGGAGGCTGAATGCTTGCTTCATGGAGATTTACATACGGGCAGCGTTTTTGCGAGTAAGACTGAAACAAAAATAATCGATCCAGAATTTGCTTTTTACGGGCCAGCCGGCTTTGACCTCGGCCAAGTGATTGCCAATCTTCTTTTCCAGGCAATTTCTTGTGAAAGCAAACAGGAAAGCATCTTTTCGCATATTCGAACTTTTTGGGAAACGTTTACTGCAGAATATAGCAGATTATGGGCTGATTCGAATATGGAGCCTTATTCCAAAACGGAGGGCTATCTTGAGAAAGTGCTCAAAAAATATTTCAAAGATACAACCGGATTTGCAGGCTGCGAACTAATTCGCCGAACAATAGGTTTAGCACATGTTGCCGATTTAGATGGGATAAGCGATCAAAGCAAACGGATTACTGCGAAAATTAAAACTTTAAATCTTGGAAAAAAACTAATTGTTTCAAGAGAACAGATTGGAAACATAGATGAGCTTATTTCAAATGTTAAAGATAGTTTATAAGAAACGAAAACAATGGGTCTGACTCCCTCCAATAATAACAATATATAGAAATGATTATATCAATGTTTGTTTATATATTGTTTCGGAAGGGTCTGACCCTTTTCTTTTGAGCCGGTCCCTTTCTTTTTGCGTTTTTCATTCGATTTGAAATCCAATTTTTCGAGTAATAATAGTTTTTTCTTTATATCTACTCGGTTTCCCGCATACCCTGTTAACGATTTATTTTTCCCGATCACTCGGTGGCACGGAACGATAATCGGAAACATATTTGCTTTGTTTGCCTGGCCGACAGCCCTTACAGCTTTAGGTATTCCGATTTTTTCAGCTATGTCTCGATAACTTCTCGTTTCTCCAAAAGGTATTCGAATGAGTTGGTTCCATACAGCTAATTGAAAGTCAGTCCCTATTTGCTTCAATGGCAAATCAAAATTTTTCCGTTTTCCTTCGAAATATTCATTGAGCTGGCAAACACACTTTAAAAGAATCGGATGATATGGATCATATACTAATTCTTCATATGTCTCATTGACATAAAAATCGTCCTCGCCAATATGAATTGCAGCCAATTGTTCATCCTCTGCAACTATATATAAGTTTCCAATTTCCGATGTGCAAATTGTATATTTCCTCATAAACTTTTTCCTTCGCTGTCTTTATGAATCGGTAAATAAATATGAAAAGTTGTTCCGATTCCTTCTTTGCTTTGTACATCGATAACGCCATTATGTTCTTCAACAATCTTATAACTGACCATTAAACCAAGCCCAGTTCCCCTTTCTTTTGTTGTAAAAAAAGGTTCTCCAAGTTTCTTAATTTTTTCTTCAGACATGCCAGGTCCTTCATCCTCGACAGAAATATGTATTTTATTGTCGTTTGTTTTCTTCACTGAAACAGTAATAATACCACCATTTGGCATAACTTCAATGGCATTTTTAATAATATTGATAAACACCTTTTTTAATTGATTCGGCTCACAGTATAACAATTGCAAATCTTTTTCATAATAAGTTTTGAACTGTACATCATGCAATACTGCCTGGGCATTTAAAAGTTCGACTGTTTCTCTCATAATTTTTACTACGTTGCACTCGACAAATTTCACGGCTTGCGGCTTTGCCAAAATCAAAAATTCATTAATAATCGAATCCATGCGCTGCAATTCGGTAGAGATGACATGAAAATACATCGAATGATCTTCTTTTATGCTCCCCTGAAGCAATTGGATAAATCCCTTAAGCGCTGTCATCGGATTTCGGATTTCATGGGCAATGCCGGCTGCAAGCTCGCCAATAACATGAAGAGTATCAGATTTCCTGAGCTGTTCTTCCATTTCCAATTTTTCTGTAATATCACGAAAAACGGATAGATTTAAGCCGGAGATCAAATTGGATTTTGCCGAAAATTCGAAATACTTTTGTTTTGTATCATTCATCTTTGTAGAAAGCGTTCCTGTTATTTGTCCGTCTTTTTCAAGTTTTTTCATATACTCTTCAAGATTTTCTTTTTTTACATTGTATTTACTCAACAAGGTGGTTAAAGATTGACCGATTATTTCTTCTTTTGAAAGACCGAGCATTTTAACCCCAGTTTGATTCACATCAACGATTTTGAAATTTTCATCCCAAAGAATAATGCCATCAAAAGAGCCGTCGAAAATTTTTCGGAATTTTTGCTCACTCTCTCTCAGCTTCTTTTCCATTTTAAAACGTTCCGTAACATTCCGCAAAATCATAATATTAAATCCGTTTCGGTTTATTTTGGCAGTAAATTCAAGCAATTTCTTCTGACCGTTTGGCATAAGAAAGAGCAGTTCGTCACGTATCGCTCCGGTCCTATTTAATTCACTGAAAATCGTATGGAATTTTTCGTTTTTCTCATAAACAAAATCGAAAAGTCTCTTACCACATAGTTCGTTTTGGCTGCATTCAAATATTTTTGCCGAAGATTTATTGGCCTTTACCACTTCCCCGTTTTCCCGCCAAAATACGATTCCATCGATGGCTTCTTCAAATAAATCTATGTATAAATCATCATTTTTATTTACAAGTTCTTCTTTCAATCTTTTATTTTCTTTTTCTAATGCAGAAATTTTCTCCAGCAGCTGCTGGCATTCTTCGTTCGTTAAAGCTCCTTCCACTGTTTTTCCTCCTCACCGCTATTTCCAATAATTAAGTTTAATTCGACAAAATATGCAAAAAATCCTCCATTGAGAACCTGAGAAAATAGCCGTTTCTAAAAAGAAACGGCCTGTTGTTTTACAATTTAAATTTTCCAATCATGGCATTTAATTGATTGGCCAATTCTGAAAGCGACTGAGAATTCTTTGATATTTCTTCTACAGTGTAATTTGTTTGCGTAATGGAAGCACTGGCCTGTTCTATTCCTGCAGCAGATTGTTCGGAAACAGATGCAACATTTTCGATCGATCTGTTCATTTCTACTGAACTTTTAGCCAATTGCTCCATACTGTTCCCAATATCATTTACCTTTTCAGCCATAAGCGATACAGCCTTGTAAATCTTATGGAATGTTTGTCCGGTAATTTCGATTTGCACGGTGCCTTCTTCCACTTGCTTATATCCGGCTTGAAGGGAAGAAACAACATTGTCAGATTCTGATTGAATTCCCTTTACAATTTTTGTGATGTCAGTAACGGAAAACGAAACTTGCTCAGCTAATTTGCGGACTTCATCTGCTACAACAGCAAACCCTCTTCCATGTTCTCCCGCGCGGGCTGCTTCAATCGCAGCATTTAAGGCAAGGAGATTTGTTTGGTTGGCTATTTCTTGTATCACTTGAACGAGTTTAGAAATTTGTTTCGTCTGTTCATCGAGTCCCTGTACTTTTTCTACGGATATTTTCATAATTTCATTAATTCTTTCCATTTGCTGCTGGGATTCTCTCATCAATTTATCCCCATCTTTTGTCATAGATAACACGTCATTCGACGCATTTCGAATCATCATTCCACTTTCGCTTGCCTTTTTCACTTTTAGCATATAGTCTTCCATCATTTTGGCCAAACCGGTTGCAGAATTTGCTTGTTCTTCGGCACCTCCTGCAAGTTCCTGCATGGTCGAAGTAATTTGCTGGATCGCTGCCCTTACTTCAATCGCTGCTGTATTTAATATGCTGCTATTATTTGTTACATCATTTGAAACAACGGAAATTTCATGGATCATCGACTGGAGTTTTTCCTTCATTGAATTTGTCGCTTTGCTTAATTCTGCGATTTCATCTTTCCCGTAATATTCGACCGCTTTGATATTTAAATTCCCTGCTGCAATTTCATTTGAAACGTTCACGATTTGGCCGAGCTTTCCAGAAACAAGTTTTTCGATAATTAAGATGCTTGATATTCCTAAAAAAGCAGATACAAAAATTGAAACAACAAGGACAACTAACGTAGTAATTAAATCGGCTTTTGCAGAAGTGACGGCATTCTGTTGTTCTTTTTTCAAAATTTCATGTAGTTTGTCTAGCTTTATAACCGTTTCCGCAATTAAATGATCGGCTTTGAGCTTTTCATGCATATACTCGCGTTCGTGCTGAAGCTTTACCTGAGGTTTGATCACATCATTAAAAAGCAATGTAATTTTCTTGTCATTCTCATCTATTTGTTGAAATAATTTCTTTGTTTCCGATGTCGTAAGAGAAAACTTAATATTTTTCTTTAATTGGTCAAAATTTTTGGTTAACCCTTTAAAATTTGTTATATGTTTAGGATTTGAATCGATAATAAAATTCCCAATCGTACTTCCTTTTTGATGAAAAATAGCTGCCGCTTCCGTCATATTTATGGCTTTTTCGCCCGTTTCTTTCACTGAATCCATTTTAGAGTTTACCTGCGACAATAAACCGAATGTAATTATAGTAGAAATCGTGAACAATCCAATAGTAATAAATAATGCAACTCCATATTTTTGCCCCAGCCTTAAATTTTTCCAAAAATTAATACCGATTAAGATTTGGACCAGGTTTTCTCTCTTGTTGCCTTTTTTTTCATTATTGTATAAAACCTTTTGGACCCCTTTCATGATTTGCCCCCTTAATTCATAAAACATGAACGAAAATCGATATCTTAAAATACAGATAAAAGATCATTATATTTTTTTCTATTATAATAAAAGTATAAGAGGTTTGAAAGAAATAATTGCCATTCAAACACAAATTTACCTGTTTAATGTTTAAAATTATTTTATTTTTTTCCATATACACCGATAATTTTACACTGAACTACTAGTTTACAGCATGGTAAAGTAGGGAAGGATATATAAATATAGATAATTACGGGGTCAGAAATCAGGGAGGACAACAATGAAACAACGTAATTATTACTTTGATAATGCAAAATTTATCTTAATCTTCTTTGTCGTTTTCGGGCATTTGCTCCGGCCCTTTATCGAAGATCACGAAACCGTCTATACAATCTATAAAGTAATTTATACCTTTCATATGCCTGCTTTTATCGTCGTTTCAGGTTTTTTTGCAAAAGGTTTTTATCAAAAAGGATACGTAAAAAAAATTGCCAAAAAATTAATTTTACCTTATATTATCTTCCAAATCATATACTCCATTTTCTATTATTTCTTATATGAGCAGTCCAAGCTAAAAATGGACCCGTTCGATCCTCATTGGTCTCTGTGGTTCCTTATCAGTTTATTTTGCTGGAATATAATGCTCTTGCTGTTTGCCAAATACAAAGCTGCCGTATCGATCACCGCGGCACTTATTATTGGGCTTTTGATCGGATATTTCGATTCAGTTTCAAATTATTTAAGTTTATCAAGAACGTTCGTCTTTTTTCCGTTCTTTTTGCTTGGATATTACTTGAGAAAAGAACACATATTCGCGTTATTTAGAGTAAAATTTCGATTATTTTCTCTGGCTGCCTTTATCATCGTATTTATCGGATTTTATTTCTATCCGGAAATGAATTATGAATGGCTGCTCGGTTCAAAACCATATGGGGAACTTGGAGAAGCTTCATTCACAGCAATGTTTACAAGGCTGGGGTTGTATATTTTAAGTGTGATCATGGTTTTCAGTTTCTTTGCATTCGTTCCAAGAAAACAATATTTCTTTACTAGCTTGGGAAAAAATTCATTGTATGTCTATTTGCTTCATGGATTTTTTGTCCGTACATTCCGTGAAAGTGAATTCCAAAAATTTTTCCATGAGCCCGAAAACTTCTTATTACTTGCGGGAATTTCGTTGCTTCTTACAATTGTATTATCGAGCCAAATTGCAATTTCCTTGGCACAGCCTCTTATCGAATTTAAATTATCAAGACTAAAGCATCTGCAGACATGGATTGTTAGTATTGTAAAATTTTATAGAAAAAAACTTCACAATGAGATATAATAAAAACTTGTGTTTAATTATGCAGCTTCTCTTGAAGGAGATTGAAATAAATGAAAGTAATATGTGCGGCGCTGAATGCAAAATTCATTCATACAAACTTGGCAATACGCTATTTAAAGGCTTATGCAGAACCGGAGTATCTTGTTGAACTTGCAGAATATACAATTAAAGACCCGGCAATGAACATTGTGACAGATCTTTTCCGAAAAAAGCCTGATATCATTGGTTTCAGCTGTTATATATGGAACATTGAAGAAACGATTAAAGTGATCAAAATGATCAAGAAAATCAATCCTGCCATCAAGATCATTGTTGGCGGTCCTGAAGTTTCCTATGATGTGATGGAGTGGATGGAGAAGGTTCCCGAATTCGATTTTATTGTGATCGGGGAAGGTGAAGAAACATTCAAACAGCTCCTTACAGAGCTCGACGGGGATCAACAATTCGAAAACGTGCACGGAATTGCATATCGAAACGAAGGAAAAGTGAAGATAAATCCTCAGCGCAATAAACTGGACCTGAAGAAACTTCCTTCCCCTTTTCGGTTTGAAGAGGACATTCAACATCTTTCCAAGCGCATAACTTATATTGAAACAAGCCGTGGATGTCCGTTCAGCTGTCAATTTTGCCTTTCTTCCATCGAAGTTGGCGTGCGTTATTTTGACCGTGAAAAAATAAAAGAAGATATTCGTTATTTAATGAAGCATGGCGCTAAAACAATCAAATTCGTAGACCGGACTTTTAATATCAGCAGAAGCTATGCGATGGACATGTTCCAATTCTTAATTGACGAACACGTACCGGGCACCGTTTTTCAATTTGAAATTACCGCCGATATTATGCGCCCTGAAGTTATAGAGTTTTTGAACCGCAATGCTCCTCCGGGGCTGTTCCGCTTCGAAATAGGGGTTCAGTCCACAAACGATTATACGAATGAACTTGTCATGAGAAAGCAAAATTTTGAAAAGTTATCCCGTACGGTCACAATGGTGAAAGATGGCGGAAAAATTGCTCAACATCTGGACTTAATTGCCGGGCTTCCTGAAGAAGACTATGCATCGTTTAAGAAAACGTTTAACGATGTTTTTGCATTGCGTCCGGAAGAGCTTCAGCTTGGATTTTTAAAAATGCTAAGAGGCACCGGTTTAAGGATTCGAGCAAATGAACATCAATATATTTTTATGGACCATGCGCCATATGAAATTCTCAGCAATAGTGTTCTTTCCTTTGATGATATTATTAAAATAAAACAAGTTGAAGATGTGCTTGAAAAATATTGGAATGATCACCGGATGGATCATACGATTGAATATCTTGTTTCAAAAGGCTTCCCTACTCCTTTTGACTTTTTCCAAGAATTCGGCACTTATTGGGAAGAGAATGGCTGGGAAAAAATCGGTCACCAGCTTGAAGATTTGTTTAAGCGATTATTGAATTTTTTAAATGCAATGAAACTGAAAGAACTGACCGTTGTTGAAGGACTTATGAAATATGACTACCTTGCCGGTCAAAAATATAAACCTAGAAAACCGTGGTGGGAACCAACGTATGAAAAAGATGAAAGATTCATTTTATATCAAAGGTTCCTTAATGATCCTGACATGCTCGGTTCCGAATTTAAACATTTAAATCTCACTGAAAAAGAGCTTTACAAACACACGATGCTCGAGGAAGTTCCTTTTGATTTAGAAAAATATTTGCTGACTGGACAAATCGAAATGGAACCGACATCGATTCTTGCTTATTTTCCGCCTCATGAAGAAAAAGCTGTTATTTACACATGTAAAAAGAATATCTTAAAGCCGGCCTCTTAAAAGCAGGTCCGGCTTTTTATTTTAGCAGTTCGACTTCTGATCAGATTTTTCCTTATTTTTTTGATTCATAAATGATATCTCGAAAAATTTATTTGCATTTATATCTCCAAATTCATTTCCAAATTCGACATTCGCACTGTTTAAGTTTTGCTTATCTTCTTTCTTTTTCATTTTACGCTCTGCCTTCTCTTCCGTGTTTTGAATTTCTGTTCGCCATTTTCATCGGATCTTCGTCTTGACTGAATTCTGCGGAATATTCGCTTTCCTGCAGGTTTTTTTTCGGTGTTTTACTATATTTTTCTATTGCATTTACTTCCGCTTTTCTCTTTGCCATTTTTTTGCCTCCTGCTTTATCATGATGCATGGCTTTATTTTTTATCATAACAGCAGAAAACATTCACTCATCCTTTTCCTTATTTTTCAATCCTTTTTTGCTAATAAAAACACAAAAAGGACAAAAAAATAATTAAAAAAAGGATGAGACTATGAAAGAGAAAAAGCTCGATATAGACGGAACGTTGCCCCATCAAATTCATGCACCAAGTTTTAAAGGAACCGGAATAGAGATTGAACCTCCATTCGAGAAATCATACGGAGTTATTATTGGAGACAGCAAATACGCATCTCCTAATTCCCCGCTTGAAAAATGGAGCGACAATACTGATCCTGCGATTATGTCTGGGGACGAATGGGTTCATCCAACGAATGATATCGGCTGGAACACTTCCGAAAACAGAGAACTGCTTGAAAGCAAAAAGAAACCGCATGGATCTCCTTTTATACATCCAACATTTGACGTTGGAAACGGGAAAGACTGAAAAATGTATACGGACTCGCCTAAAAGGGGCCAGTTTCTTGGTTAATGAGCCTTCATTTTGAATTATGTGCCCTTATTTTTCTTTATCAGCCTTCTATTTAATATATCAGGCTTATTTTGATTTATGAGCTTTTAATCTGATATATGTGCCGTTCTGTTTGGCATTCGTTTTTTTATCATTTTTTTGAGAAAGAATCGGTTTTAGCCATTGCCGATAAACATTTCCACACATGAATTTTTTCTTATGATCCAAACTACTTTTACAGAGAATTTTTCTCTGCAAAATGAGCAAGGAGTTGAAACAAATGGCTAGAAGCAGTAATAAATTGCTTGTTCCGGGACTTGAACAATACTTAGACCAAGTAAAATATGAAATTGCTCAAGAATTCGGAGTTAATTTAGGGTCTGATACGGCATCCCGTGCTAACGGTTCCGTCGGAGGAGAAATCACAAAACGGCTTGTACAACAAGCTCAAGCCCAATTATCAGGACAAAACAACAAATAAAAATCAAATAAAATGGCAAAAAGTCCGGTTTTACATGTCACCGGACTTTTCTTTATGATGATCGACTTTTTTATAATAAACCCCTCTTTTTATTCGATTCTTTTTGACGGTGTTATTTTTCTCTTCACCTGCATTTTTTATTTTACGTGCTCTATATTTCTCTTCATTGGTTTTATGTTTCTTTTCATTAAATTTATTTTTCACTTCAATAGTTTTATGTTTCTCTTTATCAGTTTTCTGATTCTCATCGGCAAAATTAATTTTCTTTTGTTCATTCTTAATTTTCTTTTCAAGAAGGTTGTGTTTCTCATCCTTTTCTTTTAACTTTTTTCCGATATATCCTTCATTATTATTCCGTTTTTTATGTTGTTCTTCATGTTTGATTACTTGATTATTATCCTGCTTTTTAGGCGAATTCTCCTTTATTTGCAACTCTTGATTTTTTTCTTTTAATTCTCTTTTGTGTTCATTATCTTTTTTCAGTAATCCAAGCGGAGCATTTTTCTTTGAATCGACAAAATTGTTATTTTGTTTTGCTTCTAACGGTTTTTTTCTTTCATTTGCAGCATTAACCTTTTTCTTGTGAAATTTAGAACTCTCTTTTTTCTCAATTAAAGAAGTTTCGAATATTATTTCTTGCTGTTTTTTATATGTACCGGTAGTGACACCTTGCTTAATTGCTTTTTCTCTCTCTTCGGCAGTCCCTTCAACGATTTTCACTTTAAGATCTTGTTTCTGCATGTCTGATTCGATTTTATTCAATTCTTTCAAAATTTCCCGGTCAGAAGATTTCTCCCTTTTACCGGTATAAACAGTTGAAATGATCATATCTTTATTCTCGTTAATGTAACCCTTTTCTTTAATTTTAGCCAGAATTTTTTCTGTAACAATGACAAAATCTTCTTTTTTCCAATCATCAATTTCCTCAATAATTGTTTGTCCTTCTTTATTATATGATGTCAGTTCAATTACTTGAAGATTTTCATTAACCCCAAATTCCAGACTTGGATTTATGTCAATCGACATATATGCATAAACCTGGCCATTTTGATAAAAGGGAAAAAACATGATCAGTGAAAAAAGCATTGCCAGTGCGGCCGCCGCAACTGCTCTTCCTTTAAAAGAAGCAAACAATTTCATTAAAAGCGGCTTCTTTCTATCTATTGCCGCAACAGTAAAAAAATCAACTTCCTGCCCGATTTGATAATGATTATGCTGCTTTCTTGCCCGCAAAAATTCGCCATCAGGGGTTAACAACGTTAAAAAACCGTCGTCTATATCCATGATAATCCCCTTTTTCACGTTTCTAACACCCCTTTAATATAATCCTTTAAATATAAATAATCCCCTAATAAAATAATTGAAATAGCGATTATATACTTTCGGTTGCGTTCAATTGTTTTTCTGCTGACCTTAACTTTTTTTTCTAAATGCTTAATCGGCAGCCTTTTTTTTTCTAACAGCAATTCCTTTAGTTCTTCATCTTCCACAAGAGTTTTTGCTACGAACATCGCATTTTTTCTTGCATCTGCATGCTTCGGAGAATGTTCTGCTAAATCCTGAAATGTTAAGCCGAAATCTTTTAATACTTGTTGAAATTGAATAATTTCTTCTCTGCGAATTTCTTCTTCGTTTTTCTTCTTATAGTCTTCAATTGAAATATCATCCTCAATGGAAGATCTCGGGGTGTCTTCCTCTTCCTGTTCAGAACCAATATAAAGGCTGAAACTTTGATTTTTCGTTTGATTTCGGATATAATCTATTACTCTTCTTTTTACAAGAACTTCTGCGAAGCTTAACAATGAATTCCCTTTTTCCGGGGAGTATTTTTGAATCGCTTCATTAAAGGCAATAAGACCAATGCTAAATTCATCATCAGATTCATGGATGTATCTCTTGCAAACAGCTGAAACCGTTTTGGCAATAAACGGCTTATATGAATTAATTAACTCATTTAGAAGTTTTGTATCACCCTTTTTAATTAACGCAACCGCTTCTTCCAATGTCCTCTTTCTTTTTTTCGCAATGAATAAAAAGCTTAGCATTGCCTCACCTCTCTACTCAACACATTATACCATATAACGGCATGTTTGAATTTTTAAGTAAGGCAATGGAAAAGACAGCAATTGCTGTCAGCTACTAATTATTCTATTGTAATTACAATTTTGTTCTTTAAAAGTTTTTCATTAATTCACTTCTAAAATTTATTAAGCGGCCACTTTTTCATTAAATGGTTACGTGTTAAATTCAAGTTTTTGTGGGGGTAAAGATGAAGAATCTAAATATGGAATATTTTCCTGCAAAAACATCCTTAAACAGCTATTCCTCGAAATTAGATCTTTGATCTGCAGATATTGCAACTATTGTTTTTGATTGCTGTATTTTAAAAGTAAAAATTTTATGAGGAAACCTATAGAAATTCCCGGTATCAAGAACATCATAGGTGTGAAAACAGGGCCGAAAAAGACTCCAAAAAACTTAAATGTCGGAGAATAAATTAATCCGACCGTAACAAAGTAAGCTCCAAAAACAAATGGGAGATAAGAAAATTTTTCTTCCTCTTCGCAAGCTGCTTTGTAGGCATCCCACAATGCCATCATATATAAACACGGGTAAAACATAAGCCACTGAAAGTCAGTCACTTCTAATGCTTTTTCGATTTCCCATTGAAAACTGTACAAAATGGCTAAATTAAAGTTGCTGTTCAAATT
This sequence comes from Bacillus methanolicus PB1, assembly GCF_000262755.1. Lineage (GTDB taxonomy): Bacteria > Bacillota > Bacilli > Bacillales > Cytobacillaceae > Bacillus_Z > Bacillus_Z methanolicus. The sequence continues at coordinate 464,456 of NZ_AFEU01000001.1, forward strand.
GATGATAACCTCTAACACGACAAACAAAATTCCTTTAAAAAAGCTGCCATACAATAATTGGCTGAAACCAGGTAATGCAATGCTCCATAAGACCGCTTCAAGTTTTGTTATTTTGTTCATTTGACAATTAAAGAATTATTTCCTTAATAGAAATCTTGAAAAATAAAGGAAAAACGGCGGTCATTTTCATTTTTGGTTTCATCCTAAATCCTCCAGTATTTCATCAGTAATGATATTTTGCGCTAATTTTCATTTTTTATAAGGCAAATCAAGAAAAAGGAATAAAAAGTAAAAGAGTGCAGAAAGGATTTATGTAGAGAGGCCTGTTTTTCGGAAATTCGTTGAATTAGTGAAGAAAGAAGTTGAAGCTTTGCGCCACGGGATTGGGGAAAACGACGATGTCGGTTCAATGACATTTCTAAAAGCTGTCCATACGGCACCTTTTGCAGTTCTTTTACTATTAGCATCGGCAAATACGATCATTGGGTCTTTGCCTCCGAGTTCCAATGTCGTAGGAATTAAATCTTTAGCTGCTTGTTCTTGAATGATTTTCCCTGTTTTTACGGATCCAGTAAAAAATATATAATCCGGCTTTTCTTTTGTGAGTGCAGCCCCTATTTCCTCTCCTCCATGAGCGACTTGGACAACCTTTTTTTGTCAGTAGCTTTCATCGATTTAGTACGAATTACATAAATAGCAAATTCAATTGATAACCATATCAATCCTGAAAAAAAGCCAGACCCTCCAACTGGAATCAGTAAACAAAGGCTGATGATTAAAGCGATGGCTGGTAAAAACAGATAAAAAGGGGTTTGAAACTGTGTCGCTCTCTCTTCAAGAGTGGATCTTTTCCTTGAAATAAAAAAAGCAAACATCGTAAATATAAAAGTAATTAGATATAAAAAACCTGTGGCACTAACCGCAATATTAATGGAACTTACCAATGTAAAAATAATTTGAATACTAACTCCAAGTAAGATAGCGTAAACCGGAGTTTGGAAGCGAGGATGTATAAAGCCAATTTTTTTCGGCAAAAATCCATTGCGGCCCATGGCAAAGGCAGTTCTCGAAATCGAGATAATAAATGCATTAGCTGTAGCAGGTAAAGAAATAACAATCACGATGCTGACTAAGGTAGGGCCGAAGTCTCCTAAAAATTGCTGACTTGCTAAAGCGACCGGTACTTTTGATGATCCAAGTTCCTGCCAAGGGACAACACCTGTCGAAACGAATAAAAGACCGCAGTAAAGAAAAAGTACGATGATAATGGATGAAAAAATAGCCTTTGGAATGGTTTTGCCCGGATTTTTCATTTCTTCCCCGGCATCCACAATCACATCCCAGCCGACCATAGAAAGAAAACCAACTAACGCTGCGGCAAGGATTCCATTAAATCCGTTAGGAGCAAAAGGTGTATATAGCGAATAATCCACATGACCAAAACCTAGAGCAAAAAATAAAAGGAGTACGATGATTTCAACAATTACAATCGCCACTTGAACAAAGCCGCTGAACTTGATACCCAAAATATTTATAAATCCTAAAAAAAGAAGGAGTGCCACTGCACTTAGCAACGGGGGAGCACCCGTTAAGGAGTTAAGGTAGTTACCAAATCCTTGTGAAACAAAACTGCTTGCTGCAAGCCATGCCCCCCAATATGACCATCCAATTAACGTCCCGACAAATGAACCCATTGTTTGACTAACATATTCATAAGCACCACCTGCTCTGGGATATCTCGATGCTAATTCTGCGTAGCACAATCCTAGTAAAATTTCTAATATAGCCGCGATTACAAAAGCGAGCATTACAGCCGGACCCGCTTTTCCGGCTGCCACCCCACTAAGTATAAAAATACCTGCACCGACCATAGCGCCAATGCCAAGAGAGGTGGCTTCTTTCCATCCTAAATCTCTTTTTAGGCTCATAAAATTCTCCTTTCAATAGTTTTGCTTTTTCAATTAGAAGTTAAGTTAAACATTCTTCCAATATATGTAATTTTTTTCCTTTTATAATTTAGCATGGTAAAATGGTAGGGATAAGAACCAATCATTATAGATTTTTATAGTACCAATTTTGAATAAAGGAGAAGCAAACATGTTTTGGCTACCTATTGATCGATCATTAAACATCCCATTAATTCGACAAGTTTATGAACAAATTCGTACACGAATATTAAATGGGGAACTTGCAGCCGGGGAGTGTCTTCCACCTACCCGAGAACTAGCCTCAAATTTAGGCATTTCACGGAATGTGGTTGTAGAAGCTTATGAACAATTACTAGCAGAAGGATTTATTGAAGCACGGCAAGGTTCCGGTACATTTGTTGCAGAAGGAGCCTTTTTGGATCAACAAAAGAAATCAGACTACCTATCTTTTTTTAAAATCCAGGACATTACAGAAGAAACAACGGAATTAATAGATTTTCGTTCAGGTGTCCCTGCTTTAGACATGTTTCCGAGACATATATGGGGACAAATCGCTAAACAAGTCTGTGTGGAAACTCCACATTCTATATTTGGCTACGGCTATCCTGAAGGGAGATCGGAACTGCGTCATATTCTGTCTCGATATTTGAAGAGAACAAGGGGAGTGCACTGTCATCCGGATCAGCTAGTTATTACATCCGGAGCAACTCAAGCCTTATCGCTTATAGCAAATCTGCTTCTTTCGCGGGGAGAAGAAGTAATAATTGAAGACCCTATTACGCACGAAATTCAAACGATTTTTTCTTCCCCTGGGTCAGTGCTCCATCCTATACCAGTGGACGAACAAGGAATGAGAACGGATATGATCCCCCAAAACAAAAAACCCAGATTTATTTTTGTCACTCCTTCACACCAGTTTCCACTTGGCGGGACGCTCCCAATTCAACGTAGAATTCAACTTATTCAATTTGCCAGAAAAGTTGATTGCTTTATTGTAGAGGATGATTATGACAGTGAATTTCGTTATCAAGGAGCGCCAATTCATTCGCTTCAAGGGCTTGATCCGGACAGGGTGATTTACATTGGAACCTTCAGCAAGATATTATCGCCTGCCCTAAGGTTGGGATATTTAATTCTCCCTCCTTCTTTGACAAAACGTTGTAAAGAATTAAAATGGTTCACTGACCTCCACACTCCTTCATTGCAGCAACTTACCTTGGCGCGTTTCATTGATGAAAGACACTTGGAACGCCATATTAGAAAAATGAAAAAAATATATAAAACACGCCGCGACCATGTAAAAAAATGTTTACTTGAACAATTTGGTGATAAGGTTAAACTTTCAGGTGATTCAACAGGATTACATATGATTGCTGAATTTCAAAATATTGAATTTTCAAATGAAAAGGTAAAGGAGATAATTGCAGAACATAAAGTGAAAATTTATCCGGTCGAACTTCATACGATCCAAAAAGGTATGCATCAAAATAAAATCATTTTAGGATATGGGAATCTAACATTAGAGGAAATTAAAGAAGGAATCCATAGACTAAAAAATGCTCTGATCTAAGAAATGGTAAAAACTGCAACATGTAAAAAACAGCCCCCGCAAAAGAGGCTGTTTTTTTTAAAAATGACTTTTTTATGGATTTGAACCATCCATCGGATTATAAAGTTTAATATGAGGGTTCTTGTCCTGGAACCAGCGAAGTGCAAAGTCGTTTTCAAATAAGAAAACATATCTGTCAAAACGGTCGCGGACTAGCAGACTGCGCGAACTGGATAGGTTTTCGTCCAATTCTTCATTTTCGAGCCAGCGGGCAATTTTTGAACCTAGTCGTTCCATTACAACATCGACGTTATACTCAGCTTTCATTCGATATTCAAAAACTTCAAATTGCAGCTGTCCAACGGCCCCAAGCAAATATTCATCCGTCTTCACTGTTTTAAACAGCTGGATTGCTCCTTCTTGAACGAGCTGCTGAATCCCTTTATGGAAATGCTTTTGCTTCATGACGTTTTTCGCTGTTACCCTTACAAACAGTTCAGGAGTAAATTGCGGAAGACTGTCATATTGAAATACTTCTTTTCCTCCCGTCAGTGTATCGCCAATTTGATATGTACCGGGATCATATAACCCAACAATATCACCGCTCACCGCTTCATCCACTGTACTGCGGTCATCGGCCATAAACCGGGTCGATTGGGCAAGCTTTATTTGTTTGCCTGTTCTGGCCAGGTTTACCGACATTCCCCGCTCAAATTTTCCGGAGCAAACTCTAAGAAATGCAATCCGGTCACGGTGAGCGGGATTCATGTTAGCCTGGATTTTAAAAATAAACCCTGAAAATTGTTCAGAAAGAGGGTCGATTTTTCCGGCAGTTGAATTTCGCGCTTGCGGTGCAGGGGCAAATTTTAAATACGTTTCCAAAAAGGTTTGTACCCCAAAATTCGTTAGCGCACTCCCAAAAAACACAGGAGTAAGTGTCCCTTCTGCCACACGTTCAGCGGAGAAGCTGTTTCCTGCCTCATTTAACAGCAAAACTTCCTCAAGCGTTTGTTCATATAAAGGAGATTCTTTTAATGAGTGATCTCCGACAATCCTGCCATCTTCGTTCAATTCAACAAACCGATCGCCATCCTCAACTCGAAATTGCTCGATCCGATTGTAAAAACGGTCATAAATCCCTAAAAATTCTTTTCCCATTCCAATCGGCCAGTTCATAGGGTAAGACTCTATACCAAGAACTTCTTCGAGCTCGGCCAACAGCTCAAGCGGAGCTTTTCCTTGCCGGTCGAGCTTGTTCATAAACGTGAAAATCGGTATGCCTCTCATTCGGCAAACTTTAAAAAGCTTTATTGTTTGCTCTTCAATTCCTTTTGCGGAATCAATAATCATCACTGCGCTGTCAACTGCTGTTAACGTACGGTACGTGTCTTCACTAAAGTCCTGGTGCCCGGGTGTATCAAGAATATTTACACGAAAACCTTGGTAATCAAATTGCATCACACTGGACGTAACGGAAATCCCCCGTTGTTTTTCGATTTCCATCCAGTCACTTGTTGCAAATTTCCCGGTCTTTTTTGCTTTTACAGTACCTGCGTCCCGAATGGCACCGCCAAACAAGAGCAGTTTTTCTGTTAGTGTTGTTTTCCCTGCGTCAGGATGCGAAATAATTGCAAATGTTCTTCTTGACAGCACTTCGTCTTTAAAATTTTTCGCCATAATGTCTTCCTCTCTATAAAAGCGTATCCGCCCTCGATGTCATGAGGAGCTAAACAACCCCCTATAAAAAATTCTCCATAAACTCCATCATATCGCTGACACCTCCGCATTGCAATGCTGTCTTTTATACCAACAATAAACCACCAAATTTCCTTTACATTTCTCTTGTCCATGCGTAAATGCGTTCCACAAGTTCTTCCGCATTCTCATGTAAAGTTTTTGATAATGATTCTTTTAGCCTTTTAACAATCTCTTCTCTAGTTTCGCTGTAAGAAATCAGACATGACCATTCTATTTCAGGAATCGCTACGACAATGTATTCTTCTTTACGGTTTTCATATACAAACACTTTTGTATCTTTTTGATATACAATTGTTTTTCGAATTTTCATTTATGTCACCATCCTCGGGGGTCTGGCCCTCAACGCTTTAAAGCGTTAAATTTATTTAAATGGTTAGTGAGTTATTAACTTCGCGCAGCACTTCTCCTATTTTTCTGTTATGAATGACTAAGTCTGCATTCATAGACATCAAATTCAGTAGGCTCCATATTTACGATCACGAGCTTTGCGCCATCCTGCTTTCCAATCAAAGGAAATATCACCGCTCCTTTCTGTTATTTATATATTTTTTATTATAGAGTACCATGTTTTTATCGATGATGTATGTAAACAAAAAAACCCCGGCGAGGTTGTTTATTACTTCAGCTACTTAGCAAATCGGTAATTTCCAATGACAGTTGTTATTGTTCTTGTACGGAGCCATTTGCTGTTACTTTTCCGGCATACGGCTCCCCTTTTGCTTCCGCATGGACTAATCTACCCTCAAAATCAGCTGGACCAACACAAATCAATGACTGTGCATTTAATCTAAGAAAAATATCTAATTTAGATAGGTGTCTATAACACAAATGAAGCAAATTGAATAGGATATATTGACTTAGAAAAAGGAGGTTATAAATGTGTCAGGTGAATACGGATACGGCGGAGGATTTGCTCTCCTGGTTGTTCTGTTTATTTTATTGATTATTATAGGTGCGTCCTGTTTTTGCGGTGGATTTGGATATTATTAATGAAATATAAGGAGGTTGCAAAATGCACTGTTACGGCGGATACGGGTATGGGCCTGGATATGGCGGCACGTTTGCTCTGATCGTAGTTCTATTTATCCTGCTCATCATTGTAGGAGCAGCATGTTTCAAATATTAAATTAGAAAAAAGGGGGGGTGCTTTCCAAATGGGAAGCACCCTTTTTATATTGAGGGACACTCTACATCGCTTTAACGCTTTAAAGGGGAGCGGGCCTGACCCGCTCCCCTTTAAAGCGTTAAAGTGTTGGTTTGTTTTTTGCGAACCTCTCTAAAGATGAAAAGTTGAGTCTGCTGTATTGTTCTAATAGATATGCCGTTCTTTTGGCATTTTCTCTTCTCCGGGTATTCAATGCTTCAACCATTTGTTCAGCAGTGCGGATACCGATCCCATGTCCAAAATATTTGCCATCTCCCAGGAATACCGCATTTTCCCCCATCCAAATTGGTTGATCGAAATCCGGGTTAAAAAAATAAACGACATCACCCGGAATAAAATCATCTCCGGGAAGGGTGATGATCTGAAGATCGCGGTCATAATTCCAGTCCCAAACAAGCAAATTTTGGAATAAGTAATTAAATATACGGCGTTCTATCGATTCAAGCACTGCTTTATAAAAAATAATAACAATTGCAGTCGAACATTCAAAACCATAATATTGACTATTGATAAAAATATCTTCTATCGCATCAGCAGGCATAACGTCATATCTTAGCAAATATCCTTTGTTGCCGCGGATCCAATAAGCAGGGTTAAAGCCCGATGTCCTGAAAGATGAAAAGACAGCCTTGCTCTTGCTGAGATCTATTGATGCATTAATAATGTTTTCTCTCACTATTAATTCAAATAATAGTTGATTGACTGTATCGTATTCAAACATAAATGGACTGTTGTCAATTGCCTTGTAAATTTCTTTTTGCTTCCCCTGGAGGTTGCTTAACGTTGATTGGCCGTTAAGACCAAACATCCTAATCCTAATCACTCTGTCCCCTCCTCTTCCCATATCAATATATGTTGAGGTACTAAAAAAAAGAGCCCATTCTGCTTATAATTGCAAAACTCCCCAAAAAAATAAAACTTGGAGCCTTTCACTCCAAGTCCTTTTGTTTAACCGCTTCTTTTATTGTCTAAAATGATTTGTTTTTTATCAACCATGGTAAGAAATTGAGTTACATTAGAAAACGCCTCATATGAAAAGAGGAGCAGATCTCCTTCCCTTGATAATTCCCATGCCTCAGCAAACGCTGTTAGTTCATCTCTAATTATAAAAATATTTTCGCTCCCTAATCCCTCCTGCAGCGCAGAATCCCTCATGATACCGGCGATTTCAAACGGAGCTCTTCCTCTCAGATCGCCATCTTCCTTAATAACAAGTAAATTGGAATTCTTTGCAGCTATTTTTGCTAAATTAGCGACTTCATTGTTATTTCTGTCTCCAGGTGCGGAAAGGACGGTGATAATGCGATTTTTTTTAATTTCCTTAATTGTATCGTAAATAGCCTTTAACCCGGCAACATTATGTGCATAGTCGACAACTATTTCCCGGCCGTTTTTGCTTATTTTATTAAATCTTCCTTTAGATTGTTTAAAATCAGGCTCGAACGTTAGGACTCGCTCCTTTAACTGACTTATCGAAACGCCTTGAGAGTGTGCCGCGGCTAAAGCTTGCAATAAATTTGCAATATTATGCTTGGCTGTACCGTTTATCGTGATTGGAATTTCGCGGGAAGGCAGGAATTTTGTTTTGACGTTTTCCGATACATGAACAATCCACCCTTTATGATCAAGATACCAGGCTATTCCTCCATTTTGAGCTGCTTCATTAATATAAGGGTTGTGAGCATTTATAGACGTATAAATGATATTTCCTTTTGTATAATCTGCCATTTTCACCACTTCAGGGTCATCGGCATTTAATACACAGTATCCCCCTTCAATTACAACTTCGGGGATTAATCTTTTCAGCTTCACAAGCTGATCAAACGTTTCAATGCCATCCTGTCCAAGATGGTCTTCACTTACATTTGTTACAATTCCGACATCACAATAACGAAATGCGAGACCTTCGCGAAGAATTCCGCCCCTGGCTGTCTCCAACACGGCCAAGTCAACGATCGGATTCCTTAGAACCATTCTTGTGCTTATTGGACCGCTGCAATCTCCTTCATCAATACACTGATTACCAATGTAAACACCATCCGAATTGGCCATTCCAACCGTAAAGTTATCTTCTTCGATTAAATGTTTGATCAATCGGGCAGTTGTCGTTTTTCCATTCGTGCCTGTAACAGAAATGATGGGGATACATGCTTCTTCCCGGCTCTTAAAAAGATATTCGACAATTTCTTTGCCGACATCTCTTTTTTTTCCTTTGCTCGGAAAATGGTGCATGCGGATTCCCGGTGCAGCATTTACTTCAACGACCACTGAATCTTCACGATTTAGCGGTTTCGTTATGTCCTTACATATAAAATCAATTCCTGCAACATCCAGTCCAATAGCTTTCGCAGCCGTAATAGCCATCTCTCTTATTGATGGGTGGACCTCGTCAGTTACATCAATTGCTTGCCCTCCGGTGGATAAATTTGCATTTCCGACCACCTGTACAATCTGGCCTTTTTCTGGTACTGAATCAAGAGTTAAATCAAATTTTTCAAGATAACATATTACTGTAAAATTAAGCGGAATTTTCGACATTGGTTTTTCATGCCCTTCTCCGCGTTTCGGATTTTCATTTTCAAGTTCAATCAATTTCCGAATCGTATCCTGACCGTTTCCGATAACAAATGGCGGATTCCGAAGGCTTGCTGCTACTAATTTTTGATTAACAACTAAAAGCCTGTAATCGTTTCCATCATAAAAACGCTCAATAATAAATTCTTTCACATGTTTATCTAAACAATTTACAACATTAAATAACTCATCTTTATTTCTAATATTTGTAATAACTCCTTGCCCTTGTCTGCCTTTAAGCGGTTTTATGACAAGCGGAAAACCGATTCTTTCAGACGCCTTAAAGATTTCAGTCAACGACGTAACAACTTCCCCTTTAGGGACTGGTACACCACAACTCGAAAGAATCATCTTCGTCATTTGTTTATCACAGGCTCTCTCGACAGCAAGAGACGAAGTCTGACTTGTAATCGTGGCCTGGACAAATTTTTGCTTTGCCCCGGTTCCAAGCCTGAGCAAACTGTCAGTTCCTACTCTTTCTACAGGAATTTTCGCATTCATTGCCGCATCAAAAATTGCCTGTGTACTTGGTCCAAGTTTGTTTTTAAAATAAAGGTCCGAAATTTCCGAAATATATTTTTGAATTGGTACTAAAGGATCACCTTTCAATATTTTTTCAATAATTTCCATTGCCGATTTAAAAGCTTGGAGTCCGGATTTTGGTTCTTGATAATCAAAAGTGATGAAATAGATTCCTTTTTTATTGCTTGTAATCGTTTTCCCCCGTCTCGCATCAATGCCGGCAAGTACTTGAAGTTCGATTGCCATATGCTCAAGTATATGTCCCATCCAAGTGCCTTCTTTCAACCGATCTAGAAAGCCGCCTTGATACCCGAGCGAACACGTATGCGTTTTCAGGCTTGGGATAAGTTCTAAAAGTCTGTCAGTAAATCCGGGAATAGCATTTGAAGGCAGTAATTCTAGTTCTTCTATATCCAGTTCAATCCAAATGGCAGGCCTGAGACTGAAATAATTAGGGCCTTTCAAATACCTTACTCGGTTGATCTTCATTCATTTAATCCTCTTTTCTATTTATTAGTTGTCGGGTATTCAGATCAAAGCTAAAGCCATTTGTAAGTGTGTGCAATTTAAAATTGGATATTGTCAGCTCTTCGCCTCCACTTTCTGAGATTGCCAAATCAACTAAACTTCCTTCATTACCGTCGATAACAAATACTTGGTGCTCGCCATAAACTTTGAACTTATCGTTTTCTACAAGAATCGCTGTGTTTTCATCAATGCCAATCCCAATTAAATTCGGGTTTTCCGCTATTGCTCCCAGAAGCCTTCCAAACCGTGCCCTCTGGGAAAAATGCTGATCAATTAAAGTGTTCAAAAACCCAAAACCACTCTCTATGTCAATCTTTAAACCTTTATCATTTTCTTTTGTTTTCGCAGAAGCAATCATGAATTTTCCCATTATGGAGGCCCCGGCACTCGTACCGGCTATCACCATCCCGTTTTTCCACCGTTCAAAGATCGCGTCGTACAATTTTGTTTTACCAACGATCTCCGCTAAACGGCTTTGGTCTCCGCCTGTAATAAATAAGGCTGATAATTGTGACATCGTATCCAAAAAATCCTCTGCGTTAGCTTCATTTCTGGACTTAATATTTAATACTTTAATATCTTCCGCATTAAGTTTGCGAAATACGTTTATATAATCAGCACTGACCTCATCAGGGATTTCTGAGGCTGTTGGCAAAATGCCAATCGAGCCTTTATTTTTTTTTGCCAATTCAATAAATTTTTGCAAAATCCCTTCTCCGTTATACTTTTCTTCATGTCCCCCGATAATCAACAATTCTCCATTCATTATTGACCACCTTAGAATAAAATTAAAAAATCCCGCATAAGATGGGATTTATTCATTTAATAAAACAATGGCTTTATGTATTTTTACCAATCCTGCAAAAGAGATACACAAAAAATAAAAAAATAGGGCTGCCCCTAAAGGTAAAAAATTATTACCTTAGGGACAGCCCCATTTTCATAATTATTATTGTCCTGATTCTTCTGTAGATTCTGTGTTTCCAGCATCCTGATTTTCTTCAGTAGTTGTGTCATCTGTTTCTTGATCTTCATTGTCATTGGTGCAACCTGTGGCAAAGCCTGCTACCATGAAAACTGCCATTAAAGCTAATAACCATTGTTTAAAATTTTTCATTTTTCATTGCCTCCTTGAATGTTGCTTTGTACTACAGAACTATCATACAAAAATTCCGAAAAAAAAGAATATAATTATGAAAATATTTACAATATTTAATCTAATCTTCATGTTGTCCATATCTTTCTTTACAAAATCTTTAAATGTTAACATCCTTTTTTCTCTTCACATAACAATTATTAAGACTTGTTTCCTAATAAAAAAAGCGGAAGTGCCTTGGCTAGCCTGACAGGCACGGGAGCTGGACGGTTTTCAAAATCCGGTAAGATTTTACTTTCTGATAATAAAAAATCCCGACTGCTGCGGGAATTTTTTGAAATGTTATTTAATCTTTAATTAGAGCCTGAAGTGCCCGAAGTTTAATTCTTTCATATTCCATTGCCCCGGCCAATTCTTCAACTAAGAGCGGGCTCTTTCTTACATACTTTTCACGAACAATATCATACAACTCATAAGGAAAGAGCATATCAATAAACATTATTTGCTTTTGCTCTTCCGTTAAAGGAGATACGGATTCATAAGCATTTATCATAATGTCAAATGTTTCCTGATCCCATACCCCTGTTGTATCCAGTAAAGGGATAATCATTTTTCTGAGATCCCGTATAGGTAAATCAAAGGATACCGTATCAAGATCAATAATCCAAATTTTTCCGTCATCGCCAAGAAGGGTGTTTCCTGTACCATAATCCTGATGGCATAAGTTTGGAGACTCTTTCACTTTACTTACCCATGAAGGGTATGCCGATTCAAGCAATTTGTTTAATGTATCGTTCCCATTTTGGATAAATTCATCAATTTCCGCTAAATATAATTCTGAAAAAGTGTCGTCCTGCATTTTCCTTGCAGAAATCTTCCATGTTTCCATATGCTGGCATCTTTTTATATAATGATATGGCCAGCGCCCCAATTTAGTAAAGACAGGGATACCTTCCGGAGGTTTATAACCGACGGACGCAATGTGAAATTCTGCCAATCCCATCATGATAAATTCTAAATCTTCTTTAGCCGTCAACTCAAACGGTCTTCCTTCTATCCAATCATATACAACGAATAAGAAAGGCCCGTATTTTGTGTAAAGCTCCCCGTTTTTATTTGGAATAATTCCCGGTACACGGAACCCCTTTGTTGCAAGATAATTTTGTGCATTTATAGAAAACAATGCTTTCTTTTCAGGTCTGTGAATCCGTTTGAGACAGATAGGTCCTTCTGAAGTGTGGATTTTCCAGACCAACGCCATCTGTCCCCCCTGGATCACTTCTATAGATGTTATGGATACATCCCAAAATTGGAGAATCGATTCAGCAAGTCTAGTCAATTTTGCTTCTTCTTCGGGAGTCAGAACAAATTCTCCGTTCTCTTCATTTTCGATTACATTTTTAACCTGTTTTTCCGCCAAATTATTCACCATCCTTATACCTTCTTCTAATCAATGTATGGAAACACACCCATCCTTGCCCTTATTTTCCGGTTCATTTAGCTAAATTGGGTATATCTCCTGTGATATATGCCCTTTTTAATAAACAAGTATAGGATAACTCACCGTGTCCCTACTTGACTCGTATCATAAAGAAACAGGAATATTTTTTTCCTTTCATTACCTGTAACGTGAATGGAGGAAACGTATATGAAAATTGCACTTGTAGCTACAGAAAAGCTTCCTGTGCCGGCAATACGCGGCGGAGCCATTCAAATATATCTCGATTCAGTTGCTTCAATTATCGGGAGAACCGCGGATGTTACAGTTATTTCTATCAAAGATCCCGAATTAAAAGATTCCGAAGAAAGAAACTATGTCAAATATTTGCGGTTTGATGAACACAGTTATTTGGAACAACTGGCAAGGCATGTACGTGGCGCTGAATACGATGTCGTCCATGTTTGCAATCGGCCTTCCTGGATAAAAACACTGGCTGAGGCTTCACCTGAAACAAAATTCGTACTTAGTGTTCATAACGATATGTTCGCGCCTGATAAAATATCGGATCAAGAAGGAAGAGATTGTATTTCCAGGGTTTCAAAAATCATCACCGTCAGCAACTATATCGGCAAAACCATTACTTCTCGTTTTCCGAGTGCACAATCGAAAACAAAGACGGTTTATTCCGGTGTCGATTTGGTGGATTATCAACCGCATTGGACAACCGAAGGTTCACGAATCCGAAAAAGACTAAGAGATGAAATTGGACTTGAAGGAAGAAAAATTGTCCTTTTTGTAGGACGCTTGAGCAAAGTCAAAGGACCCCATGTGCTGCTTCAAGCAATGCCGAAAATCATTGAAGAGCATTCTGATGTCATGATGGTCTTCGTAGGGTCAAAATGGTTTGGAGATGACAATATAAATAATTATGTGAAGCATCTTTATACATTTGGTTCTCTTTATCCGGAAAATGTTACTTTCATCAAATTCGTTAAACCACGCGATATTCCCGGACTCTACACGATGTCTGACCTATTTGTCTGTTCTTCCCAATGGCAGGAACCCCTTGCCCGTGTACATTATGAAGCAATGGCAGCCGGTTTGCCGCTTATTACAAGCAATCGGGGTGGTAATCCGGAAGTCATTGAGGAAGGAAAAAATGGCTACATTGTTTATGACTTTGAAAATCCGGAAGCCTATGCAGTACGAATTAATCAGCTTTTAAGCGATTCAAGCCTTCGCCACCGCCTTGGAAAATACGGTCGCGCTAAAGTTGAAAGAGAATTTGGATGGGACACCGTTTCAAAAAATCTTTTAAGTATTTATAAAGAAGCAATGAGATAATCATCATTAGAAAGGATGAGTGATGTGGAAGAACCAAACAAATTAAACCATGATTATCTTGAAGGAATTATTGATTATTATCCTTTTGATGTTAAGGATATCACCCTTCTTTCTAATAAAAGCGGGCGGAAAACATGGGAGATTCATACTAGTGACGGCGTAAAAATATTAAAGCAGGCTGTGATGAATCCAAGAAGAATGCTTTACATTGCAAATGCCCATCTGCATCTGCTTGAAAAAGGACTGCCGATCGCTCCAATTCATTTGACAAAGAATGGTTCCTTATGTCTCGGTTTAGGAAACGCTGCTTTTGTTATGTATGATAAAGTCACCGGAAATGAAATGTCGTACTATAGTAAAGAACACCTTGGAAAAACACTAGAGTTTGCCGCCCAATTTTATGAGGCTTCAAAAGGGTACCAACCGATAAAAGAAAGCAAAAAACGGGCTCGTCTGAACAAATGGCAAAAATTATATAGGTGGAAGCTTCAAGAACTTGAAGGCCAAAAGAAAATTGCTGAATCATTGCCAAACGATCCATTCTCGATCCTATTTTTGGAGCATGCCGAAAAAATGCTTCAAAGAGGCAGAGACGCATTACAAAACTTAGATGAACCTTATTACAAGCAATGTACGATGGAAGTATTAAATGAAGGAGGTTTCTGCCAGCAAGATTTTACGCTTGCCCGATTAATTGAAGTGGATGGATCGGCTTATATGAAAGAACTCCACTCCATCACGCAAGACTTGCCTTCAAGAGATTTGCGAATCCTCCTGAACAAAGTGATGAAAAAAATGTCTGTCTGGGATCATGATCTTGCAATTCATATGCTCCGTTCTTATGATACTGTCCATCCGTTATCAGAAAACCATTACCGCATCCTTTGGACAGATTTGGCTTTTCCGCATCTATTTTGTTCCATTATTCATAAATATTATCTTGGACAAAAGCGTTCATGGTCAGACGAAAAATATATGTGGGCGCTGCAAAACATTGTAGCAGTTGAAAATTCAAAAGATGAATTTTTGAACAGTTTTTCAGATATATATCTTGAAATAAAGGAACAGAACGGGGGGAAGAAAAATGCCTGAAAAAGAAGACAAGAACCTTATTCCAAAGCTAGAACTCGAAAAATTCACGTTTTCCCCTCCCGGTCCAATGGGATGGAGTTTTTCGGAGTACGAAAAAATCCTTGACGATCCTGAAGCTATTCAAGAAAAACAATATACCGGATTAAACAATTTTCAAGAAATATTTAGTGCTCAAGTAATTGAATACCCTTCAACCAATAATTTTTCTCATTCTTTTAAAGAAAATAAAGTTAAAACTGCGAAACAAGATGAGGAAACTTCCAACTTTATCAAGGAAGAGGAAATAGAATTAACAAAGGCAACTGATATTAAAGAATTTTCTGAAGAATATTTAGATGAAAATCTTGAAGAGGAAGTGCCTGTCATTGAGGAAATTCCTCTTCCAAGAGTAAGAATCATTATAGATGATAGATCAAAATCCACACCATTTCTTACGCATTTAGTTAAAAACAAATCGAGAGTAAGAGTGTAATCATTCATTACAGAACAGCATAATTTAGGATAAAACAAAATATTTCAGGAGGATTATACTGATGGAAATTGTCAACTATAAATTAAAGGAAAATACTGATCTTGAATATGATTATAAAGAAGGAGAATTATCTAATTTCTATGATGAAGTAGAGTCATCTGAATCAAACGGTCAGAAAGAAGAATCATTGACTGCAGAAGAAGACGAGTCTGACGTTGATTATGATTACGAAGAAGAATCCGAAGACGACGAGTCTGTCGATGGTTATGATTACGAAGAAGAATCCGAAGATGACGAGTCTGTCGATGGTTATGGTTCCGAAGAAGAATCCGAAGAGAACGAGTCTGACGATGATTATGATGAAGATGAAGAAACAGAAGATGACGAGTCTGTCGATGATTATGATGGCGATGAGGAATCTGAAGAAGACTAATCAAGTGATCAAAACGAGAAGGTAGTACCAAGCGAGAGATCAAGAAAAGAGTGCGAATAAAAGGCGATGAATAACTTAATCGAAAACGGGCTTGCTTAAAAGCAAAGGGTCAGACCCCTCCAATACAATATATAGACCTAATAAAACCATTCTATATATTGTTTATGTTGGAGGGAGTCTGACCCTTATGAGTCAGCCCGCTAGTTCTTTTCTATTCTTTATTCAGCGCTCGATCATACACTTTTTCAAGGCGCTCATACACATGCTGAAAGCAAAAATTCAGTTCAATCAACTTTCTTCCGGTTTGTGCCATTAATTTTGCATGATCCTGATTCGAAAATATATAGTCAACCGCTTGTGCAAAATGTTTAGGGTTCTTGTAATTATTTATCAATAAGCCATTAAAGCCATGTATGACTACTTCCGCATTTCCTCCCCGGTCTGTTGTAATGACGGGAATGCCTGCCGCCATTGCTTCATAATGAACCCGGGCAAGCGGTTCGTTCCATTGTGAACTGCAAATAAAAACATCAGCCATTAAAAACATATCCGGTATGTCAGATGATGGAATATACTTTGTAAAAATAATTTGATCCTTGAATGGCTGTGCAAGTTCATATAGCATGTTTACATAACCATTTATCCGATTATCGCTGAACCACTTCCCTCCTACAATGACAAGAACTGCATCGTTATGTTTTCCAACAATTTCTTCCATAGCCTTAATTAAAATATGAGGCCCCTTAGTTTTACTTAATCTTCCAACAAAAAGAATCACTTTTTTATCTTGGATTCCGTATTTATCCCTTAATTGTCTCCTTTTTCTTTCACCGTCTTCTGTCCAAACCGGTTTAAATCTATCCAAATCAACTCCTGAATAAAGAACATTAATTTTTCTTTCTGCCAGAGGAAAGCGATTTACAACAGTTGTTTTTATATAGTCGCTGACTGCTGTAATTTGTGCTGCTTGCTCAATCGCTTCTTCCCCATCAATCCTTGAAATTTTCTTTTCTGAGAACATATCATTATGAAGACTTAAAACGATCTTGCTGTTCGGAGATGACATTTTATACAAGTTTACATTTTTAGGACGATTAAAGACATGAATGATATCGAAATGATGGTTTTTTAATTCTTCAGCAACCATCAAACGGTAATTTTTTCTCGGAAAGCGAATGTACTCAACATTATCCACTTTCTCGCGATCAAGAAGCTCCGGGTCAGATATGGAAAACACTGTTAAGGAATGATTCTTTGCAAAATAAGGAACCACTCCGTCAATCATCATCTGAATGGCTCCTCCTTTTATAGCGGGTGATGGAAGCTTTTCCGTACAAATAAAGGCTATATTCATTTTTTATCATCTCTATAAAAATTTAATAAATATAGGTACTCCTGCTTCAAGCCTTCCTTTAATCCCGTAACGGGGTTATAATCAAGAAGCTCCTTCGCTTTTGATATGGATGCCCATGTATGTTTCGGTTCACCAGCCGGCTGATCAAAAAAAATGCGTTTAGCTTTTATGCCCGAAATCTCCTCAAGAACGTCAAGAACCTCCAATACTGAAGCCCGCTCTTTTCCTCCGATATTAATCGTTTGTCCAACTGCTCTGTCATTTATAAGGACCGAAGCAGTAGCTCTTCTGCAATCATTTATAAACGTAAAGTCTCTCGTTTGTTTTCCATCACCAAAAATTGTAACAGGCTCATTTTTTATGAATTGGCGAATAAATCGGTGAAAAGCCATATCCGGACGTTGGCGGGGACCATAGACTGTAAAGTATCGGAGAATTACTAATGGAAGGCCAAAATACTTTTCGTATACCCGGCATAAATGTTCTCCGCTTAGTTTTGTAATTCCGTACGGCGATAAAGGTTCCGGCAATTGATCTTCTGAAACACTGCCATGTTTTTCTCCATAAATAGATGAGGTAGAAGCATAGATAAATTTTTTGAGGCTTTTGTTTTTACAAGCCTCCAACAACCGCTGGGTCGCTAATATGTTATGATCAACATAATGTTTAAAGTCATATCCCCAGCTTGATCGGACTCCGGGAATAGCAGCCAGGTGATAAACAACATCTGTCCCTGCAATCAAATCATCAAGCGGCATTGTCAATAAATTATTTCTAATAAATTCAAACTTTGGATGTTCCAAAAGTTGAAATAAATTATCTTTTTTCATTCCGGCGGGAGTTGGTCCGATAAAAAAATCAACTCCAATTAATTTTTCCACGTCTTTGCTGAGGAGCAATTCTTCACACAAATGTGAACCGATGAATCCAGCTGCTCCTGTTACAAGAACTTTCATCCACGACCAACTCCAATGTATTGAAATCCAAGCGCCTTCAACTTTTCAGGCTCAAGACAATTTCTACCGTCAACGATGATATTTCCTTTCATTTTTTCTTTTACATGTTTCCAATCTAAATGAATAAAATCTTCCCATTCTGTTGCAAGAATGAGGCAATCTGCCTGATCAATAGACTCTTCCAAGGTTTCTGCCTGATTTGCTTTTTCAAGAACATGTTCTGGCAGCCTGGCTATCGGGTCAAAAGCTGAAAGCCGGCATCCTTGACTAATTAATTTTTCTATTAATGCGACCGCTCTTGAATATCTAGTATCATCTGTATTCGGCTTGAAGGAGATTCCCAGGACAGCAATTTTTTTATCACGCAAATCCGGCATCACAGATTGCAGTTTTTTCAAATATAAATCAATCTGTGTTTCATTAACCTTTTGAACGGCTTGTAAAATTTGTGCTGTAACATTTTTTGAAACCGCGGCATAGTACAATGCTTGCAAATCTTTAGGAAAACAAGAACCCCCGTATCCGAGGCCGGCTTGGAGAAATTGAGAGCCGATTCGCGGATCCGTACCGATTCCTTTTGATATTTCCTCAATGTCAACTCCATATGCATCACATATTCTTGACATTTCATTGATAAAAGATATTTTTGTTGCTAAAAAGGCATTATTAGCATACTTTATCAGCTCTGCACCTGTAAGGCTCGTAACGATAAAAGGAGCTTCGAGGCCGTTATAAATTTCCCTCATAATTGGCAGTGATCGTAAATCGTGCTTTTTCAAGCCGATAACCGTCTTGTCTGAATGAAACATATCATAAACGGCCGAACCTTCCCTTAGAAATTCGGGATTTGAAACAATATCAAAATATTCCCGTTTAACACCTTTCTTAATTAATAATTGTTCGATCATTTCGTTCGTTCCTGGAGGAACAGTACTTTTTGTAATGATCGTTTTATAAGAAAAAATTGATGCTGATAATTCTTCTATTACGGAAAGCACATAAGTTAAATCAGGTTTCCCATCCTGGTCGGTAGGAGTTCCAACAGCTATAATAATTGCATCAGATTTTATGATTCCTTTTTGGCTGTCCGTACAGAATGTAATGCGGTTGGAATTATTTTTTATGAGTTCTGCTAACCCCGGCTCGTAAATAGGAACATGATTTTGCCGGAGCTGATTTATCTTATCAGGATCTTTATCGATACAAATGACATCATGTCCTAATTCCGCAAGTACAGCTGTCGTCGTCAGCCCCACATACCCCGCTCCAAGAACGCATATGTTCATGAAGTATCTCCTTCCTTTACGTTTCCGCTTATATATTGTATTAGCAGACAAGTTGGTGTTGTGACAGAAGGAAAGCCCAAAAGCTTCCCGTTCATGAAGTGTGCACATATTTTATAAGGACAAAGTTACCTAATAAAACTTTCCGAATAGAATAGTAGAAACAATGCTTTTTAGGGGAGATATTCATGATAAGAAAAGCGATCATACCTGCAGCCGGATATGGAACACGCAGTCTTCCGAAAATTTGCTCAATATCATCGCCAAAATAGACTTAGGGTCTGGCCCTCATCGCGTTAAACATGAAAGGCGACGGGCCTGTCCCCCGCCGCCTTTCATAAATTATTAGTAAGCCAATCCATCGTTTCTTCCTCATCAATTCCATCTACGACAACACGAATTGTTTGCCCTTGTTTAATTGAAGATGTCATCATGCTTAAGACACTTTTCGGATTAATTTTCTTTTCTCCATCATAAAAAGAGACTGTACTTTTGAACTGGTTTAGTTTTTTTACAAGTTCTGCTGCCGGTCTTGCATGCAGACCATTTTCTATTGAAATCGTAATTTGTCTTTCTATCATTTTGTTCACCTCATAAGTAAGCCTATCAATGTACCTTTTGCAAATTCTTTGCTCCCTCCGCTGCAGCGGCAACTTCCTCCAGAGTGCCGCCGATCCCGGCCTCGATCACTGCTGCATATGCTCCCTCCACAATCGGAGCATCAGCTATTTTTATATTTGGATAATCCTCGAGCATTTCAATAGCCATTTCAGCATTTAAAAGGGCACTGCCCAGATCAAACAGGATGACAACTCCCTTTTCTGAATAAACGGATTCTATTGCTTGCTTAATTTTAAACACGTCTGTACCAATCTCATTTTCATCCGTACCGCCCGCAATCGCCAGGGGAACATTTTCCTGAATTTGTTTTAACAGCGACTCCAATCCCTTTACTATTTCCGGGCTGTGAGAAATTAAAACGATGCCAACATAATTCATTATTCTGCTCCTTTACAAACTTTTGCTAATTCTGTGAAAAAGAAATGAGAAGATGCCGCCCCGGGATCAATATGTCCGACCGAGCGAGGTCCCAGATAAGAAGCCCTCCCTTTTTTAGCCTCTAAATCCCTAGTCTCTTCCATTTTTTCACGAGATAATTGTATTAAATCGTCCCAATTCAGATTCTCGCCGTGAGATCTTAAGAAGTCCACAACAGGTATCCATACATCAATCATCGTCTTTTCATGATTGCCGGCCTTGCCTCTTATTTTTATTCCTTCCAATGCCTCGGTCAATGCATCAGTTAATTCTGTAATAGTGATTTCTTTCTTATCTTTTAAAGATACAGCTGCTTTTATAAAAGCTGTTCCATATAAAGGGCCTGATGCACCGCCTACTTTTGAAAGTAAAATCATCCCTGTATCCTTAAATAGAGAGCCTAAATCAACATAATCGGTATTTTCGATTTTCTGTATTACCTCGTTGAAGCCCCTGGCCATATTGATTCCGTGGTCCCCATCGCCTATAGCCTGGTCCAACTCTGTTAAATACATTTTTTGCTGCTGGTAAACTTCATTCAATTGTTTGAGCCACAACTTAGCTTCATCCACTCCAAAACTCATTTCAAATACTCCTTTCTGTTTATTTCTTAAAAGCTATTGTATCAGCACTTGCATCTAACAGTTCTGTCAGTTGATCATCAAGGCGAAGAAGGGTGATCGAACAGCCTGCCATTTCCAAAGATGTCATATATTCGCCAATAAAAGTCTCATGGACAGTAATATTTTTCTCCTTCAAAATTTTTGATACTTTGTTATTTACAATATAAAGCTCCATTAATGGAGTTGCTCCAAGCCCGTTAATCATAACGGCTACTTTGTCGTTTTCATTTAATTGCAGCTGATCGAGCACTTTGTTAAGAAGAATTTCTGCCACTTCATCAGCTGATTTGATCTCACTTCTTTCAATTCCCGGTTCCCCATGGATGCCCATTCCAATTTCCATTTCAGATTCTCCAATTGTAAAGCCCGGTTTTCCTGCGGCAGGCACTGTACAAGGCGTTAACGCCATTCCCATGGAGCTCAAATTCTCTACTACCTTGTTTGCCACAGCTGCTACTTCTTCAAGAGAAGCTCCCATTTCAGCTAAAGCACCAGATATTTTATGGACAAAAACCGTTCCGGCAATTCCCCTTCTGCCGACTGTATATGTAGAGTTTTCTACCGCTACGTCATCATTTACGACTACTTTTAATACTTGAATTCCTTCTGCTTCCGCTAATTCTGCGGCCATTTCAAAATTCATTACATCACCTGTGTAATTTTTAATGATAAGCAGAACACCCTTGCCGCCATCAACAGCTTTGATCGCTTCAAAAACTTGGTCAGGGGTCGGAGAAGTAAAAACTTCGCCGGCAACCGCTCCATCCAGCATTCCTTTACCAACATATCCCCCGTGTGCAGGTTCATGGCCACTCCCTCCACCGCTTACAATTCCAACCTTTCCTTGAACAGGAGCATCAGCGCGAACAATTACATTTGTGTTAGGAACTCGCTTAAGACTCTTTGGATATGCAGCCACAAAACCCTCTATCATTTCTTGCACTACATTTTCCGGTTGATTAATCAATTTTTTCATCTTGTTTCCTCCTTACACTTTTTCATGAAAAAATAAATCTTGTCCAAAATTCAAAAACCTTAAATGTGAAGGTGGTTTATTTGTTAGATTCAAATTTATCATAATAATATAATATTATAACAAATTTAAAAATTTTTCGTTTTTTTCTTTATATAAAAAAGCGGGGCGGACCTCTCCAATACAACATATAGACATTCTATATATTGTCATTGTTGGAGGGAGTCAGACCCGTTTATAAAATCGGTGTTATCTTAATCCAAATACGATATCAATGGTTTGAAATTTTACTTAAAATACATTGCAGCTTTTACGGCTTTCTTCCATCCAATGTAGAGTTGGCCACGGACTTCATCGGACATTTGCGGTTCAAATAAGCGGTCGATCGCCCATTGAGCCGCAATTTCTTCTTGGCTATCCCAGTACCCCACCGCTAAACCTGCCAGATATGCAGCTCCTAAAGCAGTTGTTTCATTTACTACAGGTCTTTCAACAGGAACATTTAATATATCACTCTGGAATTCCATTAAAAAATTGTTCATAACGGCGCCGCCATCTACACGGAGCGTTTTCAGCTTAATCCCTGAATCCGCTTCCATTGCCGACAATACATCTTTTGTTTGATAAGCAAGAGACTCTAATGTTGCTCGGATAAAATGTTCTTTACTAGTCCCTCGTGTGAGACCAAATACCGCACCTCTTACATCACTATCCCAGTATGGAGTACCTAAACCGACAAAAGCCGGTACGACGTAAACTCCTTCGGTTGATTCAACTTTTAACGCATATTTTTCACTATCTTTCGCACTTTTCAACATTCTCAAACCATCGCGGAGCCATTGAATAGCCGAACCTGCAACAAAAATGCTTCCTTCAAGTGCGTATTCCACCTTCCCATTTAAACCCCATGCAATGGTTGTTAACAGGCCATGTTCGGAACGCACTGCTTTCTTCCCCGTATTCATAAGCATAAAGCAACCGGTTCCATACGTATTTTTCGCCATTCCTTCCTCAAAGCAAGCCTGGCCGAAAAGGGCCGCCTGCTGGTCGCCGGCTGCTCCCGCAATTGGGACTTCTTTACCAAAAAAATGATAATCGATTGTGCGCGCGTAAATTTCCGAAGAAGGTCTTACATCAGGCAGCATAGATTTTGGAATACTAAGAATATCCAACAATTCTTCGTCCCACTTCAATTCGTGAATATTATACATTAATGTGCGGGAAGCATTACTGTAGTCAGTTACATGAGCACGGCCGCCGGAAAGCTTCCAAATCAGCCATGTATCAATCGTGCCGAATAATAATTTTCCCTGTTCTGCTTTCTTTCGGGCACCCTCTACATGATCAAGGATCCATTTAACTTTTGTTCCTGAGAAGTATGCATCAATTAACAACCCGGTTTTTTTCCGAAAAAGATCATTGTACCCTTTTCCTTTTAACTCTTCACAAATTCCGTTCGTTTGCCTCGATTGCCAAACAATTGCATTATATACAGGGCTGCCTGTTTCTTTATCCCAAACAACTGTTGTTTCACGCTGGTTTGTGATTCCTATTGCTGCTATTTGGTCAGGTTTTACACCCGATTCTGACAAAACACTTGCAATGACAGCTAAAATTGATCCCCAAATTTCATTTGCATTATGCTCAACCCATCCCGGTTTCAGAAAAAGTTGTGTGAATTCCTTTTGAGCAATGTGAACAATCTCCCCATTTTTATTAAAAAGAATTGCTCGAGAACTTGTCGTACCCTGATCTAAAGATAAAATATACTTTTCCATTAAATCCCTCCCCTTCTATCATTTTTTGACAAATATATGTGAGCCGATTGTTTTTAATTTTTATTAATTGATCAGAGAAAAACTTAAAATAATCGTATCTATTTGAATATGCGAATCTTCACCAAAATGAAGCCATAATTCTGTCAGAGAACCATATAAAAATGAATCAATAAATAAGCGCTTTGATTACTGTTAAGAAAATCCCGATAATAAAACCGCAAACGGCTCCATTCACCCGAATCCACTGCAAGTCTTTTCCGATGTTATTTTCCATCATATGAATAAGCGTTTCATCATCCAGCTTATCAAGATTCTCCTGTACAAGCTTGCCTATTTTTGAATGATTTTCTTCAAGAAGATTTGAGAATTGTTTTTGTATCCAGTTTTCAATATTCGTGATTTTTTCTTTATCTTCCTTTAAATTGTTCAAAAATCGTGTTGAAAATGGAAGAAGATAAGAATCTATAAACTCGCTGTCTTGAACAAAGGCCAATGCTTTCTGTTGAGTATTCTGCAAGATTTCATTTATTTTTTCCGCAGGTTTCCAGTCAGCAATTAATTGGCCCTTCCATTTTTCAATTTCTTCCAATAACTTCTTGTTGTTTTGTATGTTTTTCAATTCCGTACGAATATGTAGAAGCAATACCTTTCTGTTTGTATCATCTACCTTACGCAACCTGCTTACCACACTAAGGAGTATGTTTTGTAAAATGCTGCCGAGTTTTTCTTCATTCAATAAATTCTGAAATGATTTAAGCGCAAACTGCAGAAAACCGTCTAACTCTATATTGTCAAGTGCCCGAATTGCCATGTTGCCGAGTTGAATCTTCGTGTCACCTTTTCTTATCCATTCCTCTGCCTTGCCAAGAAGAAAATCTAACGCCTTCTCATCATATCCATGAATGAGAATTTGATTGATGGCAGTATGTAAGACAGTACTCATTTCAATTGAATGAAAAGAAGACTTTATTTCTTTTTCAATATAAGGAGTAATTTTTTCAACATTAATATGGCTGATCAATTGTGCCGCGAGTGACATTGCGCTCTTTTTAATTGAATCTGAATAAATCTCTTTCTCAAGGACTGACAAAATTTTTTCTGTAAAATTAATTTGTTTGATTTTATTTCTAATGCTTTCTTTAGAAAGCCAGTCATTTTCAAGTGTGGAGACAAGCGCATTTGTCATTCGCTGCCGATTTTTTGGCAAAAGAGCTGTATGGGGAATGGGCAAACCCATTGGATGCCGGAATAAAGCGGTAACGGCAAACCAGTCAGCTAATCCACCCACAAGACCGGCTTCAAAGCCGCCTTGCAGTAAGCCGCCTAGAAACGATCCTTGAAAAGGAATGGTTGCAACAAAACCGCTCCCCATAACAACAAGCGAAAAACTGGCTAAGAGCTTTGATTTCTTTGGTTGTTTTAACTTTTTAGACATCATGTTTCCCTCATCCTTTATGATATAACTTTACTATAACCAAATGATAAGGAAATTCACAAATGTTTATTTTTTGCGTTTCATTTTCTAATATTTTATAAATCATTTTTCTCTAATCTTTTACTCAGACCTGATAATAAAACATCAAGTCCAAATTCAAATTGTTTATCCATTTCAAGACTTGTTGAATAGTCCGCAAGCTTAACAATTGCAGGATATTTATCAGATGGTAAAGATTTAAATATGTTAATTACTTCATCCCTTGCTTTTTCTGTATTCAAACCTTGATTATGAATCATCTTCATCTCATCCATTACGAATGATAGAATGTAATTATTATAAAAAGCCGCAGTTGAAACCACATCTGCTGGGGAAAACCCTGCCTGAATTAAAATCTGATACAGATTTTCAATTAATCGGAGTCTATGGGGAGTTATAGGTATAGTATAAGCCATCACTTCTGCAGAGTCTCGTATAGAAAGCAAGACACCCCGATATGATATTGCAATGGATTTTAATTGATCTTTCCAATTTTTTTTTGAATCAGGCAAAGGAATCTTACTGCTTATCTCATCGGAAATTAACTGTATCAATTCATCTTTATTCTTGATATACCAATATAGCGAGGCTGCACGTATATCAAGAGCCGCTGCCAATTTACGCATTGTTAAGTTATGATAACCTTCTTTATTAAGTAAAACGATTGCGGTTTGAACAATTCTTTCTTTATCTAGTGCTTCATTCCGAGTATTTGAATTCTTGTTATTAGTTCGTCCATTTGTAGTCATAGAATTACCTCCCTTGACAAGTACGTATTGTCAAAAATTTTTAGATAAAATTTGGATAATTTATTGATATTTAAGGTTTTATAAACAAAAAACTTGCCACCCCCATTGTTTTAGGGTATTAGTGAGGTAACCACACACACACCAATCCTAAAACAAGGAAGTGACAAGTTGTTACCTCAATTATTAACCTATTTGCTTGAATATATCAAGCACCAAGATCAAATGATTCGAACATTACTTACTCTTCTAATTGGAAAAAACATGTTTGATAAGCCAACAGAAAAGCCTGTAAATAAGCCTTATCAAAAACTTCAGGTGGATGAGCTACCGATTATTGAAACTCTACAAAAGCTTGATTATCAAATTCTTCTCACAGAATATTTGGAGAAGAACGGGAAACCTCTCAAACCTGTTCAGAGGCGTTCCCATTCAAAAGGTAAGGTACCTTCATCCATGAAATGTCCAAGGTGTGGTGCTCCGTCCGATTATCTTTATGCCAATAACGGAGGCAAAGGACAGTATCAATGTAAGGTGTGTGCGTGTCTGTTTAATAAAAAGAACCAATATGCCAAAGAGGCTGTACTCAAATGCCCACACTGTTCTAAAACACTCGAGAAGATCAAGGAAAGAAAAGATTTTCTCGTATTTAAGTGCAAAAACAATGACTGTCCGTATTACAAAAAGAAACTGCAAGGAATGTCTAAAAAAGAGAAAAAGCAGTTCGAAAAGGATCCTCAGTCTTTTAAAGTTCGATACATATTCCGTCAGTTTCAAATTGATTATCAGCCGTTAGCTAAACATTCACCTAAGAAGCCAAAAGTGGATTTGTCCAGGCTTCATGTGTCACCGCATACATTAGGACTCATTTTAACTTACCATGTTAACTATGGCCTATCAGCTCGGAAAACAGCTGCACTGATGAAGGATGTTCACGGTGTAAACATCTCTCACCAGAGTATATTGAATTACGAAAACAGCGTAGCACTGATGCTCAAACCTTATGTGGATCATTATCCTTATGAGCTCTCTGATCAATTCTGCGGAGACGAAACATACATAAAGGTGAATGGCCGTTGGCATTATCTTTTTTTCTTTTTTGATGCGGTAAAGAAGATTATTCTGTCCTACCCTGTTTCTCCAAATCGTGATACGGTGTCTGCCATCCGTGCGATTGATGAGGTCTTATGGAAGATGAAAGAGATCCCGGAAGACCTCACCTTTGTCGTAGATGGCAATCCAATTTACCTTTTAGCACAACACTTTTTTGCCCAACACGGTATTACATTTGATGTGAAGCAGGTCATTGGACTAACCAACGAAGACCTGGTTTCCACGGAATACAGACCGCTAAAACAAATCATTGAAAGACTGAATCGAACATTTAAGGGCAATTACAGATCGACACACGGATTTGGATCCGATCACGGATCCGTTTCTTATGTGACCTTGTTTGTAGCTTACTTTAACTTCTTGCGGCCACATTCAGCCCTAGAAGGCAAAGTGCCTGTAGTTATTCCAGAACTAAAAGAACTGCCGAATATGCCTGCACGTTGGACAAAACTGATTGGTTTAGCTCAACAATGGCTAGTAGAGCAAACTGCCTAACTTTTTGTTTAGCAGAGCCCTTACCAGCATCGGCGAAGCGAACTCTTGACAAACCGAACCAGTCAATGGTTTAAAATGGGAATTGGCAAGGGCTTCTTTGGTGTGCCTTCTTTTTGTTCCCTTCGCCCTTGTTGGTTCAAAATTAAACCATTGACGTGTTTGTCAAGAGCGATTGCGGCGGCATTTTCTCTATTTTCGGTAGAACACATCCTTCCAATACTGAGTTTTCATAGAACTTTTGACACTACCGACAAGTATAGCATTATTAAGTTAATCTAACAGTGTTAGATTAAACTGCAAAGGCGGAGGAGAATTTAATGAAAGAAAATAAACAAAAAAAGTTATTGCTAAGAAACTGGTTATTAATTTTTCATCTTTTCTTTACTGTTATGTTTTTAGGGGGATCATTCACTCAATGGGTTCTTCTTATCACCATACTTAATACGGATAGTGGAAATATACTTACGGTTTCTCATTCACTTATGCACACAGTTGATCTTTCGCTTATTATACCCGGTCTTTTAGGTGTTATTATTACAGGGGTTATGTTATCCATTAAAACTCACTGGGGTTTTACAAAATATTATTGGATTATCACAAAGGAAGTTTTGACTTTGTTAATTTTTGGTTTAGGTAATATTCTCAATATATTTGTCCAACGTTCTATCAAAATTACATCATCAAAAGGGTTGCATGCTTTACAAAACCCAGATTACTTGTTTAATCGGAACATGCTATTGATGGCAGCCGCCATTCAAACAACGATATTAGTATTTATTGTTGTTATTTCAGTTCTAAAACCTTGGGGAAAGCGTAAAAAGAAAATAATAAGTTTACAAGAATAGAGACTCTTTAAAATTTATCCAGTTCTACTTGAAAAACGTTTCATTTGCGGAACCTAACCCCAAAGACCCCTTCTTCAGTAATTATTAAATCGCGGAACTCGCAGGTAAAAACTACTTTTGCGGTTTTTTCGAAACGATTTTTCTCCTTTGTGGTATTAAAGGATTTTAAGAAATTGGCACGGACAAACTTCCAAGATGTTCCTTTGAATCATAGCCATGATGAATGACTAACGTTTCAAATTGTTTATCTAAATGTTCCATCCTCATCCCCCTTGTATTGAAAAAATACATCTTAATTTTTAGTATACGATGGGGAGATTTATTATGTAAGCGCTTTCTGAAAAATCTTTACTCGCTTTATCAGCGAGTCCGGCATTCAATTCCTGCGAACAAACAATGATATGTTGTGAAAATGAGGTTATTTTCTTGAAAATCTTGTTCGTATATGTTCATCATTTCTTTAAGGACGGAAGGTCGCTGGAAGTATGGACCTTTGTTGCTATTGGTTGCGCCTATTTTTCTTAGTGAGGTAAAAAAGTCTTTGACGGAATGAAATCGTTCCGTTTCAATCGTTTCTGTTCCGAAAATCGTCGAAGTTGGATGAACCGCTTGAACAGAGCACTCACACAGTTCCAGCAAGTCCTCTAATGTGTAAAAAGGCTGGCCGAGGCGAGCGTTTGTATCAAGCTGTAACTTTTGCATCGCTCGTTGAAAGGAAGTATGAAGTTCTTGAAATGTCTTGCATCCAAAGGTTGAAAAAAGAATCATTCCATCTCTGTTTAAAATGGAGCTTAGACGAGAAAGTGTCGATTCCAAGTGATTCAGCCATTGAAATGTGGCATTAGAGAGAATGAGATCGTACCGGTCATTTAGCTCCATTTCCTCGATATCACCGCAGAGGAAGTGAATCCGCTTGCCAGAAATCCGCTGTTTGGCGATTTCAATCATTCCCGGAGCCAAGTCGATGGCGGTGATGGTCGCATGTTGAAAATGACGGGACAGTTTGGCAGTGAGATAGCCTGTCCCACAACCGATTTCAAGAATATGAAGCGGAGACGAATCGCTTCTTTTCATCATTAACTGTTTCAATAAGCAATCAGCCATTTTTTTCTGGACGTTTGCGAATTGGTCATACGTTTTTGCACTTTCGCTAAATCTTTTTTGCAGCAATTGTTTATCGATCATCCTTTTCCTCCTGCAAACGTTTCAATCAGCCGGGCGCATTCATCTGTTTTTGTTAAAAACGGAACATGTCCGGTTTTAGGCAAAAATTTTAAAATCGCATTTTCACGTGTTTGTTCTGCTATATAACGCGAAGCTGCCGGTGGACAGATGGCGTCTTTTTCGCCATGAACAAGTAAAAGTGGTGAGGCGATATTACGCAGATCGAAACGAACATCAGCTGTCATTAAATAATCGAGTCCAACAAGAAGTACTTGATCGTCAGAGTTGTGAAAATAATGTTCAAAATCAAGTGCTTTTTCTTGTTCCTCTTCACAAAATAGCGAAGCAAAAAATGAAGAAA
Source organism: Bacillus methanolicus PB1 (assembly GCF_000262755.1). Taxonomy (GTDB): domain Bacteria; phylum Bacillota; class Bacilli; order Bacillales; family Cytobacillaceae; genus Bacillus_Z; species Bacillus_Z methanolicus. The sequence goes on from NZ_AFEU01000001.1 coordinate 494,561, forward strand.
GTGTTTGCTTGCGATTTCGAACTAATTGCCGTTTCATTCGTTCGACTACTCGCCGTTCCCAGCCAGCGTCATAGCCATCTCCCTTAATAAATCGGCTCGTTCCGCTAATGAGAACAAGTCGATCGATTTTCTCTGGAAAGGAATTGGCAAGCTCTAAAGCAATGAGTGCCCCGAGCGACCAGCCAATTGCAATGAAAGAAGAAAGACCGTTTTCTTCAACGAGTTGAACTGCCTTTTGTTTATAATCGGCCATCGTTTCAACTCCATCCCATTCGACATAATAAACGGAAAAAGATGTTTTCAATTTTTCGGCAAGCGGTGACCAAATCGTTCCTCTCATTCCCCATCCTGGAATGAAGACGATATGTTTTTGCTCTTTCATGAAATAATCCCCATTTCTTGACCGATTGAAGCGATTTCGTTAATCGCCCGGTCTAGTTCATCCTTCGTTAACGTCGCCATGAGAGAGAAACGAATTCTTGCAGTCCCTTCTGGAACCGTGGGAGGCCGAATGGCGACAGCCGCAATGCCTCTTTCCTGCAGTCGTTCACTAAATTGCACCGTTGACTCATTGGAGCCGACAATCACTGGTACAATTTGTGTCACGCTTGTACCAATGTTGAAACCGAGATCACGAAGTTTTGTACGAAAATATTGACTATAATCGTGAAGCTGTTTCCGGCGCGCTGTCTCTTGTTGGACGATATGAATCGCAGCTTGAATCGAACCTAATACAGCGGGCGGCAATGCCGTTGTAAAAATGAAACTCCTCATTTTATTCACAAAATAATTAATCAGCCACTTTTTTCCGGTCACATATGCACCGAAAGAGCCGAGTGCTTTGCTGAATGTCCCCATTTGTACGTCCACTTGTTCTTGAAGACCTAAATCATAAACAAGCCCCTCTCCTCCTTCACCGTAAACGCCGCTGCTATGGGCCTCATCGACCATTAAAATCGCTCCATACTTTTCTTTGAGTTCAACGAGCCCTTTTAATGGAGCAATATCGCCGTCCATACTGAAGACGGTATCTGTTACAATAAGTTTTCGCTTATGTTGCGGTGCTTTTTTTAAAAGTGCTTCTAAATGATCAAGATCGTTATGTTTATAGCGCTTCATTTCCGCTCGGCTTAAAATAATTCCATCATTTATGCTTGCATGGTTCCATTTATCACTAAACACGAGGTCATTGCGACCGACGAGAGCAGAAAAGATGCCTATATTGGCTGTATATCCGCTGTTGAAAATAAGTGCTGATTCTGTTCCTTTCCATCTCGCCAGTTCTGTTTCTACACGTTCATACAGGGAATAGTTTCCAACAATTAATCTCGATGCCGTAGAGCTTGCACCGTATTTATTTGCCGCATGTTTACTTGCTTCAATGAGCCGCATGTCACCAGCTAATCCAAGATAATTGTTTGACGCAAGATTGAGAAGCTTCCGGCCATTCATGATGATGGACGAATCGTTCAAAAAATCGATGGATGGTAAGCTCCTTCTTTGCGCTTTTGTCTCTAAATGCAGCAATTCTGCTTTCATTTGTTCCTCCCACGAGCGCATCCTATCCCACCTTATCCACTAAAATGTTAACCTTAAATAATATTAAGTTAACATAATAAACAATCATAACATATGAAAATAATTCAAACAATCTTTTTCTTAATTCTATTCAAAAGAAACATTTACATTTTTAAGACCCGCCTACGGCTGCCTTATCAAGATCAACTAATTGTGAAAATAACTCCTCTTTGTAAGGAACGATGTTAAACTGTTTTTTGGTTTGGGATAAAAAAGAGACAGGAATGCGTTCCTGTCTCTGATTTCTTGATCAATCATGGAAATTCGTGCCGTCTGTCGTAGCTTTGACTATACCTGCCCGGATGACAAAGTCACCGAAGTGCTCGCCTTCCTGCCGTTCTTTTGCGTAGCGGGAAAGAAGCACACGCAATTCGCTCAAAATTTCTTCTTCCCCGATGTTTTCGCGGTACATTTTGCTTAAGCGGCTGCCGTCAAAAGCTGCGCCAAGATACATATTGTATTTGCCGGGCGCCTTGCCGATAAATCCAATTTCGCCGAGCGCATGCCGGGCACAGCCGTTCGGGCAGCCAGTCATACGGATGGTAATTTCTTTGTCGCGTAGACCGTTTTCATCAATAATGGCATCAATCTTGTCAAGAAGGACGGGCAAATAGCGTTCTGCTTCTGCCATCGCAAGTCCGCACGTCGGAAGAGCGACGCAAGCCAGGGAACTGCGGCGGAGTGCTGTATAATGCTTGCCATCTGTCAAACCGTATTGCTCGATCAATTCACTTATCTTTTCCTTATTCTGGCTGGATACATTGGCGATGATCAGGTTTTGATTGGCCGTAAGCCGGAAATCACCGGTATGGATTTTAGCGATTTCGCGCAGGCCGGTCTTCAGTTTATAATCATCAAAATCCGCAATGCGTCCGCCTTGGACAAACAGCGTAAAATGCCATTTTCCTTGAACGCCTTCCACCCAGCCGTAACGGTCGCCGTTATGGTCGAAATGAAACGGTTTCGCTTCGACAAGCCTCCAGCCGAGGCGGTTTTCCAGTTCATCCTTGACTGTTTCCAGCCCGAGCCGGTCAACCGTGTACTTAAACCGGGCATTTTTGCGTTCCGAACGGTTCCCGTAGTCACGCTGTATCGTGATGACTTTTTCCGCCACCTCAAGAATTTGGCCTGGTGTACAAAAACCGATTACTTTGGCAAGCTGCGGATATGTCGTTTTGTCGCCGTGCGTCATACCCATGCCGCCGCCGATCGCCACGTTAAAACCGACAAGCTTGCCATCTTCAACAATCGCAATGAATCCAAGGTCCTGCGAAAAAACATCAATGTCATTTGATGGCGGAACGGCGATACCGATCTTAAACTTCCGCGGCAAATAAAGCGGTCCGTACATTGGTTCAACTTCTTCCATTTCAGGCGTGCCAGCCACTTTTTCTTCATCAAGCCAAATCTCATGATATGCTTTTGTGCGCGGCAACAAATAATCGCTTAATCGTTTCGACCATTCATATACTTCGGAATGAATCTCAGATTGAAATGGGTTCGGGTTGCACATAACATTCCGGTTCACGTCCCCGCACGCCGCAATCGTATCCAAAAGGGACGCATGGATTTCCTGGATCGTTTTTTTCATATTCCATTTTAAAATCCCATGCATTTGAAACGTCATGCGAGTTGTCAGTTTTAAGGTGCCGTTTGCGTTTTTTTGGGCAAGTTCGTCCATGACAAGCCATTGGGCCGGAGTTGCTACACCGCCCGGCAAACGGACGCGGAGCATGAACTGATAGGCAGGTTCAAGTTTTTGCTTTTGGCGTTCGTTGCGCAGATCCCGGTCATCCTGCAAGTAACTACCGTGAAATTTCATCAGGCGATTGTCATCATCGGGAATTCCGGCGCTGAGCCGGTCCTGCATCGATTCCCTCAGCGTGCCGCGTAAATAGTCGCTTTTTTCTTTAATGCGTTCTACATCGCTTGGCGGTCCTTCCGGGGCTTTTAAAATTTGGTGCAACATGTTGCAAAACTCCTTTCATACAGAAAATTAATATACATCACGCTGGTAACGTTTTTGCTGCTGCATGCCAGCAAGATAGTCTTCCGCTTTTTCACGGCTCATGCCGCCTTCTTTTTCGATAATCTCAAGTAAAGTGTTATGGACGTCATGTGCCATGTTTTTCTCATCGCCGCAAATATAAACAACTGCTCCTTCTTGAAGCCACTCAAACAATTCTTTGCTGTGTTCAAGCATGCGGTGCTGCACATACACCTTTTCATCCGTGTCACGCGAAAACGCGACATCCATTTTCGTCAGCACGCCGTCTTTCAGCCACTTTTGCCATTCTGTCTGGTAAAGGAAATCCGTCACGAAATGCTGGTCGCCGAAAAACAGCCATGATTTTCCTTTCGCCCCGATTTCTTCACGTTCCTGCATAAAGGAGCGGAACGGGGCAATGCCTGTTCCCGGTCCAATCATGATGATCGGCGTATCCGGATTATTTGGCAGTTTAAAGTTTTGGTTATGCTGAATGTAAATCGGTAGCGTGTCCCCTGGCCGCAGACGCTCCGCACATAAAATCGAGCAGACACCTTTTCGTTCGCGGCCGTGTGTATGATACCGGACGGCGCCGATTGTTAAATGCACTTCATCCGGATTCGCGGATAAACTGCTCGCAATCGAATAAAGGCGGGGCGGCATTTTTCTGAGAATGGAGATAAACTCTTGCGCCGATACACTCCACGGACCAAAATCACGGACCAAATCAAGCAAATCGCGCCCTTCAAGATATGCTTTTAATTTTTCTTCATTGCCCGGTGATAATAACTTACGTAATTCTTCATTCGCTGAAAGCTTCGCCGCCTTTTCAAGAAGCGGTTTTGTTAAAACAGTAATTTCAAAGTGGGAGATGAGCGCTTCTTTGAGCGGTCGGACATCTCCTTGTTTATTGACCGTCACGATTTCTTCCGGATCCCATTTCATTTCCTCAAGAAGCATGCCCACAAGAGCCGGATCGTTTTCCGGATAAATTCCGAGGCTGTCACCCGGTTCGAATGTGAGACCAGACCCTTCAAGCGATAACTCGATATGGCGCGTTTCTTTATTTGAGCCACGACCGTTCAAATTGATATTTTCAAGCACTTCTGCTCTAAACGGATTTGTTCTGGAATACACCGATCCAACTGCCTGAGGCGTTGAACCTTGCGGAAATTCAGCCTTTTCTTCATTCTCTTCCCTTAAGCCGTCAATGACTCCTTCAAGCCATTCGACCGCCGGCTCATCATAGTCAAGATCGCAGTCAAAGCGCGGATAAATCCGAGTGCCACCAAGCTCTTCTAACCGAGCATCAAATTCTTTTCCCGTTTGGCAAAAAAACTCATACGAGCTGTCACCTAGCGCCAAAACAGAAAAGCGGAGACCGTCAAGCTTTGGCGCCCTCCTGCCATGAAGAAATTCATGGAACGACAGAGCATTATCCGGAGGGTCGCCTTCTCCATGTGTGCTCACGATAATAAGCAGGTTTTGGACCTTCTTCAAATTGTTCGGCTTAAAATCGCTCATCGACAAAACTGTTGCCTGAAATCCGCGGCCCTCAAGCGTCTTTCCTGCCTTCTCCGCTAGCCCCCGGGCGTTGCCCGTCTGGGATCCGTATAGAATGGTCACTTCTTTTGAGATTGTCTGCCCGGTGCTCCCCGAAGGAAGTTCTGCCGCCGGCACTTCTGGAGTTCCCAAAACGAAATTAGAATGGGACGCAGCCAGATAACCGCTCAGCCAGACTTTTTGTGTTTCTGTCAATGTCGACAGAAGGCGGTTTAGTAGATCTGCCTGCTCCTGATTAAACGGACTGTTCATTACTTGAAGTTGCAACGGTATCCACCTCACAAAGGAATAAAAACTTATCTTAGGTACTCTTATTTAAAATGACAGTTTTCAAAATTTCTTCCGTTTTACTTTTAAGTGAAAAATGATTCTTTTTATCGAATCTAGATTTTCCCTATAAATTAAGTCGGTTATAATGTTATAAACCATCCGAAAATGACTAGGGATAGGCTCTTTTCAAGGTTATTTATCGTAATAGTATGATTTTTAACAAAAGTTTTAAATTAACTTTACCTTAAAACACGGCATTAGTAAAATAAATATAAATTATTATTACTATTAAGATTACTAATAATAAGGCGGGATATCTTTGTACTATGAAGAGTTAAAAACATTTGTAACCCTTGCAGAAGTTAAAAATTTCACAAAAACAGCCGAAATCCTTCTCATGTCACAACCAACTGTAAGTTTGCACATAAAAAATTTGGAAAAAGAATTCCATACAAAATTATTTCTGCGTTCTCCAAAATTCTTGCAAATCACCCCATCCGGAGAGATTTTATATGATCGCGCAAAGCAAATGATCACGATCTATGAACAGACTAAACAAGACATTCTCGAACATGATAACTCCATAAAAGGAGTATTAAAAATAGGCGCTAGTTTTACAATCGGCGAGTATATCTTGCCTACTTTACTTCTTGACCTTCAAAACGACTATCCAGAACTTGAACTGCAAGTTACAATTGGAAACACGGAAGAAATCGTTCAATCTGTCCGGTTGTATCAAGTCGATATAGGCTTAATTGAAGGTCAAACAAATGAAAAGGAGCTTTCCGTACACTCTTTTATGCAAGATGAGTTATTTATTGTTTCTTCGAACAAACATGAACTTGCCTGTAAAGATGAAGTTACAATGGCTGACCTTCAAAATCAAGCATGGGTAACCAGAGAAGTTGGATCAGGTACACGTGAATATCTTAACCACGTCATTCGTTCAAATGGTTTGAAAGTGAAATCGCTTCTTACCATAAGCAGCAATCAGGGAATTAAAGAAACACTGATCAATGGTATGGGGCTTTCTCTCCTATCCCGCAGTGTCATTGAAAGAGATGTACAGCATAGGAATCTTTCTATTATACAGTTGAAAGATCAGTCCTTTTACCGAACGCTTTCCTACATTTATTCCCCCATTTTGCAAGATAAAAAGAACGTGAAGACTTTTATAAATGCATTAAACAAAAAATGGCCTAACAGCAAGAAAGAAATCCAATTTTGAGCTTGCTTTTTTGTCCCTAAATTGTCTGCAGTGGCCCTGTTTATGATGCAATCCAGCAGCTCTCCAGTGATTGATCTTGATACGGTAAAGGAAAGCAAGTGTAGGACCGGTTTTAGTTATTTTGATAGCGATCGTAATAGCACTTCAACCACTAACACTCATAATATGAGCGGGACGATATTTACCGCCCCGCCCATCTGCATATGGAACCTATACGCCTTCTCCGGATTAAAGGTTGACCTTTTGTTTTCTCAAGGATAAAATGAGAGACAATCAAATGAACAAAGGAGTATTTATTTCTATGCCTAGCTTTCAATATGGCAGGACAACGATAGATTATGCAGTAGAGTATAAGCCAGAAAAGCAGGACGTCACGATATCTGTTGAGTGGTTAGAAGGAGTCAAAGTAGTTGCTCCTGAGGGAATAGATCCTACACTTTTAGATTCTATCCTTTATAAAAAAGCCCCATGGATTATTGATAAGTGGCAGGCATTGAATCAAATTTCCGATCCCCCCGCTCCTAAAGAATTTGTAAGTGGGGAGAAATTTGCTTATTTAGGGCGTAACTATCGGCTAAAAGTATTGAAAAGTGAAGAAGTTATAAAGCCAATATTTCTATTTAAACAAAGTAAATTTATTGCTACGCTACCTCCGCATTTAACAGAAGAAGAGAGAATACCATACTTTCAACAAGCATTCAAAGACTGGTATATACGTTACGGAGAAAAGAAGTTGCAAGAACGTCTGGAAGTTTATCATTCTAAAATGGGTGTCATTCCGACAAAGATTAAATTAAAAGAACAAAAAATGCGCTGGGGGACATGTACAAATGAAGGGGCCATTTATTTAAACTGGAGAATTATGATGGCGCCAATGCCGATTATCGATTATTTATTAGTACATGAATTGGCCCATATGAAATATCCAAATCATTCAGATGATTTTTGGCATTTTGTTAAATCTGTGATATCGGACTATGAACAGAGAAAAGAATGGTTACGTATAAACGGTCCAACATTAACTTTATAGATGACGAAAGCCTCCTTAAGTCAGGAGGCTTTCAATCGTTTATCGTTTGTAATGCACCATTGCTAATGACATAATCTGTTGGGTTACGCTTTCTAATTGGTCTTTAGGGATAATACTGGCCCGCAGTTGCTTTTTAATTTTCTTCCTCATCTCACGTTTCACATCTTCTTTATTCACCCAATCAATTGCTAGGCTTTCTTCTGCAATGATGTCTGTTACAAGATGTGTCAACGCATCAATCGCATCTTTATGTTCTTCGTCTGGAAGAAGCTGTTGAAACAATTGATAAAACGGATATTGAAGCCGATTGGGGATCACGGTTTTCTTCATCCAATTCCTAAGACGTTCGATCAGATATAGTAAGTAAGGTACTTTAAATAAGAGAAAACAAAAATAAGTCTTCTTTTATTAATGTTGCAGCATCACACCTTTTCCAGATAAATAAAAAGCACCCTTAAAAAAGAGTGCTAAACAATGTAATCATCTAAATTTTCAATTTCGTCTGTTCGACCATAAAGAAAAGCTTCATATTCCTTACATTCTTTTAAACTACTTATTAATTGAGTAAAGTATTCCTCATTATATAATTCTTGTGATTGGACAATATTAATAAAAGATTTAGCAGTTGAACAGAAAGTCTTAGTAAATTCTATGCCATTATATTTTGTCTCAACATACGATTGTGATTTTCTAATCCAATCTATTATTTTTTCATAATTACTCTTATTAAGATTATATTTTAAATCTTCGCCTTCTTGAATTAATTTTTTTATTTCCATATTAGCACCTTCCCTTCTTTACTATTAATGTTTCGACACAAAGAGAGGAATTTCCTCTTTAATCTTGAAAAGAATTTAATATTCAATTTTTAAGTGCAATAAACATTGTATTTGCAGGTCTACAGCTGGACAATAAATAGTTGTTTAACCTGATTGTATTCTTCTCTCAAATCCTTTAGAGACCGGCCCTGTTTAGAATATACCCGTTTACATATACATTGATCTTGCCAATCTTTTCAGCGCATACACTAATTACAGCATTCTTAAATTTAAAAGACTTTATAAAATCCTTATCAAAAGAATTCCACTTATTCAAATCTTCATCAATTCCCACCCCTAGATACTTTACATAAGCCTCTTTCCTTGTCCATATTTCAGAAAATTTCACTCCCTGTTTCATCCGTTCTTTTTCCTCATCATGTAAAATCCAACCATACGCCTCTTCTTGATAGTCTATACTTAACGACTCAATATCCACACCAACAGGACCTTCTCTACTAACTGCTAATACCAAATACTCTTCATTATGAGACCAATTTACAAATCCTTCATCATTGACTAATAAAGGTTTTCCTCTTTCATCTCTCCAAATTTCCACTTCGCCTAAAACAGACTTTACTAAAAGTAAAGAAAGTATGGATTCTCTACCGTTTCCATACTTCTTTATATACATCTGTTCTTTATCGGTGATGATGCTCTCATTTATTTCTTTTTTGCAAAACTTCCAGTCTTGAAATATATATACATCCACGATCCCACATACCACCAAAAAAAAGAAGTATCAGGATTACACTAATACTTCTTTTACTAATTTATTAGCCTTAATAAATCCAACTTCCAAAGCATGATCTATTAATTTTTTAACATATTCTTTATTGATTTCAGGAATATTTTTTATTCCCAAAGAAGTCATCGTATCCCTGCTATCAAAGACCGCTTCAGAATCTTTCGCACCGTCACCGTCTAATTGTGCAACCAATAAATTTCTAGCTTCCTCAGAAGTTTCTAGATTTAATACAAATTCTTCATATTCTATCTTATCCATCAATTCTACCTTATAACCCACTTTATTCAATAACTCTATAAATTTGCAATAATGAATAGGTTCTGGATGATTGACATGATAGACCCGTCTATCATGATGAGTTTTCAGCAGGGAAGTCGTTAAAACTGCACTGGCAAAATCAATGGGTGTAAAATCAACCATCCAATTTACATCAGGTGCTTTTCCAACTAGTATCATTAATTTCATCATCCGATAAAATGCATTACGATCAATGTTCTCCTGAAATACTCCATCAGATGCTCTTCCCGTTAAATTTCCCATTCTATAAATAAATGATTGATAGCCTTCTTTGACTTTATCTAAAACCAATCTCTCAGCTTTCAATTTCGTGTCTGTATACACATTATTTAATTGCAAATCCTCCGGAATATTGGTTTTTCCTTGTAACTCCATCCACTTTCCTTCTAATAGTAAATCTTCCACAGTTCCTACCGTTGAAATATGATGGAATACCAAATCTGGATTCACATCCAATAGTTCTAACATATGTTTCGTACCTTCTACATTGACTTTCTCAAAATGCTGCCGCTCTCCATAATGCCTAACATCCGCGGCACTATGTACAACAGCATCAGCTTTGAAAGCTAACTCCTTAAACTGGTCTACAGGCAACCCTAAAAATCTCTGTGTTAAGTTTCCATTCACCACGTGAATATACTCATTCATCTCCATGTGAAAATATTTATTCAACTTTTCTTTCAATCGCTCTTCAGGTTGGTTTCCTCGCACAATCGCATACATATGAATTTTCTTATCGGCCAATCTTTTCAATAAGTGACTACCGAGGAATCCGGTTGCCCCTGTTAATATCACACTCTTTACTTTAGGTAAGATCTTATCTACTTTTAACACAGGATATTCTTTTAATTGTACAAATGTTTTTTCTTTTACTTGAACCGCTTTTTTGTGCTCTTCCATTGTTTTTGCGGCTAATTTTTCTACTGTGCGCAAATCAAAGAAATCCTTAATAAATAATCCTCTATACTTTTTCTTTATCTCTGCTAATACTTCAATAATTTTTAAAGAATGTCCACCAACTTCAAAGAAATCTTCTTTTATTCCAATTCCTTCAATGTTTAATACTTTTTTCCACGCATTTAAAATATCTTCCTCTACCTGATTTCTAGGATGTACAATATCATCGGTCACTAATATTACTCGATCAGCTTCAGTCATCGCTAATTTCTTTCTATCTACTTTTCCTGTAGGAGCAAAAGGCAACTCTTCAATTCTTTTCATTTTAGAAGGAATCATGTAACGCGGCAATTTCTTTTTTAACTCATTGATAATAAAAGCATGGCCCAACTCATTCGTAGAAATGTAAAAAGCTTTTAATATTTTCTCTGCGTTGTCTTCTTCTACGACTACTACAGCATCATGAATTCCTTCAATCTGACACATCCGATTCTCAATTTCAGAAATCTCAATACGATGTCCTCGAATTTTAACTTGAGTATCTTTTCTATCGATAAACACTAAGTTCCCATCTTCTAATTCTTTTACTAGATCTCCGGATTTGTATACCATTCCTTCAAAAATATCCTCAAAAGGATTTTTAATAAACACTTCTGCAGTTTTCTCTGGTTGATTCAAATAACCTAAAGAAATACCTGCAGATGCAATCCACAATTCACCAATCTCGCCTACTTTACATCTCTCTTCTTTCTCATTCACTACATATAACTTAGTACCATCAATTGCTTTTCCAATTGGAACACTATACAAATTTTCATCTATTTCATCAGGTACCTTATAATACGAAGCCGCTACCGTCGTTTCCGTTGGTCCATATAAATTAAATAATGTCGTTTCATTTCCAAACTGCTTTTTAAAGTTTCTTGCAACCTCACCTGTTAGCAATTCTCCTGCTACTCCTATAGCCCTTACCTTTCCAAGTTTCCGTTTGCCATGTGTTTTAGCATATTTTGATAACTGGTTACAAAATACAGTCGGTATGGCAGGAATGACAGTAATTCCTTCTCTATCGATTGTTTTAAGAAAATGTTCAGCAGACATTCTATCCTCATCATCAATTAAATACAAAATCGAACCATTAAATAAGGAAACAAATGTTTCAGGTACTGAAGCATCAAAACTAAACGTAGCAAATTGTAATACTCGATCTTCCGGTCTAATATTGAACACTCTCTGTTTCCATGAAACTAAATTTAATACCCCGACATGTCTCAATAAAGTACCTTTAGGATTGCCGGTAGTGCCTGATGTATAAATCACATAAGCTAAATCATTCTCTTGAATGTTTACCGATACATCTTCATCATTGTCAGCTAAACAATCCAACAATATATTTTTCGATCTTACATTTAGTTTTTTAATTTTTTCAAGCCAATCTGATTTCGTTATCAAAAATGGTGATTGAGTATCTACGATAATATATCGATTTCTTTCTTCAGGATGTGCTGGATCTAATGGTACATACGCTCCACCAGCTTTTAAAATGCCTAAAATGGAGACTACAGTATCGACGCTTCTTTTAAGAAAAATGCTTACAAACTGTCCTTTTTTTAGTCCATTTTTTATTAATTCCAAAGCTACACGCGACGATTTTTTATCTAGTTCTTTATATGTTAAATATCGATTCTTATCTTTAATCGCTATTTGATCCGGAAATTTTTTTACAGATAATTTAAATCCTTCCACAATATTCTTCATTTGATACCCTCCATTCTTGTTGAATAACCCTCTTTTAGGAGGTTTCAATTATATGTTAAATTGATCACTAAGCTTTTTTAATTCTTTTGATGTTTCTGTTAAGTAACTCACTGTCTCTTTTATATTTTCAAACGAAGATTCTTGTTCCTGGATATTTTCTACAATATCATCATATCTTTTAGTAATATTTTCAGCGTTGCTTGACAATTCAATAATCATAGCAGAAGATTCTTCAACTCCTGCAGAAATTTGTTGAGAGGAAGAAGAGACTACTTGCAATTTATTAGCTACTTCCAATATAGAATCATAAATCTTTCCAAATACTTCATTTGTACTTACTGTAATTTCAATCCCTTCACTCACATCATTTTTTATGATTTCCATAGAATCTACTACTTTATTTACTTGTTCTTTTACTTTATCAATCAGTTTTTGTATGTTCTCTACCGAGTTTGCAGATTGCTCCGATAATTTTTTCACTTCATTTGCTACTACAGCAAATCCTTTCCCTTGCTCGCCTGCTCTGGCAGCCTCAATCGAAGCATTTAATGCCAATAAATTTGTATTATTTGAAATATTGGTTATTACTTGTAATATTTCTTGAATTTCATCCGACACAATCACAAGCTCGTTGATTGCTTTATCGGAGTTTTCTACATTAAGATTAATTTTCTCCATCTGCTCTGCAACTTTATCAGTAGACGTTTTCCCAATATCAGAAAGCTTAGTTACCCCTTCTGAAAGCTCATAAACTTCATTCGTATTATTGGCAATGCTAATTATTTCTTTAGAAATCTGTTCCACCGAAACCGAAGACTCATTAATAGATTTAGCTTGTCTTTCTAATAATTTTTGTACCGTTTCTACCGAGTTTGTAATATTGTAAGCTGCTTTATAACTTGTTTCAAACGATGCATAAAGTCTTTCTGAATTCTCGGCAATCTCTTTCGAAGTATGTCGAATTCTACTTACCGTACCTTTTATTACATTGATCATTCCATTAAACTTTTGATTCACCTGGCCTAATTCATCTTTTCCTTCTTTCACAGAAATATTCAAGTTTCCTTTACTTGCTTCTTCAATACCTTGCATTAAATTAGTTAACGGCTTTAATGAAATTTTTAATAAAAAATATTGCACTGCAATTAATAACATTAAAATAACAATTAAAGAGATTCCTGAGTTGAACAGTAAATCTTTTTGCCCTTCCGCTATGTTTGAAGCATCTATATCAACTCCAAAATAAGCAAATACCTCACCTTTACTATTTATAATCGGATGTAAAATTGTCATCCAAGTACCTAAATCATCTTTATAAATTTTAGTAAATTGAACTTTTTTTTCTTTCTTTAAATTCTTAATTGCTTCCACTACCACATCAGGCTGAGCATACATATCCCCTACTTTTAATCCTGATTCTCTCAACACCTCCCATATTTTGGTAGAATTCGCGACAATAGATGTTTCATTTCCATTCTTCCCCGCCAATTCAGTACCAAATATGTATCCTTGAGCAATATTCGGATTATATTCACTTAACTGATCTAATAAAGCAGTTAACTCTTGATGTTCTTTACTTTTTATATCTTCGGTTTTATAAGCTTTTTTTACTTTATCGGCATCTATCTTCTTCATCCAAGATCTTGTAATTTCTTCCGATTGCTGTTTTAACTGATTTTCTAACAAATTACCTTGGATAATATAGCCCATCCCAATAAGTGCTACTCCTACAATCACAACACTCACTATCGAAAACAACATATTCTTGGTGAAAAAATTCATGTTTTTTAACAATTTTTATTCCTCCTCAAAATGAAGTAGCATTTTATTATGTAAATGCTAGTTTGCTGCTTGAATTTACATAAATACAGATTGATTTTCAGACATATGTATAAACCATTTGAACTATTCTTTTACTTCACTTGATTATACAACTTATGTCGATTTTTCAATCTGAACTTACAAAAAAAACTGTCCTCTTTAGTCTAGTAAACTAAAGAGGACAGGTGCTTGGACGAGTTCATCTAAAAAACTTCGTAAAGAATCGAAACGAAATTTAAGACGAAGTGCAACTGGCTGGCATGTCTATTATAAATAGATGTAGCCCCTTTAGCTTTGCGTCCTACCCTTTCGAGCAGTTTGCCAAATAAATATGTAAATTTAAGAAATAGAACCAAAAGTGAGCCTCTACTATATATACCGGCAAAAGATAAGAAATTTTTACCTCGTTCAAAAAAATTCACAAATTCGTCACATATCGTTCTTATTATTTGTGAAATTTAATGAGCGTATTGAACAATTTACCCCGTATTTAGAATTTTAGGTTACATTATTACACATTTCTCTTCGTATGAAGCAGCACATATATAGCTGACATCGGTTTGCCCCCCTAATTTGGACACATTTTATGAAACAGATTCATTTTAGTATTTCATTTCGTTGTTTGCTATCCGTTTGCTAACAAAAGATTATTGATATTATTTAATTCATTTTCAAAATTTCTGCACATGAATCCATCCTTTATTGAATCTATAAACATATAATAGTACATATGTTCGTAATTATACACAAAAAAAGAGGTTGTCTCAAAAGCCCAAGGGTCAGACCACTAGCCTTGCAAAGGTTACAAATTCAGGAAAATAAAAAAAGGTTTACTAAAAAGAAAAAAACTCCTATTGTAGAATTGTTAGCTTGTTGTCCCATCAACAAGTTTTCTACAAAGGAGTTTTTATCATGAGCAATGTAAATATAGCTCAACCATCTGTTGTTCGTCAATGTTTTTCCCTTTTATCTACGGAAAAGCTTTCCTGTCCTCTTTTAAACTATGATCAAAAAAAATTAAGAGCTGATGCCCTTGTAAAAATTTTTGTTGCTGCTCAGCTGGGTAATTGGAGCTCATATACTGATATAGAGGAGAAATTACGGGCTGATAAAGACCTCATGAAAAGCCTAAATTTAGAAAGCATAAGTGGTTCACAACTAAGCCGTAGGATAAATGAATTACCAACTGAATGGGTACAAGATCTTTTTTTTCGAGTGGTCAAAGATATTGAAATTCAAACTAGAAATTTATCTGGTCTACCAAAGGGAATTGGGAGATTAGCCATAATTGACTCTTCTTCCTTTAAGCTGCCTGAACAGTTAGCTAACTGGGCTTATGTATCAAAAAATTCTACTCAGGTAAAAATGCACACCCGTTTAGTGGTAGCTTCTCCAGACATTGCTTTTCCAGACCAAATTATTCCATCAACTGGAAATGTCAGTGATTTTGAAGGTTCCGACTTCCTTGTGGTTGAATCTGATTCAACTTACGTCATGGATCGTGGATATGCTTCTCATAAAAAAATCAATAACTGGGCGGAACGTGGTATTTCTTTCATTGTAAGAATTAAAGAGCAGCACAAGGTAATCTATCTCGATAGAAAAATTTTAAACCATCCGTTGATTCGTATGGATGCGACAGTAAAGATTGGTGTAACCTCGAACGAGAAATTGCACCCGGTACGTCTCGTCGAATTTTTTGATGAAGAAGGACATCTATACCGAATTATTACCACACGCTTTGACTTACCGCCTGAACAAATAATGGAAATCTACCGTCATCGGTGGGCGATTGAGATCTTCTTTAGATGGATTAAACAACATCTTCGTTCAACCAAAATTTGGAGTACAAAACCCCAAGGAATCTGGAATCAGATGTTTCTTTCGCTGATTGCCTATGGGCTAGTACTACAAATAAAACTAAAGACACAAACGAAAAAAACAATATGGGGAGTACTGCGGTTAATCCGAACCTATTTACATTTATCTTGGCAGGAATTTGAAAAAGAACTGAATCGAAGGTGTACAAGGACATCAAAAGGGCGACAAAAAGTACCTAAAAAAAAGGAAGAAGACTTAGTTTTTGCAGAAAAAGTAGCAATGATAAAGCCAAAAAAGGAAAAATAATAAACGAAGTATAAATTACAATTAATATACATAAATTCAAATAAATGGGACAAAAAAGGCTAACTTAAATGGAGTTAGCCTTTTTTGCATCTAGATTAAAAAAGATTATGTTAAATAAAGTAAAATATTGAATTTATTTACTTTTATGCAAGGCTAGTGGGGTCAGACCCCATAACACAATATATAGGACATAATATTGGATAAATGTGCTATATATTGATAAATGTGCATGGGGTCAGACCCTTATGAGACAGCCTCCTTCTTGTGATGATCTGTGACGGGCTCGAACCGCCGACCCCAACCCTGTCAAAGTAGCATTTTTGTTTTCTGACTGATTTCATGTAATTGCATTTAGCCTTATCTACTATGTGTTTAAGCGGGTTTAAAGAGATTTAATTTCTTATCTAGCATTATCTAACTCTATCATTTTTTATCTACTACTTCACCAAAAATTCACCGTGATTCACCACGTAGATTCCTCTTTAATATTGTATGCTTCTAAATATTCTTCCTCAGAATATATTTTTATAATATTTGAGAATGGAATAACCTCATGAGGTTTGATATATGAGAAACCTTCCTCTGCACCATCATAAAAAATATCATCATGTATACGATAAAGAGATTTTTTAATAATTGCTTTCACCATTTCTAATTTTAGTGCTTCTTCCTCCCAATCCTCATCTACATAATTCAAAAAAGAGTAATTTGTATATTTGGAAAGAGGAGCAAAAAACTTTATAACATAACATTTATTATCTTTGTTTTGTTTCCAAATATTTTCGATATCACTATTCCTTAATAAATTTGCTAAATTTATTAAGAACTCCGGTCCTCTTCTGATATCTCCATCATAATTTAATACATTCTTATCATAGAAAAAAGAATTTATTTGAAAGTCTATGAACAACTTGTGAATGACAGAATTCAAAGATTCATCCTTGCTTCCCGCATTAATCCCATTATATTTCTTACTAATATCATACACTTTGTCCTTATAATGAATCTCTTTATTTTCTACATCAATTGTTATTCCCATACTTTTTAGATATCTATTTAGTGGAGTATCAAGTGTTACTGCCTTTTGTAGATCCATCAAACCGAATTTTTTAATAGTGGCACAGTTATCGTTATTTGTTGTTACATGCAAAGAGACAGGTAATAGTTCTTTTGAAAGTAATTTTTCTTCAGAAATATTAAAGGCTTCAATGAAATCTTCTGATGAAATATCTCCTTTATTATTAGCAATAAACTTAACAATTTCCCGTTCATTTAAATCTAAAAATGCTTCTAGTGATTTTAATGCTTCTTCACAAGAAGTTATATCAAATATCAGTTGTTCTGTCATTCTATATCCTCCTTTATATTCAGTTAAAAATATTCTATCAATAATTGTTATATTTTTCCTTATTTTTTTATAAAAAAAAGAGATTACATCTTAAGATGCAACCTCTTTTGAAGAATATAGCCAGTCAAGGAATACTTTTTTACTTACTCTTATCTGTTTTCCAACTCTGACCGTGTGGAACTCTCCACTGTTCAGCAATTCATACGCAGAAGTTGTTCCTATACCTAGAATATCTCTTATGTCTTCAGCAGTGAGAACAAAAGGGATATCCTCTTCAGATGTGTATATCTTTTTAGCCATGCAGGATACCCCCTTTTTTAGTAAATGAAACAAAACTTTCTAACTGATTTAGAACTTGCCTCCTCTTCTGTACTAACTTTAAGTCCATCTGCGAATTCCAAGAAATGTTTAACAGTGTTCGGTATTATCATTTGATATCTAGTTAATGCGTCTGATACTCTTTTAAAATTATTGATAAATTCTTCTATTTTGGTTTCTCTGTGGACGTATTGTATTACTAACTTTCCTTCTAATAATGTTTGTTCAATCAAATTTTTCATAATTAATCTCCTCCTAAAATGGAATATTTTTTGGTATAAAACCCCTCTGTGTATTTTTTAGGAGGTTTTATAAGGCAGGAAGACCTGCCTCATAATTTATTAGCGTCTATAATATGTTGAAGTATGCTTTTGATAAAACTTTACTAGATGCAGCATACTCCAACATTGAAAAGATTGATTGAGCGAATTTTGGTAATTCATCAAGTTCCTTGAGAAATTGTTCTTCTTCGAAAATGTTTTCTAAATTTCCTTCGAAGTGAATTTCTCTTGTTTGTTGCCCTTCCTTTTCGATTAATAATGTAAACATAAAAGATTTGTAAGGTTTGTCTACTATTTGCATTTTGCACTCCTCCTAAAGTTAAATGTATTTGGTATAAAACCTCTTTGTGTATTTTTTAGGAGGCAAAAAAACAGCATATATATAAGAAACAAATAAAAGCAACAAAAAAACTCTTACTTATACAAAGGCAAATTACACAACAATACCCACAATACTAAATTCTAAAATAAGAAAAATAGTGTATAGTATAAAAGATGGGTATTTAATTGTACGTGTATATTTTATCCTTGTATAAATAAGAGTTTAGTTAAATGTATATATATGTTGTTTGTATATTTATATTACTATAGAATAAATTTCTTGTAAAGGACCTTTTTGCAAAAAAAAACAAAAAAGTAGAAGAAAAAAATCTTCTACTTGATAACTTTAAAATTTTTAAAATTCTTTTTCTTATCTGCTTTTTCTAATCTCTTGATAAATTGTTTGATAAACTCTTTCCAATCTACCTGCTTAGTCATTACTTAACTCTCCTTATTTGATTATTTCTGTAAAACTGTTGACATTCTCTGCAAAGAGTTTTCCCAAAGAAAGTGTCAGCATACTTCTTACTGAAATTAACTTCTGCCTCTGAAATAATAGATCCGCAATCCATACAAGCATATTGAACATTTTTAATCTCTTGTTGCCGTTGTTGAGGTTGTTGATATTGTTGCTGCGGTCTCTGTTGTTGACTGATTGAAGTTTCTCTGAATACACAAGGCACACCGAACAGCGAGGCACATTTCGTTAGTGAAAGGGCACTTGCACTCTTCATGCAGTCTCCTAGAGTTTTTCCTTCTAAAGCAGAACTTCCCCAAGCCTCCCTTGTTGTTCCGTTGATTGTAAGAGAACCAAGAACAGCAATCTCCCCATTCTTTTCGAAATGATCTTTTACAACAAAACTCCAAGATCCGGGAGGTAATTCCATTAATCTCTCTTCAATATGATAAACAGGAACATATCTATATATCATATTCTTTTTTCCTTGCCGTTCACGGATTTGGCTAGGCTCAAAAGGTCTTGTTAATCTGTTGTAATCCATTTTTACACACTCCTAATAAATGTTTTTTATAAAAGAAAGAAGACAGGTGCTCTTTCTTTCCTGCCTTCTTTCCATTTGTCTTTTGGCCAAAGTACAAATTCTCTTGAGTAAACTTCTTTTAGTTCTACAATAAAAAATACCATAATATAGCAGTTGTTAATACTTAGTAGATAATTCCTCCAGTAGATACGAATGTGAATATGTGAGAGAATATCACACTTACTTTTTCTGATAACTTTTCTTTTTTATTCTCTTTTAGATAAAAGATATATAGAAGTAAACATTCCTAAAACAATTAGGAGCAAAGTTAGATAAACAAAACCCATTGTAAATTGTGTGATAAAAGATACTGTCATAGAGATCATACCTCCTAATAGTGTGTATTTTTCTGTAAAAGGGTGGGAGCAGGAACTACTCCCGAAGCGTATATAATCTTACCTTTACAGAAAGGAGAATACCAAAACTGTCTTGAGTGACAAGTTTTATGATGGACTCTTCCATTTCAAATTAAGAAACCCTTTTTCTTTAGAAAAAATTTTTTAGAAAATGGCTCTGTTAAACGATAACTGTTGATAATCAGTAAAAAAATTAAGGACCAGTTGGAAGTCCTTTTTCTGGAAGGCTGTTTTCGTAAACTTTGTTGTTTTTTGAAAAAAATAGAGTATGTTATAATAATACAATTATTGTTAAATATAAATAGGAGGTGCCATGATTTGGTAAAGAACTTACCTTTGTTATTAGCAATGTTAGTAATAGGTTGCAGCACCACAACTATTCCTTTAACTACAAATTCCCCTCAGTTTGTAGAGTGGTTCCTACTAATAGCAGGTATTATTTTAAATATCTGGAGTATGATGGGTTTAATCTTACATTTAGGCATAAAAAGACTTAGTAACAATTGATATTTACACAATTCCTCTTAAATTGTTGACTGTTATCTTATTAGATTTTGACAAGCAGAAATAAGCATTTGATTAACTTGCTCATCTAGTGCTATTTTTTTACCCATTTCAAGCCAACGGAAATAATAAAGGTAGTTATCCAAGTAATTTGTTGCAACTCCTTGAAAAATAACAGTCTTAGAACAATTATCTATAATTAATGTAAGAAACGGAAACCATTTAATGGATTAACCGTAAATAAAAAAACTAATAACAATAATAAAAATTGGAAATCATTTGCTATAATATACAAAAGTGAGGTGATGAAATTGAATAATAAAAATATTGTTTTTGTGTCACTCGGTTTAATTTTCTTAATGTTATCATTAACTCTTACCTTGCCTACCCCTCTATGGAGTGTATTGCTTGGTATAAGTATAATTTCAAACATTACAGGAACTGCACTTTTAATGCGTTTTATAAAAACTCCGCAAAATAGTATAAGATAGTTTTTAAAGCGACCTTTCTTAGTATGGTCGCTTTTACTTTATTAATTTTATCAACAGTATTGATTAACAAAACCTAGAAAATAAAAAAAGAAGATAGCACTGCTACTATCTCCATTTCATTACTATGATACAGTATGCTATGTATAAAGAAATTAATCCTTTCCTGTTTTCTTTCTTCTTATAGTATTCAGAAGTATAAGATAGGAAGTCATAAGTCCTATTACTTTGATAAATGAAGTACACATCTAGCCCCTTATTTTTGGAAAAATATATACTTTTATTAGTGCTGCTAGTGCCAGTAAATAAATGAATTGAAATACCTCCATTGCTGTGAAGATAACCTCTTCAAAAAATAATGTATCTAGAAATACGGCAAACACTCCAAGTAATCCTGACATTAGTGATAACAAGAAACAGAAATACCAGAAATATTTCATTTTCATAACCTCTTTTGTTTTTATTCCCATTATTAACATTATTTACATTAAAAATAAATAAAAACGGATCGACTAGCATACACCGATCGCCCCATTTTTAAAAAGAGTGCCGAACAAGAGAAGGTGATATATATGAAAGCAAACAAGCAGTTGCAATTGCCTTCACTATGTATACGACTTCTTTAGCCTTGTTTGTAGGTGTTACAAAAAATTTATATACAATTTTTTGTATTTCTCATTTGTATCGTTGTAAGTAGTATGGTGGGTACCAAGTTCATTCGCTATTTCGCGTGTTGTATAACCATACATAAAGTAATATATAATTGCTTCCATTTCTTTTTCAGTTTGGGATTCAATATACTTATCTATTGAATATTTAAAGATTAAACACTGCTTTTTATCTACGAAAATAAGAACGAACATTCGAGTAGATAAACAAAAAAGAACCCTCCGAAAAGGAGAGTTCCTTCTGACTTCGATAGGTCTCGCTCGCACAAAAAAAGAGTGTCAAACATTAAATTTTTATTTATTTTTTTCCGCCCATATTTCTTCTTCCATCCGATGAATAAACTCTTGGCAATTCATCCAAATGAATGTTCCAGAGGCAGCAATAACAGTAAAGATTAACAAAAACACGATTTGCCCACTAATAAGATAGATTGCAGATCCAACGAGGAATCCAATGACACAATATCCAATCCCAAGCGGTAGAGTGTTTATCTTCATTTTATCTCTTTTAATGTAAATATTCTTATAATTCTTGTAGTACAAAAGTCCAAACATAAACATCAGAGGAGGGTATATCAGATAGCAAATCAAACCCTGCAAAGGGTTATGGAATGGCATAAAGAATAAGGCAGTATCTAAAATAGCAGTAATAAATACAGAAAAAAATATAAATGGCAATATAAATGCTAACTTTTGACGACGTGTTTCTAATAGTCTATATGCAACATCTGTATTTATTGAAAAGTTTATAACTTTATTCATTTTTTCTATCACTCCTCTCCGAATCTATATTTTGTATATATATGACCATATTAACGCACTTGCGGATTGGCTGTCAGGTCCGATCACGAATAAATGTTTGAACTATTTGTTCTACTTTATCCCTTTGGAAAATACTTGTAGAAGCAAGGCTTTCAAAATGTCTCTCTCCATTATATTCGATACCTCACGGCATTGAACAATCCTTTGAGAACCTCTTGATAAATGTCGTTCTTGTCCAAACCGGAAGCAATATCTATGTATTAATTCTTCGAAAACCTCTCATTTTCCTTATTTTGCTAAATTTATAAATTCAATGTAAGATAAAGCAATAGTAGGCATAAAAAATCACACTCCTTACCTCTTAGTACAGATTGTGAACGGCTGTGTAAAGAAAGAGTGTGAATGATATTATTATTTACTTATATTTTAAGTTAAACAGACGAAGCGGGAAAATTAATAGAAAGAGTTTTTACACCTCTACCCTTACCAATCTTAGAAGCCAATATAAATTCTGCTGCTAATTTCCTTGCATTCTCTCTTACTTCCTATTCACTTAATTCAAATCTTTAATGCAAATGAAGACTAAGATGAAGCGAACCAGAATTTATCTTACCCATTTTCAATAACAGTTGGAAAATCTAATTCTTTTGGAAATTACTTTAAAGTAGTAAACTTATGTTGTTAAATAAAAATGGCTGCCTTTTTCTTTAAGAATCTTTTTGAAATTTTCTACTCCTTCGGAAATTACTATTTTTCCTTCTTTTAATCCAATTTCATTATATACGGATTTCATCCTCTTGCCTCACAGTAAGTTCCAACTCTATATGTTCAGATTTTGAAATTTTATTGTTTTTTGGCTTTGATGTTTTACCTATAGATAAGACCTGTAAAATTGCTTTCTGATAATCATCTATATTAAGTAATTCGTTAATTTTATAATCTCCCTTATCTACTATTTCTAACAGTTTTAAAACCTTTAATTCTTTTCCAGTAACCCCTTTTGTTACTTCAATTGCTAATTCCTTATAATAATCCTCTAGTTCACCACTTTTTAGTATCATCACATTATTTTTTAACAAATTATCTAAATATTCATCTAACTTTTTTCTAAAATATAAATCCGATTCAAAATCTTTATAACTTACTTTTTTAATAACCTTTGGTCTTAAAAATTCCCATAAACTCAATAAATCATCATTAAATTCTTGCTTTGAACACATATCATCCAAAATATAGCAAAGAGTTTTTGCGTCTTTTTGATTAGGATCTAATATCTTCTTTCTAATTTCTTTTGACTTTTTATAATCATCTTTATACTTCATCATCTCAGTTCTGATTTGGCCAAGAGCATTATGATCAAAACCGTCAATAAAGTTTCCGATTTGTTCTAATCCATTTTCTAAATAATCAAAGTCTGCAATAACAAAATAATCAATTCCCAAATCCTTCAATAAAGTTAAATATATTCCAAACTGAGTTTTACCTCCTACCTTAATTACCGATACATTTTGTTTATCCAAAATGCCATGTTGGTCAAAAGTGAAATCTGCAATAGATGGAATTATATATTCTTCTCCACCTTCAACTAATATTACTTTATCTGCAAAAAATAACTCAGAATTTTTACTCCATAATAATTGTTTTATTTTTTGTATATCTTGAATAGTTTTTTCATCCTTAGAGAGACTATAAGTTTTAGTTTTGTTACTATTTTTCGGTTTTCTTACTACAATAATATTTTCAATTTCTGTATTTCTAATGAACTCTTGACTGTGAGTAGCAATAATTACTTGATTATTGAAATTATCATTCAGAGAAACAAATTCATCTAATTTATTTGATAACATCCTTCGAGCATGAGGATGTAGAAATAGTTCTGGTTCCTCAACGGCTAATACTGAATTTGTTTTATGAAAAGTAGAGCAATAATATGAAAAGAGACCTATTATTAAAGCACTCTGAATACCAGAACCCTTTTCCGATAATTTCGATTCATATCCATCGTTTACATAGATACTTATATTTTTATATGCATCATCATTAGCATTCGGAAGCATTCTAAAACTAATATAACTGTAATTTATTAATTCATGTAGTTTTTCTTTTAGATCCTCAGTTGCATCCTCAAAGACTTTATCAATAGACTTTCTTATTAAATCACTTTGAGTTTTAATTTCCTCATTAATACCTTCACTTTTACTATCCCACAGTGATTTAAGTAGTTTACCGTACCAAGTCCAGTTATTTGCCTTTAACTGATTAGCAGGCTCTCTAAATGCAGGTAAAATAGAACTAGTAACAAATGCTTCTCTTAAATTCTTGGAAATAGAAAAGCATCTAAAATACTTTTCATCAATTTTGTCCTTAACTAACATACCATGGATTAGTCTTATTTCTTCACTTTCAACATTTTCCCTTTGTGCATATATATAAAAAATAACTTCATCTTTATCATTTATCCAGTATCCTAAATTTTCACTTTCAAATGTATCAAGATTACGTGTCTCAAAATCAATTAGGTCAGTTTTTATTTTATCGTTAATAATAACCTTACCATCTTCATATTTAGCCCAATAATCAATTCCAAAACGTTCTTGTTTTATATACTTTACTTTTTTTATGTTTTCTTTTTCAATTACTGATCCTGTCAACTTAACAGCAATAAATAATTCAGTCTCATGTATAGTTTGTTTTATTCCTCTTACAGTTTCCTCTGAAGCATAAAAATCCTTAGTCTCAATTGAATTTTTCGTTGGTAGTTTTTCACCCATTAATAAATCTAGTGCTTTAATTATATTGCTTTTCCCAGCGTTATTTTTCCCTATCAGTATATTTTTACCATTATTGAATTTTAAATGTATATCTTTAATACTGCGAAAATTCTTTATATATAATTCTGAAATATACACTAATACTACCCCCTCGCTCTATTTCATTTCTTGATAATGTAAGGTGATAACCTGGCTAAAATATTTCTCATAAAGAAATATGATCCAATAAAAACAAATAATAAACTATAAATATAAATAAATTCGACTATTTTCGCTATCGTAGTAGGAATAGTAATGTATATTAATCCTACATCCTAATATAGAATTAATACCAAAACCCTTATGGATATCAGATTTATTCTTAATTTTCCGCCTCCTTTTTAAACTATTATTTCCAATGATGAAAGTGAATAAGTCTATTACTGTTAATTCCTCAAAATATTTTTGGGCCTGATTCGTAAAAGATATAAATATTTATTCAATAAAATAAATATCCAAAAGAAAAATGGAGTATATTAAAAAATTAAATCTTTATTGAATTGATAATTCTACTATAATACAAATATACAGTATTTGTTATTGGAGGGGAATTATGACTGTTAGAAAATTGATAATAATCGGAATTGTTTTATTAACTTTTCCTGTTTCAATTTGGTTTGTTATTGCTTTTCAAATTTACTGGGCAATAGGAATTAACCGGTGGGGAAAACATTTGGAATACAACACTCCTTCTCAACAGGAGGCTGAGGAAGTAACAGCATACTTACGAAAAGTATGGTACATCCCAAATCATCCGAAATATTGGGGACGCTGCAAGAATATATATTATTCGGTTCTACATTCCTCACAAGTGAACATTGAAACTAAAGAGAAATTATACAAAGTATTAAAGAATCATAAAGTATATGGATTAAATCCACCTCGACATAAAGCACTATAGGAAATAAAGATATTTCTAGTTAACAGCCATTACTTATTGCTCGTAATGGCTGTACTTGTTTGCTGGAGGTAATATTGTGCTTAAAAATTTGTTATATGCATTGTTTTATTTCGCTATATTATTTATCTTGTATCATTTAACGGCTAGGTTCATATTGGCAAAATATGCAGTTAATCAAGTAAGGCGTGGTAAAAAAATTCAATATTTATTAGTTTTCCCATTATCTTTTATTTTTGGTTCACATCGCCAAATCCACATCCTAAAAAAACTCCCAGAAAACTTAGACTGCCCCATATCGAAAAATGAAATTAAATTTATCCTAAGAGAGGTTTATAAGAAATACCCCCTTTCTATTATAGGTATTGAAAGGATATTTATTATGGAAAGACCTCCCTATTTGAACGAATGTGTTAGAGGTTCGTATAGACCTACTGGTTTCCTTAAAGGTGAAATATGCTTGTTTGGTTTTTCGTATGAGAATGGTATATATTATCATGGTTTTGGTGAAAGTACTTTTTGGGCCGATGAACAAATAACAAAGTATGCCGTCATTAATACATTGCTTCATGAATTAGGCCATCATTTACGATATGTAACTTTAGGTGATTTGCATGGTCAAGAAGTAGAAAAATATTGTGATGATTTTGCAACGGCTCTAGCACTTGAGTTTAATCTCACACCGGGTATTCTGGAAGAAGAGAGATTAGTAGAAGAATACACATTGAATCAGTTGCGCAATGAATTATCAGATGCTAAGAAAAAATTTGAGGATGCCATTAAGAAACATGAAGATACCAAAATTGAATATATTCGCCTAAAGCGTCTTCTTCAAGAAAAGAAAGAAAAGAGAAAATAAACAACAAAACCAGCAGATCGAATACTGCTGGTTTTAACATTAAATTACTTACTATGTTTGTTTTAATATTTGCTATCTCGGATTTCTAGTTATACATACTTTTGTAAATGGATATCCTAGAAAGTTAGGTGACTAATTTTTTCAATTAAAAAACCCTAAAGAATATTATTCTCTAGGGTATAACTATTATTTTTAATTATTAGTAGTGTTTTTCCAACGAGGATCATTTTCAAGTTTCTTCAGAAACTCTGAAATCTGTTCTTTACTGAACTCTATTTCTGTTTCATAGTATTTATATTCTTCAGTACGATCAATTCTATTGACCAATAAGTTAAAACGAAAAATTATATATGAAACTAACTTCCATAGACCATAAATGATAACGAAAGTAATAAAGGCAGGTATTATGAAATTTATTATTAATAAGGTCCAATTCGAAAAAGTCATTAGAATCACTCCACTCTATTTCTTAAGAACTTTTAAGGGGAATTTTTGAATTACTTTATTCGTTACTTTATGGACTATGTGAAGTTCAGCACCGTCCAATTTCTTCAACTCATCTTCTTCAAAGGTATAGTAAATGTTTTCATATCCATTTGTGTTAATAAATTTAATATTACTATCTAAACTTTCAATATAAATTGTCCCATCCGTTACCATCTCTGAGTTAACGGTCCTTGCCTCATACACTTTGCTAGAACTATCAACAATTATATATTTATATTGATTATTCTTTTCACTAGGGTCTTTATCAAACCATGATGCCATGGTAATTGTATAGTTACCTAGTAAACGTGCTCCAAATGATTCGTTATAAGAAATATCTACAATTGCCCCGGCACCCAAATCACCTATTCTTTTCCCTTTGAAAGTCTCACCATATTCACTTTTTACTTCATAAGGATAATTGCCATTTACATACTTTGCACTACCTGCAATTGAACTTGCTTTGGTTGAACTACTTGTTTCACCAATGACTAAATCAACATTAGATATAGATTGCAAATATGCCATACTCCATAATACCCCTACCGCTATCGAAAAACATACCAATGAAAATAATTTATAAGCATACCCTGGACGTTTAACATTTGAATTTCTAATAGATTTAATTTTTCTAGGAGTTCCAATTTCTTTTTCCCAATCCAATTCTAATGTGAAGAGCCCATGGACACGTGCTGTAGTTCTTGCATTACTATCATTTGTAATAAAGACTACCTTTTCTCCTTTTTTGGCTTTACTTAAATAAGAACCAACTATAACATCATCATTTGAATCCTTGTCTAGTCCATATCCTTCAATTTCATTCAAATCATACCTAATAATTTGAACTTTATTTTCTTTATGTAAAGAAGAGATTGTTTTTAAAACAAATGCAGCATCCTTACTAATTTCCTCTTGACGATCTTTAATTTTATCTAATTCCTTTCTTACTTTATCACTAATCATAACATTTGCATTTTGAACCACTGATGATATTATATTTGGATAATCTAGTAATACATTCGTATCAAATGCAATTGAACACTTCGAAACTTGACCAAATACTTTTGAAGCCCGAATGATGCTCGCTTCGGAAAATTTGTTATTATGAAATGAATTAGGCTTGTACCCATTATTTCGATTAAACTTTTTTTTCTTCTTTGAACGTTTTCTTCCCTTCTGTAAAAAAAACAAAGTTAACACTATTAATACAATAAATATCCACATTAATAGATTAAATAAACTCTGTATCTGTCCCACTACGTTTCTCCCTTTCTTACTTTATTTTTCCAATTATATTATAGCAGTAATGAAATGCTTTATATATTTTATTCGTCTTTTATAACATTTTTTTACTTAATACAGGAAAAAGAAAAGCCCGTATATTATAATAAACGGACTTTTCTAAATACTTTTCCTCTTTGTGCGGCAATGCCAATATTTTTTAAATGGAGACTTGAGCATCTTTACTTTATTATTCATATTCCTTTATAAAAATAATATTTTTTTACATACGGGTTAATTCACACAAAAATAATGTCTCTTTTTCAATCTCAAATTTAGAAAAGTATAATTGTTGTAGGTACAACTTTGCATCATTAATATCATCTAGGATATCACCTTGTAGCATTTGGAATCCTTCATCTACAAAAACAACTCCCACCCCAGCAGCATATCTTTGTTTACCATCCTCCTCAAACTGAATAATTGTATATCTAAAACAAATACCATGTACGAACAAGTCATGTTCAAAAATAAATTTTGACATAAACATCTCTCCCTTCTTATACACTTTAAATTGAATATAAGAAGGGCATTTCCTTTTTTTGAATTAAAATTCTACTTTATTTTTGAAGTTGTTTAATGTTTTCCACTCTTGATAATAAACAGAGATTTTCAAAATAAATTCGATAATTATTACCTATAGTTTAATCTAGTGGCTAAATTTAGCGATTTAACTCTAAATAAAGCCGTATTCAGCCTTATAGATTAAATGTCGTTTATAATCATTTTTTCTTTAATTTATCCATTTTATTTCATACCTACTATTTATTTTTGTTATATAGTAGGTGATTTTTTTCGGAGATTTATTTTTCTAATTTTTATCGAAAATTCATTTTTAAACTTGAAGAAATCTTGATAATTATAAAACATAATTATTCATATCAATTATTAACAAAAATGAATCGTTTGCAGGGATATTATCAACCTATTTATATATCCCATATCAACGATTCATTTTTATTATTAATGATTACTGTTCATAATGACTAATTAAAATTATTGTATTCTATTAAATTTATTTATCAGTGATTATATCCTTTTTTGAGGAAGAATAGAAAAAGAGGAGCAGGTTATTGCTCCTCTTCTAATCTAATACTCTTTATCTTTCCCTTCGGTTTCTTCAATGTATCGTCAAACATTGCCTCGCTGTGTGGCTTAATTACATTGTGGTAGAAGTCTAACCCTTTCGTTGCTTGTTCCTTTGCTTCTTTTAGTTGTCTAGTATATTCATCTCCTATTTAGTCCTTGTATGGCTGTTCGGTATTGGGCCAAGGACTGTCTTTGGTGGAGCCTTGCTGTCTTTTGTGCAATATTTTAACTGTTTTGCTGACAACTAACTAATCGCATGTATACTCTTATATTCTAACAATTAATCTCCTTTATTTCGTAGATAAAAAAAGAAAAACAGAGGAAAAAATCCTCTGCTTACATAAGTGCTACTTCTTCTAATGCGTCTAATACTTCTGTGAGTTCTTCTTCGTCAACGAAGTATTCACTTAACACTGCAACTCCAAATCTGTACATATCAACTTGATTATGAAAACATCTAAAGTTATACACTTTCTTTCCTATGTGCTGATTCCTTCCTCCAATTGTTCCCCGTTCTATTTTTTCCATTACTGCATTTTTATCAACTAAATAGAAGAAATAGATATTCTGAAAAGACGGATTGAGGAGGGTCCAGACTGGTGGCTTTGCTTTTGCAAATACAACATAATAATCTCCAACAAAGTTAATGTACGAAGAATCTTCCCACTCGTTCCATTCATTTTCAAAGAACAGTCTCAATTCTGCACTAATTTTATTCTTATCTTTCTTTTGTTCACTCACGCCGATTTCCCCTTTTTCTTTTGTTTCTTGATTTCAAAATACTTTTGAAGTACAAGTTCAGAAATAATACTTGCTACTGCTTGTGAAGATAAATCCTTTACTGTCACTACTTTTTCCTCATTGGCTTTCATAGTGTGTTCCTCCCCGTTTTTCTTAGTAAATATTACAGGATACATTTATACACGCACATTTGTTCTCCTTGCTTTTTATAAAAATTATTCTTTCTTTATCTATATCTTGACCTGCCAATTCAGCAATAGACTGTATATCTACACTGTGTTGCGCTAAACTTCTTACAGTATCCGAAGAGTGTCCATAAAAGCCAAATTAACATTGAAACAATATATCCAGTAATAAAATTATCTGTATCAATAGGCATATTAATCACTCCCCAATGATTTTATATTTAGCAGATTCGATAAGAATTCATTGGCGAATTTTAAAAAATATCTTGCCTTTTCTGCTGTCCATTAATTCCAGATAATAGTTTATGAAATAGAACCAGTAATAACATCCAAGAGCAAGGGCCGTTGCAATATAAAGACTGATTAAGACATTATTTGTTATGATATAAGCAAATCCCACAATCACTGACCAAAAGACCCCAATCGATATTACTATCTTTATTTTATGAATTTTCGAAATTATTTCGATGTGATCGTTCTTTAAAAGAATCAACTTAATTAAAAACCTATCACACAGAAGCCCACCTAAAATCAGTAATATTACGGCTGATACAATATATTGCTTCAAAGACAATTGAAAATACTTAAGGATCATTGGATAAAATGCCAATAGAATAAATAAGTACATGAACAAATTTACAGAAATCATTACAAACCTATGCCATCGCTTTATAAAAATTTGATCCATATTCTTGCTACTCCTCATTTTTCAATTATTTTAACGCGCATTAAAAAAATTTTCCCTAAATAAGTTTAGCACTTTCAATATTCTCAAATAATTACATAACCTGATACCCTCTTGCCATCTTATTGCTAGGTAAGTGGAGAACCACCTACCTAGCATTTTTAGCATTAGTAATTATTTTTTGTACTGTTCTTCTACTGCAACTAATTTTTTAACTGTATCAGTTCGTAATTGAAGTTCTTTTATTTTTGTTGTTCTCTTAAACAATGGTTCTATAAAATCCAAAAAAACAAATTCTAAATGTTTTATCTTTTTACAATTACAATAATCCCCGTATCCACCGGGATACATATACAAAATGTGATAAAAATCTTCACCCATAATGTCAATCTTAAATATCTTCCAACTATAATTCTCAAAATTATCTTCAAGTAATAGTTGTACAGAAAACTCACTATCAACAATGTTTTCAATGTTTTCTGAGATATCAAATTTGGTAGCAAGATGGCTCAAAACAGTGTGATCAAAAACCATTTCCTTTGAAAGATTATAATTTGATAAAATTTCTTCCTTGTTCATTCTTTTCATAAAATATCTCCTCCTCTTCATTGAAGTTCTACATATCTTCTTCAAAATATTCATTAGATCGATTGACACTTAAGATAAGTGCTGTTTAAAGAAAATAAATTGATGTTAATTTAATTACTGATAGAGAAAATCCTGCCTAAGTTAATAAATTATTCCTTGTTTTTAAAAGTTTTAAATCTAAATCAATACTGTCATCTCTCTCATTACAAGATGAACTACATATCCGACTTTAGTTAATGCTTTTTTTGCATAAAAAAATCTCCTCCTTAGAAATAAAAATAGATAATATAAAAACACACATAATACTAGGAGAAGTAAACACTTTATAAAAAGTACATACTAATCCCTGAAAATTCCCAAATGTATTAAGTGTATTTTTTCTTTATCTATTTTATTAATAAGAAAGAGATATATATAGAAATAATAATTTAGATTTATCCCTGAAGATAATGTTATAAAAGTATAAAAGAGTATATAAATTTAAAAAATATATATTGATTTGAAAACAATATACTATAGAGAAGAAACTTTGTAAAGGACCAAATTAAAAAAATAAAGTTAATTCACTGTTGCTTAATAACCTTAAAATTCTTTTTCTTTTTGGCTTTTTCCATTCTTTTTATATACTCATTTATAAACTCCTTCCAATCTACATCCTTAGTCATATGTCCCTCCTAATGCTTTTAATTTTTAATATTTATGGCACCAATTATATCATCTTTCTCTGCGTTATCTGTTATCACATACAAAAGCGAGAAATACCTATATATCGATAATTTTTCTTATAAAATCCATCTAAAATAATATCTTTCATTCCGATAGTATGTTATTTATTCACATTATTACATATATTGTAAAATATCATTTCTTTTTACAACCGTAAAAGTTCATACTTGATTATTTTATTGAACAAACGAGAAATACCTATGTAATCATTATATTTCTCTTATAAAACCCTTCCAAAAATAAAGGATTCATTCCTATAATATGTTATTCATTCATTTTATTACATATATTGTAAAATATCATTCTTGCCTATTATATAAATTTGACGATGAATAAATCTTTGCTTAAAGTGGATTTGTGGAATCTAGAAGACATTCATACTCTCCTCTTAATAGACCGTTCTTTTGAAGATTCCTTTTCTTGAAAGGAGAGGATGATTTTGAAGAATCAAGAAGCGATTTTAGAAAAATTAAAGGATTTGTATGTTACTGTTCGACGCCGTTACATTAAACAAAATGATGATGGAACGTATACAACATTCATAAACAAAGAAGATAACAATGTATACAGTCTTTCAGACAATATGCTCCTACAACACATTAAGCAAAAACATACTTATGGTGTTTTTGCTTCCACACATTCAAAATTTATTTGTTTCGATGTAGACATTCCAGATGCAAATGATGCTAAGAGAACGGTTTTCGCCATTTACGAAGC
Organism: Bacillus methanolicus PB1; assembly: GCF_000262755.1. Taxonomy (GTDB): domain Bacteria; phylum Bacillota; class Bacilli; order Bacillales; family Cytobacillaceae; genus Bacillus_Z; species Bacillus_Z methanolicus. The sequence goes on from NZ_AFEU01000001.1 coordinate 527,834, forward strand.
ACTTGAAAATTTCGGAATTTCTTCTGATTACGTTTTTACAAGTTTAAGTGGCAGTAAGGGTTATCATGTAGAAATATTCTTTGATAAAGTTATTCAAAATGATAAGTTAGAAGTTTTTTTCAATCATATTATTAAATCAGTATCACAATTACTAAACATGAATCTTTACGGTAAAATAGAGTTACGGCCAACAGAAAACAAAGGTGTTAAATTACCTTTAGGGAAAAATCTAAAAAACAAGAATAATGACAACGTTTGCTGGTATGTAGATATATTTGATAAGTTTAATCCAATTCCTTTTCCAGACTATATTCTAAATATAAAGAAATTTCCAAGTAAAGAATTTTATAATTTATTAAATAGAGAATATGAACCTAAAACCTTTAAAAGAATTGTATTAACTTCTGGTATTAATAATGGAGATGAAATACTTACTATAGATGAACTAGAACAATTACACAAACAAGGTTTAACAGAGTGGGGAACTAGATATCACTCCCTTTGTAAACTAGCACGCTACTTTTTATCTCTAGGTTATACAGAAAAGCAATGTGAAGAAGAGTTAATTCACTGGCTTTCATGGCAGATATTTTATAAAACACCAATTAAACAATGCCATAAGGATATTGCTAGGATTACTAGATGGACATACAGCCATAATTCAAAAATAATTACTGCAAGAGAAACAATTACTATCTACGAATCTGAACTGCGTACTATTATTAATTCCAAAACGAAACAAAATGAAAAGTTAGTTTTATTTAGCCTACTATTACATTCAAAACGTTTCAGCGATCGAAATAACCATTTTTTTATGACTTACGATCAACTTCATAAAAGTTGTGATATATCTGTTGGTGCAGCATTTAATAATGTAAAAAAATTGTCCGAATCCGGATTTATAAAAATCGTCAGACAAGGAGAAAGGGTATCCTTTAAAGACTCATTTACTATCTTGCCAAACGTATACAAAATTGAAATTAATAGCAGGAGCGGTAAAGAATTTAAAGTTAAAATACATTCAATATCAGAATATAAAACTCTATTTTTTCAATGTATTAAAGCCCTATATACATTAGATGAGTTAAAAATTTTATTAAGCAGGCGACAGTACGAAAACTTTCGTGAAGAGATACAACAAGTTAAATCTTAAAAAGCAAATAAACAAAAAAGCCCCTAGTTTTTATTATATGGGGCTTTTCTTCTGCCAAATTATACTATAAAGGTAAAACAAATAATATGATTGTTTTATGACTCACCTATAAAGGGAATTATAATGCTGGATATGAATTTATAAAGGAGAAAAATTCATGACAGATAACCTTACATCGTCACAAAGAAGAAAAAACATGCAGGCTATTAAGTCCAAATCAAAATTGGAGGAACTCGTTGCTAAGGAACTTTGGAAAAGGGGAATTAGGTATAGACGCAATGTCAAGACTTTATTCGGGAAACCAGACATAGCGATTAAAAAATATAAAATAGCAATTTTTATTGACTCATGTTTTTGGCACTGCTGCCCCCTTCATGGAAACATGCCTAAAAGTAACATTGAGTATTGGGAGAAAAAACTAAATAGAAATAAAAAAAGAGACAATGAAGTCAATTCTTTTTATAAGGAGAATGGATGGAATATACTTAGAATATGGGAACATGAAGTTAAACAAGACCTTGAATTAACTGTAAAAAAAATTATTGATGCAATAAATAATGCAAAAAAGTAGCATCTAGAAAAGATTGTTTCTACTCCTAAAGTTACAATAATAAAACTACTTACCTCAAAATGAGGTAAGTAATAAAAATAATTATGTCCGATGCCAATTAAATAAGCACCGGACAATCAATATTAAATAATTTAACCAATATTAAAAAAACCTATTTCCGGATCAATCAGCAAAGTTCTATCTAGAAAGAGATTTCCTAACTCACATGAAGTTTCAGGAAGATAGGAACAACTATGGCAGGCTGCACCATTCAAGTTATTTACACCTTGGCCAGAAGATTTACCAATTTCCGAACAAACCGGATCAGAACTGCACCATCTTGCTTTATCTATGGCCTTATTGACTACTGGGAAGAAATTTTCTTGTTTTCCCATTCTAACAAGCCCTCCAAAAGTACCATCAATATCACCTGATGATGTGTAAATCAATATTCCGCATTGGTTATCATTTAAATATAGACGTTCACGGAGTGAAGCAGAATTGTAACCACATGTTAAAGCAAGTTCGTCAATTATTATATGAGATAAGGAATGAAGCAGAACATTACTAGGTTTTATTATGGAATTATTTACATTTGATCCTCTTTTCTCAACTCGTGAAAGCAATTTATTAAAGTATTTTGAAACATCTGGTCTTTGTTCCCATAACATTAATTTCTCTAAATTTAAGGTAAAAAATATTCCCTCACCATAAACTTTATAAGCAGGCAGCCAATTATTATTTGGCAAATCATGTTCTTTAAATAACAATTTTTTCCCTTTTAATATTTGATTCTGACTCATTTCATCTTCATTTGTAATAAGTCTATTAAATCCTGTTAAAACAATAGTTTCTTTTAATTTTGTGACCCTATTAATAAGACTGAAATAAGTTGATATGTCATCCTCAATTATCTGTTCACAATTCCATTCTTTTTTCACTTTTAAGTTTTTGGTGTCTATTTCTTGTAAAAGCGTTTCAAACTCTTTTTTTCTTAACTCAGTTTCTGCATTTCTAGTATTTATTTGTTCAGAGATTTGATCATCGTTTAATGCACCTTCGATATATAGAATTGCAAGTTCAATGTCTGATTGATTATATTCTTGTATTTCAGGCGGACATAGTTTTTTTACTATCTTAATCTTATCTTCAAGTTTATCAGTAACATTAAGCCATGACGAGGTAATGCCATTTCTTTCGAACATATCTATAAGTTTTTCTACTTCCGGATTTTCTCCTGGCAAATGGATTGCGCTTATCGTATTTGGATAATATACATTTATAGAGTTCTTTAGTACCGCTATAGGGTAAGCAGAACAATCTTCTCTCTCTTTTTCAGATCCATACCAAGGTTTATGACCGGGACATTTATATAAGGTATCTGCATTTTCATTCAACATCTTACTTAATTCACTTACCCCATCCTCATCATTATCAGAATTTGTTTTACGTGACATAATTCCTCTCAACGATCTTTCTTTATTACAACTGCACTTGACCTTAAGTGAATCTAGTGTTGCTCCCCCTGTGGAAACCAGTTTCATTAGACCATCACATTTCGTATGCTCATTCCTGTGAACCCACTCCCTCCAAGGGAAATCTGAAATGTGTCCATGTTTACACACTATTACAAAAGGGACTTGTATCATTTTCGTTTGTTTCTTACATTCTTTGCAATCTAACCAACTAGTTCGAGAAGACAAAGATGTTTGATGCAAAGTTTTACATGAAGGACAATAGTGCCATGTTGGGAAACGCAACAAAGGTATATATAAATCAGTGTTTGTTTGAGTTAATGCATTTCCTGTCCCTTTATATTGATGACTTGATCTAAAATCAGGAGGCATTAGTAGTTTATTTACCTTTAATAAAGATCTTAATCTAGGTTCCTGAATTTCATATTCATCTAGTGTTTCTATACGATGTTCATTTTTGTCGTAAAACCATTTATCAAGAGCGCCAATCATTGCTGATTCCCCTTCAGGACTAATCACAAGAGCACCGGGTCCGAAAGTTGTAACAAGTTGTCCTCTCCTTAAAGGTAAATCTTTCATGAAAACAATGCCTCCCAACTATTTTCTTCCTCATCATTATTTATGTTTGAATTATATACCGAAACAATTAGCCCCCTACATTCTGAATCTACGTTTCTCATTGAGTTGATCATTGACTCAGCCTTATTTTTTAATGCTTGTGGAACTATTGTGCCTGCTGAATACATATATCCATTTACCTTAGGATCTACCCTCCATGCAGTATAGTTACCATTTTCAAGCCTTTTTAAAATATCAAGAAACCTGCTTTTAAGTTCGCCGACTTGTTCTGGGTCAACAAGTTTTGCTCTTTCTATTAAACGGTTATAAAAAGGTACAATTCGGTTATTCAAATTCTTTTTTATTTCTTTCCAATCAGGAGTCCTAGCAATATCTTCATTTAATGCTTGACGTAAAAATCCAATAACAACTGCATTTAACCCTCTATCCAAACATGAATCTGAAAAAGGTGTAACACTTGTTGGCTCAACTTGAGCATATAACTTTTGATGATACTCTCTAAAGTGCTCAAAATGGGATTTATCTCTTGATTTCGTATTAGAGTATAGAGTAAAAATCAGTCCGGGTCTTTCCCACCAGTTACGTCCTACTCGGCCGCTTACTTGAATATATTGAGCAGTCATTTTAGGTTGTCCTACTATGGCCATTACTGATAATCGATCAATATCTACACCAACCTCAATAATGTTTGATGCTAAGCATAAATCTATTGCATCCCTGTCTTTTTCTTTATTCGGATTATAATTTACTTTTAAATCATCTAATGTTTTAGAAATTTCATGGCTTTGTTTTCTAGATGTTAATTCAAGAACATTATTTATAAATCTAATATCCTTTAGGGTCCCTTTTCTCATAGACATAGATCTAGAATATTGCGGTATATCTGTCTGTGTTAATGTTAGGCCACCACCTAATTCACGAAGTGTATTATAAAATGTGAGCAACGTCCAATATGGGTCTCTTTCTTGTTCATCCATCTCAACAGCAGACTGAAGTATAGATGAAAAGGTCATAACTTGAGACATCATTATACGTACAGTTTGCGTATAAACTCCAACATATTTTCGACCGGGCATCGGTTTTCCTGTTACTTTATCTAATGCAGGTGTTGCAAAGAAAGAATCTTCATTTTCTAATCCGGGACTTGGAAATAATCGAGCATTTTGTCTACCGAAGAGAGCAAGTGCTTGTTCCTCAAATTGTTTAATTGTTGCAGTGGCTGCAATAATTTTTGGTTTTATCACTTTACCATCTACATTTTTCAAACACAATTCTTCTATTAACACTTCAAATAAACCTGTTAAAGTACCTAAAGGTCCAGAAATTAAATGTAACTCATCTTGCACTATAAGGGACGGAGGACTAACCATTCTATTTCCATCCCAATCAATTCCAAATAACGACCTTGCTTTAGGTTGCCAAACTAATTGCACAAATTTATCTACAGTCCCAATTAAAAAAGTCGGTCGTTTCTCATATATTGTTTCGTCAACTATATAAATTGGTAATTCTTCATGGAAGTGACAATTTTTATCAGGACAATGGACTACTAACCTATCGTTTTCAATTTTATAACCAAAGTAGTGTTTCTTTTTGCTTCCTCTTTGTTCGTAATAACCTAAATTTGCTCCACACCACGGACAGTTATTAACTATAAATTGCTGAGCACCTTTTACATTTTTTTGTAATTTATTAAGATACATTTTGGCTGATTTATTATTATTTGGAGTTGTATTTGATCCTACCCATATTCCAATTGAAAATGGTACCTCTCCTAATTTCGCTTGATTTTTTCTTCTTAAATATTCTAATGCACATATTAGCCTCGATGACCTTTGGAACTGGTCAGCAGTTAAAAGTCGCAATGTATATCTCATTATCACATCGACCCCTGCATCCAAAGGATTTCTAAGACGTCTTAGAATCATTTGAAAAGCAGTAACACCTAAGTAAGCCTCTGTTTTTCCACCACCGGTTGGGAACCAGATTAGATCAACTATTTCCCTCGAATCACATTTTTCATCAACCAATGATTCAATTGACATTAATATAAATGCAATCTGGAATGCCCTCCAAGTATTACTTGCATCTCTAAGTTTCGTTTCATCTGTAACACTTTCTTTAATAGATTTATTAAACATGATTTGGTTGTCTTCCACTCGTCCAAAACGTTTATCTTTTCCATTTACTTGTTGTAATAGAATAGCAAGATTTGCTAAACGAAAAGCCTCAAGTATTTGATCATCTTCAAGTAACTCGAGGCCTTTTTTCATTCTTTCTAAACTTTCTTTACATAGATTTATATGTTTTCTTGCTGCTGGTTTTAGTAATTCTGGTACTTTCTCAATTTCTCTTTGTTTAGTATTTATCCATTCCTCATAACCTTCTATTAATGGTCTTAAAATTCTCTCTGGATGTTCATTAGAAGAAAGACCTGCTAAATCACTCATTTTAATTTTAAGTTCGATTTCTTCATTCCCTTGTTTCAAAATAACATTGGGGGTCATACTAAGCGTTTCATACTCTGGCATAAAAGTAGTTGAGATTTCCCGAACCTTTGAACTGTTTTGTTCCCAATGTGCTGCACATCCATGTCCAAAAGCATAGACGCCTTCATTTCGATAAAGGAGTTCAGTTGACGCCTCTTCTTCACTTAAAATCTTTTTCATTTGATATTGTTTTGGATAAACAGAAAACGAGTAATTATCCGGAGTACTAATACTCATAACGGCTTGAAATAATATCAATTGTATTCTATTAAATTTTGGAACTGCTGAGCGGTTAGTGACACTTATTGTGATTATATATTTCTCCTTAATCTCACGAAGTCGCGCTTGAAATTTAAATTGGTAATGACTAATCTTTTCGCCTTTTTTATTATACATATCAACCATTTTTTCTATCTGTCTCTGGCTCACAAGGTCATATAAAGGTAAATCCCAAATTCCCTCTACGGTCTCCCTTAACCACCATTGAACATTATTACTCTCACCTTTTACCCGCACATTATGCGGAGTATAACTTCCACCCTCTAACCTAATTTTTAAGTTTGGAATATCTTTACCTATACAAAAAGTTAATCCCATAGTTGATGGCATAAAATCATTTCTTTGAGGAAATAACTCTACTTCACCATCATCTTCTGTAGTTTCTATACCTTCCTTATGTTCAAAAAGATCATCAATTTTATCATTAACTGATTCTTCATCGCAATCTTTATCAATTGGCGTTTCAAGAAATACTTCATCATTTTCGTTTGTGCCTAAGGGAAACAAAAGTCCACTAACATATCGTTGAGTTGGCGATTCTCTTTGAAGAATCTCTTCCTTTATTCCTCCAACTTCCCAATAGTACGGTTTATATAGTTCTTCTTTAGATTCAAATACAGTAGAACCAATAGGATTAAACTTTGTATAATGATCTCTAATTTGTCCAGGACCAATTATTTCTTCTCTTACACTATCTAATACTTTTTGGCGGTTTTTTAGTGATTTATCTAAAGAGATTGCCATAATAATTATTTCCTCTCCTATTCAATCTATGTTCATTGGTTTCATTAAATTATACGGTGCAATTAGATGTTTAGAGTGATCGATTGAAATTATTCGTTCAATATTAAATGAAGCACCATTAAATTCTTTTGACTCAAAAGTGTAAAAGCCTTTTTCTTGCAATTCTTTCAAAATATCAATTGATAATTCATTCATTAGTTTTTCAGAAATAATTCTTCCTGCTTTTCGGTGTGCAATTTGGATTTCCTTCATGATACTATAAGTTTCTTTTATTTTATTTTCATCGTATTTTAATGCCCTTAGAAGTTTAGGAAGTTCAGTCGGGCAAATAGAGTCTTCATTACACCATGATCTCACCGATGCCATAGAGGCAGTCTTTATTTGATACTTATTCATCAATATATCGCTCACACGTTTTAAACCCTTTTTTTGCACAGCAAAGCGTAGTTTTTCCTTCCATTCATTTTGTAAAGTTCTATAATTTTTAGCGTTTGATTTTAAGACATCATGGTCGGCTACTTCAGCAATCAATTTAGTATCTCTTTCATTTCTAATTACAATATAGTCGTCTTCTTCTACGTCTTTAAAATTAATTTGTTTAATAAAATTACTTTTTTCATGGGGTGTAAAGATACGAATCTTTGAATCTCTTGGTGCAAATAAAAAACGATCATTCTCCAAATATACAATGCACGCTTCTACTGCATCTTGAGAGTTTTCATCGGTAATTTTTTGATCTTCCAGGAATCTATTTACTGCTATATAAAGTGATTCTCCTTGTTCAATATTAATATTACTTTTCTTTTCAATTGGGTCTCCAAAAGAGATTTTTTCAAATATTGTGCTATAAACTCCATCTGGATCTATATCCTCAAATACCTTTTTAGGGGTCATAGAATTTGTAAAAATATCATAGCAGATAAAGGTTATAGTTTTACCTTTAAATGTATTTTTTACATATTCACCAAAATATTGCGGATTACCTACGTAAATAACCTCATCAAAAGTTTCTATATCTTTCCTAAAACTATTTTCCGTATAATAATTTATTTTCAAAAAGGATTTCAATTCATTAATTATCTCTAGTCTTTCCTCAATTGAAATGGCTCTTTTTGTAACAATTGCTATTTTAAGCCCGATTTCTGCAATACTGTTAAGATACTCACATAAGTATTCACTTAAATTATTATTAGTACTTTCTATTATTTGTTTAAATGTTTTCGCAATTTTAATTACGACATTTGAAAATAGTTCAGGGTAACTGCTCTTAATTTGAAGAAATTTAGAAAGAATTTGTTGTTCAATATCTTTGCTGATCGCCTTATTATAGGGCAATAAACTGCTTGCTAACTTGAAGAATACTTTTCTTAATAAATTTAGAACCTCAAGTAAATGTTCATCATTATCATATCTGTTTTGAATTTCCAATCTATATTCTTCTATGTACTTAGCAAGAGGTTTTAATTCTTTGCTTTCAACATGTTTGAATAAAACAGTACTGCTGTCTAAATTATATAATTCTAACAAATTATTAAACCTCATTAATTGCTACCTCCAAGCAAGGAACTCAACTCCATTTGGTATTTGAGTATCAGTAGAATTTAGATAATCAACAATTTCCTTGGTAACTATTCTATATTCGTTTTGTAAAAATTTTCTTTTTAGTTCTTCTTTTACTTCATGGATTCGGTTTTCATTGTCAGTTCTACTTGATACAATAATTTTCGGGTTTTTAGGAAAATTCTTTGCCTGCTTAAGATAACTATTTAGATCTGAGAAAATTACTGGAACTCCTTCTCTAATTTCACCTTCATTTTTTTTCATTTGTGATGAAAATAATTTTCCATTTGTATAACTATTACTATTATCCATATAAAGAAAATCTGCAATAGAACCTCGAACACCGTTATAAATAAATATTTCTTCTCTCATTGATTCATTAACTTGTGTAATATTTCCAACTATATAAAAATAATCCCCGGGGTAAAATTCTACTTTATTTAATTGACTAGATGAATACAATACTCTTAATAAAGGACTGCTATCCAATCCCACCTTCTGTTTGTTACTCACTTTTCTAGTCCTTTTTATTTCATTAAATTCTTCATCTAAAAGAATTACTCTATCAATCCACTGTCTTTCAGGAATACCTCTTTCGATTTTCCCATCTTTAATTTTTAGAATCATTTCATTTTCAAATACAGGGCTTGGTTCTACTGAAATAACAGAGGCTTTCCTCGAAGATTGTTCATCTTTATAAATGATGCGGCTTCCTTTTGTTAAACTTAAAACTGTTTTTCTAATAGACCGCATTTGTTTATTAATAGAAAAAGTCTTATCTGCTATTCCCATCGCAATTAACAAAGAAAAAAAATGTTCACTTGGGAGAGATAGAATAATACCTATTGCTTTTTTATACCTAATACCGTTGTCATTTATATATGCGCCTAATTCAAATGCAAAATTTATCCAGTCAGGTATATCAATAGAACCTTTATTATTAAGAATTTTCAAATTCTTAATAGACATTTTATTCACTTCTTTCAAATTTTTTCTGTTATAGAAATTTTATCATATCCATCGACAAATATATTCACGTTTTCCCATATTTCTTCCTTTTTTTTAAGAAAAAAGAAGGAGCGGGACTACTGCTCCTTCTTCAAAACCTTCGAAGGAAGGTTCGGAAATATCGTTGCTACATAAAAACTAATTATCCATAAAAATCCTCCTGCAATTGAATAATAAAAAAAATCTGTAGTATTAATAAAATCCATTATCTTTAATAAATACGTAAACAACCATACTAAGCAAATATTTATTGTGAATGTTGGAAGTATAAATAGGTATTTAAAGAGAATAGCAATAACCCCTTTTTCCTTAATTGTTTCATGGATGGAGATAAAGATCTCACTCATACAAGAGGAACCAATGAAACAGAAAATCAGCCCAAACATAAAGGCATACTGATAAATCACAAATGTTACAGGGATTTGTAATATAAAGAATAAATACACTAAGAAAAATAAGAAGCATATAAGGAAATCTTCTATGGATATCGTGTTTATACATTAGTCTTTCCAAAAAAGCAAAGGAGAATAACCATACGGATATTCTCTTAAAATTAATTAAAATAAAGAAGAAGACTTTTGATTCCTACTGCTTGATAAACAAACGAAAACTCTTTCTCATTAAACTTATTTCAATTGAAAACGTGAGTAAAATATCATCTTCGTCATAAGGCTCATAAATTTCTTCATCTAAAATTATATCCGTCCACGGAAATAACTTTTTAAATGCATCCTCATACGATATAATTCCGAGAAACATCGGGTAATCTAGAACTATTGTTTCTTCACATGTATACGTGTCTATTACCTTAAGTGTTATTGAACCTCTTCCTGATGTTTTATTTATCCATTCTTCAGATTCAAGGATTACCTTCTCATTTATTCTTAATAATAAAGTTAAAAATCTTCTCTAGGTTTACCCAAGATGAAATATATACTTCATTCTCATTTAAGGTATCTAGGTCTTTAATATTAGACCAGCCTACAAGTACTCCATACAAATTAACATTAGTATTTTGAACATTCTCGAAGTCTTTTAAATAGCCAAATAATTTATATGCACCGTCAACTAAATATGTTCTCTTATCAGATCGTTTCACTTCAATAATATAATAATTCTTCTTGTTTCCCTTTTTCACTTCTAAAACAATATCTGGTCTTCTAAGTTTATCACTTAGTCCATAGGTGTTCATTAACGGTCCGTATTTGCTATTTAACGCAAACTCTTTTGGGATGCCTTGATAATATATCTTTATTTCTTTTTTTTCTAAAGTAAATCTGCTTATAACTGAGGAACTCCCGCCAATAAGACCTATTCGTTTTTCAATCCATCCATTTTTTCTTATAACCTCCATTAATTTAAATAGAACAGCAATTTCATACAAGGTATCCCTGTTTAAAGGCTCTAAGGTTTTCCCTTGTAGTACAGAGTTTAGATAAACAACAGGGCTATTCATCATTAGGTAATATGTTCTTGCAACCTTCGCTAATTGTGTATACACTTGCCCACGGGTCTTCTCTGCTGCAACAATTGTTTTCTGAGTTAAATCATGCATATCCCCAATTTTTCTAATATAAGGGTTTTTTAGTAATTTATTCGCTTTAAAACCTAATTGCTTTACAATATCAACCCATTTCGTTTTTTGTCCAAGTTCAGTAAGACTAATTGTTTCCCTATCAAAGTCAATATTTGACAAATAGTTGCTTATATACAATATTCTGCGCAATAAATAAAGCAAAAGCCTATTTTCTGGAAGATCAAAGACAGAAGACCTTTGACTGCAAACAAATATTGATTGATCTCCTCCAGAAGCATATCGCTCAGTTAATGTTTTATTCCAATTTATTTTCCCTTTAACATTTCCTCTTAGAACCTTATGTTCCTTTAAGGATGTCTTAGATAAACGTTGTAAAATTGAAGGAGCAGTTACTTCAATAAATTCTTTTACATCTTCTGAGAGCATAAAATAAACAAAACCTAACATTTGTAAATTGCTTTTAGAAACATTTGTCAAATTAATAAATATGTCTTCTGCTGTTGCAACGGAAGAATTTTTTTGTATAAATCTCCATAAATGTTTATTTGTTTCCTTTAGTATTTGTTTATGTTTTTGTGACGACCAGCAATCTCCTTTATTAGCAAGCATATCTATTACCTACTTTTATTTTTTTATAATTCAGTAGTTGTATCATCAGTATCACTTTCTTCAGATTCTTCGTCATCTAGTTCAGAATCTAGTTCTGAGTCATCCTCTTCAACGGATTCGTCAGGATCATTTAGCATTAGTCTTCTGTCAGCATTTCTAAAGAAATTGCTAGGCAAGTCAAAGAAATCGTAAATAAACCTTTTGAGCATTTCTCTTTCTTGCATAGAAAGGAATAAGCCAATTTGTTGATAAAAATCATGGATTTCTTTATGATCTAATCCTTCGTATTGAGGAATTACAGTTCCACAAATTGCCTCAATCCTGCCTGAGTTATTTGTAATTTTTAAATATTCCATAAGTTCAATAATAATTGCCGGACCCAAAGGTTTTGGTGTTACTTCAACCAATTTATATACAAAATCTTTATTGCCTTGTGACAAGTCAGCATTTGAGTTAATGAGTCTTGAATAATATGATAAATTAGGAATCGGAATCTCAATAAATGCAAACCTGCGCATAAATGCATAAGACAAAGCAAAAAGACTATTCTTATCGAATGTATTCATTGTGCCTATAACTCTCCAATTTTGCCCAATATAGTAAGTGCTAGTAGAAGAGTCATAATACGAATTCTCTTTATTATGATGTTTAATCTTAATAGTCTGGTTATTAGATTTGAATGGCAGTTCAACATCTTTGCCAGACAATACAGTAAATAATTGTCCAAAAGCCTTATCAATATCCGCTCTGTTCAATTCATCGATTATGAGCCACTTATTTTGCTCAATACTTTTCAACACAAGACCCTCATGAAACTTAAGTTTCCCAGAATCATTTGGATCTGGCATATATCCTCCGATTGTATCAAAAGTGCTCCAATCATCTGTCGCAGTACTCAGAATATACCCATCTATATAATTAGTTCTAACTCCTTCTTCTGCTGCTCTCTCTGCTATCGTAGTTTTTCCAGTTCCCGGAGGACCCGTAAGAATAATATTTTTCCCGATATTTATAAAGTTCCTAAAATGCTCAATAGGGCTTATTTCCATTTCTAATGACCCTTTTATTCGATCAACATCAGGATCATAAATACTGCTATATATTGTTGGAGTTAAGATTTGTTCTTCCTCTTCTTCCTCTTGGCGTTGCCTGTCTTCGAATGACAGCCTTTGCTCAATCAAGTAAGGTATTTCTCCTTTAACATTTGCCATAAATCTTTCTCCAAATATGGCGGTAAGTTCTTCTTCCAAATCAGGATATGTATCCAATATTGCCCTTACAAGTCCTACTGCTTGTTGTCCATATATAGCACTTAGCGCCTGATTAGGCTCTCCTTTGGTCATTGGAGATATGCCCGGCAGGTTGTATGTAGTTATGTAAGGGACCAAATCTTCTTTCTTAATATTATTCTCAAGCAATATATCAACATTAATCTGAAGTTTGAAATTTCTACCTTCATATCCAATATCATATGGACCCCTAGCCACATGGCCTATACCAATTAGACCCGTTTCCCATGTAACCTCTGGTCTTCCTTTATCTCCTCCAAAAACAATGAAAATAATTTGGCCGTCTTCCAATTCATCTCTAAATCTATTTAACTGAAGTATTTCTATAGGATTGTCTATATTAGAAATTGACTCTACAGTTGCTGGGTTACCAGTTTTAATACTGTAAAAAACAAGTTCGTCTAGTTCTTCTTCTGACATAGGCACAATTTCACCAAATTCTTCTTCCTCTAACTCAACTAATCCACCTTGATCCAATTGCTCTTCTTCTATACCAATTGAAGTATCAGAAGGATTTCGCTGTTTTCGAAGATCGATATTTTCAACCTCTTCAAAAAGTTCTTCCAAAGTTGGTTGAACTGCTTTATGTGTATCCCTGTTGTCTGGCATCTTTAAAGCCTCCTCCTTTAGTTTTATTCGTTAATAAGGATTAGAAAATATTCATTTTGAAAATTATATTTAAATTTTATCAAATGACTCTCATGAAACATAGGGCCTAGTTCAAATAGAAGCACTCTTTCTAGTAAGAAAGAACCACTTAAATTATTTTAATTCCCATCATCAGAAATATTTTGGTTACCACTAAGAAATGTTTTAAGTGCAGTCGTACTGGAAATGTCTCAGAATATCGTCTTTTGTTAATAATTTACCAGATTACTATTAACAACATCTGCCAATATAGTATAATATTTTTAACAAAATTATGGTGCATATAGAATGAAAAGAGGGTTCAAAATGAATGAAAATATTCTTTTATACATGGGGATAATATTAATATTGGCCATTATCTCCTTTTCAATCTATATCTTCAGGAGAAAAAAACACTTTAGAGGAAAAAGGGAAAGTAAATGTTAATGAAGATCTCAAAAACGTTATTTTCGAAGATAAAAGCCCTCCTTTTACAGTTCACTTACTAAAACAAAATCAATTTTTTATTAACAAATAAAATTATCTAACTTCACCATATCTCCATTTTATTTACTAACTTAAACGGATAATATGCCCCTCTTTTTTTGTTCCCAGATAAATACACTAGGACTTTATTATCTCTGATTTAAACCATAAAAGAAGGTCAATTTTTAGGCTATTTAAAAGAAAAAAGACCCTATTGGGTCTCAAACTGCAATTTCCTTTTTTTCTTTTATATTATTTTTGTTGTAAACAGAATTTAATGCTGCAATCATATTTGTTGCAATCCGTTTAATAACAGGAACACTTACAGCATTTCCTGCTTGCTTATATATATGACTGTTAGCCATTCCTTCAGGAATTTTATAATCATCTGGGAAACCTTGAAAACGAAGAGCCTCACGCGGAGTTAGTTTTCTGAAACCCCAATCATCTATTATTAATGGTACATTGTGGCCTCCCGTTCCCATGTTGGCAGTTAAGGTTGGACATACATTACTCTGATTTTCTCGAACATAAACTCGTCTAATTTGATAAACCGTATCTCTTCTTTTCATAGTTTCCTTAAGCATCTTGTAATACTGGCTATCATCAGTATAGTAATATATACTATCTTGTTTTTCGTTTCTATCTAGAATATCATCTATTGTCTTAGTTAAAGGAATTTCATCAGGGAAACGGAATTGTTCTAATGCTTCTTCGTCCTTAAATCCAACAATAAAAATACGTTCCCGATTTTGTGGAATATTCCCGTATTCCATTGTATTTAGTACTTTACTTTTAAAGTGATATCCACTTTCTTCGAGCATTTCTTCGATTACTTTAAATGTATTTCCTTTATCGTGTCCTTTTAAATTCTTAACATTCTCAAGAAGGAATGCTTTTGGTTGTTTAGCACGAATGAAGCGAATTACATCATAGAATAAAGTTCCTCTTGGATCTTTTGCCTCCGTATGACCTCCACATTGAGGACAAACAGCCCCGTTAATGTATTCGTCATAACTTACGGTATGTTCGTGCTGGCAATCTAGACATTGATATTTCATGCCGTGCTGCCGTCCAGCAATTGAGAAAGCGACACATGGCCAGCCTGCAGTTAAAATGTCAACATCGGGCATTTCATACTCATGCACTTTACGAATATCTTCTTCTATTAATGTATGGTTAAAGTTCTCACGGTATGTAGTACAGGCGTTTTTATCGAACTCATTCGCCCAAACTATTTCTGCACCTGCTTGTTCAAAACCTAAATCAATTCCACCTATTCCTGCAAAGAGACTTGCTACTGTATATTTATTACTTGTCATAAAGTACACCTCCAAGAAAAGAACATATGTTCCTTCTGATTAAGCATACCTTATTTTATCATGTTTTGTCGAATTTGGCTGCCCCCCTGCTCTAAAATTATTTGGCAGAAAGCAAATGCTTCATTAAAGAATTAATATGATACATATCTCCAGCCTGTATGTAATAATTTTCTGCATCCATTTTAGTGGATTCAGACTGTAAATAATCATCCTGTTTAATAATAAATTTATTAGTTATGGCATTTATTAGCATATTTTTGTCTACATAACCTGCAATATCAAAATTATATGATGATTTTTTTACGATCTCTGCTAATTTCTTTTTTCCAATATTATCTTTATAATAAAGTTTTTGTTTTTTTAAATCTTCAATAATATTAGAATCTATCCTTACTAAAATAATATAGTCATAATCTCCATGACCTTTTTTTAAATTTGGTATGTATTGTCCTTTATTATTCCAATCCTTTGTTTCAAGCAACAACAGTTGTCCTTTTTGTTTAGTAGTTTTTACACCTATTTTAATTCCGTTGATATTAAAATCATAACTGTCCCACTCTCCTTCCCCCATAATATTTACATCAGGATAATTGAGTTGAATTCCTTTTGATAAGAAATATTGATATACTGCGAATTCTCCTAATTTCCCATTAAAAGCATCACAAAAAATTTGAACCTGCTTCCTCTTTTCATTTCCACCAGAACGATTTCTTCTATGATGTCCCTCTTCAGTAAAACTCATTCTATACGCAAATTTATAACTGGCATTGAGATACTGTTTTTCTATTTTTCCTAAACTATCGAATTTTCTTTTACTGGTAAATCGATGTAAATTGAAAATATTCATCCTATTTAATGATGACATAATACACCTCCAATGGGTTAAGGAAGAGTTTATTTTTTAAACTCTTCCTCAAAATCTGCATAGGAGCCTTTTGAAGCAAAGTTAATTTTGAACTTGTAATCATCTAACTTTGTAATCAATACAGAATCGATACCAACTCTATCTAAATCCTCGTAAGTTACCAACTGACCAACTGGAATTTCTAATATAGTTCTTAGAATCCAATGACCTAATGCCTTGTTTGGGTTAGACATAAATCCTTTTCCACCTGATTGGCATATCTTAGCATCTAATTCCCTACCGTCTGGTAATACAAGTGTAAATGGTTCTTTCTTATCTGTATGTCTATTGTATGGGAAGAATCCCTCGAATTGCTTGTGAATCCAAGAAGGAATTGGAATATATACTTCATCCTTATCCCGTTTTCTTCCACCAGCATTCCACTGGTTTAAGCCGCTCTTTTCTTCGACTTTCCCTGATTGTGCAGAATACAATGGAAGAAAAATTTGTTCGTATTTTTCTTCCTGCTCGTGTACCATGTAATATTTTTTACTTTCATCACTTAGTAGGAATTTAAAAGGATCGTCTAAAATTTCAACATCAAATACTTCTATTGGATTATTACATATAAACTGTTTATATGTAAGCGTCAAATAATCCCCACCTACAGTAGATGGGGATTTAGTTATGATTTAAGTATTCTTTTTAAACACACGACAAACTAATGGGATCGTTGATGACCAAGGCATTAATTGATCCAAGGCATCTTTATCTTGGGTTTCCATGTTTGGTAGTTTCTCAAAAAGATAGGTGAGATAGGCAAATGGATTTAAGTTATTCTCTTTAGCTGTCTCAATAATACTGTATATTGTTGCACTGGCTTGAGCGCCCCGTGTGGTGTTGGCAAACAACCAATTTTTGCGGCCAATGACAAATGGCTTGATCGAACGTTCGCTACGGTTATTATCGATTTCTAACCGACCATCTTTTAAAAAGCCCACTAATTTATCCCATTGGTTCAGGCAATATTGGATTGCCTGGCCAAGGGCGCTTTTTGGAAGGACTTTTGACCTTTGAGTTTTAAGCCATGCTGAAAAAGCCTCCAGTACTGGCTGGCTGCGTTCCAAACGACTATTATAGCGTTCTTCAGGAGTTGAATCCTTTAATTCACGCTCAATCGCAAAAAGTTGGTTACAGAAATGGAGTCCTTCCTTGGCAGCTACCGGAGCCGACTGCTTTGAAGCCGGAAGAGCCTTTAAGGCTTCATCAAACTTACGCCTTGCATGTGCCCAACAACCTACCAGGGTCACATGAGGCAGCCCTTGATAACCGGAGTAGCCATCCACATGAAGGTAGCCCTTGAAACCATTCAGAAACTTACGAGGATGTTCCTTTCCTCGTGTCTGTTGGTATTCATAAAGAGTAATCGGCGGACCTTCTCTTCCTGTACGATAAAGCCACATATAAGAAGTGGATGTTGCCTTTCGACCCGGTTCATGAAGTACCTGTAAAGTGGTTTCATCCGCATGGAGAATCTCCTGCTTGAGTAAATGATCCTTCATCCGATCATAAATCAAACGTAACCACTGATCTGCGCCATAGATCATCCAGTTCGCCATCGTCTGCCGGGATAATGTAAACCCAAATCGCTCAAACTGCTTTTCCTGGCGATAAAGAGGCAGCCCTTCCACATATTTTTGGCTCATCACATACGCCATACTTGAAGGAGAAGCTAAACTGCCCGGATAGACAGGTGCCGGTATAGACGCTGTCACAATCGGGGTATGGATCTCCTCACGTTCACAACGGCGGCAGGCGTAGACATAACGGACATGCTTAACCACTTTTACTTCAGCTGGAATGACTTTGATTTCTTGACGCACTTCCGTGCTCATTTCATGTAAAGATCCACCGCAACACGAACAGACCTGCTCTTCTGCGGAAAGGCGGTATTCAACCGTTTCCGTAGGCAGGTCTTCTAGCATCGTTTCACGTTGGCCGCGTTTTTTACGACGACGGTAGGTAATGGTTTCAGAAGCAGGTTCCTCTAAATTGGAGGCTGCTTCTACCTCTGCTTCATTAAAGAGCGAAAGCTCTAGTTGATCGGAATGTGTTTTTTCACTTGAAGAGCCGAATCGTCTTTTTTGGCTGAGGCGAAACTGTTCCTCATACCATTTTAACTTCGCAGTCAGTTCAGCGACTTGCTTTTCAAGGGATTCACATCGTTTTTGAAGATTTTCAGTTGGTTGGGTGAGTGTTTTCGTTGTCTTTTTCATACTTTATCTATTCGACAAATTATGATCAGTCCCTTTTAAAAATTGGAGTTTTAAATAAAAAAATGAAAAAATATGATTTCATATGACTGTCCTTGCGATAACTTCAGGATGAGCCTGGCGTTGATCAAGTGGAAGTCCATCAAGCAACCAACGGAACTGCCGGCGGCTTATTTTTAACGGTGCATCACTTTCATCCGTTGGCCATTGAAATTTTCCGCGTTCTAAACGTCTATAATAGAGCCAAAATCCGTTGTGCTCCCAATGAAGAATTTTCAATTTATCCCGATTACGGTTACAGAAGACAAAATAGCTAGACGAAAAGGGGTCCAGATCAAACGACTCTTTCACCAACGCAGCCAGGCCATCAATGGACTTGCGCAAATCTGTGCTCCCTCGGGCGAGGTAAACATGCACGATCATTGCTTCGTTCAACACAGCGATCTTAAGGTCCGGACGACATCCGCAAGGAAAGATGGGTCGAAGCCAGGTTTAACCTCTATGGATGCTTGCCCTATATTAATCTGTAAGGATAATGAAGTGTTTTTTGATTCGGCATCTTGTTCATTCATTGTGATTGATACCCATTTAGGTGATGGTGCTGAGATCCGATTTGTGTTTTCAATTTTTTTAAGCCAATATTTTAATTGATGGAGCTTTACATTATTGTCAGCACACCATTTGGATTGGGTCTGTCCACTTGCCCTAAACTTATCGATACGAAGTTCCCATTCTTTTCGCAATTCCGCTCGAGACATCAAAAAACCTCCTCAAATATTGATTTGAAGAGATTATCTCATAGTATCATCTTGGTTAATAGGTGGGTACTATTTTACGGTTACTTTATATAATGTACTTTTTGCTATATAAAATTTATAATTAGCATGTTTATCTTTAAAGAATATATTTTTATCAGTCGTTTTTTTCTTGTCTAGTTTTAATGTATTAAAATCGATATAGTGCATTTCTTCTTCATGTATTTCGAATTTACCGTTTTTTCGTGTAACAATGTGATATATCTTTTCATCTGTTCCATGCGCACGTTCCGCAGCGGCAATTCTGTTGTTTCTTAATTCCGCTATTTTTCGCATAGTTCCTTCTGCATCTAAATCTTTAAATTTATCTATGTCTTTGTTGAATTCGGCTATCTTTTCGTATTTTTTTCCATTACCATGTACAAAGGTTTTAAGACCGATACCTACATTTCCTTTGAAAGCGTCGAACGAAATGTCACCTCGAGCAAGGTTGTTAGCATTTAGTGCCTTACAGAAGATATTTTCTGCTGCACGGTAATATAAATATGGAGTTTTACTCTCACTAAATAGATTTGATAACGAACCAACAACTTGTAAAAGTTTAATATAATTCTCTCTTTCTTCTTTTGTTTGTTTATCAAAAAACACAATACCTTCCCCCTATTTTCTCTCAATGCAATTGTAGCAAATTGGTAATAAAAAAATAAGGACCAATTTCCTAAAAGATACCTTCCCTTTTTTTCACCGAGCAGTTATCATGATGATATCCAATTTCGAGGAGGATAAAAATGGTTGTTAGGAAACATACTGACAGAAAAATAAAAGAAACTGATCTATGGTATTATGAGTTTCAATATCAAGGGATAAGGAGAAAAAAAAGCGGATTTAAATCAAGACCAGAGGCCGAACGTGCGGAAGCAGCAGAGAAAGAGAAAATCAGAAGACAGTTGAGCGGAGAATATGAAATAGAAGAAAATATGCAAGACTACATACAGGAATGGTTAGATGGCAGAAGAAACATTGGAGACAACACTAGAAGTACTTATCAAATTCATTTAACCAATCATATCAAGCCCTTCTTTAAAAATAAAACTGTTAATCAAGTTAATCCAATTGATGTAAAGCGGTTTCTAGATAGTTTGCATGAAAAAGAATTGAGCACAGCAACTGTTAAGAAATCCTACAACATTCTTAATAGGTTTTTCAATGATTTAGTAAAAATGAAAATGCTACGTGAAAATCCTTGTGATGGTATCGAAAAACCAAAAGAGCAGAACAAAAAAGTTGAAGTTTTTGACGAAAAGGAATTAAAAGAATTTTTAAAGTTCTCTGAAGGATATACTCGTTATTCTTTTGCTTTTAAATTAGCGGCACATACTGGTCTTAGACGCGGGGAATTACTGGCACTCCAATGGAGAGATATAGATCTTGATAATAAGACAATATATGTAAGAAAAAGATTAGTAAGAGCGGCAATCGGTACGGATCGTTACATGCAAGATGGAACTAAGACTTCAATCGGAAGATTTGTATCTTTTTCGGAGCAAATGAAAAAAGAATTCATTAAATATAAACAATTGCAAGACTATGAGAAAGAATCGAACGAATACGAAGATAATGATTTAGTCATCGCTACACAAAATGGAAAGTTTGTTTCTGTAGATAATCTTTCTCGGATATTTAGAAATACTTTAAAAGCAAGTCCAGTAAATAAACAACTTTCTTTTCACGCACTTAGACACACACATGCAACACTTATGTTAAAAGCGGGAGTTCAAATGAAAGTAGTAAGTGAACGTCTAGGCCATAGTAGTATAAAAATTACGATGGATACTTACTCACATTTACTTCCATCCATGGAACAAGATGCGGTGGAAAGATTTGAACGTTTATTCGAATAAAATGCTTTTTAAAAATGAATACGCCAAAAATTCACCGCGCCGAAAATTCACCGAAAAATTTACCTTCTAGAAAAAATAAAAGAGTCACTTTCCAAAATATTGGAAAGTGACTCAAACCTATGAGCGATGAGGGATTCGAACCCCCGACCCCGTCCCTGTCAAGGACGTATTCTCCCACTGAACTAATCGCTCTTGATATCAAGATAGTTACCCTGTCAAGGTTGTGCTCTCCCAGCTGAGCTAACAGATCATATTAAGATTGTCTATAGCCGACTGCAAATCCTTTCATAATCTAATTCTTTTTCAGCCACGTATTTAATTATATTTATTATAAAAAAAAAGTCAAGATTCTTTAATAAAATTAGTATTTGTTTAATGGAGGGGAAAAACGATCATTCTCTCTACCATACCTCCACATCACAATAGCTGATCCCTCTATCACGTTCACTAAACCAAAAAACAGCATTAATGGTATGGTTTGACGATTTCCGGCACACTCGTTTATAATTTTAATATATTAAGATATTTCTGAATAAATTGATTTTAGTAATTATTTTAATTTTTGTAAATAGTCTATAAAAGAGGCAAAAAGATGATAGTCTTTGATAATGTAAACAAATATTACGGAGATTTTCATGTTTTAAAAAATATTAATCTTAAAATTAGCAAGGGAGAAGTTGTCGTCGTAATCGGTCCTTCCGGTTCGGGAAAAAGTACGATGCTTCGCTGCATTAACGGACTTGAAACAATTTCAAGCGGATCTTTAACCATAAATGGAATTCCCGTTAATAATAAAAAAACAGACATTAATAAATTAAGGCGAAATATTGGAATGGTTTTTCAACATTTTCATTTGTACCCTCATAAAACGGTGCTTGAAAACATTACTCTTGCGCCAATGAAGGTGCTTGGAAAATCTGAAAAAGAAGCAAAAGAAACAGCAGAGTTCTATTTAAAGAAGGTAGGAATACCTGATAAAGCAAATTCCTATCCCTCCCAACTTTCCGGAGGGCAGCAGCAAAGGGTTGCCATTGCAAGAGGTCTTGCGATGAAGCCTGAGATCATGCTTTTTGATGAACCAACGTCTGCTCTCGATCCGGAAATGATTGGAGAAGTGCTCGATGTTATGAAGACGCTGGCAAAAGAGGGAATGACAATGGTGGTTGTCACTCACGAAATGGGATTTGCAAAAGAAGTGGCTGACAGAATTGTCTTTATGGACCATGGACAGATTCTCGAAGAGGCAGCACCGGCTGAGTTTTTCGCCAACCCGAAAGAAGACAGGGCAAAAATTTTCCTCAGCCGTATATTAAATCACTAAAGTTAGGAGGAAAAGATCATGGCAAAAACAAAGAAGTTTTTAAAACTGACATTCATTTCATTATTGGCAGTTGTCATGCTTGCAGCCTGCGGCACCGAAAAAGTTGAAAAAGCAAACGGCGGCAGCAGCGAGGGTGCCAAAAACGCGCTCGAAGCCATCAAAGAACGCGACAAAATTATTTTCGGAGTTAAGCATGATACAAGATTGTTCGGGCTAAAGAACCCTGGCACCGGAGAAGTAGAAGGATTTGATATTGATATTGCCAAGGCGCTGGCGAAGGAAATCCTCGGGGATGAATCAAAAGTGGAATTTAAAGAGGTTACTTCAAAAACAAGGATTCCATTGCTCCAAAAAGGTGATATTGATGCGATTATTGCAACAATGACAATTACAGAAGAGCGCAAAAAGGAAGTTGATTTTACAGATGTATACTTTGAAGCTGGCCAATCTCTCCTTGTTAAAAAGGACAGTCCGATTAAGGGATTAGAAGACATTAAAAAAGGAACGAAAGTATTGTCAGTTAAAGGCTCTACTTCTTCCCAAAATATCCGTGAAAAAGCGCCTGAGGCAACAGTATTAGAGTTTGAAAACTATGCAGAAGCATTTACAGCTCTTAAATCAGACCAAGGTGACGTTCTAACGACTGATAACGCCATTCTCTACGGGATGGCTGATGAGGATCCTTCTTTCCATCTTGTCGGCGGTACCTTTACAGATGAACCATACGGAATCGCAGTGAAAAAAGGTGAAAAAGAACTGCTGGATGAGCTGAACAAAGCACTTAAAACAATAAAGTCTAATGGTGAATATGACAAAATCTACAAAAAATGGATTAATGAAGATTTTTCGAAATAAAGACAATTTGTTCAATCAGGGGGCTGACACATAAGGGTCTGACTCCCTCCAACAATGACAATATATAGAAAGGTTTTTTAGTGATTATCTATATGTTGTATTGGAGGGGTCTGACCCTTTGCTTTTGAGCCGCTCCCCATGATTAGCTGAAAGAGGTGTTTTTTAATGCTGGATTTTTCAATATTAACAAAAAATATTGATTTGTTTTTGGAGGGATTTAAAAACACGGTTCTAGCAAGTGTTATTGCACTCGCGGCAAGCTTCCTGCTCGGAATGGTTATTGCAGTCATGAGGATCTCCCCAATTAGGCCATTGAACTGGATTGGAACTGCATACGTTGAATTTATTCGAAATATTCCACTATTAATTATCACCTTTTTCTTCTTTGTCGGGACTCCTGTGCTTGGTTTTACATTCAGCGGGTTTACAGCTGGAACAATCGCACTTTCAATCTATACGGCTGCATTTATTGCCGAAGCCATTCGTGCAGGCATCCAGGCCGTACCGAAAGGCCAAATGGAAGCGGCAAGATCGTCAGGTTTAACTTACAATCAGGCAATGAGATTAGTTATTTTGCCTCAAGCCATCAAAATTGTCATACCACCAATAGGTAACCAATTTATTAATCTTGTTAAAAACTCCTCTATTTTAGCAGTGGTGGCAGGCTTGGATCTTATGTACCATGCTGACCTTGTTTCTTCTAAAACATTTGTTGTTTTTGACGTATATATATTTGTTGCATTGTTTTATTTAATTCTTACTGTACCATTAAGCCTTGGGGTTGGATATCTCGAAAAACGCCTGGCAAAAAGCAATTAAAGGGGGCGACAGAATGGATTTTGTTGGTGCATACTCACCCGATCATCTAAAATTTCTGCTTGAAGGCTTTTATGTTACACTTAAAGTAGCCTTTTTTTCAATCATCCTAAGTTTTCTTATCGGAGGCTTGATAGGAACGTTAAGATACGCAAGAACACCTATTATTTCTAAATTACTCTCATTGATCGTTGAAGCAATCAGGAATTTGCCGCTCCTATTGATTATTTTCTTTACATATTTTTCCTTACAGGACATTGGTATTACACTCAGTATCACTGTATCCGCGATAACAGCTTTAACGATTTTCGAATCAGCCATGCTATCGGAGATTATTCGAAGCGGTTTGAACTCGATTGATAAAGGGCAAATTGAAGCAGCCCGTTCATCAGGGCTCAACTATTTCCAAACACTTAAGTTTATAATTATACCCCAGGCGCTACGCAGAATGGTACCGCCGATTGTCAGCCAGTTTATTTCGCTGTTAAAAGACACATCACTTGCAGTAGTTATTGCACTTCCGGAACTCACCCACAATGCGCAAATCATTAACGGCCAAAAAACTGCCTACATAATTCCGATATTTCTATTAGTGGCATTTATGTACTTTGTAGTTAACTACACGCTCTCAATCATTGCACGGAGACTGGAAGCTAAAAGTATTTAAAAGAACCCGGCTTATTATTAGGCGGGTTCTCTTTATTCATCGTAAATCTTCATTTCATATTAACGGTTATAGTATGTATTTTCTTACAAGGAAGAGTATAATATTAATATATATTTCGAAAATTTGTTATAATGCTATTTATGTTTTAATTTTCTCATGTTAGGTGGCTAGTTGCTATTTTTGGATAATGATCTTGTTTGTATAGATCCTAAAATTGGAGGTATTTGTTATGAAATTTGGCATTGCTATTTTCCCGTCAAAAAAACTTCAAGATTTCGCAAACTCTTATCGAAAACGGTATGATCCGCACTATGCTCTTATTCCTCCACATTTGACATTAAAAAGCGCCTTTGAATCAACGGAAGAGCAAGCGAAAGAAATTTCTCAAAAGCTAAGTGATATTGCTGAGAAAAACAATCCTTTTCGTTTGCGGGTTTTAAAGATCAGCTCCTTTTATCCGGTTAACAACGTCATCTATTTAAAAGTAGAAAAAACGAAAGAGCTTGAAAGTTTATACAACGATATTAACGCTGAGTTTGTAAATGAAAAACCGGAGTATTCATTTGTTCCGCATATTACAATCGGCCAAAAATTATCGAATGACGAGTATTCTGATGTATATGGCTCATTAAGAATGCAATCCGTCGATCATGAGGAAACGATTGACCGTTTTCACTTTTTGTATCAGCTTGAAAATGGTTCATGGACCGTTTATGAAACATTTCGCTTAGGAAAGGAAAATTAAGACATGAACGTAAAAGTAGTGGAAACAGATAAAGAGCTTCAAGATGCACTTTCTGTTCGCAGAACGGTTTTTATTGACGAACAAAATGTTCCGGAAGAAGAAGAAATCGATCAATTCGAATCATCATCAACCCACTTTGTTGCTTATGAAAATGGACAGCCGATTGGTGCCGGACGTATTCGGGAAGTCGACGGTTATGGTAAAGTAGAAAGGATTTGCGTCTTAAAAGAATACCGGAAAAGCGGGGCCGGAAAGGCGATTATGGAAAAAATCGAATCGTTTGCAAAAGAAAAAGGCTTTTCGGCATTAAAATTAAATGCGCAGACTCATGCCATCCCTTTTTACAGCCGTTTAAACTATGAAGTGATTTCCGATGAATTTTTGGATGCAGGAATTCCGCACATGACGATGAAAAAATCTTTATAAAGATCGTTTTTCAAAAAACTTCACGTGAAGAACCCGGCCAAATGAAAGACTTTTTGGCCGGGTTTTTTTTATTTCCTTACCATAAAAAATACACTCTCTCCCTTTTCTTATGGTTAAATCCTTTCACAAAAATATTTTCCTTTCCCTGTTACTTCGGCGTAAGTCTTTTCAATCGTTTTTCTGATAATATTATTCTTTATGCTTGGAGCAATTTCCTTTTGTGTAAAAACTTTCTTGTACGCTGAGAATGCTTGATATGGAATTATGCCTGTTCCTTCTCTGTTAATCCTTGCAATCGGCATAAATTGAATGGAATGGCCACTGTTGCCAAGTTCACGTATTGCATATTGATAGTATTGATCATGACCTGCCGGTAATATATATCCCATCATTCTATACCCCTTTTTTTAACATGCAGTTTTTACTTTCTATGCAATGTGATACTTTTCTTTACCCTTTTTCAATAACTGTTAAACAAAGGAATAGTGGGCCAGTCCCGCGCTGCTTTACCGCTTTAAAGCAGGGCGGGACTGGCCCGCACTGTTTTAAAGCGGTAAAGTGATGAGGAGCTGGCCCGCATGATATAGTTAATTTTTGTTGTTAAGCATTTTTGATATTGAGTTAAAATCAAGGCTTTTGCCATCGTTGATTATAGATTGAACGATTTTATCTTCCATATCTTTCGAAACAGGCTTTTTTGCAATTTGGGAAACTTTTTGGATAACGCCTCTTATTGTTTTTTCGTCATTAAAGTTTGCGTTCTGCAAAGAATTTGCTAAATCCAAAATATCTTTCATATTTACACCGGTCTTCTTTTCAACACTTTTAAAAAATCCATTATCCATTATGGAACACCACACTTTCTTTTTAAACTACTTATATAGTATGAATAGAGGCAGAAAATGTGCTTTATTAATAAATAAGAATGCCGCCTCTCATTGAGACGGCACTTTCTTTAGTTGCTGCAGTTAAAACTGAATATTAATGGAAAAAGCTAGTTCCTACAATAATTAACAAAATGAACAATACGACGATTAACACGAAAGTGGAGCCATAACCGCCGTAGCCGTAGCCCCCATAGCCGCAACCGTATCCACCGTAGCCGCAAAAGCCCATGTCTGTCACCTCACTTTTTTTAGTCTTTAATAACATATGTGAGGCAACTATAATGTGTATAGGCGGCTCAAAAGGAATTTTCCGCAACATTTGATATGTTCACTAGCATTATTCTTATATCGATTTCTTAAATATGACGTGATTGCTAGCATTAATAGAATTCAAAATTAATTCACTTGATTCCATATGAACGTACCATGAAACCGTATTGAATTTACCCAAAGAAGATATTAATCACTTTAAGGTAACTGTTTTTTCTCCGTTCTTAACGTTTTTGCCATTCATCCACAGCGTATCCCCATTGAGGGTAACTGAATGTTTTTCTCCTTTCTTTACCCTTTTGGCTTAAACAAAAGTGCTCCGAGAAATCCGAAAACAATTGCAGCCGAGATCCCTGAACTTGTTACTTCAAACATTCCTGTAAGCACCCCGACTAAGCCATGCTGTTCCGCTTCCTGAAGAGCCCCGTGAACCAAAGAATTTCCAAAGCTTGTTATCGGTACGGTCGCGCCTGCTCCGGCAAAATCAACCAAGGGCTCATATAATCCAAATCCATCCAAAATTGCTCCAATTACAACAAGCAAACTCAATGTATGGCCTGGGGTTAATTTAGCCACATCAAATAACAACTGCCCAAAAACACAAATAAGACCTCCTACTACAAATGCCCAAAAAAACATCGCAAGCATTTTAAAACTCCCTCCTTTATACTTGCATTTCAATTGAGACTGCATGGGCGATACATGGAATGGTTTCATTTTGCTGATATGACAATGGTGACAATAACGCCCCCGTTGCTACTAAAAGAATCCGTCTGTATTTTCCGCTTTTCATTTGGTTATATAAGTGTCCATAAAAAACGGTCGCCGAACAGCCGGCTCCGCTCCCTCCAGACTGGACTGGCTGATCTTCTTTATAAATCATCAAACCGCAATCTTGAAACTGTTCTCTCTTGATTTCCAATCCACTTTTCATCAATAATTCGTACGTAGTTTCTTGCCCGATTTTGCCAAGGTCCCCCGTTACGATCAAATCATAATGGGAAGGTTCGAGCTGCAAGTCTCTAAAATGTGCAGCAATCGTATCTGCAGCTGCCGGAGCCATTGCACCGCCCATATTAAAAGGATCTGTTAACCCCATGTCAACCACTTTGCCAATTGTCGCGGAAGTTGTTACCGGTACAGGTTCCTGCTGTTTAGTATTAGGAGTTACGAGTCCTACACCTGCTCCGGTAACCGTCCATTGAGCGGTCGGTGGTTTTTGGCCGCCATATTCTGTCGGATAGCGAAATTGCTTTTCCACTGCAGCGTTATGGCTTGAAGCGCCTGTAATCACATATTCTGCTCCGCCGTAATTGACAATAAATGAAGCTAAAGCCAGTCCTTCCATGGAAGTGGAACAAGCACCAAACATTCCTAAATACGGGATTTGCATTGTTCTCGCTGCAAAACTTGTTGGGGTAATTTGATTGATAAGATCGCCGGCTAGTAAAAATTGAATTTTATCCTTCTGCATGTTTCTCTTTTTCAGTGCAGCTTCGATTGCTTCTTCGAGCAAAAGGCTGTGCGCCTTTTCATAAGAATCCTTCCCCATCCACAAGTCTTCATGGAGGATATCAAAATCTTCAGCAAGCTTGCCGTTGGCTTCGAAAGGTCCCCCGGACACACCTGTCGACACAATTGCGGGCCGGTTTGAAAATACCCACGATTGTTTTCCCGCGAGCATTATAAAACCCCCCACATATTTAATAATGTTTTTATTAAAGCAACTATAAAGGCGGCAAACACTCCGAAAAGAATCACCGATCCCGCCAGTTTAAACATATTTCCGCCTACTCCAAGAACAAACCCTTCTGTCCGATGTTCGATAGCCGCTGAGATAACCGCATTCCCAAACCCTGTTACCGGTACAGCACTTCCTGCTCCGCCGAATTGCCCGATTCTGTCATAGACGCCGAATCCTGTAAGCAGCATAGAAAGGAATATCAATGTAGCAGTAGTTGGATTGCCAGCTGTTTGTTCTGTAAAATTAAAAAAATAAATATAAAAATAAGTAATAGCCTGGCCAATTGCACAAATAATGCCGCCGACAAAAAATGCTCTTATGCAGTTTTTCAATATAGGACGCTTAAGCTCAAATTTTTGTTCAAGCTGCTGGTACTGCTGTTGCTGAGGTGTCATTTTTTCCATTTTCTTGTTCCCCATTCAATTATCCCCTTTCTATGTTAATTCTTTCTTTAAGCTGATAATTCGTTTTAGACGATCTTCAGCATCCTTCTCCGAATAGTCGGGATCCTTCATTTTTTCCTTTAATTGAACAGCTTCAAGAAATATTTTATAATCGCTTGAAACGGTAAAATTTTCGTCCGGATATTTTTTTTCAAGAAGCTTATTAATGTCTTTTTCAATTTTTTTCATTCTGAAACGCTGCAAATGCTTCACTCTATAAACGACAAGAATATCTTCTTTTCCTTTAACAACGGCCACATCATAAATTTCTTTATATGACATAACATCTTTCTTAACCTTTTCTGCAACATCTTTATCCTTTTGTTTGCTTCCAATCACTTGCGGCGGCGGATTTGTTGTCTTTATAAGTGCCATCCTGCTTTCTTGCTCCATTTTCTCCCCCTGACATCCTGCAGCAAGCAAACATAAAGCCACAATCATTTTAAACATTAGAAACTTCAATTTTCGTCTCGTCCTCATTCGATTCCCTTCCTTATGTAAGAAATAAATTAGTTTTATCACCTGCGCTTCTTATTGTTTGCAGGAATGTTTTTTTTATGAAGGTAAATTATAGCTGGTCGGTTATTTCCAAAAAAAGACTGTCTCAGATTTATTGAGACAGCTAATTAATAAGCTTTTCTGTTAAACAGCAATGTTTTTAGCAATTTTAGAATGTATTTTAAAAAACGGGGTTTTTCCTGCAGATTTTTTTCATGATTTAATATATGATATTATTTCAATTGCCTAAAATTTTGCTTATGATGACTTCAATAATTGACCCAATCGCTGCAACAGCCAAAATTAAAATGATTACTTTTCCGGTAAAAGATGCAAAAAAATAAAGATAAATAACGAATATGCTTGCCCAGATCCCAGTACACCAATAGCAGCTTAATAATTCACCCATCCACTTTTTAAAGCCATGCTGTTTTGGAGCTAAATAAACT
Organism: Bacillus methanolicus PB1; assembly: GCF_000262755.1. Lineage (GTDB taxonomy): Bacteria > Bacillota > Bacilli > Bacillales > Cytobacillaceae > Bacillus_Z > Bacillus_Z methanolicus. Next base: position 558,435 of record NZ_AFEU01000001.1, read on the forward strand.
TCATTCTCTCCATTTTTGTTGACTTCGGTAATCTCATCAAAGAAAGGCTTTCTGAAAATATAAGTGATTTGATCGAAAACAATCAGTCTTGTAAGACGAAAAGAAGCTAAACCCATCAAAATTACGTTCCAAAAAGTAAAATCTGAACTCACTCTTACACCCCCTCCATTGATTGCTCTTCTAACAGGGATTCTTCTCCATTTTCTGATAAGCTGCTTGATTTCTTCATAGTCCCAATTGTTTCAAACCATGACGTCAATAGATCTTTCTCTACCTCATCGGTAAGTTTGTCTCCAAGCATTTTCCTAAGCTTTTGCACGACTTCATCCACGTTAAAGTTGGCTGAAAAAAAATCTTCGTTCAGTGCCATATAGGCATCCTCATCGCTTTTTTCTTCGGCGGATTCTACTTCGTCCCGTAATGTTTTGTGAAATGTTTCCTGCATATGAAAATTAAGCTTTAATGAATATAATAAGGGCCTGCTTGAATCCTTTTTTTTCTCCATCATTTCCCCCTGCCTAAACGAAATGGTGATACTCTATTATATGTATGCAATGAATGAGCGGAGGTTGTTTATTCGGTTCCCTTTTTTTATGATCCCCTTTTCACTAAGCCACTCTTTAAGTTTTATGAGCCAATTTAAAAAACAGATACTCATTTTTTCTTAAAAAAATTAGCCCGCTTCGGTTTGAAGCGGGCCTCGTTTCGATCTTAGCCAAGAATGTGGTAGCCTGAATCAACATGAATGTTTTCCCCAGTAATGCCTCGGGAAAGTTCACTAAATAAGAAGAGGGCAGTATCTCCAATTTCTTCCTGTGTAGTTGTTCTTCTGAGCGGAGCTTTTTCTTCAATTTCTTTTAAAATAGAATTAAAGTCGCTTATTCCTTTTGCAGACAAAGTTCGGATTGGGCCTGCCGAAATTGAGTTCACACGAATCCCGTCTTTACCTAAGTCTGCGGCTAAATATTTAACGCTTGCATCTAAAGATGCTTTTGCAACACCCATTACATTGTAATTTTGAATAACCCGTTCACCGCCTAAATAGGTCAGAGTGACAATGCTTCCTCCATCTGTCATTAATCCTCTTGCTTCTTTTGCAACAGCAGTCAAGGAATAAGAGCTGATATTATGAGCAAGCAAGAAACCTTCTCTTGTTGTATTCAAATATTCGCCTTGAAGCTCTTCTTTATTCGCAAAAGCTATACAGTGTGCAAGGCCATGAATTGTTCCCACTTTTTCTTTGATTTCAGCAAAACATTTTGCTACATCTTCATCACTTGTAATATCACACGGTAAAACAAGTGACTCAGCACCTTCCAATGTTTCTACGAGTTCGCGGACACTTTTTTCTAATCGTTCTCCTGCATATGTAAAAATCAAGCGGGCCCCGGCATTATGAAGTGAACGAGCAATACCCCAAGCTATACTGCGCTTATTTGCTACTCCCATTACTACAATATTTTTTCCGTTTAAAGAAAGAGTCATTGAATATATCCTCCTACTTATTACATGTTATTAATACCTAGTACTAATTTTAATACATTATTGGTAAAATAAAAAGAATTCATTCTGCCTTCTTAAGAATTCTTCCTACTTTGTCAAGCGTGAATTTTTTCTAATAATTCTTTTCACACAAGAGAAAAATTTGTTTAAATACTATTAAGTGCCTTTGAACAATCGAACAAGCAAGAAAGGATGCTCGAATATGAAACTTGATATTATTGGTGACATCCATGGATGTTTTAACGAATTCTTTCTTTTAACAAAGAAACTAGGATATGATTGGTCTGAAGGGGTTCCATTGCATAAAAATGAAAGAAAACTTGCATTTGTAGGGGATTTAACAGATCGCGGCCCGGAAAGTTTAAAAGTCATCGAAACCGTATGGAAATTAACTGTAAAAAGAAAACTGTCCTTTTATGTTCCTGGAAATCACTGTAATAAACTTTACCGCTATTTTTTAGGAAATAAGGTGCAGATTACACATGGGCTTGAAACAACCGTTGCAGAGTACAAATCTTTACCTGAGGATGAACAAAAAAGTATTAGAAAAAAATTTATCGACTTATATGAAAATGCCCCTCTTTATCACCACCTTGATAATGGGAAATTAGTGATCGCCCATGCCGGAATCACGGAGGATTTAATCGGAAAAAACAATGCAAAGGTGAAGACATTTGTTTTATATGGAGATATTACCGGACAGACGAACCCGGATGGTACACCCGTCCGAAGGGATTGGGCAAAATCGTATAACGGGGATGCGTACATTGTCTATGGACACACCCCTGTGAAGGAAGTAAGGATTATAAACAATACGTATAATATCGACACGGGTGCTGTGTTTGGCGGAAAGCTTACCGCGCTTAAGTATCCGGAGATGGAAATCGTGTCAGTTCCATCATCGATGCCTTATTTAGCGGAAAAGTTCAGGAATTTCAATTAGAGGTCAGACCCCTTTAGTCATATTGTAAGGTGTCTGACCCTTATGAGTCAGCCTCTTATCAATCTTGTACGATTAATTTTCTCATGTCCTCGGGAAGCTCGGAACGAAATTCCATGCCTTTTTTTTGAAACGGGTGAAAAAAAGCAAGCCGGCTGCAATGCAATGCCTGCCTTTTTATTTTTGAAGTGTCTCCTCCGTATAGATCATCGCCAAGAAGCGGATGCCCCAAATAAGAAAGATGAACTCGGATTTGGTGGGTCCGCCCTGTTTCCAGCTTCAATTGAACATGGGAAAAAGATGAATATTTTTTGATCACTGTGTAGTATGTACAAGCATATTGCCCGTTTGGATTGACTTCCCTTTCAATAATGCTGTTTGATTTTCTCGCAATCGGTTCTTCAATTTTTCCTTTGTCTTGCTTAAAAAAACCTTCAGCAAACGCTTCATAAGTTCTTTTTACGAGCCCGCTCCTTTGTTGTTTGCTTAACAGGTGATGGACATGGCGGTGTTTTGCAGCCAAAACAATCCCCGATGTATCCCGGTCAAGGCGGGTTACAATATGAGAAGTCGAAATAAGACCTATTTTGTTATAGTATCCGACTAGCGCATTAGCAAGGCTCCCTGAAGGGTGTTCACGTGAAGGTATAGTGTTCATGCCGGAAGGCTTATTGATGACAAGAAGGTACTCGTCTTCGTAAAGGATATCTAGAGGAATTTCCTCACCTGCTACCCCTTCACTTGGCTTCTCTTCCGGAAAAATTACTTTTAAAACATCTCCTTCGGAAAGTTTATAACGCACAGTAACTTCTTTTTCATTAACAAATATTTTTCCACCATGAAATTTTATATCTGATAAAGCCGTTTTCGAAATATTTTGCTCCTTTAAAAACTCTTTGACTAAGATACCTTCTTTATTGCTGTCGATTTTCCATGTAAGAGTAAAACAATTAGTTTTCATCTAATCAGCGCAGGAGACCCCGTCCTCAATAGAGCGGGGAGGAATGTGCTTTGGATGGGGGCTGTTTCTGCCGCCTCAAGCATCCGACATTCGCTGCTTTTCCCTTCTTTCTTTAAGTTAGTTTAATCCATTAGATACTATGATATGATTATCTTAATGAAAGTGAGGTGATCATGATGCAATTGACAATTACAGCAAAAATTAAGATCAATCCTATTCCTGAGCAAATCGGCTTGTTGCAGGAAACTTTGAAAGCTTACCGTAACGGTTGTAATTTCCTATCTCAAATTATTTTTGAAACAAAAGAGATTGTTCAGGCTAAGTTACATAAGATAGCCTATAAAACGTTACGTTCTGACTTTTCTTTACGATCTCAAATGGCGCAGTCCGTAATGAAAACCGTGATCGCTCGTTACAAATCAGCGAAAACGAATGGTCATGATTGGGCAAAAATACGATTTAAGAAACCCGAATATGACCTTGTTTGGAATCGCGACTATTCTCTTACTAAAGGACTGTTTTCGATCAACACGCTTCATGGCAGGGTGAAAGTGCCATTTGAAGCGAAAGGGATGGAACAATATTTTGATGGTTCTTGGTCTTTTGGTACAGCGAAACTTGTCAACAAGTACGGAAAGTTCTTTTTTCATATCCCAATGACGAAGGAAATTCCAGAAGTATCCGAACATACTTTCAGTCAAGTAGTTGGCGTCGATATGGGTATTAACTTTGTCGCGGTCAGTTATGACTCTGATGGAAAATCCTTGTTCTTCAACGGAAGATCCATCAAGGACAAGCGTTCCAAGTACAAGTACATGCGCAAGCAATTGCAACGATTGGGTGCGGCTTCCGCTCGCCGAAAATTAAAGCGAATCGGACAAAAAGAAAACCGTTGGATGACGGACGTGAACCACTCCGTTAGTAAGGCACTTGTTGAACGATATGGAGCAAATACCCTGTTTGTTGTAGAAAACCTGACAGGTGTTCGTCATGCAACCGAACGTGTAAGAGTCAAAGACCGCTATGAAACCGTTTCTTGGGCATTCTATCAACTGAGACAAATGATAGAGTACAAAGCTTGTATCGTCGGGTCCAAGGTAATTGCAGTTGACCCATGCTTCAGCTCTCAGACATGCCCGAAGTGCAGACATACCAAGAAGGCGAACCGTAACAAGAAAAAGCATATATTCTGTTGTAAAAAGTGTGATACACATCAAATGATGACCGTATAGGTGCTATGAATCTTCAGCGAAAAGGAATTGAGTACATCGCTGAAGTGATTGCACAAGCATGACTTGTGCAGTTGGGTAGCTGTCAACCTGCCTAAAGTAACACCACGCTAAGGAAGGAGCATTGCGGCGTTTGCACTTCCGGGTAGTTACAAGCCCCCACCTCTAAACGCAAGCGTAGGTGGTGGGTTGTTGACAAATCAGCCCTGTTTTCTGAGATTAGTCTTTCTCTGAAATAAATGAATCTCGTACCCTTTTCCAAAAAGGAAAAGGTCTGAATCGCGCGAACCGGATTTTCTCATCTGCCACTCTGAATTGGATTGATTTGACATCTTTGTGAAGAAGCGTCAAATGGTCAATAGTAATTTGGAAGTCCGGTTCATTGACCGGCTTCAGCATACATGTATGGTGAGAAGGCAATATGAGAGGAGAACCGACTGTCCTGAAAATCCGATTGTTAATCGACGCCATTTCCGTCACCTGAATAGCAGAGATAGAAGGATGAAGAATGGCCCCTCCAAGCGCCTTATTATATGCTGTACTTCCAGAAGGCGTGGAAATGCACAGCCCGTCACCGCGAAACCGTTCAAAATGATCGCCGCGTATTTCAACGTCCATAACGAGCGTGCCTTCCACAGCTTTCACAGTTGATTCATTTAAAGCCAAATATCGTGTTTCTTTTCCACCGTGCCGGTAGCGTATGATGACTTCCAATAGAGGATACTCAATCACTTGATAAGGAGTTTTCGCAATGGTAATCACAAGCTTTTCGATTTCATCAGGCACCCAGTCGGCATAGAAGCCAAGGTGCCCCGTATGAACACCGACAAACGCAGTTTTGTCAAGACGGCTGCTGTACCGGTGAAAAGCATATAATAATGTACCGTCACCTCCAACAGAAATAACAATATCCGGCTGATCTTCATCGTAAATTAGATCAAGATCCAATAAATGATCTCTCATTTTATACATGAGAGTGTTCGATTTTGAATCCCCTTTTGTCGTAAACGCAAATTTCATTGAACAAAAACTCCTCTTTTTATTAATAATCAAAGCGGAAACCGTTACATGTCTCCATCCTGCTGCATTTCTTTCTTCCGAGTAAAAAATGCCTGGGCTTCCTGGATTTCTCCCCTAATTTGCGACATTTCCTCATCAAGGAGAAAAGCCGCTTCGGCTGCTCTTTGCAATCGAATCCTTATATCTTCAGGAAATTGTCCTTTATATTTATAATTCAGAGAATGTTCAATGGTTGCCCAGAAATTCATGGCAAGTGTACGAATCTGAATTTCCGCCAAGATTCTCTTTTCCCCTTCAATTGTTTGAACTGGATAACGAATCACGACGTGATAAGATCTGTATCCGCTTGCCTTTTTATGTGAGATATAATCTTTCTCTTCAACAATTTCAAAATCGTTTCTGTTCCTTAAAAGCTCGACAACACGCATTATATCATCGACAAATTGGCACATCATTCGCAAGCCGGCGATATCCTGCATCTCATCTAATCTATCAAGCGGGATGCCTTTTTGGTTTGCTTTGTCTAAAATACTCGCAATTGGTTTCACTCTTCCCGTAACAAACTCAATTGGCGAGTGGGTGGAATTTAGTTCAAATTGGCTTCTCATACCTTTCAGTTTTACCTTAAGTTCTTCAACCGCTTGTTTGTATGGTGCTAAAAACATATCCCAATGCTTCACTAATAAACTCACCTCATCCGGTTATCGTAAAAATAAAATATTATGAACGGATGTTTTTCAAACAGATTTAAAAGTGTTTTCCACTTTCTCAACCATTCCCTCTCCGTAGTTACTATTCCCCCTAATGTTTTCGATCAAGTATTTTAGCTCATTATGAAAATTTATCAACTCAAGTGTTTCACCATGGCTGGCTAAATAGACAGGAATCTCTGATTGGAGCGCCTCCCTTAATTGGTCCCAGATTGGTTCAGAAAGCACAATATATGTATAATCATCCTTATTTTCTGTTAAATAAATAAAAGAAAAGTTCTCAGAATCAACTAGAATCCGGCCGACAGCTCTTAAATTAGAAATTGGAAATTCAGCCTGCAGAAGTAATTGATTTTCCTTTATTTGTGCACTTTGAATATGTATTTTTTGTTTCATGATATCATCAGCCTCCATGCTCTCTCCTATTTTATCACATAGATTTCATTTCTCCCAAAATTGAAACATTAAAGCAATTTTTTTCCTGCATTTTTGATATTATAATAGTGAATGAAATCGTGAGGAGAGAACAGGATTGTCACAACAAATTGAAATTGAATTTAAGAATCTGCTTACAAAAGACGAATTTCATCGTATTCAGAAAGTATTTCAAATTAAAAGCAATGATTTTTCAAAACAAATCAATTATTATTTTGACACGGGCATATTTTCATTAAAGGAATTTGGTTCAGCTTTGCGAATAAGGGAAAAAGACGGCTTTTTTGAATTGACATTAAAGCAGCCTGCCAAAGAGGGTCTGCTTGAAACAAATCAGAAAATCAATTCGGTTGAGGCAGAAAAAATGCTTCATCACTTGATATTTCCTGAAGGAACGATTAAGACAATATTTCAGGATTTAAATATAAACATTTTAGAATTGGAATACCTTGGTTCTTTAACAACCTTTAGAGCAGAACAAATATATAAAGGAGGTTTGCTTGTTTTTGACCATAGCTACTATTTAAATACGGAGGATTTTGAGATAGAATATGAGGTAACCAATAGAGAAGAAGGGCAAAAAATCTTTTTGGATTTGCTCAGCGAACATAAAATTCCGTTACGAAATACTGAAAACAAAATAAAACGTTTTTTTGCAGCAAAAAACAACTTATCATTTCGTAAGGAGAAATAGATTGATGAAAGCGGAAATGTTAAAAGTTATGCTTGAATTACAGGCTCTTCAGAATTTCAGCCAGCCTTCGCAAATCTTGAAAAATAATTCACTATTTCATGAGCTGTTAACTGATTTGCTGGAAGAAGAACTTTCAACACCTTCAGATTCACAAAAAGATTTGCCGGCATCGGCACAAAAAGCAGATTCATCCTTTCCTATATTCAATGGTACAACGCTGCCGCCAATCAAGTTAACAAAACTGTCAAGCTCCAGCACCGATTATGACAGCCTGATTGAAAAGGCAGCGAAACTCTATGAGCTTCCGGCCAAGCTCATTAAAGCAGTTATTAAACAGGAATCGAATTTTAATCCTAATGCTGTCAGCCGTGCTGGCGCTTCAGGGCTTATGCAGCTTATGCCTGAAACGGCTCGGGAATTAGGCGTTCAAAACATTTTTGATCCTGAAGAAAACATTCTTGCAGGAAGCAAGTATTTAAAGCGGCTGTTTAACAAATATAACGGAAATATTGAGCTTACATTGGCAGCTTATAACGCCGGACCAGGAAACGTTGATAAGTATGGAGGAATCCCGCCATTTAAAGAAACGCAAAATTATGTAAAAAAAGTTACCAATTTATTCTTTGCCTAATAGTGTTAAGTTGATAATCCCGCTTTGTTACTCGTAACAAGCGGGATTCGTTGTAAAATTGGACATAATTATTGTGCAAGGCTATTTGTTTGAGATAAGAATTTCCGGCTGATAAAATAAAGAAAATAATGAGAACAAAATATCCTTATTTCCGCAAGGAGCCATCTTATAATTCGAGGCCCTGGCGATTTAAGCTTGATAAATAAAACATAAGTTAAAGGAGTCGTTATTATGGTCGAGAGAATGCTTACACCGTTCGATGCCATCGGCAAAGAAACGCTTCAAAGGCTTGTTGTTGCGTTTTATCGCCGAGTTGGAGAGCATCCGGATCTCGCTCCGATTTTTCCAGATGACTTGACAGAAACTGCCAGAAAGCAAGAGCAGTTTTTGACTCAATACTTAGGCGGACCTCCTTTATACACTAATGAACATGGACATCCAATGCTCAGGGCCCGCCATCAGCCATTTGAAATTACTCCTGCCCGTGCAAAAGCATGGCTTGCATGTATGAATGAAGCAATGGATGAAGTCGGTTTGGAGGGGGAAATCAGAAAAGATTTTTTTTCAAGACTTGTATTAACTGCCCAGCACATGATTAACACACCTGACAAGAATGAAGTTCAAGGTGAAAACACGTGAGAGAACAGAAGCAAACATTCAATAGCCGGGCTTCCTCTCATCATTATTGCCACGGAATAGAGAATAAGCCGATAGAACTCTATATGTTCGTCGACCCGCTTTGTCCGAAATGCTGGGCTCTAGAACCGGTAATAAAAAAGCTTCAAATTGAGTATGGCCGCTATTTTTCGATAAAACATGTTTTAAGCGTCCGTTTAACTTCCTTGAATTTAGGAAGTAAGAAAAATTACGAATCTGTAGCGGAACTTTGGGAAAAAACTGCGAGTCGCTCTGGAATGTCATGTGATGGAAGCCTTTGGCTTGAAAACCCGATTTCATCCCCATATCTTGCAGCTATGGCGATTAAAGCTGCTGAGCTTCAAGGAAGAAGGGCCGGCATCCGTTTTTTGCGAAAAATTCAGGAAATTATATTTTTGGAAAAGCAAAATGTTTCCGATATTAATGTACTAAAGGAATGTGCTAAAAGCGTCGGTCTTGATGTTGAAGAATTTTTAATAGATATTCATTCGAACAGTGCTGCTAAAGCTTTTCAGTGTGATTTAAAAATCACAACAGAAATGGATATTAATGAAATTCCGGCTCTTGTATTTTTTAATGAGCGCATCGAAGACGAGGGAATTAAAATAACGGGCTGTTATCCTTATGAGATTTATGTACAAATTCTCGAAGAAATGCTCCAGGAAAAGCCGGAACGGGCTGCTCCCCCTTCTTTGGAAGCATTTTTAAAGCATTTTAAGCTTGTCGCATCCAAGGAAGTGGCAGTCGTGTATAACTTATCAACCGATGAAGTAGAAAAAGAAATGAAGAAGCTTTTATTAAAGCAAAAAGTTGAACAAATCCCTGCAAAACACGGTATGTTTTGGAGGTACAAAGAAGAGTAAAATGAAAAAGACCATGCAGCAACTCGTTGCATGGTCTTTTTCATATATTAAATACGAACCAAAGGGGATGGGAGAAATTTTTCACGGTCAAACAAAGGGGTATTTGTTTGCTTATGATCAACTTCACATCTGTAATATAACATGAAAAAAAAGATCATGACAATAAGATTGTGTGTTATTTCACAATATTGTCAAAATCACTGCATGATTCATTGGACATGTGCATAAATTGTTATTGATTGGAGGGGAAACTGTATTGCAAAATCTTAACTTGATTTTAATCATCCTGTTTATCCTTTTCTCTTTTATTCTTCATCTATTAGGTTTAATGAAGCTGATCTCAGTCTTTATTACAGGTCCGATTCTGTTTTTCTCCTTATTTTTATTTGTCTATTATTTAAACAACCGCAATAGGTTTAAAGGGTTTAAAAATTAACCGGCCGCAAATACTGATCTGCGGCTGGTTTCTCATACTGGAATTGAGAAGGAACCAAAACACTATGATAGCAGACTTTCCATTTCATTTAGTTTTTCTTCAAAAACCTTGCATGCTTCTTCGATCGGTTTTGGACTCGTCATATCTACACCAGCTTTTTTCAGCACTTCGATCGGATAATCGGAACTGCCCGCTTTCAAAAATTCAATGTAACGGTTAACAGCCGGATGCCCATCTTCAAGAATTTGTTTGCTTAATGCTGTTGCAGCGCTGAAGCCGGTTGCATATTGGTACACATAATAATTGTAATAAAAATGAGGAATTCTGGCCCACTCGAGGCCAATTTCTTCATCAATTTCAATATCTTCCTGACCAAAATATTTCTTATTCAGTTCATAATAATCTTTCGTTAACGTTTCGGCTGTCAACGGTTCATTATTTTGCGCTTTTTGATGAATAAGATGTTCAAATTCTGCGAACATCGTTTGGCGAAACACCGTTCCTCTGAAACCTTCCAAATAATGATTCAGCAAGTAGATGCATTTTTGCTCATCATCAATTGTTTTTAAAAGATAATCATTTAACAGTGCTTCATTGCATGTTGAGGCGACCTCTGCAACAAAAATTGAATAGTTGCCATATGGATATGGCTGGTTTTTACGTGTATAGTAACTATGGACCGAGTGGCCGAGTTCATGGGCAAGAGTAAATAAATTATTTATATTGTCCTGCCAGTTCATTAAAATGTATGGATTTGTTCCATATGACCCAGAAGAATATGCTCCGCTTCGCTTGCCTTTATTTTCATGAACGTCAATCCATCGGTTTTCAAAGCCTTCTTTCAGCACATTTACGTAATCTTCTCCTAACGGGGCCAGGCCCTTTACAATTATCTCCTTTGCCTCTTCATAAGAAATTTCCATTTTCACATCTTTAACTAGCGGAGTGTATAAATCATACATATGAAGTTTATCTAAACCAAGGACTTTCTTGCGAAGCTTGACATAACTGTGCAATAAATGAAGGTTATCATTAACTGTATTAACAAGATTATCGTATACACTTTCGGGAATGTTATTTGCTGCCAGTGCAGCATGACGGGCTGAGTTGTATTTGCGAACTCGAGCGTTAAAATTATCTTTTTTCACCGTACCGCTTAATGTGCTTGCAAATGTGTTCCGATACTTACAGTAAGTGCTGTAAACCGCCATAAATGCATCCTTTCGAACCCTGCGGTCGCTGCTTTCAAGGAACCGGATATAACGGCCATGAGTGACTTCTACTTCTTCCCCGTTTTCATCTTTTATGCTCGGAAATTCAAGATCTGCATTGTTTAGCATTCCGAAGGTATTGCTTGATGCATTCATCACCTCTGCAGCTTCTGCCAACATTGCTTCCTGCTCGGCAGACAAGACATGCGGTCTTTGCAAATTGATTTCTTCTAGTGCATGTTCATACAACTTTAATTCGTGCTTGTCTTCTAAAAAAGAAGCAACTTTTTGTTCGTCAATTGCCAATATTTCAGGGACAATAAACGCGAGGGCACTTGCTGCCTGTGAATAAAGGTTTTTGATTCTGTCATCCATTCCTTGGTAAAAAGAATTGGTTGTATCTTGGTCATAACGCATATGCGCATATGTATACAATTTTCCGAGGCGTTCCAACAATTGATCCTGAAAAGTTAGAGCATTGTACAACTCATCTGCGCTATCGCCAAGCTTCCCTTTAAAGCGGTTAATACCAGGGATTAGCTCCTTAACCTCTCTAAATTCTTTTTCCCATTCATCATCAGTTGCAAATATATCCTCAAGCCTCCATGTGTATTCAACTGGGATTTCATTTCTTTCAGGCAATCTTTTTACTGCTGAATTGTTTGACATAAGTATCCTCCATTCAACATTTCAAATAATGAAATAAATTCGGCCTTCACTTAAAAAGTCCTTCTTAAATGTGTGAATATTCACTCCCTATTGTATGTTCTATGTTGCTAAACATACAAAAATTAAATGTTTCGTTCAATGATCTTGCCATATTGTTGATAAAAGTCTTCTTCGAGCTTTGATTTTTGAAATGAATTTTCCGGTATGATGATTGTTGAAACACGATATGATCTTTGGCCAGCTTTTGTTAATGCCCCTGTTAATGAAAGCAAAGATAAATATTCCCAAACCGCAAAAGAAGGATGTCCTTTTTCAATTAATGGAAAATCCCGAACTTTAACGTGCTTTCTTTTTACCCTTGAGACAAAAGATGAGTAAACTTGATCAAAGGTAATCATATCACCCGGTTGGCATTTGCTTAAAATATCAATCCAAATATAACCTTGCCAAATAATTGGGGAAGTTTCAATATAAGGACTATGAAAGACAGGAAGGCCGATATGCGGAGGAAGATGTAAGACGTTTAAATAATTCTTGTAGATTTCTATTAGAAACGGATCAGAGAAGGCTTTCGGTCCCATGACAAGCTGCCGTTTAAAATTTTCAATTCCTTTTCTCCAATCAGAACATGAAAAAATTTTTTTCAATACTGGATAAATAATCTCATTTATAGAGGCTGTTGTGAGAGGGATTAAAGACAATGATACGATCGTGTTCCGTATGGAAAGTGGAACAATTGAGTGAAGAAATATGAATTGGCAAGTATTGGGACAAAAAAACGGAATGAACATGGTTCGGTCCATTTTTCTTAAGAAGAGATATTGAAAGCTTGAAAAAGAAGCAGAATTTTTTCCTTTGCGGTTTAGTTGATTTGCTCCTACTATCCATAAAGGAATGAAACCATTAACAATATAACTCTCCGTTCTTTTTCTCATGATTTCCTCCGGTATGGCCGAGCATTGAAATTCAATAATGTATTTTTTGTTGTCATAAATAAATAAGATGTCAGGCCTTTGCCTGATTTCCGGAAGATACGGCTCAAGATTTGGTTTTACCCCTTCCTTTTTTAGCCAATCATATAACTTCAGCTTGCCTGCTAAATGGTAATCTGATTCCCGTTCATAATAATCCCTTGTGCAAGACTGGTCCTTTTGATGGGCAAAGTGGGCGATCTTTTTTGAACCGATTTTTAAAATTACTTTTTGTTCACATACCGGGCAGTAAAACTCTTCCTTTTTAAAATTTTTGCGGATCCATTCTCGGTTCGTGCATTCTGCCAATGAAAATAACTCTCCGTTTTTTCTCCTGGCTGTCAGCAATAAAAAAACCTCCTTTCAATGAAGTATTTCGCTATTTTTTTAAAAAATCCTTTAAAAAACAAAGGGCTGACTCCCTCCTTTAGAGGGGTCTGACCCCGTTCTTTAAAGCAACGGCGACAAGAGCCTTGATGTCGATTCTAAAAGGCGATAACCAATATGGCGTTTATTAAATGTTTCCGGGTCAATCTGTGTTGAGTGTTCCAAATCATTCATGTACTCCCTTACCAGTGCTTGAGTGCTTCGAGTCCTGTACAGAAATGCATTGACTTCAAAATTCAAATGAAAGCTGCGCATGTCCATATTAGACGTTCCAATTGAAGCAAGCTCATGATCAACAATGATAATTTTGCTGTGCATGAATCCCTTTTCATATTGATAAATTTTTACTCCAGCTTCAAGCAGCTCAGGAAAATAAGATCTGGATGCATGAAAAACAATTCGTTTATCCGGTTTTTTCGGAACAAGCAATCTGACATCAAGGCCGCTTAATGCCGTAATTTTGATAGCGGAGAATATATCTTCGTCCGGGATAAAATATGGTGAAGCAATCCATACAGATTCTTTTGCTGATGTAATCATCGAAAAGAAGATATTTTTCAAAACGCTCCATTCATTATCTGGTCCTCCGGCAATCAGCTGAACACCGCCATGATTTTTTTCCTTGAGTTGAGGCGACAAATATTCAGCAGTCAAAAAACTTTTATTGGTCATATAATACCAATCCTGCAAAAAGATTAGCTGCAAAGTCCTGACCGCTTCCCCCTCGACCATTAAATGTGTATCGCGCCAAAATCCAAAATTCTCATCACGCCCTAAATACTCATCTCCTATATTCAATCCACCTACAAACCCTATCGTTCCGTCAATGACGATGATCTTGCGGTGGTTTCGGAAATTAAATTTACTATTTAAGAATGGAAGCTTTACAGGTCCGAAGGCAACCATTTCAACACCGTCGTTTCGTAGTTCTTTTATGTATTTTTTTGAAAGTTTCCATGACCCTACAGCATCATATAAAAATCGGACCTTAACTCCTTCTTTTGCTTTACGAATCAGGATATTCTTAATTTTCTGACCAATGTCATCATGACGGACAATATAATATTCAAGATGAATATGATGTGTCGCCTGTTCAAGCGCTTTTAGAATATGGTCGAAAGTTTCATGCCCGTTCGTTAAAACTTTTGTTGCAGTTGCAAAGGAAATTGGACTGTTTCCAAGTTTTTGCGCCAACCGGAAGAGTCTCTTTTGGTGAGCTCCCATTTGTTTAATTTTTTCTTCACTTTTCGGGTCTGTTTCCCCTTCAATTAGAAGAAAGGCTTTTTTATCAAGAAAATATTTTTTGCGGAACATTCTTTCTTTGCGATAGTTTCTGCCAAATAGTAAATAAAAGATAAATCCGACTAAAGGAAAACTGCCAAGTACAACCAGCCATGTAAGTGTTTGAGTTGGATGTCGGTTTTCCAGGAAAATAACAAATCCTATAAAAATGACAGAGAGACTGATCAATATGCTTAAGTAGCCTAATAACCCGCCTGATATTTTTTCCTGGAAGAAATAGTAAACACCACTTAAAATAATGAAATACAATATGATTCTTACTGTATTTTTCAACATAACTCACCGCCATTTTTTCCAGCCAAAATAAAATCAAAATATTCATGAAAAAATACCGATTTCATTGCCGAAATCGGTAAATTTAAGAAAAATATTGTCTGATTGTACGGAATACATCATGAGCGATAATCTGTTTTCCGTACTCTTCAATACGGTGGATAGTCGTATATGCCTCTGTTCCAAATTCCAGAAGAAAACTTAAAACATTATCTATCTCATCTTCTTCATACTCTTCTTCAGGAAATTCAATATATAAGTAATATATCCCTTCAAATGAATACAGTTTCGTTTCCAAAGAATCAAGTTTGGCATTGCGAGAGAGAGAAATTAAGTCCTCAAAATCTGCAAACGCCAGCAAAAAATCAAGATTGTCATCGTCCATTTCATCGTGGCTTTCTTCAAGCTTTGGATGAAAATGCTGGTCAAGAAGGTCTTCAATCCGTTCATCTACAGGGAGATCTCTAAATTTATCGTCCGGAATCGGCAATTCAAATTTTTGTCCGTCTTTCGAAAGCTGAGCTTTCGTGACAAGAATTTCAAGCCCTTTTTCAAGTGCTTGAACTTGAATCCAAAGCGGACCTTCCACTGCAAAATCTTCTTCCTGATGAATTTCATCCATCATTTCCCAAAAAAGTTCTTCGCTCCGCTCCCGGTTATACCAAATCTCTTCGCGGTCGAAGCCCCTTTCCTCTATATCTACATAAGAAATATAAAACTTTACGGTATTCTCATTTATACGTTCAATTTCCATTGGAAAACTCTCCCTTCCGATAAATAGATTGAAGGGACTAAATACCCCCATACAGACATATCGTTCATTTCTTTATATCCCTAAAGATAATCACTTTAGAGGTAAAAGGCAATAGATAAATTGCACCTTGTACTCCTATTTTATGATAAAAAGTGCCATAAGGGAAACAAAATGCAGCCGTATTAAAAAAATCCATCATTCACCTATTGAGGTTGATAATATATTCTTTGTATATTATCAAAAATATATGATGTAATCAATAAAATTTGCTCTTATCCGTATAAATAAAAAGAGGCTGACTCAAGCAAAGGGTCAGTCCCATCCCACAACATATATATTGTGTTTGCCGGAGGGAGTCAGACCCTGATGAGTCAGCCTCTTATCAATTAATTTACAAGGCGCTGTGCTTCACGAAGCTGGTAAGTGCGTACCTTTCTCGGTAAAAATCTGCGGATTTCATCCTCATTATAACCCACTTGCAAGCGTTTTTCATCCATAATTATCGGACGTCTTAACAAACCTGGGTTATTCTTTATCAGCACGAACAATTCCTGTAATGGCATTGTTTCCAAATTAACATCAAGTTTTTGGAACGTCTTTGACCTTGTTGAAATTATTTCGTCTGTACCATCTTCAGTCATTCGAAGGATTTCTTTAATTTCTTCGATTGATAAAGGTTCAGCAAAAATATTTCTTTCTCTATAAGGTATATCGTGTTCTTCAAGCCATTGTTTGGCTTTTCTGCATGATGTACAACTTGGTGAAGTGTATAATGTGACCATCAACAAATCACACTCCCTTTAAAAAAGATATATATTTACTAACCAATGTTGATAAAAGCAAAATACAGTGAGTTAATTAAAACTGATTAAAAATAAAAATTACTTTAATTAAGTAATTTATATCATTTATTATACACTACCGGCTGTTCGTTTTGTATCTTTTTTTTATAAAAATGACAAAAGTCTTATAAGTGTTTTATCACTGTATGTAATCTATACTAATAAGACGAAAAAGGAAGTAAAAAGTTTCATTTTTTGCTGCATTTATTTACTTTTTAATAATATTCAGCCAATAATAAGACATTTCTGTACAATTAAAATAAAACAGGCTTAATCCTTTCTTAATCATTTAATACCCGAATATATTATTTTTAAACTTTTTTCTCAATTGGTTCTTGAAAATGAAAATAAGGTTATAATTTGCCAATACTATGTCTGCTGGAAGTATTTGAGGCGTCCCCTCTTTTAATGGAAGCGTTCATCGTTTAAAATAAAAATAATGGGAATTTTTCTTAATATCCAACACAGACTAAACGGCCAAAATGAAATGGGAGGTCGAGCATGGTTAAATACCTGACTGATTTTACATTAGTAGCTTTACTTGTCATCGGAATAACGGCAATAATGGGTGTGTTCACAAATGGAATCGGCAAAAAATTTTTTGGCGGCAATCGTAAATCCGAACTTGCAGATCAATCTGCAAAAATGCAAACTGGATGGAAATCGATTGGAGGAAAAAAACGATAATTAATCCATGATCAACTTAGAAAGCGCATACACGGGCTGACTCAAATGGATCTGACTCTTCGGCAATGACAATATATACAATGGATTTATTAATATTTGGGGTTTGGCCCCGTCGGCTAATCAAGTTGTAAATATGTAAAAAACGGTCGAAATGCATGTAAAAGATTGAAAATTTATAATAGTATTTTTTATCAAATTGTTGTATTATTAATACAAACGTAAATACATTAACGGATAAAAGAAAATATTTCTTTGCACAGAAAGTCCAATTCTTTTCATCATTTTTCCTATTTGGATCGGTTTTACTGCTGTATTAATTAGGATTTAGCTAAATCCACCGAGAAACTTATGCAAACAGAAAACGATCTCAAACTTGAGATCGTTTTTCGATACCTGCTTACTTATTTTTTGATCTGTGCCTTATATTGCGCAAATTCTTTTTCAGAGCAGTAAACAAAATGGCCCGGACTTATTTCACGCATTTTAAGTTGTTCATCATCTGAATAATTATGAACTCTAGGATCATATGGTATTCTTCTCCGCGTCCTTTCGGTTTCCGGATCTGGAAGAGGGATCGCAGATAACAGTGACTTCGTGTACGGGTGCATCGGATTTTTATAAAGTTCATTTGCCGGTGCAAGTTCCACCAATTTTCCAAAGTACATAACACCGATGCGATCACTGATATATTTCACCATGGACAGGTCGTGAGCAATAAATAAGTACGTTAGTCCTTTTTCACGCTGAAGCTTTTTCAACAAGTTCACAACCTGTGCCTGAATCGAAACGTCCAGCGCAGAAATAGGCTCGTCCGCAATAATAAATTCCGGTTCTACAGCGAGAGCACGGGCAATTCCAATACGCTGCCTTTGGCCTCCGGAAAATTCATGCGGGTAACGGTTAGCATGTTCTTTGTTTAATCCAACGGTTTCAAGCAATTCATATACTCTTTGCATCCGCTCTTGTTTGTTTTTCGCTAAACCATGAATATCAATGCCTTCTGCAATGATATCCGCAACCGTCATCCTTGGATTCAAAGAAGCATACGGATCTTGGAAAATCATTTGCATTTTGCGGTTGAATTTTTTCAATTCTTTCGGTGATTTTTTTCCATGGACATTTTCGCCTTTAAAAAGGACTTCTCCTTCTGTAGCATCGTAAAGACGAATAATTGTCCGGCCGGTTGTTGACTTGCCGCATCCTGATTCGCCAACAAGGCCAAGTGTTTCACCCTTATAAATATCAAAAGTCACCCCGTCAACCGCTTTTACCATATTTGGTTTTCCAACATTAAAATATTGTTTTAGATTCTTTATTTCAAGAAGTTTTTCAGGCATATTACTTACCCTCCTTTACTATAATTGGCTTTTCAAAAGCGGAGGATATTTTGCGCATACGCTTCTTTACTGCTTCTGGCGGTTCAACCTTAGGTGCATCCGGATGAAGAAGCCATGTTCTTGCAAAATGCGTTTCTGAAATTTGGAACATTGGCGGCTCTTCTTCAAAATCGATCGCCAGTGCATACTTATTCCTCGGTGCAAAAGCATCTCCTTTAGGAGGGTTCGTTAAATCAGGTGGCGTTCCCGGAATAGCAGCCAGCTCTGCTTTCTCATCATTCTCAAGGCTTGGCATTGATGTAAGCAAACCCCATGTATACGGATGGCGAGGATCATAAAATATCTCATCAACAGTACCCATTTCGACAATTTGGCCTGCATACATTACTGCTACTCGATCAGCCATATTGGCTACAACGCCAAGATCGTGGGTAATAAAAATGATCGATGTACCCATTTTTTTCTGAAGGTCTTTCATAAGCTCTAAAATTTGCGCTTGAATGGTAACATCAAGTGCGGTTGTCGGTTCGTCGGCAATTAACAATTTTGGATTTGCTGCAAGTGCAATCGCAATCATCGCACGCTGCCTCATTCCTCCGGAAAATTCATGCGGATATTGGTTAACGCGTTTTTCCGGCATTGGAATCCCAACTAAACGAAGCAGTTCAATTGCACGTTCTTTTGCTTTGGAAGTCGGCATATTTTGATGTTTGATGAGAACTTCCATAATTTGACGTCCGACTTTCATAGTCGGATTCAAAGATGTCATAGGATCCTGGAAAATCATGCTGATTTCTTTCCCGCGAATTTTTTCCATTTGTTTATCTGTTTTAGAAACAATATCTTCGCCATTAAACAAAATTTGCCCGCCTGTAATTTTGCCGGGCGGCATCGGAATTAATTTCATTATCGTTTGCGATGTAACACTTTTTCCTGACCCTGATTCGCCAACGATTGCAAGAGTCTCGCCCTTATAAAGGTCAAAGCTGACACCGCGAACAGCTTTCACTTCTCCTCCATATGTCTGGAATGAGACTTCCAAATTTTTAACTTCGAGTAATTTTTCCATTTTCTCACTCCCTTATTTGCGTAATCTTGGATCTAATGCATCGCGGAGACCGTCCCCGATGACGTTAAAAGCAAAGATCGTTAAGCTAATAAGCGTTGCAGGGAAGAATAAACGCCATGGGTAGTATTTTAATGCCGGCAGACCTTCTGATGCCATCGTTCCCCAGCTGGCCAACGGAGGTGTTAACCCGAGACCTATAAAGCTTAAGAATGATTCTGTAAAGATAGCTGTAGGAATTGTCAATGTCATAGTAACAAGAATTTGACCCATTGCATTCGGAATCAAGTGGCGCATCATAATGCGTGATGTGCTTGCTCCCAACGTTTTCGCCGCAAGTACATATTCCTGGTTTTTTAGTGACAATACTTGTCCGCGGACGATCCGCGCCATATTAATCCAGCCGGTAATCGTTATGGCAAGAATCATTGTACCTAAACCTTGTCCTAACACTACCATTAAAATAATAACTAAGAGCAAATAAGGAACACCGTATAAAATATCGGCGATGCGCATCATTATTTCATCAGTGCGTCCGCCTTTATAACCGGAAATGCCTCCCCATATAACACCGATAAAAAAGTCGATAAGTGCCGCTGCCACTCCTATAAATAGAGAGATTCGTGCACCTTCCCATGCCCTGGCAAAAACGTCGCGGCCGAGATCATCGGTTCCGAACCAATGCTCTGATGATGGCGGTTTATTCGTATTCGTTAAATCGTTTGTTGCATAATCATATTCTGTCATATATGGTCCAAAGATTGCCATAAAAATAAGTAAAACCAAAAGTACGACTCCAAACATGGCAAGCTTGTTTTTTCGAAAGCGAATAAACACGTCTTTCCAGAAAGAAAGACTAGGTTTTGAGATTTTTTCTGCGTCTGATGTTTTAGGTCCAACAATTTGAAATTTCTCTTTTGATATCTGCTGCATTGTTACTCTCCTTTCTTTCCGCCGGCCAATTTGATACGCGGGTCAATTAAACTGTACAATATGTCGACAAGGAGAACAGACGCTAAAAGTAAAATACTGTAAAAGACAGTTACACCCATTATAACAGTATAATCGCGATTGGTGATGCTAAGGACAAAGTGACTGCCTAGAC
The DNA here is from genome assembly GCF_000262755.1 of Bacillus methanolicus PB1. GTDB lineage: Bacteria > Bacillota > Bacilli > Bacillales > Cytobacillaceae > Bacillus_Z > Bacillus_Z methanolicus. The sequence continues at coordinate 579,118 of NZ_AFEU01000001.1, forward strand.
CCGGGATACCGAAAATCTGTTCGATTACGAAACTCCCGGTAATGATTCCTGCAGAAAGCGGTCCCAAATAGGAAACAACCGGTAAGAGTGCATTTCGGATTGTATGTTTCATCGTAATAACACCTTGGCTTAGACCTTTTGCTTTTGCAGTTTTAATATAGTCATTACTTAACACTTCCAGCATACTGGAACGTGTTAAACGGGCAATAAATGCCATCGGCGTTGAAGCAAGCGCCAATGCAGGCAAAACAGAATGCATAAATGATTCCCAGCGGGCAACAGGAAAAATCCCCATTTTAATAGCCAAAAAGTATTGCAAGAACGTAGCCATAATAAAAGACGGAACAGAGATTCCTGCAACAGCAATGATCATGGCTGAATAATCTTGCCATTTATTATGTTTCAGTGCAGCAATTACTCCTAATACAATACCGAATACAACTGCGATTAAGATTGCTTCAATTCCCAATGCCAGCGATACTGGAAAGCCTTCGTTTATTAAATCATTAACGGTGCGTGCTTTGTATTTAAATGAAGGACCTAGATCCCATTGAACAATTCTTTTTAGATAATCACCATACTGTACATACCAAGGTTTATCAAGTCCGTAGTGTTCATTGAGGCTCGCCTCAATTTCAGGAGGCAGCTGCTTTTCTGATGTAAAAGGGTTTCCTGGTGCTAATCTCATTAAGAAAAACGTTGCTGTAATAATTAACCATAAGGAAATTGCCATATACAGCAAACGTTTTGAAATGTATTTTGCCAAAAGACACACCTCCATTTTTTTCTAATAAGAGCTTTATTCAGAAACGAAGGTATATGGGCATAAAGCCCATATACCTTTGGTGATTTTTCATTCAATTTTGGTGATTATTCAAAATAAGCCCACTTTAATTGAACCTCGCCAAGACCAGACATCACTGCGTCTTTGAGGTTATCTTTTTGAACCCATGTGTTAGTGTAGAAATAAATTGGCGCAACAGGCATTTCATCGATAAAGATTTCTTCAGCATCTTTTAACATTTGAAGACGTTTTTCAGGATCTCTTTCTTTTTGAGAATCAATTAGGAGTTTCTTAAATTCAGCGTTCTCCCAGAATGTATTGTTGTTACCGCCATTTTTTTCGCGGTACAGCTCAAGGAAGTTGATTGGATCGTTAAAGTCACCCAACCATCCCATACGGCCGATCATGAAATCACCGGTGTGAAGTTTATCGATGTAAACATTCCACTCAGCATTGTCAAGAGTTACTTCAATGCCAAGGTCTTTCTTCCACATATCTTGGATCGCTTGAGCGACTTTTTGGTGTGCTTCATCTGTGTTATAAGAAAGCGTGATTGGCGGTAATTCAGAAACGTCTTTTAATCCTAGTTCTTTTAAGCCTTTAGCCAAGAACTCTTTTGCTTTCTTCACATCATGATCCTTGAAATAACCTTTTTCGTTTTCTTTGAACATGGAAGGAGGAACAGCTGCCATCGCAGGAATTTCTCCGCCTTGAGTAATGTTTTCTACAATTGCTTTACGGTTGATTGCATAAGCTAAAGCCTTGCGAATGTTTACGTTGTTTAAAGGCGTTTTTTCAGTTTGGAACTTATACCAATAAGTACTTGCAATTGGCTCCACATGGAGTTTTCCTTCATCCTTCAATTGCGGAAGAACGTCAGTCGGAAGCTCTCCAAATGGCTTACCTGCCCAATCCAAATCACCGTTATCAAACATAGAAAGCTCAGTATTAGGTTCGTTGATCATGTACATTTCAATTTTTTCAAGTTTTACAGCATCAGCATCCCAGTAATTTTCGTTCTTTTCAAGAATGATTTTGTCGCTGTGAGACCATTCCACCATTTTGAAAGGTCCGTTAGAAGTATATTGATCCCCTGCATCAGTATGCCACTTTGGATTTTTTTCAGCAATTTTGCTGTTTACAGGGAAATAAGTATAAAACGCTGTTAACTCCAGGAAGTATGGAGTTGGATTTTCAAGAGTAACTTCCAAAGTTTTGTCATCAATTGCTTTAACGCCTACTGCATCAAGGGAACCTTTGCCTTCGTTGGCAGCTTGTGCACCTTTTATGTAGTAGAGCTGATAAGCATATTGAGATTCGTTTTTAGGATCAAGAGCCCATTTCCAAGCATATACGAAGTCATGGGCAGTTACAGGGTCTCCGTTTGTCCATTTCGCATCTTCGCGAATCTTAAAAGTGTACTTTGTCAAATCATCGGATTTAGTGATTTCTTCTGCCATAGCAGGCTGAGGCTCACCATTTTTGTCGATACGAGTCAGTCCTTCAAAAGTTTGATATAACACGTTACTGGAAACTGAATCGTTTGCCAAACCAGGATGTAAAGAATACGGCTCTGTTTTGATGTTTACACGAAATTCTTGAGGCACATCCGGATTAGCCCCGCCGTCCCCTTTTTTGTCTTTGTCGCCGTCCGCACTGTCTCCGCCGCCGCATGCAGCGAGAAACATGCTCAAAACAAGCAACATGCTGAAAAAGATTGATAATCTTTTTTTCACGGTTTTACCCCCCCGTATAAATATTACGCAAACGCTCTTTACGATATGTCCTTCCTTCTCTAAACAACTGTACGCCTCAAGTATATTTCTTAAATAATCTGTCAATTTAAATCAATAAATTTTTGGGAATATTTAGAAATACACAAAAAAACAAGTTTATAATTTTTCTATCAATCATACTCTTTATCTGAAAAATTCAGAGTTAAATGAATGATCGATAGTTATAAACTGTCTGAAAGTTTCCCCTGAGATTTACAGTTTTTTCAATAAATTGTAACAATTTCGTAATGAAAGCGTTTGTTAGGTTTATTATAAATAGTTAAAAACATTATTTCAAGTAAGTTTTCATTTCAGAAAATATTATATTGCAAATATATTGCCGTCAGTATCATGAAATCAAAAATTTTTTTGACAATTTCTTAGGAAATATTTTTTAAATATTTATTTTTAAGGGCTTATTGTGGCAAAATAATAAAAAGCAGCCATTTCCTGCAACTTGTATAAATACAGCTCCTCTTGATTTTTTTACTTATTTAGGATATTTTATTTATTACTTAAGACTAATATTTACAGAGCGGCAATGATAAAGAGTAGTACGTTCGTCCATCGGTTTTCAGAGAGTTTGTGGCAGGTGGAAACAAGCAACCAGGCGAACGGAATGGACTTTTGAGCCCCGGGAAGAAAATTATCCTGCGATAAAGTATTTTCCGGCGCGTTCCTCGCGTTAAAAGGGACCCCCTTTTTCTTGATGAAAGGGGTATGAGTGACTCTTAGGAGTAATTAGGGTGGCAACGCGGACCATTCGTCCCTATTTTTAGGAACGAATGGTCTCTTTTATTTCATCTCCATCCTGCTCTCCTTACTGCTCTTGCTGCTCAATCGAGCGATCTGGATTTAAAGGAGGAAATGATATGAAAACAATATTTTCAGGTATTCAACCGAGCGGCACAATCACGCTTGGAAACTACATTGGTGCTATGAAGCAATTCGTAGAGCTGCAGCATGAATACAATTGTTATTTTTGCATAGTGGATCAGCATGCGATTACAGTTCCGCAGGACAGGCTCGAATTAAGGAAAAATATTAGAAGCCTGGCTGCTCTTTATTTAGCTGTAGGAATCGATCCTAAAAAGGGTACTTTATTTATTCAATCAGAAGTGCCTGCACATGCCCAGGCCGGATGGATGCTTCAATGTATTGCCTATATCGGCGAATTGGAGCGAATGACCCAATATAAAGATAAATCGGCAGGGAAAGAAGCTGTATCTGCAGGGTTATTGACTTATCCGCCTTTAATGGCAGCAGACATTTTGCTCTATAATACCGATATAGTTCCGGTTGGAGAAGATCAAAAACAACATTTGGAACTAACACGGGATTTGGCTGAAAGATTCAACAAAAAATACAACAACATTTTTACGATTCCTGAAGTGCGAATCCCGAAAGTAGGCGCCCGGATCATGTCACTTCAGGATCCTACAAAAAAAATGAGCAAATCCGATCCGAATCAAAAGGCTTTTATTACTCTCTTAGATGATCCAAAACAAATTGAAAAGAAAATTAAAAGCGCCGTAACTGATTCAGAAGGAATCGTAAAATATGATAAAGACAAAAAGCCGGGAATCTCCAATCTTCTTACCATTTATTCGATTTTAACCGATAAGCCGATTCCTGAAATTGAAGAGGAATATACGGGAAAAGGATACGGGGACTTCAAAGCTGATCTTGCACAAGTAATTATAAATACGCTTACACCTATCCAGCAAAAATTTTATGAATTGATGGAATCGAGCGAGCTTGACGAAATATTAGATCAAGGGGCGGAAAAAGCGAATTATGTTGCCAATAAAATGCTTAAGAAAATGGAAAATGCCATGGGTCTCGGAAGAAAACGGAAATAAAGAGTACAAAAAATTAGGAGCTGTAAGTTCAGCTCCTTTAATTTACTTTTGGGCCGTGTTCCATTTCCCACAACTTTTCAAAGAACGGCTGCCCTTTTATGATATTTTCACAAAATTTCTCATGCTTGGTTGACCAACCATGCTTCGTTTCATCAAATAGCATTTTCCAAACATCATTGAATGGCAATTGTTGAATTTCTGAATACTTTTCAGGACACCACTCAGTATACCAGTAGCGGACTTCAGCGACATTTTGTGAAGAATTCAGTTGATCGAGTGCCATAAACAACAATTGTTTTAATTGTCTTTCTTTTCTCGTCAGGCCTCTCATTAATTCCGGTTCAGGAGACAAAATATGGAAGTTTTTCGAAGATGTTTCACAGTTAAATCCATAACAGAGGGTTTCTTGATTTTCAATCATTTCATATACTAGCTGCTCTTGTCTTGGAATTAACCGGCTTTTTCGGATTGGGATATTATAACCTATTGTATCAATTGCCAAAATGCCTGTCCCATCGGAGACGACACAACAATAATCAAGTTGGATTCTTTCGTGATTTCTCCGTAAATACGCTTTTTGAAAAATATCGTCTAAAAGCTGTTGAGGTAATTCAGAGAGATCGTTTTCAATATAATTAAATAAACCAGCTTCGATTTTTAAAAGCGGTACTTGGTCTAATAATTCTACACTGTCATCTTTTCTCCATTCATGAAAATGACAGACATTATATCCGTTTTCTTCCCCTTCAAACCAGTTCACCCAAACATCATGAAGATACAACATGATCATAACCCCTCACTTCAAGTAACTGTTTGTCAATCAGTATGGGCAGAGGCGGAAAAAATTATTCCAAATTATTCTTTTCCTTCCAATGATTTTTATATTTTATTGTGATTTTTAGACGGTGCAGAATATATGCTAAGTGAGATAAGAATTAAGCCGAAGGGCAGAAGATAGCATTCAAATCGAGTGCTGATAAATTGTAAATAATGTATCATCCCATGGCCAGTTGCCAACAAATTTAGATAGGCGATTATGCTGATTCCGCCGGATACTGCCAGACTAAATCCAAGCAAAAAGAAAAATAATCTAACTATCATATTTGAACTCTTCAAAAACTCGTTTCATGCAAAATCGCCCCTTATCTAGTCCTTTTTTCTACTATTCATATGCATGTCCGCCTTCATTTCTTACTTTTATCTCATTTATTAAACAAAAAAATAAAAGCCAAGAAATTCTTGACTTTTACTCGTTTATTTTCGGATCTAAGGCGTCTCTTAATCCTTCTCCAACAAAGTTAAAACTAAGAACAGTAAATAATATCATTAATCCAGGAAAAAGCGGATACCACCAAGAATTTAACAGAATTGTTATGTTTTGTCCATCTTGCAGCATATTTCCCCAACTTGCTGTTGGCGGCTGGATTCCAAGTCCTATATAGCTTAGCGCTGATTCTGCTAAAATAACACTGCCGACTGACAATGTAGCAGAAACAATAATTGGTCCCATCGCATTCGGTAAAATATGAGAAAAAATAATTTTATGCGCCCTTGTTCCAATCGTTTTTGATGCTAATACAAACTCTCTTGATCTTAATGATAAGAATTCACCTCGAACAAGGCGGGCAGTTGTAGTCCAACCTAACATTGCAAAAATGATAATCAGTTTATCTACACCAGGTTTAAAAATCGTTACAAGTGTAATAAGTAAAAAGATTTGGGGAATTGAAAGGACAATGTCGACAAATCTCATATGAACAGCATCAATCCATCCGCCAAAATAACCTGCTATAGCTCCGACAACCGTTCCGAATGTTATTGAACCTAAAACTGATGCAAAACCGACTAACAATGAAACTCTGGCACCGTATAATAATCGAGTAAATAAATCACGCCCAAATCTATCAGTTCCCAGCAAATGTTCTTTACTTGGCGGTTTAAGTCTATCTACTAAACTTTGTTGTTCAGGGGAAAAAGGTGCAATAACTGGTGCAAGTATTGCAGCACTGATTACAATAAAAAGAAAAATTGCACCGGCAACAGCAAGTTTATTTTTCATAAATTTACGTACAAAAATTCTCAGCATCGAATCAGGTTTGCTTTTTACTCCATGTAATGAAATATCTTTTGTTGTTTCTGTTGTTGAATTTGTTTGCGCCATTCCCTTGTCACCCCCTTAATACTCGATTCTTGGATCAAATATCGCATACAATATGTCTGCGAAAAGGTTACTGATGACTACAAATACCGCAGATATAACCGTTAATGCCATGATAACAGGATAATCGCGCTGGAATGCAGAATCAATGAATAGTTTGCCAAGACCAGGCCAACCGAATACTGATTCTACAACGACTGCTCCGCCAATAAAACCCGGTATCATTAATCCGAAAATCGTTATGATCGGAATTAATCCATTTTTAAGTCCATGGTTATAAATGACTTTTCGCTCATTAAATCCTTTCGCTCTGGCGGTTCTCATATAATCTTGGTTTATCACTTCAATCATGCTTGAGCGGGTGTAACGTGTAAGACTTGCCATATCAGCAGAAGCAAGGACAAACGCCGGCATGATTAAATGGTGAATTCGATCCCATATGCTAAACGGCGCATTTAATGTCGCTACACCGCCCGTTGGAAACCATTTTAAATGAACAGCAAAAACCATAATTAAGATTAAACCTAACCAAAAATTTGGTATAGCTAACCCTAAAAAAGAAGCAACAGTTACTAAATAGTCGAGTTTTGAATAACGTTTTGTAGCAGATATAATGCCAAAAGGAATCGAAATTAAGAGTGCAATCAGAGTGGATACTGCCATTAAAAGCAGCGTATTTGGCAAACGATTAATAATTAGTTCGATGACAGGCGTACCCTTTCTTATTAATGAAGTGCCAAAGTCCCCCTGCAACATATTTCCAAGCCATTTTAAGTATTGGACATGTATCGGGTCATTCAATCCGTACTTTTCAATAAATTTTTCTTTATCTGCAGGGCTTATATTTGGATCCATCAATAGACTTGCCGGATCGCCTGGAGCCATTTGAATAATCACAAAGGAGATAACAGTAATTCCCAGCAACAAAGGGATAGCTGCAAATGTACGTCGGGGGATATATGATAACATGGCAATTTCTCCTTTGAAAAATAATCGAACTTATTTAATATGTTTCCAGTAAATAGTCCAGTTTTCTATTTTCAATGAAAGGAGGGAAGAGAAACCCCCTTCCCTATGCTAGAACAAAAATTTGTTCTGCTTATTGTTTTAACCACCATTTATGAACGTTCCAGAATGGATTTCTTGCATGGAACTCAAATCCTTGAAGGTTTTCAGGCATTGCACGATGTTCTTTTGGATAGTAAAGGAACGTATAAGGCTGCTCTTCTGCGATAATTTTGTAAATCTCGCTATATGCTTTTTTATATTCTTCTTTATCAAGAATTTGCCGGGCTTCTTCCATCAATTTATCCGCTGGCTTATTTGACCACCAAACAAAATTCAACCCTTCTTCCCTTTGGCTGGAATGGAAAACATCATATTGGTCAGGGAATGTTGATAAACCCCATCCGAGAACAAGCGCATCATATTTCCAATTTGGTGCAGAAATTTGCTCAATGAATGCACTCCACTCAACGATTTCCGGTTTCACTTCAATGCCTACTTCTTTTAATTGTTGTTGAAGGACAACAACGATATCTTCACGAACTTTATTGCCTTGATTTGTTTTAACAGTAAAAGAGAACTTTTTGCCGTCTTTGTCTAAGATGCCGTCTCCATTCGTATCTTTCCAGCCTGCTTTTTCAAGTAATTTCTTCGCTTTTTCAGGATCATATTCAAACTTTGGCACATCGTCGCTATAAGCCCAAGAAAGCGGGCTCTCCGGTGCGTGGGCGACTTTACCTTCTCCATTCATGACTGATTCAACGATTGCTTCTCGGTCAATGGCGTGTGTAATGGCTTGGCGAACTATTTTATCTTTGAAAAGCGGGTTCTTCTCGTTATAACCTAGAAATGTATAAGATAAAGCTAAATCTGAAACTACTTTTACCCCATCAATCGCTTTGACAGTTTCTAAGTCTGTACCTGGGACTTCTGCACAATAATCAATATCACCAGCTTGCAATTGAGCAATAAGTGCATTTCCATCAGGTACAATTTTATACGTAATCGAATCTAAATATGGACGGCCTTCAAAATAGTCATCAAATGCTTCCACTTTGACATATTCGCCGTCTTTCCACTCAACAAATTTGAATGGACCAGTTCCAATCGGTTTTTTCGTATTAAATTCATGTTCACCTAGTTCACCAATCGGAACATCTTTTAAAATATGTTTAGGTAAAATGTCATATTCTAAAGTTGTCGGGACGAAAGTTGCGTCTTTTCTCTTTAACTTAAATTCTACTGTGTACTCATCAACTTTTTTAATACTTTCAATCATTTCAAAGTTAGAGCCGCGCTCACCTGCGTAATCCGGACTTAAGGGAATGTTGTACGTAAATACAACGTCGTCAGCAGTTAATTCTTCTCCATCATGGAATTTAACTCCTTTATTAATTTTCACAGTATATGTTAAGCCATCTTCTGATTCCTGAATATCTTCCGCTAAATCGTACTGAACATTAAACTTCGTATCAGCTTTTACTAATCCGTTGAAAATTAAATCTTCAATTACACCGCTTGCAGTATCTGTGGAATATAATGAATTAAATAAAGTTGGTGACCCGGTAGAACCTACAATCAGATCTCCGCCTTTCTGCGGTTCACCTGTTTTTTCTTTTCCTGTATTTCCATTTTCTTCATGTTCACTTGTTTCCTTGCTTGAACATGCTGAAAGGAACAATGAAAATACAAATATCAGGCATAAAAACATCCATGAAATTTGTCTAAATCTCAATCTACTTCCCCCTTACTTTTTCAATTTTTTGAAATTTAGGTCTAAAAAAGATTAAAAATATCTGCCTCCCCCTTTCAAAGCAAGTATACTGAACATGTCTTCTCTCTATTCGTAAAGATGACATGCAACAAAGTGATTTCTCTTAATTTCTTTGAAATCAGGAACCAGTTGTCTGCATAAATCAGTTGCAGCCGGACATCTAGTATGAAATACACAGCCTTTTGGCGGACTAGCGGGGTTCGGAAGTTCTCCTTTTAATATGATGCGTTCCCTTTTGGCCACTCCTTTTTTTCTAAGAACCGGCACTGCAGATAACAAGGCTTGTGTATATGGATGAAGCGGATCGGAATAAAGCTTATGTTTATCAGCCAGTTCCATCATTTTTCCAAGATACATAACGCCGACTCTGTCACTTATATGTCTTACAACACTCAAATCGTGGGATATGAACAAATAAGTCAGACTAAATTCTTCTTGCAAATCTTCCATTAAATTAATAATTTGCGCTTGAATAGAAACGTCTAATGATGAAACCGGTTCGTCGGCAATAATTAATTCAGGATTTAATGCGAGCGCTCGGGCGATTCCGATGCGCTGCCTTTGTCCTCCCGAAAATTCATGGGGATAGCGGTTAATGTAGGATGCATTCAAACCGACTTTTTCTAGCAGCTCTTCTACCCTTTCATCACGCTTTTTACCAGAATACATGTTGTGTGTATTTAAAGGTTCACGAATGATCGACCGTAATGTTTTTCTGGGATTTAATGAAGCAAAAGGGTCTTGAAAGATCATTTGAATATCTTTGCGAACGCTTTTCCGCAATTCAGATTCGCTTAAACGGGAAATATCTCTTCCTTTGAACAATATTTTTCCTTCAGTAGGTTTATAGAGACGAATGATCGTTCTTCCTGCGGTAGATTTACCGCATCCAGACTCCCCAACAATTCCGATTGTCTCGCCTTTTTTCACTTTTAAGTTAATTCCGTCAACAGCTTTTATATGGCCGACTGTTTTTTGCAAAAACCCCGCTTTAATCGAAAAGTGTTTTTTTACATTTTGTAATTCCAGTATGATGCTAGAATCATTTTTGGCCGAGTGTTTTAGTTTTTCTCCACTTGTTGAAATCATTCGCCAGCCCCCTTGCTTTCATGTAAAAAGCATCTTACAGAACGTGAACCGTTTTTCTTTATTAGTTGCGGCATTTCACTAAAACAGCGGTCAAACACCTTGGGGCATCGCGGGGCAAATCGGCATCCTTTTGAATAGTTTTCCGGTGTCGGGACATTTCCTTCAATAGATTTTAATCTCAAAATCTCCCCTTCAATCGATGGGACTGATCCGATTAGCGCATCTGTATATGGATGAAGCGGTTCATCAAACAAATCATAAACCGATGCCTCTTCTACCACCTGGCCTGCATACATGACGACAACTCTTTCAGCAACCTCGGATACTATGCCTAAGTCATGGGTGATAATGAGGATTGAAGTATGAAATTTCTTACTTAAATTTTTCATTAACTCCAAGATTTGTGCCTGAATCGTAACATCTAGTGCTGTTGTCGGTTCATCGGCAATTAACAGTTTTGGATTACAGCTCATTGCAATGGCAATCATCACACGCTGTCTCATTCCGCCTGACAAACGGTGAGGATATTCATATATAATTTCATTTGCTCGCGAGAAACCAACCATTTCAAGCATTTCAATTGCTTTCTTTCTAGCCATTGCTTTAGACATATTCTGATGGTATATCAACAACTCTATAATTTGTTCGCCGATTGTTAATACAGGATTTAATGAAGTCATCGGCTCTTGAAAAATCATTGAAATATCATTTCCACGGATTTTACACATTTCATCTTCCGACAACTTTACAAGATCTTTTCCATCAAAAAAGATTTCACCGTCCACAATTTTTCCGGGAGGACTTGGAATTAAACGCATAATTGAAAGGGATGTAATACTTTTCCCGGAACCCGATTCACCCACCAGTGCAACCGTTTCTCCTTTCCGAATTTTTAAATCGACTCCGTCGACAGCAGGAATATCGATATTTTTTTTCTTAATATATATTTTCAGGTTTCTTAATTCCAATAAAGCTGTCATATATACCACCACCGCCGATATGGCAAAATATGTAAAAGTATAAATTTTTTGTATTTTCTTAATTATTAACTGTATAATATTACAAATTTTTTGCGTATTCAAGGATTTCGTAGTATTAATTTCTTAAATTAACTTTAATAGATAGAAAATGGTTTTTTATCTTTTCTTATGCAACTACCAAAAAACCGGCAAAAAAAAAGCCCATAGTTTAGGGCTTAAACAGTTTGTCAATATTCTTTTTTAATTATGAATTTTTCCGAAGGCAAAAGAAAAGAAATTTTATCTGAGTAATTTTTCTGTTTGCTTTTATATTGCGAAATCATATAAAAACCGAACGCATACCCAAGCAGCTTCGGATACCTTCCTTGGCCGTATAATAATTGATCATGTATTTTTTCATTTCGTTTTGCAGACAGGTGGTCAGACAATAAATTTTTCCAAAAGAAAGAAAGCTCATTTTTTGTATAGTAATTGCACCATGGACCTATATATTCCTCTCCGCAGTATTCCAGCACAGCATGTTCAGCCAGTCCCTCAAGAACGATTGAATCAAGCAATGTATAATTTTCCACGTTCTTTTTTTGCCTGGTCATCCTGCATACATGGTGATATTCATGAACAATTATTGATTCTAATTCTTTTCCTTTTTTTAAGGGCGTTAAAAAGAGAAACATTTTGTCTTTAAATGAAACTCCAGACTTTCCTTCGCTATTTCCACCAAAAATATTCCTCCTTTCATGAATAGGAAAAATATAGACAGGAATGTCCGGTCCGTTCCATTTTGCTTTATACCGTTGAAAAATATGTTCTACTTTGGTCCAAATATCGTCATTTTTCAGTTCTTCAAAGCATCTGCGGCTGCGCGGATTCGGACGGTACATTCCAAACCGCTGCAAATATTCATAGATGCTGCGGGAATTCTGTTCAGCAAATTTCTCCAATAGTTTGCTGCAAATGTCCACAGGCCGTTCAAAATCCTTTTCCAGCCATTCATCAGTGCGGATAATTCCCAGATCGATTCACCCCCTGCTGTCATGTTTATGCTAGTTTATGGCGAATCAGAGATTTGCGTTCGTGTGGGAAAACCGCTCAACAAAATAGAAAGAACGGGATCAACCCCCGTTCAACTTCAGCCCCTATATTTCTTAAATACAATCGTCGCATTATGTCCGCCAAATCCTAGCGAATTGCTGATGGCAGCGTCGATTTCCTGTTTGCGCGCCTCGTTTGGAACATAATCAAGATCACATTCCGGATCAGGTATTTCCAAATTGATCGTTGGCGGCAATATGCCTTCTTTTAAAGCTAAAATAGTAAAAATCGCTTCAATTCCTCCGGCTGCTCCCAATAAATGCCCTGTCATTGATTTAGTCGAGCTTACCGCCAATTTGTAAGCATGATCTCCAAACACTTCTTTTATTGCCAGCGTTTCATATTTATCGTTATATTCCGTACTTGTGCCATGAGCGTTAATATATTGAATTTCCTCAGGTTTTAGGCCCCCGTCTTCAATGGCCATTTTCATGGCACGTGCTCCACCTTCACCGGCAGGGGCGGGGGCCGTAATGTGATATGCATCACCTGTTGCACCATAACCAACAATTTCAGCATAAATCTTTGCCCCACGTGCTTTTGCATGCTCAAGCTCTTCAAGAACAATAATTCCTGCACCCTCTCCCATAACAAAACCATCACGGTTTTTGTCGAACGGGCGGCTCGCAGTTTTTGGATCTGGATTCGTTGATAGAGCAGTGTTTGCACAGAAGCCAGCAACCGCCATTTTTGTAATCGGTGCTTCAGACCCGCCTGTGATCATTGCGTCAGCATCTCCGCGCTGAATGACTTTAAATGCGTCGCCAATCGAGTTTGTTCCGGTAGCACAAGCAGTTACCGTGCAGGAATTAAATCCTTTTGCCCCAAGGATGATCGATACCTGTCCAGTTGCCATATCAGGAATCATCATCGGAACAAAAAACGGGCTTACCCTTCTGTAGCCGCGGCTTAAAAAAGTTTCAAACTGCTGTTCAAAAGTTTCCATACCCCCGATTCCCGATCCAATCCAAACTCCGATTCGGTTTGCATTTTCTTCATTTATGACAAGCCCGGCATCTTCAACCGCCATCAAAGAGGCAGCTACGGCATATTGGGTGAACCGGTCCATTTTTCTAGCGTCTTTTTTATCAATAAATGTTTCCGGGTTAAAATCTTTTACTTCTGCGGCAACTTTAGCGGGATATTCATCCCGGTTTACTCTCGTCATTAGATCAATTCCCGATACACCAGCTATTATGTTATTCCAAGTCGTATCAACGTCATTGCCGAGAGGTGTTACAGCACCGATTCCAGTTACAACAACTCTTCGTTTTTCCATTTGTTTTGCATCTCCTTTTACGCTCTTTTCTAAAAAATTTTTTGCTTTTAGAAACCATAAGGCGCGGACTTTCGATCGAACAAAAATTTCCTTTGCTATTAAATTATTTCATCTTGAAAACACATGAGTTGATTGATGTCTGATCCCGCATTAAACGCAGCGGGCATTCACGGCAAATTGGAAAATTTATATAGATTCTGATATTTATTATAGAAGGTTTGTTCCTATCTTAACAATAGAAACAAAGTTTGTGAAAAGAACAAGGCAAAATTTATTTTAAATAAGTAACATTTAAGTAATTAAAGACCCCAGCGCATCGCAATAGCACCCCATGTTAAGCCTCCGCCAAAACCTACCATTACGATAAGATCATCCTCTTTTATTTTACCGGCTTCCACCTCTTCAACGATTGAAATGGGAATTGATGCTGCTGAAGTGTTCCCATATTTATGAACTGTTTTCGACATTTTTTCTTCTGGAAGCTCCAAACGCTGGCGGGCAGCCTCCATTATTCGTATATTGGCCTGGTGAGGAATCAGAAAATCGACATCTTCTTTTGATAATCCGGCTTTTTCAAGTACATTTATGCTGCTTTCTCCCATTTGCCTAACAGCAAATTTGAATACTTCCCGGCCATTCATAATCACATATTCATCCTGATAAAGGTGTTTTCCGCCTGTACCGTCTGCCCCCAGTTCAAATGATAGTATGCCCCTTCCTTCTGAAACAGGCCCAATGACAGCAGCGCCCGCTCCATCCCCAAATAATACAGAAGTATTCCGGTCTTTCCAATTCACAACTTTTGAGAGTTTTTCCGCACCAACTAAGAGAACGTATTTATAAACCCCGGTCTCAATGAACTGTTTTGCCGTAACCATTCCGTACATAAAGCCTGCACACGCTGCACTGATGTCCATGGCAGCAGCCTTTTTTGCCCCCAATTTTTCCTGAAGCATACAGGCCACTGATGGAAATGCATGATCTGGAGTTACAGTCGCTACTAGAATAAGATCGATTTCTTCAGCGGATATGTTTGCATTTTCAATTGCTTTTACAGCTGCTTCGTATGCCATATCCGATGTATCTGTTTGGTCGTCAGCAACCCTGCGCTCTTCAATTCCTGTTCTTGTCCGAATCCACTCATCTGACGTATCCATTATCTTTTCCAAATCAAAGTTTGTTACTATTTTTTCGGGCAAGCTTCTGCCAATTCCAATTATTCCTGAATTCATGGAGACAACTCCTTTACCTTTTTCATTTTAAACAATATTAAAAGTACAAGTTATTATCAATTATTATGACTTGGTACTAATTTTATCATTTCTTTTTTATATGATGCAATATTTTAATCCTGGCTCTATTCACTATTTATAAACAAATGTCTATACCGATCTGAAGATTGTTACATATTTTACTAATAAGGAAATCATTTAAAGGGGGTTAAAACGATGGAAGATTCACATAAAGAAAATCCTGAGGTTAAATCGAAAGTAAATGAATCAAAGGATATACCTGAAATTGATGAAGAGGAAGATGATCCTTTCACAAGGTTCATGTTTGGACCGAGAAGACGGCCGTCAGAAAGGAAAACTCAGAACAATCATTCAAAAAATACCGTAGATCAAATTGATTATATGCTGCTAATGGAAAATATCGATATGCTTCTTGATTCTGCCAAACAATTAAAGCCTCTTTTAAATAAGATTACTCCTTTTATTAATCAGTTTATAAAAAAAAATAAGTAAAGCTGCCATCAATGAGCGGCAGCTTTATACATCATTAGCTTACTCATTTGGAAGTTTTCCGGTTTTTTTATATTCTTCAATATACGATTTTATTTCAGCTTTAAATTCATTATCTATCAGCGGACTGAATTCCCCGAGAGAAATAACTCCATCTTTAAAATCAAAATGTAGATTTCCGGATTTAAGTTTTCCGTTGTTATACTTTTCTGCTGCTAATTCGTAAAGCTTGTCAACATGCTGAATCGTACTCGTCAAAACAGTTGATTTCCCTAGGTCTGACTGATCAGATATATAGCCGATTGAATAAAACCCCTCTTCTTTGACTTTTTCAATAACTGGGACGTTATAGCCGTCACCGGCAGGATAAACAACATCCACTCCAATCCTAATCATTTTGTCTAAGATCGTCATTGCAGTCTGGTCATCATCCCATTGGCCAACATATTGGATATTTACGTCCACATTTTTATTTTCAAACTTTGCTCCTTCGTAAAAACCTTCAACTTCAGGCTGCCATTCATAGGCTGCAATGATTCCAACCTTGTTCTTTTTTGTCATATGAGAAGCTACCATGCCCCCAAAAAAACCCATCGCAAAAGCCTTAAAACTTAAGCTTGTCGTATTTTTATTTTTAGCATCGCCATTAAAACTAATGAAATGAATATGCGGATAATTTTTTGAAATTTTGTTAAAATACTCGGCGTATTCATTCCCATGGCCGAAAATTAAATTGACGCCCTTTTGGTCAAATTCTTTTACGGCGCGTTCCACAATCATTTCAGAATTCATTCCTTCTTTAATATAAACATCTACGTTAAAACGAGATTGGATTTTCAGCATTCCTTTATAGCCTTTTGTTCCCCAAACCTGGTCGTTCACCGTATCAGGAACAAGCAATCCCACTTTCTCCAATTTTCCAGTTTGTATCGGCTGCTCGCATCCAGCCAGTAAAAGTAGGCATAAAAGAATGACTCCGAAACGTTTTAACATTCAATGCATCTCCTTTACTCAGCCTCTCCCGCTAAAGAATAGATAGAAAGAGCAAAGCTTTTTTTCAGATATTTAATAACTGAGACAATCGTCCCAAATAGGCAATTTTCTCTTTCATTCTACATTCAACCAAATGAAATGAAAAGATTTTTTCCTTTATTACAATATTATTCTAAACTAAAATAAAAACCGGTCTCCTCTCCCGGTTCAAAAATCACTCTTGATCACATATTCTTAAGAGATAAAATACGCTCTAAATGGTCTTTTTGTTTCTTAATCCCGTCTAAAAGTTCTACGCTTGACTCGACCGATTCAGCCTGGAATTTGCTATCAATAAATAGGTCTTCTTTTCTAGCTTCTCTGACTTCTTTCAATTCAATCCCAAGCGATTTAGCGCATTTCAGCCAACTGTCATTTATTGTATTCCTTAAGTAGCAACTTTTGATGCTCTTTTTTTCAAAAATATTAATAATTTTATTAACAGAGTCTTCGATATAGATTGCGTCAAAAACCCATTCGTGCTTTTTTAAAACAGGATGTGCATATTTGCCAAGCCGGTGAAGAATGGTTTGCTGAAAAATAAATTCTTGGGGTTGCCACGGACCGAATAAAGTGGGAATAAAAACTGATATTATTGATGAATGATGGGTGAATTTTTTATAGAAATTAAGAAGTTCGTCCATTCCATGTTCTTCTTTTTCTACATCTTTATTTTTTACTAACATTTGAATTGGCCAAAGTATTAAAATTTCTGATTTAACAAATCGAGGAAATGTTGTATTCCAAAACTGCTCGTCTTTCAATAGTGTTTGGATATTGTTCTTTATAAAATAATCATAAACTGAAATGATAATTAATACCGATTTACTCTTCATAAAGTGTTGTTGTTTCCATTCTTCCAAAGTCAATTCGATAAAATTTGCATTCCTTCCTACTTTCATACGCTTTTCTTCAAGAAAAAAATCTTCCTCTTCAAGGTCTATGTGAATCCCTTCAACCTGATAACCTTTTTCAAGCAAGTTTTCACAAAGACTAAAACCTAAGAACTCGTATGTTCCAATTATTACTGCCTTGTCCATATTATGCCTCCCTGAAACACGTTCTCTTTATCCTATGCAATATTTACATAAATTATTTCTTTTCAGGGAGTCCGTAGAATTAAAGGATTTTCTCATGTTCATTCATAAACCTTACAATTTGATTGGCGAGCTGTTGCTGTTTTTCCGGGATTAGGTAGGTTTTCGAAACCGAATAACCTTCTTTTTCCCATTTTGTAGATAAATCATCTAAAATGTTTCTTTGGGAATAGTTTTGATTTCTTGTCAAAATGTAAATAATTTTCAATGGATGCCCGGAATGAAGCTCCGGCAAATTCTTGTTCGAAAGAATGATTTTCTCCACTTCTTTTGGTTCTGTTTCATAAGCTCTGGCAAGTTCTTTCATCAGCTTTTTGTAAAAAAACTTGCGTTCCTTTTCATATTCCAAATAATGAGATAAAGATAGGATCGGATTTAACAAAGTAACCGATCTAATATGTTGTTTTAATTCCTTTATTAATTTTATAGCTGTTAATGCTCCCAT
The DNA here is from genome assembly GCF_000262755.1 of Bacillus methanolicus PB1. Taxonomy (GTDB): domain Bacteria; phylum Bacillota; class Bacilli; order Bacillales; family Cytobacillaceae; genus Bacillus_Z; species Bacillus_Z methanolicus. The sequence continues at coordinate 597,232 of NZ_AFEU01000001.1, forward strand.
TCCTTCAGCTATAATATGGATTCTGTCATTAATAATTTCCGTCCTCATAATATGGTTGTATAGTCGTTTCGCCAAATTTACCGCTTTTTGACTTCCCCAGTTCTTCCCATACAAATTCGAATAAAATACAGTATAGCCTTCTTGCTTTAATGTTCGAAGCAATGCCATTTTTCTTTCATTTTGCATCCAAAAACTGCTTTTCTCATCAACAAAATTACGATCATCTCCAATAATTAGGATACCGAAACCTTTAGGCCTTTCGGGATAATGGATAATATTCCATTCGGTATCCAATTGAAAGTTCCGGTGCTCCATATAATACACTCCTTAACAGATTTGGTCATATTAATGTATGAAGATTCATTGTTGATGATAGGGTGGATTGCCTAAATTTATAAAAGAAGTGCGTAAAGAAACATATTTTTTTCCGAAAAAAGTGAAATAATAAAATGGCGTTTATTATTTAATATTGTTATGATAATATGAAAGTGGACTTTAATTCGCAAGAGGTGAATACGATGCGGTATTTCTGGACATTTTTCTGGACTTTTCTTCTTATTCAAATGTTGGCTTATGTAACTAGTTCTATGATCGGTACTGAGTTTGATTTAAGAACCGGTTCCATTTTAGCAGTGGCTGCTACAATTTTCATTATTATTGTTCCGCTGATTTTGCCGAACGATCCTGTTGAAAAACATTAAAAAAGGGCTGACCTCATAAAGGGTCTGACTCTCTCCAACAATAACAATATTCAGAATGGTTTTATTAATATTGGAGGGGTCTGGCCCTTTGGTATAAGCCAGCCGCTTTCCTACTTAACTTTCAATGTTATTTCTCCATTTTCAACTCCGATTTCTACTATCGTTTGTTCCTTAATGCTGCCTTTCACTATTTCTCTTGCAAGTTTTGTTTCAACATGATGCTGAATAAACCGTTTAAGCGGTCTCGCTCCATAAATGGGATCAAAACCATTTTCGGCGATGTATTCTGTTGCTTCTTTTGTAATTACTAAAAGGATCTCCTTATCATTAAGCCTTTTCTGTAAATCAGAAATGAGTTTTGTTACAATTTGTTTTATTTCTTCAAGTTTTAGCGGTTTAAACAATATTATTTCATCAACACGGTTAAGAAATTCCGGACGAAAATGACTGCGCAATTGAGATAACACTTTATTTTTTGTTTCTTCTGGAATCTCTCCTTCGATATTCGTTCTTTCCAGCAGAAAGGATGAACCGATATTTGAAGTCATAATGATTACCGTATTTTTAAAATCAACAGTCCGCCCTTGAGAATCAGTAATCCGTCCGTCATCAAGCACTTGCAGAAGGATATTAAACACTTCCGGATGCGCTTTTTCAATCTCATCTAACAGGATAACTGAATATGGATTTCTTCTTACGGCTTCTGTTAATTGGCCGCCCTCTTCATACCCTACATATCCCGGCGGAGCACCAATCAACCGGGATACGGCATGTTTTTCCATATATTCAGACATATCAAGACGAATCATATGGTCTTCCGAATCAAATAATGACTGGGAAAGAGTTTTGGCAAGCTCTGTTTTCCCTACACCGGTTGGGCCAAGAAAAATAAACGAACCGATCGGACGGTTTGGATCTTTAATCCCCGCCCTGGCCCGTAAAACGGCATCTGATACAAGGTTTACTGCTTCATCCTGTCCAATTACTCGCTCGTGTAAAATACTCTCAAGCCGGAGAAGTTTCTCTCTTTCTCCCTCCACTAGCTTTGAGATCGGTATACCCGTCCAACGTGAAACAATTTCAGCAATTTCTTCTTCTGTAACTTCTTCTCGCAGCAATCGGCTGCCCCGTTTTTCTTTCTCTTCATTCTCCAGCTCTTTTAATTCTTTTTCCAATGCAGGAATTTTTCCGTGTCTCAGTTCGGCTGCTTTGTTTAAATCATAATTATTCTCAGCTTCCTCAAGCTCCCTTCGAAGTCTTTCAAGTGTTTCACGTTTTTTCCGAACTCTTTGAATCGCTTCTTTTTCTAACTGCCACTGAGCTTTCATGGAATTAGCCTTTTCTCTCATTTCCGCTAATTCTTTTTGAAGAACTTCCAGCCGTTCTTTACTTGCTGCGTCAGTTTCCTTGCTTAATGCAGCCTCTTCAATTTCAAGCTGCATGACTCTTCGCGTTACTTCGTCCAATTCAGATGGCATCGAGTCAATTTCCGTCCTGATCATGGCACATGCTTCATCAACCAAATCAATTGCCTTATCGGGAAGAAAACGGTCCGTAATATAACGATCTGAAAGAGCGGCGGCAGCAACGAGTGCCCGATCATGTATATTGACACCATGATGAATTTCAAATCTCTCATTTAGCCCTCTTAAAATTGAAATCGTGTCTTCGACATTCGGTTCCTGTACAAGCACTGGCTGGAACCTGCGTTCCAGCGCGGGATCCTTTTCAATATATTTCCGGTGCTCGTCAAGAGTTGTTGCTCCGATACAATGCAATTCTCCTCTCGCAAGCATCGGTTTCAACATGTTTCCAGCATCCATTGCCCCTTCTGTTTTCCCTGCTCCGACAATCGTATGAAGTTCGTCAATAAATAAAAGAATGCGCCCTTCACTTTTCTTTATTTCATTTAAGACAGCCTTCAGTCTTTCTTCAAATTCGCCCCGGAATTTGGCACCTGCAATTAATGAGCTAATATCGAGAGCAAAAATAGTTTTATCCTTCAATCCCTCTGGAACATCTTTTCGAACGATCCGCTGTGCGAGCCCTTCAACAATCGCAGTTTTTCCTACTCCCGGTTCGCCGATTAAAACAGGATTGTTTTTCGTTTTTCTTGAGAGGATCCGAATTACATTTCTAATTTCACTGTCTCTTCCGATAACTGGGTCAATTTTTCCTTCTTTTACTTCCGCTACTAAATCTCTTCCATATTTTTTTAATGCTTCATAGGTAGATTCCGGGTTTTGCGTTGTCACTCTCTGATTCCCCCTAATTTCTTTAATTGCCTCTATTGCTGATTGATTTGTGACCCGAAAATCTTTTAGCACTTGCCCTGCTGCTGACAGATCTGTATTTATAGCAGCAAGAAGGATATGTTCAACAGACAAATATTCATCTTTAAACGTTTTCATCCGGGACTCAGCTTCTGCCAACACCTTTTGTAATACAGGAGTGATATAAATTTTTCCATTTTCAACACCGCTCCCTATTATTTGCGGCTTTTTTGCTAATAAACTTTCGAGTCTGTTCTTAAAATCGTTTGCAGAAAGTTGCAGTTTTTCAAAAATAGAATGAATTAGGCTATTCTCATCTTCCAATAGAGCTAAAAATATATGCACATCATCAATTTCCTGATGATGATTTTGAATCGCCATTGTTTGAGCACGAAAAAAAGCCTCTTGCATCCGTTCAGTCATGCGATTAATATCCAAGGATGCACCTCCTATCTGACCTTTTTTGACCATTAACTATATTATAAAAACAACTTTTTACATATGTAAAGCCACCCGCATTGGATGGCTGAAAAAAATTTTTAAGGTTTTCGTTGATATGTCCAAATACGATTATGGTTTGACGTTTCCGGAAATCGATCTCCGGCTTTTAGCTTTAATTGCTGCGGATTTTTTACATTGCTCCCTGTTTCACCGATTTCTATATAGATTCCATTATTGGGAGCTTTTTGGCCTGGACGGAAATGACGGTTTTGTCCCATTGCGTTAAACCTCCTTTTGCCTTTCTCATGTTTATTATTTTCATTGATATCCTAGTTCATTCTCTGGACTGTTTTTCCTTCCTAAAAAATAATCCAGGCCTGCTCAACGAACGAGAAGGCCTGGTTTGTTATTTCAATATTTCCGCCAATAACGCTTTTTGGACATGCAGCCTGTTGCCGGCCTGCTGAAAAACAGCTGAATGGCTTCCATCAATAATTTCTGCGGTAACTTCCTCTCCCCTGTGAGCCGGCAGGCAATGTAAAAACAGAAAATCGTCTTTTGCGTTTTTTACAAGCTGCTCATTAACTTGAAAATCTTTGAATACCTTTAATCTTTGCTGATTTTCCTGTTCCTGTCCCATACTTGTCCAAACATCAGAATAAAGAATGTCCGCTTCTATGACAGCTTCGTATGGATCGTTTAAAATGTGAACCTGGGAGCCATTTTCAAATGCTGCCGCCTTCGCGAGTGAAACAACCTTTGAATCAGGTTCGTAGCCAGGAGGACTGGCAACTGTAACATCGATGCCCATTTTGGAAGCACCGATCAACAAAGAGTGGGCAACATTGTTGCCGTCTCCAATATAGACAAGCTTTAAGCCTTTAAAAGTTCCTTTAACCTCCTGAATCGTTAACAGATCAGCCAAAACCTGGCATGGGTGTGACAAATCTGTAAGGCCATTGATGACAGGAATATCAGCATGATAAGCCAATTCTTCCACGATCGAATGTGAAAAAGTTCGGATCATAATTGCATCTACGTATTGAGATAAAACTTTGGCTGTATCTGCAATCGGTTCTCCTCTGCCAAGCTGCAAATCATTGCTATTTAAGTATAACGCATGGCCTCCGAGCTGCAGCATCCCGGCTTCGAAAGAGACGCGTGTTCTTGTCGACGGTTTTTCAAATATCATCCCAAGGATTTTCCCATTTAGTAAAGAAGAAAATTGTTCTGGTGCATTTTTCATTTGTTTTGCTTTTTTAAGCAGAGCTTCGATCGTGCCTGCAGAATGATCAGCTAAAGATAAGAAATCCTTTCCCTTTAAATCCGACTTAATTGGATTTGCTTGAATTGACATCATACTATTGTCACATCCTTTATTCCGTTTTCGTGCCATTCATTAATAGAAGTTACTTGCAAATTCGTTGCCTTCAATGCTTCGAAGAAGGCTATCAATGTTTCTTTTTCGCTGAAAGATGGAATCCTGTTTTTTGTCGCAATTTCTCTCAGTTTTTGGTCTTCAAGAGATTCATTTGTACTATAAAACGCGAGTACTCCGGATTGAAAATCATTATTCTGCAACTCGTTTGCTTGCTTAAGTTCAATTCCAAGACTTTCAGCAAATGGACGGAGTTCAGAAAGATTTTCCACGTTCCCGCAAATAATTCGGTTTTTCTTCGATCTTTCTTTTAAAACCGGATAAAACACTTTTCTTAATGCTCCTTCTAAATCTCGTGCAAGGCAAATTCCTTCACCCGTAGATTTCATTTCAGGCCCAACTTTCGGGTCGAGTCCGTTTAAAGCAAAGTTTGAAAAAACCGGATACTTGATGCAATGGAAAGGAGCTGTTTCCATGCTAAGATTTGTTTCCGACAAAGTGTATTTCCCAAGCAATATTTTTGTCGCAATTTGGATCAATGGCACGCCTGTAACTTTGCTGACGATCGGTACGGTCCTGCTTGCACGCGGATTCACTTCCAGGACGTAAACATCATCACCGTCAATAATATATTGAATGTTCATGACACCTTTATATTTAAGCTCTTGGACAATTGTTTCTGCATATTTCAGCATCTTTTCTTTAGCAATGGATGAGAGATTTTTTGCAGGAAGGACAGACATGCTGTCACCCGAATGGACGCCTGTTTTTTCAATATGTTCCATAATTGTCGGCACTAAAATATTTTCTCCGTCAGCTGCTAAATCAATTTCTGCTTCTTTTGCGTGCAAAAATTGATCCACCAAAATAGGGAAAGAAATATCCGTTCTTTGCAGGAACAATTTCAAATCAATGTCATTTCTAATGATTTCCATCCCTTTGCCCCCGATTACGTAAGAAGGGCGCAAAAGTACTGGATAGCCGATTTCTTTTACCTTTTCCGGCAATACCTCCAAACTGTATGCAATATCACCATTGATATGGGGGATATTAACTCGATCAAGCAACTCGTAAAAACGTTCCCTGTCCTCCAATACATCAATTGTGTCAGAATTTGTACCGAGAAGCTCTACACCATAATCTTCAAGCTCTTTCGCCAAGTTTAGTGCAGTTTGTCCCCCGAATTGAACAATAACTTTGGAAATACCTTCGGATTCAATAATGTTTAAGATATCTTCAAGAATTAAAGGTTCAAAATAAAGTCGATCTGCCGTTGCAAAATCAGTACTAACTGTTTCCGGGTTATTGTTCACCATTATGGTTTCAATATTTTCCTGCTTTAATGCAAAAACGCCATGGACAGAGCAATAATCAAATTCAACGCCCTGGCCGATGCGGATCGGACCGCTGCCAATAATAAGCACTTTTCTTTTATTAGAAGGCAATTGTTCATCTTCGCCAAAATAGGTTGAATAAAAGTAGTTTGAATTTGCTTTAAATTCAGCCGCACACGTATCAACCATTTTATAAACTGGTAATATTCCGAATTCTTTTCGTTTTTGCCTGATCTCTTTCTCCGTTACGTTCCATTCGTTCGCTAAAAACCTGTCACTAAAACCTTTTTCTTTAAAGAGAGCGAGTTGTTCCTTTGAAACAGTCTTAATAGTCACCGACTTGATTTGTGTTTCAAGGTCGATCAGCCGTTTAAAACAATGTAAAAAGAACAAGTCAATTTTCGTTGCTTTATAGATTTCTTCCAACTTAAAACCTCTGCGAATGCATTCCAAAACAACGAAGAACCGTTCATCTGTTTGTCCGTTTAAAATTTCTGCCAATTGCTCTTCTGACTTAAGTTCCAGTCCCGGAAGCTTTAAGTCGGAATTGTTTATTTCAAGAGAATGAAGAGCTTTTAATAATGCACGCTCAAGATTTCTGTCGATTCCCATTACTTCACCGGTTGCTTTCATTTGTGTCCCGAGTTTTCGATTTATGTTCGGGAACTTGTCAAACGGCCATTTTGGAAATTTAACAACTACATAATCAAGAGCTGGTTCAAAGCTTGCATATGTGTCCCCGGTTACCGGATTAATCAATTCTGATAATGTATAGCTGACTGCAAGCTTAGCTGCCATTCTTGCAATCGGATACCCTGTCGCCTTTGAAGCGAGTGCCGAAGAACGGCTTACGCGAGGATTGACTTCAATTAAATAGTATTGCTTGCTTTTTGGATCAAGAGCGAATTGGATATTACATCCTCCGATTATTTCCAGTGCTGAAATAATTTTGATCGCTGTTGACCGAAGCATATGATACTCGTCATCCGTTAATGTTTGGGACGGAGCAACGACGATTGAGTCGCCTGTATGAATGCCGACCGGATCAATATTTTCCATATTGCAAATCGTTATGCACGTGCCGCTTGAGTCTCTCATCACTTCATACTCAATTTCTTTATACCCGGCAATACTTTTTTCAACGAGGCATTGCCCGATTGGACTTTCATTGAGTCCTCTTGTTATGAGAGCAGAAAGCTCCTTCATATCTCCGGCAATACCCCCGCCAGATCCTCCCAGCGTGTAGGCCGGACGGACAATGATAGGAAATCCGATTTCTTCCGCAAACTGGAAAGCCTCTTCAGCTTTATGAACAATTTTGCTTTCCGGAACAGGTTCCCCCAGGTCTTTCATTAATTGCCTGAAGGCATCTCTGTCTTCACCTTTTTTTATTGACTCAATCGATGTGCCAAGTAATTTCACCTGATATTTATCAAGAACTCCGTTTTCACTCAACTGGAAGGCTAAATTTAATCCAGTTTGTCCCCCCAGCGTTGCAAGGAGTCCATCCGGTCGTTCTTTTTCAATGATTTTTTCCAATACATCTGCCGTAAGCGGTTCAAAATAGATTGAATCAGCAAACGTATGATCTGTCATAATGGTTGCAGGATTATTGTTCACAAGTATTACCCTGTAACCCTCCTCTTTAAGGGCAAGGCATGCTTGTGTCCCTGCATAATCAAATTCTGCGGCCTGGCCGATGACGATCGGACCGGACCCGATTACGAGTATTGACTTAATAGTGTGATCTTTAGGCATATGCAATTTCTCTCCCATTATAAGCCTTAACCATTTCAATAAAATCGTCGAAAAGATAATCAGCATCGTTCGGGCCGGGATTGGCTTCCGGATGAAATTGCACGGTTTGAACCGGCAAATTCTCGTGAACAAGCCCTTCAATCGACTGGTCATGCAAATTGTAAAAACGAACTTTATAGCTCGTTCCTGTTAAACTTTTTTCATCTACAACATAACTGTGGTTTTGTGAAGACATAAAGACAGTTTTTTGTTTCATATCCATGATCGGATGGTTGGCACCGCGGTGCCCGAAAGGAAGTTTTTTTGTATCTGCTCCAAGAGCGAGAGCCGCTAATTGGTGGCCGAGGCATATTCCAAAAACAGGATATTCACTTATGAGTTTTTTTATAGTCGGCAATATTGCAGATAAATCTTTTGGATCGCCTGGTCCGTTTGACAGTAATATGCCATTTGGATTTAATTGTTTAATCGTCTCATAAGAAGTGTTATATGGCACTGTTGTTACCCGGCAATTTCTTTTTAATAATGAAGAGAGAATCGATCTTTTAAAACCAAAGTCAATAAGAACAATATGAATGTCGCCCTCTCCATAAGAGCGAATTTCCGGTTCCGATACTTTGCACACTTTTTGGCTTTTATTTAACAAAAATTTCAGCTGTTTAGATTCTTTTTTTACTGACAGAACAGCAGGCATTGTTCCAAAGTCGCGAATTTTCTTTACAACTGCCCTTGTATCAATATGCCCAAGCATAGGTATGTTCCATTTTTGTAAGTATTGCTTGAGGGAATATTTCGCTTCATAATGTCCTGTTGCATCATTTGATTCATATACAATCACACCCGCAACATGGGGCTGTTTACTTTCAAAATCTTGTTCATTTATACCGTAGTTGCCAATCAGCGGGTAAGTAAAAACAATTATTTGATCTTTATATGAAGGGTCTGTTAATACTTCTTGATAGCCTGTCATTCCGGTATAGAAAACAATTTCTCCTTCGATATCGTTTTGCGGACATTCGGTAAGCCAAATGCCTTTAAATGTTTCTCCATTCTTCAAATGCAGGTATCCGTCCATTTAGCGCACCTCATGTTTGAATATTTATAACACCAAAATTATTTTTATACATCAAGAACCAAAAAATTATGCCTTTACAGCAGTGTTCACAAAATGTTGAATGGTTTCTTCGATTTTTGCAACAGCTTCATCAATTTCATCCGCCGTTACTGTTAATGGAGGCAAGAGCCTTAAAACATTGTTGCCTGCCGGAAGTGCAATCAGACCATTTTTTCTCATTTCTGTTAATAATGGCTGTACCTCCGCCTTTATCTCAATCCCAATCATTAACCCCATCCCTCTTATTTCGGAAATGACGGGGGATTTACCGAGAACTGTTTTTAATTTCGTGGTTAAGTACTTGCCTTTTTCGGTTACATTCTTCAAAAATTCTTCTTGAAAAATGGTTTTCATTGTTGCAATTGAGGCAGCAACTGAAACCGGATTTCCTCCGAACGTAGATCCATGGCTTCCAGGACCAAACGCCGGCTCTAACTCTTTATTACCGATTACGGCACCAATTGGCAAACCGCTTCCCAAACCTTTTGCAACTGTAACGATATCAGGTTTAAGGCCGAAATGCTGAAATGCAAACGGTTTTCCTGTACGTCCTATACCCGTTTGAATCTCATCGATAATCAATAATGCACCATACTCTTTACAAAGCTTTTCAGTTTCTTTTAAAAACTCTTCATCGGCAATATGGATTCCGCCTTCGCCCTGAACAATTTCGAGCATAACCGCTGCAACTTGTTCGTCCATAACATTTTTTAACATTTTCGTGTTGTTAAAAGGCACGTAAACGAAGCTTTCAAGCATCGGACCGAATCCTTGTTTAATTTTTTCCTGTCCGGTAGCTGCCATCGTCGCAAAAGTACGGCCGTGAAACGATTTTTCAAACGTTACAATTTTATGTTTTCCCGTATATTTTCTTGCGAGTTTAATAGCTCCTTCGTTCGCTTCCGCACCGCTGTTTGCAAAGAAAACTAAATCCATTTCTGCACTTTTCGCAAGGAGCTTTGCAGCTTCTTCTTGTTCTTTCATATGAAAAAGGTTTGACACATGCCAAAATTTTTTCAGTTGTATTTCAATTGCCTCTTCGACCGCTTTCGGCCTGTGGCCTAAATTGCATACCCCGATTCCTGATGAAAAATCCAAGTATTCCTTTCCGTCAGCATCCATTAATTTGCACCCATTGGCGGAAACAGGTTCGATCTCCCACTTTTGATAGGTCGGAAATAAATAACTCATTGTAATATCCCCGCTTTTCCTTGTATTTTTGTACCCATCCAGTTCTGTCCGTCAAAAAATGCCTTTTTGCCGGAAACAATCATTACTCTTTCAAGGCCTTTTTCGATTGCTGCAAGAGCAGATTTCACCTTAGGAATCATTCCTCCGGTAATTTTCCCCTCGTTTATATAAGTATGGATGTCTTCTTCGCTTACATCAGAAAGCAAGTTTCCATTAATATAAATCCCGTCAACATCAGTAACAAATAAACAATATTGACAGTTCAACTCTCGCGCTACAGCTGCTGCTGCATGGTCAGCATTCACATTTAATTTTTCGCCGCTTTTAGAAATGCCTATTGGAGTAATAACCGGAATGATATTTTCCCGTATCAGCATTAAGATTACTTCCTGATTGACTGTCTCAATTTCTCCTACCAATCCAAGCTGTTCTTTATCGATGTATTTTGCTTGAAGGCATTTGCCGTCGCTGCCGTTTAATCCGAAAGCGGTAAGTCCATTTGCTTCAAGGAGATGAACGAGTTTTCGATTCGTATGGCCGGACAATACCATTTCGACTACTTTCATTGTTTGTTCGGTTGTTTTTCTCAAGCCGTTATGAAATTCCGGCTTAACATTATACAGATTAAGCATTTCATTTATATCAGGGCCGCCGCCATGGACAAAAATTAACTGATAGCCTTGTGAGATAAGCTTTTTCAAACTTGAAAAAAACTCCGGAGTTAATGAATCAATGACACTTCCTCCACATTTAATCAAGATTCTTTTCATTTCCACTCTCTCCTATGTCCGATAGCTGGCATTGATTTTGACATAATCATAGGTTAAGTCGCATCCCCAAGCCCGGCCTGTTCCATCCCCGATTTGGAGATCGACAGTAATTTTTACCGTTTCGTTTTTCAAATACTCAGTTGCTTCTTCTTCAGAGAAGGCTTGAGGTTCTCCGTTTTGAAGCATAACAATATCTCCAATTAATACATTGATTTTTTCAGGAACAACTTTTGCATCGCACTGACCGACAGCACCAATGATTCTTCCCCAGTTTGCATCCGCACCGTAAACCGCTGTTTTGACGAGATTTGATCCGACAATTTGCTTAGCAATTTTGTTGGCATCCTCATCCGTTTCGGCGCCTGTTACTACTGCTTCAATCAATTTTGTTGCACCTTCGCCGTCCCTTGCAATTTGCTTTGCTAAGTTTTCGCAAGTGGTCGTTAATAGCTGCACGAAAATAGGCCAATCAGGGTGGCTTTTGTTCAATGGACTGTTTCCCGCTTTTCCATTTGCCATAACTAAAACCATATCATTTGTTGAGGTATCGCCATCAACGGTTATTTGGTTAAATGATTTGTTTGTTGCTTCCTTTAGAGCTATATGCAAATCACTTGATTCGACCGCAGCGTCGGTTGTAATGAAAGCAAGCATCGTTGCCATATTTGGATGAATCATGCCGGAACCTTTCGCCGCGCCTCCCATGTAAATGGTTTTTCCGTCAATATTGGCAGAATAGCAGCATGCTTTCTGGACTAGATCGGTTGTTAAAATCGCAGTTTGAAAAGCTTCTGCATGTTGATCGTCTTTTCCCGGCGACAATAATTGAATCCCTTCCTCGATTTTGTCCATCGGCAAAAACTCTCCAATTACACCGGTGGAGGCAACCGCAACATGATGTTCTTTCAATTGAAATTTTTTTGCTGTTAATTCTCTCATTTTATTGGAATCTTTTAATCCTCTTTCCCCGGTGCATGCATTTGCACAAGCGCTATTAACGATAACAGCTTGAAGAAGTCCTTCTTTTGCAATACTATCTTTCGTTGTTATTAACGGAGCAGCCTGGAAATGACTTGTTGTGTATACGGCTGCGCAATTAGCAGGTATTTCACTTACAATTACGCCAATGTCTTTCTTTGAATATCTAAGTCCTGCATGCACGCCGTCTGCTTTAAATCCTTTCGGAGTTAATATATTGCCTCCGGTTATAAACTGTATTTCTTCATTTTCTGTTAAAATTTGCATTGGTACAATCCCCCCTCTTTACGGATACAAAGGAACAAAACCGAGCCCTGCTTTTTCATCGATCCCATTCATAATATTGGCATTTTGTACTGCCTGGCCGGCTGCTCCTTTCATTAAATTATCAATAACGGATACAATCGTAACCCTGCCTGTTCTCTGATCTGCATGAAGCCCAATGTCACAGAAATTTGAACCGCTGACCTCTTTTATCGATGGATATCGGCCAAAAGGCTTGATGCGAATAAAAGGGCTGTCCCCATATGTCTCTCGGTATAGTTCGAGAATTTCCTCGGTACTTTTTTCTTCTAAAAGCTGAACATACATGGTTGCCATAATCCCTCTTGTAATGGGAAGCAAATGAGTACTGAAAGTGATCTGCTTCACTTTTGGGCTCCATTTTTTTAGCTGCTGCTCAATTTCCGGTATATGCTGGTGTTCATTCACCTTATAAATCTTTAAGTTTTCATTTACTTCGGAAAAATTGATGCTTTTAGAACCGCCTCTTCCCGCCCCGGAAGCACCTGATTTTGCATCGATAATGATACTGCCTGGATCAATAAGCTCTTCCTTTACGAGCGGTGCAAGCCCTAAAAGAGCAGCGGTTGGATAGCATCCGGGATTGGCCACAATTCTCGCTGAAGCAATCTTAGCTCGATTCCATTCACTTAATCCGTAGACAGCTGTTTGCAGAAGTTCCTCTTTCACAGGTTCATCTTTATACCAAATTCGATATTCATCCGGATCTGTTAAACGCAAGTCTCCTGATAGATCAACGATTTGTATATCGGTTTCTGAAAAAGCTTCAGCCAATTTCCCTGACACTCTTGATGGCGTTGCAAGAAACACTAAATCACTTTCTTTAGCGATTTTGTATGGATCAATCTTTTCCAGCTTTTGTTCGATAATTCCGCTCAAGTGCGGATACTCCTCATTTATTGCAATTTCTTCTCTCGTTGTATGAATAGATTGTATATTATATACAGGATGGTGATGCAGGATCCTCAGGAGTTCACCACCCCCATATCCTGTAGTCCCAATAATAGAAACTTTCATTCTTTTCACCCTTCAGTCTTGTTGTATATTTAATCAATTAATTTTATATTTATGTATAATTGTTTCTCTTATTATAAAAACTTAGGAAACTAAAATCAATCATTATTTTGAAATTTAAAATATTTTTAAATGAAAAAGCCGGCCGAAAGTAAGCCGACTTATTTTTTTATAGTTAATTTGAATTTCTGTTTGCAATTATTCGGGATTTCAAATAATGGAGCAGCCAGTGTAAGCCGCTGTCATTACCCATGGAAAAAACCGGTATATTTTGCTTTTCCGCAAGCATTAAAGCGAGTTGTGAATCTCTGCAAAGGATCAGTTTTATATTTTCCAGCCCTTTAATAAGCGGGAGGTCAGCATCGTCTCTAATAATAACAGCCTTTTCAAACTCTGCTTTTTTATGCCCTTCAATTAAAATGACATCTGGATTAAAGAAAGAAAGAAGAGCAATTTGGTCCTTTAGAGTCAAAGTCGTATTTTCTGCATGAAGAAGTATGCTGCCTTCCCCTTCGACAAGCGTTGCTTCCGCTCCTGCAGCAGCATGCTTGCTTGAATCTTTATTTTTGATAACATCAGGTTTGCCGCCGTGCCCGTGATGTTTAATCGTTGCGACTCGGTGTTTTTCAATTGACAACTCTTTTATGAGCTTTGTCATGAATGTAGTTTTGCCGCTGTTTTGAAACCCCGCGATCTGAAATACGACAGGGCTTACCAAGGCCACTCACTCCCGGTTTCATCTTCAAGCATTAAAACATCAACTTCACTTCCGCTTTTAAATCCTCTTGTGCCTCCGGGAAGAATTGTTAATGAATTGGCTTCTGCAAGGCTCGTCACAATATTTGATTTATCGAGCCCGCTTGGCGAAACGGCAAGTTTTCCGTCCCGAATCGTTAATGTGCTTCGAACAAAGCGGGTAAATGGATTGGCTTTTGGAAAGTCTGCCTCGAGAATTGCTTTTTCTTTTCTTAAATGAGGCTTTTCAGAAAAAAGCATCGTCTTAATGACTGGCCTTGCAAATAACTCAAAACCGACATAACAGGCAGATGGATTTCCGGACAGACCAAACAATAATTTTCTTCCAAACAGTGCAACGGTTGTTACACTTCCCGGCCGCATTGCGACTTTATTGAACAATACTTCTGCACCAAGTTTTTCGTAAATGGCAGGAAGATAGTCATAATCACCTACGGAAACTCCGCCTGTCGTAATCAATAAATCTACTTCATTGATCGCTTTCCGGACTGCTTCAAAGCACGTTTCAAAATTATCATTGAGTTTGCCGAAGTAACGCACTTCCGCTCCGGCCCTGTCGATTTGAGCGGCAATCATATGAGCATTGCTGTTTCGGATTTTTCCCGGTTGCAACGGTTCATCAACTTCCAGAAGTTCTGTTCCAGTTGCAAACAGCCCTATAACGGGTTTTTTTGCAACAGGCACTTTTGCGTACCCAAAAGTAGCCAATACAGCCTGTATTCCCGGATTTATTTTCGTTCCTTTCTTTAGAAGGACTTGTCCATCTTTTGCGTCCTCTCCCCGGAACGAAACATTTTCCCCTTTATTAAAAGGCCGCTTTATCGACATGAACTTTTTTCCATCTCTCTCTTCCTCTTTTGTCAGTTCCAGCATAACAACCGCATCACACCCATCAGGTATTTGGGCACCGGTCATAATTCTAACAGCCTGAAACAGACCGGCCGTTTTTGAAGAAACCATTCCAGCCCCAATTTGGTCAATTACTTCAAATTCAACCGGACTGGTTTGAGATGCTTCCTTTGTATCAATCGCTCTGACGGCAAAGCCGTCGTACGGAGCACGGTCGAAGTGGGGAACATCATGTGTTGCTTTTATATCCTCTGCCAGAAAACGTCCATGGCTGTCGTTAATAGAAATGAATTCAGTTTCACCTCTTATTGCGAACTCCATTACTTTTTTCACTGCTTCCCCGACGGGAATTGGAGTTCTTCTTTCAACCATCAACATCAGCCCCTAAAGTATCGTTTAGAAATTATTACAATGGTCAGACTCCTGCCATACTACATATAGACAAATTTTGAAAAAGCCATTCTATATATTGCCTGAAGGTGTATCAGACCCTATCCGCCAATAAAAGGCATCTCAATTTTTTTTTGTTGCGCTGCTGTTTCTGCTGTGCGTTCATCAGAATACCGGTCCTTCCGATTATTCCATATATTCACAATTCGCTCCTGCAACTGTTCATCAGTTGCTCCGCTTCTCATAAAATCCCTTATATCATGTCCGTTCCCGTTAAACAGGCACGTGTACAGCTGGCCATTTGCGGAAAGCCTCGCACGGGTGCAGCTTTGGCAGAAAGATTCCGATACGGAAGTAATAAAACCGACAAGTATGTTTGTACCTTTATACCTGTATTTCTTGGCGACTTCACCGAAATAGGCAGGCTCCACTTCTTCAAGGTCATATTTATCTTTTAGTATTTCATAAATTTGTTTTTTCTTTATAACATCATCCATTCTCCAGCCGTTTGTACTGCCAACATCCATAAATTCGATAAAACGCAATTCCAATCCTTCTTGTTTGCAAAAATCTGCCATTGGAAAAATTTCCGAATCGTTTAAACCCTTTTTTACGACCATATTGATTTTTATGCCTAACCCTGCTTTTCTTGCCGCATCAATACCTTCAAGAACCGGTTTCACTCCGACATTTCGTCCGTTAATTTTTCCAAATATCTCGTCATTCAAGCTGTCTAAACTTATGTTTACCCTTTTAAGGCCTGCGTCTCTTAACCCTTGTGCGAGTTTCGGAAGCAGCACACCGTTGGTTGTAAGGGCAATATCTTTCAGTCCGTCAATTGTTGCAAGCATATTAACGAGAATGGGTAAATCTGTACGAAGGAGCGGCTCTCCTCCAGTAAGCCGGATTTTTTCAACTCCTAATTTCACAAAAATATTTGCTATGCGAAAAATCTCTTCGAATGTCAAAAGTTCACTTTTCGGCAAAAATGCAAAATCAGGGCCATATATCTCAGCCGGCATGCAATATTGGCAGCGGAAATTACAGCGATCAATAACAGAAATACGCAAATCTTTGAGCGGTCTATTTAACTTGTCTTTAATCATAGATTTTTTCATGACAATCCACTCCATTAAATGCAAACTTCCGATTTAAATAGGAAGAATAATATACCGCCCTGCTAAAATGGGATAAAAGGTAAAAAGTTATTACTATCTTAACAGTGTTTCTGTATATTGCCTATACTTTTTCTCTCAAATTGCGCGATATGACAACATAACTTATATTTAGACATTCTTCCGCATTTTGGGCTAAGAAAGGAGGCTGACTCAAATGCAAAGGACCAGACCCCTCCGATACAATTTATAAACAAACAGTTATCGTATCATTCTCTATATTTTCATTGTCAGAAGGTGCCAAACACTTTTGAGTCAGCCTCTTTTATCGACCAATATACATACATATTTAAAAGCTAATTAATGTTACTGAATGCCTAATGCAATTTTTGCATATCTTGACATTCTGTCTTTTGTCCATGGCGGGTTAAAAACAATGTTAACATCAACATCCTTAATTTCTGGAATATCGGCAAGAGCACGCTTAACTTGGTCTACGATCGTTCCGGCAAGCGGGCATCCCATTGCTGTAAGTGTCATTGCTACTGTTAGTTTTCCTTCCTCATCCATCTCCAGATCATAAACCAATCCTAAATTAACTATGTCAATCCCAAGTTCCGGGTCAATAACAAGTTCAAGAGCACCCAAAATGCTGTCTTTAAGATCTTGATCCATGTAAAAACACTCTCCTTCTATATTTAATTCACGCTATAACTATTATAGCGTGTCAAGTGCTTTTCAAACCACAATACAGAATTGTCAATGCCCTCTTTGCTTACCTTATGACCAGCGTTTTCATCAAGAATAAACATGAGGTGATCCGGATCATAGTCTTTTTTAATTCTTTCATAAAACTCAAACGAATATTTAAATGGCACAGCTTGATCCTTTTTTCCGTGCCAGAAAAGTATCGGTCTGTTTCTCATTTTTTCCGGCTGAAGGGTTAAGTCATATTGGCGGACTTTTTCAAGCAAGCTGTCAATTTCATCCTGACTCACCTTAAGATCAATCCCGTATTTTTGTATATTTTGCAGCTGCCATTTTGCAAATTCTTCATAAGATGGACTTCCCATCAAAACAACAGCCGTATGAATCCAATCATACTGAGATAATGCACCAAGTGTCACAATACCTCCCATCGAGGTACCTGCAAGCCCGATTCTTCCTGAATCGATGGTCCCTTTCTCTTCAAAATAATCTTTAATTAATGGTATTTCCTCGATCGTATTTAATACAATTTCCCAAAAGTGAAAATTCAAATCTTTTTCGCTTATATTTTCGCTTCTTTCCCCATGAAGAAGTGCTTCAGGCAATACAACTCTTAATCCTTTTTCAGCAAGTAAATAAGCATAATGAAGGTTTTTTTCCTTTCTACTTGTAAAACCGTGAACAAAGATGACGAGCGGCATCTTTTTTGAAAAATCACTTTGTTTTGCGATATGAAGAACAGGAATATTGTGAATCAACACTTTTTCAATTGAAATCACTTCTTTTCACCACCAAAAAGACGATAAGGTAAATTTTTTTACAAAATTCATACAGTATTGGTAACATAGGACTTATAGAAGGAATTAAGAGTCAAGATGGGAATATATTTATATATCTCCTCTACATTTAGTTTAGCACTTAAACCAATTTTTTCATAAGGGAATACACTATTTTTAAAAAATTGTTTTTAAAAAGGAGCGTTTATGGCTGAGAAACATTTAATTGTACTTGATTTAGACGGAACTGCATTAAAAGATGATAAAACAATATCCCATAAAACGAAGAAAGTAATTCTAAAAGCGAAGGAACATGGGCATGTGGTAATGATTGCCACCGGGAGGCCATTTCGATCCAGTGAAATGTACTACCGCGAGCTGCATTTGGATTCTCCAATCGTGAACTTTAATGGGGCATTTATCCACCATCCATTAGATAATAAATGGGGGGTTTACCATTCGCCTTTGGACATGAAAGTAGCAAAAGACATTGTCGATGCATTGGACTCTTTCCATTTTCATAATATAATTGCAGAGGTTATCGATGATGTATTCTTCCATTATCACGATGAAAAATTAATGGATGTGTTTGGAATAGGAAAACCGAATATTACAACAGGCGATTTGCGGAAATTCTTGAAGAAGTCCCCAACAAGTATGCTGATTCATACTGACGAAGAAAACGTTAAAAAAATAAGGGATCATTTATCGGAAGTTCATGCCAAAGTGATAGATCATCGAAGCTGGGCAGCACCGTGGTATGTCATTGAGATTGTAAAATATGGTCTGAATAAAGCTGTAGGCGTAAAAAAAGTTGCTGATTATTTTCAAATTCCTGCAGAAAGGATCATTGCATTTGGCGACGAAGACAATGATCTGGAAATGCTTGAATTCGCTGGCAAAGGCATTGCAATGGAGAATGCCGCTGACGAGGTTAAAAATATTGCCAATGACGTTACACTTTCTAATGAGAAAGACGGTATTGCTGTTTATTTAAATGATTTGTTAAATTTAAAAGCACTTTAATTTTTGGTAATCGTTTATCCGGCAATTCTTTTCATTGAATTGAGCACATACTACAAATGAAACAGCTAGTCTGTTTCACAAGCTCAATACTAATTTTGGAGGGATTTACATGGGTAAACGCAACAAATCTAAGCGCTTTGTACAGCAGAGTGTTGATTCAGTAACAAAGCATGATGAACGCATCCCTTACCACATGACATATGCCGAAGCTGAAGCAATGAAAATGGCAAATGTGAAAGAATCCTCACTTGGAGGGGTATAGATGGGCAACAGGCTTTTACAGGAAGCAAGAAAGTTTGTAAATCTGGCAAAAAAAGCCGACACTTCCAACAAGCCGGAAGCCTTATCCAGAGCAAAAAACGCAATAAGCTCTGCTTATGCCAACTCCACAATTGCTGAAGAGCGGCAGCTCCAAGAATTACAAAATGAGCTTGAAAATATAAAGTAATTAAAAAAGGGTCAGACTCTTCCAATACAACATATAGACAAGGACTAAATAACGTTTCTATATACTGTTATTGTTGGAGGGAGTCAGACCCTTTCTTGCGATTAAAACTGTTCTAATTGGACCGGATAAGTATGGATAATGCTGTTATCTTTTTTGCTTCGTTCATACAAATTTAAAATCAAGCTGCCATTTAAAGGGAGCTTATTTTTATCTATGTCTATAGAAATGCTGAATGGAGCCCACACTGGAAATTTTGTTTTATGGTCCCTTTTTGTTTCAAAAATAAACTCATTATGGCCGTCTTCCACTGTAAAATAAAACACACCTTTTATCGGCCTTGCTTCCCCGCTTACTTCATAATTCCCTTTTTCACCGCTGACTTTCACATTTCGGAAAACAGGGTTTTCCTCAGCCTTTTCATTTTCCATAGCAGACATTTTTACAGGTGCAGTCAACATTGACAGCAAGCCTAATAATAGCAATAATCGCTTCACCATTATCCCTCCAGCACAGTTTTAATCTTTCCGGAAAAACCCCAAAATTTCAGTCGTTTGCACAATATTTGTAAACGCGTTAGGATCGACTTCTTTAATAATTCTTTCAAGATCAAACAGTTCGTAACGGGTTATTACAATAATCATCATTTCTTTGCTCTCGTTTGTAAACGCTCCCTTGGCAGGCACTCTTGTAATTCCCCGCACAAGCTTCTTATGAATCGCTTTTTTCAGCTCATCCGGTTTCTTTGTAATAATCATTGCAGTAAGTTTTTCATGCCTTGTGTGGATCGCATCTATCACCCTTGTAGAAGCATAAAGGGTAACAAGGGTATACAACGCCTTTTCCCACCCATACAAATATCCTGCTGTTATTATAATAATGGCATTAAGTGTAAAAAAATATGTACCGACCGGTCTATCTTTCATTCTTGAAATTACCATTGCCACAATATCAAGCCCACCCGTTGAAGCTCCCCATTTAAGCGTAATACCGACCCCTATAGCTGCAATAACTCCTCCAAAAACAGCATTTAACAAAATGTCAGTTGATACTTGCTTAACAGGAAATACTTCGAGGAAAAACGACATTGATAAAACACTAATAAAACTAAATAAAGTAAAAGATTTGCCTACTTTTTTCCACCCTAGAATTGTTACAGGAATATTAAGCAAAAATAAAAATATGCCAGTTGATATAGTAAATGGTGTATATTCACCAACGATATTTGAAACTAACTGGGCTACACCGGTAAAACCGCTGGCATATACATTGGCAGGAATTAAAAAAAAGTTCATTGCTATAGCATTTAATAATGCCCCAAATAGTACGACAATTGTTTTTTTTGTTTGCAGCCAGATCATGATGAATCCTCCTATTAAATCGTAAAAAACTAAGAACTTTATTGATTGTTATTATTTTTTACCCTAATTTGCTGTTTCTCACTACTTTAATTGTCTTTTTATGATGAAACGGATAAACTTAAAGCGTAATTTATGGAATGAAAGCAGGTGAAAAAATGTCAATTAAAATTTTGGCAGACAGTGCATGCGATTTGCCTTTAGAATTTTACAACGAGCAACAGACTGTGTTGATTCCTCTTAAGGTACATTTAGATGGACAAGAATACGACGATCTTAAAACAATTGAACCAAAAGCGGTTTATGATTCAATAAGAGAAGGAAAAGTTCCAAAAACTTCGCAAGCTTCCCCTCATGGACTTGAAGAACTCTTCACAAAAATGGCTGAAGCTAACGAAAATGGAATATACGTCGCTTTTTCTTCTGAACTATCAGGAACATACCAAACTGCTGTGATGGTCCTTGAACAAGTTAAGGAACGGTACCCCAATTTCAATTTAACGATTATTGATTCAAAATGCGCCTCACTCGGTCTTGGTCTAGTCATCAAGGAAGCGGCCCGGTTAGCGAATAATGGCGTAGCAAAAGAAAAGATACTCGAGGATATCCGCTTTCGCTGTGAACATATGGAACACCTTTTTACAGTCGATGACCTTGAGTATTTAGCAAAAGGGGGCCGGGTTTCCAAAGCATCTGCTTTTTTAGGAGGATTGCTAAACATTAAACCGCTCTTAAATGTTGAAGACGGCAAACTAATTCCTATTGAAAAGATCCGCGGGAAAAAGAAATTGATGCACCGCATCATTGAATTGATGAAAGAGCGCGGAACCGACTTGAGCAGTCAGGTGATTGGAATCAGTCACGCTGACGACGAAGCAACAGCTCAAAAAATGAAAACCATGATCGAACAGGAATTCAGCCCAAAACACATTGAAATTACTTCTATTGGAGCAGCAATCGGAGCCCATACAGGTCCGGGAGCGATTGCGGTCTTTTTCTTAAATCAAATGCCATAATTCATACATACTCCTTTCAGTAATGTAAACAATAAGGTCGCAGCCACCTAAATTTACTGAAAGGGGTATTTATATGCCGCATACTTCTGATAATGATAAAAAGGCCAAAGACAACCAGGCACTAAGGCATGAAAAAAACATGCTTCGGGAGAAAAACCGAAAAGCCGGAAAAAACCAGTACTCAAAAAAGACTGATCATCTATGATAAGATTAACCGGGGTTGCGCCCGGTTCTTTTAAATTGGAATGAAAGCTCATAAGTGAGTTTGTCGGCTCATAAAATTGAATAAGGGCATCTGAATTGGAAAAGGACTTATGAATCGGAATAACGGCTCATATATTGAATGATGGCTCATATATCAGAACGACGGCTTATATATTGGAATGACAGCTCATAAATTAGAATAAAGGCTAAAATGCTGAATTAACGGCTCATATATCGGAATAAAGGCTCATATTTCAAAATAAGGGCTCATATTTCAAATTAAAGGCTCATAAACGATAAAAAGCTCGTTAAGCAAACAAAAATTCATAATTTTCCCCTTGAAAAGGATCAAAAATCCAGTAAATCTTTAGGATTTTACTTTTTTTCAGATATGTCCAGCCTTCTTCCCGATAAATCTTTTGCAATTTCTTCGATCACTTTGTCAGATGCAAGTCTACACATTCTCTTCTTCTGTATATTCACTCTTTGCTTCGTTTTTATGCATTATCACAGCTTCATTTCCATCCGTTAAAAAATACCCAAATTCTGTAATACGGGAAACTTTAAAATCCACAATCCGGCCCAATAGTGCAGTCAAGGACACCTTGATCCCTCCAATATTCATTTCTTTAGTGTTTTTCGCTTTTCTTATAAAGTTGTTCGAACTGCTATATTTTACTATAATTAAGGCAATAAATAAAAATGTTTTCGGAGGTTAAAATGGCAAAAGAGAGTTCATTTGATATTGTATCTAAAGTAGATCTGTCTGAAGTAACAAATGCAATTAATATAGCAATGAAAGAAATTCAAACTCGCTACGATTTTAAAGGCAGCAAAAGTGATATTAAGCTGGAAAAGGACGAACTCATTCTTGTTTCTGATGACGAGTACAAACTCGGACAATTAAAGGATGTTTTAATCGGGAAATTGATAAAAAGAGGAGTCCCTATTAAAAATCTGGATTACGGAAAAATTGAAAATGCTTCCGGAGGTACTGTAAGACAAAGAGCTAAGCTCATTCAAGGTATTGATAAAGATAACGCCAAAAAAATCAACACTATTATTAAAAACAGTGCCTTAAAAGTGAAAAGTCAGGTACAGGATGACCAGATCCGCGTATCCGGAAAGAGCAGGGATGATCTTCAAAAAATCATTGCTGCCATTCGTGAAGCCGATCTGTCCATTGAGGTTCAGTTTATTAATTACCGATAAAAAGTGGAATCATGGGAACGTGCTTTCCACACTGTTTAATGCGTCAATTTTTAGCATTTATGAGCCAATTGACAAAATACCGGACAATCATGTGGCAAAATTAAAAAGAGGCTGTCTCATAAGGGTCTGACCCCATATGCATTTATCAATATATAGCACATTTATCCAACATTATGTCCTATATATTGTGTTATGGGGTCTGACCCTTAGGCTTTTTATACGGTGTCTTATCTAGAAGACTCATTTATCGTGGTGGCTGATATGCCATGGAGGTTTGAGACAGCCTCTTTTTATAAAGTAACTTTAAGTGTATAATCTCCCTTTTTCTGTAAATATTTCTCTTCTCCATTAATAAATAACGCGATATTTTCATGGGCTCCATGCACAACCAGTTCGATTTCTTTCCAAGCAGGCTTATATCTGCCTTCATTAGAAATAGTCAACGAAATTTGGTCTTTTTCGCATTTTACATCAAAGGTTTTTATTAAATAGCCTCCTTGTTCATATTCAAACGTACTTCCGTCATCATCATACAACTTAAAAGAAGATGATGTATATTCACCGTAATACAAATGGAGAGTCAGCTTTTCGTTTTTGATTTCCGTTGATCGTTTTACCGGGCCGTGAGCAAGGATAGAACCTTGTTTAACAAAAATCGGCAGCGTGTTTAAATCTGCTCTTACAAGATGGTGTTTTCCTCCTTTATATACTTCTTCCGTCCAGTAATCCACCCAATTTCCTTCAGGAAGATAGACAGCGCGATGCTGAACGGCCGGCTGCATGATCGGTGCAATAATGACATTATCGCCAACCATGAATTGGTCAGAAAGATTGTACGTATTTTCATCTTTCTGGTATTCCATCATTAACGGGCGCATTACGGGAGTCCCTGTATAGTGCGCTTCAGCAAAAAGCGAATAGAAATGCGGAAGCCATTTATATCGCAATTCAATATATCTCTTAATGATTTTTTCATATTTTTCCCCGAATGACCATGGTTCTTGGCGTGCAAAACCAAGAGCGCTATGATTGCGGAAATAAGGTGTAAACGCTCCAACTTGAGTCCAGCGTGCAAGCAGCTCTCCGTTTGAATCATGGGCAAAGCCGCCAACGTCAGCTCCAGCGAACGGAATGCCTGATAGGCCGAGATTCATAATCATCGGAATTGACATTTGCAAATGCTCCCAAAAGCTTCGGTTATCTCCGGTCCAGACGGCTGCGTAACGCTGAACCCCTGAATAGCCGGCACGGGTTAACAAGAAAGGCCGATTGCCCCTTAGCTGCTTTTTCATTCCGCTGTAAGTCGCTTCTCCCATCATTAATCCGTAAATATTGTGGAGTTCCCGATGGGTGCGGGGATCACCGTCATTATCATGCATGACTTTCACGTCCATCGACTTTGTTTCATTGAACACTGCAGGCTCATTCATATCATTCCATATGCCTTCAATGCCCAAATCACTATAAAACTTATGTTTTTCTCCCCACCACCGCCGCACTTTTGAATTTGTAAAATCAGGGAAGGCACTGTTTCCCGGCCAAACGTCGCCAAAATAAATATTTCCTTCAATATACTTGCAAAAAAAATCTCCCCGGATACCCTCCTGGTAGATATAATATTCAGGATCTTCTTTTACACCAGGATCGACAATTGGAACAATGCGGATGCCCTGTGCCCTTAAATCTTCAACTAGCTGCTTCGGATTTGGAAATCTCTCTTTATCAAAAGTAAAAACCCTATAGCCGTCCATGTAATGAATATCCAAATATATCACATCGAGCGGTATTCCTTTTTCGATAAAATTGTTTGCTAATTCACGAACTTCCTGTTCTGTTTCATAGCTGTAGCGGGACTGGTGGTACCCGATTGCCCATTTTGGCGGAATCGGGATTCTTCCCGTTAAATATGTGTATTGTTCCAATACATCTTTCGGGGTTGGACCGGCCATAACGTAGTAATTGATTTGCCCGCCTTCTGCTGAAAAAGAATAATTGGCTTCCTCTGATCGAAAGTCAAACGTTGTCTTAAACGTATTATCTAAAAAGACCCCGTGTGCAAACCCGTTTCTTAACGTCATAAAATACGGAATCGATTGATATAAGGAATCGGTTTCAGGGTTGTGCGGTGCGTAAACATCACTGTTCCACATCGTCATTTTTTCACCGCGCTTATCTAAAAATCCTGTTTTTTCTCCAAATCCGTAAAAATGGTCTTCCGGATGCATTTCCTTAAAACAAATAATCTCTTTTGACTCCTTATATCCCATCCCTTTTGCGCCTTCTTTTACAAGCAGGCGCCCATCCGGATCGGTTACCGTAATGCGCAAAGGCGACTTATCTAAATAAACTTGTAATTTTGCAGATGTTAAAAGAATTTCTCCGTTTTTTTCGGATACGGATACCTCTGTTTTCTCACCATCCGTGATCAGAGCCGGACTGCTCTTCAAAGTTGTCTCGCCAAATGGATTGAACACAAAACGGACGATATCATCGCGGTAGAATTTGATGAATAATGTCCCGGATTCTGTTTTTACCGATGCACCGTTATCCGTTTTTACAACTTCTAACACATTCCCGATATCCTTGTAGTTAGTATCTTTCATTTGCTTTTTTTGTCCTGGATGAATAGCAAAGCTTGTATCTTCTAACATGCCGCAAACCTCCTTTTAGTCCCGAGCTGAAAAAATTCAATTAATACTAGGAACTTGTCTTTCTTCCTTTCTTCCGAGCTAAAATAAGGAATAGAATGAAGGCCGCAATAACCCCTCCCAAAATGACAAGGAAAGGAATATTTAACCCTGTTTTTTCTGTCAAAAAATAAATCTCTGCTTCATCGCGGTCAATTATCAAGTTGTATTCACCGTTTTCACTTTGGACAACGTCACCATTCAGCAAGCCTCTCAGTTCTTTGTCTGCATCAATATCTTTATCTGTCAACGTCACCTTTTGTGACTTCTTCGTATTATTGATGGCAATGACAGAGGTTTCATTTTCATACTCTCGTTTGTAAACAGCCATTCCCTTTTTCTCGTAAAGAAGTTCCATTGTTCCTCTTGTTAAAGAAGGATGCTTATCTCTCAATTCTCCTATTTTTGAAATATAATCGATCAATTCTTTGTCTGTCCGAAAATCCATGATTCGGCGATTGTCTGGATCTTTCCCGCCGTCAAGAGCAATTTCACTTCCATAATAGACAATTGGTATACCAGGTGTTGTATATAAATATGTTAGAGCCAACTTCCATCTTGGACCCGGATGCAGATTGTTATTGACTGCAGCCCGAGTAAAGCGGACAGTATCGTGATTATCCATGAACGTACCCAGCAAATATGGATTTTCAAATGCTTCTTTATTTGTTTCCCATACGGTAAAAAGCCGTTCTAATGATTGGTCCGGCTTGGCAAATGCAGTGCGTAAATGCCCGTTTAACGGGTAATCAACAAAACCGTCAATTCCGGCCTTTTCGTATTGTGCTATGTAAGTTGGCTCGATTGACCAAATTTCACCTAATAGAAAAAAATCTTGTTTCTCTTTTTTTATTTCTTTTGCAAAATCTGCCCAAAAACTGACAGGGGCATGATTTACTGCATGAAGCCGATATCCGTCAATATCGGTCTCTTTGATCCACCATTTGGCGGCATCGATCAAATAATTTTTCACCTCGGGATTTTCCTGGGCAAGATCAGGAAGACCGTTAAGCCAGCCATTCTCGAGTTCTTTCTGGTTATTCCAATTAATAATTTCCTTTTTGTCATGGAACCAATCTTGTTTGTCAGGATCATTCACCCATTCAGATTTTAGTCCGACATGATTGGCTACGAAATCAAGGATTACTTTCATGTTGCGTTTATGTGCTTCCTTGACTAACTCCTTAAATTTATCCAATGAACCAAAATGCTCTTCCGTCTTATAAAAATCTTTTATCCAATAACCGTGGTAACCTTTTTTATCATTATCAAAGATCGGCGTCAGGCAAATAGCTGTAAAGCCCATATCTTTTATATAATCAAGCTTGTCAATAATTCCTTGAAAATCTCCTCCTTGATATGCTTCCGGATCATTGACATCAACTGTAAAATTATTGGTTGTATCTCCATCATTAAAACGGTCAACCATTAAAAAATAAATCGTTTCATCTTTCCATTTCCGCTGTTCTTTTTCTGCCGCCTCAATCGGGACCGCGTAAAAAAGAAGAAACGGGATTAAGATATAAGTTACAAAAAATTTTTTCATCCCCTGCTCCTCCTTGAGTTTCTTCTACGCTTTTAAGATTAGCTTTTCGTCCCTCCTTGCGTCAAACGAAAGATAAATTATTTTGAGATGGAAATTGAAATTATGGACTTCTAGTAAAAACGGTTGTTCAAACATTTGTTTTCATTTTACTTCCAATTTTGATTTTGAAAACTCCTGAAAATCATTTTATGTAATTTGTTTCTTATGTATTTATATTGTAATTTATTTTAAAAGGAAAAAATTAATGCGAAAGATTGCATTGTTGAGGTGTTTTTTATGATTGAGTATTCTTCGATTTTTCATCGGCCTACTGATAATTTTGCTTACCCTTTTCGGGAAGAATTGCTTCATATACGATTAAAAACGAAAAAGAACAACATTTCAAAAGCAGAACTTCTATACGGCGATCAATATGAATGGAGTGACGACAGCTGGGTCAGTTTTAAGCAAGAATTACATAAAATAGGCTCCGATTTTTTGTACGACTACTGGCATATTGAAATAAGACCGCCTTATAAACGGCTGAGATACGGTTTTATTTTGCATAGCGGGAACGAACAAACAACTTATACTGAAAAAGGATTTTTTCAAGAGCCGCCTCAAGATCCCGGTTATTATTTCTGTTTCCCATATTTACACGCCAGCGAAGTATTCCGCGCGCCTAATTGGGTTAAGGATACAGTCTGGTATCAGATTTTTCCGGAGAGATTTGCAAATGGCGATGAATCGATAAATCCGCCAAATACATTAGAATGGGGATCAACAGCCCCTTCGCCTGATAACTTTTTTGGCGGTGATTTTCAAGGAGTGATGAATCATCTTGATTACTTGAAAGATTTAGGGATCACCGGAATCTACTTTACACCGATTTTTAAAGCATACTCGAATCATAAATACGATACAATCGATTACTTTGAGATTGACCCGCAGTTCGGAAGCAAGGGAGTTTTTAAGCAGCTTGTGGAAAAATGCCATAAAAACGGAATAAGAGTTATGCTCGATGCGGTATTTAACCATTGCGGCTATTATTTTGAACCTTTTCAGGACGTTTTAAAAAACGGGGAAAATTCACGTTACGGCCATTGGTTTCATATAAACGAATTTCCCCTAAAAGGCGGAGAACGACCAAATTATTCAACCTTTGCGTTTGTAGAGTCGATGCCAAAATTAAATACGCAAAATCCCGAAGTAAAAGAGTATCTTCTTGAAGTGGGGAGATACTGGGTCAAGGAATTTGATATTGACGGCTGGAGGCTTGATGTGGCAAACGAAGTTGACCATCAATTTTGGCGCGATTTTAGAAGGGAAGTAAAGAAAATTAAGCCCGACTTATATATATTGGGAGAGGTTTGGCATGATGCGATGCCGTGGTTGCGTGGAGACCAATTTGATGCGGTCATGAATTATCCATTTCTGACAAACGTAATAAACTTTTTTGCAAAAGAAACAATATCATCAAAAGAATTTACTGAAAAAATGACGGCAGTCCTTTTCCAATACCCGGCTACTGTAAACGAAGCCACATTTAATCTTATTGGAAGCCACGATACTCCGAGAATATTGACAGAATGCGGTGAAAATGTAAACAAGGTAAAATTGATTTTTACTTTCTTACTTACATTTATCGGAACACCTTGCATCTATTATGGTGATGAAATTGGATTAACAGGAGAAATGGATCCAGGGTGCCGAAAATGCATGCAATGGGAAAAGGAAAACCAAAATAGAGATTTGTTCAGGCATGTCCAGCGCCTCATTAAACTTCGTTCCAAAGAAAAATTGCTCAGTAATGAGGGACAAATTGAATTATTAACACCGGCTGAGAATAGCAGCTGTGTATCGTTCATAAAGTCAACTGGAGAGGAAAGTGTATTTGTAGTGCTAAATTCATCCGGCAATGAAGCAAAATTTTCGATCCCATTCAATTTAAAAGGAAAAAAAGTCACAAATCTGTTAGATGGAACGGTATTTGCATCGGAAGCTGAACATCATTATATCCCCTTAAAAGGGTATGAACACGCAATTTTTAAATTTTAATTGAAATAGAGGCGGGCTCAATAAGGGCCGCCTCTTCTTTCTTTTTGATTCTTATAGAACGAGACAATTTCGATTAATCAACAATATCAATTTTGTAATCTTTAAACCAAATATGAAACTGAGCCATATAAGCCAATAACTGAGGACCTGTCATTAGCTGCCCGAACCACGGAACTTTAAAAGCAGCCCCTTCCGTTTCAATAATCTCTTTTAGCTGTTTTTGGTCAAAAAACTCATATAGTGCGGAACTTTTGTCTTTAAGGCTATCTTCTAATAACTTCTTCACTGCCTTTGTATATTTCGGATGATGGGTTTTCGGATAAGGGCTCTTTTTTCGGTAAAGAACTTCTTCCGGCAAAATTCCTTCTAATGCTTTTCTTAAAATGCCTTTTTCCCGATTGCCGTACATTTTCATTTCCCAAGGGATATTCCATACGTATTCCACGAGGCGATGATCAGCAAAAGGCACTCTGACTTCGAGGCTTGCTCCCATGCTCATTCTGTCCTTTCTGTCTAAAAGAGTTGTCATAAACCAGATCTTATTTATATAAAACAATTCCCTGCGTTTCGCATCTTCTGTTCCTTCCCCTTCCAACAGGGGAGTTTCTGATACTGTTTCCTTATACTTTGCCAAAGTGTAATCCCAAAGGTTCAATTTGTTTCTCCAATGCTCTTTCAAAAGGCGCTCCCTCGCCTCCGTAGACCTCATCCATGGAAACCCGGGCCGATTTAAATCTGCTGTTCGGTGAAACCACGGGTAACCCCCAAATATTTCATCTGCACATTCTCCAGATAAGCTGACAACGAAATCTTTCTTGATTTCGCGGCAAAACCAAAGGAGCGAAGAATCAATATCAGCCATTCCCGGCAGATCCCTTACATGGACGGCTTCAATAAGTGAGTCTGCCAGTTGTTCCTGGGAAATCACACAGCGGTGATGAATCGTTTCAAAAGTATTTGACATTTTTTGAATCCACGGTTCATCTGAATTCGGCTGAAATTCAGTTGCTTTAAAGTATTGGTCATTTCCTTCGTATTCGATGGAATAAGTGTGCAGTCTCCCTTTCCCATCGTTTTTAAATTCATTTGCTGCAATCGCAGTTATCGCGCTTGAATCAACTCCGCCAGATAAAAATGTACATAAAGGCACATCTGAAACGAGCTGTCTTTTGACAGCATCTGTTACGAAGTACCGAACTTTTTCCACTGTTTCTTCTAAACTATCTTTGTGAAATTCACTCTTTAGGCTCCAATAACGATATGTCTTTAAACCGTTTCTTGAAAAAATAAGCGCATGTGCGGGTCTTAGCTCTTTTATCCCTTTGAACACACCATGGCCCGGTGATCGGGAAGGCCCCAATCCGAAAATTTCAGCCAATCCTTCTCTGTCCAGTTCAGCGTTAATGTGAGGATGTGCCAGTAAACTCTTAATCTCTGATCCAAAAAGCAAGCCCTTCTGATGCTCAGCAAAAAATAATGGTTTGACCCCTAACCTGTCCCTGCCGATAAAAAGCTGTTCTCTTCTTTCATCCCAAACCGCAAAGGCAAATATACCGTTTAAATGATCAACGCATTTTTCCTCCCATTCCATATATGCTGTTAATAGTACTTCAGTATCAGAATAGCCATTAAATGAATATCCTTTAAATAAAAGTTCTTTTCTAATATCTTCCGTATTATAAAGCTCACCATTATAACAAATAATATATTTTTGTCCATTTTTCTCCTTAACCATCGGTTGTTTGCCCCCGGCAGGGTCTACAACAACAAGCCGTTTATGACCGAAGCCTGCATGCAACCCGATCCATACATTTGTTTCATCAGGACCCCGCTTCGACAGAGTTTCTGCCATTTTTTCAATTACAGATTTCTCTTTTTGAATATCTTTTTCAAAATCCACCCAACCGGTTATGCCGCACATCGCCCTCATCCTTTCTTAGCGGAACAAATTGTATGCTTTTATTTTATGCAATGCTTATTAAATGGTTAATTGTCCTAATTATGCCAATATACAGTTATAAATTTCACGAAAACTGTCTACAAAGGATGGTGAGGCAATTTTCATGGAGGTCAGTCATGAATCGACATCAACGATTAAAGCTTTTTGAGCATCAAATGAGGGCGTTTACTAAAGGAACCGTGGAAAATATTAACGGACAATGGATTTTCTTTGACAGTGAAACAGAAGAAGCATCAATATTGGATGATCTTCTTCATCAAGAGATTGAAGTCTTCCGATATAACAGATGGAAAAAAGGTATTTTGTTTGAAGATGGAAAAATCGGATTTGGCGATGAGGTCCATTATTTAAAGGATCAGGATTTAATTAGGATTCGAAAACATTTAATTTATGCGTTAGATCAATTATTAAATAAAATAAATGATGAAGCGTTTGTCCAGTTCGTTACAACGCTTAATTCGCTGCATTTTTCAATCTATGATTGTATTTATTGCTATAACCATCTTGATTTTTTAGGGGATAATGAACGAAAAATCGGTGTCAATTTTATGGTTTTTGATAATCAGGAACAAATTTGCAGCGTCCAGCACCATTTTTCTTATTATGAGAAAATTAACGACCGTTTTGAATTTACTTTGAACACCGGAAAGCGGATGATAATTGAAAAAATATCTTCATAACACAAAGGGTCAAACCCCTCCAATACAACATATAGACAAACACTGATAAAATCATTTTATATATTGTCTCTGCCGGAGGGAGTAAGCCCCTTTGTTCCTTTTCCTAAACATGCCTTCGTTCAATTAGCCTTATTCCAATACCCATCATTACGACGCCCATTAATAACAAAATACCAATTGGATATAACAGCTCTTGCAGCGAAGACTTGGAAATAACTGCACCTTTTAATAATTCCATGCCATATGTTACCGGAATTACTTTCGAAATTCCCAGAAGCAATTCCGAACTTACAATTTCAAGCGGCCAATACGCTCCCCCCAGCATCGCAAAACTTACACCGATCAACGGCAGAAGCGCATTAAATTGCCCAGTCGTTTTTACTAAACCTGTCAGCAATATTGTTAGCGCAACAATAGAAAAAAGGTAAGGTATAATAATGATAAGTGTTTTACCGAACGCTCCTTGGAAATCAACTCCAGCACCAAAGCGGAACACCAAAAAAATGAATACCACTTGCACGTAACCAATAAGAAAACAATAAAGCAAGTTAGCCGTATAGACAGCAACTTTTGAAGTAGGTGAAATAATAATCCGATCCCATACACCCATCTGTTTTTCATTTAATATATCGACAACATTAAAACCTATTGTATAAATGACAAAAAATAAAGTAAATCCAAATAATGATTGAAGCGCCTGGTTATATGCCGGCTTTTCTTTGTTATTAAAATAGGATGTTTTCAGACTAAACATTTCAGGCCATTCAGCAACGGTTTTTTTGTTGGAGTCAGTCGATTCCAAGGAAATACCTTCCAATGCTTTTTGTTTTAATGTTTGTTTATAAAAAGCTTTTACATATTGCTCAAGCAAAGGAATATTTTCAGAATTTCTTGCAATATAAATTGTATATTTGCTTTTTTCAAGTTGAACGCCTGCTTCAACTTTTCCCTCGGAAACCCTTTCTTTTACTTCGTTTTCTGATGATTGCTTAAAATGAAAGACATCTCCCTTGTTGAGCTGATTTATATATTGTTTCAATTCATTTGCTTCCATCGAACTGTAAACGGGAATTTCCAATTTATCAAATCCTGCTTTACCGGTAACAAACGCAAATACCATACAAATAAGAGTCGTGGTGATTAAAGCGCCCGGTTTTCGCAGCAATAGCCTGAACTTACCAATCAAAATTCCGATCATACCGTTTCACCTCTTTTTGGCTGTAGCATCACGGCAATTGCAGTAAGAATCATTGCAAGAATCACGATGAAAAGCAGCTCTGTATCGATTTCACCAATTGGATACCCCTGCATCGCCTTTAAGTAAGCAGATATACCTGCGCCGATCGGTGTATAAATGCTAAATTCCTCAAACGATTTTCCCAACTGCGAGATAGGAAAAAAACCACCGCCTATAAAAGTAAAAATTGGCAATAGAAATGAAGAGAAGATACTTGAAGTCTTTTCATTATTGCTGCGATAGCTTATAGCAGATAATAACACGGCAAAGCCTCCAATCATAAGCGACATCGCAGCCGTAATTGCCAAATAATTCATGAAATTTGGCCAGTGCACCTTGAAAATGACCGCGGCAAGGCCATAAAGAATGTTCAGTTGACAAAAAGCGGCTATCGCTGCAGAAACAAAAATTCCTGAGAAAAAAATAGATACAGGGACATTTGCAAGTATAATCCTATTAAAAACAAGACTTTCTTTTTGCGCATAAGCATAAGAGGCAACCGTTGAGGCCACAAAAAAGATAAACATGACACTCATTCCAATTGCATAATAGTCAACGGCACTTATAGGTTCTTTGGCCGAAATCGTTTTGATTGAACCCATACTCAAATGCATTTGCTTAATTACATCCATGCTATCTGAGTTAAATCCTTTTGAATTTGCCGCAACCATCAACGATATGTCTTGCTGAAAGGTCGATAGAATATCCCTTAGTATTCCAGCTTCCCTTCCTTTGGATTTATTCAATTGAACCTTAAACTGAGGTTCTTTTTTTTCATGAAAAATTGCTTTCTTGTAAAAGTCATACGTAAAATTCTCCGGGATTTCGATAATGCCGCTGTATTGTTTTTTATTTTTTTCTGCGTCCTTCTCAGAAATTTGCTCCACTTTGATGATGTCTTTTAATTCTTTGCTTTTAAAAATTTCTTCAGTTAGGACAGCGGTCGGATGGAACTCGTTTATTCCTTCTTTTATTTGATTTTTTTGCTCTTCCGGTATAGGGAGATTGTTCATCTCCTCTACGATCTGCTCAATTCCTTTTTCAGGATGGTCCTTTTGAATAACCCCAACCTTCAATTTTATTTCAGGAATCTCCCCATTAATAACAGACTCAAGAGCATTGCCGAGAATGCAGATTAAAACAAACGGCATGAGAAGAAGGACGATCAATTCACTGGGACGCCGCCAAAACATAAGTAAATCTTTTTTTATCATTTGAAAAAGCATGTGTTCGCCTCCTAATCTCTTAATTGCCGGCCTGTTAAGTGCAGAAAAACATCCTCTAATGTAGGGGTTTCAATATTGACAGAAACAATATTCGTTTCGGTTTCTTCCGCAGCTTTAAAAATATCTTTTAATATATTCACCTGCTTGGGGACAATGATTGTAACATACGGTTCTTTAGCAGATATGTTTTTAATAACCTGGATTTGTTCCAGAACTTCCAGAAAAGTCCCTTTTAATATTTCTACTTTAATAGAAATAGACTGTTCTTGAGATAAAATGCTTTTTATATCTTCTTTTGTCCCGGACGCGATGATGCGTCCGTTATCCATAATGTAAATCCGGTCACATAAGTATTCCACTTCCTCCATGTAGTGGCTCGTATATAAAACCGTCATATTTTTCTCTTTATTAAGCCGTTTTACCGTTTCAAGGATATAATTTCGGGACTGCGGATCAATGCCGACCGTCGGTTCATCCATAATGACAATTTCCGGATTATGAAGAAGCGCTGCCCCAATATTGAGCCTCCTTTTCATTCCTCCGGAAAATGTTTTGACAAGTTCTTTCTCTCTGTCTTTTAAACCAATAATCTCCAAAACTTCTTCTATACGATTTCTTAACTCTTGTTTTGGGATTTGATGAATGGCGCCGAAAAATTCTAAATTTTCACGGGCAGTTAATTCCATATACAGGGCCAACTCTTGTGGTACAACCCCCAATATTTTCCTTAGTTTTTCAGGAGTTTTTAAAATGCTGTTATTCCCGAGTCTAATATCTCCATACGTAGGACGTATTAGCGAAGAAATCATCGAAATGGTGGTAGACTTTCCTGCTCCGTTCGGCCCGAGCAAACCGACCGTTTCACCCTGTTCCAGATACAAATTTACACTGTTTACTGCCTTTTTATTTTTAAAATGTTTTGAAAGATCGACAACCTCTAACATTCAATCTCCTCCTTTACAATAAAATGATATATCGTTTATAAAAACGCTTATACTATCTTCCGTCATGAAATAATGAGAAAACCATGACCAGAGTCATGGTTTTTGCTCAAAATCTTATATAATATTATTCTTTACTGCAAAAATGGCAAGCTGGGTTCGATCGCGCAGTTCCAACTTATCCAAAATTTGCGTCATATGGTTTTTAACGGTTCCGATTGACAAATACAGTTCGGCCGAAATTTCTTTATTTGTTTTGCCCTGACCGACCATTTTTGTGATTTCTAATTCCCTGGGCGTTAATGGGAGATTTGCCGGGGATGCTTTCGGCTGTTGCAAAAGCTTTGGCACCACTTTTGCCGCTACTTGTTCATGAATCGAGATTCCTCCGTTTATGGAACTCCTAATCGAATGTATTAATTTTGGCCCATCAGCTGTTTTTAACAAAAATCCGCTCACCCCGTCCTTGAATGCTTGCAAAGCATATTCTTCATCGTTAAAGGTTGTCAGGATGATGATTTTTATTTCCGGCCATCTTTGTTTCATTTTATGGGCTGCTTCGAGACCGTTCATGACAGGCATGCGAATATCCATCAAAACAACATCGACTTCCTGCTTTTCAAGGAAGTCAATCGCTTCTCTTCCGTTTTCCGCTTCTCCTATTACAGAGAATTCTTTATCTTGTTCAATAATCATCTTAAGTCCTTGGCGAACAATGCTCTGATCCTCAACCAGCAAAATTCGAATCATGCTTCTCACCTTCTCCCGGCATAATTCCTTGAATAATAAAATGATTGTCTGTTTTAAAAATCGTAATTTTACCTCCGATTTCCATCATCCGCTCCTTTATATTCCTCAACCCGAATCCTTCATGGAAAGGTTTATGCGAATGGATTTTATTTTTTATTTCAAAAGTTAACTGTCCGATTGGAGAGACGCCGAGAGTAACATATACTTCTTTGGAATATGCATGCTTCATTGCGTTTGTTAATGCTTCCTGAATCACCCTGTACATTACAACGCTGTGTTCGTTTGATAAAGAGACACCAAGAACCCCCTGCTTTGTTGTAAAATGTACTCTTAAATGGCTTTCGGCCTCCAGTTTCCGTATTAAGTGGATCACCGAAGAAATTCCTTCGATTTCATCCGTTTCAAGAGCGCGCACTGCCCTTCTCGTTTCTTTGAGACTGTCTTCAACCATTTCCTTCATTTGCAAAAGCAAGTTTGTTTTATTCTCGGCAAGCATCATCCCAATCTGCAAATTTAATGCTGTAAGCTTATGCCCTACGGAGTCATGCATCTCTCTTGCAATTCGTGTCCGTTCTTCAAGCCTGGCAGTCCGTTCATTTTCAAGAGCGAGTCTTTTTAACTTTCTATATTCATCGAGAAGTTGGTCATACAAGTTACGCTGATAAATAAGCTCATATTGGAGGCTGTTGAAATAAAAAAGAGCCATCGAGATTGCTATCGAGATTGCTATGTAAATGCACCAATAATAAAATGAAAAATGAAAGAAAAATATACCTCCTATTAATGAGAAAATTGAAAACAATAATGCCCGAAAGTTTGCAGGCATTAAATCCCGACCGGCTTCAAATAAGTAAAAGAAAGCAATTGCAACAAAAATCCAAAAAGACATGTCTTCTGTTATCAAAAGGGCAGCGGCTGAAGAATAAGATAAGATCCAGTATGGAATCCATTTCTTTTTAATAATTGGAATTATAAAGTATAAGGCAAGTGATGCGGAACAAAAGAACAGAAATATCGACATTCTGGTAGTATGCAGAAAGAAGCTAAAAGCTCCGCCCCATAAAAGCAATAAATAAAATAAACGAAAATAAACCGCCAGTGAAACATCCTCCTTCTCATCTGTATATTTATATCTTAATTGTTATAAATTTCATAATATTCGTCAATATAAAATTAAACAAAAAAAACAAGCCTGCCATAAGGCAGTCTTGAAACTTGATCTCCTTTACCTCATTAACGCAGCAAGGGACAACTGAGGCTGGCCCGCAAACCGAATTCATTTATATAAAGTTGTTGCTGTTTTTTTCAAGACGTTTTCAAACTCTTTTGTCGACAAAGGTTTATGAATAAAATACCCCTGTGCATAGTGGCAATTTAATTCACGCAAGAGCTCAATTTGCTCTTTTGTCTCAACGCCTTCCGCAACTACTTCCACCGCAAGTCCTTGGCTCATCGTAATAATTGCTCTCACAATCGCAATGTCTATTGTATCAATATCCAATTTATCAACGAAAGAGCGATCAATTTTCAACGTATTTATTGGCAAGTTCCGCAAATAACTTAATGAAGAATATCCTGTTCCAAAATCATCAATAGAAACCTTTACGCCAAGTTCCTGCAGAGATTTCATCACTGAAATGCTGTAGTCGATATTCTCAAGCATGGCGCTCTCTGTCAGTTCAAGTATTAAATATTCAGGTGAAAGACCTGATTCTTCGATCGCTCTTTTAACTTCCGATAAGAAGTTTGTCTGCTGAAATTGATGGGCTGAAACATTTACAGATATCGACAGCTTTCCTAATCCCATATCGTGCCATTGCTTATTTTGCTTACAAGCTTTTCGAAGCACCCAATTTCCGATTTCTTCAATCAAACCGGTTTCTTCAGCGAGCGGAATAAAATCTCCCGGAGATACAAGACCGAGCTTAGGATGTTCCCATCGAATTAAAGCCTCGCTTCCGTAAATTTCTCCTGAATGCAAATTAATCAATGGCTGGTAATAAAGGAAAAATTCATTCTTTTTCAATGCCTTTCTTAAATAACTCTCCATCTCAAGGCGAATTAATGCTTCATCATTCATTTCATTCGAAAAGAAAGTAATCCGGTTCCCTCCGTTATTTTTCGAACGATTCATTGCAATGTCAGCATTTTTTAGGAGAGTATGTTCATCAAGGCCGTCTCCTGGATACCAGCTGACCCCTATACTTGCTGTTAAAAAAAACTCTTGATTATTCATAAATATCGGCTTTGAAATGTTTTGCAAAATCTGTGTTCCCGTTTTCATGACTTCTTCAACCGACACTTGCTTTGTTAGAACCAATGAAAATTTGTCACCGCTAAAACGCCCTAATAACGAACCGCTTGGAAGAGCCTCTTGAATTCTTTCCGCCAGCTCTTTAAGAATTATATCACCTGCATAATGGCCTAGGCTGTCATTAATAATTTTAAAGCGGTCAATATCTATAAAGAGGACTGCAAATTTCCTCTTTTTCTTTTTCGCCCTTAAAAGAAGTTCTTCCAACTTTTCAGTAAATCTCATCCTGTTTGGCAATCCGGTATCATGATCAAAATAGGCAAGCTGCGTAATTTTTTCTTCATTTATTTTTTGTTGGGTAATATTTCGGCCAATGCCATATATCCCTGCCGTTTCTCCATTAACCGTAATGGGGATGTTCTTAATTTGAAACAAAGACACTTCGCCCGATTTATTCCGGATTTCAATATTATAGTATTGTTCCCTTCCTCTTAATGCCCTGAAAAAATGCATCCTGACTCTTGGAATGTCATCCGGGCTAATGAATTTCAACGCAGACTTGCCTATAATTTCATTTTCGCTGAAACCAAAAGTCTTCATAAAAGCAGGATTTACACTTGTAATATTCCCTTGCAAATCTGTTGAATAGACAAAATCTGTATTATTATCAAAAAGTGACCGGTAGTATTGCTCTGATACCTTTAAATTCTCGTTTAAATTCCGAATATCTTTTTGTGAAGCCTGCATCAAATGAGTTAAACTAACGATGTTTTTCATATTAACAGGAATATCATATTTAAAAGTTAAAGGTTTTTCCGGAATCTGATTTGCATTTTCTGACAGGGCCAGATAGGTGAGAGAATGTCCGACTACATGAGGATCATTTTTCCCATTGTATAATATTTCACCGTATGAGAAAAAGCCCGTTATCGGAGCAATTTCATTCAACATTCTCATTTCTTCCTCGGAAAAATGCCTGAACAATCGTTTTCTTGCCATACAATTATAGACAAAAATGGTTTCTACCGGCTTTTTCGACAGACTTCTCATATTTTTCAGTGAATTTTCAATGATAGATTCAACATTTATATATGCGAATGTAAGCTTTTCCCCTTCTTTCACACTCCTGTTAACGGCAATTGCTCCATTTTTTAATACCTTAACAATAAAGACAGAAACTTTCTCACCATTTTTGTCTAACAAAAATGGAAATTCCACACCCGATTTAGGCAATTCATTAATAAAACTTTCTCCCAAGTAATGTTTGAGAATATGCAGCGGCTTTTTATTATCAATCGAATAAATCGTTGTTCCCCTTGCTTTCGTGACAGTAAATGATTTTCCGATTTCCTGCCATTTATGATTCGAATATGTATGGAACTTAAGATGCTCGCTTTGCAAGGCAACTGCTGCAACACCATTATTTGTTATCTCTTTGCCTGTAAAAACAAAAGCTCCATTATAATGGCCGTTATCTCCCGCTATACCTCCGGAAACAACAAGTTCCGGATATCCGTCGCGAATTCCTTCAAGCATTTTCTGCACATCTATGTCAAAACTTGTCGGGAACAAGATGACAGTCTTCGCATCAAAAGCGGATACCCTGGATGAAATCTCTTTTCCCATTTCAAAACTGCCGGCAAAAGAATCATAATGGAGGAGGAAGGATCTTATTTTCGTTTTTTCAAAAATTGTAAAAGATAATACAATTTTCTCCTCAACAATACTTCCTTCAAGAATTTCCCCATCTGTTGTACAGCCGATAACAGTGGCATACGGAAGTTTTTTGCTTAGAAAAACTTGCAATTCCATAATGACTTCCTTATTCAAAGTGCCTGAAAAAACCTGTACTAAAAGGTTAGGATCCTTGTATAATTCATGTTCCTCAATAAAAGACCTGAGTTGAATTGTATCTTTATAGATACAGGATATTGTCTTGGCCATATGATCACCATTGGTAGTTTTAGAAATTTATAACCTTTTATGATAAAAATACCATAAAATATATTGTTGTTTAAACGAAAAACATAGAAAAAAAGCCACCAAATTGGCAGCTTTTTGTGAATCATGTCAAATTATCAGGTTTTTAAAAGAATTAAAATCCTAAAGGCAGCTTAAATCCTAAATACAGGACAAGCAAAAAAGCAATTACAAATTGGATCCATAAAGCTGAAGTTTTTTGCTGTTTGGCCGTCCGAATCAAGATCAATTCAAGCGTGGCAATTACCCATAGCCCGACTGCAGACTTCAAGATATAGAGCAAGCTGATTGTGGAAATACTGGTTAACATCCATACACCAGTACTTGCAATTAGCAGATAAAATACTCTTAAAATCATTTGTACTGCTCTAAATCCTTTTGCTTTTCCGCTTTTATGAAGGCCCAGCGCAATAAAAAATAAGACAATTGCTAAAAACCAGGCAGTAATATGGGCGTGTGTCACCGGCATAGCCTCCTTATGTATAATTCGTTTTCATCATATCATATTGTCATGTAAAAGCCTAAAAATATAAAGTGAATTTCCATTCAATATTCGTCGGCAATTTGGTTCCTTAATGTTCCGATTTTTTCAATAGTGATCTCAATAACATCACCCGGATTTAAAAACCTTGGAGGCTTAAAACCTTTCCCTACCCCTGCAGGTGTTCCCGTCGCAATAATGTCACCCGGTTCAAGCGTCATTCCTGCAGAAAGAACTGAAATAATTTCCTCCACTGGGAAAATAAAGTGTTTCGTATTTGAGTTTTGTCTTATTTCCCCATTCACTTTTGTTTGAATATTTAATTGATTAGGATTTTCAATTTCTGATTTATGGACAATCCAAGGTCCCATTGGACAAGTTGTATCAAGGCTTTTTCCGATAAAAAACTGTTGGTGGCGGCTTTGAAGATCTCTTGCCGTAATATCATTGATGATTGTATAGCCGAACACGTAATCAAGCGCCTCTTCTTTCTTTATTGCCTTTCCGGCTTTTCCGATGACAACAGCGAGTTCTCCTTCATAATCAAGCTCTTTTGTCACTTTTTGATGGCTATGGACTTTTTCTTGATGGCCAATAACAGTTGTCGGTGCTTTTGTAAACACCATTATATGTTCAGGGATATCGTCCTTGCTTCCCATTTCAATAGCATGCTCAGCATAATTTTTGCCTACACAAAAGATATTTTTTGCCGGCCTTGGAATTGGCGCAAGCAGTTCCAAGGCCTCTAATGGGATATATAATTCTTTTTCTTCCCCGCTTGTGCTCGCCCATTCTATCAAATTCTCTACTTTTTTAATAAAATCCTCTCCGTGAGCAATACATTCTGTCATCGTCGTCGGGAAATAATTTTCAACTGTGCGCTTATCTTCTGCTCTTCCAAGCGGAAGCACGCTGTTATTATCTTCATTTAAAAACCCAACAAACACTCCATCCTTATCTTTAGCTGTTACAAATTTCATGATACCACCCCTTTTTAATAATTTATTATTTTTATTGCGAGAATCGTTTCCATTTCGGCAGCGATAAATAAGTAAAACTTCGCCATAGCCATTCCATTGGTCCATAATAAAAATGCTTCATCCAAATGAAGCTTGCAGCTGTTTGAACAACGAAAATCGCTAAAGCAAGAATCGTGCCTTCCATTAAAGATGCCTTTCCATAATATCCAAGCCCGTAGCTATAAAAAATAAAAGTAGAAACAAGTGATTGGAATAAGTAATTGCTTAAAGACATTTTCCCTACTGCTGCTAAAAGCGAAAGAAACAAAGCGGTCCGTTTTCGATTGGCCAGAAAGGCAATGATGAGAGCATAAGCAATAGATAATAAAGGGCCGCCAAATATATCTTGAAAATAATCAATTGCAATATTTCTGCCAAATAGGTATGGAAAAATTTTAAGCATAATCCCCGTAATCCCTGCTGAAAGCATAATGAAAAGAAGCCTTTTTTTGTGGCGTTTGGGGTTTTCCAGCAACTTTAATTTTGCGGCTCCGGCTCCAAGCATAAACAATGGAAGGATGTCTGTAAGCGAAATAAGAAAAGATTCAAGGTTATTTGCCTCATACCAATCCCTTATCCTTTGTTCCGTTATCTCTGTAAAACTGCCATGGCTGTACACCTCGATTGAAGCAGCTGCAGCTTGGTCATCGTATGGATACCATTCTTCCTCAGGTGCAATCTGAATTCCGATCGTCAAAATAAAAGTTAAGAAAATATTTGGAATCACATAAAGCAGCATTCCGGTGATCGTTAAACTTCTTCCCGATAATTGTAAAAACAATAAAAAAATAAAACCAATTACAGCATAATTCATTAAAATATCCCCATGCCAGATAAAAAAAGCGTGGATCATTCCAATCAATAACAGCAAAAACAGCCTTCTCGCTGCTATCTTATAAAAATTAACTTTCTTTTGCTGTGACCGGTCCATCAAGATGACTAGTCCATATCCAAAAAGCATTGAAAACAGCGGGTAAAAACTTGCCTGTGCAAAAATATCAATAAATGTATAGACTGCTTTGCTGAAAGAATCATTCCACCATTTCATAGGGTCGATATAAAGAATAGGAGAATGAAAAAAAAGCATATTCACTAAAAAGATTCCGAGAATTGCAAACCCTCTCATTATATCAAGTGAAAGGATCCGTTCTTGATTCAAATTTACATCATTCACGTCCGGCATTGTTTGTCTCCTTATCAGAAAAATCTGTAAAGTATATTATACATGATTGACTTTAGAAAATGTATAATTGTTGTCATGATTACGTTATTATAATTAATTTCGCAAATTTTTCTGTACTTATATATAAAAAATTCCTGCATATTAGGATCGTCCTATTCTGGAACACCCGTCCTCAATGCAGGAATTCTATTATACCATTAAGGCTTCAATATAACCTTGATGCAATTATCTTGATGATCGTTGAAAATCTTATAGCCATGGCTTGCATCATTAAGAGGGATTTTGTGTGTTATAATTTCTTTTGGATCAAATTCTTTATTCATAATTTTATCAAATAGCTTCGGCATAATTGGGATAACCGGTGCCTGTCCCATTTTAATTGTAACATTTCTTATCCATAAGGCTCCTAATTCAAAATTATTGTAGTTGCCTCCATATACACCGGTAATTTGAATCGTTCCGTTTTTTCTTACAGCTTTCGCAGCAATCTTTAAAGGACTTAGGGTTCCGCCTTGCAGCTTTAATTTTTGCCCAACGAATTCAAGGGGTGTTTTTTTTCCATCCATACCGACGGCATCAATTACCTTGTCTGCTCCTCCTTGAGTTATTTCCTTCAAATACTCGCCCATGTCATCGTTTTTTGTAAAATTAAACACCTCAACATTGTTCATTCGTTTTGCATGGTCTAAGCGATAATCTAAGTAATCGACAGCAATTACACGTTTCGCACCTTTCATCCAGGCAAACTTTTGCGCCATTAAACCGACAGGTCCACAGCCAAGCACAATAACGGTATCCCCTTTTTTTACATCGGCATTTTCTACACTCCACCAGGCAGTAGGCAAGACATCAGATAAAAAGAGAAGGGATTCATCTTCCAGTTCACACGATTCCGGGATGACAAAAGGGGTGAAATTTCCAAAAGGCACTTTTAAATATTCCGCCTGGCCTCCCGGATGATTTCCGTACTTTTCTCCAAAACCAAAATACCCTCCTGAATCATAATTATCATTGGCATTATCACATTGGCTCGTCATATCATGTTCGCAATAAAAGCAATGTCCACAGGCAACATTAAACGGGACAACAACACGGTCCCCTTTCTTAACTTTTGTTACTTCAGGGCCGACTTCTTCCACGATCCCCATCGGTTCGTGTCCAATAATATAACCTTCAGGCAACGGAAAGTTTCCTTGATAGATGTGAAGGTCTGACCCGCATATGGCTGTAGATGTTATTCGTACGATAACATCATCTTTTTTTTCTATTTTTGCATCTTCAACTTCCTTTACTACTAAGGTTTTAGGTCCTTGATATGTTACAGCTTTCATTTTTTACACTCCAATCAAGAAGAAATTAACTTGTTACATTTTTTTACACGTTTTAATAAATTTTTTTGAGTTATTCGAAAATCAATGCTTTCGATAAACATAGCGCCCATAATCCGGAATTGCTATACGTTCAAAGTCTCTTGCCAATTTTTCCAGGCCTTTTGTAAGTTCGCCGCCGGACATTGGCATTCCGTGCCCGGTAATTGCAACTGTCGGTTTTAAAGCTTCAAGCTTTTTGACGGACTCCTTCGCTGCCTCCCAATCGGTTGTAAAATATCTCGGCGGACCGCTGATTTCCTGAATTTGCGTCACTACCTTGTAAAGCGACTCTTGTTTCACCGTAACAAATGCGTCACCGGCAATTAGGGAACGATCTTCATCTCTGAACAAGGAAATATGTCCGGGAGAATGTCCCGGTGTATGAATCCATCGCCAGCCATGCATATATGGGATACTCCCGTCGGAAGGAACTGCCTTAACACGGCTCCCGAGATTAATCGGTT
Organism: Bacillus methanolicus PB1; assembly: GCF_000262755.1. Lineage (GTDB taxonomy): Bacteria > Bacillota > Bacilli > Bacillales > Cytobacillaceae > Bacillus_Z > Bacillus_Z methanolicus. The sequence continues at coordinate 642,157 of NZ_AFEU01000001.1, forward strand.
CATTCGGGAACAGCGGCGACATTTTTGCTACTAATCCCCCTTCGACCGATCCATCAGGTTCAGGATAACTTGATTTTCCGGTCAAATAAGGAATTTCTGCCTCATGGGCGTATACCGGAACATCCCATTTTTCAACTAAGTCGACAACGGCTCCGACATGATCAAAATGACCGTGTGTAAGTACAATCGCTTTTGGTTTACTGTTTTCACCAAACCGTTCTTTTGCAGCATCGAGAATACGGTTAGCCGATTCAGGCATGCCTGCATCAATTAAAACCCAATCATTTGGATTTTCAGGACTGCCGACAAAGCACACATTCACAATCTGGTTCGTATAACAGTAAAGATCAGGCATCACAGCCTGTCCGACACCACTTGCAAATGATGTCATTGGTATATATCTGTGCTCCATCGTGTCCTTCATACGATCATGCATGTTATTTTCCATGAATGTTCACTACTTCCTCCCGTTATATTTTTTGCTCCCCTAATATTATGTTGATTCATTCATTCAATTATAATTATTTTGGGAAATCACAAGAAAATAAAGCGGTTTCAAATTAGAAAATTCTCAGTTTTCCGTGTGCGTTATGTTTTTCCAACTGCAAACATCATTTTTTCAAGATGTGATAACGGGCTTGTTGTAATAGAAATCATGGGCATTTTAATCACATTCAATTATCTGTCACATACGATATAAGAGAAACGATGAAAAGGGTGGAGGCCATGCCAGCGATTGTCGGGGTTGTGCAAGTGGTTTCGATTGGGAGCAGTTCTATTTTTAACATTGGAGATGTTTATAAAATGATGCCTATATCATCAGCAAAGACCTTTGCAGGGGCTGGTTCTTTTAATACCGGAGACGGTTTATACGTTTACAATCAACAAAGTTCCACAAACACATATGATACTGATCTTATTGATCAAGGAAATTTCTTTAACGCTTAAAATAACGGGTGATTAATATGAATTTTTATATACAGCAATCGATCCATATCAATTTGATAAAAATTGAGGGGATCAGCAATTCTTCTGTTTTGCAGATCGGGAGTGCAGGAATTATTAAACCGGTTTCGCATTTATACAACACAGGGGGCTTTAACGGTCCGGCTCCGGAACCAAAGCCTCCCGGTACGGCACCCCTCCAGGGAGCACCTGCAGTTCCTTTAGTATCGCCAATTTAAATATTAGTATTTCTATTTGTCTTCAATGGAGACGAGGTGATTGGTTTGAATCAGGAGTTTTATCAATACATTCAAAAAATGCACCTGTTTATTCAAGCGCAAGACAGGAAAATCCGCCAGCTGGAAAAAACAATTGAAGCAATTAACCATGAATTAGCGGAACTTAAAGAGAGGCCGGGAATCAGAGTGGATAAAATTGAATATAAATTTGACCAATTAAAAGTAGAATCTCTTGAAGGAACATTAAATATTGGATTAAATCCTTCTGACCTTCAGGGAATCGAAGACTTTTCTGTCGATAACCAACAAGTATGCACTTCATTTTCTCCGGAAGATCATATGCAAACAGTGATGGAACTCGAAAGTAACTTGTTTCATTACTTGGAAACAGAGATAGAACTTTTAATCAAGCAAACTCAGGAAAAATTAAATGTAAATATAGATGGGTCATACATTGATTTTATTAAAGAAGATATTAAAAAACAAATTCCAAACCGAATCGAATTTTATTTAAGACAAATTTCACCAGAAGAAAAATCGAAAGAAAATTGGAAGGAAAAAATAATTGCGCAGATGAAAAAAGAAATTGAGAATGGTGTATTTGTCTTTTTAAGAAATTTGCCTGACAATTTGAAAGGGATGAAAAAAGAATGAATTTCCATGTTCACAATCGGGAGATTTGCGTTGGCAGTATAAGAGTGATCGGTGTTTCCAGCTCCTCCTTATTAATGGTCGGAGATGCTCAGACGATCCAATTGGCAGCTGCATTTGATACACCTCCTGAATCATTAATTATTGGACCATTTGTACCACTAACACCGGATGTATCTTAATATGTTTCAACGTACTTCATTTGTCGATCAAATTTACATTAATACGATTTCCTTTTCCTCTTTTTTGCAAATCGGAGATTCAAATATGATAAACGGGTTTTCCCGAGCATTAGCTGTTCATAGGGAAACTGAATTTTATTATAGCAATGAAGGGAACTTTTCTGAATACACCGTTTTCTCCCAGCCTATTCCTATTACTCCAGTTCAGGAACCATTTACCTATCAAACATTTAACCATCATCCCATTATTAAAGTCGGCAAAATCGATATTGTCGGTATTTCTTCATCTTCTCTTCTCCATGTAGGAAACAGTAAACATATTTCAATGGAAGCGAGAGTGAAGCATATCCGTCAGCTTTTGCCTAGAGAAAACGAACAGAATCATAAACAAAAACATAAGTTAAAATAAATCTCACAATAGAGTAAAGAAAAGGATGTTTTTCATGCCAGCTTTTATCGGTCCCGTTCAGATTCTTAATATTGGGGGATCAGGAATTGTCCAATTTGGCGACTCTCTCATTATCTCTCCAAAAAGCAATTCTAAATCGCATTCCGGTTCCGGAGCGAGTAATACCGGAGGAATTGTGATTACGATTAACGGAATAAGTATTACAAATGTGATTGATACGAACTTAATTGACCAGCCAACGGTAGGTAATAATTAAAAGTTGAGAAAACACGGCTAATCCCTGGTCCACTTTTTAATATATTGGAATGAAAGCTCATAAATTTGATCGACGGCTCATTAACGAAATTTAAGGCTCAAATATCAGAATAAAGGCTTAAAAATCAGTATGAAGGCTAATAAATTAAAATAAGGGCTCATAAATCAGGATAAAGACTTATAAACGAAAATAAAGACTCATATATTTAAAAACGGCAAGGACCCTCGTCGCTTGCCGTTTTACTATATTAATGATTTCTAAATTTTAATAAGTGCCCGCCATCAAAAAAGAACAAATACCGCTCATGAACAGGCTTTCTTAATATTTGTTCAAGTGCACGGGCATAAAGGTTTAATTGAAGGCGGTACCTCGATTCCAAAATCGGTTTTGCTTCTTCAAATCCCCCTTTGTAACGATCCGTAATACCGTCTGTTTTATAATCAAGGAGTACAATACCTTCCTCTTCTTCAAAGAAACAGTCAATTACACCTTGTACAATGACATTTTCATCTCCAACTGTCCAGTCTGGATACGTTTCTTTTGCCGGCAGCGATAAACTGAATGGAACCTCTCGCATAACTTTCTCCGCACGTAAAAGTCTTTGACCTAAATCGCTTTTAAAAAATTTCACAATGAGTCCGGGATCGATTCCTTCTCTATGCTCCGCGGTAAGGAGCTCTTTTTGTACCATGGCATCCACCTGATGAAGAATCGATTCTTCCGTTAAAGGAAGCGACAGATCAATCTGCTGCATAACCATATGCATAGCCGTTCCTTTTTCTGAAGGTGATAATGTTTTTTCCTGCATAAATCTTGGCCGCTTTAAAAGAGGCTTTCTTATTTTCCGAAGCAGCTCCGTACTGCTTTCCTCACCGGCAAGATCAAATTGTCTCTTCATCTCGGAAACAGATTGCTTGGACCGGAATACAGAAGCATGATGGAATTCATATTTCCATGAAAGCTGATCGTTTACCCGTTCAGCATGGTTAGAAGTAACTGGCACAGGTTTCCCTTCTGCCACTTTATCCAGCAATTCTTGCCTTTCTTCTATTTTGCCTTCATTCAATGATCGGGCCGTTTCACTATGAATCATTTCCACCTGCCAGCATGATGGATGGTCTAATAGTTTTACATTTTCCTGATTGCCGCCGGCACGCAATACTTTACAATCCCTATGCCTAATAAGCGCTGGGCCGATCCATTCCAAATAACTGCTTGCATTCGCTCGGTTGTAATCATGTAATAGCCAGTTTTCGCCGGCAGCTGACGAAAGCCATTTATCCAGCGAGTTTTCAGCATTTTTTATCGAACCGATCAAATACAGCTTCTCTTTCGCACGGGTTAAAGCAACATATAACACTCTCATTTCCTCTGCCAGCATTTCCATCTTCTTTTTCCGCTTAAATGAAAGCTGCGCAATCGTTGGATATGATATCCGTTTCTCCGCATTGACATACCTGGAGGCAAATCCGAATTCCTTATCCAGCATAAATGGTTTTTTCAGATCCATTGTATTGAACTTGCGCGCTAAACCGGCAATAAAAACAACCGGGAACTCAAGGCCTTTACTGCTGTGAATGGTCATGATTCTGACTACATCCTCTTGTTCTCCAAGCGCACGGGCTGCCCCCAAATCATCGCCCCGGTCGATCATCCGTTCAATAAACCGGAGAAAGCGGAACAAACCTCTAAATGATGTCGATTCATATTGCCGTGCCCTGTCATAAAGTGCTCGAAGATTTGCCTGGCGCTGTTTTCCTCCCGGCATCCCGCCGACAAAATCATAGAATTTCGTTTCCCTGAATAAGTCCCAGATTAATTCTGATAATGATCCTTGACGTGCTTTTGTTCTCCAATTTTGAAGCTGGTCTGTAAACAGCCTGACTTTTTCATAGAGGGCTTCTTGATCAGCTGCCGGTTTTGCCCGGCAAAAAGACATCACAGCCTCAAAAAACGATCCCCACTTATTTGAAATACGTATTCGCGACAATTCTTCTTCGTTTAATCCAACAATCGGAGAACGCAAAACAGCTGCGAGAGGAATGTCTTGGTAAGGATTGTCAATGACCTTTAACAAAGACATCATAATCGACACTTCTGTTGCTTCAAAATATCCTGTAGATAAGTTTGCATAAACTGGTATGCCCTGCTGTTTGAACTCTTCCATGATCTCCGGAGCCCAAGTCATGGACCTGAGAAGAATCACAATGTCTCTATAAGTAATAGGCCTTATGCTTTTTGTTTTTGTGTTATATACTTTGGTCCGGCATTCAATGAGCTCTTTAATTTTTTTTGCCATTATCCTTGCTTCCAGCTGGGACTGCTGCAATTCCTCTTGGCTGAAATCTCCTGTTTTGTCTTCTTCAGGCAATTCTTCTGCATCCCTTTCAGATTCATCTCCGGCCTGGTCGATCAAGATGACGGAAACAGGGATTGGGGGTTCTTCCGGATACGGAGCTCCTTTTTTTAACTCTGCTGCTTCATCGTATTCGATTTCTCCAACCTTTACCCCCATTAGCTGCTTAAACAGAAAATTCGTTCCGTCAAGCACTTCTTTCCTGCTTCTGAAATTCCGTGCTAAATCAATTCGTAAGCCTGAATTCACACCAGTCGGCGTAAAACGGTTGTACTTGCTTAAAAATAAATTTGGCTCTGCCAGCCGGAACCGGTAGATCGATTGCTTGACGTCCCCTACCATAAAGAGATTTCCCGTCTCTTTTTCATCTTTCGTGACAAGCTGCAAAATTGCTTCCTGCACCATGTTTGTATCTTGGTACTCATCGACGAGAACCTCTTTGAAATGGCGGCGGTAAAAAAGCGCAGCTTCGGAAGGAATTCTTCTGCCGTCTACATCAATGCTTTCGGTAAGAATATCAAGACAATAATGCTCTAAATCGGCAAAATCAACTAATCCCTTTTCTTTTTTGACTTGTTCAAATCGTTCGGAAAAAGATTTCACAAGAGAAATAAGCGTTTCAATATGCCCTTTCATTTCGCGCATATCTTTTAAAAACGATTCAGGTCTTCTCGAGAAAAGTTCGGACTGCAATTCCAGCAATACATTTTTTGCCCGCTCTCTTAATTTTTGGGCTTTTTCGACCAAGTGCTTATCATATTCGTCTCCCCGGATTGTTTTAGCACGTGAAAAAGTCAATGTTTGCATGGCGCTATACAAAGTTGACCATGAATCTTTTTTTGCACTGATGAGAGTTTCAACAATATGCAAGTCATCTATAAAATTTTCTGCTCTTGGTGCCGGTCCGCCGGGAAGCTTCGTCAGTTCCATCCCTTCAAGAAGCATTTGTTTTGCCCCTTCAAGCTGCAGCTCGATGTCATACAAAAGAGCATCCATAAACGGAAGATCTTCCAGTTTCCCATTCTCATCCACATCATACATTTCGATAATCGATTGCAAATAGCGGTCAGGAGAAGGATTGGATCGGGCAAAATCATAAAGTTCCCTGATAATATCTTGCAGGGCTTCATCGCTCCGGTCATTCGTAAATGTGTCAACAAGTGAAAAGAATGCTTCATTATCACTTTTTCCGTACTCTTCTTCAAATAATTCATCCAAAACCTCATCACGCAGGAGCTGGGCTTCCGTCTCATCGGCAATTCGAAACCCTGGATCAATATCAATTAAATAGTAGTACTTTCTTATTACTTCCAAGCAAAATGAATGGAGCGTAGAAATCGACGCTTTATTCAAAAGACTTAATTGTTTTCGCAAATGCGCAGACATCGGATTTTTATTAATCTCTTTTTCTAATGCTTCACCAATTCGATGTCTCATTTCAGCAGCTGAAGCATTCGTAAACGTAACAACAAGCAGCTGATCAACATCAATCGGATTATGTAAGGAAGTAATTTTTCGAATAATTCTCTCAACGAGAACGGCCGTTTTTCCCGAACCGGCAGCTGCCGCGACAAGGATATCCCCGCCGTTTGCCATAATTGCTTTCCATTGGTCATCGGTCCAGTTTACATTTTCAGGCTTCGGAGGAATCATTATCGAATTTGTCAAGATCATCTACCTCCTTTCGGATTAAATTCAAAAAGTCATCTTTTTTATACGGCGTTAAAATGCGAAACTCATTGCTTTCCAGCGATTGATCGAACTGGCACACCGCTTTATACGGACAAAACGTACAAGGAGTTTTGTTCTTCATTTTATAAGGGGAAAGGTCGACAACTCCCTCTGTAATGGCATTTCCTGTTTTCTCATACAATTTCCGGACATAACGCCTTAATGCTTCGAACTCTTCTCTTGTCGCCACTTTTGAACGTTTTGACAATGTTCCGTCCTTTTTCATTCCGGCGGAAATGACTTGCGAATCTCCCGTTTCGAGCGTCTTGTCCATTAATTGGATCACATTTTGCTCTCCGAGGAGAAGTCCTTTCATTCGAAAACTTTTCATAATCTCTTTTTCAATTTCATCGAGTGTCAACACTTTTGAAGAATGTATAATCGGATTATGAACATGAAAATATAAGACTCCCGCAGGGTCTGCTTTTGTGCCGATTAAATTGTCCGAATGGGTAATGATAATATCAAGGTACGTAAGCATTTGCAATGCCAGACCGTAGTAAACTTCCCCGATATTTAAATCTTTTTCGCTCGACTTGTAATCTATCACTCTTAAAAATACGCCGCTCGTGTCCTCTGCTTTATCAACACGGTCGATCCGGCCGGCCAATTCCATTTTTGTTCCATTTTTCAAAGAAAAAGAAAGGGGCGGCAGTTTTTCCTTCGGACCAAAAGCCACTTCCAAGCCGATCGGGTAAAAACCGCTTGCCTTGGCGTGTTCGCTTAATACATACGAAGCTCTGCTGATAATTTTTTCTAATTTTCTTTTAATATATTGATGGCGTTTCGTACTCAACAGGATTTCATTTTGCAATTTTGGAGCCAGTTTTTCAACTGCTTCTTTCGCAAGAATTTCACATTGATCCTTTGTCATGTTTGCCCAGGACAAATTCTTTTGCGCTACCGTTTCTGCGATATATTTTAATGCACCATGGAATAATTCACCGATATCAGGAGCTTCAAGCCGGAACACTTGCCGGTCCGAGAGTCTTAATCCATGTCGGGTAAAGTGGGAGAATGGACAGCTGTGAAAGAGTTCCATCCTTGAGACGCTAGCTTGAATATGGTCTCCGTACAATTGTTTACTAACCTGCTCCGACAGCTTTTTAGCACGGTTTACATAGAATAAACCAGATAAGGATTTAACTGCAGTAGGCCTTAATCTGTCACTATTCATATAATAGTTATAAACATCCCACCATAAGTCATAAACCGGATAATTGCGTTTTTTCAGCTGAAGCTGTCCGGTTAAATAGGACAGGGCAGTTGTTTCATTTGAAATAAAATCAAGCTGCTCTTCTTCCGATAACTCTGATGGATCGGCAACAAAGAAATGAATGCGGGCATTAGGAAACAAATCCGTTAGTCTCTTAATATAGGAAGAAGGCATTAAGGCTTTTCCTTCTTCATTTGCCAAAGGATAACTTACATAAAGGTGTTCGGAAGGAGTAACAAATGCTTTATAGGCAAGAAAATTTTCGTCCAAAAGGCGCGTCCGGCTTCCCGGTGCAATTTTCAAACCTTTTGAAAGCAAAAACTCACGGTCTTCGTCGGCCAGAATGCCTTCATCACCCATTTTTGCTGGAAAAATCCCTTCATTTAAACCGATGACAAAAGCTGCTTTAATGTCTGACAGCCTTGATCTCTCCAAATCTGCAACTAAAACCTGGTCGATTGCAGGAGGAACAAGAGAAAATCTCAATGACTCCATCCCGGCATCAAGAATGGATGCAAATTGATTGAGCGTTATTTTTTCCTCTCCGAGCATTTCAACAAACTGGTCCAAAAGCTCCATAACGGCATTCCAGGCTTGATCATGCTCCCGCGCTTTTACAAGCTCGCCATTTTCTTCAGCAGCAAGCTTCCATTGTTCGAGTTTTGCTGGAATATCTAATTCTTCCAAAAATAAATAGACTGCCTCGCATAAATCTCTTCCCGTACCAGCTTTTTTAAGACGACGGGACATCCGGAGAAGCGGGGCCGTTATCATCGCTCTAAGCTCATTCAACTCCTGTTCGATGTTCTGTTCTGCATCTGTCTTTGCAACTGATTCAAATTCAAGACCTCTTATCCTACGGTAAATCCAACGTTCTTTTTTCGTCCATTTGTCGCCCTGGATTCCGTAAGCGAGAACATAATTTTCAAGCTTGTCCATTTGCTGGCGCAATTTAAGAACATTTGATTTCACGGGAAACAAGAGCTCTGTTTTTATGGCGCGAAATAGCGGTTCATAACGCCAATGGCTGTTAATGACCTCTAAACTGGAACGGATTAACTCAATAAGCGGATGGTTCAACATGGTTCGTTTCTGATCAATAAAATATGGAATTTCATGGTCATCAAAAATTGTCTCTAAAATATCATGATAATCGCTGCCATTCCTTACTAACAAAGCGATATCCCGGAACCGGTATCCTTTTTCCCTTACTAAATACTTGATCTTCCTGGCAACGCCTTCAATTTCCGCCCTCCTGTTAACTGCCTGGCAAATTGAAATCTCGGGTGTGCCTTCATAAAGTACGGCAGGCCTTGTGTCAAATTCCGATTCTAAATGTTGCAATGAATCATTTGTCCATCTCAGCTGCTCCGGAAGATGAATTTCGTTTTCTAATTCGATCCCGTTTGTTTTGATGATTTCATAAATCGTCTGACATGTTTCACCGGACAATCTGAAAAGATGAAGCTCGTCAGGTGCGTTCTCTTTATACAATTTATCACTCGTTAAAGTAATAGTAACCCGCTTGCAATGCTTCATTAATTTTTCAATAACCATATACTCCTGCGGGGTGTATGTGAAAAAACCGTCTATATAAATTTCTGCTTCTTTCAAATACTTGGATGCAGCGATTTTTTCCGAAAGAAGCCTTAGGTAATCCTCGGAATCCACATATTTTCCAAACAGTTCATCCTCAAACCGGCTGTAAATTAATGCAAGATCGTTGAGCTTATCCTTCAGATCTTGTTGATTTTGCTCCCCGTCCGGCCAAAACGCTGATTGTTTCTCCGATAGTTCTCCCGGGGTTACACAATAACGTTTAAATTCCGTCAACATTTGTTCCATTTGCTGGATAAATCCGGATTTATCAGCAGCCCGTTGGAAGATTTTCAGCTCATCCTTCTGATCTTCAATTATTTTTCTAATGAGCATGTTGATCCCAACACTGTTAAGATGATAGCGGCTGATACCGCCTGTTTCCTGAAGGACTCTCCAGGCCAAACGGGTAAAACTGAACACCTGGGCACGAATCATGCCGCCAAGATTAGGGGTAGTGACAAGTTTGTATTCAGATAAAAATGTCATTTGCTCCGGAACGAGATAAATGATCGGATTTCCATCCGGATCTTCAAGCAGCTTCTCCCTTATTTCCTTTAAACAATATTCAGTCTTGCCGCTTCCTGATCTCCCTGTTATGAGTCTTACAGGCATTCCCTTTCCCCCTCTTAAACACGGACTTTTTTCTCTTCTAATAATAGCACAGAAGGCAATTAATTTATTGTATAGGCTTCGGCCAAACTTGAAAAGTGTGCATTGTATCATAATCTTGGAAAAATAACGAGTAATTTTGCAAAAAACGAGAATAATTTTGGAAAAAATGAGAATAATTTTGGAAAAATTTTATATAATCTTGGAAAATCAGCACATAATTTTGGAAATTGCGGAAGCAAAAAAATACCACAGTTTTTAAAACTGCGGCAGACCCTCTCATTAAAAAGAAACATCAAATTCGTTTAACGGCCAATATCTTAAATTCACTTTTCCGACAACCTGATCGATCGAAATAAATCCAAATTGGCGGCTGTCCCAGCTGCCAAGGCGGTTATCTCCAAGGACAAAAAGCTTGCCCTGAGGAACCTTTTCTTCTCCTGTAATTTCTTCCAATGTAAAATCGCCAGTCAATCTTCCACCGGGTATTTGCTTCCGGTAAATATCTAAATATGGCTCATCAATTTTTTTGTCATTGACAAATAATTGATCATTGCGGTATTCGACCTTATCTCCAGGGAGGCCGATAATTCTTTTAACAAAATCTTCTTTCTTATTTGCATGGAACACGATGACATCAAACCGTTGCAACTCACCTAACTGGTAACCGATCTTATTTACCACCAGTTTGTTGCCGTCTTCAAGAGTCGGCATCATTGATTCACCTTCAACAATATAATTTGAAAAGAAAAAAGTACGAATAAAAGCAAATATAATCATTCCGATAGCAAAAGCTTTCAACCATTCAAAACCTTCTTTTTTTATTTCTTCTTTCATTTCATCTCCTCCATGCTTTTTGCCCGTACGTTTTTTCATTATGTTCTATCTTTTTCAACGCTCATATTCATTTTTAGTTCAATTCTTTTGCCCACATACCAAAGAATAAAAATAACGATCATAACAATAGCCGTTCTAATCGGCTGTTGGAACAACGCGCGGATGTCATAACCTATAAAACTAATCGTAAAAATCATCACCATTTTGCCCGTAATGACTGCCAGCAAATATTGTGCAATACTTACTTTTGACAGCCCTGCCACGATGTTGACTATAGCTGAAGGCGTAAACGGAAAACAAAGCATCAGGAAAAGCGGGCCAAACCCATGACGCTCAACCCAGCTCATCAGCTTTTTCACATAGGAATGCTTTCTCAGGAAACGGAGCATCTTCTGCTGGCCATATTTACGTACGAGCAAAAAAACAAGCAATGCTCCTCCAACAGCACCAATCCATGAAAATAAAAACCCGAACCATAATCCGAATGCATTTGCATTTGCCATGACAAACAAAAATAAGGGAAGAAAAGGAAAAAAAGCCTCAAACATTGGGAGCAATATTCCCGGAATCGGTCCAAAAGAGCGATATTCTTTTATTAATTCCAAAATTTTTTCTAGCGTGAACCATTCTCGTATTAAATCAAAATCCATTCATAATCTCCTTGCTGAATATCGATCTTAATCCTGAAAATTTGTTTATTGTCGCTACTTTCTTATTTTACACGTTCTTTTTGCAATTAAGAACTCTGGCTGTTCAGGTTTATTTGTTCAGGAATTCTTTTAATGCGGTTCTGTTTTTTTCAATGTCTATTGCTAAAACAGATCCTGAACCGCTCACTTGTTGATTTTCAAAAGATCCGTCTACCGGGATGCGGAGAGTTTCGATATCACGATTCTCTTTTCCTAAAAAGTCTTTACCCATGAACAGCATTGTCATCGTCTTCATGTTTGTATTAATGTAAGGTGTCACAACACCGACTAATTTCGGCAGTTTCGGAATCGTTTCTAGACTTGTTAATTCCCTTGCTACGCTTTTTATTACCTTTTGCTGGCGTTTAACGCGCCCAAAATCTCCCACTGCATCATGGCGGAATCTTACATAACCAAGCAAATGCTTGCCGTCTAGTTTTTGGACACCCGGTTCAAGTGTTACCCCAATATTCTCGGACATTCTTTTTTCAACATTTACTTCAATCCCTTCAGGGAACGCTTCATCAATCAATTGGACAAAACCTTCAAAATCAACAATCGAATAATATTGCAGATCGATGCCAAAATTTTCTTTAATCGTTTTCCTGAGGAGTTCAGGTCCCCCATAGGCAAAAGCTGCATTAATTTTATCTTTCCCATATCCCGGAATATCAACATACGTATCCCTCATGATAGATGTCAGTTTATATTTTCCTTTTTCCATATTGTAGTGGGCAATCATAATTGTATCAGCCCGTGCATGTTCTTCTCCACGGCTGTCACTGCCGATCAACAATGTATTTGTCCAGCCGTTCTCATCTTTTTCCCCATTGAACTCATATTCCACTTTTTCAGTTTCAGCATTTTGCAATGATTGAGATACGCCGGCTTTATACAGGAAAAATGAATAGGTAAACACACTTGCTGACAATAATAGCAAGATAAAAAATAACTTTCTCCATCTGCGTTTCTTTTTCTTTTTATTTTGCCTTCTTTCATATCTCATTATTAAAACCCTTCCGTTTTTCTTCTAATTTCGACCTATTATATAAGACTTCATTTTTGCTGTAAAAGTTTCCTCCAAACATACCGGTAAATATTGTAATCTCGCCATTAAAAAATGAAAAACCGCAATCGTGCAGTTTTTATTCCATTTTAAATATTACACATATTGCTTAAACCAGTCTATAAATATAATGCAGCCTTTTGATTCGGGCAATGGCTTTCTGCTTCCCGCTTCATGGAAACAAAATTGACTGTAAAAATTTCCTCTTGTTTTCGAGCGTTTTTTTGAGTAATATATCAATACAAACATATGTTCTTATTCGGGTGTAAGGAGCATGGCGATTATGACAAGAATTCCTGAGGAAGATCGAAATATGATGGAACAGGCTATTTATTTGCCGATGGTATTAACAGTTTTAAACCGAGATCTTGTGGTCGTCGAAAACAGCCCTTTTAAATTAAGAAAACCGTACCTTGAATTAATTGAAGAAACAATGAAAGCCATTCAAAAAGAACTGGCAGAGGTTAAGCGGTATATGAAGAAGAACAAGCTGAAAGTTGAAGAGTTAAAGCGGGATGATGCTTTTACAATGTACATGTTTTTATATAAAGGATATGAAGAGCATCATAGCTACTTTAACCCGAGGATACGGAACAAAGTGCAAGAACTGATGGAATATTATTTATTTAAGCGGCATTTTTTCAAAAACGAAAACAAACTGGAAGGATCTGATCGCGGACAATCACCCACAAATGCCGAGCGCCTCAAGCCGTAACATTTCACAAACGGCAAGGCGCCGGAAAAAGCTAATTTTTGCGGTTCATGTACCTGCCATATTCGCCGTTTCTCTCAGACGACTCAAAATAGCGCGGTCCATGAAAATAATACATCGCTTTTCTCTCAGTCTCCTCCATTCTCTGCATCGTTTTCGTTTTAAGGAGCGCCGTCCTTAATAGCTGGTTTTCAAATGAATTGAAGGAAACGGGAAGTGTATAAATATTTTTATTACTGAAAGTGACATTTGTATGTTTTGAATCGGCTTTTTCATGAAAAACAACATGCTCATAAGAAATCCACATGCACTCGGGGTTATTCGGTGAAGTTGTTGGAAAAAAATTAATGAAATTATGTGAGGAAATGGCTATAGGAACTTTATGAGTAATCCCTATCAGTGTTTTAGTCGCTTCTTTTCTGCCTTCGTAGCTTGCCCCAAAATAAATGCAGCTCTTTTTAATAATCTCGATCGGTTTAAAAGGGGATATATATTCTTCATCAATTTCAAATATTCGCGAGTATAGTTTACTGCCATATTCGATTGGCATAATCATCATCGTACATGGATTAATTTCATATTCTTCTATAAGCGGTTTCCTTTGTTTGATCATATTTTCATCTCCTTTTTATGTCTTTCCCATATCATACCATAAAATTTCCAATTTTCTCTCATACTTTATAAATATTTTTTATATTTTTAAAATTATTTTAACACCAAAAATACTTATTTAAAAATTTAAAAAATTTCGTTGATTAAATCTCAATTATTCCATATAATATTAAAAAGGCAGCAGAGGTGATTTTTCATGAATGAAAAGTCCTACACAGAACTAATGAAACTCGGTGCGATGAACCGTAAAAAGGAGAAAGAAATGTTTATTCAAGACCTGTACATTGAAATGCTCCTATCGGAAGTATTATTACAGGCAGAGAAAGATAAGCTGTTAAAACTTATTGATGAGGCAATTGATAACAGAGACCGTCCTGCATTCCTCCAATTGTCTGAGCAATTAAAAGAATTAAACAAACGCTTCGGCACTTGATTCCCGCTTCAAGTGAATTAATATTAATTTCCCCCTCCATTTTCCGAAGGGGGCTTGCTTTGCGCCTTTCTTCTGATTAAACCATTCCCCACTGAAAAATTCTTCGAATATTTCCGCTGGCAGTTATTTTTTAGTATCTTCATTTCAAATCATACTTTCCTAAAAAAACCGCCAAACATGCAGCTTACCTCTTAATAAAAAGATACTTTTGCAAAAATACCACAGCACTAACACTGCAATAGCAACAATATCTGCGAAAAGAGCCTTTTAATAAAGGGGCTGTCTCATAAGGGTCTGACCCCATGTGCATTATCAATATATAGCATATTTATCCAACATTATATCCTATATATTGTGTTATGGGGTCTGACCCTTAGGCTTTTGAGACAGCCCCATATTTGTTTTGCTTTTTTGTTTAATTTCGTAATCTTCCATGGCCGAAATACGTTCAAGCATCGTTGGGTGCTCATATCGAAAGATTTTTACTAATAGCGGCGGGTTGACTTGGCTGAGCCCCGCACGTGTTAACTCCTGAAAAGTGGAAATCGCAGCGGCTGGATCTCTTGTCATTTCGATGGCGTATTGATCCGCCTGTTTTTCCTGATAGCGCGACAAAACGTTGGACAGCGGACTGGATGCAAACATCAATATTGATACAATCAATAAAATAAGCGGCAAAGACGCGATGTCGTTTACTTGAGAAATTTTTAAATCATTTCCCCATCGCCTTATTGCCATGTTCATTGCTTTTGAAGTAATGTACAGACCCGCTAAAGAAAGAAGCAAATAGCCGGCAATTCCAATATACAAGTGCTTTTTCACATAGTGGGCCATTTCATGGGCCATAATAAATAATATTTGCTTTTCATTCAGCAGGTTTAATGTCGTATCCCAAAGGACAATCCTCGAATTGGAGCCAATTCCGGTTACATAAGCATTCAGGGCGGTCGTTTTTTGGGCCATATTGACTTCGAATACATGCTCGGAAGGGATATTTGCTTGCTCTGCCATGGAAAGAATTTTCGCTTCGAGCTCTTTATTTTTTAGCGGATAAAAATCATTGTAGAGCGGATCAATCACGACAGGCCGAAGAAACATCATAAACAAAGTAAACGGAACGGATAAAAGCCATGCATAAAGCCACCATCTTTTTCGGCTTTTATTAGTAAGCCAGTACAATACCGTTACGATGATCAGCATAATACCGTAATTAATCCAAAAATCAATTAGTTCTTCCTTGATCCACGAGTTGAAAGTCTGGACAGAAATATGATAGCTTTTCGACAAAGAATAGCTTATAAAATTTAGCGGGAAAGTACCAATAAAAGCAAATAAAGATAGCCAGAACAAATAAATGGCTGTCTGGACAAATTTTATTTTCGCAGACTGTTCAGCCCAGCGCTTAAAAGCTTTCGACAGACCCGATACTAATATTAATGTGTAGAGCAGCCATTCAAGAGGCGTAGAAAGGAAAAAAAGCAGATTCCTGACTTTCGAATATTCCTCCGTTAACATGAGTTCCCGTCCATTTAAAAAAGTTGCCGGGTCAGCCCTGGATCCCTCATATTCAAACGGCAGGCTCGTATCGGCAAAATAAAACAAATACCAATAAAAAAACATTCCATATACCGCATATGCCACAACGGCGTAAAAGCCGATTTTTCTTGCCAACTAAAATCCCCCCTTATTGTCCAACCCCTTCATAATTAGTTTAGTTAAAAATTTGTTGATTAGAACTAAATATTAATTTCATGATATAAGGGCTGATTCATAAGCAAAAGGGATTTTTGAAAAGAACATATTAAATAAAGAACGAATAAATTGTTAGAACGGCAATCGATCCAAGAACAACTGCAACAACATTTGCACCAAGGAATGCTGCAATACAGGCAGCTGCCGCACCGACCACGCCGTACAACATGTCATCCTGAATAAATAAGATTCCAGGAAAAATAAGTGCTCCAAGAGCAGCATATGGAACATTTCTAAGAACCCCCTTTAGAAATGCCGGGAGCTCTTTTCCTTTAAATAAGACAAACGGAAGCATTCGCGGGATATAAGTGACAATTCCCATTCCGATGATCATCCAAATAATATCAGTTTTCAATCAAATTCCTCCTCAATTTGCCTCTCCATGTATAAATTGCCTCGATTATGACAGCCGATAAA
Organism: Bacillus methanolicus PB1; assembly: GCF_000262755.1. Taxonomy (GTDB): domain Bacteria; phylum Bacillota; class Bacilli; order Bacillales; family Cytobacillaceae; genus Bacillus_Z; species Bacillus_Z methanolicus. Next base: position 658,868 of record NZ_AFEU01000001.1, read on the forward strand.
AGTGTCGCCAAAACAATCGCCCATCCCGATGAAAGAAATTTTGTATATGCAAAGATACTATTAAAGATCGCAGCCAGGGCGGCTAAAAAGATAACTTTGACACTCTTTTTCATTGAGGGTACGAGAAGACCGATAAACATCGCATAAAGAGCGACCGACATGCTCTCCTGCAAAGTTTGCGGAAGGCTCGCTCCAATAACATGGCCAATTCCGGAATTAATAACCCAGCTTGCATAAGAGATTGAAAACAAACCGAATAAATAACCTGTCGTTACAATACCATCTTTTGTTGCCGCGACAGAAAATGTTTCATCTGTAATACCAAAAGAATAAATCACTTTATTTAGAATATGATCGTCCTCACTTTTTTCATTCAACGAAGCCGCCATGAGAAAATGCCTAATATTCACAATAAAGGTTGTCAACACAATTTCAAATATTCCCGTTCCCATTGATATAAGACTTAGTGACATATATTGGGAGGCACCGGCATATACAAGCAGGCTCATCATGATCGTTTCGCCTGCTGTCAAACCGCTGGTTTTAGCTAGAAGTCCAAAAGTCAAGGCAATCGGAAAGTATCCAATTGCAATGCTGATGCCCTCTTGAATCCCCTTCCTAAATTCAGATAATTGCTTGCTAAAAATTAATTCAGCCATTACCTCACCGCCTAAAAAATTGTAAACTATCCATAATGAAGATAAAATATTTAATAATTATAAATTATTTATACTTTTTTAATTTATTATACATATGTGCGTTATAGTATACAACGTTTACGGAGGGAAAAATGGAAAATATTCAAAAAATAATTGCGGAAAATTTAAAAATGATACGTAAAACCCGAGGATTAAGCCTTGATAGTGCAGCAGAAGCCACCGGTGTGAGCAAAGCTATGCTTGGCCAGATTGAGCGTGGCGAATCAAGCCCTACCGTTACAACCCTTTGGAAAATTGCCACGGGCCTTCAAGTTTCTTTTTCCTCTCTTATTCGGGAAGAACCATCAGAAATCGTTCTTGTTTCAATGAAAGATGTTGATCCAGTTATTGAGAATAACGGTGAGTACCGGGTGTATTCAATTTTTCCTTTCGACCCGCGAAAAAAATTTGAGATTTATATAATCGAACTTGATCCCGGATGCCAGCATGTATCAGACCCGCATAATGAAGGAATTGAAGAAAATATTACCGTCATGTCCGGATGCCTTGAATTGAAAATTAACAGCGAGAAATATCTCGTAAATGCGGGGAGCTCAATCCGTTTTACTGCCAACAGACAGCATACCTACACCAACCCGGGAACAGAAATGGTACGATTTCAGTTAGTTATGTACTATCCGTAAAAAGCGCAATCGCCAAATGATTTTTCATAAACAAGAAGGGTATATACCCCATTAGAAAGCAAAAAAGGGGCTGACTCATAAGCAAAGGGTCAGACGCACTAGCCTTGCAAAGGTTACAAATTCAGGAAAATAAAAAAAGGTTTACTAAAAAGAAAAAAACTCCTATTGTAGAATTGTTAGCTTGTTGTCCCATCAACAAGTTTTCTACAAAGGAGTTTTTATCATGAGCAATGTAAATATAGCTCAACCATCTGTTGTTCGTCAATGTTTTTCCCTTTTATCTACGGAAAAGCTTTCCTGTCCTCTTTTAAACTATGATCAAAAAAAATTAAGAGCTGATGCCCTTGTAAAAATTTTTGTTGCTGCTCAGCTGGGTAATTGGAGCTCATATACTGATATAGAGGAGAAATTACGGGCTGATAAAGACCTCATGAAAAGCCTAAATTTAGAAAGCATAAGTGGTTCACAACTAAGCCGTAGGATAAATGAATTACCAACTGAATGGGTACAAGATCTTTTTTTTCGAGTGGTCAAAGATATTGAAATTCAAACTAGAAATTTATCTGGTCTACCAAAGGGAATTGGGAGATTAGCCATAATTGACTCTTCTTCCTTTAAGCTGCCTGAACAGTTAGCTAACTGGGCTTATGTATCAAAAAATTCTACTCAGGTAAAAATGCACACCCGTTTAGTGGTAGCTTCTCCAGACATTGCTTTTCCAGACCAAATTATTCCATCAACTGGAAATGTCAGTGATTTTGAAGGTTCCGACTTCCTTGTGGTTGAATCTGATTCAACTTACGTCATGGATCGTGGATATGCTTCTCATAAAAAAATCAATAACTGGGCGGAACGTGGTATTTCTTTCATTGTAAGAATTAAAGAGCAGCACAAGGTAATCTATCTCGATAGAAAAATTTTAAACCATCCGTTGATTCGTATGGATGCGACAGTAAAGATTGGTGTAACCTCGAACGAGAAATTGCACCCGGTACGTCTCGTCGAATTTTTTGATGAAGAAGGACATCTATACCGAATTATTACCACACGCTTTGACTTACCGCCTGAACAAATAATGGAAATCTACCGTCATCGGTGGGCGATTGAGATCTTCTTTAGATGGATTAAACAACATCTTCGTTCAACCAAAATTTGGAGTACAAAACCCCAAGGAATCTGGAATCAGATGTTTCTTTCGCTGATTGCCTATGGGCTAGTACTACAAATAAAACTAAAGACACAAACGAAAAAAACAATATGGGGAGTACTGCGGTTAATCCGAACCTATTTACATTTATCTTGGCAGGAATTTGAAAAAGAACTGAATCGAAGGTGTACAAGGACATCAAAAGGGCGACAAAAAGTACCTAAAAAAAAGGAAGAAGACTTAGTTTTTGCAGAAAAAGTAGCAATGATAAAGCCAAAAAAGGAAAAATAATAAACGAAGTATAAATTACAATTAATATACATAAATTCAAATAAATGGGACAAAAAAGGCTAACTTAAATGGAGTTAGCCTTTTTTGCATCTAGATTAAAAAAGATTATGTTAAATAAAGTAAAATATTGAATTTATTTACTTTTATGCAAGGCTAGTGGGTCAGACGCCTCCAATACAATATATAGATAATGACTAATAAAGCCTTTCTATAAATTGTTATTGTTGGAGGAAGTCAGACCCTTAAGAGTCAGCCCCTTTTTTTATTTAAATTAATACAGCTCTGTCGCTCGACATCTTTTCACCGCGGATCCGCTGGAACTCTTGCAAAAGCTTTTCAACGGTCAAAGATTGTTTTTCTTCAGAATTCGCTTCGAAAATAATCTGGCCTTTATCCATCATAATCAAACGATTTCCGAGCTCAAGGGCCTGCTGCATATTATGCGTCACCATAATCGTTGTCAAATTGTATTCTTTGACAATCTGTTTTGTCAGTTCCGTAATAAGTTCAGCTCTCGCTGGGTCAAGAGCTGCCGTATGTTCATCAAGGAGGAGAATTTTAGGTTCGGTAAAGGTTGCCATTAACAATGACAGCGCCTGCCTTTCCCCGCCTGATAACAGGCCTGCTTTTGCCTGAAGCCTGTTTTCCAAACCGAGATGAAGGCTTTCAAGTTTTTCTTTAAAAAATTCCCTCCGTTTTTTTGAAACGCCTCTTCCAAGTCCTCGTGTGGCTGTTCTTGCATATGCGATGGCAAGATTTTCTTCAATTGTCATCGATGGTGCAGTACCTGCCATTGGATCCTGGAAAACGCGGCCGATCCATTTGGCACGTTTGTGCTCTTTTTCAAAGGTAATGTCTTTCCCATCAATCCATACTTCCCCTAAATCAGGAACAAGCTTGCCAGAAATTACATTCATTAAAGTAGATTTGCCGGCCCCGTTGCTTCCGATTACCGTTACAAAATCCCCGGGTGATAAATTCAAATTAACCATATTAAGGGCAATTTTTTCGTCTGGTGTTCCTTCGTTAAAAACTTTATAAATCTGTTTTAATTGCAGCAAGATCATCACCACGCTTTTTTGTCACATATGCTTCTTTTTGCTTTGCTTCAAGCAGCCTTCTTTTCTTACGCTGTTTTTCTTTTTGTTGTTCCAATATTTTCGGAACAATTAATGCTGTTATCACGATTAAAGCGGTAATTAATTTCATATCTCCTGTTTCGAGAAATTTCACTCTTAATGCAAGGGTGACAATAATCCGATAGAGGATTGCACCTCCAATAACAGCCAGCGTGGCTCTTACTACATTTTTAGCACCGAACACCGCTTCACCGATAATGACAGAAGCAAGACCAATCACGATCATGCCGATCCCCATGCCAACATCGCTAAATCCGTTGTACTGAGCAATCAACGCACCGGAAAATGCAACTAGCGCATTGGATAAGCCGAGCCCGAGCACTTTTAAAAAGTCGGTATTTGCTGCAAGGCTGCGGATCATTGTTTCATTGTCCCCTGTAGCTCTAAGGGCAAGTCCAAGATCTGTTTTTAAGAACAGATCAATTAAAAATTTTACGATGAAAGCTAAGATAAGCATGACGATTAGAATGCCCCACGTTTTAGGAACGAAACCGATTCCGTTCAACGCATCGTCAATGCCAAGGCTCTTCCAGAAATCTGTAATAATTGTCATGACCGTATCTTCCGCAAGAAGCGGAACGTTAGATTTCCCCATTATTCGAAGATTGATCGAATATAGGGCAATCATCATTAAAATACCTGAGAGCAAGGCGTTAATTTTCCCTTTTGTATGGAGAAGCCCTGTCACGCAGCCGGCAAGAAAGCCAACCAGCAATGCAGCAGCCGTTGAGATAAAAGGATTGACGCCGTCGACAATTAATACCGCCGCTACGGATGCTCCGGTGACAAAGCTTCCGTCAACCGTTAAATCCGGAAAATCCAATATTCTAAATGAGAGGTAAACCCCTAAAGCCATCAGTGCGTACATGGCACCTGCTTCTATAGAGCCAAAAATTGCGGTAGCCATATTATTCTTCCTTTCTAAGACTGCGTTTTCTACAGTCTATTCTGTAAACTCAGCGATGTTTTTCCATTCTTCTTTTATTTCAATGTTCATCTCTTTTGCTGCTTTTTTATTGATTAATAGTTTTAGCTTTTGCGGATATTGGGCAGGCAGCTCGCTCGGTTTCTTCTCTCCATTCAATATTTTGGCCGCCATCTCGCCAGCTTCATAGCCGATATCAAAATAATCAAATCCGTAAGCGGCAAAACCGCCCCGTTTCACTGAATCAAGCTCACCTACAAATAGTGGTATATCATTGTCATTAGCCACTTTAATGACGGATTCTAATGCTGAAACAACCGTATTGTCGGTAATAATATAAATGGCATCTGCTTTTCCTACGAGTGATTCAGCTGCTTGCTTAACCTCAGAGGAAGTGGAAACGGTAGCTTCAACGAGTTTAAATTTTGTTTTCTTTAATGCGTTTTTTACAATTTTAATTTGTGATACGGAGTTCTGTTCACCGGCATTATAGATAACACCGACATTCTTTCCTTTGAAATTTTCAGTGATGAATTTGACCGTATTCGGAATGGCATCAGGATGTGTATCAGTGGTCCCTGTAATATTTTCCCCCGGTTCATCCATTGATTTAACAAGACCTGCTCCGACCGGATCTGTAACTGAAGTAAATACAATAGGAATTTCTTTCGTTGCATTTAATGCTCCTTGCGCACTCTGAGTAGAATTCGCAAAAATTAAATCAACGCCGTCACTGACAAAATTATTTGCAATCGTCTGGTTATTGTTTTGGTCTCCTTGGGCAATTTGAACATCGTATTCGACCTTTAGCCCTTTATCTTCCAATGCTTTCTTAAAACCTTCATATGCGGCATCAAGAGAAGGATGTTCGACAATTTGGGTTACCCCGACCTTGAATACTTTATCCTTTTTCCCTGTTTCTTTTGCATCTTCATTTGTCTTTTCGTTTGTTCCACAAGCGCTTAAAATTAAACTGCTAAACAGTGCAGCTGCAGCAATTGCTTTTAAACCTCTTTTCATTTATATCCCCCTCATAAAATGATAATGGTCTTTATGTTTAATTTTATCGCTTTTACGCTTTTAAGCTCTGTCACTTTTAAGCTTTTATTCACTAAATTATATAGGTAAAACATTCTGCTTTACAACCCTTTTTATATAATTTTTAGAATTTTATTGAAAATGAATCGAAAATTTGCTGTTTTTTTGTCAAAAAGAAGAGGCTGTCTCATAAGGGTCTGACCCCATGTGCATTTATCAATATATAGCACATTTATCTAACATTATGTCCTATATATTGTGATATGGGGTCTGACCCCACTAGCCTTGCAAAGGTTACAAATTCAGGAAAATAAAAAAAGGTTTACTAAAAAGAAAAAAACTCCTATTGTAGAATTGTTAGCTTGTTGTCCCATCAACAAGTTTTCTACAAAGGAGTTTTTATCATGAGCAATGTAAATATAGCTCAACCATCTGTTGTTCGTCAATGTTTTTCCCTTTTATCTACGGAAAAGCTTTCCTGTCCTCTTTTAAACTATGATCAAAAAAAATTAAGAGCTGATGCCCTTGTAAAAATTTTTGTTGCTGCTCAGCTGGGTAATTGGAGCTCATATACTGATATAGAGGAGAAATTACGGGCTGATAAAGACCTCATGAAAAGCCTAAATTTAGAAAGCATAAGTGGTTCACAACTAAGCCGTAGGATAAATGAATTACCAACTGAATGGGTACAAGATCTTTTTTTTCGAGTGGTCAAAGATATTGAAATTCAAACTAGAAATTTATCTGGTCTACCAAAGGGAATTGGGAGATTAGCCATAATTGACTCTTCTTCCTTTAAGCTGCCTGAACAGTTAGCTAACTGGGCTTATGTATCAAAAAATTCTACTCAGGTAAAAATGCACACCCGTTTAGTGGTAGCTTCTCCAGACATTGCTTTTCCAGACCAAATTATTCCATCAACTGGAAATGTCAGTGATTTTGAAGGTTCCGACTTCCTTGTGGTTGAATCTGATTCAACTTACGTCATGGATCGTGGATATGCTTCTCATAAAAAAATCAATAACTGGGCGGAACGTGGTATTTCTTTCATTGTAAGAATTAAAGAGCAGCACAAGGTAATCTATCTCGATAGAAAAATTTTAAACCATCCGTTGATTCGTATGGATGCGACAGTAAAGATTGGTGTAACCTCGAACGAGAAATTGCACCCGGTACGTCTCGTCGAATTTTTTGATGAAGAAGGACATCTATACCGAATTATTACCACACGCTTTGACTTACCGCCTGAACAAATAATGGAAATCTACCGTCATCGGTGGGCGATTGAGATCTTCTTTAGATGGATTAAACAACATCTTCGTTCAACCAAAATTTGGAGTACAAAACCCCAAGGAATCTGGAATCAGATGTTTCTTTCGCTGATTGCCTATGGGCTAGTACTACAAATAAAACTAAAGACACAAACGAAAAAAACAATATGGGGAGTACTGCGGTTAATCCGAACCTATTTACATTTATCTTGGCAGGAATTTGAAAAAGAACTGAATCGAAGGTGTACAAGGACATCAAAAGGGCGACAAAAAGTACCTAAAAAAAAGGAAGAAGACTTAGTTTTTGCAGAAAAAGTAGCAATGATAAAGCCAAAAAAGGAAAAATAATAAACGAAGTATAAATTACAATTAATATACATAAATTCAAATAAATGGGACAAAAAAGGCTAACTTAAATGGAGTTAGCCTTTTTTGCATCTAGATTAAAAAAGATTATGTTAAATAAAGTAAAATATTGAATTTATTTACTTTTATGCAAGGCTAGTGGTCTGACCCTTAGGCTTTTGAGACAGCCTCAAATTATTTTCCTTTAAAGTTTGGTTTTCTTTTTTCATTGAATGCCTGAAGAGCTTCGAGCCTGTCTTCTGTCGGAATCGTTGCTTCGTATGCTTTTCTTTCAATTTGCAGTCCGGTTTGCAAGTCAGCATTCATCCCGTTTTTAATTGCAAATTTCGCCTGCTGTAAAGCAACCGGCCCATTTGCAAGCAATAAATCCGCCAGCTTTCTGCACTCAGACAAAAGCGATTCTTTTTCTGTGACTTTGTATAAGAGACCGTATTCTTTCGCTTCATCTGCAGTAAGGCGTTTTGCAGTGAGGATCAGCTCAAGTGCTTTTGCCTGGCCAATTAAACGGGGAAGCCTTTGTGTTCCGCCCGCTCCCGGGATGATGGCAAGGCTTGTTTCAGTCAATCCCATTGAAATACCTTTCGCCGCAATCCGAAAATCGCATGCGAGAGCTAACTCCATGCCCCCGCCAAAAGCATATCCATTGATGGCGGCAATTGTTGGCTGTGGAAGCTGGTCTATCGCGTTAAATACTTCATTGATTTTATAAATATTTCGCTTAACCTCTGCATCTGACAGTGTTTTTCTTTCTTTTAAATCAGCCCCAACGCTGAACGCTTTTTCTCCGGCACCGGTAAAAATAACGACGCGCACTTCCGGATCGATCCGCAATTGTTCCACAACGCCTTGAAGTTCGTTAAGAGTTTCATAGTTAAATGCATTCAGAGCATCTTTACGATTAATCGTCACCGTCGCAACAAAATTGCTAACCTCTGCCAAAACAACCTTCATACCGTCTCCCTCCATTTATGGGGTCGGGGTCTGGCCCTCATCACTTTAAAGCTTTAACGTATTGAGGGCCAGACCCCAAATATTATAAGGTAATTGTTAAGCCTTCGCCCGCCAGACTGATATTGCCTGAAAACATTTCAGCAGCTTCTTCCTTTAATTGGTCGATCTCTCCAAAGTGTGGAAGGTGAGTAAGAACCAATTTTTGCACATTGGATAATTTTGCAAGTGTTCCTGCATCATGACTGTTCATATGCCCGGCATTTTTTCCATTCTGGTTTTTATATAAATTGCATTCACAGAGAAGCACATCTGCTTCTTTTGCAAAAGGAACAAATTCCTCTTTAAAGGAAGTATCTGCAGTGTAGACAATTGATTTTCCATCTGCCTCAATCCGCATGGCATAGCATGGGACCGGATGATCCGTTAATAAAAAACGAATGGTAAACGGTCCAACAGTCAGCGTTTCTTCAGGGTTATAAGCAATTCCTTTTGAAATATTTTTATACGTTAATTTTTGAAACTCCTGTTGATCTAATGAATGTGCATAGATTGGCAAATTGTCCATATTCTTTCCTAATAGACCCTGGATCAGCCTTGCATGCTGAAGGACCCCGATATCTGCAATATGATCTGAATGATAATGCGAGATAATAACTGCATCTAACGTTTCCGGTTCGATCATTGTTTGCAGTTTTGATAATACGCCGCTTCCGCAATCAATCAGCAAATGAAAACCATTATGTTCAAGCAAGTAACCGGTGCTTGCTTCATTTGCTTTCGGATAGCCCCCCCAGCATCCTATAACTGTTAATTTCACACGCCCTTCCTCCTTCATATCAATTTACACCTACTTCAACTATAAACGATAAAGTTTATTTTTTCATTTTTTATAAAATTTGTTTTAAAACAGTAATTGACTTTATGAATCTGTTATAATACAATTACATTAACAACAACGAATTCGAAAACTTCATCTCACTGACAGGAGGACTGCTGCATGATTGAAAGCATCGTAGAATTCTTCAAAAATTTGCCGCCAAAAAAGTGTACTGACTGTGGTGAAACGATTGAAGAGCAGCATGAATGTTACGGAAATAAATGTGAAAAATGTTTAGGCTTGTTCGATATGTAATCTACTAATCTTGCATTCTTAGTAACTTATAAATCCATGTTTCTCTTAGAAGCGAGTGAAATCTCCCTCAATTTCACTCCATCCATCCTCCCTTTCAATAAGAAAAAAATTAATACCAAAAAAAGGAACCAGTTGCAATTCTACGACTGGTTCCTTCTTAATTTCAAAATATTCACATTCACTTTACCGCTTTAAAGCGAAGCGGGCCTGTCCCGCGCTACTTTACAGCGATAAAGCGGCGCTTGTGCATTGCGTTAAAGTATGCAAGTGTGCCGACCATAAAGATAAGTGCGTATATGAGCAGTATCATGAAGTTTTCCCACATGAAGCTGAAGTTTCCGCTTGAGATGACAGCCTTAAATCCTGCTACCGAATATGTCATAGGCAGGAACGCATTGAATGGCTGCAAGAAATCAGGAATCAATTCAAGCGGGAACGTACCGGCACTTGTTGTTAATTGAAGAATGAGAATAATAATCGCGATAAATCGTCCAGGATCTCCAAACAATGTTACAAAAAATTGAATCAGCGTAACAAACGCAAGACTTGTTATAACAGAAAAGAGCACAAATAACGGAAGGCTTTTTACATCAAGCCCTAAAACTCCAAGCAAAATAATATCTGAAATGAGAGCTTGAATAATTCCGGCAGCAGCCATTATTCCAAACTTACCGAAAAACCAGCTTAAACCATTTCTCGGTACGGCTGCCGGTTCTCTTATCGGATAAACAATTGTTAATACTAGCGCGCCGACGAATAAACCAAGCGATAAGAAATATGGAGCAAAACCTGTACCATAGTTTGGCACTTCATTCAATTTTTCATTTTTTACTTTTACGGGTTCTGCCATCATATTGTATGTTTTTTCATCAGCATCGACGGATGAAGCCTTTTTAGCACCATTTGCCAGTTTTCCGGACAGTTCAATGTTGCCTTTAAAAATCTTTGAATTGCCATCAGCAATCTTCTGTGCTCCCTCTTCAAGCTTACCGGAACCGTCAACCAATTGGCTCGATCCTTCAGTAAGCTGATTCACTCCTCCGGTCAATTTGGATGCACCTTTGGCTAACCGAACAGATCCATCTTTTGCCTCAGTAATTTTCTCTCCAAAAGCAGACATTCCTGACACAAACTCTTTCTGGCCGGCCGCAATCTTATTGGCTCCTTTTTCCAGCTCTGTCCCTGCTTCAGCAAGTTGCGTCATCCCAATTTGCAGCTGCTCCTGTCCTGATTTTAATACTCCAAGCTGCTGTGTCAATGTATCGGCGCCAGCTGCCAACTGACCCGCTGAGCTTGCGAGCTGGCCAGTGCCATTTGCTAATTCCGCACTTCCTTGTTTTAAGCTGTTCAAAGCTGCTTCCAGTGACTGTTTCTGCTCCGGAGGCAGCATTGGCATAATACTTTTCAAATTACTTTCCAATAACACAGTTCCTTCATTTAATTTCTTAGCACCCTGGGCTGCACTTTCAGCTCCGGTTTGCCAATGCTTTAATAAACACGAAAAAGTTTTTGCACCTGTTTGCAGCTTTTCTGTCCCACTTACCAATTGTGGAATCCTCCGTTCAGCCTTTTGAATCCCGGCGTTTGCTTGGCTCATCCCTGAAGCGAGCGATTCAGAACCGGTCTTCAATTCATTTGCCGCATTATGCAGTTTTCGATGCCCTTCCAACAGCTGCGACAGACCGGATGATAAGGAAGTAGCTCCATCTGCAACTTCTTTAGACCCTTCATTTGCTTCTTTCATGCCATTATTAAATTGAATTAATTTTTCAGCTAATGTAACAAGACTTTCATGAAATGTTTTAGAACCACTGCTTAGCTCCTTAGCACCGTCACTTAATTTCTTAGCACCATCACTAGCTGTCTTCATTCCATCTGAAAGCTTTGCAACTTTATCAAACATTGTCTCTGCATACGTTTCGATTATCTCTTTTGATAATGAAGCCTTTATTCTCACCATAGCATTTTCGCCAATTTGAGCAGATAAAAAGTTATAGCTTTCATTTGGAACATAAATGAGATCCAATTTCTTCGGATTTTCATTCATTAAAGTCGTTGCGTTTTTCGAAAAGTCATCTGGAATTTCTACAAGCATGTAATATTCCTGATCCTCAAGCTTCTTATACCCTTCCTCTTTTTCAACAAATATAAAATTAAAATCTTTCTTATCTTTCAGTTTCGATACTAACTCATCACCAAGATTTAATTCTTCCCCCTCAAACATTGCCCCCTTGTCTTCGTTGACAACGGCCACAGGAAGGTTATCTAAATGTGCATACGGGTCCCAAAAAGCCCATAAAAACATGCCGCTGTATATAATAGGAATAAATAAGACGGAAATTATTGGGATCAGAAGTTTTTTGTTCTTAATAATAGCCGAAAACTCTTTTTTTAATAAAAAATTTTTCATCCCTTTAGCCTCCGAATAATGATTGACTATTTTGTTCATTTAGTCATTTCATGTCTAAAAAGAAGGACTACCTAATTCGATAATCCTTTAAAAATATATTGCTCAAACAGCTCTGCGATTTCTTCCTTATCCAGCGGCTCATGTTTCTTTTCCCAATCAAAGATTAGTGCAATGTACAGTTTCAACATGACGAAAGCCGTTAACTCAGGATCGCATTTCTTTATTTGCCCTGTTTCAATAGCCGAAACAACCTTCTCCTTTATATAATTTAAAATTGCGGTCTCCATTTTTTCCATAACATCCATAACCGCGGGTGTTCCCATCTCTTTTCCTTCTTCATAAAGTTTAATCGTGAGCTGGTGCTTTCGCCGAAATTCGAGGATTTTAAAAAGAGCACGATGAACATTTTCATGGAACGAAAGAGACGGATCAAACGAACTCTCTGCAGCACTTTTCATTTCCTTTATCAATGTAGAGATAATTTCATCAAATAATTCCTCTTTATTCTTAAAAAAAGTATAAATCGTTCCTTTTCCAACGTTGGCAAGTTTTGCAACCTGATCCATCGTTGTTGCTTTATAACCGAACAAAGAAAACGATTTAGTCGCCGCTTCAATAATTAGCTGCTTTCGATCCATTCGTATTTTCCTCCCGCAAGAGTGACTAAATGAACATTTTAGTCAGTTAGTAAGAATATGTATAAAAGAATAACAGGTTTTCTCTTAAAAATCAATTAATTTCTATTTAAAAACGGCCGCCTTTAATGGACAGCCGTTTTCGTTTTTTTATGTAATTTTAAAAAGGACAACACTTTTTCAACCGCCGCTTCCCCTTGATCGATACAATCTGGAAGGCCGAGCCCTTCAAATGAACTGCCGGCAAGAAACAGACCAGGAAGTTCTTCAGCAACATAACGTTTAATGTTTTCTATCCTTTGTTTGTGGCCTATCGTATATTGAGGCATAGCTTCTTTCCAGCGCGAAATAACAGCAAACTCCGGCTCATCAGTAATATTCATAATCTTATCTAAGTCATCAAGGACAATTTTGATAATCTGATCATCAGAAAGATCAACTACTGTTTCATCACCGGCTCTGCCAACGTAACAGCGCAGAAGCACTTTTCCTTCAGGAGTTGTATGTGGCCACTTCTTATGTGTCCATGTACACGCCGTTATTGTGTAGTCATTTTTTCGTGACACAACAAATCCAGTTCCGTCAATATCTTTTTCGATTGCTTCTTTCGGAAATGCAAGGGCGACTGTAGCTACAGAAGTAGATGGCATTTCCTTAAGGATGTCAAAAAATTCATATTCCGAAAAAACCGAAGGCAGCACCTGATGCGGGACAGCAGAAACGATACTGTCCGCAAAAATCAGTTGCCCATTATTCAGCTTAAGCTCATATCCATTATCATTTTTCGTTACCGATTCAACTTTAATGCCTTTTAATACAGAACCAGGCTCTAATTTCGTTTCAATGGCATCTGCAAAAGATTGTAAGCCTGTTGTGAAGGTGAAAAAGATCCCTTTTGATTTTCCGCTTTGCCCATGGTTTTTAGGCTGGGCTGGGGTCGCTTTTTTCATGCCAAGAATTAGACTTCGATATTTTTGTTCCACCTCGTAAAACTGCGGGAATGTTGCCATTAGACTTAGCTGATCAATGTCACCCGCATAAATTCCTGATAATAGAGGCTCAATCAAGTTTTCGACTACTTCATCTCCCAATCTGCGCCGGAAAAATTGGCCTAACGATTGATCCTTTGCCGGATTCGAGCGCGGCAATACAAAGTCAGCTGCTGCTCTTAACTTTCCTATGACAGAAAACAAACCGGTTGTAATAAACGGGGCAATCTGGGTAGGGATCCCCATAATGGAACCGCCCGGCATAGGATGCAGCCGATTTTTTGCCAATACAAAAGATTTCCCGGCAGAATTGTTTACAAGTTTATCTTCCATTCCAACCTCTTTTGCCAGTCGGTATGCACTTTGTTTACGAGCGAGAAATGAGTCAGGTCCTCGTTCAATAATGTAACCGTCTTTTACAACGGTCTGCATTTTCCCTCCCAGCCTGTGGGTAGCTTCGATGATTTTTACTTCGATTGGAAGGCCTTTTTCACTTGCTTCCTTTTGCAAATAATACGCAGCCGTTAATCCCGTAATGCCTCCGCCTATTATGACAACTTTGCGTTTTTCATCCATCACGGTTTCATCGCCTTCTTTACATTAAGTTTCAGTCATTTAATTTAAGATGTTTCATAACCACCGTTGCAAGCGCATCGATAAATTCAGGCTGTTCATTTGGCATTTCAGGCCGATAGTAACTTGCTCCAACCTCATCAGTAACATTTTTACATTCTATGTCGTTGTCATACAAAACCTCAAGATGTTCTGATACAAATCCAACCGGAATATAAACAAATGCACGATAGCCTTTTTTATTATAAAGGTCGCGTGTCAGATCTTGAACATCAGGACCCAGCCACGGTTCCGGTGTATTGCCTGCACTTTGCCAGCCGATTTCATAATTTTTGACCTCTGCCTGGCTAGCGATTAAATCTGCCGTTTCCTTGAGCTGATTTGGGTATGGATCACCAGCGTTTAGAATTTTTTCCGGCAAACTGTGGGCAGAAACGATCAGGCAAGCATTATTTTTTTCAGCGTCCGGCATCTTTTCAAACGTTTCCTTCACTTTCTTTACCCAATATTGAATAAACTTTGGTTCATTGTACCAGCTTTCAATGGATGTAATGTTTGGACCGCCAAGCTTTTTTGCTTCTTCTTTTGCTCTCTCGTTGTAAGATTTGACGCTGAAAGTCGAAAAATGAGGAGCAAGCACAATACTTACCGCTTCTTGAATTTCATCCTCATGCATTTGTTTTACTGCATCCTCAACAAAAGGCTCAATATGCTTTAAGCCGAGATACATTTTGAACTCATACTCGGATTGAATCCGGTTTAAATGCTTTTCCAGTTCTTCCGCCTGCTCCCTCGTGATTTTCGCAAGCGGAGAAATTCCGCCGATCGCATTATATCGGCTTCTTAAATCATCTATCATTTCCTGCGAAGGCTTTCTGCCCCGGCGGATATGTGTATAATAGCGTTCTAAATCTTCTTCCTTGTAAGGTGTTCCGTATGCCATTACAAGCAATCCCATTTTTTTCTTCATTTGTCAGCACCTTTTCTTACGAATCTTTAAATATCTATTTTCCTAAAAAGCAATTATCAACTGCAACATAAGAAAGAGGCATTTAATTTCCCAATTTCGTTCTTGAGTATTCATGTATAAACGCAGTCAGACGTTTAAGGGTTTCAGGGTTGACCGATGGGAAAACACCGTGTCCCAAATTAAAAATATAGCCAGTCTGCATCATACCCTGATCTAAAATCTCTTTCGCCCTTTCTTCGATTACTTCCCATGGAGCTAAAAGAACTGCAGGGTCTAAATTACCTTGAATTGTCTTCGTGATTCCCATTTCCCGTGCGTTATTGATAGGCAAGCGCCAGTCCAGGCCAACAACATCAAGGGGAAGGTCGTTCCATTCCATTGCCAGGTGGCTCGCTCCAACCCCGAACATGATAAGAGGAATATTTTCTTGTCTTAACGCAGAAAAAATCCTGTTCATGACAGGTTTAATAAAATGGCGGTAGTCCTCCGCATTTAAAGCTCCCACCCAGGAATCAAAAATCTGGATCGCTTTTGCTCCTGCTTTAACTTGGGATTTTACGTATACAATTGTCATTTCTCCCAGCTTGTCCATTAAAGCAAACCAGCTTTTAGGCTCTGCATACATGAACGCTTTTGTTTTGTTATAGTTTTTGGATGGTCCGCCTTCAATCATATAACTGGCAAGTGTAAATGGAGCACCTGCAAAACCAATCAACGGAACGGACAATTGCTCTTGTGTTAAAATCTTAATCGTTTCAAGAACGTACGGAACATCTTCTTCCGGATTGATTTCACCAAGTTTCTCAACATCAGCAAGAGATTTAATTGGATTTGAAATAACCGGGCCAATGCCTGATTTGATTTCTACATCGACTCCAATAGCAGGAAGCGGTGTCATAATATCTTTATATAAAATAGCAGCATCGACATCATACTGTTCAACAGGAAGCCTTGTGACATATGCACATAATTCGGGCTGATGCGTGATTTCAAATAATGAATACTTTTCTTTTAAAGCCCTATATTCAGGCTGGGACCGGCCTGCCTGCCGCATATACCAAACAGGTACATAATCAGTTTTTTCACCTCTCGCTGCTCGTATGAATGTATCGTTAAAATGATTCGCCATCAGGGAAATCCACCTTTCAAAAAGTGTCAGTCAATATATTGTAATATATAATGGGCGGAATAAAAAATTTTTTAAAAATCGTTCAAATAATGGACTGTTTTCACTATAGCCTTTTCTACTATGTTTGTATAGATAACATAAGAAAATGTCAATAATTTGACGATTTTCGCACCCGGTTATTTTATGAAATAAAATAAAGATAATGGGAGACACAAATAGCAAAGGGTCAGACCCCTCCAATACAACAGGGGGTCTGACCCTATTTTGCATTTTTTTTAAATCAAAATTGACAAGAATGGTATTATTAACGAGATAAAAACTGCAGATGCCGTCATACCTACACTCCCTATCGCTCCAGCTTCCTCTCCCCATTCAAATGACTTGTTTACTCCGAGTGCTTGAGCGCATGCACCCATCGTCAAACCTTTTGCAAATTTACTATTAATGTTGAGCCGCTCTAAAAACCCGGGACCAAAAATGAGGGAAAAAAGAGCTGAGACTAAAACGAATAACACCGTTAAAGACGGAATTCCCCCTAGCGATTCTGAAACAGACAAAGCAACTGGCAAGGTAGCGGATTTTGGGATAAGGGATGCAACAACTTCTGCCTTCAATCCGAAAATTTTAGCAAATAACCAGACAAACAACATTCCGAGCATGCTTCCTACCATAATGCTTACAAATATTTTTCGGAAATATTTTTTTAAGAGAGGCCAATGTAAGTAAAGCGGAACAGCCATCGATACGACTGCAGTTCCTTGAAGAAGTGAAAACAAACCAGTACCGTTTAAATACTTTTCATAATCAACCTTCACTAAAGCCATCAGCAAGATAAGCAAAATGGTGGCTGAGTACAAAGGGTTTAACCAAAACATATTAAACTTCTTAAATAGTTTTAGACTTAGCACATAGCCCAGCCACGTAATAAATGTGCTGAAAAATGTATATCCGACATTTGAGGCGATCATTTTTCTTCCTCCTTAAAAAACTTTTCATAAATTTCAGCTGTATACCCGATTCCAACCAATCCAATCAGGCTGCTGATAATTAAAACAACAATAAGTTTCCAGCTTTGACCTTGAAGGATTCTCAAGCTAAAGAAAATTCCGATAATCGGCGGAATAAATAACAAGACCATATGTTTTAAATGAAGATTAGCGACGTCAGAAACCCAATTCATTTTTATAAGTCCACTGCTGAGTACGATTAGAAGGAGAACCATCCCAATAATGCTTCCGGGAACAGACAAATGAAAAAAGTTGGTGATTGAATTTCCGATAAGGAGTAAGGCCAGAATGATGAAAAACTGTAACATCAATCGAAACAATCCATCTCACCGCCCTGTTTGGTTGTATAAGATCCTCTGTATCTTTAGTGTATAAAACATCAGCAAGTTAATCTTAATTTATGTAAAGAAATCTCACATACATTTTGTTATTATCAAATAATTCATGTTAGATAAACTTACAAAATGGGAGAATAAGTGATTTTAGCGACGTTGAACGGTTGAGCGAATCGGAGAAACGATGGAAGAATGGATGTGATCATTACATGATAAAAAAGTTTGATTTATGTGTCATAAATGTATAATGAAAGAACATGAACATCATTCAAAGAGGTGATAATAATTGAACCTATACATTACGTCTGGAACATATGATTATTTAAAAGCTCTGAAAGAAAAACATTCATTTGAAAATATCATTCTTATGCAAAATCCGGAGAATTCCTTACTCATTCATGAAACTGAAGGTAAAAGTGTATTCAAAGAACCACGCAAATATGAAATCATTGATTCATCCGGCACTTTTGAAAATGCAGGTTTTGCCGTTTTAAATCATATCCCTGTCACCGATGAAGGCAGGCCGGTATTTGAGTACCGTTTTAATAACAGACAGAGAAAGATTGAAAACCAGCCGGGATTTGAGGCCATTCGGGTTTTGCGACCTTTGACTTCCAATACGTATATCATTCTGACTCTTTGGGAAAATGAACAAGGATTTGAAAGATGGCAAAAATCAAAGGATTTTAAAAAAGCCCATGAAAAGAAAGAAACAAATGTCGGAGTGGAAAAGCAGAAAATATTTTCCGGTTCTTCTTATGTTACGAAATATGTCATCCCTAAGGAAGATTAAAAAAACTGACAGGTACAATACAACTAAGAAAATTTACAAGGGAGGAGATCTGTATAGATCCCTCCCTTATAATCTGTGGACCCATTTGAACTGGAAAGAAGAATCCTATTGCCAGTAACGATTGGTTTAATTGTTACAACCATTATTACATTGTTTGGATTTTTTCTGGCAATAAACAAGACTGCCCCCGGTCACCTGGTTGGCAGTCTTGTAAATAATGTTTCTCTTTATTAGATTAAAGAATGTTATAATTATCAAAAAAAGCACTGTTTTTGAATCATAGGAGGAATTCCTAATGAAAGAAAAATTATATGGAAAATTGGAAAGTTCTTATGAAGAAATGGTTTCCATTCGAAGATATCTGCACCAGCATCCTGAATTATCTTTTCAAGAAAAAAATACCGCCCGCTACATAAAATCTTATTATGAAAAGCTCGGAATTGAAGTGAGAGGGAACGTCGGCGGGAACGGGGTTGTTGCGAAAATAAATGGCGGAAAGCCGGGTAAAACCGTTGCCCTGAGAGCTGATTTTGATGCCCTGCCAATTCAGGATGAAAAAGATGTTCCGTATAAATCACTCGTTCCCGGTGTTATGCACGCTTGCGGCCATGACGGGCATACAGCGACTCTCCTTGTGTTGGCAAAGTGCCTTCATGAAATGAGGGAAGAATTAGAAGGAAATTATGTAATGATTCATCAGCATGCCGAAGAATATGCGCCAGGCGGAGCAATCACGATGATTGAAGATGGCTGCCTGGAAGGTGTAGACGTTATTTTTGGCTCCCATTTGTGGGCAACTGAACCGACCGGAACAATTCAATACCGGGTTGGCCCTATTATGGCAGCTGCAGACCGGTTTGAAATCATCATTCAGGGCCAAGGAGGGCATGGAGCGCAACCGCATAAAACGAAGGATGCGATCGTTACAGCTTCACATCTGGTCATCAATCTGCAACAAATTGTCAGCCGCAAGGTGAATCCGATCGACTCTGCTGTCGTAACTGTCGGGTCGTTTGTTGCTGAAAATGCTTTTAACGTCATCGCAGATAAAGCGAAATTAATCGGAACGGTACGAACATTTAATAACGAAGTTCGGAGCTTTATTGAAGCGGAAATTGAAAGAGTCGTAAAAGGAACGTGCTATACTTCTGACAGTTCATATGAGTATACTTACGAACGAGGCTACCCGGCCGTGGTCAACCATCCGGAAGAAACTCAATTCCTGATTGATTGTGCGAAACAGGTCCCTGAAGTCAAGAAAATTACGGAAACGGAGCCGCATATGGGCGGTGAAGATTTCGCCTATTATCTTCAGCATGTAAAGGGAACGTTCTTTTTCACAGGTGCCAAACCGTCGAATGCGAAAGAGACATACCCGCACCACCATCCGAAGTTTGATTTTGATGAAAAAGCCATGCTCATTGCAGCGAAAACATTGGGAACAGCTGCAATTAATTACCAATCAAAACAATCAAACAGTGAACCCGCAACCGCAAAAATGGTCTAGTAATAAACGCCTCCGTACTAATAAGCCGGGGGCGTTTTTAATAATCGCAGCCGGTAGGCATTCATGGCCATTTCACCTAAATGATCAAGCAAATTGTAATTGGCAAAAGCCCCTACGACTGCTCCAACCCCGGGAACAGGCTGAAGCATTTTCACAAAATCAATATAATCCCGGTATTTCTGCTGGAACTCGCAGAAATAGACATACCTTCGACTTCTATTAAATGATATATAATTTACTTCAGGCATTGCTAGCATCCTTTCTTGTCCTCCCTCTGTTAAGTACTGCTCAAACTCAACAGTAGGGGTTATTGGATAAGCTGGCAAGCCTTTTTTTATGCAGTATAGTTCTGCACAAATATCCTGCAAAACTATGTACTTTTATTTTGCAATAAACAATATTGCGCACGATTATTTTTGAACGTCCCTACTACATCGACGGTTCCCTTATACGCTTTTGGTGTAGAAGAAGCATCGGAAAGTTCCAATGTCACTTTATGTCCTGCGATTTCATAGATAAATAGTTTCGTTTGTTGATTTAGTTTTGGCTTTTTTGGAAATTTGACTTTAAACGTAACCGTAAAATAGTACCCACCTATTAACCAAGATGATACTATGAGATAATCTCTTCAAATCAATATTTGAGGAGGTTTTTTGATGTCTCGAGCGGAATTGCGAAAAGAATGGGAACTTCGTATCGATAAGTTTAGGGCAAGTGGACAGACCCAATCCAAATGGTGTGCTGACAATAATGTAAAGCTCCATCAATTAAAATATTGGCTTAAAAAAATTGAAAACACAAATCGGATCTCAGCACCATCACCTAAATGGGTATCAATCACAATGAATGAACAAGATGCCGAATCAAAAAACACTTCATTATCCTTACAGATTAATATAGGGCAAGCATCCATAGAGGTTAAACCTGGCTTCGACCCATCTTTCCTTGCGGATGTCGTCCGGACCTTAAGATCGCTGTGTTGAACGAAGCAATGATCGTGCATGTTTACCTCGCCCGAGGGAGCACAGATTTGCGCAAGTCCATTGATGGCCTGGCTGCGTTGGTGAAAGAGTCGTTTGATCTGGACCCCTTTTCGTCTAGCTATTTTGTCTTCTGTAACCGTAATCGGGATAAATTGAAAATTCTTCATTGGGAGCACAACGGATTTTGGCTCTATTATAGACGTTTAGAACGCGGAAAATTTCAATGGCCAACGGATGAAAGTGATGCACCGTTAAAAATAAGCCGCCGGCAGTTCCGTTGGTTGCTTGATGGACTTCCACTTGATCAACGCCAGGCTCATCCTGAAGTTATCGCAAGGACAGTCATATGAAATCATATTTTTTCATTTTTTTATTTAAAACTCCAATTTTTAAAAGGGACTGATCATAATTTGTCGAATAGATAAAGTATGAAAAAGACAACGAAAACACTCACCCAACCAACTGAAAATCTTCAAAAACGATGTGAATCCCTTGAAAAGCAAGTCGCTGAACTGACTGCGAAGTTAAAATGGTATGAGGAACAGTTTCGCCTCAGCCAAAAAAGACGATTCGGCTCTTCAAGTGAAAAAACACATTCCGATCAACTAGAGCTTTCGCTCTTTAATGAAGCAGAGGTAGAAGCAGCCTCCAATTTAGAGGAACCTGCTTCTGAAACCATTACCTACCGTCGTCGTAAAAAACGCGGCCAACGTGAAACGATGCTAGAAGACCTGCCTACGGAAACGGTTGAATACCGCCTTTCCGCAGAAGAGCAGGTCTGTTCGTGTTGCGGTGGATCTTTACATGAAATGAGCACGGAAGTGCGTCAAGAAATCAAAGTCATTCCAGCTGAAGTAAAAGTGGTTAAGCATGTCCGTTATGTCTACGCCTGCCGCCGTTGTGAACGTGAGGAGATCCATACCCCGATTGTGACAGCGTCTATACCGGCACCTGTCTATCCGGGCAGTTTAGCTTCTCCTTCAAGTATGGCGTATGTGATGAGCCAAAAATATGTGGAAGGGCTGCCTCTTTATCGCCAGGAAAAGCAGTTTGAGCGATTTGGGTTTACATTATCCCGGCAGACGATGGCGAACTGGATGATCTATGGCGCAGATCAGTGGTTACGTTTGATTTATGATCGGATGAAGGATCATTTACTCAAGCAGGAGATTCTCCATGCGGATGAAACCACTTTACAGGTACTTCATGAACCGGGTCGAAAGGCAACATCCACTTCTTATATGTGGCTTTATCGTACAGGAAGAGAAGGTCCGCCGATTACTCTTTATGAATACCAACAGACACGAGGAAAGGAACATCCTCGTAAGTTTCTGAATGGTTTCAAGGGCTACCTTCATGTGGATGGCTACTCCGGTTATCAAGGGCTGCCTCATGTGACCCTGGTAGGTTGTTGGGCACATGCAAGGCGTAAGTTTGATGAAGCCTTAAAGGCTCTTCCGGCTTCAAAGCAGTCGGCTCCGGTAGCTGCCAAGGAAGGACTCCATTTCTGTAACCAACTTTTTGCGATTGAGCGTGAATTAAAGGATTCAACTCCTGAAGAACGCTATAATAGTCGTTTGGAACGCAGCCAGCCAGTACTGGAGGCTTTTTCAGCATGGCTTAAAACTCAAAGGTCAAAAGTCCTTCCAAAAAGCGCCCTTGGCCAGGCAATCCAATATTGCCTGAACCAATGGGATAAATTAGTGGGCTTTTTAAAAGATGGTCGGTTAGAAATCGATAATAACCGTAGCGAACGTTCGATCAAGCCATTTGTCATTGGCCGCAAAAATTGGTTGTTTGCCAACACCACACGGGGCGCTCAAGCCAGTGCAACAATATACAGTATTATTGAGACAGCTAAAGAGAATAACTTAAATCCATTTGCCTATCTCACCTATCTTTTTGAGAAACTACCAAACATGGAAACCCAAGATAAAGATGCCTTGGATCAATTAATGCCTTGGTCATCAACGATCCCATTAGTTTGTCGTGTGTTTAAAAAGAATACTTAAATCATAACTAAATCCCCATCTACTGTAGGTGGGGATTATTTGACGCTTACCTTTAAACTGGTTTGCTTTATTTTCCAATTCATGTTGTTGGTTTTCCACAAGTGTATTATTAATGTCGACCCATTGATTATTTTGTTTGAAGTGAATCGGTTCAGGGAACACTTCCGCTGTATACGTTCCATCAGAATTTTCGTATACCTTTGCCGTCTCCGTTCGAAGAGATTTTACTTCCTTTTCTTTCGGATAAGGATCAGACGAAGAGATTGGCTCCTTGTCTTTATTCGTAGAGGATGCAGGTCTTTTCAGGGGTCTCGGCAGGGGTAGAAATAAAGGTATCCTCTGTCTGTTCAACCTTCGATGTGGTAGAACGATTGTCTGCATCATTTTCTGTCAAATTCGGTGTGACGATAGTATCCCTTTCTGTTATTTTTGCTTGAGGTGCATTTGCAGATGAAGGGGTGTTTTCCTCTGCTTCCGCAAAAGGAGCGAGGGTAGAAAAAATCATAGTAAATAAAAGGAAGTAAGAAATGAATAAATAGAATTTGAATTTTCTCTTCCTCATAAAATTTCACCTTTCTGGATGGTATAATAAAATAGATTCAAAAAAATGAGCCATTAAAATATTCCCTTCATTCCTCCTTCCAGTTCTACCTATATACAGTTGTATTTCATATATTTGTATTATATATCCTTTTATAATTTCAGTAATAGTCAATAAATTTTTCCAATTATCAAGGAAATTACTCAAGCTCTTTCCAAGTTTTCTCATCTAAATATCTTTTAAACCATCTACCACATTTATTCGGATTTAATTTCCAATCGTGTTGTACTCCTAAATACCATTCAATTACTTTTTGTAAAAAAATAAAATCGTATTACGTTATCTAACATGAACTTAAAGAAAAATAACTCATCACGCCAAAGACTCTTTGCTACATAAGTTGTATCCCACCAAAAATCATTAATAATTTCAATGTATTCTTCTTCAGTTGGTTTTTTTATAAAATAGGCTGAATACGTCGGTGGTTTTATATTTATTGTGAGGTTATCTTTATCAAGTAAAACCAAATATCCATTATCATATTCCGGAGGTAATTGTTGTTGATTTGCAAGTTTCTTCGCTGACTCAATCGTTGAAATTTGAAAATCAATTTTTGTACCATCTTCATAAAGAACAAGGCGTGTAACCCAATTATTATTTTCTACTGCTTTCAATGGCACACATGTTATTATTGTACCAAATTCCTCCATCCATTTATCACTTTGTAAAAAGGGTTGTAAGTCTTTTACGAAGAGTTCAACGTCATAATCAGTAAACACATCTGTAACTGCATTAGGATTTGTACGAGAACTTGTAAGAATTATTAGACGAATTTCATCATTTCTTTTTCCCCAGTCAATAAGCTGACCAAGTATTTCCTTTTCTTTATTTATGTCTACCACCTCTGCAGAATCACATTTTTATTTAAATAATGATTTTCATCAAGAACAAAGTCAGGAATCATCAATAAAGCAAAATTCTCTTGTTTAATCATTGCACCAGTTTCATTCTTCTTTGTAAAAAAAGACCAAAGATTTCTTCATAAAACCAATTAGATTTTTGCAAATCATCAACAAATAATTCTATACAACTTTATTGATGTATTATTGGTTTTAATTTATGTCCATATTTATGGAAATACTGAACTACCCTCTAATAACCCGGAGTCGTTTTTAACAATCGCAGCCGGTAGGCGTTCATGGCCACTTCACCTAAATGATCCAGCAAATTGTAATTGGTATATGCGCCTACGAATGCTCCAACCCCGGGAACAAGCTGCAGCATTTTCACAAAATCAATATAATCCCGGTATTCCTGTTGGAACTCGCGCCAATCCATGTCCGACAATTCCTTCTTCCGTTCTTCCCATTCTTCGATCACCTGTAATGTTTCCTGCTTTTTTTCATCACTTGAAAAAGCTAATTGAAAGACATGCAAGAGAAATAAGCGCTCTTCATAATGACTGGTGTCAAACCCATAAATTGAAGCAGCATCGAATAAAAATTTCATTTTAATTGACAACAATAGCGGAAAATCAGCCAACCCAAGAAAAATGCCGCCCGCACCCGTTCCGGCCCCTTCGATTGCTGCTGTTTTCCTGTAAACGTCTAATTTCTTTCTTAGAAGCTGATCTTTTTCAGGCAGGGACAATCCTACAGCCTGCTGTTTTTTTGTCATGAGATGAGAACCTGTTAATGTTGCTTTTACCATATTTTTAATCGCATCGGTCATTATTTGGTGCGCTTTCTCAGGTATCAACTCATTTACTTTGTTCTGGGCTTTTTTTGAAATACGGTTCAATAAACCCGATTTCTTTTGCATTTTTCTCTTCCAATTTTCTACTTCTTCATATACTTTCATTTCATATTCATTCATGCAGACCCTTCCCTCTTTGTTTCACTTACTTTATATACGGACTATGTATTGATATGTTCCGAAAAAAATCCTTTCCCTAAACAAGGAAAGGAATTATTGTTTTAATTCTGCAAGCGTTTTTTGCTATATATGAAAACAAAGTAATAGGTGAAACTGATTCCCGCAGCAAGTGCAGCTAATGCCTCGGCCCATTCTCCCTTCAATAAAAGGATGAGAGAAAAGACCACACTCTGGATCAAGAGAATCATCAGCAGCAAGCGGTGAAAAGATTTCACCTTAAACTCGTCTTTCACAGGATATAAATTCACCCATAATATTTTTTGGTGGTGATTCCATAACGGCAGGAGCTGAAATCCTGTTAAATATAAAAACAGCAAGACAATCACGATCTGTCCGAACCCAAATGAAATTAAGTACAATCCAACTGCACCGATAAGAGTCAAACGGATGAACAGACCAAAGTAATCTCCTGCTCGAAAGAACGTCCTAACATAGAGATGGGTAAATGTCTTCGAATGTTGGAATTCAACCCGGTTGACCATCCAATCCAGCCATTTCCGTCTCTTAACACGGTCTTTCAACTTCGGAACATCCGTAAATAAATTGGCGATCCGGTAAAACGAAGTCATGCGCCTCTCTTCAAGATCGATTAAATATTCCCATTTTAACCCTTTGATTTTTGTTTGAGAGCGGAAGTATACATAAAGAATGCCCATAACCGCAAATATCAAAACGAGAAACAAATTGTTTGCATTTGAAAAAAGCAAAAACAAAAACACAGCATTGATGCAATATCGAATACATGAATCAATGAAATGAACATTCTTCTCCACATAATATTGAATGTGCCATCTCACGGCTAAATTCCAGCTTTTAACGATAACAAGCATCATCAAAAAATAAAAAAAGGTTTGAAACTGAGATTTATTTACTTGAACATACATTGGCATAAAAACAGCCAAAACGATAATAAGAAGATAAGCCTGGACAATAAAACTTGCGATAATAGAACGCTTAAAGTACCGGGATAGCTTATTCTCAAGAGGAAGAAGGAAAATCCCGTCCGCTTCCAGCAAAAAAGTATAAATAGGACTATACGTTAAAAAAATGGCAATAATAGCAGCCATCAGAAAAACTGCCGGAAAGTCAGGCGTTAACGTTTTTAACCATTCCTGATAATAATAGGCTGCCGTTCCAAGAAGAAAAAGAAAGACGACGACAAGATGGCCGTTCAAAATATAGCGAAGATATCGGCTTAACTCTTTGATTGTCCGAACAGCTCTTTCTTTCCAAAGCTTTTCTGCATTAAACATAGTCTTCTTCCTTTGTCAATTGTATATATAAGTCATCCAAAGTTGCTTCCGGCATTGAAAATTGATCGCGAAGTTCCTCAAGCGTCCCTTTTGCCCTAATCTTGCCTTCATGCAAAATAACAAATCGGTCGCAATATCTTTCCGCGGTAGCCAAAATATGAGTGGACATTAAAATACCCGCACCGCTTTCTTTCATCTTTTTCATTAAATCTAAAAGGGATTGAATTCCGAGCGGATCAAGTCCCACAAACGGTTCATCAACAATATACAAAGAAGGCTGAACTAAAAAAGCACACATAATCATTACTTTTTGCTTCATCCCTTTAGAAAAATGAGCCGGAAACCATTTGAGCCTTTTTTTCATGCGAAACACTTCTAATAAAGCTTCAATTCTGGTTTTGTATGTATGTTCATCTATTCCGTAAGCCATAGCAGTTATTTTCAAATGCTCTTCAAGTGTCAGTTCATCATATAAAATCGGCGCTTCCGGTACATATGCAAACTGTTTTCGGTATGCATCTTTATCGTGCACAAATGTGGAGCCATTGATCGTAATTTGTCCACTGTGAGGTTCCATCAGGCCGATAACATGCTTGATTGTCGTGCTTTTTCCTGCACCGTTCAGACCAATAAGACCAACGATTTCGCCTGAATGAACATCAAAAGAAATATCTTTTAACACAGGATTTTTCGTATAACCGCCTGTCACATTCATTATTTCTAATAAAGCCATTAAAACGCCTCCCAATTTTCTTCTTTCTATTTTAACAAATTGGGGATTAAATAAGTAGCAACGCCTTTTTTGCCCAAGAAAAAAATCATGCATAGCCCTCTTTATCTTGGACATTCTAAATATAGAAGGGGAAACAACAATGTTTGATGATGAATATCATCATACTTGAAATGAGGTGTCTGTTAAAGACAATATCATTCAAAAAAGCTTCAAATCGTTCCTAATCAAAGAATGGTTATGATGCACATAAGTTCTGATTAGCCATATTCGTTCAAAAACCGCTATGCGGCACCACATTATCGGAATGAGGTGTTTGTTAAAGATCGTCAACCGCTTTATACGTTGTGAAACATATAAAGAAAACAGGGGATGGTCACCTTGAACGAAAAAATCGAAGTAGACACTAATCATTTGTAAATGAGGTGTTTATCGCAGGCCAACTAAAGCTGACTAGATAGTGAACGAATAAAATGAAGCGTTTCTCCTTCACAACGGCAGGATTCCACACGAATCCTGCCTTATTTCTTTATCTGAGGTATGAAAATATGATAAAATACCAAGAAAAGGTAAGCATTCCAAACCTACATGGATAAAACGCAATGGAAGGATGTTGTATATGAGCGAATGTATTTTTTGCAAGATCGTCAATGGAGAAATTCCATCCGCAAAAGTTTATGAAAATGAGCATGTCCTAGCATTTCTTGACATTAGCCAGGTGACAGAAGGCCATACACTTGTGATACCTAAAATACATAAAGAAAATGTTTATGAACTTACTCCGGAAATTGCACGAAACTTGTTTGAAGTTGTTCCAGAAATTTCAAATGCAATAAAAAAAGCATATAACCCTGCTGGTATGAATTTAGTTAATAATAATGGCGAAACAGCCGGCCAAACCGTATTTCATTACCATATTCACATCATTCCCCGCTACGGAAAAGGCGATGGATTCGGTGCTGTCTGGAAAACCCATACAAGTGAATACACATCTGAAGATCTAAAGAAAATAGCGGAAAACATCGGCAAACATCTGTAATGCAATCACGAGGCTGTCTCAAAGCCTAAGGCTCAGACCCCATAACACAATATATAGGACAAATGTTGGATAAATGTGCTATATATTGATAAATGCACATGGGGTCAGACCCTTATGAGACAGCCTCTTTTTTTCTAAAAATCCAAATTTCCATCTGTTATTTTTCGAAATTTTTGATAGGATAGAAATATCTTTTTTCTTTAATCATCATAGCATTACCAAAATGATTTGATACGGAGGGTACATTAATGAATCGTGCATATAACTTTAATGCCGGGCCTGCTGCGCTCCCAGAGGCTGTATTGCAAAAAGCAGCAAGTGAATGGTTCAATTTTAATGGTACAGGCATGTCTGTAATGGAATTGAGCCATCGCAGCAAAGATTATGAAGAAGTTCACTTTGGAGCTGTTTCCCTTCTCCGAAAACTTATGCAAATACCTGATGATTATGCAGTCCTCTTGCTTCAGGGAGGAGCCAGTCTGCAATTTTCGATGGTGCCGATGAACCTGCTTCAACCTGGAAAAACGGGCTACTATGTGCTTACAGGATCCTGGTCTGAAAAAGCATTAAAAGAGGCCAAAAAAATAGGGCAAACTTCAATCCTTGCTTCAGGAAAAGAAAACAATTATAAAGCAATCCCCGTTATATCCGGAATACGGGTTCAAAGTGATGCCGCTTATGTCCATATCACAAGCAACGAAACAATACACGGCACGCAATGGCATCAATTCCCAAAAAACTTAGGTGCCCCTCTTGTTGCCGATATGTCAAGTGATATTTTGAGCAAACCGATTAACGTTCAAGATTTTGGCTTAATATATGCCGGAGCACAAAAGAACCTTGGGCCTTCCGGATTAACCGTTGTCATTATTAAAAAGGAATTGTTGTCCCGCGGCAAGGACGAGCTTCCTGCCATGTTACATTATCGAACCCATGCGGAAAATGATTCACTTTATAACACCCCTCCTACTCTTGCGATATACTTATTTAAGCTAGTGCTAGAATGGGCGGATTCTATTGGGGGTGTAGAGAAAATTTCTAAACTGAATCAAGAAAAGGCAAAAATATTGTATGACGTCATTGATAACAGCGACGGTTTTTATTTAGGCCATTCAGATCCCGAAAGCCGTTCACTTATGAATGTTACATTTCGGCTAAAATCAGATGAAATCACTGCGAGCTTCCTTGTACAAGCTAAGGAAAAAGGTTTTATCGGCTTAAACGGCCACCGTTCAATCGGCGGATGCCGGGCTTCCATCTATAATGCAGTCCCGCTTGAGCATGTTGCAAAACTGGCTGATTTTATGAGGAGCTTTAAATCTCAATATTAATGCTTCATTTGCAAAATAATGTATGATATAATTTTAAAAACCTTTTCGCTGCTTGCATATAGAGTACTGCAGGAAAAGATTTTTATTAGATGAGCAGAGGAGAGTTGAGAAATGAATACAAGAAATCTTGTAGCCTTGTCCTTATTAGTAGGAATGGGTGCTGTTTTGCACGCGGTTATGCCCGGATTTTTCCTGGGGATGAAACCGTATATGATGTTAATGATGATGTTTTTAGGTATCATCCTATTTCCTGAAAAAAAGTATGTCCTCTTATTAGGTGCAGTTACGGGATTAATTTCAGGTTTAACAACTACATTCCCTAATGGCTTGTTGCCAAACATCATTGATAAGCTGGTAACCTCGTTTATTTTCTATGGGTTATTCCTTTCACTCAAAAAATTCAGATCGTCTATTATTAGTGTTGCAGTCTTAACTGCTATTGGCACGATCATTTCAGGAATCGTCTTTTTGGGATCAGCATATTTGATTGTAGGCCTACCTGGACCATTTGCCGCATTATTTGGAACGGTTGTATTGCCAGCATCAGCGGTCAATACAATCGCAATGGTTATCCTTTATCCGGTGGCAAATGGAACTATGAAAAGGACAAAAAATACTCATCAAACTAAAACCATTAGTAATTGAAATAATCATAACTCTATAATAATATGTCTTATGACCTTATGCACGGAGAGGTAAGAGTTGATATAAAAAGAACCCTCAAAGGGTTCTTTTTTGTTATAGATTAATACATAAACAGTAATTTATCGAAAAGAAAGAAGCAAAATGCCAAGAATTAAAACAGCAATTCCTCCTGCAGCAAGTGTACCTGCTTTTTTCTTTAATACATGCTTTGGAGGATATACACCTGGCTTTTTTGTTGCAATAAGATAATGGATCGTACCAAATAACAGAACAGCACTAAGAACAAAAAAGCTGAAAATGATCCCACCCATGTTCCCACTCCTTTCACACAGCCGGATAATGAGACAACATTCAATATTAATACTTATGCCAGTCTTTCATACGCTATGTAAATCCTGTTTGTTTAATTTCGTTTCATCGAGACAAAACATAAAGAAGCTGAATGGCCTTGATAAGGATAAGATGAATTTTTTCTATTTCAGCCAAAAAGAAATATATTATAAAAATGGTTCATCTCTGCAATGAATTTAGGTATAAGCTGTAATGATAACAAACAGACATTTATCAGTAAGTAGCAACAATGTTTTCTTAAAATTTCGTAAATTTACATCTTTATTAATTTTTGTTTTATTGGCATAATGATATATAGATAAAAAAAAGTAGGTGAATTGGGGATGACAGAGAAATTATATTCTATGAAAGAAGCATTTATGTTTACCCAAAGAATTGCACAATTAAGCAAAGCACTTTGGAAATCGGTTGAAAAAGATTGGCAGCAGTGGATTAAGCCTTATGATTTAAACATTAATGAACATCATATTTTATGGATTGCTTATCATTTGAACGGAGCATCGATATCCGACGTTGCCAAATTTGGGGTCATGCACGTTTCTACAGCTTTTAACTTTTCGAAAAAGCTTGAGGAAAGAGGACTGCTCAAATTTTCAAAGAAGGAAAACGACAAACGAAACACTTACGTGCAATTAACTGAAAAAGGAGAAAGAATTTTATTAAGTTTAATGGAATCGTACAGGCCTGATAAAAACGCTGCTTTTTTAGGTGCATTGCCGTTAAGGGAACTATATGGAAAGTTTCCGGAAATCATTGAGATAATGGCCATCCTTAGAAATATTTACGGCGATGATTATATGGAAATATTCGAAAAATCCTTTCATAATATCGAAACTGAATTTATTGAAGTTGACGGACACCTAAAGAAAAAAGAATTAAGCAAAGAAGGATACGTTTAATCAATCAGAATTTCCTTCCATCGATGTATATGGGAAAACTGCCTCAAGAAGCAGTATAGATGGCTTTTTCACTTTAAATATACGCTATTATTGTCATAAATTTATTTCAAGAAAGACCCGAAATTCCCTATTGATTTTTTTGGTATTTCATCGTACAGTATCTAAGTGAGTTTTTAACTTTTTCAATTTCAATCTTTTAATCTATGTTTTTCAGTGAATTTTATGTTATTGCATTGTCATCAGTATGTTTCCAGAAAGAGGGAATCTTCGATGATCTCCGTTTTTATTCTTTTTGCTGCTTTTATTGTTTTTTATATTAACAAATTAACAAATACCCTTTGTATACAAAAGGAAATTCCGGAAGACCGTCAGCCAAAAGTATTTAGAACGATAAATATTTTAATTTTAATTTTATTGACGTCTTCCTATTTAGAAATTTTGTTTACGTAAAGTACATAAAAAAGCGGTGACGAATTGATCACCGCTTTCGTACATCGGTTCCATTTTTCCTACAGCCATGATGCCCCGATAATAATTAAAAGAATAAAGAGGACTACAATAAGTGCAAATCCTCCACCGTAATAGCCTGGTCCACCGGACATATTTTTCCTCCTTTCAGCAATGCATCAGACAAAATGCCTTAATGCCTTCTATTTCTTCTCAAGCTTAAAACCATGATGCACCAACAATAATTAATAAGATAAACAACACTACAATTAACGCGAAGCCGCCTCCATATCCTCCACTCATGGTAACACCTCCTTCATGGGTTGCTATCTTATATTATTCAAATCGCCCTTATTGCGAATAGGCATGTATCTTGACCAACCCAATTTTTCGGAATTATAAAAAGCAGGGATTTTCTTTATGTTCTTACTTCATTTGTGTTATAGTAATTGGTGTGAATTGAAAATTTACCCACGAAATTTCTTTTAGGAGTGTTAAAAATGAAAAAATGGATCTTATCCCTATCCTTAGCTGTCGGGGTAATCGGTTTAAGCGCATGTAATGGACAAGGAGGGGATTCCGAAACAGTAGCGGAAACGAAAGCTGGCAATATTACAAAGGACGAGCTTTATGAAGCGATGAAAGAAAAATACGGTAAGGAAACGCTTCAAGAGCTTCTTTACGAAAAAGTCCTTTCCGAAAAATATAAAGTTACAGACAAAGAACTGGATGCAAAGGTTAATGAATTAAAAAGCCAGCTTGGTGACAGTTTTGAAATGGCCCTCGCTCAATACGGCTATGAAAACGAAGAAGACTTAAAAAAAGCATTCAAAGTCGGCCTTCTTCAAGAAAAAGCGGCAGTTGAAGAAGTTAAGGTAACAGAAAATGAATTAAAGAAGTATTACGATGAGTACAAACCGGAAATAAAAGCACGCCATATTTTAGTAGCAGATGAAAAAACAGCAAAAAACGTTAAGAAAAAACTTGACACAGGATCGAAATTTGAAGACCTTGCAAAAAAATATTCTACTGACACTGTTTCAGCTCAAAAAGGAGGAGACCTGGGCTGGTTCGGGGCAGGCGAAATGGTTCCTGAGTTTGAGAAAGCAGCGTATGCTCTTGATGTGAATGAAATTAGTGAGCCGGTAAAAACGGAACATGGATGGCATATTATTCAAGTAACTGATAAAAAAGAAAAAAAATCGTATGATAAAATGAAAGATGAACTGGAGTATAAATTAAAGGTGTCCAAGCTTGATCAAGCTATCGTACAAAAAGCAATGGACCGTGAATTGAAGGATGCCGGTGTTAAAATCAAAGATAAAGAATTAGAAGGTGTACTAAACAAGTCAAAGAACTGAGCATGTGGGGGTGACTATCCCCCACCTCTTTCTATTTTCCTTCCTTTTCGGGCTCAAAACCCTATAGGTTACATCTATGCGGGGAGCACAAACAAAAAGTCTGCCTATTATATACAGAGCAGACTTTTTATTTTCATTTATTTCTTTTTACTTTGTTGTGTTTTTGGCTGTTGCTGTTTCTTTAATTCTTCCTGCAACTTTTTAACATTCGGTATTCCATGAACATAACCGACTGCACCGGCTTGATTAATTCCATAAGTTTTGTCAACGGCTTTTTTCACGTCCTCAATTTTTACAGCTGTCGGAGCAAAATTGCTTAATTCGTCACCTGGATGTTGGAAATTGCTCATAATGTAGCTAAATCCATTTCTGTTATCGACCGCTTGAAGCCCCGTTGCCTCTGCACCAGCAGGTACTGATAAAATACGAGATAATTTTTTTGTTTCTACATTATAAGCCCATACAAAATTGTTAATATGTTGGCTGCTGTCTTCCCCGATAAACAATGAGCGATAATCCTCAGAAAAGCTTAAGTTGTCCGGACCCGCAATTTTATTTACGTTCGCTTTATTTCCATAAGCGTCCGGCTGTGCTAAATCTTCGCCAACAAGAAGCGCCTTCATTGACGAAGCAACATACCCGCTGTTAATCGGCTGGCCAGTTGTATTATTTTGTCCTGGCCTTAAACTTAACTCATAAACCGCTCCAGCTTTTACTTTCGATAATTGAATGTGGTCTGTCGGGTCTTGACTGTTTTTCTCCATTCCTTTTCCGATATCGGCAATTGCTACATATAGCTTTTTATCTTTCGTGTTCACCGTTAAGCCTTCCATTTTATTAAACTCGCTTGTTGCTCCTAACATAGCTGCGTAACGGCGAGTTTCTAAAAATGCAGCAGCTTTTTCCATACCAGGCTTCAGTTTCAAGTATTCTACTTTTCCATATTTGGCATTCTGCCCTGAGTATTGCTTAACAGGGATAAAACCTTCCTTCGGCACATCGGATACTTCAAAAATATCGCTGAATTTAATCCCTTTATCTATAATACGTTTAATTTCCTTATCTGTCGCATGTCCAAGTTTAATCCATTCTAAATTGCCGGCTCCACCGTTATCCGCACTTGTTTGCGTAAATTTCGCCGCATATAATGTTCCTGCTGACAAATCACGCGGTTTATCAGCCACATACATAAACAGCGTTGTATATTCACCGTCGTCCCCAAAGTATGCAGTTTTTTCATCAGGCATTACAATCATCAATTCATTGGAACGGCGTCCGGTGCTATAATGTTTTACAACACGCGTCATACCGTCTGAGCTGACAAACACTTCAGGAGTAAAGCCGTAATAATAAGGATTTGCTTTTTTCTCATCATCAAAATACAGCTTTGCAAAATCTTTTAAATGAGCTGTTGATTCACTGAGCTTTTCTGGTGTATCGAATTCAAATGAACGGGCATCAGGCTCGTATTCTTCAGAACCTAAGTGTGTATTCCACGGCGTTAATGAACCGTTACAAGGCACCCATAAACCGTTTACTCCTGAAAAGTCAATTTTGTCGACAGTTGTAACTTTCAACTCTCCTGTTTTCATGTTTTGATACAATTTCGTTAATGTCATTGATGCCGGTACGCGGCGCCAAGCCGGTTTACCTGCGTTGTCCAGCGAATCATATTCATAATGAGAAACAAGGTACAAAGAACCGTCTTTCATTGGTCGAAGGAGACTGTTTGCATCTGGTGCATCAGATACATAATGAACAGGTTTTCCATCTACCGATTTGTCTGTAATGGGGTCGCCGTAATAATCCGTCGGAGTACCTGCTTGGAAAGTTTCTCCATTCGGCATTTTAAATTTATCCGTTGTTTTAAATAACTCTTTATATGTAAGCGGGAATTTTTTTGTTTTACCATTCGTATACTTTACTACAACTGTAGCTGTTGTAAACGGTTTGCTCATTTCTTCAGCAGTAGCTGGCGCTCTAGAGCCGCTGAATGAAACCGATTCAATCTTTACTTCTTTTGTCGCTGCTTGAATTGGATGCACTGTTGGCGCTAAAATCCCAAGAGCCAAAGCAATGGCGATACTTTTCTTTTTCATCGTCTTCCTCCTTGAGATAAAATAAATTTCCTAACTTTTATTTAACAGAAAAATTGTTAAAGTATTATAATAGATTAGTAAATTAGATGTTAAATTATGTAAAAAACATAACAATCATTATTGAGATTTGTGATTTTTTCCACAAAAAACGAGCATGAGTATTAAACTCCCAAACCTAGCATGGAAATGGGTTTCATTTATATAGTTAACCAACATAATAAGGCGGTGTGAGCGAAGCCAGGCTCTAAATATTTACATAGCTTAACGTGTATCTTGCTAAAGATAAGTTGCCATTTTTATCTTTGTTAGCGTAGCTCCGCCCCTTTTCCACAAAAAAACGACCGTCTATTGGGCCGCTTTTTTCTGGATACGATTATATTCTTAAACGAAAAAATAACTAATTCAAATCAAATTATATGTTTCCTTATCTTAAAAAACGGGTTACTATGGATCCGTTTCTTTAAGATATTTTACCTTCAAAAGACCTTTGTTTTTCTATTTTTTTCTTCCTTTCTTGTTCTAGACGCTCCATATAAATAG
The DNA here is from genome assembly GCF_000262755.1 of Bacillus methanolicus PB1. Classification (GTDB taxonomy): domain Bacteria; phylum Bacillota; class Bacilli; order Bacillales; family Cytobacillaceae; genus Bacillus_Z; species Bacillus_Z methanolicus. Next base: position 694,984 of record NZ_AFEU01000001.1, read on the forward strand.
ATCCCTCAAGTTCGATGCTTTCCAGTTCTTGCTGCCGTTCTTCTCTCCCAACTTTTACGGCCATATAAGCACTGATCATAATTCCCCCTGCAACTAAATAAACCCAAAAAGGGACAAGCATTGTATATTTCCTCCTCTGACACTAATCTTAGTACAAGCTTATGCAGGGAAAAAGTAAATATGCCCTCTAATACAGGACAGTTCCCTTCTTCTTTTGAGGGTCTGGCCTCTATGTGAGGATTCTGCATTCATTTATGAAATGTAGGCTTATAAAATGACCGGTTATCGAGAGCAAAGATCCTTTCGGTAAACTCCCCGGGTTTCACTCTGGCAAGGGCACGGTCAAGCATGTTCATTTTTGCATCAAGATTATCAATATGGTGAAGAATTTCAGCTTCTTTTATGAGCGGCTGCTTTGGGCTGCCCCATTCTGCTTTTCCGTGGTGTGACAGGACTAAATGCTGGAGCATCAATACTTCTTCTCCTGATATCCCCAGTTCATTTGCCGTTTTCCCTATCTCATTCACCATTATTGTAATATGCCCGAGAAGGTTCCCTTCAACCGTATAAGTTGTTGAAACCGGTCCTGATAGTTCGATTACTTTCCCTAAATCATGAAGTATAACCCCGGCATAAAGCAAATCTTTATCAAGGCTTGGGTACAAGTCTGCGATTGCTTTAGCCAAATCCAGCATGCTCGTTACATGATAAGCAAGACCTGAAACAAATTCATGATGATTTTTTGTTGCAGCCGGGTATTCTAAAAAAGACTCTTGATACTTCTTAAGCAAATATCTTGTAATCCGTTGTATATTCGGGTTCTTCATTTCGAATATATATTGTGTTATTTTGCTGATCATTTCATCCTGCGAAACAGGAGCTGTTTCAAGGAAATCGGAAAGATTAACGGGATCTGCCGGAGACGCAGGACGGATCTGTCGGATGCGAAGCTGGTTTCGTCCGCGGTAATTTTGAATATCCCCAAGAACTTTCACGATATTTTGGGGTGCATAATTTTTTTCATCATCATCAGATGCATCCCATAATTTTGCTTCTATTTCCCCGCTTTGATCTTGTAAAATCAGCGTGAGAAAAGGCTTTCCATTGCTCGCAATTCCTTTAGTGGAATTTTTTATGAGCAAAAATAACTCAACTTGTTCTCCTACATCGTACTGCTGAATTCCTTTATTCACAATCCGACGCTCCCTTCAAAGAAAATAAGTATATCACAACAGACCTAATTACCATATGGGCACTTTTTTCTCACGGCCGAGCTGTTTAATTTGTTCATTATCAAAATAATGAAGCAAATGCTTATGGCATGTAAACAGTAAAATTTGCTGCCCGGTAAATCTTTTTAAAAGTGTGATAACCTTTTTAGTCCGATTTTCATCAAAATTGACAAAGCCATCATCAATCATAATTGGAAAATGAAAATTTTTGTAAAGCGTTACAGCGAGTGCCAGCCTTAATGAAACATATACTTGTTCGGCTGTTGCCTGGCTGAGTTCATTCGCCTCAAACAATATGTGTTCTTTATTTTCAATTAGAAATCCGCTGCCAAGTTCCTGAGGATGAATGCGGATATAGTTTCCTTCCGTTAAATAAGACAAAAATTCCTCGGCCTTCGCAATCATTCTTGGCAAATGTTTCTTTTTATAACGTTCAATCGTTTTTGCAAGCAAATCTTTCGCAACGGCAAATCGGGCCCATTCTTTCGCATCCTCTTCAAATTCAGATTTTAATAGAGAATATTTGTGTAAGAGTTCTGAATACGTACCGCCGTTTTCAAGAACAGAAATCTCATATTTTACTTCTGCAAGCTGTTCCCGCAAACTTTGCAATTCTGAATGAATTTGTTCCAGTTTTTTTGAAATTTCTTCAATGAGTTCATCGGGATCAGTATTGGAAAATTCAATTCTCTGTTCAGAAGGAACAGACATAAACCGCATCTGCCTTTCAATTTCTTCCAACCGTTCAAGAATGCTGTCCCGCATTTCTGCTCTTTTGCCGATTTCCCGAAATTGCTCTGCTGTTTTTGCATTTGCCAAAGAAAGCAGCTTACCTGCTTCTTTTTGGAAATGCTTTCGCTCGACAGATAGTTTGTACAGTTCATCTTTCAACTCTTCGATTTTGGCCTGTTTCTCATTATATTGGATTTGTTTGCCAAGTTCGAGTTTTAATAAGTTTTTTAGCCTAAAGGCACTTTCCTGGATGCTTAACTGGTTTTTCTCCAAAAAAGTATCAGCAAAATGAAAGATTTTCTTTTCTATTTCTTTGAGTCCATTTTCTACGCTGGTAAGCCGTTCTTTCAAGTACAATTTCTCTCTGAAGTTTACTTTTAGTTGCTCAATCAGCTGAAATGCCTCGTAAATATTCTGTGAATCTATGTATCCCGGCAACTGCAGTTCTTTCCTTAATTCACTTGTCTGTCTCTCAAGTTCCCTTGCTTCCTGTTCCCATGATTCAAAAGCAGCAATAATCTTTTCAAATTGTTCGTTTTGCTGCTGCCACTTAATTTGCAATATCCGATGCTGCTCTTGAAGTTGTTCATCTTTGTCCAATTTGTCCTTTATTAAAGAAAGATCATTTTCTTCCCACAATTTTATGGATGATAGCACATCTTTTTCCTTATCCTTTAATGCCTGAATTTCAGTGAGAATTTCCGTAACTGTGTTGGATTTCCATACTTTAACTATCATTAAAATCTGAAATAGCAGACACGTTCCGGCTGCGGCTGCAACAATCCATTGCTTGCTATAAATTCCCCATCCTATCGCCACCAATAACAAAACGGAAAAGAAAAGCTGCTGCATCAATGCTTGTTCCTTCTGCTTTTTTTCTTTTTGCAAAGACCTATTGTAAAAGGCAATTCTCTCTTTTATGTCCTGAAGTTCCTTTTCATAAAAACGTTTGTCACCTGCGATGCCGAGTTTTTCCTTCAATGCTAATCTATCATTCTCGGGTAAAAGCTCGCTTTGCACCTTTTTCATTGTTTCTTCGATTTTTTTCAGCGCATCTTTCTCTTCGGAAAATCGCAAGTCCAATTCATGCTGTTTTTCTTTCAACCTTTGATTTTTTACATGCAAGTCTGCAGCTTTTTCTTTCATAAATACACTCGTATTTATATTTTTAAGCCATTCTTCATCAACAGGGGCATGCAGCTCTTCCTTTAAAATGGAAATTTCCTCATTCGCTTTCTCAAGCCTGATCTTAATCTGATTTTCTTCCGCTTTTAGTTGTTCATAAAGAGGGATATTTTCAACTGCTGCAAGAATTTCTGTTTCACATTCAATGAGTCGCTCTTGTGGAATGAAATCGGCAATTTCTTTTTCAAGTAATTGTATTCTTTCCTCTAAACTTTTTATTCTGCTGTCGAGAGGCTGTATATTTTGCTCAAGCCAATCCAGTCTTTTCAATCCGTTGATTGGAAATGCTATATTGTGATACTGCTTAAGCTCTTCCCTCAAAAGTGCCTGTTCCTTTATAAGGGGGAGCATCCTCTTCCATTCGTCAAGAAAGCCCAGCTTCTTTTTTAAGAGTTCCGCTTCGTTCTCCAATAAAGCAATCTTTTTTTCATAATTGCTTTTTTGCTGAAGAAGATTCCAATATTGATCATTTTGCTGTTCTGCTCTTTTCAATTCCCCATGCAATTGCCGCAATTCTTTCAGTTTTTCATTTATAAAAGGCTTTTTGCCGCTCGGTTTAAAACGGGAATCCAGCTCTTTTTGAAGATCATTTTCTACAGTCAGCAAACGGTCTGAACCTAGCGTTCCTGCTGAGAATAAAAACTTTCCGAGATCCTCGCTTTTTAGCTGATGGACATTTTGCAAACCATGGAGATTAAAAGAAAAAATGGACTGAAATAAGCTTTTATCAATATGTAAAAGCATCTTTTTCAACAGCTCTTCTCCGCCCCGAGTCCCGTCATCAAGCAAAACACTGACATCACCTGTTGCTTTTCCTTTTACTCGTTCAATAATTGCTTTCTTCCCATCGTTTAAAATGACGGTTAGCTGTCCGCCATATTTTGCTGATCGTTTTGGTTCGTACCTGCGTTCTGATTGCTGTTTTGTCGGAAAACCAAATAAGATGCTGTGAATGAACGACATGATCGTTGATTTCCCTGCTTCGTTTTCACCGTAAAATACTTGGAATTCGCCCAAATTTGAGATTTTCACATTTTCAAATTTTCCATAGCCGTAAATATGTATTTCATCAATCTTCATAAAACCGCCTCTTTTCTCATTCAGGACGTATTAAGCTTCTAATTAGCAAATCCTCGGCTTCTCTTATCAGCTTTATTCTCTCTTGTACGTCCAAGGCATTTAAAAATTTTCCTGCAGCCGGGTGTTGATATAACGGAGAAAGACATTCTTCGATATCGCTGTACTCGTCAATTGCCTCAAAAAGTTCTCCATAAAAGTCCGCCTCTGAAGACAATTGGCTCCGCTCCCAATTGACCTTTTCCTCCACTTCTATCTTTACCGGCCATACAAATGAGGCTTCATCTTTTTCTTCTTCCTGGAACAGTTCCAGCCACTCAGACAATTGCATTTGCATCCCATTAATGTTGACGTTTGTTAAGGATAGATATAAAAGGGTTCCAGTCCCTTCCCGGCGGTAATCATCCATTGTTTTCCTGCAAAATTCATAAAGTTCATGAACAGAATCAATATGTTGCGCATCCGCTTTTACGTCTTCCCAAATCACGTCAGAGGTTTCAACAAATCGCAAACTCGTATTATGTTCAGTAAGCGAAACGAAATAACACCCTTTTACACCTGTTTCTTTTTTATTCCGTCCCTGAACATTGCCGGGGTACAAAACAGGTGGAAACTCGGACAAAACTGACCGCTTATGTATGTGGCCGAGGGCCCAATAATCATACTGCTTTTCAAGCAGTTCTTTTAAATGAAAAGGAGCATACCTTCCGTGTCCGCTGCTTCCTTCCTGATATCCGTGGAGAATTCCAATGTGAAAATCGGCGCCTTCTTCTTTTTTATAGTGAGTGATCATTCGTTCATACACGTGGCGGCCGGGATAGCTGAAACCGTAGAGGCGGACGGTCGTTCCATCGCTTTTTTGAAAATCTTTCGATTCAACATGGTCTTTAAAAATATGAACATTATCAGGCAAATGAAAATGAGGCCACGTTCCTCCTAAATGGTCGTGATTCCCATGAACGATATAGACAGGAATATTTCGTTCGGCCAGTCGCTCCATTTCTTTGCGAAAACGGGCTTGGGCGCGAAGGCTGCGATAATCCTCATCGTATAAGTCGCCTGCAAAGACGACAAAATCAACATTGAACGTTAAGGCAGCATCAATGACCTTTCTGAAAGCGTGAAACGTGCTTTCCTGCAACCTTTGAAAAATTTGCTTCGGCAAATGCTTTAAACCTGTCATCGGACTGTCTAAATGAAGGTCGGCAGCATGAATAAATGTTACTTCTTTCATTACAACTTCCTTTCGTCCACTTTTCTATCATTGTAGCATTTATAAAAAGCGAATGCACGTTCTGTCCTGGTTTTTTTAAACGTATTAGAACGAAAGCTCATAAATGTGATCAACGGCTCATAAATCAAAATTAAGGCTCATATATCAGAATGACGGCTCATATTTCAAAATAAAAGCTCATAATTGAAAATAAAGGCTTATTTATCAAAATTAAGGCTCATATCCTTCCATGGAACATGATTCAGAGAGAGAACACCCTCATCTTCTTACTAAAAAATAGCTATTTTATGAAAAAAACTGTAAAAAATTAATAATATTATAGAATTTTCTCTGTAAACGCCTCGTTTTAGACATGACAAACACCAAACAATTATAAATGATTCGGTTTTATGATCGAAACGCAAAAAATACTTTGTTAAATGATTAAATTTTAACTTATCTTCTATAAAAAGACCGCTTGTGTAAGATACACCAAACAGTCATGCAATAGATAGTTCCACGAAAAAGGGATAAGCATAACAGGACAGAAAATAACCCACCACTTATACCTGAAGGCTCAAGGGTGGGTAATTTTCTTTTATAAAAACATCGAATACTGCGTTAGTCATTTTTCGATAATTGCAATGCTTTCTTAATATCTTTATATGAATTTGATTTTCCGTACATCAAAACTCCGCCCTTATAGACCCGTGCGCCGAAAATAGCCAGCAAAATAATCGTGATGAACAGTATGGCAATTCCAAGCATTGGCTCCCACACAGGGAGATTCAGCATTCCAACTCTCATAAACATAAGCATCGGGGTGAAAAATGGGATATAGGATGTTGCCGTAATAAATGGCGTTTCCGGCTGGCTTAAGCCGAACATGGCAATCATAAAGCCGGCAACGACAATCATCGTCATCGGGGTGATGAATTGCTGGATATCTTCTATCCGGCTGACGAGAGAGCCGAGAAATGCCGCAAGCGTTGCATACAGAAAGTATCCTAAAATAAAAAATATGACTGCATAGAAAATAGTTGCAGGCTGGATGTCTCCAAATCCGAAAAATTCGAAGAAGCCCCCTTCCATCGATTTCAGATTTTGTTTTATCGAAAAATATCCGACAACAAGAAGCACAGAAAGCTGGGTTAAACTGACCAATGCAACACCGAGAATCTTCGCAAACATTTGCTTAATCGGCGAAACGCTTGAAATAAGAATTTCCATCACTCTTGAAGATTTTTCAGTAGCTACTTCCATTGCGATCATATTGGCGTACATTATGACGGCAATATAAATAACAAAAAGAAGTACATAAACGAGCCCTCTCGCCTGAGTCAATTCTTCTTCTGTTTTTGCGTTTTCTTCAAGCGCTGTTTTTTTAAACGATGGAGGCTCGTAAAGTTTGTTAAGCTGTTCCGGCGATAAATTCATTTGCGATGCCGCCATCATTGTCTTTAATTGCTTTAGCCCATTTTCGAGATCTCCCGAAAGAGAAGTATCAGCAATGCTTTTTGCATGATAAATTGCTGAAGGGAGTTTGTTTTCATCGAAAGAAAGAATGAGAAGGCCTTTGTACTTGCCATTTTTAACGTCCTCTATTACCTTGTCTTTCGTTGTATTAATTTTTGACAGCTTAATATCTTCATTGATTGCTTTCATTTGTTGTTGATAATCTTCAAAAAGTTGGCCTGTTTCATCTATTACAGCTACCTTTTCCTTTCCGCCGTCGTTGTCGAAAAAGTTGATAATATTGTTCATATTTGTCAGGCCGAGAACAATTAATAGTGTAAGAATGGTCGTAACAAGAAACGACTTAGTTTTCAATTTGGTAAAAAAAGTGTGAAACATAATAATCCAAAAGTTATTCATAGGAAGCACCAACTTTCTCGATAAAAATATCATTTAAAGAAGGTTCCTCTAATTCAAATTTGCGGATAAACCCATTCCCGACGATATCCTTTAAAATCTGTTCCGCAACTTCTTCCCCTTCAATTTGAAGATGAATCCCTTCAGGCGTTTCTTTCGCTTTTGTTACTCCTTGATAGTTTTTTAGAAAATCCATCTTAAAATCAGAATGAATCACAAGATTTTTCTTCCGAAATGAACGTTTTATTTCCTTTAATGCGCCATGCACAACAGGACGGCCTTTATGCATAATGCACAAATGCTCGCACATTTCTTCCACATGCTCCATCCGGTGGCTTGAAAAGACGATCGTTGTTCCATTCTCCTTCAAATCCAAAACGGCTTCCTTCAGCTGCTCAACATTAACAGGATCAAGTCCGCTAAAAGGTTCATCCAAAATTAATAGTTTAGGCTTATGTATAACGGCAGCGATAAATTGAATTTTTTGCTGATTTCCTTTCGAAAGCTCCTCTACTTTTTTATCAGCATATTCAGGCACTTTGAAACGCTCGAGCCAAATGTCAAGTTCCTTAAGTGCGTCTTTCTTCTTCATCCCTCTTAATCTTGCAAGATAGACAATTTGTTCCTTTACTTTTAATTTCGGATAAAGTCCCCTTTCTTCTGGCAGATAGCCAATCAAATGGCTCACAGAATAATTGACCGGCTTACCATCCCAAGTAATCCTTCCTTCGCTTGGTTCAAGCAATCCTAAAATCATCCGGAAAGTAGTTGTTTTTCCAGCCCCATTAGCGCCAAGAAACCCAAACATTTCTTTTTCGGGTATCTTTAATGTTAGATCATCCACAGCAGTAAATTGCCCAAAACGTTTTGTGACATGGTGAATCTGTAATACCATCATTTTTCCTCCCTTCATGAAATTATACGAGTTATGAGAAAAAATGTTTCAATTTTCCATTTTTTTTTGCAGAAAAATAGAAATTATGAAAGAATAATAGCAGAATCCAGAAAAGTGAAATTGAAAGGAGTTAAGAAACATGAAGACTTATAAATTAACTGCTTTTGAGTCTGACGGAGAAAAACTGTTAGATCAGCCATTTCAGGCAAACAATGATGACGAAGCAAAGTCGCTTGGAATAAAAATTCTTGAAGAAAAAGGCCTTCTTGAAAAAACCCATCGCTGCACATCGCCAAGTGGAAAATTAATACTGTTTCATCCTTAAAAAAAGTTCAGACCCCTCCAACACAACATATAGACAATATAAATAAAACCATTCTATAATATTGTTATTATTGGAGGAAGTCTGACCCTTATTAGTCAGTCCCAACTTTAAATAATATTATTTCCCGATGAAGTTCGGCTTCCGCTTTTCAATGAATGCTCTGATTCCCTCTTGATGGTCCTCGGTTTGCCTCATTTTATTTTGTCCATGTTTTTCAAGTTCCAAAATTTTAAGCAAATCCGGCCGGCTTCTTTCTGCCATGATTTTCTTTGTTCTGATCATTGCCTGTATAGGTTTATGAAGCCAGTCGTTTAATTTTCGCTGTAAAGCATCGTCTATATTTTCCTGGGGAATTTCTGAAATAAGCCCCACTTGATATGCTTCATCAGCGGTCATCGGTTTCCCATCCCAAATCACTTGTTTTGCCTTTGCCTCGCCTAATCTTTTTTCTAAAAAGAAGTGTGCCCCTCCATCTGGTATTAAACCGATTCCAATAAAATTCATAGCTATTTTACTGGTACGGTCAGCAATAACATAGTCTGTAGCCAAAGCAAGACTTAGGCCGAGACCGGCTGCTGCCCCTGAAATCACACTGATTGTAAGTTTAGAGATGCTGTATAATGTTACAACTAATTCATTTATTTTATCCATTACGGCACAGAAATCGTTTTCATTTATTCCTAAAAGCATTGTCTTTATATCTCCGCCGGAAGAAAAAGCTCTGCCGCTTCCCTTTAAGACAATAATGTCAATTTCGTCATTATAGCCGAGATCTTTCAGTTTTGCAGCTAATTCTTTAATCATTTCACAATTCAGAGCGTTCAGTGATTCCGGTCTGTTCAGTTCCAATGTTGCCACTCGTCCATCTATATGAACAAGAACTGAATTTGCTTCTGAGTCAATAGACAACAAAAATCCCCTCCTTAAATCTTTCATTCATATTATAAAGGTTATAAACTTATTTTAAAATAGTGCTAAGATTTTATTGAAAATTTTGCAAATGCCCTTTTGTTACTTGATCACACTGCACAAAAAAGGGTCAGACCCCTCCAATACAATATATAGAAAAACACTAATAAAGCCATCCTATATATTGACTTTTTCGGAGGGTGTCAGACCCTTATGAGACGGTCCTACCTTCATGCAGAAATAACTCTGCTAATATCATGAGCTTTTCTTCCGTATATTTTTCATAGCTTTCATTATAAGATTTAGGATCCTTCGGATTTGCAAAATGGGTGATTTGTCCGGTAACAGGATGAATAAATTTGCTTGATGCCCCGCAGCCGAGGCCGATAATCGTTTGCTGCTCTTCCATAATCATAATATTGTAGATGCTTTCCCGGCCCGGAAGCGCATAGCCTACATTTTCAAGGTTGCCGAGAATATTTTTTTGCCGGTATAAATAGTATGGAACATAACCATGATTCTTTGTCCATTGTTCAGCCATGTTCATCATTCTTTCAACTTCGGTCCGGTCAGCAACTTTGTATTTTTCTTTATTCTTCGTCATTTCGGAAGCACGCTTGAAAGAGAGTGTATGAACGGTTAGAGATTCTGGCATCAGCTTCTCTGTCTCATTTAATGTGTAGCCGAATTCTTTCACTCCTTCACCGGGCAAACCGATGATTAAATCCATATTAATATTGTTCATGCCCATTGATCTTGCCAGATGATATTTTTCTAATGTTTCTTCAACTGTATGGTGGCGGCCGATCGCCTTTAATGTTTCCAGGATGTATGATTGCGGATTAATACTGATCCGGTCAATATTCCATTTTTTAAATACGTCCAGCTTTTCAGGTGTAATGGTATCAGGCCTGCCTGCCTCAACAGTAATTTCGCGGATATTTTCCACATCAGGAAAAGACGCGTACATTTCTTCATAGAGCAAATCCATTTCTTCAGCAGTAATGCTAGTCGGTGTTCCACCGCCATAGTAAACTGTTGTGATTCGAATTCCATTTTCCTTCAGCCATTCGCCAATTTTCCTCATTTCATAATGAAGTCCGCCGAGAAAAGAGTTTACCGAACCTTGTCTACCGTTAATGGCATAGGCAGGGAATGTACAATATGCACATTTTGTGGGGCAAAAAGGAATTCCAATATAAATACTGACCTCATTTTTCAACTCGTATAAATCCGGTACAACCGCAAGCTGACGTTCAACAATTTGCTGCATTAAAGCAATCTTTTCTTCCGAAATCAAAAAGTCCTCTCTTAATTGCTTGTGGGCAATGTCTTTTTGCACCCCTTCTTGAACTTTCCGGTGCAGCAGTTTTGTCGGCCTTACCCCTGTAAGAATTCCCCATTTTTGGATAATGCCCGTTTTTTCTTGAAGCACTGTTAAGAAAACATGGGAAACGGCATTCTTAATTTGTTTAAAACGGTCTTTTTCATTGAGATTTTCCGAAAGCTCTTTTTCAAATGCAGCAGAATGTTCATGACCTTCCCGATCTAACAGGACAGCTCGGACTTTGACGCTTTCTGCTGTCGCCATTTCGAACTGTATTTTAATATCCCATTCGTCAATTTCATTCATAAATATTTCGGTTTCTTCAAAAAACAAGTTGGCAATTAATTGCAGCGGCCGAAGAACCCGATCATCATTTAATCCTTTTATATAAATTTGCAATGCAATCACCTTTCTAAACAAGCTTCCTTTAGTGTACTGAAAGGGATAACCAAGGTCAATACAGCTGAAAACATTCCACCTTAGGAAAAGCATACTTTTGCAAATAAGCACAGGGCATCCATTCTATATAAAATGAGGCTGTCTCATAAGGGTCTGACCCTTAGGCTTTGAGACAGCCTCATCATAGCTTATTTTTTTATAATATTCATTTTCCGCAAGAACTCAATTGGATGCTGTTTTCTGAAATGTTCCTTAACCATATAGGCAACACCGTGCTCATTGTTGCTCCGCGTTACCCAATCCGCTGCTTTTTTTACTACAGCGGGAGCATTCCACATTGCAACGCCAAGACCTGCAGCCTTAATCATTTCCAAATCATCCATTCCATCGCCGATAACAACCATTTCCTTTCTGGCAATTCCCAAATGCTCTCCTAAATAGATTAAGCCGTTGAGCTTTGAAGCACCTGCAGGCACAATATCTATACGTGAAGAATTTACCCTGAGCGGTTCAACTTCCGTAAATGTTTGACTTAATGCCGCCAATGCATCCTTCAAATCGTTTTCATTTTCAAAATGCACTTCCATTTTAGGAGGTGATACCTTTTGTTCTATTAACGTATCACTTAAGGATTCTACAAATTGCTGTGAATAAAAAACAGGATCTCCCGATGTAAATACCGTTTTTGCCAGCATGTTATGATTCAGTTTTGCTTTATTTGCCAGAGAAAAACTCTCATGAACAAGCCTAATCTGACATGGGAACCCTTCAAGAAAACGGACAATCTCATATGTGATATCTTCGGGAATTCTTTTTACATAAACCGGTTTGTCCGTTAATCCGGAAATATACGAACCGCTGTGTGTTACTAGCAATGATTTTATCTTCAGTGCTTTTGCCACTTTTTTGGCTGAAGGAAAACTTCGGGAAGTAACGAGCGTCACGTAAATTCCTTTTTGCTGTACGTATTGGACCGCTTCTTTCGCAGATTTATGAAGTTTTCCGTTCGATTGAAGAAGCGTACCGTCAATGTTTAAAGCTAAAAGCCGGTAAATCATCCCTTCATGCGCCCCCCTAACTCATTGATGTAAACGTCCCTGTATCAAATTTATGTAATACGAAAGGGGAATAGAACATGCACATATAGGAAGCGGAAGGGATTAGGAAAAACAAAAGGAAGGGGCTGAAAGTCAGACCCCATTCATTAATAATTGCTCGGATTTCCGTATAACTCTTCAAGAGGTTTCATGATAATTTCATTTAATTGAGTGATGATCATGCTCATCCGCTGCTCGGCTTCGATTAATTTTGAGATTTTATCATGTTGTTGAACAAGTGCAGCTGCTTTTTGAACATGTTCAATTTCTTCTTGGGTGATTTCCTGAGCCATCATTTGCTTTTCCTGCAATTGCAATTGAATATTCCGAAAATTTTCGAACATTCTCCTTGCAGATTCATCTTCATTCACTTCTTTATAAAACTTTCTTAAAAGGACATATTCTTCGCTCCGGCGAATCGCATTCTCCATTGCATATGCAGAATCATATAAATTAACTGCCATTTTATCCACTCCTATTCTTTAACAACTTCACTACACTATAACAAACTATGAAAGAAATTGCGAGGACGTTCGCCTAAGAAAAACTGTTCATGAAAGTGTAAAAGCACAATCCGCCTATTCATGTCATACGATGGTATATCAGCTTTTGCCCATCCAAAATTTTTTTAATCACCAATGACTAGCAAATGAGGAACTGTTATGACTTTTACCATTTATTCGATTACGGTAAAGCCTTCGACAACGATTCAAAATGAAGATGATTTTATCTATGCAAACAAAAAGCTCCTGCAAAAATTAGGCATAAAAAACAAAACTTTTCTAAATCTTTGTTTTGGAAGAAAATCTGTAAACGTAAAAGCCATCGAATCGGATTGCCCTCCAAATGAACTTTTTCTTCCTGAAGGTTTGATGAAAAAAATTATGCTTCCTAAAGGTACTTTTTGCATTCATTATAGTCCGAAAAATTTTACCATTATACTCGGGCCGGTCATCGCCTTGCTTACAGAGATAAGCGAAAACGATGACGGTTATCCCGATTTCCGTTCCGTTCACGCATTTTGTGAAGAAATTCACCATGGACTTTCTGAAATCGGCGGATTGTTTTATGTTTTTACTTTAAGAGACTTCAGCAAGGAAAGTATAACAGGATATTGCTATGAAGATGATTGCTGGACGAAAAGAATCCTTCCGCTTCCGGATGTCATTTATAATCGGATCCATTCGCGAAGACTGGAATATGGAGAATTATTTCAACAATTGTACCGGTATGTTCAGGAACAAAATATTTCCTTTTTTAATTACCGGTTTCTCTCAAAATGGGAGGTTCATAGTATGTTGTTATTGGAAGAACATATGCATCCATATCTGCCCCAAACGTCTCTTTATTCAAGAGAAAATTTAGAAGAAATGCTTGAAGAGCATCATTCGGTTTTTCTTAAGCCAGTCCATGGCAGCCAGGGGCGGAATATAATTCGACTAAGCAAATACAATAATGAATTCTGTCTTAGAACATCTGCGGAAACAAGTGAGAATTCAACAAGTCTTCCTTCATTGACACATTTATTTAAAATCCTTGAAAAACAGACAAAGAGGCGCCTTTATTTAATTCAGCAAGAAATCCCGTTGATTACGTATGATGGAAGGAAACTTGATTTCCGGATTTTATGCCATAAAAACAAACAAGAATCATGGATAGTTACTTCTTCTGTAGCAAGAATTTCTGCTCTGCAACAATTTGTTTCGAATATTGCCAGGGGCGGTGAAATGATAAAACCATTAAAAGCTCTGGCTAATTGCTTTGATCGTGCAGTTGCTTTACAAATATTTGCATTAATGAAAGAGATTGCTGTTGAGTGTGCAGCGATTATCGAACAGCAGTCCGACGGGGCAACCGGAGAGCTGGGAATTGATATGGGAGTAGATCCGTCAGGTCATATCTGGATTATCGAGGTAAATTCAAAGCCTTCTAAGAAATTTGAAGAACCTGGTAAGAAAATCCGGCCTTCCGCAAAAGCCATTGTAGCTTACAGCACAGCACTTGCTTTTAAATACTTACAGATAAAGGAGGAGAAATCATAATGCACCTCGGTTTTATGACCTTACACTTGACGAGTGAAAAAGGCTATTTTACCGAAATAGCCAGACGCGCGGTACAATATGGAATTAGTTGCTGCCATTTTGTGCCAACTGATATTAACCCGTCAACCATGCTTGTAACAGGGGAAATATATAATTCCGAAAATGAATGTTGGACCACTCTTGAGTTTCCGGTGCCTTCAATTATCTATGACCGCTGTTTTTATGGCGATGATAACCATTCAAAACAATGTATGCCGATCGTATCATGGCTGAAAGACAGAGATGATATCCAATTTCTCGGATACGGTCTACCTAATAAACTAGAATTATACGAAGTCCTCAAACATTCTAATATATCAGCCTACTTGCCCCACTCCAAACCGGTATCTTCTCCGGCAGATATCCTCAACGAATTAAGGAAACGCAAAAAAATTTTAATCAAGCCTGTTAACGGCTCTCAAGGCAGCGGAATATTTTATCTTGAAAAAACCGGCAATCACATGCTTGTTAAAACAGAAAAACAGAGACAGCAGATCGTTCGCACTATTTCAAGTAAAGAAACGGCATTAAAATGGATGACTGAATTAATTAAGAAAAAAAATACATTATTCAGCCTTATCTTGAGTTAACAAATCACGACGGCTGTCCTTTTGACATAAGGGTGCTGCTGCAAAAAAATGAACTTGGAAATTGGCTTGAAAGAGGAAGAGGAATTCGTATCGGAAAAAAAGGCGGAATTATTTCGAATTTAAGCGCGGGTGGTATTGTTTCAAATTTTATGAACTGGATCGATTCCCTTCCATTTGCTTTGCGGGAATACATTCAACAAGAATTGGATGATATTTTAGCGAATATTCCCGCAATTCTTGAAGAAGCATTTTTGCCTTTATTTGAATTAGGAATAGACATTGGAATTGATAAAAACGGGGCAATTTGGATTTTAGATATCAATTCAAAACCTGGCAGAAAAGTGATATTAGCAACCAGACCGGAAATTTCAGAACAATTGTTTGAAGCACCCCTTTGCTATGCATCTTTCATCAGCCAATCAAAACTGAAAGAGAGGAAACGATACAATGAGAAAACGTTATCCCATTGAAATTATCGATGATTGTACAAAAACTGTCTTTTATCCAAACGATCTGTACGTTTCGTCTGAAATACAAACAATCGCCTTTGGAAATAAAACAGCGAATGCACAATTCATTCCTCATCCAGATAACAAAAATAAGATTTATATCAGCAAGGATATTCAAACAGAATTAAAATTTCCGGATTTAGCGGTACCTCTCCATGTTTTCATTGATAATGATACTTTATTTATTGGACCGCTTGTCGGAATTTTTACAGCCGGGTTTTCACCTTTTCTTATAAGGCCGATCGGAGAGAGGACACTCTTCTTTGCAAAGCTCCTTTCAGTTCAAAATAAGGTTGGCGCACTGGCGTTTGTCTTTGGTGAACAGCATATTGACTGGGATCAGAGTGTTATCAAAGGCTATTTCTATCAACAAAAAGGGTGGGAAATGATCGAGGTTCCCTTTCCGAATGTTGTTTATGACAGGCTGCCGAATCGCAAGACGGAAAAACTTTCAGAACTAAGAAAGATAAAAGAACGCATGCAAAACGATTATTTAATTCCATGGTACAATCCAGGATTCTTCAATAAACTGGATGTATACGAACGGCTTGAGCAGGATGATACCGTCAGCCGCTATCTCCCTGAAACGCACCCTTTCATCTCCTTTTCTTTAATGGAATCAATGCTTGCAAAATACGGGCATCTTTATGTAAAACCGAAAAACGGCAGCCTCGGGATAGGGATTCACCAAATACTTTATGATAAAAAAGATGGCAGCTATTATTGCCGCTTCCGAAATAGCTTGGGCGAAAATAAATTAATAAAATCAGGAAGCCTTGAAGGGCTTGTCCGCCGTGTGTTTACTAGCCGAAAACTTGGAAACTTGCTTATACAGCAAGGGATTCATCTGATTAGAAAAGATAAACGGCAGGTCGATTTTCGTGTTCACACGAATAAAGATGAACACGGCGCCTGGAGAGTTAGTGCCGTTGCCGCCAAAGTAGCTGGATCGGGCAGTGCAACTACTCATATCAATAATGGCGGCACCATTAAGACTCTCGAAGAAATTTTTACTGACAAAGAAGAAAAAGAAGTTTACATTCATAAATTAACGAATGCCGCTCTTGCTTTGAGTCAAGCGCTGGAAAATATGATGGAAGGTATCATCGGTGAGATCGGGTTTGATATGGGAATTGACAGAAATGGCGATGTATGGTTGTTTGAAGCAAATTCCAAGCCGGGCAGATCTATTTTTAAACATCCGCAATTAAAAAAATTTGACCTGCTGACCCGTACTTGTTCATTGGCATTTGCTGTTTTTCTTACGGAAAAAGCAATAAAAAACCCTGAGGAAATATTTAAATGATGCTCTATTATCACACTGGAAATAAAAAATGGTTTCATACTTATAAAAACGCCGCAGTTACATTCGGAAAAAATGAGATGCATGTTCCCTTTTCAGAAAACGTAAATGAACCATCATGTTTCTCTTTCAATTTAAAACGAAAGGCCCATAATGCCGGCCCGTTAATCGGCATTATGGCAACCGAAAGAAATGACGGCAGTTTAGCAGGAAACGGCCCCCTATTCGCTTCCATTCAAACAAAAATCATTCAAAAAGGGGGCCTGTCTTTTATTTTTACTTCCGAGACGCTAAAAGATCATGGTGCAGATGGCTATTTATATGTACCTTCCAAACAAAAATGGATTCGGGCATCTTTCCCGCTTCCTCATCTTGTATATAACCGGATTCCTTTCCGCAAATCTGAAAATTCATTGACAACAATAAAAGCATTTAAAAAACTAAAGGAAAATAAGGTTCCCTTTTTCAATCCAGGCTTTATCGATAAATATGATCTATACAGTGCGGCGTTAACCGATCCTGAAATTTCCGTCTATTTTCCCGAAACAATTCTCATTGATCATATGTCGCTCCGCACATTTCTTGAGAAACATAATAACCTTTACCTTAAACCTTGTTTGTCCTCGAAGGGAAGCGGTATTTTTCGCCTAAAAAAAACAGGAAAAAGAAAAATTCTATTCGAAAAAAAAGACAAGAAAACTGTTTATTCCAACTTCGAAAGCTTCTGGTATGACTGGAGCCCGCTTTTTAGGAAAAAAAATATTTAGCTCAAAAAGAAATTATCCCCTTTTCAAAACATGGCAAACGATTTGATTTTCGAATTCTTTCTCATAGCGACATTAAACATTATCTAGTAACAGGCGTCGGTGTTCGGCAAGCGGACCGCGATCAATTAACTACGCATCTTCTTAATGGCGGAGAGCTGATTCCATTTGAAAAGGTTAGAAATTCCGACCACGATCAATTTATTAATAACATTGTCAATCTTAGCGGAAATCTTTTATCAAAAAATTTTGGCTTTTTCGGGGAATTTTCGATTGACGCGGGAATTTCAACAACAGGCCAATACTATGTTTACGAAATCAATTCAAAACCAATGAAATTTGACGAGGAAGAAATTGAATCGAAACGCGTCGAAAATTTGTGCAGTCTCTTCTTTAAGATTACAGGGTTTCATTAATCGAAAAGCTCTCCGCTAATTTTATGCATAAGACATCATGCCCCCTCAAATAATAAAGAAAACGATGGCTGGAGGACAAAATGAAAAAACACGGACACAAAGTTATAGAAGATATTTCGAACGAAGGCCGGGGCTCTGTTTATTTGGATATTGACCGCATGATCAATGAAGGCATGGCAGGTGGCCAGGTCCATATGCTTAAAACTACCCCAAATATTGAAGAAGCAAGAGATCTCTATCAAGAAAACCCGCCACATGAAACAAAATAAGAACCAAAAACGTACATTAGTTTCAAACTCCCAACCCTATCATGGAAATAGCTTTCATTATAAAACAGAACCAACATAATAAGGCGGTGTGAGCGAGCAAAGCTCTAAATATTTACAAAGCTAAACAAGTATCTTGCTAAAGCTAAGTTGGCATTTTTATCTTTGTTAGCGTAGCTCCGCCCCTTTTCCTTAGAAAAGAAGTACATTATCCTGAAAGGGATTTGGTGCTTCTTTTTTATACTAGAGAAACCACGACTGTTATAATGAAAAAAAATCGGCGTTTCATCTAAATGATATGGGGTCTGCGTTTAATGGGAAAAGACATAAAGCAACTCACGGATTTTCTAAAAGAACCAATTTTTTGGAACAGAGCGTTTGCACATTGCCTAATAAATGCTGAACGAGTTTGTGCAAGGTGACAATACCAAAAAAGCCCTCTTTTCTTTAAACTATAAATAAAGCGCTTTCGTTTCTTTAGAGGAGGAAATGATATGGCAGAATTAAGGTTAGAACACATTTACAAAATATATGATAATAAAGTCACGGCTGTCCAAGATTTCAACCTGCATATTAAAGATAAAGAATTTATTTTTTTTGTGGGGCCATCCGGATGCGGCAAATCAACTACACTCCGAATGATTGCCGGTCTTGAAGAAATTACAAAAGGTGAATTATATATTGATGGAAAGCGTGTTAACGATGTCCCCCCAAAAGACCGGGATATCGCGATGGTGTTCCAAAACTATGCGCTTTATCCGCACATGAGCGTATATGATAACATGGCATTCGGCTTAAAACTCCGCAAATTTTCAAAAGACGAAATTGATCGCCGTGTTAGAGAAGCTGCAAAGATTCTTGGTTTGGAACAATATCTGGATCGCAAACCAAAAGCATTATCAGGCGGACAGCGCCAGCGAGTTGCACTCGGACGTGCGATTGTCCGTGATGCAAAAGTCTTTTTAATGGACGAGCCTCTTTCAAACCTTGACGCAAAACTTCGCGTCCAAATGCGAGCAGAGATTGCCAAATTGCACCAGCGTTTACAAACAACAACAATCTATGTAACACACGATCAAACAGAAGCCATGACAATGGCTACGCGCCTTGTTGTCATGAAAGACGGTGTCATTCAGCAGGTTGGTGCGCCTAAAGATGTTTATGAAAAACCGGAGAATGTATTTGTCGGCGGCTTTATAGGCTCGCCTGCCATGAACTTCTTTAACGGAAAACTTGAAGATGGCAAATTTGTCATTGGCAATACTTCCATCGTTGTTCCTGAGGGAAAGATGAAAGTTCTTCGCGACCAAGGTTATGTCGGCAAAAATATTATCTTAGGGATCCGGCCTGAAGACATTCATGATGAGCCGGTATTTATTGATGCTTCACAAGGATCAAAAATTGTTGTTCATATTGAAGTGTCAGAATTGACAGGTGCAGAAACAATGATTTATTCAAACATAGAGTCACAGGAATTTGTTGCACGTATTGATTCCCGGACAGATATCAATCCTGGAGATAAATTGGAACTTGCGTTTGATATGAATAAAGCCCATTTCTTTGACGCTGAAACTGAATTGCGAATCCGTCCAAAAAACGAAGAATGAGTACTTGAGTAATAATTCATTCCTTTACAAGAGGCTTTCCCATAAGGGTCTGACCCCATGTGCATTTATCAATATATAGCACATTTATCCAACATTATGTCCTATATATTGTGTTATGGGGTCTGACCCTTAGGCTTTAAGTCAGCCCCTTGTTCTTTTATCAGTTTCACGTCTTCAAATCCGCATTTCGGACAATAGAATAAATGCGGGCATTCATGATTAGAATATGTCTTTGGATACCCGTCTTCCAATTTCAAATGATCAATCATCATATACGGGCTATAATCATCATAATAGTCCATAATCCTGCCGTCTTCCTCAAGTTCACAGTTACATTTCGGACAAGCTAAATGAAGTATTTTAAATCCGTTGCATAATGGACAAATCGCCATTACCCCAAACCCTTTCTAACCATTTTATCTAATGCTAGTTTATGTTTATTCAAACCATATATGTAGTCGTAAACTAAAAGGAATAAGTTACCAGATCGTTTTGCTGAATAAACTTTCAAGAATCAAACAAAATAAAATATAAACAAAGCAATAAAGATTAATTACACCGCTGGGTTAAACCAAGCAAAGGTAACAGTCATACTGTTTGCCGGTGCAAATCCGGCTAACCCAACCAAAAAAACAACAATGAATTACAGAAGGAGGAATTTTTATGGCTGCAAATAATAACTCTAATCAATTGTTAGTTCCTGGTGTAGAACAAGCATTAGAACAAATGAAATATGAAATTGCAACAGAATTCGGCGTAAACCTCGGAGCAGAAACGACTTCACGTGCTAACGGTTCTGTCGGAGGAGAAATTACAAAACGCCTTGTACAAATGGCTCAACAACAACTTAGCGGAAGACAATTTTAATCTAATATAATTATTAAATTAAATAAAAATGGCATTGCCCCCTTCCATTCGTGAAGGGGGCATTTTACTTAGATCATCTTTTCCGGCCTAACCCATTGATCGTACTGTTCTTCCGTTATATATCCTGTTTTCAAGGACGCCTCTTTAAGCGTGATATTCTCTTTAAAAGCTAATTTGGCGATTTCAGCAGCTTTTTCGTACCCGATATAAGGGTTAAGAGCTGTGACGAGCATAAGCGATCTTTCTAAATGAGCCTCGATTACTTCTTTATTAGCTTCAATTCCGACCGCACATTTTTCATTAAAAGATTGCATTCCTTCGGAAAGCAGCCGTATGCTTTGGAGTAAATTATAAATAATTATTGGCTTGAATACATTCAATTCAAAATTCCCCTGGCTTGCCGCGAAGCCAATCGAAGCATCATTTCCAAAAACTTGACACGAGATCATTGTTAGAGCTTCACTTTGTGTCGGATTTACTTTACCCGGCATAATGGAGCTTCCCGGTTCATTTGCCGGAATCGTTATTTCCCCTATTCCGCTTCTCGGACCACTCGCAAGCCAGCGCACATCATTGGCGATTTTCATTAAATCAGCTGCAAGAGCCTTTAAGGTGCCATGAACATGGACAATTTCATCATGGCTTGTTAGTGCCTGGAATTTGTTTTCCGCTGATCTAAATTGATATCCGGTCGCGATTGAAATTTCCCGTGCCACTTCATCACCAAATGAAGGGTCGGCATTAATACCGGTACCAACCGCCGTTCCGCCAATCGCTAAGTCCCGCAAATATTCTGAAGACTCAGTAATCATCTTCTCATCTTTTTCCAGCATGGCTCGCCAACCGCTAATTTCCTGTCCCAATGTTAACGGAGTTGCATCCTGGAGATGCGTTCTGCCAATTTTTATCACATCTTTAAAAGCTGTTTCTTTTAATTTGAACGTTTTTATCAGTTCTTTTAGTGACGGGAGCAGCTTTTCTGTTATAGCAATGTATGCAGCAATATGCATGGCAGTCGGAAATGTATCATTTGAGCTTTGTGACATATTTACATCATCATTAGGATGTATTTTTTCTCCGGCATCTCGTTTATCCATTAATTCCGTCGCTCTTCTAGCCACGACTTCATTCACATTCATATTTGTTTGGGTTCCGCTACCTGTTTGCCAGACAACCAACGGAAAATGGTTGTCAAAGGAACCGGAAAGAATTTCTGAACATGCTTTTGTAATCGCATTCTTTTTCTCTTCTGAAAGCTTTCCCAGTTTGTAATTAACGATTGCAGCTGCTTTTTTTATGTGAACAAGCGCATAAATGACTTCAATCGGCATTTTTTCTGTACCAATTTTAAAGTTTTCTTTGCTCCTTTGAGTTTGGGCTCCCCAATACTTATCAGCCGGCACCTTTACTTCACCTAAAGTATCTTTTTCAATTCGATAATCCTCCATGTCTACCTGCCTCGCATATTTTTTATATTCTTTCCCCTATTTTGCCAGCTTTCATCAAATTTATCCAATAAAAAACCGCCAGGCATTTTCACCGGGCGGATTAAGAAACTTTAATAATCGAATAACCGATATAATAACCGAGCACCATAATGCTGGCTATAGCAAGTGTAATTGAAAACTCTTCCATTGTCGATAACCTCCTGATATGGTTTCTATGCAAGAATATCACGTAAGGAGGATGAGTAAGTGTGAGAAATCTCACAATATTATGGCAAGAATATGAACATTTAATGAACAAATTATTTCATGCGGATTCCTTTTTCTGAATGGCCGAATACTTACCGGCTCCAATATGGCCATGGCTTCCTCGAATTTATTTTTAGACATTCAGTTTATTCAAACGTTCCTTTTACGATTGCTTCTTCATGTTCAACCATCACTTTACCCAACGCAATAACTGTATCAATTCGATAATCTTTCTTTGTTAACAAAACCAAGTCCGCATCTTTGCCTTCCTCGATATAGCCCTTTTGCTTGAGCTTTAAAATGTTGGCTGGACTGCTTGTAATAACCTGAATGGCAATTTCAACCGGAATCCCTTCTTCAAGAATCGCATCACGAACTTCTTTAAACAAAGTCGATACTTTTCCAATTCTCAGTCCGGTCATTTCACCATGCTCATTAAATTCCGGCAAACTTGCCTGTCCGTCAGAAGTAAATGTGATTTGCGAAATATCCACTCCCGCTTCAAGCATTCGTTTTAATCCTCTGCTGCATTTTATCTCCCCTTCGTCTAAAAAATTTAGAAAAGAGCTTGTCGTTAAATCCACATACCCCCCTTTTTTTGCATATGCAATTCCCGCTTCGAACAAATGATGATTCCGGTTAATATGAGTAGGATAAAATTGGCGAATCGGGATTTCTGTTCTTTCAACCACTTCTTCAAGAAGCTTCAGATGATCATAGCTTTCTCCAACATGGACATTGACGATCCCCGCTTTCCCTGAAAGAAGCCCGCCTATTCTCGCTGCCGAAGCAATCTTCGCCATTTCTTCCACTGTCGGCTGTGAAGAACGGTGATCTGCGATAGCAATTTCTCCGGCCCCGATAACACGGTCAATCAGAATAATGTCATCTTCAATTTTTCCGGTCAGCGTCTTAACTGGCACTTGGTATGAACCGGTATGGACAAAACAGCTAATACCTTCTTCCTCTAATCCGCGGGCTTTGGCGATCAAACTGGCCATTGTCCGTGTCGTTCCATCTGTTCCGATTACCCCGATTAACGTTGTAATTCCAGCCAGTGTTGCATCCGTCAACATCAGTTCCGGAGTACGGTTTTTGTAGCTTCCTTCGCCACCTCCTCCGATAATATGGACATGAGAATCAATAAATCCCGGGACAACAATTTTTCCTTTTGCATTGATAATGTTTATATCTACAAAGCCTGCAGGTTTCTTAATTTTGTCCTTGATAAAGCCAATTTTGCTGCCTATCAGTAAAATGTCTTTTTTTCCTAAATATTGGGGAGCATAAATCTCCCCATTTTGGATTAAAGTCAACACTAATGCTTTATCCCCTTCCGTGTGAAAAATATTAGGAAGAAGTCGAACTTTTCTTCGTTTATATTCTTACATAATGCAAGTTTCAGTTGCAATTTTTCAAACAAATAATCGATGTTTGTCATTGGTTTCCAAAACTAATCATCATTTTTCCCTTTTCTTTTCCACTTTTTCTCCCACTTTTCTTTCTCTTTCTCAACTTTTTCATTCCATTTTTTTGTTTCTTTTTTTATTGATTCTTCGAGTTCATGAGCTTTCCATTTCCACTCTTCCTGTTTTCTTTTTTCCATATAAGAAGAAATGTGAGGAACATGAAAAGAAGACGTTTCTTTATCCTTCAGTGCATCTTCCATTATTTCCTTGAAGACAAGAGCTGCTCCTTCACTGCTCGTCGTTGTTAAATAATGGTTTTTATCTGTTTTATCATACCCTACCCAAACAGCACCAACCAGTTCAGGAGTGTAGCCGACAAACCATTGATCCTTTACCCCGTTAATCCCGTTAATTGGAACTTGGGTTGAACCTGTCTTTCCGGCCACTTCCCTTCCCGGAATTTGCGCTCCCTTTCCTGTTCCATGTTCCACAACTCCAAGAAGCATTGTTGTCATCATATCAGCAACTGATTTTGTTGTGACTTTCGTCTTTTTTTTCTTCCATTTAGCTACCGTAATACCATCAGCATCAACAATCTTTGTAATGGCATGGGCTTCAATCCGTTCTCCTTCGTTTGGAAAAACAGAAAATGCTTCCGCCATCATTAATGGCGAAACCCCTTTTTCCAATCCGCCTAGTGCAAGGCCGAGATTACGGTCACCGTTGTCAAGAGGAATGCCGAACCGCTCAACTGCATTTATACCTTTCTCGATTCCGATCTCATTTAACAGCCATACTGCCGGAACGTTTAAGGAGTCTTTCACAGCATCATACATAGGGACCATTCCCTTATATTGATGATTGTAATTAGAAGGTTCATAATCTCCGAATGACATTTTTTCATCCTTCAATTCATCTTCAGGCTTCCATCCTTCTTCGAGGGCAGGTGTGTAAACCGCAAGCGGCTTCATAGTTGATCCCGGCTGTGCCCTCAGCTGGGTTGCCCGGTTATAGCCTCGGAAAACATGTTCTCCTCTTCCCCCGACAAGTGCACGAACCGCATCTGTTTGTGGATCCAATAATACAGCACCGCTTTGCACAATCTGATCCGCAGTTCCTTCCGGAAAAAGCTCATCGTTTTCATAGACGGCTTCTATTGCTGATTGCATATCAGGATCAAGCTCTGTGTATATATGATATCCACCGGTCAACAATTCATCCTGAGTCAGACCATATTCCTGAATGGCTTCTTCAATAACATGATCCACATAGTAAGGATACTTGCCGCGAAACGGGTCTCCACCTTTGTCATCGAGAACAAGTTTTTCATTTACTGCTTTGTCATATTCCGCATCAGAAATAAATTCATACTTTCTCATTTGCTCAAGAACAATATTTCGGCGTTCAATCGCTTTTTCATAGTCTGCATACGGATTTATTGCAGAAGGAGCTTTGATAAGACCGGCAAGCATGGCGGATTCACTAAGTGTTAAATCTTTTACTTCCTTGCCGAAATATTTAAGTGCAGCGCGTTTAATGCCCCAAGCACCTTCACCGAAATAGATTTCGTTTAAATAAATTTCAAGAATTTCCTTTTTTGTATATTCTTTTTCAATTTCTCGCGCAAGAAAAAGCTCCTCTATCTTCCGCTTATACGTCTTTTCCGGTGAAAGCAATGCATTTTTCGTAAGCTGCTGAGTAATTGTACTGCCCCCTTCAACTACTTCCCCGGCTTTAAAATTCCGAAAAAAAGCCCGGACTATACCTACTAGATCAATCCCGTTATGTTCATAAAAACGGTGGTCTTCGATTGCTACAACAGCGTTTTTCATATGGTCCGGCACCAGTTCAATTGGAACTGCCTCATTTTTGTTTGCCGAAATTTTACTGGCAACCTTACCGCTCTGATCGTAAATTATTGTTGATTGTGCCAAACCAGCTTTCAAAGAACGAATATCTGCATTTTTTGAAAAATAATAAAAAAAGCTTAAAACACCAAGAAACAATATTAACAGACTTAAAACAACAATTTGAGTCATATGTTTTTGTTTCCATAATTTTGAAAAAGAAGTCAAGACAGAGTGAAGTTTGTTCATGTAATACCACAACCTTTAAAATATTCATCTCTATTAATTTAATAGATTAAGATAGTAACTTTTACCCTCAATAATTGGTATTTATGCCAAAATTTACTTAAAAGGAACAAATTAATCAAATAAATATTTTTTTACCTTAAGAAAATTATTTAAACAAGTACAATAGAACTGCTTTTATCCGACATTGTTTCTATAGACCCACATGCCTGTCTTTTGATATGGTTTAAATTGCTCAAATGATTCATTGGAGGATTGTCATGGAACGGAACGACCAATTAAGTTTAGGTGAAAAAGGCGCCTGGTTAAGCATTATTGCATATATCATTCTCGCGTCCATCAAATTGTTGATTGCAAAATTCGGCCACTCCGAAGGGCTTTGGGCTGACGGCTTAAACAATTTTACTGATGTAATCGCTTCTGCAGCTGTATTAATAGGACTAAAAATTTCAAGAAAACCTGCTGATCATAATCATTTATACGGGCATTCACGGGCGGAATCAGTCGCGTCTTTAGTGGCTGCTTTTATTATGATCTCTGTTGGAATTCAAGTTCTCATTAGGGGAATTCAAAATTTTTTCACAGATGATCTTGAAACCCCGGATTGGCTGACCGCATGGACTGCCTTAGGCAGTGCCTTGGCCATGTATGTCGTTTATCGATACAACTTAAAGCTTGGAGAAAAAATCAACAGTTCCTCTATCAAAGCAGTTGCTTATGATAACCGTTCTGATGCATTAGTCAGCCTCGGGGCATTTATAGGAATAGCTGGAACAAAATTTGGAATTGCCCTTCTTGATGTTTTAACTGCTCTTGCTGTCGGGGTTCTTATTTGCAAAACAGCAGCGGAGATTTTCTCTGATGCATCCTACTCATTAACAGATGGATTTAACCAGGAATTGCTCGAACAGATTGAAGCAACTATTCGTAAAACACCGGGAGTAGAGTCGATTAAAGAAGTGAAAGCACGGATGAATGGTAACCAGGTTTTAGTAGAAGCTACGGTTCTGGTAAAACCTTCTCTAAATGTTGTAGAAAGCCATAACATTACTGAAAATATTGAAAAAAATCTCTTGCAAATGCACATGATTGAAAATGCAACCATCCATATAGAACCGCTTCTGAATGGAGATTAAAGGGGCTGATTCATAAGGGTCAAGGGTCTGAATACCTCCGGAAATGACAATTTTAGAATTGTTTTTTCTGAGTTTGTCTATATATTGTAATTGGAGGGATCTGACCCTTTTATTCAGTTCAAAAATTACCATTAATTGCTAAAAATTTGTGTAAATCTCGATTTTTCGCCATTATTCCTCATGATTATGCAAAATATGATAAAGGAATTTGCTGCTTCCTATCGAATACTAATCTTACACAAAATAAAGTGGAACAGGAGGAAAAAATGTTAGCCACTACAAAAAAGAGATTAGCAGACTTATTGGAAAGTAATAAAAAGGTTATGTTAGATGAATGGGAAAAAATGATAATGGAATCTGATAAAGACCCATTTAAGGACCACATTAAACAAAATGGGGAAGCGATTTTTAATATCGTATTAAGTGTCTTTACAAGATCTGAAGAAGAACTGGAAACATATATAAAAAAATTGGCATATGTAGTCGGAGATGAAAGGGTTAAAGCAGATATTAATATTGGTGAATTTGTATATAATGTTAATATAGGAAGATCAATTATTAATAAATATCTGTATAAAATGGATATGGACTGGACAGAACTCCAAATGTCAATTGATAACATTAACTATTGCTTCGATAAATTCCTTTACTATACAGTTTCTTACTACACAGAAGCAAAAAATAAAATTATCGAAGAGAAATCGAAGTTTATCGATTCCACCCATAAAGACAGACTTACCCTTCTCGGCCAGATGACTTCAAGCTTTATTCATGAATTCCGCAACCCGTTAACATCAATCCAAGGTTTCATTCAATTATTAAAAGCAGATTATCCTTCAATGAACTATTTAGACATTATCTCGAATGAATTAGAACAATTAAATTTTCGTATTTCCCAGTTTCTTCTACTATCAAAAAAAGAACTGATTGGTAAAGAGAAAAATATTTTTTCCTTAAAATCGTTAGTTGATGAAGTGCTTACTTTTTTATATCCTAGTATTTTGGATTGTAAAGTCAGAATTATTAAGGTCGTTGATGATATTAAACTTTATGGGTATTCTGATGAAATCCGCCAGGTTCTGATTAACATTGTTTTTAATGCCATCGATGTCCTCAGCCAATATCGCAGTGACCCGCTAATTGAAATAAAAGGGGATTTTACAAATGAAAAAAAAGAATTTATCAAACTCGAAATCGCTAATAACGGCCCGATGATCCCAAAAGAATTGTTGCAAACGATATTCGAACCGTTTGTAACGACGAAAAAACTTGGAACAGGCCTTGGACTTTTTGTTTGCAAAGAAATTATTGAAAAACATAAAGGAACTTTATCTTGTGAATCAAATAAAGAGAAAACAGTATTCACCATAATCTTGCCTTCCGCAGAAACCACACACATTTAAAAGGGGAAAAAAGAATGTTTACCTTAAAAGCAGATGAAGAAGTTGAACTTCAGTTGTTTCAGCCCCATCATGCCAACGAGCTGTTCAACCTCGTTGATTCAAATCGCATTCATTTAAGGGAATGGCTTCCTTGGGTTGACGGCATCTATTCATCTTCGCAGTACGTTACGATTATTTCCATATGGCTGAAACAATTTGCAGACAACAATGGCTTTAACACAGGCATCCTCTATAAAGGAAAATTAGTCGGATCGATCGGATTTCATCATATTGATTGGAATAACAGACAAACGAGCATCGGCTACTGGCTTGCTAGAGAAGCTGAAGGACATGGAATTATGACAAGAGCGGTTCAAGCACTTATTAACTATGCATTCTTTGACATCGGGCTAAACCGAATTGAAATCCGCTGCGGCAAAAGAAATTTTAAAAGTCGTGCCATCCCGGAACGGCTTGGCTTTGTTCAGGAAGGCATTGTCCGTGACGGTGAGTTTCTCTATGACCACTACCATGACCTGGTCATCTACGGTCTTTTGGCTAGAGAGTGGAAAAAATATTGAAAAGCTGTCTGAAATGGCAGCTTTTTTTGTATCATTTTCGCCTGGAAACTTAAATACGATTAGAACGGGATAAATATGGGAAAAGTACAGATATCAAAATTGTCGAAAAGGGGGGTGAACGCCTTGCGAAATTGTGAGGCTCGTACATGTTAGGAGTTAATTTATTATTAGTTGCTTTCTTGATCGCATTGACTGCTTTTTTTGTTGCATCGGAATTTGCAATCGTAAAAGTTCGTACATCCAGAATTGATCAGCTGATTCTGGAGGGAAATAAAAAAGCTGAAGCAGCCAAAAAGGTTATTTCAAATGTAGACGGCTATTTATCAGCATGCCAGCTTGGTATTACGATTACTGCACTTGGTCTCGGGTGGCTCGGAGAACCGACAGTGGAAAGAATTCTACACCCGTTCTTCGAAAAATTAGGGATTCAAGAATCAATTAACCAAATCCTTTCATTTTTGATTGCATTTTCTTTGATTACATTTCTTCATGTTGTAATCGGAGAATTGGCACCAAAAACGATTGCAATCCATAAAGCAGAAAGCATCACCCTTTCATTGGCTGCAACCCTGATTTCGTTCTATAAAGTGATGTATCCGTTTATTTGGGCATTAAATAATTCAGCAAGATTTGTCGCCGGCTTTTTTGGGTTGAAACCAGTTTCAGAGCATGAAATTGCCCTTTCTGAAGAAGAACTTCGCATCATTCTTTCAGAGAGCCTTAAAAGCGGTGAAATTAACCAGTCCGAATATAGATATGTCAACAAAATCTTTGAATTCGATAATCGCGTTGCAAAAGAAATAATGGTGCCAAGGACGGAAATCATCAGCTTTCCTGAGGATGCAACCATCGAGGAAATATTAACGGTTGTCAAAGAGGAAAAATTTACCCGCTATCCGGTTACAACCGACGGCGACAAAGATAATATTATAGGGATTATTAACATAAAAGAAATTCTAACAGACTGTATACAAAAGAAATGTGAAGGGGAATATCCCTTGCGCCCCTATATAAAACCTGTGATACGGGTTATTGAAACGATCCCCATCCATGATCTTCTTGTCAAAATGCAGCGAGAAAGATCACATATGGCAATACTTTTTGATGAATATGGAGGAACAGCAGGATTAGTTACGGTTGAAGATATCCTTGAAGAAATTGTAGGAGAGATAAGGGATGAATTTGACACAGACGAGGTCCCTCTTATTCGTAAAACCGAAAATGGTTATATTCTTGATGCCAAGCTCTTGATTTCGGAGGTGAATGATCTCCTTGGCACTTCTTTGGAAGAAGAGGAAGTCGACACGATTGGCGGATGGTTCCTGACACAAAAATTTGACGTGCAAGAAGGAGATGTTCTTGAACGGGAAGATCATTTATTTAAAATTAAAGAAATAGAAGGACATCACATTTTATATATAGAAGTATGTAAAAAACAAATTAATAGGTAAAAAATATCGGCGGCAAAATCTTGCTGCCCTTTCACACAATAATGATTATAAGAAAATTTATAAATAAATTTATTATTTGCGGTCTCCAGTCATAGAATAGTATAACAACATTTTAACTCAACTGTAACGTTTGACTGTACGGTTTAAAAATTTTATAATTATTGTAAATTTAACTAATCAGAGGTGATATGATGGGGCTGTCTATCGTATCGGCGAGTTAGCAAATTTGTCCGGAGTTTCAAAAAGAACAATAGATTATTATACAAGCCTAGGCCTGCTTAAAGCTGACCGCTCTAAATCAAACTATCGGATCTATTCTGAAGAAGCTTTGCATGATCTTAAATTTATTGAAGAGTGCAAAACAATGCACTTTCCACTTGAAGAGATTAAAAGAAAACTTGAAATCAAAAAATCGAAACAAATTCGGGAGTCAGAAGTTGAAAAGCATGTAAGTAACGTAACCAACCAAATGAAACAGCTGCACAATGAATTGGCTGTTATTTTGCCGCTCATTGAAAAACTTGATGGACCGCAAAAAGAAGATTTGGCAAATCAACTTTCCAGAGAAGGTTCGGCCTTGATGCAGTCGCTTTTGGTTCTGACGAGTTAATTTTTTTTTAAAAAATTGGGAGGTGACTCCTTACTCGTTTTTTACGAGCTAAGGGAATTTATTTGGACATATTTAACTTGGTTTTAATAGCCATTTTAATTGCTTTGACGGCATTTTTTGTCGCATCGGAGTTTGCCATAATAAGAGTGCGAAGTTCAAGAATCGATCAATTGATTGAAGAAGGCAACAAAAGCGCTGTTGCTGTTAAACAAGTAATCTCAAGCCTTGATGAATATTTATCTGCCTGCCAACTCGGAATTACCATTACTTCATTAGGACTTGGGTGGATCGGAGAACAGACAATCGAAACGATCCTGCACCCGTTGTTCAATCAATTAAATCTGCCAAGTTCCCTATCGCATATACTATCATTTGGAATAGCATTCGCCTTCATTACCTTCTTGCACGTTGTCGTTGGTGAGTTGGCACCGAAAACGTTCGCGATTCAAAAGGCAGAAGTTGTAAGTTTAATTGCAGCCAGACCGCTTATCTGGTTTTATAAATTGCTGTATCCGTTTATTTGGACATTAAACGGTTCTGCTCGTCTTGTAACAAACATATTCGGACTAAAGCCTGCTTCCGAGCATGAGCTGGTTCACTCAGAGGAAGAACTTCGAATTATTTTGTCCGAAAGCTATAAGAGTGGCGAAATTAACCAATCAGAGTTTAAGTATGTAAACAAGATATTTGAATTTGACAACCGGATCGCAAAAGAAATCATGGTCCCAAGAACAGAGATTGTATCTCTTTCAAAAGATGATACTCTTGAATCTTTTTTGCAGATTGCCAAAAAAGAAAAATTCACCCGATACCCCATTATCGATGGAGATAAAGACCATATTATCGGGCTTGTAAACATTAAAGAACTGATGACGGATCTTATCGAAATGCAAGAAATCGGAACGAAAACGCTTGAATCGTATATCCGACCAATAATTCGCGTGATTGATACAATACCCATTCACGACCTGCTCGTTAAGATGCAAAAAGAACGTATTCATATGGCAATCTTAATGGATGAATACGGTGGAACCTCTGGACTAGTAACGGTTGAAGACATTCTCGAAGAAATTGTTGGTGAAATTCGGGATGAGTTTGACATGGATGAAGTTCCAATGGTGCGCAAAATTAAAGACGGTCATTACATTATTGATTCAAAAGTGCTCGTCAGTGAGGTTAACGATCTGTTAGGTATTGAGATTGATGACGAAGATGTTGATACAATCGGCGGCTGGGTTCTGACCGAAAATTATGAAGCCAAAGAAGGAGACATCATTAGCTTGGAGTCTTATGATTTCAAAATTCTCGAAATGGAAGACCACCATATAAAATATATTGAAGTGACAAAAAATTATAACGAAGAACAGAAGCTTCAGTCTATTCCGTTAGCAGAATCAGAAGTAGTATCTTAATAGACTGACCCTTTCGTTTTTCGAAAATTCCAGTTAAAAAGAGGCTGGCTCATAAGGGTCTGACACCTTCCAACAACAGCAATATATAGAATGTTTTTTTCGGTTGTCTATTGTATTGGAGGGGTCTGACCCTTTGCTTTCGAGTCAGCCTCACTTAGTTATCTGCTTGATCTGCAGCATCTTCATTTATATTTTCTTTATGATTGTAATCATATTTAGATCGGTCCACCGGATTAAAGCCTTCAGGTGTATAGAACCGTAATAAGTCTCCAATT
This sequence comes from Bacillus methanolicus PB1, assembly GCF_000262755.1. Lineage (GTDB taxonomy): Bacteria > Bacillota > Bacilli > Bacillales > Cytobacillaceae > Bacillus_Z > Bacillus_Z methanolicus. The sequence continues at coordinate 727,693 of NZ_AFEU01000001.1, forward strand.
ACTACCCGGTCTGAAAGATCTAATTTCAGCTTCGCTTTTTCCTCTAATTTTGCAATCTCCTTATTTTTTTCGATTTGATTTCCGGCTCTATCATAATAATTGCCATTTACAACACTTACATTCGGGCTCACGAAATTGCCATTTCGAAAAGGAACAAGCTGGTCATGCTGTTCAGATAATAAGTCTGTTCCAAATTGCACGTAATCTTTTGTATCGATCCCAAGCAAATGAAGAAGTGTTGGGAGCAGGTCGACTTGTCCACCGTATTGGTGCATAATGCCGCCTTCTATCCTCGGAACACGAATAAATAATGGCACCCGCTGTAATTGAGCATTCTCAAACTCATTCATTTCTTTACCAAGAACTTGTTCCATTGCTTCATTGTGATTTTCTGAAATGCCGTAATGGTCACCATACATAATAATAACAGAATTGTCATACAATCCCGATTCCTTCAGATATTGAAAGAATTCTTTCACAGCTTCATCTAAATAACGGGCTGTTCGGAAATAATTGTCAACCGAATTATCTCCGGTCGTATGTCCATCAATCGTTGCATCTTCTTCATCAATCGGATAAGGAAAATGGTTGGACAATGTAATAAATTTTGTATAAAACGGCTGCGGCAACGATTTTAACAATGGCATTGATTCCGCAAAAAACGGCTTATCCTTTAATCCATAATTAAGTACGTCCTCTGGATTCATATTATAATAGCTTGAATCAAAGAACTTATCATAACCAAATGATTTATAAATTTCATCGCGGTTCCAAAATGATTTTTTGTTGCCGTGAAATACCGCGGATGTATAACCATGTTGGCCTAAAATCGCAGGAGCTGCCTGATACGTATTTAAACCTTTTGTGGAAAAAGCTGATCCTTGAGATAAACCGAACAATGAATTTTCCAATAAAAATTCCGCATCAGCAGTTTTTCCTTGCGCTGTTTGATGGAAAAAGTTGTCAAAATATAACGTATTTGCATCCCTTGTTAACGAATTTAAGAATGGAGTAACTTCTTTGCCGTTTAACTTATAATTAATAATAAAATTTTGCAGAGATTCCAAATGGACATAAATAACATTCATACCTTTTGCTTTTCCAAAGTATTGCGGGTTTGGTTCAGCATAATTTGATTTCGTATAGTTAACAACCTCTGTAATATCATTACTGTCAGCTAATGCTCTCTGGGTGGATGATTTCGTGCTTTGGATCGCATCATAAATAGTAAAGTTGTACATTCCTAAATATTTAACAATATAATTTCTGTCAAACGTCCTAGTTAATAATTGAGGACGGTCGATCTCGGCAAGAGCAACATTTGCACATGAAATGGCAATCGCCGAAAGAAATACGAGGCTTACTTTTCGACGTGAAACGTTAGATTGGACATGTTTCAGCTTCCAAACAGCCACTAATAACACTAAAAGGAAGATGTCAATAAAAAATAATGGATCATATGGTTTCAATAATGCAAGAACATTCCCGCTGACATCTCCAAAGTTTTTAGACTGAGTGAAGGTCGGAAGAGTAATAAAATCGTTGAAAAAACGATAATAGACTACATTCGCATATAATAGTAAAGTTAAAATAAAATCAATTGCAACAATCCAATAATAGCGTGATTTACCTTTTGCAAAAAGTGCAAATCCGAGAAAGAAAAGGATCGATCCGATCGGGTTTATAAAAAGCAAAAATTGTTGCATGGAATTATCGATACCTAAGTTAAACTCAAATTGCTGCACTAAATACGTTTTTATCCATAACAGGATGGCAGCCAATAAGAAAAAGCCGGCATTTTTATTGAAAATAGTTTGACCTTTTATCATTAAATGTTTCATATTTGTCACCTTCCTGTTTCTTATCTAGTGTAGTATATTTAGTTTGACTTCATTTGTTTTTTGGCGACAATAATATAATACCACAGCTGTCAAGTATCAAGAAAATTATATACTTATTATGAAATACATGAAATAAGCTGCTATGTTGCAGCTTTTTCTACTGATTTAATAGACCCCTTTTTAGGAGTCTATATCTACAATCACCTTTCGCTTTCTTTAGAAAGTTATTTCCAACTGATTCGAAATCGCTAAGTTTCTATTTATAATGATTTTGTATGTTTTTTATTTAAAGTGGATTGGAGGCATAATGTGACTTCACAATCATTTTTACAGCTTAATTCTATCTTTATCAGTATATTAATAGAAGCGATTCCATTTATACTTATTGGCGTATTTATTTCCGGTCTAATTCAGATGTTTATTACAGAAGAAATGGTTGCAAAAATTATTCCGAAAAACCGTTACCTTGCTGTGCTGTTTGCTTCAACAGTCGGTGTATTTTTTCCTGCATGTGAATGCGGAATCGTTCCAATAACCCGCAGGCTTTTATTAAAAGGAGTTCCTCTGCATGCAGCAATTGCCTTTATGTTAACTGGGCCTGTAATTAATCCGATTGTGTTATTTTCCACTTATATTGCATTTGGTAATAATTGGGAAATGGTGATTTACCGTGGTGGGTTAGCTTTACTTGTTGCCTTCCTTATTGGTGTTATTTTGTCTTATCAATATAAAAATAATCAGCTTTTAGAGAAGGTAACAACAAACGGTCATCCCCATAGCCATTACCATCAACAACAATCGTTCTTAAGAAAACTGACAGGAACATTGCGCCATGCTGTAGATGAATTTTTTTCGGTTGGCAAATATTTAATTATAGGGGCCTTTATTGCTGCTGCTATGCAGACATATATTAAAACGTCAACACTATTAGCAATCGGCCAAAATGACATTTCCTCTTCACTTGTCATGATGGGATTGGCATTTGTTCTATCCCTTTGTTCCGAAGCAGATGCTTTTATTGCATCTTCATTTAGCAGTTTATTTTCGACCGGATCTTTAATAGCTTTCCTTGTATTTGGACCGATGGTTGATATAAAAAACATGTTCATGATGCTCGGAATCTTTAAAAAACGTTTTGTGGTTGTATTAATTACTTATATTGCAATTTTCGTTCTTATTGGATCCCTATTTTTCTAAAAAGGAGGGGTAACACATGTTTAGAACACTCATTTTGATGTTATTCACATTTTTCTTTTTCCATCTTCATGCTACGGGAAATATTACAAAATATATTAATATGAAATATTCGTATTTATCTTATATTGCCATTTTTATCTTTGCAATTCTGACCATTGTTCAGGCATATGTGTACTTGAAGGAACTTGGTGAAAAAGAAACTGAATCACATACTTGTTGTGATCACGATCACGATCATGATCATGAAAATGACAAACCTTTTTTCAAAAGAATCTTTGTCTATGCCATTTTTTCATTTCCATTAATCTCTGGATTATTTTTTCCTGTTGCAACTCTTGATTCAAATATTGTTAAATCAAAAGGTTTTTCTTTTAAAAGTATGGAAACGGCGGATCCATATGCACAAACTCAATATCTCCGTCCGGATTCGAGTGTTTACTACGGAAAAGATGGATATGATGAATTAATGCAAAAAGAATTGGAAAAATATTCTTCAAAAGAAGAAGTAGAATTAACAGACGATGATTATTTAAAAGGTATGGAAACCCTTTATAATTTCCCGGGTGAATTTCTTGGTGATACGATTAGTTTTGACGGATTTGCATTTAAAGGTGAAGCGATAAACGAACGGCAAATGTTTGTTCTAAGATTTGGGGTCATTCATTGTATTGCAGATTCAGGCGTTTTCGGGATGCTGGTTGAATTTCCGGAGGAAGTACAAATTAAAAATGATCAGTGGCTTCATGTAAAAGGTACGTTGTCATCTATATACTATCAGCCTTTTAAATCAACCATTCCCGTTCTGAAAGTTAAAGAATGGAATCAAATTGAACAACCAAAAGATCCTTATGTTTATCGAAAATAAACTGACATAGAAAAAATTAAGGGCTGACTCATAAAGGTCTGAACCTTTGCTTTAGAGTTGGCCCCCTTCTATATCTTATAATAAGCCTAATAATTCAAGACCGTGGGCAATCCCGTCTTCCGTAACATCTTTAGTTATATATCTGGCGACTTTTTTTACAGATTCGTGGGCATTCCCCATCGCGACACTGTTTTTTACAAACCGGAGCATTTCTATATCATTTAAACCGTCCCCAAAAGCATAAACCCGGTCTTCCGAAATTCCTAAATGGCTGATGACAGCTTTTATACCTCTAGCTTTTGAGCCGCCTGCCGGTAAAACATCTGTTGAAACCGGGTGCCAGCGGATAAAGTCAAACTGTTCAAACTCTTCCATATAGTCCTTTTCTTCTCCCTCAGCACAAAATAGCAGTGATTGAAAGATTTCACGGTCTTCAAAGTATTCCGGATCATAGGACGGGTGGCTGAATTTTAATGTTTCAATACTCTCTTGTATGTGTGGATGATACTCTATGTTTGATTTCATTTCTTCATGGGATAAATATACGAGCGGATGCTGTTTCTTCGAAGAATACTCCGCCAGTTTCCGTAAAGACTCTAAATGAAGCGGATTTTTATATACAACTTTATTTTTAACAACTACATACTGACCATTAAAAGAAACATAAGTGTCAATATCGAGCTCTTTCGCCAAATCTCTAAACATAAACGGCGCCCGTCCTGTCGCAATGCCGACTTCATACCCTTTTTCTTTTAAAGCATGGATCGCTTGTTTCGTTGAATCAGGCAGCTGTTTATCATGATCAAGCAAAGTTCCGTCAATATCAAAAAAAATCATTGTCTGGCTCATAATATCCCCTCACTTTGGCTGAAAATTGATTCTATCTGAATAAATATAGGATATATTTCTTCTCATTCGATTTCTTTCGTTGCTGTTGGTCTGACTTTGGAAGAATCCTGACCCATGCCATTATAACAAAAATACTGATAATGCGCATTTCTAAGACTTTGCAAGTCAAGTATTGATAAAAAATTAACGAGCCATGGGAGCAGTCCCCATGACTTATTTATCAAAGTTACTTCATACCAGATTCTGATAGCCTTGTTTCTTTTTTCTGATATGCCTGTTTTCCCAAAAGAAGTGCACCGACTATACCGGAATCCTCTTTCAATCCCGGAGGTACGATATAATCCTCAATACTTGTTGAAAGTTCAGGCAACCCAATATAATTGTTTAACAATTGTTGTATATATTTGTGAATATAAGTAAAAATTTGTTTTTGCCTCATAACCCCTCCACCAAGAATGATTTTCTTTGGCGAAAGAATAAGAACATACTGCATAATTGCCTGCGCAAGATAAAAGCTTTCCAGATCCCAAACTTCTTGCCTATCTTGCAGCTCTTCAGCTTTTTTGTTCCAGCGTCCTTCGATCGCAGGACCAGCTGCGAGTCCCTCCAGGCAATCTTGATGATACGGGCAATTTCCTTTGTAATTGTCATTTGGATGGCGCCTTACAAGAATGTGTCCCATTTCAGGGTGTGAAAGTCCCTCAAGAAGTTTCCCCTGGACAATGGCGCCTGCACCAATACCGGTTCCAACAGTAATATATAAACAACTGTTAAGTCCTTTAGCGGCTCCTAATGCAGACTCCGCTAAAGCGGCAGCGTTAACGTCGGTATGAAATCCGATGGGAATATTAAATTTTTCTTTAATTGCCTGAACAAAAGGATAGTTATTCCAAGCTTTTTTTGGAGTAGTTGTAATATAACCGTATGCCGGACTTTCCGGGTTAACATCTATCGGTCCAAAAGAGCCAATGCCAATTGCATTCAATTCAAATTCTTTAAAGAAACCGATCACCTTCCCAATAGTTTCTTCAGGAACAGTTGTCGGGATTTCGATTCTTTTTAAAATGCTTCCGTCTTCATTTCCAACAGCGCAAACAAATTTAGTGCCACCCGCTTCAATACCGCCAAGAAACATAAAATACCTCCATTTTTATGGTAACTTCCATCTAATATTGACAATGATATTTATATAAAATCATCACCTATCTTTATTAGAAGGTCAACAGTTTTAAACCATTTTCTTATCTATCAGGAAATATTTAACTAGAACCTGTTTTTGGCAAGTAAAAAATGTATCAAATGGCAATGAAAAATGTACTACTTGCCACTCCCGTTTTATTTATTTTGTAAGATTGAATCTCTTAACCGACGGCTATCACCGTTAAAGAACAATAAATGTGAATGGTGGATTAACCGATCTATAACAGCTTCTGTCAAGATTGGATCGCCAAACACGTGATTCCACTGCCCGAATTGTAGGTTGGTAGTCACAATCAAACTTCTGGTTTCATAACACATAGAAATAATCTGAAACAACAATTCTGCACCTTGCTTTAGCAGAGGAATATATCCCAGTTCATCTTATGGAAAGACAATTATTATGTAAAGTTAAATTCTAAAGGCCTGATTTTACAAAAGATTGTTAGCATTTAACTTTGCATAATACTTTAATGATAAAGTAGTATCGAACATTTTTAAGGAGGTTAAAACATGTCCGATACTACTAATCTTACAGAATTAATTCAGCAGGCAACTAAACACTTAATTGATTTGAAATATTCCGAAGGAACCATATATCGGTATATACTTGTCTGGAAGCAATTACAGATATATGCGGATACTAGGAATTACGAAAGTTTCTCAAAAAGGAAAATGGCAAATAGGATTGGAAACAGACAAGAGGTGCAGAATGGAATTCTCATGTACAATGGACTTCAATGAGTGAACGTGCCTTGAACGAGAGTAAACGTACCTTGAACGGGAGTAATCGCCTCCTGAACGGGAGTAAATCCCTCCCGAACGGGAGTAAATGCCCTTCGAACGGGAGTAAACTCCTACCGAACGTGGGTAACCATATCACGAACGGGAGTAAAAACCCAAAAAAATAATCCACCCTTGAGTTAGCAACTAAGGTGGATTATTCCTTTAGACTGCTGATCCTCTTTCGAGGGAACCGTCTATTGCATGACCGTTTGGTGTTACTAGCTCCGGCGGTCTTTTTTCATGTATGCTATTTTCTAATTTTATTATATCCAACAATGCAGAAAAAACGGTAAACTTTCAGGAACACATTCTACCTAAAGCAGCAAATCCTATTTGTACTACCCATTCATGTAAAACGGACGATCCAGTGCATATAAACGGCGATATCTTTCCTCTTTATCCAGCAGTTGTTGATGACTGCCTTCCATGGTGATTTTTCCTTGTTCTAGGAAAAGGATGCGATCCATTTTCTCCACACCTATCAAATGGTGCGTTACCCAGATGATCGTTTTTCCCTTCAGTGTATCGAAAATGTCAGCCAATAGGTTTGCTTCTGTGATGGGATCGAGTCCGACTGTCGGTTCATCCATGATGACGATCGGAGTATTTTGCATTAATATCCGTGCCAATGCGATTCTTTGTCGCTCTCCTCCGGAAAAGCGCTGTCCTGTTTCATACATGTTGGTCTCATACCCTTTTGGCAATTGCATAATCATCTCATGCAATTGAACCATCTTGGCTGCTTCGTATACTTCTTCATCCGTTGCTTCCGGGTTGCCGAGGCGGATATTGTTCATGACGGATGTGTTGAATAAATAAGGCTTTTGGTTGAGAACAGCCATAAATTTTGGAACAGCCAAACCCAACTCATGTGCATTCAGCCCATTTATTTTCACTCCGCCGCTGGTCGGTACAAGGGCTCCCTGGATCAATTTCAACAGCGTTGATTTTCCGGCTCCGCTGCGCCCGATAATGGCGATTTTCTCACCCTGTCCAATTTTTAAACTAAAATCGTCCAGCAATGGTGTTTCAGATTGATACCCAAATGATACATGGTTTATTTCAATTGTTGCTTCAGATGTGTCCGGTGAATCGTTCAAATTCTCTGATTCGATCCATGGCGGGGCTTCTGCTTGGATGGCTTCAAGGCGCTTGATTGAATCTTGATGGGTTGTTGTTTCGCTGACTGCCCCTGCAATCGGCAAAAAGGATTCCACCAAGGACAGCGCTGCGAGACCAATAGCTGCAATGAACGTTGGAGAGAATTCTCCACTTAGCGTTTGCTCATTGGCCCAATAGATCGCCAAGATAACAACGGCACCAAGCACCATCTGATTCGTAATATCCCGCCAGTTCACAAAGGAATGTTTCTTCGTTTCGAGTGCGAGCAGTTTTTTTTCTTGTTCTTCGTATCTCTGAATAAAAGTCGTGTATTTCCCGCTGAATATCCAGTCGCTTATGCCAAAAATCGTATCGGTAAACTGTTGATAAAGTTGGTGTCTTCCCCTTTTCAATTGTTCATTTTTTGTTTTCGTATAAATATATGAAACAATTGGACCGACAAAAATCAACAACCCGATTAATACAGCCAGGAGAATCGCGAATGGAATCGAGAAAAGCCCGGCACAAATGATGATCACTGTGTAAATGATTAAAGAAACAATCGAGGGAAACAGTGTCTTTAAGTAAAAATCCTGCAAATGCTCAATATCATCGGCGAGTGCACCAAGAATATCACCCGTACGAAAGCGGGAACGAAGAAACAAGGCTTGCGGCTCGATGATTTTATATAAGCGGACGCGCATTTCGGAAAGTATTTTCAGAATGAATTGGTGTCCTGTCAGCCTCTCCACATAGCTAAGCACGGCCCGGCCGATTCCAAATGCTCGGACACCGACAATCGGCACATAAACCATTAATATGGATTCCGGTTGTGTAGACGCTTTCGAAATTAAATACCCTGAAACAAACATCAATGCCCCGCCAAAAAGAATGGTAAGCGAACCAAGAAGAATAGCCAAGGCAAACAAGCCGCGATATTGACGCAAATAAGGAATAATCCATTTCTCCTTCTCCATTAAACGCCCTCCATTTGAATTTTAACGAGCTGATAATAAGCAGAACGCCGCTCCATTAACTGGTCGTGTGTTCCGATCTCCACTATTTTTCCTTGATCAAGAACAATAATTTCATCCATATCAAGCATCCAATGCAAGCGATGAGTTGCAAAAAATACGAGCTTTCCATTAAATAGTTTTAGCATCGTTTCTTTCAATTCGTATTCCGTTTCAATATCAAGATGGGCAGTAGGCTCATCAAGCATGATAATAGGACGGTTGCTCAAAAATGCTCGTGCGAGGGCTATACGCTGTTCCTGTCCGCCGCTTAAGCTCCGTCCGCCTTCCCCTATGATTGTCTCGAATCCATGCGGCAGCGATTGAATCACTTCAGTGAGGCCCGCTCTTTCTGCGGCTTCCTCTACTTCTTTCTCCGTTGCCTCCGGATCATAAAAGCGAATATTGTTTAAAATCGTATCGTGAAAGATATAAGGGTGTTGAGGAATATACGTTAGTTGCCTTTGCCAATCATCTTGAGACAAAGTTGTTAATTTCTTGCCGTTTACCTGAAATTCACCTGACGAAGGTGTTAAAAATCCACTTAATAGATCGATCAATGTAGATTTTCCTGCACCGCTTGCTCCGATAATTCCGATTTTTTTTGAACCTGAAATGGAAAATTGGATATCTTGCAATGCCGGGCGATCACTTTCTGCAAAACGTACACTCATTCCTTCTACAAAAAGTGTACTTGTTGATTTCCAAGGGGGGATGGTCTCCTGTTTTTGCTGCAACGATTCCTTATCCAGGATTTCCTGAACCTTTTTGCCCGCTTCTTTCCCGTCAAGCGTCGCATGGTAATCGGCCCCAACCTCCCTGATTGGCAGGAAGTATTCCGGTGCAAGAATAAGGATAATCAACGCCGGGAGCAGCTCCATCTTCCCGTTTATTAAATCCATTCCAAGAAAAACAGCAACTGTCGCTATGGAAAGCATGGTAAAAAAATCCAATGCAAACGAAGATAAAAAGGCGATACGCAAAGTTTCCATTGCAGCCCGTCGATATCTTTCGCTTACTAAAATAATTTTGTTGACGTGCTTGCGGCTTAATCCCAAATATTTGAGTGTCTCTAATCCTCTTAAAGAGTCGACAAAATGATTGGACAGCATTTGGTAGGATTCATATTGGCGATCTGCTTTTCTTTTTGCCGCCAAACCAAGCAAAATCATAAAAGCAATAAGGATTGGAACAGCTAAGGCTAAAATGACGGCGGAACGGATATTGACAAAAAAGATAAAGATGCAGATCATGGCGGGTATAATCGCCGAATTCATCATTTTCGGAAGAATAAGCTCCAAATAGCGGCGGAATTTCATCATACCTTCCATTACCAAGGTGACTGTCTGTCCGGAACCTTCTTCTTTTACAAAACGAGGGCCGAGTTGAAACAACTTTTGCAACAATGATTCCCGGAACGCTTCACTCGTTTTGGCAGCAAAATGGTAGGCGTTATTTCTTTTCCAAACGGTAAGCAGTTGGCGAACAACTAACGCAAAAAAGAAAATGGCCAATTTTTTCAAGACATTAGCAAACAAATCTCCCCCGAAAAGGGAGGAGATTGCCATAGCCAAATAATAAGCCTGAATAATAATGATAACACCTTGAATAGCTGTTAATATTGCCAGCCCGGCAAGGACCGGCTTTATCCCTTTGTAAGAGAACAACGCTTTATCCATTAGTATGTTAAATGCTCCTTGTCAGATACCCGTTTACGAAAAACGTAGTAGCTCCAAATAGAATACCCTAATACAAACGGCAAAATCGTTACGGCCACAATAGTCATTACTTTTAAAGAGTATGCCCCGCTGGATGCATTGTAAACCGTTAAATCAAAGGATTTGTTCAAGGAACTGACCATCACTCTTGGGAACAGTCCAACGAAAATCGCCGATACGGTTAACACGATTCCTAACCCCGTCATGGTGAATGCCATTCCTTCTCGTCTTTTCGAAATGAAATAGTAGGATAAACCATAAGCTAGCACAATTAATACGACAATCATAAGCTCAAGGAAAGGGCGTACCTCAAAAATATCTGTCATAAACCAAGACAGACCTACAAAGACGACAAGTGCTCCATATACGGCCAACAGCACTTTTTTCGCCATTGCCGCTGAACGTCCTCTGATCTCTCCTTCTGTTTTCAAAGATAGGAATGTCAAACCATGCAATAAGCACAGTAATGTAATCGTTAAGCCGCTCCAAATGGAATAAATATTCATAACATCCAAGAACCGTGCGACCATATTCATATCTTCATTGATCGGCATACCCTTAAGCATGCTTGTAAACAGAACACCAAAAAGGAACGGCGGCAGCAAGCTTCCAATAAAGACCATCCAGTCCCACACATTCGTCCAGCGTTCATCATCAACCTTGCGGCGGAATTCAAAAGAAACGCCGCGTACAATCAGGCTCAGCAAGATTGTCAGCATCAGTAAGTAATAGCCGCTGAACATCGTTGCATACCAGTTCGGAAAGGCTGCAAAAATGGATCCCGCGCCGGCAATTAGCCATACTTCATTCGCGTCCCAAAAAGGACCGATTGTATTCACCATGACGGTCCTCTCTTTTTGATCACGAGCGAGAAGACGAGTCGACATTCCTACGCCAAAATCAAACCCTTCAAGAAAGAAGAACCCAATAAAGAGAATAGAGACTAAGACAAACCAAAGTTCACTCAATTCCATCTTATACACCTGCCTTATTGAACGGATCTATTGATACGGTTGAATGTTCATCTTTATGTTCTTCCGGTCCATGTTTAATTTCGCGAACCATCAAATAAATCATCACACTTGCAAGTATCGTGAAAATAACCGTGTACATAATAATTGAAAATAAGATGCTCTTTGAAGAAACATTTGGTGATATAGAATCAGCAGTCGTCATTAATCCAAAGACCGTCCATGGTTGACGGCCCACTTCGGTCATAACCCATCCAAAAGTGTTTCCTAAAAAAGGAAATGAGATAGCGGGAAGAAGGATTTTCAAGAATAAACCGCTTTGTTCAAGTCGTCCCTTTCTCCACAGATAAAGACCAATCATGGATAGTAAGATCATTGCTGAACCAAAGCCGACCATTAAACGGAAGCTCCAATACGTCGTCTTTACCGGCGGGATATAATTCGTCTCTTCGCCCGCGATCGAATCATATTTTTCCTCATATTCAGCTTGAAGAGTCTTCATTCCTTTTAAACTGCCTTCAAATTTTGAATAAGATAAATAGCTTAATGCATAAGGAATATTTAGTTCAAACTTATTTTCTTGTTTTTCTGTATCAATCCAGGCAAATACTGACCATGGCGCCGGGTCTGGTGTATCTTCCCAAATACCTTCAGCAGCTGCCATCTTCATCGGCTGTGTATTAACAAGATATTGTGCTTGAGCATGTCCGCTGAAGGCAGCGCCAAGACTTCCGATTAAACCAATGATTAAAGCGAGATTCATCGATTTCTTGTAAAAATCAACATGTTTCTTTTTTAATAGGTTATAGGCACTTACACCGGCAACGAAAAACGCTCCGGTACACAATGCACCTGTGATAACATGAGGAAACTCTACCAATAATTGTCCATTGGTGATAAGCGCCAAAAAGTCAACCATTTCCGCCCTGCCATTTTTAATTTCATAACCAACAGGCACTTGCATAAAAGAGTTTGCCGTTAAAATCCAAAAGCCGGATAGCATGGACCCAATCGACACAAGCCAAATGCTTGCCAAGTGCACTTTTTTAGGTAAACGATCCCAGCCAAAAATCCATAGACCGATAAAAGTGGATTCCATAAAAAAGGCAAGCAATGCTTCAATGGCCAGTGGTGCTCCGAAGACGTCACCGACAAATCGGGAATAATCCGACCAGTTCATCCCAAATTGGAATTCTTGAATAATTCCTGTTACAACCCCTACAGCAAAGTTAATCAGGAACAAATGTCCCCAGAATTTCGCCATTTTTTTGTAAATCTCATTTTTCTTCACTGCGTATAATGTTTGCATGATTGCGATCATAAATGCCAGGCCAATAGTAAGCGGCACAAAGAAGAAGTGGTAAATTGTAGTCAAAGCAAATTGTATTCTTGCCAACATTACTGGATCCATAGTAGTTCCTCCTTTAAGATTTCGCCAGAATTTGACCTGAGGTTATATCATGTTCACAATTTCACATAAATATATGTTCATAATTTCACAAAAATAGGCATTTTGAACAACGGTATTTCCTCCTTAAAGAATTTCATCAGAATTTGGCCTGAGATTATATCATGTTCATAATTTCACATAATAAAGCATTATTAACGTGGAAAAATTGTAAACTAACCAAAAATAAACAGATCACTTTCCGGGTAATGAAAATAATTTTTATTTAGGTTCGCTTTCTCATTTGAATGAGGTAATTACTAAATACTATAGCAAAAAAACTATAAAAATTTCTTAGACAGTTTGACATTTACGACGACATTCAAAAAGGACTTTTTGTATTTGATCAAAAACGAAGCGGGTGGTCTCGGGTATTTGTGCAATTAATGATTTTTTTTATTTCTATGTGTAAAATCATATATGGGACTAAAGTTTATATTAGTCACATCGAATGGAAGACAAATAGTCATGAAGAAAGACGTGAGAAAACATGGAACGGTTACAGCCATACTGGGAAGCAATCGTACGATTTTGGAAAAAGAAGCATATTACACAAATATTATTATTAATTTTGTTAATATTTATATTGCTGATGATTCTCTTTTTTGCTTTTATGGCAAGCCGGGCAAACGTACAGTCGTTAAAAGACGGGCTAAGACAAGCAACTGTGATTTATGATAAAGACGGCGATATTGCAACAAAGGTAGCAACAAACCGGACCGAAGGCGTAAAAGTAAAGGAACTTCCCGATCATGTAAAGAATGCTGTCATCGCAATCGAAGATGAACGGTTTTATGAACACAATGGATTTGATATAAAAGGAATTGCCAGGGCTTTTTTTCAAAATCTGTTTGCCGGCAGAATTACAGGAGGCGGAAGCACGATCACCCAGCAGCTCACGAAGAACGCTCTGCTTTCCCCGGAACAAACATATAAACGAAAAGTTGAAGAGTTATTTTTAGCTGTAGAAATTGAAAATCATTATTCAAAAGATGAAATTTTAGAGATGTATTTAAACCAGGTTTATTTTGGCAGCGGTGCATGGGGGATCGGCCAGGCCTCAAAGAAATACTTTAACAAAGACATTCAAAAAGTCTCAATTAGTGAAGCTGCGCTGCTCGCCGGTTTATTGCAGGCTCCGTCCGCTTATGATCCATATAACCATTATGACAGGGCAATGGAACGAAGGAACGTCGTTTTAGGCAAAATGAAAGGACTTGGAATGATTTCAGCTGATGAATTTAAAGCAGCAAAAACGGAAGAAATCCAATTGGAAGATGAAGGCGGGAGCTTCGTTGATCGAAAATATCCATATTATGTCGATGCTGTTCTTGATGAAGCAATCTCAAAATACGGATTAACACAAGATGAAATTTTAACAAGAGGATATCGCATTTACACAGAAATGGACCAAAATTTGCAATCTACACTTGAACACGTATATGAACGAGATTCTCTTTTTCCATATGGAAGAGGCGGTACTCTAGTTCAGAGTGGTGCAGTCTTGCTAGATCCCGCATCAGGCGGAGTCCGGGCTCTTGTAGGAGGCCGGGGAGAGCATGTATTTCGCGGGTTTAACCGGGCAACACAATTAAAGACCCAGCCGGGATCAACAATGAAGCCGCTTGCTGTGTACACCCCGGCACTAGAAGAAGGTTACAAAGTTACGTCCAAGCTTAAAGATGAGCCAATGTCATTTGACGGCTATAAGCCGGAGAACTTTTCCAAAACATACAAAGGCGAGGTTCCAATGTATGAAGCAGTTGAAAAATCATTAAACGTTCCGACGGTTTGGCTGCTAAATGAAATTGGACTGGATAAGGGTCTTGATGCATTGAAACGATTTGGCATCCCAATTGAAAAAGAAGATGAACATCTCGGAATCGCCCTTGGTGGAATGCATAAAGGCATCTCCCCCCTTCAATTAGCTGAGGCCTTCTCGGTTTTTCCAAACGAAGGAAAACGGAACGACAGCCACTTGATTACAAAAATTGTCGGTCCAACTGGAAATATAATTGCCGAACATAAACAAAAAATAACAAAGGTTACATCAAAATCAGTCGCAAACGAAATGACTTCTATGCTTCTGAATGTCGTTGAAAGTGGAACAGGAAAAGGAACAAACATTCCCGATGTCCAGCTTGCTGGCAAAACAGGAACGACCCAGCTCCCATACAATGATGTCGACGGAACGAAAGATCAATGGTTTGTCGGTTATACACCGAATCTTGTCGGAGCTGTCTGGCTTGGATATGACAAAACAGACAGGGAACATTATTTATCCAACTCTAGCTCTGAAAATGTCGTGCCGATATTCAGGGCGATTATGGAGGAAATCCTTCCATATATTGAACCAGCGGAATTTAACGTACAATCCGTTAATGAAACAATTGCAGGAAAAGATCAAAAAGAAACCGAAGAAATGATTAAAGAAAGAGCCGAACAAATGAAAAAACAAGCGAAAAAAATTGAAGAAGTACTAAAAGAGGAAGCTCCAAAATGGAAACAAACATTAGATGAAACAATAAAGGATCTCGAATTTATAGGAGAAAAGCTGAAAGAAAAGCTGAAAGAAGTTAAAGGTAATTGATTTTTATGACTTTCCCGTGCTTCTAAGAAAAGGGCTGGCTCAAAAGTAAAGGGTCAGATGCCTCTAAGACAACATATAGACAAAGATTACAAAAAAACCAATCTATATATTGTCATTAATGGAAGGATTCAGACCCTCATGAGTCAGCCTCATTTAGTTCTTTCCTCTTTTATCTAAAACATGTCACAAATATTTCCGATGCACAGCTTTACCATCAGTGGAAAAAAGCATGTGACGCCCTTCCACAATTGTTTCGATATGGACGCTTCTGCCCCAAAGCTGATGGATATACGGCAGTACTTTTTCCAGATATTTAATATCAAGTTCAATGCCTTCATACCAGTGCTTTATATAAAGCTCTCCGTTCTTCTGATAGTCGCCGTCCATTACTGTCAAATAAGGAAAGCCGCCGTTTATGCGCATATTCACGAGCTGGTCGCGCACATTCTCCCATTGCTTATCAACAATTTTGTAATCCTTTCCCTGTTTCTGAAACAAATACATGTCTTCACGCATAACAAGTTCCTTTGTTAAATAGTTCCGAAGGAAAGAAATATCCCCTTCTATTTCTCTGACTTCAAATATTTTTTCACGGCCTGAACCAGGACGAACTCCCCGCTCTTTCATCTCCTCGGTTGGGTTATTATAACGATCTTCAATATCTTCAAAAATTTTCAAGCCAAGGTAATATGGGTTTATTCCTGTCCGGGACGGCTGCAATACCCCTGCATTCAACTTTGCAAACTCAATCGCTTCACCCGAAGTCAGGTCCATTTCCCGAAGAATTCTTTGGTGCCAATAAGACGCCCAGCCTTCGTTCATGATTTTTGTTTCAAGTTGAGGCCAAAAATAGAGCATTTCTTCCCGCATCATGGTGAGAACATCCCTCTGCCATTCAGAAAGCTCGCGGCTGTATGACTCTATAAATAACAGCAAGTCTTTTTCCGGCTGAGGCGGGAATTTCTTTTTCTCCTTTTTTGGTTCCTTATTTTTTTTATCTTTTTCGTCCAAACTCCATAAATCATCGTAGGGGCTTGAGGAAGTTGTTTCCTCTTCCTCAAAATCATCTTCAATTGACCATGACAGCTTTGGACGCATTAGCGAAGGATCGATATGTTCTTGAATAGCAAGAACAGCATCAAGGAACATTTCTACCTCATGTTTTCCATGCTTAATTTCGTACCTGCGGATCCTCTCTGCCGTGGCTGCCATGCTTTCAACCATGTCACGCTTAGTATTTTGAAAGCGGGTATTATTTTTAAAGAAATCACAATGGGCCAAAACATGGGCTACAATCAATTTATTTTGGATTAAAGAATTCGAATCAAGCAAGAAAGCGTAGCATGGATTTGAATTAATAACCAATTCATATATTTTTGAAAGCCCTAAATCGTAATGAATTTTCATTTTGTAAAACTGTTTTCCGAAACTCCAGTGGGAAAATCTTGTCGGCATGCCGTAAGCTCCAAAGGTATAAATGATGTCAGCTGGACAAATTTCATAACGCATCGGATAAAAATCGAGCCCAAATCCTTTAGCAATTTCCGTTATTTCCTCTATCGCATATTCGAGGGCTTTACGATCTTCTTCCTTCATCATTCTCTCCCCCTTTTCCTTCTTACCACAATGTATGAGGAAAAACAGGGAATGATGAAGTTTGTTTCTGTTTTTCTTTATAAAAAACGAAGAAAACCATGCACCATGTTTTTCTGCATATTTTGTTTCTTAACGGCCTTGGTATTGAACCTGTGGTTTCATTTCAACTGTCAAAGACAAAAGTTTTTTGTTGGCAAGGCTGTGGGTAATATAAACGACAACAGTAATCGGTTTTCCTTTTTCTGTTACTTTAAACTTAAAAGAATCCATTACATCCGTTTCTGAAATTTTCTTTCTTCCCAAATATGTATACTCCTTAACCTCATCTTCAGGAAAATCTTCCTTCACAACGACAATTGCAATTCTTCCATATTTTTCATAATCAGGTTGCTGTGCAATCGCTTTGAACGGAAGTAAAGAGACGAATAGGATTGTCATGCAGATACCAAGTAATCTCTTTTTCATCATTATACCTCCAATAATCTTGTTTTATTATTGTTAGCATTTTCTAAATTAATGTTTTTATGTACAAAAAACATTTATCTCTATTCGTTTTTTTATACATGCAGAACATGTTAATCGTTTAATATCAATAAGACCAACATTTGCTGAGAAAAAAACAGACGATCTTTCATAAACTAATTTCAACTCCTGATCATGGAGGAGATAAATATGAATAAATTGGATTATGATCGGGCGCTGTTTTATACACACCAGTCTGAGTGGGACAACCTACTGATCCTGATGGTCAGAACAAAGGACCATTTTTTATCCAAAAAAATCGAATATTTTTTGCACGCCTACCACTTTGAAAAAGATTATTCGGTTGTAGAAAAACATTTATATTCCTTGCTGCGCTACATCGACCATGCAAATGAAGCTGCAGAGAATGAATATCAAGAAATTCCAATATAAAAGGAAGGAAATTCCACCAAAAAGGGGCTGACTCATAACCAAAGGGTCAGCCCCCTCCAATACAACATATAGACAAACACTAAAAAATCTTCTACATATTTGCCATTGTTGGGGGGAGTCAGCCCCTTATGAGTCAGCCCCTTTTAGATTTATTTTCTTTTATAATTTGTTCCACCATATGCATGAAGTCTTTTTCAATTGCTTCAAGCTTTTGTTTGCTCTCACTCATTGTCTCGCCATTTACACCAAAATAAAATTTGATTTTTGGCTCCGTGCCGGAAGGACGCAAACAAATCCAGGACCCGTCGTGGAAATGATATTTGAGGACATTCGATTTCGGAAGATCAATCTTCTCTTCCCTTCCATCTCTATCTGTTCGAACTCCATATAAATAATCTTCTGTCACAGCAACTTTTAACTTCCCGAGATTTCTTAAAGGATTTGAGCGGAAGGACTCAAGCGTTTTCCGGATTATCTCAGCCCCGTCCTTTCCTTTCAAAGTTAAAGAGCGGAGCCCTTCCAGATAAAAACCATATTTTTGAAAGACTGAAAGCAATGCTTCATAAAGAGACATTCCTTTCTTTTTGTAAAAAGCGCAGACTTCTGCAGCAAGAAGGGCTGCCTGTACAGCATCTTTGTCACGGGTAAATTCCCCGATCAAATAGCCATAGCTTTCTTCATAACCAAAAAGAAATGTGTGTTCACCTGACTGCTCAAATTCTTTAATTTTTTCCGCTATAAATTTAAATCCTGTCAAAACATCAATCGTTTTCAGCCCGTAAGAGGAAGCAATTTTTCTGCCTAGTTCAGAGGTTACGATTGTTTTTAAAACAACCCCGTTTTCTGGAAGAGTCCCTTTTTGTTTCTTTTGCGACAGCAAATAATCCAGCAGTAATGCACCTGTTTGATTTCCGGTTAAAACAACGTATTCTCCATGCTCGTTTTTTACAGCAATTCCTAAACGGTCAGCATCAGGATCTGTGGCGATTAGAATATCAGCGTTCTCTTTCTTGCCGTCCCTGATGGCAAGTTCAAATGCAGCATGTTCTTCCGGATTCGGGCTTTTCACTGTTGAAAAATTTGGATCAGGAAGCTCCTGCTCTTTGACAATATGCAGGTTTTGAAAACGAAATGCTTTTAAAGCTTTTTCGACAGGTTGCCTTGCTGTTCCATGAAGAGGAGTAAAGACAATTTTAATATCGGATTCTTCAGCAAGCCCCGGGTTTTCTGAAACCGTCAGCAGCTCTTCCAAATATGCATGATCAACTTCGTCGCCGATTATTTTGATTAAACCTTTGTCAATTAAGGCTTGTTCATCCATCACATCAATTAAGAGCTCATCTTTGATTTCGTTAACCTTGGCAATTACTTTATCAGCACTTTCTGATGTGATTTGGCCCCCATCTGGGCCATATACCTTATACCCGTTATATTCAGGAGGATTATGGCTGGCAGTAATAACGATACCTGAAAAGGCATTAAGGTGCCTTACTGCAAAAGAAAGCTCCGGAGTTGGCCTTAAATCATGAAAAACATATGTTTGAATGCCTTTTGTTGCCAGTGTTTTCGCAGCTTCCATGGCAAATTCTTTTGATTTATGGCGGGAATCATAAGCAATTGCCACTCCGCGCGTTTTTGCTTTTTGTCCATGTGATTCGATGTAAGCCGCAAGGCCGGCAGAAGCTTTTCTGACAGTATAAATATTCATTCTGTTTGTGCCGGGACCAATCTCTCCCCGCATTCCGCCTGTACCGAATTCTAAATCTTTATAAAATGCTTCTTCGAGTGCTTTTTCGTTTCCGGCAAGATTATGTAATTCTTCTTTCAATTCAGGCTCCATTTTGTTATACAGCAGCCATTTTTCAGCTTTTATTTTCCAATTCATCATTAGCCCTCCAGTTGATTTCTGATTCTTTAAACATTTCAATATCGAAAAAAAGACTCCTCTAAAAATAGAACGCAAAATTATGACAAAAATCGTTCTTCCTCCCAATTTTATCACGAGAGTCAATAAATGTTGATTTACAAGTAAATTTCTAAAAAATATAATGGGGTTGTAATTAATACTAAAGGAGTTCGTTTATGCACCCAAAAAAAGATGTTCGTGAAACATTATTATTCGTCGCTTGGGCAACATCGGTAATTGCCATGTTCGGAAGTTTGTATTTCTCGGAAATTCGCCAATTTGAACCTTGTGAATTATGCTGGTATCAGCGGATTTTGATGTATCCGCTCGTTGTTATTTTAGGAATTGCCGTTATTAAAAAGGACTACTCTATCGCGTTCTACGCCATGATTTTGTCAGGTATCGGCTTTTTTACTTCCCTTTACCATTACTCGCTCCAAAAGATTCCTTTTATGGCTGACCACGCAATATCATGTGGAAGGGTGCCCTGCACAGGTCAATACATAAATTGGTTAGGATTTATTACAATTCCATTTTTAGCCCTTACAGCGTTCACGATTATTTTTATCTTTAACTATTTCATTTTGAAAAGAAATAAGGAGGCAGCCTAGCATGAAGAAAGTGATCATTTTTTTGGCCATTATTATCGCACTTTTTGCCGGCGTCGCAATTTTAAATAATATGCAGCAAAAAGAAAAAGTTTCTGCAGACAATCCTTACCGTAAAGACAGTCTTCATCCGGAAACGGTTAAACAATTGGACGACCCGAATTATCAAAATATTATTCTTCCTGAAGAACTTGAAAAAAAGTTAGAAGCTAAAGAAGATGTAACAGTATACTTTTTCAGTCCAACCTGCCCACATTGCCAGAAAGCAACACCGATTGTAACACCTTTGTCTAAAAAAATGGGAATAGATCTTTTTCTGTTTAACCTGCTTGAATTTGAAGATGGCTGGGATGACTATGGCATTACGGAAACGCCAACGATTGTACAATATAAAGACGGAAAAGAAACAGCCAGGATAACCGGATATAATGAAAAATCTGTATTTGAGGAATGGTTTAATAAATATTCAAAATAACAAGGGAAGGGTCTGACCCCTCCAATACAGCATATAGACAAACACCAAAAAATCATCCTATATATTGTCATTGTTGGAAGGAGTCAGACCCTTGTTTTATTCGAAAATTTAATGAATATGATCATTTGCTGCTTTTACATAAACACTAAATAAACTGCCTCTCATACTTCTTACTTCGGAAAATTGGGAAAATGTAAAGGGAAAATAAATATCAAATTCTTCTAACATACTGGCATTTTTCATGAACAATGAATAGTATTTTTCTTTATTTTGAGAAGTTTCCAGAATTGAAATTAGTGTTTGCAGACTTGCAATGACCTGATAAGCTTCTTTCAGCGTGCCAAAATATTCAAAATGCCGTGTTGATGTATGTAACACTTTTTGCAACTTAAATTCCTTTATGTCTTCGTCGGAAAAATAAAGTGGAAAAACATTGGAATAAAAATAATCCACAAGTTCCTTGATCTTTTGTTCCTGATCAGGAGTTGACGCGTACACAACCTTCACGAATAACCCACCTTTTGTAAGACATGTAATCACTTTGTAACATATATAATAAGAATAGCACAAAATATTACAGCCAAAAGGTGGTAAATATACCCATGTAAAAGGTGATTGTTAACATATTGGGAGATTTAATTCAATAGGATATTGGCAGGATAAAGAGAAGAGAAGCGCCTTGATTTTTTAGCTTCCGACAAGCAAAGATCCTCTGATGAATCTATCCGTGTCTGTTGTTTAACTTTATGAGTACAGAACTAAAATTTTTTTACAAAGGAGTCTATATGTCGAAAACAAGCCGAAAAGGCGATTGGTTTGAAATTATTATCCCTTCTGAATGGGCCGGCATTTCAATCGATCATTTATTTCGAAGCAAATGGAATGCCGCAAAAAAACAAATTTATTATTTAAAAATGGCCAATGCTGTTTTGCTAAACAGACAAGCAGTTGATTGGACTTCACCTCTTCGTGAAGGCGACCTGCTCCAAATCAAACTTTTTGAGCCAACTGAAGATTATGGATATATGCCAACCTATTTTGATGTTCAGGTTATTTATGAAGATGAACATTTAATTGTATTTAACAAACCTGCCGGTATGGATACACATCCAAACGAAACCGGACAGACAAATACACTTGCCAATGCAGCAGCGTTTTATTTGCAGGCTAAAGGAGAGGCTGTAAAAATAAGGCATATACACCGGCTTGACCGTGATACAACAGGTGCAGTCCTGTTTGCAAAACATGCCTTAGCCGGTTCGATTTTAGACCGCATGCTTGAACATCGGTTAATAAAACGGACCTACTTGGCAATGGCAGAAGGCATTCTTCAAACAAAGTCCGGCATCATTAATCTTCCTATCGGGAGGGACCGACATCATCCGACAAGGCGAAGGGTCTCTGACACGGGCCAGCCGGCAGTCACAAGGTATAAGGTTGTACATATCTTAAGAGAAGATAAATTAACCATTGTAGAATGCCAACTTGATACCGGAAGAACCCATCAAATTCGCGTCCATTTCAGCGCCATTGGCCATCCTCTTGCAGGTGATGTGTTATATGGCGGAAAACCGATTTTTAAACGGCAGGCATTGCACGCGGCAAAACTAGAATTTATTCATCCGTTTACGAGAGAAAAAATTATTTGTCATGCGCCATTTATCGATGAACCGCCGATTTTCAAGGATGTTGATCCTTATTCAATCTAAGAAAGGATGAGTCTAAATAAGAAAGAGCTGGTCTAATCAGAGACCAGCTCTTTCTTAATAATCTTCTCCAAATGAGCTTTTGTGATTAATCTGTTGCTTTTCTCATCCCTCTCATGATCAAGCTTAATAAGAAGACAAGGACAACTGCACCAATTAAAGCAGGGATAATGGCAAAGTCAGCTACCTCAGGACCCCAGTCCCCTAATATTGCAGATCCAATCCATGCGCCGATAAAACCTGCTATAATATTACCAATAACACCTCCTGGGACGTCTTTTCCTACAATCATGCCGGCAATCCATCCGATAATACCTCCAATAATTAAAGACCATAAAAAGCTAAACATCTGAACACTCCTTTTTAGTCAAATTTTGTTTATTAAGAAAAAGGTTCAAGTACTACAGAAGGAAAGATCCTTCAATCTGTTACTTACTTTATCGTTAATAACATTGGCTATAGTATTTCCACTGACGAACATTTTTATCATGCTCAAACGTTTTTTTATTTGCGGGGCCGTCCCGCTCGGCTTTAAAGCGTTAATGCTTTAGAGCGGAGCGGGACTGGCCCATGGAAGAGAAATTTTTTAGAATCTTATTTATTATTCAAGATATTTCGTATAAAATATTCTCGTTTGAAACATTTTCATCGGAATACTTATTGGAGGTAACAACATGGTTTTTAAAAAAAAGGACAAGTTTGCTGTTCTTTTAAGTAACATAGCCGCTAATCTTAAAGATGCAACAAATTTTTTTGCTGATTACAAACTGAAAAACGTAAGCGATTTGAAGATTTTTTCAGAAAAAATGAAGGATTTTGAATCAAAAGGCGATTCGTATGTACATGAAGTCATTAAGGAATTGAATAATGCATTTATCACCCCGATTGAACGCGAAGATATCCTTCATTTGGCTATGAGCATGGATGATGTACTAGACGGATTGGAACACTGCGCTGCTTTATTTGAAATGTATTCGATCACGAATACAGATGAGTATATGCGAAAATTCGTGGATGCCATTAGAAACTGTTCTTATGAGATTGAACAATCTATTGAATTGCTCTCAACGAAAAAATTGCTTAAAATTCGAGATCATGCTATAAAAATCAAGGATTATGAATCAAAATGCGATAACATTCAGCGCCAGTCAATTAAGCATTTGTTCTCAATTGAAAAAGATCCTATCCGGCTCATTAAATATAAGGAAATTTACGAAAACCTTGAAGATATTGCAGATAGCTGTCAGGGAGTTGCCAATACTCTTGAAACCATCATAATGAAAAACGCATAAGGAGTCTTAAAAATGGACGGAATGTTTATTTTAACCATATTAATTGTCATTGGTGCACTTGCGTTTGATTTTATAAACGGCTTTCATGATACTGCCAACGCAATCGCTACTTCCGTTTCTACAAAAGCTTTAAAGCCACGCCAAGCAATCATTCTGGCCGCTGTTATGAACTTTGTGGGTGCCATGACTTTTACAGGTGTAGCGAAAACCATTACAAAAGATATCGTGGATCCTTTCACATTAGAAAACGGTTCTATTGTCATACTAGCCGCATTGATTGCAGCTATTTTTTGGAATTTATTAACATGGTACTATGGAATTCCCAGCAGTTCCTCTCATGCCATTATCGGTTCAATTGCAGGAGCCGCGATCGCTGCTGCCGGATTTGAAACTTTAAATTACACAGGATTTATTAAGATAATCGAGGCATTAATTTTCTCGCCTGTTCTTGCCTTCGGGGTAGGATTTACCGTTTACAGCATTTTTAAAATTGCTTTTAAAAATCTTAATTTAACAAAGACAAATAGAAACTTTCGTATCTTTCAAATCTTTACTGCTGCATTGCAAGCTTATACCCACGGAACAAATGACGCCCAAAAAGCGATGGGGATTATTACAATGGCTCTTATCGCAAATAACTATGTATCATCTACTGAAATACCATTTTGGGTGCAATTTTCCTGTGCGTTAGCAATGGGTATTGGAACTTCTGTAGGAGGATGGAAAATCATTAAAACAGTCGGCGCTAAAATAATGAAAATCCGACCTGTAAATGGGGTTGCCGCTGATTTAACCGGTGCAATGATTATTTTTGGAGCAACGTATATTCATTTGCCTGTCAGTACAACACATGTAATTTCATCTTCCATTCTCGGCGTCGGTGCAGCCCACCGCTTGAAAGGCGTTAAGTGGGATACAGCGCAAAGAATGATTGTCACCTGGGTCATTACCTTGCCAATATCAGCCCTGTTAGCCAGCATATCGTACGTTATTTTAAATATCTTTTTTTAAAAAGAAGAGTCGGGATCGGGCTCTTTTTTTGCTTAACGCTAATATAAAAAAATCAGATATGTTGGGAGGAATGATTTTATATTCTTAGTAAATACTTAAATCGTCATTTCGCTTATTCAGTTGTTGGTACCCACGGAAACATTGATTATCAAACTGCGTTTTCAGCCGTTTTTGTTGCCGGGATAATTTTTGTCATTCTCTCTCTAACTCCATTTCGCAAACAATTGATTGAAGCCATTCCAGAAAATTTAAAACATGGCATTACATCCAGGATCGGTTTATTTATTGCGTTTATTGGATTACGTTTAACGGGTATCAATACTGCCCATCCTCATTAACAATCTTCAAAGCTCGCATTCTCGGCGAGCTTTTTTCTATGACTTTTTTAATGACTCCAGTCACTTCTTCACCCCTGCCATTTTTTATTACAATTCTTTTTGGCAGCACAAATAGGAGGTAATGCAAAATCGCTAAATTTCAACAAAATGATAAACTATTATCTCTTTATCACTTTAACGCTTTAACGAAGAGCGGGCCAGACCCCTAAGTCTTAGGTCTGAGTTGGAAATAAAGCTCAGGTGCGTTATGGGAAGGAAATTGCAAAGGTAAGATGAAAACGTAGGAGGAGGAAGCAATAGCGGAAGGCGTGATCAATTTTATTCAAAACATGATATGAGTTGTCTAGGTGCATTTTTTTCCAAATATTTCGATTAAAGGAGTGATTTTTATGTCTTGGTTTACAAAATGGTCTTTTGGCAATAAGGCTGCTGTCACGATTATGTCCGTTCTAATTTTACTTATGGGGATTATCAGTTATTTTACCCTTCCAATGGAGTTTCTTCCCGCTGCAGACCAGCCTCAAATATCTATTGTTGTAATGGGTCAGGGTACCGACTCAAACACAATGGAAAAACAAGTCACTTCTCCGATTGAAAACGCTGTTGTCGGAGTAAAGGGAAAAAGCAATATTTTTTCCACAACCGGAGATGGTTTTTCGAAAGTTGATATCCTCTATGAATCAAAAACAGATATGAAAGAAGCCAAATTGGAAGTTCAAGAAGCTTTAAGCTCGTTAACTTTGCCGCAAAATGTATCAAAACCAATGGTCGTTCAGTTAAACACCTCAATGATTCCAATCGCAGACGTAGCTGTAACTTTTAAAGAGGGATTAACTCCAAAGAATATTGAATTTGCAAAGAAAAAGATTGAACCTTACTTTAAGGATATTAAGGGCGTTGCAAGCGTGCAAATGTACGGAAATGTCGATTCGTATGTATCCGTTAAAATTGATAACAAATTAATGGCTCAAAAACATGTATCGCTCCCTAATGTTATGAAAATTCTTCAGGGGCAAAACACTTCCTTAGCTATCGGTGAAAAAGTCATTGACGGTAAATCAAGCAATATTAAGGTGGTTGGAAATATTGACGAGCTTCAAAAAGTGAAAGATTTATCAGTAGGTTCGGATGTAACACTGGGTGATATTGCAAAAATTGAAATTGCGAAACCAGAAGATACTTTGACACGAATTAACGGAAATGAAGGTTTGTTATTTATTGTAACAAAAGATAGCATCTCAAATGCTGTAAGCATCAGCAAAGAAGTAAAAAAAGCTGCTGATCAAATTAATAAAAAGTATGACAATACGGAAGCAAAGGTTATATTTACTACAGCTGAAATGGTTGAAACGTCCGTGCATTCTATGATAAAAGAAGTATTGCTTGGGGCACTGTTTGCAACGATCGTCATTATGCTTTTCTTGCGGAATGTCCGTGCCACTTTTATAACGATTGTATCGATTCCGTTATCATTAGCCTTTACTTTGTTCTTGCTTGACAGATCTGGTGTGACATTAAATATTTTAACGCTAGGAGGAGTAGCCGTTGCCGTAGGACGGCTTGTGGATGACAGTATTGTCGTAATCGAAAATATTTTCCGGAAGATGCAGCAAGAAAAATTTTCTGTACAAATGGTCATCGATGCTACAAAGGAAGTGGGAACAGCAATAACTGCCTCAACCTTAACAACGGTTGCCGTATTTTTGCCAATCGGTTTAGTCGGGGGCGGCCTGCAAGATTTCTTGCTGCCATTTGCCTTAACAGTCACCTACTCCCTTCTTTCTTCATTAGTGATTGCCTTAACGGTCGTGCCACTAATGAGTGCCGGTTTATTAAAAAATACAAAGCTTCCGGAGCACAAGAATCCTGTTCCATTTAAAAAGCTTGTAATTTGGTCCCTTAACCATAAGTTGGTTGTTTTATCATTAGCATTCTTGCTATTCGCAGGTTCAATCGCTGCCTACTTTACGATGCCAAAAGGTGCAGTCGACCATTCGAATGCTGATTTTATTCAAGCAACACTAAGCTATCCTAACGATACGCCAATTGAAAAAGTAAAAGAAAAAAGCCTCAAGCTTGAAAAATATCTTCTGGAGCAAGACGAAGTCAAACATTTGTTTTTGGAGATGGGCAATAATGAGAATGCTGCAAAATATGGCGACATTGGCTCTCCAACCGAAACAAGTTTTATGGTTATATTAAAAGATAAAGATGAAACCGATAAAGTCATAAAAGAAATAGAGAAAATAAAAAGCGAGTTTTCTGGTGCAGATTTTAAAGTAGATGCAGGCTCTGTCATGAGCAATTCAAAAACAACGATTACTGTGGATGTGATCGGAGAAAATCTTGAAGACCTCGAAGAAACATCGAACAAAATAAAAGATTCCATTAAAGATATCGACGGAATTAAATCGATATCAACCAACCAGGAAGAGAAAAAGACCGTCTACTCAATAAATGTTAATCCTGCCCGGGCGAATACGGAACAAATTGCTCAACAATTGGGAGTGATGCTGAATCGCACCCCTCTAGGTACAGTTCAATTAGAAGAACAGCAAACGAACGTATTCCTTGAACCGGTTTTAGATCCAAAAACACCTGAGGATCTAAAAAATGTACACATTGTGACCTCTTCCGGTATGGTTCCAGTCTCACAAATTGCAACTCTTGAAAAAGAAGAAAAACCAACTAATATATTCCATAAAGATGGAGATGCCTATATCCGCGTTACCGCTGATATTGATCCGGCTAAATTATCAGAGATCTCAAAAGAAATGAACGCTAAAATTTTTGGCGACCAGAAAAAAGAGGGTATAGATATTCCAAATGGTGTTGACGTTTATATAGGTGGAGCGAATGTTCAACAAGCAGACGACTTTTCTGATTTATTTATAACCATGCTCGTATCGGTCGGAATTGTCTTCTTAATCATGGTCATTACATTTAAAACGATCCGTGCTCCAATTTCCATTTTATTCTCCTTGCCGCTTGCGGCTATCGGTGCCATCTTAGGTTTATTAATCAGCCGGATTTCCGTTGATGTGACTGCATTGCTTGGCGCTTTAATGCTAATTGGGATCGTTGTCACAAACGCAATCGTGTTGTTAGATAGAGTGAAACAAAATGAAAAAACAATGATCATGCGTGATGCCATTGTTGAAGCATCTGTTGTAAGAATGCGTCCAATCATGATGACTGCCGTAGCCACAATATGTGCAATGCTTCCGCTTTTATTCAAAAAAGCCGAAACGGGAAGCCTAGTTTCGCAAAGCCTTGCCGTTGTAGTGATCGGCGGATTAGCTGTTGCAACCTTGTTGACACTCGTTGTCATTCCGGTAGTGTATGAATTGCTGCACTTCAGGAAATCAAAAAAACAGCGGCAGAGCAAAGAAACTCCTGCGGAAAACTTAAGTTTATTAGGTTAAGAGCTGACTTATAAGGGCCAGAGTCCCTCCAACAATGACAATATATAGAATGGTTTTTATTAGTGATTTTCTATATACTGTGTTGGAGGGGTCTGGCCCTAGCTATTTAACATATTTAACTGTGAAGGGATAAAATTGGAAACACCAAAATGGCGTACTTTACCCTCTCTTTTAAGCAGAGAAAAAGCTTCTGCTGTTTCCTCAGAATCCATAAAAGGATCAGGGCGGTGTATTAATAAAACATCTATGTAATCAGTAAATTTTTTCTATTTTAATCTTTTTTTTCTTATAAATTGCTTAATTAATAGACAAAATTTGTCATCTAAATCTTAAACTTCATTTTAATAACATTGGCCTTTTTTAATGTGTCAAAAACAATCACAAGTGCTGGCCCGAGGATTACTCCGACGACCCCTAAGAGCTTAAAACCTATATAAAGGCTGATAAGCGCTGCCAACGGAGAAATGCCAAGGCTTGTTGAATATACTTTTGGTTCAATAATTCTTCGGACAACAGTAATGATCAGAAACAAAATGATTAAACCAATTCCAAGAAAGTGGTTGTTTTGCAAAATCGCAATAACCGCCCATGGAACGAGAACGGAACCTGTTCCAAGTATTGGCAAAATATCAACGATTACGATCAGTAAAGATAAAAGTCCAGTATAGGGCACTTTTAAAATAGACAAGCCGATAAATGCCATAATAAATGTAAGCAAACTTAAAATAATCTGCGCTTTAATAAACCCAATACCTGCTTTATTTAACTGATTGGCAACTAAATAGACTCTCCGCTTTGTTTGTTCTTTAAGATGCAATTCCACTTTAGCTTTCAAACGAGGCAATTCTAGGCTTATTAAAAATAAAGCAATTAAATAGATTAAAAACTCAATTAGAAATCCCGGAATTGCTGTTAACAGGTTAACCGTATTCTGAAAGACACCCTGCAAAAAGCTATCGAGAGAATTGATGCTGTTTTCTAAAGTTTTTTCGATTGAAATGATTACGTCTTTGGGTAAATTTTTTGAGTAGAACTCCCATTTCCGTATTAGAGGCAAGATGACAGAAATATAAAGGTTGTTCATAAAATTTGGCGTTTTTCCGGACAATGCAACAGTTTGCTCGGCTATAATCGATATTAGGTTGTAGCCGATGACTGTCATTAACAGGACATAGCCAGTAAATACGGTAATTACAGATTGCAACCTGTTAAAACGCAATTTTGTCATCAGCCACTGAACAAGTCCTTCAAGCATAACGGCGGTAATAAAAGCAAAAATTAACGGCAAACTGTAAGGGACCAAGAACAGTCCGACAAGAACAACAACAGAAATCCATAACCATTTTTTCCACATAACAAAACTCTCCGCTTCTGGATAATCATAGTGTAAATGTAACAAAAAATTATTTGAAAGTCACCTTTGAGAGGGTATCAATGTATAAAACTCACTATATGCAGGAGGTTTCTGGAAATGAACCATTTTTTAGAAGGGGAACTGATAAGACCGATACAAATAAAGATCAGCCCTTTGAAAGGACATTTTTATGATAAACCTACATTGGAACTGGCAAAATCTTTGCTTGGCTGTCTTTTAATAAAAAAAACGGAGAAGGGAATTGCTTCAGGCTTTATAGTTGAAACCGAAGCATATATAGGACCTGAAGACCGCGCAGCACACTCCTTTAATAACAGAAGAACAAAACGGACAGAAGTTATGTTTCGGGAATCGGGCCTTGTCTATACTTATGTCATGCATACCCACTGTCTTGTCAATATCGTCAGCGGAGGACCGGAAAAGCCTGAAGCTGTTCTCATCAGGGCAATAGAGCCTTTTACAGGAATAAATTTGATGAAAATGAGACGGGGTATGACAAATATCAAAAATCTTACAAACGGTCCTGGAAAACTGACAAAAGCTTTAGGCATCACGATAGAAAATTACGGGCATTGTCTTTCTGGACCTCCTTTGTTTATTTCAAAGGGTTTTCAGCCCGAAAAAATATCTCAAGGTAAAAGAATTGGAATCGACAATTCGGGGGAAGCAAAAGACTACCCGTGGAGGTTTTGGATTTCCGAAAACCCTTTTATCTCAAGGAAAGGGTCCTGACTCCTTCGGCAATAACAATATATAAAATGATTATTAGTTTATGCCTATCAGTCGGATTGGAGGGTCTGATCCATTATTAGATTCTAAGCCGCTCGATTTCGCTGACTGACTAAGAAGAAAAAAAGAATTGGAACAACGATACACATACCAAGGACGCTCCAAAGAATATCTCCACCACTAATAACTTGTTCTATTAGCAACCGGTAGTAAGCATATAGAGAGTAAGGCAACACCAAAAGGATTGAAGTTATCACTCCAGGAGTATATTTTTTCAGATAAATGGCTTGCCCTATATGCGTGAATACATGCGCAAAAAAAATAGCTAAAAATACTAAAAAAATATAGTAAAAAGAGAAAATTACGGCTAATATGGTTCCGGCTGTTATGCTAAGGAAAACCCAAAATACATCTTGTGCAAATTGAAGTGTTGTCATTTTAAAACTACTATAAAAATACTTGCGGACCGATTGAGGCAAAACAGCCAAAACTTGCTCTTTGTTCTGTTTGGTCCATTTCTCCACAGTAAGAATTTCTTCAAAGTCATGAAACATAAACAAAATAGGAAATAGCCAAAAAACGCTAATAATATGAATTTTAGCATTTAACCATTCTAATAACACTTTAATCACCAATTTTCGGATGATTTAAAATTCCCTTTAAAATTATTGTGCCAAATATTTGCTTTTTTGTAAATAGTTTAACTGCACTCCGCACAGAAAAAATCTCTTACCCGTATTGATAAGAGACTTTTTATTTTTAGTTATTCCAAAACGTTGTAAACATTTCTTATGATCGAATTTTTATTATCTTACGCATAGACCTTATTTTCTTCCTTACTAAAAAAACTTCGCATCGCATGGAAGACATCGGCTTTTTGCTTTAGAATATAATAGCGGAATTTTTCGTTTTTTATGTTTTTATATGCAGACATTAAAGTAGAATGACGATTGTATTGATTCACTTCGCCGTATCCGAAAATATTGGATACTTTCATTAAATCTTCCACTAATTTTAGACAGCGCGCGTTATCTGAAGTTAGATTATCACCGTCAGAAAAATGAAAAGGATAAATATTATACCGTCTTGGATTGTATTTCTCGTCAATCAATTCGAGCGATTTGCGATATACGGATGAACATATTGTTCCGCCGCTTTCTCCTTTTGTAAAGAAATCTTCTTCCGATACGACCTTTGCTTCTGTATGATGAGCAATAAACTCAATTTCAACAGTTTCATATTTTGTTCGCAGAAACCTTGTCATCCAGAAGAAAAAGCTTCTGGCCATATATTTTTCCCAAACTCCCATCGAACCGCTAGTGTCCATCATGGCAAGTACAACTGCTTTAGAATCGGGTTTAACCACTTCATTCCAAGTTCTAAACTTCAGATCCTCGCGATAAATCGGATAAAATGACGGTTTTCCGTTCATCGCATTTCGCTTAAAAGCAGTCATCATTGTTCTTTTTTTATCAATGTTCCCCATTAAACCAGTTTTTCGTATATCGTTAAATTCAATGTTTTCAACTAAATACTTATCCTGCTCTTTTTTTTGCAAGTTTGGTAATTCTAATTGTTTAAACAGTGCTTCTTCAAGTTCCATTAAAGAGACTTCTGCTTCAAAATAATCCTCTCCCGGCATATCGCCGGCTCCTTGCCCTTTGCCTTGATCGCTGGAACCGTCACGGGCTACTACGTCACCGATTTGACTGTCTCCATCTCCTTGGCCAACATGTTTGTTTTTATCATAATTATAACGAATTTTGTATTCATCCAAAGAACGAATTGGAATTTTTACCACTTCTTTACCATTTGACATAATTATGCTTTCTTCTGTAATAAGATCTGGGAGATTATTGCGGATCGCTTCCTGGACTTTTTCCTGATGCCTCTGTTGGTCATCGTGACCTTTCCGATGGAGGGACCAGTCTTCTTTTGAAATCACAAACTGATGGTTATTTGCATTGGTCATTTAATACCCCTCCTGTAAAAATACTCAGTTTCTTGCACACATAAACTCATCCATGCATACAATATCGCGAGTGTCGAATGAGATATGGGAAACATTTATTACTTTATCCTATGCAGAACGACAAAATAATTGACAAATTATTTTGTTAATAAGACAATCGCCCAATAAAAACAAACAAGCCTATTTTACAATCGGTTATCATTCCGGAAAATCATCGGATTTCAGTGCACTCGTTCGAAATTCAACCGTCCTGTCAGAAACTTATTCAAAGTCATATCTAAAATTTAAACAAAAAGAGCTGACCAACGCATTTTGTCAGCTCTCTACTTTTTATCTGTTTAACAAACTTCCAACATAGCGCAGCAATTCATTTGCAGATGTAGAGTTGTAGCCATATTCATCAATTAGCCGTGCGACCACCTCATTGATTTTCTTCAATTGCTGTTCATCCGGCGTTTTCGTTGAAGTCGTAATTTTAACAACATCTTTCAAATCTGCAAATAATTTTTTCTGAATAGCTTCACGCAAACGATCATGTGAATTATAATCGAACCGTTTCCCTTTTCGTGCATAGGCAGAAATCCTGATCAAAATTTCTTCCCTGAATGCTTTTTTTGCATTCTCAGAAATTCCGATTTGCTCTTCAATCGATCTCATTAATTTTTCGTCCGGATTTATTTCTTCCCCGGTTAATGGATCGCGAAGTTTCGCTTTATTACAGTAAGCTTCTACATTATCAAGATAATTATCCATCAGCGTTTTGGCCGATTCTTCATAAGAATAAACAAATGCTTTTTGTACTTCTTTTTTGGCGATTTCGTCGTATTCCTTGCGTGCCAATGAAATGAAATTTAGATAGCGTTCTCTTAATTCAGCTGTAATAGATGGATGCTGATCCAATCCCTCTTTAAGCGACCGGAGAACGTCAAGCGCATTAATGGACGGAATTTCCTTGCGAATAATCGTCGAGGAAATCCGATTGATGACATAACGCGGATCAATCCCGCTCATTCCTTCATCCTGATATTCTTTTTTCAATTCTTCAACATCCGCTGAGTTGAACCCTTCGACACTTTCTCCATCATACAGGCGCATTTTTTTAACTAAATCGATATCACCTTTTTTCGGCTCTTTTAACCGGGTTAAAATTGTAAACATGGCCGCTACTTTCAACGTATGCGGAGCAATATGAACATTGGACACATCACTTTCTCGAATCATTTTCTCGTAAATTTTCTCTTCTTCTGAAACTTTAAGATTGTAAGGGATCGGCATCACAATAATCCTAGAATGGAGCGCTTCGTTTTTCTTATTCGAGATAAATGAGCGATATTCTGTTTCATTTGTGTGAGCTACTATTAACTCATCAGCTGAAATTAACGCAAATCGTCCAGCTTTAAAATTACCTTCCTGTGTTAACGAGAGCAAATGCCATAAAAACTTTTCATCACATTTCAACATCTCCTGAAATTCCATCATTCCTCGATTAGCCTTGTTCAGCTCCCCGTCAAAACGATAAGCACGAGGATCAGATTCTGATCCATACTCGGCAATTGTCGAAAAATCAATGCTTCCAGTCAGATCGGCAATATCTTGAGATTTCGGATCCGACGGGCTGAATGTCCCAATCCCAACACGTTTATCTTCGGAAAAGAAAATTCTTTCAACTAATACATCTTCAATTCTTCCGCCATATTCTTTTTCAAGGCGCATCATATTTAGCGGCGATAAATTTCCTTCGATTCGTATCCCATATTCTTCGTAAAAATCCTGGCGGAGATTATGTGGAATAAGATGCAGCGGATCTTCGTGCATCGGACAGCCTTTAATCGCATAAATAGCTCCTCTGTCAGTAAGGGAGTATGCTTCCAAACCTCTTTTTAATGCAGTAACCAATGTAGATTTTCCGCCACTGACCGGGCCCATTAATAACAAAATTCGTTTTCTAACATCAAGGCGTTTTGCAGCCGGATGAAAATATTCTTCTACAAGTCTTTCTAGCGCTTCTTCGAGACCAAAAAGTTGATTGGAAAAGAACCGATACTTCTTTTTCCCGTTGACTTCTTCAACTCCTGCATCTTTAATCATGTTATATACCCTTGAATGTGCTGATTGAGCTACCCACGGCTTCTTTTTAACAATTTGCAAGTAATCTGCAAATGTCCCTTCCCATTTTAACTTTTCCTCTGCTTCTCGAAGCATTTCAATTTTTCTTAAAATATCCATAAGGACCTCCCCCTGTATTTAATCAGAGACGATTAATATACTGTATGCGCTTGGACAATTGAACATGCTTAAACTGTGAGATGTTGTGTATATCTTTTTTATTTGATCTTTAAGATGCAAAAAATCTGCACAGTTTCAATTCACAGCCCTGTCATTTTGGGCTATAATAATTTTATGTAGCATTTAAAGAATATGAACTTTTTTAATGAAAAAAAGGAGGCTTACATAGATGGGTACTGTTTTAATTTTAGGTGTAGTTGTGGCTTTCCTTGCTGCGATCTTTACAGCCGGTTACAATGATAAACCGGGGATTAATAAGTAAGGAGAGCGAAAAATGTCTTGAAAAGCACTGACAAAAAAAGAGGCCGTCTCGTAAGGGTCTGACCCCAATATATTGCACATTTATCCAAGATTATGTCCTGTATATTGTGTTATGGGGTCTGACCCTTGTGCTTTTGAGAGGGCCTCTTTTTCCTTTTCATTGAAGGTTTATTTTTATACTCTGAACAAATTTTTCATATACAATCTTGATTTCACTCGGGTCTACTTTAATCCTGGATAATTTTGCTGGCGCAATGCTTCATAAATCAAGATAGCCGCAGTGTTTGATAAATTCAACGACCTGACATTGTCATTCATCGGAATGCGAAGACTTCGATCCTTATTCTGATCAATTAGGTCCTTCGGCAATCCGGTTGTTTCCCTGCCGAAAACAAAGTAGTAATCTTTATCCATTCTGCTATAATCGAAAGAAGTATGAAGACGTAAACCAAATTTTGTCAGATAGAAAAATTCTCCACCCTCATTCTTTTTGAAAAATTCCTCTAATGAATCATAATAAATCACTTTTACAAATTCCCAATAATCAAGTCCCGCGCGCTTCAACATCTTGTCATCAGTAGAAAAACCGAGCGGGCGGATTAAATGCAAAGTTGTATCGGTTGCTGCGCAAGTTCTTGCGATATTTCCCGTATTGGCCGGTATCTCTGGTTGGTATAAAACAACGTGCAATGCCACATTTTTCACCTCATATTTAAACTCTAAAAGCTATTATACCACTCTTCATTTCCCATACAAGAACGTATATCTCAGCCGAGGTTCCATGCAATTATAAAGGTTTTCAATGCTTTACCGATCGTCTACAATCGAATAAAATTTGTATTTAATTTTAGGAGTATATGCTGTGGAATCTTCATATGCCCAGTAACGCATACGGCAGTTGTAAGTATGGGCGTTAACCAGCGGCATCCCGTTGACATCTTTTCCTGTCACAATCGTATTGTGATCAAAACGTCCATCACCCTGAAAATCATAACAGATGACATCTCCCAATAACAGTTGATCCGGGCTCTTTACTTCCTTTGCTCTGAGTCCAGTTTTGGCCCGGGACAAATACAGGCGAAGGGAGTTAGCAACAGTCCAGCTGTAACTCCAGTTATTATTTCTCATCCACCAGCCGCTTGACCTGTTTGGAAATCCTGTCATAGGGGCTCCGCCGGAATGAAGACACTGGGAAATGAAATTGGTACAATCAACCTCAAACTTTTTATATGCAGGATTATAATCATTCCACCATCGTTCTGCATATTGAACGGCTTTCAGGCGGTCATATTGATATGACAATCGATCTGAAGCATCTACTTGTTCCATTCGAAGCAATTCTTCTTCCGGTACAGAACGATTTTGTTTCTCAAAAGGATTAATCTCATGATCTTCCACTAAAATCCCTTTATAAAAATCTGCATTTCTTTGTTCAATTTCTTCTTCAAGAAAAAACGTATCTTTTTGTTTAGTCAAATATTGAAAATGTACTTCATATAAGACTTTCGTTACATCATTTACTTCTTTGCTTGAAATGATTTTTCCCCTTGCTTTTGCTTTTACGATTTCCGCACCTCTTTTTGAAAGACATTCTTTTTTCCTTTCAATCTTTGCACATTTGCTTTTGCTATTCTTATAAGAAACACATTGCTGAACCCGAGTTTCCAATAAATTTTGCAACTGTTCCCGCACTTTTCATTCACTCCTCTCATCACCATTTGTATGAAGAAGAGTGCAATATAAGCAAGTTTTTAAAAAAAGAAAACATGAATGAAGTCAATTCCTGTTTCAACTACATAATTCTAATCCCTTTTCAATTTCGTTCAAAACTAGCTGATCTGCTTCGGTTTTCTTAGCCTTCAATAGAGCTTTTTTTGCATTTTCTCCACCAATTTTTCCAAGTGCCCACGCGGCTGTTCCGCGGATTACCGGACGCGGGTCTTCATTCAAAACCTGTATGAGATCACTTATAGAAGTTTCATCTTTAAAATGCGCTAAGGCAATAATTGCGTTTCTTTGGATCGGTTTTTTTCCTCTCCATGAACCTGAAATGTGACCATATTTATCCTTAAATTCCCGGTTGCTCATGTGAAGCAAAGGCTTTAACAAAGGTTTTGCAATCTCAGGATCCGGTTCCATCTCAGGATGAAGGTGAAAATCCTTTCCTTTATTTTCCGGACATACAGTCTGGCATGTATCACAGCCATACAAGCGGTTACCAAGTTTTTCTCGAAACTCTTCTGGCAAAAAATCTTTTGTTTGAGTCAAAAATGCAATGCAGCGCTTTGCATTTAACTGTCCGCCCTGAACAAGCGCCCCTGTCGGACACGCTTCCACACATTTATTACATGAACCGCAACGATCTTCCATCGGTGTATCCGGTTCAAAAGGAATGTTGGTAATCATTTCTCCAAGATACACATAAGAACCAAATTCAGGTGTGATGATTGAACAGTTTTTTCCGCTCCATCCAATTCCGGCTCTTTGTGCAACAGCCCTGTCCACTAATTCTCCCGTATCAACCATTGATTTAAATTGTGCTCCCGGTACCTTTTTGGCAATAAATTCCTCAAGCTTTTTTAAACGATCTTTTAAAATGATATGGTAATCTGTTCCCCATGAGGCTCTGCAAAAAATCCCTCTTCGTTCTCCTTTTTTGCCGATCACACGTTCCTTCATTTTTGAAGGATATGCCAAAGCTATCGAAATGATTGATTGCGGGGAATCCAATAAAAGAGAGGGAGTAACCCGTTTTTCAATGTCCGGCTCTTCAAATCCGGATTGATAATTCAGTACCTGCTGGATCCTCAGGCGATTTTTCATTTCTGTAAATGGACTTGCACTTGTAAAGCCGATCTTATCGATTCCTATCGTCTTGCTGTATGCGATGATTTCTTTTTTTAATAAACGTACATCCATGCTTTTCCCTCCTTTCTTTTTTAAATTCATCTATAATAAAGGTCATGATTATTCAGGCAACGCCTAATATGATAAACTATTTTTAAGAAAATTTGGAGGTGGAATGTTTGGAAATTCATATCTCACCGGAGCTCTGTGCTTTAGTCCCCAATTTTAAAGTCGGTGTTATTGAATACAAAGGGATCGAAGTAGGGCCTTCTCCGCAAATGGTTAAAGGGAGACTTCAACTCTTTCAGGAATCAATATTTTTCGAACTGGAATCGAAAAACGTAACTGAATTGGACGGAATTAATGAATGGAGGCAAATTTTCAAAAAAACAGGCAAAGATCCAAATCGATACAGGCATTCGGCTGAAGCCCTATACCGAAGAATAAAGAAACAGAATTATTTACAATCTGTACATAGTGCTATTGATATTAATAACTTCTTTTCTCTCCAATATCAAGTTCCGATTGGAATTTATGATACGGATAAATTGTCTGGAGATATTACAATACGGCTTGGACAAGAAAATGAGGAATATACCGGCCTTAATGGAAGAAAGAATTCATTGCACAATCTGATTATTTCTGCAGACAATATTGGGCCGTTTGGCAGCCCTTTTGTAGACTCCGAGCGGACGGCTGTTGAAATTCATACAAAAAATGCTATTCAAATTATTTATTTACAGCCTTCTATCGATGATTCCAGCAAACATAAATTAACTGAGTCTCTCATGAAAATGTTCGTCCAGATCCATGGCGGCAAATCACAGTATAAAATTGTTGGATGCTAATCAGCATCCTTTTTTATTATAAAAGAAAAAACGCAACGCCTCGTTCTTTTTGAAACGAAACACTGCGTTGATACCTATGTATGGAGCGGGTGATGGGAATCGAACCCACGACATCAGCTTGGAAGGCTGAGGTTTTACCACTAAACTACACCCGCATGGCAAAAATATGTTAGATTTTGTCGAATGAATTCTTAAAATAAAAACAGCATAACCTGATAATATAACGTTATTCTTTGAATCGACCCCTACATCTTACACACTTTTTTTATAATCGTCAAGGCCTTTTCATAAATCTTGTCGAATTTTTTTGTTTCCAGAAAAATAGTAATCAACAGGGACGACTCAAAATCAAAGAACCAGATCCCTATACAACATATAGACAATCACTATTAAAACCATTGTATATATTGTCATTGTTGTATTGAGTCAGACCCTTATAAGTCAGCCCCGTGGATTTTTATTTTTTCAGTTAGAAAATATAATGTTTAATATGTTCTTATATCACTACTGAAATTGATAATATGTTAAAATTTTCTCGTATCCTCTTCTGACACTCAAGTTTGAAACGGTGCCGACCAAACTCTTTTGTCCATTTTACGGAGATGGACGAAGAAGAGCCCTGACCTTGAATTCGGTCGAAGTAACGCCCTGAAAATTTGGCAAGCCCCTCGATGATCGCCAGAAGTTCCATTAAAAAAGTGGATAACCTTTGTATTTATAACACTTGGCTATCCACATGTAATGGGATGGTGTCAAACTTGAGAGAAAAATAAAAAAACCACCAAATTGAAAACGATCTACTTCCAAGAGGGCGGATATTCCGTTAACTCCCATATTAATAAAGGAGCATGCTTAATATTACAAAAGACACACATTAAAATCTATATTTCATTTAAACAAAAAACTATCTCCGTTTTATCCAACCTAATTCTTCTGAGATTTCTTCAGCTGCTCTTTGTGTAAGACTTATAAAGTCTCTTATTTGATTTTCTGTAAACCTTGTGTCCGGACCAATAACACTTATAGAAGCAATCACCTTATCTTCCCAAGAAAAAATTGGAGCGGCTACACTCACAGTTCTTTCTGTTATTTCCCCAAATGATATAGCACCCCCCCATTCCTTAATAAATTTTAAATCTTCTTCTAACTTTTTTATATCTTTAATTTTACCTTTTCCTATAAGATCCTGTATAATTTGCTGTTTTTTACTTCTATTCATATAAGCTAAAATTACTTTGTTAGAAGCACCTACACATAAAGGAGCTCTTAATCCAATAAGCTCAGAAACTTTTAACAACAGCGGCGCATTAATGCAGTCAACAAATATACCGTCGCTTCCTTCTGGAACTGTTAAATAAACACTTTCCCTCGTTTGGTTCACTAGTTTTTCCATAATCGGAAGTGCATTGTTCCGGACTATTAAATTATCTCTTATTGAGAAGCCTAGCTGCATAAGAGTCAATCCCAATCGGAATTTCTTTGTTTCTTTATCCTTAAATACAAAGCCATATTCTTCAAGAGATGAAAGCAGTCTGTGTACGGTTTGAACAGGGATATTAAGCTTCCGACTAATCTCCGTTGCACTCCACTCTTCCTTTTCTTCATTCGGTTTAATTGCAGTTAATAGTGTAATAGTCTTCCGAATTACCTCCGACAATCTTCTCTTCCCTCTCCTTTCTTTAACA
Source organism: Bacillus methanolicus PB1 (assembly GCF_000262755.1). Lineage (GTDB taxonomy): Bacteria > Bacillota > Bacilli > Bacillales > Cytobacillaceae > Bacillus_Z > Bacillus_Z methanolicus. The sequence continues at coordinate 768,543 of NZ_AFEU01000001.1, forward strand.
GTCTAAGTTTATCTTGTTGCTATCTTCTAATAAAAATTATTTTGCTACCAAACTACTATTAAGAAAAATTGGTTATAGTTTTCTCTTTAAGAATAAATGTTTTTTGCGTTTATTAATTGTAAAAAACGAAAATATATAAAGCGCTCTCTCAATCAGTTAGGGTTTACTACGCACAGGATATGCTAGGGAAGATGCAGAGATTAACATCTCTTTTTTAGTCTTCGTTCCCTTGATTATGATTTAACTATTCTTTTTAAACACACGAAAAACTAGGGGGATAGTTGATCGGATTAACCACCTAATTTTGGACAAATGCTCTCTTATTCTCTTCTTTTCTCACTTTTTTATTATTGTTTTCTATCCTGGAATTTGTGCAAGGCCAAGTGGCTTGACATGAAGCCTTTATTTCTTTGTTTCAAGTGGAGTCGATTCCACTCCTGGGATTCCGTCATATTTACCTTCTTTGTATTCTTTAACCCAACGATTCAATTTAACAGCTTTCCTTTTACCTTATTACAGATGTCGTCTGAGTATAAGAAGTTTAAAATTTCACAACTCTATTTTAATAGTTAAATAACACGGAAAATTATATGTTAGATTATATAACATAGAATCCACAAATATCCCAATAATCGGGAAAATGGAATTGTTTTTCTTATTTTTTGTGTGATTATATAGGTGTCTCAACTTAATAAAGTTTGATTATATGGCATTTCTTCGTCAAAAATTACTAACTAGTAAGTAACGCAATGATATGAAAATGTCATTATAAGAAAACTTTATTAAAATAAAAACTTATTTGAGGTGAAGAAAATGAGTAAGAAAACATTAACAAAAACAGAATTCAATTATTTAAGCCAAAAACCAGGTGTCCAGTTAATTAAAGCAGGAACTTATTTGAAGAAAGAACTTAACGGTTTACTGGGTATTCCTGCATTAAAAAGCCAAATTATTGATGTTCCAGTGACATCCAAAGAAAATGCATTATCGTTAGGTTACTTTTCCATGCAGCCTTCGGAAGATTTTGAATTTACCTATACGTACTTAGAGGTAAAGGTGGTCTTAAAGGGCAAGATAGTGGTGCGTGATGCTCAGGGAGTAAAATATGTGGCAGAGGCTGGAGATGTTTTAATCTTTACTCCGGACACAACGGTCATTTTTGACAAGGAAAGTGACGGGGAAGCTGTTTATACAGGTCATCGACTGCCTGAGCCTTCCTTTATGTAAGATGATAATTAAAAATAAGTGTCTGTTTAAAAGCTAAGGTTTCTGGAAACAGTAAACTATTTACAGCAGACTAAGCATTTTGGAGGAGAGATCCCCTTCCTCCAGAATGCTTTATATATCATTTCTAAACATGACCAAAATTCTATTACATCCTTTTGTCAGGAGGACAAAAAATGATAAATAATTCTAAAATTATTTCACATTCTCCTTTAATAGAACGTTTTCCTTTTCCTTTTAAAGGAGACTCATATCGTTATTCCAATAACTCCGAGGCACTCGAACCGCCATTTCTACTTGATATTACACCCGAATATTTTAAGGAAATTGAACAAAAACGACATCTATTAAAAACTAGGAAAGAACAATGCTATCAATCATTCTCACATTCTCTTGAAGGGCAATGGGAGATTTTAGAGATGATTATTAATGAAATGACTTCATTATATCCAAACTATTTTAGTTTAAAGAAAAATAAGAACCACTGGACATTCTGCAATCATTTATTAAAAGAAGAACAATCCTTTATTTTCGGTAATTCTTCAAGTTTACCATATGAACCATTAGATTTTATTGGACGACATATTCAAGAAGATTTAATTTATATTGCACAAAGAGACGGAGACCTTTATATGGACGCCGGGCAGCTGTGCTTTCCTGCTAACTGGTCGATTGCCTTTAATCTTGGAATGACTTATACAGAATTTCACTCACCTGTTCCTTATTTTTCGGACAGTGGCTTAGCTGAAAAAGTGCGTAATTTTCTTTTAAGGATAGAAGCGGGAAAACCTTGGACCCGATTGAACTGGACGTTAACAGTGGAACCAATTCTTGACACATTCCCTGAAACGTTTGATGAATGGGGAGCAAAAAAAGAAAAAGTTACCTCTGAGAACGCGGGTCAGCTTGTTCACTTAAGAGTAGAAGACCAGAGGTTATTCCGTCTCCCACGCAGCAACGGTATTTTATTTAGTATTCACACCCATTTAATTTCCCTTGATGAACTAAGGAAGAATGAAGAATGGATAAACCGTTTTTACCGGGTCTTAACCGATTTACCGGATTATATCGCTCAATATAAAGGCTTTATTTCCTATAAAGATAAAATCATCAGTTATTTAGAGAAGATCATAAAAACCAAAGAAGGTGTGATAAAGTGAGCAAGATCAAATGTCGGCTGATTCGTGAAGAGAGACTATTTAAAGATGTTTATACGGCAGAAATAAAGGTAATAGACGGTTTTCTTCCTCAAACAGTCGGTGTTATTAAAAAAATTCAGTACAAAGATGACCTTTTTCAAATTCCCATTCGTTATGTGGAAACTTGCATGAACAAAGGAACGTACCGTCTCTTTTTTCACAATTCAACTGGTAGGGAAAATGACTATTTGCTATTAATGGGCGATTTTCAAAATCAACTTATTGAGTTGGAAGTCTCAGATTATTCTCTTTTCCAACTACAATCGAATCCTAAAAAAGTGTTACTGTTCATCGATGAATTAGCTATTTTTGAAAGTTTGGCCATTATCCATTCCCTATCTTTAAATAAGATAGAAACATATCTTTATATAAAAACAGATCGAAAGCAGGAGGAAACAATTAGTTATCTTCAGCACCTCCTTCCAAATCGTATTAAGTGTGTATCGTCTTTTTCCTACCAGGAAGTATCTCCTATTCTTGATAAACAAGTAATGGGTACAAAACTTTTCATTTCCGGCATGTGGCCTATGATTAGAAAGGTAAAAGAAATCGCTTACGCTGCGGGCTTTACAGATGAAGAAATTCAATACAAAGGAATAGGACGAAAAAACGAGAAAATATTTTGTGTGAAGTGTTACAACCTAAATAGAAAGAAAAACGAATATGAAACAACATGTGAAAATTGTAACACTATTCTCGACGTTTCTACTCACTTTTCAAGAAGACTTGATGCATATCTTGGTTATATCAAAATTGTATAAGGTAGAGGAAATGTAGAGAAGAGGTGAGAACTAAATGGCTACTAGTACAATTGAAGTTGTTGTAGAAGAAATTAAACGTGAATCCCCAACAGTTAAAAGTTTTAAGCTGGTGGCAGCAAACGGTTCGTCATTGCCACGTTTTAGTGGAGGATCTCACATTACGACATATGTACAAACCGAATACGGGCTAATCGAACGTCACTATTCACTAACAACTGATCCTGACATAACAGACTACTATCAAATTGCCATTCGCCGTAGTGATCAGTCAAGAGGAGGATCCATTTATTGGCATGATCATATAAAAATAGGAGATAAACTTTATATCAGCTATCCAAAAAACCATTTTCCACTTAGCTTCAGAGCCAAACACCATGTGTTTTTTGCTGCCGGTATCGGAATTACTCCTTTTCTTGCGATGGCGGCAGACCTAAAAAAGAAAGGGAAGTCATTTGAATTGCATTATGCAGCTCCTTCAAAGGAATTGTGTGCCTTTCATGACTTTCTACTCTCTATTTATCCAGACGAAACTCATTTTTATTTCTCAAAAGAAAAACGAAAAATGACAACGGATTTAATGAAAAATCAACCGATAGGAACACATGTCTACTTTTGTGGAACTGAAGCGATGATAAGAGAATATGCCGAGGCTGCAAAAGCATTCGGTTATCCCGAAAAAAGTATCCACTTTGAACTCTTTACCCCTCCTGATTTTGGTCCACTACAGGCTTTCCAGGTAAAGCTAAATAAAAGCAATCAAGTGCTTGATGTGCAGGAAGGAAAAACCCTGCTGGAAACTCTGTTAACACATAATATTCAAGCACCGTATTCTTGTAAAATTGGTGGATGTGGAAGCTGTCAAGTCAACGTACTGAAAGGAGAAATTGATCACAGAGATTTCTACCTTTCTGATACTGAGAAAAAAGAAGGTAATGTCATGTTAACATGTGTTTCAAGAGCAAAATCTGGATATCTTATTTTGGACCTATAGTCCTATAGTATTGAAGAAACACATAAAAAAGGAGCTATTAAAAATGCACACTACAAAGGTCATGAGCACTAATGATTTCGATTTCATGATTAACGGTGACAAGGGCTCTCTAGAGGATTTATTCCCGGGGTTCAATGTGCAAGATCGTCTAGGAATTGTAGTACGGCAACCTGGTGGAAGCGCCGGTGCGAGTGCCCTACTCATGGCAGCAGTAACGAGATTCTATGATTTTTATCGCCCATGGCTCGCAGACGAACCTGACAAACTGCGAATTTACCCAGAATTCTTCATCTTCCATGTGGGAAAGAAGCATATGGACCATTACTGGATGGATGTGTGGACGCCAAACAAAGAGGTTATTGTGGAGGATGATCCCGAGCAAATTCTAGAGGCAATTAACGACCGTGGTATAACCCGTTTGCTCGTTGAAGACATTACACCATCGCCCGCGACATTTTTACATGAAACAATCAGCAGCGCTGAACACCGGATTGTCAGCGCTCTAGCTTACTCTCCAACCGGGCGAGTTCATCATGGCGACGTGAGCATCACGAGTTGTTCTGCTGCAGAACGGTTCGTTTTTGCCTCGTTTAAGAGATCGAGAAAGCTGTTAAAAAAAACATACGAGGAGTTACAACGAGAACGAGAGGCACTAATTGTCAATGGCCGTGTGATAGAAACTTATCGTCGGATTGAGATAGCTAACGCTATCCAAATGCTCACGTATTCCACTGGTCCAGGCCCTACTACAAGTCACTATATTTCTATGTTATGAGAAACTGTGGTTCTGGTGCGAAAATAATTGATAAGAAAATAGAACCCATATTATCTGCTAACTTTTAAGATATGATACCAAACATCATATGTATGAATTCAATCTCATTTTTTTTCCTTTTTTTCATCATATGCATGACTTCGATGCCAGTTATCATCCAAGGGGCTATTAGAAAGGATTTTAACCCTAATATGGAACGAACTCGCTTCTTTATGAAACGATGGTCTTGTTCACCATATTGTTGAGATATCTAACTTGCCTTATTTATATACCTACAAGTATACGTCTTTCTTCTTCTAATTTCAATTACTACAGGATAGGCTGGGTTTTTATCCACTGTTATGACTCGATGACTGGAAACATTGAAAGAACGCTTGACTGCTTGTTTATCTCTCGATTCACTTATAAACAAATAATGGTGTTTTCTTCGTAATCCACTGCACGAAATAGAAACGTCCAATGACCTTTTGTATCATCAACTCTCAAGGAGTCATTTTGTTGGCTTAAGATAACACCGTACTCTTTTATCTAATTCAGGCCCATATTGATGAACGCATAATCGTTTGTTTAAGCCATGGATAAGCCGCGTTCCTCCATCATTTCCACCAAATCACGAATACTGATAAATTATAACTTGCGGATAAGAACTAGCGCTTATAGGCTAAAGTCCTTTTTTCATTAACAGCTGTAAAATAAAAATCAAAAAGGAGCTGAGACTCAAAAGCTTAATTTTGCTTTAAGTCTAAGCTCCCTCTTTTTTTACAACACACCTCTTTGGGAAGCGCCTTGTTCTGATATTGAACTTAGTTTGTTTAAATTAACTGATTGAGCTGTAGTATAGTATGCTGGCTCTTCATGAAAACTCAAATCTAAACCAAGTAACTCTTCTTCTTTGCTCACACGTAATGGTGTAAACAAGCTAATGAGTTTTAAGATTACAAATGTTCCCACTATAGCTAAGATTACTGCTGCTGCTACACCTGTAAGCTGATGAAGCAGTTGTTCTGGATTACCGTAAAGCAATCCATCTTTTCCGGCCGGATTCACCTCTTTTGTAGCAAAAATGCCTGTGGCAAGAGCACCCCAAATACCAGCCATTCCATGTACTCCGAATGCATCTAGCGTGTCATCATACTTTAAGCGGGCTTTCAAGAAGTTAATACTGAAGTAGCAAACCGGAGCGGAAATTAAGCCGATCACCAAAGCTGAAGGAATCGTCACATACCCTGCGCCGGGTGTAACCGCAACTAATCCAGCAATTGCTCCGGTAGCTGTTCCTACTAGAGATGGACGTTTACGGAACTTCCATTCAATCACAAGCCAGCCAACCCCAGCGGCCGCTCCAGCAACATGAGTAGTTACAAAGGCCAAAGATGTGATTCCCCCCGAAGCAAGTGCACTGCCGCCGTTAAATCCAAACCAGCCAAACCAAAGGGTAGCAGCACCAATCAAAAATAGGACAATATTATGCGGACGATGTTCATGAGAGAGATGCTCCTGTCTTGGGCCAATCATCAATGCTGCTACAAGAGCACTCACTCCCGACAAAATGTGGACGACAGTTCCACCGGCAAAGTCAAGCTCCCCCAGTTGAAAAAGCCATCCGCCTCCCCACACCCAGTGAGCCATCGGGGCGTAAACAATGGTAGGCCATAGAACAGCAAACGCTACCCATGCCGAAAAAGAAATCCGGCCAGCAATCCCACCTGAGATGATGGCCACCGTGATAGCAGCATAGACAGTCTGCAGCATTGCGAACAGATTGTGCGGTATCGTTAACGTCCCGAATGCCGCTTCTGCCCCAACCCCATTAAAGCCAAGATAATCAAGCCCTCCTATGAAACCTCCAATATCTGTACCATAGCTAAGGCTATATCCCCATAGAACCCAGACAACGCTGACAATTAGAAGACTAACAAAGCTGTGCATAGTTGTCGACACTACATTTCGGTCACTAACCAATCCGCCATAGAAGAGTGCTAAACCAGGGACATGCATGAATAAAACAAGGGCAGTGGCAATAAGAATCCAAGTCGTGTCTCCTGTGTCGATTTTAGGTTCGTTTCCCGCAGCAAATGCATTTATTGGAAAAATTATCATAAGCCCTAATACAAACGCTAATAAAGAACCTTTCTTTTTAAATAAATGAATCATATTGTAACCCCCTTATAGTGTAAATAAGTGTTATCGGAACTATGAAATAGATATTTAATTTACAATAGTTTAAAAACAACCGGCGTTCCCTTAAAAGTCAACTGCATGATCGATTGCAGTGGTTTACTATTTATTGGTTATATATTTGTCCTCCTTACTATCATGGAATAAAGTTTGCCAGCCCAAGAGCCGTTCGGCCTGGTATAACATGTCTTGCATCATAAGAGTACGAATTCGACTAGAAGAAATGATTTCTCCTAAATCGCAGCGAATCGGATCCAAAACATGTACAGTAAAACGTTCACGTAAGGTGTTTATGTTCCCTTCCTTATTTCTTCCAAACTGAAAATCCGGACCCGCCCATATCTCTAAAGGATTCAAGTCTGTAAGTTCATCAAGAAATGAACTGGCTCCTCTTGTAACATAGTCAGCGTCGAAGGATGCTACAATAACATGGTCTACTCCAAGAAATCTGAGCCTTTTTATCTTCTCTGTTAGTGGTGTCAACAGCAGGGTATTCTTAAAATACACTCGCGGCGGCGGGTCAAAAGTATACACGACTAAGGGAACCTCGAGTTCTTTTGCACGTTCTTTTGCACGAGAAATCAAAGTCTGATGACCAAGGTGAACGCCATCTAACGCTCCAATAGTCAGTACTGATGCGGGAAGTTGCAAAGTTCGCTCAGTATGTATTCGCATGTAAATCACTCCTTCAAGTTTTCTATCCACAATGCCATCATTCTTACGAGTGGATAACAAGTAGGTCCTTTGAAACCATGAAAGTTCCATAAGTAAACTTCCTTTTGGTTGATCCTTTTTCACTCATTTTCTTCAACTCAATCTTTATATTTTTATACCGCCTGCTTACATGATATTTACATTTCAATCTTACGATTTTTATTAGTCACCACACCTCCATGTAAAAAAATGTTACAAAAAAATTTATTTTCTATCGTATGGTAACCATATAATTACATAAAAAGTGAGAAAAACCTACTTGTTATTCCCGTATTTTGAGATAATTTTAGATTTTATGTTATAAAATCTAACATACATTTTTTTATTACCTAACTACTAAAATATAAAGCTTTGATAATGATCTAAAGTCTATATCAAAAAATAACAAAGTGGACGTATCAATTCATTTAATTGGATAATAGAAATTCAACTTATGTCATTGCGATTAGATCAATTATATAAGAAAAAGCATGCTTACCAGCATGCTACTAAAATAAATGGAACCTCTTATTCTGTTTTGATTCGCTTTCTGCTTTGAGGAGGGAGTCGTATTGCATTTTACTTATCATAAAACAATAAAAATACTTTATACCATATGCCAACTATAGATTATTTACTCTAGCTCTCTAATGGGCGCTCTGAAAGCGAACCTACACTTTTGGCCGGATGTATAATCGTTGAATTTGTATTAAGTGATTGGTAAGTAGTCATATATGCGGGTTCTTCGTGAAAACTCAAATCCAAGCCTATCAATTCATCTTCCTTGCTCACACGTAATGGAGTAAACAAACTAATGACTTTTAAGATAACCAATGTCCCTACGACGGCTAGGACCACTGTTACTCCTACTCCCATCATCTGAGGAAGAAGTTGTTCAGGATTACCGTAAAGCAAGCCATTATTACCAGCTGGATTTACCTCTTTACTTGCAAAAATACCAGTAGCAAGCGCTCCCCAAATACCACCTATTCCATGTACACCAAAGGCATCTAATGTATCATCATATTTAAAACGGACTTTCACGAAGTTAACGCCGAAGTAACAAACAAGACTACCGGTAAAACCAATAATTAAAGAAGAAGGAACGGTCACATAGCCAGCTGCCGGGGTAATTGCAACCAATCCGGCAATCGCTCCGGTTGCAGCACCAACAAGAGTCGGACGTTTTCGGATTATCCATTCGATAGCAAGCCAACTAATCCCCGCTGCACATGCGGCCACATGCGTATTAGCAAAGGCAAGTGATGCTAATCCTCCGGAGGCAAGTGCACTGCCGCCATTAAATGCCAACCAACCAAACCAAAGAGTAGCAGCGCCAATTAGAAACAAAACAAGATTGTGCGGAGCATTTTCATGTTTATCGTGCCTAGGGCCAATAATCAATGCTGCCACCAGAGCACTAACTCCAGCAAGAACGTGAACAACAGTTCCACCGGCGAAATCTAGTTCTCCTAGATTAGATAGCCAGCCGCCTCCCCACACCCAGTGAGCCATCGGAGCATAAATCAAGGAAGACCATAAAATTGAAAATATGATCCAAGCCGGAAATGCGATGCGGCCTGTAATCCCTCCCGAAACAATCGCAACTGTAATCGCAGCAAAAGTGGTCTGGAAGATGGCGTAAATATAATGCGGGATCGTTAAAGTACCGAAAGTCGCTTCCGCCCCGACATCTTTAAAGCCAATGTAGTCAAAACCGCCAATAATACCACCAATATCAGTTCCATACGTAAGGCTGTATCCCCACAGTACCCAAACCACACTTACAACCAAAAGACTGGTAAAACTGTGCATCATTGTAGATACTACATTTTTTTGACTGACTAGCCCTCCGTAAAAAAGGGCAAGACCCGGTACGTGCATAAACAATACAATGGCAGTGGCAGCCAAAATCCATGTTGCATCTCCTGTGTCAACTTTAACTGTGTTTTCCTGCGCAAATGCGGCTAGTGGAGAAAATAACGAAAAACATAATGTGGACATTAATAACAGCGGAACTCTCCTTTTAAATAAATGTCTCATATTATAATCTCCTTACAATATAGTGATGGCTATTGACAGAATATCTTTCAGCACAATAGAAGTCGCTGCCTATTCAAACCACGGAACTTCAATTAATGTACGGCCGATCCATTCACGTAAAATTTCATTTGTAGGTCCCATTAATGCCCCGGCACGGCCGTCGCGTAAATATTTTTCTACCTGACCTGTCAGATAGCCCCTTCCACCCGAAACTTGCAGCGCCTGATTTGTTACCTGGATGACAATATCGGCGGCATGTGTTTTTAGCTCCCACAGCGGATAAAGGCATGTGGACAATGTTTGACCGTTTTCTATACACTGATCCATGCCTTCAGCTGTTCGATAAAGCATATTTCTTGCACTATCGATCAAAATTTGGGCTTTTGCCAGTTCGTGACGTATAACCTGATAGCCGGCAACAGATTGCCCGGTATCTTGATGAACCTTTTTCCTGGCACTGTCAATCGCAGCGTTCAGTGCTCCCTGAGCAATACCAATCCAACAGGCAGAAGTTCCCAATAAAAACAATGGATCGATAACATTATCATTAAAAAAGTTCATCCCACCTTCACTACCAAGGCGATTGTAGATTGGTACTAAAACATCTTTAAATTTCATCGGACCGCTGGCATTCCCGCGCAGTCCCATAGCTGAAAACGGAAAATATTCAACCCCATCCTGATTCTTATCTACAATTAAAAACATTAATTTGTCCGATTCGATACTGTCCGGATAATTTGTACAAACAATATACCAATCAGCTTCACCAGCGCTTGTGACAAATGATTTCTCTGCATTTAATAAATATCCGTTTCCTCTTCGAGGAGCAGAGCTAACAACATTCCAAAAGTGACTTCCAGTTGCAGGTTCACTGAAGGCCAGTGCACCAATCTCTCCTTTAAGCACACCAGGGATATACCGCTGACGCTGTTCATTGGACCCTGCTGAATAAAGTGTTTGTACTGCTGCTGTATGCATGACCCAACACATAGTAGATGAAGCACAGTACTGTGCGAAGCTCTCAGCTAACACAGCAAATCCGGTAAGCCCTGCTCCAAGACCACCATCCTCAACCGAAATGGTAACTGCACCAAATCCCGCTTCAGCGATTGCCTTTAAACTTTCGCGAGGATAACGGCCTTCCTTATCGGAAATAGAAGCCCGGGGAAGCAACTCATTCTTTCCAATCGCGTGCGCCTTTTCACGCAGTTTCTCATGCCCCGCCGGACATCTCCACCAGCTTGGAATCTGCATGATTCCTTCATTTAATACTGTGTTATTGATTGCCATTTTTATTCACTCCTTAGCAATTTTGGTTTATATTTAAGAAGGTTCAGGAAATTAATTTAAGTAAATTCTTGTCGCCTTCCCTGCCCTATAAATCTTTCTATAAATTTTCAAGCTTGTATAAGCCAGGTCATGTTCTATTTATTTTACATAAAGGATGACTCAGGCAGTCGATGACCTGTATAAAAAGCTTCCCCGTCACTTTCCTTATCAAAAATGACCGTTGTGTCCGGAGTAAAGATTAAAACATCTCCAGCCTCTGCCACATATTTTTCTCCCTGATCATCACGCACCACAATCTTGCCCTTTAAAACCACCTTTACCTCTAAGTACGTATAGGTGAATTCAAAATCTTCCGAAGACTGCATGGAAAAGTAACCTAACGATAATGCATTTTCTTTGGATATCACTGGAACATCAATAATATGGCTTTTTAATGCCGGAATTCCCAGTAACCCGTTTAGTTCTTTCTTTGCATAAGTACCCGCTTTAATTAACTGGAACCTGATTTTTGGCTTAAATAATTGAATTCTGTTTTTGTTAATGTTTTCTTACACATTTTTTCATCTAAGTATTTTTTGTCTTTCTTATATTTTTTCAACCAGTCTTACTTCCCAAAACCCCCTCCTTTAATGTTAGGAATAGTAACAAAACTATTAATAATCTTATTAGTATGACTTTATATTCACACAAACTAATTCGTAAATAAACCGAATTTTCCTAAATATCGGGATTAAGCCAAATTTCATGTAATAAAAACTAACATACAAATAGATTTATTGGTTTAGGCGCGAAAATAATTCGATAAAAAATTGTACCTATATAATCTGTTAACTCACAGATAATAATGGCATTTCGAACATCTTATGTATTAACTCAATTTAATTTTGGGCAGACTTCATCAACAGGTGAACTCTACCCAAAATCAAAAAGAACTGATTGATAAACTGTTTGGTATTGCGTCACAAACCATTCTTGTACTTTACTTTTGAATAATTCCATGTTAAAACAAGGGGCTGTCTCAAAAGCCTAAGGGTCAGACCCCATAACACAATATATAGGACATAGTGTTGGATAAATGTGCTATATATTGATAAATGCACATGGGGTCAGACCCTTATGAGACAGCCCCTTAAAAGATCACTAATTATTGATTCAATGCACTCTCTCTAGATTCATGTCTATTACGTCTTCACATAATAGAAAAAAGAGGTTTCTAACTAATGGTCTTAGGATCGTTGTTTTTGTCTACGCTCCACTCTAGGAGTATAAAGCGAGTAAACACAATCGTTGTATGGCTAATCAACAGATTACTTCGCGAAAGTTGAGTTAGTATTAATGTCCTGAACCATTAAATAAATGCTTTTCAACATTCAAGAAACGACTATGACACATTATGATTAGATTCTAGTAAGTTTCGTGTCTGCTCCGTGGGATTATATGCTGGTTCTTCATGAAAACTTAAGTCCAATCCCATTAATTCTTCTTCCTTACTCACGCGTAAAGGGATAAACATACCCATTAGTTTTAGTATGATAAAAGTCCCTACAGTTCCTAGAATGATAGCTGTTGCTACACCGGTAAATTGATGAAGCAGCAGTTCTGGATTTCCATAAAGAAACCCGTTCTTTCCGGCTGGATTTACACTTGTTGTTGCAAAAATACCTGTGGCAATTGACCCCCAAATCCCTGCAATTCCATGTACTCCAAAAGCATCTAACGTATCATCATATTTGAGTTGAGCTTTAACATAATTAATGCCAAAATAACTAACAGGTGCAGCGATTAAACCTATTATTAAAGCGGAAGGAACCGTGACATATCCCGCTGCAGGAGTAATACCAACTAGACCAGCAATCGCTCCTGTCGCTGTTCCAACTAAAGTCGGTCGTTTACGAACCATCCATTCAATAATAAGCCAACACAAACCACCTGCTGCGGCCGCTATTAGAGTATTGGCAAAGGCAAGAGTTGTGACATCATTAGCTCCAAGAGCACTCCCCGCATTAAATCCAAACCAACCAAACCAAAGACTGGCTGCACCGACTAGAAAAAGAACAATATTATGGGGAGTGTGTTCTTTCTTTAAGTGCTCAAATCTAGGACCAATTACCAATGCTGCCGTAAGAGCACTTACACCTGAAAGGATATGGACGACAGTTCCACCTGCAAAATCGAGTTCACCTATTTGAGCTAGCCATCCACCGCCCCAAACCCAATGAGCCATTGGTGCATAAATAAACGTAACCCATATTACGGAAAAGATGACCCAAGCCGGAAAGGATATACGCCCTGCAATCCCCCCTGAGATGATGGCAACTGTAATAGCGGCAAAAGCACATTGGAAAATAGCAAATGAATAATGTGGAATATTGTATGTGCCAAAAGCCGCCTCACCTCCGACACCGTTAAATCCCAAGTATTCCAGTCCTCCGATAACTCCTCCTATATCTGGTCCAAAACTAAGAGAATACCCCCATAAAACCCAGGCTATGGTGACGATTAATAGACTAACAAAGCTATGCATCATCGTAGAAACAACATTCCGGTCACTTACTAATCCTCCATAAAAGAGCGCGAGGCCTGGAACATGCATAAAAATGACAATGGCTGTAGCAACAAGCATCCAGGTCGTATTCCCTGTATCAATTTTCGGAGCGGTTTCAGCAGCAAAAGTGATTGTCGGAATAGTAAAGAAAAGGACCAGCAAAGTGAGTAAGAAAAGATTTCTTCTTTTTCGAAGCATAGAGATACCTCCTCGTCCGCGTTTCATTTATTTAATGTTAATGATGGTGCTCATGACTACTTTTGGGATTTTCGTTGACATCCTGAGCACTACCTTCAAAAGTTGCTGCAATTCCGATAACTAATAATGAGACAACAGATAATAGAAAAAGTGGAGCTATTCTTGCCTTTTTAAGCACTTGATTTTCTTTTACTGCTTCTTTATTCAGCATGAGCATTAGGGATATGACGGTAACTAAATAAATGATATCCATCGCAATGATCATAAAAGCTTCACGATTTTCCTGCATCATATCACCAAGCATGGCCCCCATCATGCCCCCCATAAAACTTGCAGCCATTGCCTCAATAATTCCCGACAACCCGAAAATATTACCTATAAAATACGCGGCAATAAAGCTGACTATAATCGACAGGACTGTAGAATAAGCTAGTTCACCTCGTAGTAAAAGAGCAAGAATGAGACCAATAGTTGTACTACTTACCATTCCTAGTGACATCGAAATACACCTACCAGAAACTGGGCTTACAAACTGTTTTTTTGCCCCTGCATGTATACAAAAATAAATGGTATAGGAAACGATCATGATTGTGCTGATAAACAGTAGCATCATTTACCTCCAATTTTTATAGGGGGAGTTGGCTAAGAAATCAACTCCCTGTAAGCTTGATTAATGGCAGGAACTTCCTTTAGTAGTATGGCATGCAGCTGTTTTTGGAGTCGGACGTGGAATATCCAATGCCGGATTGCGATCAAAGAATCCTACTGGTTTTAATTGAAAGTTAATATAAGCTGTTGGCATTACTGGCCAATCTTCTGGTCGGGTAATATGATGGTGACCCATTGTATACCATACGACAATATCCTCGTTTTCAATATTACGATTAGCTTGAACATATTTCGTTAACCCATCTCCACCTTTATGCTGATTCGGATATGCTCCAGATGCATACAATTCTTTTTCGTCAAATTTTGTAACATGCAAATGATTCTTAATAAATCCTGCACGTTTCATTAAGCTAGAATCATCATAAGCGAATGGAAGACAGTTCTCACCCGGCATAATTTTATATCCAACCGGCTGGCCAACAGCATTTAGCGAATTTGGGTTAATAATCTTCCAAGTACGAGCAGATGCAAGATCCATTCTGCGTACTGCTTCTTTTTCTGTTTTAAAGGTTGTAGTGACTGGATAGAATGCATTACTATATGGATTATTTGGACCTTTTTCTTCAGATACTGTGTTTATTTCTACTACAGAGTTATTCATCCCATCTAATTGCATATCAAGTCGGAAGTTAAAGAAGTGCTGATGGAATGGCGCATTTAATTGTGGAGCAATTAAATTTCCGTATTTAGGTATTTCGCCCTTATCAAGCGCACCAGTGTTTAACACACCAGTCAGTTTTACTTCTACTTCTATTGTTCCATCTTGATAGAATGACCAATAGAATCCATAATCGTAGTTTGCCACAGTTGCAAAGAAAGAAATAACTAGTCTTCGTGATCGGCGCACTTCGACTTTATCTGTTCTCCAATCTGTATGTTTCCATGCAACCCCATAATCTTCTTCGTGTAAACAAATCGCATTAGGTATCGTTCTTACATTCCCTTTACTGTCAGTCATTACTGCATCGAAGTATCGAATCTCACCTAGACAATCACAACCAAGAGTTAATGAATTAGCTAATTGGCCTATACCATATTCCCCAGCATCAAATGCATTTTGACGGCTGTGCATTTCAGTTGCTTCCCCATAAGGTACAACCATTTCAGCTAAAGATGCACGATATAGTATTGGACGAATCTTTCCTTTATCTTCATAACCAATGTTATGCAGAACGAGCCCTTCCCTTGGTGTAAAGCTAAAACGGAAATCCCATTTTTGCCAACGGACATGATGCCCATCTACTTCGAAGCTAGGACCTTCCGGTTGAATAATTTCTAAGGGTTTTAAATCCTTACGAAATTCGATTGAATCTGACGTTTCAGGAGAATAGTTTCCATCTAAAGGAGGTAAAGGCTTTACAGCATAATCTTCAATACGCATAACTTCCATTTTATTCAAATCTACTACTGCTATTAATCCAGTTAATGGGTAAGCATAACCATTGTCGTTAGGTGATTTTCTTACCCACGCCAATGCTCTCGCTACCCTTTTGCCCTCATCTTCCTCTACATTAAAGTATCCAGCTGACCAAGGGTCAATCATGACTAAATCCGGATCGGTCACACCTCTTTTTAAAAGGGCTGCCTGATATTCTGGATTATTTTTTACAACTTGTTCACATTCTTCAAATTCGTCTAGCATAAATCCAGGCTGTACATCCGGTATGTGCTCCCAGCTTACGATTTCTTCATTTGTTATGGATACAACGACTTCATACGTTTTTTCGGTTTCATTATCTAATAGGATTATGAAGGCTTCCCGATTAATAGGATCTCCGTTTTTATATTGTAAGACCACTTCTTTCAAAGGCTCTTTTAAAACTACTTGTGCAAACCTAACCGATTGGCTTAAATTTTTCTCCTTTCTTACAATCTCAACTGCCTTTTTAATTTCTTCAGCTGTTAATGGCTCTAACGGATGAGAAATTTGTTTTACTTTCATTTCATGTGTTTGCATAAATATTTCCTCCTTTTAATATTCTGATTTTTCATTTGTGTTCATGTCTCTTTAAGAATAACTAGTTTTTTATCGTAATTATTGTAAAAACCGAAATTATGTTATATTTTTTACAGTTTTCATGTTAGATATATTAACATCTTTATTGATAAAAGCATAAATATGTCATATTTTTATAATAATTTTACGGTTTTAATTTTTATTAATTTAAGTTTCTTATTTCATTTTTTAACTGGAATCAAATAAACAAGGAGGAATTAAAAATGAAAAATTATTTTCCTTTTCAACCCGAAATCCAAAAAAATACATATTCTTACAAAGAATTAAAACCAGCAGGATTTTGGTATAGTCAAGATATTGCATTATTCTACCAATTTAAAACAGTTAATAGTTCACCTACGACCCTTTCACTAATACCTGATGGCTGTTTTGATATTTTATTTTGCTGCCATCCAACGCTTTCTTCTGCCTTCCTATGGACCAGCCCTTTCCATCGAAAAAAGCAGCCAGAATTTCATAGGGACTGTGAATATTTTGGAGTCAGATTTTTTCCCGAACAAAGTATCATCAAGTTAAATTACCCTATGAGTGAACTTCTTGATAGGAAAATTCCGCTATTTGAGGTGATGAATGGAGATAAATCCATTATTGAATTAATAGCTTCGGGGAAATCTTTCAGTGAGAGAATCGAACAGTTCGAAAAATTTTTAATAAAAGCTCGTTTCAATATGGGAAAAGACCAAAATATGGTTGGTTATGCTATTCAAAAAATTTATTCCTCTGGCGGCATGTTGAATATTAGTGAATTATCGGATTCCATTGGATATTCTCAACAGTATATTCGCAAAAAGTTCGAGGAGTATATTGGATTTTCGCCCAAACAATTTTGCCAAGTTGTTAAATTTCAAAATTCCTTAGACATGTTTTTAGAAAGGGATCGATCCGACATATTAGATATCATTTACGATAATGGATATTATGATCAAGCCCATTTTATTAAGGAGTTTAAAAAATTTACACATTTAACACCTAAACAATATAAAAAGTACTTTAGTGTTAGCCATATTAACTGATTCATACCTGTGTCTTCCGAAGTATCGCAAACCTTTTAGGTAAAACCGCATAAATAAAACTCTATTTTGTAAAATAAAGGAGCTTTTAAGACCCACAGATATGCCATTGCCAGTTAAAATAACTTTTCTCAATTTTTTTAACCCCTCGTTATCACATACTTTTTCTAAAAAATTCTATGCTAAACAATTATAAAAAATATTAATATCTAAATGCCTCTTTCCTACTTATTCACTGATTACTTCTTTAACTCAAGTTTGACACGGTGCCGGTCCAAATTCTTTTGTCCATTTTAAGGAGATGGACGAAGAAGAGCCCTGACCATGAATTCTTTCGAAGTAACGCTCTGAAAATTTGGCAAGCCCCTCGATGATCATCAGAAATTCCATTAAAAAAGTGGATAACCTTTGTGTTTATAACACTTGGCTATCCACATGTAGTGGGATTGTGTCAAACTTTTGTGACAAGTTCTTGATATACTTTACTTTTTTCTCAATTAATTTTTACCGTTTTAATCGAAAATCCCTCAACCAAACCGGAATTCTCAGTAAGGTACTCATTAATAAAATAATACATACTAACACTGCTGCTGACTTTTCAGCAATTTCCTTTGCATCGGGGACCAATGCTTCAGATTGTACATACCATAAATAGACTGGAAGATTTCCCCCTGGTGACAACAAATTGAAATCCCACATTTCTCCAGATGTACCAGTTCCTCCGGCGAGCAAAATAACAGCCGATTCTCCGAATGCTCTGCAAGCTGCGAGACTTATACCTGTTACAATCGCGGATAAGGCAGCTGGAAAAACTGCTTTGATAATAGTTTTAGATTTCGTTGCACCGAGAGCATAAGATGCTTCTCTCACATCCATTGGTACTGAACGTAATGCTTCCTCTGTCACACGCGTTAGTACCGGCAAATTAAGCAGCGACAATGCAACTGATGCTCCAAGAATTGTCAATCCAATTTGGAACACATCAACAAATAACACGTATCCGAATAATCCAAACACAATAGACGGTACAGATGCCAAGCTTTCCACACATGCCCTTATGACTTCCGTCAATCGATTATCAGGCGCATATTCAGCTAAATATATCCCGGATCCTATACCAATTGGCAAAGAAATAATCAGAGAAATGATAAGAATATAAAAAGAGTTAAATAAAAATGGTCCTATACCGCCGCCCTCCATCACTTCATCGGGTATACCGATCAGAAAATCAAATGTTAACAAAGGCAATCCCCTGGATATTATACGATAAAGGAGCCAAAAAATGAGAGCAACAATTAAGAGGCTCACGATCCATAATCCGACAGTAAAAAGCTTATCTACTAAAAAATTTAATGTCCACTTTCTTTTCTTTTGATATAAGGTTAATTCTTTCATTATTTTACTCCTTTTGAACGTATGCTCCGGATAATGAGAATAATAAAAGTGGAAATGAGTAGCAGAATGAATGCCATCATATATAAGGCGTTATTCCACGTTGATCCAAATGGTACGTCGATAATTTGCATGACAATGTTACTTGTTAGCACCGCAGTTGGAGTGACCAAATTCTCCGGAAGCTGTGGTGTATTTCCAATGACCATCACAACTGCCATCGTCTCACCTATAGCACGGGCCATTCCCAAAATCGAAGCGGTTAAAATTCCTGTTCTCGCAGCAGGAAGAACGATCCGAAATACGGTTTGAAAACGAGTTGCCCCTAAAGCATAACTGCCTTCCTTTAGATTTTCAGGTACCGTTGAAATGGCTTCATCACTTATCCTAGTAATAGTCGGGAGTACCATGAGGGTCAGTACAAGTGATGCAGCAAGCAATCCATCTCCCATTAACGACCCTGTAATGTCTCTTAAGAAAGGAACAAGGATGGTCAATCCAAGATAGCCATATATAATGGAGGGAATCCCGACTAATAAATCTAACATCGATCTTACTAATTTTTTAATCCAGCTTGGTGATATCTCAGAAATGAAAATAGCGAAAGCTAACGATATTGGAACAGAAAACAGCATCGTCAATCCAGTTAAAGAGAGGGTTCCTATAATAAAAACTGCGGCACCATACTTGTCTTCATATGGTTCCCAAGTTTTTGAAAAGAAGAATTCTTTTACGGGTACATCTTTAAATACAAGCAATCCAGTTTTTCCAACAAAAACTGTAATAGCCAAGAGTACTATTCCGAGTAATAAAGCACTTGTAAAACAAATTATTTTAAATACATGATTTTTCATATAATTACGTTTTGATTGTTTGTTGAATAAATCACCTACTTTGTATGAAGGCAGGTGAAACTCTTGTTCTATTTTTGCCATAATTCCTCCATATAGTATGAAAAGGAGGGTAACTAATAAGTGTTCCCAGCCATTAGTCACCCTCAATTTCATTTTCTTTTTTCCCTGCAAGGGGTTGTTTATTTTATTTTATTAATAGGAATAAATTTTAACTTTGTTAGTGATCCATTTTGGAATTTATTGCTTTGGATATATTTAATGAATTCAGCATTTGCTCCTTTAGGAGTACCTTTTGTCAATAAGTATCCATAGCCCCAAACCGTATATTTGCCATTGATCACGTTCGAAGTTGTTGCAGCTACGCCGTTATAATTAACCGCTTTAACATTTCCTTTTACATATGCTAAGTCAATGTAGCCAATCGCATTAGGATTTGATTCTACGGCAGAAAGCATTTCACCGCTTTTACCCACTTCTTTGTAATTTTCTCCTTTTGTCATAAAGCTTGCATTCTTTAAAGCTTTAATCTGATAGTTAACGCGTGTACCGGAACCGTGCTTTCTGTTTACTACAACAATTTTCGCATCTTTTCCGCCTACTTGTTTCCAGTTAGTGATTTTTCCAGAAAAAATGCCTTGTAATTGAGCTGTTGTTAAATTTTTTACCGGATTTGACTTATGAACAATGGTTGCGAATGGAATTACTGCTATTTTATGAGCTTTTAATTCTTTAAAAGCATTGAAACCTGCAACTGGTTTTGTAGCATCCCAGTCACACGCACCGATTGTGGCAGCGCCTTTCATAACCGACTGTGGTCCAGCAATAGAAGACGAACCTGAAACTGTCACCGATACCTTAGGATGGATTTTCTTAAATTCTTTTGCAGCTTGCTGTGTTAATGGAAGTAAAGCAGTAGATCCTGCAATTACTACTTTACCTGAAACTTTAGAAGCAGCCTCTGCAGAATGAGTAAAGGCTGAAAATGAAAACCCAACAATCGTTGCAAAAGTTAAAATTGTCAAAGCGAGTCTTTTAATCAATTTCATTGTGAATCTCTCCCTTACTTAATTATTTATTTAGTTACTGCTTCAAAAAATCCATTTTTGATAATTAATACTTTTTCTCCTTCTTGACCAGGAGCTGTTGCGGCAATCGATTTTCCGTCCTTGGAAACTGAAATTGATTGAAGTTCCATTTTTGTTTGGGCCAGTTTTGTCAGTTTCTTACTATCCGGATCCATTTCATACACAACATAATTGCCGTCTGTTTCAGCAACTAAAAGGACTATTTTCCCTTGCGCATTTACTGTACTGGCAATAATCTCTTTGTCTGAAAGCAATGGAGTTGTTTTTCGTGCTGTATCAATCATTGTAAGGACAGGAGAAATATTTCCTTCCACATCATAAGAAACATACACGATATTTCCATTTTTTAGATATGCCGGAAATACTTTATTGTCAGCTGTAGATGTCAACTGTACCGGCTTAATTTCTTTCTGTTGCAAATCGAGTTCAAATAATTGAACTTCAGTATCCTTTACATCAATGTCTTTCACGTCAGAATTATCTTCCGTATATTCCGTTTTTCCTTCTTTTCCAACTGCGTAAAGGAGCTTCTTCCCATCAAATGAAAGGTGCAAATCATATTTATATGCAAGTCCATCTTTATAAACCTCGGTAATTGTCCCGTCCTTGACATTCATTAAGGAAATCTTATCGCTTTTATCTCCTTGAACAAAATACACCTTTTCTCCGTCTGGCGCCCAAACAAATTCAAATTTCGCGGAGTCATCCTGATCATTAATCTTCTTCACTTTATGAGTGACGAGATCAACAATATACACAACACCAGTTTCATCAGAATAGATAGCTTGTTTCCCATCCGGAGAAACAGAAAGTTCAGTACCATTTATTTTGGCAATAGCTTTTTTACTATTAACGTCCACTAAATATGAAACTGCTCCTGTTTCCGTTTCATTCGTAACTAAAAGAATTGACTTGTCGATCCATACCGGATTAAATGTTTCCCCGCTTATTAGTCCTGTTGTCGAAACAAAAAGGCTGTTTTGTACAGGGATCACGTCACCGCCAAGTGCCGTCACTAAATCATATATGTCAGCATAAGCTTGGTTTTTGGCAATAATAGGAAAAGAACGCAATTTTACAGTTTTTCCTTTCATAATTGCCGTATTTTGAGAAAGCTTCAGTTGAATAGTTTTTCCGTTTTTTGTAATCAGGATTCGCTGATCCTTTGTAATACTTGTAGAAGCTGAAAACAGTTTTGCTATCTGTTGAACAGAATATAATGATTTTCCATTCGCTTTTAAGACTTGCACTTTCTGTTGTTTTCCTTCTACATTTAAAGCTGCTGTTTCAAATTTAATAGAACCATTTGTTGAAATAAGAAGATTCTTATCAGCAATCGAATCTCCGCCCAACAATTGGATGATAGGTTTGGCATCTGCGAATAACGTCTTTCCAACCAATTTCGTAGAAGCTCCAAGCTTTACCGTTTTTCCATTGCTGACAGCTGTATTTGTATCTGCTTTAAGACTAATTTTCACTTTTTTCTTGCCGATCGTTTTTTCAATGATAGCTGACTTATTTTTTTGGTTGGTCGTAATCTTAGCAGCCATCATTTTTGATATATCTGCCGATGAATAAAGCTTCTTTTTATTCCAATTAATATAGTTGACCTCTTTTAATTGGCCATTCACAAGCACTTTTTCTTTTTGAACTGCTAATGATTGCTGAACAGCTGCTGCTTCGGCATGATTCATGGAAATTGGTGCATAGGCGCTTCCTGCTAAAACAGCCAAAGCAATAACTAATCCTGTGGTTGTTTTCTTCAAATCCTCTCCTCCTTTAATGATGTTTACTGTACTAATAGATTAGACATATTTTATTGAAAACCTCCTTCACTCACCTCTTCTTCTACCGACTATAGTCTTAGTACAAACGTAATTATAGTATTCTTCTGTTAAGATATTATTGATATATTTTTAACTTTATAAATTTTAGATTAATAGTTTGTTAAATGTTTCCTCTCATACCTTTACGATCCAATGATCAATTGCAAGATTTTATGAACGCAAATTTTGAGCGTCTACTTTAAGAAAGGAATTTGCTCATAGTAAAATTACGAAGAATAAAACAAAGCAAAACGCGTTTGAATAAAGGAGATAGTTTAACCTCTTTTCTCCCTTATTCATCAAGAAAGCTTAAGCATGTTGTTTTGTTGTCCAGACGATTTGTCATTGGCTTTAATACATAAAAAAACAAAAAAGCCAATGCTATGAATTACTTAAAGCATTGACTTTACATGTTTTTTCGTTATGTATGGTACCGGTGGTCGGGGTCGAACCGACACGGGATAAACCCACACGATTTTGAGTCGTGCGAGTCTGCCAATTCCGCCACACCGGCATATTAAATTATTTAATTGGCAGTGCCGAGGACCGGAATCGAACCGGTACGGTAGTCACCTACCGCAGGATTTTAAGTCCTGTGCGTCTGCCAGTTCCGCCACCCCGGCGTATTCCATATATGCCTAGCATTTATTATAAAAAATATTAAATGGAGGCGGCAACCGGATTCGAACCGGTGATAAAGGTTTTGCAGACCTCTGCCTTACCACTTGGCTATGCCGCCATCAAAATTGGAGCGGAAGACGGGACTCGAACCCGCGACCCCCACCTTGGCAAGGTGGTGTTCTACCACTGAACTACTTCCGCATATTGGCTGGGCTAGCTGGATTCGAACCAACGCATGACGGAGTCAAAGTCCGTTGCCTTACCGCTTGGCTATAGCCCAGTAATAACAAATTGTACAAATTATATGGGGCGACTAGTGGGAATCGAACCCACGAATGTCGGAGCCACAATCCGATGCGTTAACCACTTCGCCATAGCCGCCATAAGATTGGCAGGGGTAGTAGGAATCGAACCCACACCGGAGGTTTTGGAGACCTCTGTTCTACCGTTAAACTATACCCCTATTTCAATGGTGGAGGGGGACGGATTCGAACCGCCGAACCCTGAGGGAGCGGATTTACAGTCCGCCGCGTTTAGCCACTTCGCTACCCCTCCAAGAGAATATGATTATAACATGAAAATTTCATTGGAACAATAAATATTAGCGATGCCGGCGAGAGGAATCGAACCCCCAACCTACTGATTACAAGTCAGTTGCTCTACCAATTGAGCTACACCGGCTAAAATGGTGGCTCGGGACGGAATCGAACCGCCGACACAAGGATTTTCAGTCCTTTGCTCTACCGACTGAGCTACCGAGCCTAATTTCTTATTATTTAAAAACTAGCATTATGTATGAGATGTTATGGCGGTCCCGACGGGAATCGAACCCGCGATCTCCTGCGTGACAGGCAGGCATGTTAACCGCTACACTACGGGACCATATTGCGGGGGCAGGATTTGAACCTGCGACCTTCGGGTTATGAGCCCGACGAGCTACCGGACTGCTCCACCCCGCGGTAATATTATTTAATCTTAATAGTCCATACGCTTATTTTTGCTTAGGACTGTCCGACCTCAGTGGGCTAAACCAAGAAGCCGTTCGGTCGGTACAACTCGCAGTTTATTCGGTGAAGTAATCGTCGCCCCGATTTCAGTAAGCATATTCAAGGAGCGGCTCAAATGATGCGCTTAAGAAGATTCAAAGAATCTTATTCGAGTCGTGGCTCCACGCCACGCCAATTTTATAATATTAGGTTTTCCAGCACTTTCTTTTCTTTCGGATGGTGGAGGATGACGGGATCGAACCGCCGACCCCCTGCTTGTAAGGCAGGTGCTCTCCCAGCTGAGCTAATCCTCCAAAATAAGTGGTGACCCGTACGGGATTCGAACCCGTGTTACCGCCGTGAAAGGGCGGTGTCTTAACCACTTGACCAACGGGCCATAGAAAGTTATCAATGACGGAGAGCAAGGGATTCGAACCCTTGAGACAGCGGTAACCGTCTACACGATTTCCAATCGTGCTCCTTCGACCACTCGGACAGCTCTCCTAATGGCTCCGCAGGTAGGATTCGAACCTACGACCGTTCGGTTAACAGCCGAATGCTCTACCACTGAGCTACTGCGGAATAGTAAATTATATATTCAGCCTGGCAGCGTCCTACTCTCGCAGGGGCAATGCCCCAACTACCATCGGCGCTGAGAAGCTTAACTTCCGTGTTCGGTATGGGAACGGGTGTGACCTTCTCGCCATCGCCACCAGACTAAGTGATCAAAGACACACATTATTATAATGCCTTTTTTGATTTTTTCAAGAGGAATTTTCATTCTCTCAAAACTAGATAATGTATGAGAAGGATGAAGAACGAAGATCACCATCATATGACTAGGTTAAGTCCTCGATCGATTAGTATCTGTCAGCTCCACGTGTCGCCACGCTTCCACCTCAGACCTATCAACCTGATCATCTTTCAGGGATCTTACTAGCTTGACGCTATGGGAAATCTCATCTCGAGGGGGGCTTCATGCTTAGATGCTTTCAGCACTTATCCCTTCCGCACATAGCTACCCAGCGATGCCTTTGGCAAGACAACTGGTACACCAGCGGTGCGTCCATCCCGGTCCTCTCGTACTAAGGACAGCTCCTCTCAAATTTCCTGCGCCCGCGACGGATAGGGACCGAACTGTCTCACGACGTTCTGAACCCAGCTCGCGTACCGCTTTAATGGGCGAACAGCCCAACCCTTGGGACCGACTACAGCCCCAGGATGCGATGAGCCGACATCGAGGTGCCAAACCTCCCCGTCGATGTGGACTCTTGGGGGAGATAAGCCTGTTATCCCCGGGGTAGCTTTTATCCGTTGAGCGATGGCCCTTCCATGCGGAACCACCGGATCACTAAGCCCGACTTTCGTCCCTGCTCGACTTGTAGGTCTCGCAGTCAAGCTCCCTTATGCCTTTACACTCTGCGAATGATTTCCAACCATTCTGAGGGAACCTTTGGGCGCCTCCGTTACTTTTTAGGAGGCGACCGCCCCAGTCAAACTGCCCGCCTGACACTGTCTCCCGCCCCGATCAGGGGCGCGGGTTAGAATTTCAATACAGCCAGGGTAGTATCCCACCGGCGCCTCCACCGAAGCTGGCGCTCCGGCTTCTCAGGCTCCTACCTATCCTGTACAAGCTGTACCAAAATTCAATATCAGGCTGCAGTAAAGCTCCACGGGGTCTTTCCGTCCTGTCGCGGGTAACCTGCATCTTCACAGGTACTATAATTTCACCGAGTCTCTCGTTGAGACAGTGCCCAGATCGTTACGCCTTTCGTGCGGGTCGGAACTTACCCGACAAGGAATTTCGCTACCTTAGGACCGTTATAGTTACGGCCGCCGTTTACTGGGGCTTCGATTCAGAGCTTCGCGTAAGCTAACCCCTCCTCTTAACCTTCCAGCACCGGGCAGGCGTCAGCCCCTATACTTCGCCTTGCGGCTTCGCAGAGACCTGTGTTTTTGCTAAACAGTCGCCTGGGCCTATTCACTGCGGCTTTTCCGGGCTATGCACCCAGAAAAGCACCCCTTCTCCCGAAGTTACGGGGTCATTTTGCCGAGTTCCTTAACGAGAGTTCTCTCGCTCACCTTAGGATTCTCTCCTCGCCTACCTGTGTCGGTTTGCGGTACGGGCACCTTTTCCATCGCTAGAGGCTTTTCTTGGCAGTGTGGAATCAGGAACTTCGGTACTATATTTCCCTCGCCGTCACAGCTCCGCCTGATGCTGACGGGATTTGCCTCGTCAGCGGCCTAACTGCTTGGACGCGCTAATCCAGCAGCGCGCTTGCCCTATCCTCCTGCGTCCCCCCATCGCTCAAACGGAAAAGAGGTGGTACAGGAATATCAACCTGTTGTCCATCGCCTACGCCTTTCGGCCTCGGCTTAGGTCCCGACTAACCCTGAGCGGACGAGCCTTCCTCAGGAAACCTTAGGCATTCGGTGGATGGGATTCTCACCCATCTTTCGCTACTCATACCGGCATTCTCACTTCTAAGCGCTCCACCAGTCCTTCCGGTCTGGCTTCAACGCCCTTAGAACGCTCTCCTACCGCGGACACCGACGGTGTCCACCCACAGCTTCGGTGATACGTTTAGCCCCGGTACATTTTCGGCGCAGAGTCACTCGACCAGTGAGCTATTACGCACTCTTTAAATGGTGGCTGCTTCTAAGCCAACATCCTGGTTGTCTAAGCAACTCCACATCCTTTTCCACTTAACGTATACTTTGGGACCTTAGCTGGCGGTCTGGGCTGTTTCCCTTTTGACTGCGGATCTTATCACTCGCAGTCTGACTCCCAAGGATAAGTCTTTGGCATTCGGAGTTTGTCTGAATTCGGTAACCCGATGAGGGCCCCTAGTCCAAACAGTGCTCTACCTCCAAGACTCTTGCACTTGAGGCTAGCCCTAAAGCTATTTCGGAGAGAACCAGCTATCTCCAAGTTCGATTGGAATTTCTCCGCTACCCACACCTCATCCCCGCACTTTTCAACGTGCGTGGGTTCGGGCCTCCATCCAGTGTTACCTGGACTTCACCCTGGACATGGGTAGATCACCTGGTTTCGGGTCTACGGCCGCATACTCATTCGCCCTGTTCAGACTCGCTTTCGCTGCGGCTCCGTCTTTTCAACTTAACCTCGCATGCGACCGTAACTCGCCGGTTCATTCTACAAAAGGCACGCCATCACCCATTAACGGGCTCTGACTACTTGTAGGCACACGGTTTCAGGTTCTCTTTCACTCCCCTCCCGGGGTGCTTTTCACCTTTCCCTCACGGTACTGGTTCACTATCGGTCACTAGGGAGTATTTAGCCTTGGGAGATGGTCCTCCCTGCTTCCGACGGGATTTCACGTGTCCCGCCGTACTCAGGATCCACTCGAGGAGGGAACGAAGTTTCAACTACAGGGTTGTTACCTTCTCTGACGGGCCTTTCCAGACCTCTTCGTCTACTCCGTTCCTTTGTAACTCCATACAGAGTGTCCTACAACCCCAAGAGGCAAGCCTCTTGGTTTGGGCTGTTCCCGTTTCGCTCGCCGCTACTCAGGGAATCGCGTTTGCTTTCTCTTCCTCCGGGTACTTAGATGTTTCAGTTCCCCGGGTCTGCCCTCCTAACCCTATGGATTCAGGTTAGGATCCTATCCCATTACGGATAGGGGGTTTCCCCATTCGGAAATCTCCGGATCAATGCTTACTTACAGCTCCCCGAAGCATATCGGTGTTAGTCCCGTCCTTCATCGGCTCCTAGTGCCAAGGCATCCACCGTGCGCCCTTTCTAACTTAACCTAAAAGGCTTGAAACCTAAAATGGCGATACTCGGTTCTTCTTTTGCCTTCTTCAATACGATTATCTAGTTTTCAAAGAACGAAGTTGTGAGGAATTGCTCCCTCAAAACTAAACAAACAAAAGCGAGCAACTTCATGTTTAAAATCCTTAGAAAGGAGGTGATCCAGCCGCACCTTCCGATACGGCTACCTTGTTACGACTTCACCCCAATCATCTGTCCCACCTTAGGCGGCTGGCTCCTTAAAGGTTACCTCACCGACTTCGGGTGTTACAAACTCTCGTGGTGTGACGGGCGGTGTGTACAAGGCCCGGGAACGTATTCACCGCGGCATGCTGATCCGCGATTACTAGCGATTCCGGCTTCATGCAGGCGAGTTGCAGCCTGCAATCCGAACTGAGAATGGTTTTTTGGGATTGGCTCAGGCCTCGCGGCTTAGCAGCCCTTTGTACCATCCATTGTAGCACGTGTGTAGCCCAGGTCATAAGGGGCATGATGATTTGACGTCATCCCCACCTTCCTCCGGTTTGTCACCGGCAGTCACCTTAGAGTGCCCAACTGAATGCTGGCAACTAAGGTCAAGGGTTGCGCTCGTTGCGGGACTTAACCCAACATCTCACGACACGAGCTGACGACAACCATGCACCACCTGTCACTCTGTCCCCCGAAGGGGAACGTCCTGTCTCCAGGATTGTCAGAGGATGTCAAGACCTGGTAAGGTTCTTCGCGTTGCTTCGAATTAAACCACATGCTCCACCGCTTGTGCGGGCCCCCGTCAATTCCTTTGAGTTTCAGCCTTGCGGCCGTACTCCCCAGGCGGAGTGCTTAATGCGTTAGCTGCAGCACTAAAGGGCGGAAACCCTCTAACACTTAGCACTCATCGTTTACGGCGTGGACTACCAGGGTATCTAATCCTGTTTGCTCCCCACGCTTTCGCGCCTCAGCGTCAGTTACAGACCAGAGAGCCGCCTTCGCCACTGGTGTTCCTCCACATCTCTACGCATTTCACCGCTACACGTGGAATTCCGCTCTCCTCTTCTGCACTCAAGTTCCCCAGTTTCCAATGACCCTCCACGGTTGAGCCGTGGGCTTTCACATCAGACTTAAGGAACCGCCTGCGCGCGCTTTACGCCCAATAATTCCGGACAACGCTTGCCACCTACGTATTACCGCGGCTGCTGGCACGTAGTTAGCCGTGGCTTTCTGGTCAGGTACCGTCAAGGCACCGCCCTATTCGAACGGTACTTGTTCTTCCCTGACAACAGAGCTTTACGACCCGAAGGCCTTCTTCGCTCACGCGGCGTTGCTCCGTCAGACTTTCGTCCATTGCGGAAGATTCCCTACTGCTGCCTCCCGTAGGAGTCTGGGCCGTGTCTCAGTCCCAGTGTGGCCGATCACCCTCTCAGGTCGGCTACGCATCGTCGCCTTGGTGAGCCGTTACCTCACCAACCAGCTAATGCGCCGCGGGCCCATCTGCAAGTGATAGCCGAAGCCATCTTTCAGCTCTTTCCCATGCGGGAAAGAGGATTATCCGGTATTAGCTCCGGTTTCCCGAAGTTATCCCGGTCTTGCTGGCAGGTTGCCCACGTGTTACTCACCCGTCCGCCGCTGACTTCAGGAAGCAAGCTCCCATCAGTCCGCTCGACTTGCATGTATTAGGCACGCCGCCAGCGTTCGTCCTGAGCCAGGATCAAACTCTCCAAAAAAGAGTAAGATAAGCTCATACAATAATAGAATTAACGTTGACGCTTTTGTTTGTTCAGTTTTCAAGGAACATTTTAGCACGTCGCTCAGAAGCGACTTTTTTAATATATCATGCAGGGGATATTAAGTCAACACTTTTTTAAAATAAATCCGTCATCAACGAAAGTTTTTTATTTCTTTTGAAACGACGGATTATAATATAACAAGTATTTTTAAAAAGGTCAACAGTTTTTTATAAAACTTTTTCTGCCACCTTGTAATATCTATGGAAAATTCCTTGGCCTTTTGTTTCCTTATTAACAACTTTAATTAAATTCTTCTCGATAAGATACTCTAAAAGAACTCCTAGATCTACCGAATAGGAAGAAAGTTCTTTATGATCCATAATATCATTGAACGACCAAAATGATTTTTCTCTTAGAATATCCAACAGATGGGAAGTTCCCAGATTCGTCTTGGAGTAAATTAAAAAATCACTTGCTAAAAACAGCAATTCCAAACGCTTTTCAAGTGTTTCTTCACTATTTACAAGCTCCTCGTAAAGTTTAAAAATCTCCGGATCAATTTGCTTGACCTGGTTCCAGACAGTTACTTCCGGGTGAAATCCTTTTTCTATCACAGCAAGTCGGGCAAGATGATGAAGTGAATGTACAACGTGATTATAGGCATCTAAATAGTGTTGATTTTTAAAAAACGACTTGCCATCCATGTATCTTCTAATTAATTTGGCAAATTCTATTCCCATTTTCATTTTCCGGCCATTGAAAGGAAATTCTCTGAGCTCATTTTTTAAACTTTGAATGTATTCATTTCGGTCAAAAAGAACTTTTCCGTCATAAATCCATTCAACTACTTTTCGGTTTGATCCGAATAACAGCCACTCATTTAATTGTTTTTGAGTTACAATATGCATAGCCGCTTTTTTCTCTTCAAACGTGTAATGTTTTATAAAAACGGGCATCTCAGCATTTTTTACAATTATTAGTAAAACCTTGTCGAATGTATCGGTTGTCGGAATTGCCTTTTGTTTTTTTTCAATCAATAGCACACCGAGTGTATCCTGATGACTGGCACGTTCCTGGTAGATAGGCCGAAGGACGTCTTCCATAATCATTCCTCCATAATATTATTAGCAAATATATTCGACATCTCAAAAAATATCTCCTTCTTTATCAAAGGACAATTTTCGACACTTTCAAACAATAACATTTATTCTTACAGAATTAATATGGTATAGTTAATTTTTAGGAGGGAAGAGTGATGGCTAAGTATACAAGTAAAATAAATAAAATTCGAAGTTTTGCATTAAGCTTAATTTTTATCGGCTTTGTCGTTATGTACGGCGGGATTTACTTCAGAAATCATCCCCTGATCATGACGATTTTTATGATTCTCGGCTTGTTCTTTATTATTGCCAGTACAATCGTTTATTTCTGGATCGGCATGTTGTCAACAAAAGCCATTCAAGTCGTTTGTCCTAATTGCAATAAACCAACAAAAATGCTGGGCAGAGTGGATATGTGCATGTACTGCCGCGAACCTTTAACCCTTGATCCTGAGCTTGAGGGGAAAGAATTTGATGAAAAGTACAATAGAAAGAAATGAAAATTGGCCTTTTCCTTATTCGAGAGGCCATTTTCAAACTCTTATAAATATAAAAAACCGAATAGCAAATGCTACCGGCTTCAATTACGAATTAATGAGCTTCTTGACTTGAACATTCAGGACAAGTTCCGTAGATTTCCATACGATGGTGACTAACTTTAAATCCAGTTACATGGGAAGCGAGCTGTTCAACCTCATTAAGGCCAGGGTAATGAAAATCGACAATTTTTCCGCAACTTTCACAAATTACATGATAATGATGAGTTGTGACAAAATCAAATCTGCTTGATGCATCTCCATAAGTTAACTCTTTAACGAGGCCAACTTCACGAAATACTCTTAAATTATTGTAAACTGTTGCCACACTCATATTTGGGAACTTCCCTTCTAAAGCCTTATATATTTCGTCAGCTGTCGGGTGTGACATTGAGTTTATTAAATATTCAAGTATCGCATGACGTTGTGGAGTGATGCGAACTCCCGTTTCTTTTAAGGTTTCCAGCGCTTCTTTTAGATGCTTGTGTTCCATCGCCATGCACCTCTTTTCTAACAAAAATTCTTACTTTATAATCTTTATAATTAGTGTACTAATAATTAACTGCTTTTGTCAACATTCCGAAGCTGGATAAATGGATTTTCATTTATTCTTGATAAAGAATCTGTTCTTGAATTTCCAAATGATTTTTTCATTGCAGTCCGCTACAAAAAAAGCGGACCCATAAGGATCCGCAAAAAAACTTATCTGAGGAGGTATGCCCTAATACAATAATATTCAAAACTTATTATCATGAATGGACAAAAGCCTCGTTATAAAAAAATAGGCTCTATCTTCATAATGATAATTTTTCACGGAGATATTGCAATGCCTCTTCAACATGTCCCTTCACTTTAACATTTCGCCATTCCTTGATTATTTTACCGTCCTTATCAATGACAAATGTTGACCTTTCAATACCCATGTATTCTTTGCCGAAATTTTTCTTTAACTTCCAAACACCAAATGCTTCTGCAAGTTTATGTTCTTCATCGGCTAATAAAAGAAAAGGAAGCCCGTGTTTTTCAATAAACTTTTCATGCTTGTTGATAGGGTCAGGGCTTACCCCTAAAATTACCGTATTGACATCGGAGAATTCCTGATACGCATCCCTGAAATCACAAGCTTCTGTTGTACAGCCGGGGGTCATATCTTTCGGATAAAAATAAAGAACGACATTTTTACCGCGAAAATCTGACAGTTTTACTGTTTTCCCGTTGCTTGCAGGGAGTTCAATATCCGGAGCAAGCTCTCCTATTAAAACTGGCAAAACGATCCCTCCAATTCTCAATAATTAGTTCTTATTCTTAAGCCTATCCAATATATCTGTAAAAAACAACTATTCTAAATGAAGTTTCACTTTATTTTTCTACATCCAGGACCGCTTTAGCTACAAAAGCTGCCGGAATTGTATATCCTACCAATGCCTCAAGAACAACCACTATTCTCCCGATCCCAATTGGTACGATATCTCCATACCCAACCGAAAAAAGTGTAATCGTACT
Organism: Bacillus methanolicus PB1; assembly: GCF_000262755.1. Taxonomy (GTDB): domain Bacteria; phylum Bacillota; class Bacilli; order Bacillales; family Cytobacillaceae; genus Bacillus_Z; species Bacillus_Z methanolicus. The sequence continues at coordinate 801,520 of NZ_AFEU01000001.1, forward strand.
GAAATATATTGATGTTACCAATTTTTTGAAGAAGCTGCCTTGCAAGATTCTGCCGTTTTCCAATATGACAGCATTTCCGTTGAACTCTAACAATATAAATATTAATCCAAATCCGATCATGATCGTAGCATATAGGACTGCCAAAAATAAAAAGTTTTCCAATGAAACAAGCTTGCCTTTTATTGTATTTGGTAAAAATAAAGTACGCAGACTCATTGCGATACAGAAAATAACACTTGATAACAAAATATAAAACGCCATTTTATTCCCTCGCTTCTGCATTACTTATTTCATCTATACGCGAATGGAGAATTGGATATGCAAGCTTGTTTCATTATAGTAATACGGAGCTGCCGGTTATCCCCGACAGCTGCTTGCAGGCCTGGCGATAAAACGGTTCTTTGCTACTTAGCATGACCGAAGCGACCTCGGGAGGATAGGAGGCGGAACTGGACAATTAGAAAAAGGGGCTGACCCTTTCATTTTGAGTCAACCCCTTAATTCCCTGCACCCCTGTATCTTTTTACGCCCGCATTCCATAACAGCACTGATAAACTGAAGAAAACTGCCCCGATGAGAGGAGTCAAAAAGGAATAAGCATACCATTCCGTTTTCTTAAGAAAATAAGCAGCCGGATAAACACCGACAAAAGCAAACGGGAAGATCCATGTTAAAATAAAACGGATTGCGCGATTGTATATATCAACTGGATACCTGCCGTAATTTCCGATATTGTACATCATCGGCATAATCGATGTGTTAGCATCAGCGAAAAAACTTATACATGCAATCATGATAAACGTCCCTGCATAAACAAACACTCCGCCGACAACAAACAGAACAAATAAAAGCGGATCATACCAGCTGATTTGCAAATCCAGCCTTACTCCAGCATAAAACATAACGATAAGCCCGGTTACCGCTCCAAATAAAGATTCAAGTTCAATTCTTTCCAAAATGATCTGAAATAAGCTATGAACGGGGCGTGTTAAAACTCTGTCAAATTCCCCCTTCACAATGTATCTCTCATTAAAATCCCATATATTGAAGAACGCTGAAAAAATAGCATAAGGCACTAGAAAAAAACCATAAATAAAGATAATTTCATCTCTGCTCCATCCGTTCAAAAAATCAGTATGCCCAAAAACCACTAAAATAAAAATAAGATTCACAGCTTGGAGCAATAAATCGGAGATCAACTCAACAAATACATCCACACGGTATTCCAGCCTTGTCTTCATATACTGGGCAACATATTGAAAAAATATCGATACGTAAAACATCTGTCACCCTCCCTGAATGATGAGTTGTTTTTTCGCAGCAATCCAGAGAATCTGAATTGGAATAATAAGGGCAAGTACCCAAACACCTTGAAAAATTAATGCATTGATTGTTTCACTTCTTGAAAAACCTTCAGTGAAAATCATGCTCGGTATATAACTTATTCCTTGAAACGGAAGAAACTTCATGATATCTTGCGCCCATGCCGGAAAAAAGCTGATCGGCAAAATCAGTCCGGAAAATAAATCTATAACAACCCGTTTTGCCCGAATTAGTCCTGCATTATTGTATAAGAAAAAGGTAGTAATTCCCGTTAATAAATTGATTTGTGTGTTAATGAAAAAACTTAATATAATTGAGACTGCGAATAAGAACCATATTGACAGGTCAGCAGAAAATTTAAGCGAAAAAATAACAGATACGATTACCATCCCCGGTATTGAAAAAAAGAACAGACGAAAAATCCCTTCTCCCAATCCCTGCATCGTTTTCATGCCGAGGTAATGGTAAGGGCGAATCAATTCAATTGCTACTTTCCCTTCTTTAATTTCCATCGCCATTTCGCGGTCAATATTATTAAAATAAAAAGCTCTTGCCATCCAGGCAATTGCGACATAAGTTGTCATCTGAGCAGCCGACAGACCTTCTATATTGCTTTTTCCGCTATATATTGAATTCCAAATAAAAAAATATACTCCTATATTAATAGTATAGATCAGAATTCCCGTATAATAATTCGTTCGATAGGCCAGCATCATTAAAAATCGAATACGTATCATTTCCAAATATTTTTCCATTGACCTTCTCCTCACAAAATGCCTCTTTCATAAATATTACGAATTATTTCTTCCGTCGATACTTCATTTACTTTAATATCTTTAATCTTATAGGAAGAAACAACAATAGAAATTAGTTGCGAAACTTTGTCATCGTTGTCTTCTATATGTGCAATAAAGATTCGATCTTTCTCATCTTTACTCCACTTAGCACCCAAGCCGGAAGTCAGCCTTTCTAAATCGAGAAGTTGTGCTTCTTCAATAAATTGGAACTGAATTTCCTTTCCCTCTCCCCACTGATCTTTAAGATTTCTTAACGAGCCGTCATAAATGATTCGGCCTTCATCCAGCATAATAACCCGCTCACACAAGGCTTCTATATCAGAAAGGTCATGGGTTGTGAGCAATATCGTAGTATTGTATTTTTTATTTATCTCCTTTAAAAATTCGCGAATCTTTAATTTAACAAGAACATCCAGACCGATTGTCGGTTCATCCAAAAATAATAGCGGGGGATTATGGATCAAGGCAGCGGCCAATTCGCAGCGCATTCTTTGCCCCAGGGACAGCTTGCGAACAGGCTTGTCCAATAACGGTTCGATATCCAACGATTTTATGACATGATCCATATGTTCGTTATATTGTGCATCTGAAACTTTATAAACTTTTTTTAAAAGCCGGAACGATTCCTGAACAGCGATATCCCACCATAATTGTGATCGCTGACCAAATACAACTCCAATTGTTTGGACAAATTTTTCCCTCTCTTTATGCGGATCCATTCCGTTGACAGAAACCATTCCAGAAGTCGGGGTTAATATCCCTGTAAGCATTTTAATTGTCGTCGATTTGCCGGCCCCGTTTTCCCCGATGTAGCCAACCATTTCTCCTTGTTTCACTCGAAAACTGATATTATTTACAGCTGGAACGATTTTATAATTTCTTGTAAAGAGGTCACGAAAAGCACCCTTCAGTCCACTCCGGCTTGAGTAAGCTTTAAATTCTTTGCGTAAATTGCGAACTACAATCACATCATCCATTGTATTTCCTCCTGCCTTTAAAATTCCTAAGAAAAAAGTTTACTCTATCGAGCCAATGAAGACAAATTCCATGCATCATCCCGTAAAGTGAATAAATCATTCATATATGAAAAACATGATAAAATGGAGTTGCAGCAATATTTGAGGAGGCATAGTATGCAATTTATTAAATCTCAACAATTACATAAAGAAGCATTAGAACATATAGTTGGAGGTGTTAACAGTCCCTCGCGTTCATTTAAAGCTGTCGGCGGCGGTGCACCTGTTGTCATGGAGCGGGCAAAAGGAGCTTATTTTTGGGACGTCGACGGAAACAAATACATTGATTACTTGGCCGCATATGGTCCGATTATTGCCGGGCATGCCCATCCACACATTTCGGTAGCAATAAAAAAGGCAGCTGAAACGGGTGTTCTTTACGGCACGCCTACACCTCATGAAGTGAAATTCGCAAAAATGCTGAAAGAAGCGATGCCCGGGCTGGAAAAAGTCCGCTTTGTCAATTCAGGAACGGAAGCGGTTATGACAACCATTCGTGTGGCAAGAGCCTATACCGGAAGAGATAAAATTATTAAATTTGCCGGGTGTTATCACGGCCACTCTGACCTTGTGCTTGTTGCGGCAGGCTCAGGGCCTTCAACATTAGGCACTCCCGACTCTGCAGGGGTTCCAAAAAGCATTGCCCAGGAAGTAATTACCGTACCTTTTAATGACATTGAACCGTTTAAACAAGCGCTGGAAAAATGGGGAGATCAGGTTGCTGCAGTATTAGTGGAGCCGATTGTCGGCAACTTTGGAATTGTTGAACCAAAACCGGGTTTTCTTGAAACAGTGAATGAACTGACACATAGGGCAGGTGCACTAGTTATTTACGATGAAGTTATAACAGCTTTCCGCTTCATGTATGGAGGCGCACAAGATATGCTAGGTATTAAACCTGATTTAACTGCACTCGGAAAAATTATCGGCGGAGGGCTGCCAATCGGAGCATATGGCGGAAAAAAAGAAATCATGGAAAAAGTTGCTCCACTTGGCCCTGCCTATCAGGCCGGAACAATGGCCGGCAACCCGGCATCTATTTTATCAGGTATCGCTTGTCTTGAAGTTTTGCAACAGGAAGGAGTTTATGAACACTTAGACCGGCTTGGAGCAATGCTTGAAGAAGGCATATTATCTGCAGCAAAAGAACATGGAATTCCGATCACAATAAATCGTCTTAAAGGCGCATTAACGGTTTATTTTACAAATGAAAAGGTTGAAAACTATGAACAAGCCGAAAACACTGATGGTGAAACGTTCGCAAAGTTCTTCAAGTTAATGCTTAAACAAGGCATAAACCTTGCTCCTTCAAAATATGAGGCATGGTTTATTACACTCGCTCACAATGAAGAAGATATTAAAACGACAATTCATGCAGTTCAAAATGCTTTTTATTCATTAGCAAACAATTAAATATTCATTTTTTATACATTACAGGGGGACAAATAGTCCTCCATCATTTTTATTTTTATTAATGGAATCGATTTCATTTTTGTGTTTACAGGACTTCTTTCCAATTGTACAAACAATTTTACTATCCAAATCTATGCATAATTATGTTGATTTCCATATATTATCATGATAATATAAATTAAAGTACAATTTTGAAAATTCGTTTCTTTAGTGTATTTTGTCCCCACCATTTTTTCTACAACTTCCAGCTCTGATTTGAATCTCCTCATTTGATGATTTTTAATAATTCTTACTTAGGAGGTGTACCGGCTTTAGGGAGTTATCCTCCGCAAACGAAGCCGACAATCAATGACACAGCAATGGAGTCCTTCTGTTTTTAAAGATTTTCATCGCCAAGAACATGATGCCTGCGGTATTGTAGCTTGCATGGAAAAAAAGAGAATTCCGACAAGAGAAAATATTTACAATTGTATTAATGCTCTCCTTACAATGAATCACCGCGCAGGGTTTATTAACGGCGAGGGCGATGGGGTAGGAATTCACATTGACATCCCTCGAAAGCTATGGAAGGAAAAATTGCAATTTGCAGGAGCGGACCCTGAACAAGCTGAAAAAGACAATTTTGTCGTCGGACATGTATTTATTAATAGAAATACAGATACAACCTCCATTAAAAAAGTACTTTCTTCTAAGCTAGAAGCCTTAAATTTTAAAATTCTATATCAAACGGATGAAGTAACGGACTCCTCTGCCCTTGGTCCAATTGCGATTCAGGAAAACCCGGTGTTTTGGCAGTTCGCCTGTTCATCTGACCTTGCCGGCCAGGAATTGTCGAAAACATTGTTTGAGCTGATTGTTGATTTTGAATTAGATGAGAATGTCCACGTAGCTTCTCTAAGCCAATATCATGCTGTTTACAAAGTAATGGGAGCAGGCGACATCCTTCCTAAATACTATAAAGATCTGGCGAGCCCCCTTGTTGCTTCAACGATGACTTTAGGGCACAACCGATATTCTACAAATACATTATCGAGCTTTTTCCGTGTCCAGCCCTTTAGTATACTTGGTCATAACGGAGAAATAAACACCATTGCAAAGCTTCGTGATGAAGCAAGAATGATCGGAGTTCCGCTTGTGAAAGACGGAAGTGACTCACAAGATTTAAGCCGGACAATTGAAACATTCATTTGCCGTGACGGCTGCTCTCTTTTTGAAGCGATGGACATCTTGTTCCCTCCGATTATCAATGAAATTAAGGCGTACCCGGAGCATCTTCAAGATTTATACACATATATCCGGGAAGCATGGGGCCATTTTGCCCAAGGACCTGCGGGTATTATTTCCCGTTTTGGAGATGAAGCTGTTTTCAGCGTAGATGCATTAGGCCTCCGTCCATTATGGATGATCGAAACAGAATCTTCTTACCTGTTTTCATCAGAGCCGGGGATTATTCCTTCAAGTGAATATGTGAATGACCCTAAACCGCTCGCTCCCGGAGAAAAAGTAGGGCTAAAATGGAACGGCGGCAGTTTGCAAGTTTTTGAGCAGGTACAATACCAAGAAGAAGTGTATCGCAGTTTTTCCGAAAAAGTAAATCTGGATAATGTACGCAAGAGATTGGTTCCTCCAACTCTTGAAAAAACAATTATCATGAATTATCCGGATAAAATTCATAACGGACAATATAAAGCATTCGGCTGGGAACGTGACCATGTCCAGCTAATTGAGCAAATGGCTGAAAAAGGTGTCGAGCCAATTCGCTCTCTTGGACACGATGCTCCGCTTGCTGCCCTTAATCCCGAACGGAAAAACATAGCTGATTTTATCAAAGAAAGCGTAGCAGTCGTTACGAACCCCGCCATCGACAGGGAACGGGAAATGGAACATTTTTCTACCCGGACTGTAATCGGCCGGCGGCCGGACCTTTTCAAAAAACAGGAAACATCAACCGTAATGGAACTGTCAACTCCTTTATTGATTGAAGGAAAAGCTGGCTGCGAGTGTTCGAAAGAACTTCAGCAGCCTAGCTATGATCAGGTTGTTTATTATTTTCAAAAACAACAGTTGGCGGTCTATTTATCTATGACATTTACAAAAGAAGAAACGATAGAAGAAGCGCTTTCTCGCCTATCCGAATCGGCTGTTGCGGCTGTTAAAGATGGAAAAACTTTGCTGATATTGGATGATGCAAATGCACATCTCGATAACACTTTTTGGCTTGATCCGCATCTAGTGACGTCCGCCATCGACCAAGCGCTTGTAAAAGCCGAACTAAGAAGAGAATGTTCATTGCTTCTAAGGTCAGCAGCCATCCGCTCTTTACATGACATTGTTGTAGCATTTGGCTTGGGAGCAGATTTAATCAGCCCATACTATATGTTTATGACCGTTTGGGACAAATCAATTAAACCATTAACAAATCTATATAGTGCTTTAACAAAAGGTCTTGAAAAAGTGATCTCTACGATTGGAATACATGAACTAAGGGGATATGGACGTTTATTTTCAGCAATCGGCTTAAATGAACAAATAGCGGAATACTTGAACATCGTCAATTTCTTCGGATCAAAAGAGCTCGCCTACAACTTTGAAGCAATGAAACAAGATGCGATTCAGAGGGCTCAAGACTACCACAATGACAAAGAGAGAATCGTGAAAACATTCCATCTATTCCCTAGAATCTGGAAAGCAATCGGAGAGGTGGCAGCAACAGGAGATTACAGAGTCTATCGCGAAAAAATCAGCGAGCAGGAGGAACAAAATCCGACCACCATTCGCCATTTAACCGGATTAAAGAAAGTTTCTTCACCTCTTTCACCGAATGAGGTTGATATTAGCGTCGGAGAACACAGCCTGCCGTTTGTCATTGCTTCGATGTCTTTCGGTTCGCAAAATGAAATTGCCTTCCGTGCTTATGCCGAAGGAGCAGACCGTCTGAATATGGTCAGCTTAAACGGTGAAGGCGGAGAAATCAAAGATATGTTAGGAAAATATCCAAGAACGCGCGGTCAGCAAGTTGCGTCGGGACGATTCGGGGTAAATGCCGAACTATTAAATTCATCAAACTTGCTTGAGATCAAAATCGGGCAAGGGGCAAAACCCGGAGAAGGCGGTCATCTGCCAGGTTCAAAAGTAACAGCAAAAATTGCGGAAGCAAGGAACGCAACAATTGGCTCTGATTTAATCTCGCCTTCCAATAACCATGATATTTATTCAATTGAAGATCTCGCACAGATGATACAAGAACTGAAAACGGCAAACGATAAAGCAAAGGTAGCCGTTAAAGTTCCGATCGTTCCTAATATCGGAACAATCGCAGTCGGAATCGCCAAAGCCGGTGCAGATATCATTACTCTGAGCGGTTTTGACGGCGGTACCGGTGCAGCCAGAATCCACGCCCTTGAACATGTCGGCCTTCCTGTTGAAATCGGGGTAAAAGCAGCTCATAATGCACTGCTTGAAGCCGGTTTGCGCGATAAAGTGGAATTATGGGCAGATGGCGGAATAAAAAGTGCACTCGATGTCTTAAAAGTTATGCTGCTCGGCGCAAACCGGATTGGTTTTGGTACACTTTCCATGCTTGCCATCGGCTGTACTACATGTCGCGGCTGCCATTTAGATACTTGCCATGTCGGTATCGCAACACAGATTGAATCAGAAGCCCAGGCAAAAGAACACGGCCTTCGCCGCTTTGTTCCGCGCCAGTTTGATACAGCTGTTCAAGGAATTGTAAATTTATTTACGGCCTTCGGTAATGAGCTGAAAGCTCTCACTGCTTCAATCGGAATTAAAAAATTGCAAGATGCAGTCGGAAGATCAGATCTGCTTGAACAAATAAGAGGAAAAGACCAATTAGATTTAGAATATTTGTTAAAAACACTTGAAATCGGACAGATTGCACAATATGAAGCAGCTGCTTCTCTCGAAACAAGGCAGCTTCAAATTGCAGCAGGTGCAGAATACCTTGATGCAGTGGAAGAAAAACTGCAACAGTCCCGCGAGTTCATAAGCATTACTTCGGAACAGCGGGTACTTGGCAGCCGCGTCTCCTGTCATCGGGTACGAGGGCGCCTCGATGGGTCATACCGGAGCCTCCCTCCTGTCAAACTGAAATACCGAAGCTCCATTTTAGGAAATGGGCTTGGTGCCTACAACAGTGAAGGCATTCACATTGAAGTTGACGGAGGCGGACAAGATGGCGTCGGTAAAACGTCCTTCGGCGGAAGTATTCTTATCTTTAAATCGAAAGGAAAAGACGGCCGTTATTACAACGGTTCTGTCGGAAAAGGTTTTGGCTACGGCGCACAAAAAGGTTTGCTTGTGGCACAAGGAAATGCGGATGCCCGCGCCGGAATCCGACTTTCCGGTGCAGATATGATTATCGGCGGACAGTTAAAACAGCCGATTCCAGAAAAAGAGATGGGAAATATCGCTTCGAAAGCAAATATTAAAGGCTTTGCATTTGAATACATGACAAACGGCAGAGGGCTCGTTCTGGGAGATCCGGGGCCATGGATTTGCGCAGGTATGACAGGCGGTGCCGTTTATTTGCGCCATCAGCCTGAAATGGGCTTAACAAAAGAAGCCATTCAAAGACGGATTGCAAAAGGAGCGAAAGTTTCCGCTTCTCCTCTTTCCGATAAAGGAAAACAGGATGTAACAGAGCTGCTTGGTAAATATGTTCAATTGCTTGAACAGGAAGGGCAAGAATCTGAAGCTAGAAAGCTTGCTCTTCTTTTAGAAAATCCGGAAGAACACTTTGTACAAATCGTTCCGGTTAAAGAACAAGCAGATCCATCTGTTTCAACAGAATAATTAGAATATGATAGAATATGTAATGGGACTGAATTCGAGGAGCTTTTTTCCTCAAAATTCGGTCCCTTTCGCAATGATTAGCCAGAAAAAGGTCCTCTTCTATTAATTGCCGAACTGCTGTACTTGAAATAGTTTATAGTAACCGCCCTTTTTCTTCATTAGTTCTTCATGAGTTCCTTGTTCGGTTATTTCCCCATTTTCAATTAAAACAATTCTGTCAGCATGTGTAATGGTCGAGAGCCGATGTGCGACAATAAATGTGGTTCGGTCCTTTGCTAATTTTTCTAAAGCCTCCTGGATTAAGTGCTCACTTTCCAAATCCAGGGCAGAGGTTGCTTCATCCAAAATCAGTATTGGCGGATTTTTAAGGAAAACTCTTGCGATCGCGATTCTTTGTTTTTGCCCTCCGGACAATTTGAAACCTCTTTCTCCCACTCTTGTGTCATAACCATCAGGTAAATTCATAATAAATTCATGAGCATTTGCAAGCTTAGCAGCTTCAATGATCTCTTCGTCAGAGGCATCTGGCTTGCCAAGCAGGATGTTCAATTTAACGGACTCACTAAACAAAATATTGTCCTGAAGAACCATCCCTATCTTATCTCTGAGGCTCCTTACCTTAAAGGTTCGTATATCCTTCCCGTCCAATAATATTCTGCCTTTTGTCACATCATAAAATCTTGGAATTAAGCTTACTAAAGATGATTTTCCTCCTCCGCTCATACCGACAAAGGCAATTGTTTCTCCCTTTTTCACTTCAAGATTTATGTTTTTCAAAACATGTTCTTCTTGTGAAGAATAAGAAAAGCTAATACTTTCAAAAGTAATATCCCCATAAACATGATTGCATTCGATTGCATTTGGAGAATCTTCTATATCATATTTTTCATCAATGAATTCAAAAACCCTGTCCATTGAAGCAATTGATTGGGTAATAGATGTCGAAGAATTAACAAGCCTCCTTAAAGGATTATAAAGCCTGTCAATATAGGCAATAAACGCAACCATTGTTCCTAATGATAAATTTTCCTGGATCACCTGAAAACCTGAATAGCTAATTACAATCAAAGGTGCAATATCGGTTATCGTATTAACAACGGCATAAGCTTTTGCATTCCAGCGCGTATGGTCTAAAGCTTTTGCTAAAAAGTTTCTGTTATGTTTATCAAATTGAGTTTGTTCAAAATTTTCAATCGCAAAGCTTTTGATAACCGACATGCCTTGAACACGCTCATGCAAATAACTTTGGACTTCTGCGAGAGCTTGCGAGCGAACCCTTGTAAGCTTGCGCAAATTTCCAAAAAAATAATTTACTGATAAAGCATAAAACGGTAATAATATTAATGACACAATCGTTAAAGAAACATCCATCGTAAACATAATTGCAATTGCAATGATAATGGTAGCCATATCAAGCCATAAATTCATTAAACCGGTAATGACAAAAGTCTTTGTTTGCTCAACATCGTTAATAACCCTGGAAATTACTTCTCCTGCCCTTGTATTTGCATAATATTTAAAGCTTAATTTTTGAAGATGCGTAAAAAGACGGTCCCGAATATCGTATAAAATTTTGCTTGCAGTCCACTGAGCAAAATATTGGCGGTAATATTCGATCGGAGGGCGAAGAACGACAAACACGACGAGTATCAAACCCATAATCCAATACAATTTATAAAGCTTATCCCCTTGTGTAAGAACATCATTTGAAACAATATCATCAACGACATATTTAATACATAACGGAATTAACAAGGGAATGGCAAATTTGATCACTCCAATAATGATCGTTCCAATAATTTGCAAACGATACGGTTTTACAAAGTGTAAATACCTTCGAATACTGTCCAAGCCTTCTCCCCCTCCGGCACAGTAAATCTCTTTTCTTCATACACATAAAAAACCTGTTGAATCGGCATCAACAGGCAGCGATTTAGGACTCATCCAAATTAGCGTCTGTATGTCAAATAGCGTTCATACCAAATATCAATAAAATCTGGTGAAAATGGACCCTTTCGCTGGCGGATCCACCGGATCAGTTTGGCAACATTTCTTTTCAAAATTTGGTCGATCACTTCCGGGTATTTCATTTCTTTTCTGTGACGCTCATACTCATCTTCGTCCAATATATGAAATGTCATATCGGGAAATACCTTAATATCCAAATCATAATCAATATATTTTAACGCTTCATTATCATATATGAAAGGTGAACTTAAGTTACAGTAATAATAAACTCCATCTTCCCGGATCATTCCAATAATATTAAACCAGCACTGTGAATGGAAATAACAAATGGCAGGCTCCCTAGTAATCCAAGTCCTTCCATCTGCTTCTGTAACCATTGAACGGTCATTTCCGCCAATAACAATATTTTGCGTCCCTTTTAAAACAGTTGTTTCTTCCCAGACGCGATGGATGTGCCCATTGTGCTTATAACTTTGAATTTGGATTGATTCACCTTCGTTGGGTACGCCCATTTTTATCTCCCCTACTTTCATCCCGGACGCTTTTGCAAACTATACAAGTAGATACGTCCAGTCACCTGAACGTGTAAATCTGGCAGATGGAAAAAATTCCGATTGGTCTTCGAATGTTTCTAAATTTGAGGCTCTTGTATACAAGGAAAACAATCGAAAAAAACAACAAAGAACGATTCCTATTCTATATTATTATAACGGTTAAATAAAGAATTTAAAACAAAAGAGCCATTTTTCAATGACCCTTCAAAAATATCTTTTGATATTTGACAAAGGATAGTCTTGAGACATTGAAAACAAAAACTTACATTAACATGTAATTTTTGAAGCTTGATATGACCGAATAACCTCTTCTGTCTGCAGTTCAAATATTCTGTGTATTTCCTTCAGTTCCTTTTTCATTCTTGCTATTTCCATTTGAATGCTTTCAAGTTCGGCTTCTTCCTGCATGATCATTAATTCCTGTTCAATTTCTTGGCAGCGCTCAAGTTCTCTCTGTAAATACAATAACTTCTCCATTGTTTTCATCTGTTCATTTACTAAACGGTTAAACATCTGCATATCAATCACCGTCCCATTATTTTGTTCAATTTATTTATTCGTGGATAGCTCATAAACTCCTTTATCTAGTTATGTTGATGGAGAGGAAGTTTTGTCGAATCGTTTATTAACCTTCACAAAAGATATTTTTTTGGAAAAAATAACGGAAATTTTGAAAAAAGAAGAGTAAATTCAGAAAAATTAAAAAAAAACTTCTTTTATAAAGGAAGAAAAATTTTGAAAAAAATCATAAAAAAGAGGCTGACTCGAGCCAGGCACCTTAATTACTAATATAGAAACATGATCATTGTTTCTATATTAGTAATTGCAGACGGGCACCGGGCACTTATTGGTCAGCCTCCAATACTTTTGTTATTTTGTTATTAACTGCTTTGTCCGGATTGGCCGGAATTTTGTGCCTTTTTCGCTTCAGCTTGTTGGTTTTGTTGTCTTACTTGTTGAGCATTAGTTTCGCTTGCAAACTCAGTGCCGAATTGTCCTTGGCCAGCTGTTTGGCTTTGACCAGACTGAGCGTTTTGTTGTCTTACTTCTTGAATGTTAGTACCAGCTTTCGTTTTGTTTGGCTGTTGATTGTTTGCCATTGTAATCACCTCCACGAACATTAATCTATCCATTCGTGGCGGAAATTATTCGACATTTTCATACAGAAATAAACCAGTTAAAATTAAACTAACAGGGAGATTCCTCCATCTACAATGATCGTTTGGCCCCTGATCATGCTAGCTTCATCTGAAATTAAAAACATGATTGTATTCACAATGTCTTCAATTTCGACCATTCTGCCAGCAGGCGTTTTTGCTTTTGCTTCCCTAAGAAGTTCTTCCCGATTTGGAAAATGTTTTAAAGCATCCGTATTAATCGCTCCTCCGGATACTGCATTGACAACAATATTTTTTGGTGCTAATTCAATCGCCAAGTATCTTGTTAAGGCTTCTAAAGCCGCTTTTGAAACACCGACAGTTGTATAATTTTCCAAATAGCGAATGGATCCTAACGAACTGATGCTAACGATTTTGCCGCCCCCGCTTTTTTCCATTAATTTGGCCGATTCCTTGGCACAGAACAATAAAGCCTTGCTGTTGATATTCATTGTCCAATCCCAATGAGACTCTTCAATCTCCAGCGCCGGACGGAGCACTCCGGAAGCTGCATTATTGATAAAAACATCGAGTCTGCCAAATTCGTTGTTAATTTGTTCAAACATATTTTTAATTTTCTCAACGTCACCAACATTTGCTTTTACAACGAGCGCTTTCCTGCCTAATTGCTCGATTTCGCCTGCCGTTTCAAGTGCTGCTGTTTTGCTTCTTGCATAGTTTATAACAATATCATACCCTTCTTTTGCTAACCGCAGTGCAGTTGCTTTGCCGATTCCGCGGCTGCTTCCTGTTACTAAGGCCACTTTTTGACTCATATCAAAAATCCTTTCTTTTCACAAGTTTTGTTTATATTTTAACTTTTCCATGTATAGAAAACAATGTTCGAAAAAAACTAGTTTTAGATCATAAAAATATGGTGAAAGGGTGTTTGCCATGTATATTGGCCGTAATATGACCGAGCTTTCAATGATGCCGAAAACGGAATGGAAAAACAGTGAACTGGCCTTCTTTCATCATTCGCTTCAGCAGATCATGCCTTATTTAAATGCAGAAGGACAGACAATCCATCATGAAATTGTAGAAGAAATTGAACGGCGCGGTGGACTTGAACGTACAGAAGCAGATTATTCTCATGGAACGAAAACCTCTTTCGATTGATCGTTCATCAAAGGGAAAACGCTTAAGCTAAAGCGTTTTCCCTTTTGATTCTAAAAATTGCATAAACATTTTTTGATGAGAGACAGGAAATGCAAATTCCTTGAGATGATCAGGCGAGACGAGTCTTAAATCGTTATTTTGTTTTAGATTATTTAATATAGTGCCTTTATACACGTTAATATTCCACACTACATGTGAAAAAACATGTTCAATTTGGCCGATTGGTTCTCTTATAATGGTATCTGCTCCGTATTCGCTTTTAAGAAACTGCGATAACTGCTGCTTGTCATTTTTTATTGTTAGATTGATTTCAGTATTTGGAAACTCCCAAAGATTAGCGAGCAAGCCGGAGCTTGGCCGTTTATGAATAAGAATGTTTCCATCCTGATCTGTAAGCACAGCAGCAGCAAGCTGAACATTTTTTGGCTTCTTCTTTTTCGTTTTTACCGGCAAGTTTTCTTGAACGCCTTCATGAAAGGCTTGGCAATGTTCTCTAACCGGGCAAAGCAAACATGATGGAGAAGTAGGAGTGCAAATCATCGCCCCCAGTTCCATTAGAGCTTGATTAAAGTAAGAAGGATTTTGATGCGAAATCAGCATCCTGACGGCCTCTTCGAAAATTTTTCTGGTCGCCTGTCTTGCAATATCTTCCCAAATTGTTAAAATTCTTGATAATACTCTCATTACATTTCCGTCAACTGCCGGTTCCGGTACACCGTATGCTATACTTAAAATAGCTCCGGCTGTATATGGCCCTATACCTTTAAGCGATGCAATCTCTTCTCGTGTATCAGGCACTTTTCCGCCATATACTTCCTTAACTTCTCTAACAGCTTCCTGCAAGTTTCGAACCCTTGAATAGTAGCCGAGCCCTTCCCAGACTTTTAATACTTTTTCTTCATCTGCTTCCGCAAGAGCATCAATCGTTGGGAATTGTTCTATAAAACGGTTATAATAAGGAATCACTGTTTCTACTCTCGTCTGTTGAAGCATAATTTCGGAAACCCAGACTTTATATGGATCCCGCTCGTTTCTCCATGGAAGATTCCGTTGTTCTCTTTCAAACCAGCTGATTAAGTCTTGCTGAAAGGATTTAATATCCATTTTCTCAATCGTTTCTAAATGTATTTTTGACACTTTCGTTCCTCCAAGATGTTAATCTTTACTGAAAGATGGACATATTATATTACAGTTCCTTTATTAAAGCACAACACTCTACTTTCTGCAGCCCTCCGGAAATGAATCTGTCAAGGCAGCCGAAAACAGTATGGTACTTTGATTTTCTCAGCTTTTTTAAAGCAAAATAGTGTGATTCAGTGGGAAGAAGGAAAGATTCAACTATACGATAAGGGTCTGAATCAATCTGCCGCCATTTAATTTCCGCCGCTCCAAACGAGGGCAGCAAAGCAACTATTTGATCCATTGCTTCTTTATATTGAGAAAAATAGGAATCTTTAACCTGATAATAAACAATCATTTGGAGCTGATTTTTCAATATTTACATCTCCTTTGATACAGTTTTGATTAAATCGACATACATTTCACTATGACTAATTTTAAAAGGAGGCATTTTCCTCTTGGATACAGGCACTCACGTAGTTATGGGACTGGCACTCGGCGGACTGTCTACTCTTGACCCTGCTGTAATGGAAAACACAGCGACAGCTAGCAGTGTATTAATCGGCACTATCATCGGTTCCCAGGCTCCTGATATAGATACTTTATTAAAGCTCAAAAATAATGCTGTTTATATCCGAAATCACCGGGGAATTACACATTCAATACCAGCTGTTCTCATGTGGCCTATTGCCATTGTTGCACTTATTTATCCTTTTTTCCCTGACGTTAATTTGCTTCATTTATGGATTTGGACATTTGCTGCTGTTTTCCTTCATGTTTTTGTCGACATATTCAATGCCTACGGAACACAAGCTTTGCGTCCTTTTTCGTCGAAATGGGTCGCACTGGGGATTATTAATACATTCGATCCGTTTATTTTCTCCATTCATGTAATGGGCTTATTACTATGGGCGTTAGGCGCACATCCGGGTTACACGTTTCTTGCTATCTATGCAGTAATTCTTGTGTACTATATCATCCGTTTTCAGTACCAACAAATGATCCTAAAAGCTGTGAAAAAAGTGGTGCCTGATGCAACGGAAATTATCATAGCACCAACGATGAGATTCCATCAATGGCGGATAGCTGTCATGAATAAACACCAATTTTTTGTGGGAGTAGCTTATAAAAACCAAGTCTCCATTTTTGACCGGTTCAATCGGGTGCCCATTCCAGAATCTCCTGTTTTGCAAGCTGCCAAAAAAGATAAAAACCTCTCCGCTTTTCTTTCGTTTTCACCGGTTTACCGGTGGGAACTTGATGAATATGACGATTATTATGAGGTTCGTTTTATCGACTTGCGCTACCGAAGCAACGGACATTATCCTTTTGTTGCTGTCGTACAGCTTGACAAAAACTTGAAAATTCTCCGTTCCTATACAGGTTGGATTTTCAGTGAGGAAAAGCTGAGAAAAAAGCTCGACATTATTCACGGATAGATCGGGGTCTGGCCCTCACCACTTTAACGCATTAACGCATTGAGGGCCAGACCCTCATCGCTTTAAAGTGTTAAAAAGAGAGGCCAGGCACTTTAAAGATTACCTGGCCCCTAATTATTAATGAACCTCTTTTTGCCCCAACTCAAGCAAATGCTTATATTTTGGATTTCTTGCAACAAATTCATGCAGCCGATCTCCGTAATTTTCGATCCACTGCCGGACAATTCTGTTGGTCATCTCGCTTCCTTTATATTCCCTTCCTGCTTTGGCATATGTCGTTTCAAAATCATCCCAAAGCAGCTCAACCCATGTTAAAGCTTGTACATATGTTAAATGCGGATTTTTTTCTGCTAATATTTCTGCAAGCCTTTCTTGATAATCCTTCAAATGAGTCACCCCATTACCATTTATTTAGCGTTTTATCTTAACTGTCTCCATCAAATACTATTGTTAACGTGAGCAGCAAATTTCATGATTTGTTAAATCGCGTTGCAAACTGTCTTTGGGAGGGTTTCAAATGCGGAATAAAGCAAGGAATTATCCAACTCCAAAAACGATCAAATTAGAGGGTGAACCTCGAGCGAAAGCTGAATATGCCTCTACAAGAGCAGATGGATCAATTAATACACATCCGCAAGAACGGATGAATGCTTCTTCCCATCGAAACAAAGATAAAGCCGAATTGTCCTAAAGGTGAGGTGGATACACAATGAGAAATATAAAAAAAAATTTTGACAACAATTCTAATTCCAGTTCGTTTGCGGCTCCATGGTATAATCCAAAACATGCCTATTCTCAAGTAAACGGCGAAACCCAACTAACGCAGAAAACTATTATTTTACAACGTCAAACAAGAAAACAATCGTAATAACGAAAAGCGGAAGCGACTTGAATAGCCCCGACAAGCAAAAAGCTTCTCCTACAGGAAATCCCAATTTCCGTAGCTGACGTCTAGATAAGCCGGAACTTGTCGCTTCAAGACATTGGAAAAGCGAAAGCTTTTAGTTATCACATGTTTGAGGCTGTCTCAAAAGCTTTAGAGTCAGACCCCATAACACAATATATACGACATATATTGCATAAATGTGCTATATATTGATAAATGCACATTGGGTCAGACCCTTATGAGACAGCCTCATTCTAATTTTTTTAACATCGAAATAGGAAGTGCTTCTTCTTTGCCAGTTCCGCTTAATCTGTATCCCCAAGCAAAAACACCGTTTAAATAATTAATCTTGAAATACGCTCCAGGATCGCCCTCAATTTGGTAAATTTCCCCCTGCTTAAAATCTTCAGGATTTAATAAATATGACTTTGCCATGGCAGCTTTTCTTTCCAACACAGCGAACTCATTGACCATGCCCATTTGTTCCGCTTTACGCGCTTTTTCATTGAGTTTTGCTATCTCCTGTTTCAATTCATATTCAGACATTTCACTATAACGCTTTTGCTGCATTGTTTCACTCCTTGGTGCTGCTTGTGTTTTTATTTATTAGTTGCTTATTTTCAATATATTGAAATTTAAGAAATAAATAAAGAAGCCTGCTCCGTTCTAAAAGAGGTTGCTGAACTGATCATGGTGAGATGGAAAAGGAAACAATCAAAATCAACTCCGATAAAAAATCATGACTTCCTCTGTCAAGATTTATTATCAGATAATTCTAATTCACTCAAATAATGTTCGATTAAATCAATGGAGAAGCCTTTCCTATATAATGCCTGTTTCATTTTTTGTTCAAACTCATATCCTGTAAATTTATTGTATTTTCGTTTTAGTTTTTCACCATGATGCCGTATTGCAGCCATTTCCTCTTCTTCCTTTTTATCAAAATTTACTTCACGCAGAACAGCTTGAATCACATCGATGGAAAAACCTTTTCTTAATAGCAGCTGTTCAAGTTTTAATTTTAATGTTCTTTCCGATTCAAGACGATTTTTAGAAAGAAATTTTTCGCTCACTTTCACTGCTGTGTCTATTTGCTCTTCGGAAGAGTATTCGTTCAGGGCTTCCTCAATCAAATTTTCTCCAATCCATTTTTCCCTTAATCCTTTGCGAATTAGCTCAGTCCCTTTATCAGTTGTATTCTTCTGTGTTCTGACATATGCCTTCGCATACTCTCGATCATCTAAAAATTTGTATTCGTATAGTTTTAAAATAACCTCTTTAATAATCGGCTCATCAATCTCTTTTTCAGCTAAGTAATTTCGGACTTCTCCTTCTGACCTCATACTTTTCGCCAAAAAATTTATCGCAAGATGATATCCTTTTCGGATATCGTCCTGATATTGGATTTCTGTCAAAAGAAACGGATCCACTTCAAACCCTTTTTTTAACTTGAATTTTATTAATGTATCTTTATCAACACTGAATGCATATTCTTCGCCTTTGCCAAAATCCATATATATATTGTAACGTTCTTGATTTTTTTGCTGGACGGTTATTTTCGTAATCACAGCCATAAAAATCACCTCTATTTAAATGTACCATATAAAAAAAGGTTTTCTTTAGCCGAATATCGTAAATTTAACCTTAAAGAAAAAGAAGGTGGCGAAGTAAATGAAAATTACGATAATCGGCGGTACCGGATTTGTCGGAAAAGCTTTGGCGGCTGAATTGGCAAAAGAGGGACATGAAATACTTGTCCTTACTCGCAACGCCGATCAAAAAGATAATAGTAAAAACTGCCGCTTTATCCAATGGCTCAATGAAGGAGACAACCCTGTAAAAGACGTAGAAGGAACAGATGTTATCATAAACCTTGCAGGTGAGTCGATTAATAGCGGAAGATGGACGGCCGAACAGAAAAAGAAAATAAAAAATAGCCGATTGCACGTTACTGAAAGCATTCTCAACATAATCAGCCAATTAGACAAAAAGCCAACTACCCTTATTAATGCAAGTGCAGTAGGAATTTACGGCATCTCCAATCAGAAAATCTTCACAGAAAAATCAAAAGAAACAGGTAATGATTTTTTGGCAGAAACGGTTCATGCGTGGGAAAATACGGCTATAAAAGCCTATTATGATTTTGGTATACGAACAGTTTTATGCCGTTTTGGCATAATTCTGGATAAAAATGACGGCGCCTTGCCGAGAATGGCTTTACCTTATAAATTATTTGCCGGTGGAACAGTCGGATCCGGAGAACAATGGGTATCTTGGATTCATCTTAAAGATGTTATTAGAGGAATACAATACTGTATAGAAAATGAGCGGCTTAGAGGTTCTGTTAATTTTACTGCTCCACATCCTGTCACAATGAAAGAGTTTGGAAAAACGCTTGGTACTGTTCTTCATCGTCCTCACTGGCTGCCGATTCCCGAAATTGCATTAAAATTGCTTTTAGGAGAAATGAGCATACTTGTCCTTGAAGGCCAGAAGGTTTTGCCGGAAAAACTGGTAGAAAACGGATTTACCTTTCTTTTTCCTGAATTAAAAAATGCATTAACCGATATTTATCAATGATCTGTATGAATCCTTTCGAATAAGGAAAAACTAGGAAAAGAAATTAGCACAATGAAAGGATGGTTGAAAAATGGAAAAGAAGAAAAGAGAAAAAATGAAAAGTACACTGTCAAGCGCTCAAGAGGTTACATATAAACGTGAATTTAAAATGGCAGATCGTGCAGGCGGTTTTACTGAAAGAGGAAGAAAACATTAAGCATTTACCAATTATACATGCCCCTTATAAAGCAAATGATATCAGTACGGAAAGCTTTTGTTTTCCGTACTTTTTGTCCGAAAGGGGTTTTAAAAATGGGTCGGGGACGTGGCCAAAGAACAAGAGATAAAAACAAAGCATCACTTCCACAAGTTCCAAAAAACCTTAAATCAGATGGTATAGACGAAGAGTTTTCGATCGAACTGGCTGATCAGGAAGATATGGAAGCTCTTGCTCGGGCAAATGCAGCAAACCAGCGTGTTAAAGAAAAAACAAAAAATCAATAGGTACCTTTCACGCCAAGAATTTTGTTTGGTATTATGAAGGAGAGCTGCACTATAATCAGCGGGCGGCTCTCCTTCTTTTATTTATCAACAAACTTCCGGGAGTAACTGGAAAAGGTTCTGTCTAAAAAGGTCATATGGGAAATACGACAGAACAGATGCTGAGGTGCGGATAATTCATATGTTGGGATGGAGGCTCATGACTGTATCACGTGGAAGGCTCATATACTGGGATGAAGGCTCATAAATCTGAATAAAGGCTCATTTATTTAAATGACGGCTCATATTTTAAAATAAAGGCTCTTATATCTAAATAAAGGCTCATATATGAAATTAAGGGCTCATAAATAAAAATAACGGCTCATAACAATTCCCTAACCATAAAAAAAGCAGGAAGATGATCCCTGCTTTTTCAATAATACTCAAATTATGAAGCAACTTAATGACTCAATGTTGCTTTTTTATCTTTCCCGTGCCCGCCTTTATGCATACGATCTTTTATATATGGAATGGCAAAGCGGTCAACGCCCCAGTAGTAAGCGCCACTTCCTGTGAATAGAAGAATGATTGCAACTGTATACAGTATTGGATTAGTACTTGTTGTCCCCGCCATTAAGAAGTTCAGATTCATAAATGCACCTGCAATTAAAGCCGGAGTAGTTGCTGCACCAAGGATAAGTCCGATACATACTAAAATTTCTCCCCATTCTACCAAGGAGCTGAATAATCCAGCATTCGGCAATGCGATGTTTTCAAGAAACGCCGCATACCAGCCTTGCACCGCAGGATGCTCGCCTCCTGCTTTCGCAATTGCACCTGCCATAAATCCACTTGCATCAAAATCACCTGCTACTTTATGCCAACCTGCTTCAATCCATTGGATACCTAACCAGATTCTTAAAAATGTCCACGCTACTGCTGCTTTCGGGGTTTTCCACCATTTCATGGATTATCATCTCCAATATTTTGTGAATTGATTCACAAATTAATCGAAAAATTTTTTAAAAAAAGCCAGCCAGCTTTTGAAGAAAGATTAATTGTTATTTGTGAATTGTTTCACTATCTTCCTTCACTAATAATATACTCCATTCCCTATTGAGAAACCATGGATTTCACAATTTTTCCATAAAAAATGTTTTGATTTTAAACAATCTATGAACTACATTCATTCACTGGGTTGTGGATAAAGTGGATAAATATTTGGCGCACCTCTCAATCCTTTATAAAATAAGGATTGTAAAATAACATGGGAAACTCCCTTCGAACTGTTGGTAATGTGGAAAAACTTGTGGAATATTGCAAAAAATTAATTTTTAGTTGTGGATAAATATCTGAATAAGTTTTATCGATCATGAACTACTTTATGCGAAATTTATCTGGAACATATTTAATGCATTTTATTCATACCTTCCTGTAGGGATAGTTGGGCTTCCTATGGCACACTTCACTCCATAAAATTTGGTGAAGGATTCGGGAAGATGGGGGCTGAATGATTATCCCTCCTCCTCTTGTTCGTATTAAAGCAACAAAATTCAAGAAATAGCCATTCAATAATCCTGCTTCGTTTATTCAATGAGAAAAAGACGATACCCTTTTTGTAGTTAGTACCAATTAGTAGAAGCTGTACGTTGTATAATTTTTCGAAAAATTTGTCTCTCTCTACTTTGCAAACTCTTAATGCAAAATTTTTGTACCTCTCTATTTTTCCTTTGTCTTGTGCAACCTTATGAGCTGAATTTTCCTTCCAATTCTTTATTGCATCCAATGAGTCCCAATATGAAACAGTAATTCCCAATCCCTCAACACGTGCACTTTCCACATCTAAGAAGCCCTTCTGTTTAGAGGCTAACTCTAGCATTTTCTCGGCCATTCTCGCATATCCTCTGTCACCTTTAGTTCGCTGTGAAACAAAAATTACTGCAAAATACGGTGGTTCAGGAGTTTTAGCAAATCCACTCATAATATTTATCCCCCATTAAGTTAACTATTTTTGTTTAAATTTAAACACATTCAAAATATATGCTTTCGTCGAATTGCATTTTCTCTTATTAACTCGAGCAATTCCATATGAAGTTCTAACAATACTTTCTATTCAGCACAATAAAAACCCGTTTTAAGAATTTATTTAAAACGGGTTTTCCAATTCATCTTTTTCTAAACAGTTTAACTTTATTTATACGATTTCCGAACGCAGCTTGCAACCAGTCGTGTATCACAAGAGTACTGTAATTTATGTCGTGGCGGTTAGCCGTTGTAGTAATTCGTGCCAGCCGAGAACTCAATAAATATACATGCTTCGTCGCCAACTAATTCCGGCTTTTAAAGTATTATTTGTATCCCAACCTCCAACTCGTCCTAAAAACCCATCCAAGCTTTTCAGAACAGCCCATTGCTCTTGTGCCTGAGAAAACATTTCTTTTTTATTTTCAGGTACATTGCACATAATCCATTTGATCAGCATTTTCGGACCACCAAAAATAAATTTTATCAAAAATATAATTTATCATTATTCTAACTGACATTTGTCAAATATTTATATTGATTTTGACAGGAGTTTATTAATGCCTTACATAATAACAGGATATAGAGATTAAGAGAAAGAATGATATTTCATTCTGTTCCCTTATCTCCCCCAAAATCAAATTAATCTTTTTGATCGTTAATTGTTGAATATCGGCCTAATGATAAGCCACTTATTAATAATAAGGTAATCGTTCTTTGTACTTATTTTATTCAACTATCAAACCTTGTTAGAAAAATAAACAAAAAATAGAGCTGTTTAACTCCGCTACCGTGACTACTCACGAATCTGATATATATTTTTACGAACAATCTGCATAATAGTCGATGGATTATCCAATGGTTCAAAGCCATATTGTGCATACAAAGAATGTGCATCGTTCGTTGCCAACATAAATCTACGGACTCTTTGAAGCTGGGGATGTTCTTTAATTATACTCATTAACCATTTTGATAAACCTAACCCACGAAAAGGCTTTAGAACGAAAACATCAGCTAAATATGCAAACGTAGATAAATCTGAAATAACTCTACCAAAGCCGATCAGCTGTGCTGAACCAATTGTTGGGTCTCCTTTATAAATTCCAAAACATAGAGGAGTATTTTTAATTGATTCCATAACAATTTCTATAGGGATTCCATTTGCCCAATATGATTCCTTATTCAAGAAATTAAATATTACATCCATATCCAAGTGACTTTTTTCAGTAGAAATTGAAAAGTCATCTTTTTTCCATATAGTTGGGATATGGTCCATTTTCGCCACCACTCTCCTTTTTAATAGAATTTTATCATGTGAAGATATTTCCAGTAAAATCATTCTTTCTCAAGTTAATAGCTTATTCGTTAAACTGTCCAGTTGCCGTGAAGCGAGCTTCACCACAAATTATGAAAATTACTTCGATTCCGAGTTGCGGCACCAGCAAACGAATGAAAAAGGTTTTTAATGAAATGGATGAATATTGCTTATTACCGTCTACCTTAAATATATAAAAAACAAGGAAATTGCAAGAAAACTACAAAATAGAGTATTACCAAGTGTTTTCTTTGAATATGAAGATGGAAAAGGTTATAAAGATATGGTCACTCACTGATGTATGAGTAAAATGTTTGTAAGTAAAAGAAAATAACCACTTCATAAGGTGAAGGAGGGCACATCTTTCACCTTATGAAGTGGCCACCAAGCGATAGCGCAGTAAATGGAGAAAAATACAAGAAAAGAGGGTCCTCTTTTTGAGTTTGAAAAGAACCTAGACAAAAAGGAAAAACCCTCATGGAACAATCAATCGAAAATTGCCCAACATTTAAAGAGATTGAAAATGGTTTATTTATCGTCCTCCAACAAATACAAAGAAATCGAAAATAACCACACTGCCCACAGGGGCAATATCGGTAATGGAATGCAGCGTTGGGAACACTTCGTTTCGAGTTGAGTAACATTGTGATACCTAGCCAACTAAAAAAAACTTTTAGTCTGGACAACGGTGTATTGTTTGACTTCTTTTCTAATCAATAACACCACTAGGGGCTTAACATGATCGCATATCATCCTGATTATCTGTTATAAAAAACCATGACTGATTTCTTTCGCTTTGTTTTTGGACTTCAATCCAGATTGAGTTTGACGCTAATAATCCACAAGTTGTACAAATTTCCTTTTCATTGTATAAACGGCAGCATCGATCACAATAATACTTTTTCATTCTTCATCACTCTTCCCCTGCGAATCACTCTTACTTTAATTTATTTAAAGCAAACAGAGATTGTAACTTCAAAAAACGGGCCTCTCAGTATATGTTGTTCCACTAAGTACTTGCGACTTATGTGTGGAACAAGCAATAGATTACTGAAGGCTCCTTCAGTATCGAATTATTAGCGAAAAACACAATGCAAAATGTATTGAATCCACTTTAAATGTTTTATGAACTACTTTTTACTAATTTTGATTCTCTCTCCTCAACCTTTTCCATAACTTTTTCTAATTTTTCAAGTGGTACCTCTGTGCTTTCTGAAATATTTTTCAAATCTTGATAAGAAAACCCTTTTGAGCTGCGGAGAAGATTTTTTTGTTCATGATCATGTAACAATATTTTAACAGCATCCGGTCTTGAATAATGCCCCAATCCGTCAAATACAACTTTCGCTGCCTTAAGCTCATTCGCATGGCAATCTGCGTAGACAATGGTATCTTTGTTATAAACTGGTCCAGCAATATATTCACCAAATGGATTTACGATAGCGGCACCACCTACAGCCCAACTAAAATCCATCTCAGGACTATCGATAAAATGTTTATGTTCAGGTTCAAAGTCTTGTTCTCTTAACAAACCGGCTACGCTGATGACAAAACTTCCCGACTCAAAAGCGTATTCTCTAATGGCAAACTGCAAATCACAAGGATCTCTTCCGTGGAATATTCGCCCTTTTCTTTCACCATTGCTTGTCTTTTGTCCGAACGTCCAAGTCCCAGGCCAATTAGCGATATGGAACTCTTCACCCATCAACATTTGAGCTGCTCTAACTAAAATGGTATGGTGTTCCCAGCAAATGAGCATGCCAATTCGTCCGATATCGGTTTGACACACATCTAAATCGCTATCATCCCCAAGCCCGTGGTAAAGACGCTCATTAAAAGTAGGCATTAATTTACGGTGCCGTCCTGTATTGAACCGTCAGGACCAAAAAGAATTTGAGTATTATATAATGTGCGTGCTCCATCCGTATCATCGATCTCGTTAACTCCCATTACACAATAGACTCCCGCATCCCTACATGCTCTTCCAATGATTTCAGTGTCTTCACTTGGTATGGCTATAGAGTTATCTTGAAGCGCTACATTCCACGCATACCATTCATCTATTTGGCTCGCATACCAGTATGCTGGAAAGACAGGAATGTAGGTTTCGAAGAACGCAACTAATTTCGCACCGTTTGCCCCTGCTTCTTTGATTCTGTTGCAAGCTACTTCAATAGACTTTTCTTTTTTTAAGACAATTTGGGGTCCTTGTACTGCTGCTACACGTACTGTCTTGTGTCCTCCAAAAACGGCTTTGTTTAACTTTTCATTTCTTATTTTAGCCATAACTACTTTCCCCTCCTTTCATTTTATGTAAAGTTTTATAACATTAATCTATATTTATTGTTACATGTATTAGGAATATACGCCATTATTTCGTTAGATAGCCTGACATTATTTTTGAATATTAAAGCAAATTGCCCCTCTGAAGAAAAGAAATAGCAAATGTTTTCCTTTCTAACAAGCACCTAGTTTTACAATAGAAGCTAAAAAACGTGTAGAAATCGAAAACCCTGTGTATAAATTACACGTTAACATAAAAGAAAAAAGCCCTGATTTATTAGCAAGGCTTTTCCTTACCTTAGTCTTTCTCTTTCCAGCAACCAATAAAAAGTACCTGTTTCCACCTTAAACACTTTCCGTTTAATGTGGCGGGTTCCGTTTCCCGATCTTCATCCACATTCCTTTTATCTTTAGAAATATCTTTGGTTGGGGTCCTGTCGACAAAAAGCTGATATTATACGCTAAAACCTTTTTTGGAAGAGAAAAGCCCGATTTCTCTAAACTAAGTAGGAATCGGGCTTTTCTTAGGGAAAATGTTCAATAAACAATTGATTTGACTATTATATAAATCGAGTTCAATCACCGAATCATTCGGATGTGAGGTTTTATAGCTTTCCAAAAATGCATCATACAATTTCCCGGTAACAGATCCTTGACGATTGTTCGCTTTTACAAAAAAAGTTGTCATATTAATCTCCTCCAAATAAAATGATTGTAAAACTAGATCTTAATTAACTTCAGCCCTCCAACTGATTACTTTTTCTTTTTGCTCTTCCAAACTGCAAATAATAAAACAACAAAATGACTACATGCAAACCAGCTAGAACGAGGAATATATTGCTGTAAATGATGCCGTTTGGATAGATATTTGCCGGGTTCCAATGAACATCGGAGCCAAGATCCACCACCTTACCGTAAACCCCAGAAGCCATTCCCCCTGCAATAAAATTCAGCATCGATAATAATCCCATTCCAACTCCAGCCTGTTCCTTTGGTAGGGCTATAGAAATTGAATTAGACATAGCAATCATCATAAAGGTTTGCCCTACATTACCAAATATCAAAAAGATCGAAATGAATACTGGAGAAATTCCAATAAAGGTTGAAAGTAAGACAAAACAGGTCAATAACAATCCAGATGCAATAAAAAAGAGATACGAATTTCCTTTCAAGTCTGCCAGTTTACCGCCTTTTCTACCAAGAATGGCCGAGGCTACTGCAGCAGGAACCATCGCAAAACTGATCCAGCTAGGTGGCAGTTGATGTACATGAGCCAAAAGCAATGGACCTAGAAAGTAAAGGGAAAGACCAATTCCGCTTATTAGAAAAGCTATCGTTAGTCTGAGAGTATAGTTCTTATTTGTAAAAAGCCCAGGTTGAACAAACGGTTCGGAAACGGAACGAATTCGTGCTATGAACAGCGCTAAAGCAAGCAATCCGACAATAGCAAACCTCCACTTTCCACTCGTAACCCCAAGAAGCAACAAAGTCACGGTCATCCCCAATAACCCACCCCCTACCCAGTCCAATCTTCCGAGAGATCCCCTCTCATCTCCCAAATATTTACGATAGAAGGGTAGCGTGATTAAGATTAATAAAGGGACACAGAATAACCAGCGCCAGTGAGCGATCCCCACAATGAATGCGGAAATAACCGGACCAAGTGCACTTCCGAGAGCCAAACCGACGAATGCTGTACCCATGGCTGCCCCCCTTCGTTCCGGGGGAAAGTAACGCAAGGGGATCAGCATGGCTGTTGCCGGGATCACCGCAGCCCCTGCTGCCTGCAAACACCTTCCGACAAGCACCATCCAGAAAGTTTGGAAGAAGAGGCCGATAAGTGAACCGAGAGCAAAAAATGACAATCCTGACGTCAACAAATTTTTGAGCTTGTAACGGTCTGCGAGCTTCCCGTAAATGACCGTTCCTATCCCATAAATCAGAGCGTAGGATGAAGTAACCCAGCTCACCTGAGCATTTGTAAGATCGAAGGTTTTACCAATCTCGGGAAGGACGAAGTTGAACATCAGTACACTCATCGATGAAAGGACCAGCGTGAACATAACAATGCGCATCAACTTCTCCCCTGTTTGTTGCTGAAGTTCGTGCTCCATTTTCATTTCCCCCCTTCCTGTCTTCATGATCCCGCAGAGTCTTCAACGCACCACTCCAAGCGACAACCTGATCCAGCATGGCATAAACCTTTTCCTCTTGAAAGGGAGCCGTTGAAATTCTCAAAATCGATATGAAGGGAGATGTTGTCCTCAGCACGCACGTCGGCGACCGCAAGTTCACCCATGTTCAGCCGTAAATTTTCCACTGCTCTGGTACCTCCAGACATACCGTAGCCTGCGAACCCGGCCATCTTGTTGTTCCACTCTCGATACAAGAAATCGATGGCGTTCTTTAGCGCCCCGGATGTTGCTTGGTTGTATCCGGGCGTCACAAAGACATAGCCGTCGAATGCAGCAATCTTTCGTGACCAACCCCAGGTATGTGACTTCACGTATTTACCAAATAACGGGGGCTTTGGCTCATCGAGCAGCGGCAGGTTAGAATTCGCGATGTCAATAAGCTCGAACGCGGCATCATTGCGCTGCTTAGCGATCTCGTACACCCAGCGGGCGATAGTCTCACCATTTCGCCCCGGACGTGTACTGCCAATAATGATTGCGATCTTGATCATGATTGATTCCTCCCATGAAATTTAAAAATTCTACCTGTTTTATGCATTGCTACGGAGAGAACTCTCCAACCGATAATGACAGTAAGTACTTACTGTCATTATGCTTAAAAAAATTAAGGGGTCAAAGCCCTTGTAAATATCTGAACACTAACCGTTATAAATGTCTCCAGCGATACGGTCGGAAAGTTCTTATCGTCATCCAAGTTGTTCATAAACGCCCCAAAATTCATCATCATAAACGACAATGCCTGTAGTTCGGGATTCGTCCGGATCAGTTTACCTTTCTCAGACATCGTTTTAAAATAATTCGTCAAGAATTTGATTAATTGTCGAGGATGCTCCTGTGTTCTTTCTCGAAATCCTGGCAAATGACCTTCTTCCTTGATTGCGATCTGAATCATTTTCCGATTACGATTCATAATTTTATGGTACGTTCGGCTGATCAGGAGCAGATCTGTATGTAAATCCCACACAAGCTTCTCGTCAAATAAGTTTTTCATCTCTTCGGTATAATGAAACCGGTCAAATGCAGTTTCGAGAAGATTTTGCTTGCTGCCGAAATGGCGAAACAATGTCTTTTCGCTTAAACCGGCTGCGGCAGCGATTTCCTTGGTAGATACACCATTGTAGCCTTTCTCCGCTATTAGATCGATCGCTGCCAACAGCAGCTTATCATCGTTTCTTAAATTATTACTGATGCTCATACTTTCACACCTCCCTAATAGACTGTCAGTACTTACTGTCGTTTATTTTTACTTTATTCCAGTTGTTATAAATTTGTCAAGATAAATTTCACTTTTGGCAGTAAAAAATTCATGAACATCGGTTTTCTTACTTAATATTGAACGGTCCGAAATCAAACATTAAAGTCATCCCCAAACATGGCTTTTAGGCGATGAAAAACACGGGCTACAGTATGGCGTAGTTTCTTTGGAGCTTTCATGTCCTCTTGAAGCCCCTGATCGATGCAAATATTTGATATGATGTTGTTGAATCATTGAAAGCATCCATCTTCCTCCTCTAACTGAATTTTATCGCCAATTAGTAGGTTAGTAGAGAAGAGGGATGCTGGCAATAATTTTTTTCTTACTGCAGGATTTTTATTTTGCAAAATGCTCCATTTCTATTTTGCAATAAAAAAAACTGCCTGTCAGTCTATTAATATTTACAATCAATATCTTTATAAATTTCTAATATTTCTTCAGCGGATGAGGAACAGAAATATCTTAGGTAGATTGAATTGGTTTGCCTTTACAAATGCTAGGCGAATCCCAAACAGAACAAGAAAACCGCCTGAGATACGTTCTATCCAATTAGAAGCATGTAAAAATTTTTTTCGTAAATAAGAGTTGGAAAGAATCATAACCATCAAGCAATACCAAAGTATCTCTATTCCTACAACCGATACACCATAAATAAATTGTATAGTAATGGATGTATCAGGTTGAACTACTTGTGTAAACAGTGATAAATAAAATAAAGTAGCTTTTGGATTTAACAGGCTTGTAAGTAATCCCATTCTATAATATTTCCAGCCTCTAGATTTATTACTAACAACTTCTTCTTTCCCAAAAAATTTGTACGGATTCTTTTTAGTCAAAAACGATTTTAATCCTATAAAAATTAAATAAGCAACCCCTACCCATTTTACTAAATTAAATAACATAACTGATTGAGATATAACGACCCCGATTCCTAATAAACTATAGGTGATGTGAATTATACTTCCCGTACACATGCCCATAACAGTAATGAAACCGTACTCTCTAGAAAGTAAACTATTTTTTATTGTTATAGCCCACTGTGGACCTGGAGAAAGCACAATTAGAAAACCAACCACCATAACTGCCATCCACGTTTGATAATCCATTTTTATCCCCCATTTTTCTATGTATCAATAGTTCAATGAGATTGAGTTTGTTTTTTGCAAGCAAAAAGTGCAGAGAATTGCAGCGAAAAATACATAGGCTTGCAGCTTTCTTTTTTACATTAATTTCCTTTAAGTTTCACAGAAGAAAGAGCATTTTTCAGCCGGTAACTTTCTCCTGTGAATGCAATGATATGGGCATGGTGTACCAAGCGATCCACTAAAGCAGAAGTTAAGCGGTTATCTCCAAACACTCGATTCCATTGACCAATCTCTAAATTCGATGTGACAATAACACTTTTATGTTCATAACAGTCCGCTATGATGTGAAACAATAATTCTGATCCTTGTTTTTGGAAAGGAACATAACCCAGTTCGTCTAGTATAAGTAAATCACACTTATCGATTTGACGTTTTACTCGTTGTAAAGTACCTTCTTTTAACGCTTCCTCTAATTGTCCTACCAAATCTGCGACGCGAAAGAAACGAACCTCAAACCCTTCCTCGCAGGCTTTTAATCCAAGTGCTGTTGCTAAATGGGTTTTGCCTGTTCCTGGTGAGCCCAGAAGCAGTAAATTTTGCTTCCCATGCAGGAAACGAAGGTCGTAAATCTCTTCTTTTGTCGTGGTGGCTGGTAGATGTATCTGGCCATTCCATTCATAATCTTTTAACCATTTTAATTCTCTAAATTTGGCTTTTTTTATTAGTCTCGAAACCTTGGCAGATTGCCTCGATGAGACTTCAGTCAGTAATACATCATATAAAAACTGTTCTTTATTCTCAAAGACGATTTCTTCATACCTTTCAGCTATATAGGCAAGGTGCAAGGTTTTACACACTTCTTTCAGATCACGAACGGACATTAGAAATCCCTCCCTTCTAAGGTTGGACATAGCCTTTGATCATACATGCTTAAATCAGTTTCATAGTCCAGTAATACAGAAGGGGTATGGGCTTCTGTCATTTTTTCCGGATAAGTTGCTTTCTTAGCTTCCAATAAGGAACCCAATTCGTGTGGCTCTTTTTCCATATATTGCTCTATCTCCAAGCATTTATCGATGTCCTGTAAAGTATGCACCTCCAACAATTTTTTTAAGCCTGCCACCCGTTTTTTAATCTCATCAGGTTTTATCGTAAGATAAGTTTGTACTCTTTCGGGAAGGTATTTAAAGAAACGAGAATATTTAACAGCACGAGGTTTTTTCTCCCAGTCAACCAGAATGTCGTTCCACGGTATAGGCCTTGTTGTCAACATATAGGGACGTAAGTCTTGATAAATGATTTCACCGTCATTCGTATAGCAGGTGAACTTATCCCATTCCTTTTTAATGACTAAAGTCTGTTTGATCCTCGCTTTATGGATAACGAATTTTTCTCCATCAACTAAAATCTCGCCATACTTATTTACAGTAGCTGAGTCGATTGAAAAGATCGGAAGATCACTAATTGGTAAAGCTTTTAGATGCTTCTGTTCCTCAGCCCACAATTCTTCTATCAGTACTCCTTTTTCGTAGTGTAGCCGCTCTCGATCGTTTACCATTTTCTCTTCCAACCACTGAGCCAGTTGAGAAAAATCCTCCATTATTGGAGCTGTTACAAAGAAGTTATTCCTTGTATAGCCAACCTTTTTCTCTACATTCCCTTTTTCATGTCCGCTACCGGGATTGCATGGTTGTACTTCAAATCCATAATGGGACTGAAAGCGTAAGAAAGAATCCGTATAGGTTCTTTTTTCTCCCTTGCCTACCGTTACGACAGCCGCCGACAGGTTATCAATTCGTAAATATGTCGGAACACCACCAGCCTGGTGAAATAATTGTTTCAAGCCCTCTAGAAAACACTCCGTGTTTTCTGCCGGTAAAGGATAGGAAAAAGCCGCATTACTATATGGAAAACTAAGAATAAGAGATTTGATATCTTTGTATGCGCCGTCTTTTACAACTGTCATATTTCCAAAATCCACTTGGGCTTCACCCGGAGGGTGCTCCAAGCGTTCGTATCTTCTGGTACTTTCTTCTTTAATTTGTGGTTTACGATGCTGAATATACTCACTAACGGTTCGATAAGAACCTTTAAAACCATGTTCTTCTCTAAGTTGTTCAAACATTTTTTTATTAGTTCTTCTCTCTTTTTTCTTGAGCTTCATGTCCTCCTCAAGCCAACAATCTACAATTTCTCCGTATCCTTCCTCATACATCATTCCCCTTCGACGAAAAGGGAGTGATTCTACTGGTACTTCACCGTCTGCGTATTTTTTTGCCGTTCTCCAATTTCGACCTGTTTTTTTAGCGATCTCAGAGATAGACATACCTTCGACTTCTCTTAAATGTTTGATATAATTAACTTCAGGCATTGCTAGCATCCTTTCTTGTCCTCCTTCTGTTAAGCTCTGCTCAAACTCAACAGTAGGGGTTATTGGATAAGCTGGCAAGCCTTTTTTTATGCAGTAATAGTTCTGCACAAATATCTTGCAAAACTATGTACTTTTATTTTGCAATAAACATAAGTTATTTAAGTTTAAATAAAATAATTCCAATAATCATCATTGCTATTCCTATTGCTTTGTAAGCAGAAAATATTATCTTATCTGTTCCAAACAAGCCAAAGATGTCAATTATTAAGGAAATAATTAGTTGAGATATCAGTAAAATTGAAACCGAATAAGCGGGTCCAAGCAATGTCACTCCTTTCATAACGCTGTAAACAATAACAGCCCCAAATACTCCTCCTAGCAGGTACACTTTATTTACTTCGTTCATTTTATTTATACTGCCATCCCTTAAAATAAAAAGCAAAATTAGAGATACTATAAACCCTAATCCATGCACAATTGTATTTGTCTCCCACAAACCAATTTTTTCACTTACCCTTGTGTTGAAAATAGATTGTAAACTGATTAAAATACCTGCTATTAAAGAAAATAAAACTCCTAACATACCATCTCCTCCCAGATTCTACTCATATATATTACCGATAGATAATTCCTTTAATTTATGTAAGTCTTTAATATAAAGCCCTTCTTTTGTTCTTTCAATAATTGACTCGGAACACATTTTTTTTATCACTCTATTTAAATGCCTGTAACTAGTACCAAGCAAATCTGCAACATCAGTTAATTTTTCAGATCTCATATCCTCATAAAAAAGGAAGTTGTTTTCATGGTACATAATGGAGAGAAGATAACTAGCGAGTCTGTTTTCTAGTGGGTATAAAAGATTTAAACTTGTAATATTAGAAAATGAATATAACTTATAGCTAACTTTTTCAAGGATGAAGCGGAGAAATTCTGGGTTATTGTAAAAGTGTTTATGTAATAACTCAAAACTAACTCCTATTAGCTTGCTCTCAAATACTGATTCTACGTTTACCTTAACTTCGTATCGAGTTGTAAACTCAATATCACCAATAATTGACAAAGGGGTGTTAAACCTCAATAAGAGCGATTTCCCATTTGGCAATGTTGTAAAAATCTTTAATTTACCTTTCACCAAAAAAAACATTTGTTCTAATTTATCCCCATTAGAACATAGAATTTCACCTCTGCTTAATTGATACAATTCCATTCCTTTAATCACTTCATCATTAAATAGCTCATCTAATTTATGCTCTTGTAAATACGATGTTAATACTTTTTGATTAAATATTTTTTTCATCTATGAATACCTCCTGAAAGTATGAATAGGAGTTTACTTATGTTAATTAAAAAGCATTTTCTAAAACAAAAAAAGGACATATGTCCTTTTTATTTGTTTATATTTAGAATTAACCTGACCTATGGGGCAAATTTTCCGAATCCTTCTTTTGAAGTGAACGCATCTAAAGTTGAACAACAATTAGAACAGAGTAAATGCACAAAATTTTAAAATAAATTTGCTTTTTGTTATTTTACTCCACCGAAAACAGCAAGTTTCATCTGAATAAAAACTTAAGCCCTGTTTTTTTGGGCTTTTTTCACGCTTTTTACTTTATTCTCACTTTTGTTGAGAAATCGGAAGAGTTTGTTTTATATGCGAGATTTTTGTTTTTCTTACCAGTTTCGCTACGGCTTCCACATGGCTTGAGTTGATGGCATTGATGTCTTGAGCTGATTTTTGAACCTTACGTATGCGGAAACATATCAATGGGTTTTAGGCTGTTTTTCTGAAAACCGAGGTATGAGGGAACATATCAATGTAAGCGTCAAATAATCCCCACCTAAAAGTTTATCAAGACCTAAATAAAAAAAGATAAATAAATATAAGGGCATTACATATTTTATATGACTAATATGTAGTGTCCTTTTTCATTAGACTGTCGCTATAACTTTTTATATACCTCTGCGTATGCTACTTTCAATTGATCCCGTAAGTGTTTGTTTTCTTCTTCTAATTTTTTAATTTTTCGTTTCAATGATTCAATAAGAGCATCTTTATTGTTTTCATTCATTTCTCGCTTTATCTGTTTTGCAGTGGGGGCTTGTTCCTGCTGTTCACGTAAGGTTTCGATACGCTTACGCAGCTCAGGATGGTTATACAAAGTCGCTTTTGCCACGCCTGCTTCATTTGCTACACTATTAAAATTAATGCTCTCATTGGCTCGTATGAGCCTTTTTATCGCTTCATCCACCTTCTGATAGGTAAGAACCTTCCTTGAGGCGTGAATGGCTTTTAAATGTTCTCTGCGGTCATAGTTAGTCATTGGAGACACCTTGCTTTCTCTTGATCCGTTCTAATCTCCCGAAGATGATGCTGCCTTCTTTAATTGTCTTCAATATTTTTTCATACCGTTCTAAATTCTTTTTATTCTTTTCGGCAATGTCATTTCTCCCACGTTGTTTTAAGGCTTCTATCGTTTTTGCCGTTGTCTTGATTAATAGTTCATACTTCTGGAAATCCAAGTTAGAAAAGCCGATGGCTAAGTCCTTACATGGACTTCCACCGTTACACGTCAGACATGGTGGTTCTTCGGCATAAGGACAATTTCCATTGATTCTTGCGTGACAAGTTCCATAAGGGTTGTCAATCGCATTTAATTTATGGTCACGCCATAATGTTTCTAAAATATCTACTGGAATATCCTCATTGGGATTTACTTTTTGAACCTCTCCATTTAGATCAAAACTGAATACCCCTTGTTTTATTGCTTCCTCAAATGCTTTACGTTTGGTATTATCTAATAACTTGGCGTATCGCAAGGTCATTTCAGGAGAAGCATGTGCTAATAGTTCTTGAACAGTTAGAATATCTGCACCACTATTTAACATTTTAACTGCATAGGTATGGCGGAATTGATGTGTTTTGAAATGAAATACTTGTCCATTTTCATCCGTAATATGCTTGTTTTTTGCTAAAATGTTTAGTTGTTTACGAATCCATTTTTGTTCAAATGGTTTTCCTTTTCGAGAACCACGATAACGAACAAAGATATATTTTTCAGGGTTGTTGTCATTATTGCTATTTTGAATGGACTTATTAATTAACACCGAAAGAATACTGGCTAATTCGTCATCAATCGGAATACGGTGTTCTTTTACATATGTTTTTTCAATGTCCGTTTCAATATAATATTTTTCATTCAATTTGAATAAACAATCTTGTGTTAATCCTAATACATCAGAAATACGCAAGCCTGTTTTAAATGCTATCCATATGACAGGCTGAACATCATTATGAAGGTCATTTATATGAGTGAATAGTTGCTCTAAAATATAATCGGGAATATAGTCAATTTGGTCAATTGATTTCTTCTTTTGTTTCGGTTTGTCCTCTGGAAATATTAATAATCTTACATGTGTTTCAGGGGCGATGTTGTATCCATATCGTTGAATGTCTTCTAAGAACTTTTGAATTATACTTAATCCCTTCGAAATATAATGCTCGGGATTTGCGTTTTTCCACTTTAAATGATTCTTAGCATAGTCGTGTAGCCATTGGATGTATTGCTCCATATGATGTCTTTTTAATTGTTTTAAGTCATTCCATGCAGGCTCTAATGCAAAAATGAATTTAATAAATGGTGGTAAGTAGATCATATAGTTGCTGGCTGTACTGTCCGCAGACACCTTCGATGTCGGATTGTTTGCCAGTGGCAATGACATGGCAAGTGAATATCAGTCACCCACAATGCCACTGGCAGTTGTAATGGTCTAATTCTATGTCGATATCGACCTACTAGAATAACAAATTCTTTAGCTCTTTTTTTAGTAGTGTAATTAATAATTAATTTTAGTAGTGTATCCCTTTGTTCCTCAATTCAGAAATTTCATCATCTAAGTACTTCGATTACAGCCTCCATTTCTGCAATGCCATCCTGCAGTTGTACAAAATACTCTTCAAGTCTCTTCAATGCCCATCCCTCTTTTAAAGATCGTTTATCACCCGATGAATGTGTGATTCACCCACAATTTTATGTCCCTGAACAAAGGCATCCAACAAGCTTTGGCTACACAGGGTATTGATTTTCCTTGGAACCCCATGACTGAAGTTGAAAATCGCTTGGATGGCCTCTTCTGAAAAAATTTCTTGAGGGGTTTCTACCGCATCCAGCTGATGACGAATATATGCATATGTTTCCTTTTCAGTTAACCCACTTAGTTGATATCTCATCTGGATCCGTTGGTCGATTGCCTCCAGATGTTTGGACTTGAGTTGGTTTCTTAAACTTGGCTGTCCCACGATAATGAGAGCTAATGGAGACATTGAATCTTCCCGGAAATTAAGGATAAAGCGCAATTCCTGCAACATCGATTCAGAAAAATGATGAGCCTCATCCAGAATCACGACGGGAATCTTTTTTTCATTTTCATAAATATCGAGCATTAATGATTGGTACTGCCGTTTGACATCGGTTGACCGAAAGGCAGGCTGTATGCCAAAGTCCTGTAGGACTTCCCTGTAAAAGAGCTTTGGAGTCAGAGCAGAATCACAGATGTACAAATACCGATATTGCATGGGATCCAATTGATGGATTAGAGCTCGAACCGCGGTTGATTTCCCCATCCCGGCCTCTCCTGTCAACAGGCAGAACTGCCTGTGGCGAGCCGTGTACTCCAGCCGGGCTGCAGCCTCTGTGTGACTGGAAGCTACAAATAACTGACTTGGTGAAATTTCACGAGTGAATGGGACATCCTTCATTTCGAAAAATT
Organism: Bacillus methanolicus PB1; assembly: GCF_000262755.1. Lineage (GTDB taxonomy): Bacteria > Bacillota > Bacilli > Bacillales > Cytobacillaceae > Bacillus_Z > Bacillus_Z methanolicus. Next base: position 839,461 of record NZ_AFEU01000001.1, read on the forward strand.
CTAACATCAGGCCTGCCCCCCTGACTGTTTTTCTTTCCACTGCACAAAACTAGGTGTACCTAGCTGTTTACGCTTTTCCTCTTCTTGCCTCTGTTTTAGTTGTTCCAGGAAGCTGGAGACATATGTGGAAGAAGAGTCGTCAACCGATTCATCCGGCAGTTTAGAATGGCTTTGACTTAGGAGTTCTGCTGGTTTGGCATCATCAAAACGCTGCCCATCTTTCCAAACTTGTATGTACGAAAGGTCAAACGGATTGTAGCGGATTTGAATCTTTTTCCCCCGCAAAGATGAATCGACATCATACATGTTTCCTTCCAACTCTATTACGGCGGTTTTGCGCACTGTGCGTTCCTCTTCCCACAGGAAAATTTCCCTTAACATTTCTGCGGGGATCAGACGGTGATTTTCCTGGTTGGCTTCAAACCGTTTTCTAGGTGTCTGTTTTGTACTTCGATGAACCCGGTTATCGTAGGCTTCCAACCACGAACGAAGATACTCGTTTAACTGCTTCAGCGTAGTAAGCTTTCCTTGATTGATTAAAAGGTTGGCTTCGCCTGTAAAACTGGAATCTACATATTGAAAAAACTTCTCAATTTTACCCTTTGATTCCGGCGAATAAGGCTTCGCGTGGATCAGCTTAGTGCCCATACGGGCACAAATCACTTTGAATTGTTTGGCATTGTATACGGAACCATTATCACAGAAGAAAAGATGAGGGGCTCCATACTTTAAGACGGCTTTTTGAACACACCTTTCTAATCTGGGGTACCGTTCCTCAAAAAAGAATTCCGCATGCATGATACGCCGGCTATGATCATCGATAATGGCAATCAGGTAGGCCTTCTTGCGTTTTTCAGGATTTTTTGGATCCGGCAAATAAAGGGTGTGCTGGGTGTCAGCCTGCCAACAATCATTTGGTGCTTCATGTTCAAAATGCCGGAACTCTTTCTTTACTGCGTGATGAAGATCTCTCTTACTCAAGCCCTGTTCCTGAAAATATCGGGAAAGAGTACGGGGTTTCAGGAATCCAACCGGCACCTTCCCCTCTAGCTCAAGGATGCGGATAATTTGTTCCACACTTCGGCTTGGAAGCTCTTTCCTGAGTTCAATGGCACGCTTCAGTACCTCGGGATCCTGTTTCCGAAGGCTGCCTTTCTTTTCCCTGACCTGAGGTTTCAGGGCTTCAAAACCTCCCTCTATATACTCCCTCTATATACTTTAATTTTCTCCCGAATACTCCCGTTTTCTCTAAATTTCATTAACACCTAATAGTTGATCCACCGAAAATCATGGTTATAAATTGAATTTCTTTAAATTCCTTACAGATGGGGGGCCATCCTATCAACCAAACTGGTATTGTTTGGTAATAACAGTTATGACCGTGCGCAAAATCTCCACTCATCTCACGGTCGCTAACCCTCCCATGTATCACCGGATTGGGATCCATACATTCCTTCGTCCTGCGTATCCATGAGGTGGAGGTCGGATAAGCTCCTCGGCTGGGTCATAAGCCCGTATGGTAAAAATAAACTCCGACTCGGCACTATTGGTGTTTGTCTTTAGAAATACTTGAAGTATTCGATAGTAATTTGGTTAATAAGTTGGTTAATAAATCGGTTTAAGCAGCTTGTAATGTAATTTGAGGCAATCCTCGCAATAATTTTGAACCATCAAATTCACACTGTTTTTGACCAATGACAAATAAGACACGTAATAGCTTACAACACAGGGCGATGAGGGACTGTTGCTTTTTTAAAGGCCTTTCAGATCGTTTTGTATAGTATTGATGTAAAGCTTTAAAAGTTGGATTATGGGCAACGAGTGGCCGAATCGCTAAGTACAGAGCTTTACGCAGCCTACTTCGTCCCCGTTTCGTTATTCTGGTTTGTCCTTTAAATTTTCCAGAACTATGCTCACGTAATGAAAGGCCTGCCAGATTAACTAATTGCTGAGGGTGACTGTACTTTGTGAGATCACCCACTTCAGCGAAGAATAGAGCGACTGTTGTAACACCTAACCCAGGAATATTCATCATTTGCTTAGCACCTGGGATCGTTTCTACAAGAGCTTCTAGCTCCTGATCCAACTCTTCCAACTGCGTTTGATAAAGCTCATATTGGTCAATCAGATATTCCATTTCACGTTTGGCAAACTGAATCCCGATTTGAATTCCAATGCTCTTTTTGGCCGTTTCTACTAGTTTCGTTGCTCGCTTTATTCCAACTGCTCGTTGTACAAATGGCTTCCACTTTGAGAGAACCTCTTCAGGTGTCATTTCTTTAATTTGAGAAGGAAATGGAAACAGTTTTAGCGTGCAAAGAGCTGCTTTTCCTTCCCAATCCCCGAAAACATCGAAAAACTCCGGAAAATAACGTTGAATCAAATTCTGAATACGCCCTTCTGTGATGGCAAGCTGTTGAGTGAGCTGATCTCTTATTTTGACGCCTTCTCTTAGTTCCGCGTAAATGCCGTCTAAGAGATTTGGTACGGAGTATCGGCCGTCTTTAATCAGCTGTGCAATCACTCTGGCGTCTTTTGTATCGTTTTTTGTTGGAGAATTGTCATCAAACTCTTTGCTTTTCTTTACATGCATTGGATTGACTAATACAAAGTCGTAGCCCTTTGCGGTAAGAAAATAAGCGAGATTTAACCAGTAAGGCCCGGTTGGTTCAACCCCAAAAATCACATGATTCTTATCATTTTCTTTTTGGTGTCGCTTCACCCAATCTAAAAGCATTTGGAAACCATGTATGCGGTTTTCAAAGATCAAGCGTTTTCCAAATTCAATTCCTCGATCATCTTGTGCTCGTGCAACGTGCTTGTCTTTTGCAATATCAATGCCGATAATTAATGTTGATGGTGTGATTTGCGAGATTTTTTGATTTTGCGTATAATTCATATCGAGTCCTCCTTGGTAACTTATTAATTCGGGGTCAATGCATTGACACCCTGTACTATACCAAGAGGGCTCTTTTTGTTTCAAACCTCAAATTTCTTCATTACAGGAATGCTCCTCGCATTTTTCAGTAAAATATCTGATAGGGATGCGGTGCTTTGAAGCTTTGTCGATTTCTGCTTGCATTCCAGCTGAGATGTAGCTGCCAAATACCCATAGCTCATCACATTTTCTGAGCCAGACCATGCCAAAAAACAAACCTAGCTTTCTCTGGTCAGGATCGCAGTCATCCATCACCTGTGGATATAGCAGATGGGGAGCGAAGGGAATGGCTCCTTGCTCCACTGCAAATTTTAGGTATCTTCTGGCATTCTCCAGGTTTCTAGCTGTATCTCCAGCAAAGGGTGAGCAGATGAAAACGCAAGGCTTATATTTTTTCGCTTTTTCTTCGCGCATTACATTCTCCAATGCTTCCGCAGCTGTTGGGTCCGGATATCCTTCAGAATTATATTTGTCCATCGCTATACCACCTCAAATTCCTGCCCTTGCTCTATTAGCGGAAGAATGCCCTGCGCTTTAAGCAATTCATAGATAAACAAGCGGCCTTTCTGAGTCCAATAAGTATGGACCTTCGAATGCATCGTCCCATCATTTCCGGGGTAGCTATGGGTTTTGGTTACGGTATAGCCATGCTGGGCGTGTTTCTGATACAAGAGCCATATTTTCCCTTGACGGAATTGAACACCCAGATCATGAAGATATTCATTAAGCCAGCGACCAGACTTCCCATAATCCTTGGCAATTGTCGTAATGGCTACCGCATCCTTACAATTAAGAACCACGTCGTAATAGCTTGCTTTAGGTTTCATTTCAGCGATCTGCTGTTCCTGAATGCTTATGGTGGCAGATAGCTTAGCATTTTTTGCACGCTCTGCTTTAAGCTCCTGTAACGCCTTGATCCAAAGATCGGGATTGGCAAGCAGTTCATCTGCGGCATATAACCCATGTTTACGAATAGAAGGAAGAACCTCGTGGGTTACCCATCGTTTGAACTTTTTGGCTTCCGGCTTTCGAGAAACCAATATCACGCTATACAGGCCGCTTTCGTTGATAATAGATACTTCCTGTTTGCCGCCAGGGGTGTCGATAATATCGACTCTCTTTTCATCGTTGTCCAAACGGGCCATAACATCGCGACTGTTCCCGATTTCTAATACAGCACATACATCTTTCAGCACCCACCAAGGATTCCCATTTTTCAGAACTGTTCTGACTGTGCTTCCCTCGTAGTTAAAAATAGTTAATTCGTTCATATAGAACCTCCAGCTTATCGTTGTAGGGCGGCATGAACTGCCCTCAGCTATAAGCAAAAAAAGGGGGTTAGTCGAACCCCCTAAAATCAATCTTTTTTATAAAAGTTGCATTCATAACCATCAGCACGAAGTAAAAGTCCCTTTGCCCAAGGCGGAGTTTTACCCATAAGAGTACAAACATCCTGTAAGGATACTCCTAATGGCACTTCCAACACAGTCTCGTCGTGGACATGCATCACGATTTGAAACCCTGCTTTATCTAGATTTTGCATAGCAAAACACAGAATATCTCTTGAGATTGCCTGCACAATGTTTTCCACAAACTTTGGTCCATAGCTTTCAATCCGCTCCCATTTTTTTGTTGCACCTATGCCTTCATATGTCACCGACTCACTTCCAAGGCTGTTTATTCCCATTCGGGGCTTTACATAGGTCAGTTGTCTTCCTGATGGAAGCCATATCAGAAGCATTCCACTTCGATACTCAAACTGGATTCTATGAGTCTCAGTTCTGGTTCTCTCTTTTACCGCTTCTTTCACGGATCTATCAACATCCCACCACAGCCGTACAATATTGGGATTAGTATTTCGCCATGCAGTTACCAGCGGTTTTAGTTCTTCCTCGGAAAGACCCATTTCCAGAGCACCCATTGCTTTCAGTGCGCCAACAGAGCCGCCGTAACCTAGGGCCAGCTCTGCAATCTTACCTTTTTGCCTTAGCGGGCTTCCTTTTGTCACTTCTTCAATGGGAACTCGAAACATTTGGGCAGCTGATGCTTCATATATTTTTCCATGGGTAGCAAACACTTCATTTCGCCATGCTTCGCCTGCAAGCCAGGCAATAACCCTCGCTTCAATGGCACTGAAATCAGCCACGATAAACTTGAATCCTTCTTTAGGGATGAATGCAGTACGGATAAGTTCAGACAATACGCCGGGGACAGAATTATACAGCATCTCTAATGCTTCGAACTGTCCGCTGCGAACAAGACTTCGTGCTTGTTCCAAGTCAGGCAAGTGATTCTGCGGAAGGTTTTGCACCTGAATGAGTCTTCCTGCAAATCGACCTGTACGATTAGCTCCATAAAACTGCAATAGACCGCGTGCCCAGCACAAACGACATTTTCCATTGCTGTGTATTTCTTTACGCTGGACTTAGCCAGTAGCTGCCGCAGTTCCAGCACTTCACTTAGACGATCCGGTGCTGTTCGTAGTAATGTTTTAACTGATGCCTTATCTAGGCTTTCTGTTTCCAGACCGTTCTCGGAAAGCCAGGTTTTCATCTGGGCAACTGAGTTTGGGTTCTCTAGTTTAGTAAGAACACGCATACGGTTCGTAAGCACTTCTCTCGTCTGATCATCGCATCGAATGGCTTGCTTTACTAATTCCAAATCTAACTGGATACCCCTATCGTTAATCTGCTGGTCTAGGATATAGTTCTGCCACTCATGTTCAGGCATCGGGAACTTTTCAAGCCGCGACTGTATCGCCAGTTCTGCTTCTACATCTCGGGCGTTATATGCCTTGAACCGTTCCCATTTATCTGGGGCATGTTCCGGTAAATTTCTGGTACGTCTGCCATTTGTCTGAGTTGGTTTACATGGGACGGAGAAATATCGAATCAGTTCCTTACCCTCAGTAAGTTTTTGTTTATCAGCACCGGTAACCAAGGCTGCACCCTCTAAAGAAAGCGGAAGTCCAAGATACGCAGACCAAACCATCGTGCAACGCCACGAATTAGGTTCCAGCCAAATACCAAGGTACCGGGACAAACAGATGCGTTCAAACTGTGCATTGAATGCCCACTTTGTTACTTGACTATCTAAAACGGCATTTTCTATTTCTCGTGGAATCATTTCACCACTTGCCAAGTCAACTACCTGCACCGGTCCAGCATCCACACTATAGCCAAAAAGCAAAATTTCAAAATCCGGAGCTTTAGCATAGCGATAGACCCCGCTTTTGGCGAGGTCTACGCTACTATATGTTTCTATATCTATGCTGAGGGTTCTCATGATAAAAAGTCGTCATCCACATCGGTGGCAAAGTCTTCAGCAGCATTCGTTCTGCCGCCTAAAGGCTCACCGTCTCGGATTTTCTGAATATTGCCAAGGCCACATGCAATACCTTTGTTGCCATTGGAGTTGAAGGCATAGAAGTTGATACTTACTCTTGCATACACACCGGAGTAAACTTCAGAATGGTCAAGAATCGGATTAACGTTCCTGTCTACAATTTGAGGTGCAGTGTTGCTATTGGCATTGATGAAATAGCTGTTTGCATAAGCTTCATCATCTGGACGGTCAATATCGCCATCTCGCAAAGGGAGTTTGAGTGCGGCTTTGTTCGGAATTTTGCCGCCAAACTTACCTTTGCCTTCTTCAATTGCGGCATTCACTGCTGCATTGATGGCATTAAGGGTTTTGGTATCGCTCTTAGGAATAATCAGGCTCACGCTGTATTTTTCAGCGCCCCCATTAATGGATTTTGGTTCCCAGACGTTGGCATAAGAGAGTCTCACAATTCCAGTGATCACTTTCGTAGGGTTAGTTCTTTTTGCTGTGTTTGACATAGTATTAAACCTCCATAAAATCATTTTTTGCTGATGATGTATTCATTTCGGGACGCTTGTCTGAAACAGGCACTAGCGTCGGTTTTCCCGGTGGCTTCATGACTAGTCCACCAAGGATTTCATTAAACTTGGATTTGCCCATCAATTTTTCCATTTCAGTGATAGTGATGAGACTTTGCTTGTAAATATCGCGATAACCTGCATTCTTCGCCGCTTCAGCAACTGCTTCTTCATCTGTATATTTACGGTTAGAGCGGCCTTCGACTACCTTAAATCCCGGCCACTGCTTTCCATGATTGACAGCCGCATCTGTTGCATAGGCTATAATTTCGTTTGCCCAGCTGGTAAGGTCTCCGATAGATGAAAGAATCTCCGCGATTTCTTCATCTGATAGCAGTGGCGGTAAAGCAAACTCAAAAGTAGCCAGTTTCATTTTTGCTTCTGCTCTAGCTCTACACTTCACCGCTGCTCTGCAAAATTGGCACCATTCACCAGGGCAATAATTGCCGTCACCTGCAAAAGCCAACTCCGCTTTGGGCTTTAAAACTTCCTCTGCCCACTGATACAAGCTATACTTCATTACTGTGTATGTGCTGACATTTTCCCGGCGTGGTTGGTAGATTGTCATTGAAACCGTATCAATGTCATAGATGCCATCGAATAGCTCCAGTGCACCAAGGGCATAGAGCTTCATCTGCGGATTCTCCTCTGCATTTACCAAAACACCTTGACCATACTTGAAGTCAATAATATGAAGGGTTCCATCAGAGATAATTAAGCAGTCACCCGTTCCAAAACCCTCTGGGACATATTTTGAGAAGTCCAAACGCTGTTCGATTAAGACAAGCGGATCATTGCAGGACTGCTTTGCCTGTTCAATGACTTCAAGTACAAATTCAACATAGCCATCAGTGAAGGTATCCATCTCATCAGAGTCATAAGGTGAAACCGGCTTTTTTGACCGCATCTTCAACGCCCTGCGAAGCTTGTGTTCACTTAATGCATGAGCAGCACTACCTTCAGCTGCAGCTTCACCGCTATTATCATCAAACTCAAGTTCCAGCCTTGCTGACGGTGTACAGTTCATCCAGCGATGGGCTCCGGATGCAGAGAGAAGTGCATGTTTGCTCATTTCAACCCCTCCGCATCTTTAAGAAGAGCTACATACTTGTTTGGATCAATCTCGCTAAGTTTAGATGCTCCATACTTTTGTAGCAGAGCCCTAACTTCTGCTGTAAATCCGTCATGACTCTTTTCCGCAAGCACAGCCCTTACCTCTTCCAAGGTAATCTGCTTTTCTTCTGGCTGTTTTTCCGGCTCAGGTGGCTCCGGTTTTGGCATTTCATCAGGCGCTTTTCTTGCTATTGCGTCTGCAACAGCCTGAACGCTGTCTGCCAGTGATCTAAGATCTGAGACCACATCGAGAAGAAGCTTGATTTTGCTCATGCTCCACACCTCCTTCCCTGATTTCCTTGATTTCTACCGTTTCGACTGAGTCACCGGGCGTAATTACAAGCAGGCTCACCTTTTTACCAAACAACAAATCTAGGAGTTTACTTCGGATTGTCTGTCTGCTGCTTTGAATTACAGGGCTTCGTCCGCCACCGGGTTTAGCCACATTAATTGTGACTTTGTGTTTAAGGCTCATATTCTGTCTCCTTTCCGGGGGCGGTTTTCCTGCCCCTCACCGATAAGCGAAAAAAAGGGTTCATTCGAACCCCCCATCAAGAAAGAATTTTTCTTAATTTTTCGTGTATCTTTTTCAGGCGGTTACGGATAGCCGCTTCCGTCACTCCTTCTTCAGCAGCTATATCTGTGTTGGAACGTTTGTCCAAATAAACCTTTTTGAAAAGCTCTTTTTGCTGAGGCAAGAGACAACCCATAGCCTCAGCAAGCTTGTCCAGCGAATCCAGATGTTCAACTTTATCTTCGCCTTCTATGTAAATCTGTTCTGGATTTGCACTTTCATCTGCCAGATACTTATTACGATCTGTTGCCGCTTCACTCTCACCATCGTGATAAGCATCCAAATGAGATGTAACGCGGTAGTTGTAGCGGCGCTGCTCGTCTACTTCGTTATCATCCATAGAATGTAATAGATCGATGTCGGCTTCGGTGACTCCGTCTTCACCAGGGGTAATAACAATCTTTGTTCCTTCAGCAGTGTAATAAATGTAATTGGTTCTGTTCTTTTTACTCGTTTTGTACTCTCTTGACATGTTTTGGCTCCTTTGGTTTTCAAAATTTGGCTTTGAAATCCGCGGGAGCCGCTTATCATCCGTGAGACAAAAAAAGACGGCAGTGGAACACCTTTTCAGGTATTCCGCACTGCCGTCTTGCGGTCTCGCGGATTTATTAACTTGGCTAATTGAAATAATTAGTTTTTAAGATTAACAACCTCGGTTGTGCCATCTGCATTTCGTTTGATTAAAGTGATGCAATCTTTAATCTTGATTTCTACCGTACCCGTAGCTTCATCCACTCGACAAACAAGTTTTCCATCTAGGTTTCGTACTTCACTCATCTTGTTTTTTCATCCTCTCTTCTTTTGATAACAGGTATTTATAAGTATTTAAGTTGAATTAAATAGTTTAGCTTTTTGTTACAGGTAAAGGAATTGAATTATACCAATTTAAGTGATATAATTTATAAAATGTAGTTAGCAGGATCAATTGGTTTACCAGGGTTGTCTTTTCGGGGAATAACATCACTCAAAGACCATAGCCACAAAATAAAAAATCCCTTTCCTGTATTGCTTACAAGAAAAGGATACAAGCTTTAAACCTATAAGTATTTCCCTTCGGTTTGACCGGTTTTTGACCCTTTTTTGACCTTATGGTTCTGCAGAAAGGGATGGTCGCATGAGTAGATTATGCTTTGGGACATATGCCAAGATTGTTCAAAAATCAATTAAAGAGCCTAATGGTCAAAAACGTGTCACTGAATTGTTGTTAGGGCTAATTACTGACAATGAGGATGTTACAAACCAAGAAGGTGAGCCTTTTGTGGTTACTGACAAACTTGCCAGTGACTTATTTAACTGCAAAATTAATATGCGTAAAAAAATAAAGGAAGCATCTAGCTCCCAAACAATAATTAATGCAGCGCATGACTACTTTGAGGATGTAGTCCTGCCTGAAATTATGCCTGAAATGATAAAAGACATGATTGCCGAATTAGCTGATCTCATATCCAGTGACGATACTGTTCCACAAGATAAAAAAGAAGAATTCTTGCGATTTGCTGATCCGGCCTCTCTTCATGTCTTTTTGTCTGTCTTATTTTTGTACGTAATAAAAAAGGACAACAAACTTTCTAAAGAGTCACCGGCTCCCTTGAATAATAGAATGCCTTCTATTCTTAGTGATGTAAAAAAATTAAAGGAGCTTATTGAAAAAATCCATCCAGGAATGCCAGCACCTATTGCTCCACCCGGAGAAATCGAATCACATGAGATGGTTTATGTCAGAGAATTATTAGCCGCTTACGCTGATGCGGAGGGTCTTGATGAGTTGCCAAAAGAATCATTAGAAAGTTTTCCAAAGTATCAGAAAGATTTTAAGCGTAGAAGAAAAGACTACTATGCTGCTGAAAGTATTAGACGCGGGGCAAGAGATGTATTTGGAGAAACGAATCCGGATCAGTTTGATGTATTAAAAGAAGAAACATACGATGGTATCATAGACGTTTATGAAAATGAGTATCCTCATGGACTTGCTAGATTAAAAGGGGTTATGTCTCAAGCCGCTCTTATTCGAGTTGATAAATGCGTATATAGCCAGATTCCTAATTGGATTGGTGCTAGTGAAAAGAAAGGTGTCTGCCACATGCTTGTAAATGACGGCAAACTAAGGGAGTGGGTTGAAACTGATGAGTAAATTGTATAATACGCCATTCGAAGCATCCCTACGTATTTTGCTTATACTAGAGACTTCAAGAAATCAAAGTTTTAGTGCAGACATGCTTGCTGCAATAGATTTTATTTCAATTTACGGAAAAGAATTTGGTATTTCTGATGAAAATCTGCATGGGGAGAATAACTATAAATTCAGTGAGTTCACCTTACGTCGTGAACTCATAAAGAAGGCAATTAAACAACTGGTGCTTGATGACCTTATAAAGGTACATCCAACCAAAAATGGTTTTACATATTCCATTAACCAAAAAGGCTTGAATTATAGCGAATATTTATCAAGTGATTATGCGACCGCATACCGTCGAGCTGTAAGCTTAGTGCGGGAATTCACATCTGATAAAACCGAGCGTGAAGTTCTAGAGTTTATAAATAGACGCTCCATATATTCGCTACGGGAGGATTAATGAAATGACTAACTTTTATATAAAAAAGCTGATCGTTTCCGGTAATGGTAAAGAGCCCTCAGTTTTAGAATTTGATGATGGATTAAATATTATCTGCGGGCCATCAAATACTGGAAAAAGCTATATCCTAGAATGTATCGACTACTTATTTGGAAGTGATAAAATTCGTTTTGATAGAAACACAGGCTACAACAATATCAAAATAATTGTTGATACAGAAAATGGAAGCATTACATTTGAACGCCAGATAGATTCGAATAAAATACAAGTCCATAGTAATGATCACAAAATAGAGTCTGGAGACTATAGAACCAGTGGGAAGAAAAATATCAGTGATGTATGGTTAAAGCTTATAGGTATTGACGAGGAGCATTTTATTATAAAAAACTCAAGGTATGATAAACAACGTCTTACCTGGAGAACTTTTTCACACATGTTTCTCATAAAGGAATCCGTTGTTTTTCAAGAGCCTTCTATTATATTGCCAAAGCAAAATACAGCACATACCGCAGCTCTTTCTGCCCTCTTCTTCTTGATTACCGGTCAAGACTTTGCTGACTCCGATCCAAAGGAAGAAAAAAAGATAAAAGAAGCTCGAAAAAAGGCTGTTATTGATTACATTAACAAAAGATTATCTGATTTTGCTGATCGTAAAAATGAACTGAATAAACTCCCTGTCGGGGATGAAGAGTACCTTCAAGAGAAAGTAGAGAATGTACTTGCTGAAATCGCCGAAACAGAAGGAAAAATAACTGATTCCGTCAACCGAAGCAAGCAACTTTTAAAGGAAATTTATATTGTCAGCGAGCAATTGGCCGAGTGCAATACTCTATATAATCGATATCAGGCTTTGAAGAGTCAATATACATCAGACATTAAAAGATTGACTTTTATTGTTGAGGGCGAGTTGCATAAAGGAAAAGTGCATCCAAATTCTAAATGCCCATTTTGTGACAGCAGTATCCCCTCTTCTCAAAAAGAAGCTAAGTATGCAGAGGCATCCCACGCTGAACTTCATAGGATTCAACTTCAATTAGATGATTTAGTAGAAGCTGAGCAAGACCTGATAAAGGAACGGTCAGTTCTTGAATCTGAAATAGCTAGATTAAATAAGGAAAAATCAGATGTTGAGTTACTCCTCAGTGAGGAATTAAAACCAAAAATTGCTGCACTTAAAGCAACTTTATATGATTATCGAAGAGCCATTGAAATCCGTAACGAATCAGTGGTTATTAGTAAATTTGAAACAACTATGAAAGCTGAATTATTTGAAACAATGGCTGAAGAAGAATCTGAGGTAGAGTTCAAAATTAAGAGCTACTTTAGTCGCGACATCATAGCCGCATTGGATAGCTATCTAAACAGAGTACTTGAATCTTGTAAGTTTGACGCATATAGCTCAGCTTATTTAGATCCGAGCTCGTTTGACATTATTATTAATGGAACTCCTAAAAACACATATGGTAAGGGATATCGTGCCTTCTTAAATACGGTACTCGCTGTAACGCTTATGGAGTATCTATCTGATAAAGGCAAATATGCTCCAGAGCTATTGATTATTGATTCCCCTATTCTTTCTTTGAAGGAAAAAGGAGACGGTGTAGCTTCTGACACCATGAAAGCCGCGTTATTCCAATACCTATTGGATAACCAGACTCACGGTCAAGTTATTATTGTTGAAAATGATATTCCTGATTTAGATTACAGCAACGCAAATGTGATCCAGTTTACTAAAGATGAGTCACATGGACGCTACGGATTCTTGAATGGCGTTCGCCAATAAGAAATGGAGGCTTATAAAATGAGCAAAGATCAAAATATAGAAAAGTGGTCTTCAATGGATACGATCACTGATTACCTTGGTGTAAGCCGCGAAACTGTACTGCAATGGATCAACAACCGAAACATGCCTGCCCATAAGGTAGGACGACTCTGGAAATTTAAAATTTCAGAAGTTGATGAATGGATTCGTTCAGGCGGAGCAGCTGAAAAAAGTGATTCAGAAGAATCTAACGAAAAATAAAATAACAATTATTACTGCAAAGGAGATTAAAATAATGGCTGATAACAGAAAAGAACAAGAACGTGCGGAGTTGCATCGCACCATATGGAATATAGCAAACGAGCTGCGTGGAAGCGTAGACGGTTGGGATTTTAAACAATATGTTTTAGGCATGCTATTCTACCGTTACATTTCAGAAAATCTAACAGCATATATCAATATGGGAGAATGGGAAGCCGGTGATAAAACCTTTGATTATGCAAAATTATCTGATCAGGATGCTGAACAGGCCCGTGAGGACCTTGTTGCAACAAAGGGCTTTTTTATACTGCCAAGCGAGCTTTTCGAAAATGTTCGTCGTCGAGCAGCAAACGATGACAATTTAAACGAAACCCTCGAGAGGATATTTAAGAACATTGAAGCCTCAGCTCAAGGTACAAGTAACGAGGAAAATTTCAAAGGGCTATTTGATGATATCGATGTAAATAGCAATAAATTAGGAGGAACAGTTGCTAAGCGTAACGACAAACTAGTCAAGCTTATGAACGGTATTGGTGATATGAAGCTTGGAGATTACAAAGATAATACCATCGACGCTTTTGGCGATGCCTATGAGTTTTTAATGGGCATGTATGCATCCAATGCAGGAAAAAGCGGAGGTGAGTACTATACACCACAAGAGGTTTCAGAATTGTTAACTCGTCTTACTTTAGTAGGCAAAACTGAAGTTAATAAAGTATATGATCCAGCCTGTGGTTCAGGCTCTTTGCTACTTAAATTTGCCAAGATTTTAGGAAAAGAGAATGTGCGTCAGGGCTTCTTTGGGCAGGAAATAAATATTACAACCTACAACCTTTGTCGTATCAATATGTTTTTGCACGATATTGACTATGACAAGTTTGATATCGGTCATGGCGATACGCTAACTGATCCTCTCCATTGGGATGATGAGCCCTTTGAGGCTATAGTTTCAAATCCTCCCTACTCAATTAAGTGGGATGGTGATAGCAATCCATTGTTAATCAATGATCCGCGTTTTTCACCAGCAGGAGTACTTGCACCAAAATCAAAAGCCGATCTTGCTTTTATTATGCATAGTCTTTCGTGGCTTGCAACAAATGGTACAGCGGCAATTGTATGCTTCCCTGGTGTACTTTATCGCGGAGGCGCTGAGCAAAAAATTAGAAAATACCTAATTGACAATAACTATGTAGATTGTGTTATTCAATTGCCAGACAACCTGTTTTTTGGCACAAGCATAGCTACATGTATTATGGTGCTAAAAAAATCAAAAAGCGAAAATAGCACTCTATTTATTGATGCATCACGTGAATATATCAAAGTTACAAACAGCAATAAGCTGACAGATGAAAACATCTCAAAAATTATCGCTGCTTATGAGAAACGTGAAAATATTGACTACTTTGTTCGCCTTGTCAATAATGACGACATTGCGGCACAAGACTACAATCTTTCAGTTTCCACTTATGTGGAGCAAGAAGACACTCGTGAGGTTATAGACATCGTTAAACTAAATGCGGAAATTGAAAACATCGTTGCCCGAGGAGATGCACTTCGACGAGAAATAGCTGCAATAATTGCAGAAATAGAGGGGGTAGACGCATGAGCAAACTAGATGATTTAATTACTGAGCTCTGTCCAAATGGAGTGAAATACAAAGTCATTGATGAAATTTGCATGATTAGTCGTGGAAGGGTAATGTCTAAAGACTATCTTCGCGAAAATGCAGGCGAATATCCAGTTTATTCCTCTCAGACCGCAAACAATGGTATATTCGGCTATATAAATTCTTACGATTATGATTTTGAATCGATAACCTGGACTACTGATGGTGCAAATGCCGGCTCAGTATTCTATCACTGTGATGAAAAATTTAGCATTACAAATGTGTGTGGATTGCTTCGTGTGAACAGCGATGAAATCATTACAAAATTTCTATTTTATGTGCTTAAAGTAGTTGCTCAATCTTATGTTAATTCGGGCATGGGAAACCCTAAATTAATGAGTAATGTAATGTCAAAAATATCTGTCCCCATTCCTCCACTCCCTGTTCAACAAGAGATTGTAAGAATCCTTGATAAGTTCACCTCTCTGGAGGCGGAGCTGGAGGCGGAGCTAGAGGCGGAGCTGGAGGCAAGAAAGAAACAATATGAGTATTATAGAGATATTCTGCTCACTTTCGGCAATAATGTGGAGACGAAGACACTAGATGAAATTGCAACGGACATGTACAGAGGCTCTGGAATTAAGCGTGACCAAGTTACTGAAACAGGGACACCATGTGTTCGGTATGGTGAGATATATACTACCTATAATATCTGGTTTGATACTTGTGTATCACACACGAATGCTATGGATATATCGAATAAAAAGTATTTCGAGCATGGTGATATACTCTTTGCGATTACAGGTGAAAGCGTTGATGAAATTGCAAAGTCCTGCGTTTATGTCGGGCATGATAAATGCTTGGCAGGTGGTGATATTGTTGTCATGAAGCATAATGAAAATCCGAAGTATTTAGCGTATGCTTTGTCCACGACCGAAGCACAAAAACAAAAAAGTAAAGGAAAAGTAAAAAGCAAAGTCGTACACTCAAGTATTCCAGCATTGAAGGAAATTAGAATTCCTATTCCTCCAATTGAGGAACAAGAACGAATCGTTGCCATTCTTGACCGCTTTGATGCGCTTATTAATGATATTACTCAGGGCTTATCAGCGGAAATTGAAGCGAGACGTAAGCAATACGAATATTATCGTGATAAGCTATTAAGTTTTAAGGAGGTGGCTTCATGATTAACTATAATATAGTGGCTTCTACAAATGAAGCCACCGTTGTTGCAGAATATGCGCCGGAACCATATCGTGCAGTAGATTATCAGAGCGAGGCTGCATTAGAAAAAGAATTTATCAATCTCCTTTGTGGACAAGGCTATGAACATATAAATGTCTCTACTGAAGCTGATTTAATCGCTAACCTACGTCATCAGCTTGAATTACTAAATCGCTTCAACTTCTCTGACGACGAATGGAGAAGATTTTTTACGCAAAACCTCGCCAGTACGAACGAGGGCATCGTAGAAAAGACTCGTAAGATACAAGAAGACCACGTGCAAATTTTAAAAAGGGATGATGGCAGCACAAAGAACATCTTACTTATAGATAAGAATAATATTCATAACAACCGTCTTCAGGTTCTAAATCAGTATGAAGAAGCAGGAGGTACTCGCGAAACAAGGTATGACGTGACCATACTTGTTAATGGCCTACCACTTGTTCATGTTGAATTAAAACGCCGAGGTGTAGCAATCCGAGAGGCATTTAATCAAATTAAAAGATATCAACGCGATAGCTTCTGGGCTTCTTCAGGACTATATGAGTATGTACAGCTATTTGTAATATCTAATGGGACCCATACAAAATATTACTCTAATACGACCCGTAGCCAGCACATTAAAGAATCCTCCGACAACAAGAGAAGCAAAAGTAAAAAGACTAGTAATAGCTTTGAATTTACCAGTTATTGGGCAGATGCCAACAATCGTGTGATCACTGATTTGGTCGATTTTACTAAGACTTTTTTTGCCAAACATACCCTTCTAAACATTTTGACTCGCTACTGTGTCTTTACATCAGAAGACCTGCTACTCGTCATGCGCCCTTATCAGATTGCGGCAACAGAGCGCATACTAAACCGAATCGAGATATCTACCAACTATAAGAAGGTAGGCACGATTGAAGCAGGCGGATATATTTGGCACACGACTGGTTCTGGCAAAACACTGACCAGCTTCAAAACAGCGCAGCTTGCTACTGCACTTCCTTTTATAGACAAAGTGCTATTCGTTGTTGATAGAAAAGACCTTGACTATCAAACGATGAAAGAGTACGACAGATTTGAAAAAGGCGCTGCAAATAGTAATACTTCTACAAAGGTTTTACAGAAACAACTGGAAAATCCGGATGCACGCATTATCATCACAACTATACAAAAACTAGATAAATTTATAACTAAGAATAAAGTCCATAATGTTTATAAACAACACATTGTTTTGATCTTTGATGAATGTCACCGTTCACAGTTTGGGGAGATGCACCAGAAGATTATTAAGGCATTCAAAAATTACCATATCTTTGGCTTTACTGGAACACCAATTTTTGCAGTTAATGCAGGAAGCAGTGGTAATCCCCTAATGCGAACAACACCACAAGCATTTGGAGATAAGCTTCATACCTACACCATTGTCGATGCGATAAACGACGGTAATGTGCTGCCTTTCCGTATTGACTTTATAAATACAGTTAAGGAAAAAGATAATATTAACGATACGAAGGTTCGCGCGATTGATGTAGAAAAAGCCATGTCTGCACCCGAGCGAATCCGAGAAGTTACGAGCTATATTCTTGACCACTTTGACCAAAAAACAAAACGTAATAGCTTTTATTCACTAAGAGGACAGCGCATGGCAGGGTTTAACTCAATTTTTGCTGTGGCTTCAATCCCAATGGCGATGAAGTATTATACTGAATTCAAGCGGCAACTAGAAGAACGGAACCGCAATCTTACTGTTGCGACGATTTTCAGCTTTAGTGCAAATGAAGATGATCCAGAAGATGCTTTACCGGAAGAAGGTTTTGAAACAGACAAGCTTGATAAGACATCTCGTGACTTCTTAGATGCGGCCATTGCTGACTACAACCAGACATTTAATGTGAATTTTGACACTTCAGCGGATAAGTTTCAAAACTATTATAAAGACCTCTCACAACGAGTAAAAAATCGTGAGGTAGACTTGCTTATTGTTGTCAATATGTTCTTGACTGGTTTTGATGCTACAACATTAAATACGCTTTGGGTAGACAAGAATCTGAAGCACCATGGTCTAATTCAAGCCTTTTCTCGAACCAATCGTATTTTGAACTCTGTTAAAACCTTCGGTAACATTGTTTGTTTCCGGGATCTTAAGCAAGCAACTGATGATGCCATTGCCCTCTTTGGAGACAAAGAAGCAGGCGGCATCGTTCTTCTAAAAACCTATGATGATTACTACAATGGCTTTGACGAAGATGGCAAACACAATCCTGGATATTCAGAATTGATTGAGTCTCTTCAATCATTGTATCCATTGGGACAACCAATTTTAGGAGAAGGTACACAAAAGGAATTCATACGGCTTTTCGGTGCAATCTTAAGAATGAAAAATATCCTCACTGCATTTGATGATTTTGAAGGCAATGAGATATTAAGTGAACGTGATTTTCAAGACTACCAAAGCATCTATATCGATCTATACCAAGACTTCCGAAAAGACAAAGATGCTGACAAAGAGAATATAAACGATGATATTGTATTTGAAATTGAGTTGATTAAACAAATTGAAGTCAATATCGACTACATTCTAATGCTGGTAGCGAAGTATCATGAATCTAACTGTACAGATAAGAGTATCCTTACAACTATTGATAAAGCAATCAACTCAAGCATTGAGCTTCGCAGTAAAAAAGAACTTATTGAAAGTTTTATAAACCAAGTCAATACTTCCACACAAGTGGATGATGATTGGCGTAAATTCGTCATTGAGCAAAAGGAAAATGATTTAGCTGCGATTATTAACGATGAGAAACTAAAACCAGATGAAACACGAAAATTCATAGCAGGTTCGTTCCGAGATGGGGCATTAAAGACTACCGGGACAGATATTGATAAGATTCTACCTCCTGTTTCACGTTTTGGAGGCAGAGGTGGAGGCCGCGCTGCTAAAAAGCAAAGTGTCATTGAGAAGTTAATGGCATTCTTTGAGAAGTATCTCGGTCTGGTATAGATTGTTCAGACAGGAGGGTAAGAAAATTGGCTACAAGAGGAAAAAGCATAAATCTATTTTTAATGGATGGCACACCAAACGGTAGGATTAAGTGTACTCTGGCAAATTGGACAGGTGTAGCTTATAAAATCCCACGCACAGAACTTGATAAGTGCAAAGGACGCGACGATCTATCCCAGAGCGGCGTATACTTTTTATTTGGCACATCAGATCAAACTGATGATAATGTGGTATATATTGGACAAGCCGGAGTTCGTAAAAATGGAGAGGGTCTTCTCTGTCGCTTGATTGAGCACAAACGAAATCCAGATAAGGATTATTGGACAGAGGCCGTTGTATTTACTACATCCAATAACTCATTTGGCCCAACAGAGATAAGTTATCTTGAGAACCGTTTCTGTGGGCTTGCTGTGGATGCCGGTAGATATATAGTTAAAAACGGTAATGATCCCACTCCTGGTAACATAACAGAGGAAAAAGAAAGCGAGCTCGAAGAGTTCATTGATTACGCCAAGATTGTAATGGGGGCTCTGGGTCACAAGTTATTTGAACCGCTGACAGATAAACCCAAACTAGCTGTTACCACAGAGTCTTCTGAAGAGGAACTGCTTCTCTTTCTGAAGCGAAAAAGCCGCAAAAGCGGACTTGTTATTGAGGCAAGCTGTAAACAAACAAATGAGGGCTTTGTCGTCTTAAAAGGCAGCCGTATTGAAACTATTGATTCTGAAAGCATTCCGCCCGGAATTAAAGAGCGTAGACAAAAAGCCAAAATAGACGAAAACGGAATTTTGCAAGAAGACATCTTAGTCCGTAGCCCATCATATGCTGCTGCTTTTGTCATTGGTGGTCACGTAAACGGACTGACAGAATGGAAAACGAAAGACGGGGTTTCACTAAAAGAGATAGAAAACCGTGAAGATAATTGAGCTTTATTTTACATCTATTCTGTCTCCTCAACCCCTATAAAAATAGGCGTTATCTAAGCTGTCAACTCAACCCTATCACCTTAAGGGCAGTTGATATGTTACCTCAAACAATAAAAATAAGGGTTTCCCTACATTGGTACCTCCGGCAAAGTAGCCGCAAGAAAGACTCAATGTCTGGAAACCCTTTGTTTATGGGTATTTTCAGCCCTGCTATTTATCTACCCTTGACATCAATACTACCGTTTCAACGTGCGCCGTCTGCGGAAACATGTCCACCGGCTGGATATATTCGACATTGTATTTACTGCTTAGGGTCTGAATGTATTTCGCCAATGTTGACGGGTTGCAGGATACATATACGAATGTCTGTGGCTTGACTTTTAATACCGTTTGAAGAAAACGGTCGTCACAGCCGGTTCTCGGTGGATCAACGATAATGACGTCCGGTTTCCAGCCATTTTTCAGCCATTTTGGAAGCCATTCTTCTGCTTTTCCTGTTACATATGTCGCGTGGTTCACACCGTGGCGGACAGCATTTTTCTTTGCATCGGCAATCGATTCTTCAATCACGTCCATGCCTCGAATTTCGCTAGCACCATCAGCAAGCCACAAACCGATGGTTCCGACACCGCAATAAGCGTCAACGACTTTTTCCTTGCTGGTTAGATCAGCAGCTTTTTTCACTTCATTGTAAAGTTTGACTGTTTGCTCAGGGTTTAATTGAAAAAATGTTCGTGCCGATAATTCAAAGGAAAGGTCGCCTAATGTTTCCTGGATAAAATCTTTTCCCGCTAGTGTATCAGTTTCTTTTCCAAAGATTAGCGATGTTTTTTGGCTGTTGATGTTTTGGACTATTGACTTTACTTCAGGCAATCGCTTTTTTATTTCCTGAATAATCAGCTCTTTTTTAGGCAACTCTTTAACAGATGTAATCAATACAATTTGCAGCTCGCCTGTCGTTACTCCTGCCCTCGCAACGATCGTTCTCACAATTCCTTTTTTTGTTCTCTCATTATAAATAGGAATGTTTAAATCTTGTAAAATATTTTTCACCGTCTCCGTTGCCTTGCTAGTTAAAGGGTGCTGAACGGCACATTGTTCGATGTTGATCAGGCGGTGGGAATTTAACCCGTACAAACCGGCCAGCACTTTCCCATCCTTCGATCCAACCTGGAATTGGCTCTTGTTCCGGTACCCCCACGGATTCTCCATCCCAATCGTAACTCTGATTTCTATTTGATCCACTTGCAGTTTTGTGTGTCGTTCTAATGATTGGATAATAATATCCCGTTTTTCTTTCAGCTGCTGGTCATAGCTCAAATGCTGAAGCTGGCATCCGCCGCACTCTTCATAAATAAGACATAAAGGCTTCACACGATACTCAGATCTTTTACGGATTTTTTTTATTCTGGCTTCTGCAAATTTAGGATGAACTTTTGTAACCTCTGCGACAATTTCTTCTCCCGGCAATGCTCCGGGTACAAAGACCACTTGCTTTTTGAAGTATCCTACCCCTTCACCGTTTATACCAAGCCTCTTAATTGTCAAAGGGAAGGTTTGTTTCACATTTATTTTCAATGTTTTATCTTTTTTCATGGTGTTCACTCCGTATAAGACACCCGGCACCGGGCATTAATAAAGTTTTTGAAAAAACAGCGGATCTCTGTTTTTGGTTCTCATTCAATGCTTCTCCATAAATACAGCGATGCATAGCTTAAATAGGGAGCCCAGTTTTTTTTATATTCATTCATCTCTTCTAAAGTCGGTTTTCTTTCTAAATTATACAGCTTCTTTAAAGCATTTTGGATTCCAATATCAGCCGTTGGAAAAAGGTTCGGACGGCCCAGCCCAAATATTAAAAAGTTTTGGACAGTCCACGGGCCGACACCTCGCAGTTTTATTAATTTCTCCATTATTTCTTCATCTGATTTCTTTTCCAGTTCGTCAAATCGAAGCCTTCTTTTTGCAGTTTCTTTAGCAATCCCGATCACATACTCTGCTTTGCGTCCACTGAATTGCAGTTCCCGCAGCTGTTCTACTGTTAACGAAGCTAACTTTTCAGGGAGAGGATAAAACCAAACCCCTTTTTCCTGAAAACCGAAAGTCTTAACAAAGCGTTCTGTCAAAGTATGGGCGAAAGCAAGATTTAATTGCTGATGAATGATGCATTTCAGTAAACAGTTATATGGATTAAAATCGAGAACAAGCGGTGTCCCGTAGTGCTCGTCAAATATCTTTTTTAATGCGGTGTTTTGAAAATGAGCATGAATGTTCACAAGAGGGATATTCCATTGGAATATGTGAGTCAGCCTTTTTATGGCTTTTTCCTTGTAAGGGTCTTCTATTCCGGCTATGTTAAATTCCGGCTTCTCAGTCGTTCCGGTAGCCGTCACCTCGGCTACTATCGGCTGCCCGTCAATTAGTAAAGGCACTTTCACACTGCGATTCGGCTTGTCGACTGCATTCAGAGGATCAAGCGAAAGCCTGTCCAACACTAGGTCAAAATTGTAAGGGCCCTTAACTTGAAGCTTTTCCAACACGCCATCCTTCCTTTATTATTTTTCCCGTATTATAGCATTATTCTAGAGGGATTTAGCAACATTTACACTTACAAGAAACAACAATTTATTTACTGCTTTAAAGCTTTAAACGAGAGCGGGTCTGGCCCGCTCCACAATAGCGCGTTAATGCGTTATTGTAGTGAAGGTCTGGCCCCTAAAAAGAGAAGAAGCTGTCTCATAAGGGTCTGACCCTTAGGCTTTTGAGACAGCCTCGTGCAATTTAATATAGCATTCTTTCTCCTAATGTGTTGTCCATCATTAGGTCGTCAAGGCTTTTAAATTGGTAGCCCTGCTGTTTTAAATCTTTAATAACCTTTTCAAGAGCTTCAGCATTGTCTCTTGAGACGGTATGAAGAAGGAGGATAGCTCCCGGATGGATTTGCTTCATGATCGAATCGTATGAATACTTCCATCCCTTTTGCTGATCAATGTGCCAATCAATAAAAGCAAGCGACCAGAATACATGTGTATAGCCTTGTTGTTTAGCAAGTTCAAGTGTTCTTTCACTGAAAATCCCTCTTGGCGGGCGTAAATACGGCATTTGCTTTTGACCGGTTAGTTTCTCGGTTTCGGCGCGGACTCTCTCCAGTTCGTTTTTCAGTCTTTCATCGCTTACTTGCGTTAAATCGGGATGAAACCATGAATGGTTCCCGATAATATGTCCTTCTTTAGCCATCCGCTTTACCAGTTCAGGTTCACTTTCTAAATAATGGCCTGTAATAAAAAAGGCTGCAGGCACATGCTCTTTTTTTAAAACATCTAAAATTTTAGCCGTATAGCCGTTTTCATAACCATTATCAAATGTTAAGTAGATATCTTTTTTATTTGGATCTCCTTTATAAACAGCTCCATACTTTTCAAGCAGATCATCTAATGTTTTCCCTGCCTCGGCTTGCTTTCCATCTCCGCCTTTCTTAAATCCCCAATGAATGGCCGAGTTAGAGGGACTTCCATAAGCAGTTCCTGATAAAAACAAAAACATGGAAATAATAGTGATCAGAACACGGCAGGTTCTTTTCATCCGCTGCTCCTCCTTTTCACGCTTTTTCCATAGTTTTTGTTAGTCAGGAAAAAACATTCGTTCATAAAAAAAGCAAAAAAAGGGATCGAACAAAAATTCTATCCCTGGTACAACACAAATATACTTTAACACTTTAAAGCAATGAGGGTCTGACCCTCAATACATTAATGCGTTAACACTTTAAAGCGGAGCGGGCCTGACCCTCATATGCGATAGGGGCCTGTCCCTAATTACAATTACTTAAAAACAGGTTCTTTAAATTGAGCCAGTTTTTCAAATGAAGATTTTTCTACATCTTCATGTAGGCTGTTTCCGTGCGAGTCCATCGTTACAACTGCTGTAAACCCTTCTACTCTTAAATGCCACATTGCTTCAGGAATTCCGAATTCCAAAAGGTCTACGCCTTCAACCGATTTAATACAGTCTGCATAGTATTGGGCTGCACCGCCGATGGCATTTAAGTACACTCCTCCGTGTTCTTTCAATGCTGCAAGCGTTTTCGAACCCATTCCTCCTTTTCCGATCACGGCACGAATGCCGAACTTTTTCATGATGTCGCCTTGGTAAGGCTCCTCACGGATACTTGTTGTCGGGCCTGCAGCTTTTACATGCCATTTGCCTTCATTATCTTTTAACATAACCGGGCCGCAGTGGTAAATAATTTGTCCGTTCAGATCGACCGGTGCATCATGGTCCATTAAATATTTGTGAATGGCATCACGGCCAGTATAAATCATGCCGTCAATATGTACGACATCTCCAACTTTAAGGGAGCGGATTTGTTCCTCAGTGATCGGAGCATGTAAAGTGATGACTTCAGAAACGGTTTCTGCAGCTGCGGCGGTTTCCTGAGCGGCATGTGACTTTTCAAAATCCACCATGTCTCCATCTTGATACATCCATTCCTTAATCTCTCCCGTTTGAGGATCAACACAAACACCAAGGCGGCGGAACGCCCAACAATTATAAGCTACAGACACGTAAAAACTGGCAGGAATCCTGTTCATGACACCGATTTTACAGCCAAGAAGAGTTGTTTCTCCGCCAAATCCCATTGTACCGATTCCAAGCTTGTTGGCATTTTCCATAATGTATTCTTCAAGTTTGCGCAGATCTTCATTAGGATTAATGTCATCAACTGAACGGAAAAGCTGTTCTTTTGCAAGATCGTAGCCAGAAGAACGGTCTCCGCCAATTCCTACTCCGATAAAGCCGGCACTACACCCTTGACCTTGCGCCTGATAAACAGAATGAAGAATGCACTTGCGAATTCCATCAAGATCACGACCTGCACGGCCCAATCCTTCCAATTCACATGGAAGGCTGTATTGGATATTTTTGTTTTCACAGCCGCCCCCTTTTAAAATCAGCCGAACATCTATATAATCTTTTTCCCATTGTTCAAATTTTATTACAGGTGTACCTTCCCCAAGATTATCACCGCTGTTGTCTCCGGTTAATGAATCAACCGAATTCGGCCGCAGTTTTCCATCTTTTGTAGCAAGAGCAATTGCATTTTGGATTGCTTTTTTCATTTCAATTTGATTAGCCCCGACAGGAGTTTTAATTTTAAAAGTCGGCAAACCTGTATCTTGACAAATTGGTGAAGCGTTTTCATCTGCCATTTTAATATTGCCAGCAATCGTAGCAAGGCTCATGGCTGCACGTGTACCGGCATTTTCACGTTCTTTTGCTGTCTTTATTGCACGGCGAACATCTTTTGGAAGTATTGTTGAAGTTTCAACAATCAGCCTGTACATACTTTCCAGAAACTTTTCAATGTTCACTTTTGTTTCCCCTTTCCCTTAGCTGCTTTTTTTTCGTTTGACTTTCCTTATTATATTCTCTAAACGATGTGATTGAAAGAGGGACTGTCCCTCAACACTTTAAAGTATTAAAGGGTTTGTCAATTTAGAGATATTGATAAACTCCCGTTTCGTAAATTCCCCGCAAATATTTCCACTTTCTTTTCAGCTTCCAAGTATAAAGGAATTGACATTTTTGATTCTACCTTTAATAATGACTTATGATTCGATAAGAAGGAGCTAATAAGTTATGATTACTGAAAAAAGTTTGGAAATTACGCACACTTATGACCCATGGGAAGCTTATTTGGATATTGACCAATACGGAAAACTTGTTTTATCCAATATAGAATTCACAACAACAACGCTTTGCAATATGCGCTGTGAGCATTGCGCAGTCGGATTCACACTTCAAACAGTGGACCCTGATGCTCTCCCGATTGACCTTCTCCTTAAAAGGCTCGATGAAATTTCTGCCTTAAGGTCATTGAGCATTACCGGAGGGGAGCCTATGCTGTCAAAAACATCTGTTGAGAATTATGTACTGCCTCTTTTAAAATATGCCGAAGAAAGGGGAGTCCGCACCCAGTTAAATTCAAATTTAACCCTTGACATAAGCCGCTATGAAAAAATCATTCCTTTCCTGGATGTCTTGCATATTTCCCATAACTGGGGGACGCCTGAAGATTTTATTGAAGGCGGCTTTGCTATGATGGATCGAAAACCGAGCGTAAAGCAAAGGGAAACACTGTTTAAAAGAATGATCGAAAACAGCCGTGTTCTTGCTGAAAGCGGCGTGCTCGTATCTGCAGAAACCATGCTCAATAAACGCACCTTGCCGCACATTGAAAAAATTCATAAACAGATTACAGAAGAAATGAAGTGCAAAAGACATGAAGTCCACCCGATGTATCCTTCTGATTTTGCTTCATTCCTTGATACGTTATCTTTAGATGAAATCAGGTCTGCAATCCATCGTCTGCTTGATATCCGCAATAAAGATGTATGGATGCTGTTCGGAACTTTGCCGTTCTATTCCTGCAGCAGAAAAACAGAAGATTTGGAGCTTTTGAAAAGGCTTAATTCTGAAAAAAATGTAACGGTCAGAAATGATCCGGATGGCCGATCACGGCTTAATGTGAATATTTTTACTGGGGATGTAATTGTCACAGATTTCGGAGATACTCCTCCGCTCGGAAATATAAAAACTGATAGGTTAGAGGATGTTTATCAGAAATGGATGAATACGGAGCTGGCTTCCTCCTTAAACTGCCATTGTCCCGAAGTACGCTGCCTGGGGCCAAATGTTCTCGTAAAAAACAGCTATTATAAAGACGTAGACTTTAAAACCCGTAAAGCAAACATAAAGTGAAAATTCCTCTCTGGGGTCAGACCCCTCCAACAAAAACCATTCAAAACATAGTCATTGTTGGAGGGAGTCAGACCTTATTTTATTATGAATTAACGCGGCCTATCGGCAGCGATGAAACCGAAGGAAACATGATCCTGAACAGGGATCCACGCACCAATTCCTTGGGAAGTAACGTTTTTGATTACGATCATTTTTTTGTTCCCTTTTAGCATAATGTAGACTTCCCCATATGTTACCTTCCCTTTTTCATTAACGGCCGGTGCATATGCATATAAATATCCAAGCCTTTTTGGCGGAATGTTGTAAACCTGGTCTTTCTTCGTTCCTCCTCCGATAATTGTTTCAAATGAAAGAGGCAGCTTTGTTTTTTCCATAGCTTTATGCAGCATCATTTTTTTCACATTTTCGGCATTCGGTATTTTTGCTGTTAAACCGCCGCGGACTATTTTTTGCGCTTCTTGAACATAGTGAATTCTATAAGGTGAATTTCCTCCTCGATTATCAAAATAATTCGTATTGATCTTTTGATACTCCCAATTTGGAGATGTTTCCGTTGAATCATATCTTAATGGCCATTGTCCCAAGTAAATAATCGCCCTGTACCCAAATGCAAAAGGTGTACTGTTAATACTTGTTTCATTTAGCATACGAATTAAATCTGGATTTTCAATTTTTATCCGGGATGAATTAATTAGCTGCTGCGTCAGCTCGCTTGGCTGCAAAAGCGGCATGTCCTGCACCGGGTTCGGATATGTGTTTTCTTTTGTTATGTTCAGAACAGAACTTGGCACTTTATATTGACTGGCAGGCTTGGGATTATTGTTCTTTTCAGCCCCCTGCTTTGCAAAGGCAGGTGGTAAGAAAAGCAGCAAAAAGACTAGACTTATAATACCAAAAGATAACCATTTCTTCATGGTACGAACTCCTTTCAAATCATCCAACATATTTTTGTTTGTTTATAGTTTTTTCGGAGTCCGCAAATATTATCCATTCCTACAAAATTAATGCTCACTTTTTTGAGAGTAAATGTAATGAAATTTAAATAATCATAATATTCAAAAAATTAAAAAATCATTATATAATAAACGTACTTTCAGAAAAGGAGGGCTGTTAATCGTTCGCTTTACAAAGAAGGTAATTACACCTGCTAAAATATTGTCAACGGTGCAAAGACATTCATGAAAGTTGGTGATGATAACTAGAAAAAAGCGAATTATGGCTAGTAACCCTAATATGAATGAATTGATTATACATTTAAATTAAAGAGGCTGTCTCATAAGGGTCTGACCCCATGTGCATTTATCAATATATAGCATATTTATCCTACAATATGTCCTATATATTGAGTTATGGGGTCTGACCCTTAGGCTTTTTATACGAAAATGTCCGGTAAAAAGCAAAAAAAGCAACAACCTTTGACCCGCTAATTTCATTAAAAATTTGCAGGTCAAAGGTCGAAAACATTTTCATTCATCGTGGTGGCTGATATGCCATGGAGGTTTGAGACAGCCTCCTTTTTTAGTTTTTGGCTCTACAACAAATAAAATCCAATGCCCATGATGAAATAGGCAGCAAGCAATGTCAAGCCTTCAAACCAGTTTGTTTCTCCATCGTTAGAAATGATGATCATTAATAGCACTGCAGATACCATTGAAATCAATTCAGGAAGAGAAAAAACAAGCGGCATGGATACGGGAAAGAAAAGTGAAACTAACACAAGCACAGGTGCTACGAACATCGCAATTTGCAAAGTAGAACCTACTGCAATTTCAACAGTGATATCCATCTTATTTTTATAAGCCATTATAATCGCAGATGCATGCTCCGCCGCGTTTCCGACAATCGCTACTATAATGACCCCGATAAATAATTCGGTCCATCCAAACGACTTTGCAACTGTTTCGAAAGTATGAACCAGATTTTCCGATACGTAAGCAACAGCTGCAGTTGCAATTGCCAAAATGAATATTGCCTTATTTTTTCCCCATTCAGGCTCTTCTTCATGATGGTTTGCACCTTCACTCCCTTGCTGATAAACCCCGCGGTGAGTAACAAGTTTGAAAAATAAAGCAGCTAAGTAAAGAGCAATTAAAATAATAGCAATCCCGACACTAAGGGATAAAGTTTTTGTTTCATTCATTGTCAACGAAAAAACTTCTGGGATGACAAATGCAACAATAATAGCGAACATTAAAAGTCCTGAATTGTGTCTTGCATCAAACTCGTTGAATTTCTGCCTTTTGAACTTTATCCCGCCAACGAAAAAAGATAATCCGGCAACAAGCAAAAGGTTCCCAAGAACAGAACCTGTCAATGAAGCAAGAACTACTTCAATCAAGCCAGCTTTTAATGCAAAAATTGAAATGATTAATTCTACGGCATTACCAAAAGTGGCATTTAATAAACCTCCAATCCTCGGACCAGCAACAATTGCCAGGCTTTCAGTCGCCCTTCCCATATAACTGGCCAGCGCAATAATCGTTATACAATAAATAACGAACATTAGTGTGCTTGGCCAATGCAGCAAGCTTCCAATTACAGATAACGGAACCCCTGCAAAGGCAAGAAGCATAAAAATTTTGTTTGTCATATAAACTCCTCCATTTTATCAATTTTTTTGTCTAACGTTTCTCTGGCAGCAATAACCCTTTTAACAGATTAAACCGCGGGACAATTCTTCCGAGTTAACACCACAGTTTTTTCTATTTAGAGATTACAATATTTTTCCCCGTAATAAAACAAGAAAAAACATTTCTTTTTCTTGCAAAACCATTTCTTTCCCGTTACCATCATTTTGGATCATATTTTTCCGGGAGAATGTATACATGAAATATTCACAAAATTTGCGGTTTTGGATCTTAATAGGAATTGTAGCCATCTCCGGGTTTTCACAAGGAATGCTGCTTCCCCTCATTGCGATTATTTTTGAAAAAGACGGCATCTCTTCTTCCGTCAACGGCCTCCATGCTACCGCCCTATATATCGGTATTCTTTTTGCTTCGCCTTTAATGGAAGCGCCGCTAAGAAAATTTGGATTTAAGCCAATCATTTTATTTGGTGCGCTTGCTGTTGCTGTTTCCTTAGGACTGTTTGCCATTTGGAAGTCATTTTGGTTTTGGTTTATCCTGAGACTGTTAATCGGGATTGGCGATCATATGCTTCATTTTGGTACGCAAACGTGGATTACGACCTTTTCGCCAGAAAATAAACGCGGACGGAATATTTCACTATACGGCTTATTTTTCGGGCTGGGATTTGCAGCCGGGCCGGTTATGACAAGATTAGTAGAAATAAATGAATCTCTCCCTTTTTTTATTTCAACCGCTATTAGTTTAGCTGCTTGGTTTGCCATTTTATTTTTAAAAAATGAATTTCCTGAACAAGATTTAGAAACGAGTTCTTTTTTCGGAACAATAAAGCGCTTTGGCCAAGTATGGAAATATGCATGGGTTGCTTTATTACCCCCGTTTGGGTATGGATTTCTTGAAGCTTCATTAAACGGAAATTTTCCTGTTTATGCACTTAGAACAGGAATTGACATAAATTCGGTATCCTTTATTTTGCCCTCTTTTGCTATTGGGGGTATTGTATTCCAATTACCACTGGGAATGTTAAGCGACAAATACGGAAGAAAAAACATATTAATTTCCGTAATGTTGGCAGGGTTTATTTGCTTTACGGCACCCGGACTTCTCAAAGAATCAGCTATTGGCCTTGCAGTATGTTTTTTTATTGCAGGCATGCTTGTTGGTTCAACTTTTTCTCTCGGAATCAGTTATATGGCGGACCTTATTCCAAAACAGCTTTTGCCTGCAGGAAATTTAATGTGCGGAATCTTCTTCAGCTTTGGAAGCATCAGCGGTCCGTTTATTGGAGGCCTTGCCATCGAGTACTTGAAAGGAGCAAGCTTTTTTTATGTCATCAGCTCCATGCTTCTTTTGATATTCATCGCGTTGGCTGTCTATCAGCCAAAAGGTGCATTGCAAGGAAAAACCCGGTCTGCTTAAATTTGGCCGGGTAAATTTTTTAAACATATTTTATTCTTTCCTCGGTTATTTTGTTTTTTCCGCAATTTTATCGTTTCCCGACAGAAGTCTCCCACTTCAAGGATAGTGAAGGGCAAAGCCCAATGAGTAAGTGGGAGAAGAATGTCGGTTGGCGATAGCCAAAACCTTCCTCATTATGATATAATAAGAACAAATGTTCCCAAAGGAAGTGAGGTGAACGTCATCATCGTTCACAAAGCTTATAAATTTCGTATCTATCCAAACAAAAAACAAATGGAACTCATTAACAAAACGATTGGCTGTTCAAGATTCGTGTTCAACTTCTTTCTTGCTAAACAGAAGGAAAAGGACGCATTTTGGTATATTTGTGAAGAAATGGTCCAAAATGGTCAACTTCCAATAAATAATTGGAAGGGTAAATACTTCAACAAGAAAGAAACCAAAAAATCACTTCCCGAATTAAAAAAACAGTATGAATTTTTGAAGGAAGTGGATAGTATTGCGTTGCAAAAATCAGTTGAAAATCTTGCTGACTCTTATGTTCGATACTACAACAAACAAAACAAACAACCTCGATTTAAGTCTAAAAAGAATCCGGTTCAATCCTACACAACGAAACATGTAAATGGAAATATAACTGTTGAAGGCAATTATTTTAAACTTCCTAAACTTGGACTTGTTCGTTTTGCCAAAAGCCGCGAAGTAGAAGGACGTATCCTAAATGCAACTATACGGCGTAATCCTTCGGGCAAATACTTTGTTTCTCTGGGAACGGAGGCAGAAGTATCTGAATGGCCAAAAACCCGTTCAGCTATTGGGGTTGACGTAGGAATCAAAGACTTTGCTATTCTTTCCGATGGAACAACTTACTCCAATCCAAAATTTTTCCGCTCATTAGAGGAAAAATTAGCGAAAGCACAACGGATTATGAGTAGACGAACCGTTGGCGGTGTAAATTGGCACAAGGCTAAAAAGAAAGTTGCCCGTATACACGAAAAAATAGCCAATGCAAGAAGGGATTTTTTAGACAAGGTTTCAACCGATATTGTCAAAAACCACGACATTATCGGAATGGAAGATTTGTCTATAGCTAATATGCTAAAGAATCATTCTCTTGCCAAAGTAATTAGTGAAGCATCATGGTCGCAATTCAAAACCATGATTGAGTACAAAGCAAAATGGTATGGCAAACAAGTTGTGACCGTTGCAAAAAACTTTCCTTCCAGTCAGCTTTGTTCTTTTTGCGGCTATCAAAACAAAGACGTTAAAAATCTTGGATTGCGTGAATGGGACTGTCCTTCTTGCGGAACCCATCATAATCGAGATATTAACGCAAGTATCAATCTTAAAAATGAAGCCATAAGACTTCTAACCGCAGGAACTGCGGGGCTAGCCTACTAAGATAACTGAAGGTTACTTCGGTGTTCGTAGGAATCTCCCGCTTCAAACAGATCGTAAGGTCGTTAAGCGGTGAGTAGTTCAAATAAATATTAGAGGCATAATTCTTTCCACATTCATATGCTGTATGGTAATATTATTAAAAATAAATAAATACCATAATTTCGGAGCTTTTCGCTGTCATCGCTATGGTGGCAGCTTTCGTCATTTAATGGAGATATTGAATCTGATTATTTTTCTCAATAAAAATGAAAGGCGGATTTCTAAAAGAGG
Source organism: Bacillus methanolicus PB1 (assembly GCF_000262755.1). Taxonomy (GTDB): domain Bacteria; phylum Bacillota; class Bacilli; order Bacillales; family Cytobacillaceae; genus Bacillus_Z; species Bacillus_Z methanolicus. The sequence goes on from NZ_AFEU01000001.1 coordinate 871,766, forward strand.
ATTAGGAGGAGAAACAATGAATGCTGAAGCAAAAATTCTAGCAGCCAGACAAGCGGAAAATAATGAAAGTTTTATTAAAAAAATAAAGCCCCATGCCGAGTTAATTGCAGCCATAATTAGCGGGTTTTTGATTGCAGCCGGGTGGACTTTTGAAAAAATCGGTATGGAAAACGCATCTGTTACGGCATTTTTGCTTGCTTTTTTTATCGGCGGATTTGCCAAAGCAAAAGAGGGAATTGAGGAAACCATTGAAAATAAAGAATTAAATGTGGAAATGTTGATGATTTTTGCCGCTATCGGTTCTGCGATTATTGGTTATTGGACAGAAGGCGCGATTTTAATTTTTATTTTTGCGGTGAGCGGTGCTCTCGAAACATATACTCTTAATAAAAGCCGAAAAGAAATTTCCTCCTTAATGGAACTTCAGCCTGAAGAAGCTTTAAGGCTCAATAACGGAATGGAAGAAAAAGTCCATGTCTCACAGTTAAATATCGGCGATAAAATCCTTGTCAAACCAGGAGAAAGAGTTCCTTCAGACGGGCGAATTTCAAAGGGACAGACAACAATTGATGAAGCAGCGATTACCGGAGAATCCATACCTGTTTCAAAAACAGAAGGCGAAGATGTTTTTGCAGGAACGGTCAATTTAAACGGCTCAATTACAATTGAAATCACAAAACCGAACAGCGAAACTCTGTTTCAAAAAATCATTCAGCTTGTTCAAAATGCTCAAAGTGAAAAATCTCCTTCCCAGCTTTTTATTGAAAAATTTGAAGGAACGTATGTAAAAATTGTATTAGCTGTCGTTATCTTGATGATGTTTTTGCCCCATTATGTGTTGGGCTGGAGCTGGAATGAAACATTTTATCGCGCCATGATTCTTCTTGTCGTGGCCTCACCATGTGCACTCGTGGCTTCGATCATGCCTGCCACTTTATCTGCGATTTCAAACGGCGCAAGGCACGGAATTTTGTTTAAAGGCGGAATCCATCTTGAAAACCTAAGCCATTTAAAAGCAATTGCTTTTGATAAAACTGGTACTTTGACGAAAGGAAAACCGGAAGTAACAAACGTGATAACGAAAGAAGGCATAAACAGGAATGGTATTTTATTAGCTGCCGGGGCGATCGAAAAGCATTCCAATCACCCCCTCGCCCATGCAATTGTAAACTATGTAAAAAACGAGCTTGACGAAAAACTGCCAGAACCTGAAAAAATTGAAGACGTGCCGGGATGGGGAATCAAGGCGTTTATTAATAACGAAGAATGGAAAGTCGGAAAAGCAGAATTTGTCGGGAAAGCTTTTGCAGATGAGTTTGCTGATGGAGCTGCCAGTTTACTTGCCGATGAAGGAAAAACAATTGTGTTTGTTCAAAGAGGCAATGAAATTGTCGCTATTATTGCCCTTAAAGATGTAGTGAGGAAGGAAACAAAATCAGCTATTGACAGCTTGAAAACAAAAGGAATTTATACGATTATGCTGACGGGAGATAGTAAAAAAACAGCAAATGCAATAGCAAATGAATGCCATGTTAATGACTTTGTCGCGGAATGTTTGCCTGAAAAAAAGGTTGAAGAACTCAAAAAATTAAAGAAACAGTTTGGCAATGTTGCCATGGTGGGAGATGGCATCAATGACGCTCCAGCACTTGCAACAGCTAACGTCGGAATTGCGATGGGAGAAGGAACAGATGTAGCTCTTGAAACAGCCGATATTGTTTTAATGAAAAACGATCTCCCAAGAATCGCAGAGGCAATAAACCTTTCCCATAGGATGAACCGTATTGTGAAACAAAATGTTGTGTTCTCAATTAGTGTCATCATGCTTTTAATTGCGTCTAACTTTTTGCAGCTTGTGGATCTTCCTTTCGGTGTAATCGGCCATGAAGGAAGTACAATTTTAGTTATTTTAAACAGTCTGCGTTTACTAAAATAGAGGCTGGCTAATAAGGGTCTGACTCCCTCCGGCAATGGCAATATTGGAGGGGTCTGGCCCCCCATATTTAAGTCAGTGATATCCGTTTTGTCCGTTAGCGGAACCTGATGTCTTATGCTTAGGTTTGTTTTTTCCTTTTTGCTTAGTTCCGCCGTCTTTCTTTGATTGCTTTGCCATTTGAAAGCCTCCTTATCTTACATTGATCCCCCGTCTACTATTGTGGCCAATTTTCTGCATTTCAGTAAGGAAACTTAAGGCAAAACTCGTTTGCTAACATCCTTCTTTTTGCCTGCTGAATATGGCATTAATCTCTCCCCCAATGATGATTATAAAGCCCGTTAAATAAAACCATATCATTAAGACAATGACCGCTCCAATACTTCCATAAGCAGCAGAGTAATTCCCGAAATTGCTTACATAATAAGAAAAAGCCAGCGATGTCAAAATCCAGCCGACAGTTGCAAACAACGCACCGGGAACCGCACTAATGCACGTTAATTTTTTGTTAGGGGCAATCCAATAAAGCACGGTAAAAATTACAAAGAGGATGATAGAGCTGACGAACCAGCGAATCGCATTCCAAGTTACAAGGAATTCGCTTGATAAACCAAACTCAGAGAATAAAAATAAACCGATTTGTCTGCCAAAAACCGGCAATAGTAATGCAACAATAAAAACAATGATCATTCCAACTGTCAATAAGATAGCCATTCCTCTCGCGATTAGAAACGGCCGGCTTTCCTTAACTTCATATGCATTATTGAAGGCTTTGACGATGGCATCCAGTCCATTGGATGCGGACCAGAAAGCGGCAATAATTCCAAAAGAAAGAAGCTTTCCATTCTTGCTCATGATTTGATTTATATTTGATTCAATTAACACCATCGTTTGTCGGGGAGCAAAATCTTCTATTAACCTTAGTAAATCGTCCTCGGTGATTGGCAAATACGGCAAAAGCGTTACAAAAAAAATCAGTAGCGGAAATAAAGAGAGCAAGAAAAAATAAGCCAGCTGTGCAGCCAGCCCTGGAACATCATTTCTCTGAATTCTCATCCATAGTTGTCTAATAAAAAGCGAATTTTTTCGTCCCATGCCCGCACCTCAAATACTCTCCGCTTCAGCTGGATTGACAACCGATCCTTTAAGATTGTCCATTTTTATTGAATGCTTCTTTCGTATCCCTTGCCATTTCGGCTACTTGCGGAGCTGCTTCTCGAAGTTCTGCAACTTTTTCAGTTATGTAAGAAACGTCCTCGCTTACTTCCTCTACAGTAGCGCGGACCTTGCTTGAAACTTGTCTTAATTGATCAACCACTTCGTCCGGGTGTTTGACTATATAAGAAATATTTTTTGCTGTTTTTTTGCAATCATTCATTACCGCATGGCGCGTTTCCTTATTTAGCAAGCTTAAAGCTCCCCCGGCAATTGCACCGAATAAAACGCTTTTCCAAAAAAATTTAGAATCTCCCATAAATTCTTCTCCTTCCTACATTCCATGCTTGTATTTATTTCCCTCCTATAGGGGAAACAAAACAGTTCTTTCTTCATTTTCATTCATTCTCATACTTTCATGCAAGAGGTTTGGTTTTAATCTTTCATTCTTCATCCAAAACACAATTGACAACTAACTAAATACATGAAAAGATGAAAAAAAAACTGAGAGGATGAACGGAATGGATCTGTCGCAAAAATCAGCTGAAAACATCGAATATATGATTGAAAAAATAAAGGAAAAATTAAAAGTATTAAATTTCGGCGCAATTAAACCTGCTCATTTTAATGAAGAAATGTATGAGGAATTAAAAGAAATTTATGAAATGGTCATGAAAAAATGCACTTTTAGCCCGAGTGAGATGCAGGCACTTGCTGAGGAATTGGGAAGTTTGAGAAAAAAATAAGAAAAAACTTGAATCCGCTGCCTTCCTTTTGACAGCGGATTCTTCTTAAATCGTTTTCAAGCGAAAGAAAACCGGTATTCTTTCACAGGCTGTTTAAGAAATCGATTCTTGGTCGGTTAAAATGATTGGCCCATCTTTTGTAATCGCTATCGTGTGTTCGTATTGTGCAGAGTTTTTTCCGTCAGTTGTACGTGCTGTCCAGCCGTTTCCATCCATTCGTGTATGATAGGTGCCTTCATTGACCATCGGTTCAATTGTGAAAACCATCCCTTCTTTAATGCGCGGTCCTTTTCCCGGCAACCCAAAATGAGGAACATCAGGTTTTTCATGAATGACTGCTCCAATGCCATGGCCAATAAAATCACGGACAACAGAAAAACCTTCACTTTCTACATATGTTTGAATAGCATGGCCGATGTCACCAATCCGGTTTCCAATTTGTGCCTGTTCTATTCCTTTATAAAGAGCTTCTTTCGTAACTTCCAAAAGCTTTTCTGTTTTTGGCGAGACGTTCCCCACAGCATACGTCCATGCTGAATCAGCCAAGGCACCATTATAGTTTACAACCATATCAACAGTGACAATATCCCCTTCCTTTAAAGGATCTTTTCGGGGAAATCCGTGGCAAACTTCATCGTTAATGCTTGCACATGTTGCAAATTCGTATCCTTTATATCCTTTTTGTTCCGGTAGAGCACCATGTTCTTTAATAAATTGATCAACAAAATTTTCAATTTCCCATGTGCTTATTCCCGGTTTTATCATTGTTGCCAATTCTTTATGACATGCTGCGAGAATTTCCCCCGACTTCTTCATCATTTCGATTTCCCGTGGTGATTTTAAGACAATCATCCAGTATCCTGCCTTTCGAAGGTAATGATCATTTATCGATTATATTTCTTATCCTCATTATATTACCGTTGAAAGAAACGTTTTTCAAAAAATTTGTGTGCAGCCCCAAAGTTGCAGTAAAACATTTTAGCCTAGTCTTTCCGTCTAGATAGAAACAATATTAATCCTTTTTGCGAAATTAACAACGCGAAATCTTGTCCGGCCTGTGTCTTGATTCAGTATATTAAAACAAAGTCGCATCGTAATTTTTTGCATCAACAATCGTAATGAATCTTTCCATTTCCAACAATTGGAGATTTGAAATTTTTTTTGAAAATATAGAGAGAATAACAATGATTGTTAATGAAAATATATGACAACATTATTTAAGTTCTCCAGTAGCGAAATTTCCCGAGTAATGGCGAATATGAAACAAATAAAAGTTCGACTAAAATGATATGAACCCTTTAATGACAAAAAACCTGCTGCGATAAATTTAATTTCTATTCAGCATGCTTCGACAATTTATACAAAACAGTTCACGTTCCTTTCTTAGAGTATTTGTTATTTCTGCAAATTGCAAAAAAGGCTAAGCATAAAAAGCTTAACCTCCAGTTCGCGGCAATATTAATATTTCCACGCGCCTGTTTTTCGCTCTTCCTTCTTTTGTTTCATTTGAAGCCACCGGCTTAAATTCTCCATAACCTTTTGCACTGAACCAGCGGGGATCTAGTTTATCATGTTCCAGAATGATCTCCATAAAATTAACAGCACGCATGACGCTTAATTCCCAGTTTGATTCAAAATTTGCTGTATGAATCGGAACATTGTCGGTATGGCCGCTGATAATAATATTCCTCGGCGGGTCAATAGCAAGAAGTTCGGCGATTTCTTTTGCTATTTTCACATCTTCCGGTCTGACCTCAGCACTTCCAGAATCAAATAATACGTTGTCGCGAATGGTAACCAGCAGTCCTTCATCGTTTAGTGAAGTATTGAGTTTGTTCGTTAGATGGGTTTCCTTAATATAATCAGTTATTTTATTTTCAATTTTTTGCAGTTCCTGTTTATCTACATTTTGTGTACTTTGATTCTCAACTTTCTCCTGGTGTTTTTTTCGTTCATCAGGTGATTCCATTTGCCCTTCAGGCATAGGGCTTTGAAACTCGGTAACTCCCGTACCGCCAGTAAAAATATCATTGAATGCTTTGGAAAATATCTGAAATTTTTGGGCATCGACAGAACTCATTGAAAACAAAACAATAAACAAAGCCAATAATAATGTGAGGAGATCGGAATATGGAATGAGCCATGTTTCATCAAGGTGGTCTTCAAGATCATGTTTCCTTTTGCGCTTACTCATCCTTCTTCACGCTGCTTTCCTCGAGAAATGCATTTCGTTCCCCAGCCGGAAGGTAAGATGCAAGTTTTTGTTCAATAACTCTTGGCGCCTCGCCTTCAAGAATGGACAAAATACCTTCTATCATCATGTATTTTATTTTTGCTTCCTGCTTTGACTTTCGTTTCAGCTTATTGGCAAAAGGATGCCATAAAACATATCCTGTAAAAATTCCCAAAAGGGTAGCGACGAAAGCAGCACTGATAGCATGACCCAATTCGTCCGTATTTTCCATATTGCTTAAAGCTGCGATCAGCCCGACAACTGCCCCTAACACTCCAAGTGTAGGAGCGTACGTCCCAGCCTGAGTAAAAATGGCTGCCCCGGTTAGGTGCCTTTCTTCCATTGCCTCAATTTCTTCCGTAAGCACATCCCGAATGTAGTCTGCGCTTTGCCCGTCCACTGCAAGTGAAAGACCATTTCTTAAAAATGGATCTTCGATTTCATTCGTCTTTACCTCTAAAGCCAGCAACCCTTCTTTCCGGGCAATTTGAGCCCAGTCAGAAAACAGCTTAATCAGTTCGGATGGCTGCATATACTGTTGCTCTTTAAAAAGAACGCCAAACAATTTTGGCACTCTTTTTATCTCACTGCTGGGAAAAGCGATCGTTACAGCCCCGGCCGTTCCGCCAATGATAATCAAAATTGCTGCTGGATTAATAAGTGAATTAGGGCTTACACCTTTTAAAACGATCCCAACTCCAACTGCTACAATACCTAATATCAATCCGATTAATGTAGTTTTATCCATGTAGTTCACCTGTCTTATCTTATACTTTATGAATCTATCATATTTGCCTTTTTAATTGATAGCAATCAACCGGCTTTTTGCTGATTGGGCCTGTAAAATACGCTTCTCTTTTTATTTCGACAATATATTCAGTTTATTTAGTTTGTGTATGTATAAAAATCAAGAGGCTGTCTCATAAGGGGTCTGACCTCATGTGCATTAATCAATATATAGCACATTTATCCAACACTATGCCCTATATATTGTGTTATGGGGTCTGACCCTTAGGCTTTGAGACAGCCTCTTTATGATTAGCTGAATTTGCTGTTAATTTTGCTGGAGTAATTTTTAAAGACGCTTGAATTTGTTTGAATTCTCCGTTTTGATATAAGGCTGTTGAAGCGAATTATTTTTTCATTTAGCTTCTTTTGAAGCCTTTCTTTTTCCTCTTGGTCATCACAGGTTTTCAACAAGTCTTCGATTGTCATCATTTCTTGTTTCAAGCGGTTTTCCTCTGGAGAATAGCCTGCATTTTTCAAAAGCCGATAAGCCATGCGCAAATTATCGGGTACTGACGATAAATCATCAAGCTTAAGGGGTTTTCCGTATCCGGGCAAGTTTTCAAATTCGCCATTCTCATAAGCTTTGCGGATTCTTTCTTCTGACAAAATAACTGAAAAATCGATTCCGATCCCCTCCTTGTGCAAGCGTCATATAATCCCTTTAATTATAAACTTTTTTTGAACAAACTTGAAAGAGGTGCGCTTTCGAAAATAATTCTTGAAATATTGGGAATGATACATCTGTAAAAGAAAGGAGTGGGAAAATGGCAAGAGGAAAAGAATTTAATCATAAGAAAAAAGGTCATCCCGGAAATTTTCCTGAAAACAGCATTGCGGAAAAACACACGAAAGAACGAATAGAGGATGAAGAACTAATCGTTACCCAGGAAGCATTTAAAAATCGCGTCGAAAGCGACTAAGATATAAATGAGGCTGCCTCATAAGAATCTGACCCCATGTGCATTTATCAATATATAGCATATTTATCCTACAATATGTCCTATATATTGAGTTATGGGGTCCGGGCCTTAGGCTTTTTATACGGTGTCTTATCTAGAAGACTCATTTATCGTGGTGGCTGATATGCCATGGAGGTTTGAGATAGCCTCTTGTCTTACAAAGTAAGCTCACTTAGCCATTTGGCTGCACGTTCGATGTCATTTGAAAAGATCCGGTCTTTTTCAATGTCAGGTACAATTTGTCTGGCTTGCTGATAAAACTGCTTCGTAAACTCCGCCATTTTTTCAATTCCTCTATGCTTCACTGCCTCCATTGCACAAATCAATTCAATGGCAAGCACTCTTCTGACGTTTTGCACGATTTGGTATGCATGTCTGGCAGCAATGGTTCCCATGCTGACATGGTCCTCCTGGTTGGCAGAGGATGGAATGGAATCAACACTGGCCGGATGGGCGAGTGTTTTGTTTTCAGACACAAGGGAAGCTGCACAATATTGCATAATCATGGCTCCAGATTGCAGCCCCGGCTTTGGGCTAAGAAATGGCGGCAAGTCATTTAACTGCGGATTGACCAGCCTTTCAATTCGCCGTTCAGAAATATTGGCAAGCTCGGCGACGGCTATTTTCATAAAATCCATCGCAAGTGCAATCGGCTGGCCATGAAAATTTCCTCCGGAAATCACTTTATCTCCGCCATTAAATATCAGCGGGTTATCGGTGGCCGAGTTCATTTCGATTTCAAGTTTTTCTTTTACATAATCCAGCGCTTGCCATGATGCCCCGTGAACCTGGGGGATGCAGCGAAGAGAGTAAGCGTCCTGGACACGAAGATCTCCCTGTTTCGTTGTCAACTTGCTTCCTTTTAAATAAGTCCTTATTCTTCTTGCCGTTTCAATTTGCTGCTGATATCCTCGCACGAGATGAATTTCTTCCTCAAAGGCATCCATGATGCCATTTAAGCCTTCGATTGTCATTGAAGCAATGATTTCACTTATGCGGGCAAGCTGTTCAGCCTCTAAATAAGCAATTACTCCCATAGCTGTCATCGCTTGCGTACCATTGATTAGTGCCAACCCTTCTTTCGCTTCTAGGGTTATCGGTTCTAATCTTTCATTTGCCAGCGCTTCGTTTGCCTGAATTCTTTTTCCTTTATAGAATACTTCACCCTCTCCAATGATGGGAAGGGCAAGGTGCGACAGCGGAGCCAAATCACCGCTCGCTCCTAGAGACCCTTGCTGGGGAATAACCGGATGTATTTCTTTGTTAAGAAATTCTAATAAGCGGTTCACAATTGCCGGTCTGATTCCCGAATAACCTTTTAGCAGAGCATTCGCTCGCAGAAGCAACATAGCTCTTGAAACATTTTCAGGAAACGGCTCTCCTACTCCACACGCATGGGATCGGATTAAGTTTAACTGCAAATCTTTTACATCAGAATCATCAATCAACGCATCGCTGAGTTTTCCAAAACCGGTGTTTATTCCGTAGACAATTTTTCCTTGTTGAATTATTTTGTTACTGCAAGATGGCTTTTCTCTGTCTTTGCCAAACTTTCGGAGGAAGCAGCAGCCTTTTCCCGTTGTAAAATGACTCTATTTATTTCGTTTAAAGTCAAATCTTTCCCTGTTAAAATAACCATTAGATTCACCCTCTACCACTTTATCAGAATAAAGAAAGAGGCTGTTCTTTAAGGACAGCCCCTTTTGCTTTGATTTTATTTATGTGAAAGTTATTTTTATGATGTCTCACATCAATCATCCATTCTAAAAATCTTCTTAAAATTTATTTTATTTTCATCCGGATTGTCTTATCAATATTTTTTGAATTTTTTGTATACTAAAAATGCACCACTGCAGTTAACTAAACTGTTTTTTAAAAATTCACGACATGAATGAAACTAAGCTGCTGTGTAAAACGTAAGAAATGGTATAAAGATAAAGGAGGATAAATAAATGATTATTTCCACAACCCCCACTTTGCAGGGAAAAGAAATTGAGCGTTATATTGGAATTGTATCAGGGGAAGCGATTATGGGAGCCAACGTAGTCCGAGACTTTTTGGCAAGTGTTACTGACATCATCGGCGGAAGAAGCAGTGCTTACGAGAATAAGCTATCAGAAGGACGTGACGTTGCCATCAGGGAAATGGAAGAAAAAGCGCGCCGGATGGGAGCAAATGCTGTCGTCGGAGTCGACCTCGATTTTGAAACACTCCGGGACGGCATGATGATGTGCGTTGCAACAGGAACAGCTGTTTTCGTTAAGGATCAGTACTAGTATTTGCGGCAGGGAAATTATTGATGTTTCCCTGCTTTTTTTGATATTAGCACTGTTTTTTTAAATTGAACAAGAAAAATTCCTTCCTTTGTCTTCTGCTCTCCGGTTTTCTTAAAGCCAAGTTTTTGATAAAGTTGAACAGCAGGCAGATTGGCAGCACCTGTTGAAACAATCATTTCATGCACTTCCGGGTTCGCTTTTTCCAGATAATTTAATAGTTTTCTTGCAATTCCCTTTCGAAAATGACCGGGCTTGACCATCAACCGGTGTATATCGAGCTGTCCATTCTCAACTTTATATGAAGTGGCTCCGATCAATTCTTCTTGTTCAAAAAACCCGACAAATTCTTCGCCGCACACCATCAGTTCTTGCAAACTATCTTTTAAAGGCGGAATATCCATTGTACCGATTAGATCGGCCTCGATTCTATAAGCTTCCAGTTGAAGTGATAAAACGTGTTTTGCAGTGTCCTCGTCAAGAATATTTATTTCCTTTATAAAACCAGCCACGGTTTCTCCTCCCTTGCTGGAACTTATTTCGCTATAGATGTAAAAATTCCTCTATATTCGTTATACTTATAAAGCAACCCTCTTACTAATAGAAAGGAGAAGCTATGAAATCTCTCGTTCTTGCAGAAAAACCGAGCGTCGCCCGTGAAATTGCCCGGGTACTCGGCTGCAAACAACAGCATAAACATTATTTTGAAGGAAATAAATATATCGTTACATGGGCTCTCGGCCATTTAATCGAATTAAAAATGCCGGAGCATTACGATACAAAATATAAAACATGGCGGCTTGAAGATTTGCCGATTATCCCGGAGAAGATGGGCTTGAAGGTGATCAAACAAACAAGCCACCAGTTCAGAGGAATTGAAAACCTTTCAAAACGCCCGGATATTAAGGATTGTATTATCGCGACCGATGCCGGTCGGGAAGGTGAACTTGTTGCCCGCTGGATTTTAAAAAAAATTCATTGGAAAAAGCCGATCCTTCGCTTATGGATTTCTTCTCAGACAGACAAAGCGATCCGCGACGGCTTTAACCATTTAAAGCCCGGGAAACAATTTGATGCGTTATATGACTCTGCCGTCTGCCGGGCGGAAGCCGACTGGCTGATCGGGCTTAATGTGACTAGAGCGCTTACTACGAAGTATAATGATCCGCTTTCAGCAGGGCGCGTGCAAACTCCTACACTTGCCATGATGATGGATCGGGAAAAAGAAATCCAGAAATTTGTGCCTAAAGAATATTGGACAATCAAAGCACAGATCGGCTCCCTCTCCGCATCGTGGGAACGAAACGGTGAAAAGCGGATTTTTTCAAAAGAGACGGCTGAAAAAATTCACGATAAACTTGCAGGCAATAAGGCGATTGTTGTCTCAATTGACCGAAAGAAAAAAAGCGAACAGCAGCCTCTTCCCTATGACTTAACGGAACTTCAGCGGGATGCCAATAAACGTTTCGGCTTTTCAGCGAAGAAAACATCGACTGTATTGCAAAGACTGTATGAGCAATATAAGCTTGTGACTTATCCAAGAACAGACTCCCGCTATTTAACAACGGACATGGAAGCTACTATGCTTGACCGCCTTCAGGCAATGTCGTCAGGGTACAAAGAGGAAGTACGACCTCTGCTTGCTAACAAAGGGCGAGTCATCGCCAGACGGGTGTTTAATAATGAAAAAGTCACCGATCACCATGCCATTATCCCGACGGAAGAACGATTAAATATTAGCGATCTTTCCGCCGACGAACGAAAACTTTATGATCTGATTGCCCGCCGCTTTTTAGCGCTGTTTTATCCAGCATTCCAATATGAAACCGTCCATGCTGTCTTTGACGTAAACGGCGAAACACTTTCCTCCCGTGAAACCGTTGTTGTCGATGCCGGGTTTAAAGCAATTCTTAGCAAAAATGACGATGAGCCGGACAGCGGGCAGCTTGGTGACATAGCTAAAGGCCAATCTTATACGGTTAAAAATATAGAAATGGATAAGAAACTGACCGAGCCCCCGCTTCGGTATTCAGAAGCTGACATTCTTTCACTGATGGAGAAATACGGCCTCGGAACACCTGCAACAAGGGCGGACATTATCGAAAGGCTTGTCGAAACAGAGGTAGTTGAACGACAAAACGGAAGATTTTACCCGACAAAGAAAGGAAAACAGCTGATTGAACTCGTGAACGACGAACTTAAATCTCCGGAGTTGACCGCCCGTTGGGAAAAAGAGCTCGAAGCGATTGCCCGCGGCAAAGGAAACCCGAAAACATTCCTGCAAAATATTCGCAAACAAACAGAGCATCTTGTTTCTGAAATTAAGAAAAGCGATCGTTCCTACCGTGCCCATAATCTGACCGGTTCAAAATGTCCGGAATGCGGTTCGTTCTTAAAAGAACGGACGACAAAAGATGGCCGAATTTTAGTATGTTCGAATATGGAGTGCCGCTTCCGTAAACATAAAGATCCGAAACTTTCAAAACGGCGCTGCCCGCAATGCAAAAAGCGGATGGAAATTCACGAAGGCAAAGCCGGCGCCTATTTCCAATGCCGCACTTGTAATGTCGTCGAAAAAGCTGAAGAAAAGAAAAAAGCTGTAACTAAACGGGAAGAACGGAAACTGATTCAGAAATACAGCAAAAATGAGTCCTTTGGAACAAGTTTGGGAGATTTATTGAAGCAGGCTTTGGAAGACAAAGAATAAATGATGAATCCAGTTTGGTTATGAGCTTATAATTAGGCTTATGAGCCTTTATTTGGATTTTTGAGCCTTTATTTGGATTTATGAGCCTTTATTCGAATTTATAAGCCGTCGTTCTGATATATGAGCCTTTATTTCGATTTATAAGCCGTCATTTTCGTATATGAGCCTTCAGTCCAAAATATGATCCTTAATCATTTAACCAGGCGATTTTTCGCCTGGTCTTTTTTTCCTTTATAAATTTTCAATACAATTATGCACCTATTCTATTAGACATTGTTTTTATCAATGGCTGTGTAAGTTGCTAACGGTTTAGAACCAAGTTTCATTTTCAGACTGGAATCGAGTACAATAATAAAAAAGATTCTGATAAGGAGAATAAAAAAATGAATGATTTTCAAACGAATTTAGAAAAATACGCTGAACTGGCAGTCAAAGTCGGAGTCAATATTCAAAAAGGGCAAACGCTCGTAGTTAACGCAGCCATCGATGCTGCACAATTAGTAAGGCTTATTGTAAAAAAAGCTTACGAAACCGGTGCGGATAATGTGGTCGTTAATTGGTCCGACGATATTGTCACAAGAATCAAATATGATTTGGCTCCTGATGAAGCTTTTCTTACATACCCTAAGTGGAGGGCAAAGGAAACCGAAGAATTAGCAGAAAAAGGTGCGGCCTTTATGTCAATTGTTTCTTCCAGCCCTGATTTATTAAAAGGAGTAGATCCTGAGCGTATTTCCAATTTTCAAAAGACAGCAGGTAAAGCACTCGAAAACTATCGCAAATATATCTTATCCGATAAAATCAGTTGGACTGTCATCGCTGCTCCATCAGAGGCTTGGGCTGAAAAAGTATTCCATCATGAACCTAAAGAAACAAGGGTCCAAATGCTTTGGGATGCTATTTTTAAAGCGACTCGCACTGATTTGGAAGACCCTGTTAAAGCCTGGAAAAAACATAATGAGACCCTTCACAAAAAAGTACAATATTTGAATAACAAACGGTATAAAAAACTGTATTACAAAGCTCCCGGCACAGATTTAACAATCGAATTGCCGGTCAACCACCTTTGGGTAGGTGCAGGCAGCGTAAATGAAAAAGGCATCGATTTCATGGCCAATATGCCAACGGAAGAAGTATTCACCGTTCCGCACAGAAATGGAGTAAACGGTTATGTTTCAAGCACAAAGCCTTTGAGCTACAGCGGAAACATTATAAATAACTTTACGCTTACTTTTGAAAACGGAAGAATCGTTGAAGTAAAAGCGGAAGAAGGAGAAGAAATATTAAAACGGCTGATCGATACGGACGAAGGCTCCCACTACCTTGGTGAAGTTGCTCTTGTTCCGCATAACTCGCCGATCTCCCAATCAAACATTTTGTTCTATAATACTCTGTTTGATGAAAACGCCTCTAACCACCTTGCAATCGGAAGTGCGTATGCGTTTTGTCTTGAAGGCGGAAAGGCTATGTCATCTGATGAATTAAAAGCAAATGGTTTAAATGAAAGCATAACACACGTCGATTTTATGATCGGTTCAGCAGAAATGGATATTGACGGAATAACGGCTGACGGAAAATCAGAGCCTGTGTTCAGGAGAGGCGGCTGGGCTTTTTAAAAACACCTTTGAAAAGATCATGCACTCTTTTTGGCATGATCTTTTTTTCAAAAAGCCCCCTGCAGTGTAACAAGAGTCATTACAACTTTCTTGTGAATATGGGACGATAAATGCTACTGCCTCTTTATGAAATCCTTAAATATCCGTATTTTTATAATCGGAGGGGAAACGTTATGGTACAACAATTACGGATAATTGTTTCAGGAAAAGTTCAAGGAGTTGGCTTTCGGTATTTTACACAAATGAAGGCCAATACGTATGGTATAACAGGATGGGTACGAAATCTGCCTAATGGTAATGTAGAAATCATCGCAGAAGGAAATAAGGAAGATTTAGTTCTTTTTCTTAACAGCATTAAGGATGGAAACCCTTTTTCAAGGGTAAGCCGAATAGAAACAGCAGAAACAAACGAAATCAGCGGTTTTACATCTTTTACGATTAAATATTAAAAGGAACAAAGCGATCCACTTTGTTCCTTTTGTTTTCATCTTCCATGACAAACCTGGATCCCAGCATCCATTAATATCTTTCTTTTAGCGATTATCGATTTTTTCCGGGTAAAGATCGTGGTTCATCAGGCGATATTCTGCCATTTGTTCATATTTTGTTCCCGGTCTGCCGTAGTTTACATAAGGGTCAATGGAGATGCCGCCTCTCGGGGTAAATTTCCCCCACACTTCAATATATTTCGGATCCATTAAGTCAATCAAATCATTCATAATAATGTTTATACAGTCTTCATGGAAGTCTCCGTGGTTGCGGAAACTGAACAAATATAGTTTTAAAGATTTGCTTTCGACCATTTTTTTATCAGGAATATAACTGATATAAATGGTCGCAAAATCAGGCTGGCCAGTGATCGGGCACAAGCTCGTAAACTCCGGACAATTGAATTTTACAAAATAATCACGATTCGGATGTTTATTATCAAAAGCCTCTAACACTTCCGGTGCATAATCGAAGACATACTTAGTCCCTTGATTACCAAGCAGCGTTAAATCTTTCAATTCTTCCTTTTTTCTTCCGGACATAAAAAAAGCCTCCCTTTTATCTTTATCTAGGCTAGAAAACTCCCACCTCAAGGAATGTACAGGGCGTTATCCTAATAAGTAGGTGGGAGATGAATCGCCTTCGGACAAGGGATGGCTATTTGCCATCTCGATTGTCCGACTGTTCGAGAGAAACTTACAATAAATGAAAAATAGTTTGAGTACGAGTGCCAAATCCATTTTTCTTTGTAGGCATCTTCTGCGGAACCCTCATAATCGAGATATTAACGCAAGTATCAATCTTAAAAATGAAGCCATAAGACTTTTAACTGCAGGGACTGCGGGGCTAGCCTACTAAGATAACCGAAGGATACTTCGGTGTTCGTAGGAATCTCCCACTTCAGACAACCTGCAAGGATGTTAAGTGACGAGAGGTTCAAAGAATTGTCAGTAGTAACTATAGGAAAAAACAGGGCATATGTCAACAAGAAAAAAACACCTCTGAATAGCCGGATGCGTTCTACATGCTGGCATAGTATAATAGCGTTTAGTGATTGAAAAGGTGGGGAAAAAATGTGGAATGAATTTTAGAAAAAGGCCGCCTTCACAAACTAATGGCAGAACAAGGCGATTTTAACTTTGTTACTATCGTTTTGTTCCCTCAAAAATCTCTAATAAGGCACATGAGGGAATAACCTATCGACAATATGTTAATTCCTCCAACTCATGTGTCTTGTTAGGGATTTTTTATGCCCTTTAACGTTCGAACAAAGGAAGTGAAACCATGAAAAGCAAATATCACCCCTTGGAATTATCTTATGAAGAACTTCAGAGAAGCTTCAAACGAATGGATACATACTTTAAGGAAAACGAAATACCGCTTGAAGAGAAGATGAATTTTATTCAGGCTATAATCCACTTACGGCAAACCCTTCTCCTATTCCCTTCCAATCACCAATCACCGCAAAACAAAAAGACAGTATATGAAGGAATATGCTTCCAAACCTTCCGTATAAAGAAATAGAACTTACATTGACCGATTAAGGAAGCAAAGAAGCTTGATGCAAGATACAACAAGCAGAGGAAAACCTATTTCATTCCTGCTACTCTTCATCGTTTAAGGGAATTGTATCAGTTACCTGAAGAATGGATCATAGAATTATAATTTTTTCGGAAATTGAAACCTTGGAGTCTTGGCGTTCGTTTTTCTATCAACAATATTTCTCGAGGTGAAAAAATATGTATGCTCATAGCGAACAAGAGTATTTGCCTTCCGTATTAAGAGCTTTTGCTCTCTCATTAGCCTTTGCCGTCCTTGGTATGGCAGCAGGAATTTATGTTCCGCCGTCATTAATTCTTCCTCTCGTTTTTGTTGAACCAGCCATGTTAATTGGAGTATTATTCTTACGCCGGAGAAAAGCGATTTCGTATACGTTCCTTTATACATTTACCTTTATTTCCGGAATTACGGCTTATCCAGTAGTCGAGCATTACCTTGCAACCGTTGGAGCGAATGCAGTTTTAATGGCGATCGGAACAACAACCGTTGTATTCACGGGGCTTGCTGTTTATGCTTCTGTTACAAAACGCGATTTATCCTTCTTAGGCGGGATGCTGTTTGCAGCACTGCTTGCCTTGATTGCAATTGGGATTTTTAATATCTTCTGGCCGTTAAGCTCAACCGGAATGCTTGCTTATTCTTTCATCGGTGTTTTAGTCTTCAGTGGACATGTGTTATTTGATTTTAATCGGATGAAGCATTACGGAGTTAGTCCTGAAGAAGTCCCATTAATGGCCTTAAACCTATATTTTGATTTTGTTAACTTATTTATTAATATCCTGAACGCTAACGAAACAAAGAGAAATGCTGCACATTTTTGAGAATCTTTGGAATCCTTTCAGTAATGATTAAAAAGGTGCGGTCAATTGGATCTGCACCTTTTTAATTTTGAAGCAATTAAATATTCCTTGGATAGGTTCTCAAGCTCCATGAAATGCCGATTTTTTTACATATTGTCAAATAATGCATGAGCGCTAATAATACTGCTCCCGTATTCATACCGATAATAATTCCTCCCATTTGGAAATCATGAAGAGATCCGAGAAAATACATAAGCGAAAAGGAAATCACGGTAGACCATATGGAATGAATAAATGTATCTTTCAAAAGGCCAAGTCCGATTAAATACGCTTGCATGGGAATAACAAAAAAGTGGAATAAAAAGTATGGCCAGAGCATTTGCAAATATCCCGCTGCAGTTGCGGAATGAAAAAACAAACTGGTAAGAGGCTCGGCAAAGAAATACATAATGGTCACTGCAAGAGACCCATATAAAAGTGTTAGAACCATCACCTGCTGCAGCAGTCTTTGCAGCCGATGCGTTTCTTTTTTTGTATATGCTTTTGAAACGGTTGGAATTAGCATAGTAAGCAGTGAATGAGCAATAAATGCCGGAAAAAATCCAATCGTTATTACGACCCCTGCTAACATCCCAAAATGCTCTGTTGCCAGATTTTCATTGAAGCCTGAGCGAACTAATGCTGTCTTGATTAAAAACGGCTCAATAGCGTTGGTAAAAGCATGAAAAATTCGCATGGCAGTAGTCGGAATTGACACGGCCATCAAGTTTTGCAAAACGGTTTTCTTACTAATAAGATTTTGTGGCCCCTGTTTCAAGTGTTGAAACTGAACGATAAACATGTGAATCAAATACACAAAAACGATAAACTCGCTTCCAACCAGGGTGCAAAACGCAACAAGAAGCGCCGTTTCCATTTCAAACTGAAATAACTGATAAACGAGTACAAGCAGGCCGAGTTGGACCACTTTCCGCAAAAAATTGGAAACAGCTATTTTCCCCATTTGTTGTTTTCCCATAAAATATCCTCTTGCAATAGAAGAAAATGAGACCACTGGAATAAGTAAAATGACAAGCCATTTTAAGAGCGGATGGTAATGCTGAAATACTGGAATATGCGGGATAAGGACAGCCGTTAAAATAAACAAGCAAGCGGTAAATATGATAGTTAATCGGATCGCATGCTGAAGCATGCTTTTATGGTATTTGCTATCCCTCTCCGCTATGAATTTTGAAATGGATATAGGCAATTCCAGACTTGCAAGCAAAATGATAAAAAAGATAGAAGGGAGAATGGTCATATAAAGGCCCATCCCTCGTTCCCCCAGTTCATTTGCAAGAATCATATTCACAAGAAATTCGATACACTCGCTAAAAAAAGCCGCTGCTGCTAACAGCAGCGTTCCTTTAAAAAAAGAACTCATGTTGTCTCTCCTTAAAAAAGATTGATTCGTTATATACATATGAGACAAGTATCAAGATTATTTGAACTTTGTAAGATGAGCTGAGGTGTTGTTCATGAATTTTTCACTTTTTTACACAAATTAATTATGACGGTTAGAGGAAAAGGTATGCTTTTTAGGATTTGTTGTAATACTGAAATACTATTTTAAAAATACATTTTTTGTATTATGTAATATGTTTTAAAAGGAGGTTGTATGATGTCTACGAACAAAAAGGACAAATTTTTTGAAGGGGTTCCCTAGATATTTACAATTCAAAATAAAAAACTGCCTATCCTCCTCTAAATAGGACAGGCAGTTTTGTTATTTTAAAAAAACTATTTAACTAGCGAATGCTTAAATGCATAAATAACTGCTTGGGTTCGATCCTGAACCTGGAGTTTACTTAAAATATTGCTTACGTGGGTTTTTACTGTTTTTAATGCAATAAAAAGTTCATCTGCGATTTCCTGGTTTGTTTTTCCTTCAGCCATCAAGAGCAGAATTTCCCTTTCACGGCTTGTTAATTCGTCATGAGGTTCACGCGAATTTTTTTTCCTCATTTTCATCATCATTTTTCCTGTTACTTCTGGTTCAAGTACGGATTGGCCGTGGTATGTAGCCCGGATTGCATTGGCGATTTCACTTGCCTTCGAAGTTTTCAGCATATAACTCGTCGCACCTGCTTCCAGAGCCGGATACACTTTTTCGTCGTCTAAAAAGCTGGTTACAATGATGATTTTGGCCTCGGGCCAGCTTTCAATGATTTTTCTCGTTGCCTCAATCCCATCCATTTCTTTCATTACCAGATCCATTAAAATAACATCCGGACGCAAGTCTAAAGCCATTTCAACTGCCATTTTTCCGTTATCTGCTTCTCCAATGACTTCAATGTCCGGCTGGGCAGACAGGTAAGAGGAAACCCCGATCCGAACCATTTCATGATCATCTACAAACAACACTTTAATCATAGGTACCACCTTCAATCATAATAGGAACTTTTACTTCCAGACGTGTGCCTTTCTGTTTAACACTGACAATTTTTAACGTCCCGCCAATCTCTACTGCCCGTTCATACATGTTTTGGATTCCGTAAGAGCCTGCTTTTGTTTCTTCTACATCAAACCCGACTCCATCATCCGTGACGCGGAGAATAATAAGATCATCCCGATGAATCAGTAGAACCTCAAGCTTCGTTGCCTTTGAGTGGCGGAGGGTATTTGATACAGACTCCTGTAAAATGCGAAACAAATGGTCTTCAACACCTTTATCCATTGGAAATTCCTCAAGTTTCCAGTGGATTTTCATTGTTACTTTTTGGGATAATTCGACTAATAGTTCTTCAATTCCTTCTTTAAGCGATTTTCCTTTTAACGCAACAGGACGCAAGTGGAGAAGAAGGGCACGCATTTCCAGCTGGGACTGATGAATCATTTCTTCCACCATTTTTAATTGTTTTGTTTCCCGATCATCCGATAATGGTTTACCCTCATTGATGGCGGACATGAGCATGGACGCTGCAAAAAGCTGCTGGCTGACTGAATCATGCAGCTCCCTGGCCAGCCGATTTCGCTCTTGTGAAATGATTTCCTGAATTCTGTTTTCCTGATCCTCTACTTTCTCCGTTGCAAGCCGCTGTGAAAGCTTCGTTTGTTCAGTAATCTGTTTTTGGATTTTTTGAATTCTTTGAGTAATTACTTCAAATTCAATTAATGAGCTTTGTTTTATCTCATCTATAGACCTGCCTTCTTCTATCTGATGCAGGCAGGAATCAACAGTCTGAATTTGTTTGCGCCAATATAATCCGGAAATAAGCCCAAAAATGATGCCAATTGCAATACAGACACTCGGTAAAAAAACAATAAAGGGAATATCCATTAATTCACGTTTCCATAATTGCGACCAATCCGGCAATGGAAATGAAGCAATCATTGCCGCTGTAATAAAAAGGAAAATAATGATCGAGAAACCTGCTCCCCAAATAATTTGGCGTTGAACGATATTCATACCCGCTTCACCTCTAATTCTCCTACAATGATAGAGGTGATGATTTTCACCTTTTGTTCCTGATTATCATAATCCGGTGTTTGGATGTGCAGGTTCTGATTAAATATCTTTTCTTCTTTATGATCAAAGATGCTCGCTGAACCGGCTAAACTTGAATGATTCACACTCACTTCCAGGTCATAAGGCACGAGCAACTGAACATTCCCGATCATTTTTCTAATAACAATCACTGTTTCGCCTTTTGGCAGTACCGTATAGCTTAAATCGATGACTGTATCGCCAAATCCTGCTTGAATATTGATATCATTCCACTCATAAACATGTTCAGGCGTTTTTTGCTGTCCAAAAAAAATATTTTCAAGGACAGGCTTCCTTCTAATTACCGTTTTATCCCCTGTAGAAGATTTTTCATTTTCTTTTATGACGGGGATTATTTTTTCCGGATGGCGCTTGGACTGCGAAAATTGAATGATTAAATGAATCAGAATGGCAAGAAGAAAGAAGCGAAACGTGATCATCCCAAATATGCTTGCAACGAAAAAAATCAAGCCTGCCCAGAACAGAAGAGTTCCAAATTTTCCAGGCATTATTTTTCGTCCTAGATAGATCATTCCACTTGCCACAAGAAGAGAGAAAATAATTCCTTTATTGAAAAAAGAGATTTCTAGAAAAAGCAATACGAAACCAATAATCAGAATCCAGCTTATATAATCGCTTTTAATTTTGTTTATCATAGTGGTTTCCTCCCTTCTTCTGGCTTAGGAAAAATTGGTTAATGAAAAAAGGCGCAGAGCTCTACGCCTTTAGAATACCAATTTCTTTTACAATTGAGAATGCGGTTCTTCTTTTTTCATTTCTTTTTCCAACTGGGCGATGCGGGCATCAATTGTGCTGCGGTAATAAGAGCTGTTTACTTGGTGTTCCAATCGATCAAGATAGGATTCAATTTCATGGAATCGTGAATAAGCTTTATTTGAATAAGCATTGTTTTCAAGGACTTTATTCATTCGGTGATAGGCGCGGGTTACGTTTTCTCGTCCCATAAGCTCCATTCTGCGAATGTTCATGTCTTTTAATTTGTGCTTCATTTCTTCATATTTTTGTTCAAGTTCACTTAGCTGCTTCAATGCAGTTTGCATTACTTCCTTAAGTCTTACCGCACGTTCCTCATATTGATGTTGTTCTCGGGAAGCAAATTCATAAAGCTCGGTTTCTCCTGCTTTTGAAGCAATTTCCGCCTGGCGTTTGCGTTTTTCTGCTAATTCAAGGGCATGATGATATTCACGTGTAAACTCTTCTTTTAATGTATATTGTCTTTCCAGCAATTTGCGAACTTTTTCAGTTTCATGTTCACACTTGCGCAAATACTGGTTAAGCAATGCAATCGGGTTTTTTTGCTCTTTTTGATCTAATACCTCATGAAGATCTGCCATAACTGAATTTTTAATACGTGTTATTAAATTTGTCATTTTGAATCCTCCTTATCCATTAATAACGATTTAATTCCGCCCATTGCTTTTCAAAATTGGCAAATGGGTCGTTTTCTTCTTTTACCACCATTTTGTCTTCGTTCCATTTTTTGTAGACAATGTACAACACATAAGCAGCTGCGACTCCAAGAATAGCAGGAACATTTGATGCGGAAGCCATCAAAGCCACAAACCCGACGATCCCCCAGCCGATTTTTCCTACTGTTGATTCCGTTTTTAGAAATTGTTTTACAACTAAATACAGAATTAGTAAGCTGGCAGCCAAACCAATCATCGGGCCAAGTTGTGCAATCAGCACCATCACAGCGATCCCGCCTGCTACAATCAATCCGAATTTTTTCATTTTTCGTTTCCTCCTTTCTATGACTTCATCTTACCTTTGGAAACAACATTCTATAACGATCCCGAGCTTTATTTTCAACTAAGACCTAAGACTTAGGGGGTCTGGCTCGCTCGGGCCAGACCCCCTATCAAATAAACTTTTTAAAATAACTTTTTGTTTGAAACAATCACGCCATCTTCATCTGCGTACGCAAATTTTTCAGGCGACCATTCTACTTCCCCGAAAGCAACGGAAACGTTCCTTTCACCTTTACCCTCCTTATTGCTTTTTAATGGGTTGCTGCCTATTGCCAGAATCCCAACATTTAAGTCTTTCAGTTCAGCAGTATCGCGAACACATCCATTTATAATGACACCGGCAAGACCCCTGCTTTCGGCGATTTCTCCAAGACGGTCTCCAAGAAGTGCACAGCGCTTCGATCCTCCTCCATCGACAACCAGTACACTCCCTGCGGGTACATCCTGTAAAGCTTCCTTTACAAGAACATTATCTTCAAAAACCTTTACGGTATAAATTGGACCGTAAAAGGATGTCTTTTTCCCATAGGATTTAAATTCCAGAGTGCAAACTTCCAGTTCATTTGAAAAATCATCACACAAATCAGCTGTTTTAAAGCTCATTTTTATTTCTCCTTTCGTAAATTGTGAATGAAATCTTGAAGCATATTCATCAGAGAATTTTTTTCAGTCACCCTTTCCTTAATTCTATCTATATAATTTCTTTACAATTGCCAATAACCCTTTTTTTATGAATTTACATGGAAAAAAGATTCAAAACGGCGCATACCTTTCTAACAAAGGGAGGGATTTTTATAGCTATATTATGGATTACCACAATTGGATTTGTCATTTGCTTAGGGATAGTCGGCGGAGTCCATTTCTACTTTGTACGGCAAGCATTAAACGTAGAGGATTCAATTATCGTGGACCTTTTACCTGAAGAGGAAGAGCAAACAAAGAAATCATAATTAGCAAGTTCGTTAAAAAACCATCAGAGGCTGTCTCATAAGAGTCTGACCCCATGTTCGTTTATTAATATATAGCACATTTATCCAATATTATGTCCCATATATTGTGTAATGGGGTCTGACCCTTTGGCTTTTTATACGAAAACGTCCGGTAAAAAGCAAAAAAAGCAACGACCTTTGACCCGCTAATTTCATTATAAATTGCAGGTCAAAGGTCGAAAATATTTTCATTCATCGCGGTGTCTGATATGCCATGGAGGTTTGAGACAACCTCATATGTTTATGAAACGAAAGACCTTCCACCCACATTTTTGTTAAAATAAAATTTGAAGTCCCATTTAAAATTTCATGAACTTTTTTGATGTGATTTACGTTTAAAAGCTTCCTTAACGTTTGAATTATCGGTCGCTTCAAATCCTACTGAAACACCGTGTTTTTCCACAAGCGAAAGAAGCTCCCTTCCATAGTGTTCTGCTCTGTATATTCCCAATTTTTTTGTTTTATATAAAGTGAAGCCGATTTTTATGTTGTTCGGCCTTGGCTCATTTTTTGCAACTCTCGTGCTTTCAGCTCTCTTCTTAATATTTTTCCGCTGATTTTTGTCTTCGGGAGTGAATCGACAATTTCGATCTCACGAGGAGCTGCATGGGCTGCGAGATTCTGCTTTACAAATCTAATAATCTCTTCAAGCAGCTGATTTTCCGCCTGATACCCTTTCCTGAGAACAATAAATGCTTTTACAATCTCCCCGCGTAGAGGATCAGGCTTTCCAATCACTGCTGCTTCGGCAATTGCCGGATGTTCGATTAGCTTGCTTTCAACCTCAAACGGACCGATCCGCTCTCCGGAAGAGTTGATCATGTCATCGCTTCGGCCTTGGAAGAATATATATCCGTCTTCATCCATAACAGCAAGATCTCCGGAAACATACCATCCTGGAAACGGAAAATAGGATTGGTACTTTTGTTCATTTTTCCAAACTTCCTTCATAATTGAGGGCCATGGAGCCTTTATGGCAAGATGGCCAACTTCACCGGGAGGAAGCGGTACTCCATTGCCATCTAATACCGCCGCTTCAATTCCAGGGAACGGACGTCCCATCGAACCCGGCTTAATCGTTTCCGATGGCAAATTCACGATTAACTGTGCACCTGTCTCTGTCATCCACCATGTATCATGAATCCGCAATCGGAGAGTTTCTTTACCCCAATAAATAACTTCAGGATTCAGCGGTTCGCCTACACTTAAAATATGGCGAAGCGAACTCAAATCGTATTGTTTCTGGACAGCTTTTCCTTCAGCCATCAGCATTCTGAAAGCAGTCGGAGCACTGTACCAAACCGTTACTTTAGCCTTTTCTATTGTTCTATACCATGAGTGAGCCTGAAATCTTCCTCCATTCACAACAATAGTTGTACGATTAAGCCATGGAGCAAATATTCCGTAAACGGTGCCGGTTACCCAGCCGGGATGAGCTGTACACCAATAAATATCATCTTCCTTTAGGTCAAGCACCCATTTGCCTGTTTGGTATTGTAGAATCATCGCGCGGTGCGCATGTACAATTCCCTTTGGCTTCCCGGTAGATCCGCTTGTATAATGGATATTTAAACCTGCTTCTAAATCGACCCATTCAATGATATTTTCCTCACGAACTGTATTTTCTAGTTCTGCTTCAAGGGAGATTTCGCCTTCTTTGCAATATTCCGGTCCGCTTGTAATAAAAATTTTTTCCAATGATGGAAGATCATGTTTCGGAACCCGTTTTCCAAGAATATGGTCCGTTATTAAAAATTTGCCTTCACAATCTGAAATTCTGTCTTTCACGGCTTCTTCCATAAAGGCCTCAAATAACGGGCCTGCAATCGCTCCGATTTTAATGGCGGCGATCATTGCCAAATAGCAGTCCGGGTGTTTAGGGAGAAAAATAAAAACAATATCTCCTTTTTTCACCCCGTGCTTTTTCAAAACAGTTGCCAGATGGTCTGTTTTTTCTTTAACTTCGCGAAAAGAAAGTTTATACTCTTCATCACCGTTCAAATAATAAAGAGCAGTTTTTTCTCCATAACCTTCCTCAACATGCCTGTCGATGCATTCATAGGCCATATTAACAAGTCCTGTCTCTTTCCAGCTGAAGCGTTTTTCTACTTCTGACCAATCAAAATGGCTGTATGTTTGCTTATAATCTTTTAGGTTGTAATCCCCTATTTCAGGGGGCAAATGGTATCCATTTAAAACAGTCATGGAAAAAACTCCTTTATGAATTCGTTGATAAATCTAAAAGATTAATAATTTTTTCTTTTAATTGTCCTAAATAAGCGTCTCCTCTTGCGCGGGGCCGTTTTTGTTCAATCGTTAACATGTCGCAGATTTCACCCGGCTGTCCGCGGAGAATGATAATTCGGTCACATAAATAGAGAGCCTCATCTACATCATGTGTGACAAGAAGCATCGTAGATTGGTACTGCTCCCAGATTGACAGGAGCAAATCCTGAAGCTGCATTTTTGTAAAAGCGTCCAATGCACTAAATGGCTCATCAAGCAGCAATATTTCCGGAGCGGTGACAAGGGCTCTTGCAATGGCTACCCGCTGGGCCATACCGCCGGAAAGATCTTTCGGATAATGATTTTCGAAGCCAGCTAAACCTACTAAAGAGATATATTTTTTGGCTATTTCCATCTTTTGATCATTATTTTTGAGACCGAATGCAACATTATCAATGACATTCAGCCACGGAAGAAGCCTGGGTTCCTGAAAGATGATACCAATCTTTTCATGGACAGAACGGACAATATCTCCGTCAATTTTAACAGTGCCTGCGTATCCTTCATCAAGGCCTGACAAAACACGCAGAAGTGTGCTTTTTCCGCAGCCGCTTGTTCCGAGGATTCCGATAATCTCTCCTTTTTGCACGGTTAAATTAATGTTTTTTAAGCCTGTTTCACCATTTGCAAACGTTCTGGAAACATTCTCGATAGCCAGCATATTATTCATTCCTTTACGTTTTTTTCGTAAATGTATCTTGCCAGTGAAGGGTTTTTGCTTCCAGGCTTTTTAACAGAGAGTCTGACAGTTTTCCTAAAATCGCAAACAGAACAATACTAGAAATAATAAGCTCCGGCGAATACGTATTCTGTCCGTACACGAGCAAATACCCGATCCCTTTACTTGCTCCCATTAACTCAGCAGCCACAACAAACATCCAGCCCAGTCCAAGGCCGCTGCGTATTCCGACTAAAAATGAAGGCATGGATGCAGGCAAAATGATTTTGCGGATTAATTGCCACGAGTTGAAATTATAAACCTTGCCGACTTCGATCAGTTTCCGGTCCACACCTTGAATACCGGAAACAATATTTAAATAAACAGGGAAAAATACTCCGACTGCGATCAAAACAATTTTTGAAGGCTCGCCGATTCCCATCCATAAAATAAACAGCGGCACCCACGCTAAAGATGGAATAGAGCGGAAAGCCTGAATCAACGGATCAATCAAGCTTTCTACTGTTTTAAAATAACCTGCGGACGCCCCAAGTAATACCGCGGCAGTGACTCCTATTAGAAATCCAAATATCAGTCGATATAATGTGATTCCTAGGTGGCTCCATAAAGTTCCATCCTGAAACATTCCTCCAATTGTATCAAGGATAGCAGTTGGAGCAGGAAGTAAATGCTGCGGGAAAACCCCGATTCTGCTTAAATACTCCCAAACAATTACCAATCCTAGCGGGACAATTGTCCCATAAACGGCCGCTTTTATTTTTGGCTGAATCGATAAATTTTTTTTCTCTTTTACAGGAATATGTGTCGTAACGGTTGTGTACTTGCTATTCATTTGAATGGTCCCCCTTTCTGAAAGAAGCTGTTTTTAAAACGTCATCTTGTATTGCTTTATTTAATTACTTCTTCGGCAAACTTCGGATTAATGAGTTCGTCGACAAGCGAATCAATTTTTACGTCTCCTTTAAAAATGTCATCCTTTTGCAATACTTTTCCGGCCGATTTTAGCGCCTGCTTTTGTTCCTCTCCAGGCACGGGGTTAGAAAAATCAGTCCGCTCAAGCTGTTTTTTCGCCACATCAAGGTTAATTTTCGCTTCTTTTGACAGAATTTCTGCCGTTTTATCAGGGTTTTCTAATGCCCACTTTCTGGCTTTCTCATAAACTTCAATGACTTTCTTGACGTAGTTAGGGTATTTTTTGGCAAATTCGCTGCGAACATTTAAAGTTCCGTATGTGTTAAAATCTGCGTTTCTATAAAAGAGCTTTGTATCAGCTTCAAGTTCCAATTTTGCCATATGAGGGTCAAGCCCTGCCCAAGCATCCACCTGTTTTGTCGTCAATGCACTTGCGCCGTCACTGTGCTGGAGATTTACGATTTGTACATCTGAAGCAGAAAGTCCCGCCTCATCCAATGTTCTTAAAAGAAAAATGTAAGGGTCTGTACCAACAGTTGCAGCTACTTTCTTTCCCTTCAAATCACTAACTGACTGAATTGAAGAATCCTTGTTCGTTACAAGGGCCGTCCATTCAGGCTTGGAAAAAATATAAACCGATTCAATTGGTGCGCCTTTTGCTTTTGCCATTAAGGCTGCTGCTCCTGCTGTTGATCCGAAATCCACGCTTTTGCTGTTTAAAAACTCAAGCGCCTTGTTGCTGCCTTGGCTGAGAACATATTCCACTTTAATACCTTCTTTTTCAAAAGCTTCTTCAGCCCAGCCAAACTCTTTCAAAATAAGGCTCGTTGGGGAATAGTAAGCATAATCAAGTACAATTTTTTCAGGCTTATCTCCTTTTGCACCCGTGCTATTCGAGCAGCCGGAAACTCCGAACAATAGCAGCAACCCTGCCAATATTCCAAACCATTTCTTCATCTCACTAATCTCCTTTCTTCTCTCTTAATCTTTAAATCTCGCATGCATAAGTGACAATTGTTCCGCGGAGGCGCTGCGCTTCTTTATACGTACAGCGATTATGAACAACTTCGAGTCCTGCTTCTTTAGCAATTTCCACTGCTTTTGGAGAAATAACGCCTTCCTGAAGCCAGAAAACTTTTGGCTGAACTTCTGCCGCTTCTTTTGCAATCTCAATTGCTGCCTCCGGGCTGCGGAAGATTTGCACAATGTCAATCTTAAATGGAACTGATTTTAAATCAGGATATGCCTGTTCTCCAAGTACTTCTGTTTCTCTCGGATTTACCGGAACAATTTTATATCCAAGCCGCTTCATTTTCCTTGCCAAACGATTGCTCGGACGCCCCGGGTTGCTGCTTAAACCGACAATTGCCAGCGTTTTTGGGCGCTGCAATTCTTTCCCATCAACAACTTCCCGGACAAATGGCGATTGGAGAGCCCAGCGGATAACCCCCTCGTCATTTACTGCCGTATTTCCTTTTTCAGCACCCTTTGAAGAAATTCCGGTCGCCTGATAAAAAGCCTGATCTAAATCATTTATCAGATCCCGAACCGATTCAAGCCCTACAGACAAACGGATCAATTCTTCACTGACACCAGTTTTCTTAAGATCTTCAGCGCTCAACTGCTGATGTGTCGTTGATGCAGGATGTATAATGAGTGACTTCGCGTCCCCGACATTAGCAACGTGGGACCATAAAGCTATATGGTCGATTACTTTTTTACCCGCTTCCCGGCCGCCTTTAATTCCGAAATTCACGATTGAACCAAAGCCGTTTCTCAAGTATTTTTTCGCAAGTTCGTGAGCAGGGTGCTCTTCCAGGCCAGGGTATGATACCCACTCTACTGCCGGATGAGATTTCAAAAATTGAGCAATCTTTAACGCATTTTCTGTATGTTTTTCCATCCGAAGATGAAGTGTTTCAAGCCCTTGCAGCAACAGGAATGCGTTTTGCGGGCTTAAGCAAGAACCAAAGTCCCTTAAAAGCTGAACTCTCAGCTTTGTACTAAAGGCTAACG
Source organism: Bacillus methanolicus PB1 (assembly GCF_000262755.1). Taxonomy (GTDB): domain Bacteria; phylum Bacillota; class Bacilli; order Bacillales; family Cytobacillaceae; genus Bacillus_Z; species Bacillus_Z methanolicus. Next base: position 901,206 of record NZ_AFEU01000001.1, read on the forward strand.
TTCCAAAATCATTTGCATATCTGATGCCGTTGTAGCTTGGATCAGGTTCTGTGAATCCAGGAAATTTTCCATTATTCCAGTTGAAGCGCCCCCCATCAATAACAAGGCCGCCAATCGCTGTGCCGTGTCCGCCAATCCATTTAGTTGCCGAGTGAACGACAATATCCGCTCCCCATTGAATCGGTTTGCAAAGGTATGGGGAGGCAAACGTATTGTCTATTATCAATGGAATTCCATTTTCATGCGCAATCTCTGCCACCGCTTCAATATCTAAAACATGAAGGCTCGGATTTCCGATAATCTCTCCATAAAGAGCTTTCGTTTTTGGTGTAATCGCTTTGCGGAAATTTTCCGGATCTTTTGGATCGACAAAATGAACATTAATTCCGTATTTCGGAAGTGTAACAGCGAATAAATTGTATGTACCGCCATAAAGATTGGATGCTGCAACAATTTCATCACCTGCCTGAGCAATATTCATTATGGATAAAGCAATTGCAGCCATTCCTGATGAAGTGGCAACTGCTGCTACTCCGTCTTCAAGCAGGGCAATTCGCTTTTCGAGGACATCGACTGTTGGATTTCCTATTCTTGAATAAATGTTTCCAGGTTCATCGAGCGAAAATAAGCTCTGGGCATGTTCGGTATTATGAAATACAATACATATGAGGTTGTTTGATAAATCGGAACAGCTCTTGAACCGGTTGTTGGATCCGGCGCTTGCCCTCCATGCAAAAGAATCGTCTCTACATCGTACGTATCAAAATGTTTTGCCATTGTTTTTCCTCCTAAAGATAATTAATTTTATTGGTTTAGTCGGTTTAATACTTATATATTGTTTATGTATTTTTACTTTTCCGAAATCTCTTTACGAAAAAACCCCCTCTTCATAAGAAGAGGGGGCTCCTCCTCTTATCTTTCAGACAATGAATTGTCTGCAGGAATTGGCACCTTTTCAAGCATTGCTTGAAGGTTGCCGGACTTCATCGGGCCTGATCCCTCCGTCACTCTTGATAAGAGATACTGGTATTCTAATTATAATCAATTAAAATATTAATTCGTTAACTTTATAAAGGATTATAATTTAGTTTATAAATCTAGTCAAACATAATTTTCATTAAACAGAATTTTCAATCGCTCTTTCAAATACTTGAATGATGTCTTCCGAATGCTCAATTCCGACTGATATGCGGACAACCTCTTTCGTAATTCCTAATGCTTCTCTTGCTTTAGGAGGCAGTGCACGGTGGGAAGTTGACATCGGGTGTGAAACAGTCGTTTCCACTCCGGCAAGCGTAGGGATAATTTTCACCCAAGAAAGTGCACGGAAAAACTTATTTACATCCACTTTTTTCGATAGCTCGATTGTAACGATCGCCCCAAAGCCTTCTTCTGAATGGTCAAAAGGATAGTATACTTTTTCCACATTTTCATTTGTCATTAGAGCTTCGGCAAGCTTCCTTGCATTCTGAGTCTGGCTTTTCATTCTTAAAGCGAGAGTTTTCAATCCACGGCATGTAAGCCACGCTTCAAACGGACTGACATTTGCACCGAGATTTACCACTTTTTTCCTCGCTTTGGCAACCAGCCCTTCTTTGCCGACAACAACACCGGCCGTAATATCACTGTGCCCGCCAATATATTTTGTCGCACTATGAATAACTAAATCTGCTCCCAGTATATACGGATTGCAATGATAAGGAGTTGCAAATGTGTTATCTACAATCGTAACAAGGCTGTACCTTTTGGCAAGGTCCACAACAGCTTCAAGATTTTCAACTCTCAACAGCGGATTAGTTATTGACTCTGTGTAAAGGAGCTTTGTATTAGACTGAATCGCCTGTTCAACCTGTTGAAGGTCTGAAAAGGGTACAAAAGTGGTCTCAATTCCAAGTTGGTTCAGTTCATTTTTTAATAAATGAAAGCTTCCTCCATACAGGTCATCTGCTGCAACAATGTGATCACCGCTTTTACAAGCAGCTAGCACCCCGGCAAGAATCGCTGAAATCCCGGAAGATGTCGCAACTCCTGCAGGAGCACCCTCGATAGCTGCCACTGCTTCACCGAGTTCATCTGTATTCGGATTGCCGGAACGGGTATACAAATAGTTGCCCTCTCCCCTGTAAAATCGTTCAAGATCATCAAGATCTTCAAACGTGAACGCGGAAGTTTGATAAATCGGGGTAACTTTACTTTTGATAGGGAGTTTTTGTTTTTTTACACTATGCAATAATTTCGTTTCAAACCTATCCGCCAACATATCCACCTTCTTCAATTAACTGAAACTTTATCGCCACTCATAAAAAAATCAGATCCAAACGACCGTTACCTTCCCAATACAGGTGATGGTCTTTCGGGTGTTTAGAATATGATAATAAAAAACCTCTTCACAAAGAAGAGGCGTAAAGTTCATATCCTCCTCTTATCTTCCAGAACTTCTGTCTGCAGGATTTGGCACCTTTGCAATGAACCATGCAGGTTGCCGGGCTTCACAGGGCCTGTCCCTCCGCCTCTCCGGATAAGAGTATAATTTCTAAATTCATAATATTAGGTGGAGTATAACAAAAAACGGGTTGGTCCGTCAACTGGATCTTAAGTAAAAAGAGGTCCGTTTGAACGAATCCTCTTTCGGTTCACTCCAATTAGTCTTTAGGATTATCTTGATTCTTCCTGTTTTTTGGCGAAGTAAATTCAACCAGCTCTTCGCTCGTATTGTTTCCCTTTTTCTTATTGTTATTTCTTTGTGCGTTAGCATTTGCCGGTTTTGTACGCCCCATTCTAGCTCGACTCCTTTTTTATTTTTCAAATATAGTATTGGTTTTTCGAATATTTAATATTCCCGGCAAGCTGTTCCAAATTAGGTGCTCTTCTTGCTTTCGTTCCCTTCCATAGCAATATTATTGGTTCGCTGTAATTACAGACGAGGCTGTCTCATAAGGGTCTGACCCCATGTGCATTATCAATATATAGCACATTTATCCAACATTATGTCCTATTTATTGTGTTATGGGGTCTGACCCTTAGGCTTTTGAGACAGCCTCGATTCTTTCAATTTAATTGCAATTTTTCGGATATTATTGCGAATATTTTATTTTAACTGAGATAAATTGGATATTTTTTCGATTTTACAGCAATTCGTTCATTTCACCAAAAAAAGCCAAGCACCTGGATGCCTAACTTTCCTTTTCAGTTTTCGAACGTTCGTCAGTTATTTCGCCTTTATAAAAAACTTTTTTATGAACCGGTATTTTCAACTCTTTGGCGAATTTCTTCAATTCCCGCTCTTCTCTGTCTGTCACAAACGAAATGACAGTGCCGCTTTCGCCTAATCTTCCGGTTCTGCCGGAACGGTGAACGTACTGATTCACGTCTTTCGGAAAGTCGAAATGAATCACATGCGTAATTCCTTTAATATCAAGGCCTCTAGCAGCGACATCCGTTGCCAGCAATAAGTTGTTTTCTGCTGATCGGAAGTTTTTTAATGCTTTTTGGCGTTCGATTTTTTTCAGCTCACTGTGGAGCACCTCTACCTGCAATTTTTTGTAGTGAAGTTTTTCTGCCAGCACTTGTAAGTTTCCGATATCTTTCACAAAAACAAGTGCTCTTATCCCTTTTAGCCGGGCTGCTTTTTCCAGTAGTTTGATCTTATCCCGCTGCTCTGAAACAAAATAAATATGGTCAACATTCGAGGAGCTGATTGCTTCATCCTTTTTAACGCGGATGACTTCCGGTTCGTTCGCAAGACTCTTAGCCCCTTCTTCTGTTCTGGATGTAAGTGTTGCTGAAAAGAGTGCGATTTGCCGGTCACTCAACGTTGTTTTTATAATATTTTTAACGATATCGGCATGTTCAGGAATGAGGAGCTGGTCGCCTTCATCAAGGACGACCATTTTTACTTCATGCATTTTCAGCTTTTTCTGTTTGATTAGTTCAAATGTACGACCCGGCGTACCAATAACAACATGTGGATTTTTCTTTAATTTTTCAAGCTGGCGCTTCATGTTGGCTCCCCCAATAAACGAAGCGCCTCTTATTCCGCTACCTTCAGACCATTTTTGGAACTCGCCGAAAATTTGCATCACAAGTTCCTGTGAGGGTGCCAAAATCAAAGCTTGTACGCTTTTTTTACCCGGATCGATCTTATGGAGCAAGGGCAGCAAGTAACTTAGCGTTTTTCCTGTTCCAGTCGGTGATTCTGCGACCACATCTTTCCCTTGTAAAATAAGAGGAATTGACTGCTTTTGGATTGTCGTTGGCTTTTTAAAGCCTGATTTATTCCATCCTTCCTGTATAAACGGTTGTAATGTTGCAATGATTGACTTTTCTTCTGACATGTTGGATCTCCTTATTTATATTTTATAGAGAGTATTATTCCACATCTTTTTGAATATCGAAAGGAGAGTTGAAAAAAGAGTGCCTCATAAAAAGCACTCTTACCTCGAACATAAGTATTTATTTTTGTAATCCTGCTAAAGTAACTACTGCATATTTTATTTGCTTTGTGCTTTCAAGAGGAGAATCGGCCATGCTGATCGCGGAAATGACAGAGACGCCATCTGCCCCGGCTTCCACAACTTGTGCGGCGTTATGTGCGTTGATCCCGCCAATCCCGACTGCCGGGATGTCGATTCGCTTCTCTCGAAGTAAACGGAGCAGTGCGGTGCCCTGTACTTCTTTAGCATCTTTTTTTGTTTTTGTCGGGAAGATAGGGCCGATACCTACATAATCAGCGCCTGCTTGAATTGCAGACTGGACTTCTTCGAGATTGTGGGCAGAGACGCCAAGAATCTTATTGCCTATTTTCTTTCGGACAGTTTCGGCGTATTCATCGTCCTGGCCAATATGGACCCCATCTGCACCCAGCTCCATTGCCAGGTCGACATCATCGTTGACAATAAAAGGTACGCCGAATTTTTTGCAAATGCTTTGAACTTTCTTGGCAAAACCCTTTTTCAGCTCTCCGGTCAAAGCACCGTTTCCTTTTTCGCGTAACTGAAACAAGGTTGCTCCTCCCTGAAGTGCTTCCGATACAACTTCAAGAGGGTCTTTGAGACAATTGTTGCTCCCCATTATAAAATAAACTTTTAACAGCTCCCGCATATTTTCTTTTGAAATTCCAGCCATGATATCACCTTTTTTCAGATACTAGTTTTTGCCGGTAAGCCCAGTGGTTTGTCGGCCCGTGTCCTAGTCCGATTCCCAGTTGATTTTCAATTGCGGCTGCGATAAAATCTTTTGCTGTTTGGACTGCATTTTGTACCGTATTTCCCTTTGCCAGTTCAGCAGCAATTGCAGCAGCAAACGTACAGCCGGTTCCATGTGTGTTCTTAGTTTCAATTTTTTTGCTTTTAAAATAGTAAAACTCCCGACCGTCATATAACACATCAACCGCTTCACTGGCGATTTCGTGTCCGCCTTTAATGACAACATTTCTGGCTCCCAGTTCAAAGATATACTTCGCAGCCTCAAAACGATCTTCAATGGTTTCAATTTTAATTCCTGTTATTGCTTCTGCTTCCGGAATATTTGGGGTAACAACCTCCGCAAGCGGGAGCAGGCGATTTTTTAAAGCGCTGATAGCTTCATTTTGTAATAACGGCGCTCCTCCTTTTGCAATCATAACCGGGTCGACAATAACATTTTTCCAGCCAAATTTTTTAATTTTGCCGGAAACCGCCTCAATGATTTCACTGTTGAACAGCATGCCCGTTTTCACCGCATCAGCGCCAAGATCTGTACCGATCGATTCAATCTGCTGTTCGACGGCCTGGACAGAAAGAGGGTATACACCTTGAACACCTAAAGTGTTCTGAGCCGTAACGGCTGTTAACGCAGACATGCCAAAAACCTCTAGTTCCTGAAAAGTCTTTAAATCGGCTTGGATCCCGGCGCCGCCGCCGCTGTCCGAACCGGCAATCGTTAATGCTTTGTGTACTTTTTTCATAGATTCTGGCCTCCTTTACACTCGTTCAACTGAAGCTAAGTTTCTTATATCATCAGATGAAAATTTGGCTAACTGGTCTAAAAATTCAATTTGAAAACTGCCCGGTCCTTTGTCAGATGTTTTATCCGCCGCGATTTCCGCTGCCACTCCATAGCAAGCTAATGCAGCGGCAGAAGCATCTAAAAAGTTTTTTTCTACGGCAGAAAAGGCGCCGATAATCGAAGTCAGCAGACACCCTGTACCAGTAACCTTTGTTAAGATTTGATGACCGTTACGTATGAGGTATGTCGTTTCGCCGTCGGAAGCAACATCCTCCTTTCCTGTAACAGCAATGGTTGTTCTCAATTGCTGGGCAGCTTTTTTGGCCAGTTCTATAATATCCCCCTTGCCTTCCCCGGCATCAACGCCTTTAATCGCCCAGTTTTCACCGATCACATTTGCGACTTCTGCAGCGTTTCCCCTGATGACGGAAATTTTAAGTTCATTGACAATCTGCTTCGCTGCAGCTGTCCTGTAAGGGGAAGCTCCCGCTCCGACAGGATCCAAGATGACCGGAACGCCTTTTTCATTTGCAGCCTTTCCGGCAATCATGATTACCTCGACGGTCTCAGGATTCAGCGTGCCAATATTTAAAACAAGTGCTCCTGCTAAGTTCGCAATATCCGAAACTTCTTCTTTTGCGTCTGCCATGAACGGGGAAGCTCCTAAAGCCAACAAGCCGTTCGCAGTAAAGTTAGCAACGACGATATTCGTAATATTATGTACGAGCGGATTCGCTTTTCTCACTTTCTCAAGTATAGCAGCAATGTTTTCAGTATTCATTTTGATCATGCATCCCTTTCTAGAAAGTTGGTAAAAAATCACCTGATGAGCCGCCAGCGAATAATATGGACAAGTCATTTTGATCTTTGAATTTCTTATTCTCTTTTTCCAATACGTTTTGCAAATGGAAGGTTGCCTCTAATAGCGAAAAAGACACTCCGCGTAAGCAAAGTGTCACTAAATAGACTGAGAGAATGATGTGAAATAACAGCCGAAAATATCCTCAGCACTTTTCCCTACGCTGGCATTATCCAACAGGTTCAAACGGTCTGCGGCGGAATAGCCGCACTCTCAGCCTGCTTCCGCAGGCTCCCGGTAAACTATTCAATTAATTCTAAGTCTACTCGTCCACCCTCAAAAATGCAAGAAGGAAAAGGCCAGAGGAAAGGGATCCAGGAAGAGGGGTCTGGCGGTCTGGCCCGCATTATATTATTGCGGTAAAATTTTTATTGACCTAACCTGCATTATACTGATACTATTTTTATTATTATTAAATTAATGAAACAGGCGATGAAGGTTGTGGGTAAAACTATAACTGGAGCAGCTTCTGGAGAGACCGCACGATTGCGGCGCCGAAGGATTCACAATCTCAGGCAAAAGGACAGAAGAGTGGAAAACTGCACTCTTCTTATTTGTTGAGATTGGATGAATCATCCAATCTTTTTTGTTATTAAAAAAAGTGAAGAGGTGGAGTTTATGGAAAAAAGACGTGCTGTTGTAAGTGTTATCGGGAAAGACCAGGTTGGTATTATTGCAAAAGTGACAACGATTCTCGCCGAGAATAGAATTAATATTCTCGACATCAGTCAGACGATCCTTCAGGAATTTTTTACGATGATGATGATAGTTGATGTTTCCGGAATCGAAAATTTAGATACATTGCGCACGCAATTCAATGATCTGGGAGATGAAATGGGTTTAAAAATAAATATTCAACTTGAAGAAATTTTTCAGGCAATGCATCGGATATAACTTTTAAGGAGAGATTCTAATGACGATTGCAATAGATGAAATGCTCCAAACGATCCGAATGGTTCAAATGGAAAACCTCGATATTCGGACCGTTACAATGGGAATCAGCCTTCGTGACTGTACGGATTCTAATTTCGAAAAAATGAATCAACTTGTCTATAAGAAAGTCATGAGTTTTGCCCAGAATTTGAAATCTACTGCCGAGGAAGTGGAAAAAGAATTTGGCATTCCGATTATTAATAAGCGAATTTCTATTACTCCAATCGCAGAAATTCTTGGAAATGCTTCAGTTGAACAGGCCGTTGAGCTTGCAAAAACGCTTGACCTTGCTGCTCGCAACCTTGGAGTTGATTTCATCGGTGGATTTTCAGCGCTCGTACATAAAGGTTTTTCGAAAGGAGATCAAACACTGCTCGCTGCCCTTCCGGAGGCATTGAGTGTAACAGAACGTGTTTGTGCTTCCGTATCCGTCGCAACCACCAGAACCGGCATCAATATGGATGCAGTGCGCCAGCTTGGATTAATTATTAAGGAAGCCGCAGAAAAAACAAGCGATCGGAACGGGATCGCCTGTGCAAAACTCGTAGTTTTTTGCAATCCTGTTGAGGATAATCCGTTTATGGCCGGAGCATTCCATGGCGCCGGTGAAGGAGAAGCCGTAATAAATGTAGGGGTCAGCGGACCGGGTGTTGTATTAAATGCATTGAAACGCCATCCTGAAGCAGATCTTGGCCAAGTATCTGAAATTATTAAGAAAACAGCCTTCAAAATTACGAGAGCAGGAGAGTTAATCGGGCGGGTCGTCGCTGAACGCTTGGGAGTTCCTTTTGGCATTATGGACTTATCCCTTGCACCGACAAATGCGATGAATGACAGTGTCGCAGAAATTTTAGAAGAGATTGGCCTTGAACGAGTTGGAACACATGGAACCATTGCAGCTTTGGCACTCATGAACGATGCGGTGAAAAAAGGCGGCGCGATGGCAAGCTCCTACGTTGGCGGGTTAAGCGGCGCATTTATCCCAGTCAGTGAAGATAATGGAATGATCCGGGGAATCCTTGACGACGCGCTATCTTTGTCAAAACTTGAAGCGATGACTTGCGTATGCTCTGTCGGCCTTGACATGATAGCATTGACAGGAGATGTAACTCCTTCCACCCTATCCGCAATTATCGCTGATGAAATGGCGATCGGAATGATCAACAAAAAGACAACAGCTGTTAGAGTCATCCCTGTTCCAGGTAAACGTGAAGGAGATATCGTCGAATTTGGCGGCCTTCTCGGCCGTGCCCCGGTAATAGGTGTAAATCCATTTCATTCAGAAAAACTCATTCAACGCGGCGGCAGAATCCCTGCCCCACTGCAATCCTTAATCAATTAACGCATTAAACGAATGAGGGCCTGACCCCTGCTGCTTTAACGCGGTACAGTGGTGAGGGTCTGGCCCGCGATGCTTTAACGCGGTACTGCATTGAGGGCCTGACCCCCTTTATAGTAAAAGCTTGCAGAAATGGTTCTGCAAGCTTTTTTGGTTTAGCCGACTTTTCTTTCTAGGACGGCTGTTTTGTTTAATGTGCTGTGTTTTCTTCCATATACGAAATAAATTACTAGACCAATTACAACCCATGAAATAAAACTAATCCATGTCGTAGACGGCAATTGTAGGGTTAGATATCCGCAGAATAAAAATGCCAGAATAGGAATCCACGGAACAAATGGCACTTTGAATCCTTTACCTGAAGAGATATTCGCTTTGCGAAGATACAAAATGCCGACTGACACAGTCATAAACGCGAATAATGTTCCAATATTTGTTAATTCAGCAAGTTTGCTTAATGGGATAACACCTGCAAAAAACGATACAACAATGCACGTAATCCAGGAATTAATAACAGGTGTTTGTTTCTTTTTATCAACACGTGATAAAACTTTTGGAAGTAAACCATCACGGCTGATTGCATAAAACAGGCGGGTTTGTCCATACATCATCACAAGCAGCACTGTAGTGATCCCTGTAATAGCACCTACAGAAATAAAACCGGCAACCCAATCCTGGTTAATATAATTAAGTGCAAATGCAACCGGGTTTTTTACACCGAGCTGTTCATAAGGAACGGTACCCGTCAAAATTAAGGAAACAATAATATAAAGTGACGTACAGATTGCTAAAGAAGCGATAATTCCAATTGGCATATTCCTCTGTGGGTTTCGTACTTCTTCCGCTGCCGTTGATACCGCATCAAAGCCAATGTATGCAAAGAATACAGTTGCAGCGCCTGCAGTGACTCCTGAAAAGCCGAACGGCATGAAAGGCACCCAGTTTTCCGGTTTTACATACCAAACACCGACACCGATAAACAATAAGACTACAGCGACCTTGATTATAACCATAATCGCATTAAAGCGTGCTGACTTTTTGACACCCTGTGTTAAAAGAAATGTGATAAAAAAGACAATCAAAATAGCGGGAACATCAATAAAAGTTCCTTTCGCCGGGTCATAAGCACTCGTCAAAGCTTTTGGAAGCTCTAAACCAAATCCTGCAAGAAGCCCCTGAAAGTATCCTGACCACCCGCTGGCGACGGCTGACGAAGCAAGACCATATTCTAAAATAAGATCCCATCCCAATACCCAGGCAATTAATTCACCAAATGTTGCATAACTGTACGTATATGCACTTCCCGAGACCGGAACCGTTGAAGCAAATTCAGCGTAACAAAGAGCAGCAAATACGCATGCTAATCCTGATAATATAAAAGAAAGGACTAGTGCGGGTCCTGCATGTTCAGCAGCTGCAACCCCGGTCAGAACGAAAATACCTGTTCCAATGATGGCGCCGATCCCAAGCATTGTCAGATCAAAAGCACCTAAATCTTTTTTCAAAGAAACTTCCTTTTGGTCAGTTTCTCTTAAAAGAGCATCAATCGATTTTTTTCTAAATAAACTCATAAAAGACCTCCGAGTATGTGTCATAATTTTCTGAAAACACAGTTCGATAATTTTCGCAAAAACCTATATCGAAATATTAATAATTTTTTTGTAAAAAATCAATAACTTTTTACAAAGTTCAAATTATAGTTAATATTTTCAAAAATAATATGTTATTACTAATATATATTAATTATTTACATATAAAAAAACAGGTGCAATAAAGCACCTGCTGCCTAAGATTCATTTTTCAATTAAATTACGCGGCTTTTGCTTCCAATCGAGCTTGCGGCGAATTCCAGATTTCAATCCATTTTTTGATGGCAGTTACCATGATGATGACTCCAAGAACCAGCATGATGATGGATAATATTCCGTTTAACACACTGTATCCAGCTGCAGCCGGATTCAAGTAGACGTTCGTTATCATCCAATACCCTGCATAGTTTACAGTAAAGAATAAATAAGCTAACGGAACGAGGCATGTAAGCATATATCTTCGTTTATCTGCAATTTTTAAAATAACAGTAGCTCCAACAATCAAACCGATTGATGCCATCAGCTGGTTTGAAACCCCGAACAAGGCCCAAACGGAACCAATATCTCCTGAATACAGGAGGTATCCCCACATAAAGCATGCCAATGCGCTGGCAAAAATGGAACCAGGAATCGAGTCAACTTTTTTCAACGGCTTATACAGCTCACCGAAGAAATCCTGAATTAGATAACGGGCAACACGTGTTCCGGCATCAATTGCTGTTAAAATGAAAACCGCTTCAAACATAATGACAAACTGGAAGAAATAAGAAGCAAGATGGCTGAACCATGGTATTTTTGTAAAAATATACGTCATCCCAACGGCCAGTGTAACAGCACCGCCAGTTCTGCCTTCAAGATCCAAACCAATTTCCTTGCTTAATTCCGGCAAATGAGCAACATTCATTCCAAGTGTCTTAAATACTTCCGGAGCTGAGTTAATTGCAAAGTAATCAGCAGGCTGAAGCGCCGTTGCAGCGACTAATGCCATAATCCCAACTAAACTTTCAACAAGCATTGCGCCAAACCCAACAACTTTAATGTCGCTCCAGCGGTCAAGCATTTTCGGTGTCGTCCCGGAACCTATAAAAGCATGGAAACCGGAAATCGCACCACACGCAATTGTTATCGAAATAAACGGCCAGACAGGACCGGCCAAAATAGGACCGCCGCCGTTTATAAACTGAGTAACAGCCGGCATTTCAATCGATGGATTAATAATAAATACACCGACAATTAATGCTATAAATACACCAATTTTCATAAAACTGCTTAAATAATCACGCGGAGCAAGCAATAACCACACCGGCAGAGCTGCCGCAAAAAATGCATAAGCAGGAAGAATAAGTGCTAGTGTTTTTGAGTCAAAAGTCAGCATTTTCCCAAGAGCCGTTTCTTGAATGGAAGGACCCATCAAGACCCCAATCATTAGAAGTATAAATCCGATAGTTGAAGCAAGTTTTAAATTGCCTGTCTTTTTATAAAATATTCCTACTCCCATTGCGATCGGAATCGTAATTCCAACGGCGAAAGTCCCCCAAGGGTTATTTTCAAGAGCGTGGAGCACCACCATAGAAAGACCGGCCATAGTAATCGTGATGATGAACAACATGGCAAGACCTGTACAAAAACCGGCCACAGGCCCCAGTTCTTCTTTTGCGACCTCAGAAAGTGATTTTCCTTTTTTCCGCATTGATGCAAATATTACGACCGCATCATGAACGGCCCCCCCAATTACCGCACCGATTAAAAGCCAGATGAGTCCAGGCAAATATCCAAATTGCGCTGCCAAAATCGGCCCAACAAGCGGACCTGCTGCAGCAATTGCTGCAAAGTGATGCCCAAACGTAACCCATTTATTTGTTGGAACATAATCCTTGCCATCGTTTAACTCATGTGCCGGAGTGGCTTTTGAGTCATCAAGCTTCAAGACTTTCATCGCCATAAATGTTCCGTATAAACGGTAAGCGATCATTAAAATACAAATAGAACCGATAACGATTGTAACCGCATTCATTTTTTCTTTAACCTCCATTTTTTCTTTAAGTTCATCATACCTGATGAAAACCTTCATAAACTATTTTCATGTCAAAATGCTAAAATGGAAGGCTGAAAAGCAAGATTGTAATATTGAAATGCAAAAATGAGTTTTTGCTTAGAGGCAATACTCTCTTTTTTCATAAATTTGTTGTGAATAGTGAATATTTTTTAGCCGCACTTTATTAAAATCCAAGAAGCTCCTTAAGCTCTTTTGTATATGTCCTGCTGACTGGAACTTTTTCACCATCTTGCATGATTAAATTATATGTGGAATGAAACCACGGCTCAATTTCCGTAATGGCATTTAGGTTAACAAGGTAGGCCCTGTGAACACGGATAATCGGGGTGTTTTGAAGCTTCCGCTCAAAGGTAACGAGTGGCTCGGCAACCTGATATTTTTTTTTATCTGCTTTAATCACTGTCTTTCCTTCAATCGTGCAGATATATAAAATATCTTTAATGCTAATCAAAACGATTTTATTTTCAACGTTTATAGCCAGCTTTTCCGTCCGGTCCTTATTAAACGATTTTTGCAGAACCTCCTGCTTTTCTTCCCGTTTTTTAAATAGCTTGTTCAATTTTTCGATTGTTTGTTGAACCCGTATTTCATCAAAAGGCTTTAATATATAATCAACCGCATTTAACTCGAAAGCTTTTAGAGCATGATCGTCATAAGCGGTTGCAAAAACAACTTCAGGCCGTTGGTCCAGTTCAATCAGCTTTTGGGCAATGTCCAAACCGCTTTCGTCAGTGAGCTGTATATCCAGAAAAATAGCATCTGACTCAATCAATTTGATTTGTTCCAAAGCAGATGCGACATTGTCTGCCTCTCCAACTATTTCTACTTCTTTGGTCCTCCGCAGCAAATATGCGAGTTCATCCCTAGCGAGAGGTTCATCATCGACGATAAAAACCTTTAGCATATTCCTCACTCTCCTTAGTTTGTACAAGTGGAAGGGTAATTGTTACCTTTGTGCCCGCTTCAGGCTCGCTTTCTATAATAAAAGCCCCTTCCTGTCCAAAAATTTCTTCAATCCGCTTTTTTATGTTCCATAATGCAGTTCCCGTTCCTTTAGAAGATTTTATCGTTGTATTCCCAAGTGAACTTAACAATTCCGGTGAAACTCCCTTTCCATTATCTTCCGTTGTCAAAATCATTTTTCCGTTTTCAGACCAGCCCTTTATGGTGACTTCGCCTTTCTTGCTTTTTGCAAAAGCGTGGCAGATGGCATTTTCAACTAAAGGCTGGAGAGTAAATGGCGGAATGTATACTTTTTTTAGGGGGGGATCAATTTCGATCCTGACTGTGTACTTGTCCGGAAAACGGGCTTGTTCCAACGACAAATATGCTTCTACATGTTCAATCTCCTTCTCAAGTGGGATAAGCATTTGTCTGGCTCCTTGAAGATTGCTTCTAAAAAACACACTCAATTGAATTAAAAGCTTTCTTGCTTTATCTGCGTCTGTTCGAATAAGGCTTGAGATTGTATTAATTGCATTAAACAAGAAATGCGGATGGACCTGGGCCTGCAGAGCTTTAATTTCCGCATCTTTTAACAGCTTGCGCTGCAGTTCGGCTTCCGCAAGCTCCAATTGAGTCGAAAAGAGTCTGCTCAACCCTTCCGCAAGCTCCTGCTCTGCCTGATCGAGCTTGTCTGGATGAGAATAATAAAGTTTTAGCGTTCCTACCGTTTGGTTGTGAGCTTTAAGCGGCATAACTAAGGCTGCCTGCAAAGGACAATCATTTTTCACGCACTGGATTTCATCACGCGATTTCGCTTTTATGATCTTGCCCTGCTCCAATACTTTTTTTGTTAATTGGGTTCTCAGGCTTTCCATTGGTTTATGATGGTCTGATGCAATGCCTACATGGGCTCGAACAAGATGTTCGTTCGTTATCGCTATGGCATCAGCGTTCGTATATTTTAAAATAATTTCTGCTGCTTCCCGGCAAGACTTAACATTCAGCCCTTGGCGAAAAAAAGGAAGGGTTTGCTCAGCGATATTCAACGCTTTATGAGTGTGCAATGCACGGGTTTTTTCCTCTTCTGAAAGTATCGTTTGGATGATTAATATGAAGACAAGCGTCCCAAAACCATTGATGGTAATCATAGGAAAAGCAATGACTTCAACAAGGTCGAATGCAGATTCAAAAGGCCTTGCAATGAGAAGAATGATCCCCATTTGAATGCATTCCATCAAAACTCCAATCGACATGGCCCACAATGGTGATTTTTCTTTTTGAGTGTTGAAGCGCCTGCCAATCAGGCCGGTCGCAATTCCGGCAAAAATTGTTGAAATTGAACATGCAGCAGCTGTAAAGCCCCCAAGTGTCAGACGATGAAGACCGGCAATAAGTCCAACGCCCAAGCCGACAAGAGGTCCGCCGAGCAATCCACCGATGGCTACTCCCATGATTCTTGTGTTGGCCAGAGCGCCGTCGAAATGGACATCCGTCTGCCACGATCGGGAAGAAATCAATCCTTCCTCAATCTCAACTCCCGTATAGTTGCTGATCACGCCGAACGTCCCGAAAATGGCGATCAAGATCATTTTTTCTTTAAACCTGTGTTCATTATGAACGATTTGGCGAAAAGATTTCATCCTCGAAAGCAAAAACGCCATTATAATCAAAATACCAACCCGCTCAAGCATCAAAAACAAAAGCTCTATCACATCAATCAATTCCTTTCAGTTCAGGGGTCTGGCCCGCTTTGCGTTAACGCGTTAAAGCGTTGAGGGTCTGGCCCGCTTTGCGGTAATGCGGTAATGTGTTAAAGTGTTAGTGTTTTGATACCGGCCTTTGTTTTTTCTTCTCTTTGTAAGAAGGATTTCTTTAATAAATGGAGAATAGTATATTGTAAATATTTGAAAGGAAGGTGTTTTCATTGCCCAGAAAACCGAGAAATTGGTATCCTGGTGCTACCTACCATATCACACAGCGCGGAAATAGAAAATCCGAAATCTTCTATGACAACCACGATTATTTAAAGTATCTTGGACTGCTGGAAGAAACCCAGCAAAAACTCCCATTTACTCTCCACACTTACTGTCTAATGCCAAACCACATTCATCTCCAGTTAGAAACGAAAGAAACCCCTTTAAGTGAAACTATGAGAATTGTAAATAGCCGATATGCTATTTATTTTAACAAGAAATATGAATTAATTGGACATGTCTTTCAAGACAGATATTGGGCGCAATTAATTCTTGACGATTGGTATATGTTGGAGGCAAGCAAATACATTCACTTAAACCCTGTTGAAGCAAATATGGTTGAAAATCCCGAAATCTACCCTTGGAGCAGCTGCGCAGCTTATTTTGCCCCTCAAAAAACAAATCCTCTTATTTCCACAGAAAGAATCCTTTCATTTTTTTCTTCACCTTCAAATAAGAATTATATCCGTTATTTGAACTCAGAGGAAAGAAACAGTGAACTTTTGGCTCCTTTACTAGCCAAAAATCCATTTATCAAAAATTCTGCTTACAATAACAATAAGCTTCAAGAAAATCATAATTCTATATAAAAAGGGCTGATCAAACATGTCTGTCGTTATAAAAAGTCTTGGTTTGAAAGGAATGGAAGGATATCTTGTTAACGTTGAAGTAAAAGTTTTTGATGGTCCACATTCGTTTAAGATCGTTGGATTGCCGGATGCTTCGGTTAAGGAATCGAAACAGAGGGTGCTGGCAGCTATACTTTCATCTTTCTCGGAAAGATTATTAGAAAAAAAGATCATCGTGAACCTTTCACCACCTGAACAGAAGAAAAATGGACCCTTTTTTGATTTGGCCATTGCAATCGGTATATTAAAAAGTATTCATTTTATAAAAGATGAAATCCCGGAAAATTGTGCTTTTTTGGGTTCCTTGTCGTTAGATGGCACCGTTCAGCCAGTTAGGGGGCTTTTACCTGCAATAATAGGAGCAAAAAAACAAGGGATCAAGAGGATATTCTGCCCGTTAGATAACTCAATCCCGTTTGAAAAGTTGAGTGGAGTGGAATTGATTTTTATCAATTCATTAGAAGAGACTATACTTTATCTTCGAGGACAAAAACCTCGAGAACTTCCAATAAATACTGTTCCTCTTCCTCCCACGCGAGGGATAAATTCATACAATAAAGATTTCTCCAATATTTATGGACATTTAGAGGCAAAACGTGCTTTAGAAATTGCAGCCGCTGGCCAACATAATATTCTGCTAATTGGACCCCCCGGCTGCGGTAAAAGTATGCTCGCTGAAGCTTTCCCTGCCATTTTACCGCCGCTTACAGAGGAAGAAAGTCTTGAAGTAATGAGTTTATATCAATTGGCAGGACAACAGTACCCTTTCATACATGACCCACCGTTTCGAAATCCCCACCATTCAGCTTCCTCTGTTTCTATTATTGGCGGAGGCTCTATTCCTCGTCCCGGTGAAATTTCTTTGGCTCATAATGGTGTTTTATTTTTAGATGAAATGGCCGAATTTTCAAAGAAAACACTTGATATGCTGCGGCAGCCACTTGAAACCGGGGAAGTAACGATAAGTAGAGTCCAATCAACCGTTTCTTACCCGGCAAAATTTATTCTTGTGGGTGCTCTGAACCCTTGTCCTTGCGGCTATTTGAATTCTAACACTCAATACTGTGTATGTACCACCAGACAAATTTTTGCATATCAAAGGAGAATTTCCGGTCCAATTAAAGACCGGATGGACATACTATTAACCATAAAATCAGTGAATATAGATGAAGAAAGCGAAAGGCATAACGAAGACTCCGCCTCTATTCAGCGAAGAGTTACGGTTGCGAGAAAGCTTCAATATGCAAGATATGGATCTCCAATCAGCAATGCCAGAGTCCCTATCGATTTACTCTTAGAAAAATCCCTTCTCTCACCGTATCAAAAAAAATTTTTAAATCGAGTTTCAAGCAAAGCAAATTTGAGTACAAGGCACCAAATTAAGATCATTCGTCTTGCAAGAACCATATCAGATTTATGTGGAGAAACCGATATCACAGACAAAGCCCTGGAAGAAGCAATGTTACTTCGACAAGACCCCTTTGAAAAAACAACAAAAAGAATACTCTAGACACTTTAACACTGTAAAGCATTGAGGGTCTGGCCCGCTCCGCTTTAACGCGTTAACGTGTTGAGGGTCTGACCCGCTTCACGTTAATGCGTTAATGCATTAATGCATTGAGGGTCTGACCCCCATATTACAGTTACTTTTGTGCCGTAATTGAGTTTGCTTTCGACGTGGATGTCTCCACCATGCATTTCGATGATTTGTTTAGCGATGGCGAGGCCGAGGCCGGATCCTTTGTGGGCTTCTCCAGTGTTCGTTCCGCGATAATATCGGTCAAACAACCTGTCAAGTTCAACTGACTCGATCCCTTTTCCATTGTCCTCAATTTCGAGGAATATCTGTTCATCTTTCTTAACTCTTACCTTTATTTCTGTACCTTTCGGATTATGGACAAGCGCATTATAAATAAGATTGGATATTGCCCGCTTCAAAAGCATCTGATCCCCAAAAAACATAATCTCCTCTGCTCCTGCTTCAAAAGATATAGGTGCTTCTTCGTATTGCGGATGGTTTAAAATATCAATAATCGTGTCTCTTACCACTTCTACGATATTCTCACGGCTTCGGTTCAGCGGAATAAGTTCATTTTTAAGTTGATACGTAAGCTTCAAATCTTCCACAAGGTTTTCCATATATTTCGACTTGCTTAGAATAATACTTGCGTACTTTGTTCTCTCCTCTTTTGCCAAATCGTACTTAGGATCGACGAGCACTTCAGAATAGCCTTTAATGGAAGCAAGAGGCGTTTTTAAATCATGAGTAATGTTTGTAATCCATTCTTCCCTCATTTTTTCCGTTCTTCGCCTTTCCATTTCATTTTGCTCCAGAGTATCAGATAAATGGTTCAAACTCTTATGAACATCCTTATAAATCCCTTTCGGAGCCTCTTTTTTTACATATTTCCCCTCTGCCAAAGCCTGAATTCCGCTGATGACCTTTAGAATTGGTTTCGCTAACTGAGCACTAAATAAATAGCCGACAACCGATGAAATCAATATAATCACAACTGTTGTGCCAGCGAAAAAAAGAAACATATCCCTAATTATTGTCTTTGGGCTGAAATAAAATGAGGACTTCGCAACGGTTTCAACTGGAAATCCCATAATATAACTAAGATTACGTCCATCAATATCTAAAATTCCTACAAAGATCGTATATCCCTTAATTGCCCCCGAATATTTATGGTAAAAAATCAGCTTGCCAGGCGTATAATGATTTGGCGCATGGGCCGGCTTATTTTTTTGAAAAATTTCATTTCCATTTTCATCAAGAACCTGAATCCAGCTCTGATAACTTCCTAATTCGCGAAGTTTATCTTCTGGTATGTAAATTTTCCCATCCCGGTACTCTATATTTTCTCCATACTCTAATGTGATCGAAGAAGCATTTACACTTAAAAGCTTTTCCGGATCTTTCGGACCCTTATAAAATATCATAATATTTAAAAACATAATGCAAAATAAAGAGATATTGATTGTAATAATAATTGCAGCAAGGAACCTGCTTGTAATTTTCCACTTCACGTTATTCTCTCCTTGCAACTAACTTATATCCGAGCCCTTTTACCGTTTTAATATAAACCGGATTTCCCGGGTCATCCTCAAGTTTTTCTCTTAAATGGCGGATGTGAACCATAATCGTATTATCATAGCCAAAATAATCTTCTCCCCAAACCTGTTCGCAAATCTTCCGTTTACTTAATATTTGATTCTGATTTTCTGCCATAAACAAGAGAAGCTGATACTCCTTGGCTGTTAAAATCACGGGTTTTCCACTCTTTGTCACTTCGCCTCGTTTTGGATCAATTTCAATATCTCCGAACACATATTTCCGATTTTCTTTTTCGTCTTCCAGCCCGTTATACTGCTTTCTTCTGAAATGAACTTTAATTCGAAACGCAACTTCTTTTGGGCTGAATGGTTTTGTCACATAATCATCCCCGCCAATCCCGAGACCAAGCAGCTTGTCAAGGTCATCCGACCTGGCAGATAGAAAAATAATTGGTACAAATGAAAATTCCCGAATCCTCCTGCAAACTTCAAAACCATCAATATCAGGCAGCATAATATCAAGAACAATCATATCCGGCTTTAAATCTTTGCAGAGTTGAATGCCTTCCCCTCCTGTTGCGGCCTTATAAACTTGCTGAAAACCTTCTTTTAACAGTACTGTTTCAAGAAGATCCAAAATATCCTCTTCATCATCAATCAAGAGTATTTTCCGATCAGCAATTCCCTCAATATGCATAAAATTTCCGCCCCTAAAATATATCTTTTTTCCTAAATTGATGTAGACCAAACAAAATAAACAGCAAAAACGATACAAAGCACACCGCAAACATGATCGGGCCTTTTCCGTCTGTTCCAAACATCTCGGTCAATCCGCTTACAATCGGATAGGTCCATGGGTAAAAAATCCAATACTTTTCTGAGTTGGCAACCAGCATCGAAGGTAAGCTCAAGCCTATCCCTGCTGCGAGCGGAATTCCAAAATGAGAGAAGCGATAGCTTAAATAAAATTGCAGCGAAATTATAGGAAGTGAAGCAATGGCAGATATAAGCGGCCTTTTAACTACCATTTCAATCGGTATCGGCCCGTTTGCCTTGATTGAAATTCCTGCTAAAACCATTCCCGCTATCAAAACAAAGACACTGTAAAAAATAATGAACAGGCTGATGATCAATTTTGACAAATAGACGGATTCTCTTTTTACAGGCAAGGATAAAAGCTGTTTCCAGCTGTTACTGCTGTGTTCCATTCTTGCCATAATCGCGATAACAACGGCAATCAAGACCGGAAATAGAAGCCATGTATATTGGGACATGGTTCCTGTGTACATCGTTCCCCATAAGTTTGGTTCAGTTTCTTCCTTAGATAAGGCAAATAACCGGCCTTGAAAAACGGCAAGAAGCGGAAGCAATGTTGCCGTAAGAATTAATTTTGTTCGCCTTAATTTATACCATTCTAACTTAAGGACCTTTAACATGTTTCTTCCTCCTTATAAAATATCCCTTCTTTTAAATTCAAAAATTCCTAATAATAAAAAGACGGCACAAGAGAAAACTCCGCCTACAATAGCTGTAGCTTGCTCATTTCCCTCAAGCGAATAAGCAAAATAAGGGTAAAGATAAGGTGAAAATTCCTTTAAATCCGGTGCTTGAAATAATAGAATCAATGAAATGACCATACCGAGAAATCCGATCAAAATGGCATTTATTTGATTTTTCAACAGAGAACTTACCCAATTATGAATGGCTGCTGAACCAAGAATACCGGCATATTGGTAAAAAACATATTTCATGTACAAATCGGCTTCAAACGGCTCCGGAAAGCCAATGACTTTTCCAACAAGAAAAAGACCAAGCGAATTCAAAGTTATCAATAGGCAGCTAAAAAAAACAATGACCGAAAATTTAGATAGAAACGCTGATGTTCTTGAAACCGGCAAACTTAATAGGCTCTTCCAGGCACCCTGTTTTGCTTCGGTATAATGGATGATAGCACTGATTACACCTACGAACACCGGCAAAAACATCCCCCAGTTTAAGACTAAATGATTTTCGACGAGAAGCATTTCCCACGATGAAATCCCTTTTTCCTGCACACGGAAATATAGGTAATCATCATATCTGATGTACATATCCAAAAACATGGCAGAAGTCGTTCCGAGCGGAATCACTAATAAAAACAACCAAATGAGCCCTCTTTTTTGCTTGAGAAAGTCGGCTGTTACCAGGTTTAAGAACCTCATCTCCCGTCCTCCTTTGCAGTAATATTCAAGAAGATTTGCTCGAGCGTCTCTTTTTTTTGGCCCAAGTGATAAACATCAAATTCACCAAGAACGAGCTCTCTGTTTATTTGTGCAGGATTGACGGAGTGATCTTTCACAATAATTCCATTCTCATTTATCTTTATGGAATATCCTTTTTCTTTTAAAAAATTGGCAGCCTCGCAGACCGGGTTTGCTCCGATATTAATATGCGACTCTCCTCTTGAGCGAAGTTCATCTATCGTTCCCTGAAAGATTAGTTTTCCTTTATGGATAATTCCAACATGGTTTGCAATCAATTCGATTTCGCTTAAAATATGACTTGACACCAATACTGTCATTCCCATTTTTTCCGGCAAGTTTTTAATTAAATGGCGTATTTCTTGAATGCCTGCCGGATCAAGGCCGTTTGTCGGTTCGTCAAGAATCAGCAGTTCAGGATTTCCAAGAAGAGCCTGTGCAATTCCAAGACGCTGCTTCATTCCTAGCGAATATTTTTTTACCAGTTTATTTTTAACATCTGAGAGTTTCACAATGTCTAAAACTCTGTCAATCTCTTTTTTATCAACCTCAAGAATTTTTCTTGTAATCTCAAGGTTTTCATATGCCGTTAAATGCCCGTAATAAGAAGGGCTTTCTACGAGCGAGCCTACTTTCTTGAGAATCTCCATTCTGTTTTTGTCAATTGGTTTGCCGAACAGGTGGACGATGCCCTTTGACGGCTTGATTAGACCGAGAAGCATTCGAATGGTTGTGGACTTGCCGGCTCCATTTGGGCCAAGAAAACCGTAAATTTCGCCCTTTGGAACTCTCAAATCAATATCGTTCACGGCCGTAAAACTTCCGAATCTCTTTGAAAGATTCCTAGTTTCAATAATCAAATTCTCCATTACAATCTTCCTCCTCCATTATTTACAAATTGAATATAATCACCTTATCTTAACTCCACGTTCAGCCAACCTTAAATTCATCTTAATTTTTAGAAAGGCTCTTTTCGCAGATTTTTTTAAATATTGAGGGTCTGGCCCGCTTCGCATAAAAGCGTTAACGCGTTAAAGCATTGAGGGTCTGGCCCGCTCCACGTTAAAGCGTTAAAGCGTTGAGGGCCAGGCCCCTTCACCGAACGGTTTTGTTCAGACTTAGTTGGAAGGTCTGCGAAACAGTTAAGCAAAGTAGCACGGTTTAACCAGGCACGCTTGCGGATTTTCCACAATCCTCACGTCAATCTTCATAAGTGCATGCTTGAATTTGGGTACTGGAAGGCATATGGAGTTCAATTCGAAAGTGAACCGAAGCAAAAGCAATGGGGAGCTTTTGCGACATTCCTTGATGAAGACGGAAACTCATATGTATTAAAAGGATAAAGTCGGTAAGCCAATTATCGTGTTGTACAGAATCCAACACATCCCGGGAACAGACCAAATCTGTTCCCTTTTATTATTTTTCAGACTGAGGTTTACTTGCCTGTTCTCTTCTTTTTTGAAAAAAGGAAAGAAGCGATCCAATAACTAATAAAAAAATAAATAAAACTACAATAAATAATTCAATAACTTCCATCAAAAGAAAAGGATTAAATACTTTGCGCAGCGCAGTTGTAATATCAAACCCTAGAAGAATATCGATACCTAAAGACAATCCCATTAAAAGCCCCATCATCAAAATGGCAATACCAATGTTTTTCATTTCTGATCACTCTCCATCCATATCTTTTTCCTTCACCAAACTGTTATACCTTTAAGATATAAATGTATAACTGAGGTAAATACTGCGAAAAATATTATAAAAAAAGAAAGGTATTTTATGGTATGCCTTCATTTTTTAAACGAAAAAAACAAGAGAAAAACAGTCAAGAACAGTCCAATAAACGTTTTTTTGATCCTATTGATTATTCATTGTCAGCAAATCTTGAAATCATAAAACAGAAAACAGGAAACAGTTCAGATCTAGTCATCCGAACGTTGAAAATCGGCAATCATTCTGAGATTAGAACCGCAATTATTTATGTGGAAGGCATTGTAGACACTCAATTCATCAACGATTTCATAATCGAATCCATGGCGATTAATCGTGATTTACAAGAAAAGCTTATTCGAAAAAAAGCTTTGGAAATCATCACAGAAGAGATGGTTGGTATCGGCAAAGTAAAAACAGTAAGTGACTGGGATGAGTTATTTTTATCGCTAATGTCAGGAGAAACCATTATTTTAGTCGATGGAATAAATAAGGCATTAAGCGCTAGTACAAAAGGCGGAGAAAAACGAGCAATTCAGGACCCAAGTACCCAGATTTCAGTCCGTGGTTCAAGAGAAGGATTTACGGAAAACATTCGGACAAATACAGCAATGGTGCGTAGGCTTATTAAAAATCCGGACTTATGGCTTGAGTCGATGACAATCGGCAAGATTACAAAAACAGATGTTGCGATCATGTATATAAATGGAATTGCCAAAGATAAAATCGTCGAAGAAGTGCGCAATCGATTAAAAAGGATTGATATCGACAGCATTCTAGAATCGGGTTATATTGAACAGCTGATTGAAGATCAGACGATGACAACATTTCCGACACTTTACCATACAGAAAGGCCGGATATCGTTGCCGGCAATCTTCTTGAAGGAAGGATTGCCATTTTTGTAAACGGTACTCCGTTTGTGCTCTTAGCCCCTGCTGTATTTATTCAGTTTTTCCAATCCGTCGAAGATTATTATGCTCGTTTCGATCTCTCAACGGCCCTTCGCTTTTTGCGAATTTTAACTTTCTTTATTTCCCTTGTTGGACCTGCTGTATATATTTCTGCCACTACATTTCACCAGGAGATGATTCCAACACAGTTATTGGTTGCAATTGCGGCTCAGAGGGAAGCGGTGCCTTTTCCGGCATTTGTCGAAGCGGTCATAATGGAAGTATCGTTTGAAATTTTACGAGAAGCAGGGATCCGATTGCCAAAAGCCGTAGGCTCGGCAGTATCGATCGTCGGCGCTCTTGTGATCGGACAGGCAGCCGTACAGGCCGGAATTGTTTCACCGGCAATGGTGATTGTCGTAGCAATCACAGCAATCGCCAACTTTGCAACTCCTTCTTTTGCGATTGCGATTTCTGCGCGTTTAATTCGGTTTTTGTTTATGATCAGTGCGGCAACATTTGGTTTCTATGGAATTATTATAGGAATTATCATGATGACCGCTCATTTATGCAGCCTGCGTTCATTTGGCGTTCCCTATATGTCTCCGATTGCGCCGTTCATTCCGGCAAATGCAGGTGATACATTCGTCCGAGTTCCATGGTGGGCTTTGAGAAAAAGACCAAGACTATTCAACGATGAAAACCCTGTTCGTGAAGGGAAAAATCAGAGACCGCAGCCTCCTGAAAAACCCGGGATGGTCAATCGTGACATCGAAAAAGGTGACCGGAATGAATCATAAAAGAATTTTTCTTTTCTTAATATTGACAATCACACTGTTGCTCTCAGGGTGCTGGAGTAAAAAGGAGCTAACCGATCTTGCATTTATTTCGGCCTTGGGCATTGACATAAATGAAGAGGGCAGGTATATCGGAACCTTTCAAATTATCAATCCGGGAAACGTGGCAGGGGGCCTGCAAGGCGGCGGTGGGAGCGATCAGAGCCCGCCATTTAATGTGTTTTCCGCTACCGGAGACAATATATTTGAAGTGAGACGAAGTGCATCATCCAAGGTTTCGCGAAGGCTGTATTTTGCTCATACAAACCTTGTCGTCATCAGTGATGAACTGGCAAAAAAACAAGGCATCACCACTATTTTTGATGCTCTTGATCGTGATCCTGAATTCCGAAGCACGGCGACAGTTGTGATTGCCCGTGATATAAAAGCAGCTGATATTGTTAAAACGTTGACGCCTATCGATAAAATTCCGGCAAATAAAGTGATTAAAACATTAAAGTTTACGGAAAAAAGATATGGAGAGCATATGAAAGTCAATATTCAAGAAGTTATGAAATCTCTCGTAACTCCCGGAAAAGAACCAGTTATCACCGGATTTCAGTTAGACGGGTCTGCCAGTTATGCAAAAAAGCTCGAGAATATTCAAGAAACCGCTCCTAAAGCATCCCCTGAAGCCAGCGGTCTAGCCATTTTTAAAGAGGGGAAATTGATCGACTGGTTTCAAGGGGAAACGGCAAGAGGTGTAATATGGGGACTAGATAAAATCAAAGCAACCGATATCAATATCAACTGGGAAGGAAAAAAAGAGGCCATCGCTTATCAAGTAATCCGTCAAAAAACGAAGGTCTCTGCTAACATGAAAAATGAAAAACCGAAAATTTCTATTCATGTCCGTGCAGAAGGAGACATTGGCGAGGTAACGGTACCTATTGATTTAAGCAATCCGCGCGTACTGTCGAACATAGAAAAAGCATTGGAAAAAGAAATCAAGAAAGAAATACATGATGCCATTCAACGCGCCCAGAAAAATAAATCGGATATTTTCGGTTTCGGCGAAGCGTTGCACCGTTCCGATCCGGAAGCATGGAAAAAGATGAAACACGATTGGAGTGATGTTCACTTCCCTGAGTTAGAAGTGTCAGTAACGGTAGATGCTTTTATACGCCGCACCGGTTTAAGAAATAAACCGCACCTTTCTGATATAGAAATGAACCGTTAATGAAAAGGAAGTGACAAATCAGTGGAGAAAGCGAAAATCAATGCAGGCCAGCTGTTTGTCCTGATTTTATTATTTGAACTAGGCAGTGCTTTGTTGCTCCCCATTGCGATTGAGGCGAAACAAGATGCTTGGCTTGCCATTCTAATTGGAATGGCAGGCGGCTATTTATTATTTTTTGTCTATCATCGTCTCTATCAATTTTATCCTGATATCTTACCAACAGAATATGCGCAAAGAATAATGGGGAAAGTTTTCGGTCGGGTAATTGCCTTTCTTTACATAATCTATTTTGCCTATCTGGCTGCAAGGGTGCTGCGAGATTTCGGAGAGATGCTCGTAACATTTTTCTATACGGAAACTCCTTTGTTCATCTTGAACGCATTATTGATGGTTGTAATTGTTTATACTATTCGAAAAGGAATCGAGGTATTAGCAAGAACAGGGGAATTGCTTTTTGTAATCATATATTTACTTGCTATTTCCGGTTTTATTCTTATTGTTGCTTCAGGTTCAATAAATATTAATAATTTAAAACCGGTTCTTGAAGAGGGATTTTGGCCGGTAATGAAAGCTGTATTTACTGAAACCTGGTACATTCCGTTTGGGGAAGCGATCGTTTTTGCGATGATTTTCCCTTATTTGAATAACCCAAAAAAGGCGAAAATCACCGGATTATTGGCCCTTGGGTTAAGCAGCATCAACCTGGCTCTTGTAATGGCTATTAACATCAGTGTTCTCGGTGTTAATCTCACTTCACGTTCGCAATTTCCTTTGCTCAGTACAATACAAACAATCCAAGTAGCAGAGTTTTTAGAACGTCTGGATGTTTTTTTTATGATTGCCTTAACGATCTGCGCCTTCTTTAAAATAAGCGTATATATGTATGCAGCTGTAACAGGCACTGCAAACTTATTTCACGTCAAAGAAACTTCTCAGTTAGTTTATCCGATTGGAATTGTCATTTTATTTTTATCCATCATAATTGCCAGCAATTTTTCGGAACACTTTAAAGAAGGATTACAGGTTGTTCCGCTTGTTTTGCATCTTCCTTTTCAAGTAATCATCCCCCTTTTGTTTCTCGTTATTGCTTTTATTAAAAATAGGAAAAAACTATAAAAAATTTTACCGTACCCTATTGGAAACACTAAAATGAAAGGAGGTATTCAAAATGGCAAGAAAAAATAAAATTCTCGTTCCAGAAGCTAGAGAGGGACTCAATAAACTAAAAGCAAAGGTCAGCGGGGCAAAAAATCCCGATGAAGCAAAGTTTGAAATTGCAGAAGAAGCTGGAATTCCTCTGAAAAGAGGATATAATGGCAACCTGACTGCCCACCAAGCAGGGAAAATTGGCGGAAATATCGGCGGCAGCATGGTACGTGAACTAGTAAAAATGGCTGAGCAAAGTTTAATAAATAAACAATCCAAAAGATGAGGCCTCTCGTTTTCACGAGGCCTCAAACACTAAAAATTTCATTTTCAATACCTTAATGTGGCTACCGATTTGCTGACCGTAATTTCATCCAAATTGTAGCCTTTATTTCTCAAATAATATTCAACACCATTTTTGGCAATCGCAATATTATTTTTAGGCCCGATTGTGACATGGCGTACGGGAAGTTTTTCTACAAAATGAATCTGAATATAAGGAATGACAATGCCATTTCGTGCTCTGAAAAGTACTTCTGTCTCCTGTTTTCTATCTCTTCTTCTTGTCAAGGCTATCCGATACTCCTCTTCATTTCGGAACGATTCGTGTTTAAAAAAGATTGAGAAAGACGTGATAACCAAAAAGAAATGATGATACAAATTTTCAGCCATTTCTTCAAAGCTAAAACGGTCTTTAAATTGATAAACACAGTCAAATGAACGGATTAATGCTTCCATTAACATTTTTTCCTGCTGATCTTTATCGTAAAAGACTTTTCCATAGAAGATGTTGAATTCATGTTCAATTCTTTTTTTCACCTCATTCATTCTATCGATCAATGCTTCTGTCGAAAAACCAATATTATAGCCGTCTCCTTTAGAATAATGGTACCAGAGGGTCAAAGAATCTTGATTTTGTGTTAAAGAAAGTACGTAAACTTCAAAGTCATCAATAGTGATATCATGAATAAATTTGCCGATCGCAACCTTTAATTGTTTAATAAAATCGTTTCTTATTATAGCATCTGTCCCGCTGTTTCCATATTTTTCGATAATTCGGTTCTCGAGCTTATTTATCGTATCATTGGCAACCTTTTCAATATAGATAAGTTCGCTTGAATCATTAAGAAAATTTCCTTTGGACATCCAGAGGTTATTGCTTTCAATCATTCCCATAAAACGATCCAAACTTGTATAGTGGTAAAGCACCTTCTTTGTTTGGTTTGTATTCCGAATTATTTCTCCCATAAACTCCCAAAACTGCTTTGATAACATCTCATTAATCTCTTTTATAACAGGCATCCGCTTTCCTCCAGTTTTTGTATTGCCTAGTCCGGCTCCTGTAATAAATTATATGAGCCCATTGAGAAGGTTAAAAACGAATATTTTATATTTTGCCCGAAAAAAGCGGATTTCAACCATATATTAAATACAGGGAGTTATTTCTATTCTTTTTGAATCCCAAACCTTGCGTTTATTTGCCCCCGAAGCATTTGATTACGCACCTTTCTGTCTTCTTCTTTTCGCTTTTCTTTTGCTTTTAGCATTTCCTGCCTGATTTCATATGTTTGAATTCCCTCTTCCCGCTTATTGGCAATTTCAATAAGCTGTTCTACATCAGCAAAGGAATATTTTCTGTTGCCGCCTTCCGTACGTTCGGGAAAAATAAGCTTCCTCTCCTCATAGTATCGAATTTGCCGTTCTGATAATCCTGTTAGTTCACTGACGATTCCTATCGTGATTACTTTTCTTGTTTTATAGGAAGGATCAATTGCCATCGCTTTTCACACCTCTTTCATAATCAACACCTTTAATAAAATTATACACATAACAGACTTGATGTTAACATATTTATGTAAGAAAATCTGACATTAAAATATAAATATGATAGGAAATATAACATCTCTGAAGAATTCATTTTTGAAATATTGTAAAATGCGAATATACAAAGTTAAAGGAGGATGAGTTAATGATGGTTTTGCAGGAAGTAATCCAAATGGCGAAAAAAATTGTAGAGCTTGACCAATTGAGGGATGAAATTTGGGAAGAATTTGCCAAAGCCGCTGGCGATGATGCCTATGAACTGCTGCGAAAAGTGCAGAACAGCTTATAATTGGGACAATACGAAAAAACTCGCTAAAATTTTTTTCTATCAACTACCTGACTGAACACATATGATAATGTGATGAGACATTGGAGGTGATGTTGTGGCAGTTGTAAAGGCAACAGAATCAGACATTAATCTTTTGGCAAGATTGTTAAGGGCAGAAGCTGAGGGAGAAGGTAGATTGGGAATGCTGCTTGTCGGCAATGTCGGCATAAATCGTATCAGAGCAAACTGTTCCGATTTCAAAGGGATACGTACGATCCCGCAAATGGTCTTTCAGCCGCATGCTTTTGAAGCCGTCACGAAAGGATATTTTTATCAGAGGGCAAGGGAAAGCGAAAAACAGTTAGCCCGACGCTCAGTAAAAGGAGAAAGAAATTGGCCGGCCAAATTCAGTTTGTGGTATTTCAGGCCTCCGGGCGATTGTCCTCCTACATGGTATAATCAGCCGCATGTAGGTCGTTACAAACTTCACTGTTTTTATGAACCAACCGCCGAAACGTGTGAAAATGTTTATAATACGTTTTAATGGCGCTGATCGGGCGCCTTTTTGTTATATTTTCAAGAATAGCGCAAGCGCCTTGATCAGGCCCGACAGCTGCTTGAGGTCCTGCCGGTGAAGTCGCTCTTTGACTTCATTGGCTGGCGTGACGTGACCTCGAGGGCCTAGGCGCTGGTGCTGAACAGTTTTCAAAGTCAAGCAAGGCCTTCACCAAAACGAATAAATTATTTCTCATCTTTGCAAAAAACACCATCTATCAGTCATGCAGTCACCTCATTTACCTTTTGGTGAACAAAACAGCTAAATAAATCAAAAACAATAGCCCAATACCCGCGAACATCCATCCAACAAAACTTAAATTAGTCATCGGTTAGAAATGATAATTTAAATATGTGCATTTTCAAAAACAAAGGGTCTGACCCTCCATTCCAACATTTAAACTAAACACTAATCATACCATTCTATATATCGTCATGTTGGAGGGAGTCAGACCTTTTTTTGCTAAACTCGTTATACTTGAAGAACTCCTTTTGCGGAGATCGTGATCCACTCATATAGCCGAAGTTTTACTTCAAATAGTGTTAACGGATCGCGGTACGTTTCAGGATTGGCTCTCATATTCTCCAGCCCTTTTTCTTTTTCACTGATTTCCTTTTGCGTTTCTTCTACCATTTGATTCAATACGGCAAACGGGTTTCTGAAGAAAATCGAAATATCACGTTCCAGCGATTTCTCAAACAATTCGAATTGAATAAGCAACTTTTTGCTAATTGTTTCGGTAACATCCAAATAATCCTCATTTTCAACAAATTGCTTGTATTTTTTATATAACATCGCATTGTTTTGCGGAAAGTTTCCAAACAACCTGCCGGCACTTTTCAATAACATTTGATATGGCGTGCGGCGGAGAAAAATATTTACCTTATCAATTTGCACGCCGCTTGTCATCCGGTCTGCATCCCGCCGCCAATCATCAAGCACTTTAAAGTCGCAATTCAGCTTAAGCCTCTCTTCCCCGTACATCGTATTAAAGCCCTCGCTGATTTCATCCAGGAATGATTGGCAGTGATTAAGTTCATCATTTGCCGTTACAATCCATTCCTGAAGAGAACTATAAATATTAGGCAAGACCTTCTCGTTTACATAGGCATGCACTCTCCGGTTCATCTCATCATTCAGTTCAAGGTGAATTTTGCGGAAATCGCTGTCTTCTCGAATAATATCAGAACTTTCTCGTAAAATTTTAGGAATATTCTTGGAAAGATCTAATTTGATTTCCTCCAAAGCTTTACGGAACGTTCTCGTGATAATTCGCGCTTTTTCTTTTTCCAAATCAGTTAATTGATTGATTGCACCACTTAGTTTTGCAGCCATTTCTTCATTCCATTTAATTGAATCAGCCAAGCTGTTTTCTAGTTCTGCCCGTTTATCCAATAAATGCCTGATTAACTTACGAATAAAGATTAATATTTTTTCAATTCGATCGTCTTCATTAATTTGCCGGTTGAAGTTTTTCAAAAACTCTGCCAGATCATTTTGTTGTTTTCTGCTTCTTAATTGGGATGAATAGGCAAACACGTTCGCCTGCGGAAAAAATGCCCGAACTCTTGAACGAGTCTCTTCAACAATCTTGGCAGCTTCATGTTCATCATAAATTTCATCAATTTTATTGAGCAGAAAATGAATTGGAAGATTTGGCGCGTATTCCCGAATCTGCATAAGGATCTCTTGTTCTCTTTCAGTAAAAGGATCGTTCGCATCAAGAACAAATAATAAACTGTCGGCAAAATGAAGATATTTCAACGCCTCACTTTCAATCCGATTGCGTTCATTAAATCCCGGCGTATCAATAAGAGCTATGCTGTTTTCCTGTAAAATTGGCGACGGAAGAGAGAACTCAATAATCGCATTGTCGAAACTTTTATTCGACCGTCTCTCAACCAGATCCTGAAACTCCTGGAAACTTGAAACGGCCGATAATTCTTCATCGGATATTTTTCTAATCTCCGATTCGTCATGTCCCTTAAATAAAATAACGGATGATGTCGGACCAGTTAGGATATTTTCTCCAAGAACCGAATTGATAAAAGCAGACTTTCCATTTCCTGAAGTTCCTGCTATAAATAAACGATGTGTTTGGAAATCAACCAGTTCTCTAATGATCCATCTGAAGCGGTGGCCCGGTTCAACATGCTGCGCTTCCGCCCATTTTACGATTGAATCGAATAAAGTAAGGCTGTATTCCAAACCGTCTGTTTCATTGCGGGAATTGAAAATAAGATTTTCGGCATCATTAATAACCTCTGGACTAATACTGGTGGGAAATTTCTCGCTCCATGCCAATACCGCTGCGGAAGCAAATAAAACATGAGAACGATCGGCTATTTTAATCCAGTTCGTTAAAATGTTCGGAATAATCTCCGCCAAATCTTTCATTAAGTACTTTCCATCGATCAATTCAAAATAAGTTTCCTGATAAAGTGCTGACAGCTCTTTCCAAAATTGTTCCCGGTTTGCATCCATACTTAGGAAAAGGTGATTAAATTCCCGCAGCCATGAAAAATATGAACTCGCGTTTCTGTAAGAATTCCATAATGCCAAGACCATCTGTTCAAATCTTGCCTGATCCGCTCCATATAACACAACTAAGCTTTTTGAAAAATAATGTGGTGCAAAGCTTTTTGTTAATCCTTGTTCTGCATACGTTATTAAAATATCAAACCAATGATGAGACTCTGTGCGGATTGCTTCATTTACCGCCAATTCAATTGCGCTCTTCCAATCCTGGTGTTTTTCGAAAAAGGCTCGGGCAATGTCGGTAACATTCGGATAATCAGGATTAAACGATACCACTTTTTTAATTACTTGATCAGCTTTTTCAAGTCTGCCTTGGTCTATGTAAAGTGAAAATAATTGCAGCATTGCTTCTGATTGTAAAACACTGCTTTCCGCATCAATGGATTTATAAATCTCTTCGGCTGTTGATAATTGCCCGAGTTCATAATAACAATCCGCAATATTTTTCTTCGCCCACGGTTCTAAATCATTATGGGTGTTTTCCCATTTAAAAATAGCTGCTTCATAATCTTTGTTGTGAAAATATACTTCTCCTTGGGCAAAACGGATCGCGGAAAGGTCCGCTGTCCCATCTTTTTGCCCGGAAAGAAAGGCTTCCCCGAGCACACGGACAGGATTTTTTTCACCCGCTTCCATAAATGTTTCATAAAATGCTTTTTTGATCAGTTGATTTTCTAACGTCATTTTTATCCCCCGACCTATATATTTAATCAGTATCTCTTACATACCGTATTCTATAAAATATGAATACTTTCCTGTTTCTATCCTTAATATTCTATCAGACATACTTTTGCAGAAAGTTTCAAGTTGCTTTCATTTATAATACATTTTTTTATCGGAGTGTAAAATTTCAGCTATTTTATGTTATTTATTTGCTTAATATGTAAAAAGCTGCACAATCCGTCTGTGGATTTGTGCAGCTTTTTATAGCGCTGGATGATTTTTTCCTTGATTTTTTCGATTTAACAGCAAGTATTCCAATTTCACGGAACTATTCTGTTGCCAACCTTCTTTCAAGACGGCTTAACAAAAAGCTTAACGTTAGTGTCAACACCAGATATATTAGGGCAGCGGTCAGCAGCGGTTCCCACACACGATAATACTGTCCTTGCATGGCACGAGCCCAGTACATAAGTTCCGGAGCTGCAACAATGGCAGCGAGGGAAGATTCTTTAATGAGGACAACAAACTCGTTTCCTAGCGGTGGGATCATTCGTTTAAATGCCTGAGGCAAAATAGCATATTTCATTGCTTGAACATGGCTCATTCCTAATGAACGGGCCGCTTCCATTTGCCCCCGGTCTATCGATTGGATTCCTGCACGGAATATTTCCGCAATATAGGCTGCAGAGTTTAAAGACAGGGCGATAATAGTAGCAATTATTCCGTTTGTTTCTCCATTGAAAATCGGTACAACGCCAAAATGAATGATTAATATTTGAACAAAGAGCGGCGTACCCCGAAAAAACGTTATATAGCATTCAAACGGGAAAGAAATAAAATTATTTCTAATCATTTTTCCCAGCCCAATAAGTAATCCCAAAACCGTTCCAATCAAAATACCTGCAATCGACAAACCAATTGTCAGTAATGTCCCCTTCCAAAAAAAAGGAGCATATTCAGCTAAAATATCCAGTCGAAAATCCATAATGATCCCCCTATGAAACCGAAAATTGCGTAACACTTTTCAATCATTGGTTACGCAATTTTTCAGTTGGAAATTATTTCTGCTGTTTTTTCAATGTTTCTATATCAGGTTCTGTTCCAAACCATTTTTTATAAATTTTTGCATATGTGCCATTTTCAAAGACTTTGTTAATCGCAGCATCAAAATCTGCTTTGAGTTTGCTTCCTTTCTGGAACATTAGACCGTAATATTCTTTTTCAAAGGCGTTATCATCTTCAATTACAGTCAGCTTTTTATCAGGGTTATTTTTCGCATACTCTTCTACAACTGTATTATCAGCAACCACTGCGTCAGCGCCGCCGCTAGTCAGTTCCATGATTGCCAGATTGTTATTTTCAAATTTCTTAATTTTCTTGTTGTTTTTGCCGAGCAGCTTTTCAACCGCTTCTTGTCCTGTCGTGCCGTTTTGAACCGCTATTACTTTGTCTTTCAAGTCGGCTGCACTTTTAATATCACTGCCTTCAGGAACTAAAATCTTGTTGGTCGACAAAAAGTAAGGAACAGAAAAATCATACGTTTGTTTGCGCTCTTTATTAATGGTAATAGCAGACATCCCCAAGTCAGAGATATTGTCCTTAATTTCAACAAATAAAGGATCCCATCCTACGTTCACAATTTCAACTTCATAACCTGCTTCTTCTGCCACTGCTTTTACAAAATCTACATCAAAGCCGACAATTTCGCCTTTGTCCATATATTCAAACGGTGCATAGTTTGCATCCGTGGCAACTTTCAATTTTTTCTTTTCATTTCCCGAACTACCGTCAGGTTCTTTTTCCCCGACAGACTGG
Source organism: Bacillus methanolicus PB1 (assembly GCF_000262755.1). GTDB lineage: Bacteria > Bacillota > Bacilli > Bacillales > Cytobacillaceae > Bacillus_Z > Bacillus_Z methanolicus. The sequence continues at coordinate 936,238 of NZ_AFEU01000001.1, forward strand.
CTTGTACCACAAGCTGATAAAATTAATGAAAAAATTAAAAAAAACGTAAGAATTGAAAACTTTTTCATCTTATAACCACCTTTTAATTTAAATTTTTTAAATAATAAAAGAATAGCAAGCTATTTATTTTCTTTATTTTTTGACCCGCAATAATTATACCTTTGAAAGTGTATTCATGCAATATGACGAAAGAATAAACTTTATAGAAAAATAATAATAAGGCTGAATTTTTCTTAATTGTAATATGAAAAGTCTTAAAAATGAATAATAAATAATGTAGAAAAAATAAACAAAAAACCAATCTCTATAAAAATAGAGTTTTTCTGTCTTAAAGGGTTGATCTGTGAATCGGATAGTAAACCTTTATTATTGTACGTACTGCCTGAATTTTTTCCTGAAGTAGTAATAAATCATTACTAAATTATTCTTAATTCTAGGCCATATCAGCCGGAATTTTGGACTTATCGACGGAAATTGCTGTTCTAACCGCCTTATTGCCGTTCTAAGGTGGAAAATTATTAATACTTTCATTAAAATAGGAAATACATGTGGAATTGATTATAAAAAGAAAGGCTGAGATAGATTGGATCATAATTCTAACTTTATCAGAAGCATTATTAAAGAGGATCTCGAAACAGGTAAGCACAAGGAAATTATTACCCGTTTCCCTCCGGAGCCAAATGGCTACCTACATATAGGACATGCAAAATCAATAGTTATCAACTTCGGGCTTGCGGATGAATTCAATGGAAAAACAAATTTGCGTTTTGATGATACAAACCCATTGAAAGAAGATCAGGAGTATGTTGATGCCATCAAAGAAGATGTAAAGTGGCTCGGCTATGAATGGGATGAACTGTGTTTTGCGTCTGACTATTTTGAAGAAATGTACAACCGGGCAGTGTTGTTGATTAAAAAAGGAAAAGCATATGTCGATGACTTAACACCTGAACAAATCCGCGAATACCGCGGAACTCTGACTGAACCCGGAAAAGAAAGCCCATACCGCAACCGCTCTTTAGAAGAAAACCTTGATTTATTCGAACGGATGCGAAACGGCGAATTCGAAAGCGGAAGCAAAGTACTGCGTGCAAAAATTGACATGGCATCTCCTAACATTAACATGCGCGATCCTGTTTTATACCGAATTTCCCATGCCAGACACCACAACACCGGGGACAAGTGGTGCATTTATCCTATGTACGACTTTGCCCACCCAATCGGAGATGCGATCGAAGGAGTAACCCACTCCCTATGTACAACAGAATTTGAGGACCACCGCCCTCTTTATGACTGGGTTATCAAAGAGTGCGAAATGGAAAACCAGCCGCAGCAAATTGAGTTCGGCCGCTTAAACATCACTAACACAGTTATGAGTAAACGCAAATTGAAACAGCTTGTGGATGAAGGGTATGTTGACGGCTGGGACGACCCGCGCATGCCGACCATTTCGGGACTAAGAAGAAGGGGCTATACACCTGAGGCGATCCGCGAGTTTGTAAAAGCAACTGGTGTTTCAAAAAGTTCCGGGGCCGTGGATGCTGCCATGCTGGAACACTTTGTAAGAGAAGATTTAAAGTTAAAAGCACCGCGTACGATGGCAGTACTGCGGCCATTAAAAGTCGTGATTGCAAATTATCCTGAAGATCAAGTGGAATTGCTCGATGCCGAAATCAATCCGGAAAATCCCGAAATGGGCATGCGCCAAATTCCTTTCTCGAGAGAGATCTATATCGAACGGGACGACTTTATGGAAAATCCGCCGAAAAAATATTTCCGACTTTTCCCCGGCAATGAAGTTCGCTTAAAACATGCTTACTTCATAAGGTGTGAAGAAGTTATTAAAGATGAAAACGGTGAAATTATTGAACTTCGCTGCACATATGATCCGGAAACAAAAAGCGGCTCCGGCTTTACAGGTCGGAAAGTAAAAGGCACGATTCACTGGGTTGACGCAAAACATGCCATTCCAGCTGAATTCAGGCTGTATGAGCCTCTCATTACCGATGAAGACGAAAACGAAGAAGAAAATGAGGAAAAAACATTCCTTGATTATGTGAATCCAAACTCATTAGAAACCGTCCAAGGCTTTATTGAACCAAATATGAAAGATGTAAAGCCATATGACAAATTCCAATTTTTTCGACACGGCTATTTCAGCGTAGATTCGAAACACTCAACAAAGGATAAAACTGTGTTTAACCGGATTGTTTCCTTGAAAAGCTCGTTTAAACTGTAAAAAATTAGCTGACTCATAAGGGTCATGCTCCCTCCGACAGTGAAAATAGTTGAAGGGGTATGTCCCTTTGCAATTGAGTCAGCCATTTTTTATGTTGATTCATTTTACATGTAAAAACTTGACGCATACAGGATCTGGCACTTTTACACCAGACTGCAAGAGTTTAAGCTTTCCGGTTGACTCGTCCCGCAAAAATAACACAAGATTTCCAGACTCCTGGTTAGAAGCAATAACAAATTTTTCAGTAGGATCCAGGACAAAATCACGAGGCCATGATCCTTCAGTTGAAGTATGTTCTACAAAACTAAGCTCACCAGTATCTTGATTCACATTAAAAACAGCAATACTGTCATGTCCCCGATTTCCCGCATACACAAAGCGGCCATCTGAAGATATATGAATCGCACTGCCTTGATTATTTTCGCTGAAGTCTTCGGGTATTGTCGATATATATTGAAGCTCTGTAAAGCTGCCGTCTTCCGCATTATAAGCCAAAGCAATGACTTCTGAACTCAACTCTGTCATCACATAAGCATACTTGCCGTTTGGATGAAAAGCAATATGTCTTGGTCCGCTTCCCTGCTTTACTGACAAGGAATTCTTTTCTTTTAACTCTCCATTCCTTATTTCATATGTAAGAAGTTTATCAATTCCTAAATCTACGGCAACAACATACTTTTCATCAGGAGTAAATCCAGCGTAATGTGTATGCGCTTTTTCTTGTCTTTCTTTATTTGGACCTGAACCTTCATGTTGAATCGTTGATAAAACAGGGGTCAATGAGCCATTTTCTTTATTAATTTGAAATGATTCAACAGTCCCTTTGTGGTAATTGGCTGTTACTACTAAACTTTTTTCACTGTCGACACTTATATGGCAAGGCGCAGCACCTTTTGATACTTGGCTGTTTAATTTCGTAAGTTCTCCTGTTTTGCTATTTATGGAAAAAGCGGCTGCACCCCCTGACTCCCCTTCCTTGGCGACTGAGTATAGATATTGATTGTCTTTGGTTATTGATAAATATGTAGGATTTTCCAAATTTGCCGCGGCTTTTACGTTGCTCATGATTGCATTTTCCGTATCCAATGTAAAAGAATAAATCCCTTTGCTTTCCCCTTTTGTATAAGTGCCGACATAACCGATAAACGTACGATTGTGCAACATTGCCGTTACCTCCTTTTTCATAAAATAAATCTATGTTTTTATTGTATCATTAATTGGAAAAAAACAAAGATTTCATGTGTTGATCTCCCCTATTAAATGGAAGAAAATTACTGTTTATAAAAACGTAACACATGCCGGTTTCAATATAAAACTTCAATATAAAAAGAGTTACAATCCAGCAGATCATTTCTCTTCATAAAAATTTTGAACCCTTAATAAACTTTTGTATTTCCGCTTGAGACATCTAAATCAATTTTATGTTCTCCGGATCCGTGAATACCTTTTATTTTATTTTTATCCGTTTCTTGGTCCTTAAGCGGGAAATTACATGATATATTACCGCTGCTTACCTTTCCGTTTTCTACATCAAGTACAAATATTTCAAAATAGACTTGGAATGTATATGTAATTACTACCGGGGACTTATGTATAATGATTCAGCTGATTCTCAGAAAATAGCTAGTCAATTAGTAATAATAGTATTTTCCTACAGTTGCCCCCCTTATAATAATAAAAAAAATCAAAAATTATGTCAGATTATCTAACAAACTAATGGCGCAGAATTCGGTGGCATGTAACAATACATATAAATTTAATGTAATAAAACTTTACAAAAAAATTGGAGGGAGCAAAATTATGGATGCTACTTTTTTAATGAACAGTCTTTGGGTAATGGTAAGTGCTGTTCTCGTCATTTTAATGATTGGGGGGTTCATCCTGCTTGAAACAGGGTCGACCCGAATGAAAAACGCAGGACATATTGCCGGGAAAACCATACTTACATTTAGTATTGGGTCGCTCGTCTTTTGGGCTGTCGGGTACGGATTGATCTTTGGAAAAGGCAACGCACTTATCGGATTTTCTGATTTCTTTTATTCTGGATATGATGTAGAAAGCTTATCACTTTCCGGAGCCGTATTCTTTTTATTCCAGCTTGCTTTTGCAGGAATCTCATTAACAATTGCTTTTGGCGGTTTCGCGGAACGGGCCAAATTATCTGCCTATCTCGTTTTTGCAGTATTATTTTCAATTTTTGTTTATCCTCCAATTGCCCACTGGATTTGGGGCGGCGGATGGCTGGCAGAGCATGGCAAGCAGGACTTTGCAGGTTCAACAGTTGTACACTTAACAGGAGCTATGGCAGCACTTGCAGCAACAATTTTATTAAAACCTCGGATTGGAAAATTCAATAAAGACGGCTCCGCCAATAATCTTGAAGGCCACAATCAAGTGTTTACAGCATTAAGTGTTCTCCTTTTATGGGTAGGCTGGTTTGGGTTTAATGCAGGAAGTACGTTATCGGTTGACAAGGCATTCTTCGGTTTTGTAGCAGTTAATACTAACCTTGCAGCCGCTGCCGGAACCGTAGCTGCGATGATTATCTCATGGATTGTAATTGGAAAAGCAGACGTGCCTATGATGCTAAACGGCGCATTAGCTGGTTTAGTTGCAATCACCGCTTCTTGTGCTTTCGTCGAAACGTGGGCAGCCGTGGTTATTGGTTTTGTAGCTGGTATTCTCGTATTTTACAGTATTCGATTCTTTGAAAGAAGACAAATTGATGACCCGATTTTCGCACTGTCTGTCCATGGAACAGCAGGTGTTTGGGGAACGCTATCGACGGGATTATTTGCAACTAAAGAATTAGCAACCATCGGAAAACCTGGTCTGTTTTATGGCGGCGGATTTGAACAGCTCGGAGTTCAAGCACTGGGAGTTTTTACATCAGGAGCCTATGCATTTATCGTTTCATTTGCTATTTTATTTGTAATGAAAGCTGTGATGAAAGGGCTTCGAGTAACCGAAGAAGAAGAAATCATCGGTTTGGATATGAGTGAACACGGAAGCTACGGGTATCCGGAATTGCTTCGACCGGAACAAAAGCTTAATGCATAACTTACTGTCTTTCCGGACGAAAAGAATATATTAAAATTCCTTAAGGCGGTACCTCGCTTAAGCATTTAAAGCGAGGGATGACCGCCTTTAAGATTTTATATATAGAAGGGTGCGGAGCGATTATGAGTCACGATAGCTACTCTGAGATAAGAGACATCATGAATCAACAAAAAAAAATGTATTGCACGACCATATTGAGCTAAACCATCTCCATGATTACATCATGCAGCAGGTCATAATGGTATCGATTAGCCGTATAAATAAAGATCTCGGGCCCGCCCCATCTCCATTTTCATTTTTTGTCATGGGAAGTGCAGGCCGTTTCGAACAAGGCATTTGGAGTGATCAGGATCATGGGATCATCTACGACGAAAATAGCCAAAATGCGAAAGAATACTTCTTAACGTTAGGAAAAGAGATATCGGAAGGGCTTTTTCAAGCAGGCTACGCATTTTGCGACGGGGGTGTAATGGCAAGCAATCCTTTATGGTGCAAATCTTTTCCGGAATGGATGCAGCAATTAACGGACTGGATCTTGGAATCATCATGGGAATCGATCCGCAACCTGCTAATCTTTATTGACGGGCGGTCCTTGCATGGCGAACAATCGTATATCAAAAAGCTAAAGGAAATTATCTTTCATTCAAGCCAAAAAGAGAATTTGCTGGCGAGAATGCTTGATAACACAATGCATCTGAAAAAAGGCGTCGGTATTTTAGGACAATTTTTAGTAGAAACTCACGGAATACATTCCGGAATGATAAATTTGAAAGAAACAGCCTTCTTCCCTTTCGTAAATTCGATCCGACTATTAGCCATAAAAGAAAACATTATGGAAACATCGACTCTCTCCCGGCTGCACAATCTTTCCGAAAAAGTAATGCCGATTCAACACAAAAAATTAATTGAAGAACAGTTTATCAAACTATTAAACTTTCGTCTGACTTTATGTAATCATTCCGACTATGAATCAGGACATTTCTTAGATATTGAAAAGCTATCGAAAGAGCAAAAAAGAGAAATGAAAAATATCATCAAAATCGGTACCCATCTTTATCAAGAGATAAGAAAGCTGGCAGGGAAGGAAGTTTAAAATGGGCTTTAACGATATGATTCAATTTTTCAGGCAAATGTCCGGAAAACTCGGTTCAAATATTTATGCAGGTGTTCAAGGACAAGCCAATCCGCATCACATTTCTTTTTTAAGACAGCTTCAAAAAGAAATGAAAGAAAAAAACTACATGGACTCTCCTCTTAAAAATTTGGAAGTTGTCGTATTCGATATTGAAACTACTGGATTTTTTCCTGATAAAGGAGATCGGATAATCTCGATAGGGGCCGTAAAAATGACCGGATCCATGATCGAAAGTGAACAAACGTTTTATTCACTTGTAAAATCAAATATTCCCCTATCGAAAGAAATATCCTTATTAACCAATATTACAGATGAACAACTGAGTATGGCGCCAGCGGCTTCCGAAGTTCTCATTCAATTTTTTAAATTTATAAAAAGCCGATTACTTGTTGCTCATCATGCAAAACACGAACAATCCTTTATGCAGAAAATGACCAGGGATTTAATGCGCACTAATTTCGAACACCGCATTATTGATACATCCTTTTTAATCCGCCTTACTAACCCTTCGGTCAAATCACTGCCATTGGAAGAAATTTGCCTGCAATGTGGTGTAGAAATTAAGAATCGCCACCATGCCCTCGGAGATGCACAAATGACCGCTCAAATTTGGAGCTTCTATCTGAAGAAGGCACAATCAATGGGCTTTAAAAATTTGCGTGAAGTGTATGAGCATCTCGCAATAATAAAGTGAAATTGATAGCTGACTAATGTTTATTATGTATCCAGTGCCGCTCGCTATTTACTGTTTGTAGATTACTATGCAGACTGTTTTATTTACACAGAATTATTAAAACTGTCAAAAAATATTGACATATCAATTTTCCTCTGCTAAATTATCGTTATATAATAAAAATCAATGATGAGAAGAGTAAGATAGGATCCCTGTTCTACCAGAGAGTCGGCGTTTGGTGAAAGCCGATGTCAAGTCTTATCTGAAGTCGCCGCTGAGATGCAAAGCTGAAATCCAGTAAGCTTTGACGGGTTGTCCGCCGTTATGATGGACCGAGTATAATTATTTGTACGTTGACTGAGAGCCGCAAATTTTTTTCGTAAGCTGCGGAATTAGGGTGGTAACGCGAGCGCAAACTCGTCCCTATATGTAGGGACGAGTTTTTTAATTTTATATAATAAAGGAGAGATTGTCGTGATAAAATTGACGCCATATATTAATTAATTTATTATTAATTATTCAAAAAATAAAAAAATATTCAAAATTCAGAATAATTAGATATAATGTATTTATACCACAGAAAGGGGAAATTTAAATTGAAAGCTTTAAAATCAATTATTATCTGGGGGCTAATTTCAGCTTTAGGTGCTGCAGGTTTTGCAGTTATGGCATTAAATAGCGGGGAAAGTGTGAATGCAATTTGGCTGATAACTGCTGCTGTCTCTGTCTACGCAATTGCTTATCGCTTTTACAGTCGTTTTATGGCTAGAAAAGTTTTCGAGCTTGATGATTCTCGAATGACACCTGCCGAGATTAATAACGATGGAAAAGATTATGTGCCGACAAACAAATGGGTGCTGTTCGGGCATCACTTTGCGGCGATTGCTGGGGCCGGTCCGCTCGTTGGTCCGATTCTTGCTGCACAAATGGGTTATTTGCCTGGAACCATCTGGATTGTCGTCGGAGTTGTGCTTGCAGGAGCTGTTCAAGATTTTATCATTTTATTCGGATCCATGCGCCGAAACGGAAAGTCGCTTGGAGAAATGATAAAAGAAGAGATCGGCCCGGTAACAGGACTGATTGCCATGGTTGGAATTTTAGGAATCATGATTATTTTATTAGCAGTATTAGCGTTAGTTGTCGTGAAAGCACTGGCAGGAAGCCCGTGGGGAATGTTTACAATTGCAGCTACAATCCCAATCGCCGTTTTAATGGGGATTTACATGCGTTATATACGGCCTGGCCGTGTTGGGGAAGGTTCTCTAATAGGAATTATTTTATTGCTTCTTTCAATATATCTGGGACAATATGTTGCTGAAAATCCAACTTTTGCTGGCATATTTACTTTTAAAGGCGAAACGATTGCCATTATGTTAATGATTTACGGATTTGTTGCTTCCGTTTTACCGGTGTGGCTTCTTCTTGCACCGCGCGATTATTTAAGTACTTTTTTGAAAGTGGGAACAATCGTCGCGCTTGCGTTAGGAATTGTGATTGTAGCTCCTGACCTGCAAATGCCGGGGGTAACAAAGTTTGTGGATGGCACCGGTCCGGTATTTTCCGGAAACCTTTTTCCTTTCTTATTTATTACAATTGCCTGTGGAGCCGTCTCAGGATTCCATTCACTTATCTCCTCAGGTACAACGCCTAAAATGATTGAGCGCGAATCACATGCACAGCCAATCGGCTATGGAGCGATGCTAACTGAATCGTTTGTTGCCGTTATGGCGATGATTGCTGCTTGTGTACTTACACCGGGAATTTACTTTGCAATCAACAGCCCGCCTGCCGTCATTGGAACTGATGCCGTACACGTTGCCCAGACCGTTTCCAGCTGGGGATTTACAATTGCACCGGATGATTTGACACGCCTCGCTGATAATGTCGGAGAAGAAACGATCCTGTCCCGAACCGGCGGAGCACCTACTCTTGCGATCGGCATGGCTGTGATTTTCTCAAAAGTAATCGGCGGAAAAGCTTTAATGGCATTCTGGTACCATTTTGCAATTCTGTTTGAAGCCTTGTTTATTTTAACAACAGTTGACGCAGGAACACGTGTCGGACGCTTTATGATTCAGGATATTATCGGAACAGCGTATAAACCATTTGCGAGAACAGAAGCCCTAAACCCGAATATCATTGCCACTGCTTTATGTGTCGGTGCATGGGGTTACTTTTTATATCAAGGAGTTATCGATCCGCTTGGAGGAATTAACACCTTATGGCCGCTATTCGGAATTGCCAACCAAATGCTCGCGGGAATTGCCTTGCTTTTAGGAACGACTATTTTATTCAAAATGGGCAAAAAAAGATATGTATGGGTCACCCTTATTCCTACAACCTGGATTCTAATTGTGACAATGACAGCCGGCTGGCAAAAACTGTTTCATGAAAATCCGAAAATCAGCTTTTTATCTCATGCTAAATTATTTAAAGGGGCAATGGATGAAGGAAAAGTTCTGGCACCAGCTGCAAATGCCGCACAAATGAAGCAAGTTCTCATCAATGACTATGTAGATGCTGCCCTTTGTGCGATCTTCATGATTGTCGTTATTACCGTTTTGATTTCAGCCCTTGGCATCTGGTATAAAGTTTTAACTAATAAAAAGGTAACCTTGCACGAATCACCTTATATGCCGCGCAGCAGCGAAGGAGATGTAAGAACGTATGCTTAAAAAACTGCAAGAAATCATGAAATACAGAAAACAGTTCATCAGCCTGTTAGTTGGAGTTCCAAGTTATGAAAAATACATTGAACATATGAAAACACATCATCCGGGCGAACCGATCAAATCAAGAAAAGAATTTTTCTGCGAAGCACAGGAATCCCGCTTCAACGGTAAAGACGGAAAAATTTCGAGGTGTTGTTAAATTTAGAGGGACTGTCCCGCTCCGCTTTAAAGCGGTAAAGGACAGTCCTTCTAATCTTCATCTTTATTGCTCCATGCAGATGAGTTACTGCCCATCAATATGTTAAAATGCAAATTAAATACTGCAGGTTGGAGGAATATTATGCAAAAAAGGAAAATGGTGATCACTCATAATCTTGATGAATGCCTTATACAAAAAATTAAAGAAACGGTACCTGAATGGGAATTGGTCATTGGAAAAGACCGTACAGTATGGCAAAATCATTTAAAAGACGCCGAAATTATCGCTGGCTGGAAAAAAGAAATGGAGGAATTTCTTGAGGAAAACATTCATCTTCGCTGGCTGCAGAGTTGGAGTGCAGGTGTTGATGACCTTCCGTTAGAAAAATTAGCGGAAAGTAAAATTTTACTAACAAGTGCCAACGGAGTACACGTATTTCCGATTTCTGAGACCATATTTGCTCTAATGCTTGCATTAACGAGAAAAATTCACACCTATATCAGAAATCAGCAATCGAAAACGTGGCACCATTCCGGTCTTAAACTTGAATTGCATCAAAAAACTGTAGGAATTATCGGCGTAGGTGCAATCGGGAAAGAAACGGCAAAAATCGCAAAAGCATTTGGAATGAATGTTTTAGGTGTGCGCCGCTCAGGCAAGCCTGAAGAATTTGTCGATGAAATGTTCACAACAGACCATCTCAGTCAAATTCTCCCAAAATGTGATTATGTTGCCGTAACATTGCCTCTTACAAAAGATACTCGCCATTTATTTGGAAAAGAGCAATTTGTGCTGATGAAACCTTCGGCATTTTTTATAAATATCGGGCGCGGTGAAGTTGTAAATGAAGCGGAACTTATTCAGGCGCTCCAAGACGGGCAAATTGCCGGTGCAGGGCTGGACGTCTTTGAAACAGAACCATTAGATGAAAGTAGTCCTTTATGGGATATGGAAAATGTCATCATTACACCACATACCGCCGGTTCCACCGAACATTATAATAAACGGGTAATTGAAGATATTTTTATCCCAAATTTAAAAAGCTATCTTGAGGGAAAAACTCCAACTGTTAACTTAGTGGATTATGAAAAGGGGTATTAATAGACCCCTTATTGATTCATTGCATAGTGAATTTTTTCTACAGAGAATGATTGATCCGTTCATAATAGCCGCACCGATTACTGCACACCATTGCTCCAAAGGCGTCAACCCAAATATTCTCCATTTCCGAGCTCTTCAACAATATCCTAATAATCTCTTACTAACGGTGCCCCGCATGTGGGGCAGTTACTTTTCTTCCCCAAAACCCTCTCCCTTTCCACCAATGTATATTAGCTGCCAATCTTCCGAACAATTAAAAGCGATTTACTATATTAAACTATTATTTCCTTTATCTTGCAATCCTTTTTACCATCCCCTTCCTCTAAATGTTCAAATTTCACTGTAATCTTTTCCCTCATCCTGTGCTACTATAAGAAGGAAGACAATTTAATTAACGTCATCGTTAACGACTGATAATATAATTAAATTTTATTCAAAAAGAAGAAACTGCTTTTATAGTTTTAGATACCAAGAACAGGGGTTAAAAATGAACAGAAAAAAGCTATTATATATATATATCATCGCCAGCATCTTTTGGATTTTTGGAACAAACTATCTTATTTATCAGTTTGAACCTTCCCCTTTGATTCATTTTCTTGAACGGGCTAAAGAGGTTTTATATGTTATAGTGACCGGGTGGCTGTTCTTTTTTTTCATAAACAAGAAAGAAGAATTGAACGCTTCAAAAGAAGAAGAAAAACGTCTGTCAACGCTTATCAATTCGATGGTTGACTTTGTTAATTTTAAAGATGGCGAAGGCAGATGGATTGAAGCCAATGAATTCGGATTAAAGTTGTTTCAGCTGGAAAATGTCGATTATAAAGGAAAAAAAGACTCTGAATTAGCAGAGTATTCAGAGTTTTACGCGGATGCTCTCAGATTCTGTGAAGTATCGGATGAGAAGGCGTGGGAAAACAGGGATATTACACGAATCGAAGAAGTGATTCCTTTGCCGGACGGCACAGTAAAAACCTTTGACACGATTAAAGTTCCTCTTTTCCATTCCGATGGAAGCCGAAAAGGATTAGTTATTATAGGAAGAGATATAACCGAGAGAAAACATGTAGAAAAATTGCTGGAGGAAAGCCAGCAACAATACAAATCTTTATTTGAGTACAATCCTAATATTGTTTACATGATTGATCTGGACGGGATTATAACAAATTTAAACCCTCAATTCAAGGAGGTCACAGGTTTTGAATCGGATAAGTTCATTGGAAAAAATGTAAAAGACTTATTGCCAATTGACCAAAAGGAACATATATTAAAATTAATTTCAAATGTCATTTCCGATAAGAAACCGCAAAAATTTGAACTTAATGTCCATCATAAAAACGGAGATCCCATTACCCTGCAATGCACGGCGCTTCCAACCATTGTTAACGGGAAAATTGCCGGAATCATCGGATACGGAAAAGATATAACCGAAATAAGGAAAACAGAGGAGCGGCTGAGAAGAGCAGAAAAACTTTCTGTTGTGGGCGAATTGTCTGCGAGTGTAGCCCACGAAATCAGAAATCCTCTTACATCTTTAAAAGGCTTTGTACAGCTTCTTCAGATTGAGGATGAAAAACATCGATATTACTATCAAATTATGCTGGACGAATTAAATCGTATTAATCATATCGTCGGTGAACTCCTGCTTTTGGCGAAGCCGCAGAAAATAAAATTTACAAAAGCTGATCTCCGAAATATTTTGTCCGACGTAATTTCATTGCTAAAAACAGAAGCATCCTTGCACAACGTTGAAATTGATTTTGTACTTCAAGACAATGAGTATATGATTGAATGCGAGCCTAATCAATTGAAGCAATTGTTTATTAATATCATCAAAAATGCCATTGAAGCATCATCTAGCGGTGACAGCGTATCCGTTTTCTTGACCAAGAAAGAAAATGAAAAAGTTTCGATTACAGTAAAAGATTATGGATGCGGTATATCAAAGGAACGGCTGAAAAAACTCGGAGAACCTTTTTATTCTTCAAAAGAAAAAGGAACCGGCCTTGGCCTAACCGTAAGCTATAAGATTGTCCAATCTCACAATGGAACGATACAATTTAACAGCGAAAAAAATAAAGGAACGGAAGTAAATATTGAATTGCCAACCAGGATTGAAAATACAGTTGAACAGACGCCTGAAGCGATAAAGGATATTGGAGCCTGACTCAAGGGTCATAAATTCCCTATATAGAAAAAACGAGGCTGTCTCATAAGGGTCTGACCCCACGTGCATTTATAAAATATATAGCATATTTATCCAACATTATGTCCTATATATTGTGTTATGGGGTCTGACCCTTAGGCATTTGAGACAGCCTCGTTTTTACTAGTAAAACTAGTCTCATATTAATTGAAGTGAAATATATTTGATTTCAAGGAATTCATCTATCCCATAGTGGCTTCCTTCTCTTCCGAGTCCACTTTCTTTCATTCCGCCAAAAGGCGCCTGAGCAACAGATGGGGCGCCATCATTAATTCCCACTATGCCGTATTCCAAATTTTCAGAAAACAAAACAGCCTTTTGCAAAGATTGGGTGTAAACATAGGCAGCCAACCCAAACGGAGTGTTATTCGCTCGTTGAATGACTTCTTTATCGTCTGAATATGTGCTGACCGGTGCGATTGGTCCAAATGTCTCTTCCTGCATACATAACATATCATCTGTTACATCAGAGATCACAGCCGGCTCTATAAAATACCCTTTATCCATGTTTGCTGAAGGTCCTTCATGGAGAGTGGCTCCTTTTGCTACAGCATCTTCTAATTGGTGTTTGACTTTCTTGACTGCCTCTTCGTCAATTAGCGGACCGATATCGACGTTCTCATCAAGGCCATTGCCTACTCGAAGTGATAATACAGCTTCTTGAAATGCTGATAGAAAAGTTTCCTTAATTGATTCATGTACAAAAATCCGATTGGCACAAATGCATGTTTGGCCGGCATTCCTGAATTTTGATTGTACAACACCCTTCACGGCTTCTTTAATATTAGCATCTTCTGCGACGATAAAAGGTGCGAGACCGCCAAGTTCAAGAGATACTTTTTTTACAGTATCTGCGGCTTTCTTCATTAATAATTTTCCGATCGGAGTAGAACCGGTAAACGTAACTTTCTTTACACGCGGATCTTCCATCCAAACATCTACCACTTCCGCTGGATTTTGAGTAGTTACGACATTAATAACTCCTGCCGGAAACCCCGCTTCATGTGCACATTCTGCCAGTAAGAGTGCTGTAAGCGGTGTTTGTTTAGCCGGTTTTATAACGACTGTACAACCTGCAGCAAGAGCAGGAGCTACTTTCCGGGTGATCATCGCCGCCGGAAAGTTCCAAGGGGTTATGGCGGCAACGACCCCAACGGGCTGTTTTTGAACTAAAATTCTCTTGGAACCGGCGGAAGCCGGGATTGTTTCTCCATAAATTCGTTTCGCTTCTTCTGCAAACCATTTAACAAAGCTGTTGGCATATTTCAATTCACCTTTTGCTTCAGACAATGGTTTTCCCTGCTCTAATGTCATAATGAAAGCTAAATCATCTAACCGATCTTGTATTATTTGATGCCATTTTTCCAATAAATCTGCTCGTTTATAAGCAGTTGTTTTAGACCATGTTAGAAAAGCTTCATACGCAGCATCGACAACAAGCTTTGCTTCTTTTGCAGTCCCGTTCGGAACATATCCTACAGGTTCGAAAGTAGCCGGATTTTGAACCATGAAAGCATCTTCCATTAAAACCTGCTGTCCGTTTATATACATCCCTTTTGTCAATCTTTGCTTTTTCATACCGCTGTTCTCTCCTCTCGTTTCTTATCTTTATTCAATGTGTAAATATACCGCCATTTCCCCCTCGCAGAAAGTCCTTTCCATACAGCAGAAGCATAAAAAGATGCCCTCCGCAAATGCCAATAACTGTCAAATTCATTGCTACATTCTTTTGATCATCTATTCTCTTTGAATAATATTAAAAAAAACGAGGATAAATCCCTCGTTTTTAGAGTACTTTGCTTAAAAATGCTTTAGTTCGTTCATGCTGCGGATTGCTGAATAGTTCTCTCGGTTCATTTTCTTCGACAATGTATCCGCCGTCCATAAAAAGGACGCGATCGCCTACTTCGCGGGCGAATCCCATTTCGTGGGTAACAACAACCATTGTCATTCCTTCTTTTGCCAACTGTTTCATTACTTCCAATACATCACCGACCATTTCCGGATCAAGTGCTGAAGTTGGCTCATCAAAAAGCATGATTTTCGGATTCATGGCTAACGCTCTGGCAATGGCCACCCGCTGTTTTTGTCCGCCAGATAATTCTCCGGGATAGCTTTGTGCTTTTTCGCGCAGTCCAACTTTATCGAGCAGCTCAAGTGCCTTTTTTTCTGCCTCTTCTTTTGATATTTTCTTCACTTTTACAGGTGCGAGCGTAATATTTTCTAAAACTGTTTTATGAGGAAAAAGATTGAATTGCTGGAATACCATACCAACCTCTTGTCTTACTTTGTTAATATCAATCTTCGGATCGGTAATGTCGTGACCATTCACGATTACATTGCCGCCTGTTATTTCCTCAAGGCGATTTAAGCAACGAAGGAATGTACTTTTTCCTGAACCGGACGGACCGATAACACAAACAACCTCTTTTTCCTTTATTTCCGTATTAATATCTTTTAATACCTCTAGATTTCCAAATGATTTTTTTAAGTTTTTTACTTGAATAATGCTCATCGCAGTACAAACCTCCGTTCTAGGAAATTGGAGAGTAAAGATAGTATATAAATGATAATGAAATACATAACTCCAACTGTCAGCCATATTTTAAATGCTTCAAATGTTGCCGCAGTTTGAATTTGCCCCTGTTGCGTCAAGTCTGCAATTCCAATAATGGAAAGAAGGGAAGTATCCTTCAAACTAATGATTGATTGATTCGTAATCGTAGGAAGCATTCTTCGAAAGGCTTGAGGAAGAATGATATAACGCATATTCTGAACAGCGGACAGGCCGAGTGATCGCGCTGCCTCTGTTTGTCCTTTATCAATTGACTGGATACCGGCTCGGATAATCTCAGCAAAATATGCCCCTGCATTAATCGCAACCGTTATGATACCTGCTGTTGTATTATTAAACGAAATCCAATCCAATGAATTTATACCAAAATAAATAAAATACAATTGAACGAGGAATGGTGTTCCCCGGATGGCATCAACATATATTTTTCCAAACCAATTTAAAATTTTTATCGGCGCTAATCGGAACAATGCAATTACTAATCCGATTATAAAACCAAAAATTATCGCCATTACGAAAATATGCAGGGTTACTTGGAGACCTTTCAATAAATAAGGAAAGGCTGAAGTAATAATATCCATCTTATTCATCTCCTTTCAAAAAGAAAGCGCGCCAGGTGCGCGCCTTTCTTTTTGTAAAAACAGCTTATTCCTTCAGATATTTATTTATTATTTCATCGTATTTGCCATTTTCTTTAAGCTCTGCAAGACCTTTATTAATTTTTTCTAACAGATCTTGATTTTTTCCTTTTAACACAGCAATGCCGTATTGGTCCCCGTTGAGGCGATCACCAACGATTTTTAAGCCAAGATCTTTTTGGGCAATTGCGTATGCAATGACAGGATAATCTTCAATTAGAACATCTGCATTTCCATTTGCCACTTCCTGGAACATGGAAGGGCTATCATTAAATTGCACAACTTTAAATCCAATCTTATTCGCTTTCTCTTGTGCAAAAGTTGCACCAGTCGTTCCTTTTTTAACGGCAACTGTTTTACCCTTTAGGTCATCAACGGAACTAATATCTTTATTGTCTTTCTTAACAACTAATGTTAACCCCGCATCAAAGTACGGTTCAGAGAAATCAACAATTTTTTTTCTTTTGTCAGTAATGCTCATGCCAGCAATTGCAACGTCAAGCTGACCGGCTTGCAAGGCAGGTATGATTCCGCCAAAATCCATCGGAGATAATTCAATTTTAAAGCCTTGGCTTTCTGCTATTGCATTAATTAAATCAATGTCAATTCCTTTATATTCGTCTCCCTCTTTAAATTCAAATGGCGGATATGTAGTATCTATTCCAACTTTGTATACCTTATCTTCATTGCTATCTTTCCCGTTGCCATTTGCATTGTTATCATTGCCAGTGCCGCATGCAGCCAATAAAAGTGAAAAAATAAAAAATATGCTTGCGAAACGCAATTTTTTCATGAAAATCCTCCTTTTTCAGAAAATTATTAAATTGAATAAATTTGTAACAAATTTTTCATAAGCTATCATCATTTTATACAAGGTCTTGTTGTTCATCAAGAAAAAAAAGATTCCAAATAAAGTAACCCCATAAGATAATGAGTGCAATTCTTTATACAAGTACGGAATTAGGCTATCATAACCCCCAAAAAACAAAAAAAAAAACGGACGGTCCTCTTGCACTTTAACGCTTTACCACGATGAGGGCCTGTCCCTCACTAATTTAAAGTGTTAAAGGAATGTCTTCTATCTATTTATACTTTTTCTTTTTGCCTGTTTAGAAACAGAAATGTTTTTATCATAAAATATGTGACTTCCTCCGGGAGCAGTTCCTTGATTGGTTTCAACCTGTCACTGCCTGCCTCCTCCACTGCCTTTCTTATTAACGGCATGTATTCGGCGGGGATAAGAGCACCGAGGTCGACATCAAGTCCTTGTTCTGCACAGTGAAGCAGATGATTCTCTACTGTAGAAAGGGCAAGTTGCCGCTTCCTGGAAATTTCCTTCAACGTTAAACCGTTCCGAAACATTTCGTACGTCACGAGGTGTGAGTGCCGTTCTGCTTTTTTTGCCGGCTTTTTCAGAGAGCTTTCAGTTGACTTAGAAAGCAATCGCTCTGGATGTTCTTCACAAAATGAGATAATGGCACTGATGAAAGCTTCCCCATATTTTTTCAGCTAATTTCTCCTACCCCATTTACTAGCAAGAACTCTTCGCCAGAATGAGGCAATTTTACACACATATCCTTTAAGGCTGAATCAGAAAAAACAACAAACGGCGGCACCTTTTCCATTTCCGCAATATTTCTTCTGACTGTTCTCAATCTTTCAAACAAAGGATCATCATTAGCCACTTGCTTCGTTAAAACGGCTTCTTTTCTGCGAACTTCTTGCTTTCCAAGCAATACATTCTTGCCTTTTTCCGTGACAAAAATCGTTGGAAATGAGCCGTGTTCCACTGCAATTAATTCCTCCGAGATGAGGAATTCAATAAAATCGCTTACTTCTTTAGCGCTTTTCTCCTTCATGATGCCGTATGTCGAAAGTTCATGAAAGCGGAGCTTTGTAATTTTTTTATTTTTTGATCCGGTTAAAACCTGAGCCGTAATCGTCTTTCCGAACTTCTGCCCCATTCGGACAATGCATGACAAAACCATTTGTGCTTCTTTTGTGACATCCACACTTGCACGGGAGTCAGTACAATTCCCGCACCGCCCGCACGGCTTTGTCTCTATTTCGCCAAAATACTGCAATATATAAGCTTGCAAACAATTTTCCGTATGGCAATAATCCACCATAAACTGAAGTTTTTCGAGTTCCTGTGATATCCGGCTCCGTTCACTTGACTGGTCGATCAAAAATCGCTGAACTTGTACATCTTGCGGGGAGTAAAAAACGATGCATTCACTCGCAAGCCCGTCCCTTCCTGCACGGCCCGCCTCCTGATAATAGCTTTCCATGTTTTTAGGAAGCTGGAAATGTATAACGTAACGAATATTGGATTTGTCGATCCCCATTCCAAATGCGGATGTAGCAACCATTACCGTCGTTTTATCTGCCAAAAATTGCTCCTGCTCTCTCATCCTGTCCACATCGCTCATTCCTGCATGATAACGGCCGACATTTATATTTTCTTTTTTCAGCCTTTCATATAGCTGGTCAACCATTTTCCTGGTGGCCGCATAGATAATGCCTGATTCTTTATCGTTCTTTATCAAAAAATCTTTTAAAAAGTCGAGACGATCCTGACCCTTTATGACGGAAAATGATAAATTTTCCCTTTCAAATCCCGTAATAACTGTATTCTTTTTTTCAATTTCAAGAGATTTACAAATATCCTCTCGAACTATTGGCGTGGCAGTGGCTGTTAAAGCAAGAACAATTGGTTTTTTTGTCAGATTGTCTACCATTCTGCGAATATGACGGTAGCTTGGCCGGAAGTCATGCCCCCACTGAGAAATACAGTGGGCTTCATCCACAGCAACGAGTGGAATCTCCATGCTTTTCAGATTTTCCACAAACTCTCGGGATTCAAGTCTTTCCGGAGCAATATATAAAAGCTTGTATCGTCCTTGTTTGGCTTTCATCATCCGTTCGTTTACTTCACTTATACTGATTGAGCTGTTAATAAATGTTGCAGGAATCCCCAGCTGCAATAGAGCATCAACTTGATCTTTCATTAACGAAATCAATGGGGAAAGGACGATCGATGTGCCTGGAAGTACGAGAGCAGGAATTTGATAGCAAATCGATTTCCCGCCGCCCGTCGGCATCACACAAAGTGAGTTCTTACCTTCAAATACAAAGCGAATTGCCTGTTCCTGTCCTTTTCTAAAAGAGGGAAAACCAAAATAGGATTGTAAAAATTCCCGTGCTTTTTCAAACAAGTAGTTGTCTCCTTTCTTTTTTCACTATAAACGTGTTTAGGTAGTTTCATTATATCTAAATTTCGTCATATTATTTAAGAATTTATAGATTTTGCGTAGTGTTTAGTCTATTTTTGTAGAAATTTTTGTTGTTTTACTTTAAAAAATTTGCGGCAAAACGTAATAAAATAGGATTGACAAATTGTCTGAAAAGTAGAGTTGTCCTTAAGCAGCGTAATTGTTTGGAAATGAATTTTAAAAGAGGAGGGATTTTTGATGAAAATCAAAGTAAGATGTTGGAGAATGCTGACATTACAAGACAAGTTATTTATATTAAAAGCTATCAGCCAGCGTTCAAGATTGAAAAAGAGTGCTTAAATAGTTGATGTGTTAAATTATACCATAAAGTAAAAAAATATGATACATTCTAATTATAATTTAAAGCAGGAAACCTTATTTGGTTCCTGCTTTTCTATTAAACACTGCTCATGATGAATTATTTATTTTAAAATTATCCTTTAAAAACATTCCTCAAATCAATATAAAAACCTTCAAAGAGACCTACTTCCAATCGATCGTCTTTTACAAAAACGCCTGCTTGTTTATATGCGGTTCCATCTAATTTGTAAACCTCGATTGACATATGGTATGGATCGACTATCCAATAATCTTTTACACCTGCTTTTTCATAGCTTTTATATTTAATCAATCGGTCATTCCTTGTTGTTGATGGAGATAGAACTTCGATTACTAAGTCTGGAGCACCTGTAATATATTTTTCGCCTATTTTATTTCCATCGCATACTACAATTAAATCTGGCTGGACCCAGTCTTTAATCTCATCATACTTTGTATCATTTGTGGCAAATAAACAAACATCAATGGGGGCCGAAAATGCCATGCATTCTTTTCCACGAAGGAACATTTTGAATTCCGCAGTTAGTTCGTCGACCACATCCTGATGCCTCGGAGTAGGAGAGGGTGACATACTAATCATTTCCCCGTTAATAACCTCGCAAGACAAATCCTCATCCCAAGATAAATAGTCGGCATAAGAATATTTTCTTTTTCCTTCCGGCATTCCCATATAAATCACCCCGTTTTATTTACATTATATCATTGGGTGCGGATTTGCTACCGAGCTTTTTAGCTCGCACATAATGCGTAGAATACAAATCTTCCATGTACTGGTTTCCTGTTTTCGAAAAACGCAAGCGTTGCTTTGGCCCTTTCCCCCAAGACATGTAAACGGTCCTAGATGATTTAAGATTTTGTTCTTTCGCAAATTACAAAAATTGACAACGCATTAAAACTCAAACAATGACATCTAAAGAATAACCTGTCTCTCCCTTAATCTTTTCGCTAATTTCCCTCTGTTCTGCTTCATCCGGCAATGATTCCAGCTTTACAGTCACAAGCTTTTTATCGATATGAATGGAAGGGTTTTTCTTTAATCCCCAAGTATGAGGAATCGTTTCAAAGGTTATGCGAATGATTTCATTTTGCTTCGGATTTTTTGCAAAAGTTACCGGCATGCCTATTCTGTAAGAGAGTTCTTCTAAATCCGTTTCATGCTGGATGGCGATTTCTGGTGAGATAAAATGGACTTCCATAATCGTTTGTCCGTTCAGTTGTTTAATTCCCGTCTTATAAATGGTAATTCCGCGATCCAAAGCCCATTTTTTTGCTTCTTCGATTGCTTCATTGTTTTCAAGCCTTTTTGAAGGAGTATTCGCTTGATACAATTCCTTTTGCACGTGATTCTGTAAAGACGGAAGAGATTCTCCTTTAAATTGCAAGTCAAATCCCGTTTCTTTTTTAAATTGATTTATCAATTTTTCAGCGTCATTCGGTCTATCTATAGGAACAACCACTTTCCTTTCATTTATATGAATAGATGGCGATCCGATTGAGCTGCCAAATAACCTTAAGAGCGTGGTTTGCAAAAGATCTTGGCGAACAGAATTGGAAAAACTGACTGTCCATCCCGTTTCTTTCTTGATCAAGTCATATAGTTCTTTTCTC
The DNA here is from genome assembly GCF_000262755.1 of Bacillus methanolicus PB1. GTDB lineage: Bacteria > Bacillota > Bacilli > Bacillales > Cytobacillaceae > Bacillus_Z > Bacillus_Z methanolicus. The sequence goes on from NZ_AFEU01000001.1 coordinate 957,955, forward strand.
TCACTTTCGGACACAGCATCCGGAAAGTCAAAATAAATCGTCAGTCTTTCTTCTTTCGTCCCTAAGTCATCCACCCCGCAGCGAATAAACCGCGGATGGGACGCTAATAGATTTCGGACAGTTTCCATTGCAGAAGCAGGATTCACTTTAAGTGCCTGAATCGGCAATTCAAAATGAATAAGCTGCCTCTTCAAGTTTTGATCAAATTTGTAATAGATTGTTCCGTCTTGTTCTTTATGGCGGTTTTCACTCGGAATACTTTGCAGAGCCAAAGCAACAGCCAGTTTATCTTCAATGCCAGTGATTTGGAGCGCATCAAAAATGTCTTCAAGCGTTAAAATTTGATTAGGCAGAGCATCCCAATTTATTTTTTCAAGAAAAGGACGAACAAACGTAAAAACTTGTCCGGCCGCCTCTTTTAGCTCCTCGATCGAACGATTCCATTTCCCGACTGTTTCTGCAACTTGCCCCGTATGAACTCTTACTTGCTTTCCTTTAAATGTCTGGCAAATGAACGAGTTTGTTTTTGCGTGGACTCCTGTACATATGACCAGCTTAAAATTATTTTCATTTTCGGGTTGGTAGAGCAACAGGCTTCCAATTTTCTCTCTGAGCTTCATACTTTCGTTTGATTTATACCTTTTTCCAACTATTCCTTTACCTGATTTCCGTTTTTCAAACTCGTAAGATTGACCATTCTCTACTAAAATCGGATGAAATCTTGGGTCGATTAAACTTCCGAGCTGACTTCTAGCTTCATCATCGCCATGAACAAGCAGTGTGTAAGTAGGATTTAATGTTTGGATAAAACGATTCATTTCATTTGCATCCGCATGTGCAGATAAACCGTACTTTCCAACACGGCACTTTACTTGATAGCTTGTCCCGTTCAATTCCAGTTCGTTTTCAAGGCCATCAGCAACGTTTAACAGTTTTCTGCCCGGACTCTCTTCATCCTGGTAGCCCGTAATAAAAATCGCGTTTCTTTCATCGGATATGAGCCTTTCTGCGTACCACGAGCTTGCTCCTCCAGTCAGCATCCCTGAAGAAGCAACAATACAGCCCGGTTTACCATTAAGCACTTCGTTGCGCTCTTTTGGCTCCACAGCCTTGCATCGCCCTTCCGTTAAAAATACATCTCCATTTTTTCGAATACGGTGAGCTACAGGCCCTTTTAAAAAATGGGGGTATTGATTATATATTCTGCTAATAGGTGTTACAAGACCATCGACATAAATAGGAAATTCCGTGATTAGTCCTTTTTCCATATAATCTTGCAAGATTAATAACACTTCCTGTGCCCTTCCGAGAGCAAACGCAGGAATAAGTGCAAAACCACCGCCGGCAATTACTTCTGAAACATGTTCAGCAAGACGTCTTTCTTCCGTATTCCGGTCGGTATGAGCACGGTTTCCATACGTTGATTCCATAATGACCACGTCAGGCTGAATATCATGAGGAACTTGAGCCCCCGGAATTGTTCTACCCGCTTTAAAGCTCAAGTCGCCTGTAATAAGGAGTCTTTCACCTTCTCCTTCAAAAAGAAACATAACAGCTCCTAAAATATGGCCGGCGCGATAACTAGTTATTTTTACATTGCCGACCCGTAAAGATCCACTTTCAGGAAAAAGAAGAAGCGATTCAAGCAAAGAGTTTACCTGTTCTTCCGTATATGGAACTAACGTATTGGTCTCACGGGAGCGCTGTTCCAAAATCTTAAGTGAATCTTTCATCATCATTTTCATAAGATCTGCAGTTGGAGGTGTCGCATACATAGGTACATCCGGGAAAAGAGAATGAACGATGGGGAGTGCTCCAATATGATCGGCATGTGCATGTGTAACGAGAATGACATCCGGTTTTCTAAGTGTATCCAGCATACCTAGAGCAGGCAGCAATTCTTCTCCATGCATCCTCATCCCTGCGTCAACTAATATATTCGTATCTGCCATATTAATATGTAAACAAGAAGCGCCTACCTCGCTTCCTCCGCCTAAAATACTGACTTTCAAGACAATTACTCCTCTTGATACATATTTTTTTAATCTTAATATACATTCATTTCATGTACAATTCCAATTCAAAACATAGTGCCAGCACCAATTTTTAAAAAAAGTATCTGTCACTAATTTTTACTTTATCTTCCTCAGCTCATCCAAAAATGCCGGACGTCTCTTGTTTTGCTGTTTTAGATCTTCTATTAGCCTGTGCACATTAGTTTTACCGCAGGCTTTTTTAAAAGTTTTTATCATGCTGCATACATTTTTATACTGTCGCCTGTTTGCGGCTTCCTCTGCAGACTGTTTTATATAATTCACAAACAGCGTGTTAACCTCATCAAAAAAATCCTTAATAAAATATTGATACAGATCTGCTATTCGGGAATTATTCCGCTTGCAATATTCCAGCAGCTGAACAACCAAAATTTCCTCGATAAGAATTTTTTCATACACAAACGACTGGTATTGTTGTTTTTCAAACCTTTCAACAATCCCTTTAAGAACTTCTTTCCACTCTTCTTGTTGATAAAGCTTTTTCAATTTCAAATAATAAAGCATATTCATGTTGAATTAAAATCTGAGCCGTCGACCTTGGCAATATAATGATTTCCACCCTCTTTTTCTAAACTAATAACTTGACCATTATGATAGTATTCAAGCCCTCGTTCAAGAATCACCTCATCAATATACTCATCAAAATCGGAAAGCCTCATTGCCTTTTACACTCCCATTATTCTTAGTTTAACATTCTTAATGTATTCAACTTTAAATCTCCGTGTCAGCTCTTCCCCTATTTCATTCATCCCTGCTTATTAAGGTTTTTTACATCTGCAACCACTTTAGCACTTTTAATATTCTTACATGGGTGTCTATGGGTTTCTGCCCTGTCACTCCGCTTATAACTACATATTTTATAATGAATTACATCGATTTTTAAGAAAAGGAGAGCTGCCCAGATGAATCCATATGGTTATTATTTTCTGCCGCAAACAGACTATTTTCCGCATGATCATTACTATTCGTATCTGCCGCAAGAACAACATGACCCTTACAGACAACCCCCACAGGTTCAGGCACTTGAAAGAAGAGTAAACGCGCTCGAAAGACAAAACGAACAGCAAGCAAGAGAACTGGACCGGCAAAACAGAGAAATCAATCGGCAAAATCAAGAAATTAATCGTATAAACAGAGAAATAAACCGGATTAACCAGGAAATCAGCCGATTAAACCAAAACGATGAACGGCATACACGCCGTCTGAGAAGATTAAACCAAAGGCTTCGTGTAGTGGAAAACAGACTGAATATACCATTTACTCAAATTGAAGACGAGTTTTAAAGTGAATTCTTTCATAACAGATAGGGTAACCTTCTGTAAGGCTACCCTTCATTAAACAGAACGGGCACTATTAATTCATATCGCTTATCAACGGGTTATATATGTATCAGCAGGTTGCTGGCCTGCTGTTATCAATCATTTTCCGGGCGCGGCCAGGCATTCAATATTGCTCTCCGCGTTCTTTTGCTGTTTTAATTCATTATTGGTGGTTTTTCTGATGTTTACCCTTAACCCATCATTTCTTTTTCTTTCATTTCTATAAACTCTTCAACTGTTAAAAAGATCTCATGATAACCAAGTTTTTCTCCAAGCCGAGTAATCCCCGGTGCTTCGACATGGGCGTTTTTCAAAATCTCTTTCTTAGAAAATACATATCGTGTATCCCCGTCAAGAATTACCTTTCCCTCATTAAACACTATCGTTCTTTCAAAATTCTCCGCGACAAAATCCATGTCATGAATGATCGTCATCACAAGCTTATTCTTTTCTTTTAATGTCTTGATAATGTTCCGGATCTTTTTCTTTCCCTCATAATCCTGGGCAATCGTTGGCTCATCAAAAATAATGATATCCGTATCCATGGCAACAACGGATGCAATGCATAGCAGCTTCTTTTCCGATAAGCTCAAATCATGGGGATTCAAGTCCAGTTTATCAGTAAGCCCTACCATTTCTAGTGCTTCCATTGCATTTTGCTTTGCGGTGTTTTTATCAAGTTTAATATTGAGCGGGCCGAACATGACTTCCTCTAATACATTGCGTTTAAAAATCTGGTCATTCGGATTTTGAAATACAAGTCCTATAGTCTTAGCCAATTCTGCTGCGGTAGTTTTTTTAACATTATAATCTCGAATGAAAATTTCCCCGTCAAATGGTTTCAAAAGACCTTTAAGCAATTTTACGAAGGTCGTTTTTCCAGCGCCATTTTGACCAATAATGGCTGTAGATCTAAGGTCAAATTCCAAATTTATATCGGAAAGAATAGGGATTCCTTTTGAATAGGAAAATGATAGATTGGTTACTCTGATCATACATCTTTCCCCCTTAATGCCTTATACGCTTCTTCCAGAGTAACAGGATAATATTCTGTTCCAGCTTTTTTGATATTTAAAGCTTTGCATACTTTTGTATATACAGGAGCTGTTACACCATATTCCTCTAAATCCTCTCTGGAAAAAACTTTTTCCGGGGTATCAAAATCCACCATTTTCCCGCCATTGAGCAGGAGTACCCTATTGCAATACTGTGCAATTTTCTCCATTTTATGTTCAGCCATGATAATTGTTATACCCTGATTGCTCAAGCTTTGAACAGCGCGAAAAACTTCCTCGGAACCTTCCGGATCGAGTTGGGAAGTCGGTTCGTCCAAAACAATAATATCCGGTTTCATTGCTATGATACTCGCAATCGCCATTCTTTGCATTTGGCCGCCTGATAAGTCAAAAGGATTCCGGTCCTTAATTTGGGTGATATTTAATAAGTCCAGTACATAATCGATTCGTTCAATCATTTCGGTGCGTGATACGCCGAGATTCTCCAGCCCGAAAGCAATTTCTTCATAAACGGTCGTCTTGGATCCCGTGACTTGGATAAACGGGTTTTGAAAAACGATTCCTGCCTTTGAGGAAATATCAGTAATGGAATGATTTTTAACTTCCAGCCCGTCAACCACTACTTTTCCTCCGTAAGCGCCTTTATAAAAATGGGGAACGAGACCCACGATGGATTGGCAAAGCGTTGATTTGCCCGATAAATTTTTCCCGATGATTCCGATAAATTCTCCTTGCTCTACTTGAAAAGACAGATTATCAAGGGCCAACGTTTCAGATAAAGGATATTTGTATTTAAGATTTTCGACGATGATTTTCTTCATGCGAATATCCTCCAGGCCAAAGCACTTACGATTACTATCAATATTCCCCTCTGTATTTCCTTACTATAAGCATATTTTTTTTCATCATATAAATAGGTTTTCGGCGTCCGGGAGTTAAACCCCCTTACTTCCAGCGCCATTGCTCTTTCCTTCGTATTAATAAGCGATCCTAAGACAACGGGGCCTATTAAGGGGAAAAAAGCCCTGATTCGTACTCTTAATTTGCCCTCTGTCTCCATTCCCCTTGCCCGTTGTGCATCCGTAATCGTTGACATTGACGCCATCATTTCCGGAATAATTTGAAAAACTGAAATGATCACATATCCGATTCTGGGAGACAATCCTTTTCGAACAAGGGATTCGACGAGATCCGAAGGTTTCGTTGTAAGAACCAGGATCATAAATGCACCAACGATATTGATAACCCTGAAGGTAATCTTTAATGCATGCAGCAGCCCTTCCTTATATATGGTAAACGGGCCGATATGAAAGAGTGCCGTTTCATTATCAGGTTTAAATAACCCCTGTATGATAACCACCGTAACAAGTATGAGAAAAACAAAGCCAAAGACAGGAAGTGTTTTCCTGAAAACTTTGGCAATAAGAAGAAGCGCAATACTAAGTCCTATGCATATAATAGATATAATGAACCTGGGGAGAATAATTGGAACCAATATGGAAAAAAGAATGTAATAGAGTTTGCTTATCGGATCAATGTCATGGATGACTGATGTTCTTTCTGCAAATAAACTGATTGATCTCAACAATTTTCACCATCTTTCATTGCAAAGAGGCAGCCTGTCGTTAATCAAGAGTCTCCAATTTATTATTACTGTATAATTGTACAATATTTTGAGGCAATCCTCTAAAAATACAGTAGCTAATAAGCACAACCAATAATTTATCAGGCACATCAACAACAAGCTCATCGAGGAAGGAAGCCAGCCAAACAGAATCTGTTTTTGCCAGAATCACGGCAAATAATGCATCTCCCCACACGTTGCCAGTTTGTCCTCCCCAAAAGGATACATTGATAGGAGTAGATACTACAGCTGCAACCAGACCGACAATCAATCCAGCCGCTGCTGCTTTTGACAAGCTGGAAATCCAGCCTTTATAAAATAAGACTCCAGCAGCCAAACCAATTGCTATGCTTGTAATTCCATAAATAAATGAAATCGGATCTACCGTTAAACCATAAATAATATTATTTATAGCGCCTGATAAAGCCCCAATAATCGGACCTGCCAACATGCTTGCCAGTATTGTACCGATAGAGTCAAGCCATAGCGGAAGCTTCAACAACCCTGCAATTAGCTTTCCAATATAATTGATCCCTACAGCTGCCGGAATTAATACGAGAGATGCGGTTGAAAATCGAAATGACCACATGCTATGTTTTTGCATTACAGAAACCTCCTTTTACCTTCCTGATAAAGCGGCATATTTCTATTTATATTTTACTAAATGTTTCCTTATTAAGAAATATTGTCTGTCAAATTTACACAATGTCCAAAAGAACTTAATATTTTTTTACTCTTTACATCCAGATATTGAAGGCGAAGATGCGTTTCATCAATATTTAAATAGAATAATATAAACTATCTTAATATATTGACATTTCAATTTTCCTTTGCTAAATTATTTTCAAATAATAAAAATCAATGAAGAGAAGAGTAAGATAAGATCCCTGTTCTACAGAGAGTCGGCGTTTGGTGAAAGCCGATGTCAGGCCCTGTCCGAAGATCGTCTCTGAGATGCAAAGCTGAAATCCTAGTAGGCTTTGACGGGTTGTCCGCCGTTAAAATGGAACGCGTATGATTGTACGTTGGCTGAGAGCCGTAAGCTTATTTTTGCAAGCTGCGGAATTAGGGTGGTAACGCGATCGCAAACTCGTCCCTATTTTTGGGGACGAGTTTTTTATTATTCTAAAAATATAAAGGAGAGATTACTTTGAAAAAATTAGACACCTTAATTATTGGATTGATGTTATTTTCAATGTTTTTTGGAGCTGGAAACTTGATCTTCCCGCCCTTCTTAGGAGCTGAATCCGGCACTTCCTACTGGATGGCCATGTCAGGGTTTGTTCTTACCGGCGTTGGACTGCCAATTGTAGTACTACTTGCCGTTTCTCTTGTAAAGGGCGGTGCTCAAACGATCGGAAATCGTGTCCATCCCGTATTCAGCACGATCTTTATGGTTGTCGTTTATTTAAGTATCGGACCGTTCCTGGCCATTCCGAGAAATGCTAATGTTGCGTATGAAATGGGTGTGAAACCTTTCCTTAGCGAATCTTGGAACTCAACTTTGTCTTTATTTTTATATAGTGTTGTTTTCTTTTTTCTTGTCTATGTAATAAGCTTAAACCCTGCCAAAATGGAAAAATACATGGGCCGCTGGATTACCCCGATCCTGCTTTTATCGATGGTCGTCTTGTGTGTTGTCGGATTTGTGAAGCTTGACACTCCGCTCCAAACACCATCAGAAGCATATCAAAATGGAGCATTTTCGAAAGGTTTCATTGAAGGATATAACACAATGGATGCCCTGGCCGCATTGGCATTCGGAATTGTCATTCTCAACTCGATTCAGCAGAAAGGTGTGCGCGAGGAGAAGCAATTAACTAAATATACGTTTAAGGCCGGTATGATTGCAGGGGCATTGCTTGCACTCGTATACGTAAGTATTGGATGGATCGGAGGAAAAATGGCTGTAAACGGATCGTTTGAAAACGGTGCGGACATCCTTTCCTCTGCTTCAACACTTTTATTGGGACAAAGTGGCACAGCGCTGCTTGGTCTAATTTTTACATTAGCTTGTTTCACAACAGTAGTGGGATTAACTACAGCTTGCGGCCAATATTTTTCAAAACTTATTCCAAAAGCAAGTTATAAATCAGTTGTATTAGTTGTTACTCTTGTAGGATTCTTGTTATCAAACCTGGGTTTAAACCAAATACTTAAAATATCAGTTCCGTTCCTTGTCACAGCTTATCCATTAACAATCGTGTTAATCATACTCACCTTTTTTAACAAATTCTTTAAAGATTCGAAAAAAGTATACAGAAGCTCTATTTTATTTACTGGAGTTTTTGCCGTGATTAGCGGATTAAATGCATTTGGTTTGGACTTGGGCCTGATTCAAACCATGAGAAACATTCTTCCCCTTTCCTCCGTTGGGTTGGAATGGATCGTACCCTCGCTTGCAGGTACTGGTTTAGGAATGGCATTAAGCAAACTCACCAAGAAACATGCCGTAGTAGAACAAATTGATGTGAAACCTTCATAATTAATTGTTAAGGGCCAGTCCCCCGTCACGTTAACGCATTAACGCACTGAGGGACAGGCCCGCTCTACATTAAAGCGTTAGTGCGTTAAAGGACTGTCCCGCAATGGAACAAACTTGATTTATTTGCCATAAGAAAGCTTTCCGTTTGGAAAGGTCCACTATTATTATTTATATTATAATAGAAATTAAATGTTTAAAATTCAGAAAATTATCGCGGATAACCTCGCTCTTTTATTATCACAATTCCAAAAATAATTTATTGAAAATTTTTACTCTTTTTTTTACGGTATCTTCTATTTAAAAATAATAAAGACAGGAGATGCAGCAATGGATTACCGTTTACAACCGTTAGGTGATAATGCAGTCATTATCGAACTAGGGGAAGATATAAACATTGAGACACAACAAATAATAAAAATGATAGCCTCATTATTGGATAACAACCCTCCCGAGTGGATGATCGAATACATACCTGCATTTACAACTGCAACTATTTTTTATGATCCTTTTAAAATAACGAACCTACTAAATAATGAAATACTTCCGTATGACTATGTATGTGGTCAGTTGCAGCAGTTATTAGCTGGATTAAAGGCTGATAAAACAATCAAACCTCGGGTTGTAAAAATACCGGTTTGCTATGGCGGTGAATTCGGCCCGGATTTAGAGTATGTTGCTTCCTTTAATGGTTTAACAACTGAGGAAGTCATTAATATTCATTCAAGCGGTGATTATTTAGTGTATATGATCGGTTTTGCTCCCGGTTTTCCATACATTGGAGGCATGTCTGAAAAAATAGCTACACCGAGAAGAGAAACTCCCCGGTTGAAAATACCTTCAGGATCGGTTGGAATTGCAGGAAAGCAAACAGGTGTATATACAATCGAAACACCGGGAGGATGGCAGCTTATCGGCCGGACTCCACTAAAGCTGTTCCGCCCTGATGAAGAGCCGCCAAGCCTTTTAATGACGGGAGATAAAATAAAATTTGTACCAATTAGCTATAATGTATACAAAGAAATGGAGGAAGACGAAAGATGATTACAATCATCAAGCCGGGCCTCCTTACAACTGTTCAAGATTTAGGAAGATTTGGTTTTCAAAAATATGGAATAATCGTAAGCGGTGTTATGGATCAACTCTCACACCGAATCTCCAATTTATTAGCAGGAAATGAAGAACATGAACCAACCCTAGAGTTGACATTGCTTGGACCAACGATTGAATTTAATGAAAATGCACTTATATCCATTTGCGGCAGTGATTTATCCCCTGTAATCGATGGAAAACCTGTTCGATTATGGCGGTCCGTTTTCGTAAAAAAAGGAAGCATATTGCGGTTTGGGCCATGTAAGATTGGCTGCCGGGCCTATCTTGCAGTTGCAGGTGGCTTTAAAGTTCCAACGATCATGAATAGTAAATCCACATACCTGAGGGCAGAAATTGGCGGTTTTAACGGCCGTGCATTACAAGCAGGCGATCAATTGGAGTTCGGCTCCCCCAGCGACCTTTCGACTCGAATTATTGAACGTCTAAGGAAAAGATCAGAAAACCAACAATTTGTAGAAATGGAGTGGTCCGTGGCCACTGACTTAATTCCCATCCATAAAAATAAATTTACAATTCGTGTGATGAAGGGAAGACAATTTCATTTATTTACGAAAGAGAGCCAAGATAAGTTCTTTCATGAACCATTTGAGGTTACAGCTCAATCGGATCGTATGGGATATCGATTAAAAGGACCCAAACTGACATTAAAAAATACTGCAGAAATAATATCGGAAGCAGTTAATTTTGGAACAATTCAAGTTCCTTCTGATGGAAATCCAATTGTTTTATTAGCTGATCGGCAAACGACAGGCGGCTACCCTAAAATCGGTCAAATTCCAACAGTTGATTTGCCATTGATAGCACAAGCGAAACCGGGAGATTCAATAAAGTTTACAGAAATTTCCCACAATGAAGCACAACACCTTTTATTAAAAAGGGAGAGAAAAATACTGCAACTGAAGCAAGGAATTTTTCTTAAATTTAGGCAGGGGGATTGAACCATGCATTTTGTCGACTTAAATTGTGATTTGGGAGAGAGCTTTGGCGCTTATAAAATAGGGCAAGATGAAGAGATTCTCCATTATATAACCTCCGCAAATATTGCATGTGGGTTTCACGCAGGAGACCCGTCAACCATGCGGAAAACCGTCCGGTTGGCACTCGAAAAAAATGTGGGGATTGGGGCGCACCCCGGGCTTCAGGATTTAGCTGGATTTGGCAGAAGAAATATGGATATTTCTCCTCAGGAAGCATACGATCTAGTTGTCTATCAAATTGGCGCTTTATATGCATTTGTAAAATCCGAAGGCGGAAAGCTTCAACATGTAAAACCCCATGGTGCATTATATAATATGGCCGCTAAGAGTGCTCCCCTATCTGAAGCGATTGCCGAAGCCGTTTACAACGTTGATCCTGAATTGATCATCTTTGGTTTAGCAGGAGGAGAGCTTGTCAAAGCAGGAAAAAAAATCGGACTTCGTACTGCCAGTGAAGTATTTTCCGATCGCACTTACCAAAAAGATGGTTCTTTAACTCCTAGACGTGAATTGAATGCTCTTATAAAAAATCATGAAATTGCTGTCAACCAAGTAATCCGCATGGTAAAAGAAGGAAAAGTGCAATCACTTCAGGGAACGGATGTTTCAATTCAAGCAGATACGATTTGTATCCATGGAGATGGCGAAAATGCGATAGACTTTGCAAAGTACATTTCTACCGCATTAAAGAAAGCGGATATAAAAGTCGCTAAAATTGGTGACTTTTGCAAAGCAAGTAATAGCTCCATATAAGGAATATTGCTCGTTGATTGCAAAAACGATACAGAAAAAATTCAGGCGTTCGCCGAGTTTCGGTAAACGCCTTTAAATTTTAAAATATTAGAGAATAAATAATAACGCAAAAAGAAAATATACGGAATTTGCAATTTCTAATACACCGAGTTTCAGCACCGATATAGATTTTCCGTATAGGTATATTGCTCTTATCATACTTGGAAAATACGCAATTACTAATAATGGATATCCCATGATGAATAATCCAGTGATTAACAGTAAATGAAACCCCCAAGATGCCCATTTATACGCGGCATTCTTTTTTTCTCGAATCATAGTTTTGACATAAAAAGAACTTCCCGTAAAGAACAGAAAACAAAAACTAAAAATTTCTGCCGCTCTTAGATTTAGCTCTCCTTCTCCTATATAAAAACTGGCGAGCCCTCCTATACAAAATTCAGCTATTGCCGCAAGATCATTAAGTAAAGCCCGTTCATTTTTCTTTCTTGCATAATATATATTTATCAGAAAAAACGGCATCATAGAAAAGCCAAAATATAAAAGGCTAAAATTATTTGCCAGCGGGATGAGCAACAATACCACAGCTGGAAGAGTGTAGGCCATAAACCATCTCAAATAATATTGCCTTCTTTTATTATTTTTAATTGCCATAAAAAACGGATAAGTTGCCAAGTATAACAATAACCACCCGAGAAATAGCGGAATATGAAGCCAAGAAAATCCCCCATAATAAGCCCCTAATAAAAACGGGATGATCAGCATTGCCCAGGCACCGTGTTGTTTTGGTAAAAGCGGTTTCATGATTGTCACCTCACCAAATTAACTTCCAATTTTATTATACGATAGTTAAGATAAAGAGATTGTGAGATAAATCACACACTTAAATTTTCATTCAAAAAATCTTCTTAGATGATCTCGTTGAATTAATTTTAGTCGAATGCCGGTTTGCACGTAAATCAAAGAAAAAACCTTTCGTTCAGTGGGTAAGGTGCTTTTACTTGCTGATAAAACATCCCTCACACAATTCATCAACCATTTTACATAACGACACCTGATTGCCGGTGTCTACATTGTATCAAAAATAAATATACCTGTTATGATTTTTATCACAATTTTGTAATGACAAAAAGAAGAGACACAAATTTCTCAAAATATATATAAATATGTGATACAAGTCACAACGTCAATCAATTAAAGAGCTTATGCTTAAAGTGTTAATAGTAAATCAGAGGAGGATTCTCAATGGAAAAAATGTTTACAGAGCAATCTTTCATTGGTGAAATTGTGACTAGCTTCCCGAAAGCAGCAGATTTATTTAAAACATATAAAATTGATTTTTGCTGTGGAGGAAACCGGCCTTTAGGGGAGGCCCTAAAAGAAAGAAACTTAACAGCAGAAGAGATACTAAAGCAATTAACTGAACTGTACAAGCAAACTTCTAATTCTAATAAAAACGTGAAAAATTGGTCTCAAGCCTCATACTCCGAGTTAGTTGACCATATCATCCAAAAGCATCATCGTTATTTGGCGGAAGAGTTGCCACAGCTAAGCCCTTATGTGACAAAAGTAATGCGGGTACACGGCGCCCGACACCCTCATTTGTTACAAATTCATACGCTATATAATCAATTAAAAACAGAGTTGGAGCAACATACTATTAAAGAAGAAATAGAGTCTTTCCCGTTTATTTTACAATTTGAAGAGAATCGAACAATGGAAAATTACGAAAAAATGAAACAAGTGGTTGCGGATCTTGTACAAGAACACGATACAGCCGGGGATATTATTAAAGAAATTCGTGAGATTACATCTGATTTCACTCCACCGCAAGATGCGTGCAAAACATACCAGCTTGTTTATAAAAGACTGGAAGCATTGGAAACGGACCTTTTTGAGCACATCCATTTGGAAAATAACATATTATTCCCGCGCGTCCTTGCCGAAAATAGCGTAAACGTATAAAAGCAAAAGCGGACTTGCACCTTATTCTCAGGTAAGTCCGCTTATTTCATTTCGTTCAAGTTGTGACATGTTTCACAGACTGACTTTCTTTTCTATCCGTATAATATTGTATATTGACTGTTTCAGGAGGAATCAGTATGTTAACGGCTAGCATCGCTTATCAAATACAAAGTCATTTACATGAAATTTTCTCCACCATATCAGGAGTTGCAACGGAAAACGGTTGGAAAATTCAACTAAAAGGAAATAATTACTTGTATGTTATACACGAAATAAACGAACAGAAAATCGTCTTTTCATTTTCAAAAAATTTATCTTTTGAAGAATACCAACAAATTCATCACATAATCATTAGCTTACAACAACATATTAAAGGAACCATTGACGTTTCAAATAGTTTGCTGGGCTACCTTCCTGATGGCAGAGGAGCTTACATCATTACGAATTGGAATAAATGGTCTCACTTTATCTTGACAGCAAAACTTAAATCGCTGGAAGGACATAAAGTAATTGTATACAATGGCAAGGGAAAAGAACTTGGCAACGGATTGCTGCTTGATTATAAGCTCGATAAATCGCCTTGTGTATATGAGTGTACATTAATAACTACATTTGGAGAACAAATATTTCATGGAGAATATTTAGTAATCGAACCAACGAATAAATGGTAGCCGTAAAATGCTCAAAAAAGAATAACTGGCTCAAAAAAAAAGAGACCTTTCCCTCCCCTGCAATTTATGTCTCCTTGTTAAAATATCCTGTGATCATCACTGTTTGAGGGAATTTATCTCTTTTGAGCCAGCATAACTTCTTCTATTTTCTTTCTTTATATTCTAATTTCCTCCACTTAAAAAACGCTGCCAACGTTATCATCACGGATAAACACGCAATCAAAGTGAAAACATGGACCCACTTATATTCTAAGCTATAATAAGCTTCTACCGTCCATTGAAGGAGAATGATATTCACACCGAGGGAAAGAAAGATAACAACCCGGCACATTTTTTTACCCATGGCGAATCTTCCTTCCAACTGCATAAATCGTATCATCGGTCCTCCCCATGCACCGACAATTCCTGTCACCGCACCCGTTTCATGTGGGAAAAGCTGCGGGACTAATTTAAAAACAGCACCGTTTCCTAACCCAGCCAAAATTGCAATGAAAAGACAAGAAGCTGTCATTATTATGATATTTTCCATACTAAATGCAATAACAAGAGCCCCAATCGCAATCCCTGCATATACAATCGTTAATATACGTTCTGCGCCAATTTTATCGCCGAAATTTCCCCCAATAGGCCTCGCAAGCGTTGCTATTACGGTAAAACCTGCTGCTCGCAATCCCGCATCAACAGGCGTCAATCCGTATAAATCAATGAGTAAAGACGGTAAATAGATTCCAAACGCAACGAAAGCTCCGAATGTGACAAAATAGAAAAGCGATAATGTCCATGTATGTTTATACTTTAATACGGATAATGAGCTGAGTATGGTTTTCTTTTATGCCGGTTTAGGTGTGTCAGGCGTAAAAAACCAAACGAAAATCAGCATTATGACAACGGGGAAAATAAGTCCCCAAAACGCCCATTTTACTCCTAATGCTGCTGCAATGGCTGGTACAGAAAAACTAGCAACCGCTGTCCCTATGTTACCCATCGCATTAATCCCTAACGCCGTTCCTTGTTTTTCTGGTGGAGTTAATTTCGAAACAAACGTAACAGAAATAGCAAACGATGTTCCGGCCATTCCAATAAAGAAAGCCCAGAACAATAACATTCCATAAGAATTAGCAAATCCTGCCCCAATCAAAGGAATAATAATGAACAGTAATAAAAGAGAAAATAGTTTTCTTCCGCCATAACGACCCGTTAAAATCCCTAGTGGAATACGCATGATCGATCCAAGTAAGACTGGAATTGCTACTAAAATACTTTTTTGTGTTGATGTAAGCCCATATATCTGTTGGAACGAACTCGCTAACGGAGAAAATACGGCCCATACTGCAAAGGCAATTGTCATCGCTAAAGTCATTATCGGCAAAAGCGCTTTTTGTTTATCCATTATAAAACCCCCCGCTGTTATATCCTTACAACAAACCTAGGCGTTGTTATTTTCAGAATAAGTAATTAATCGAGAAAATTTTGTGTAATTTATCACAATAATTTAAAGTGTCACATATTGTAAAAAAAGTTTATTTTCAACTATTCTTGTTAGCTTATAAGCAAAATGTTGATTTTTCTAACCGATTATTCATAATTCCTAAGAAATTTACACTACATCGGACGGATTAACTTCCTTCTTTGCTAAAATTTTTGCTTTCTTAACGTAAAAAAACTGGCTCTTATGAATAAGCCAGTTTAATGTCTTTTTTTCTTAGCTCGTAGAAATTGTCTTCCTTTCCTTTCTTAACGCCTTTGGAATGTATACACAAAAAGGCTCGCTTTCTAAATAATCTCCCGTTACCGCATATGCTCGTGAACGAGATCCGCCGCAAACATAACGAAACTCACAGACGCTGCATTTTCCTTTATACTTATCCGGGTTTCTCAAATCTTGAAAAATAGGTGAATGACGACAAATATCTGCCAGCGATGTTTCGCGCACGTTACCTGCTTTTACCGGCAGCAATCCGCTAGGATATACATCTCCAATATGCGAACCTGGGGAGAAATATAGTGAATGAATTCATCGGCAACTGTGAAGCCTCTCCTCATGTCTTACAATAAAAACAAGGAGGGGAACTTCTTGAGAATTTCTATGGATGTTTTGACAGCGATTGAGAAACGCCGAGAGATCACTCACTTCAGTCCGGATCCTATACCTGATGAAGTATTGGACAAGTTGGTAAAATCTTTATATCTTTTTCAGTGGAAATAATCTCCCTTCACGTGAATTTATACTGGTTACCAATCGTGAAACATTGAAGGCATTAACCCCAACGACTCCATATATGAAATGGCTTGAAAATACAGCGGCGGCTGTTATTATCATCGGAAATCCGGATCTGAGCAAATACTGGCTCCAGGATGCTACTCTTGCCGGTGGATATTTGTGGTTGACTGCCGTATCTTTTGGACTTGGCGCTGCCTGGGGAGCCGTGTACCATTCGGAAGATCCGGAAGAATCATCCAGACGTGAAAATTTTGTTCGTGAACGACTTGCCGTCCCCAATCACTACCGGGTGGTTTCCATCATTGGTCTCGGATTTCCCGCCAAAGAACCGCCCGCTAAGGAAATGTATCCATTGGAACGTGTTTTTCACAGTGAGACATACCAAAGAAAAAATTGAACTACTCATCCACTGAAAAAAATAGTCTAATTTGTTCCCCTTCTTATGGAGCAAATTAGACTATTTTTTCTGTTCTGCTAAATTTAGTTACTTACTTCAGTTATGAACACTCCCTCCTCATTTTCATTGTAAAACATAGGGAGAGGCCTTATTGTGACTCACATTACAATATTTATCATTTCCAAAACAATTTTATCTTCCAAAAATCTTGTACAAACAACTTGACCATCGTCAAGTAACAGCAACATATGTCTGTCATCGCCTTTCAATAACTGATCAATATATTACTTCGGTTACTCTTCAAATTGACATTTTTGTTATATTGTATCAGTAAACAAAACAAAAAAAGATTCCCACCTATTAAGCAGGAATCTCTCCATCCTTATCATTTTTTCCCAATAGCCACTCTCCAAACTTCCTGACCTTCTTCTAAATACTCCCATGTAAATTGATTTTCCCGTTCCATCATAAATTGATAATGAAGCGGACGAGGATCATGGTCATTTGTTAGTTCCATTACTTCTCCAGGCTTTAAACTATCAAATAAGCGGAAAATTGCCGGATGTCTATCACGCGGTTCATAATCAGGCGCGTTAATTCTTGCTGCAAATTGACTCACAAAAAATGCCTCCTTTAAATTATACTATTTATTATATTTACATCATACTATCATAGTTTAATTGTTATAGTGATATACATCACAACTCGTTGTGATAATTCACAACATACTCGAAAGGAGAATGAAAATTGGAAGAGTTCGTTGGATTTTGTTCGGAATGCGGCAAACAAATTTATTGTATAGATGGATTTTTAAACGGTGTCGTGAGCGATGATAAAAAAGGTTGTATTGCTTTCAGTGCTCAGAAAAAAATGAGAAGAACACCCCTAACCTTGCAAAAAAGGAGGCTGACCATTAGTATCAGACCTCACGCATAACCAATAAGATTTATTATGTTTTTGAGGTCTGATACTTTCTTTTGGTCAGCCCATTTTGTTTTTTATCTTTAATCAACTTCTTCTTTAGTTAAATCAGGAACAGGTAACTGTTCTTTTTCTCCTGTGATAAAAATCACAAAATTTGAGATTGAAATTCACTATCATAAAAAGAAAAAGGAGATGAGGACAATGGGAAAAATTATCGAGTTAGATGTACGCGAAGATTTACAAAAGAAGATAGAGCCTTTCCAAAAAATCATGAATGCTATTCGGTTTAAGCCGCAATTATCATTTATTCCTGGTCTATTACTTGTAATTGGACTAATTTTATTTTTCGTTCAAATGTTCATGACATTACGTAAACAATCAAAGAAAAATATAAAGACTTTATTTGTCAGCTCGGCGCTTGTTTGCTTATTGTTAACCATAGTTCTCGGCCTGGCTCTTGCGTTTCACTTTTTTAGCGGTACGGAAATACTTAATCATCTATTTCTTTTGAAAGCGCATTTATTATTCGGAATTTCCGGCTGGTTTACGCTGTTAATTATCGGTTTTTCTTATAAAATGGCACCGATGTTTTCGTTGGCGCACGGATTTTCGATGAAGCCGGCTCGATATGTATACATTTTTTATATGAGCGGACTCATCATTGCTTTTTTCAGCTTTTTAAAAAATGATGACGCATTATTACCTGTTGGTATAATTCTTCTGTTTATTGGATTTGCATTGTTTGTTTATCATATGTTCTCAATTTTACAAAAAAAAGTGAAGAAAAAGCTGGACCGTCCGTTTCTCTTTGCCTTACTGGCAATTGGGATTGCTTTTTTCCTGCACTTAGCGGCTGTTTTTCTTTCTTTTGATACACATCTGTACGGTTTTGCCATCCTTCTGTATGGATACATTTTTGGCTGGATTATCTTAAGCATCATCGGCTATTTATATAAAATTGTTCCTTTTTTATGGTGGACACATCGTTACTGCAAAAAAATCGGCAAAGAAAACGCGCCAACATTAAAACAAATGATGAACGAAAAATGGGCAGTACTCCAATGCTGCTTGTTCATTCTCAGCCTCACCGGCGTTGCTTGCGCGTTCATCTTGTCAAGCTTGTCATTATTTTATTTTGCTCAAGTTGGCATGGTTCTCTTTTCACTTTTGTTTGCAAATTCGATCCTTTCTGTATTATTCAAATAAGGAGGCTGAACAAAATATGAAAGAAAAAATTATCGAGCAACTTCGCTATGTCATTGACCCTGAATTAGGAATTAACATCATCGATTTAGGGCTAATTTATAATATTAATATTAATGAAGGAAATGTATTCATTTTGATGACGCTCACCACACCGGGCTGTCCGCTCCACGATTCCATTGTCGGTGGTGTAAAACGAGCGCTGGCGAACATTGAGGGGATTAAAGACGTTGATGTACAAATCACGTGGAATCCGCCTTGGACACCGGAGCGAATGAGCGAGGAAGCATTACAGGAACTAGGCCACCGTTAAGAATTAAGACTACTCACTCAACCGTACGTACCGAATATCAAGCATTTTGAATTGATTCAAAAGAATGAGGCTGACCTAAATCTTAGTGCCAGGCACCCTTAGTTACTAAATATCAAAAGCATGTTTGGGCAATTTAATATTTAATAACTGCAGACGGGAGCCAGACACGTGTGGGTCAGCCTCATAAATTTTTACTATCCTGCTTTCTTATATAGTGAGTGCAGGTTCTTTTTCCGAAACTTCATCCTGTTTTGGCATCTCACGGATCGCATACGCCACTCGTTTAATATTGATCATATGCTTTGCTCCAATATTATCAGACGATATGTTATTGCCTATAGCTCCGCATCCCAGTGTCAAGGATGGAAAAATTGCCGTAGTGGCGCCTATTCCGCCAAACGTCGTACCGCCATTTACAACAACACGTGAAACCGGTTTATCTAAGGTGAATTCTTCTATTACTTTTTCGTCTTCACAGTGAATTCCCAAAGTATGGCCGAGTCCGCCAAATGCAAGTATTTGTCCGCAAAGACCGCTTGCTTCTTGCTTATCCTTCACAGTATAAAAAGCAAGAACTGGGGACAGTTTTTCAATGGAAAGTGGATATTCTTTGCCTACATTCGTCTCTTCTGCAACGAGCACCTTCGCATCGGCCGGAACCTCAATTCCTGCCATTTCCCCAATTTTCTGCGGAGATCTTCCCACCTGATTGGCGTTTAACCTCCCGTTTACCATGATAACAGAGGCTACCTTCTGTTTTTCATTGTCATCCAAAAAGTAAGCACCTTGATTCTTTAACTCGGAAATGAACTTTTCTTTGATTGATTGATCGACGACAAGAGCTTGTTCGGAAGCGCAAATCGTTCCATTGTCAAAATTCTTGCTTTCAACGATAAGTCGGGCAGCTCTTGCTAAATCCGCACTTTCATGAATATAGGATGGTACGTTTCCGGGTCCTACGCCGTATGCCGGTTTTCCGGAACTGTAAGCTGCTATTACCATAGCGCTGCCGCCTGTTGCAAGAATAACTTTTGTAAATTTATGTTTCATCAACTCATTCGTTGCAGGCAGTGTCGGTTTTGTAATGCAAGAGATTAGACCCTTTGGCGCACCGGCGCGCTCGGCTGCTTCTTGCATGATTTTTACCGCTTCGGCCGTGCATTTTGCAGCTGACGGGTGAGGGCTAAATACGATTGCGTTTCTTCCCTTGACTGCGATCAACGATTTAAAAATTGCTGTCGAAGTTGGATTTGTTGACGGGACGATCCCTGCGACGATCCCAACTGGTTGAGCAATTTCCCATACGCGATTTTGTTCATCTCTATTTATTATCCCAACGGTTTTCATATCTTTAATTGCGTTGTATACATCATTAGCAGCAAACAGATTTTTCACAACTTTATCGGCCACTTTGCCAAAGCCCGTTTCTTCTACTGCCATAGCCGCCAGTCGTTCCGCTTCATCTCTTCCAGCTTTCGCCATGCTTTCAACAATTCGGTCGATCTCGCTTTGCGACATCTTTCCGACGATGTCTTGGGCTGATTTGGCTTGTTCAAGATAGTCACTTACTTCCTGAATGGATTGTAAATCATTATCTCTTATCATAATGAATGCCACCTCTCTGTAAGCTTAATGTCTATT
Source organism: Bacillus methanolicus PB1 (assembly GCF_000262755.1). Classification (GTDB taxonomy): domain Bacteria; phylum Bacillota; class Bacilli; order Bacillales; family Cytobacillaceae; genus Bacillus_Z; species Bacillus_Z methanolicus. Next base: position 978,628 of record NZ_AFEU01000001.1, read on the forward strand.
TGTTCTGGCATTTTTTTACTGAAAGATCTTTTTACATTTTTCATTTGACGATTCATCTTCTAACTGGGTGGGAAGTTCATCATTTAGCTCTAAGTTCCTTACTTGGAATATTTCAGCTAATATTTGCTTGTTATTAAGGAATTATAAATAGTGTAAAACTGTTTTTACTCGAGGGGGAACGGTTTCGAAATTAGCTGGTTGCATTACCCAAGTGTCCTCTGAACGAAAATCAGCAATAGGATACGCTGTCGTACCAGTTGCAATTTAACCATTTATTATCACCGTTCCACATGTTTAACGTAACCACTTGATAAAGTCGTTATCCACTTTTCTGAAATGCATATTCTCCCAAAAAATATCCGATTTGCATTCATAAAACTGTATGATAAGGAAACAATATAATTAATAAATCAATGTGGAGAAATATCGCAGCAAATGCAGGGATGGGGTCAGACCCGCACTGCGTTAATGCGTTAATGCATTGAGGGACTGGCCCGCACTGCGTTAATGCGTTAATGCACTGAGGGTCTGGCCCGCATTGCGTTAAAGCATTAATGCGTTAAGGTAAGACCCCGCCGAGAAATAAAAAACCACAAACCCGATTAATCATTGGGTTTGTGGTAGGACTGCTGCTTTTTTGCATTCTTATTTTGTTAGGGCAGGTTCTTGTTGAGCGCCTTCATCTTTTTTTGGCATTTCACGGACTCCGAATGCAACACGTTTAATGTTGAACAATTGATATACTGATACGTTGTCGGATGTAACGTTGTTACCCATAGCACCGCATCCGAGAGTCAAGGACGGCATTACATTTACTGTAGCGCCAATTGCACCAAATGTTGTACCAGCATTTACAATAATACGTCCAGCTGGTTTATTGATTGTATACGCTTCAATGACTTTTTCGTCTTGAGCGTGAATTCCAACTGTATGGCCTAGACCGCCCAAATCAAGCATTTGCTGGGCAATAACGCTTGCTTCTTCCATACCTTTCACTGTATAGAATGCTAGAGTTGGAGATAATTTTTCGATAGAGAATGGATATTCTTTACCCACTCCTGTTTCTTCCGCAACAAGTACTTTTGCGTCAGCAGGAACTTCAATTCCAGCCATTTCCGCAATCACTTGTGGAGCTTTACCAACAATTTTAGCGTTTAATGCACCGTTCACCATGATAATGGACGCAACTTTACGTTTTTCATCTTCATTCAAGAAGTAAGCGCCTTGTTGTTTTAGCTCAGCAACAACTTTTTCTTTAATAGATTCATCAACTATAAGAGCTTGTTCAGAAGCACAGATTGTTCCGTAGTCAAAAGTCTTACTTTCAATGATTAGTTCAACAGCTTTTGCTGCATCTGCACTTTCGTGAATGTAGACAGGAACGTTACCAGGACCTACGCCGTATGCTGGTTTTCCGGAGCTGTAAGCAGCTTTAACCATACCTGGTCCGCCTGTAGCAAGAATTACGTCTGTTAATTTATGTTTCATTAGCTCATTTGTTGCAGCCAACGTTGGTTGAGTGATGCAAGAAATTAAACCTTTTGGAGCACCTGCGCGCTCAGCTGCTTCTTGCATGATTTTTGCGGCTTCTGCTGTAGCTTTTGCAGCACCTGGATGTGGGCTGAATATAATTGCATTTCTAGCCTTAACTGAGATTAATGATTTAAAAATAACTGTTGAAGTTGGGTTTGTGGATGGCACGATTCCTGCAACGATCCCTACAGGTTGAGCCACTTCCCAAACTTTATTTTCTTCATCCCGATTAATAATTCCGACTGTTTTTACATCTTTGATAGAGTTGTAAACGTCATTTGCAGCAAACAGGTTTTTTGCAATTTTATCAGGAACGTTGCCAAAACCTGTTTCTTCTACTGCCATAGCCGCCAATCGTTCCGCTGCTTCTCTTCCCGCATTCGCCATGCTTTCAACGATTTTGTCGATCTCTTCTTGAGTCATTTTTGCAACGATTTCTTGCGCTGTTTTTGCTTGTTCAAGATAGTCTCTTACTTCCTGGATAGATTGCAAATCTTTATCTCGTAACACGTTAAGCACCTCTTTGTTGTTTACTAGTTATTTTCTTTTACACGGGCTTCTGGGATTAATAGAACGATTTCGCCATGACAGACATCGGAAAAATAATATTAAAAAATAAAGGGGATGAATCAGTTCAGGTACCACGCTCCTTATAGTTTACTAACTTTGGAAGCGGTTAAATTTTTTAACAGCGCTTTCAATTGCTAGCTTCAATGTGATTATATGTTTTATTAAAATAAATGTCAAACTATTTACCTTTAAGTCTATTTAACTCGAAAAAAGCCGAATTTTATATGAATTTATACCCTTTATTACAATCAGAACTCAAATGTCTTCATTTTGTAACATAATTACTAATACATTGAAACATTACTGTTATATTTTCCTGATATTCTATGTTTACGAAAAAACAAAGGAGTTTTAGTAAGTTGAAAAAACTACTATTATATATTTCTTCATCAATGTTTCTAGTTTTCGGTTTTTCAGGAACTGCTTTGGCTTCCGGTACATATCAAGTAAGAAGCGGCGACTCTCTTTGGAGCATTGCTAAAAAACATAAAGTGACTGTCAGCCAGTTAAAGAGCTGGAATAATCTTAAAAGCGATACAATCAAACCGAAGCAAGTTTTAAAAATTTCAGCTTCAACAACGAAAGCCAATTCTACTGCAAAAAGAGCATCAGCCAATACATCAGCGAACAAAATAATCACAGTAAAAGCGTCTGCTTATACAGCAACCTGCAAAGGATGCAGCGGAATAACGGCTACAGGATTAAATTTAAAGAAAAACCCTTCGATTAAAGCAATTGCCGTTGATCCAAAGGTAATTCCGCTAGGTTCAAAGGTTTATGTGCAAGGTTACGGCTATGCAGTTGCAGCTGATAAAGGAGGAAGAATTAAAGGCAACAAAATTGACGTATTTATGCCTTCAAAAGCAAAAGCTATCCAATGGGGTGTCAAAACAGTAAAAGTAACAGTGTATAATTAATCAAAAGCTGGCAGGATTCCAGCTTTTTTTCATAATATTTATAAAAAAACGGGTCTGACTCCCTCCAACAATAACATTATCTATATATTGTATTGGAGGGGTCTGACCCTTTGCTTTTTATACGAAAATGTCCGGTAAAAAGCAAAAAAGCAACGACCTTTGACCCGCTAATTTGATCATAGATTGCAGGTCAAGGGTCGAAACATTTTCATTAATCGTGGTGGCTGATATGCCATGGAGGTTTGAGTCATCCCCATTCCTCAATTATCACTTTGAATGGTCGAACTTTTTACTAGGTTATTTTTGTTTAAACTGATTTGTTTTTTGATAGAGAAAATTAAAGCTGTTACCCATAATAATAAAACAATGCCGTAAATAAGAGAATAATATTCAGAAGAATTTGGAAGCCAGGCAGATAGTAAGGTTCGGGCATTCACCAAAATAATGAAGCCTCCCACAAAAACACCCATCATCTGTGCTGGCATGACCTTGACAAGCCAAGCTGCAATCGGTGCAGCAAAAACACCTCCAAGCATCAAAGCACATACCCATATCCAATTCACTGTGTCCCATCCTAGAGATATGATAAAACCTAAAGAAGCTGATACTGCAATAGCAAACTCTGTTGTATCTACTGTTCCAATAACCTTACGGGCCGTCATTCCTTTTTTAGATAAAAGAATGGGCGTCGTAATCGGTCCCCAACCACCTCCGCCGGTAGCATCCGCAAATCCTGCAATTAATCCTAAAGGGATGGACTGTTTATATGGCAACGGTGGAGACTCAATGTCTTCAGAGGGCTTAAACAAAAACAAAAAACGGATAATGATATAGACACCAAGAATCAAAAGAAATGTTGAAACATATGGTTTTACTATTGCTCCCGGCAAATTGCTTAAGAAACAGGCTCCTACAAAAGCCCCGATAGAACCCGGGATGGTTAGGCGAAACACCATTTTCCGATCCACATTTCCGAACTTGATATGTGAAATTCCGGATGCTGCTGTCGTTACGACTTCGGATATGTGAACAGAAGCAGATGCAACAGCAGGAGCAATGCCAAAGGCCAGAAGCAGAGTTGAGGACGAAACTCCATAAGCCATTCCTAATGATCCATCTATCAACTGTGCAATAAATCCAATAAAAGCTAATACAAGTAATTTTTTCATTTAATCCTCCTATTCCGATACTTTTAGTACAATTTATAGTCAAAAAAGTATATAATACAAATTATGACCCTTTCTATTTATAAAAAATTCTTTATTACGCCGACAAACTTTCTTGTATTGTTTTCAATCGACTAAAATGTCGTTCAGACGGGCCATAAATCTGTTTCTTTCGAACTCGAAGTCTTTATATTTTTCCTCTCCCAATTCGTTTAACAGATTAGATTTCATTGTCTGGGAAAGGATGCTGTTCTTGATTTTCTTGCGGGCTTCCCACAAGAAATCAAGATAACCTTCATACGATTCATCAAATTGTTCGAGTAAATCATTTCTTATTTTTTTCGCAAGGGTCGGACTTGCCCCGCCAGTTGATACACTTATTACCAGTCTTCCTCTAACTGCGGAAGCAGGTATGTGGAAATTCCCCATTTCTTGGTCGCTTACGATATTAACCAGCTGGTTTTCCGATGAATTTTTATATATTTGTTCATTAATTTCTTTCGAATTTGTAGCTGCAATAATCATAAATGCATGTTCATAGTCAGCCTTTTCTACTTCTTTTAAATACACTTTTACCTTCTGTTCAGTCCAGAGTTTGTTTATTTCATCGCATATTTCCGGGCTTACGATATGGATGTTTGCACCTGCTTTGAGTAAAGGAACCACTTTTCGATAAGCAATTTTACCGCCGCCAATGACAACACATAGTTTATTGTTCATATCAAGCATAATAGGATACATTTTCAATTCCTCTCGAAAGTTCAGTAAAACGTTCCTTCAATATGTTTCCGATCAACGGGTGGTATCCGAGATAATCGCATAATATATATTCCTTTTGTCCATCAGCGAAGCGGGCTTTAATGGTTTTTTCAATGGTATTCATTAAAATTCCTGTAAAGAGCAGATATGGGATGATGAATATTTTTTTATAGCTGCTCTGCTTTGCAGTAAAAAGAGCCTCTTCCAAACCGGGTTTTGCAGCTGTTAAATAACATGTGTCTACCCTGTTTAATCCAGCTTTCCTTTTTAGGAGCTTTGCGATTTGGGTCAAGTCACGCTTTACGTCCGGATCGCTGCTCCCTCTTCCGATTAATAGAACCATAGAATCCTCACTTAATTTTTCCCTTGTTTCATGAAGCCGTTCAATCAAGATATCAATCATATGGTGGTGCACGCCAATTGGTCTGCCATATACCATTTCTACGTTCGGAAATCGTTTTCGGATTTGCTCAAGTTCGTTTGGAATATCTTCTTTTGCATGGACGGCAGTCAAGAGCAAGACAGGTAGAACAAAAATCTTAGTGGCGCCTCTTTGGACGCACCTTTCATATGCTTCTTCGATCGTGGGAGCCGCAAGTTCAAGAAAGCAATACTCCTGAATGGGAACAGGATTTTGATCCATACATTTTTTTATAAAATCAATGGCCTGCTCACACGCTTTTTTCACCCTGCTTCCATGACATATATAAAGAATAGCTTCCATTATACTCCCTCGTTTACAAGCAGTTTTTCATCGATATTCAGCTGCTCGAACCAACTGATTTTCTCCCGCATCTTGACAACCTCTCCAATAATAATAAGAGTAGGATTTTCAATTTTTTGCTTTACGGCTGTTTCTGCGGCAAATTCAAGAGTGCTTACGACCGTTTTTTGTTCGCGGAACGTTCCCCAATGAATGAATGCTACCGGCGTATTTGGATTTTTCCCATGTTCAAGCAGCTTTTGCTGGATGTAAGGAAGATTTTTTACCCCCATATAGATGGCGAGAGTATCGATCCCTTTTGCAAGTGCATCCCACTTATGGCTGTCTTCTTCACCGCTTTTTCGGTGGCCTGTAATGAAGGCAAATGATGAGCCGTACTCGCGATGTGTAACGGGAATGCCAGCATATGCCGGCGCTGCTATTCCCGCTGTGATTCCCGGTACGATTTCAAACTGTACCCCATTTTTCACAAGATCTTCCGCCTCTTCTCCGCCCCTTCCAAAAACGAATGGGTCCCCGCCTTTCAATCTCGTCACAATATTTCCTTTTTTTGCATACTTCACAAGAAAATGGTTGATTGTCTCTTGCTGCAGCAAATGAAAACCTGGCAGCTTACCGCAGTAAATCAATTCCGCATTCGGTTTGGCATAGTTCAGCAATTCATTATTTATTAATCGATCGTATAAAATAACATCTGCTTCTTGGATACATCTCAATCCTTTTAATGTAATAAGCTCAGGATCACCAGGTCCTGCACCAACCAAGTAAACTTTCCCCATTTTCTTCATCCTTCCCTCTTGCTTAAGCTGTTTCTAGACGCGATAACACAAACCCATTCCCTTTTCGAATTTTCTTCTTTTCATATAATGAAATATCGTGGATATCAGGTAGTTTCAAAAAGTGCTTCTCTATTTCTACTTCGACAAGGCGAAATGCATCTTCATCGTTTTCGGCTGCGATGACAACGTGAATGACCTCATTACCTATAAGTGTAACTTCAAACCGGTATAAATTCATAAGCCGATCACCTTTCAAAAGTTAAACTGCTACACTGCTTAATAGCAAATCCAGTTTTTCCTGCAGCGGAGAAGTTCCAACCCTTTCAACATAATTATAGAACGTCTCACCCGGCAGCTTCGTCTCATTAAAATGCAACAGAAGCTCTTTCAAAATAAATTCAAGCTGATGCGCTTCAACTTTGCCCTTTAGCCTTTCATTGTATTTTCCGTCATTATCCAGCGTACCCCCGACAAAAATTTCAAACGCCTCAACCATGACCTTTTCTTTGTTTTTCATCTTAATTCCCTGCAGCCCTATATCTGCAATTTGCCGCTGTCCGCAAGAGTTCGGACAGCCGACCATGTGAATGCGTACTGGGACGTCAAGATCCACTTCCTTATCTAAATTCTCGGCAATCCTTTTCATTCTTTCTTTTGTTTCCACCAGCGCCAAGTTACAATACTCGATTCCGGTACATGAAACGGAATAGCCGACCACTTTATTCGGGGAGATCGGGAATTTTTTAAATAAATCTTCCTTAAGCAATGCATCAACATTTTCATCAGGTATGTTCGGAATAATCAGATTTTGAGAATTACAGTTTCTAAGTTCCCCATTCCCATAGATTTTCGATAAACGGGCAAATTCGAGTACATCATCAGGAGTTAAACGTCCGACAGGAATATTGACTCCCACAAAATTCAAGCCGGCCTGCTTTTGTTTGTGAACCCCATAATAGTACCCGGCGCTCCATCCTTTCACCGCATCTTCTCCTTTTTCCGGAAGCGGGCCTGTATATTCCAAAAGCTTTTCCTTAAATTTTTCAGGACCCCAATCTGCAACAAGAAATTTCATACGCGCACGGTGCCGCTTTTCACGATAGCCATAATCACGGAATATGGTAGTGACCGCTATAGCTACTTTTAATGTTTGTTCCGGTGTTATAAATACATCAAGCGTCTCTGCCAGCTTCGGTACGGAAGATAATCCGCCGCCGACTTTCACGTGGAAGCCTGCTACTTTTTCGCCGTTTATTTCTTTATAAGCAGGTACGAATGATAAGTCATGAATTTCGGCATTTGAAGAATTATACACGTTCGAGCTGATGGATACTTTGTACTTGCGGGGAAGATTTGAAAAATCCTCATTCAATTGGAAAAACTCGTAAACTTCCCTTACTATATCTCTCGTATCGAACAGTTCATCAGGATCAATTCCTGACAGAGGATTTCCTACAATGTTTCTTGTTATATCTCCGCAAGCACCTGCCGTAGACAAGCCCACTTTTTTAAGGCGATCAAAAATATCGGGAATTTGTTCAATCGTCAGCCAGTGAAATTGTACTGCTTGTCTTGTTGTAATATCATAGACTCCCCTTCCGTAATCTTTAGCTATATTCGCCAGTGTTACTGCCTGCTCATTCGTTAAAATGCCCGATGGAATGGTAACACGCATCATAAAATAGCCATCTTCTTTCGGCCTCTGTAAATACAGACCCGCCCACTTGAACATATCCCATTCTTCCTTCGGGATTGAACTGAAACCGTTCTCGGCATAGTACGGAATATCATCAAAGATCTTTAGGCCGTCTTTTTGAAGCTTTTTAATTTCTGTTTTATTAAGGTTTGGATTATCTCTCCAAATTTTTTCATATGCCATGGTTTTCCCCCTTATACTTAAATAAAATTTCTTTTCGTTAAGTAGCTGATTAACTGCTCGACACATTCTTCAATTGAAAAACGATCTGTTTCAAGTACAACCTCTGGATTCTCCGGTTCCTCATACGGAGAGTCAATGCCGGTAAAATTATTTATCAATCCATTTCGTGCTTTTTGATAAAGACCTTTTGGATCTCGGTTTTCACATACTTCTATTGGGCATTTAACGTAAACCTCGATAAATTCATCTTCTTCCAGGAGATTTCGGACGAGCTTACGGTCCTCCTTAAACGGTGAAATAAACGCAGTTAAAACAACCTGGCCGCTGTCAACGAATAATTTAGCCACTTCCCCGATCCTGCGGATATTTTCTTTTCTGTCTTCCTCCGAAAAACCAAGATCTTTGTTTAAACCATGGCGGATATTATCGCCATCAAGCACATAGTTGCTGATTCCGTTTTTATAAAGCTCCTTTGCCAATTGGTTCGCCACTGTCGATTTTCCTGAGCCTGACAGTCCCGTAAACCAAATAACAAAACTATGATGGGCGTTTTGCACCCTTCGAAATTCTTTTGTAATAGATAATTCATGCCATGTAACGTTTGAGCTTGCAGCCAATATGAGTCCTCCTTTTTCCGTTATACTTGTACCGCTGTTTTCTTCATTCCTTTAATCAACACTTCTATTACTTCTTTCCGGCTGAAGGTGCTTGGCGGGATTTCCCCATTGCGCAGCATCTCTCTGACTTTTGTTCCGGATAAAATAACATGATGTTCTTTATCATGCGGACATGTTTTCGTTGATGCCATGTTTTCGCATTTATTGCAATAAAAGCTATGTTCATAGAATAAAAGAGTGATCCCAAGTTCTTCTTCCGTGAAGTTACTGAAAATCTTTTGGGCATCATACGTTCCGTAAAAGTTTCCTACACCCGCATGATCCCGGCCTACAATAAAATGGGTGCAGCCGTAATTTTTTCTTACAAGTGCGTGGAATACAGCTTCCCTTGGTCCGGCATATCTCATGGCAGCCGGAAACACTGATAGAAATACTCGGTCTTTAGGGTAATAATGGTCAAGCAAAACCTGATAGCTTTCCATCCTTATATCAGCGGGGATATCATCGGACTTCGTTTCACCAACGAGCGGATTCAACAATAGCCCATCTACAATTTCAAGTGCCGATTTTTGAATATATTCATGGGCTCTGTGAACCGGATTCCTTGTTTGAAAGCCGACAACTGTATTCCATCCCTTTTCTTGAAAAACCTTTCTCGTATCTTTGGGATCCAGATAAAATTCCTGAAACTTTTCGCGTTCAATTCTTTTTACTAGCTGGATTTCTCCCCCAATGTAAACGTTGCCTCTGTTGTACAGTTTTTGAACGCCGGGATGTTCATCACTTTCAGTTCGATATACAGCCAATGCTTCCTTTCTTTTGTCAGGTTCATATATATCGGAAACCTTTATCACTCCGTACGAAATCCCATTGTTCACCAGCCTTGCTTCTTCACCTATTGATATGTTTTTAGCCTGCTCCTCTGTCACCGGCAGTGTAATCGGAATGCTCCATACAATTCCGTTTGAAAGACGCATTTCTTCCACAACCGAGTCATAATCCTTTTGAGTCAAAAATCCTTCTATCGGGCTATAGCCTCCGGTACCGATCAACTCCAGATCGCTTAATGCAATACCATCCAATTCAATTTCTTTTTCAATATGGTAAATATTGTGATCGGGGTTCCAACGGTTGATCAATGTTCCCCCATGCGGTTTACTTAAAGTCATTGTTATTCCTCCCAATTGTATTCATTTCTGGAATGAATGAAATATTTATGTTTACTGGCCTCATGTATGCAGTCCGCATTCGGTTTTCCCTGTCCCGCTCCAGCGCCCCGACCTTAAATCAGCTTCATTTATTACAGGTTTAGTGCATTTTTCACACCCAATGCTCGGGTATCCTTGGTCATGCAAAATGTTATATGGCAGCCCTTGTTTATGGGCATAGCGCCAGACATCCTTCCATGTCCAATGGATGAGCGGACAAATTTTTATCGATTTGAATTTATTGTCTTTATTAATGAATTGAGTGTTCTTTCTTGTTTCAGACTGTTCCCTTCTTAAGCCCGATAACCAGGCTGATGCTCCTGAAAGGACTTCATTTAGCGGGATCACTTTTCTTATTTCACAGCATTTGTTCGGCTCTCTCTCCCATAATTTATCTCCGTACTGCAAGGCCTGTTCTTCAAGTGTAAGCGCAGGCTTCTTTATCTCTATCCGCAATCGTGGATACCGGTTCTTTACCTTTTCTATTAATTCATACGTCTCTTTGAAATGAAGATCAGTATCTAAGAAAACTACCCTTGCCTGCTCATAAACTTTTGAAATTAAATCAATCATGACAATTCCTTCAATCCCAAAGCTGCAGGCATATACCAATTCATCTCCATAGTGGGAATAGGCCCACTCCAAAACCTCCAAAGCCCCTTTTGTTTCATTATCTATTGAAAAATCTACAGGGGTAAATGTTTCAAAATTTTCGTATACCAATAAATTACTCATATTAACTGCCTCCAATAAAAAAAGCAGTATTAACAAAAGATCATTGATGATCATCGTTAATACCGCCTCTAGTTTGTCTAGTCAGCTTAGTATTTCTTATTTATTTGTGATTAAGAAATGTGCAAGCTCCTTGTTTTGCCCGGCAGCTGTTTACGGGCTTGCCTGTGAAGCCGTTTTTGTCTTCCTTAGCAGGATCGACGCGACTTCGAGCTGCCAAAGCACCACTTTATCAAATCATGTTTTTCTCAAGATGCTCGAGTAAGTCTTTTCAAGGATGAAAACTGGCCAGGCGCTTGATGTTAGACATCGTGGCTAAACCATTAGTGTTTATCTGCTTTAAACAATATAAAACTATAAAACATAAAATTCTTTCCATTTTGGAAAGAATTATCAGGTAAAGTATTGATATAAACCTTATCTTCCAAAATGATTTACATTTTGTTGGATTTAGCACCTTGCTGAATTTGCAGGTTGCCGGGTTTCATAGGGCCAATTCCCTCCACCGCTCTTGATAAGTCTGATTATTATTAATAATAACAAAATTATTTATAATGTCAATACAGTTTTCATATAAAGTTTATCGGAAATGTATTTTTTTAAGGGGTCTTGCCCTTGTCCTTTAACGCTTTAATGCGACTATGGAGCCAGACCGCTTTTTTCATGATAATACTGAGCCAGGGATATAATTGCACTTCCCATTCGTTCATATTCAGGAACGACTATCCGTTCAATACCTTCTTCTTTTAAAGCTTGAGCGGTAACTCTTCCTACCGCAACAGCAATAACATTATCAGCGAAAGCCTTCAGAATGTCTTGCTCGACACCCTTTTCCCGGACATAACTCATGAAAAACCTGGCCTGCGGTCTACTTGTAAAATTGACGGCATCAATATCCCCGCTCAATATTTCAGAGACTAATTGTTCCATCACTTCAGGATTCGGAGGAACATGTTTATACGGAAGAATCTCCCTATACTCGCACCCTTGCTCATCCAGCCATTGAATAAGCGTCGGAGCAGGATCCCCATGTAATTGCAAAGCTACTTTGCATCCTTTCAAATCATGAACAGCAAGCTGCCTTAATAACCCGGCTGTACTTCCATCATCATCGCGGACGATCGGTGTAATCTCCATTTTTTTTAGAAAATTAACGGTTTTATAACCCCTGGCTGCGACATTTGCCTTCCTTAAAGCTTCAATAAATTGTTGTTCATATCCCATTTTTCCTGCAATGTTATAAAGTGTATCCATACCTATACCTGTCGTACAGATTATCCAATCAAAGCTTCCTGATACTAAAGATTTTATGTCTGATTCAACATTCGAATCATCAAGAAGAACGGTGCCTTGGGCAGGTCGTACAAGCGGGATTCCCCCAAGATTTTCAATAATTTTACTTAATTCTTCATTTTTACGCTGCCCTACTAAAGCAATTCTTTTTCCAGCTAATTTTTTCAAAATTAATCGCCCATCCTTATCGATATTTTGGTTGGAACTGCTATTAACTTTCCTCCAATTTTTTTATCGTTGCAAGATCAATCATTTCAATTAATAGATTATTAGGCAAACAGTATGATCCCTCCTCATATGATTGGATTTTACTGAAAATTATTTATATTCATTTTAATGAAAAAGCATTTTAATTTAAAGGGGCAGTGTGAAAAAAAGAGTCAGACACCCCTCATGGACGATTTTCTTTGATGGGTGTCCGGCACTTTATTAAGTTTTTTAAACGGTGATATAATATTGAAAAAACCGGAGGTGTGCCCGTGAGAACCCCTGATGAATCTAAAAGATATACCTACAAAGATTGGTTGGATTGGGAAGGCCGTTGGGAACTCATTTATGGTAAAGCGTACAATCTGACCCCTGCTCCATCTTCAGAACATCAATTTATTGCAGGAGAACTGTTCCATCGTTTAAAACTTTTCTTCGGAAACAAGGATTGTCATGTGATGATATCTCCTTTTGATGTATATCTTAGTGAAAACAATGATTTTGAAAACCCCGACCATGTGGTTCAGTCTGACATTTCTGTGATTAGCAATAAAAATCAGATCGTGAAAAAAGGAAGCTATGGTGCACCATCGTTGGTTGTAGAAGTTTTATCTCGTTCAACTGCATTGAAAGATTATAATGAAAAATTTAATATTTATCAGCAATTCGGCGTTAACGAATATTGGATTGTTGATCCAACAAACAAAATCTGCCACGTTCACGGCTTACTATATCCGCTTGAGCATCGTATTCATCATATCGCAATGTAACCGTTTTGCCTTGTTCCCATCTTTCAGTACTCGATGAGAACCAAAAATTCCCGATTTTTGAAGGGTCTATAAATGCCTCAAATACTTCATTAGCCGGCTTTAATATTTTCATTTTTCGCAAGGTTTTTCATAAGATATCAACTCACTTTCAATGTATCTTATTGTTTCTCATCAAATCCTAATAAATCCTATTAAAATTCTGAACTTAAGAGCTAAAAAAGTGTCACCAAAACAGCCCCTATGGGTTATCCATGGGGCTATTAATTATTCCAGAAAAAAATTATAATTTATTGTTGACCCTCAGTGTAAATTTGAAAGGTTACACCAAACTTGTCCGTTACAATCCCGTAAGCAGGGCTAAAAAAGGTTTCCTGCAATGGCATTTTTACTTGGCCGTCTTGCTGCAAGGATTCAAAAATTTGGTTTGATTTTTCGATGTCGTTAGTTGTAATACAAATCGTAACTTGATCTCCAATTTGACTGGTTTGACCTGGAAATGTATCTGAAAACATGAGGTCCGTTTCGCCAACCTTTATCATTGCGTGTGCCACAAGTTCCTTTGCTTCTTTTGGCAAAGGAAATTCAGGATTTTCCGGCATTTCTCCAAAAGTTTGGTAAAAAAGGAGTTTCGCATCCAATGCCTTTTCGTAAAATTGGATAGCTTCCTTTGCATTACCGTTCATCATTAAATAGGGGGACAATCGTAATGTCATAATTAAACAGCTCCTTAGTTCTAATTTTTTTACAATACTTAAATAACTTCTAAACCTACATTTGGACTTGCAAGTGGTAGTAATCACTCTCCCATTATTACCTATAATTGTATTTTAAAACAGGGAACATATGTTCGTCAATAGGAACTTAATTAACTTTTTTCTTACTGATTTTTTAAATCGATTCATTATTTTCTAAGATGATAAGGGATTGTAGAAACTACAATATCCTTTCTCCATAAGAGCATGGTGCGTAAGAAAAATGCTGTTTGATTATGAAGAAATATATGCCACCATTTTTTTACAAAAAATTGAGGAATGAGAACAGTAATATACTTCCCTCTTTCACTTTCCTCTAGTGCATCAATATATTGAAGAAGCGGCATTAGCAAGCTTCGATAAGGTGAATGAACAGTGACAAGTGGAATATCAAGCCCTAATTCTTTCCACTTTTGCTCTGCCCGTTCTTTTTGATTCTTATCAAAATACACAGTAAGTGCCACTACATCATTCGATATACTTTTTGCATAGCCGATAGAGTTAATAGCTACCCGGCTTACGCTGGAGATTGGAATAATAACTTTAGATAGTGAAACCTTCACCATCTGTTTAGGATCTTGACCTTGAAGACTAAGTTGACTTGCTAAGTCAGAGTAATGACGATGAATTTTATGAAATAAAAACACCATACAAGGAATAGCCACCACTACCATCCAGGCACCGCTTTGAAATTTCGCCACAGCCGTTATGATCGTAACAATTCCAGTTATAATCATCCCTATCCCTACAACAAAGATTCTGGACCAAACCTTCTGTTGTGACTTTCGTTCTAAAAAATACTTGATCAATCCATATTGTGCAATGGAAAAAGACAAGAATACACCAACTGCATAAAGTGGTACGAGTGCATGTGTTTCTCCTTGGAAAATGATGATTAAAAGGATAGCCAATACACTCAAAAAGATAATTCCATTGGAGAATACTAATCGATCCCCTCGTTTCGTTAGATTTCTTGGGAGGTATCCATCTTGTGCAATAATAGAAACAAGCTGTGGAAAACCAGCAAAAGCAGTATTGGCAGCCAAAAATAAGATTAGCATGGTAAATATTTGAATAAAGTAGTAAAAAAATCCATTTCCAAAAACGTGGTTTGCGATTTGGGATACGACAGTTACATTTTCTTTTGGTTCAACACCAAAGCCATTGGCCAATAGTGTAATCCCAAAGAACATGATCCCTAGCAAAAAAGACATCCAAAACATAGTAACAACGGCGTTTTTAGAGCTAGGCTCACGGAAAGCAGGAACTCCGTTGCTAATGGCCTCTACACCTGTTAATGCAGAACAACCAGAAGCAAAAGCCCGTAATAGCAAAAAGGTTGTTCCTAACGAAGAGAATAAGGAAAAATGCTCTGCATCATGTGGAACAGCTAAATGATGCCAATTTCCAGCTTGCAGTTTCCAAATTCCAACTCCAATCATGATAATGATCGACGCAACAAAGATATATGTAGGAAATGCAAAAATATTAGCAGACTCTCTGATACCTCTCAAATTAATAATCATTAATATAATGACGAGTATCACTGCAATCTCTACCCGATAAGGAAGCAAAGCAGGAAAAGCAGACAGTAAAGCAGCTACTCCAGAACAGATACTTACCGCAACAGTTAATACATAATCAATCATTAAAGCCGCACCAGCTGTCAGACTTGTGTTGCGTCCTATATGCTCACGGGCAACGATATAAGCTCCTCCTCCTGATGGGAAGCTGTGAATAATTTGGCGATATGAAAGCGTAACAATCAGAAGCAAGAACATGATGGAAAAAGCAATAGGAATAGAGTACATAAATGCTTGTGTACCAATTAAGACTAAAACAAGCAAAATTTCTTCCGTAGCGTACGCGACAGAAGAGAGTGCATCAGATGAAAATACAGCTAAAGCTTTCTTTTTTGTTAGCTTCTCTTCTGAAAGTTGTTTAGTTTGAATGGGTGGACCAATCAATAATCTTTTCCAATAATTCATTCCATAATTCCTCCATTAATACAATAATGGATTTTCATAAAGTTGAGACTAATAATGCGATCATCGCAATATCCTCATGACTTCCTCTCCTTTTAATTGACAAATGCTCCTTCTAGACGAACTTCAAGATGTTTTGTTCCACTTTTATCAACATCGTTGCCTCTTTTCAAACCATCACTCATTGATACTTTTTAAATAAGTTAACCAGTTCTCTGCAAATCTCCCTCAGCTCAATTCCACTCATGATATTCTTCTTTATCATTTTCCAATTTGTTATAAATAAGTCATTATATAAGGAAAATGTCTTTTTTTAAACAAAAAGCCAACAGGCGGTTATACCTGTCGGCTTTTTAGGCACAATAAATAACCTCCTCTCACGACGCTTACGAAGTTAGCTGACGGATTCGGGTGCTGAGAGTCACCCTACTCCTTCAGATTCCATGCAGATTCTGAAGGAGATTCACCCCATGTGGACCCAAATGGCACTGTTGGTTCCCCCGTTCCTATTAGGATTCAGCGGCTAAAGGTAAATGATGATCTTATTGAATTTGATCTAATCATACTCCTACATAAAATCATTGTAAAGACGCATTTTTAACGAAAAATAAGTAAAAAACATCCGTTTATCTTTATGTAAACGTTTTAAATAGAAGTTTTCTTTGCTAATCATTGATTTATGAATTATATTAGTTAGGATTAGGGCCTAGACATTATTTGGACCCAAAATGAACACAATACACCTAGTCTGTAATTATATCGTGGAACATAATATATATAAATTAGTGAAACCTGTTAATTAACGAAAAAGGGGCTTCCTCATAAGCAAAGAGTCAGACCCCTCCAATACAATATATAGATAAACTCTGAGAAAGCCATTTTATATATTGTCATTGCTGTAGGGAGTCGGACCCTTATGAGTCAGCTACTATAAAATCTGAATGCTGCATCCTGGATGTTCGGCAAATTCATTTTACGATCTGAACCTTATCCCCTGTCTTTAAACCAGCCGCATTTGCTTCATCCGTGTCGATATGCATATCTAAAGCATATGTATCTTTTACTCTGATCAGGACTTTGTTGAATACAAGGCTTCTCTCTCCCTCTGTTTTTACACTTACATATTGGCCATTGTTAACTCCGAATTTCTCTGCATCTTCAGGAGTCATGTGAATGTGCCTTTCTGCTATAATGACCCCTTCCTCAATTTCCAATTCTCCATTAGGGCCAACGATTTTAATCCCCGGAGTCCCAAGTATGTTTCCTGAAGAACGAAGCGGGGCTTCCACTCCTAATATATAGGAATCAGTCTTGGAAATTTCTAATTGTGTAAAGTTTCGCAGCGGGCCCAAAATTCTTACATTAGGGAACTCCCCTTTCGTCCCAACTACTTTTACTGTCTCGTTTGCTGCAAACTCACCGGGCTGAGTAAGATCTTTCATTTTTGTCAACTCATACCCCTTACCAAATAAAACATCCATGTGCTCTCTTTTTAAATGAATGTGCCGGTTTGATACTCCTACTGGAATCAGCATAATGAACCCTTCTTTCTTTTATTATTTCTATTAATAATGTTTCCGTTATCCGATAAAAAAACCTATTTGAAATAATTAAAAAAACGAACTCCTTGGTTTTAACAAAAGAAGGGCACACAAAAATAATCGCTTTAACTATTAAACGAGACTGAATAGAACCTGTCTGCCGTCGCCAAACGAACGAAAATTACCCGCTATACCCTTTATCGGAAGCTAAAAAATATGTGATTCCCGGTTAATTTCTTCACCATTGCCAAAGAGAGGACATCTTTTTTTATGTTTTTTTAAAAAGATAAAGATGACCTCTTCGAAGGAAATTTTTAGTTCCCTTTAGGTCATCCTCTGTGTTTCAATAGATAGCCTAAACTGTAACTAATTTTTTCGATGGTTTTTGCCAATATTGTTCATTTCCAGGCAAGTCATCAAACCAAGCAGCATCTTTTGGACAGTCCAAAACCATAAATTTTCCATATTTTTCATCATCTCTTGACTGATGATATTTCAAATATGCTTTGCCATTTTCGATTGCCAATATTTCAATTTTTCCTGAGGAATGGCTCATAACGAGGCGAACACGTTTCCCTAATCCTGATGTTCTTGCTTTTGCTTGTTCAACTATTTGATATACTTCTTTCAGCGGCAATACAAAATCACTGTTGCCTGCTACCGGTCTATTAATAAAGAAGTAATATGGTGTTACTCCTGCCCATGAAAGTTTATTTAATAATTCACCTAACACTTCTGAATCATCATTTATTCCTTTTAAGACAGGAGTTTGGTTCACAACAATAACTCCGGCATCGTGAAGAGCTTTAAAGGCTTTGCGTGCTTCTTCTGTAATTTCACGCGGATGGTTTACATGTGCCATTACATAAATGCGTTTTTCCGGTGTGGAATATTCACGAAACATATCAAGCAGTTCTTGATCTTCATGAATTCTCATAGGATTAAAAACAGGCAATTTTGAACCGAAACGAATAATTTTAACATGGTCAATAGCCCGCAATCTTTCTACAATCTGTCTAATTTTTTTAGTTGCCAAAATAAGAGAGTCTCCGCCAGTCAATAAAACATTATTAATTTCAGGTGTTTGTGCAATATATTCTATTCCAGGCGTTACATCTGACATAGCTTCTTTTACATCACTGCGAAACAATCGCTTTCGGAAACAAAATCTACAATATGCTCCACAAACCTCTGAAACAACGAGTAATGCAGTCGTTTTATACTTGTGTTGACACCCCGGCACCACATAGTTTGCCTCCTCATCGGAAGCATCCCAGCTGCCATATTCGTTTAATTCTCTTCCATTCGGTATAACCAACTTCCGTATAGGGTCGTTCGGATCATCCCAGTTAATCAAATTAAGATAATACTCATTCACTCTAAATACATATTTGTTAGTGATTTCTTTTAATTTTTCTCGTTCTTCCTTAGGAATTTGAGTGATTTTTTCAATATTTGTAATATACTTCGGTTGTGCCATCATACCACCCTCCTTAAAAAAATGCTTTTTTAATAAAATTAACAAAAATATGGAAAAGATGCAAAAATTAAGAGTTGATATGGTTTTTTACTGCAAAAAATACACCTTAAAGAAATGAGGAAGGGATAGGAGTAAGAGAAACAAAGTGAAAGAAATCTAGCATTCTGATATTCAAAGATGCACTATAACAAGAATTTTGAATCAAACTTTTTAAAGAATTCTATCATAATTTTTATTGGGAAGGCAATTGAAATGGCATAGTTAGCTTCAAGCACCTCAATTTTATAATTCTTTGATAGTTTTCTTAAAAATGCCTGAAATAGGTTATATATATAATTCCTTCCCCTTTTCCCTCCATATCTCACTTTCATTCCCTTTATAACCAGTTCCATTTTCTTTCATTCCATACACAAGTCACCATGTAACAGGAATTTCAAAGAATTATTAGGTCATTAGTTTGTTAGATAATCTCACAAAAAATAAACAAAATTTCCTATAATATATTAAACTATATAGAAAAAAAAGTTAGGAGTGCCAATTTTATGGGGTTCTTTGGCTGGTTAGATTTTTGGGAAGGTCTTCCTCTATGGTGGTCCTACAAATTAAATCAAAAAGACAGCGCGACAGTAGAAGAAATATTTGAAGGGATTGCCAAAACGCGCGTAACACTGTTAACAGATTGGGCGCATGAACAATGGGGTTTCCTGGAAAAAACGTCCATGGAATTATCCTATTACTCTGAGAATAATATTAACCATTATCTGGAAAATAAGCTTCAAAAAAGCGTTTATTTCACTGAATTGTTTTTACTGGATGAAAGAGGAAAGATTATATTCTCTTCTTACCCAAAGCACAGGGGCTTTACCTATACAGGGGAGCGTTACAAAATATACAGGCAAGCCATAAATCAAGTGTTTCGAACGAAACAAAACATGTTATATGGGCCTTTCTTGGATGACATGACTTTAGAAATCGGTCCACGGACATCGAAATTTCATGATAAAGTGACTCTTTTATTCTTACACCCCGTTATAAAAGAAGGGGAGCTCATCTATGTATTGGCTGGCCGAATTCCCAATGATGTAGTAGGTGACCTGATCCAGCGGGAAGCGGGGCATATATATCCAGACTCTGGCGATAATTATCTATTTATGGCGAAGTCAAACTTCGATCCTGCGATTGCACCAGGGATCGCTTTATCCCGTAGCCGGTTTGAAGACCGCACCTTCACACTGGGAGAAAACCTGAAGGATGGGATCAACACCAAACATTGGGGCGTAGTGAAAGTGAAAAATCACACGGAATTTGAAATCCGATTTACCGACCCGGCGACCAAGGAGCTGCATCCGGGAGTAATGAGCACCATTCGGAATGGTCAAAATTTATTTGTCCAATTCCCTGGCTACTCAGATTATCGTCACATCCCCGTTATTGGCAAGGGGATCACGTTCCAGCTCCCAGGATCACCGGATCTCTGGGGAATGATGTGCGAAGCAGATTTAGAAGAAGTTTACCGGAACCGATCGATCAGCTGGCAGCTGGGAAAGAAATTTGCCCTATTAACCTTCATAGGGATATTGCTGCATCTGGGGTTATCTGTTCTCCCTATTCACTCTTCGTTTACCCTGCTTTTTAGTGTATTGTATGGAATCATAGCAACTTACCTGTTTTGTAAAAAAGGAGTCGTTCCCATTGCTTCGCGTATGAAACAGATGACCGATATCATCCGGAAGATTGCAGAAGGCGGCGGAGATTTGACTACCCGCTTGGATAAAAGCTTGCTGTTCCATGATGAAACAGGGGAATTAGGACGATGGGTCAACAACTTGATTGATAGCCAGGACGAACTGATGAGCAAAGTCAAAACAGCCAGCCTTGATGTCGAACAGATCAATCAATCCTTACTGGAAAAAACGGCCCGTGTAGAGCGTGATTCCTTTCACGTTATCAAACAAATGGGTGAAATGTCCGAAGAAATGCAACGGCAATTGGAGGATGTTCACCAAGCTATGAATCAAGTCGACCAAATTAGCGATACGCTTCAAGGGCTGGAAAAACTGTCGCAAGAACAATTAGTAGAAGCCCAAGAACAAGTTGGAAACATTAACAGCAAAATGACCCATATCGTAGAAAAAGTTCATGAAACGTTAGCCTTAACGGACCACTTCAAGGAATTTTCCAATGACATCGGGCGCATTGTGGATACAATTAATAACATTGCCGAGCAAACCAATTTGCTTGCATTAAACGCCACGATTGAAGCTGCGAGGGCGGGAGAATATGGGCGCGGATTTTCAGTCGTGGCCCAGGAGATAAGAAAACTTGCTAACCAAACCACGACAGCAACAGAAGAAATCAGTAAAACGCTAGAAAAAATTGAGAGCAGTTCATTTATGGTTAAGGAAGCGATTCAAGAAAGCAGTGATGAGGTAGAAAAGGGATCGAACTTTATCAAGGCGGTCCAAGGTGTTTTAAGTTCTATGGCCCAAGCCTCGGCAACCCATCCTGATGTTACTGATCAAATGCGAAACATTATCAGCAATATTGCTAGGATTAATGAACGTAATGTAAAAACAGTTGGAAGCGTCGACCAATCTGCTGAAAAAATGGTAGATTTAATCCAAGATGCCCGATTTGACTCCGAACAGAGTTCCCTTATCGTATCAACGCTTCGCCGTTTGGTTGATAAATTCAAACTTACAGCGAATTAAGAAAGAAAACACACACTCTAGAATAACGATAAAGGAGTGTGTGTTTTTTTCAGGGAAAATATATTTACATTACCACTAATAGTTTCAATCCCTTATAGGTAAGATAAAAACTCTTCAGCCTGTTTTTATATGACGTGCCCTGCTTTGTTTCAATCCCTCATAGTTAAGATAAAAACCCAAAAAATCGGGCCCTCAAACCACTTGCAGAGCTTGCAACATATCCGCTTTCAGGTCTTCAATATGCTCGATGCCGACCGAAAAGCGTACGAAATTGGACGGAATCCCAGCAGTCCGCATTTGCTCCTCATTCATCACGCCTTCCCACATCGCTGCTGTATGTACCACTAGTGAATCGACCCCACCCAGGCTGACTGCGTTAAGCGACAGTTTCAATGCAGAAACGAAGCGCTGTGTCTCTTCGTAACCGCCTTTAATTGCAAAGGCGATCATCCCGCCGAAACCTCGCATCTGGCGTTTTGCCAACTCGTGTTGCGGATGGCTGGCAAGACCGGGATAATACACCCGCTCAATTTGCGGCTGCTCCTCCAAAAACTTGGCCAGGGCAAGAGCGTTAGCATTGATGCGTTCGACCCGAATCGGAAGGGTACGCAAACCACGCAATAGCAACCATGCGTCCATTGGGGAGAGAACCGAGCCGATTGAAATATGCGTGTGCCAAATACGCTCAGCTAATTCCTCGCTTGTACAAATCACACCCGCTGTCAAATCATGGTGACCGCCTAAATATTTCGTTGCGCTATGTACGACCACATCGACGCCCAAATCATGAGGTCGCTGATTAATCGGCGACGAGAATGTGTTGTCCGCCACAACGATGATGCCTCTCGGGCGGGCCAACTCCACTACGGCGGCTATATCTGTGATTACCAATGTTGGATTAGCTGGAGACTCTACCATGATTAACTTTGTATTGGGTCGAATAGCTTCAGCAAAGGCAGACACGTCGGCTTGCTCGACCAAGGTCACTTCAACACCAAATCGCGGCAGCATCTCGTCCATGATCTTGGCGGTACTCATATAATGCCGCGTCTGCGCAATCACATGGTCGCCTGCACTAACCAGCGCTAAAATTGTCGTAGCAATTGCCCCCATCCCTGAGCCAGTTACCAATGCTGTTTCTGTGCCTTCAAGCTCAGCCATTACCTTCTTTACCCGCTCGTGCACTGGATTGCCGTATCGAGTGTAATACTGAGGATGACGAGGAGTTCCTGCCATTTCCGCGAATTCGGCGGCATTATCTGCACGGAACGTGGCTGAGTAATAAATTGCAGGAGCCAGTGTCCGATCGTTTGTCACCCAATCATCGGCGTGTACTACTAAGGTTTCGTTTTGCAGTTCATCGAAATTCAGCTCTTTATGGTTATTACCTTTGTTCAAAATTCTCTCTCCTTTTCTTTAATTAGCTCCCTTTTATCTATTATTAATATCTTAAAAAAATTTTCCTTTAAATACAGAATATAATATATATAAGCTATATTCTACATTTTTGAAATGAACTTAAAAAAATTCAGGGAAAATAAATGTTTAACAAAAGGCTTGAGTAGATGGGGCAGTAAATATGAGGCTATTATTTTTGGGATCTTGGGTTTCAATACCGAATTTTCACTTTTTCATTGTCCAGGCTAACAGTATGCTTCAATAGTAAATAGGTTTATAGGGAGAAAATGAAGGGAAAGAAGACTTATTGTGTTCACAATAAAATTTGTTGCATTTATTTCTGATTTCTTGCTAACTCAAAACTAGGAAAAATGACTTCGAAATGTTGTAAAACCTCATAGGTAAGATAAAAACTTGACTGTAGGGGAGCATCCTCAAACGGCACATCATAGTTTCAATTCCTAATGGTTAAGATAAAATTCAAAAAATAGTTACAATAACAGCATTTTAATAATTGTCAAAATTATTTTGACTTTATTTTACCTTAAAATAAAAATGTTATCAATTTCCTATTTTTCTTTGACTGAGTCAAGTTTTTGTGGGTATTTTTCTTTTTGTACAGAGAGCTTATTTCATGACTTTTTATGTATACGATTTCTATTTACTTTATTTCCTGATTGCTAAGCGTTCTCGGTTTTTTAAAATCCTACCAGAGATTTCAATGCGTGATAAATAGGGGTTCCTGCTGATTGCTGTAAATATCTTAGGTTGTTCCGAGTTATTTCTTGCACTTGTTTCTTGTATTTTTCACTCAGTGTTTTTGCCTGTTGTTTCACATTTTTCTTTTCTTCTTCTTGATTCAGTGTTTCCCAGCGTCCCCAAAGTGTTTTAATAGACAATCCATCTTTGATCCCAATAAACACACTGACAAGGGCCATCAATCCTTTCTCATTCCAACTTCTCCCGCCTTTGATTCGTTTTGCAAATACACTCATTGTGGATTCTGCACTTCCCATTGGTCGCATGCCTTCTGTATCGATCCCCTGATCTTTCAACCATTCACGGTAATCTCGAAGGGCTTTTTTATGCTTTGTGAGAAAATCAATTAATTCTTCGAGTTTTTCGTCGGCCTCTGGTCCAAGAGTTCCCACTGCACTCGTTAACTCGACAAGCAGTTTTTCCGGATCATATTGGCTTAATGCTTTTTGCATTTCACGATATCGTGGATGATCTTTACATATAGCACGTATTTCTTTTGCCACGTGAAAACGGTCTAGACATAAAAGCAATTTTCTCGAAAATGATCCTGGCAAGCCGTAATCCAACTTGCTCCATCCCCATTGATAATCAGCTTGGTTTGTGTCGCATCATAGTCATAGTTGGTTTCAAGAAATGCTTTAAACCCTTCCCAGAATGATTCTTTTCCCAGGTGAAGATAGTGACGTTTATGAAGAAGCTTGACACGCTTACCGTTCTTCTCCCAGCCTTCATGTACGGCTGCGATTTTAAGTTCTTTTCTTCGTTTCTTATCGCCTTGGCGCTTTGTGTATAGCCCATCCACTTCGATAAATAAAACACGCGGAGCCAGTTTCTTTTTCTTCACGTCTACCTCCGTTTGAAGTAGATGCTGGCGAAGAGCTTCATGACTCATAACTTTATATCCAAGCAAAGATTCCAATTGTTTAACGGCATGCCGATAAGAAGGACCCGTAGCCGCGAGTTCTAAAGCCCACTCTTCCAACAATGGACTAAATCCTTTGGCTCCATCAAATTGAAGATATCGATCAAGCAAACAAAGATAACGGTTTTCTAAACAATCGCGATAATAATTTCGTTTAATGATGATAGGACCAAACGAGGTATCGATCTGGACTTCCCGTTTATCTTTCAGCTGAAATCTCTTTTTATCCCGATGTTTCGCAATCATCAAATCAATGTCCTCCAAGATCTCTTTCATGATTTTCCAAATGTTTGTTGGAGGACGATAAATAATCTTTTCTCAATCTCTTTAATTGTGGGGCATTTTTCGATAGAATGTTCCATGAGGGCTCCTCCTTTTTGTCTAGGTTCTTTTCAAACTCTACTGTACAAAAAGAGGGCCCTTTTTTCTTGTTTTTTGCTCAATCTACCGCGCTATCGCTTGGTGGCCTCTTCAATAGGTAAAGGATGTCCCCATCCTTCACCTATTGAAGAGGTTAATTTCTTTTACCCACAAACATTTTACTCATACCTGATATTACGTTAGCGAAAGAAATTGTATTTATCCAGTTGTATCACACGCAAGGCATCGTCACTTTGTGTGAAGTTAAAAGCAGTCCCTAGGCTGATAGTAAAATTTAAAACGTGTTTATTTGGCAATCCAATCCTTCAAATTGAAATCTTTTTTCGCAAATTCTTCTTCCACCAAAAACTTTTTTGTACCTTCAAGAAGTTTTATACCTTCTTCGGAAAGCGGATCTAATTTTAAATTATCTAGAGGCAATGAATCTTTCATTACTTCTACTGGATAACCAACTTGTTCAGATTGAAATTGATAAAACCCCTCCGGATTCTTTAACAAATCTTCTAATGCTTGCTTACGAACATCGTTCCATATTTTTGGGAGGTCTGGATATTTGGATAAGTAATCATCAGTAATTACGACAACGCTGCTACCCAGAAGTTCTGGGTGATCTTTAGCTTCATCAATAACAGGAAAACCTTTTGACTTTATAAGTGGACCAGAGTTTGTCGGGAAAGCATAGGCTGCAATATCTTTTCGTTCTAAAGCAGCTTCCGCGTCACTTGCCAACATATTTACAATTTTAACATCCTTATCCAATCCCTTTTCTTTTAGCAGCCCTATCAGGTAACGATACATGTACGAACCTAACTGAGTAGCTACAGTCTTCCCTTTCAATTCTTCGACAGATTTCACTCCATTTTTAGGAGTAATCAACCATACATTGCTGTTGATTGAAGTCTGGCTAATCAACTTTGTTTTCAGTCCGTTCGATTTGCCAACAATCGCAGGGGTGTCTCCTAATATACCTATATCCAATTCTCCTGCTGCAATTGCTTCATTTAGCGGCGGACCATTAGGAAAAGCATGGAATTCAAATTTTTCTATACCCTTCTTTTTTAACTCCTGCTGCAGTAATTTCTTCTGAATCGCCCACCCCTCAACTCCTGTAGGGATATTATCTTTACTTGATCCAACGTATCCGATACGCAGAACCGACGAATCCGAACTGCCTTTTTGCGCAGAACTTTGCGCGGCGGTTGTTTGGGAATCGTTCGAACACCCTATGATTCCGATAAGAAAAAAAGTTAGAAACAATATTCCGGTTAGTCCTTTTAAGACTCGTTTCTTTTTGTGATTGCTGGTCATTTCCATGAATTTTCCTCCTATGTCTTATTAATGTCCCGGCATCTTGCTCATTAACTGGAACATTTTATAGGAAGCGTCAAAGGCTGCACCAGCAATTCTGCCTTTTCCCCAACCAATCTCTTTCCGATAGCTTCCCAAAATCCCACTCTTAATAAGCTCTTCCTCTTGTACTCTTACTTCTTTTTCGGCATTCGGAGATACATACATTGCATCCACTGGGCAATATACTTCGCACATATAGCAAGTTTGGCAGTCTTTCTTACGAGCAATGACCGGTACATTTCCTTTTTCCTGGTCAAACACACCTGTAGGGCACACTGAAACACATAAACCACAGCTAATGCATCTTGATTCACTAATTAATTCAATCATCGTGTAATAACCTCCTTATGTTTTAACGACGATTCTGGTTTAACCCAGATTTTATCCAGTCCCCCTGTAAGAATTCGATAATGCTGAGCGGGATCTTGTTCTTGATAATCCAAACGTTTATGCATACCTCGTGTCTCTTTGCGCTCCAAGGCCGAGGAATACATCCAACGAGCAGTAGCCGTCATAGCGGCAGCTTCCCTTGCTTTAACTACATTGGCTTCATCTATCAAAATACCAGCCCGTATTTCTTTCCAAATCTGGTCAAGCCGCTGTAAAGAAGGCTGTAGCTTACTTTCAGTTCTAAATAGGTTAATATCGTATGGATTCACTTCTGCTTGTACGGCCTTTGTAATTTCATGGGAAACGGTTCCATATTGTGTATCTCTTTTGAAATTAGAAACAATCGGCGTGCTGGAAACTCCAACTACATTCCGTTTACTAGAATTTGCACCAAGCTTTAAGGCATATTCAGCTGCCGCTTCACCGGCCCATGAACCTGATGACATCGCCCAAGCTGCATTGTGACTACCTCCGCCTGTAAATCCGCCGCAGATGAATTCACGTGTGGCAGCATCTCCAGCTGCGTATAAACCAGGCACTTTAGTTGCACAATTCTCGTTCACGAGATGAATGCCGCCCGTTCCACGTACTGTTCCTTCTAATCTCAAAGTAATGGGAAAGCGCTGTGTAAATGGATTAATGCCTGCACGGTCAAATGGAAGGAAGAAATTAGGTTGTGCTTTGCGCATCCATTTCTGCATCTCGTCATCAGCTTTATCGAGCCTTGCATACACTGGCTGTGTTTGTAATGTTTTCGCAATCACGGATCGTCCTTTTTGAGATCCTGCTCCTTCAATTATCGAGCCATCCTCATAGTAAAAGGTAGCCCATGTATAAAACGCTGTTTTCGTAACAGAGGCAAAAGCTGGTGCAATAGCATAAGCATTTGAAAATTCCATTCCGGATAAGTTTGCCCCTGCTTCAGCAGCAAGCAAATAGCCATCACCTGTTAAAACGTTGCATCCCAACGCTTTACTAAGAAATGCACACCCACCAGTCGCAATAACGATAGCCCCCGACTTAACTGTCCATTGCTCACCTGTTGTGGTAAAAACCCCAGATGCTCCACCTACTCCATATTCATCCGCCAGAAGTTCCAAAGCCGGACTATGATCCCAGATTTTCACCCCAGCCTTTTTTACCTGTTTGCGCATCAAGCGCATATATTCGGGCCCCTGCAAACTATTACGATGTGGCTTTCCTTCATCATCTAGTGGAAAAGGATACTTCCATGCATCTAACTGATTGATATTGTCATAAGTTTTGTTTAGCACGGATGTCATCCATTTTCGATCAGCCAAGTACCCACCTAAAGCTTCCCTGCTTTTCATTGCAGCCTCCCGGTCCTCTGGAGTAGGGTTTACATACCAAACCCCAGTTCCGGATGGCGCTGTAGCACCGCTTGTTCCACAGTATCCCTTATCCACGAGAATGACCCTGGCTCCTTTTGAAGCCGCATTAATGGCAGCCCAAGCTCCTGCAGGGCCTCCACCGATAACGAGTACATCGGTTTCCAATTCTCTACCTTCGCTATTTTGCAAAGTTCCTCTTAAAAGCTGTTTCCCCATAAATAACCTCCTTGAAAATTAGATTGATAAAGTACTCATCATGTAACCTTTTACAAAAATAATCTTTAAATGGAACGAGAAATTTTAGGTTTTGAAAATTCTATTAAGTTAGACTCCTGCAATCCCATAACACGATCTAAAATCATCTTCTCTAAATAGGAGAAATGTGAGTCCTTTCTTCGTGGACGATTTAAAGTAATAGCAATATCCATTGTTACTTCACCATCTTCAATCAAGATAACGCGATCTGCTAAAGCAACAGCTTCACTAACATCATGGGTAACAAGAATAGCTGTAAAACCCTGTTGAAGCCACAATCTTTCAATTAATTGTTGCATTTCAATTCTAGTAAGTGCATCCAGCGCTCCAAGCGGTTCATCGAGAAGTAATAGACGGGGTTCTCCGGCAAGTGCACGAGCCAAAGCAATCCGTTGGCGCTGTCCACCTGAGAGAACAATCGGCCATTCATTGCCGCGATTTTCGAGCCCCACTAGGGTT
The DNA here is from genome assembly GCF_000262755.1 of Bacillus methanolicus PB1. Lineage (GTDB taxonomy): Bacteria > Bacillota > Bacilli > Bacillales > Cytobacillaceae > Bacillus_Z > Bacillus_Z methanolicus. The sequence continues at coordinate 1,007,517 of NZ_AFEU01000001.1, forward strand.
AAAGCAACTTGAGCTTCTATTTTAGAACGTGATCTAGTCCCAATCTGGACATTCGTAAGCACCTTCTTCCATGGTAGTAGCCTTGAATCCTGAAACATAAATCGGGCATCTGCATGAATACTTTCCACAACCTCTCCATCCGTAATTACTCGCCCTTTGCTGGCCGGTTCAAGTCCAGCGATAAGTCTTAACAGTGTACTTTTTCCGCACCCACTTCGTCCTACTATGGCTATAAACTCACCTGACTTGATAGAAAGATTAATCTCCTTCAATACCATGTTTTCTCCAAAAGATTTTTCAACTCTTTCTAATTCAAGTGCCATTCCTTTCTGTTTTCTTTTCATAATGTTCACTCTCTCTTTCTTTTAAATTAAAATTCAAATATTAATGATTGAGTGAAGGGTTGTAATTAGGGTGCCATTGCAACCATTTCTTTTCAAAAAATTTAGCCACTAAATCGGATAGCTTCCCAAGTAATGCATATAGTAAGATGCTCAGTACAACGATATCCATATGCATAAATTCCCTGGCATTCATAGCCATGTAGCCAATTCCTGAATCCGCAGATATTGTCTCTGCTACAATAAGAGACAACCACATAATGCCCAGTGCATATCGGATGCCTACCAGAATGGATGGTAACGCACCGGGCAGGATCACCGTTACAAATAGATGAAATGAATGAAGACCGTATATTTTCCCCATTTCGATAAGTCCTTTATCAACGGATCGGATGCCATGAAAGGTATTAATATATATTGGAAATGAGACACCCAGCGCAACAAGAAACAGTTTGGATGATTCTCCAATCCCAAACCACAAAATAACGAGTGGAATGAGGGCCAAGTGAGGTATGGTCCTGATCATTTGGATTGAACTATCAAACAGTTTTTCTAAAATTCTAGAAAGTCCATTAATCATTCCAAATGCAAATCCAATACTACCTCCAATAACAAACCCGATAAAAGCTCTTCGTGCACTTATTCCAACATTATCTAACAAAGTCCCATCCTCACTTAATTGGATAAATGCCTGCACGACTTCAAGCGGTGTGGGCAAAATATTTTGGGAGATCAAACCATTTTGCCCTAACAATTGCCACAAAAATATTACGATAATCGGAACAATCCATACTGACCACTGATGAGCGATTATGTTTCGTATTAATTTCATTTCATCATCCCCTTCTTAAAGTAAAAATGGAGACATCTCATCAATATCCTGTAAAAGGTGAGAAATCTCCATTTGCATGGTCGACTAGTATTCTAAAAATAAATTTGATAATAAATCTTATCATTTTATAAAAAAGATAGTTTTATGTCAGATTATGCTTTCTCTAAGGCTTTTGTAAATTGATTACCAGGTCTTTTTAATCCAAGATGGTCACGTAAAGTTTTTCCAGTATATTCTGTTCTAAACAGCCCTCTTCTTTGTAATTCCGGAATGACAAGATCAACAAAATCTTCAAGTCCACCCGGGAAATATGGTGCCATAATATTAAATCCATCTGCCGCATCATTAATAAACCATTCTTCCAACTGATCAGCGATTTGTTCAGCTGTTCCCTTAATTGTACGGTGGCCTCTTGCGCCAGCAATTCGCAAACTAAGCTGCCTGATTGTTAATTTTTCTCTCTTAGCCAGGTCAAGAAGAAGTTGATAACGACTCTTTCCGCCGTTTATTTCATCGACATTTGGCAAATCAGGAAGCGGTCCATCAATAGGATAAGGTGATAAATCAATCCCAAGCAAACCGGATAAAAGCGATACCCCAAGTTCCGGAAGAACAAGTTCTTGTAAAAGTTGTTCCTTTTCCTTTGCTTCTTGCTCTGTTTTTCCTATGATAGGTAAAACGCCAGGCATAATCTTCAAATCTTCAGGAGAACGGCCATAATCTTCTACTAAACTTTTTACTTCTTTATAAAAAGCCTGCGCTTCTTTTAATGTTTGCCAAGCGGTAAAAATAACATCAGCTGTTTCAGCAGCCAGTTGTTTGCCTGCCTCAGATGATCCTGCTTGAATAATAACCGGGTGACCTTGCGGAGGATTCGAAATATTTAATGGACCTTTTACTGAAAAAAATCTTTTCTGATGATTTAAAGTATGAACTTTCTTCTCATCGGCAAAAACCCCTGATTTCTTATCAATAATTAATGCATCTTTTTCCCAGCTGTCCCATAACCCTTTCACAACTTCCAAAAATTCTCTTGCTCTTTCATAACGGACAGCATGCTCTAAATGATTTTTTCTGTTAAAATTCAATGCTTCGCTTTCCAAATTGGAAGTTACGACATTCCAAGCGGCCCGGCCTCTACTTATGTGATCCAATGAAGCCACTTTGCGTGCAATATGAAAAGGTTCATTATAAGAAGTGGAGATGGTTGCCGCAAGGCCGATATGCTTTGTTACTGTTGAAAGTGCGGATAAAAGTGTCAGCGGTTCAAAGCAAATAGAAGCCTTATATTTTAGTGATACATCATCATCTTGTACTGAGAGAACATCAGCTAAAAACAGCATGTCAAACTTTCCCCGCTCAGCTGTTTGAGCAATATTTTTATAAAAATCAATATTCAAAATATCAGTGGCTCCTGCTTCAGGATGACGCCAAGCTGCTACATGATGACCTACACTCATAATAAAGGCCCCTAATTTCATATGACTTTTCCCATTGCTCACTATTGATTCCTCCTATTCTATTCTTTTTGTGGTTTCCAATTCGAAAACTTTTTTTCTATCCTAATCAGCACAGCGTTGATTAGATAGCCAATAAATGAAATAGTAATTATCCCGGCATACATGTTTGGAATTTGAAAACTGAATTGCGAATAGTTGATTAAAAAGCCAAGACCTGCTTTTGCTCCAATCATTTCAGCAGCGATGAGTACAAGGATGGAAAGAGAAGCTGCCAATCGTAAGCCGATGAAAATAGAAGGAATAGCAGCCGGCAAAATAACTTTTTGAAATATTTTAAAAGGTGATAATCCAAGCGATTTAGCAGACTTAATTAACAGTGGGTCAACATTTCTTACCCCGCTAGTCGTATTTAATAAAATAGGCCATAAGCAACCATAAATAACAACTGCAATTTTCGATGTTTCGCCGATACCCAAAATCAAGGTAAAAACAGGAAGCAAAGCTAGAGGAGCTGTATTTCTGAACACTTCTATAACAGGATTTAATAAATCGCCGGCTAATGTGTACCAACCAATCAACAATCCTACTGGAATGCCGATTAGTACAGCTAAAAAATAACCTGAAATAGAACGAACAAGGCTGGCGCTGATATGACTTGTTAATTCTCCTGACAACATGAGCTGCCACCACGTTTGTAGCACCTCTGATAAGGGCGGCAAAAACACTCTATCCACCAACCCTGCACGAGGTAAAACTTCCCAAAAAACAAGGAACAATAACAGAAAGATGCTTTTTTTCATAGTTTTTTTCAGAAATGGCATAAACCATTTAATAGAATGACTTTTGCTGGGTCGTTTCTGAAGTGTACCTGTTAGTTCGATATTACTCATTGATCACACCGCTCCTTTTTTGAATTTACCGGTTCGTTCATCCACTTGGGACGGAAAATCGATTAATTCATTAACTTGCGCTTTCATCACTTCCTGGCGCAAATGGCTCCATACTTCTTCTCTAAGTTCGGCATAAAGATGGTGGGAACGCAAATGTTCATCTCTGTCATGAGCAGTAAAGGGAATATCAATTATTTGTTTAATTTTCCCGGGTCTACTTGTCATAATGGCTACTCGCTGTCCAAGAAAAACAGCTTCATCAATACCATGAGTAATAAAGATAATAGTTTTTTTTGTTTTTTCCCATATTGCTAATAATTCGATTTGCAAAGAATCACGTGTTTGAGCATCTAATGCAGCAAAGGGTTCATCCATTAATAAAATTTCCGGGTCGTACGCTAAGCTTCTGGCAATCGCCACTCTTTGCTTCATTCCGCCGGATAATTCATGTGGATAATGATTGGCAAACCTTGAAAGTCCGACTAATGATAAATATTCTTTTGCGATGTCAATTCGTTCTTTTTTCGCTATACCTTTTGCTTCTAATCCAAATTCAATATTGCCAAGGGCCGTTTTCCATGGAAATAAAGCATACTGCTGAAAAACAATCCCTCGGTTTAGCCCCGTTCCTTTAACCGGTTGATTATCGATTAACAATTCCCCCGAAGTGGGTTCCGATAAGCCTGCAAGCAAATCTAATAGTGTAGATTTTCCGCAGCCGCTCGGACCGACAATCGTGAAAAATTCTCCATTTTGAATCTCTAAATTAATATTTGATAAAGCGGTAAATTTCTGGTCTTTTTCGCCATCGTTATTGTCCTTGCTTTTTACGACGAATTCTTTGCTAACATTTCTTAAGATTATTTTCGGATTCATAAAAAGAACAGCTCCTTTTCGTCATTTTTTTGCATAGGGATTGTATTTATTTGTAAAAAGACTCGTAGCTTTTACCTGTCCTTTTTGCAGCTGCCCTTCCTGCTCTAATTGCTTTATCCACATCTGTGCTTCTTTTTCTTGAATCACTCCTCCTTCTGTTGCTACACCATAACTTTTCCAGTACTTCAATGCAGAAGTATCCTCTGACTTATTTCTTTCTTTCATGATTTTTTCCATCCGAGCGATCACTTCTTCGCGCGGTGTTGTTTTTGACCATTCGATGGCTTTTGCTACCCCTTCAACAAACTTTTTCGCTGTGTTCGGATTTTCTTTTGCAAAGTCTTTATTTAAAACATATCCGCCAGCACTGAAAGTCCCATACAAGTCATAATCACTGAATAAAAGTTTCAATCCGCCGCGCTCCAATGCTTTATCTTGTAGAGCGCCATTGATAAGTCCGACATCAATTTGGCCCTTTCGCAACGCCTGTTCAATATTAATTGGCGGCATCGCTAAAAGTGTCACCTTTTTAATTTCTTTTTCTGTTAAGCCGTTTTTTCGCAAATATTCTTTAACGATGAATTCACCATGTGCACCAAGTGTATTCATCGCAATTTTTTTACCTATTAAATCACGGGCTGTTTTAATCTCGCTGTCTTCTGTTGTAAAAGCTCCGAAAAACGTTTTTTCATTCGTTCCATAATAATTAATGACCCATTCCACATTCGCATTTGTTGCAAGTAATTTAATAATCGCTCCATTAAATGCACCCCCAAAATCTGTTTCACCTGTTGCAGCTGCCTGAATGCTTTCGGGTCCTCCGTTGACAAATCCTTTTAAATTTAATTTGATTGGACCTAGATATCCTAAATCTTCAGCTAGTTCTGCGGGATAAACAGAACCTGTAAATGCTAGATAATCAATGGTTGTTTTTTCATGTTTTGTTTCTGCCTTACTTCCCTTTACACTGCTATTTCCGCAGCCTGCTAAGCTGAAAGCAATTAATAATAATAGAAAACTAGCTAATTTTTTCTTCATTTGTTCTCCCCCACGTTTCATGCAAAATAAATAAAAAAAGAGACACAGTCTATTAAATAGAATCCGTGTCTCCGGTTGCCCGGTAGAACCATACATTCATCATTCATTTTTCGGTTTAATTGACTGGATTTAGGTGATGATCTGAATTCTAAAGAGTGGAAATTGTAACAATATCATTCATCCAATTACCTGCCTTTCAAATAATAAAAGCTCCAATCCCTACAAATTGTAGAGTCTGGAGCCTTCGGTTTTCCGATCAGCTTCACTATTCATTTATACACCTCACAAACTTTTATCTCCCCTTTTAGATAAAACAAAGACCAATATCTATGTACTCCATTTACTTACTAATACACTACAATTTGAATAATATTAATTGTTAGTATTTTAATTCAAATTAATCATATCTGTCAACTTGGTTTTACTAAAAATAAAATTTATTGCATTTTTTCTAAATATGTAAGATATCAGTCGCTATTGAGAAAAATTTCCCCATTTTTTCTTTTTATATTTTCTTCCGAAATATTATTACATAACTTAAATAAGATCTTTGACGTTCCTCAATTTCTGGATTACGAAGCTGCTGAAATATTTGAAATTCAAATTATTAATCCTTAAAGTCAAGATTCGATTTAGAAGTGCTATGTTAGGAAAAAGGGCCAGTTCTTCATCACTTTAACGAGATGAAGACTGAGCCTTATATACTCAGAGCGATATCACTTATTGAGGTATTTAATGATCATTTCTTCTGTGAGGTTTGCCCCTTCTCTCGGCACAACAATGGCTTTTACTGATTCGCCCCATACAGGGTCAGGCACACCGAAAACTTTGACATAGAGAATCCCTGGATTGGTATAAAGCACTTCCTTATTTTCACGGGGATAAATATTTACACCGCCGCTGATAAATAAAAAATGGAGAAAAAAATTTCCTTTAATTAGGACAAAAACTTTCGAAAATTCTATTTACTTATCGGAATAATATGAATAAAATATAAAAACAAAATAGCTTGAAGCTGATTGGACATCCAAAAGCTCCTGAGTGTATCTACATTCGGGAGCTTTTTTGTTTCCTTATTTAAAAAGGAAGGTGAGAAAAATGAACATTGATCACATTGAAGCGTTTATGTATGTCGTCCATTTTAACAACATTCATAAAGCTGCCGACGCGTTGTTTTTATCACAGCCGACGGTTACGGCACGGATTAAGGCATTGGAGCGCGAACTGGACACGGAACTATTTGAACGGGAGGGTAGAGGCATAACGCTGACGGAAAAAGGAAAAATGTTCGTTCCATATGCTGAACAGATTCTCCGTACTTTCCAGCAAGGGAAAAAACAATTGAAAAAAAGAACGGATCAGGAAGAGGTTGTCATCGGAGCCAATCTCATTACATCCCAATATTTTATTCCATTTGCACTGCCGCTCTGGAAAAAAGCGCATCCGGATCTTCGCTTTAAGTTTATCTCAGCGTCTAACGAAGTACTGATGGATAAGCTTCTTCAAAAACAGATTGATGTGGCGTTCATGAAAGAAGTGTCGCATCATGCGTTGCAGCACAAACCACTCCTCGACAATTCGATACGGCTCGTTGTAAAGCCGGGCCATCCATTTCAATTTCAGTCCAAGTTATCCGCACAGCATCTGGCTCTTGAACCTATGGTGTTTTTTGAGTGCGGTGCATTTGACTGGAATCGTGTCCACAAAATCTTTGAAGTAGCTAACGTTGAACCGCGGATTGAATTTCAGGTAGATCATCTTGAAGTTGCCAAGTCTCTTATTCTAAGTGGAAATGGATTCGGATTTTTACCATATTTATGTATAAAAAATGAACTAGAGACCGGCCAGCTTGTGGAAATCAATGTCGATCATTTGATGATGCTAAAACAGCAAATTCATGGAACGTATTATGGACCTGAAGCCCCTTTTTTATGGAATACCATTCTTTTATCGATTGAAAAATTTGAAAAAAACGCTGTTTCATTAATACCCCAAACGAATTGATAGAATTTATTAATGAATTGTTTAAATCTTTCTATCACCGGAAGTATTGCCTTTTCACTGTTTCCGGTGGTAGGATAAATCACAACAAAAACCAATTATTCACACCTGTGAACTAAGAATTAATACAGGAGGAAAACGCGTATGAGTTATCAGCTTGGTTTGTTAGATCAAAGTCCGATTAATGAGGGCTCTTCGGCGTATGATGCCTTGCAGCAAACAGTCCGCCTCGCTCAAAAAGCCGAAGAATGGGGCTACTCGCGTTTCTGGGTATCGGAGCACCATCATACGGAACAGCTGGCTGGATCGTCACCGGAAGTATTGATTTCGTATTTGCTCGCCCGGACGAAGTCGATTCGAATCGGATCAGGTGGGGTCATGCTTCAACATTACAGCCCTTATAAAGTCGCTGAAAATTTCCACGTTTTGTCTACTCTTGCACCTGGAAGAGTAGATCTTGGCATCGGAAAGGCACCGGGTGGACTTCCATTGTCAACAAAAGCGCTACAATTCGGAACCATAAATGACGGAAAAGATTTTGAAGAGCGGTTAATTTTTTTACGAAAATTAATTGAAGATTCAGTCGACAAACATCATCCGCTCGCTGGCATAAAAGCTACACCAATACCGCCGGAAAAACCTGAAATTTTTTTGCTTGGGGCCAGTCCACAAAGTGCACAGCTAGCAGCTGATCTTGGAATTCCTTTTGTATTCGCCCTATTTATTAATGGTGATATCAACGTGCTTGAAGAAGCGGCACACGTTTATCGAAATAGATATCCGGATGGACGTTTTATCGTATCAGTTGCAGTTGTTGCCGCCCCTTCCCAAAAAGAAGCAGAACAACTGGCGGGAGATCAAAAAATATTTAAAGTACATCTTCAAAGCGGTCGTAAGGTAACTGTTCAATCATTAGAACAGGCACATGCATTCGGAAAGCAAGCTGAAGAAGCTTACAAAATTGAAGAACAAGCAAGCAATATTATTGCCGGAACCCACTAGCCTTGCATAAAAGTAAATAAATTCAATATTTTACTTTATTTAACATAATCTTTTTTAATCTAGATGCAAAAAAGGCTAACTCCATTTAAGTTAGCCTTTTTTGTCCCATTTATTTGAATTTATGTATATTAATTGTAATTTATACTTCGTTTATTATTTTTCCTTTTTTGGCTTTATCATTGCTACTTTTTCTGCAAAAACTAAGTCTTCTTCCTTTTTTTTAGGTACTTTTTGTCGCCCTTTTGATGTCCTTGTACACCTTCGATTCAGTTCTTTTTCAAATTCCTGCCAAGATAAATGTAAATAGGTTCGGATTAACCGCAGTACTCCCCATATTGTTTTTTTCGTTTGTGTCTTTAGTTTTATTTGTAGTACTAGCCCATAGGCAATCAGCGAAAGAAACATCTGATTCCAGATTCCTTGGGGTTTTGTACTCCAAATTTTGGTTGAACGAAGATGTTGTTTAATCCATCTAAAGAAGATCTCAATCGCCCACCGATGACGGTAGATTTCCATTATTTGTTCAGGCGGTAAGTCAAAGCGTGTGGTAATAATTCGGTATAGATGTCCTTCTTCATCAAAAAATTCGACGAGACGTACCGGGTGCAATTTCTCGTTCGAGGTTACACCAATCTTTACTGTCGCATCCATACGAATCAACGGATGGTTTAAAATTTTTCTATCGAGATAGATTACCTTGTGCTGCTCTTTAATTCTTACAATGAAAGAAATACCACGTTCCGCCCAGTTATTGATTTTTTTATGAGAAGCATATCCACGATCCATGACGTAAGTTGAATCAGATTCAACCACAAGGAAGTCGGAACCTTCAAAATCACTGACATTTCCAGTTGATGGAATAATTTGGTCTGGAAAAGCAATGTCTGGAGAAGCTACCACTAAACGGGTGTGCATTTTTACCTGAGTAGAATTTTTTGATACATAAGCCCAGTTAGCTAACTGTTCAGGCAGCTTAAAGGAAGAAGAGTCAATTATGGCTAATCTCCCAATTCCCTTTGGTAGACCAGATAAATTTCTAGTTTGAATTTCAATATCTTTGACCACTCGAAAAAAAAGATCTTGTACCCATTCAGTTGGTAATTCATTTATCCTACGGCTTAGTTGTGAACCACTTATGCTTTCTAAATTTAGGCTTTTCATGAGGTCTTTATCAGCCCGTAATTTCTCCTCTATATCAGTATATGAGCTCCAATTACCCAGCTGAGCAGCAACAAAAATTTTTACAAGGGCATCAGCTCTTAATTTTTTTTGATCATAGTTTAAAAGAGGACAGGAAAGCTTTTCCGTAGATAAAAGGGAAAAACATTGACGAACAACAGATGGTTGAGCTATATTTACATTGCTCATGATAAAAACTCCTTTGTAGAAAACTTGTTGATGGGACAACAAGCTAACAATTCTACAATAGGAGTTTTTTTCTTTTTAGTAAACCTTTTTTTATTTTCCTGAATTTGTAACCTTTGCAAGGCTAGTGGCCGGAACCCCTTTATATGTAAAAAAAGTCTTAACAAATTTTCATAAAGCATATCAAGTGGATGAATTTATTTTGCATACCCCACTTCAAAAAGTAGAAGAACGGATTCGGTCTTTTCAATTGTTAAGTCCGATCCACTTGATTGAGGACTTAATAATTGAAGAAAGGGATGATAAATATGTCTCATAAAAAACAAATTAAATTTGGGATCATGTTGCACGGTCCAGGCGGTCACATGAACGCATGGAAAGACCCGAGCGTTCCAAAAGATGCCAGTGTTAACTTTCAATATTATAAGTCCATTGCTCAGCAAGCGGAGGAAGCTGGATTTTCTTTCGCCTTTGTTGCAGATGGATTATATATTAATGAAAAATCAATTCCTCATTTCTTGAACCGCTTTGAGCCGATAACCATTTTATCTTCCCTTGCAGCAGTAACATCGAAAATAGGGCTGGTTGGTACCGTATCTACGACTTACAGTGAGCCATTTACTGTTGCCCGACAGTTCGCATCACTAGATAAAATAAGCGGGGGTCGTGCTGGATGGAATGTAGTCACTTCCCCATTAGAGGGATCTGCAAAAAACTACAATAAAGGAGAACATCCATCTCATTCACTTCGGTATGAAATTGCGGAAGAATATTTACAAGTAGTAAAAGGATTGTGGGATTCATGGGAAGATGATGCATTCGTACGAAACCGTGAAACCGGACAATTTTTTGACCTTAATAAGCTTCATGTTTTGAATCATAAAGGTCGTTTCTTTTCTGTCGAAGGTCCGTTAAATATCGAACGATCACACCAAGGGCAACCCGTCATTTTCCAAGCAGGTTCATCAGAAACTGGAAAAAATCTGGCTGCAAAAGAAGCAGATGCTGTTTTCACAAATGCAGAAACGCTCGAACATGCACAAGAGTTTTATGAAGATGTGAAACAGCGGGCAGAAACGTTTGGACGGAGCAGAGACGAGATTCTCATTTTTCCGGGTATTCATCCGATTGTCGGTGCAACCATTGAAGAAGCGGAAGAAAAATACAGAGCGATTCAAAACCTTGTGTCGATCGAAGAGGCACTCAATTATTTAGGGCGATTCTTTGATCACTTCGATTTCAGTGTGTTCCCACTCGATGAGCCGTTCCCGGATGTGGGTGATGTCGGGAAAAACAGCTTCCAGTCAACAACCGATCGGATTAAGCAAACCGCACGCGAAAAGAACTTGACGCTGCGTGAAGTGGCCTTGCAAGTAACGTCACCAAAAGGTACTTTTTTTGGAACATACGAACAAGTAGCCGACCAATTAATTGCTTGGGTGGATGGCCAAGGCGCTGATGGATTCATTTTCGCCCCACCTGTCTTAGGCAGCGGCTTATCTGATTTTATCCAGCACGTCATCCCGATTCTGGAAAAGCGGGGCTACTATAGTCGGGAGTATCAGAGTGATACATTGCGCGGAAATTTAGGGCTGCCATACAAAGAAAATATATATGCAAAAAAATCAATAGAATCAGTTCACTAATAGGGAGGAATTTAAGATGTCAAAACCATTATCAGTTATCGTATGGTCAAAAGAAGGATGTCACTATTGCGACGAAATCAAACAATTTTTAAAAGAAAAACAGGTTGACTATCAAACAGTCGATGTAACGAATCGGGATGAACTACGAGATATTTTAGAAATTAAATATGGCATTCGCCACGTACCAGTTGTTGAAATTGGCCAAGATAACGTTTATAAAGGTGTAACAAATGTAGGGACACACTTTCTTGAAAAAGAGTTAAAAAATATTTATAGCGAAAAATTACTGTTTTAATTCTGATTATTTTTATTTGTAAACAATGTATTGATAAACATTTTTAATCGTTTTCTTATCACTCAATTCTCATAACATGATCTGATAATGAGTAAGATCAGAAAAAATTACAAAATTTAATTTAAAAGAAACTACCTCTCTATTTTCTAATTATCTACTTAGAAATATCTGTATACATGAAGAAATAGTTCTTTAAACTTTTTATAAAATTTTAGTTTGAGAATACCAAAATATCATTATGTAACATTAAAAATCAGAGAATAGAAGGTGTTAATTATGCTAAAGCTACTAATAAACAGAGGAATTACCGCACTATTCGTTTTGTTTGGTTCGTTGTTTTTAGTTTTTTCTATAAATTATTTTCTACCGAGCGATGCAGTAGATCAATTATTGGATGGAACAGGGGCCAATCAAGAAATTGCCGATAGTCTACGAAAAGAGCTTGGACTGGATTTACCATTTCATCAACAATTTTTATATTATTTATCAAGCTTACTTCATGGAGATTTTGGGCAATCTATTATAAATGACGAGCCTGTCCTAGATAAAATTTTCGCTCAGTTTCCTGCAACTATCCTTCTGACGATTTCCAGTGCTGCTATCGCCATTTTTATTGGAGTCACTTTAGGAGTCTTATCGGCGATTCATCATAATAGCCTGATTGATTATGTTGCAAGAATAGTTGGTTTATTTGGGATATCGATGCCAACATTTTGGTCAGGTATCTTGCTAATTTTGTCTTTTTTCATTCACTTGGGGTGGTTTCCAGCCATGGGATCAGATGGTTTTAGTACGTTAGTTCTACCTAGTATAACATTAGGATTCGTAGGAGCGGGGTTTATAGTTCGAATTGTTCGTAATAGTATGCTTGAAGTGATCAATGAACCATTTATATTAACATTACGTTCCAAAGGAATTCCAGAACGGCTTGTTTTGTATCAACACGCCTTGCGTAACGCACTTATTCCTGCACTTACAATGATTGGAATAATTATCGGAGATCTTCTAGGAGGAGCAGTTGTTACTGAAACTGTGTTTGCTAGACAAGGAATTGGAAGGATTGTTGCAGATGCAATAATGTCAAAAGATTTACCAGTTGTTCAAGGTGTTGTCTTCTTTACGGCGATTATATATGTTTCATTGAATTTAATAGTTGATATCTCTTATTCATTGATTGATCCCAGAATTAGACGTAGTCAGTTAGGAGGATAAGCTATTGAGAGAAATATTTTCAGTACCCATGAAACCAAAAGTTGTTTCCGTTTCTCACAGAAAATATTTCAGAATTAAATTTTTGCGCTTAGAAAATTTGTTTATTTTCTTATCTGTATCAATCATAATTTTTCTAACTATCTGCGCCATAGTACCGCAGTGGATAGCACCTTATCCCCCAACTAAAATGTTTTCTGATCAAATTCTGCAGCCTCCTTCAGCAGATCATTTGTTTGGCACAGATTATTTTGGAAGAGATGTTTTTAGTGTTGTTGTATATGGAAGTCGTTATTCATTATTAATTGGCTTTTCTGCGGTCCTAGTAGGTGGATTTATTGGCAGTTTAATTGGCATTATTTCCGGTTATGTTGGTGGAATTGTTGATACCATTTTTATGCGATTTATCGAAATATTACAAACTATTCCTGGTATTTTATTGGCTTTAGCTCTTGCAGCTGCGCTCGGAGCCAATTTTTTTAACCTCATACTGGCGATAGCGTTTGCTTCGTTACCGGGCTATGCAAGAGTAATGAGAGGTCAGATTCTTAGTGTAAAGAATAGAACGTTTGTATTGGCCTCAAAATCCATTGGTACTTCTAATATAATCATTTTTTTTAAACATGTTTTACCAAATTCTTATCCACCTTTGTTAGTGATGGCTTCCAATGGTTTGGGAACAGCTATTTTAATTGGAGCGGGTTTAAGTTTTCTTGGATTAGGCGTTGTGAATGAGATTCCGGATTGGGGGGTTTTATTATCTCAAGGAAGAAGTTATTTAGCAGTTGCTTGGTGGATTGCTACATTTCCCGGTTTAGCGATTACTACGTTTGTACTTTCTGTGAATATAATCGGCGATCATTTCCGTGATTATTTCGACCCCAAAAAAAGAATAGCCTGAAGGAGGGATAAATTTGAACTCGTTATTAAATATCGAGGATTTAACAGTTGATTTTAAAACAACAAAGGGTGTATTAGCAGCCGTATCGGACATCACCTTTAATATAAAGGCAGGTGAAACGGTTTGCTTAGTTGGGGAATCAGGAAGCGGTAAGTCGGTTACTTCTAAATCCATTATGAGATTAATCGATTATGAGAATGGTATTATCTCGAAAGGAAAAATTCAATTTAATTATAAAGACTTAGTTACTATGTCTAAAAAAAAGCTATCTCAAGTACGGGGGAAAAAAATTGCTATGGTTTTCCAAGAACCGCTTGTTGCTTTTGATCCTGTCTTTACCATAGGAGCTCAGCTTTCAGAAACAATCGTTCATCACACAAAGGTCTCAAAAAAGCAAGCATGGGAGAAGGGAATTTCTTTACTAAAAAAGGTGAGGATTTCTGAACCGGAAATGCGAATGAAGCAGTATCCAAATGAACTATCAGGTGGAATGTTGCAGAGGGCAATGATTGCTATGGCCCTTGCGTGTGAACCGGAGTTACTAATTGCAGATGAACCAACTACAGCCTTAGATGTAACAATTCAAGCACAAATCATTGACTTGCTTAATGAGTTAAAAACAGAGTTTAATATGGCACTTCTTCTTGTTACACATGACTTAGGTGTTGCTGCACAACTAGCCGATCGAATTGTTGTGATGTATGCAGGGAAAATAGTTGAAGATGCAACTGTTCAACAAATATTTCAAAAACCGCATCACCCTTATACGCGCGGACTTTTACAATCGATTCTTAAAGTAAATTCTGCTAGTAAAACTAAGCTTTATTCTATTGAAGGTTCTATCCCCAGCCTTTCGGATATGCCAAAAGGATGCCGGTTTCATCCAAGATGCCCTTTTGCTACAGAAAAATGTCAAGTGGATAGTCCTCCACTATTATTTGTAAATAGTCGCTACAGTGCTTGCTGGTATGCAAATCAGTTAGTGGAGGACAAAGATTGGTTTAAGCAAGAAAAGGTTGATAATTCTCGTGTAATTATTAATGAACCTAACTTTGATGAAAAAAGAGAGAAGTCATAGAGAAAAAAGTTTTATTAGAAATTAGAGAATTGTGTAAATATTACTCTTTGAAGCATTCAGATAAGCAAATTAAGGCAGTAGATAACGTGTCATTTTCTATTAAAGAAGGAGAGACATTTGGATTAGTAGGTGAATCAGGCAGTGGTAAATCAACATTAGGTCGAACGATTCTTCAACTAGAGAAAATTACATCAGGTGATGTACTATTTAAAGGACAATCATTGCCAAAGATGAAGAATTCAGAAATGAGAAAAATAAGGAAAAATATGCAAATGATTTTTCAAGATCCTTATGGCTCTATTGATCCTCGCTGGACTGTAGGAGCAATTATTGCTGAACCGATAAAAGTACATCAAAAAAGCCTGACGGCAAAGCAGATTGAAACTGAAGTGAAAGAGATTTTGAAGAAAGTAGGATTGAATCCTGAGTGGTATTATCGTTATCCACATGAATTTTCGGGTGGACAGCGGCAAAAGAATTGGTATTGCGAGAGCAATCGCTGTAAATCCATCTTTTATTCTTGCGGATGAAGCTGTTTCTGCTTTAGATGTTTCTGTACAAGCGCAAATTATCAATCTGCTAGAAGAGTTACAGCAAATGTTGGGACTCACTTATCTATTTATAGGACATGACTTAAATATTGTGCGCCATATTTCTGACCGGATAGGTGTTATGTATTTAGGGAAAATGGTTGAAATTGCTCCAAGTGAAGAGTTATTTAGCCATCCTGCACATCCCTATACAGAAGCACTAATAAGGTCTATTCCACATCCTGATCCATCTTATAAGAAAACCGTTGTTTCAATTCAAGGAGAAATACCATCTCCAGCTAATCCGCCTTCAGGATGCGTATTTCGTACGCGCTGTCCGTTAGCGACAGAGCGTTGCAGTGTTGAAGTACCTGAATTAAAGGAATTTAAACCAGGGCGTTTCGTTGCATGCCATTACTCTTCATTAGTTTTTCAATAACTAGAATAAATAATTCGAATTGATTTTTTGAAAGGGTGATTTTTATGTTAATCAGAAATAAATTATACAAGCAAATATCTATATTTTCAATATGTATCCTGCTTCTTCTAGCTGGCTGCTCTTTTTCCGGTAATTCTAAATCAACGAGTGTGAGTTCAGAAACAAATACAACTGTCAAACCAATTGCTGGTGGAGAACTTACATATGCTTTAGCCACTGCTCCAGATACATTAGATCCTCATGTAAGTGGTTTCGCTGTTGCGACCAGAGTTATTAAAAGTATATTTGAATCTTTAGTGTACCTATCTAAAGATAATACTGTTGAGCCATGGCTTGCTACAGAATGGGAGATATCAGAAGATCAAAAGTCTTATACATTTAAATTGAGAAAAGATGTTACTTTTCATGACGGTTCTAAATTTAATGCCAAAGTTGTGAAATATAATTTTGACAGAATATTCAATCCGAAAACAAAAGCTGCTACAGCGGCTACTTATATGGAAAAAATTAAATCTATCGAAATATTGGATGATTATACAGTGAAAATTAACTTATCTGAACCATCCGCGACATTTTTAAATCTCCTTGCTCATTCAAATTTATCAATGATTTCACAAGAGGCTGCAGAAAAATATGGGGATCAATTTGGAACCCATCCGGTAGGGTCAGGTCCTTTTAAATTTGTTGAGTTGAAAGAAAATGACAGTATCATACTCGAAAAAAATAAAAATTACCATGGAGGATATCCATTTGCTGAACATGACGGTCCAGCATATTTAGATAAACTTATTTTTAAAATCATTCCCGAAGAAGCAACTCGAATCGGAAGTCTCCAAAGCGGACAAGTGGACGCGGTTGAAGCGGTACCACCACAAAATGTTGTTTCGATTAAAGGAAATAAAAATTTTAATCTACTAAAGCCTGAGACCGGCGGTCTACCATATACATTATTTATCAATCAGACGAATGCACCTTGGAATGATGTAAAAGCTAGACAAGCTCTACGTTCAGCCATAGATGTAGAGACTATTCTTAAGACATTATATTTAGGAACGTATAACAGAGCGTGGTCTGCACTAGCACCTAGTACCTTCGGATATAATAATAGTTTTGAAAATAAAGATTTCTATGATGTAAAAAAAGCTAATCAATTATTTGATGAACTGGGTTGGAAAAGAAATTCAGATGATGGCTTCCGTACAAAAGATGGAAAAACTCTTACGCTACGTATTGTAAACGATGCGATCAATCGTGAGAAAAGACAAGATATTTCACTAATGGTTCAACAACAATTGAAAGAAGTTGGCGTCAAGGTAGAAATTATTACAACTAGTGATGCGAACAGTATTTTGAAAGATCCAAATGCATATGATCTTCGAGGTAATAGCCGAATCGCTATTGATCCTGATGATCTTCGTCTTTTTTACCATTCACAAAAAACATGGGATAAAGGAGGATTTAGTATTCCTTGGTTAAAAGATAAAGAGATTGATGCTTTGTTAGAAAAAGCTGCAATAGAAAACGATAAAGAGAAAAGAGCTGAGTTGTATAAACAAGTACAACAAAAAATAATTGACCAAGCTGTGATTATTCCTATCTATGTTTTTCCATATACAGTGGCCACTACTTCAAAATTACAAGGGCTAAAATTTGATAGTGTCGGCTATCCTCTGTTTTATGACGTTAGCTTTAAAAAGTAATGTCTTAAATAATTTTAGCAAGATAATAGTTTGAAAAACAATATTGATTAAACACGGAGGTTTTTGAGAATGAAGTTTGTTTTATATAACCTTATGAGCAATCTCCCGAACCCTGTAACCGGGGAAACATTTACTGAGCAAGAAAAGATCCAAAACGTCATAAATCAGGCAATTCTTGCTGAAAAACTTGGTTTTGATGGCTACGGTGTAGGCGAGCGGCACGGCTCGCCATTCCTATCCTCCTCACCGGCAGTGATTCTAACAGCAATCGCATCCAAAACTTCAAAAATTCGCTTGTTAACCACGGTAACAGTTCTTAGCATACTTGATCCTGTACGCGTGGCTGAAGACTTTGCAACACTCGATCATCTCTCAGGAGGACGTCTAGAAATAATAATTGGTAAAGGCAACGACCCTCGTCACTACCCACTTTTTGGCATTACTGAAGAGGAACAATGGGAATCCCTAGCTGAACGTTACGAACTTCTCAAGCGTTTATGGAATGAGGAAAACGTTACTTGGAATGGTCGCTATCGACCACCATTAAACAATGTAACAACTCATCCAAGACCGTTTCAACAACAGATTCCGGTATGGCATGGAAGCGCGTCAAGTAAGATTTCTACTGAACTTGCTGCAAAATATGGAGAGCCAATTTTCTCATCGAACACATTTCATCAGCAAGCCAAATATAAAGAATTGATTGATCACTATCGGGAGCGATTGGCATATTATGGTCATGACCCTGATAATGCAGTCGTCGGCTCTGGAGCTAGAGGTTTGTATTTAGCGAATACGACTGAGGAAGCAATCAAACGCTATCGTCCATACTATGATGCTTATAATCATACAGAAGCAGCGAAGCATAATCAATCGCCTTTTAAAGACCTTGAAGACGATGTTAAGAACGGCCCAGCACTAGTAGGCAGCGCTGACCAAGTAATTAAAAAGATTCTATATTACTATGAAGCTTATGGACATCAAGTGCAAGGTATTACTGTAGATGGGTTAAGCGAGTATGAGCAGCGTGAGCAGCTAGAGCGATTCGCCACTGAGGTTGCACCGGTGCTGCGGCGCGAGATTCCTAGCACCGTTTGGGAAAACACACAATCAACGTTAACATAGATGTTCACTCACCAAAAGATAAATAATTAAATTATGGAGCAAAGGAAAAATAGAATTCCCTTCTCACTTTTATAGATTTAACTTACTTATTTAATAGAAAAAGGCTCTCCAATTGAAATTTTTACAAAACCAAAAGAAGAAAGAACACAAAAGTATTTAAAGCGCATTTCAGGAGAACTGCCTGTCAGCTTGCTTCAAAAAACAGCGTTTTAATAAGGGAGGGAAGGATTGCGACATGACGAATCATATACAGATACTTGACATGCTGGAAGAGGATAAAGATTTGGTCCGTCAGCTTTTAATTGAAAGTTATCGACAGTATGAGCCGGATTTTCAAAATCAAGAAGTTTGGTCTGAATATTTAGGAAATATTGCCGAATCTGTTGATAATCCTGATGTAGATCGTATTTTAGTAGCCAAGAATGGCCAGGATATTCTAGGGTCGCTTCAGCTGTTTGATTCATCAGAAAAGGCATATGATCGTCCTGAACTAAACATTTTTTCTCCGATTGTTCGACTGCTGGCTGTTCATCCTAAAGCAAGAGGGCGCGGAATTGCGAAAAAATTGTTGAAAGAAAGTATCCGGTACGCTCAATCAAAAGGTGCAGCAAACTTATACTTGCATTCGAGTGATAAAATGCAAAAAGCAATACAGCTGTATGAATGGCTCGGATTTAAGAGAGATATATCTAAGGATTTTCATAATCATGATATATTAGTGAAATGCTTCCGTTTTGATATAAAAACGAAGGTGACCATTTATGAGCCAATCTAATTTAGAAGCACGCTTAATTGCAATCCGGCGCCATTTGCATCAATATCCAGAATTATCGACAGAGGAGTTCGAAACGACGAAATCGATCGAAGCGTGGCTTCGTAAAGAAGGCATTGATATTAGAGCAACTTCACTAAAAACGGGTGTTTTTGCGGACATAAAAGGAAAGAATCCCGGTCCGACGATTGCGATTCGCGCGGATATTGATGCTCTCCCTATTGAAGAAAAAACAAATTTACCGTTTGCTTCAAAAGTTAAAGGAAAGATGCATGCTTGCGGCCATGATTTTCATACTGCTGCTGTCATCGGCGCAGCCTATTTATTAAAAAAACATCAACGTGAATTAAATGGAACAATTCGGCTTCTGTTTCAGCCTGCTGAGGAATCAGGCGGGGGTGCGGATAAGGTGATCAAAGAAGGCCAGCTTGAAGACGTAGATGTGGTAATTGGTCTGCATAACAAACCGGACTTGCCAGTTGGAACGGTCGGGCTCAAAAGTGGTCCATTGATGGCAGCGGTTGATCGTTTTCAAGTCGTTATCCGCGGAAAAGGAGCACATGCCGCCTTGCCACATAACGGAAAAGATCCTATTGTTGCTTCCGCACAGCTTATTACGGCTCTTCAGACGATTGTCAGCCGGAATGTATCTCCTTTTCAAAGCGCAGTGATCAGTGTGACGAAAATAGAAGGCGGCAGCACATGGAATGTTATTCCGGACAATGTAACGATTGATGGTACAATTCGGACGTTCGATTCAGTCGTTCGTGAAGAAGTGAAAGAACGGTTTTATCAGGTTGTAGAGAATGTTGCTGCGACTTATTCTCAGGAATCTATCATTCGCTGGTTTACTGGACCGCCTCCGCTCATCAATGATGTGAATGTGACCGAAATAGCCCGTCGCTCGGCTCGAAATTTGTCACTACAAGTCATTGACCCAGAACCATCAACAGCCGGAGAAGATTTCTCCTACTATTTGCAGAAAATTCCCGGTACATTTGCCTTTTTCGGTACAAACGGCAACGAAGATTGGCATCATCCAGCGTTCACCGTCGATGAAAGTGCAATCATTAAAGCAGCATATTTTTTATACAAAAGCGCTAAAAACCTGCTCGTTGAATACAACCAATCTGGTTAACGGTAAACTATAAAAAAGGCTCTTTTCCCAAAATGTTTCGGGAAATGAGCCTTTTTCTCTTGGTAAAATCCTGTTTATTGCAAAATAGAAATGGCGCAAATTGCAAAATAAAAATCCTGCAGTAAGAAAAAAATCATTGCCAGCACCCCTCTTCTCTACTAACCTTCTAATTGGCGAGAAATGTCAGTTAGAGGAGGAAGAAAGGATGCTTTCAATGATTCAACAACATCATATCAAGTATTTGCATCAATATAAAGGACTCTCTTTACGAGCCATAGCCAGAGAGACTAATCATGATTTTAAAACTGTTAAAAAATATGCCTATAAAGAAGATGATAATTCCCTTCCTTCAGAACGGAAAAAAAACAAAGGATCAAAATTAGATCCTTATAAACCCCTTATCGATCAGTGGCTTCAAGAGGACATGAAAGCTCCAAAGAAACAACGTCATACCGGAATCCGTGTTTTTCATCGCCTAAAAGTAGTCATTGTACCGATCAACTATCGACTGGTTGGACCTGAAGTGGAATATATTCTCCAAAACTATATAAAATGAGACATTTTTTTCTAACATTCATATTCTCTCATATAATGGTTTACCATAAAATCATGGAGGTGGAAAGACTATGAATCATTTTGAAGATGCATACGAAAAATATAAGCAACAAGGAACCCAACAAGCTAAAAATGAACAACCAACGGACCATTCAGGTAAGGAAGAAATTATTGCTGTCAGGAAAAACGAAGATGAGAACATCATTGCTATTAAAACTAGCTCAGGAAGGGTGTTCGATTACCCTACTGCACTTTCAGATGCTAAAGCAGGTAAACTCGCACACGTAGACATCTTTCATAAATACGGACGTGACATATCAAGGAGCGAACCTTACGGAATCAAAGAAAACAACTTAGGTCAACAACCCACCACCTACGCTAGCGCTTAGAGGTGGGGGCTTGTAACTACCCGGAAGTGCTAACGCAGCAAGGCTCCTTCCTTAGCATGGTGTTACTATAGGCAGGTTGACAGCTACCCAACTGCACAAGTCATGCTTGTGCAGTCACTTCAGCAATGTACTCAATTCCTTTTCGCTGAAGATTCATAGCACCTATACGGTCATCATTTGATGTGTATCCGCACGTTTTGCAACAGAATACATGCTTTTTCTTGTTACGGCTCGCCTTCTCGGTATGTCTGCACTTCGGGCATGTCTGAGAAGTGAAGCTTGGGTCAACTGCAATTACCTTGGACCCGACGATACAAGCTTTGTACTCTATCATTTGTCTCAGCTGATAGAATGCCCAAGAAACAGTTTCATAGCGGTCTTTGACTCTTACACGTTCGGTTGCATGACGAACACCTGTCAAGTCTTCGACAACAAACAGGGTATTTGCTCCATATCGTTCAACGAGTGCCTTACTAACGGAGTGGTTAACGTCCGTCATCCAACGGTTTTCTTTTTGTCCGATTCGCTTCAATTTTCGGCGAGCAGAAGCCGTACCCAATCGTTGCAATTGCTTGCGCATGTGCTTGTACTTCGAACGCTTGTCCTTGATGGATCTTCCGTTGAAGAACAAGGATTTTCCATTAGAGTCATAACTGACCGCGACAAAGTTAATACCCATATCGACGCCAACTACTTTACTGACGGTATGTTCGGATATTTCTGGAAATTCCTTCGTCATTGGGATATGCAAAAAGAACTTGCCGTACTTGTTGACGAGTTTCGCTGTACCAAAAGACCAAGAACCATCAAAATATTGTTCCATACCTTTCGTTTCAAATGGCACTTTAACCCTGCCATTAAGTGTGTTGATAGAAAACAGTCCTTTAGTAAGAGAATAGTCGCGATTCCAGACAAGGTCATATTCGGGTTTCTTAAATCGTATTTTTGCCCAATCGTGACCATTCGTTTTCACTGATTTGTAACGAGCGATCACGGTTTTCATTACAGACTGCGCCATTTGAACCGCATCCGAAGCACATTCCTCCCCGCTCTATTGAGGACTAGGTCTCCTGCACTGATTAGATGAAGAGCATGAGGCTCTTCATTTTTTGATTCAGAACCTCCCTTGTTAATATGGCTGCAAATGTACATACTGTGATAATGTTAAAGTAAAATCACAGGAGAGCGTGGGAATCCGAAATGGACGCAAAAGTAAAGGAATTGGTTGATTTCACAAAAGACAAATTTGGTCTGGAACACTATCACTTACATACGGTTAATATCTATCGCGATAAAAATATATTAAATAGTACTAATTATACGTTGTCAATGGAGTGGTATCCAAACAATATATCAGAACATACAGATGAGAATTGCAATCCAGTTGGTACAGCGGTTATTGATTTAGACATAAACAGTCGTCGATTTAAACGAATTATTTTTGTTGGTGGAACATCCTTGTCGGTTGGACTAAAGTTTAATAAGAACGATATCAATGAAATAATACGTTGGATTGAGAAAGAAACAGGACTGTTATATGGCAAACAGTTCACAATCTGGAAACAAGAAGAATTAAACATACATTTCGAAGAATGTTTCAATGGTATTCCGGTCTCACCGTCAGGCTATATTTACTTTGAATTGGACAAGAATGGAAGATTGACCCTTTTTTCAGTTAATGGACTCTTTCCTTCCAAAGAGATGGTTAAAGAAGAAACGTTTTCCCTTACATTAAAAGATTTGGAACAAACCGCAAGAGACCAAGTTAAACTACTTGAGTTTCCTTCTTCGAAACAAGAAAAATGGATTCCTATTTACGGACTGGAAGAAATATATATAAAGAACGACAAAACCGGAACAATTCCAATTGAACCAATTGCAGATGTAAGGCCGTACTTAAAAATCGATAAAATCCTCAGTTGGGATAATTCTATTTTAAAACCGTTTATAAGACGCGAAATCAACCTAAGTAGTGAAACAATTACGATCGAGCAGGCCCTCTCACGTGAGCCGCATCCTGATACATTCCCGATTACTAAGGTAGATCAAGATAAAAGCATTGAAGCTGTTTTAGACTTTTTACGGAAACAATATCCAGATGACTCTGGAAAATGGAAGCTTACTTATCTTTTTCGTGACAACGGGTATATCAATGCGATACTGAAACCTTTGCTGAATGACTTACGGGTATACCAAAGAAAACTAATGATTTTCATTGATACAAATACCTTTGAAGCTGCAAATTATATCGACAATCAGTTATTTTTAGACATGTTTCATCAATACACTTCACCTGAAAATATCACAATTCGTAAAGAAGAAGCTTTTGAAAAAATCAAGACAAAGATTGAATTAAAACCTGTATATGTCTATGATTTCGAACAGAAAAAATATGTATTGTGTGGAAAATTGGATTGTGAATACGGTGTGCTTGCCAATAACGGTGATGTAATAGAGTTGGAGGACATATAAACTCTTCGATCTCGGTAAAGTTCTGGTATTTATTATGACATTTAGGCTATCTCATAAGGGTCTGACCCCATGTGCATTTATCAATATATAGCACATTTATCCAACATTATGTCCTATATATTGTGTTATGGGGTCTGACCCTTAGGCTTTTGAGACATGCTCGTTTTTATATTTGTCGTAGGACAAGCTCTTATCTTTTTAATAAACAAATAAAGTTTTCGATATTTTCAATAAACTCAATGACACTGTTGTCAGTTTCTTTTGTTTTTAGTTCGTACTTAATTAGAATCTCACCTTTCTTTCCCTCTAAAATCATTCAATTTGTTCCAAACTTTTAAATAATATCCAAAGGCACTTTCTTATTAGGTTTCGGAAACGCCTCATCAAGTCTGTTCAAATCTTCTTCGGTCAATTCAATCGAAGCAGCTTCAGCGTTTTCAATCACATGTTGTTCCTGCACAGCTTTTGGAATGGAAATGACATCATTCGTTCGTATCGTCCAAGCAAGTGCGATTTGCAGCGGTTTTACATTGTATTTTTCTGCAATTTCATTGACGATTGGATCCGTTAATAATTGTTTTCTTAAGGAGCCTCCTTGAGCAATTGGACTATAAGCCATAATCGGCATGTTATGCTCCCGCTGCCAAGGAAGCAGATCAAAATCAATTCCTCTAGAACCTAGATGGTATAACACTTGGTTTGTCGTACAATTTTGTCCTCTATCAGCGTTCCATAACTCTTCCATATCATCCGTATCAAAATTGGAGACTCCCCATCTTAAAATTTTCCCTTCTTTCCGAAGCTTTTCCATGCCTTCAATTGTTTCTTCTAAAGGAATCCGGCCTCTCCAGTGTAAAAGATATAAGTCTAAATGGTCCGTCCCTAGCCGTTTTAAACTGTTTTCGCACGCTTTTGAAATCATGTTTAATCCTGCATTATGCGGATACACTTTCGAGACTAAAAATACTTCATCCCTGCGTCCTTTAATCGCTTCCCCTACTATACGTTCAGCACCGCCCTCTCCATACATTTCCGCTGTATCAATTAGTTTCATGCCTAACTCTATGCCGAGCTGCAATGCTTTGATTTCCTTATCTTTCGTTTGATGATTTTCACCCATCTTCCATGTTCCTTGCCCTAAACATGGAACTGAAGTGCCGTCCGGCAATGTCACGACGCGTTTTTCAAGACGTTCTCTAATTTCCATTATTTTCATTTTATCGAATATACTCATTAACAATCTGCCCTTTCTTTTATAAATTGAAGTACCGCAGACATTTCTGAAAAGTTTACTCTATTATACATTTTCCACATGAATAAGGAATTTTCCTTGCTTCTGAAGCAAGAACAGATAAATTCATTTTGTGATGAAGCTTCGCTGTTTATAATCATTTAAAATTGCTCATTTTCACAAAAAAACAGGCCATAACCTTTTTCAAACAAAGGCTACGGCAAAGTTGCAATTTTTTAAAATCATTCCTATTTTTTTAATAAATACACCCGAGCCTCATATGGACGCAAAACAATTCGGTCAATCGGCTCGCTTTCGTCCACTTTATAATTGCTGATTAATAGCTGATGACCTTTGCTTTCGAACTCTGTTGTAAATCTTCGAACGAGAGTAAACACCTATTGAACGAGAGTAAATCCACTTCGGACGAGAGTAATCGCTGCAACACAGCACTCGTTATGTTAAAAAAAGCCGTCATCTAAATAATGACGCCTTTATTGGAAAATTATACTTGCAAAAACTAATAATGTTAGTTATTATTAAACTAACATTATTAGTTTAACAATTATGGAAAGAAGGAGAGGGATAACTTGAATTTTTTATTGTTCTTGATTCTTTTTACAGTAGGATGCGGTTGGTTAGATGCAAAAATTCGTTCATCTAAGAGAAATGGGGTGTAGTAAATGTTCGCAGGACATTTTGGACTGGCCGCAGCAGTTAAAGCTAAGTCGCCGGAGGCGCCGCTTTGGGCACTGATGCTGAGTACGCAATTGCTTGATGTGGTTTTTGTGCCTCTTTATTTGTCCGGAGTGGAGACTATTGTGCCTGTAGCAGAAAATGGGTACGGTGAAATTTTGATTCACGCTGACTACTCGCATTCCCTTGTGGGGGCATTCTTGTTTGCGCTTTTCACCGGACTTTTGGCCGGACGCTTTTGGGGAAAGCGGGGCGGTTTCGTAATTACATTGGTCGTCTTTAGTCATTGGCTCCTTGATCTATTGGTGCATCGTGCAGACTTGCCAATATTACCAGGAAATTTTTGGGATCTTCCATTGCTCGGTTTTGGTTTGTGGAGATTCCCGGCAGTTAGCATCTTGTTGGAATCTATTCTGATTACAATAGGATTTATTTTGTATTTTCGTTCCATAGTGTCGGGAACCGAACACAAAAATAAAGTATTGGCAATAACGGCTAGTATCATTTTGGGGATTTTATTGGTACTTTCCCTGATCACGTATGTGCTTGGTGCCCCATAATGAAGGGTTTACGACTAAAAAACTGCGACAAAAATATTAAGTAATGAACTTCTTCTTGGAACGAAAATTGTTGAGGAAAACAGGCTTATAATTCTATATAACAATTCGGTTTGGCTATTTGATATGATACATTTTGCATTTTCATAAAAACTCGTTTTAATGATTTGTAACATCCTTGCTGCCTCCAGCTTATTTCCCCTTGAAACCTTTAGTACATGAAGAATTGATTGTTTTTCAGCAAAATTCAGGGTTCAGAACCGGAAAAAAGGTAAATCTCCTTAACTTAATAGGAAATTTACCTTTTCACTTTAATTACCCTTAATGTGGGGCAATAATCCCTTCATCATCGTCAAGTACCAGCTCAATTCCGGAGTAAGGATTCATGTGCAGCACTTGGTCGAGCCATCCGCGAAGGGCCTCTATTAAATTCTGTGTAATAAGTACTTGTTTCTGCCGGCAACATACACCTCTGCTGAAAAACCGTAATCATCGTCATACATCAATTCCACTTCAACCTCTTGGGGCTTGATTTGCTTTTTTTCGGCAATGTATATACAGACCGCATTAATGATATCCTGTTCCGTGATGATTAACGTCATGGAGGGAATTCAATCCCCCAAGCTGGTGATTTCAGATGCCCATAAAGGATTAAAGAAGCGATAGAAAAGGAATTTATCGGAACATCATGGCAGCGTTGTACCGTTCATTTCAAACGAAATATCATCGAAGCATTGCCTAAGAAAAGGCATGGAAGAGGTCATTGTCGATTTAAAAAGGATATTCGAAGCCGTAACGGTAGAAGATGCCCGTTTCTTTCGCAATGTGTTCTTTAAGCGCTATGAAGAGAATCCGAAACTTGAAAAGGCACTGGAGAAATTAGATGAGGGCTTTGAAGACGCCATCCAATATTTAAGTCAGCCCGCAAAATGGCATCGCTTAATCCGTAGCACCAACTCTCTGGAACGATTAAATCAGGAAGTTCGCCGTCGTGAAAGGGTAATCCGCATATTTCCAAATACGCAGTCTGCCTATCGGCTGATTGGAGCTGTCTTAATGGATTATGATGAGGATCAAGCCAAGAAAAAAACCATTTTTACGAATAATGAGAATGTCCAACGCGAGCACGAAATTTAATTTGATTGGAAGGGGGTACCCCCTTCCAATCAAATTAAATGAATACTAAAAGCAAAATTAGGCTAAAACCTTGTAATTAGTATTTTACACAATATTAAGGACTTGACTGAATTTTCTAGGTGTAAGCTACGGATGTTTTTATCGAGAAGGCTGACACTGCCATCTGCATCATTATATACAGAATATGCATGAAATGGTTTCGTTTTTTGCCTATTTGCACTTTTAGGTGGGTTAATCCTTCTTTTGACATATTGTAAGAGGAGTAGATAGAAGCTTCCTTTGAACCAAATGTCCAAGGAAGCCAGCTGATCACAGGATAGAAATTCTATATACCAGTAAATAAGTGTTAATGCTTATTTAGCGAAAAATGTTAATTATAGTTTAACGGTTACACCTACCATAACAGGTGATTAAACGAAATTGTTAGGAAGAAAAACTTGTTTATTAAGGATGCGAAACTCAGGATATTAAATAGAAAAAAGAAGCACTGTTATTTTTGTGCTTCTTTTTCTATTCGTTTTTCTTCTTCATATTTTTTGATTAGTTCAACCACGTTAATTGTTGGAATTATAATTGGAGGTTCACTTCCCTTTCCTGTTAGATCTGATACTAAAGACCTTAAATAAGGGAAAAGAATGGCAACAGCATTAATTTTGTAAAAGCTGTGAATTTCCTCTTCATCCAGTTCTTCTTTACTTTTAATTGAAAAAACGCCCAAAATAGTCGCCGAAACAAAAAAGGAGTTTTTAATTAAATTTTCGTCTCCAATTGTAATTCCTAATTTTATGAAAGCAAGTTTTTTGTTTTCTTCTTCCGGAAAATCTAAGGAATATTCAAATCTTGGACTCAGCCGTTCTTCTTCTTCATCCAAAAATGGATTAAACATATAATGGGTTTCTAAAACATGATAATCCTTAAATTGCAATACTCCCTCCATTATGCAGCTCCTATAATTTGTGAATTTGCAATGTAAACGTTAGTGCTCTTTATTATTTTGACATGTGATTCTTTTGGTTGAACGTCAACGGTTAAACCAGGTAAAGAAAAACTCTCTTCGTTTTCCAGCGATTCATTGAAGACTTCAGGAAAAAGCCGTTCGAATGTAACCGCTTTCTTTTCGTTTCCTGACACAAAAAACATTCCCGGGGTATCAGAGTTAAATTTGACCTTTATCCCCAGCTTTGCTGCTCTTTCGATAAAATTTTTTTCATTAAAATTAAAATTAAAATTCATTGATCATCACTCTTCCTCAAAAGAAATTTTTCTTTTTTTCTTTTTCTTTAAAGGTTTACTGTGCGCTTTAGCTATTGACCATATACCTGTTTTTTCATAATCAATCACACTTGTATCCCTTACGCATACTTGTATGCCATGTAAATGCATCCCAACTTCTTGCAACAAAGTATCTGAATCGAAATGTCCAGATCCAACACGGTAAGTTCTTTGTATAACTTTAATTTCTTTGGGAAGCATATCGCAATAAAAACACATTAAAAGTTCTTTTTTCTTTGGATGGTCATCATCAATATTTATTTCTATTTTATTTTCTCCAGAGAATGCTTTTAATCCTTCTAAAAAAGATTTAAAAAAATTAAGCCCTTCTCTTGTATCAAGGTTCAAAAATTGGCTATTATTAATAATGGTATTCGAATAGATAACTGCTACATTCTCTCCATTTAATTCCTTTTTTCTTTTTATTTTATATCGTGCCCAAATAAGCGCTTGTTTATAATCTTCTCTATAAAAATAGACCCCTTGGCCAAGCCAATGATCTTCTCTAAATTCACCAATTTTGAAATTCTTATGGGCAACGATGTCCTTCGCAACGCTCTCGGTCGTGCCATGAAATAAAGATAAATAAACAGGAAAGTCTGATGGGGAAATTATTGACATTGTACCAAAATCTCAAAGTCCTCCTATGTAGCCTTCTTACATTTATATACATAATTATGGCATAAAACAAATCAATTTTATATAATTTTTCATTAAACTTAATAAATGTAAATGTCTAAGGATAATGGCTCCTAATCTAAGAAAAGCCATTCGTTACACTTATGCATGGTGACTCGATAAACTAATGGCACTCCCACTATCTAATGCAAACAATTCTTTACCACTTTGTTCTCTATTATTAGGGGGATATTTCATTTCCGAATAATCATATACAGCATCACAACCAAAGTGAACAATTGGTTTCAACTATTTCAAATCTTAAGTTTTAAATATTGCAAAAAATTCTTTTCTTTAAATGAAATGTTACTATTGCTTACCTCAAATTAATCAATTTAAATCGAAATTTGTTTATATATTCTAAAGTCTCTTGAATATTTATTTCATGAGCAATATGCATTTTTTCTTGCATGTCTTTTTTTAAATAAACAGAGTATTTAGATACAAAAAATTCATGTTCTAATGTATGTGGTATTAATTCTTTTGCCTCCCAGTTTTTATTCTTAATTTGTTCCAATATACTGAGGATATCATAGGTCCCTTCAATACGGATTCTTCCAACTCCGTCAATAGATTTAACATTAACTTCAAATAAACGAAGCATCCAAAATAATGTTTGTGTGATAATAGTTCCGGTATAGGTTTCAAAAATCATTTCGTTTTTCATTTTCCAAATGACTCTATCCTGTGATTGGATAAAATATTGATGATAATTTTTTCTTGCATCTTGTAGTGTTTCAAGTGCCGCTTCATTTGTGTATGAGAATTCTTGATCGGAACATAAAATCTCCATCATTTTTTCTCCGATTTTCCTGTGTATTTTTCCTCCACTTCCCATGTAACGTGGTGGATTTCCATTGATCGCCTTTGAAACATAGACCTTGTTTTTATTTGGATTAATATCGTTAATAGTCCATAATTTTCCAGCTAAAATAATATTATCTCCTACGTTTAAAAAAGATTGTTTATCTAGTTTACCTATCTTTCTGACACCTTCTAAAACTTCATATTCTTCAGGTGTCATAAAAACGGTATAAAATTCCCGATCTCGAAGAATACGTTCCCCTTCTAAGCCTACAATTAATTCGTTTCTTCCTTTTATGACTTCTAAATAATCTCTTTCAATCATATAGTTAATAAGACTTTGGACATCCAGAGTGTTTAAGGAATGAAAAATATGGTTGGTTTTGATCCTTTCTAATAGTTCACTATAAGAAATACCATTAGTTTCTTGACAAATCGAAATGATTTGATGGAATGCAATATCTAATGGCAAAGAGTAACCCGAAGCAGGTTCAATCCATTTTTCTAATATTAATTCCATAACTGCTAATGATTGAATCAAACTATCTTGATTGGTGGTATATAGCTGCAATACTTGATTAGCGCCTTTTTTTCTTCCTGAACGACCTAATCGCTGCTTTAAAGAAGATACGGTAAAGGTGCTATCTAATTGTATTACGATATCTACATCGCCAATATCAATACCTAACTCAAGTGAACTCGTCGCTACAACACTTTTAGGAAGTTTAGATTCCATCATTATTTTCTCTACATACTCCCGCTCCTTCTTATCAATAGAAGAATGGTGAGCAAAATACGTTTCGCCCATATTTTCACGTTCGGCTAATCGATTCAAAAAAACAGTTGTTTCCTCAACGCTTCCTCTGCTGTTGCAAAAAATAATCGCTTTTTGATGACGAGTTAATTCCCTCATATCTTCGAATAATTCAATTGGTTTCTTTCGATCTTCTCCAGTTGTAAAATGCATAAGGTGATAAAGAAGTTCTTTGTCGAGCCCTTTCGTTTCAATAACTGCTACTTTGTCCGGGTTTTGATAGTTGACCCATCTTTTGACAAACTCAAAGTTATCAATAGTCGCTGATAAACCAATCATACGAGGTTGTTTGTTTGTATATCGCCCCACCCGAGATAACAAAGAACGTAATTGTACTCCTCTTTCACTATCTAAAAAAGAATGGATTTCATCAATCACAATAAATTCTAAATCTTGAAAGATTTGTTTGACTTGTTCAGTTCGATTAATAAATAAACTTTCAATAGACTCTGGGGTAATTTGTAATATACCAGATGGCTGTTTTAAAAATTTTTTCTTTTGACTTTGACCAACATCCCCGTGCCAACGGTAAATAGGAATTTGGCTATACTCGCACAATCTTTCAATCCGTTCAAACTGATTATTAATTAACGCCTTTAGTGGAGAAACATATAATACTTTTAAAGAGTTAACTACTTCCTGTTCAATCAATGAAATTATCGGTAAAAAAGCAGCTTCCGTTTTACCTGAAGCAGTTCCTGATGATATCACCACATCTTGTTGAGTGTTGATAATAACTGGGATTGTTTTATCTTGTATAGGAGTAAATTTGTCCCATTTCATATCCCAAATTTTCTTTTGTATATTTTTTGATAATAGTTGGAACGGACTCAAACTTATCCCTACCCTTCTGTTCTCGAAAAACGAAAATGAATACTAGAAGTTTGTGTAGTGGGTACCTTCTCGTTTATGCCAAAGATTTCTGTTCGATTGTAATTTGGATTTTGATGAAGTATATTTAATGCTCCGATAAAGTTGCGAATCACATCTCCAACTGTTAAATGTTCTTCTGCTCCAGGTCTTGAATATTCTTGGCGAATAAAGTTTTTAATTTCTTCATCTGTTACTGTCGTTTCATATCCAAAATGTTCCGCATGGATATCACGAATTTTTTGAAGTAATACATAGGTTTCATCATGTTTTAATGGTGTTAATTTAATAACCGGTTGTGATAAATCACGATATTCGTTGGTTTCAAATCGGTTCGACTGCAGTCTACGTTTTAATGCTCCATAACTAAATAAACCTCTTCGTTCATCTTCTAAAAATTCAGGAGTCCCACCGATTGTTATATATAATCCTTCAATGTTTCCTTGTAAAGTGTCATTATAGATTTTTAATATAGTTTCATAGTTCTTATCTCTCGTTTGAGGGTGTGTAATTTTGTAGAGGTTAATTGCTTCATCCAAGTTTACGACCAATCCTGAGTATCCGATTTGCTTTACGAATTGGGATAAAACTTTAATATAATTGAAATAGTTGTGATCATCGATAATATCTCGTACCCCCAAATCCATTCTAGCTTCTGTTTTCGTCCCATACTCTCCTCTTAACCATCGAAGCGCTTTCCGTTGAAGTTCGTTATTATCTTCTACAAATCCTTTAAAATACAAAGTCAAAATGCGAGAAAAATCATATCCTCCTGTTAATTCATCCATCTTGGATACTACAGCAATAATTTCTTTCTCAACATCTTTTACAAATTGTGGATTATCAAACTCCACTGATCCATATTCTTTCTCTTGAACCACTTTCGACTGAATTTCACTAATCCATTTATCCAAGATAGTTGGAAGTGCTCCGCCTTCTGGAACCGTGGATATGGACAGGTTTTTCATTAATTCAGTATAAAGTGCAACAGCTTTCCCTTCGCCTCCATACAGTCTTCTTTCTGGGGTAAAATCAGCTTTGGCAACTACAAACTTTTCATTAAAGGCGATTTGTTGAATCAAAGCTTGAATAAAACTCTTTCCACTTCCAAATGGTCCGATAAACAATTTGATTACAGATGACCCTTTTTTTACGTTATCCAAATCTGTTAGAATTTGTTTGGCTTCATCTGCCCGACCCACCATAATATATTGTAACCCTCTACTCGGTACGACCCCACCAGATAAAGAATTCAATATTGCGGCAGAGTCTCTTTTTTTAATTTTCATGTACGAAACTCTCCTTTGCTAATGAAATGACTTGTTCATATTCTTCATAAATCGCAATAACTTCATCTTGTTCTTCCACTACATTGTCTCCAAGATACTCATTGGATTTCTCATTTAGATCACTTAAGAACATACCCAACATTAAACCTTTTTGTTTTACGAAGTGCTTAGCTTCATCAACGGAAAATTTTCCATTCTCAAATTGAGACAAAAATTCCAATTCCACATCAGATAATGCTTCTATAAATTCATCCAGTTCTTCATCTCCTGCTACTAATGCACCAAATATATTTCCTAACTGAGAAAGATTTTCGGATGTTGACTCTGTATTTTCGAATGTTGAATTTTCCTTTTCATCTCTATCATCATCAAGTGATAAAGGAGATTCTTTTGAAACTGGAAGCTCTTCATTTTGTACTTCAAATTCGCTTGATCGCTTATCAAACTCCTCTTGTAATTCGATGCTTTGTTGATTTAATATTTTAATTTTTTCATCATCAAACTCAATAATTACTTTGGATGCTATTTTTTCTTTCTTTTCGGAAGGTAGAGGAATAGCACTCCCTTCTTCTGTTCCCTCGCGTTTTTGCACAACTTTAAACCGTTCATATGTTTTTCTAGCAGCATTGGAAAATCTCTCTAACATTTTATCTTTAAAATCGTCTGGCAATATCCCATCCTCCACCTTAATTTCTCGCTTTTCACCATTTAAAGCTCGCGCAACATTTTCCGCTAATCTAAACAACGTGTTGATTTCATTGTAAAATATATCTGTAGGGTAATAACGGACTACATGAAGATGGATGGGGTCGTATTCTCTACCGACAACTGCGCTTCTGTATAATTGACGAACGATTCTCTCGTTCCTGATTTCGAACCAGACATCCACAAGTTTTTCCCCTTTTGCCGCATGAAATTCTTTAAGTAAAGGAACACTTTCTTTAAAGATTTTATAAACTTTATTTTTGTGTTTTTTGAAAAATGCAGTTTCTCTGTAATTCCGGATATATGGTTTCCATGTGGTAATCGAAATCTTTTGAAGTTCATCTTCCTTTTCTTGAAGTAGGGTATATAGCTTTGGAGTATAAACATTATCCTGATCCCATTTTTTCGCAAGTTCAATTTCTCCAATTTCATACAACATATCCGCAATCCATTGCGGCAAGTAATGCTCTAATTTTGGATGACGCTCTAAATAATTTTCATATAATCGAACTAACATGCTTACATTAAAGGCAGCTTTCGAATTAAAGGAATAATTTAATAGCTCGTATACAAATAAGAAAATGTAACTTAAGTCAACATTAAGATAGTTTCCTCTTAAAGCTTGTTCTCTCCAATAAAAGTACCATTTAAGTTGTTTCGGATTCAATTTATCAAATGTGGTCCAATACGCTTGCAATGGGATTTCCGGACATTTGACCCCTCTTTTTTGCGCATATTTAATAGAATCCTTTACAAAATTGGTATCAAAACTCGAATAAGAAATTTCAAAGGATATTCCACCAGAATAACGACTTTCTTTTTTAGGATACCGGATGGCATCAAGACTTTTCATTATTTCTTTAGATGTCCGTAAATGATGATATTCGGGAAGGATAATATCTTTCTCAGAATAAAAAGCTAATTCCTTCATTAAATTAGTGAAATTACTACCTAATGAGTTATCACTTTTCCCCTTGTTTATTTCAGTAAGATTTTGTTCATTTTCTTTGATTTGTTCGGCCGAAGATTTATTTTTATCCCCTTTTGAATGAGTAATTGTGGTTGAATTTATGTTTCTATTCCATTTATGTATGAAAAACATATCAATCCAGCCTAGAAAGATGGGGATATATGTCCAAGAAAGCAAAAAATATAAAACTCCTCTAATGTAGTTCCGATAATAAAAATGGTGAATCCCTAATCCACCTAAAAAAAATGCTAGCAAATAACCTACTGTAGTAGATTTTTTTCTAGTCACGCTCCTATTGTTCCTCCTCTATCAGCTTTCTGTTACCATATATATACAGACTATGATTCAATTTTACTATAGAATCAACAGATTATTCAATTTGTTCATTGTAAAATCCAAAATATTACAATATTGTTATATCAGCCTAAGACTTGATTATACATGTAGAAAGAATCTAGAACGCATTACCACATGAAGTGCTCTCTCTTTTTTCAAAAATAGTACAAAAAAGCTGACTTGAAAAAGTCGTTATTCAACGACTTTAGAGTCAGCCTCTCCCGTAAATACTATCATGTTTAAACAGTGATAAAATTTTCCATATTCAATCTTATTCTACCGAATCTTCTTGTTTTTCTTGTGAAGTTGACTGTTGTTCATTTTCTCGAATTCTTCGAGGCCTGCCCCAAAGGAACCCCCAAGGATCAATTCTTTGGAAGTCATCTCTTTTTCGTTCATCTCTTCTGTCATCTTCTTTTCGTTCATGAATAATATCAACTTCCTTGGCATGAATGATTAACTTATCAACATGGATCACTTTTTCTTTTTTACCTTTAGACATTTTAACCCACCTTTACTCTTTTATATCGCTATATTGTATTCAATAAGGATTAACGTGTATGGGCCGTACATTATTTATTCGTATGACTCCGCATGCTTTCCACTAATCTAAATCTAGATATAAAAAAACGATACTGATTTTTTTCAGTATCGATCCTTAAATCAAATCTAGTGCAAATCAAATGGTAAGTGCTACAAAACACTTGATGCTTTATGGCGTTATATTTACTTAGATTCAGCAGTTGCAAGCATTCGGAAAATCGGAAGCATGACCAGAATGCCAATGAGGAAGAGAGCTGCAGAGGCCTGGTAGATCGCGACTAGGGAGAATTGTGCCTTCAACATACCAGCCAAGCTCATCGTGATGACCATCGCACCCATGAACAGTGGAGTTAATATTCCATTTACACGTCCTACAAACGATTCGTCGGTATTGTTCAGTATAATCGTATTAATGCCAATCTGGAGAGCAGGCATGAATAGACCGATGATAAACTCAGCAATTAAGGTAAGCCAGAACATAGTGGACCAACCCATAACAAAAATTCCTGCAACCATGCTTCCCATACCCAGCATCAGCAGGATGTGCGGCGCAATCCGGTTGGAGAATACCATCGCCACAGCGCCACCGATGATCATAGCTGCTCCATTGGCTGCGAACAGCCATTGCAGGTATTCCTTTTCCAGACCAAGGCGCTCTGTTACCAGAAAGATGGCCAACGGGTGGATTAATCCAATCCCTAATCCAGCAGCCATGAATCCGCCTCCCAAAGTCACAAAAATCTTGCGCGACCACACATATTGAAAGCCGAGCTTCATTTCATGCCAGAGCGATGTCTCACTTTCGTCCTTCTTCTCAATCCGGTCGGGAGGCAATAAGGTCAGGACGAGAGCAGATAATAGAAAAGCTATACCGACTATCGCCATAGAGATGTGTATACCAAATTGTTGAAAGAAGAAAGTGCCTACTACCGGACCTATAATCATGAATGTAGCCATCATCGTCTGGAATAATGACATACCCGCCTGCATCTGTTCTCCCGGAACGTGTACCTTGAACAGCTTCATACCCGAAGGCTGTGAGAATTGGGAAAGCATCGCGGAGACGAATGTTGCGAGGAAAACAACCTTCCATGTGCTGAACAGGAGAGCCATTAAGATGACAAATATCGATATAGCGCTCAAAAGGTCGCACCAGATCATCGTTCGTTTCGGTCGCCAACGGTCTGCAAACGTACCGCCAATAAAGGAGAAAATAAAAATCGGTGCAAATTCAGCAACGGATATGAGTGAAACGGCTAGCGGATCCCCATTTGTCTTCTCCGTAACAAACAATAAAACTGCAAAGTTCCGTATCCAAATGCCAATCTGAATAAACAAGCCGGCCGTCATAATTGTTTGTATGAAACGATTACGTAAAAGTGAAGCCATGGATGGATTTGAATTTGTTGACGACATAAAAATGACCTCTCTAATCTTGTATTTTTACCCCAATTATTTTTATACTATTTAGACCGTAAATGCAATAACCGGCCTTCCGCTCTTGCATATATTTAGAAAGTCTTCCCTTCTTTATTAAATGCTTCGAGATTTATCCGTTCTTTGAATTGTATATTATTGAAGTTAGTCATGATTTTCTAAACAATTCTTATAAAAAATAATTGGGATTTTTGTTAAACACAGGAATTGTTAAAGAGATATTAAGAAGGCATCCGAACACCACCCTTATGTGCTGCAGTAAATTTGGAAGAATGGAAAGAGTGAATCCTGCGTTGTGATGGTTTTCGCCGTAAACTATCTAAACATACTTGCAAAATTTTTATATTAGCATTTTCATTTTTCTGAATAGAATCTTTATACGCTGGATGAAATAGATTGATTGGCGATGAAGGCATTTCGCCGCAAACGTCCAGGCCGTAAATGTCTTTGTTTTCGAGAATATCTTGCACATATTCGATTAGAGTGAGAATGCTCATATCTCCTTGATTCCAGTTGGTTACAGCATCATTTCTATTTAAAACGTCTTTGTCGATGCTAATATAGACGGTATCCGTTTGAATAGTAGAAAGTATAAGTTTGGAAGAATAGTTTTGTTGATGATCAAAAGGAAATATTGTCACTTTTGAAAAACAAGAAGGATCAATTTGCACTGAAGAAGGTCCGACAATAATAACCTGTTTCATCATCTGAATATGTTCAAGTGCAAAAGAAACCCATGAACCGCAAGATATAATCTTTTCGGCCGCACCTTCCAACATATCGATGTCAGGATGATTGTCAAATAATACAAGTGTAAACGGTGTATGTATTTCTTTTAACAATAAATAAGTAACATAGTGATAATTGCCGTTGCCGATAAACGTAATCCCTTTTTGTTTTCTTTCTGACAGACGTCTTTCAATTTCCTCTAGCGAATCTTCTTCACAATATAAATGAACATGCCGAAGATTGAGAAAATCTATACTTTCATGTGGAAAAGATTGAAGTCTTTTCTGCGAAAAATATGTCTCATCGAAGTTCAAAAACGTTACACCTTTTTTCAATAAACCCATAACCCCTTCATCTCCATTGGTCTATTTAAGATGTTTGTTTTTAAACGTCAAATAAAGTTTTAGCACAAAAAACTATCAAACATGGAATACTGATACTTTAAAGCTCTGCACCACACCTCCGAACAGCCTCTTTTCAAAAAAATAAAAAGCTATTTTTTAGACATTCAACCAAAAAGAAGATGAATTTCTACAAAATAAAGTGTTCATCTTCTTTGATATTTACTGTAGTGTTCATTCCTAATGAAAGTGCCTGATTTGATTATAATGATTTAGTCAAAAAAGGTCAAATATTTTGATGCTCATATTTCCACAAAATCATTATCACCCTGCAACGGCTTTAAATTTAAATTATTGACTGTGCCAATTTTACTGTCTCCACCCATCTTATCTTTGTTCATCTTATCTTTTTAAGACATACTCACAAATAATAAAGTCTCTTTTCTTTTATTAAGGCAAATTAACAGTTCATTTAAAGATAGGTAAATATTGAATTAATCGACAATTTTTTCAGAATAGCTTGTATATAATGACTTTAGCTTTGAAGGAGGGAGTTGAAAATTCCATGTAATAAGAATGCCCGGGAAAAAACGACTTAAAAAATAAGGAGGAATAAAAATGGTATTTAAAAAACTTTGGAAACTAGCGATTCCTGTATTTGCCCTGATGATTGTTGCAGCCTGCAATGCTGATCAAGACATGAATCCTCAAGAAGAGCCCACTAACGGAGAGATAAATACAGAAGAGCCCGCAAATGGTGATATAAATACTGACGAACCTGCCGCAGACGGAGAGAAGAACTCTGAAGAACCTGCAAGCGGGGAAGTTAATCCGGAAGAACCTGCTAACGGTGATACGAATACAGAGGAACCCGCAAATGAAGAAACCACTCCTGAAGAATCAACTAGCAAATGATGTTGAAGCTGCCTTCATAGTCAACCGGTTAATTAATCAATTGTCCCATATACATCATTAAAGTTTAAGCGACCTTATCATCTTATCAAGATGAACAAGGTCGCTTACTGTTTTTATAAAACAAACACTCTTGTTATCCCGGCTGCCCTCTAGCTATTTAAACCTTAATTGTTTGTTCACCGGAATGGGAAATAACTTTAGGTTTAATTTTAAATAAGCGGTGTTTGTAATTTTTAGAATCATAAATGGCAGATACTTTACTGAGGCCATTTACATAATCTCAATGCAGGAAAGTAATACCAATTGACAATGATTCTCATTTTCCCTACAATGATTTCAGAAGCGTTAAGACATCGGCCGGGAGGAAACCATATGTTTAACATGTTGCATGGTTTGAAGGATATTCATACTGTTATTTCCAATCATCGTAAAATAGGCGGAGCTGCAGAAGCAGACATGATTCGTTTATCATCTGGTGAAGTACACCATAACCCGGTATTTACAAATATTGATTTATCAAAAGGTCAATATGTTTCCTTATGTTTTATAGATGAGAATGGAACAAATATTATGGTGCACGTTGATCAAATTGCTGTAATTAAAGGTTTGCAGCATAAGTTGATTTGCCAACTGAATAATTCCCATGCGAAACAATTATTGTTGAGAAATACTTTACAATACTTAGAAAAGCTATGTGAAGTAAATGATGGGTTTGTTACACATTCTTTTAAGAAAGAAGCGTTAAAACTTGTTCGAGATATAAGTGTAAAAGAACTGAAAAAGCACAACATTTCGCTTCCATTCCCAATTGAAGAAAAGCTTATTCATTTAAATGAACGTATATTGGCATAAAAAATGAGGCTGTCTAAAAAGCCTAAGAGTCAGACCCCATAGCAAAATAATTTCATTAAGGTGCTTAAATTTTGATTTAGATTTTTAAACTTTACGAATCATCATCTTTCCGGGAATAAGGGAGCCAACAGTTAATGCTCTTATTCATTGGCTCTCATTCTTTACTCGCCGCCGTCTTCTAGTGTACATATGGCAGAAGGGCGTTTAATCCGCAAAACGACCGTTTCATACACACGGAATGGATGGTTCATTCCTTCTTCTCCCAAGTATGCTGTATCAAAATCCTCTGAAACAGCCAGATCAAGATTATTTCGCCCTGTATTGACGAGAACTCCCGTTTTTCCTTTTAAAACCGGGGATTGGAACACCCCATCTGTAACAAGTTCACGAACATGTTCAATTTCTAAAACGTTTGTATCTTTATGTACGCGGTGCAACAGTGAGTATAACTCTGGTGATAAAACAAGAGCAAACGGTCCATTATGCTTCATTTCAAGTAATTTGTTTCTAGCTTCCACTACATCTTGAAAGGCGTTTCCTGATTCGTACCAATTTCCAATCAAGTGTGTGGACCGGCCTTTTACATTCATTAACCCGGGGATATCAAATTCCTTTGATCCGTGAAAAATCATCTGGTCTTCTAATATGGCGACATCACGGGCAGCATTTGCAGCTGCAGAAAAATCAATAGGGATGTCTAAAACTTTTGCCTGTTCTAAATCACGCCAATATAGAACGAAATCTTTGTAA
This sequence comes from Bacillus methanolicus PB1, assembly GCF_000262755.1. Lineage (GTDB taxonomy): Bacteria > Bacillota > Bacilli > Bacillales > Cytobacillaceae > Bacillus_Z > Bacillus_Z methanolicus. The sequence continues at coordinate 1,048,497 of NZ_AFEU01000001.1, forward strand.
AGTAGCGGGATTGTGTAATTTACCCGTTTACTGGACTCGATGTCTGTATCAAATGATCCTTGAAAATCCATTTTTGCTTCGTGGTTTTCAATAAATATGTCATTAAAAATACTTTGTACTCCTCTTCCAAGCGGGCCGTACAACTCAATGAACCGGCGTCCAACCAACTGTCTTCTTGCAGTGTCGATGACGGTTTGATCTAATTGTAAGAAATCTTGATCTGTTAATGGTGAATCCGGAAATAGTTGAGATTTACCCATTCTTCCTTCCTCCTGCATCTTTCGTTATTTTAAACTCCCGACAGTAAATCCTTTTTTCTTATTTGGTTGTTTTATGATTGGAGAAGAACCAAGACGAGCTAAGTGGTCGTAATGTTTATCATGATGCGCATGCGGATCAACATAGTCATGGTCAAATCGTTCATTTATCTTGTTTAACATTTCTTTTACTTGTAGATAATCTTGATAGGAAACATCCCTCAATTGGTTTAACAGGGTACTTCGTTCCTCATCTGTAAATGTAAAAAGTGCTAAATCCAAGTGCTCTACAAAATTATGCAATCCGAATTTTTCAAGATTTAATTCTTGTAAAAGGCGATTAAACTCATTGTTGGCCGGAGAAAAAATTTTCTCATCATTTTCTTTTTCAAATTTACTAATTAGCGGAATAAGTTCCACTAAACGTGATAACCGTTGCTCTTCCTCTTCATAAATGTGGTGATAATATAGACGTTCATGTTCATCTTTGGCATTTTGAATGACAGGGTCTAACATATTCATAAATTTTTCGATTGCATCCTTGGTCGTTGTAAAAATTCGATAAAAAATGTTTAGTTCGTCTTTCACTCACAACACCTCTTAATTTTTATGATAATTGCCATTATTGCCATTTAACTTCATATTTATTACATCTTTTTACCGTAGAAAATCCTTACTAAAAAAAAGAATATCTCCTCATTTTTCTCACAATTTCATCACAAGTTTATCTTATAGTTGAAATGTAAAGATTTTAATGTGCTGAAGATTATTTGATGGGAGATGAAACAGATACTGGATTAGAGGTACATTAATTTTACGTTTCATTCTTTATTTATTTTTTGAGAGGAGGCGTAAATTGGGGTGTCTTAGAAAGTTTGGATTATGGGCATTCATTTTTTATTTGGTGACCGCACTATTTCCTTTTATTACATATGCCCATGCTTATATCGTAAAATCTGTGCCAATGGAAAATCAGACAATATCTGAACCGCCATCTGTCGTTAGTATTCAGTTTAATGAGTTCATCCAACCTGGTTTATATTCGCTTGCGGTGATGGATGCTTCTGGAAATCGCGTTGATTTGAATAATGCCCATATTAATAAACAAAACCATGCTATTCTGGAGGCGGAAATAAGAGAGAACTTACCAAATGGGATGTATTCTATGCAGTGGAAAATCATCTCCTCAGATGGTCATCCAGTACAAGGTGTTATCCCCTTTCGCATCGGGAGAGCAGGAGAAGAATCTAATGCTTTACGAGCGAAAACATCCGGCTATTTGCCTTAAGCTGATATTTTGATCAATCGTTGCCTGCTGTATATGAGCATTGCATTATATATAGGAGTGATATTCTTTCACCTTTTTATTTATCGAGCAGAACATCAAGAGTCTTCCAAAGTTCAATCAAGAAGCAAGAAAATCATTTGGCTGTCATTGCTTGGGATTGCAATCAGTCTGCTGATAAATCTTCCTTTACAAACATCGATTAATGCAAATGTAACATGGTCACAGGCATTTACCCCTTCATTGTTGAAAGAAACGTTGAATCATACAGCTTTCGGACTTATTTGGATTGTACAGATGATAATTTTTGGAATTCTTGTCATCACAACTTATTTCGCTTTGAAGCAGGGAAGTTTGTTTTCCATTAAAGTTTGGGGAGCATCAATTATTTTTATAATTGGATTGCTTGTTACAAAATCTTTAACAAGTCATGCTGCAGGTTCTCATCACGAGATTATACCTGTTGCAATGGACTTTCTTCATTTGGTAGCAGCTTCTGTATGGATAGGGATTTTATCGGCAATTGTTATCTTTTTGCCAAAAAGTCGCCCTAAAACGGAAAATGGGGATCAAAGCAGCTTCTATTCGATGGTCATTCAACGTTTTTCGCCCTGGGCAATAGGTGCTGTCATTATTATTTTAGCTACGGGAATGTACGGAAGTTTCATGTATGTCCCGACGTTCTACTCCCTTATCCATACGTCATACGGACGAGTTTTGTTAGGAAAGATCATTTTATTTTTCCTCATGCTTCTATTAGGTGCTTTTCATTTAACGCAAGGGAAAAAACGCAAAAGACAAAAGTTGGGATGGACGTTAGGGCTTGAACTCACTGTTGGTGTGATAGTTATGGTGATGGCGGCCATACTTACAAATCTTCCGCCAGCAACAGCTTCTCCTGGACCGTTTGATCAAACGAAACGTACAGTGGATAACGGGTATCATGTTTCCTTGCATATTAGCCCTGATAAAGAAGGAGTAAACGTATTTAAGGTCGAGTTAAAAGATAAGAGTGGACGAGCACCAACGAATATCGAACAAGTGACCCTCACCTTTTCCTCTGCCGACGTGCAGGCGGGAGAAAGTACGATGATCGTTCCGAACGCAGCACCCGGAGTATTCCAAACGGAAGGAATGCACTTGAATATGGCAGGGCGTTGGAATGTTCGTGTGCATGTATTAACCAAGTCTTTGGACAGTTTTGATACCGATTTTCGTGTGGTGGTAGGAAGTCATTAAAAATTATATAAAGGAGATTGAATAAAATGAAAAATATCTTAAAAAAATCATCTGCAGTTCTTATTTCAACCATGACAGCAATGGCTCTTTTTGCAGGTACAGCCAGTGCACATGTCACGGTAAATCCAAGCACTTCAGCTCCTGGAGCATGGGAAACTTATACGGTAAAAGTACCTGTTGAAAAAGAGGTTGCGACGACAAAAGTAACATTGAAAATTCCTGATGGATTAGAATATAAGTCATATGAGCCGGTACCAGGATGGACAACAACCACTGAAAAAGATGAATCCGGCAAAGTAACATCGATTACATGGACAGCAAAAGGCGAGGGAATTTTACCTGGACAATTCCAACGTTTTACATTTGTGGCAAAAAATCCAGACAAAGAACAAGATGCTGCTTGGGATGCCTACCAATACTATAAAGACAATAGTATCGTAGAATGGACAGGAAATGAAGGTGCCGATACACCCCATTCACTCACGAAGATTACTGCAGCACCTGCATCGGAGGATACCGGTCACCATGATGGGAATCATGCCGGTCATGATGATTCTGTAAAAGACACAGCTGCAACCACGAAATCAGAGAAAGACGGCACACAAACAACTACAATGGCTCTATCGATTATTGCTCTATTACTTTCAATTGGGGCATTGATTATGGGATTACGTCGCAAATGAGATCAACTATGGATAGAACATGCAGTTATTTTTTGCTTGTTCTATCCTTTTTCTATCCCTTCTTAATAATGTTTATTTAGTAAAATTTCATATGAGTTTTTTCTTGTTTATAATAAGCCATTCTGTCTTGAAGAGTACCCGTGTGGAATTCAAACTTATGCCCATCCGGGTCGGTAAAGTAAATTGACTTCTTATCCCGCTCATCTCTTGGCCGTCCCGGAAAAATGTTCACATTTAGTTTTTTAAGTTTTTCATACATCATATCAAAGTCTTTTTCTTCGATGGTGAAAGCTATATGTGTATAAGACTGATGGATTTCATTTCTTGCAATATCTTTTTCTAGGTTTAGTGCAATCCACATACCATTAAGATCAAAGTATGCAGTGCTTCTCCCCTTTACTAATAGCTTTGCATCAAATACATCTTGATAAAATTGAATGGACTTTTCTAAATCTGAAACTGAAAACAATAAATGATTTAACCCATTAATAACCCCCACTAAATCACCTTCATTTTTTATCATTATTGTTTTTTTCCAAAAGTTCGATGATTTTATCCAACTTCTGCTCAATTGTTGTACTGGAATGGATCTTATGTTTTTGATTCTTTACCAGTGAATTAATTAACAGGCCAATTGATACAAAAAACAAAATGACAAGAGACATTGAAAATAATTGAAAAACTAAATCCGCCATATTCAAAGCGATCATCCTTTTCTAAAAAAATATAGAGCAGCCAATAGAAGAAACTATTTACGTTAACAAACTAAAAGGGGATTATTCCCCTTTTATTTCTAACAGTTTTCTTCTTAGTTCGTCTTCCATAGAAGCCAGCTCGATCTCGGCTTGGCGGCGTTTATTACGCCCTTCTTCCTGGATCCGCAAGGTCTCTTGAAGAGTTGTGATTAATTTTTCCTGTGTTTTCTTTAATGTCTCAATATCGACGAGACCGCGCTCGTTTTCTCTTGCCGTTTCAATCGTATTCGTTTTTAGCATTTCTGCATTTTTCAGTAAAAGCTCATTTGTTGTCTTTGATACCTGTTTTTGTGCTTCAACGGCGTGGCGCTGCCTGATCAATGTCAGTGCGATTGCAACCTGGTTCTTCCATAGTGGAATCGCCGTCATAATGGAAGACTGGATTTTCTCGACAAGCGCCTGGTTTGTATTTTGAATAAGGCGGATTTGAGGAACACTTTGAATTGTAATCTCCCGGCTTAATTTCAAATCATGCAAACGTTTATCCAAACGGTTGGCAAATTGGATCATATCGTTTACTTCTTGAAATTTCATTTGATCGTTTGTCTCTTCCGCTGATTTCTTTAATTCTGGAATCGTTTTTTTATACAATTCTTCAAGCTTTATTTCACCCGCTGCAATATACACATTTAAGGCTTGAAAATACTCTTTATTTTTTTCATAGAGCTTTTCAAGCATGGCGATATCCGAGAAAAGAATATTTTTGCTTCTTTCTAACTTCACACTAATCCGATCGATCTGTGCACTTGTTTTTTGATATTTGGAAAGCACCTCCTGTATGGAAGCTGACAGCTTCCCGAACATGCGCGCGAATAAGGACGGCCGACCCGGTTTCAGCTCATCAGGATTCACCTCATTCAGTCTCCTCATTAAGTCGTTTATGATATTTCCTATCTCGCCTAAATCCTTTTGTTGGACATGCTCAAGCATGGTTTGTGAAAAGGACAAAAGCTTGGATTGCGCCGGCGTCCCGTATGAGATGACCGCTTGATGATTTTTCGGGTCAATCTGTTCCGCAAGCTGATACGCCTTTGCCCTGTGTTCTTCCGGGATTACGTCAATGAGTCTGGCTTGCTTTTTTTCTTCATGTGTTTGGAGAATTGGCGTTTTTTCATTCTCTCCAAACGGGTTAGAAAGTAAGTCTTCCATTAAATCCTCATTGCTTGTATTCTTTAACAAAGATGAATTGTTTTCGTTCATTTTAATCTCCTGCCTTCTTCATGTAATTGTGATTCATTTATTTTTCTTATCGAATGCTTGGCCACATCCAATTCAAAATGCAGCTGATCTATGTCATCGGAAAGGACTTGATATAAATCATTTTCAATCGAAGTTTTGAGCTCCTCTAACGTTCGGCGCGTTTCAAAAAGGGAATTTTCTAACTCTCGGTCCTTTTTTGGCTGCAAAGATAAGAAAACATATTTCTCTGCCAGTTCAACGGCCGAATCCAAATGGGAAAAATAAAATCGCTCCGCCTTGTAAAAACGTTTCGGCTCTTTTTTTGTTAAAATATATATTTTTCTCGTAATTCGAATAAATTCCATTCTTTGTTTCAAAGATGGAATATGCCTTATGGAAATAAGCGCTTTATGCAAACGGGAAATTTTCGGCTTGGCTTCATCCAAATTTTTCTTAATATATCGATAATTCTTTTCCAGTTAGACGATGTTTTCTTAGAAATCGATACTTCAAATAGACTGAAATCATCCAATATGTGAGAATTGCTCCGGCAAGGGAAAATGCTGTGGAAAACATAAATGTTTGATCGAAAGCAATATAACTCACCAACCAAACTGTGGCAGCTGTCGGGATTGCAATCAACATTCGGACAAGAAATGCTAAAAACCGATTCATCGTATATCGACCCCTGTCATAAACTCTTTTTTCTAATTATACGGATAAAAAGAATATGAGTTTCGTTTCTTTAAGAAAATTACTACCTCAAACTTAACCATACATGAAAATTGTTATTCCTTCTTTGGACCACAAATGTAAAGTGTTCTAAGACCTGGGGTGTATTTTTTAAATGTAATATAATTTCTTCTCTAATACGATTTTATTTTTGACCACTTCTTTTTTTGTCATAATTAGTCATAATAGCTTCTATTAAAAAAAAACCAGTCGTTTACTAATACAACCGGTTGTTTGTTCGAATACTTTTGTATAGTTATTTCAAAATTCAATCATTGTTAACGGCTGCCGTCACTCTAGACTCGACTTCTTCCCAACCTTTACAAACATCTATCCACCCTTTAGCAAATGAATATTGAAATAATTCATCACATGTCAATTCGATGGCAGAGTTTGTACTTCCACAGGCGGGGAAAAGCGTATCGAAGCGTTTCATCGAGATATCCAGATAGACGTCCATCTCATTTTTTAATCCGAACGGGCAGACTCCGCCTATTACATGCCCGGTTTGCTCCAGCACATCGTCAGGCGAGAGCATACGAGCCTTGAAGCCAAATGTGCGGCGAAATTTCTTGTTATCGATTTTGGCATCACCAGCAGCTACGATCAAGATGGCTTTGTCCCCTTCTCCCCTGAAGGATAGCGTCTTCGCAATTCGAGCGGGGATGACGCCAATTGTGTCAGCAGCCTCCTCAACCGTAGCAGTCAATGTTTCAAATTCCATTACATCATCTTCACGATTCCACTGTTTAAAATGGGCTTTTACACTTTCAAGCGACATCTTGTTCATCCTTCCCTTTCACGACGCTAATGTGCACAATTTATATTCTGTTGTTGGGGTAAACCAATGTAAATCCTATTCATTATCCGCTTTACGACAAGCAAAAGCTGTTACCGGTTGATTCATTTCTTGGGCAAGCTGTTCCATGAATTGTTCGCTTGGAGTTTTATGTAATATACAAACAACTGCCGGATTGCCTCTAAGTGGTTCTGTTGCAAAAGCATTCACAAGAAAAAGGTTGTATGATACTGAATATTTCCTCCTTTCTTATCTGACTAGTATTCTGTATATATTAATTAACACCTTTCGAAAAAGTCAAATAATTAATACTGCTCATGATAAAAACGGAACATCCCAAATCTTGTTCTCCTATGAATTTTAAATAATACTATATAAATTTGTAGAATGTTCTCAATTGATATTTGTTGGCCACTTCGAACAGTGATTTCTCTATATACTAAAGTATGATAGCAGATGCCTAAGATAATAATTGCCAGCCCATATACACGGCAACACTCCAAATAATGATGGCAGAAATTTTATTGACTCTTTTTACGATATTTCCTGTATGGTCCAGTCTGCCTACCGTTTTCCCTATGATTGCCAACCCGAAAAACCAGAGCCAAGAAACCAAAATAGTTGCGAAAGTGAACGCCCATTTTTCATCAGCCGTATAACGAAGCGAGTTTGTCCCGATGACACCAATCGTATCCAAGATTGCATGCGGATTTAACAAGGAAACGGAAGCAGCAAATACAATTTGTTTCCGAGCTGAAAAACGTTCCTCGTTCGAGTGATTGACTTTCGGTTCACTGTTCCAAATATCCCAGCCCATGTATATAAGAAACACGATACCAGCACTTAAGACGATGATCTTCAGCCATGTGAATGTCAACACGATGGCGGAAACACCAAGCACGGCAAGGAAAATCAGCATCGTGTCACAGAGAGATGCTGTAATAATGACCGGGAGAACACGCAGAAATGCAGGTTGAACAGCTCCTTGATTAAAAACAAATACATTTTGAACACCTAAAGGCAAAATTAATCCGAAAGCAAGAATAACCCCATGGATCATTGCTTCAATCATTCTCTTCCCTCCATTGTTTATGACTATTTGATTATGGCTGTATTTTAGAAGGGAACTTACCATTTGTCATCATCCATTTGGATGGTTATAAAACCAACCAAATTTTATATAATGGAGATACGAAACCGGATCGGAGGGTTTGCAATGGAAAACTTGGGGTGGAAACCAAATCGCCTATCACAAATTCCCTTACATAAACAGATTGAAGAATATATAAAGGAAAAAATCATTAATGGAGAATGGACCGTTGGAACGAAAATCCCATCTCAACGAGCATTGGCTAAAGCATTTGACGTAAACCGAAGCACTGTTGTTACGGCATTAAATGAATTGACAGCCCAAGGTTTACTCGAAGGAAAAAGCGGCGGGGGAACAAGGGTTGTTAATAATACTTGGAGTCTACTGACATCCACGACTCCCCCTGATTGGAACGCTTATGTAAAAGCTGGGATTCACCAACCAAATATGCCAACCATTCAAGAGATAAACAAAGCCGAGTTCTACCCAGACATAATTCGCTTAGGAACAGGAGAACTTTCACCTGAGCTCCTGCCATACGAACAAATGAAAAGAATACTTCCGCGGATTTTCAATCGAAAAATGTCTTTAGGATATGAGGAATCTAAAGGAGATTTTTTTCTGCGCAGCCAATTAACCAACCATTTAAAAAGGTTGGGAATTAATACTTCTCCGTCATCAATTTTGATTGTTTCCGGGGCTCTTCAAGCCTTACAATTGATTTCAATCGGCCTTTTGAAAAGGGGTTCAACAGTTTTACTTGAAAAACCATCCTATCTATATTCTGTTAATGTTTTTCAATCTGCCGGCATGAAGCTGGTTGGCGTTCCAATAGATGAACATGGTATCCGAACTACATTAATTGAAAGATATAAAAAACAATACAATGGATCTTTGCTGTATTTGATACCGTCATTTCATAATCCAACAGGCACAATTATGACGGAAGAAAGAAGAAAACATATTATGGAATTATGTGAACAATTAAGCTTGCCCTTAATCGAAGATGATGTTTATGGGGATTTATGGATAGACGAGCCTCCTCCTTCCCCTTTAAAGGCAAATGATAAACATGGACACGTATTGTATCTGGGGAGTTTGTCCAAAACGTTAAGCCCGGGTTTGAGGATTGGTTGGATTGTCGGTCCGGAACCAGTCATTGAACGATTGGCAGATATTAAGATGCAAATCGATTATGGCTCTAGTTCGTTATCGCAAAGAGTTGCTGCTAAATGGTTAGCAAGTGATTTATATGAGAAGCATCTTGAATTTGTCAGGGAGCAGCTAAAAATACGAAGGGCAGCAGCAATGGAAGCGTTGGAGGCCCATCTAAGCGGCATTGCCACATGGAATTTCCCAAAGGGAGGCTTTTTCATATGGTTAAAAATAAAACCTAAATTATCAATGAGGAATCTTTATGAAAAAGCATTATCTAAGGGCATACTTCTTAATACGGGAAATATTTATTCTCAAGAATCAAACCAATACTTGCGGTTATCTTACGCTTATGCTTCATTGACTGATCTTAAGCAAGGAATATATCAACTTAGTCAAATCATCCGAAGTTTGGGGGCTGAATCTTAAGGGTCTGATTCCTATATATTGTATTGGAGGGTCAGACCCTTTGTTTATTTTTACATATTAAGGAATAGATCCAACCGGTAATTTCTATCTATCTTTCAATCATTTTTTTAAAAGAGTTTGATTTGCTTTTGAAGTTCTCACCTCTACGGTTAGTGAACCTTTCTTTACATATGCTTTCAAAAGCAATGGTACACCTGTCGTATTCTGAAATCTAAAATCCAATCCTCCATATGACACCGTTGCATCTCTTCCTTTCGGCACATACCCGACATTCACCGAATGATGATGCTTCTCTATATAGGCAACATTCAGTTTATCTACAGCATTATACAAAGTAGATGACGTCTGGCAAATGCCTCCTCCAATTCCCATGACTAATTTCCCATTGACGGCTTCCTCTGCTTTTTGATATCCATGTGCTGCGTCACTCGGTCCGACAGTCGTATTAAAAGAGAATATATCTTGAACCCCGATAATTACATTATTGATGGCCTGTGCAGATAGCTCGATATTTCGCGTTCTTCCCGAAACACCGCTATTGAAATAGGTTGTATATGAAGCGACCACCACTTCTCCCAAATGAGGAACTTCTTCAGGTTTATATCCGCTTTTGGTAACATATAGAGGCAGCCCTACTGTTCCACCCTTTTCCGAAGCCTTAATCACTTTTTCCGTTAACTCCGATTCTTCTAGTATGACTCTTGGTCTTCCCTTAATAATCTGACCATTTTTTCCAATTCTATCAGGAATCATTCTCTGGTCATATCCAGCTGTTGTTTCTGTTCCCCTTGCCAAACTCTTTGCCCAGTTTTCAATTTCCGCTTTATACTTTTCGAAATTTGTTTCAAACCCCATATCCTTCGGGTAAAAAGTTTTTAACATCTTTTTCGTATTTGGATCGACCACATTGACTACTATCGGCTTTTCTTCTTTTTTCTTTTCTTCTTCCTCTTCTTTCTTATATTTATCAATTTGCTGTTCTAAATAATCTACTTTTTTCTCCAACTCCTCTTCTCTCGCTGTTTTTTCTGAACATCCAATCAATCCTATTAAACTAGCAGCCAAAATGATTGAAATTGTCCTTACAAACTTCACCATTTTTCTCCCATCTTTTCTTTATAAATTCTAATACCTGATGTTGTCCTTAAAAATACATTAAAGGATTTCATTCTCTTACATTAATTCTATTCTTTTCCCCTTTTCGATATTACAAAATTTCCAAGCGGGAAAGCCAATTCCTTTAAGAATGGGATGAGGGCGAGGTCAGTTGCGAAGCACCGCTTTAGATTGAAGGATGGCTGTATTTCAAATATCTGAAAATTCCTGTTTTTAACTTTATTTCCTTATTAATACATATATATAAAAATATATGCATTTGAATACAACAAAGCCCATCCTATGGAAGATATCAAGGATGAGCTTTTTCAAATGAAATCCAGGCGGACAAACTTCCATTAGCTTGCAGGTAATTCTTCTTTTCCTGCCTCTTTTACACCTCTATTTCCAAACTTGTACCGGTCCCCGCCCACAAATAAAGAAACTAGAAATCCGATAATACCGGCAATTAGTGCTAATATAAAGCCGTGGTGCAATGCCGTTTCCACCGCGCCTCTCATGAAGTCAACAACCTGAGCGGGAATTTGTGCATGATCTTGCATTAATATTTCCGGTTTTGCAATTTCTTGTACCTTATCAGCAGGCATTTTGGAGGCTGATGCAAATTCAGTCATCTTCTCTTTCAAATCATTGTTCACAATGGTTGCTGTAATCGCAGCCCCCATCACACCGCCAATATTGCGCCAAAATCCTACAACCGAAGAAGCGATTCCGATATATCTCTTTTCAACGGATTGAGCTACAGCATTTTGTGAAACACTCATGAGCGGACCAAGAACAATCAGCCCCAACGTGATCATGATGAGTGTGACCATCCACTTCGCCGTCTCATGCGTGATGGATCCCAGCAGATAAGCCACAAGTATGCCGACTGCCATGGAAAAAGCCATTATTGTACGGAAAGAAATTTTCGTACAAAGGAAACCGCCTGCAATTGCACCGATCATAATCGGAAGCATCATTGGGGTTAATACGCTGTTCGAGTTTTCGTTCCCGATAACAGCCACTGAAAGAATAGGAAGATAAGTGATCGCAGAGAACATGATGGCTCCCTGGCAAAACACGACAATGCTCGTGCCCAGCACCATTTTATTTTTGAAAATAGAAAGAGGCAAAATCGGTTCCTTCGCCTTTCTTTCCACAAGTAAAAACAACACAATCAATAAAGCCGCTCCACTGAACATCCCAATTATTTGAACCGAATCCCATGCATAATCCTTTCCTCCCCATTCTAAACCGAGAAGCAGCAGAACGGTTGAAGAAATCAGCAGCACTGTCCCGAGATAGTCAACTTTTGGTTTTTGATCTGACTTAGATTCCTTTAAAGCAAAAAACAAAGTGATGATAGACAGCATACCGAAAGGCACGTTCACATAAAAGCACCATCTCCACCCCAGCCAAGACGTCTCGGAAATCCAAGTACCAATTTGCGGGCCAAAAACGGACGAAATACCGAATATCCCCGCAAAAACGCCAGACATTTTGGCAGCTTGCTTAGGGTCTGTTGAAATCGAATAAATAATCGTGAACGAGATCGGAAAAATAGCTCCTGAACCGATCCCTTGAATAACTCGATAGACAATCAGCTGATCGATTGTTTGAGCAGTTCCGCTTAAAGCAGATCCAATCAGGAACAAACTGATACCGATTAAATAAAACAATTTTCGTCCAAATAAATCGCTCATTTTTCCGAAAACGAGCATGGTACTTGTTGCGGCCAGCATATAAGCCGTAAAAATCCAGCTCATTTTATCGAATCCGCCAATATCCTTGATAACTTGATTAATGCTTGCAGAAACAATTGTGTTATCAAGCGATGCCATAAAAAGTCCCAGTGCCATGGCTAAAATAACGAATGACATCCCTTTGTTTTGTTCCATTACTTCTCCTTCTCCCCCTTGCAATCATTTATTTCCCCTTAAATAGAATAACACTTTATATGTAAAAAACAACAAAAAAAGGAAACATTTTTTCGACAATAAAAAAGATTTTGATTCTTTTGAATGATGTTCGGATCCAGACTTTCTATCAAATGCAGATGAATCAAAATCAGTCAAAACAATCCAATCTCATTTTGGATTTTGCCGTTCGAAACCTCTTTACTCCCGTTCAATACACGTTTACTCCCGTTCAATACACGTTTACTCCCGTTCGGAACCTTTTTACTCTCGTTCAATACACAATTACTTCCGTTCAGTAATGGTGACTCAGAATTAAGCATCAAGAGCTCCAGCTGGATCATAGAGACTCAGATCAATTTCTGTTTGTTTGCCAAGTGCAAGCTTTGCAAGTTCAGAACCGAGATAAGGGCCGCTTGTTAAGCCTGAAGCTCCTAACCCATTGGCAATCAATATGCCTTTATAATTAGGCAAAGTTCCGATGACAGGAAGAAAACCGGGTGTGAACGGCCGAAAGCCTACCCTTGTTTCAAGCATGGTGCTGTTCGCTAAACCAGGCGCCACTGCCAAGGCCTTTCCCAAAATTTCATATACTCCCCCTGCTGTTACTCGGCAATCGAATCCAGCCTCATCTTCATGTGTTGCTCCTACGACAACCCGGCCATCTTCGAATGTAAGAATATACTGATCATTAGGGGGCATGACAACCGGCCATTGGCTCGTATCTATGCCTTGCATTTCAAGGTGAATAATTTGCGCCTTCTGGGGTTTCACTAAGAAATTGATACCCAGCGGCTGTAATAGTTCTTTTGTCCAAGCACCTCCTGCAACAATAATCTGATCAGCCTCCAATGTACTTCCATTTAGCTTGATTCCAGTAATCTGGTTACCTTTAAAAATTAGTGTGGCATCCCCTTGAAGAAAAGAAGCGCCATACATAACGGCAGCATTGACTAATGAGTTGCGCAAAGCTCTTCCATTTACACGAGCTCCTCCGCTGACATGAACAGAACCATATTCTTCAGATAAAAGCGGAAACAGCCTCTTAGTTTCGGAAGGTGATAATATTGTTATCTCTCCGATTTCAGGTGCATCCTCACGTCGTTTACGCGCTCGTTCCGCCATTTTCTCCAGTTTATCCGGATCTGTATGAAGAGAAATCGCCCCTACTCGACTATAACCGGTTTCAGTTTCACCATCTGCTTCCAATTGATCAATCAAAGATGGATAATAACGCGCCCCGCCTTTTACTAGCTGATACCACGCTTTGTTGCGCCGCTGCGAAAGCCAGGGGCAAATAATCCCCGCTGCTGCGTCCGTAGCCTGTCCTCGGTCAAAACGATCAACCAATGTTATCTCAACTCCGGATTTTGCCAGGTGATAAGCGGTAGACGCACCAAGAATTCCTCCTCCAACTACGATCATTTTCTTCATTTATAATCACCTTTTCCGTTTACTTTAGAAACGACTCGACTTACGCTTGCCAATTCTTACTATTTTTGTTATTCTTAATTAGACTTATTTTTGTTCGGTATACAAGTGAATAACAAGATACTGCTTTTCGCCTGGATATCATTTAGAGCAAGAATAGTAATAAAATTGTGTGTTCGACACACTAGGAGGCAACAAAAATGGAAAATGGTAAAGTAAAATGGTTTAATGCAGAAAAAGGTTTCGGATTCATCGAACGTGAAGCCGGAGAAGACGTATTCGTTCATTTCTCAGCTATCCAAGGCGAAGGTTTCAAATCACTTGAAGAAGGCCAAGAAGTTACTTTCGATGTTGAAAAAGGAGCTCGTGGACCTCAAGCAGCTAATGTACGTAAAGCTTAATGAATTTAGAGCTTACAAACAGACTCAGTTATAGAGTCTGTTTTTTATTGTCTTTTATTAAAACTCTGTTCAAAGTACGAACAGGAAATATATTATATTAAAGCTAATGGTTTACCCTATTATAACATGAACACTTTTAGATGTATTTTTCGCATTTATTTGAAATATCCTTTCGATAAATAAGAATGTAGAGGTTATAATAAAGGAAAAGTAGCTCTGTTCAGTAACGAAAGGGTGGTGACTTTCCATTAAAAATCGTGGTAAAAGGCGTAAAAAGAAACGTGACTTCTTAAAGGATTACTTGAAAAATAAATTGAAAAATTGGAAGCCTAAACTTGGAAGAGAACCCGTATCTAACCATAAAACGCCGTCACAACAAAATAGGAACCTTGTAGTTTAGTCGGCTGCTTGTTTTATTTATAATTCGTTTTTCAGATAAAAAATTCCTCTTGAAAACACTCTGTTTTCAAGAGGAATTTCCCCATTATGGCAAATTGGTCGTTCCCATCATGAAACGGTCCACTTCTCTCGCCGCTTCCCGGCCTTCATGAATCGCCCAAACGATTAAGCTTTGGCCTCTGCGGGCGTCTCCAGCTGCAAATACTCCTTCGACGTTTGTTGTGTATTTGCCGTACGGCGCTTTTACCTTTTTATTGACGGTTTCGACGCCGAATTGCTTCAAAACAGGCTGCTCCGGACCTTCAAAACCGATGGCGATAAATACTAAATCGCATGGCCAAACTTTTTCGGTTCCAGGAATTTCATTAAAAGTCGCATTGCCATTTTCATCAATAATTTTTTCCATTTGAATCGTATGAAGTTCTTTGACCCGCCCATGTTCATCGCTAACAATTTTTTTCGTCTGAATGCAATATTGCCGCGGGTCAGTGCCGAATTTCGCTTTCGATTCCTCATATGCGTAATCAAGTGTAAATACAAGCGGATACTGCGGCCACGGATTATTATCTGACCGTTCTTTCGGCAATGCCGGGTGCTTGCCAAACTGTACAACGCTTTTGCATTTTTGCCGCAAAGCAACGGCAACACTGTCAGCACCCGTATCACCGCCGCCGATTACGATGACATGCTTATCTTTCGCATCGATGAAGTTGCCATCTGTAAAATTCGAGTCAATCCAGCTTTTCGTCACACCTGTTAAATAATCCATTGCAAAATGAACGCCTTCAAGCTCTCTTCCTTCAATCGAAAGATCACGTTGTTTCTGCGCCCCGATGCATAATACGACGGCGTCGTATTGGGAACGCAGCTTTTCGGCTGTAATATCTTTTCCAATTTCCGTATTTGTTACGAACGTAATCCCTTCCTGCTCTAAAAGCCGAACTCTCCGCTCAACAATTTCTTTTTCGAGTTTCATATTTGGAATGCCATACATTAATAATCCGCCGATTCGGTCTGCCCGCTCATACACTGTTACCGAATGGCCGGCTTGGTTGAGCTGGTCGGCGCAAGCAAGACCGGCAGGCCCAGAACCGACAATCGCCACTTTTTTTCCTGTTCGATTTTTCGGAATCCGCGGCTGAATCCATCCTTCAGCAAATCCTTTATCTATAATCGCCCGCTCGATTCCTTTGATGGCGACTGCCGGATCGGAGATCGCTACCGTACAGGAACCTTCACAAGGTGCAGGACAAACCCTTCCGGTGAATTCCGGAAAGTTGTTCGTTTTCAACAGCCGCTCAAGTGCTTCCTTCCATCTGCCTCGGTACACTAAATCGTTCCATTCCGGGATTAAATTATGAATCGGACAACCTGATGTTAAGCCGTTCAATTCCAGTCCCATATGACAAAATGGGGTCCCGCAGTCCATGCAGCGGGCACCTTGTCTTGCGAGCGTTTCATCGGAAAACGGAACCGCATATTCTTTCCAATCCTCCAGGCGAGAAAGAGGGCCACGTTTCGTTTCTTCTTCGCGAGTATATTCCATAAATCCTGTTATTTTTCCCATTTGTGTTTCACCCTCCTCTTCACGAAAAGATGAACGAGATAACGATCGTTTTATTTAGCGACCGCTTGTAATGCGAATGGTTCGTTTACCGCAGCTTTTTTTCGTTTTGCTACTGCTTCGAAAGCAGCCATCATCGCCTCATCTTGAGAAAGCCCGGATTGTTCCATCGCATTAATGGTTTCGATCATCAATTTGTAGTTTCTTGGAATAACTTTCACAAATCTATCTTCATACTTTTCCCAATTTGCTAGAATATGAGAAGCTTTTCTGCTTCCGGTATATTGATAATGTTTCGAAATCATTTGCTGCACTTCGTTGATTTCATCTTCATTATCGAGTCGTTCGAACAATACTAATTCTTTATTCGCTGTTTTTTGCCATTCGTTTTCATTATCGGCCAACACATAAGCGATTCCTCCTGACATTCCCGCCGCAAAGTTTTTCCCGACGGAACCAAGGATAACGACACGTCCTCCTGTCATATACTCACAGCCGTGATCACCGACGCCTTCAACAACTGCATTCACACCGCTGTTTCGAACGCAGAACCGTTCGCCGGCGCGTCCGCGAATAAATGCTTCTCCGCTCGTTGCCCCATAGAAAGCGACGTTGCCGATAATAACGTTGTCCGCAGAAGCAAACGAAGCCTCTTCTGGCGGATGAACGATTACTTTTCCGCCGGACAGCCCTTTTCCAATATAGTCGTTTGCATCGCCAACAAGTGTCATCGTCATTCCTTTTGGAACGAAAGCAGCAAAGCTTTGTCCGGCAGATCCTGTGAAATGAAGGCGAATCGTGTCTTCCGGCAGACCTTCTTCCCCATATCGTTTCGAAATTTCGCTTCCCGTAATCGTTCCGGCGTCGCGATCTACATTTCGAATAGGAAGGTGCAGCTCGACTTTTTCTTTTCGCTCAAGCGCTGGCTCGACTGCCGGCAAAATTTTGTTGAAATCAAGAGTTTGTTCGATTTTATGCTGCTGCGGACGGGCAAATGTACGAGGACCGTCAACTAGGTAAAGTAAACGAGTCATATCCAAATGCTTCGCTTTCCAATGATTTTTCGCACGCTCGCTTACTTTTAAGACATCGACTCTTCCGACCATTTCGTCCACCGTGCGGAAACCGAGCTGTGCCATAATTTCACGCATTTCTTGGGCTATGAAATACATGAAGTTGATCACGTGTTCCGGTTTTCCCATAAACTTTTTGCGAAGCTCCGGATTTTGCGTCGCCACGCCAACCGGACATGTATCAAGATGGCATGCCCGCATCATCACACAGCCTAACACGACAAGCGGAGCTGTTGCAAAGCCAAATTCTTCAGCTCCAAACAATGCGGCCATCACGACATCGCGGCCAGTCATTAATTTACCGTCTGTTTCAAGCACTACACGGTCGCGCAAACCGTTTAACATTAATGTTTGGTGCGTTTCCGCAAGACCGAGCTCCCACGGAAGACCGGCATGCTTAATGCTCGTTTTTGGAGACGCTCCAGTACCGCCGTCATAACCGCTAATAACAATTACGTCCGCACTTCCTTTTGCGACTCCGGCTGCAATCGTACCGACACCTGTTTTCGAAACAAGTTTCACGCTGATCCGCGCATCTCTATTGGCGTTTTTCAAATCAAAAATAAGCTGTGCCAAGTCTTCAATTGAATAAATATCATGATGCGGAGGAGGAGAAATCAATTCTACTCCGGGCGTCGATCCGCGCACTTTTCCAACCCACGGATACACTTTATTAGCTGGCAGCTGTCCGCCTTCGCCGGGTTTTGCCCCTTGCGCCATTTTGATTTGCAATTCATCCGCATTGACTAAATAATGGCTTTTTACACCAAAGCGGCCGGAAGCGATTTGCTTGATCGCGCTTCTGCGCAAATCTCCGTTTTCATCAGGCACGAAACGGCTCGGATCTTCTCCACCCTCGCCGCTGTTGCTTTTTCCGCCGATGCGGTTCATTGCGATGGCGAGCGATTCATGCGCTTCTTTGCTTAAGGAACCGAAGGACATCGCTCCTGTTTTAAAGCGGCGCACGATCGATTCAACCGGCTCAACTTCCTCAATCGGAACCGGTGTTCTTGATTCATCAAATTCAAACGCATTTCGCAAAAAGGTCAATTGTTCTTCGTTTGCTAAATTTGAATATTCTTTAAAAAGCTTATAATCATTTTTCCGGCACGCCCATTGAAGCATATGAATCGTTTTCGGATTGAAAGCGTGATGTTCTCCATTCCGTCTCCATTGCAGTTCACTTCCCGGTTCTAATGCGTCGTCTTTGTATGACGTTTGGAAAGCAGCTGCGTGGCGCATTTTTGCTTCTTTGGCAATTTCGTCCAACCCGATGCCGCCGATTTGCGAAGCCGTACCTGTGAAATATTGTTCGATCACTTCTTCACTGATGCCGACCGCTTCAAAAATTTGCGCACCGCGGTAGCTTTGCACCGTCGAAATTCCCATTTTCGACATGACTTTGACAACGCCATCGGTAACCGCCTTTTTATATTTGCTCACCGCTTCATGATAGGAAAGCGAAATAATTCCGTTTTCTACAGTGTTTCGAATCGTTTCAAGCGCTAAATACGGATTGACCGCATCCGCACCGTATCCAATTAAAGCGGCAAAATGATGCACTTCCCGTGATTCACTGCTTTCGACAATAATGCTTACGTTCGTGCGCGTTCCTTGACGGACTAAGTATTGATGAAGCGCACTGGTGGCAAGCAATGTCGGAATAGCAACATGTTGTTCGTCGATGCCCCGGTCAGACAATACAAGAAGCACCGCGCCGTTTTCCATCGCCTTTTCCGCATTTTCAAAAAGATCGTCAAGCGCTTTTTTCAAATCGCCGGTAAATAATGTCGGAATTGCCGCATATTTAAACTCAGGATACGGGTTCGACTTTAACGCTGCAAGTTCTTCGTTTGAAAGAATCGGTGTATCCATGCAAATACGGCGTGCAGCCGATGCATCTGGATGAAGAATATTACCTTCTTTGCCGAGAAGCGTCATCGTCGATGTCACAATATATTCGCGAATTGCATCTATCGGCGGGTTAGTGACTTGGGCAAATAGCTGTTTAAAATAGTTAAACAGGCTTTGCGGACGGTCTGACAACACCGCAAGAGACGCATCCATTCCCATCGATCCTGTTGGGTCTTTTCCTTCATTCACCATCGGAATGATCGTTTTTTCTACATCTTCATACGTATAGCCAAACGCTTTTTGCAATGTGACAAGGTTTTTGACCGGCTCCGTATCTTCCGGAATATCCAGATCATTTAACGTAATCATTTGTTCGTTCAACCATTTACGGTATGGTTTTTCTTTGGAAATTTCTTCTTTAATTTCTTGGTCAGAAATAATCCGGCCTTGTTCTAAATCGACTAAAAGCATTTTCCCTGGGCTTAACCGGTCTTTATATAGCACGTTGCTTGGTTCAACATCGATGACACCGACTTCAGATGAGAAAATAATATAGTCATCTTTTGTCACATAATAACGCGCCGGCCTTAAACCGTTTCGGTCTAAAATTGCACCGATTTGCTTTCCATCCGTAAACGAAATCGCCGTTGGGCCGTCCCATGGTTCCATTAAGCAGCTATGGTATTCGTAAAACGCCTTTTTGTCATCGTCCATTTCGCTGTCCCAAAACCATGGTTCCGGAATAAGCATCATCGCCGCATGGGCCAATTTTCTCCCAGCTAGTACAAAAAATTCAAACGCGTTATCTAAAATGGATGAGTCGCTGCCGTTCATATCTAAAATCGGTGTAATTTTTTCCAAATCATCACCGAAAAGTTCGGATACGAATTGCTTTTCCCGCGCCATCATCCAATTAACGTTTCCTCTTAATGTGTTGATTTCGCCGTTATGAATTAAATAGCGGTTTGGATGCGCTCTTTCCCAGCTAGGGAATGTGTTCGTGCTGAAGCGTGAATGAACGAGAGCAAACGCTGATTGAAACCGTTCGTCCTGCAAATCGACGTAATATTCATCTACTTGTTCAGGTGTAACCAATCCTTTAAATACAATCGTCCGGCTTGAGAGGCTTGCAAAATAACATTCATTATTTTGAACAAGCTTTTCCGCCTGTTTGCGAATGACATATAATTTTCGTTCAAATGCAAGCTCATCTTGAATATCATCGCTGGCCGCGATGAACACTTGACGGATAAACGGTTTGCTTTCTTTTGCCAATTTTCCGATTTTTTCGATATTTACAGGCACCGTACGCCAACCTAATAACGTCTGCCCTTCTTTTTCAATGATTTTATTTATTTCGGTTTCATAATACGCCCGTTTTTCATTATCTTCCGGCAAAAATACCATGCCTGCGCCGTAACGCCCTTTTGGCGGAAGGTTCATGTCTCCACATGCCGCTTGGAAAAATTCGTGCGGAATTTGCACCATAATACCCGCACCATCGCCGGTTTCCGGATCGCTTCCTTGCCCGCCGCGATGTTCAAGCTGGCGAAGCATATGGAGGCCTTTTTTTATAATATCGTGCGACGGCTTTCCTTTTAAGTGAGCATAAAAGCCGATACCACACGCATCATGCTCAAATTCTGGACGATAAAGCCCTTGTGCTTTCGGTAGTCCGTATTGTTTCATCTTCTTTCCCTCCCGTTCCATTTACATGTAAGTACTATTTTAGTTTTCAAAAATAATATAAACAATATATAATTTAGATTAAATTAATCTCATTTTGATATAAATAGCAGAGAGGGAAGGAAAATGGAACTAAGACAACTTCAATATTTTTTAGAGGTAGCCAAACGGGAACACGTTTCCGAAGCGGCGGAAGCTCTTCACGTCGCACAATCCGCCATTAGCAGACAAATTGGCAATTTAGAAGCCGAACTTGGAGTACAGCTATTTGAACGGGAAGGGCGAAATGTAAAACTCACCCCAGTCGGCCGCCACTTTTTGCCTCATGTTGAAACAGCGCTAAAAGCAATTGAATATGCAAAACAACAAATTGAAGAATATTTAGACCCGGAACGAGGAATGATCAAAATCGGATTTCCAACTAGTCTGGCAAGCCATACAATGCCAATGGTCATCTCCGCTTTTAAAGAAAAACATCCGAACGTTTCGTTTCATTTGCGCCAAGGAGCCTACAAATTTTTAATCGAAGCGGTGAAAAATAGAGAAATCGATTTAGCGTTTCTCGGGCCTGTTCCGGCGGGAGAAACGGGAATTAGAGGGGAGATTTTATTTTCCGAATCGTTTGCCGCTCTTCTTCCAAGCAATCATCCGCTCGCCAAACGAAACAGCTTAGTGCTAAACGAGCTGCGCAACGAACCTTTTGTGACATTTCCTCAAGGATACATTTTGCATCAAATCGTGCTCGATGCCTGTCAACAAGCAGGATTTTCACCGATCATCTCATCGGAAGGAGAAGACTTAGATGCAATCAAAGGTCTCGTTTCCGCAGGGATTGGCGTCACTCTTCTTCCGGAAAGCGCCCTTTATGAAACGGTGCTCCGCTTCGCGGCAAAAGTGCCAATCGAAATGCCGCATGTCAAACGAAACGTCGGCGTCATTGTTTCCGATCATTACGAACTCGCACCATCCGTTAAAGTGTTTTATCGATTTGTACAAGACTTTTTCTCAACGCTGGAAAAATATCAGTAAGAAAAGGGTTTCCGTGTATTGCAGTGAGTTTGATTTGAACTTTTGTATTCCTTTCTGTTTTCAAACAATGCTATGAAACACTTGTTGCTTTATCAATACAACAATTTGGCTTTCTCTTTATGCAATAAGCTAATTTGTTGAAGTAAATGAAAATGGATCCATTACCGATTTTCAGTCCAATACAATGAATAAAAGCAGGAAACCTTAATTGGTACCTGCTTTTTCTTTTAAAACTATATACACAGCGTACTCGACGTGTCCAAAGTGCATGTGGAAACATAATGTTGGTGAGTTCCTACTCGTTTTATAAATCTTCAATTCCTATATTAAGAAAACAGATGCTTAATCTTCAGCTAGAGTGCTCGATTACGGAAGATCAAGGGCTGTTAAAGCCGGTTCGCACTTATTGAACATTAGCACCCATTAATTAAACGGTCACATAAAAAAAGAAAGAATGTTGAAAATAGTAACACTCAACAAAGATATATTATGAGGTGATTGAATGAAAGTATGGTCTAAGTTTTTAATCTGTATATGTTTGCTATTTATTTTTCATTTACCTGTTCAGGCGCATAATAATGTCATTCCAAAACAAGTAGTAAATATCAAGCGTGTCGTAAAAATAAAGGATTTAGTAAGTGGTTCAACATTAATTGCTTATGGTTGGTTCGATACTTCTCATCAGAAACAGCCGTTAGAAAAATCTGTACAGGGTGGGCAGCTTGTCAATTTTGTACAAAGCTTTCATGTCAACAAATATTTAAAGGGAACCGGTGACCGAATTATCACCGTGTTATCAACCGGAATTGAACCACTTCCTCATCCATTAAATCCTATCAATAAAATTTACCCAGGACCGCTTGCTGAGGGTCAATATGTTTGCTTTCTAAAACATGTTCCAGGAACAGAATTTTATACCATTATCGGGGGATGGCAAGGAGTCTACCCTGTTTACGAAGGGAAAACAATTTCCCTGCAAAAAGAAGGTTTTCCAGATTTAAATCAATTAACGCTCAGACAATTAGAAGCAAAAATCAAATCGTACTAAATACTTTACACAGGTTGGGGTGCTGGTAAGACAAAAAAGTGAAGTACTTATGGTATTATCCCAACGGTTTATGCATGAAATGAATCTCATTTTGGGCAGACTTCACCCGTTGGCGAGTCTGCCCTTTTTAATTAAATATTCTACCTTTTTTACTTTTAACTAAAATAATAGTCAATGGTGTTCCCTTTCGTATCCCCTGTATGATATAAATACTTTACTATATATTAAAAAGGAGAAGATCTGTCCTTTAGTTAGACTGTATTATCCTAAATTTGTCCTTTATTAACAGTATGAAGGACTTTTCCTATGTTTCCTATCTTGTTTATGTCCTTCAGGACTCTTATGACGGACTTTTCTTATGCTCTCTATCTTAATTATGTCCTTCAAAAGTCTTATGACGGACATTCAGCATATACAATTGGTTTTGTTTTTCCTTTATCGCCTCTATGAAGGACATTTACAAATTTTATTAGATTATTTTTGTCTTTCACAATGGCATTTCTTCAAAATTATCTACTCAGCTCTCCAAAAATCCCCTCTATTTATGATACGGTTCACCGTAGCCTTTCTAACTGCGAATTTTGAAAAGAGAACCTTCAATCCAAAGATAGATCAAAGGTTCTAAGTTTTATTTTCAATGATATTCTATTTTTTACTAAATTCTTTAGGTAATTTTTTATTTTATCTCTGTTTTTTTTTCAATCATTGCCTTTTTAATCTCTACATCATAGAAACGATTGTCCATTGATGAAAAATGTTGCTTAAGCTTTTCCATTAAAATCCTTAGTTTCTGCATCCAAAGTATTAACTAATGACCAGCTCTTTATCGCTTAGACCAAGCGTCTTCGCAGTTGAAGTATGAATTTCGTGCAAAAGCTCTGGGTTTTCCACTAGTGACACGCCATAAGAAGGAATCATTTCTTTTATTTTCGGTTCCCACTCTTTCATATGTTGTGCAAAGCATTTTTCTAAAACCTCAAGCATAACGTGAACGGAAGTAGAAGCACCCGGAGAAGCGCCAAGCAATGCAGCTATCGAGCCATCAGAGGCACTAACAACTTCCGTACCAAATTGAAGTGTTCCTTTACCGCCGGCCTCAGTATCTTTGATAACTTGCACACGTTGGCCTGCTACCACTATATCCCAATCTTCGATTTTGGCGTTCGGAATAAACTCGCGTAATTCTTCCATACGCTTTTCATTCGATAACATAACTTGCTGGATCAGGTACTTTGTCAATGCCATCTCTTTTACGCCTGCCGCCAACATAGTCAAAACATTATTCGGTTTTATGGAACGTATCAAATCAAAATTTGAACCTGTTTTTAAGAACTTTGGCGAGAAGCCGGCAAAAGGTCCAAACAGCAATGATTTTTTGTTATCGATATATCTTGTATCAAGATGCGGAACAGACATTGGAGGAGCACCAACCTTAGCTTTACCGTAAACTTTTGCATGATGCTGCGCTACAACTTCCGGATTGTTACATACCATAAATAGTCCGCTTACCGGGAATCCTCCAATATGTTTTGACTCAGGAATACCCGTCTTTTGCAGTAAAGGCAGACTTCCGCCCCCACCGCCGATAAAGACGAATTTTGCAGTATGGTATTCGATTTTACCGCTATCGATATCATGCACTTTCACTTTCCACGAGCCGTCGCTAGTACGTTTAATATCCTTAACACTATGCTTGTAGTTTATCTCGACGTTTTTACTTTTTAAGTGGTCAAACAACATGCGTGTTAAAGCACCAAAGTTGACATCCGTTCCAGAGTCGATTTTTGTTGCCGCTATCGGTTCATTCGATGTACGGCCTTCCATGATAAGCGGAATCCATTCCTTCAGTTTTTCAGGATCATCGGAAAATTCCATCCCTTGAAACAAAGGATTTCTTGAAAGCGCTTTAAAACGTTTTTTCAAAAAAGTTACATTTTTTTCCCCTTGCACTAAACTCATATGAGGTATTGGCCTTATAAAGTCCTGCGGATTACGAATCAGATTGCTGTTTACAAGATAAGACCAAAACTGCAGTGAAACCTGAAACTGTTCATTAATTTTTATAGCTTTGCTAATATCTACAGATCCATCCGGTTTTTCGGGTGTATAGTTAAGCTCGCATAGTGCCGCATGCCCCGTTCCCGCATTATTCCATACGTTAGAGCTTTCTTCTCCTGCGTTTGCGAGCTTCTCAAACACTTTGATTTCCCATTCCGGTGCTAACTCTTTCAAGAGTGTCCCCAAAGTCGCACTCATGATTCCGGCCCCAATTAAAATGACGTCTGTTTTAGTTTCTCTGCTGCTCATTTTTACCAACCTTTTCTGTCTAAAATTTAAACATATCATAGTGTATTATAATTATTTATAGTTTAAATTTTTCTACTATTATATGATTATATTATAAATTATTTTAAAGCTTATAAAAAGTGTGAACTCCTTCCACAAGGCCTAGGAACACACAAAAACTATTTATCATTTTCCGACAGAAGACTCCCACTTCAAGGAAAGTGAAGGGCAAAGCCCAATGAGTAAGTGGGGGATGAATGTCGGTTGGCGATAGCCAAAACCTTCCTCATTATGCTATAATAAGAACAAATATTCTTAATAAAATGAGGTGAACGTCATGATCGTCCACAAAGCCTATAAATTTCGTATCTATCCAAACAAAAAACAAATGGAACTCATTAACAAAACGATTGGCTGTTCAAGGTTCGTTTTTAACTTCTTTCTTGCTAAGCAGAAAGCAAAGGACGCTTACTGGCATATTTGCGAAGAAATGGTTCAAAATGGTCAGTTTCCAAAGAATAATTGGAAGGGTGAATACATCAACAAGAAAGAAACCATAAAATCACTTCCCGAATTAAAAAAACAGTATGAATTTTTGAAGGAAGTGGATAGTATTGCTTTGCAAAAATCAGTTGAAAATCTTGCTGACTCTTATGTTCGATACTACAACAAACAAAACAAACAACCTCGATTTAAGTCTAAAAAGAATCCGGTTCAATCCTACACAACGAAACATGTAAATGGAAATATACTGTTGAAGGCAACTATATGAAACTTCCTAAACTTGGACTTGTTCGTTATGCCAAAAGCCGCGAAGTAGAAGGACGTATCCTAAATGCAACAATACGGCGTAATCCTTCGGGCAAATACTTTGTTTCTCTGGGAACGGAGGCAGAAGTATCTGAATGGCCAAAAACCCGTTCAGCTATTGGAGTTGACGTGGGAATCAAAGACTTTGCTATTCTTTCCGATGGAACAACTTACTCCAATCCAAAATTTTTCCGCTCATTAGAGGAAAAATTAGCAAAGGCACAACGGATTATGAGTAGACGAACTGTTGGCGGTGCAAATTGGCACAAGGCTAAAAAGAAAGTAGCCCGTATATACGAAAAAATAGCCAATGCAAGAAGGGATTTTTTAGACAAGGTTTCAACCGATATTGTCAAAAACCACGACATTATCGGAATGGAAGATTTGTCTATAGCTAATATGCTAAAGAATCATTCTCTTGCCAAAGCAATTAGTGAAGCATCATGGTCGCAATTCAAAACCATGATTGAGTACAAAGCAAAATGGTATGGAAAACAAGTAGTAACTGTTGCAAAAAACTTTCCTTCCAGTCAGCTTTGTTCAAATTGTGGCTATCAAAACAAAGACGTTAAAAATCTGGGATTGCGTGAATGGGACTGTCCTTCTTGCGGAACCCATCATAATCGAGATATTAACGCAAGCTTAAATCTTAAAAATGAAGCCATAAGACTTCTAACCGCAGGGACTGCGGGGCTAGCCTACTAAGATAACTGAAGGTTACTTCGGTGTTCGTAGGAATCTCCCGCTTCAAACAACCCGTAAGGTCGTTAAGCGGTGAGTAGTTCAAAGACTCTCGTTACCATCTGCTTCTATTTAACTTAACGTAATTTTAGCAACGCACAGCACTCAACATGCGTCGTCTGCGGAAACATATCCACCGGTTGCACTTCAACTGTCTTATATCCGCCATCCTCTAAGATCCTCAAATCACGGGCAAGTGTAGCCGGATTACATGATACATAAACAACCTTCTTTGGCTTCATGTCTATAATGGTTTTCAATAACGCCTCATCGCAGCCTTTCCGTGGCGGATCGACAACGAGCACATCTGCACGATTTCCTTCTTTATACCATTTTGGTATGACGATTTCCGCTTCACCGACGGCAAATTCAGCATTGGTGATTCCATTTAATTTAGCATTCCGCTTTGCATCTTCAATAGCTTCCGGGACAACCTCAACGCCAAAAACTTTTTTTGCTTTTTGAGCA
Organism: Bacillus methanolicus PB1; assembly: GCF_000262755.1. GTDB lineage: Bacteria > Bacillota > Bacilli > Bacillales > Cytobacillaceae > Bacillus_Z > Bacillus_Z methanolicus. The sequence goes on from NZ_AFEU01000001.1 coordinate 1,075,904, forward strand.
AGGAACAGTGAAATCGTTCCGATGCCGCAGTATGCATCAATGACTGTTTCCTCCCCTGTCAATCCGGCATACTCCAGCGCTTTGTCATACAGCACTTTCGTCTGGTCGGGGTTCACCTGGTAAAAGGATAGAGCAGAAATTGCAAATTTCACATTTCCGATATAATCGTAAATAACTTCATTTCCCCAAAGTACGGTTGTTTTCTCACCTAAAATAACGTTTGTCCGTTTCGGATTTACGTTATGGACAATAGATTTTACTTTAGGGAGGCGGGCGATAATTTCCTTAACTAGTTTGTTTTTGTGCGGAATGTCGGCTGTTCTGGTAATAATGACAACCATAAGCTCCCCCGTTTGCTTTCCGTAGCGGGCTATGATATGGCGAAGAACGCCTTTATGTGCCTCTTCATTATAAGCCGGAATTCCGAGTTCGATACAAATTTCCTTCACTGTCCGAACCACTTCATTAATTTCCGGAAGCTGGATCAAACTTTCATTTGTATCGACGATTTCATGGCTTCGCGGTTTAAAAAAACCGGCAATAAGTTTACCGTCTTTTTCACCAACAGGAACTTGCGCTTTGTTTCGGTAATTCCATGGGTTGTCCATGCCTATAATCGGATGTACCTTGACGTCTTCAAGTTTTCCGATACGGGTGAGTACTTGTCGGACTTGATTTTCCTTATATTTCAGCTGACCTTCATAGCTGATATGCTGCAGCTGGCAGCCGCCGTATTTATGGGCGTCACCGCTTGGCACGTCAACCCGGTAATGGCTTCTTTCATAAATCTCAATCAGCCGGCCGATGCCATAGCTTTTGTTTATTTTAATGACTTTTATTTTTGCTTTTTCGCCTGGCAGTCCCCTTGGTACAAAAATCGGGTAGCCATCCACTTTGGCAACTCCTGCTCCATCATGCGTTAAGTCTTCAAAAGTAACATCTATATAATCGTTTTTTTGAACCGGCAGTGTTTTGCTCATTGCTTTCTTCCTTTACTTGTAGTTTCCGTGTCCAATTTGACAGAAAAGATTGTAGCACAAAGACGGCCGGATTGCGAAAGAGTGGTCGATATATTCAAAAAGTGGTCGATAAATCATGAAATGTGGTCGATATATTTTAAAAGCGGCTTGGCCCCCTTATTTTGGACACGTACTTTTATTTTCTTTGTTTTTCGCAGTTTTTCATCTTTTTGGTTTTTCCTTCTTCACCTTGATCCATTTTAGATGATGTCACTACAGCGTCAAGCCCAATTCGCTTGACCCTTTCGTTCCATCATCTAGGGGTGGGTTAGGTGAAGAAGGAGTAACTCTGCGTAGCTTATAAGCTGATCGCCATCTCCTCCGGATAGCCTTCATCCTTGTACAAGTTATGAAACTGGACAGGAGTAAGATAGTTAAGGCTGCCGTGATATCTCCGATTGTTATAAAACTCCATAAATTCATCAATTCGATAATAGGCTTCCTCAAAGAACTCAAAGGTGTCCCGTTGATAACACTCCCGTTCAATAATACTGTGAAATGATTCTATATAGGCATTTAAGTTTGGAGACTTTGTTGGTATCCGTTCATGATAAATCCTGTATTGCTCACAAAAATCACCAAAGTCATGACTCACAAACTGAGGACCGTTATCGGTTCGTATAATGATACTTGATACACTTTCATCTTGCGGAATGTGTACTTGACGCCTTATGAGTGCCTCTTGAAGCATACCTGTAATCTCCTTCGCTTGACACTTTGATCCTCGATAATAGCCAACAATACAGCGATCAAATACATCAATGGCACTGGCCAGAAAAAAGAAACGACCGCTATCTTCTATCGATCCATATTTAATTCGACTTGCCATAATTGGTTGGGTCCAGTAATAACGTGTTGTTTAGCTAACCGTTTTGGATATGGAGATGGAGCGTTTCGCTTAGGTAACAAAATGTTTAACTCATCACATAGTCGATAGACTTTTTTGGGGCTAATCACCAGCTTATGCTCCGTCCTTAAGTAATGGGTCAACTTCCGATAGCCGTATATGCCTTCCTCTCCTTCCACGGCCTCCATTAAAAACTCCTCAATCTGTTCATCAGAAACCTTTGTTCCTGACTGAGTAACAGAATAACCAGGAATAGGGCGTCCTCGCCTATCTGGCTTTTTGTCTTCCTTTTCGGCAGTTTGATGATAGTAGTACAACGACCGTGACACCTCCACTGCTTTCGTTGCTTGTTTTATTGGAAAACCTTCCGCAACCCAGAGTTTTACTTCCTCTAAACGTTCTTCTATCGGGACTCGTTTTTTTTAGAAGGTTCTTTAACATAGCGACTTCAAGTTCTTTCTCTCCAAGGAGTTTCATGGCCTGTTCGTACTTTTTCATCAGTTCGTCCATAGTGGGGTTATCAGACAGAGTGATTGTTCCCTCATCCTCCATAAGATCTCGCACTTCATCTTCATATTCGTTTATCCATTTTCTAGGTATTACGTGAAATACCTGCTTTACGAGCAATAGAAGCATAGTTTCCTGTTTCTAGTGCCATCCGCACATATTTCTTTTTAACATCTTCAATTACGTCAATCTTTTTCTTCGCCATATTATGCCCTCCCATCATCTGATTTCCTAATCCTAGTTTACTTTTTCCACTAGGTTCGTGTCCAAATGATTAAGGGGGCTAAAAAGAAAGTGGTCGATAAATCATAAATTGTGGTCGATATATTTAAAAAGTGGTCGATAACCGGAAAGTTATAGAAAACTTCCTTAAACGATTGGCACCTACTTTTTTAAAATCTTGAGCAATTTTCCGGAATTACGTTTCTTAATCAAACGTTTGATTAAAATCCAGAATGCAAGCAATTAAATTGTCCTGATTTTCTTGCCATATATTCTTATTTTTAACTTGTTGTTTCTTCTTTCAATATTTCAACCGCTTCACGAAATCTTTGAGAATGAACGACTTCTCGCTCTCTAAGAAATCTTAGCCCATCTTGCAAATCAACATCATCGGTTAAATCGATAAGAGATTGATACATGGCCCGCGCTTTTTCTTCAAGGGCAATATCTTCATATAGATCTGCGATCGGGTCACCCTTCGCCTGAATATAATCAGCGGTCCAAGGTTGTCCTACTGCATTTTGATAAAAGAGTGCTTTCCCATGATTGGCATAGTATCCTCCAAGCCCTGCTTCTTCCAGTTGTTCGATTGTTGCATCCTTCGTCAATTTGTATATCATCGTGGCAATCATTTCAAGATGGGCCAGCTCCTCTGTTCCGATATCGTTTAGTATCCCAATAACCTTTGGAGGCATCGTATAACGCTGGTTCAAATAACAAAGGGATTGGGATAGCTCACCGCTTTCTCCGCCGTAGGCTTCCAGCAGGTTTTTCGCCATCCTCACATCACACTTACTTACACGAACAGGGTATTGCAGCTTTTTTTCATAAATCCACATGTCATCTCACCTCCCTAAACCTGCCATGGCCAAGGTTGTTCAACCCATTGCCACGGGACACCTGAAGTGCTGAGACCAAAATTAAACAACGGACCAAACTTTTTTTCAAACTTTTCCGCAGTGTTCTTACGCATTTCTTCAAAAAGATTGAATTGTTCAATTGCCTCTATGTCGTTCGGATGTGTATCCAAATACAGATTTAATTCAACCAATACAAATTGAATGACTTGCAATTCTTCAAGAATTGCATAAAAATTAGGATCAATCGTTTTACCCATTTCCATCTCATTCATCCATTCTATAGTTTTTTTGAGGGATAAGGACTATAGAGTACAGTCCAAAGTGTCCCTAGGCTCGCGGCTTTTCTTAATGAAAATTGGGGTAAGTTATTAGGTTGAAAATCAAGATACAAACTAGGGGGAGTCTCGTAAATTTTGATTCTTATTGGCACACAGGGGTCAAATGGCGAAACGAAAGGAAAATAATTTTTCTGTTGAGAAAACATAATTTTATGGAAAGCCCCTTTCGATTTAAAAAATATTTTCTAAATATTTTATGAATAGGAATTTTAAGTGAAATAAGGCATGTACACATTTTTATTACTTTTTGGAGCAGTCATTACGGCTTCTTGATAATGATTTGCACCTCTTTTAAATAGCCATTCTAACAGCCTGTACATTTAGCTGAAGAAAATATAAGAACACATAATCGTAACCGTAAAATAGTACCCACCTATTAACCAAGATGATACTATGAGATAATCTCTTCAAATCAATATTTGAGGAGGTTTTTTGATGTCTCGAGCGGAATTGCGAAAAGAATGGGAACTTCGTATCGATAAGTTTAGGGCAAGTGGACAGACCCAATCCAAATGGTGTGCTGACAATAATGTAAAGCTCCATCAATTAAAATATTGGCTTAAAAAAATTGAAAACACAAATCGGATCTCAGCACCATCACCTAAATGGGTATCAATCACAATGAATGAACAAGATGCCGAATCAAAAAACACTTCATTATCCTTACAGATTAATATAGGGCAAGCATCCATAGAGGTTAAACCTGGCTTCGACCCATCTTTCCTTGCGGATGTCGTCCGGACCTTAAGATCGCTGTGTTGAACGAAGCAATGATCGTGCATGTTTACCTCGCCCGAGGGAGCACAGATTTGCGCAAGTCCATTGATGGCCTGGCTGCGTTGGTGAAAGAGTCGTTTGATCTGGACCCCTTTTCGTCTAGCTATTTTGTCTTCTGTAACCGTAATCGGGATAAATTGAAAATTCTTCATTGGGAGCACAACGGATTTTGGCTCTATTATAGACGTTTAGAACGCGGAAAATTTCAATGGCCAACGGATGAAAGTGATGCACCGTTAAAAATAAGCCGCCGGCAGTTCCGTTGGTTGCTTGATGGACTTCCACTTGATCAACGCCAGGCTCATCCTGAAGTTATCGCAAGGACAGTCATATGAAATCATATTTTTTCATTTTTTTATTTAAAACTCCAATTTTTAAAAGGGACTGATCATAATTTGTCGAATAGATAAAGTATGAAAAAGACAACGAAAACACTCACCCAACCAACTGAAAATCTTCAAAAACGATGTGAATCCCTTGAAAAGCAAGTCGCTGAACTGACTGCGAAGTTAAAATGGTATGAGGAACAGTTTCGCCTCAGCCAAAAAAGACGATTCGGCTCTTCAAGTGAAAAAACACATTCCGATCAACTAGAGCTTTCGCTCTTTAATGAAGCAGAGGTAGAAGCAGCCTCCAATTTAGAGGAACCTGCTTCTGAAACCATTACCTACCGTCGTCGTAAAAAACGCGGCCAACGTGAAACGATGCTAGAAGACCTGCCTACGGAAACGGTTGAATACCGCCTTTCCGCAGAAGAGCAGGTCTGTTCGTGTTGCGGTGGATCTTTACATGAAATGAGCACGGAAGTGCGTCAAGAAATCAAAGTCATTCCAGCTGAAGTAAAAGTGGTTAAGCATGTCCGTTATGTCTACGCCTGCCGCCGTTGTGAACGTGAGGAGATCCATACCCCGATTGTGACAGCGTCTATACCGGCACCTGTCTATCCGGGCAGTTTAGCTTCTCCTTCAAGTATGGCGTATGTGATGAGCCAAAAATATGTGGAAGGGCTGCCTCTTTATCGCCAGGAAAAGCAGTTTGAGCGATTTGGGTTTACATTATCCCGGCAGACGATGGCGAACTGGATGATCTATGGCGCAGATCAGTGGTTACGTTTGATTTATGATCGGATGAAGGATCATTTACTCAAGCAGGAGATTCTCCATGCGGATGAAACCACTTTACAGGTACTTCATGAACCGGGTCGAAAGGCAACATCCACTTCTTATATGTGGCTTTATCGTACAGGAAGAGAAGGTCCGCCGATTACTCTTTATGAATACCAACAGACACGAGGAAAGGAACATCCTCGTAAGTTTCTGAATGGTTTCAAGGGCTACCTTCATGTGGATGGCTACTCCGGTTATCAAGGGCTGCCTCATGTGACCCTGGTAGGTTGTTGGGCACATGCAAGGCGTAAGTTTGATGAAGCCTTAAAGGCTCTTCCGGCTTCAAAGCAGTCGGCTCCGGTAGCTGCCAAGGAAGGACTCCATTTCTGTAACCAACTTTTTGCGATTGAGCGTGAATTAAAGGATTCAACTCCTGAAGAACGCTAT
>NZ_AFEU01000002.1 GCF_000262755.1 Bacillus methanolicus PB1
CATAATCAAAAAAGAAGCCTATCTTGTGATAAGCTTCTCTTTTACACATTCATTGTATATCTCCATTAGTTCCCTGTCATCCATTGCAAAGACTTCCTCTTCTGTTAAACTTTTCATTGAATCAAGGACTATTTTTTCTTTCTGGAACCGTTCGATATCACTTAAGAAATAATGTTTTAATACTAGCATTTAGCTCTCCCTCTCTTTGTTACTCTATTTCTATTTTCGTCTGCTGCGAAAATTTTTAAACCATAAGCTATTTTTTCAGAAGATATTTTTGCCCATCTTCGATCTTTAAGCTTCTTAAAGCGTAACAATCAAAGGTCCATTATTTGTGATGATGATTGTATGTTCAATTTGAGCGACAAAACTTTTGTCTTTTGTAATATATGTCCAGCCGTCCCCTTTCTCAATCACTTCTTCGGCACCTGTTGAAATAAAAGGTTCGAATGCGATGACCATGCCTTCTTTTAGCAATTCTTTATCCCAGGAGTCATAATAATTTAAGATATGGTCCGGGGATTCGTGCAAACTTAAACCAATTCCATGCCCGGTTAGGTTTTTGATTACGGTAAAACCATGTTGTCTGGCGGTTTGATAAACAGCTTTTCCAATACCGCTTTTTCTTGAAGCCGCTTTGATTTTATTTAATCCTGCATCAAAGGCTTTTTTTGCAACTTCGCAAAGGTTAAATAAAACCGAATCTCCTTTTCCAACCACAAAAGATAACCCGGTATCTGCAAAATAGCCATTCTTGGAGCCGGAAACATCAATATTTACTAAGTCCCCCTCTTGAATGATACGCTGCCCGGGAATCCCATGTGCAACTTCTTCATTAACGCTTATACAAGTAAAGCCCGGAAAGTCATATTGACCTTTCGGCCCTGAAACTGCTCCAAATTTCTCAAAAAGCTTTCCTGCAAAATGATCCAATTCTTTTGTTGTAATACCGGGCTTTGTTTTTTGAATCATTTCATCCCGTATTGTTGCGACAATTTTTCCTATCTCTTGCAGCCCTTTAAGATCTTCTTCCGTTTTTACTATCACAACTAATAATCCTCCTGCATCTATTTATCAACATATTTTAAAATAAACAAATAAGTTCTATGTATATCCCTTGTAAAACGATAAATTTCGCTTTGTAATCACTGTTTTATTATTATACCTGTTTTTTAGTACACTGCTAAGAAAATTCTAAATACTTTTTCACATAATTAAGTTTTGCTCAAAAGGCTATCCATCACTCAACATTAATTGCATGAATTTCAAACGATCATCATAAAAATAATGATGGGAACACTCATCTGCGGAGGGAGCTGATAAATTGTATCCTTATTATTATCGTGTTAATAACTGGACACAAGTTTTAGGTTTGCTAAATCAAAGTTTATATGCGGAAGAAATGGTATGTGCTATGAGCAGTGAGCTGTACCATATTCCAGCAACAAAAGATTTAAAAGGAAATAGTGAAATGCATGATCATTTAATCCCTGCTTCCTATCATCGGGTTAGCGCAGCAGGTTCAGCCCAAAGGTTAGCAAATGGAGAGCAACGGAAATCCATTATAGACACACTTGTCACATGTATAAAAAATGCTGAGAACCAGGATAAAAAAGTACGTGATGGTTTAAAAGTAATGGAACAAAATGCGGCTCCTGAATTTAAACCATTCATGAAACTGATTATGAAGTGGCAGCAACAAGCTGAATCTACTTTAAATCAAGCAAAAGTAACTTTGCAGTCTATGGGTATTTCTTCTGCAAACGAAAGCGGGCAGCAGAGCGAGGAAGTAAATTTTTATTAGGTTGGTTCTGCCGGCCTTTTTCTTTTTTTAAAAAAATTAGTTATTTCTAAGCTTAATGCCGAAAGCCGCTCCCTTTTTGTGCTGTTTTGTATTTTTGCAACTTTATATTGTTTCAAAAAAAGAAGCCCATGAAGGCTTCTCTAAAAACGGTGCAGCGATCCGGCATTTTATTTTTTTAATCGATACGGCACCGTCGTGACTATCACATTTTTTTGATAAAGAAGGTATAACCTCAAAAGTAATCCTGATTGATTATGCAATATATCGTGCCATCTTTTCTTTGTGATGAACTGAGGTATTAACACTGTTAAGGTGTGATTGTTTTCTTCGGCTTTTTCCTCGACTAAATCAATAAATCGGGCAAGTGGTTTCATTACACTTCGGTATTGGGAATACAGGGTTACAAGGCGAATATCGGGCTTCCATTCCTTCCACTTTTCCTCCATCCGTTTTTCGCTTTTACGGTCAAAGGCGACATAAACAGCAATTACTGTATCCCCGATCAAGCGGGCGTAGTTCAATGAATTTTCAACCACTTTTGTAATCCCTGCAACCGGAACAATCACAACATTACCTTCCAGCTTCAAAGGTTCCTCATTTTGATTAATCCTGAGCTGTTCTCCTACAGCTTCGTAATGGCTTTTAATTCGATGAAACAAAAATACAATGACCGGTAAGAAAACAAGCACTGACCAAACTTGAGAAAATTTCGTCGTAAAGAAAATAATCACGACAGTTAAGGTAATAAGGGCACCAATTAAATTTACGGTCAGCTTATATACCCATCCTGTCGGCTTCTCTCTCACCCATTTGACAATCATGCCTGTTTGCGAAAGAGTGAAAGGTATAAAGACCCCAACTGCGTACAACGGAATGAGGTGTTCTACTTCCCCTCTAAAAGCAACAATAAGGATAATGGACGCGATGCCCAGGGTGATAATTCCATTGGAATAGCCAAGCCTGTCTCCGCGAATTAAAAACATTCTCGGTATATATTTATCAGAAGCCAGGTTGACGGCCAGCAGCGGGAAAGCAGAGAAACCTGTATTTGCTGCGAGAACTAAAATAAGAGCCGTAGTTCCTTGAATAAAATAATAGAAAAGATTTCTTCCAAAGACTTCAGATGCAATTTGAGAGACAACGGTTTCTTCAGCTTTCGGTGCAATTCCCAGCCAATAAGCGAGAAACGTAATGCCCGAGAAAAGAATTGCCAGGATAACACCCATCATGGCTAATGTATTGGCTGCATTTTTTGCTGCAGGTTCTTTAAAGTTTGGGACCGCATTCGAAATAGCTTCTACTCCAGTAAGGGCCGAACAACCGGATGAAAATGCTCTTAGCAGCAAAAATAAGCTAATCCCGGGAACAACTGTGCCGATAGGTGTATGCAAATCCGCCGGCCCTTGACCAGTGAGTATTTTCCATGTTCCCACACCTATTAAAAGTACTAATGCGAATACAAATAAATAAACGGGATAAGCGAGAACAGAGGCAGATTCCGTAACACCCCTGAGGTTTAAAATCGTTATAAAAACAACTAATAAACAAGCGATTACTACCTTAAAATCGTGTAATCCCGGAAACGCAGATGTTATGGCATCCGTTCCGGCTGAAACGCTTACGGATACTGTTAAGATGTAATCTACTAACAACGAACCTCCGGCAATGAGCCCGGGATTTTCCCCAAGATTGCTCCTGGAAACGATGTAGGCGCCGCCCCCGTACGGATAAGCATAAATAATTTGCCGGTAAGATAAAATCAAAGCAGTTAAGAGAACTAATACGCCTATCGCAATTGGAATGGAATACCAAAATGCAGCAACACTTATTGTCGCTAAGACAATTAAAATTTGTTCAGTGCCATATGCAACTGAAGAAAGGGCGTCTGACGACAAAACGGCAAGAGCCTTTAATTTATTTAGCTTCTGTTCTCCTAATTCACTTGTTTTGAGAGGTTTCCCAATAAGAACCTTTTTGACCATTGAAAAACGCATAGCAACACTCCTGTTTAACAAACCGAATTTTGAATAAGTATGTAATTAGTATGGAGACGCATCGCTCAATTAATGAGTACAATAATATGGTATTTTACTTATTTTTATTCCGTTTAAGTTGAATAGGGAAAAGCGGAAAAGGTATGTATTGAATTATTAATTTCACTCAGCAAAATATACCCCTGAAAAAGCTTTTTGTAAAGTAAAAATTTTATATAAATTATTTACGGCAGAAACATTTTAAAAGCAATACAACTGATTTTTTAGCTTTCAAAAAAAAAAAGAGGCTGAGCCATAAGTGCCTTGCTCCCTTAAGCAGTTGGGGCTGTCTCATAAGGGTCTGACCCTTAGGCTTTTGAGACAGCCCCAACTAAGGGTGCCTGGCACTTATTTTTCGGTCAGCGTTCATAAAATTTTGAGATGCGGTCCAATTATTTCATCCAATCCGGCCAGACGTAACCTTCGTACTTTTCGTTTTCCTCATTTAATTTCTTAAATTCTTCTGATTTATAAGCTTCTATAATGTCTTTGACGAATTGGGCGCCTTTATCTTTCCCTCTGACGGTTACTCCAATCATATAATGCGGCGGAGTTTTTTCCAATACGACGGCATCTTTCAACTTTAACCCCGAAGAAATGGCGAAGTTTCCATTAATAAAAGAGTAATCGACATCTTCAAGCGCTCTTGGAAGCTGCGCCGGTTCTAGCGGCTTAATGACGATCTTTTTATTATACTTGGCAATGTCTTTTTCAGACGCTTTTGTCGGATCAACTCCTTCTTTTAAAGTGATCCAGCCAAGCTGCTGAAGCATGATAAGGGCGCGAGCCTGGTTTACCGGGTCGTTGGATGTCGCTACAGTCGTTCCTTCCTCGACCTCGTCTATCGATTTATGCTTTTTGGAGTAGATTCCAATTGGAGCTGTCGGAACTTTGATCACCTCGACGATATCCAAGTTTCTTGATTTGGCAAACTCCTTCATATAAAGCTCGTTTTGAAACACGTTTGCATCAATCGACCCTTTATCAAGGGCGATGTTCGGCTGAACATAATCGTTAAACTCGACGACTTCGACCTTGTATCCTTTTTTCTCGAGGTAAGGCTTAATGCCCTCGGTTACCTGATCGCTGTATGGCCCTGCTGTAGCACCGATTTTAATCTCCTTTTTCTCTGAACCATTTGCCTCTTGGTCCGAGCCCGAGCATGCTGTTAAAGCCATAGAAAACAATAGCGCGACTGCAAAAAATACTATTTTATAAGCTCTCATTTGTTTTCCTCCTTTTTCAATTGAACATCATGTTTTTTATAATGGTTTAGCACCGGATATTCCACTTCAAATCGATTAATTACTTTATTTTATTGAAAATGTTGCAATGCATGTTTTGCAAGCAAAGAAATAACTGCATCATCCATCGGCGGATTGTGAAGCCCTGTCCTGACATCTCTGTAAAAACGCTGAAGCGGGTTGGATTTTTGCAGGCTTCTTGCCCCTACAATTCTCATCGCTAAATCAACCACCTTATTGGCGCTGTTGACTGCTATATGTTTGGCTGCTGCCAGTTCTCCGGCCATTCCATCACGTTTGCCGGGTTCTGTATCCCATCGTTGTGCCACAGAGTAAAGAACGTGTCTTGCTTTTAATAGCTCCAAATCCATTTCGCCAATTTTCCTTTGCACTTCTGGAACATTTTTAATTGGGCTTTGAAGACTGTTCGGCTGATATTCTGCCGCGAACGAAACCGCATAATTTCTTGCCGCTATCGCAACTCCGAGATAGCAGGCCGGAATATGAAGCAGCCACGCCCTTGGGGTATTAACATTGGGATTATCCAATTGATCCAATTCAACAAGCGCCTCCTCCGGCAGCTCGACTTGATCAAGCACAAGGTCATCGCTCCTCGTACCGCGCATCCCGAGCATATCCCAGTTTTCTTCCACACTGACTCCTTTAAGCCGATGATCAACCAAAAAGGAGCCGACCTCACCTGATTCTTCGATCGTTGCTGTTACAAGCGAATAATCAAGGGCAACTGCCATTGACGTAAACCACTTTCTTCCTGTGATGATCCACTTGCCATTCTTTTTAACTGCGGTCGTTTGCGGTTTGCCGCCTCTCGTTGGACTTCCTGTTGCAATCTCTGTCGCCGCGCGGTTAATCAACACCTTGTTTTGCACAATTTCGCGGCAAATCCGTTCAAACTTGGCGCTTTCCCATGTCTGTCTTTCTCTGAGGTCGTAAATAACCCCAACGTGCCAGCCAATACATAAAGCTGTCGATGCATCGCCCTGGGCGATCCGTTCCTGAAGCAGGAGAAATTCGTAAAGCGAAATCTCTTTGCCTCCATATTTTTCAGGAACAGAAAGAGAAACGTATGAGGAGTCTTTCAGTTCCTGAAAGTTTTCAAACGGAAACCTTCCCTTTTCATCGATTTCTGCCGCCCTCGTTTGAAAACGGTCTGCAAGCGCCGCTGCCTGACGAAAAAGCGCTGCCTGGCGGTCATTTTGAATAAACGGCTTTGACAATTCTTCTGATAGATCAATTTGTTTATGTTCATTAGCCAATATACTCAATTCCCTTCCCCTTTCGGTAATTTCCCTTAGCGCTTCACTGTTTTTCAAGGTTGAAATATCACCCGGCGACTCGCCGAGATACGATGATTTGATGACCCTTCTGGCAATTTTCCCGCTCTGAGTAAATGGAAGCTCTGAAACGATATGGACTTTATCCGGCTTCAAAGCTTTCCCGAGAGAACGTTCTGCTAAAGCTTGCAATTCCTGTTCCAATTCAGGATGTAAATCCTCACGTTTGTGTAAAACGGCAAAAACAACAGGAACTTCTCCTTTTACCGGGTGCGGGATTCCGACCGCTGCCGCTTCCTTTACCGCTTCATGAGCCGAGACCGCTGCCTCGATTTCTGAGGGGCCGATCCGTTTCCCGGCCACCTTGATTGTGTCGTCAGAACGTCCAAGCAAATACCAGAATCCATGGCGGTCCACTGCGGCAAAATCACCGTGCGACCAAGTTCCTTCCCACTTGGACCAATAGGCTTCTAAATAGCGCTTATCATCGTTCCAGAATGATTTCGTCATTCCTACAAACGGAGCAGTAATGGTTAAATCCCCGACTGTTTGGTTTACTTTTTCTCCACGGTCATTGACGACAACAGCAGCCATTCCCGGTATTGGCCCATGGAATCCGCATGGTTTCAGTGGAAAAATTGGAAAAGTACCCAATATTCCTCCAGACACTTCTGTTCCGCCTGAATAATTAACAATCGGACACCGCCCATTGCCGACATTTTCTAAAAACCAGTACCAAGCCTTCGGATCCCACGGTTCCCCTGTCGAACCAAGAATACGCAAAGATGGAAGAGTTGGCGCGCCAACATTTTTTGCCATCAGTGATCGGATGAGAGTAGGAGATATCCCAAAGATCGAAACTTGATGGCGGTCAATTAATTCCCATAACCGCCCCTCATGGGGAAAATCCGGGCTTCCTTCATAGAGGATAACCGCTGCGCCATGCACTGCGGCACCGAGCAGCAGCCACGGTCCCATCATCCAGCCAAAGTCTGTCAGCCAAAATATGCGGTCCGTTCTTTTTAAATCGAAACAAAAATACAAATCGAGCGCGCTCTTTAACGGAAATCCTGTATGCGTATGAACGGTTCCTTTCGGCCGTCCGGTCGTACCGGATGTATACAAAATCATGAAAGGATGATCAGAATCGACGAATTCGTTCTCTGTTGCCCGGGATAAATGATTTTTAATTAAGTCCCCATACCATATATCTTTACTCGGATTAATGGCAATTTTCCGGTTTAAGCGGTTCACAATAATCACTCGCTGCACCGATGGAGCCAGCTGAATGGCCCTGTCAGCTTCCTCCTTCATCTTGACCTCCTTTCCACGGCGGTAAAATCCGTCGGCTGTGATCAATACTTTTGCTTCACCGTCATTCAGCCTTGACGCGACGGCATCAGCCCCGTATCCTGAAAACACTGGTATGACAACCGCACCAATTTTTGCACAGGCAAATAAAGAGATTGGCACTTCCGGAATGGGCGGAAGGTAAATTCCGATGCGGTCTCCCTTAGAAACTCCAAGGGATTTAAGGGCAGCTGCAAACTCATTTACTTTTTCGTTTAGTTCTTTGTAGGTATAAGATATCGAGCAGCCATCTTCTCCTTCCCAGATCAGTGCAATCTTGTTTCCTCTTCCAAGGCTGATCTGTTTTTCAATGGTGTAATAATGAAGATTGGTTTTTCCCCCTGTAAACCATTTTGCGAATGCAATGCCTTTTTCAGTATTCAAAAGTTGTTCATACTGCTGATGCCATGGAATTTCAAGTTCTTCAAGTACGCTTTCATAAAACCATTCTAGGTTCTGTATCGACTTTCTGTGGAGTTCTTCGATGTTAGGGATATTGTGTTTGTTCATAAATAATTGGATGTTTGCATTTTCAGTGAGTGTTTTATCAGGATGCCATACCGGTTCTTGCTGGTTGAGGAAATCAAAAGTTTCTTGAATATTTGCTGTCATGCTACCACCTCTCCGGAACTTCTACTAGGACTGCTGTTCCCTGGCCGCCCCCGCCGCAAAGCGCCGCAATTCCCTTTCCGCCGCCGCGCCGTCTTAATTCATGAACAAGTGTTAACAGCAGCCGGAAACCGGTGCCTCCTAAAGGATGGCCGATGGCGATCGCTCCGCCGTTAACATTAACTTTTTCATAAGGAATCCGGAGTTTTTTGCAGCTGGCAATTGCCACACTGGCAAACGCTTCGTTAATTTCAAACAAGTCAATATCATCAACCTCAAGCCCCGTCTTCTCGAGGACTTTTTCAATTGCCTGAGCCGGTTTGAAATGGAGGCTCGTATCCGGACCCGCAATATCTGCCCAACCAATAATTCTTGCAAGCGGTGTGTATCCAAGTTTTTCAGCAAGCGTCTCACTTGCGACAATTCCGGCACTTGCTCCATCCGACATTTGCGATGCGTTTCCTGCTGTAATCGTTCCATCTTCTGTAAAAACGGGACGGAGTTTCGTTAATCCTTCAATAGTGGTGTTTGGACGAATGCCTTCATCTTCCTTTACCAATTCTTCATTCACGTATACAGGAGTGATTTCTTCCTGCAAACGGTTTTCTTTTAATGCTGAAAAGGCTCGTTGTTGTGAAAGGTATGCATATTCATCTTGTTCCTTTCGAGTGATTCCCAGTTCTTTGTTTTTCTTGTCAGTCAATACACCCATTGATTCATTTGAGAGGGAGCACCACAGGCCGTCATTGATTAATGTGTCCGTAAACTCTGCTTTTCCAAGAGGGACACTTTTTCGCAAGTTGGCTGTGTGTGGAGCGTTCGTCATCGAATCATAGCCTCCTACTATGTATAACTGCCCTTCCTGTAAAGCAATCCGGCGGGCAGCATCCGATACGGAAGCCAATCCGGCAAGACAAACATTATTAAGCGTAATGGCAGGTGCCGAAAGTTCCACTCCGGCCTCAACGGCCACTTTTCGTGCCGGATTTTGTCCTTCTCCGGCCTGAATTACTTGGGCAAGCAAAACTCCGTCAGCCTTTCTTGCTTCCGGAATGCGGCGAAGCAATTCCTTGACTGCAACGGTTCCCAGCTGTTTGGCTGTTACATCAGCCAGTTTTCCTCTAAATTTTCCAAATGGGGTGCGGACTCCTTCTAAAATTACGGTTGCCATATTTTCTTATCCTTTCCTGTTCAAATAATGGTTTGTAAAAATTGCCCCTGACAAAAGGGTTTTGCAATAATCCAAAAACCTTATCCAACGCAGAATTCTCATGGCACTAATATGAGCAATAAGAAAAGCCTCTTTCAATCTGAAAGAGGCTGCTTTTTTCCGATCTGTTTCACCTTATCTTTCAGAATGAAATTCTCATTCTGCAGGATTTGGCACCGTTCCATAAAGGAGGTTGCCGGACGTCATAGGGCCTGTTCCCTCGGTCACTCTTGATAAGACTTTATTTTATTTTTTAATTTTCTTGATAGTTTGAATATTAAAACCCGTTTGCGCTATTGTCAACCTTATTTTTTGCAAAATAAAAGTTAGAGAGCGTTTACATCATTGACACTGTAAGGAGAAAATTTTTTTCTTTTCTGCGTCAATTTTTCACGCCTTTTCAGTTAAGTGTGTGCTTTCGTTCCTTTTTGGCGATAACAGTAATAATCAAAATGGAGCGGAGGTTTAATATGCAAGGCATTTTTTTCATTAATGAGAGGAAAAGATTATTTGGCTTATCAATAAACGAAAGCATCCAACTGCAGAAAGAGGCACTTTTCGATTTTGCAGAAAATAAAAAAATACAAATGGTCAAGCTAAATCCCTATCAACTTTATGACCATTACACCATTCCGCATGCTCTTTTATATGATTTAAAGTTGAACAAACCCAATCTTGATTGCCTGGTAATGTACTCACTGGAAGTAATAGAAGATTTTATTCATTTTTATCCCGCCCGGTGGATTTTGCTAAAAAGTTATTTTAATGAAATATTAACTGCCAGGTCATGATCAAATTTTTATTAATCAGGAGGGTCAAAACCCCTCCCCTAAACATATAGACAAATTCTAAAAACCCATTCTATAATATTGTCATTGTCGGAAGGATCCAGACCATCTCCTTTTAATTTTCTGTCATTTTCTTAACCTTCTCGCGGACTTCTGCGATGTTTCGTACTTTGTTCTCCCAGCACTTTTGGCTCAAGTCAACCGGATATACCTCAGGATTCATCGTGCGTTTGTATTCGTCCCAAAGCAAAGCGAGGTTTTTCCGGACATACTCGCGTGACTCTTCAAGGCACGGCAGCTCATAAACAAGCTTGCCGTCTACGTAAATGTCTTCATGCAAATCTTTTGCGATAAAATTAGATACTGATTTGCTTATGTACCTATGGACCGGATGGAACATTTTCAGGTGGTCTTCCTGATGTGGATTCTCATCCTCCAACGCAATGTAGTCGCCCTCTGCTTTGTTGCTGACAGTATTAATGATTCGATAAACTTTTTTTAGTCCGGGTGTCGTGACTTTTTCAGGATTGGATGAAATTTTGATTGAATCAACCATGTTACCGTTTTCATCTTCGATAGCTACAAGCTTATAAACAGCTCCCAGAGCAGCTTGATCGTAGGCGGTAATCAACTTCGTGCCGATTCCCCAGCTGTTGATCTTCGCACCCTGGGACTTCAAGTTGCTGATCGTATATTCATCAAGATCGCTTGAAGCGACAATTTTTGTGTCATGAAAACCGGCTTCGTCAAGCATTTTGCGCGCTTCTTTTGATAGATAGGCAAGGTCGCCGCTGTCGAGGCGGATCGCTGTAAAATTAATTTTATCTCCAAGCTCTTTCGCCACACGAATTGCGTTCGGCACGCCTGAATGAAGCGTATCATACGTATCAACCAGGAAGACACAATCTTTATGAGCCTCCGCGTATTTAAGGAAGGCAGTATACTCATCTTTATATGCCTGCACCATAGAATGAGCAAGAGTTCCGGCAACAGGGATGCCAAACAATTTTCCGGCACGGACGTTGCTGGTTGAATTAAAGCCGGCAATATACGCCGCTCTTGTTCCCCATATCGCTGCGTCCATTTCCTGTGCTCGTCTCGTACCGAACTCCATTACTTCTTCATCTCCGACAACTTGCTTGATACGGGCAGCCTTTGTTGCAATCAGCGTTTGGTAGTTCACGATATTCAAGAGGGCCGTCTCAATCAGCTGCGCTTCTGCAAGCGGAGCATCAACCCTGAGAATCGGCTCATTCGCGAAAACCAATTCTCCTTCTTTCATGCAGCGGATGTTTCCAGTAAAGCGCAAGTCCTTTAAATAACTAAGAAAGTCCTCACTAAAACCGATTTCTTCCCGCAAATATTCAATATCGCTATCGGTAAAACGGAAATCTTGAATATATTGAATTATTCGCTCCAATCCGGCAAACACAGCATATCCGTTTCCAAACGGCTGTTTCCGAAAAAACATTTCAAATACCGCTTTCCTGTTATGAATGTTATCGCGCCAGTAAGCCTCAACCATATTAATCTGATAAAGATCGGTATGCAGCGTCAAGCTGTCATCCTTGTAAATCTGTTTCACTTTTTTCCCTCCAACCACTTTGTCCACATTGTCAAAATATTTCCTTTATCCAAACGAATTCGTCCCACAAAAGCATTCCCCTATTTATCCTGCATTGAATCTTATAAATGAAATATTTACCGGAATAGCAATTGCCTTCATTTCCCTTTATTATATGCTAAAAAACTTTATGAAAAAAACAATAGGTCTCTAACTCCAATAGAACTTCTTCAAACTATATCTACAATTTTTTAAAATAGGAAATTTTTAGAACTAGCGTTCGTAAAGTTATTTTAACATATTAAGAGTTTTTTTGTAATTAAAAATATTGCAAAAATACAAAAAAGTGCCATTCATTTCCCGCTTATCAGAGAGTTAGAGCAATAGGTGAATGGCAGGGAATGAGAAAAAAGAGATGAGACCGGGAGGAGGTTTCCTGGTACCATCTCATTTACAACATTTATTTATCTAAATTCGACAAGTACTTTCTTAATCAAATATTTTTATTGCATAATCAAATGTCGTTAAATAAAATGAAAGCCAGGCCCCTTTTCATAATGGGCGGTCTTGCGGACGAATTTTTTCAATTGGCACGAATACTTCGAAATGCCGGTACAGGTTTTCAAATTCCGCCGGAAGTAATCCACCGTATTCTCCGTCAAGGTTCAATTGAACTTTTTCTTTGGAATGAACCTTAACTCGGTTTGCTTTTGTATAAATAACATTTTCATCATTTATATGTTCACCGCGAATCGCCAATGTTGCGATACGGATAAAATCAGCAAGATTGATTTTTTTCAGGATTAATAACGTAAACAATCCGTCGTTAATAGATGCGTCAGGGGCCAGTTTTTCAAAACCGCCGACAGAATTCGTCAAGGCCACAAGGAACAGCATAGCCTCCCCTTCAAACAGCTTTCCGTCATATTCGATGCTGACTTCTGTTGCCCGGATGGACGGAAGCATCTCGATCCCTTTTAAATAATAGGCGAGCTGTCCAAGCACTGTTTTCAGCTTGCTCGGCACCTCATATGTCAACTCTGTCAGACGGCCGCCCCCGGCGATATTAATGAAATAACGGTTATTCATTCTTCCGATATCGACCGGAATCGTATCACCTTTTACAATAATATCCGCCGCCGCCTCGACGTCCCGCGGAATATGTAGAGCCCGGGCAAAGTCATTGGTTGTCCCGACCGGAATAATCCCAAGCTTTGGCCGGTAAGCCTGTTCCGCCATCCCGTTAACCACTTCATTAATTGTGCCGTCTCCGCCAGCAGCAATGACAATATCGTAGCGGCGCTCCACCGCAGTCCTTGCCGCTTGAATCCCATCACCCTCGCCGGTCGTTGCATGGCAGGACGTTTCATAACCGGCCATTTCCAGCTTTTGCAGCACTTCCGGAAGGTGCTTTTTAAACAATTCACGGCCCGAAGTTGGATTATAAATAATTCTTGCTCGTTTCATACCCATCATCCTATTAATAAAATTACTTATTAGGTTTATCAAAAAACAAAACTCTTATGAACTTTTCTTAAACATTGTCAGGTTTATAAGACGCACTTATACCCTGATCTACCGGACATTATCATATACCTTTTCAGGCAATTTGCCAAAAAAACAGCATTTTATAGCGATTTTTAAGAACATGACAAAGCATGTATTACTTTTATATAGACGAAATTAGCGATAAAAAGATGCCTTTATTCGAAAAAATTATTTGATTAGAAGTAAAAAATATAAATTACGAGAGCTAAAAGTATCCGATAAATCGCAAAAGGCACGAGTTTAATTTTATCAATGAGCTTAAAGAAAAACTTAATCGAGATCAAAGCAAATACAAATGCACTAATAAAGCCGACAGTAAAAAACGGCATAGCATCGAACGAAATATACTCAATGTTTTTAAATAATGAAATCCCGCTTGCCCCGGCCATAATAGGGACTGCCATTATAAACGTAAAATCAGCGGCAGCGCGGTGGCTCAGTCCTGTCAAAACGCCCCCGGAAATTGTTGCGCCTGAACGGGAAAATCCAGGCCATAAAGATAAGCATTGAATAAGTCCTATTATTAAAGCTTGTTTATATGTAATTTGGTCAACCGTGTGAACTTTCGGATTTTTGCCCCCAAATACGTCAGCAATAATCATCAAAACAGCACCAATGACCAAACCAATTAACACGGTAGCAGTCGAAAATAAATATTCATCAATATAATCTTCAAATAAAACACCTAAAATGCCGGCCGGGATTAATCCGACGATCACGTGTGATAATTTAAGTCGTCTTTGCCCTTCAGCTCCCTCTTTGCTGCGGCGCCCCAAGCCTAACAAATCAATAAATCGGTCCTTCATAGCGACCACTACAGCTAAAATCGAGCCGAGCTGAATAAAAACTTTGAACGTATTTGCCCCATATTTTGTTAAAAACTCCTTTGATTTAAGCCACATATCATCCACAATAATCATGTGGCCCGTTGACGAAATAGGTGCAAATTCTGTTAATCCTTCTACAAATCCTAAAATAATTGCTTTTAAAATCGTGATCAATTCCATATTCTAAGTTTCTCCTCTTTCCATTTTTACCTGAACAAAAAACGGGAGCGGCTTTTCTTTTTTGCTCCCCTCCGAGTGCAGAGCATATACCCGTTTCCCCTGAAACATTTTCTTCCAAGCAAATTCTTCATAGAACTTTTAACACTTTCTCTAAAATCATGCCATAGACTGAACGAAACTGCAAAAAGGAACCATTTCCACACCACAGTCATAAGTGGCCGGTTGCTGAAAACAAGGGCGAATCAAATGTTGACTATTTGCGAATATCCAGGAATACAAATTTTTCCCTTTCCAGCGTTCCCTACTTTATCGATTATACTTATTGCGCTTAAAACCGCAAAACCAATTCGCACCATTCCTATAATGTAATGCCAACTTCCTTTTCGTTTTTTGTCAATCAGAAGGGGTGATCTGATTACCTTTACAGAAAAAATAATTTTATTGCAAAAATTTTCCTATTATTGAATTGCAAAAAAATCAAGAATTTAGTCTCACTGTACAAAAAGAAAAAATCCCCGCAATAACTTGACCCAGTCATATTTGCGGGGTGATTTGCACTAACTTCTGATTCTGGTAAAAATTTATGGTAACCACACCTTGGTATGATTTCATACCAAAGTTTTTTTATGACTCAAACCATTTTATATTTCTTTACTTTAGGTATCCTCCTCTTAGCCTGCATAGTATGTTAAAATACGATCCACAGACGGGCCATAGGATTCACCAAACAAATTCAAGTGCACAAGCAAATAATACAACTGATAAAGCGGACGAACTTCCTCATAATTATCTGATAGCGGCTGTACATCACGATAGGCAGCATAAAAACGAGGGGAAAAGCCTCCAAACAGTTCGGTAAAAGCAAGTTCAAACTCCCTTTCCCCATAGAAAACAGCCGGATCGATCAGATAAGGTTCTCCCCGCGGGCCAGCCAACCAGTTCCCGCTCCACAGATCCCCGTGCAGCAGGACAGGCTGGCGATAATCGGGAACCCATTGCTCAAGTCTGTCTAGCAGCTTTTCCAGCCTTGTTTTTCGTCCTGCGGGGAGCCTTCCCCTTTTTTCGGCTAATTTTGCTTGAAAACCTAAGCGATGTTCTCTTAAAAAACGAGTCCAGCTCTTTTCCCACCTATTAGGCTGTGGCAGCCTGCCAATATAATTATTTTCAGCCAATCCATAGTGTGTATGGGTGTGCTGGTGTAATAATGCGAGGCCATGCCCTAAACGGGATTCGGTATTAGGTGCTGATTCTCCTTTAACCCATTCCATGATTATATAACCATCTTCGGCTGATGGGGGGCTGACATAATAGACCTGAGGAACAGGTAAGGCGCCTGCTTGGCGTAAAAGGTTTAGTCCCTCAGCTTCTTTCAGAAAGAAATCCTCAGGAGCCTTATCGTTGATTTTAATAAAATAGACACCATTGGCTGTTTTCGCTTGAAAGGCCCGGCTGATATCACCACCGGAAACTGGTGTCACCTCATTCAGCGCTGATTGGTCTCCCATTTCACGCAAAATGGCCTCTACTTTATTTTTCATAGCTGCTCACGCTGCCGGATATAGGATAACAAATGATCGCAACTCTCATTAATCAGCTTATACACATGCTCAAAGTTTCCTGTAAAATAAGGATCCGGGACATTCAGAGTGTCACTGCCGGGGAGAAGCTCCAGCAAACGGACAATTTTAAAATGGTGCTTCTCGGGCGCCAACTGCTTCAAATCGCGGACATTTTCCTCATCCATGGCGATAATATAATCAAACTCTTCCAGATCTTCCGCGTTTATCTGCCTGGCTCTTATCCCAGCATAGTCAATTTTGTTCTCAGTGAGGATCCGTCGGGTGCCTTCATGAGGAGGCTTCCCTATGTGCCAGCGGCCGATTCCGGCCGAATCTATTGAAATTTTATCCTCCAATCCTGCTTCTTTGACTTTTTGGCGAAAAACTGCTTCAGCCATGGGAGAGCGGCAAATATTGCCCAAACAGACGAACAGTACTTTAACCATGTTTGACCTCCTTTCAATCATAGGCATTTTTAGAGTAAAACAGTTTTGACGGAAAATTTTTTGATGTTTGCGAATTTAAAATACAAATATAACAGGCATAATGCAAGGATGAAACTATTTTTTTAGAATATTTTAAATTATCATTAAGATAAAAAATATTATATTGTAAATTGCTGTTGAATACAATTAAAATAGGGCACCCCTTGGCCTATTCAAAAAAAACGAATATTTCCTTGATAAGTAAATTCATTTAAACTCAAGAAAAACTTCTCTTATTTATCGACATACTTAAAAGAAAAAATCGTAAGAAAACCACTTTCTTTGCCGAATAAAAACTTGTTTTGTCAACCGGAAAGGAATTCCTCTAAGAATAGCGAACTGTTTTAAAAAAGAGGAGGGAATCATGATGAATACAAGTGCTGTTGCAAAGTTATTAGGAGTTTCACAAAGCACGGTTCAGCGGTGGGTAAAGCAGCTGAATCTTAAAATGGAACGAAATGAACTAGGCCATTATGTGTTTAAAGATGAAGATATTGAACTTTTAAAACAAGTTCATGAGCAGCTCAAAAACGGTGTTCCTCTTCAAGATCTTGCCGTTAATGCTAAAAAAATACGCAAAGGTACGGGTAAGATATCAAATGATAGAGTAAACGAGGAACTAGTCAACAAAATAAATGATTTGGAAAAAAGACTTGATGATAAAGCAGATTCCGTAGTCTCCTATCAGCTTCTCCAGCACCGCCGCGAAATCGAGGAACTGCAAAATGAAATAAAAAAACTCCATAAACGCATAGAACTTCTAGAGCAAAAGCATAGCGAGAAGAAAAAATCAGAAAACCTGCTTGTTTTTGATCAAACAGGCCAAAAAAAGAATCAGAGAAAAAAATTTATCAGCATGCTGTTTGGTTTTTAAAAGAGGCTGAACCCAAACTAAGAGCCAGGCACCCACAGTTATTAAATATAGAAACATGAGCAAGGTTTCTACAATATTTAGTAACTGCCGACGGGAGCCGGGAACTTGCGGGTCAGCCTCTTTATAGGTCATTTTTTCTTACTTTTTAATAATATTGAACATCAATTTTCTGACACTTTATGCATTTTCTGAAGCCCTCAAATTCAAGGAAAACATGTTTGCAATTTTTTTGAATGTAGTGAATTTGCTGTTCTAATTGATTAATATTTTCCTTGAGACGTTTCACCTCTTCCTGCAGCTCTTCGACAACAAGAGATTCCCGATCTTTATTTATATATAACTGATCCATTGTCGACAAACTCCTGTGCTTTTTCTTTCATTCCGGTCTTAATAAATTCATCTTCTGTCATGCCGTTTTCCTTTGCCATATTTCGAATATCCTGTGAAATCCGCATCGAACAGAACTTAGGACCGCACATTGAGCAGAAGTGAGCCGTTTTTGCTCCTTCGGCTGGAAGTGTTTCATCATGAAACTCCCTCGCCCGGTCAGGATCAAGAGAAAGATTAAACTGGTCATTCCAGCGAAATTCAAAACGTGCTTTTGACAATGCGTCATCTCTTATGCGGGCACCGGGATGTCCCTTTGCTAAATCAGCAGCATGCGCTGCAATTTTATACGCAATAACCCCTTCTCTTACATCATTTTTATTCGGCAAGCCTAAATGCTCTTTTGGCGTAACATAACAAAGCATTGCTGTGCCGAACCAGCCGATCATCGCTGCGCCAATCGCTGATGTAATATGATCATATCCCGGAGCTATATCTGTTGTTAATGGTCCCAATGTGTAGAATGGAGCTTCTTTGCAAATTTCCATTTGCTTTTCCACATTTTCTTTTATAAGATGCATCGGTACATGTCCCGGACCTTCAATCATTACTTGGACGTCATGCTTCCAAGCTATTTCAGTAAGCTCGCCTAACGTTTGAAGTTCTGCAAATTGCGCTTCATCATTCGCATCGGCAATCGAACCCGGTCTTAGACCATCTCCAAGTGATACCGAAATGTCATACGCTTTTAAGATTTCACAAATCTCTTCAAAGTGGGTATACAAGAAATTTTCCTCGTGATGGGCCAAACACCATTGAGCCATGATCGAGCCCCCGCGGGATACAATCCCTGTTGTCCGTTTTGCAGTGAGAGGAATATAGCGAAGCAACACTCCAGCATGAATCGTAAAGTAGTCAACTCCCTGCTCGGCCTGCTCAATTAATGTATCCCGGTAAACTTCCCATGTCAAATCTTCAGCCACACCTTTTACTTTTTCAAGTGCCTGATAAATTGGCACTGTTCCAACTGGAACCGGAGAATTTCGAATAATCCATTCTCTCGTTGTATGTATATTTTTTCCTGTCGATAAATCCATGATTGTATCGGCACCCCAGCGGACGGCCCAAGTCATTTTTTCAACTTCTTCTGAAATCGATGAGGATACAGCTGAATTCCCAATATTCGCATTAATTTTCACATGGAAATTACGCCCGATAATCATTGGCTCGGCCTCAGGATGATTAATATTTGCCGGAATGATTGCTCTGCCCCTGGCTACCTCACTGCGGACAAATTCAGGATCGAGCTGTTCTCTGATTGCAATGAACTCCATCTCAGGGGTAATAATTCCCTTTTTTGCATAATGCATTTGCGTGACATTGCTCCCTTTTTTCGCTCTCAGCGGCAGGTTGTTAGTATTTGGAAAAATCTCGATCTTCCGGTTCGCTTCTTCTTCGCTGCGGTAGCCATTGTCCTCAGGCTTAACAGATCTGCCTTGATATTCCTCAACATCTCCTCTTTCCAAAATCCACTTTCTGCGAAGCTTTGGAAGCCCTTTTTTCAAATCAACCTCATAATTTGGATCAGTGTATGGACCACTTGTATCATACACACGCACAGGTTTATTTTCCTCTTTTCCAAACATGGATTCTGTCGGGCTGAGCGAGATTTCCCGCATCGGAACTTGAATATCAGGTCTTGATCCTTCCACATACACTTTTTTGCTTCCCGGAAAAGTATACATCATTTGAGTCAAATTGGTTGTCATAAAATTGTTCCTCCTCAAAATTTATATATTTATTGAATACTGCAGCTTTCCAATAATCAAATCCTATAATTAAAAAATGTCTTTTAAATTAACTTCTCTTTCACCGCAGTATTTCTTAAGAAAACAGTCAGAATGACATAACTGATAAAAGCACCTGATAAGGAGCTGGCCATAAACGAAGGAATGAATCCAAATATTGTTGCTTCTTTTCCTAGCAAGAGTACTGCGATCGGATATGAAGCAAGAGCACCCATTAACCCGGTTCCGGTGACTTCACCAACAAAAGCCATTGATGTCTTTTTCGTCTTCGAAAATAAATAAGCTGCCAAAAAAGCGCCGATCATACTTCCCGGAAACGCAAAAACGGAGCCGGTCCCCATTAGATTTCTTAAAATAGATACGCAAAGCGCCTGAGCCACTGCGTAATACGGACCTAATAGAACTGCTGACATAACATTAATAAAATGCTGCATAGGGAAAACTTTGGTGAATCCTATCGGGATAAAAAACATGTGGCTTGTCAGTGTACCAATCGTAATCATCATGGCAGTTAACGTAAGCTTCTGTGTTTTTTTCACAAAAAAATCCCTCCAATGTTCAGGCACTGGGGGACAGGAAAAACTATGCAAATATTCACAATCGCCGGAGTCAAAAAAGCAGACTCCAACGGAAGGAATCTGCTTTTGTATGACTAAGTCAATACACTTCCCTACGCTGGTACTAACCAGATCAGGTAAAAGGGTCAAAGATTCGGATCTTTATCTCAGCCGGCCGTTCTCCGGCACCCCTAGTGCCAATTATATTATTGTCATAGTTTAATATAACACAGTCATTGATGATTGCAACAACTTTTTTGATTTTTTTCTCCCTTTTGAAAATTCCATTTAATAAAGAAACGGCAAAAAAGGGTCTGACCCTTTGCTATTGCGTCAGCCCCTTTTGAATATGATTATAACTCTTCAATATAAAAAATCGGGATAACAGGATTCGAACCTGCGACCCCTAGCACCCCATGCTAGTGCTCTACCAAGCTGAGCTATATCCCGACGGCACATATATTTTACTATATTCACTCGATATATGCCAATATCCTTTTCTACACCATTTTTCAAAAATCGATGAACAAATTATTAATCAAACGTTTGATTAAATTTCGAAAGAGTGCATGAATATCATACATTTTTCCCGGGAAATAGATGCTAAAATTGTCAAAAGCTGCTGAGCTCATTTCTACAAAAAAAATGCCGACCAGAAGACCGATCTTAATCTCTTAAAAATTAAAAAGAGGCTGTTTCAAAAACCTAAGGGTCAGACCCCATAACACAATATATAGGACATAACGTTGGATAAATGTGCTATATATTGATAAATGCACATGAGGTCAGACCCTTATGAGACAGCCTCTCCAGAATTATAGCTTTTGCAATTCTTGATTTAATAATTTATTGACCAACGGCGGATTAGCTTGCCCTTTTGTCGCTTTCATTACCTGGCCGACAAGGAAGCCGATTGCTTTGCCCTTCCCATTTTTAAAGTCTTGAACTGATTGTGGGTTTGCCTCAATGACATCAGCAATAATTTTTAGAAGCGCGCCTTCGTCGGAAATTTGAACAAGTCCTTTTTCTTTGACGATTTGCTCTGCTTCTCCGCCATTTTCAATTAACTCTTTAAATACTGTTTTGGCGATTTTCGAGGATATTGTGCCATTTTCGATAAGCTTAATCATGCCTGCGAGGCTTTCAGGTGTTAAAGATACTTCGTGAAGTTCTTTTTGTTCCGCATTTAAGTAAGCGGACACCTCTCCCATCATCCAGTTGGATGCTTGTTTCGGATCTGCACCGGCTTTGACGGCCGCTTCAAAGAAATCAGCCATTTCTTTTGTTACTGTTAAAACGGCTGCATCATAAACGGGCAATCCAAGTTCTTCGATGTATCGTTTTTTCCGCTGATCAGGCAGCTCAGGAATTTCCGCTCTCACGCGTTCTTTCCACTCTTCATCAATATGCAATTCCACAAGATCCGGCTCCGGGAAGTAGCGATAGTCATCCGAGCCTTCTTTCACACGCATTAAAATCGTCGTATTTGTCGCTTCATCATACCGGCGTGTTTCCTGTTGAATCGTTCCGCCTGCAAGCACAACTTCCCGCTGGCGTTTTTCTTCATACTCCAATCCCTTGCGCACGAAATTAAAAGAGTTTAAGTTTTTCAACTCGGTTTTTGTTCCAAATTCTTTTTGGCCAACCGGGCGGATTGATATATTTGCATCACAGCGAAGCGAGCCCTCTTCCATTTTACAATCAGACACACCTGTATATTGGATGATTGATTTTAATTTTTCAAGATAGGCATACGCTTCGTCAGGAGTACGGATATCCGGCTCCGAAACAATTTCAATTAACGGCGTGCCCTGGCGATTTAAATCTACAAGGGAATAGCCGTTTTCGTGGTTTAATTTCCCTGCATCTTCCTCTAAATGAAGGCGGGTAATTCCAATCTTTTTCTTTTTCCCGTTCACTTCGATTTCAATCCAGCCATTCTTGCCGATCGGCTTATCGAATTGGGAAATCTGATATGCCTTCGGATTGTCCGGATAAAAATAGTTTTTGCGGTCAAATTTCGTTTCTGTTGCCACTTCGCAGTTTAGTGCCATGGCCGCTTTCATCGCATACTCGACAGCCTTTTTATTCAAAACAGGCAGTACGCCCGGATATCCGAGTTCAATGACAGAAGTATTTGTGTTAGGTTCAGCGCCAAATTGGTTCGGGCTTGCAGAAAAGATTTTGGAATCAGTTTTTAATTCTACGTGTACTTCAAGGCCTATCACTGTTTCAAAGTTCATTCTTCTCACCCCTTACAATTGTGGTTTTTGTTTATGAAAATCAGTTGCCTGTTCGAAAGCATGGGCAACACGATATACGGTGCTTTCATCAAAATGTTTGCCGATAATTTGCAGGCCGAGCGGCAAGCCATTTGTAAAACCGCAAGGAATGGAGATTGCCGGAACACCTGCGAGATTGACAGGAATCGTTAATATATCGTTTGCATACATCGTTAACGGATCATCCACTTGTTCCCCGATTTTAAAGGCAGGCGTCGGGGTTGTCGGCCCGATAATTACATCATATTTTTCAAAAACATCTTCGAAGTCTTTTTTAATAAGCGTACGCACTTTTTGCGCTTTTTTGTAATAAGCATCATAATACCCCGAACTTAAAGCAAACGTACCGAGCATGATCCGCCGCTTGACTTCATCGCCAAAGCCTTCAGCACGGGTTTTTTTGTACATATCAATCAAGTTCTCCGCATTTGGAGTCCGGTATCCGTAACGGACGCCGTCAAATCGGGCAAGGTTGGCGGATGCTTCTGAAGAAGAAAGCAAATAATAAGTAGCCAGTGCATATTTTGAATGCGGCAAGGATACTTCTTCCCATGTTGCGCCTAATTTTTCCAGCATCTTGATCGCATCAAGGACAGACTGGCGTACTTCCTTTGTTACCCCTTCGCCGAGATATTCTTTCGGAACCGCGATTTTCAACCCTTTAATATCGCCTGTCAGTGCTTCCGAAAAATTCGGAACATCCACATTCGCTGATGTGGAATCCATTGGATCTACACCTGAAATAGCCTGTAATAAATATGCATTGTCTTCAACTGTTCGCGTGATCGGACCGATTTGATCAAGGGATGACGCAAACGCCACGAGGCCGAAGCGTGAAACGCGTCCATACGTCGGTTTTAGTCCTACCACTCCGCAAAACGCTGCCGGTTGGCGAATGGATCCTCCTGTATCAGAACCTAAAGAAAACAGCACTTCGCCTGCTGCGACAGATGCCGCTGACCCGCCGGATGACCCGCCGGGCACCGTTTCCAGATTCCATGGATTTCGTGTCTTTTGAAATGCGGAGTTTTCAGTTGAAGACCCCATCGCAAATTCGTCCATGTTCAACTTTCCGATTGTGATGGTTTCTGCATGATGTAATTTTTTCATGACCGTTGCGTCATAAATAGGATCAAAATTTTCAAGTATTTTGCTTGCACACGTAGTTCGCAAATTTTGCGTAACGATATTGTCTTTTATTCCGATTGGCATGCCAAACAGCAATCCTTTTGATTCATCCGCACCAAGCTTTTTGTCCATTTTTTTGGCTGCAGCACGGGCATTTTCTTCATCCAATGTTAAGAAAGCCTGCACTTTATTCTCAACCGTGCTAATTCGTTTATACGATTCATCAACAAGGTCGGAAACGCTGATTTCTTTTTTATGTAAAAGCTCATGGAGCTCTGAAACTTTATGTTCAAATAAGCTCACTTTTATCCCCCCTTATTCTAATATGGACGGTACTTTGAATTGTCCTTTCTCATGTTCCGGCGCATTTTTTAATACTTCTTCCTGTGGAAGTCCTTTCTCAGGCTTGTCCTCGCGCAGCACATTTTTCATATCCAGAACGTGCGAAGTTGGTTTTACGCCTTCCGTATTAAGCTCATTTAATTGCTCGGCAAACGAAATAATTGCATCTAGCTGTTTCGTAAATTTTTCTGTTTCTTTTTCTGTAATCGCGAGTCTTGCCAGATGGGCGACATGCTCCACCTGGTCTTTTGAAATCCTTGACATGCTGGTCACCTCCAAATGTATCCTTTTCACTCAAATAATTTGATCATATCAGACTTTATCGCTTTAGAGCAATATTGTTTGAAACACTTTCCTGCAATTATTCAAAAATGAAGAAAGGTTCAAAACACCATATCTTTCGTTATTTTACCATGAATTTAATCAAGTTCTTAGTGTTAGACTGCTCATTTTTCCTTATTTCTTATGAACATGAAAATAGCGTTTTCCATTAGATACGTCCAGCTGCTACTTTACTTTTTTAAATACGTTTCTGAATACTGACAGCAGGCCTTTTTTGCTTTTTCCTTTTTGGAATTGCTGCTTTTCCTCTTTCTGCTTCGAAAGATAAATATCTTTCTTATCGATTGCATAATCATAGGCAAGTACAAGGCCAATTTCTGTGTCATGGTCTTTATTTGCCACGATTGTAGACTCAATTCTGTATTTTTTTGCCACTTTCATATATTTGGACAAATGGGAATAATCCATATTCCCGTTTAAATAGAGGTGGGCTTTCGGGTTTTCCTTCATTAGAGTCTCAGCTTCTTTATAAATCCCGTTTTCTCTCACTTGCTTTTGTGTAAGGGCAACGACAATCCTTTCTCTCAGTGTGCCTAAAAATTTACGCCGTTCATCCGGTTTTGTTTCTTTCGGGCCATGAATCCCCTGCTGGATATAATCATCAACATTTTGTTTCGCCAACACCAATACCTCCTTTACCATATGGCTATTATTATGTATGTAGGTTCCTTAATAAAAGTGCATTCTCATGGTATCCATCAAGAAAAAAAAATCCTCCTTTACCACTTTAAAGCGGTGCGGGTCTGGCCCGCGGTGCTTTAAAGCGGTAAAGAAGGTAATTAATTTGGGAGATATATAGGTGAATTAAGGTGAAAAATCATGGAAACAAAGGTTAGAACTATTACTTTGCGACAACGGTGAATTGTTCTTCTTCTGTTG
This sequence comes from Bacillus methanolicus PB1, assembly GCF_000262755.1. Classification (GTDB taxonomy): domain Bacteria; phylum Bacillota; class Bacilli; order Bacillales; family Cytobacillaceae; genus Bacillus_Z; species Bacillus_Z methanolicus. Next base: position 25,036 of record NZ_AFEU01000002.1, read on the forward strand.
AGCCTTTCAATGCAGTTGTTGAAGAACTTCCGCCTGAGATTACCATTGCAACTTCATCGAAGTAGCCTGTTCCGACTTCACGCTGGTGTCTTGTAGCAGTGTAGCCGTACTTTTCGCTTGCAAACTCCGCTTGCTGCAATTCTGAGTAAGCTGCCATTCCACGGTCTTTGTAGCCTCGTGCTAGTTCGAACATGCTGTGGTTCAAAGTATGGAATCCTGCAAGTGTAACGAATTGGAACTTGTAGCCCATTTTTCCGAGTTCAACTTGGAATTTCGCGATTGTTTCATCATCAAGCTTTTTCTTCCAGTTAAAAGATGGTGAGCAGTTGTAAGCTAACAGCTTTCCAGGGAACTTCTCATGAATAGCTTCCGCAAAACGTCTTGCTTCCTCTAAGTTTGGCTCAGATGTTTCGCACCAAATCATGTCGGCATACGGTGCATACGCCAATCCGCGGGCAATCGCTTGGTCTAAACCGGCTTTTGTGCGGAAAAATCCTTCTTCTGTACGCTCTCCAGTAGTGAACGGAGCATCGTACGGATCCACATCACTTGTTACCATATCCGCTGCGTTCGCATCTGTCCGGGCAATTAACACTGTTGGTACACCCATTACGTCAGCTGCGAGGCGGGCTGCAATCAAGTTTTTCACTGCAGTTTGTGTTGGAAGCAATACTTTTCCTCCAAGGTGTCCGCATTTCTTTTCTGAAGAAAGCTGATCTTCGAAGTGTACTCCGGCAGCACCGGCTTCAATCATCGCTTTCATCAATTCAAACACGTTTAGCTGGCCGCCGAATCCTGCTTCCGCATCGGCTACGATTGGAGCAAACCAATCAATAGAATTGTCTCCTTCAGAATGATGAATTTGGTCAGCGCGCTGCAGAGCCTGATTAATTCGTTTTACTACGTGAGGCACACTGTTTGCCGGATATAAGCTTTGGTCAGGGTACATATGTCCAGCCAAGTTTGCATCAGCTGCAACTTGCCAGCCGCTCAAGTAAATAGCTTTCAACCCGGCTTTTACTTGCTGAACAGCCTGATTACCTGTAAGTGCACCAAGGGCATTAATAAAATCTTCTTCATTTACAAGCTTCCAAAGCTTTTCCGCACCGCGGCGTGCCAATGTATACTCAATGTCAATTGATCCTCGTAATTTGATTACATCTTCTGCTGAATAAGGACGGGTAATTCCTTTCCAGCGAGAATCCTTTTCCCAGCTTTCCTGCAATTGTTGTACTCTAGAATCTGTCATGTTTAAAATCCTCCTTAAAATTTATTAGTCTATTTATCTATAAAATTTCATAACCCGGAAGAGTTAGGAAATCAGCAAACTCATCTTCTAAAATCAGCTTGTCAAACAATTCTACTGCCTCATCAAAACGGCCATTTACAAAATTTTCCGCACCAATTTCCTGCTTAATTTTCTCAAGCTCTTCTTTCTTAATCTGCTCGTACATCTCAACTGTTGCTTTTCTGCCGTCATCTAATATACCTTTTGGATGGCGGAGCCATTGCCAAAGCTGCGCCCTTGAAATCTCGGCTGTAGCAGCATCTTCCATAAGATTATGAATTGGCGCTGCCCCTCTGCCGCCGAGCCATGATGCAACATATTGGATTCCGACATTAATGTTCATTCGGACACCATTTTCAGTAATCGTGCCTTCAGGAACTTCGAGCAAGTCGCCGGCTGAAACGGTAAGATCTTCAAGTTTTTTTGTTTCAATTTGATTGGCATCAGGCATCTCCCGGTTAAAAATTTCAAGCGCAACCGGAACTAAAGCAGGATGTGCTACCCATGTCCCATCATGACCGTCGCGTGCTTCCCGTTCTTTATCTGCGCGTACCTTTGCAAAAGCTTCTTCATTTGCTTTCGGATCATTTTTAACAGGAATTTGGGCCGCCATGCCTCCAATTGCCGGTGCTTTGCGGCGATGGCATGTTTGAATTGTCAAAAGTGAATAAGATCTCATAAACGGAACAGTCATTGTCACCTGTGATCTGTCAGGCAGGATGACATTCTCGTGATTGCGGAACTTTTTCAAATAGCTGAAAATATAATCCCAGCGTCCGCAGTTCAATCCGGCAGAATGCTCCCTTAATTCATATAAGATCTCATGCATCTCGAACGCAGCCAAAATCGTTTCAATAAGAACCGTTGCTTTAATTGTCCCTTGAGGGATGCCGAGCTTTTCCTGCGAATAAACAAATACGTCATTCCACAGTCTCGCTTCAAGATGGCTTTCAAGCTTCGGCAAGTAAAAATACGGACCGGTTCCTCTCGCAATCAGATTCTTCGCATTATGGAAAAAGTACATTCCAAAATCGAAGAAACTGCCGGAAATCGGTTTTCCATCAAGAAGCAAATGTTTTTCTTCAAGATGAAGGCCTCTAGGACGAACAAGAAGTACAGCTGTTTTTTCGTTAAGTACATATTTCTTGCCGTTTGGATTTTCGAACGAGATCGTCCGGTTCACTGCATCTCTAAGATTAATCTGCCCTTCGACGATGTTTTCCCAAGTTGGTGAAGTGGCGTCCTCACAATCCGCCATAAAGACTTTGGCACCGGAATTCAACGCATTTATAATCATTTTTCGATCGGTTGGTCCGGTAATTTCCACGCGTCTGTCACGGAGATCGTCCGGAAGCTGCGCAATTGTCCAATCTCCGTTTCGAATATACTCTGTTTCAGGAAGAAAGTCCGGGAGTTTTCCTTGGTTGATTTCTTCTTGCCGTATTTGCCGGAGCTGTAATAGTTCTTTTCTCCGCGGACCAAACTTTCTTTCTAATTCTTCAATAAAGTTGACTGCTTCAGTCGTTAGGATTTCTTCATATCCCGGTTTAATCGAACCAACAATTTCAATGCCTGTCGTTTGAGTGGACATGAGTTTTGATACACCCCTTTGTTATAATACACATATTTTTGATATTTTGTATTATATAACAGATTTTTTAAAAATGAAACCCCTTTAAAAATTTTTTAAAAAATATTTTAAAGCCTATCTTCTCGAAGTTTTTTGATTTATGCCAATGAATTTCTATTGAGGATTAGAGGATAGAAACAAGTTGGATGAAGCTAAAAAACCCCTTCCCAAAATGAGAAGGGGCTGAAAGTTCCTAGAACATTTCTGAAGTTGTTTTTGCTTGCATGTGAAGAAGCAAGTAGTCAGGACCTCCTGCTTTTGAGTCTGTACCGGACATGTTGAATCCGCCAAACGGCTGGTACCCAACGATGGCGCCAGTACATCCGCGGTTAAAGTACAGGTTTCCGACATGGAAATCTTCGCGCGCTTTTTCGATATGTTCACGATTATTTGAGATAACTGCACCTGTTAAACCATACTCGGTATTGTTCGCAATTTCAATTGCATGGTCGAAATCTTTCGCTTTTGCAAAACCGACAACGGGTCCGAAGATTTCTTCCTGCATGATGCGTGCATTAGGATCAAGGTCGGCAAATACAGTCGGCTTAATGAAGAAGCCTTTAGAGTTGTCTCCTTCCCCGCCTGTCATCAATTTGCCTTCCTGCTTCCCGATTTCAATATATTCCATAATTTTGTCATACGCGTTTTGATCAATCACAGGACCCATGAAAGTGTTTTGATCTTCAGGATTTCCTAGTGTTAATTGATTCGTTAACTCCACGACGCGGTTTAATACTTGATCATATACATCCTCAACGACAACCGCACGGGAACAAGCCGAACATTTTTGCCCGGAGAATCCGAACGCAGACGCTACGATCGATTGCGCTGCCAGTTCAAGATCAGCTTCTTTATCAACGACAATGGTATCTTTTCCTCCCATTTCAGCGATCACTCGCTTCAGCCAAATTTGGCCCTTACTTAATTTCGATGCGCGTTCGTATATGCGTAAGCCCACATCGCGGGATCCCGTGAAGGAAATGAATCGAGTATCTTTATGATCAACTAAGTAGTCGCCTACTTCTGCACCGCTTCCCGGAACAAAGTTTAACACGCCTTTTGGAAGGCCTGCTTCTTCCATCACTTCTACGAATTTCGCTGCGACAACCGGAGTTGCAGAAGCAGGTTTTAACACAACTGTGTTTCCAGATACAATAGCCGCAACCGTTGTTCCCGCCATGATCGCTAACGGGAAGTTCCAAGGGGAAATAATAACTCCGACTCCTAATGGAATGTAGTCGTAGCGGTTGAACTCATTTGGACGGCTGTTTACCGGTACACCATCTTTGATACGAAGCATTTGGCGTCCATAGTATTCAAGGAAGTCAATCGCTTCTGCTGTATCGGCGTCCGCTTCTTTCCATGGCTTGCCCGCTTCTTTTGTCAATAACGCTGAAAATTCGTGCTTGCGGCGGCGAATGATCGCTGCAGCTTTAAACAGCACATCTGCACGTGTTTCCGGCTTCACTTTTCTCCAAGTTTTGAACGCTTCTACGGCAGCCTGCATCGCTTCTTCAGCAAGCTCTTTGTTTGCTTTTGAAACCCGGCCGATAACTTCATCTTTATTGGAAGGATTGATGGAAACAATCTTATCTTCTGTTGAGATGCGCTTCCCGCCAATAACTAAATCATAGTTTTGACCTAAATAGCTCTCAACTGTATTTAAGCCTTGCAGGTACGCTTTGCGGTTTTCTTCCACAGTAAAGTCTGTAAAAGGTTCATGTTTGTATGGTTGTACCATTTTCCTGCCTCCTTATGAATTAAGCGTTTACATACAGTTACCATTCTATCATGTTTCTTTTCTTCACTTCAAACAGAGGAAATATTCTTATTTTTCCTAGTATTCCTAAAGATTAATATCCAAAATAAAAAAGGAGGCTGCCTCGTAAGGGTCTGACCCTTAGGCTTTTGAGACAGCCTCGCGCATTTTACTCGTAAATATGAACAAACGGTTCATCTTGTTCGGCCTTTCGGACAATTAGTGCTTCCGGACCGTTTACAGAGGTGATGCTCACACTAACGGAAATATAGTCAGGAAAATGTTCCATTACCAATCCGGTTACATATTGGGAAAATCCTACTGCTTCGGCTTTTCCATAGAATTGGATCGGAATATTAATATTTAGTTCCTGCAGCTGCCCTTCTGCATAAAAAGCTTTTCCGATAACGCCGTTAAAGTTAGGAAAATATTCTTCTACATCCTGTTTAAAGTTTTGAAACATTGTCCAATCCTCACGGTGTTTCTCTTCCGCCTCCGGAGAAGGAAACAGCATATAATCCTCATTCACTTTTTCCCATTCACCGATACTTGAACTGCCTTCCGCTACATTTGTGTAAGCAAAAAAGTTGCCGGGTACGACAGAAGTACGGCTTTCCTGTTCAAACAACCCTATCATAATGGGCACATCCTTTAATCCATCCATTTTTCTTAACCGTTTGACCACTTCTTCAGCTATTTTTTTCCCTTCTCTCTCAAGTTCCTCATGTGGGATTTTCTTTTCAAAAGTGGCTCCAAATTGTTCTTTTTGATAATAATGGACTGAATTTAAAGCCAGGCCGATCACAACACCGCCAAGATGGTATGTTTCATTTTCTCCCTTTTCGAGATAGTCGTGTTCTAAAATATGGGCAAGGTAAATCGGATTCCTATTATTCCGTTCTTTTATATCGCCTTTTCCGTCATCAAGCGGGTTAAGCCCAATGTTTTCTTCTTCGCTGAGATTTTCTTCCTTTAACTGTTCAGATGTAAATTTTCGGTTTAACCAGAGTTGTACGGTTTTCCGGTCAAGATTTTGTCCTTCTTTAAATACATATTTATCAGGATCAAATGTATTTTGGGCCAGCCTCATCAAGCCTGTTTCAAACTCACTAATGTCATATCTCGTATTAAGATTGTTCACAACAAGGCCGCGAGCTTTACTCGGCTCAAAAGGAATAATCGTCCGATAGTATTTTTCCGAAATTTTGTATTTAGGAATAATCGCTTTTTCTTTTTTCGATTCGTCTGTTTTTTGAACGACTTCCTCCTGCTTTTGAAAATTCGGTGCACATGCAGTCAGCAAGAGGACAAAAGATAACGCGATTATTGAGAGTTTTCTCACCGTATTTCCACCTCTTATTTCGTTAATTCTTCAAGCAGTCTCTCCTCATTCCAAACCTCAATTCCCAGTTCCTCTGCCTTTGCAAGTTTCGAACCGGCATCTTCTCCCGCAATGACAAGATTCGTTTTCTTACTCACGCTTCCGGAAACATTTCCTCCAAGAGCCTCAATTTTTTCCTTTGCTTCATTTCGTGTGAGCTGTGCTAATTTCCCTGTTAGCACAATCGTCTTTCCGGCAAAGTATGAACCTGATTCTGCAGGTGATGCTGGGATTGTCCCTTTATATTCCATATTAACTCCGGAAGCTTTTAATTCCTTGATTAATTCTCTGACTTCTTCCATTTCAAAAAATGCCACAATGGAATCAGCCATTTTTTCCCCAATTTCATTTATGGCTGTCAGCTCTTCCCTGGTTGCAGACGCCAGTCTGTCCATTGTACCGAATTCTATCGCAAGCGTTTTGGCTGCTTTTGCACCGACATGGCGAATTCCAAGCCCGAAAAGGAGTCTTTCAAGTGAATTTTGCTTCGATGCTTCAATGGCCTGAAGCAGGTTGTTGACGGATTTTTCACCCATTCGTTCCAATCCGAGCAGCTGTTCCCGGGTTAATTTATAAATGTCGGCAACATCATGGACAAGATTTGCAGCAAAAAGCTGGGAAATGACTTTCTCCCCAAGCCCTTCAATATTCATCGCATTTCTTGAGACAAAATGAATAAGGCCCTCACGTATTTGAGCCGGGCATTTCGGATTTATGCAGCGAAGAGCCACTTCTCCGTCAAGCCTGACTAATTCACTCTCGCATTCCGGGCAATGGGCAGGCATGTTGAAATCTTTTTCTTCACCGGTTCTCATATCTGCCAGCACATTTACAACTTCCGGAATAATGTCACCGGCTTTTTTCACGACGACATGGTCACCGATCTTGATATCTTTTTCCCGTATTAAATCTTCATTGTGCAAGGATGCCCTTTGCACCGTTGTCCCTGCAACCCGGACGGGTTCTAAAATGGCTGTCGGAGTGATCACACCTGTACGCCCTACACTCAATTCGATATCTTTTAAAATCGTAACAACTTCCTCTGCCGGAAACTTATAGGCAATCGCCCAGCGGGGGCTTTTGGCCGTTGTTCCAAGCTTTCTCTGCTGCTCTAAAGAGTCTACTTTAACTACAATGCCATCGATGTCATATTCAAGAGCCGGGCGTTTTTCAATCCAGCTGTTGACATACTTAATCACTTCATCAATGTGTGCAAGTTTCTTGCGCTCTTTGTTCGTTTTAAATCCGAGCTTTTCAAGTAAATCAAGGCCTTCACTATGGCTGACAACACCGGTTTCCCCAGGATCACCAATTCCGTACAGGAAGATGTCAAGATTGCGGGAAGCAGCAATTCGCGGATCAAGCTGCCTCAAAGAACCGGCAGCAGCATTTCTCGGGTTTGCAAACGGTTCTTCGCCTCGTTCCTCCCGGACTTTGTTTAACGCTTCAAAAGACCGCTTAGGCATGAAGGCTTCCCCTCGAACTTCGATTGTTACAGGCTCGTTAAGCCTCAATGGAATCGAGCGAATTGTTCTTAAGTTTGCCGTAATATCTTCTCCGGTTGAGCCGTCCCCTCTAGTTGCACCCAACACAAACAAGCCGTCTTCATAACGAAGAGACACGGCAAGGCCGTCGATTTTCAGTTCGCATACGTATGAGAAGTCGTCACCGATCATTTGGCGGATGCGCCGGTCAAAATCACGCAAATCCTGCTCGTTAAACGCATTGGCAAGACTGAGCATTGGCGTCCGGTGCTCCACCTTTTTAAACATGTCAAGAACTTCTCCGCCGACACGCTGGGTTGGTGAATCAGGAGTCTTGAATTGCGGAAATCGGGATTCCAATTCAATCAGGTCACGCAAAAGGCGGTCATACTCGGCATCTTGTATGGATGGCTTATCGAGGACAAAGTATTCATAATTATATTGGTTAAGAAGATTTTGCAAATCTTTTATTCGCTTTTCAGCTGTTTGTAAATCCATAAGCCCAACCCTTCCATATTAAGATTTAGAAATTAAATGTGAAAAGGACCTTATGCTTTCTTAATCGGTGCAAATTTTGCCAGCAGCCGCTTGATTCCAATCGGGTTCGGAAATGCTATATCAAGCTCCGTTCCTTCACCATCGCCTTTTACGCTGACAACGGTGCCTATCCCCCATTTGCCATGCTCGGCCTTGTCTCCCACTTTCCAGTCGATACTATCGCCTCCGGTAGAGGCTGCCACCGGTCTCATTACCGGACGCCTCTCGGGTTGTCTGAATGGTATTCCAAACGACGCAGCCTGGTTCTGAACCTTATGCATTTCCTCTAATAGATCATCAGGGATCTCTTTAATAAAACGGGATTCAGGATTCATTTTCGTCTGTCCAAAAAGCGTCCTCATCTGAGCATTGGTTATATAAAGCTCTTCTTCGGCGCGTGTGATTCCGACATAGGCAAGACGGCGTTCCTCTTCCATTTCCGCTTCTTCCATTAACGAACGGCTGTGCGGAAATACTCCTTCTTCCATGCCAATTAAAAAAACTACCGGAAATTCAAGCCCTTTTGCAGAGTGCAATGTCATTAACACGACCGAATCTGATTTTTGGCCGTCTTCATCAAGACTGTCAATATCTGCAACAAGCGCTAAATCTGTTAAGAAAGCTATTAAGCTTTTATCTTCGCTCGTTTCTTCAAAGTTTTTTGTAACAGACAGAAATTCTTCCAAGTTTTCCAGCCGGCTCTGGGCTTCAAGTAATTTTTCCGCTTTCAGCATTTCGCGGTAGCCTGATTTATCAAGAACTTCATCAACGAGTTCCGTTACAGATAAATACTCTTGCATTCTTGTATAATTTTGAATGAAATCGCGGAATTCAGCCGCCGCTTTCGCAATTTTAGGGCTCAAGCCAATCATGTCAATTGCCTCCAGCGCCTGATACATCGACATGTCATGGGTAACCGCAAAGTTCGCGATTTTATCAATCGAGCTTGATCCTATACCTCTTTTCGGCACGTTAATAACACGCTGCAGGCTGATATCATCATCCGGATTGGCAATCAAGCGAAGATAAGAGAGGATGTCTTTAATTTCTTTGCGGTCATAGAATTTAATCCCGCCGACAATCGAATATTCGATGTTCGATTTCAGCAGCACTTCCTCTATAACACGCGACTGGGCATTTGTCCGGTACAAAATGGCGATATCAGATAGCCGCCGCTTTCCGCTTTCAACCATTTCTTTAATTTTTCCCGCAACAAACTGTGCTTCTGCCTGTTCGCTAACCGCTCTGTAATAAACAATCTTATTTCCTTCAGCGTTTTCCGTCCAAAGATTTTTAGGCTTGCGGTTTTCATTATTGGCAATCACTTCATTTGCCGCTGACAAGATTCTTTTTGTCGAGCGGTAATTTTGTTCTAATAAAATAACCTGGGAATTCGGGTAGTCTTTTTCAAATGATAAGATATTGGCAATATCCGCTCCGCGCCAGCGGTAGATTGACTGATCCGAGTCTCCGACAACACAAAGGTTCTTAAATCGTGCTGCCAGCATCTTTATAAGCATATATTGTGCTTTATTCGTATCCTGATACTCATCGACATGAATGTACTGAAATTTTCGCTGATAATATTCTAGAACTTCAGGAACGCGCTTGAACAGTTGAATGGTTGTCATAATTAGATCATCGAAATCAAGCGCCTGATTTTTGCGGAGCCGTTTCTGGTATTCAGTGTAGACATCACTGACAACCTTTTCGTAATAACCTCCGGCTGTCTTTGCAAATTCTTCAGGATCAATTAATTCATTTTTTGCCGAACTGATTGACCCTAAAATCGCCCGTGGGTCAAACTTTTTCGGATCTATGTTTTTGTCTTTCAAAATACCTTTAATCACTGATTGCTGATCTGTTGCATCGAGAATGGTAAAATTTCTGTTAAATCCGATCCTGTCAATATCTCTTCGCAAGATTTTTACACACATGGAATGGAAGGTTGATATCCAGATTTCCTCCCCGGCACCGCCCATCAAATTTTGAATCCGTTCCTTCATTTCACGGGCAGCTTTGTTTGTAAACGTTATCGCCAGAATATTGTACGGATTTACGCCTTTTTCAACCATCAAATAGGCAATGCGGTGCGTCAGCACTCTCGTTTTTCCGCTTCCGGCTCCGGCCATAATTAAAAGAGGCCCGTCCGCTGCCTTGACGGCCTTTTGCTGCTCTGGATTCAATCCGCTCAACAATTTTTCAGTTAAAAATTTCATTTTATTTTTTCACCACCAAACGAACGCTTGTTCTCATTTTACATTAGACACTATACCTTCTTCAACCGGTATTTAATGATTTAACTGCTGAGACTGTTTTTAAGGCCTCGTCCAAATTTTTATAAACAGCATTACCGACGACGATTACATCCGCATGGACTGCCATTACCTTTGCCTGTTCTTCTGATTCAATTCCGCCGCCATAAAAAAGAACCGTTTCTTGAAGCACTTCTTTTACCTCGCGGACCAATTCCGGATCACCGTATTTGCCGCTGTACTCAAGGTAAAAAATCGGCAAATGGAACATTTTTTCAGCCATCATCGCAAATGATGCGACATCCTCTTGATCGAGGTATACATCTGCGCTTGTTAGCCGGGCAACCTTACAGTCTTCATTTAAAATACAGTAGCCCTCCATAATAATTTCTTCCCAGTTCATAATCTTCCCGTATTCCTTCACTGCCTGCCGATGCAAGCCGGTAATCCACTTAGGGTCGCGGCTGTTTAAAACTGTTGGGATAAAATAGAAATCAAAACCCGGTGTGACAGAATCAATGGTTGAAACCTCCAGTACACACGGAACCGAAAATTTGCGAATCCGAGACATTAAATCAAGAACATTTTCGAGGGTAACGCCGTCCGTTCCCCCTACAATAACGGCATCGGTGCCAGATTCACAGATTCTTTCGAGATCTTCATCGTTTATGGATTTATTTGGATCGAGCTTAAACACATGGCGCCACTCGCGAATATCATACATTGCCAACTGCCTCCTAATATTACTTCCATTACACCATTATAGCATTGATAAAAGTGAACCAAAAAGAAAAAACCGAAGCCAGTCTTCGGTTTAAGAGATATTTATTCACTTACAGTTTCTTGTTCTTTTATTCGATCTAATGCAATTGCATAGGCATCGTTTCCGTAGTTTAAGGAGCGCTTCACGCGTGAGATCGTAGCAGTGCTGGCTCCTGTTTCTGTTTCAATCTTATGATACGTATTTCCTTCACGGAGCATGCGGGCCACTTCTAAACGCTGGGCAAGCGACTGGATTTCATTGACTGTGCAAAGATCATCAAAGAAACGGTAGCATTCTTCCAAATCTCTTAAAGAAAGGATTGCCTTAAACAATTGATCAAGTTGCTTTCCTCTTAGTTTATCAATTTGCATATTTTAATACTCCTTTTTAAGCTAGAAATATTATTTTAGCTGGATTCAAAAGAAACGGATTCCGTTAATCCCGGATCAGATGGAATCACATTGACCCATGTTTTTCCGGGCACGAAGGATGCTTCTTTCCCATTAAAATATGGAACAATTTTGCCGTCCTCGTTTCTCCATTCTACTTCGTTCCATTTCCCTTTTTGCAGCAAATATCCTTTTCCGCCTGAAGTTAAATTGATATCACGCCTGCCGTAATTATCAACCACTTTATGTTCCATTTCAAGAATTAAAATATTGTCAATGAGCACAGGCTCTTTTGATTCATAGTCTGCCGTAAGTTCTTCATTTGTATAGCGTCTGTATTTCTCAAGCTCAGGATCATATTCGTAGCTGACATTAAAAAAGTCATTGAAAAAATAAGAAATCATAACGGAACCAGCTTCCTTGCCGGTTATCTGGTCAAGCTCTTCTTTTTGATAAAATTTCAGCGGATCAGGACTTTCCATTAAATCATAATTGTTTAGTTCAGCTCCCTTTGTAATATTTGCAAACGAAATATAAGAATTATGAGGAGCTTTTCGAAAATCTGCCCGCTTGAACAAAGTGCCGTCATACTTCATCCCGTTTAGGTTGTCAATATATCCTTGTTCAAGCATTTTTTTTGCTTCAGGGCTGTAACCGTGCGCAATAAACAAGCTGTTAAAACCTTTGGCAAGTTCGATAAGATAGTCCCTTGCACTTCGGACAGGTCCAACTTGATCAGGCATTTCACTTTGGAAAACAGCGAGAAATCTTGTTACATCTCCTTCTGCCAGCACCTCATAAACAATGTCTGCTTTTTGCAAGCCTGACTGCGGCCTGGCAGCAGGGTGATTATTAATCACAACAGCGATTGCCCGGTGTTCCGATTGTTGTTCTGTACCGATTCCCGTCAATGGGAATTGGTAGGAAAACTCATTATCTGTTTCTGCTTCCTGAACCACTTCATCCGATTCTTTTTCCCCGGTTACTTCTGCTTTTTCCTGCTTGTTGCATCCTGTCAAAAGCAGAAGCATAATGGATCCGGCAACGACCCATTGTTTTAACATAAAAACACGCTCCTACATACCCTAAAATTTTCTCAGTTATTAAATTTCCTTTATCACTTTTATATTTTAACGCATTATCGACGGAAAGAGTACTATTTTATTCATGACATCGCACATTCCTTGCTGGGTAATCCGTATATAGGACAAGTGGGTTGAAGAAAAAAACAACAATGAATAGATCGGGTCGGCAAACCGGTATCCTTTTTTTTCGCAAGTATTGTAACAATTGTTTTTCTTCCTCAATCAAATCCTCCACTTTTTCGAAGACATAATTCCCTTAATTTGAAGAGGAATTTCAATTAATCAATGTTTTAGTGCCGAATTGTGATGCATACCGTGCAAATGAATGGGAATTATATAACTGAAATGGATGTGCATCCGGTTCAATATCGCAAAAGAAAGGCCTTACATTTAGGGTTAATTAATATATTATCATATTTCGTTGTTTAACGCATTAAAGTATGAAAATAATTATTACAATTTTGTGAGGAGTGTTTTCGTTGATGAATGTAAAAACAAATATCGGAATTGTTAATGCATTAATTAGGATTACAATTGGCTTGACAATTCTATCATGGAGCACTGCAAAGCTTGTAAAAAGACCTTGGCGGGATTCTTATCTTTTTATAGCTTTGCTCGGGGCAATGAAGGTGGCAGAAGGAATTGTTCGTTTTTGTCCTGTGACTGCATTGTTTGAGAATGCTCAGAAAATGACGTTTAACAGTGAGAGCCACGGCAACAACGAACAAGACATGGATCAAATTCTTCCATATAATCCATCGTAAACTCCAATTTTCGCGATTTTTCAAAAAGCATAGATAGGGGCTGGCATATAGCAAAAGGGTCGCCCCTCCGATACAACATATAGACAAACCATTCTATACATTGTCATTATTGGAGAGAGTCAGACCCTTATAAATCAGCCCCTTAATGAAAGGAGATGATTTTAAATGTTTCTTGAATATGTGATGGATATGTCGTTTGTTTTAATTACGTTAATTGGAAGTATTGTTGCCCTAATTTTTGTTTATGTCCGAAAAACTAATAAGAAGCGAGTCTGATAGCTTTATAACCGATGTCTTTACGGTAAAACACGTCACTGCACTGTAAATTTGCAAGCCCTGTATAAACTTTATCCTGCGCTTCTTTTAAGGTTTCCGCTTTTGCCCCGGCAAGTAGCACCCGTCCGCCATTTGTAATATAGTGACCTTCATCATTTTTCTCTGTCCCGGCGTGAAAAACAGCCAGTTCTTTTTCAAGCTTATCGAGCCCTTTTAAAACAGAACCTTTTTTGTATGACTCAGGATAACCCTCTGCCGCGACTACAACTCCAAGCATTGCCTGGTTATCCCACTCGACTTCAGGTATTTTTCCATCTAATAAATCCAAAATCACGGCTACAAGATCCGATTTCATTCTCGGCAAAACCACCTGCGTTTCCGGATCGCCAAAACGGGCATTGAACTCAATTACTTTCGGACCTTTTTCCGTCTTAATAAGGCCCGCATAAAGGATGCCGGTGAAGATTCTTCCTTCCGCAACAAGCGCTTTTGCAGCCGGTTTTAAAATCGTTTCAATCGCTGTTTTAACAGTATCCTCACCTATGTGCGGAACCGGAGAATACGCCCCCATTCCCCCTGTATTGGGACCCTTGTCCCCATCATAGGCACGTTTATGATCTTGTGCGATTTCAAGGGGAACAACCGTTTCACCATGGACAAAAGCCATAAGAGAAAATTCTTCGCCGCTGAGGAATTCTTCAATCACTACACTGGAGGATGCAGCACCAAACTTTTCATGAAGCAGCATTTCTTCAAGGCTTGTGAGCGCCTCCTCTTCCGTAAGGGCGACAGTTACTCCTTTTCCTGCAGCTAACCCATCCGCTTTGATGACAATCGGAGCGCCTTTTTCCAAAATATATTCCTTTGCTTTCTCATAATTTGAAAAAACCTGATATTCTGCTGTCGGAATTTCATATTTTTTCATAAGTTCTTTCGCAAAGGATTTGCTGCCCTCGATTAGGGCGGCTGCCTTTTTCGGGCCGAATACTCTTAATCCGGCTTCGCTGAAGCAATCGGCCAGCCCTTCAAGAAGTGGAACTTCCGGTCCGATGATTGTGAGGCCTATATCTTCTTTTTTTGCGAACTCGAGGAGTTTTTCATGATCATGTTCCTCAATGAAAACCCGTTCGGCCCCATTTTCCATTCCTGGATTCCCAGGAGCAACAAATACTTTATCAACTAATGAACTTTCGCGGACTTTTGTACAAATGGCATGCTCTCGGCCGCCCCGTCCAATGACAAGTACCTTCAATTTTTCCACCTCGCAAGCGTGACTTCTATTTATAATTTTTCGCCAGTTCTAGGTTTATGAACCAGTTTTCATGATTTTATGAGCAAGTTCTCCAGTCTTATGAGCCAGTTCCTTTTTTATCAGTTGATTATTAATGTTTAAAATGCCTTACACCAGTGAATACCATGGCGATTCCGTACTCATCCGCTTTTTTAATTGAATCTTCGTCACGGATCGAACCACCCGGCTGAATAATTGCTGTAATTCCGGCTTTTGCTGCCGCTTCAACTGTATCATCCATTGGGAAAAATGCATCAGATGCCAGCACTGCTCCGTTTGCTTTTTCACCAGCCTGTTCAAGGGCGATTTTCGCAGCCCCGACCCGGTTCATTTGCCCTGCGCCGATACCGAGCGTCATGTCTTTGGCAGCTACTACAATTGCATTTGATTTTACATGCTTAACAACTTTCCAGCCAAGCTTTAATGCCTGCCATTCTTCTTCAGTTGGTTCCCGCTTTGTTGGAACAGAAATCGTTGCATCATCTAGTGTAAACGCGTCCTGTTCCTGAACAAGCAAGCCGCCTTCAATTGATGTAAGCTTTAATTCGCCGGCTTGCTGTTCACCAAACGGAATAGTCAACAATCGCAAATTCTTTTTCGATGCTAAAATGTCAAGAGCTTCTGTTGAAAAAGAAGGCGCAATAATAATTTCTAAGAAGATTCCATGAAGCTTTTTTGCCGTTTCAGCGTCCACTTCGCGGTTCAAAGCAATAATTCCGCCAAAAATTGAGACAGGATCTGCCTCAAACGCTTTTGAAAACGCGTCATAAATCGTTTCGCCTGTGCCAACGCCGCAAGGATTCATGTGTTTTACGGCCACAGCTGCAGGTTCTGTAAATTCTTTTACAATTTGCAGCGCGGCATCTGCATCGTTGATATTGTTATAGGAAAGCTCCTTTCCATGCAATTGCTCGGCATTTGCAATAGAGAATTTTGAACCTAGCGGCTTCCTATAAAAAGCAGCTTTTTGATGCGGGTTTTCCCCGTAACGAAGCGGTTGTTTCAGCTCATATGTCACCGTTAATTTTTCAGGTGTTTTTTCCTCCACCAATTGCGTCATATATTCCGCTATTAGCGCATCATAAGCGGCTGTATGGCGGAAGACTTTTGCCGCAAGCTTCCGGCGCGTCTCTTTTTGCACTTCTCCGGAATTTCTTAATTCAGATAAAACTGTTTCATAATCAGCCGGATCAACCACGACTGCCACATGTTCATGGTTTTTCGCTGATGCTCTCAGCATTGTCGGACCGCCGATGTCAATGTTTTCTATTGCATCCTCGACCGTTGCATCAGGCTTTGCAATCGTCTCCTGGAACGGATAAAGATTCACGCAAACAAGCTGGATCGGCTTAATCTGATGATGGGCAATTTGCTGTTGATGGTCTTTATCATCAAATTTAGCTAAAAGAGCTCCGTGGATTTTCGGATGAAGCGTTTTAACCCTTCCTTCCAAAATTTCCGGAAAATCAGTAACATCACTGATGCCAATTACAGGGATTTTATTTTCCTGAAGCACTTTTTTTGTACCGCCCGTTGAAATAATTTCAAAACCGAGTTCGTCCAGCTGTCTGGCAAATTCCACGATATTCTCTTTATTTGAAACACTGATTAGTGCACGCTTGCTTTTCATTTATCTTCCTCCTTTGATGCAGAAAAGAGCTCTTGCAATACTTCCGGATATAGCTTGTGCTCGACGGCCTGAATTTTTCTTTGTAAACTTTCGCGAGTCTCACAATCTTCAATGCTTACAGCCTGTTGGGCAATTATTGGCCCTGTATCCATCCCTTCATCAACAAAGTGAATAGTCACTCCGCTCACCTTCACCCTTGCCGCTAATGCCTGTCCAATCGCATCCTTGCCCGGAAAAGCAGGAAGCAAAGATGGATGAATATTGACGATACGGCCCTCATATTCCTTTAATAAAGTTGGACCAATTAACCTCATATAGCCTGCTAGAACGATAAATTCGACGCCATATTTCTTTAGTTCGTGCACGATTTCTTTTTCGTATTCTTCTTTATTGATATAATCTTTTGCTGTAAAAACAAATTGCGGGATTTGGGCTGCCTTTGCCCTTTCAATTGCATACGCATTTTTCTGATCGCTTACAAGAAGCTTGATAGTGGCTTTAAGGCTCCCATTGTTAATGGCATCAAGTATCGCTTGAAAATTGCTGCCGCTTCCCGAAGCAAATACGGCGATGTTTTTCATGACTATCCTCCGTTTTTCAACGAATTTCGATTCCGTTTTGATCCGTAACAATTCCGATTTGATAAGCTTTTTCTCCACTATTATTGAAATGCTCGATCACATCAGCTGCTATTTTTTCATCCACAGCTAAAACCATGCCGATACCCATATTAAAAATATTGTACATTTCGCCGCGCTCTAAGTTTCCGACAGACTCCATCACATGGAAAATCGGCAGCACCGGCCATGAACCTTCGTGAATTTCTGCACCAAGCCCTTCCGGCAGCATGCGTGGAATATTTTCAATAAACCCTCCGCCGGTTATATGGGCCACCCCTTTTATCTCAAAGCTTTGAAGGGCTGATAGAATCGGCTTAACATATATCCTTGTCGGACGAAGCAGCTCTTCCCCTAATGTACAGCCCAAATCTTCAACATGATCAGAAATGGACATTCCGGCATCTTTGAAAAAGATTTTTCGAACGAGTGAATAGCCGTTACTATGGATTCCGTTTGAGGCTAATCCTATTAACACATCGCCGGCCTTAATCTTTTCACCTGAAATGAGGTTTGCCTTTTCTGCGGCACCGACTGCAAATCCAGCCAAGTCATATTCTTCTGCTTCGTACATTCCCGGCATTTCTGCTGTTTCTCCGCCAATCAAGGCACATCCGGCCTGTTCGCATCCATCGGCGATTCCTTTCACAATGGCTTCAATCCGTGCAGGGTCTGCCTTCCCGCAAGCAATATAATCTAAAAAGTAAATCGGTTCTGCTCCTTGAACAACAATGTCATTCACACACATGGCGACTGCGTCGATTCCGATCGTATCATGCTGATCCATTAAAAACGCAATCATTAGTTTCGTTCCGACTCCGTCTGTACCGGAAACAAGCACAGGCTCTCTTAGTTGAAGGGATGAAAGATCAAACATGCCTCCAAATCCGCCCAGGCCGCCTAATACACCGGCACGCATCGTTTTTTGCACATGCTTTTTCATTCTCGAAACTGCTTCATATCCTGCTTCTATATCCACACCTGCTTGTTTATAAGCGTTCGCCATCGATGATCCTCCTTGGAAAGTCTCTTGGAAAGGAAAAACGGCATTAAGGGCTCAAATGGCCCTTCTGCTTTTCGTTAACTTTCTTGATAATAATACTGGAGCGTATCCGGATATATTTCCGTCGGATATTTTCCTGTAAAACAAGCGAGGCAGTGTCCCCGGTTTTCGCCGTCTTCATTCTTGCCAATCGCCTCAATCATTCCCTCTACCGACAAGTACGTAAGCGTATCAGCGCCGATCAACTGTCGGATTTCTTCAACCGAATTGTCTGAAGCAATCAGTTCTTCTCTTGTTGAAGTATCGATTCCGTAAAAACAAGGATTTTTAATCGGCGGAGAACTGATCACAACATGAACTTCTGTTGCGCCCGCTTCTCTAAGCAACGACACAATCCGCTTGCTCGTTGTTCCCCTTACGATCGAGTCATCGACCATGACAACCCGTTTTCCTTCAACAACCCCGCGGACCGCAGAAAGCTTCATCTTTACTCCCTGTTCTCTAAGCGACTGGGATGGCTGAATAAAAGTGCGTCCGACGTAGCGATTTTTGATTAGACCCATTTCATAAGGAATGCCCGACGCTTCCGCATATCCGATGGCGACGGAAATGCTTGAATCAGGTACACCCGTAACCACATCTGCTTCAATCGGCGCTTCCATTGCCAGCCTTTTCCCGAGTTTCTTTCTTGCTGTATGAACGTTGATGCCGTGAATATTGCTGTCCGGGCGGGAAAAATAAATATATTCCATCGTACAAATAGCCCGGGATGTATTCATCGAAAACTGCTCAGATTTCATTCCATCATCATTGATTATCAAGAGCTCACCCGGCATTACATCCCGTAAATATTGCGCTCCTACTACATCAAATGCACATGTTTCAGATGCCACAACATAGGCATCCCCTAACATGCCGATCGAGAGCGGTCTGAGACCATGCGGATCCAGCGCGACCATTAATTCCGTCTCCGTCATAACCAGAAACGCATAAGCCCCTTTCAACATCGTCAAAGAATTTTTAACGCGGTCTTTGAATTCAGGCAATCCGGCGCGTTTTATTAAATGGGCAAGAACTTCCGTATCAGAGCTTGTTTGAAAAATGCTCCCCTGCGCCTCTAATTGGAACTTGAGCGCATTGGCATTCACAAGGTTGCCGTTATGAGCAACAGCCAATCCGCCGCTCTGGGATTGGAAAAGGAGAGGCTGGACATTTTCATATCCTCCTCCGCCGGCAGTTGCATAACGGACATGGCCGATAGCAGCTTTGCCGTTCAGCTTTTCCATCGAATTTGCCGTAAATACTTCGGTAACCAGCCCTTCACCTTTCACACCTGTAAGATGGCGTCCATCTGTCACGACAATCCCGGCACCTTCCTGTCCACGGTGCTGGAGGCTGTGTAGCCCGTAATAGGTGATTTGTGCGGCATCAGGGTGTCCCCAAATGCCAAAAACCCCGCACTCTTCATTAAGGCCTTTTATTTCAGCAAGCATGGGATGGCTCCTTTCCAAACACTTTCCAACTCTTTAACATCTGCTGCGATAACAGGGTCATTCGTTTCAGACACGATCCTGAGAACAGATGAATCGGTCACTTCTCCAATTAGAGTTGCATTAACAAGCTTTTCAAAAGCTTCCTTGTTTTCTTTTTTCACTGAAAGCAAGAAGCGGGACTGGGTTTCACTGAATAATGCAGACGTAAAGTTTCCGGAAATTTTCACATCTGCTCCTAGCCCGGCTGTTCCGAATAAGCTTTCTGCCACAGCTACGGCAAATCCGCCTTCTGCTACATCATGGGCAGAAGCTACAAGGCCGGCTCTGATTGCATTCAATATTTGCTGCTGTCTTGCTTTCTCTGTTTCGAGATCCAATTCAGGCGCCTTTCCGAAAATACGTCCGTATGAAAGCTTTTGAAGTTCGCTGCCGCCGAACTCGTCTTTCGTTTCCCCGACAAGGTAGATAAGGTCTCCGGCTTCTTTAAAGTTTTGCGTTGTCACATGCTTTAAATCTTCCACAAGCCCGACCATACCAACAACAGGAGTCGGATAAACAGCCGCACCGCTTGTTTCATTGTATAAGGACACATTTCCGCCGATAACCGGGGTGCCTAACATGCGGCACGCATCACTCATTCCGTCGACCGCTTTTTCAAGCTGCCAGAATATCTCCGGCTTTTCAGGATTTCCAAAGTTCAGGCAATCCGTAATGGCGAGCGGCTCTCCCCCCGAACAAATGATATTTCTCGCTGCTTCTGCAACGGCAATCTTTCCGCCTGTTTCCGGATCGAGATAAATATATCGGGAGTTGCAGTCCGTCGTCATTGCCAAAGCTTTTTTCGTGCCGCGGATACGAACAACGGCAGCATCTGAACCAGGCGTGACAACTGTATTCGTTCTCACCATATAATCGTATTGGTCATACACCCATTCCTTGCTGGCAATCGTCGGCTGCTTTAAAAGGGCAAGAAGTGTTTCCTTATAATCAGCCACTTCCGGAATATCGTTTTCCATCGCTTGAAATTCACGGAAGTATTTCGGCTCTTTGGACGGTTTATGATAAACAGGTGCATCTTCCGCAAGCGCATCAACAGGAACGTCTGCAACTACTTCTCCTTTATGAAGAAGGCGAAGCATTTTATCATCCGTTACTTTGCCGATAGCAACCGCTTCAAGTCCATATTTAGAAAAAAGATCAATGATTTCCTGTTCGCGGCCTTTTTTTACGACAATCAGCATACGTTCCTGAGATTCAGACAGCATCATTTCATATGCCGTCATTCCTGATTCCCGCTGCGGTACAAGATCCAAATTCATTTCAATACCTGAACCTGCTTTACTCGCCATTTCAGCCGATGAGCTTGTAAGGCCAGCCGCACCCATGTCCTGGATTCCGACAAGAGCATCCGATTGAACGAGCTCAAGGCAGGCTTCAAGCAGCAATTTCTCCATAAATGGATCCCCGACTTGTACGGCCGGACGTTTTTCTTCAGACTGTTCGTTTAATTCTTCTGACGCAAAGGTTGCCCCGTGAATTCCGTCCCGGCCTGTTTTTGCACCAACGTACATAACGGTATTTCCTACACCGTGCGCCTGCCCTTTTTTAATATCTTTATGGTCAATAATGCCTACGCACATAGCGTTTACGAGTGGATTGCCGTCGTAGGCTGGATCAAATTGCACTTCGCCGCCTACTGTAGGAATTCCAATACAGTTGCCGTATCCGGCAATTCCTGCAACTACTTCTTTAAATAGGTACCGGACACGGGAAGAATCAAGTTCACCAAACCGTAAAGAGTTAAGGAGAGCGATCGGTCTTGCGCCCATTGAAAAGACATCGCGAATAATGCCGCCCACACCTGTTGCAGCACCTTGGTAAGGCTCAATCGCAGACGGATGGTTATGGCTTTCAATTTTAAAAACAACCGCTTGTTCATCGCCGATATCAACAATTCCGGCGCCTTCACCCGGTCCCTGCAGCACATGTTCTCCCGTTGTCGGAAACTTTTTTAACACAGGCTTTGAATTTTTATAGCTGCAATGCTCTGACCACATGACTGAAAAAAGGCCCGTTTCTGTATAATTCGGAAGGCGTCCGAGAATTTTTTCAATCATCGCAAATTCTTCATCAGACAAGCCCATTTGCTGATAAATTTTCTCTGATTTAATTTGTTCTGGACCCGGTTCAAGCGTTAACAACATATGCTTCCCTCCAATGTTTTACGATTGATTGAAAAAGTTTCAGACCATCCGCGCCGCCAAGAAGCTCATCAACCGCCCGTTCTGGATGCGGCATCATACCCAGAACATTCCCACGTTCATTCATAATCCCGGCAATATTCGCAAGACTGCCGTTCGGATTCGTTCCATGATACGTAAAAACGATTTGGTTATTCGCTTTTAATTTGGCCAGCGTTTCTTCATCACAATAGTAATTTCCTTCTCCATGAGCAATTGGAATGGTGATAGTTTCGCCTTCCTTATAAAGGGAAGTAAACATGGATCGATTGTTTTCCACTTTTAACTCGACAGGACGGCAAATGAATTTTAAACTTTCATTGCGCCGCATTGCACCAGGCAGCAACCTTGCTTCCAATAAAATTTGGAATCCGTTGCACACCCCTAAAACAGGCTTCCCTGCTTCCGCAGCTTTCACGACTTCATTCATCACTTTGCTAAAACGGGCAATCGCTCCGGAACGAAGATAGTCTCCGTATGAAAAACCGCCCGGAAGTAAAATTGCATCGTATTCTTCCAAACTTTCGGCATTATGCCACACATATTCTGCTTCTTCGCCAAGCTCATCTTTAATGGCATGGTACATGTCCACGTCACAATTTGATCCTGGAAAGACGATGACCGCAAATTTCATTGAGCAACACACTCCTCAATTTCGTAGCGATAGTCTTCGATAACCGGATTCGCCAGCAGGCGGTCGCAAATTTCGTTTACGATTGTTTCTACATCCCGGTCAGTTTCGCCGATCGTTAACTCCATATATTTGCCGATTCGTACATCCGCTACTTCACTGTAGTTTAAGGAGTGAAGAGAATTTTTCACGGCAGTTCCTTGAGGATCTAATACACTTTCACGTAATGTCACGTAAACTTTTACTTTGTACATGCTTGTTGGCCTCCTAATCTGGCAAGAATTTTTTCATAGGCTTCCGTTAAATTTCCGAGGTCGCGGCGGAACACATCTTTATCCAGCTTTTCATTAGTCTTTAAATCCCACAGCCGGCATGTATCCGGTGAAATTTCATCAGCAAGAAGAATGCATCCGTCAGCGTCTTTCCCAAATTCCAATTTAAAATCCACAAGGCGGATTCCAATTTCTTTAAAAAAGCCAATTAAGATATCATTTACTTTTAAAGCCTTTTTTTTCAGCTCTTTCAGCTCTTCTTCAGTGGCAAGCTTCAGCTCAAGAACATGGGCATCTGTTATAAGTGGATCGCCAAGTTCATCATTTTTTAAGTAAAATTCCACAATCGGTTTAGAGAATGGTGTTCCCTCCGCAATTCCTAATCTTTTTGAAAAACTTCCTGCAGCAACGTTTCGAACAACTGTTTCAAGAGGGATAATCGCAACTTTTTTCACCAGCTGTTCTGTTTCTGACAAGCGCTTGATAAAATGGGTTTCAATTCCTTCATCATGAAGCTTTGAAAATAGCAAACTGGTAATTTCATTGTTTAAACGTCCTTTTCCGGTGATTTCTGCTTTCTTTTCACCATTAAAGGCGGTAGCAGAATCTTTGTACTCAATCCAGACGACATTGTCATCTTCCGTTAGATAAACCTTTTTTGCTTTACCTTCATATAACAGTGCTCGTTTTTCCATCGCGGGAGCCTCCTTAGCGCGAAAATTAGGAATCTTCAGTATAATAGGGTTTGAAAAAGGTAAGGGAAAATCCTTACCCTTGTAATAGTAATCGTTCAATGAAAGTGGTCTGGTCTTTCACTTAGTATTTTTTAGAAAATCCTTTCTTTTATAATCCTAACCGTTCAAAGATCGTGTCTACATGTTGTAAATGGTAATGATAATCAAAGCAATCATCGATTTCAGCCGGCGTGAGGTGAGAAGCGATTTTTTTCGTCCATCTCAATTAAACTGCGAAACGGCACTTGCTTTTCCCAAGCATCCATTGCTTTCGGCTGAACGGTATCATATGCCTCTTCGCGGGAGAGTCCTTTATCGATAAGCGCTAGAAGCACGCGCTGCGAATAGATCAAACCAAGTGTCCGGTCCATATTGCGCTTCATATTTTCGGGATAAACAGTCAGGTTTTTCACAATGTTCCCGAATCGATTCAGCATGTAGTTTAATGCGATCGTTGCATCCGGCAATATGATCCGCTCGGCTGAAGAATGAGAAATGTCTCTTTCATGCCAGAGGGCAACATTTTCATACGCCGTTATCATATAACCACGGATGACGCGAGCCATTCCGGTCATATTCTCCGAACCGATCGGGTTTCGTTTATGCGGCATAGCCGAAGATCCTTTCTGCCCCTTAGCGAAAAATTCTTCGACTTCGCGTGTTTCACTTTTTTGCAGACCGCGAATTTCAACGGAAAATTTTTCAATTGATGTCGCAATCAATGCAATTGTTGACATGTAATGGGCATGGCGGTCGCGCTGTAATGTTTGGGTGGAAATTGGCGCAGGATTTAACCCAAGTTTTTCACATACGTATTTTTCAACAAACGGATCAATGTTTGCATACGTTCCAACCGCTCCGGAAATCTTTCCGACTTCAATGTTTGCGGCTGCTTGCTTGAAACGCTCAAGATTTCTTTTCATTTCTTCATACCAAAGTGCGAGCTTTAGGCCAAACGTTGTCGGTTCTGCATGGACGCCATGGGTGCGCCCCATCATCACTGTATACTTATGTTCCTGCGCTTTGTTTTTAAGAATTTCAACAAATTTTTCAATATCTTTTAAAAGAATTTCATTCGCTTGCTTTAAGAGGTAAGAAAGAGCTGTATCAACAACGTCTGTTGACGTTAATCCATAGTGGACCCATTTGCGCTCTTCACCCAATGTTTCGGAAACGGCACGAGTAAATGCAACAAGATCATGTCTTGTTTCTTCTTCGATTTCTTTAATGCGCTCAATATTGAAGGACGCGTTTTCACGGATTTTTTTTACATCCTCTTTCGGTATAACACCCAGTTCCGCCCAAGCTTCACAAGCGAGAATTTCAACCTCAAGCCAAGCCTTAAAGCGATTTTCTTCCGTCCAAATCGCTCCCATTTCAGGTCTTGTATAACGTTCTATCATGTTTTAGCCTCCGATCTTAACTGCACTGTTCCATATTGCGCTTTGTTCTATTTCTGTTAGAGCCGCCTCAAGCGAATCCCGCATAATAGTTACATGCCCCATTTTCCGTTTTTCTTTTGCTTCATCTTTTCCGTACAAATGGATTTTCCAATCAGGCAGCTGCGGGAGTTTCTCAATGATGCTTGACTGATGTTCCCCTAATATATTGACCATTACAGCCGGTTTTAACAGCTTTGTACTTCCGAGCGGCCAATTGCAGATAGCCCGGATATGCTGTTCGAATTGTGATGTCTCACACGCTTCAATTGAAAAATGGCCTGAATTGTGCGGGCGAGGAGCAAGTTCATTAATAAAAATTGTTCCGTTTGCTGTTAGGAACATTTCAACTGCAAGCGTTCCCACCAGTCCTAGCGATTCAGCGAGACCAACCGCCTTTGCCTCTGCATCCTTTTTTATCAAATCAGGGATTCTCGCAGGCACGATTGTTTCGTGAAGAATATTGTCCCGGTGGATATTTTCTGCGACCGGAAAAACGGCAGTTTCTCCCCGCGGATTCCTTGCAACAATCACTGATATTTCTTTTTCAAACGGAATCCACTTTTCAAGAACACATACGCTCGTTTCTAAAAGCACTTTTGCGCCTTCAATATCCTTCTCTGCTTTGATCACCAATTGGCCTTTGCCATCATAGCCGCCTCTGGCTGTTTTTAAAACCGCAGGGTAGTCAAGCACCTTTATATTATCATAAATATCTTGTACCGTTCTGATGACTGCATAAGGAGCAACCTCAAAGCCTGCAGCCTGAATCGCCGCCTTCTCTTGAATGCGGTCCTGTGTAATATACAATAAGTTTGAGCCTTGTGGAACATATGCATTTTCGCAAAGCCATTCCAATGCCTCTGCATTTATATTTTCAAATTCATAGGTAATAACATCACTTACCCGCGCTAATTTTTGAACAGATTCTAAATCGCCATACCGGCCAATGATTTTGTAATCGGCTACCTGTCCGCATGGCGAATCCTCGACAGGATCCAGCACCGCAATTCGAAAACCGCTTGCTTTTGCAGCAATTGCCATCATCCGTCCAAGCTGCCCGCCGCCAATAATCCCTATTGTTTGTCCAGGTAATATGGTTTTATCAAACAAGTCCATCCCTGCTTTCTAAAACTGACTTTTTCGTTTCTTCTCTTAGGTTATCAAGCCTTTCGGCAACTGCCGGGTCAAATGCTCCGATTATTTGGGCCGCAAGCAGTCCGGCATTCGTTGCGCCAGCCTTGCCGATTGCCACGGTTGCAACAGGAACTCCTCCGGGCATTTGGACAATTGACAAAAGAGAATCAAGTCCGTTCAGAGCCCTCGATTGTACAGGAACCCCAATAACGGGCAAAGTCGTTTTGGCTGCTACCATTCCAGGCAAATGGGCTGCTCCGCCTGCTCCGGCTATAATCACTTTTAATCCCCGCTTGCGGGCATTTTCTGCGTATTCAAACATGAGGTCAGGAGTCCGGTGGGCTGACACGACGTTTTTTTCATAGCAAATTTGTAATTGATCAAGCACATTACACGCATGTTTCATCGTTTCCCAATCAGAAACGCTCCCCATAATTACCCCAACCTGAACTTCCATCTTTTTCCCTCCAGATTTCAAAATAAAAACCCGTAACAGACACTTCTCTAAACTAAAGAGAAAGTGATCTGCCCGGGCATAAATTGCAAACATAAAAATATATATCTTCAAAAAAGATACTAGTCTTATCCGGCCATATCAACTTTCCCTCATAGTCCGGCAATTTACGGTCGCCGGGTAGAGACTTATGGGCCATATTCCCATGATTATATGAGGGGTTAATACTTAATTTATGTCTTCATCATATCAGCTTACAAATGAAATTGTCAACCGAAAATCGAACAATGTTTTATTTTAGCAAAAAAATGTTCGGCTTTTTCTAATCGATTTTTTTTGCCTCAAACACAATTTGCCTTCCAATCGGCTCATATTGAATCGAATCGTCTGTCTTCACTTCTTGAAAAACAGGCTTTTCCATTCTTCTTACCGGAGTGTATCCTTCTTTCTTCATCCGATCAAGACATTGATCAATCGTTTCATTTTCTTGAACTTCAAATAGCATTTTCTTTTTTTCTTTGCTCATGTTAATGATTTTCCTTTCTTGACAGAATTTACTCAAAAATCTCTGTAAATGGTTTTAGGTTTACTAAATGCACCAATGCCGTAAATTTAACCTTCACAATGATCATACGCTAACGAGGGGTCTTATGTCGGAATATAGGCTTTTATTTTGGTACGAGGGCTCATGTTTTGGACGAAGGATCAAAGGTAGGAACAAAGGAATATATTTTGGAATGAAGGCTCATAGGTCGGAACAATGAATCATTTTTTCGGAATGAAGGATCTATGTGGAGGAAGGCTCATTTATCTGAATGAAGGATCATAAATCAAAACAAAGGCTCATATATCTGGACGAAGACTAATATATCGGAATGAAGGCTCATTTATCTGGATGAAAGGCTCATATATCAAAACGAAGACTCATATATCAAAATAAAGGCTCATATATCAAAATAAAGGCTCATAACCTTCCGAAAAGTAGAATTTAAAACGAGTATACCTCCAAAAATCAGGTGTCGTCTTTTTTATGATAAAATCACCGTCAAAATGCAAAAAGAACAACCGAAACAGGTTGTTCTTTCATTTTGCCTAGCAGCGTCCTACTCTCGCAGGGGCAATGCCCCAACTACCATCGGCGCTGAGAAGCTTAACTTCCGTGTTCGGCATGGGAACGGGTGTGGCCTTCTCGCCATCGCCACCAGACTTAATTTCTTTGAGAATTCATTCTCTCAAAACTAGATAATGATTGAAGAAGATGGAAGATTGAGTATCGTTTTAATGGTGTCCGGTTCCGGCTCCTAGCCTCTCGAGGTTGCTTCGCTTCTTCTGTCAAAGTCTTTAGGACTTTTCCGCCAGAAGCTCCGGCACTTGTCGAGGCTAAACAGTCGACCTCCACCTTTCTTATAGGTTAAGTCCTCGATCGATTAGTATCTGTCAGCTCCACGTGTCGCCACGCTTCCACCTCAGACCTATCAACCTGATCATCTTTCAGGGATCTTACTAGCTTGACGCTATGGGAAATCTCATCTCGAGGGGGGCTTCATGCTTAGATGCTTTCAGCACTTATCCCTTCCGCACATAGCTACCCAGCGATGCCTTTGGCAAGACAACTGGTACACCAGCGGTGCGTCCATCCCGGTCCTCTCGTACTAAGGACAGCTCCTCTCAAATTTCCTGCGCCCGCGACGGATAGGGACCGAACTGTCTCACGACGTTCTGAACCCAGCTCGCGTACCGCTTTAATGGGCGAACAGCCCAACCCTTGGGACCGACTACAGCCCCAGGATGCGATGAGCCGACATCGAGGTGCCAAACCTCCCCGTCGATGTGGACTCTTGGGGGAGATAAGCCTGTTATCCCCGGGGTAGCTTTTATCCGTTGAGCGATGGCCCTTCCATGCGGAACCACCGGATCACTAAGCCCGACTTTCGTCCCTGCTCGACTTGTAGGTCTCGCAGTCAAGCTCCCTTATGCCTTTACACTCTGCGAATGATTTCCAACCATTCTGAGGGAACCTTTGGGCGCCTCCGTTACTTTTTAGGAGGCGACCGCCCCAGTCAAACTGCCCGCCTGACACTGTCTCCCGCCCCGATCAGGGGCGCGGGTTAGAATTTCAATACAGCCAGGGTAGTATCCCACCGGCGCCTCCACCGAAGCTGGCGCTCCGGCTTCTCAGGCTCCTACCTATCCTGTACAAGCTGTACCAAAATTCAATATCAGGCTGCAGTAAAGCTCCACGGGGTCTTTCCGTCCTGTCGCGGGTAACCTGCATCTTCACAGGTACTATAATTTCACCGAGTCTCTCGTTGAGACAGTGCCCAGATCGTTACGCCTTTCGTGCGGGTCGGAACTTACCCGACAAGGAATTTCGCTACCTTAGGACCGTTATAGTTACGGCCGCCGTTTACTGGGGCTTCGATTCAGAGCTTCGCGTAAGCTAACCCCTCCTCTTAACCTTCCAGCACCGGGCAGGCGTCAGCCCCTATACTTCGCCTTGCGGCTTCGCAGAGACCTGTGTTTTTGCTAAACAGTCGCCTGGGCCTATTCACTGCGGCTTTTCCGGGCTATGCACCCAGAAAAGCACCCCTTCTCCCGAAGTTACGGGGTCATTTTGCCGAGTTCCTTAACGAGAGTTCTCTCGCTCACCTTAGGATTCTCTCCTCGCCTACCTGTGTCGGTTTGCGGTACGGGCACCTTTTCCATCGCTAGAGGCTTTTCTTGGCAGTGTGGAATCAGGAACTTCGGTACTATATTTCCCTCGCCGTCACAGCTCCGCCTGATGCTGACGGGATTTGCCTCGTCAGCGGCCTAACTGCTTGGACGCGCTAATCCAGCAGCGCGCTTGCCCTATCCTCCTGCGTCCCCCCATCGCTCAAACGGAAAAGAGGTGGTACAGGAATATCAACCTGTTGTCCATCGCCTACGCCTTTCGGCCTCGGCTTAGGTCCCGACTAACCCTGAGCGGACGAGCCTTCCTCAGGAAACCTTAGGCATTCGGTGGATGGGATTCTCACCCATCTTTCGCTACTCATACCGGCATTCTCACTTCTAAGCGCTCCACCAGTCCTTCCGGTCTGGCTTCAACGCCCTTAGAACGCTCTCCTACCGCGGACACCGACGGTGTCCACCCACAGCTTCGGTGATACGTTTAGCCCCGGTACATTTTCGGCGCAGAGTCACTCGACCAGTGAGCTATTACGCACTCTTTAAATGGTGGCTGCTTCTAAGCCAACATCCTGGTTGTCTAAGCAACTCCACATCCTTTTCCACTTAACGTATACTTTGGGACCTTAGCTGGCGGTCTGGGCTGTTTCCCTTTTGACTGCGGATCTTATCACTCGCAGTCTGACTCCCAAGGATAAGTCTTTGGCATTCGGAGTTTGTCTGAATTCGGTAACCCGATGAGGGCCCCTAGTCCAAACAGTGCTCTACCTCCAAGACTCTTGCACTTGAGGCTAGCCCTAAAGCTATTTCGGAGAGAACCAGCTATCTCCAAGTTCGATTGGAATTTCTCCGCTACCCACACCTCATCCCCGCACTTTTCAACGTGCGTGGGTTCGGGCCTCCATCCAGTGTTACCTGGACTTCACCCTGGACATGGGTAGATCACCTGGTTTCGGGTCTACGGCCGCATACTCATTCGCCCTGTTCAGACTCGCTTTCGCTGCGGCTCCGTCTTTTCAACTTAACCTCGCATGCGACCGTAACTCGCCGGTTCATTCTACAAAAGGCACGCCATCACCCATTAACGGGCTCTGACTACTTGTAGGCACACGGTTTCAGGTTCTCTTTCACTCCCCTCCCGGGGTGCTTTTCACCTTTCCCTCACGGTACTGGTTCACTATCGGTCACTAGGGAGTATTTAGCCTTGGGAGATGGTCCTCCCTGCTTCCGACGGGATTTCACGTGTCCCGCCGTACTCAGGATCCACTCGAGGAGGGAACGAAGTTTCAACTACAGGGTTGTTACCTTCTCTGACGGGCCTTTCCAGACCTCTTCGTCTACTCCGTTCCTTTGTAACTCCATACAGAGTGTCCTACAACCCCAAGAGGCAAGCCTCTTGGTTTGGGCTGTTCCCGTTTCGCTCGCCGCTACTCAGGGAATCGCGTTTGCTTTCTCTTCCTCCGGGTACTTAGATGTTTCAGTTCCCCGGGTCTGCCCTCCTAACCCTATGGATTCAGGTTAGGATCCTATCCCATTACGGATAGGGGGTTTCCCCATTCGGAAATCTCCGGATCAATGCTTACTTACAGCTCCCCGAAGCATATCGGTGTTAGTCCCGTCCTTCATCGGCTCCTAGTGCCAAGGCATCCACCGTGCGCCCTTTCTAACTTAACCTAAAAGGTTTGAAACCTAAAATGGCGATACTCGGTTCTTCTTTTGCCTTCTTCAATACGATTATCTAGTTTTCAAAGAACGAAGTTGTGAGGAATTGCTCCCTCAAAACTAAACAAACAAAAGCAATCAACTTCATGATTAAAATCCTTAGAAAGGAGGTGATCCAGCCGCACCTTCCGATACGGCTACCTTGTTACGACTTCACCCCAATCATCTGTCCCACCTTAGGCGGCTGGCTCCTTAAAGGTTACCTCACCGACTTCGGGTGTTACAAACTCTCGTGGTGTGACGGGCGGTGTGTACAAGGCCCGGGAACGTATTCACCGCGGCATGCTGATCCGCGATTACTAGCGATTCCGGCTTCATGCAGGCGAGTTGCAGCCTGCAATCCGAACTGAGAATGGTTTTTTGGGATTGGCTCAGGCCTCGCGGCTTAGCAGCCCTTTGTACCATCCATTGTAGCACGTGTGTAGCCCAGGTCATAAGGGGCATGATGATTTGACGTCATCCCCACCTTCCTCCGGTTTGTCACCGGCAGTCACCTTAGAGTGCCCAACTGAATGCTGGCAACTAAGGTCAAGGGTTGCGCTCGTTGCGGGACTTAACCCAACATCTCACGACACGAGCTGACGACAACCATGCACCACCTGTCACTCTGTCCCCCGAAGGGGAACGTCCTGTCTCCAGGATTGTCAGAGGATGTCAAGACCTGGTAAGGTTCTTCGCGTTGCTTCGAATTAAACCACATGCTCCACCGCTTGTGCGGGCCCCCGTCAATTCCTTTGAGTTTCAGCCTTGCGGCCGTACTCCCCAGGCGGAGTGCTTAATGCGTTAGCTGCAGCACTAAAGGGCGGAAACCCTCTAACACTTAGCACTCATCGTTTACGGCGTGGACTACCAGGGTATCTAATCCTGTTTGCTCCCCACGCTTTCGCGCCTCAGCGTCAGTTACAGACCAGAGAGCCGCCTTCGCCACTGGTGTTCCTCCACATCTCTACGCATTTCACCGCTACACGTGGAATTCCGCTCTCCTCTTCTGCACTCAAGTTCCCCAGTTTCCAATGACCCTCCACGGTTGAGCCGTGGGCTTTCACATCAGACTTAAGGAACCGCCTGCACGCGCTTTACGCCCAATAATTCCGGACAACGCTTGCCACCTACGTATTACCGCGGCTGCTGGCACGTAGTTAGCCGTGGCTTTCTGGTCAGGTACCGTCAAGGCACCGCCCTATTCGAACGGTACTTATTCTTCTCTGACAACAGAGCTTTACGACCCGAAGGCCTTCTTCGCTCACGCGGCGTTGCTCCGTCAGACTTTCGTCCATTGCGGAAGATTCCCTACTGCTGCCTCCCGTAGGAGTCTGGGCCGTGTCTCAGTCCCAGTGTGGCCGATCACCCTCTCACTCGGCTACGCATCGTCGCCTTGGTGAGCCGTTACCTCACCAACCAGCTAATGCGCCGCGGGCCCATCTGCAAGTGATAGCCGAAGCCATCTTTCAGCTCTTTCCCATGCGGGAAAGAGGATTATCCGGTATTAGCTCCGGTTTCCCGAAGTTATCCCGGTCTTGCAGGCAGGTTGCCCACGTGTTACTCACCCGTCCGCCGCTGACTTCAGGAAGCAAGCTCCCATCAGTCCGCTCGACTTGCATGTATTAGGCACGCCGCCAGCGTTCGTCCTGAGCCAGGATCAAACTCTCCAAAAAAGAGTAAGATAAGCTCAAAAATATTAGAATTAACGTTGACGCTTTTGTTTGTTCAGTTTTCAAAGAACAATTTTTATTCACCGCTCAGAAGCGACTCTATTAATATATCATGTTACCAATACTAAGTCAACTACATTTTTTATTTTTGTGAAGTTGATGATTAAATTGTAGTTGGCAGCGACAATGCTTTCAAATAGTATCACCCTATATAAATAAAGTCAATACAATTTATGATGAAATATTATTACTAATTTTTCCCAAAATTAGAGCGGCTGCCAAGGAAACAAAACTCCCGGCAGCCAGTTGCCTCAAAAAATCATTTTTACTTGCTAATTGAAATGATGTTCTCTTCTTTTAGGTCTACATTTCCGGTTTTATTGATAACAATTTTTTCTCCCTCGGAAAAGTTTGTGAATATGATCGGAGTGATCGTCGATTTTGCATTCTTTTTGACATGTTCTAAATCAACTTTTAATAAAGGCTGTCCTTTTTGAACACGGTCATTTTCAGAAACAAGCGCTTCAAAACCTTCACCTTTTAAATTCACTGTATCGATTCCGAAGTGAATAAGAATTTCCAGGCCTGAATCTGAAAGTAAACCAATGGCGTGTTTTGTCGGGAATAAGTTTATAATCTTTCCGTCTACAGGAGAAACAACTGTACCTTCTGCCGGAACAATCGCAAATCCGTCACCCATCATTTTCCCTGAAAAAACTGCATCTGGAACTTCGGTAATCGGTTTAATTTCCCCTTTTATTGGAGATACAAACACATCATTGGGATTGTGTTCTTTCTGCAATGCCTTTGGATTTACTTCTTCTATTTGCTGTTCAATCTCTTTGGCAAGATCCATTTTCATAACCCGGGGTTTCTTCCCATCCATAATGTCCTTCATTTGTCCTTTAATGGTTTCAGAGCGAGGGCCAAAGATTGCCTGAATATTGTTTCCTACTTCAAGCACCCCAGCCGCACCAAGTTTTTTCAATTGTTCTCTATCTACATTTTTAACGTCATTAACTGTAACACGCAGACGAGTAATACAAGCATCTAAATGGGAAATATTTTCCTTTCCTCCCATCGCTTCAAGAATATCGTATGCAAGATCGCCTGCCTCACCTTTTGAATCTTCCACTTCTTCTTCAGCTTCTTCGCGTCCAGGTGTCATCAGGTTAAATTTACGGATTGCGAAACGGAAACCAAAGTAATAAATAACTGCAAAGACAAGACCTACCGGGATTACCAGCCAAGCATTTGTTTGCGGGTTAATTAAACCAAACAAGATATAGTCAATTAAACCGCCTGAGAATGTCATCCCGATTTTAACATTTAATAAATGCATCGTCATAAAAGATAAGCCGGCAAAAATCGTATGAATTGCAAATAACACAGGTGCTACGAATAAGAACGAGAATTCAATCGGCTCTGTGATACCAGTTAAGAAAGATGTTAAGGCAGCAGAAGCCATTAAGCCTCCAACGGCTTTCTTTCTTTCGGGACGAGCTTCATGGTAAATTGCTAAAGCTGCAGCAGGAAGACCGAACATCATGAACGGAAACTTACCTGTCATAAATGTACCGGCAGTCAGATTTTGAACATTATCAGCAATTTGCGCCATGAAAATTCGTTGGTCACCACGAACCACTTCTCCTGCTCTCGTTACATATTCACCGAACTCATACCAGAAAGGCGAGTAAAAAATATGATGCAAACCAAATGGAATCAGTGCCCGTTCGATTACTCCGAAAATGAAAGCTGATAATGTTAAGTTAGCATGAACCATGTTTTGCGAGAATGCATTTAGACCGGACTGTATTGGCGGCCAAATAATCATCATAATCAAACCTAAAATAACCGCAGTTCCTGCCGTAATAATTGGAACAAAACGTTTTCCGGCAAAAAAGCCTAAATAGGGAGGCAATTCAATTTCATAGAATTTATTGTATAAGGCTGCAGCAATAATACCGACGATAATACCTCCGAATACTCCCGTTTGAAGAGTTGGAACGCCAAGAACATTGGCATAGTTTAAACCATTTACGTCTTCTGCGGTAATGCCAAGTACTGTTCCCATAGTAACGTTCATGATCAAATATCCGATAATCGCAGCAAGGCCTGCCGTACCTTCTCCTCCCGCTAGCCCAACTGCAACACCGACAGCAAACAGCAACGGAAGATTTCCAAAAACAATATCCCCTGCTTTTTGCATAACAGCAGCAACCATATCCACTCCGCTGTTATCTAAAAACGGGGCTAATTCTAATAAAGCCGGGTTTCTGAGAGCAGCCCCCAAAGCGAGAAGGATACCCGCTGCAGGAAGTAATGCAACAGGCAGCATCAATGCTTTACCGACTTTTTGCAAAACACCAAAAGCTTTTTTAAACATAACAAAACCTCCAATATTTATTAGCCCATTAAGCGTTTTCATTTTTGAACAAAATAAAAAGGCATGAGAAAAGAAAATAATATGACAAAGTCCTACGGATATAGTACCCATAAAACTTTATTCCAATTATCTTCTTAACTCATGCCTGATCGAATCAGTAACACGTATTAAGTTAATTGCTATTTTATTTTTTTCTGAAGCCTTTGCAGATGCATAGTTAAATAGACTGCTTCAGCTTCAAACACTGGTTGTTTTAATGTTTGCTGCATAACCTTAATGAGCTTCCATGAAAGATTATAGCACAATGGATATTCTTGTTTCAATAACAATGATATTTTTTCAGGTTCTTCAACTTTTTCGCCATTTTTTACCCGTTCGATCGTAAAGCGGAGATGGCGTACGAGCCTCGTATAATCTATGCTTTCTTTATCAATTTTAATATCCATTTGCTCTTCAATCATATTGATTAGTTTTGTGATAAGTTGAGAATGTTGATTCACTTCAGACAAATCTTTATTGGCCGCTGCACTGTGGATATGAAGGGCAATAAAGCCTGCCTCGCCTTCAGGCAGTTGAATCCCCGTCTTTTTCGTAAATAAATCGACAACTTCTTTTGCAATTCCAAATGCTTTTGGATATAAAGCTTTTGTTTCAACAAGAAACGGATTGCGTATTTCCATTCCTTTTGAGAACCGGTTAACCACAAACATAAGATGATCTGTCAGTGCTACATGTATATGTTCACTTAGTTGTGAGGCCGTTCTCTCTTTTATTAGTTCAATTGCTGAAATGATGACTTCTTGTAAATCATCCTCCAAAAATGGCAACAGCTTTAAATAGTTTTTCTGTTCTTTTTCGTTTCGTAAAACAAAAAGTTTTTCAGCTGCCGAAGCTTCAATAAGATCTTTTTGTTTCCGGTTAAACCCGATCCCTTTTCCAATAACTACGACTTCTCCGTAAGCAGGATGTTCGGCCATAATGACATTATTATTCAAGACCTTGTTAACAACTAAACTCGGCATCCGTATCCTCCGATTTTCGACAGCATTCGATTTAACCCTATTATGTTATAAAAGAGAAAAAGAAGTCAATCAAAAAAGTAAACGCATTCATTTTTGTCTGAGACAAAAAGACAATAAAAGAGGAGGCAGCTTTAATCTGACTCCCCGCAAATATTATTCTGTTAAAAACATGAAGTAAAGGACAAAGATAACAAAGAACACATACATAATTGGATGAATTTCTTTTATGCGCCCTTTCACCATCATTGTGATAGGATAAAATATGAAACCTATTGCAATTCCTGTGGCAATACTGTATGAAAGAGGCATTGCAATCATCGTTAAGAAAGAAGGCACCGCAATTTCAAAACGAGTCCAATCAATTTTTCCCAAGGAAGAAACCATTAAAACTCCGACGATTATTAAAGCAGGTGCCGTTACCGGTGATGTAACGACTGATAATACCGGGAAAAAGAAGAGTGAAAGGATAAAAAGCCCGGCTGTTACCAGGGAAGCAAAGCCAGTTCTTGCACCGGATGCAACCCCTGCAGATGATTCAATATAAGATGTTGTTGTTGATGTTCCAAAAATGGACCCTACAATGGATGCGATCGAATCGGAAAATAATGCTTTGCCTGCACGCGGAAGTTTGTTGTCTTTCATCAAACCGGCCTGATTGGCTACCGCTACCAATGTACCTGCATTGTCAAAGAAATCTACGAATAAAAACGTTAAGATAATACCCAGCATTGTTGTCGTAAAGAAAGAAGGATCTCCAAAGGAAGAAAAAACGGCTCCGAATGTCGGCTCCAAACTTGGAACCGCACCTACCACTTGTTTCGGAACTTCAATCAAATTAAAAATCATCCCAACGATAACGGAAATGATCATTCCATAAAACACTGCTCCGTTAATCCCTCTTGTCATCATGATTACAGTGACCACGAGACCGAAAATCGCAAGCAGCGTATTTGGGTTTGATAAATCCCCTAAACCTACAAGTGTCGCATCATTATTTACGATAACGCCTGCACTCTTTAGCCCGATAAAAGTAATAAACAAACCAATTCCTGCTCCTACCGCATATTTTAAGTCAACAGGAATGGCGTTAATAATCTTTTCACGAAGTCCGGAAATTGTTAATAACAAGAAAACCACACCTGAAATAAAAACAGCTCCAAGCGCATGCTGCCAAGGTACTCCGTGTCCTAAAACAACCGTATAGGCAAAAAAGGCATTTAGACCCATACCGGGTGCAAGTGCAATCGGATATTTACCGACAAGCCCCATAATGATGGAACCGACAGCAGCTGCAAGCGCTGTTGCCACAAATACTGCTCCGTGATCCATTCTTAAGGCATCAGGCAAGTCTTTAACATCCGCAAGTGTCAATATATGCGGATTGACAATCAAAATATAAGCCATAGCCAAAAAAGTTGTCAGCCCGCCTAAAATTTCGCGTCGATAATTCGTTCCAAGTTCCTCGAATTGGAAGTATTTTTTCATTATTTTTCCCCCTATAAAATTGCGTCATAATTGGCCGGCCCAAAACAAAAACGCTCCGATTACCGGAGCGCCGACAACAGGTTTGTGCAAAAATAAGGGGCTTTAAAATAAAAAAATAAAGACATGTATATTAATAACCCCATTTTCAAAACACTTACCTCGTAGTCGAGCTATTTACGGCAGCTCGGTAGAAACTTTTGGGCCATATCCCCAAGACTATACGACGTAATGAGACAAATTATTCATTTCGTTTTTTATTTTAACAGGGCTTCAGAAGCACGTCAACAAAAAAACGAACATTAACTGTTCGCTTTTTTGTTTTGTTCGTGTTTTTTGTTTTTCCTTGTTATGCTTATTCCCACTCAATTGTCGCAGGCGGTTTGCTTGTGATGTCGTAGACGACTCTGTTCACATGGTTTACTTCATTCACGATCCGTGTTGAAATGACTTCAAGAACATCCCACGGTATTCTTGCCCAATCGGATGTCATGCCGTCAATTGATGTAACAGCGCGGATGCCGATTGTATAATCATATGTCCGGGCATCACCCATTACTCCGACACTGCGGATGTCAGGCAGAACTGTGAAATATTGCCAAATTTCGCGGTCAAGGCCGGCTTTTTTAATTTCTTCCCGCAAAATCGCATCCGATTCACGGACAATTTCTAATTTCTCTTCTGTAATTTCCCCAAGCACGCGAATGCCAAGTCCCGGACCAGGGAAAGGCTGCCTCCAAACAATTTCATCAGGAATTCCAAGCTCTGTTCCTAAAGCGCGCACTTCATCTTTAAAAAGCGTGTTAAGAGGTTCAATCAGCTTAAACTTCATATCTTCCGGCAGACCGCCTACATTATGGTGGGACTTAATAGTCTGAGCAGTTGCCGTACCGCTTTCAATAATATCTGTATAAAGAGTGCCCTGTGCTAAAAACTCGATTCCTTCAAGTTTTGCAGCTTCATCATCAAATACATAAATAAATTCATTTCCGATAATCTTCCGCTTTTGCTCAGGATCGGTGACGCCTTCCAATTTATTCAGGAAGCGTTCCTTTGCATCGACTTTAATAACATTCATGTTAAAGCCGTCAGCAAAAGTTTTCATCACGCTTTCTGCTTCCCCTTTGCGAAGCAAGCCGTGATCAACAAAAATGCAAGTTAATTGATCACCGATCGCTTTATGAACTAAAACGGCAACAACGGATGAGTCGACACCGCCGCTAAGTGCGCAAAGAACTTTCTTATCCCCTACTGTCTGACGGATCTTTTCAATTTTCATTTCGATGAAATTTTCCATCGACCAGTCGCCTCTACAGCCGCAAACTCCGAAAACGAAATTTTTCAGTATTTCATTTCCGTAGACAGAGTGGCGGACTTCCGGATGGAATTGAACCGCATATAAATTTCGTCTCTCATCGCTTATTGATGCAATAGGGCACGAAGGATTAACTGCATCAACTGTAAAACCTTCCGGCGCCTCGACAACTAAATCGCCATGGCTCATCCACACAACCTGTTCCTTTGGAAGCTTTTCAAACAGTTTGCTTTGATGCTCAATATTTATGGCAGCTTTTCCGTATTCCCGATGCTTTGCTCTTTCTACTATCCCGCCGAAATGCATTGTCATTAACTGCATTCCATAACAAATTCCAAGTATCGGCAAGCCCAATTCAAAGATTTCTTCATCACAGCGAAACGCATTGTCTTCATAAACGCTGTTTGGTCCGCCGGAAAAAATGATTCCCTTAGGATTCATTTTTTTTATCTCTTCAGCTGTAATTGTGTGAGGATGAAGTTCACTGTAGACGCCGAATTCACGGATTCTTCTCGTAATCAATTGATTATATTGACTTCCAAAATCGAGAACAACGATCATTTCATGGTTTTGCAATTCTGTTTTTCCTGGCAAGCTGTTCACCTCATTGAAAAAAATATTATTCAATCACTAATTTCTAGTGTTCTCAGCGATTGTCGAAACTTTTCATTTTTTCTGCAATCCCTAATGATGAATAAAAAGAAAACTAGAACTCTCCTTCCGATAAAAAAGCAGAATTCTAGTTTCGGTGCGTGAGCAACATTTAGAATCATCTGCCTTCATAGTCAAATCATTTACGGTGATTTGGTAGAAACTTTCGATCCATATTATCGAGGATATATGAAGGTTTTTTGCGTACAATATTCATATATAAATTTATTGTAACAATAGGGTGAAATCGCGGTCAAGCAATCGTTTTTTTAATTAAATTTTCCCATAATTCTTTCGACTCATCCCACGAACCGGTTTGAAGCTTCCCTCTATATAAAAATTGCTCATAACGGTTCGTTAACTTGCTCATTTCCCTTGAAGAGAAAAAGGTGTCAACATAGCGGGCGTATTCTCTTAACGTCTGGCCATTTTTTCGCTTTAAACCAATCAGTTCCAGCTGTTTCAACAATGCAGAATACGCTTTTGCAAACTGTTCATCCTTGTCAATTCGTTTATATTTCCAGATTAAATAGTATGGAAGCCACCTTGCCCGTTTTTTAAAAACTCCTAACACAATAGCTATTAAAAGAACTCCAACAAGAAACATCTCGAGCCAGCGTTCCTTAAAAAATATCTTTACTTTATTCCATAATTCTGAAAACAAGAAAGAAGACTTATTATTTGTTTTATTATCCGGTTTTTCCGGTTTTGGCGTATCCTGCGGCTCCTCTAGCTGTTCTGTATCTTCTCTTGTTGTCTGATTGTTTTTATACGTATCAAAATTTAAGTGTACATTGCCTGAAAAACCTTTCGTCGGTTCGAACGGAACCCAGCCGGCATTTGGGAAATAGACCTCAACCCAGGAATGGGCATTGTTATTCGTAATTTCAAAAATACGCTGATTTTGTTCACCAAGCTCCTTAAATTCTCCCTCTGTGTATCCTTTTACCCATCGAGCCGGAATGCCGAGAGTCCGAAGAAGTACAGTCATGGAACTGGAAAAATTATCACAATAGCCGCGTCTTGTTTCAAATAAAAATTGATCAACATAATCGTCGCCTTCCCCGGGAATCGGGACATTCAGCTGGTCGTATATAAACTCCGGGCTGCGGAGAAAGTAATCCTCAACTGCCCTGGCTTTCTCAAACCATGTCTTTTTTCCGGAAGTTATTTGTATAGCCAGCTCCCTGACCCTTTCCGGCAATTTGTCCGGCAGTTGTGTATACCTCTGAATAAATTCCTCACTCATCACGCTTGTATCCGTACTAACTGTTTTCATTAATGCGGAAACGCTGAACGTCGGAATTTCGTAGTCTAACGAGTATTGGGTTAAAGGTTCGGCCTGTCCGTCCTTAAGTGAGTAAATTTTTTCCGTGTTTCTATCCATCTCAAACGAAACATTAGGACTGGCATGAATATTCTGTACACCGGCGGGATAGACGATATGAGGATACCTCTTGCTAAAGAATAAAGAAGCTGTTTCTTTTTCTGTTTTAACTCCTGCTGCAAATGATGATAAAGGCACTATCTCTTCCTGACGGATCGTAGCTCTTT
Organism: Bacillus methanolicus PB1; assembly: GCF_000262755.1. GTDB lineage: Bacteria > Bacillota > Bacilli > Bacillales > Cytobacillaceae > Bacillus_Z > Bacillus_Z methanolicus. The sequence goes on from NZ_AFEU01000002.1 coordinate 66,039, forward strand.
TAGGATTGTCGTCAGAAGCTTTCCAACCCTTCCCCGTATATACATCTTTTGTTTCAACCTTCCAATAATGCCTCGATTCTACCTGAGCCCTGAAAACAACTTGATTATCACCGAGAAATGGCCCGCCGAGCCGCGAATCATCCGTTTTATATCCTATACGCTGAACAGAGCCTTTTCCATTTCCGTTATTTTTTAGGCTGTACGATTTAATATAAGGAACAGGATCAGGCCAAATCGGTTCGGCTTTTGGTGAAGCATAACCAAAAAGAACACTAAAAGCAATCATTCCCGCTAACGGAATCATCCATTTTCTTGAAAAATTATCTCCTTTACTTATTGCTTCTTTTTCAATTAATCGGTAATAATTCAGTATCCCCATGATCGCAAAACCACTGACGACAGTCCGGACAATTGCAGTATCAGCGGCATAAGGCGTGAACGTATCAAGCACTGTGACGTACACTAATGTCATAAAGAAAAAGATAAAAATCTTCCTGCGGATAATTAGCCAGTAGTGCAAAAGATACGTCATCAGCCATAGCAAAATAAATAACAGCAAACTTCTGAACACATCGGTAAGGCTTTGCCAATCCATTTCAAACAGATAACCAATGTTTTCCTGTGAATCAGCAATCAAAAGGGGAATCCATTGAAAGCTGAAGAATGATCCTTCGAAATACAAATAATTCAGGATATACAAAATATATATAATCTTCACTGAAGCACCAATAGCCATTTTTATTCCCAAAAAAGACATGGCAAGCGAAAACAATAGAAAAAGCAAAAAAACCCAAATGTATCCTGTGTCGGTTAACTGCTCTAAAGGTCTCAGCCACTCCCACAACAGTAAAAATGCGAAAGCATACAGAAGAAAATGTGCAGCATTTCTCTTTGTTTCGTTAGCGTTCACCGCAGGCTCACCTCCGAAAACGCATCTTGAAATTGGCCCTCCTGAACCATGACAACTTTGATCCCCCGGGCATTAGCGGCAGCTTTTAAGGAGAGCTCTTGCTTGGAAGCAGGTTCCCTCGCTTTTTTTATTAAAAAGAGTATGCAGGAAGTTTTTCGCTGAGTGTAAAACCCTGCTTTTTCAATTAATGGCTTCGTTAATTGGGCAGTTACAAACATAAGCGTAACATTTTGTTGTGTGAAAAACCTCTCAGATTCAATTATTCGATCTAAAGTAACCGGGCTGTTATCCTTTACTTTTGCAAGGTGGTAAAACAGCTCTGACTGCTGGCTTTCTCCGCCCCGAATCGGAAAAGCGCCGCGTTCAGCGCCTGATGAGAGAAGGCCTGCTTGTGCTCCTTTCTTTAAGATCGCTCTTATGATGGATGCTGTAAATGAAACAATGACCTCAAAACGAGGATCAGGCGCACAGTCCATAATGATATAAACATCGTGGGATTGGCGTTGTTCAAATTCTTTTGTCATAATATCGTTCCGTTTTGCGGTCGCTTTCCAGTTAATCCATGAAAAACGGTCGCCCGGCTGATACTCCCTGATTCCGATGGCCATGGAAGTATCCCTTTGCACCCGTTCCTTCGATGCGGTCATTCCTTGGTCATAATGATTTTCAAGAGGCCTGTAAATAAGTTCTTCATACGCCGGATAGACGAGAATCTTATTTTCTAAAGGAAGCATCCTTTCTTTTTCGATTAAACCAAGCAGATCGCCCGTTTTTAACCGGATCGTCCGGAAAAAATGTTCTCCCCTCGGTATTTCTTCGATCAAATACTCTATGAAAATCTCTTTTCGAAAGCCGGGAAAAATAAAAGTTTTCGCTTTTTTCTTCTGGCGGGAGTATGAAAGCGGATTTTCCGGACCATCCTCAATGACCATATAAAATAAAGGAAAACCTTTTGCCCTCGTAAAATGGATCTGAATCTTTACTGTTTCTCCGGCATTATACTCCGTCTTAACAAAAACCCTCTCAGCTTTCATATCTTTTAATGAATAAAAAGACAAAGCAAGTGCATAAAGCGCGAAAGGCAGAAAGTTAAAAAACAAAAACCAACTGACAAACCCTCCTTGAAACATGGCATATGAAAAAGCCAGAAGGATTAATAACAACAACACGATTAATTTCCAAAGTCCTTTAAGTGCCGCAAAAAACGTCCTCATTGTTATTTCACTAACCTCTGTACGGGAACAGGAACCCTTGCCATGACCCGGTTCACAATTTCTTCAGCTAAAATGCCTTCAAATTTTGCTTCTGATTTTAAAATAATCCGATGTGCAAAAACATACGGAGCCAGGTACTGAATATCATCCGGAATGACGTAATCTCTTCCATACATGAATGCATAGCTTTGAGCCGCTTTCATTAAAGCAATCGATCCGCGCGGGCTTGCCCCTAAATAAACGCTTGAATGTAATCTTGTCCCGTTGGCAATGTCCACAATATAACGTTTAATGGTTTGATCGACATATACATTTTTTATTTGATTTTGTAATTCTCTTAGTTCTTCAAGACTGATGACCGGCTGCAGATCTTCAATCGGCGGAATTTTTTCAGCACGGTTCAGTACTTCCATTTCTTCATCGATTTCCGGATAACCCATCTTCATTTTTAATAAGAACCGGTCAAGCTGAGCTTCCGGCAATGGATATGTTCCTTCATATTCAATCGGGTTTTGAGTCGCCATGACAAAGAACGGTTTCTCAAGCATTCGGGTAACACCGTCAACTGTCACACTGCCCTCTTCCATCCCCTCTAACAAGGCAGATTGGGTTTTTGGAGACGTTCTGTTAATTTCATCGGCAAGAATGATATTCCCCATAATAGGACCCGGCCTGAATTCAAATTCCAATTCCTTAGGATTATAGATCGAAACACCTGTTACATCTGAAGGCAACAGATCGGGAGTAAACTGGATCCTCTTAAAGTTTGCATTCACGGATTTTGCAAGGGCCCGGACCATCATTGTTTTCCCGACTCCGGGAACGTCTTCAAGCAATACATGTCCTTCCGCCAATAAGGCAACAAGGCACAACTCAGCTACTTTTCTTTTTCCGATCATGACTTTCTCAATATTTTGCAAAATTCTTTCAATTGTTGGGTTCATTTGATCGAATGACATTATTTAATCCTCCAGAATCTTTTTTAAAAAGTATTTTGAAACCCGGAAATGCAAGGATATGGTTTGAAAAGGGAAGAAACAATAAAATATATTCGCCAAAATTTGTAAAAATCCTGTAAAAATTATAGGGAAATTCCCGATAAATTAATAGACGGCTTACCACTAAGTAAAGTTTCATTTATTTCAAAAAACAAACCATTGGCCAATTACCTTAACTGAAAACACAAAAAACCCGTCTATTTCCTTTCAAAAATAGACGGGTGATTACTCTCGTTTATGGTGCTTTTACTCTCGTTCAGCTGGTGGCTGCTCTCGTTCAACAAGGTTTTACTCCCGTTCAACAGAGGTTTACTTCCGTTCAGCAGATATTTGCTCTCGTTCATACGAATTTTCATTCAAAATTTGACGGTTTTCATATTTTATTTTTTGAAAACAAAATATTTCTGCCCCAGATAATTGAGACCAGTATAGATGACTGATCCTATGATAACAGCAAAATCTTTTTCATGTAATGGAAAATCATCTCTTGTTCCCTCCGCCAGCATTCGGCTGATCGTATAGGAAAAGAAATAACAGGAACAAATCACCACTGCAAATCGGAAACCTCCTTTTGCGATCGCAACATGGCTGCCAAACGTAAAACTCCGATTCAAGAAGTAACTCGCAATCGCACCGGCCATGTTTCCGAGAAAAGTGGACAGCCAATAAGACAATCCAACAGCATGCATAAGCAAAAACATGATCGTCAAACCAATCAATGTATTGACGAATCCAACTGCCAAAAAACGGACAAACGGATTAGTTCGTTTCAGATACGTTTCGAAGATCATAGTGAAATGACTCATCATTTATCTCCTGGTTATCTCTTAGCGACAGCTTCATTGGCATGTTGAAGGAGTCAACATCAATAATAAACCGAGGACGGCGCTTTGACTCTTTATAAACTTTCCCAATATATTCACCAACGAGCCCGATCGCAATCAGCTGCAGCCCGCCAATCAGCCAAATCGAGGCAATTAACGAAGTCCAGCCAGTTTCCGTCTGACCGAAAAATTTTAACCCTAAAAAATAGACTCCGAAAACAAGACTAATAAAAAATGAGGCAAGGCCGATAAATAACACGAACCGGATCGGCGTCACAGAAAAAGACGTGATTCCGTCAAAGGCAAACGCGAGCATCTTCTTTAAAGGATATTTCGTTTCCCCGGCAAATCGCTCTTTACGTTCATAGTAAACCGACGTTGATTTGAATCCAATCAAGGGAACAATCCCCCTTAAAAACAGGTTCACCTCTTCAAATCGCTCAAGCTCCTGAAGCGCCCGCCTGCTCATCAGCCGAAAATCGGCGTGGTTATAGACAAGGTTCACGCCCATTAATTGCATTAATTTATAAAAACCTTGTGCCGTGTTTCGCTTAAAGAACGTATCGGTTTCACGCTTTTTGCGGACGCCGTACACAATTTCATAGCCTTCGTTGAACTTTTGGATAAATTCGCGAATAACAGATATATCATCCTGCAGATCTGCATCGATGGAAACAACGCAATCCGATGACTCTTTCGCCGTAAATAAGCCCGCCAGCAATGCATTTTGGTGCCCAACATTCCGCGACAATTTCAATCCCCGGATCAAATCCGTTTTCAAACTCGCTTTATGGATGAGCATCCATGTCCTGTCTTTGCTGCCATCATCAACAAATAAGATTTTGCTGTTTTCGGCAACAAGCTCCTCATTCATCAAATCGATTAGAAGGCTGTGAAGCCGGGAAAAAGTTTCAGGCAAAACCTCTTCCTCGTTATAACAAGGAACAACAATCGTAAGAACCGGTTTTTTCATGGCTGTTTTCCTCCTGAGAGTCTACATTGCTTTGTATAAATAAATTTTCCAGGCTGATTCTTTTGATTCAAAAATTTTTTCGAGATGAAGCTGATTGTCTTCTGCATTCTCGATCGGCACGGCAGAGAAAATATAGCGCCCTCCCATTTCCTTAAAAGGCTCGATATTCAATTCCAGATGTTTCAGCCGTTTTTTCGAAGTTTTTTTAAACATACAGTGCTTCCCGAGCTCATCCGTAAAAATGTAGCAGCGGCCGCCCCACTCGTCAAAATAAGTCCGGATCGTTTTATTTTTTTCCAATTCTTTCTCTATAATCTTTCGAAACTGATATTTATATGAAAGCGGGTAGAAGTTGTTATACGTATCCAATGTATAAAATCCGTTGTACTGGGCAATTGCCGGATGTATCCCGATCGACGCGACCCGGTATTGATCCTGGGGAAGCCCAATGTATTTCTTAATATCCTTGAATTGCTCTTCTGCGAAAAACTGTTTCACCGTAGGCTGATTTTGAAAAATAATTTCTTCATTAAAAAAGCTTAAAAGGATCACCTGGGCAAAGATGCTGGCGATTGCCGCTTGTCTCCACTTCGGACCTTGCATCCACATAATCCGAAGCCCGAGGGCAAACAACAGATAAATGACAAGGGGCCTTAAGAAATGGTATCTGGCAAAATTGAATGTATCCAGAAAATGGAATCTTTCGGTAAGCGGGAGCCATGCCTTATTAAACCAAAACGCATACCAGGCGGATAAGGCAAAGTTTAACCAGAATAAAAACACAAACACTTTTTCCTTTTTCCAGAGACGATGTTTTTTTACAAAGTAAAAGGAAATAAAAATAACCGGGAGAATAACAAACGTATGTACCGTCATCACATGGTGATGGCCAAGCACAAAATTTTTGAAAGTCAAGCGGAGAGATCTCCAAAATTCATGCCGAGCATGAAAATACTCGTCCCTGCTGTTCGGCTCTTTTTCGAACAGAAATGAATAGACTAGCCGGTACTCCACAATGAAAAAAACAATGGTCATATAAACGATCGACCAAAGGAAACGCAGATTCCATCTTTTTCTTCTAATAACATCAATCAGCCAGAGAAGCCCCATTGCACTTAAGAAAAAGAAAAACCCGAGCACAAAGCTTGAGTAAAAAGGCAAAAGCGTTAATACAAGATAATTTTTCCATGACTTTTCACCATTGCGGATATTCAAAAATGCCCAAAGTGCAAGCGGCATTCCAAGCGTACTTAGCATGCCGGATGGCCAAAATGGCGGGAGCGCAAATGCCAGAGCCACCCCGACCCGAATCCATGCCCATTCAGGTTTTTGAATAAAATGCTTTTTCAAGAGGAGATACATACCTAAAAAAGCGATAAATCTCGTAATTGCCTGACTCAATCCATAAGCAACCATCGTTGGAAAAAGAGCATACAGCCAAACAATCCCGCTAAACTCCGTTCCAAATGCATTTCTCGACAAGTTTCCATTAATTATTTGTGGAATCGTTGCCTCGATCGGACCAAAGATTTCCCCGCTCTCTGCCAACACCTTATACCAGGCAATATTGGAATCGAGATTATCATGAACCCGAATGTGAGCATTTTCTCCGAGAATGAATAAAGGGGAAAGAAATACTGCAATAAATAGAAGAGCAAAAACTACAAGCCTTCGCTCCGTTTGAATGAATTTTGAAGCCACGCCTTACACCTCGAATCGAAGGGTTACTTATAAAGTTTGCAATATCGAGGAAATTATTCCATTCTTGCACATAAAAAAGCGGGGCTGACTCATAAGCAAAAGGTCAGACCCCTCCAATACAACATATAGACAAACTTTGAAAAAGCCATTCTATATATTGTCATTGCCGTAGCAATGAAAGCACAAAACACAATATAAAAAGATAGGTAAAATAACCAATCCAACGCCAAACATCAAAAGAAAACGTATATACAGAAAATGGTCAATGACCATTGATGATATATATTAAATGCAATAAATAAAATAAATGAATGGAAAGAAACTATTAAAAATGATTTAAAAATTATGTAGTGTGCCTATTCAATTAAACTAGCTAATAATTTGTCAACATTTTATCAACATTAAAATTTAACAGAGCCTTATAATAAAATATAAAGGATTTACAGAGCAAGAATGTTTACTTATTGGGTAAACGTCAGGAGAATGAGGTTTACAACGTAAAGAATACTTCAATTTTAATAATCCGAATTTCTCACTGATAACACTGAGAAATTTGGATTTTATTACTTCGCAATGGCGCCCGATTGTTGAAAGATTGCTACAGAATATTTCGGTCCTTATGGAGGTATGGAAAACCTTAGAAGCACCCACCAGCTAGGAGTTATCCGGAGACTGTTGGTCCACTGAAACGGAATAAGCCGGAACCCGCGAGTGCAGCTGCTGCACTTGTGCTCCGGCTTATGTCATGTTGCTCAACCTTTATTCTGTAACGGCATGGACCTCTTTCTTCTCTTTATCCCGATGAATTCGACCGCCACCGACAAAAGAAGCGGTCAGAACGCCGAGGGCGATAATGCCCAATCCGACAATGAAGACGAAGCTGAAGGAATCGGTCCAAGCGTGCTTCACGTAACCGACGATCTGTCTGGTCAGCTCCTCCGGCATCTTCAGCGCGTCCGGGGCAATCATCACGCCGAACAGACTGTCGGTGTTCTCCGCAAGCTTCGCCAATACCGAGTGGACAGCCTGGTTGGAAGCGACATCCGGATCTGAGAGCACCTTCTGCATATTGTCACTGATGCTGTGGTTCATCACCACGTTAAACAGCGTGACGCCGATGGTACCCCCGATGGACCGGAAAAAGGTGGCAGCCGAGGTTACGGTTCCGAGCTGGCTTTTCGGGAAGGCTTCCTGAACCACAATAGTCAAGGTTGGCATGACGAGACCCATGCCGATTCCGAGAATGATCATATAAAGGTAAGTAATAAACAAGGAAGTGTCCACACCCATGGTGCTCATCAAATAAAATCCCAGCGAAGTGATCAGCATCCCCGCAACCAGCACATTCCGGTACCGGGTGCGCAGAAGGATCTGGGAACCGATTATGCTTGCGGCGATCAGGGAGATCATCATAGGGGTCATCGTGGAGCCGGCTTTCGTCGACGATACGCCCATGATGGCCTGCATGAACATCGGAACGAACATGATTGCGCCGAACATGCCCAAACCCAGCAGGAAACCCAGCACGTTCGAAACAGCGAATACGCGGTTTTGGAACAGCTTGAGGTCGAGAATCGGTTCGTTTGCCCGGCGTTCCACCCAGCCGAACAGAATAAACAAAGCGGCGGATGCACCGAAAATACTGTAGCTGGCGGCAGAATCCCATGCAAATTTATCTCCGCCGAAGGTCAGTCCAAGCAGCAGAAGAACCAGTGCTGGAACGAATACTGCAATACCCAAGTAGTCGATGGGAGCATCGGTGTTACCTGCCGCTTTTTCCCTCTTCAAACCAATAAAAATCAGAATGCCGGACAACAAGCCAAAAGGTACGTTAATTAAGAAAATCCAGTGCCAGCTGACGTGATCCACAAGGAAGCCACCAATAAACGGTCCAACAATGGAACTTAGGGCGAACAAGCCTCCGAATACGCCCTGCCATTTGGCCCGTTGCTCCGCCGAGAAGATGTCCCCTATGATCGTCTGGGACAAAGGCATGATCATGCCGCCTCCCAGGCCTTGAAGGCCGCGATATAGCACCAGTTGCTCCATGGTAGTGGCAGTAGCGCACAGCCCCGAGCCCAATACGAAGATCAGAATACCCGATAAGTATAGAACCCTTCTGCCGAACATGTCGGACAGCTTGCCCACGATTGGTACCACCGTGGTAGATGTAATAAGGTAAGCCGTTGTTACCCATGAGAAAATCGAAAATCCGTTCAACTCGCCGACAATGGTCGGCATGGCAGTTCCCACGACGGTTTGCTCCAGAGCGCCGAAAAACATCCCGAGTAACAGTCCCAGAAGGACTAGCTTTTTGTTGACTCCTGATTGCTCTTTCTCCACTTTAATTCCCTCCGTTTAAGTTCCCGATAGAATTTCTGGATAATTTTGGATTATTCAATTTAATAATGGCAAAACCGCAATTCTATTCTTAATTACATTGGTACATTTAAAGACTACCGACCAGTCCCGTGTTAATTCATGCTCAGAAGTAAACTCCCCGGTGCAACGTTGCACAAAAAGGGGCTCGGTTCGCCTACACTGTAAAGCTGTAAGTGATGCATAGCCCGGGTGCAGGCGGTGTAGAACAATCTGCGCAAGTTCTCATCGCCGTACACTTGCGCCGATGCGTCATAAATGATGACGGCGTCGAATTCGATGCCTTTGGCCAAATACGCCGGTATGACGACAACGCCTTGCTCGTATTCAATCGAGCCGCTCTTCACAAGCTTGATTTCTTCCACACCGCTCAGGGCGTCGTATGCGGCGGTGCTTTCCGCAGCGGATTTACATATAATCGCGATCGTATTATACCGCCGATTCCGCAAGTCTGCGACTTTGGAAACAATGCAGCGGTGCAGTTCGGCGTGATCGGACAATTGCGTCAGCACAGGCCTCTCTCCGTCGCGTTCAAAAGCGGTAATCCGTTCGCCTCCGGGCACGAGTCCGCGCGTAAATTCGACGATCTGTCTTGTGGATCTGTAGCTGCGGGTCAAGGTTATCGCATCCGTTTCATCCGGCCCGTATAAGCCGGTAAGCGTGTGGAAATCAACCGTTTCGCTGGCATGGGCGAATATCGCCTGGTTAAAGTCGCCGAGCACGGTCATCCTTGCCGAAGGAAACAAACGTTTCAAAAACTCGAATTGAAACGGAGAATAATCTTGCGCTTCGTCTACAATCACGTGTTTGATCGAGACGTTCGTCTGAAAGCCTTTAATCAGCTCTTTCAAAAATAAAAACGGAGTAGCATCTTCGTAAAACAGTTTGCCTTCGTCTAGCATTTTCACAGTCGATAGGCAAATATCCTCCCACTCCTCAGGTGTTTCCCCCTCCATCCACAGTTTGATCCGCTTTGGATCGGCGAAAAATTGCTTGTATATTCCCTTAATATCGATGAAACGAAGCGTCCGGATCCGTTTGCGCAACGGCTTCAACTTCTGGCGAACGATCATTCGTCCGAGCGCATTGCGCTCGATCTCATAATCGTCAAATAATTCTCCTTTAAAGCCGCGTTTTTTCCGTAAGTGGGTATAAGCCTTATGGTAATCCTCGTTGCTAAGCAGCTCGATTTCTTCCTGTACCCATGGCTTGGTCCGTTCATGCTTCTCGGCTTCATCTAATTGCTTGTTTAGCCAATCCGTCAACTTCTCAAGTCTGTTGTGAAAGCGGAGCGAGGTGTCGCTGCTATAAAACCTTTCCGCGATTTGTTTGGCGGTGACGATCGGTTTTCCTCTGAATATAATATCTTTGAATAGCATGCCGGATAATTCCAGCGACTCCCTGTATGTTTTGATTGTCTCGAAAAAACGGATCGATGCCTTGAATCGGATGCTCGCAGTCCTAGTCCGGCATGAAGGGTCATCCGCTGCAGTCAACACATATTCCAATTGCTCGTAAGGTCCCTCGCCTTGAAATTCGTTGCTCAGCCGATGGTCCAAGTATTCCTGGAATGTGACCTGCTGCATATTTTCTTCGCCGAGTTCGGGCAACACATTGGATACGTAGCTATTGAACATCGAATTAGGTGAAAATAGAATGATTTGATCAGCTTTCAGCCTATCCCGATACTTATAGAGCAAGTAAGCGATCCGCTGCAGGGCGGCCGATGTTTTGCCGCTGCCAGCGGCGCCTTGAACAATGAGAAGCCGTCCACGATCGTGCCGGATAATCCGGTTTTGTTCCCGTTGAATGGTGGCCACTATGCTGTGCATATGTTTGTCTGTGCCTTTGCCAAGTACCTGCTGTAAAATTTCGTCTCCAATGGTGAGACTGGTATCGAACATCAATTTGATAATGCCGCCGCGGATGATATATTGCCACTTTTTCTCCAGCATGCCACTGATTACTCCTCCGGGCGTAGCGTATTCGGCCGGACCAGGCGGGTAATCGTAGTACACACTTGAGACCGGCGCCCGCCAGTCGTAGATAAGGAATTTCTCTCCGCTTTCATCCGTGAGCGTGGAGATGCCGATATAGATTCGTTCAGCAGCGGAAGTTCCTTCTTCAGTGAAATCGATTCGGCCGAAATAAGGCACCTCCTGCATGCGGCGCAGCGCGGACAACCTCTTGAAGGCTTGTCTGTGGGTGCTTTGGCTTATGGATAGGACCTGAGCCTGTTGTCTCAAACTGATGATCGTCTCAAGATAATCGTCGAAAGTATCTATATTAACCTTGACGTCATCCCAAAAGTGTTTTCGGATATCAACCACTTCTTTCCGAAGCTGGGCGGTTTCGTCTTCCAGCTTGCTGATTTGCTCCGTAATTGTCTCCATTACACTGTCTAATCGTTCTTGCTCCTGCCGAAGTTCTGTATTCATATCAAGCACTCCTTTAAGAAAATGAAAATAGAGGTTGACGGAAGGCAATTTATGTTATATAATTATAATTGGGTTATTATGTTATAATAAACTAATAAAATGTGTTTCTATACTAATTTATCACAGTTTCTTAATTTTATCAATGTATTTAACACTACCGACGCTATGATGGATCGTACTTGTTGCAAATTAAAAGTAAGAAAAACCCTATTTATCAAGATAAATGACTACTATTTTATGTCCCATTAATGGAATAACATCTTTATTGTCATTCAACAGATCCAAGCATGGCAGAAAAGTGTTTGTTAGACACTCGTGAATTTAGCCATGAGTGGGAACTTCCAACACCTCCTTTATACATTAATTTGAACGTTCGGACACATAAAGGAAAAGCTTCAAGGAAGCAAAGAAGAACATTCGTTTTTTGCTAACCTGAAGCCTTTAGATCCAAAATAATATTCGTGATTATTATCGATATTTATCTTTCATTTCTTCCCCTTTTTCATCAATAGCATCTTTTAATTTTCTTCCTTCTGTTTCGACTGTCTCAATTAAACTTTTATATTTTTCCTGAATGTACTCATCTAAAATCTTACGACGTTGTTGAATAAGACTTTCTACTTCATCCAGTGTTTCAGGACTAATTTGTTCTTTGTCACGCAAATAGAATACGGCATCAGTTAAATGAGCTTTTTCATCATAAATTAAGTTTTGAAATTTTGACTTATAGCTGTAAAGAGCATTTTCTTTCTCGTTTTGTTCTCTTGATACATCATTCCAATTTTCAACACTCCAAGAACTCCACTCATTGTACAAACGAACACGTTCCCTTTCCCAAACTTGTTTGAAGTCTTCTGCTGTATCCACTGTTTCAAATTCTCCGCCGCCGGCTTCTGCAACCGAAAGTAATTGTTTTTGACCATTACTGTCTACATCAAAGCCAATGATATTGACAACGGCTTTAATATTGGAATCATGTAGTTCCTTTGCTGCCTTTACCGGATCGCCGTCACATGTTTCAATTCCATCACTTACCACGTAAATGATATTTTGTCCTGGCTTATTTGCTTTTTCAAAGTCCTTTTTTGTTTCCGTAATTGCTAAAGCAATTGGAGTCCAACCTGTAGGTTGGAATTTCCCTAATGAAGCTTTAAAGTCGGCAGCATTATAAGGCTTTAAATCATAAACCATTTCTGTGCTTCCGCATGAAAGTTTTTTATCTTTGTCGCTGTTACTTCCTTTATGTCCATATACTCTTAGGGAAACATTTGCTCCTTCCGGCATGGAAGAGACAAACTGATCAACAGCTTCTTTTGCAAGATCCATTTTTGTTTTACCGCCGATTTTTTGAGCCATACTTCCACTGGCATCAAGCAAAATAGCGATATTAGCTGTTCCGTTGACTACTTGACCGTTATCTAACTTCATTCCTTCAGGTGTTTCCGAAAGGGCTGTTTCAATGTGGGGGTTAAAATTCTCCGCAAAATCATAATATTCTTTATAACCCTTTGATTCATTCATGAGCTTTAACAGTTGGTTATAGACTTGAAAACTATCTTTATCTTGGAAGTTCTGCTCGTCCAATGCTCTATGCACCACGGCTTCATTATATGCATTACCTGAATATTTTCCTTTCTTCTCTTTCACAATTTCTTCTATACTCGTAGCAATTTGTATTTCCTCTTCTGAAGCAGCTTTTTCTTTTTTTGTTTCTTCCTTATTAGCTTCTTTGGATTCCTCACTTTTTGCATCAGTAGATGCTTGATCCTTTGAACCACAAGCAGTTAAAGCAAATGCTAAGAGTAAAACTAAAAATGAAAACAGTAACCGTTTTTTAATTACTTTCATTGTAACCCTCACCTTTTTAAATGTAGCATTATTTTCATATGCTCTCTCGTATTCACTATCCCGTTCTCATGTACAGCTTATTAGAGTTTCTATGCAAATTAGACTATTTTTATGACGTTACCTGCTAGTGGGAAATAAGAATTAAGTCTAGCTTATTGATTTCAAATATGCCAGTTCTTCAGCAGATCTTACGACAAAAATTCAATTCTTCATTTTCTCATGGCAGTATACCAGTCTCAGTATAAACACTCTCCAGATATTTAAGCGTTGGGCCATATCCTTCTTGCGGGATATCTTCCAAGAACTTCGAAATAAATTTATGATCAGAAATAGATTCAAATGTTGTGGTAGATTTAATTTCGAGGCGCCATTTTTCTTGTGAGAACTCTATTTCTGTATCTCCGGTATTTGCTTTATTTTCAATAATAATGTCTTGTACAGTCGAACGAACTTTATCCGGAATTTCAGAGCCGGAACTGCCAAAGCGTTTCGTAAATTCATATTTCAAAAGTGAGTATTTCTGTAATTTTTCAGGTAAGATCTCATTCGCTGCTTTTATATAAGCATCTGCCTCATCTGCTCCGTTGTCCATGTACTCCTTCTTCTTTTCCTCAATTAGATCCCCGACGCTATTTCCATTATCAGTGGACTTTTGAAGGCCCGATTGTATTAAATATAAAGGGTCAGTACTTGTATCAAATTCCTCAACGGCTTCCTTCGTTTTCTCTAACAAAACAGCTGTACCGGCCAATGCCGCCTGTTCAACGGCAAGATTGGCATGCTCTTTTACTATGTATACTTTAACAATATTAATAATAAGGACAAAAATGATCGCCACTATGCCCAGGAGCCAGAGCAGATAAAATGTAGCATTGCCTTTTTCATTTTGGACATATTTCATGGCTTTGGCACCAGCACCTTGCCGATGGCTTCCTGCTCCAATTCTAAAGAAGCTTTTTCTTTCCATTGTTTCGGAATAAACGTAAGGGAGTGATCCGTATACAAAACTAATTTAAACTTCCCGTTTCCTAAATCCGTGGGGACAAGGTCTTTATATTTTATAACGTTACTGCTGCCGAGAGTTTCTTTAGCAGATTTCTCTGCTTGATCTATCTTATTTGTAGCCGCATACGTTTTTGCCGCATTATTGACCGCTGTTTTAGCAGTGAATACCGCATACCCTGAAGCTACCACCTGCCAGAGAAGCAGGAAAAACATAAAGTAAAACGGAAGGATACCGAGAAATTCAATGCTTACAGAGCCTGTTTCATTATTGGCTTTTTGATTTTTAAACATTGTCATGATCCCTACTTTTCTCCAAGCTTATTTAGTTTGTATTGAAGATACCAAATATGAAAAATAACGAGCAGCCAAGGTTTGAAAATACTTTCATTTAAATGATTTTCTATCATCTCTCTGGCACGAAATACAGAATAATAAAGACAGCCTAAAAAATAAAACGTAATAATCACATCATAACTGTCTAATATAGCTAATCCATAGTCAGTAAACACCAAGCTCCCCATAAAAGAGTAAAGAAAAGAAATTGTGGTGAAAACAAGGAAAAATATCCACCATTTATACGGAATCCAATCTTTGGCCTGCAGTTTTGTAAATGAATCTTTACGGCTTAAAAACCAATAACATATATATACCCCGAAAGTAATGAAAGACATTAATACAATGAAAATCACATTTGTTTTTTTAAATCCGCTTTCTCTCATCAACACTTCGTTATTCATTGTTAAGCAATCTCCCTGTCTGTTTTATATGAAACTTCACCGTATTTTCTAGTGATATATATATAAAAGAACGGAAACAATAAAGTATTGACCAAGACTCTAAGCGCAATATATACAAAAACATTGTTATCAAATTGGTCTACTAACAATGCGGCAAGAAGCCACACTAATAGCTGAAGAGAGACTAGCATCATAATGTCTATTAGAATAAAAATGTTCTCTGTTTTTAAAGAAATCCATACTTTCGAAAAATTATCTTTTAAGCTATTAGAATGTAAATAAACCGGAGTTAGAAAAATAAATACAGCACCCAAAAGAGTCGGAATGAACAAAAACACTGCTCCAACTAGAGAAAGAGCAAATACGATAAATGTAAATATAAGAAGGAATGAAAAATTCCCAATAAAAGCAAGAAAATAATCCTTTAACCCGCTTTCTCGATCTTCCAAATCATTCATGGTCATTAAACTAAATGGCGGAAAAAGGATAATAAAATTAATGAGTAATATACATAATTTCACAAGACCTGGGTAGCTAAAATGATCTGAGGCGGAAACATAAATAACAAACATCATCGAAATAAAATTGACTGGAATAACGAGAATTAAACAGAGGATGATAATACTTATGAGATTTCTGTTATACGTATCCAATATATCTTTAAGCATTTTGAGTCTCCCTATTTCTATTCTTCTTTCTAATGATTAAAAATAAATAAGTAATCATAAGTGAGAAACTCGTACTAAACACTAACGCTCTATTCATCCCTTCTGAATTCGTTAATGTATCAAAACCAAATAAATATTGTCCTGATAGAATATTTAGAAAGCTTAGGGTAAGACTAGATAAATAACTGGAAAAATAAGGCGTTTTAGAGTTCCAATACGGACTAAAAATTCCCGTGAAAAGATAGCTCGGAATGAACAGAAGTAAAATGATCATTTGAAAACTTCTTACATTTAAAAAACCCAAAATCAAACCAGCGATTATTAAATAAACTAAAGGGATGCTAAGCGTTTTTAAAAAGCCTGTAAAGTCAAACATATCTTTACCCCATTCTAATGGATTTAAGAGAGAGCAAAAGCTCCCTCTATTTTTGTGCGATTACTTCTTCCGGCTTTTTTAAAAAACCAGGAAGAATAACCAACAGGATCATCGAGAGAATATACATAAGAAATCCGCACATCATAAAAGTAGCATCTATTCTAATAAATTGTTGCAATACTAAACTCCCAATCATGATCAAAAAAGGCGCAGCTATAACTATTAAGAACAATAATAGGTGAAGGGCAATACTTGCTTTTGATTTATTAGGTTCAGAAAAAGAATGGAAAATCTTTTCTTTCATAAGGGTAGTGATTAATAGCACTGTTACCCATAAAATGATTAACAATATCCAAATTTTACTTCCAGCTATAATCATTAAACGAATAATCGGTTGTGAAAAACAAAAAGCCATTGTAAAAAGAAGCAAATAACTCATAATCGAAAAATAGCGTTTTGAATGATCCCTTTTCATCCATGATCTAATAATCAATAGTATTGATACCGTCGCTAAACTTAAATTTACGAGTCCGTAAGCCCAAGACCAGTCAGGAAGAGCACTTGCTAAAAGCGCACAAAAATAAAGAAAGAAAAATGCAGAACCTATTTTACTGTCTTTTAACTTAATTCGTTCCTGTCTATCCAAACATACCACCTAATTTCTTCAGACCAGACTTCAATTTTGCGCCGACCTCAGATATTTTACTCCCCATTGCTTTACCGGCCGAAGACAATTTGTCATAGCCCCATTTAAATCCGTTACGAATAACAGAGCGAAGTGCTTTCCCAGGTCGTGAATTCATAAAGAAATATGAACCTATTCCAACAATTAAACCTGCCGCTGCTCCAGCAATAGTGCCTGCACCAGGAATTACTGATCCTCCAACCGCACCGACTGCAATACTGCTTGCAATGGCAGAAACTAAAGTCGTTCCTGCACCTATAGTGACATCTGTTGATAAATCGGCATAAAAGTCAGTTGTATTAAATTTATCTTTTTTGCTTCCTAGAGTGTAGTCATAAATTGTTTGTCCAGTTGTCAAAATCCAATTAGTTACACCATTACCTTTTAACATCTTTGACACTTTGAAAAAATCTTTGTTTATTGCCCATTTTGTTTCAATTTTCGGTATTTTCTGTCCCTTTATCTTAACTTGTGTTTCTTTTTTATAAAAAGGGATCCAACTATCTCTAATGCTCTTTTTAAGGGTTTCTTTAAATCCTGCCAGACCTTTGCTTTTTAAAAATTCTTTCTTTTCAAAATCATTATAGTTTCGTTTGTTATTTTTAATATCCTTTGAGTATCGATCTAAAAACCATTGCATTATTTTGTTATCGGATTTTCTATTCCCAAGAAATTTGTACCCGCCCTTTTTAGGATGGTCGATAAATTTATATCCCGCTATACTGGCAACAACCCCTTGGGCTATGTTATCTGCTGCAAAAATAACATCAGTTCCAAATTTCTTGATCTTATTTTTGTAGAATTCAAAAAGTGTTTGCCCCCAACCACCTTCACTCGTTTGGGAACTTGTACTCCCTTCATTTTTAGATGAGCTGATATTCTCCGGAAGACTACCTCCATTTTGGCTCTGACCGCTATTCGGTCCCCGGCCTCCATTAATACCTTTACCTCCATTTGGAGCGCCTCCACTTAAGCTTTGACCACCATTTAGTCCCTGACCCCCGTTAATACCTTGGCCGCCGTTTTGAGCTTGACCCCCATTTAACCCTTGGCCTCCGTTCGGTGCTTGACTACCATTTATACTTTGACCGCCATTTGGCCCCTGGACTCCATTTATTCCTTTACCGCCGCTCGGACCTTGGCCGTCTACAGAACTATTTCCTCCATTTATAGGGGTTCCCCCTTGAAGTGCGCCACCTGTCTCTAAATTCCTTAATTGCCAGTATAGAGATCCAGGTGGAACCTGCGGTGCGTTTGGAATGATAAATGTCCCATTTTGATACGGGCTCTTCGGTAGTATCGGCTGGCCGGAAGCTCCCCCTGTTTTCCCTGGTGCTGCCGCTTCTCCCGTTGCAATTGCTTTTCCGGGATTATATACCTGACCCGGAATGATAAATTGGCCTCCCTTAATCGGTTGCCCAGGAGTCAATGCTTTCCCTGGATTTATTGGCTTTCCAGGGGTGATAAAACTTCCTGCACAGCTGATGATCGGAAAAGAGTTCCAAAATAGAAAGACAGCAATCATCAAAAGAGCAGCTAGCCTGCTTAAGATCCTTTCACTCATTTTTTCACCCCTTTACTGGGTATTTTGCTGATACTTTTCTTCCAAAGTTTTTATTGCTTCTGCATAACTTTTTTCATTAAGTTTTTTCAATTCTTCTTTAAACTTACCAACTTCAGATAAGATCCAATCATGATATTCCTTATTTTTCTGATCTAAATATTGCTGAGAATCATCATCCATTTTTCCACTTTGCTCTAATATACTAATAATTAATTCAATCTCAGTCCTTTCAAATGAAGCATTGTATTCTTCACCTGTAATGTAGCCAAAGATATCAAGTTCATTTTGGATTTTTTTGCGTTCTATCTTTTGCATGTTTTTTTCTTTCCAATCTATCCACGTTTCAGCCAAGTCCGTTATTTTCTCAAGCTCTTTTTTTAGTTCACTTTCATCATTTACTTTCTGATAGATACCCTCAGTTGCATCAGCAATTTGAATTAGTTGATTTTGACCTTCAGCATCTACATCAAATCCAATTACATTGATAATAGGAGAGATATTTGAATTGTATAAATCTTTTGCTGCTTGAACAGGATTGTCATCACATGTAGACACTCCATCACTTACAAGGTAAACAATATTTGTGTTATTCGTTCCCTCAAATTGATCCAAATCTTTTTTTGATTCTCTAAGAGCCAATCCGATTGGCGTCCAACCGGTCGGCTTGATTTTATTAAGAGCAGATTGAAATTTTCCTTCATTATATGGTGAAATTGGATACATAATTTCACTGCTGCTACAAGATAGTTTCTTATCTGAATCTGCATTGCTGCCTTTATGCCCGTAAACTCGTAGCCCGACTTTCGCTCCTTCAGGAAGCTGGTTCACAAAATCTAGAATCGAATCTTTTGCAGCATCCATTTTCACCTTTCCGCCGATTGATTGGGCCATACTTCCTGATGCATCCAAAATAATTTCTACATTCAGGTTTTCTTTGAACTGATATCTTGAATCTTCAACATCCGGGTTTCCAATTGATTGGAACCGCAACTGTCTAATAAGGGCCTCCGGCCCTTTAAAATCTTTCTGCACCATTTTTAACAATTCTCTATAAAAATGGTCCAACTCTTTTTTTGAAGGATTAGATGAAATATCAGGCAAACCTTTAAAGGCCTCAAGGGTCTTTTCAGGTTCGCCCAATTTAGGATTAAAATTAACGTGTTCACCAACTGGAAGAGCAGCTAACTCCTCATATGTGCTCGGAAGTGGTTCTGGTTCAATACTCTCATCCTCATGTCTATTTTTGTTTTCATCTTCTTTTTCAGATACTTGTTTTGTTGGTTGGTCAGCAGCTTGCTGTTTTACTTGGCCATCTACTTCTTTCTCTTCCTTGTTACATGCTGATAAAACGGTTAGTATTATAAGAAATAAAAATAGGGATTTTAATAATGTCTTCACTTTTCAACCAGCCTTTCAATATAAATGGGTAAATCCCCTTTCTATCCAACCATTTGATTAATTTTATTTAATATATTTTCAATTACTTTTCCAATTCCATCTTTTTGGCCATCCACTGCCTGGGATATAATCCCTAACACCAAAATCAACAACGCCGCCAATCCAAGCCACTCTAAAGACTGAGCACCTTTTTCATTTTTCACCGGATACATCATTTTCGTCCAAACTTTCATCATCATTTTTTTCATGTCAATCTCTCCTTTTAAATTTTTTTATTTAAATAAATTAAATAGATTACGATTATCATTAAACATATTGATCACCATTAAGCCGCCAATTAAGATAAGGGCGGAAGGCATGACGATGAACGTCGTGATCAATGTTACTTTCGGAGATGCTTTCGCTGCCTGTTCTTTTATTTTTTCTTTCTTGATTTTCCTCATTTCTTCAGCCTGTTGTTTAAACGTCCTGGAAATCGGAACCCCGAGTCTCTCTCCCTGGATAAGCGATTTAATCAGCATTTGAAATTCCCGGCTGTCGTTTCGGTCAAGGAGCGACCGGTATGCTTCTGTCCTCGGAACGCCAACATCTGTTTCCTGAATAAATCGGCCAAATTCATCCTTGATTGGTCCTTCAAAATAAGGAACGATATCACGCAAAGCTTGATCCAAGCCGACACCCGCCTGAAGGGTGACACTCATTGTGTCCAAAAAATCAGGCAGCTGAAACGATAATTCCTCCTGACGGTTTTTCGCCTTTTGTTTAAGCCAGAAAATCGCCCCCATATAGCCGGCAACAGGGAACAAAATGACGGCAATCTCTGCAAAAGGCAGCCTTAATACGAGTGAAATTCCCCCAATGATCAGACCGACGACGAGAAGAAAAATTTTTAATCCCTGGAATCTCTCTACTGTTAATTGATAAGGAAAACCTGCCTGCATCAGCAGTTTTTGAACATCGTGATTCTCACTGAAAAAATTTATCCTCTGTCCTATCGCGGTAAAGTCATCGGCATATTGCAGCATTTTCGAAATGGCCTTATCTTTTCTCGTAACTTTCTTTTCAAAAGCATTGTAGATAAACGTTTTTTCCTTAATTTCCTCTTTCAGTTTTTCTTTCGATACTAAATAGTTATAAAAACTTCTCAAGGAAAGGACTAGAAAAATGAGGGACAAGCTAATAACAATGACAATTAATCCATCCATCTTTTCACACCCTTATATTGGTTACCTTTCTAACAAGAATGAATGTTAAAACAGTCCCTCCCAAGAAAAATATCAAGAGAATAATCCCTATCCCGGAAAATAAAGGATCCAAAAATCCATCTACCACATTGTTCATCATTAAAACTAGAAAAATAGGGATAGCTGGAACAAGATACGAAATATATCTTTGCTCGGCTGTCATCGTTTTAATTTCCTGCTGCAGAATTTTTCGTTCTTCGAGAGTCTGGCTCATTTCATCCAACACAGAGAAAAGGTTTCCTCCTGCTTTCTTTTGGATCAGCAAAGTGGCGACAAACAACTGAAATTCCCTGCTTTCAATTCGTTTTTCCATTGCTTTTAGTGCTGAATTAAAATCAATGCCTAAAGCAATTTCCTGTGCTAGCCTTTGAAATTCCCCTTTAGCCGGCTGACTTACTTCCTGGGCAACGAGATTGATTCCTTGGGTTAGCGTCATTCCTGACCGGGTAGCATTTGCAAGAGTACGGCAAATTTCGGGGAGCTGCTCAACAATCCGCTGCTTCATCCGATTCTTTCTCACTAGAAAAAGCACCCTTTTTCCAGCCTCTAGCACGAGCCCTGCAACAACAAAGTTAATCGGAAATTTAATACTGAAAAAATTTTGCAAGATAATGATGATGCCCATATAGGAAACGATCAACGCGCCTATATATTCGGAAGGCGTGAACGGTATGTTTGCTGCCCGCAGCTTTTCATAAATCGGCTGGGCCGCTTCCGTTTGATCAAACCGGTCTCCCATTAAAACGATGATGCTTTTTCGCTTTTTTCCTCCATGATAAAAATCGTTTACGGTCTTTCTCCATTCCCGCTTATCTTTCCGATAATCCAAAAAGTAATAGATCGAGAGAATAAAAGAAAAAGCTGCTGCAGTGGCGATCATGAACGGTATCATTGATTCACCTCCTCATATACGGGAGTAAAGGCTGCCTCCGGAATTGAAATTCCGAAAACTTTTAATCTGTCCAGGCATTCAGGAATGTAACCTGTCGGTGTAAAATATCCTTCAATCGTTCCATCCGATTTCAGTCCTATTCTTTTAAAATGAAATATTTCTTTTATCTCATGGGAACCGTTCGATCTTTTAATTACTTCAGAAACGGAAATAATTTTCCGGGTTCCATCAGTAAGCCTTGCAGCCTGAATGATAATATCGAGTGCACCAATGATATATTCTCTAATGATATGGCTTGGAAGCTCCATGCCGGCCATGACAACCATTGCTTCCACACGCCGGAGGGCATCATCAGGTGAATTGGCGTGAACGGTTGTAATCGATCCTTCATGACCTGTGTTCATGGCCTGAAGCATGTCAAATGCTTCTCCGCTTCGCACCTCTCCAACAATGATCCTGTCCGGTCTCATCCGGAGTGCGTTTTTCACAAGCTGCCGGATGGTAACTTCCCCTCTTCCCTCTACGTTTGCCGGTCTCGCTTCCAAACCGACAACGTTTGGGCGGTCCATCCGCAGCTCTGCAGAGTCCTCAATCGTGATGACCCGTTCTTCGTATGGAATAGAAGCAGCAAGAACATTTAAAATCGTTGTTTTCCCGCTTCCCGTACCGCCGGATATTAACGTATTCATCTTCGCCTTAACAATGCCGTCAAGAAAATCGGCCATTGCGGAGTTAAGAGTATGAAAGTTTATAAGATCCTCCATCTTAAACGGTTCTTTTCGGAATTTCCGGATGGAAACTAATGTGCCGTTTAAACTAATCGGCGGAATGACCGCGTTTACCCGGCTGCCATCAGGCAAGCGGGCATCAACCATCGGTGAACTTTCATCGATCCTTCTTCCAATCGGAGCGACAATCCGGTCCACGATATGGCGAACATGGTCATCGTCACGAAATTTCACTTCCGTTAGTTCAAGTTTTCCAAACCGCTCTACATACACTTCGTTCCAGCCGTTTATTAAGATCTCTGTAATAGACAAGTCATTGATTAAAGGCTCCAGGGGGCCATATCCCACTGATTCATCAAGAATGCGGGTAATCAAAATTTCTTTATCATGGCGGGAGATAATGACTTTTTCTTCCGCCATAAATTGGCTTACAAGCTGTTCAATCCTTAACCTCATCTCTCCCTGGGAAAGCTTAGTAAGCGCCTCAAGGTTTGTATCCCTAAGCAATCTTGCCTTATAATGTTCTACCAGTTCATCGACAAGATGGTTCTCATATTGATAGGATTGAAGCTTTGCTGAACTTATCATTTTCTCTTTGCGCTTTTCAAATAAAGATGCCATTAGCAAATCCCCCTATTTCAATACAGAAAGCGCCCATTTTTTCACATCTTTCGCAAAAGGAATGAGTCTTTTCTCTTTTGCTGTTTTTCTTACCGGCTCCCCTTTATTTAGGAAAGGCTGAAGCCCTTTATGATCAAAGCGAACGGATGCAGCAATTGGAAATCTGAGAACACTTTTTAAATCCTTTTCCTGGATTTCATTTTCCTTTCCGATTTTGTTAAGGATGATCGACGTTCTTGAAGGAAGTTCAATTCCCAATCTGACTGCAAGTTCTTCAAATTGTTTTAATACTTTCAAAGCAGGCGTATCCGGAGTAAGGACATAGAAAATTTGATCGGATTCTTCCAGTGCGGTAACAACCTGGCTGTTGATAAAGGATGGCAAATCCACAACGACAAAATCAAAGCTACGTCTGCAAGTTCTAAGCAGTTTGGCGACAAATTCTTCTGTAATTATTTCTGAAGCTTCAGCATCACACGGACTGATGAGCACATCGAGCTTAGAGGTGTCAAGTTTCTGCGAGACATTGCGGATATGGCTTTCGTTTAACTCATTAATAACCGGAGTCAAGTCTGCAATAGATCGGTTGGATTGAATGGAAAGAAGCGTTTCAATCCCGCCGAATTGCAGATTCAAATCAATCAGAATAACCTCCGCCGTCGACTCGAGCTTGATGGTTTGCGCCAAGGCTGCAGCAAGATTCGATTTCCCGCTGCCCCCGTTTCCGCTAAAAATAGAGAGAATTTGCCCTCTTCCCCTGGCAAAAGGCGAAAAAATCTCATCTTTTTTTATTTTCTGAATTTCATAGTTTTGAAAAATTGTAGGAAAGCGGCTCACAAACAAACTATGTTCTTCAGGATAAACAAAAAATTCGACAGCTCCCGCTTTTGTAATGTTTCTCAGCTGGGTAAAATCGTAGCCTTTAGCGATAAAAATCACTAATGTGGACGGGCTTACCGACTTAATATACTGAATGCTTTCTACAGCAATATCACTTTCAGGCTGTACATAAATCACAATATCCTGAACATCTCTGTTCACTTCGCGGACCACATCTCCGGTGTTGATTAATTGAACAGTATAACTGCCTGAAACAGCATTTAAAATTTGATTGTGAATGACCTCATCATCACTAACTAATAAAATTTTAAGTTTCGGTTCCATCGTATTCCCTCATGCTTATTATTTTGGCTTTTTGCCATTTGCAGGCTCTGTTTTTTGTTCAGAAGGATTAGCAGCTGGTTTTGTATGTGGTTGATTCCCATTTGATTGTTTCTTTACTGCCGCTTGCTTAGCAGCTTCTTGCGATTCATTGGTTAAGGCTTCTGAATCGTCCTTACCTACATTTGCTTTTAGCACTCTAACTTTATCTGCATAATTTTGAATATGTATCAGTTTCGGAGCATCCTCTATACTGACTTCCAGGGCAACCCCTGCAAATTTCTCTCCTTCCCCTTGTGCAAATGCTACCGGTACATCTCTCATAAAAATTTCCGTTGTTGGCTTTCCGTTATTTTCAGTGGAAACAATAATATCAACTCTATCTAAAGTTTCGATCACCTGATCAAACTGGACTTTTTCAGAAGGATACATGGCCACTAATCGATTGTTCTCTTGACGTAATTCAGAAAAAGGCTTGAGCATGTTTTTGGCGATGATCTCTTCTTTAGATAAAGGTACAACCAGTACCATATTCACTAAATCATCTTTATCCGTCACATGAGCCTTATTCACGAACCTGTTCGGTATCTCCATTGTTGTAATTTGACTTTCCTGAATAAGAGTCCGTGCCGGAATGTCTTCCTTGGCAACATAAATTTTTGTCATTCCTCCCAGTTCAGCATTTAGATCCTTAACCTTCTGTAAAACTAAATATCCCGCCGCCAAAGCTAAAAGGAAGGCAAGAATTAAAAATATTGAGGCTCTTCTCTTCGACTCCAACATCCTGCATCTTCTCTCCTAAAATACGTTATTTTTTGATATATATACAAAAACTGGAGAATAATTCTTTACTTTTTATCAAACAAACCCAATATTTAGAAAAAAATTCTTGCTTTTTACTTAATTTACTACCATTTGTTCACAATGCTGTCAAACTTGCGAATGAGTTTGTCGAAGTTTGTCTGGTATATTTTCCTTACAAAATTTAGAAATCAAGATTTTTTTTAGGGAAAAAGTCGGATTGGGAAGTAGGAGGAAAAGAGAGGAAATTTCAAAATGTTTTTTTGTTTTTATTAATTTTTTGTAATTTATGTTACAAATGTTAAATTTTGTAGGACTTATTTCTCTTTTTTGGTGTGCAATAAAAGGATCGGCTGCGATTGAAAAATCACTAAAAACAAGAAAGACATCCTTTTGAGTGCATGGTTTCCTTCCTTTTTAAAAAATAATGTTCCCAGCTTCATTAGACACTATTCGTTAAGGAATATATAAAACCAATTATGTTTAAATTACAATATATTCCTTTAATAACCATCATAATAAATGGCGAATAGCGTCTTTCTTTTTTGGGATTATAAAAAACGTGACCATACGTTGAGAAAGGGAGGTCGCAAAATGGATATATTTAAACTAGGGAGGACAATTATGGGAATATTAAGTGATAATCCACAAAATGAACCGATGCACTACGGTGAAGTTTTTGGTGTTTGGAGTTATCTATCTGGTACAAAAGGCTATTTAGCTGGGTACCAAACATTAATCAACCATGCTGGTGATACTGACCTTAAAAAGTTTCTTGAGGATATTATCCAAACGATGAAGCAAGAAATAGAACAAATAGAAGATTTGTTAAAAGCCAATGGTATTGGTCTACCACCTTCCCCACCTGAAAGACCATCAGCGTCATTAGAAAGTATTCCAGTTGGGGCAAGATTTAGTGATCCTGAAATTGCTGCGTCTGTAGCTAAAGATATTGCGGCTGGACTAGTTGCATGTAGTCAAGTTATGGGGCAGTCGATAAGAGAAGACATTGGCATGATGTTTGGACAATTCCATATCACAAAAGCACAATATGGAGTAAGATTATTACGGATAAATAAAGAAAAAGGGTGGTTAATTCCTCCACCTCTTCACGTACAAATTCCTGAACCTGCACACGTATAGAAAGTTTTCATTTAGCCTCCTTAATTTAGGGGGCTTTTCCCTTTATTTCCCTAATCTCTAATAATTTCGCGTTCGTTTAAAGGTCGAACCGGGCGATGGTTATCAGGGAAGATTTGCTGGAATGCCTGAATTTGTTCTTTTGACATTTCAATTGGCTGCTTAAAAATGACCCATTTTACTTCTTCCGTACAAGGAGGCGTCGTTAAGGAACCGTTATAATGGAAAGACGTTTTGTCTTGAGGCAGTAAAGCTTGTAAATCTACCGATTCTTTTATGGATATTTCTTTTTCTGTTTCTTTCTTAGGCAATACATCCCAAACAGATGCCAGCTTTTCATTTTCTTTTCCTTCTTGAATCATCACTCCAAGGACGGCAAGCTTTCCATTTGCGTCTTTATGTACGAGGTGCAGTTCCATATCATAATTATTTCCATTATATTGATGTTCACTCGGAGTATGGAAATGAAATTGAACGAGTTTGTACTCATTACCTTCAACGACAATGATGTTGCTATCTGTTTTGGCATTACCCTGAACTGTATGACCGTTGTTTACGAGTGAAAAAGGTGTCGGCTTATACTGAATATGAATACTTTCTAATTTTTTATCTGCTTTCACATGGGAGAACTCAATATTAATTGGTGATTGTTCGCTTCCATTGACACATGTTGAGTTTGCCGGATCTAATTCTCCCCAGTGTTCAGGTCCTGTTTCCCCTTTATAGGACCAATGAACAGTGTGTGTACTTTTAACCTCTTTTGCTTCGCTTTGATTCGTACCAGTTGTTTCCGCAGTTTTTTCCGAACAAGCTCCTAATGACAAACTTAAAGATACAGCTAAAAATGGATATATCAGTATTTTCTTCATCATTGATATCTTTCTCCTTTTTCCTGTTTTTTCATAATTCTTCTTAAAATTATACGAACCAAGCAAATTATTTAAAGCTACTAAAGAAGCATCCGAATAAGATCGGAAACACGAACAATGGGTCTAGCGGCACGGTAACAAGAAATTATTTCCATTTTTTGTTCATTAAACACAAGAAAGGACTTTCATACAGAACAATATCAGGCATTCATGGTACGGCACGGATGATCTTTAAGAGAGCGATGAAATTTGATTAGCATGTCCAAATGAGGGGGGCTGTCCATAAAGTCAGATACCCTGACTTTTTGGACAGCCCCACCCGTTTGAAAAAAGAACATCGTTGCTATTTGAACAAAACACCCCAAAACTTAATTAATGGGAATAGATACTTTGCTTAACTGATGACCTTTAGAATCATAAGCCACTAAGAAATATTTAGTTTGTTCGAATTTTAACCCATAAAAGCGAACAAAAGACACATCACCTAAATTATTGGAAGTAAAAGCTGATGAATATGGCTTCAGTATACCATCCTTAGATTGGATTTTAAAATAAACATTCTCGCTCTTACTTTGTGACAAATCATAATATACAGTTGTTGAAATAGGTGTTGTCACTACCTTTTTAATGGTTACATTTTCTCCATTATTTAACGTGATTGTTTTATTTATTTCAAACACTTTTTTCTCTTCTAATAATTTTGCTTGTGATACTTTTACATTAAACGTCCAAGGTTGTTCAATTTTTGTATCAAAATTCCAGGTGTCATAGCTAATTTCAATTTGAACGTTTTCTGTTTTTATGGGGTGTTCCAAATCAATATCATTATAAATCATGAACATTTTATTATTTAATTCAACAGACTGTCCTCCTGTTGTGACCGTATAAACCTTACCGTTGATTTTTACTTTTGGTGTAATATACGTCTGGTAGTCAAAGTCTACATGCTCTGCTGGCTCGAATGTGGCACTTAAAAATAATTGTCGGTCGTCCATCACGACTTCATTTAATGTTAATTTTCCAAGTTCATTTTCAGCCGTTTCTCCAATAGCCGTTTTATATGTCGAATAATCGAGATTTTCATTTGAATTTATATATTTTTCAATGACTCCACCTACAAACGGCATGCTTGCGATAGTTCCTTTATCAATTGTTAGAGATAAGCTAAGAATACAAACAGCAACAGAAGCAATCCCTACTCCTAGCCATTTTTTCTTCGGTTTCCTTGAATAAATTTCCTTTTTTACCTTTTTTAAAATTCTTTTTTGTTCATGTTTTGACAGTGGCACTTCTTCAAATTCACTTAAATCTAATTTGACATCATTTAGGTCTTTAAAAATAGACATATTATTATCCCTCATCTCTTAATAAGATGTTTTTTAACTTTTTTCTACCTCTAGACAGCTTATTATGCACCCAAGACTCCTTCGATTTAAAATAAGCCGCAATTTCTCTAGAGGGTACGCCCTCGATATAATATTTATTAAAAATAGTCCGTTCGACATCAGAAAGTTCATTTAACAAGATTTCCATATCGAACATGTATGTCTCTGAAACAGATTGACCAGATAACCTTTCATCCAATTCAAATTTACTTATATGTTGCTTTTCTTTTTCGGACTTTCGTACATAATCAATTGCTCTGTACTTAGCAATAGCTGCAATCCACTGCTTAAATTCATTTTTTGTAGGGTCAAATGAATCAATATGAAACCAAACCGAAACTAATACATCTGCCAAACATTCCTCTACGTCTAATTCATTTCCTTGAAGATATTTTCGAATAATTGCATTGAGTAGACCACCATATGTTTTAAGTACATAAGAAATGCTTTCTTCATTTTTTAACTTTAATTGCTGAACAACATTTTCTTCTGTTACACGCACCTTCAGTCCTCCTTATTTGATTTTCCGTATCCGTTTAATAATACGTTGGTTATTATTAAATCCTATCAAATTTTAAAAATACAGTATGCCCTTAGAATAAACTAAGAATGATTTGTGGAAAGAGAGGTGCAATAGTCCACAAATTTCCCTAAAGTCATTTCATAATTTTTGATATTCGTTTTAGTCGTGTTCTTGAAGCGTCTGTCATCCAAAAAGTCTTGATAAGCGAATTTTAACAACAAAAAACCACTCCCTAAATTTTCATAGGAAGTGGTTATTGCTAAAGTGGTTATTGCTATTGATATAAATTATTTACATGACTACTTCTCAAAATGGGGAGAAATAGCCGTAGCTATTTCTCCAATGAAAGGCTCAAAAGCCTTACATCATGCCGCCCATTCCGCCCATGTCAGGCATTGCTGGGCCTTTGTTTTCTTCCGGTTTGTCAGCAACAACTGCTTCTGTTGTTAAGAACATAGCCGCAACAGATGCAGCGTTTTGAAGAGCAGAACGAGTTACTTTTGTTGGGTCAACGATACCGGCTTCGATCATGTCTACCCATTCGCCAGTAGCAGCATTGAAGCCTGTTCCGACTTTTTCGCCTTTTAAGCGTTCAACGATCACAGAGCCTTCAAGGCCTGCGTTTTGAGCGATTTGACGTACTGGCTCTTCCATTGCGCGTAATACAATGTTCACACCAGTAGCTTCGTCTCCTTCAGATTGGATAGAAGCAACTTTATTGTATACGTTAAGAAGTGCAGTACCACCACCCGCTACAATACCTTCTTCAACAGCAGCACGAGTAGCGTTTAATGCGTCTTCGATGCGAAGTTTGCGCTCTTTTAGCTCAGTTTCTGTAGCAGCGCCAACTTTGATTACAGCTACACCGCCAGCTAGTTTAGCTAAGCGCTCTTGTAATTTTTCGCGGTCAAATTCAGAAGTAGTTTCTTCTAATTGAACGCGGATTTGGTTAACACGAGCAGCGATTTGTGCAGAATCGCCGGCACCTTCTACGATTGTCGTATTTTCTTTTGTTACAACAACTTTAGAAGCGCGTCCTAATGAATTGATTGTTGCAGATTTAAGGTCGCGGCCAAGCTCTTCAGTGATCACTTCACCGCCAGTTAAGATTGCGATGTCTTCAAGCATAGCTTTACGGCGGTCACCGAAGCCAGGAGCTTTAACAGCTACTGCATTGAAAGTTCCGCGAAGTTTGTTCACTACTAATGTAGCAAGTGCTTCACCTTCAACATCTTCAGCCACAATCAACAATGGTTTGCCTTGTTGAACAACTTGCTCAAGTACAGGAAGAATTTCTTGAATGCTGGAGATTTTTTTGTCAGTGATTAAGATATATGGATTTTCAAGAACTGCTTCCATTTTGTCAGAATCAGTTACCATGTAAGGGGATGCATATCCACGGTCGAATTGCATACCTTCTACAACATCTAATTCAGTTGTGAAGCCTTTCGATTCTTCGATTGTGATAACGCCGTCTTTGCCAACGCGCTCCATTGCTTCAGCGATTAATTGGCCAACTTCTTCATCAGCAGCAGAAATGGAAGCAACTTGTGCGATAGATTCTTTTCCTTCGATTGGTTTAGAAATAGCTTTTAATTCTTCAACAGCTTTCGCAACCGCTTTTTCGATACCTTTGCGGATTCCCATTGGGTTCGCACCGGCTGTAACGTTTTTAAGCCCTTCACGGATCATCGCTTGAGCAAGAACAGTAGCAGTAGTTGTACCGTCACCGGCTACATCATTCGTTTTGCTTGCTACTTCTGCAACAAGCTTAGCACCCATGTTTTCAAAAGGATCTTCTAATTCGATTTCTTTCGCGATAGTAACACCGTCATTTGTAATTAACGGAGAACCGAATTTTTTCTCAAGAACCACGTTGCGTCCTTTTGGTCCAAGAGTTACTTTTACTGCATTTGCAAGAGCATCTACACCGCGAAGCATCGCACGGCGTGCATCTTCACTGAATTTAATCTCTTTTGCCATTATTTAAAAACCTCCCCTAATTTTTATCATATCGTTATGACGTTCTAGCTGAGTAGTTTGGTCTTGCCTCTAAAAGTTTAGAACGGTTAAATTTTCTTACTCTACTACAGCAAGGATGTCGTTTTCGCGCAAAATTAAATATTCCTTACCATCATACTTTACTTCTGTACCAGCGTATTTTGAGAAGATAATGCGATCGCCTACAGAAACCTCAAGAGCTACACGCTCGCCGCTGTCAAGAACGCGTCCGGTTCCGACAGCTACTACTTTGCCTTCTTGAGGCTTTTCTTTTGCTGTGTCCGGTAAAACAATACCGCTTGCAGTTTTTTCTTCGGATTCGACAAGCTCAATTACAATGCGATCACCTAATGGCTTTAACAAGTGAAACAACCTCCTCAAATTTAAATATATTATGGTCATTATTAGCACTCGCACCCGTTGAGTGCTAACACAATTATTATATTAATTAAATCGAATCTCTTTTGCAAGCCTAAAGAAAAAAATTTTTGAAATTATATCCCGATTTTCTTCATTGATTTTTGCTGCATATGAAATTATGCTTCAATGATTCTAAATTATTCCTTTAATTACGTAGAATTTGAAACAGCCCGCCGTCAATAGTAGAATGGTACAGAGTCCATTAGTTTTCTAACAAAAGGAGTTAATTACTATTGAAAAAAGAATATTGGTTTATATTAATAACGTATATTGCCATGCAGCTGTCCAGTCTGATTGGGATTCCGCTTATCACTTTATTGGGAGCTTTCTTGGGCAAAAGTATCAGAGAAATGCAAGTGCTCGCTGTCCCTTATTGGCTGGTTTTCAGTTTTACTGTTACATTCATTATTGTTTTTTTACTATTAAGAAAAGAGATCAAAGCAGGTTCAAATAAAAGGAATGCAGCCTCCGCAATTTCATCAATCTATTGGTCTGTGGGTGGCGTCTTCATGGCCCTTTTTTCCCAATACATTGCAGCCAATATTGAAAGATTAATCGGAATTGAAATGGGTTCGGAAAATACTCAGCAAATTATTAGCATAATTGAGTCTTTTCCCTTTGTTATTTTAGTAAGTTCAGTTATTGGTCCGATTTTAGAGGAAATTGTTTTTCGCAAAATTATTTTTGGAGCGCTTAATAAGAGGCTGAACTTCTTTCTATCCGCACTGATCAGTTCTTTAATATTCGCTCTGGCCCATTCTGAACCTGAGCATATCATTTTATATTCTGCAATGGGCTTTACATTTGCTTTTCTTTATGTTAAAACCAAACGGATTATCGTTCCCATCATAGCCCATGTAGCAATGAATACATTCGTCGTATTAGTTCAATCCGTATACAGGGAAGATATAGAAAGAATTCTGCGCGAAGCGGAAAAAATACAAAGTTTTATTGGAGGATTTTAGATGAGGCAGTCTCCCTTGATTTCAGGCATCTTTTATATTATGCTGGGCACTTTGTTCACCTTTTTTGCCATCCAAAATGTGAATGAAACCGGCTGGGGATTTTTTACTTACTTGCTTGTGCTATTAGCAACATTTGATATTGGATCAGGAATCAGAATGATTACTTTTCATTTTAAGATTAAAAATGCAAACAAATTATAAAATCGCAGCCAGACAATGGCACAACTACGAGGCTGTTTCTTAAGGGTCTGACCTCATGTGCATTTATCAATATATAGCACATTTATCCAACATTTTGGGGTCAAACCCTTAGGCTTTTGATACAGCCTTACCTTGCATCGGCTTTATTATAAGAACAATTTCTTAGTTAATCTTCTTCTGGCGGATAGTGCTTTAAGAAATAAACTAATGACTGTAATTCGACTGCTAAATCGATATGATGGACACGGACCGATGACGGAACATTTAATCTTGCCGGTGTAAAGTTTAAAATTCCTTTTACATTCGCATTAACTAGGCGGTCTGTAACCGATTGTGCTTCCGGTACAGGAACGGTTAAGATGGCAACCTGTATATCCGTTTCGATCATTTTTTTTTCAAGATCATCCATATGATAGACAGGTACTTGCCCTATCATTTTTCCAACTTTGTTTTGATCAATGTCAAATGCGATTTCAATTTTCGTGTTATTATTTTTAAGAATATTATAATTTAAGAATGCGGTCCCTAAATTCCCGACTCCGACTAAAGCAACCATTGTCAGCTCATCCTGATCAAGCGCTTTGCGAAAAAAAGACAGCAGATAGTTCACATTATAGCCGTAACCTTTTTTTCCTAAAGCACCAAAATAAGAAAAATCCCTGCGGATTGTTGCTGAATCCACTTTTACTGCTTCACTCAGTTCAGCAGATGAAACCTTTTGTTTTCCGGAAGAATGAAGGTTTTTCAAAAAGCGATAATATAAAGGCAGCCTTTTGGCCGTTGCTTGAGGAATTTTTACCATTTCATTTGACATCTTTCGTTCACCGCCTTTTTGTTTATTTACGTCCTTTCTCTCTAAAATAATCTCCGTTTTTTCCGCCTGTTTTTTCAATCAAATACGTTTCCCCAATGACCATGCTTTTGTCGACAGCTTTACACATATCGTAAATCGTTAGAGCACAGACGGAAGCAGCCGTTAAGGCTTCCATCTCTACTCCTGTACTCCCCTTTGTCTTAACCGAAGCTATAATATTTAGAGTATAGTTTTCTTGATCATTCTCCCAGAAAAATGAGATATCTACTCCTGTAAGAGGAATAGGATGGCACATCGGAATGATTTCCCATGTTTTTTTTGCTGCCATAATTGCAGCAACTTGAGCAACTGACAGAACATCCCCTTTTTTCATTTTGTTATTTGTAATTTTTTCATATATTTCTCTATTTACTGTAATACTCGAATGTGCTAATGCAGTTCGCACCGTTTCCGGCTTACTGCTTACATCTACCATTTTCGCTCTGCCTTCTTCGTTAAAATGAGTAAACTCAGCCATAAAAAACACCTCACAACAAATCATACACTATTTTGACATTTCTGTGTGATAACTTTGTAACATTGTTCACAAAATCACATGTTGCCGACAGAATATGAATAAGATACACTAGTTTTATAGTAACCTGAGGTGAGAACAGATGATTTTATTACAAGTTAATCAATTAACGAAATACTATGGTGCTGATCTTATTTTATCGAATATAAAGCTTGAAGTTCAAAACCATGACAGAATTGCCCTTGTCGGAAGAAACGGTGCGGGGAAGTCTACTCTTTTAAAAATCATTGCCGGGCACCTGTCGTACGATTCAGGCGAGATAATAAAACCAAAAGACGTTTCAATCGGATATTTAGCACAAAATACCGGTCTTGAATCCGAATTGTCCATTTGGGATGAAATGATGACTGTTTTTGAACCGCTTCAAAAAATGGAAAAAGAGCTGCGAAAATTAGAAGAAAATATGGCGGATCCGGCGGTGTTTGAAAATGCATCTGCCTACGAACGTATTCTCAAAGAGTACGATCTTTTACAAGTTCAGTTTAAAGAGCAAGGCGGTTATCAATATGAAGCGGATATCCGTTCTGTCCTTCACGGGCTAAATTTTCATGACTACGATTATTCCACTAAGATTTCAAGTCTGAGCGGAGGCCAGAAAACAAGACTTGCTCTCGGAAAGCTGCTCTTAACAAAGCCGGATATTTTAATCTTGGACGAGCCGACTAACCACCTTGATATTGAAACATTAACGTGGCTTGAGCAATATTTGCAGAACTATGATGGAGCGGTGTTGATCGTTTCCCATGACCGTTACTTTTTAGATAAGGTCGTAACACAAGTTTATGAAATTTCCCGCCACCAAATCCAAAAATATCATGGCAATTACAGTTCATACCTTCAGCAAAAAGCGGAAAACTTTGAACGCGAAATGAAGCAGTACGAAAAACAACAGGAAGAAATAGCGAAATTACAGGAATTTATTGCGCGAAATCTGGCCCGGGCATCAACAACAAAACGTGCGCAAAGCCGGCGTAAACAACTTGAAAAAATGGAGATCATGGACCGGCCTCTCGGCGATGAAAAATCTGCTTCTTTTTTCTTTGACATTGAACGGCAAAGCGGAAATGACGTCCTCAAAGTACATGAGCTAGCCGTAGGATACAAAGGGAATAAGGTATCAGAAAACATCTCGTTCCGGATAACCCGCGGGGAAAGCATCGCTTTAGTCGGTCCAAACGGAATCGGCAAATCTACTTTATTAAAATCGATCGTCAAAAAGCTTGCAGCTCTTTCAGGAGAAGTTCATTATGGCTCAAATGTAACGATTGGGTACTATGACCAGGAGCAAGCTGAGCTGACATCAAATAAGCGCGTTTTAAATGAATTATGGGATGAGTATCCGTTAAAAACTGAAAAAGAGATCCGTACAGTGCTCGGGAATTTCTTATTTTCCGGGGACGATGTACTAAAGCCCGTTTCTTCCTTGAGCGGAGGAGAAAAAGCAAGGCTCGCACTGGCAAAATTAATGATGCAAAAAGCAAACTTTCTTGTTCTTGATGAGCCGACTAACCATCTGGACTTGGACAGTAAAGAAATTCTTGAGAATGCTTTAATTGACTATCCGGGAACCATTCTATTTGTATCCCATGACAGGTATTTCATTAACCGGATTGCAACGAAAGTTCTGGAGCTCAGTTCAAATGGAGCCGTTGAGTACTTAGGCGATTATGATTATTTTTTAGAAAAGAAACAGGAAAAAGAAGAAATTCGTGCGCTTGAACAACAGGAAACAGGCACGGCCGATCCTATAAAAAAAGAAAAAAACACGTATCAGCAAGACAAAGAAGCCAAAAAGCTTGAAAGACAGCGCAAAAGGCGGATCGAGGAGATTGAAGCCATGATAGAGTCGCTGGAAGAACAAATAGCAAAAAATGACCAGCTTCTTTGTGAACCTGAAATTTACGAAGACCATGAAAAAGTAATGGAAATCAATTTACAAAATGAAAAAGCGAAGTCAGAGCTTGAAGCCCTATTGGAGAAATGGGCAGAGCTGGCCGAATAGAAAAATAGTGCCGCGGTCATCCCGACTGCAAGGGTCTGATTCCTTTGTCTTATGTTATATTTGAGGGGTTTGACCCTTTTTTATTTTTTGGTTTTATGTTTCTCAAAAATTCCGAAAAAGTTGTTCTCAAATCTTATCCACAAAACGATTACTTATTTTAAAAGTTTTTTTCAATTTTTCCACAATGTCCACAATTTTTGATTGTTTTATCCACAAAATTAACAATTTTTTAAAATTATCCACAAAAAAACTCCCTGTTTAAAAGGAGTTTTCCTTGTTAGTTGTGGATTGTTATGTCTAAGCCCGGACTTGCATTTAAAGCCAAATCTGCCCGTTTTCCTTTTTCAAACAACACGCTTCCTGCCGCAGCGATCATGGCTGCATTATCCGTGCAAAGAGAAAGCGGAGGTATAATTAGTTCGATACCCGGCAATTTCTTAAATGCTTCCTCTAAAGCAGCCCTTAAGCCCTTGTTTGCGGCTACTCCGCCTGCCAATAGCACTTGTTTTACATCATATACTTGTGCTGCTTTTACTGTTTTGGTTACAAGAACATCAATCACGCTTGCCTGAAAACTGGCTGCCAAATCTTCCGGGGCAATCGTTTCACCGCGCTGTTCCGCGTTGTGAACCGTGTTGATAACAGCTGATTTCAGTCCGCTGAAACTGAAATCATATGAGTCTTCTTCAAGCCAGGCTCTCGGCAGTTCGATTTTAGGCTCTCCTTGATGTGCAAGCCGATCGATATGCGGCCCTCCTGGATAAGGCAAGTTTAATGTTCTTGCGACTTTATCATATGCCTCGCCGGCAGCATCATCTCTCGTTTCCCCGATTACTTCAAAATGCCCGTGTTCTTTCATATAAACAAGTTCTGTATGGCCGCCCGATACAACAAGGGACAAAAGCGGGAACTTCATTTCAGCTACAAACCGATTAGCATAAATATGGCCGGCAATATGGTGCACCCCAACAAGCGGAATCGAATGGGCAAAAGAAATAGCTTTTGCAGCATTTACTCCAATCAAAAGTGCTCCAACCAAGCCGGGCCCTTCCGTAACAGCAATCGCATCCAGATCTCTGTATGAAATACCTGCTTGTTTCATCGCTTCTTCTAATACGATGGTTATTTGTTCGACATGGTGGCGGGAAGCTATTTCAGGAACCACTCCGCCAAATCTCTTATGGCTGTCAATTTGCGATGCGACTACATTAGCCGCAATCTCCCGGCCATTTTTAATTATTGCCACCGCTGTTTCATCACAGCTCGTTTCGATTCCCATAATCCATTGATGTTTATTCATCTAATTTCACCCACATTACTAATGCATCTTCCTGGTTATCTGTATAATAATTTTTTCGTATTGCTCCATTTTGAAAACCAAGCTTTCGGTATAATGATTGCGCAACATAATTCGTTACCCTTACTTCAAGCGTCATAGTCTTTGCCCCAAGCTCCCTCGCAAGCTCCATTACCTTTCGCAATAAAGCTTCTCCAAGCTTTTTCCCTCTATATTCCGGAAGGACAGCAATATTAGTAATGTGAGCCTCATCAACAACAACCCACACTCCGCAATAGCCGACGACTTTTTCATAATCTTCGACCACGATATAAACAGCAAACTGATTTTTCCTCAGCTCATTATAAAAAGCTTCCCTGCTCCAAGGGAGACTAAAAGATGCATGTTCAATCTCCAATACCTGGTCAATATCTTTTTCTTCCATAAATCGAAAAGTTATAGAATCATTCATACAATTTTCTTCCTATCCAATTACCCGTTATTCGTTTTCTTCGATTCAAGCCATTTCGCCTCGGCTTCAGCCAGCCTGATATAATTCGGTACAAAAGAATGAATATCTTCCCCAGGCTGATCCTTTCCTATCAAAGCCAATTCGGAAGGCCGCGGATTATGTTCCGTTATTTCCGCAAATACAGCCTTTTCTTCAAGATTTGCTTTAATTGAATCCAGATGGAGAGGCAGATCATTCCCTGCAAAGAGAATCGGTTTATCAAGTTCCCTTAATTGATTTACCCAATCATCAGTTAAGATGATCCCGTCTTTTTTAACGGTAACCAGCTTCCCATTCTGATATTGGTACAACCCGGTATAGATTTGTCCTCTTCTCGCATCAAAAAGTGGAGATACATACCCATTAAAATATCTGCCTGCACCTGAAGCAATCACCGCCAGGCTTGAAACTCCAACAAGCGGAATATTTAATGTCCATGCAAGGGTTTTGGCAATCGTCACTCCGATTCGAACTCCCGTATAAGACCCTGGACCTTTTGCAACAACAACTTTTGTCAAGTCTGCGGGAGTAATATCACATTCCTTTAGTAAAGCTTCAATTGCCGGCATTACTCTAATCGAATGGTTTTTCTTAACATTCGTAATATATTCGCCCGTTACTTTCTCTTCATTGATTATGGCAATCCCTAAAGGATAATTAGATGTATCAATAGCTAATACATTCATGAAAAAATCTCCTTACACAATTCCTCGTAACGCTTCCCTTTTGGCTGTAAAACAATACGCCTTTTTTCATCATCTTTCCTGTAAATCGAAATCGTTAATATTTCAGATGGAAGCTGCTCTTCGATAAGATGAGCCCACTCAACAACGGTTATTCCATCTCCATCAAAATACTCATCAAAGCCTAAGTCTTCATAAGCGTCTTCGACCCGGTATACATCCATATGATAAAGAGGCAGCCTTCCGTTGTATTCTTTAATAATCGTGAATGTTGGGCTATTTACATTTTTCTTAATACCCAGCCCTTCTGCCAGCCCTTTTGTAAAAGTTGTTTTTCCGGCTCCTAAGTCTCCTTCAAGAGCAAGAACATCACCTGGTTTTAAAAACTTTGAAAGCCGCTTGGAAAACTCCAGCGTTTCACTTGGTCCTCCGGAGAGGTATTCATATTGCTTCATTGGGCAATCACCTTTGCTACCTTTTCTCAAATTGTTTACATGATTGTTTAAAACTATTAATTTTTATATAAAAAAACCTTAGGAATCAACCTAAGGAGCTCACTCTATATGTAGTTTACATGATTTTATGGAGATGAGCAAAAATGTTCATACCGTTTATAACATTTCATACTTGCAAAATTATTCAGATGTACCCCTCAATATTAATCTTTTCCGTATCTCAAAAAGAAATGTTATGAATAAAACTGCCGTATTCTAATGATTTATTTTTTTTCTAAATTCACTTGC
The DNA here is from genome assembly GCF_000262755.1 of Bacillus methanolicus PB1. Classification (GTDB taxonomy): domain Bacteria; phylum Bacillota; class Bacilli; order Bacillales; family Cytobacillaceae; genus Bacillus_Z; species Bacillus_Z methanolicus. The sequence goes on from NZ_AFEU01000002.1 coordinate 105,311, forward strand.
ATTTATCCCAAATCGTTTTTTAAACGCTCTCTCAAAGCTCCCTAAACTGCCGAAACCAACTTCATAGGCAATCATCGTGATGTCTTTTTTAGTATGCTTCAAAAGGTTTACTGAATGATCCAACCTTACTTTTGTTATATATTGGCTTGGAGTAAAGCCTGTTACTTCTTTAAACAAACGAAGGAAGTAAAATCTACTGATTCCAGATTCCTCAGAAAGTTGATCCAATGTAATTTCACTATTATATTGCTCATGAATGAAGTCCACTACTCTTTTTAACAACGGATGATTCGGCAACGTAACCTCTTTCCTCCAAAGCTCATTATGAGGGCCTTCATGTTGAGAAAATACTAAATTTGCTAATTCCCATTCTAGTTGTTGGATTTCAATTTTATTTGTATTGCCAAAAAGATTTTGTCTGACTGCAGTTTCAGCAATTTTTATAAATAATTCAGATGAACCCACATTGATAGAAGAAAATGAAATTTCGTTTGATTGACCGGCTAGACGTTCAAAATAGACTTTCTCCAAAAATTCCTTTTTTATATTAATTAAAAGAACTTTCCCCTCATCTTTATCGGTAAAATGAATATGTTTTTCTCCTGGGGCAGTTATAAAGCGATGTTGTTTTTCTAAAATGACGGTTTTGTTATTTATTTCAATAAATGTAGACCCAAATAAAGGAATACTCATTTGAAAGTCGTTCCCATGACTATGCTCTAAAGGATCAGATGAGTTTGGTTTAAGATGAATCATCATAAACTTACTGTTTTCTAACTTTAAATTAAGATACCTCATACGAAAAGACCCCATTCTAACTAGTGCTTTGTTTTGACTGTCGTTAAAATATTGCTATTAAAGAAATCGCAATTAATGAACAGCAATATAAAGTACAGATTGTTAATCTATATATAAAGTTCAATCTTGAATACTACAGTGTTTAGAGGGTTATTATGAAAAATTTTTTAAAACCAATCTGATCTGGCTTATGTTCATAATATTAAGAAACTTGTGTCATGCGCAATCCTTAATCTCGTAATTTTGTAAATTTCATATTTACCGAAAACCCATACAACTCCCTTATATAAGGAAAAAAATAAATCCGAGGTGATTTTTGTGTTTTATAATGATTATATTATTAAAAAGATTTATGATTTACGTATGGCTGAATTAAGTGAGAAGTTAAAACATGTGAATCAACTTCAAAGAAAAGAAAAAATAGGTGAATCTAAAATCCAATATCGAGAACGCAAAAAAGAGCTTATTGAGGTGGAGCGACATGTTGGAAAAGTTAAATAATAAATTGGAACTAAAAACCGTTATCTTGCTCTTTCCTATCACGTTTTTGATTCATGATTCTGAAGAAATCATAACTATGGAAAAATGGGTGGATAGTAATATTGCCTATCTCTACTCTGTTGTACCAAAAAGGCTTCAGTTCGTAATTGAATCCGTTCATTTGACAACCCCTCAAATTGCAATTGCAGTTTTTGTTGAGTTTATCATACTTTTTTTTGCAACATTTATGTTGCTTCGATCTCTATGTTCAGGGGTATGGTTGATATTTTTCACAGCACTATTAACTATGTTGTTTATTAATGTTTTTACCCATCTGGGGCAGTGCATTGCCTTTCGCGGATACACGCCAGGTGTTGTAACTGCGGTTTTTGTTTCTCTGCCTTATTCACTATATTTGTACTATAGGTTATTTAAAGCCAAATTGATCAATTGGCGGACTGTTACTATTAGTTTTTTTGTTGCACTTGTCTTGTTTCCTATCGTTCCCTTTGCTCACTTTATAGGGCGAACATTCGTTTAAGAGATGTGAGGGATATTAATTTTTTTCGAAAAGCTTTTATAACAGCTTAACAATTCAATAAGCATTCCATAAAGATTTTTTTAATGTTTATTTCCTTAAACCAAAAAGAGGCTGTCTCATAAGGGTCTGACCCCATGTGCATTTATCAATATATAGCACATTTATCCAACATTATGTCCTATATATTGTGTTATGGGGTCTGACCCTTTGGCATTTGAGACAGCCTCAGATCCAGAATTTTATATTTTCTTTTAAAAAAGAAATATCTTTTCGTTCAGTTTTTCGAACATCCTATAAAACTGGCGGTCCCGACGGGAATCGAACCCGCGATCTCCTGCGTGACAGGCAGGCATGTTAACCGCTACACTACGGGACCTTGCTTATGTATTCAAGAATATGGATTATTGCGGGGGCAGGATTTGAACCTGCGGCCTTCGGGTTATGAGCCCGACGAGCTACCGGACTGCTCCACCCCGCGTCGATATTAATATATTTAATTTTTCTATGCGCCTTTTTTAGCTTTCAGACTGTCCCGACCTCAGTAAGCTAAACCAAGAAGCCGCTCGGTCGGTACAACTCGCTGTTTTTTCGGTGAAGTAACGCTCGTTGCTCCACCCCGCGTCGATAAATTCAAAAGCCTGGCAACGTCCTACTCTTGCAGGGGCAATGCCCCAACTACCATCGGCGCTGAGAAGCTTAACTTCCGTGTTCGGTATGGGAACGGGTGTGGCCTTCTCGCCATCGTCACCAGACTTATTTCCTTGAGAATTCATTCTCTCAAAACTAGATAATGATCGAAGAAGTAAGAAGAACGAAGTTCACCATCATATGACTAGGTTAAGTCCTCGATCGATTAGTATCTGTCAGCTCCACGTGTCGCCACGCTTCCACCTCAGACCTATCAACCTGATCATCTTTCAGGGATCTTACTAGCTTGACGCTATGGGAAATCTCATCTCGAGGGGGGCTTCATGCTTAGATGCTTTCAGCACTTATCCCTTCCGCACATAGCTACCCAGCGATGCCTTTGGCAAGACAACTGGTACACCAGCGGTGCGTCCATCCCGGTCCTCTCGTACTAAGGACAGCTCCTCTCAAATTTCCTGCGCCCGCGACGGATAGGGACCGAACTGTCTCACGACGTTCTGAACCCAGCTCGCGTACCGCTTTAATGGGCGAACAGCCCAACCCTTGGGACCGACTACAGCCCCAGGATGCGATGAGCCGACATCGAGGTGCCAAACCTCCCCGTCGATGTGGACTCTTGGGGGAGATAAGCCTGTTATCCCCGGGGTAGCTTTTATCCGTTGAGCGATGGCCCTTCCATGCGGAACCACCGGATCACTAAGCCCGACTTTCGTCCCTGCTCGACTTGTAGGTCTCGCAGTCAAGCTCCCTTATGCCTTTACACTCTGCGAATGATTTCCAACCATTCTGAGGGAACCTTTGGGCGCCTCCGTTACTTTTTAGGAGGCGACCGCCCCAGTCAAACTGCCCGCCTGACACTGTCTCCCGCCCCGATCAGGGGCGCGGGTTAGAATTTCAATACAGCCAGGGTAGTATCCCACCGGCGCCTCCACCGAAGCTGGCGCTCCGGCTTCTCAGGCTCCTACCTATCCTGTACAAGCTGTACCAAAATTCAATATCAGGCTGCAGTAAAGCTCCACGGGGTCTTTCCGTCCTGTCGCGGGTAACCTGCATCTTCACAGGTACTATAATTTCACCGAGTCTCTCGTTGAGACAGTGCCCAGATCGTTACGCCTTTCGTGCGGGTCGGAACTTACCCGACAAGGAATTTCGCTACCTTAGGACCGTTATAGTTACGGCCGCCGTTTACTGGGGCTTCGATTCAGAGCTTCGCGTAAGCTAACCCCTCCTCTTAACCTTCCAGCACCGGGCAGGCGTCAGCCCCTATACTTCGCCTTGCGGCTTCGCAGAGACCTGTGTTTTTGCTAAACAGTCGCCTGGGCCTATTCACTGCGGCTTTTCCGGGCTATGCACCCAGAAAAGCACCCCTTCTCCCGAAGTTACGGGGTCATTTTGCCGAGTTCCTTAACGAGAGTTCTCTCGCTCACCTTAGGATTCTCTCCTCGCCTACCTGTGTCGGTTTGCGGTACGGGCACCTTTTCCATCGCTAGAGGCTTTTCTTGGCAGTGTGGAATCAGGAACTTCGGTACTATATTTCCCTCGCCGTCACAGCTCCGCCTGATGCTGACGGGATTTGCCTCGTCAGCGGCCTAACTGCTTGGACGCGCTAATCCAGCAGCGCGCTTGCCCTATCCTCCTGCGTCCCCCCATCGCTCAAACGGAAAAGAGGTGGTACAGGAATATCAACCTGTTGTCCATCGCCTACGCCTTTCGGCCTCGGCTTAGGTCCCGACTAACCCTGAGCGGACGAGCCTTCCTCAGGAAACCTTAGGCATTCGGTGGATGGGATTCTCACCCATCTTTCGCTACTCATACCGGCATTCTCACTTCTAAGCGCTCCACCAGTCCTTCCGGTCTGGCTTCAACGCCCTTAGAACGCTCTCCTACCGCGGACACCGACGGTGTCCACCCACAGCTTCGGTGATACGTTTAGCCCCGGTACATTTTCGGCGCAGAGTCACTCGACCAGTGAGCTATTACGCACTCTTTAAATGGTGGCTGCTTCTAAGCCAACATCCTGGTTGTCTAAGCAACTCCACATCCTTTTCCACTTAACGTATACTTTGGGACCTTAGCTGGCGGTCTGGGCTGTTTCCCTTTTGACTGCGGATCTTATCACTCGCAGTCTGACTCCCAAGGATAAGTCTTTGGCATTCGGAGTTTGTCTGAATTCGGTAACCCGATGAGGGCCCCTAGTCCAAACAGTGCTCTACCTCCAAGACTCTTGCACTTGAGGCTAGCCCTAAAGCTATTTCGGAGAGAACCAGCTATCTCCAAGTTCGATTGGAATTTCTCCGCTACCCACACCTCATCCCCGCACTTTTCAACGTGCGTGGGTTCGGGCCTCCATCCAGTGTTACCTGGACTTCACCCTGGACATGGGTAGATCACCTGGTTTCGGGTCTACGGCCGCATACTCATTCGCCCTGTTCAGACTCGCTTTCGCTGCGGCTCCGTCTTTTCAACTTAACCTCGCATGCGACCGTAACTCGCCGGTTCATTCTACAAAAGGCACGCCATCACCCATTAACGGGCTCTGACTACTTGTAGGCACACGGTTTCAGGTTCTCTTTCACTCCCCTCCCGGGGTGCTTTTCACCTTTCCCTCACGGTACTGGTTCACTATCGGTCACTAGGGAGTATTTAGCCTTGGGAGATGGTCCTCCCTGCTTCCGACGGGATTTCACGTGTCCCGCCGTACTCAGGATCCACTCGAGGAGGGAACGAAGTTTCAACTACAGGGTTGTTACCTTCTCTGACGGGCCTTTCCAGACCTCTTCGTCTACTCCGTTCCTTTGTAACTCCATACAGAGTGTCCTACAACCCCAAGAGGCAAGCCTCTTGGTTTGGGCTGTTCCCGTTTCGCTCGCCGCTACTCAGGGAATCGCGTTTGCTTTCTCTTCCTCCGGGTACTTAGATGTTTCAGTTCCCCGGGTCTGCCCTCCTAACCCTATGGATTCAGGTTAGGATCCTATCCCATTACGGATAGGGGGTTTCCCCATTCGGAAATCTCCGGATCAATGCTTACTTACAGCTCCCCGAAGCATATCGGTGTTAGTCCCGTCCTTCATCGGCTCCTAGTGCCAAGGCATCCACCGTGCGCCCTTTCTAACTTAACCTAAAAGGTTTGAAACCTAAAATGGCGATACTCGGTTCTTCTTTTGCCTTCTTCAATACGATTATCTAGTTTTCAAAGAACGAAGTTCTGAGGAATTGCTCCCTCAAAACTAAACAAACAAAAGCGATCAACTTCATGTTTAAAATCCTTAGAAAGGAGGTGATCCAGCCGCACCTTCCGATACGGCTACCTTGTTACGACTTCACCCCAATCATCTGTCCCACCTTAGGCGGCTGGCTCCTTAAAGGTTACCTCACCGACTTCGGGTGTTACAAACTCTCGTGGTGTGACGGGCGGTGTGTACAAGGCCCGGGAACGTATTCACCGCGGCATGCTGATCCGCGATTACTAGCGATTCCGGCTTCATGCAGGCGAGTTGCAGCCTGCAATCCGAACTGAGAATGGTTTTTTGGGATTGGCTCAGGCCTCGCGGCTTAGCAGCCCTTTGTACCATCCATTGTAGCACGTGTGTAGCCCAGGTCATAAGGGGCATGATGATTTGACGTCATCCCCACCTTCCTCCGGTTTGTCACCGGCAGTCACCTTAGAGTGCCCAACTGAATGCTGGCAACTAAGGTCAAGGGTTGCGCTCGTTGCGGGACTTAACCCAACATCTCACGACACGAGCTGACGACAACCATGCACCACCTGTCACTCTGTCCCCCGAAGGGGAACGTCCTGTCTCCAGGATTGTCAGAGGATGTCAAGACCTGGTAAGGTTCTTCGCGTTGCTTCGAATTAAACCACATGCTCCACCGCTTGTGCGGGCCCCCGTCAATTCCTTTGAGTTTCAGCCTTGCGGCCGTACTCCCCAGGCGGAGTGCTTAATGCGTTAGCTGCAGCACTAAAGGGCGGAAACCCTCTAACACTTAGCACTCATCGTTTACGGCGTGGACTACCAGGGTATCTAATCCTGTTTGCTCCCCACGCTTTCGCGCCTCAGCGTCAGTTACAGACCAGAGAGCCGCCTTCGCCACTGGTGTTCCTCCACATCTCTACGCATTTCACCGCTACACGTGGAATTCCGCTCTCCTCTTCTGCACTCAAGTTCCCCAGTTTCCAATGACCCTCCACGGTTGAGCCGTGGGCTTTCACATCAGACTTAAGGAACCGCCTGCGCGCGCTTTACGCCCAATAATTCCGGACAACGCTTGCCACCTACGTATTACCGCGGCTGCTGGCACGTAGTTAGCCGTGGCTTTCTGGTCAGGTACCGTCAAGGCACCGCCCTATTCGAACGGTACTTGTTCTTCCCTGACAACAGAGCTTTACGACCCGAAGGCCTTCTTCGCTCACGCGGCGTTGCTCCGTCAGACTTTCGTCCATTGCGGAAGATTCCCTACTGCTGCCTCCCGTAGGAGTCTGGGCCGTGTCTCAGTCCCAGTGTGGCCGATCACCCTCTCAGGTCGGCTACGCATCGTCGCCTTGGTGAGCCGTTACCTCACCAACCAGCTAATGCGCCGCGGGCCCATCTGCAAGTGATAGCCGAAGCCATCTTTCAGCTCTTTCCCATGCGGGAAAGAGGATTATCCGGTATTAGCTCCGGTTTCCCGAAGTTATCCCGGTCTTGCAGGCAGGTTGCCCACGTGTTACTCACCCGTCCGCCGCTGACTTCAGGAAGCAAGCTTCCATCAGTCCGCTCGACTTGCATGTATTAGGCACGCCGCCAGCGTTCGTCCTGAGCCAGGATCAAACTCTCCAAAAAAGAGTAAGATAAGCTCAAAAATATTAGAATTAACGTTGACGCTTTTGTTTGTTCAGTTTTCAAGGAACAGTTTTTGGAGCGGGTGATGGGAATCGAACCCACGACAACAGCTTGGAAGGCTGTGGTTTTACCACTAAACTACACCCGCATTTTCTATTATGTTCTCGAATGGTCGGGAAGACAGGATTCGAACCTGCGACCCCATGGTCCCAAACCATGTGCTCTACCAAGCTGAGCTACTTCCCGTTGAATATTAATGGCGCGCCCGACAGGAGTCGAACCCATAACCTTCTGATCCGTAGTCAGACGCTCTATCCAATTGAGCTACGGGCGCTTTTCAAAAGCAACTTTATTATAATATCATGACTTTAAGTTGTTGTCAACAACTTTTTTGGTGCGGCCGAGAGGACTTGAACCTCCACGGGGTTGCCCCCACTAGGCCCTCAACCTAGCGCGTCTGCCATTCCGCCACGACCGCTTATTAAAACGACGAAATTTATACTACCATAAATCACTTCGATTTTCAACTAGTAATTAATGGTGCGGGTGAAGGGAGTCGAACCCCCACGCCTTGCGGCGCCAGATCCTAAGTCTGGTGCGTCTGCCAATTCCGCCACACCCGCTAAATTTTCATGGTGAGCCATGGAGGATTCGAACCTCCGACCCTCTGATTAAAAGTCAGATGCTCTACCGGCTGAGCTAATGGCTCTTGTTTCTATTACACTCCATGTTTTTCTTCGATGCTACTTCTAAGAAGCAACTCATCGTTAAGTTCAACGACGTCCCGATCTCGGCAAGCTTATTCAAGCAGCGGCTCGATCGGTACGCTGATGCCGATTCAAGCAGCCTCTCGGTCGTGCTCTACCGGCTGAGCTAATGGCTCTTTAACTAACTGGGCTAGCTGGATTCGAACCAGCGCATCACGGAGTCAAAGTCCGTTGCCTTACCGCTTGGCTATAGCCCAAAATGAAAACAACTAGAATATTTTATAACAAGAAAAGAAAAAATACAACAAGTAAATACTGGCGGTCCCGACGGGAATCGAACCCGCGATCTCCTGCGTGACAGGCAGGCATGTTAACCGCTACACTACGGGACCCGACTCAAAAGATAATAAACCATATGCGCCTTGCCCAATAATCAACAAGTGGCAAGGCGCTTTAGTTCTTATGATGACCCGTACGGGATTCGAACCCGTGTTACCGCCGTGAAAGGGCGGTGTCTTAACCACTTGACCAACGGGCCATATTGAAATATTTCTGGCGGAGAAGGAGGGATTTGAACCCTCGCGCCGCTTGCACGACCTACACCCTTAGCAGGGGCGCCTCTTCAGCCACTTGAGTACTTCCCCATATGGCTCCGCAGGCAGGATTCGAACCTGCGACCGTTCGGTTAACAGCCGAATGCTCTACCACTGAGCTACTGCGGAATAGTTAGTATTTCTCCCAAAATTTTGTCTGGCTTTGGCCGAATGTCCATATCTAAGCAAGCTAATCAAGCTTCGGTTCGATGGGTAAAAATTCGCAGCTTACTTATTGAAGCTTTGCTTGTTGCTAAACCGCTGAACTATTGTGAAATAATCACCATCTTATCGACTCTTTATATTATAGAGACGTGTACCTTGGAATGTCAAGATGATTTTCAATTGAAAAACGCACTTTCAAACCGGTCACGATTCAATAATTTATCATTGTTTTACTCTGCCGTCAACTCCTTTAATTTTTTCAATTTCCCTCTGCATTTTCCGCATACATATCTTGATGTATCAATAGATCTTCTCCGCTTATAAACCTGATTGCAGCTTTTGCAAGAATAGATAATTATTTTTCCCGATTTTCTTCTTTTTCTATACTCAGGAAGAGGACTGCAAAAACGAGGACCATCCACTTCTTTTAGCAGGATTCGAAAATCCCGGTCACGATGGCGGTATCCTTTTCCCTCAAGATGCAAATGATAATGGCAAAGTTCGTGTTTTATTATGCCTACTAGTTCCTTTTCGCCAAATTGTTCATAATATTTTTTATTGATTTCAATGTTATGGGAATGGAACAAATATCTCCCTCCTGTTGTCCGAAGCCTTGAGTTGAACAATGCACGGTGGCGAAATGGCTTATTGAAATAGGCAAGAGATAATTCTTCAACAAGTTTTTGCAATTCTGATTCTTTCATGTCTTTTCTTCTCCTCTTTCTGTAAACATGACAACCTATGATAGCATACATTATAAATACCTATTTAGAGGATTACTTTTCAGGAGGTTTTAGTATGCCAACCTGGTTTCAAAACCAAATGAAGAAAGCTTTCTACGAAAAGGATCGATATCAAATAAAGATTTTAAACCAATGTTGGTTTTTTTACAGAAAAAAGAGGCTGTCTCAAAACCCTAAGGGTCAGACCCCATGACACAATATATAGGACATATTATTGGATAAATGTGCTATATATTTATATTACACATGGGGTCAGACCCTTATGAGACAGCCTCCCTCTTCACTCATTATTGATCGTTATTTTCAGATGGCGCCAACATCGTTAACGCAATCCTTCCTTTAATTGCGTCCACGTTATCCACCCATACAGTCACGACATCGCCGACTGAAACGATATCTAAAGGATGTTTAACAAATTGCCTGCTTAGCTTTGATATATGAACAAGCCCATCCTGTTTTACCCCGATATCAACAAATGCACCAAAATCCACTACATTTCTGACAGTACCTTGAAGCTCCATTCCCGGCTTTAAATCTTCAAGTTTTAGGATATCCTTCCTTAAAAGCGGTTTTGGAAGCTCGTCCCGCGGATCTCTTCCGGGGCGGATTAGGGCATCTATAATGTCTTTCAAAGTTAATTCCCCGATATCCAATTGAGCAGCTGTTTCTTTCAAATCCAATCCTGACAGGGCATTCTTTAATTCTTCTGTTCCTATATCTACAGTGTTAAAGCCCAGATTTTCAAGCAGTTTTTTGACTTCGGGGTAATTTTCAGGATGGATGCCTGTCCGATCAAGCGGCTCATCTCCATCGATTATGCGCAAAAACCCTATCGCTTGTTCATAAGTTTTCGCACCAAGTCTAGGGATTTTTTTAAGCTGTGCTCTTGTTGTAAATTTCCCTTGCTCTTCCCGCTGTTTAACTATATTGTTTGCGACTGATTTAGACAAGCCAGAGACATATTGCAGGAGGGACGGTGACGCAGTATTTACATTAACACCTACCTGGTTAACGGCAGTTTCGACAACAAAAGTTAACGATTCAGAAAGCTTTTTTTGCGAAACATCGTGCTGATATTGTCCAACACCAACCGACTTAGGATCAATCTTAACAAGTTCCGCCAAAGGATCTTGCAATCTCCGTGCGATCGAAACAGCACTGCGCTCTTCTACCTGCAAATCGGGAAATTCCTCTCTTGCAAGATCTGATGCTGAATAAACACTGGCGCCTGCTTCATTGACAATTAAATAAAAAATCTCTTCATTTACTTCTTTTAAAGTTTCTGCAACAAATTGTTCTGTTTCTCTTGACGCGGTTCCATTTCCAATGGCAACCACCTCAATCTTGAAGTTTTTAAGAATTTTTTTAAATATTTCCCGCGCTTCTTTTGTTTTCGATACAGGCGGATGAGGATAGATTACGTCGATATGCAAAACTTTCCCTGTCTCATCCACTGCAGCAAGTTTGCAACCTGTTCGGTAAGCGGGGTCTACACCCAGCACAATTTTTCCTTTTAAAGGAGGCTGCAGCAATAGGTTGCGTAAATTTTCTGAGAAAATATGAATGGCACGCTCTTCGGCTTTTTCCGTCAGCTCGTTTCGGATTTCCCGTTCGATTGACGGCTGAATAAGGCGTTTGTACCCGTCTTCTACCGCGACTTCCACAAGTGATGCGGTAATAGATTGCTGATCTTTAATCCATTTATTATGTAAAAATTGAAGGATCTTCTGAATGTCTGGCTTGATATTGACGCGAAGTACCTCTTCTTTCTCGCCGCGATTCAAGGCAAGGATGCGGTGAGGAACGATTTTTGCGATAGGTTCTTCATATTCATAATACATTTCGTACACTTTTTTCTCGTCTTTTTCAGCTTCTTTTACCTCGGATACAATTGTTCCGGATTTTGCTGTTTCTCCGCGGATCCATTTTCTGCTTTCCGGATCATCTGATACCCATTCAGCAATAATATCCTTAGCTCCAGCAAGTGCGTCTTCGATGCTGTTCACTTCTTTTTCCCCTGATAAAAATTCTCTCGCTTTTTCTTCGACAGATCCTGTTTTTGGAAAAGTCAGAAGCCATTCAGCTAAAGGTTCAAGTCCTTTTTCCTTCGCAATTGTTGCTTTTGTCCTTCGTTTTTGTTTATAAGGGCGATAAAGGTCTTCAACTTCTTGAAGCTTAATCGCTTTTTCGATTTGGCTCTGAAGTTCGTCGGTTAGTTTGCCTTGTTCGGCAATTAATCGAATCACTTCTTCTTTTCGATGTTCAAGGTTTTGAAGATATTGCCATCTTTCAATAATATTTCGCAGCTGCACCTCATCAAGCGCACCTGTTTGTTCTTTCCGATAGCGGGCAATGAACGGAACGGTATTTCCTTCATTAATTAACGAAATGACATTTCGAACTTGTTTTAAAGATAAAGATTGCTCGGAAGCGATAAGTTTTATTAATTGCTCCTGATTAATGATCGTCTGTTCCAAAAATATATCCTCCCTATTTCATCAGTTAGTTCTTACCATTCATTTTAACAAATGTTTTATATTGCACGAAACAATACAAACAACAAGAAGAGGCTGTCTCATAAGGATCTGACCCTTAGGCCATTGAGACAGCCTCTTCCGACGATGAAAGTAGTGTCATCATTTGTCGTCACATGTTTTGTTAATATTTCATTTGCAATAGATTCAACGGGAAGATAGCCATTTAGCAAAGTTTTTGTTCCCTGAAGATTCAGGCCATCTGAAAAAACGAGGAATTTTGAGTTTGGCTCATAAAAAAACGCTGAGTCTGGAAAACTTGAGGCCTCCCGGAAAGATAACCTGTTACCAGAGGAGGATAAGTCAGGTTGCCGGAAGGAGAAAAGAGGAAATAAGCTCAATTTTTTCTTTAATATTATAAATCATGAAAGATACTCCGTGTTGTTTATATCAGTATGTACAGCTTCCTGAAGCTTCTTAATAGCCCTTCTCTGCAAGCGGGATACATGCATTTGTGAGATTCCTAATTTAACTCCAGCAGCCTTTTGGCTCATATTCTCCAAAAAGGTATATTGGATAATTTTCTTTTCCCGGTCTGTTAAGACAGGAAGAACCTTTTCTAAAACTAGTTTTTGGTTAATCTTTTCATATCCCTCATCAACCGTACCTACGAAATCCAGCAGTGTAACGGTTCCGCCATCCGAGTCAGCTTCAATGGAATGGTAGACAGATAGAGCCTGATAACTTTTTCCGATTTCCATTGCTTCTAATACTTCTTCCTCAGAAACATCCAAGGCTTCTGCAATTTCTTTCACTTTAGGTGAGCGATGCAGTTTTATTGTCAATTCTTCCACTTTTGTTTTTATTTTTGGCCCAAGCTCTTTAATCCGCCGCGGAACATGAACACTCCACGTTTTATCCCGCAAAAAGCGTTTAATCTCGCCGAATATAGTTGGAACTGCAAACGCTTCAAAGCTTTTGCCAAATGATTTGTCATACCGGCGGATCGCGCACAACAACCCAATCATGCCGACTTGAACGATATCTTCATGATATGACCCGCCTATTGAATATTTGCGGGCAATCGTTGCAACAAGGTTTTGGTAATGAATCACAAGCTTATTTAGAGCTTCTTCATCCTGATGCTCTTGATATGCATTAATCAATTCGTTGATTTCCTGATTCGATATTAGATTAGGTTGAGATTGTTTCTGCATCCCTCTCCACCTGCTCTCTTTCAAGGTATTTAGTCATAAATACCGTAACACCCTCTTTGTGATGGATTCTTACCTCATCCATCAGTGTTTCAATAAGGTAAAGTCCCAATCCTCCTTCTCGCAGGAATTCAACGGAATCATTTTCATTATATGGTCCAAGACTTTCTCGATTGGAATGGAAATCAAAGCTCTGTCCACTGTCTGCAACCATGACTTCCAAGCGATCCTTATACATGCCGAAACCAAGTACGACTTCGCCTTTACCCGTTTGTTTATAGGCATGCTGGACTGCATTTGTACAGGCTTCACTAGCGGCGATTTTTAAATCCTCAATATCGTCATAAGAAAACCCCATTCGGCTAGCAATACCAGAAAGAGTCAATCGTATGACTCCAACGTATTCCGGCCTGGCCGGGATTTTCATTTCAATATAGTCAAACGGCTGATTCATAACACTCCACCCTCAATCTTGCTGTTTATCTCAATAATATCTGCAAGGCCTGTAACGATATTTCACGACCAAAACAAGATGATGATACAACAAGTACACTGAATGATGATTAGTATCTAGTTTCATTTATTTAAGACTGATTATATCACAATATAAAAAATGGAAATATCTTTAGGCTGCACCTTACCGAAATTCATCTCCCACTTTCACTGGCGCTATCGCACCTTCACGTTTATAAGCGGGAGACTTCTTTCGGAAAAATGATAAAATTTCATAATAAAAAAAGACAAGCCCCTTTCCAGCTTGCCTTTGCAGAATCACGGCTGTATGAATATGAAATTGTAGTGGTGTTATGTAAAGGAAACTCACCGTCTACTAACATCAATAGTAACGGCAGTTTCAATCATGATAATCGCCTTTGTCCAGCATTTATTACAACACTTTTTTATGTTGTCTAACTCCAGGGCCTGGGCAACTCAGCGTCATAAGCTGCCCAGCTGTAATGGCTAAAAGAGCCGCCTCATCGCCGGTCAGCTTATGCCCGTCAGACCTAACCAAGGCGCTTGCGGTTTTCCTTTATAAAGATCGTGCTTCGGCTAGAACTCTATGAGACCTAAACTGATTTGCAGGGCTTCATCCACTTTTTCCATCATTTCGTCATCGAGATGAGTAATCTTATCGGTCAATCGCTGTTTATCAATTGTACGTATTTGTTCCAACAGGATGACCGAGTCTCGTTCAAAACCGTAACGTTTCGCATCAATTTCAACGTGTGTGGGCAGCTTCGCTTTTTGGATTTGGGCTGTGATCGCTGCTACGATAACTGTGGGACTAAACCGATTCCCGATGTCGTTTTGGATGACTAGTACAGGACGGGTTCCGCCTTGTTCTGACCCAACAACTGGGGATAGGTCTGCAAAATAAACGTCACCACGTTTGACAATCAAAGGTTTATCCCCCGCTAACTAGACGTTCAACTGTGTGTTCTGCCTCATATTCTGCTTGGAATGCTTCTGATGCAATCGTCAGATTAATTTTGGCCATTTCCATATAGCCACGCCTCATTGATTCACGAATTTGTCTCTTTTTCCGTTCGCGCAAATACGCTTTTGTTGCTTGATAAATAAGTTCGCTTCGATTTACATTTTCTTGTTTTACGAAACAATCTAATTCGGTTAAAAGATGTTGCGGTAATTTTACCAAGATCTCCGTTGTTGCGCTGGACTCAGACACAAACATGCACCTCCACCATCACTACACACCTATTTTTATTCCGTTCTAACCGTTCCCTGTCTCTCTAGTTTAGAGAAACGAACGCTAAGAACCCGACGGCGGACAGAACATCCTTGTCGGGCGAATGCCACTGGACAAAGAAAGCTTCGGCAACGACCATCGCACGAAGAAAAGCGACACCTTTTCGAGGACGTGGCAATTATGAGCGCGATTGGTTCAATAATCCATCATTGGGGATGCTGATAGTATTTCCCGTTTTATCTCTAACAGTTTTAATAATATCATTTATCAGCCTTAATGCAAAGACAATTTGGAAATTCTTCTGTATTATCGTCCAAAATTTTGCCCTTTTATGCATGAAACTTCCTTAAATTTGTTTTAAAAAGCAAAAAGATTCATCAAATAGTTCTTATTATTTTAAAAGAGAATTACTTATTTCGGTCTTTTCTCCGTTCCATTTGTAAATTCTCGGAACTCTGGCTGAAATCATGCAAGGGATTTCATAATTTATCGTTTCAAGCTTTTGAGCTACTTCATTTACAGAAATAAACTCTTCTTTTTGCCGGCCGATTAACGTACATGTTGTCCCCGGAGGAACATAATAAGGCAACTTAATCATGCACTGATCCATGCATATTCGCCCGACAATCGGCGCCCGAATTCCTTCAACCAATACGTCCTGACCCTGCAGCTTTCTTACCCAGCCGTCAGCATAGCCTATCGGCAGAGTACCGATCCATTCTTCCCCTGCTGCTTCATAAGTAGCGCCGTAGCTTACTTTATCGCCCTTTTGAAGTTTTTTGACATGAACAAGCTTTGAATGAAGTGAAAAAGCTTCCTTTAAAACGACAGGAAGTTGCGGTTCTATCTCTAGAGACGGTGTTAACCCGTACATCGTTATTCCGATCCGCACCGCATTAAATGAAGCAGCAGGAAACCGGAGTGCAGCGGCACTATTGCTTGAATGAACGTAACGCGGACGCACTTCTAACCATTCGATCATTTGATTGAATCGCCCGAGTTGTTTTTCAAAATAGAAATGGTCCAAATGATCCGCTGTTGCGAAATGAGTATATACGCCTTCAAATAGGAAACGGTCATCATTCAGGATCAAAGACTCTACAGCCTTTAGCTCCTCTTTGCTGCGAATTCCGATTCTTCCCATTCCTGTATCAAGCTTCATGTGAACTTTTAATTTTGCATTTTGATTTAGAATGTCCTTCGCTTTCTTTATCCATTCTTCCTGAAAAACCGTCAGTGTAATCTTTTTTTCCGCAGCTAAGTTGACATCTTTAGGGCGGCTTGCTCCTAAAACAAGAACAGGTGCAGTTATCCCTTTTTTCCTTAATGCAATAGCTTCATCCAAAAAAGCAACTGCAAGATAGGTAGCTCCTGCCCGTAGAGCTGTCTCGGCTACCTGCCTGTCTCCATGACCATAAGCATTCGCCTTAACAACTGCCATCATTTCAGTTCCGGAAGGCAAAATCTCTTTAATTGCCTTTAAATTATCGGTTATCTTATCTAAATCCACTTCAGCCCAAGTATCTCGAAAAAATAAAACTTGACCTTCCAACCTGTTTCCACTTCCTTCTGCATCCGTTCAAGTTAATACATGTTTGAAAAACTGTCCGCACAGTTGTTGCGGATATGATAATAGTTTGATTATTAAACTCCTTTCTGAACTTGTCAACAGCATAAATTGGTATTGACCCAGTTGTAAAAAAAAACAGACTCGGTTTACTGAGCCTGTTTCTCTGAAGATTTTGATTATTTAACCATACTTTCGGATACAGAACGAGCTACTGTCAATAATTCTTCAGGTGATAATTCGTTCGATGCAATCGTATAATCAACTCCTTGATGCGTCCAGGTCACCATTTTTTCTGATAATGCACCAACTGTAAATCCTAAATCAACAGGTTCTCCTTTTACATAGGTTACAGAAGCTTCAGCCGGCATTACTTTCGCTTTCTCTTGTATTAGTGTATAAGATTTTTCACCATCAAATGTTAAGACAACGCGTTTTCCGTCTTCTGTTTTCACTACTTTCTCATCTACTAGACTTACTCCCGGAATTTCGGCAGTTGGATACTTCACAGTAAACTCCTTATCGTCCAAATCTGCCATTACAGGAACTTCTAATTGCGCTCCAGTCATATTCTTTTTCATATCAAAATCATTTTCATCAAAGGAGGCATCGAATTTTACTTCCGAAAACGTAACAGTTACGAGAGCATTCCGGTCCGTATCCATCACTTTTACACTAACCGGAGACAAATCTTTTTTGTTAAGGGTAATTTCTTGAAACGGAAGCATTTTGTTATTTTGATAACGTGTTTTAGTTTCAAATACATAATGATCTTTCGTTGCAGAGAACTTTGATTCTTTATCTTCCAAAATATCCTTTACCAAAGATTCATAAAGGTACGCTTGACTGCTGTTCTGCGGCCATTCACTTTGGAACCGGAAGCTTTTATTAAGTGCAGGAGTCAGTACAAATACACCCTCATCGTTTCGAAGAATCATTTGGCTTTGATCCTTCTTTTCATTTTTCAAGTTTACACGGTAGTAGTTCGGTTCCTTATGCCAAATTTGCACATTATACACTTGCGGCTCTTTACCCATTTGCAAAGTCATTTTTGCTTCAGCTTTGTATCCTTTCATTACCTCCACTTTACTGTTAAGCTCTTTAATAACATCTTCCTGTGATTTCGAACCGCAAGCGGTTAATGCAAAAATAACCATAAGCCCGGCGAGAAGCAGCAACAACTTTTTTTCCATTTTTCCCTTTCAGCCCCTTTTGTCTCATTTCATCGCGGAAATAGAGAATAAGCGCAGGGTTAAGACATCGGCATCCTTGTTTCACTTAACTGTTCGAGATCGCCAATGTTCCCGCCGCCTGGCCTCGTCTCTCCTATTGCACTACGAATATATGAGACAACCTAAACGAATATGACCCAAAGGATGACAAGCTTGCAAAAAATTTTATTTTTGTTCCTCTATGACAACTTGAGCAACTGCAAAATCGCGGCTGTGAGAAATGGATAAATGGACACCACCCCGAAAAGGTTTGACGATATAAGGTTTTCCTTTAGCATCTGTCGCTATTTCAATATCTAAAAACGAAAGCTCATGTCCAATCCCCGTTCCGGCCGCTTTTGCAAAAGCTTCTTTTGCAGCAAACCGGCCTGCCAGAAACTCTGTTTTTCTTTTATCCGAAAGCTTTTTGTATTCAAGCTTTTCTGTCTCAGTTAAAATCCGGTCGATAAATTTTTCCTGTTGTTCTGAGATTCTTTTTATTCGATCCAACTCAACAATATCAATTCCGATACCAGAAATCATTTTTCATCTTCCTTCTAATTATTTTTCCATATGCATATTCATGATTGTACAAATATGGTTTTTATGCAACGTTTCAGGCTATGATGTTTATATCATCCATTGGGAGGTCCAGTATGTTTACAAGAACGGAAAGCTTTCGTGAATTTATTCGCTTCTATCCTGCTGTTTCCATTATTGTCGGATTAAATGTATTATTATATTTTTTCACGATTCTGCCTATCTTTCCAAATAGGCTTCTATTCGAAAAACTGGCCGGTATTAATTTGTATATTGCAGAAGGGGAATATTGGCGGCTGGTCACCCCAATCCTTTTGCACAGCGGATTTCCTCATATGCTATTCAACAGTTTTTCTCTTATTCTGTTTGGCCCCGCTCTTGAACGAATCATCGGCAAAAACAAATTCGTAATTTTATATTTTTCAACAGGGATTGCCGCTAACATCGCCACTTTTTTCGTAAAACCGCTGACATTCATCCATGTTGGGTCAAGCGGTGCGATTTTCGGGCTTTTCGGCTTTTACATTGCCATGACCCTTTTTAAAAAGCATTTGCTTTCTAAGCAAAACACCCAAATTATATTGACAATCACTGCTATAAGCCTGATTATGACTTTTGTACAGCCCAATATCAATGTTATCGCACATATTTTCGGATTGATTGCCGGTATTATCATAGGCGCTGTTTTTTCTTCAAAGACCGACATTTTTGCTGTAAAATAAAAAAGCGCCCGCGGGCGCTTGAACGAGAATAATCACCTGCCGAACGAGAGAAAACACCAGCTGAACGAGTGTAAGCACTTTTTTATTTTCCTTGATACCATCGATAAACATAATAACAATCTTCCTGTTGCAAATCGGCAACTGTTCCTCCTGAGCCTCCGGCGCCTGATTTTACAACCGCATCCAGGGTGGCGAGCTTTTTCTTTTTTTGAAAATAACTTTCTTTAACAGTTAACGATTGAATTTTGTTCTTTTTCATAAAAACAGTGTTCTTGCTAATTCCCCGATACCTTAAGGTAAGCTGTTGATTGTCAATGCTCCAGCCTGCATCCTTATATTTGAGGAATGACCAAAAAGAAATAACAGGGATGAGCAGCAAAGAAAAGTATCCCCATGGAAGGAAAAAAATTATCGGCAAAACCACACAAGGAACAATAAACAGCCATCCCCTTATCAAATACCTTTTTAATGCCCTTTTCGGAGCAGGCTTAAAATCGGTTATGGGCTTATAATCAGAAAAGAATGGCTGTAATATCCCTGAAATCCTTTCCTTTCTTATTATCGGCAGCAAAATGACGCTTGCTCTCTCTTCATTCACTGCAGAACCTCCGGCACTTTCAATGATGACAGTCGCATACTTTAGAGGCTGCCTAATAAGGTTTTCACTAATTTTAATCGCTTGGATCCGATGAAGAGACATGGTAATTTGCCGCTTTTCCAGCAAACCTCTTGAGATGATGATATCATCATTTACTATTTTCACGGTAAAGTCAGCATATGTCACCATCGTTCCGATAACAGCGATCAGCCAGGCTGTTAAAAAGCCGAGAAATACAATTATTGCAACAAAAGGAATTCCGTTTTTTATTAATTGTTCAAACCCTGAAAATATTTTTTCATATGGAATAATTTCTTCGAGCTGAGAAAGAATAGCGAAAACCGCTGAAATCACAACTCCTGCTCCACCTGATGTAGAAGCAAGCAATAGCAGTTCAGGAGGAGATATTTTATAAATGATTTCTTCTTCAAATTTGGTTTCTGCCCCGTTCTCCATCTTCTTGTAGTTTTTAACAGAGGTAAAAAATTCCTTAATGGCTTCCGCTTCCGTTTTTGCGATGGCGGTTAATACAGCCTCCGCTTCATTCAACCCCATACCGCCTGATCCAGCAGTCTCGACAGTTACTTTTACGAGGCCAAGCGGACGGTGCAATATGCCTTCTGAAAAATCAATGCTTTGAATGCGCTCAAATGGGATGTAACGTTTTTTCCGAATAAAAAGCCCGTGTTCAATTCGAAGTTCATCTTCTTCAATTCTGTATGTAAACCTGAGCCATGATAAAATGCCGCCAATTAAAATAATCAAAATGGAACCGGCCGAAATATATAAGGAAATTTGCTCTCCGTTGTTTCCTTTCCCGCTAAAGAAAACAAATACAAGGATTGGAATAATCATTTCTTTCAGCTGTTTGATAAAGTGATAAACTGCAGATATGGGGTGAAGCCGCTTCAGTTCAGACATCTTCATCCGCCACCCTTGCCAAACGCGAGATTGAAGAACGCAGTTCCTCCGCCTCCTCCATATCCAAAGCAGGAATTTCATGTACGGTTGCCGCTGTTGAGACGGTAACAGTTGCTAAATGGTATTTTCTTAGAAGCGGGCCTTGTTCTGTATCAACATGCTGGACACGAATCATCGGCACTAGCGTCCGTTTTATAATAAATACTCCATGCTGAAGTTCAATTTCCTGGTCCCTGACTTCGTATCTCCACCTTTTCCATCGTAATGCAGGAAAAAGAACGACAGAAAAATAAGAACTAATAGCTGCAATAATGATAAGTCCTGCCGGAATCCAAATCGGCCAATGAAAAATAATTGTTAAAATTGTTACTCCGACAGCAATCATCCACATAAAAACAGATTGAATAGCCCCTGAGATTCTCCAAACCTTTAATGCCCGCTCAGATATTCTTTTTTCCGGTTCTGAAATCATGACAAAATCCTCCTGTGTTTAAAAACTAACACATCTCACCTGGTATACAATGAGGTTGTTAATTGTAAGACGTATTTTTTTCAAAATGGTTTCATTTTTTTTATAGCAAACGATTAAGTTGATCATTGTGCCATGAGGAAAAATATACAAAAAAAGAAAAAGAGAGTGCATTGCTCACGAAAAACAGGAAAATGATTATTGTCAACAATTTAAATGAGAAAATGTACAAAAAAAAGAGAGCACATTGCTCTCTTACCGGTAGCTTCTTGAATTTAAAGAACTATTTCGTTTTGCGCCGGAACGCGCTTTTAATGGCCCTTTTTTTCTTCCATAAGTTTCATGGCCGCCCCGTCTCTTGTCGCTTGAGCTTCGTTCACGATCACGCTTTGGCGGAAGAGGCGTTTCCTCAGTAAGTTTAACAGGAGTTGTATCCGGCTCTTTTGTCATCATTTTTAAAGCGGCAGAAACAACCATAACGGCATCCTGCTGTTCGAGCAGGTCCTCTGCAGCCTGTTTGTACAACTGAAGGTTGTTTGATTCAATTGTTTGGATTATTTTTTCTATTGTCGCCTTTTGCTGGCCTTCTAATGCTTCATCCAGAGTTGGCGGCTTCATTTTGTCCATTCGTCTCTTGATCGTTTTTTCAACGATTTTCAAATAAGCTTTTTCTCTTGGTGTGACAAATGTCATTGCCATACCGGTTTTGCCGGCGCGTCCTGTCCTTCCTATCCGGTGAACATAACTTTCAGGGTCTTGCGGGATATCAAAATTATAAACGTGAGTAACGCCTGAAATATCAAGACCCCGAGCTGCAACATCCGTAGCCACAAGAACATCAATCGAACCTTCTTTAAATTTTCGCAAGACAGAAAGACGTTTCGCCTGGCTTAAATCACCGTGAATTCCTTCTGCCATATAGCCTCTTAAATTCAATGCTTCAGATAATTCATCAACACGACGCTTTGTCCTGCCAAATACAATCGCCAATTCAGGAGATTGAATATCCAATAATCTCGTTAGTACATCAAACTTGTTTTTCTCCTGCACCTCGAGGTAGAATTGTTCAATTTGCGGAACGGTCATTTCTTTTGACTGTACTCGGACAATTTGCGGATTTTTCATGAATTTCTCAGCCATTCTTTGAATCGGTGCAGGCATCGTCGCGGAGAATAACAACGTCTGGTGCTCTTCCGGTATTTGGGCGAGAATCGCTTCAATATCATCAATAAATCCCATGTTCAGCATTTCATCAGCTTCATCAAGGACAGCCATTTTTACGTTGTCGAGGCGAATTGTTTTCCGGTTAATATGGTCTAAAATCCGACCGGGAGTTCCCACAATTATGTGCGGGCGTTTTTTCAGCGCCTTAATCTGCCGGCTAATGTCCTGGCCGCCATAAATGGCAAGGACCCGGGCTTTCTTCCCATATCCGATTTTATATAATTCTTCAGAAACTTGAATGGCAAGCTCCCTCGTTGGCGCGACTACAATCCCTTGAATAACATCTTGGTCAATATCAATTTTTTCGATAAGCGGGATTCCGAATGCCGCTGTTTTTCCTGTACCGGTTTGCGCTTGTCCAATCAAATCTTTGTTTTCCAGGCTTAACGGGATCGTTTGAGCTTGAATGGGAGTTGCCTCCTCAAACCCCATTTTTCTTATCGATTTCATTGTTGCAGGGCTTAAACCCAAATCTTGAAACTTCGTCAATGTATCCATTCTCCTTACTAAATCAGTATATATATCTTATAAACCAGTGATAAATAGTGTCAAAAAATCAATGAGTCGCAAAAAAAGACATTCTCCTTCTTGGAGGATGTCCGATTATCAAAGACTTTCTCTCTTAGGCACTTTGAAGATTATCTTAACATTTAAAAAGTTTGATTGCAATAAAGTGAAAGTTTCCTCAGTAGATTTTTCTTACTTCCTAGTTATTCATTGAACGTTTGTATAAATTAGTGCCTGTTTCTGTTGATAAAAAGTCAAGAATATCGGTAAAAAGCTCTTTATTTTCATCACAATGGCAAATCAAATGCCCTGATTTCTTAATGTATTTAATGTTTTTATGTTCAGTGCCAATCTTTTCATAGATATATTTCGCGCTTTTAGGAGGAACAATCCCGTCTGCTTCTCCTTGAACGATAAACGTCGGAATTTCTATTTTTTCAAGAAAAGGACGGATATTTGAAACTAAGCTGCGAAATTGAAATGTTGCCGAAATAGGGGTATCCTTGATTTTTCTCTTATAACGGAGATATAAGTCATTGTTTTTCAGTTCTCCCCGAAATGTATCTTTTACCATTTTCCTAATATCTGCTGCAAGCTGCTTTGGATTTATATAATAGGCGGCAGCACTGAGTAAAACCAGTTTTTTTACAGGATAGTGGACAGCAAGATAGGCCGCGATCAACCCTCCCATGGAAAAACCAATGACATAAACCGTTTCGCATGTCTCCATCAACTTTTTAAGTGCTTCTTCAGCATGCTTAATCCAATCTTTATATTTGATTCCTTTTAATTGAAGCGTCCCTCCATGACCCGGCAAAGTAGGAACAACAATCTTCCAATTTGTATGTTTTTTCAAAAAATCAACAAGCGGTTCCACTTCATACGGAGAACCGGTAAATCCATGTATGCATAAGCATCCTATCATACTTGTTCCTCCGTATATTTTCATTAAGCTCTTTTCCTATTTTATACTTTTTGGCACATATCATACAAAGGAATAAAACGGTTCTTCCCCGCCGAAAAAAAAAATCCTTATACTGTTTTGTCCAGCATAAGGATTCTACTGAATTATCCATCCCGAAATTTAGCCGTCAGCTCATTGTTTAAGTTGTTCAGCTCTTCAGCCAGCTCCGCAACTTGGCTCGAAGCTACCGATATATCCTGAAAAGTCTTTTTGAAATCGGAAATGAATGCACTAAAGTTTGCGATTCTTTCACCGCTGTCTTTCATTCCTGCAATGGAATTTTCAAGAACTGTAATAATGTTTTGATTAGATTCCCTGAATACTCCAGTCTCTTCAACAATCATCTGAAAGCTGTGTTCAAATTTTTCAATCGTATCACGGACAGTGCCGATCTGGTGCTGGATATGGTCAAGCGCTTCTTCGGTCTGATTGGCCAATTTTCTTACTTCTTGGGCGACAATGGAGAAACCTCTTCCATGCTCTCCTGCACGCGCCGCCTCAATAGCTGCATTTAGCGATAAAATATTTGTCTGATTAGATATCCCGCGAATCGTATTTACCACCTGGCCAATATTTGAAGCGCTTTCAATCAATTCATAAGTTAAGGTTTTTATATTTTCGATTAAATCTGCAACTTTATCCACCTTTGTTAACGAAGTGGAAACGTTATGCTTGCCTTCTTCGGCATTAAGGATGACTTCTTGCGATGACTTTTTTATTTGCTGTATTTCCCTAAGCATTTGTTCAACCATTTTTTCTTTATCCGTAATCGATGAAGTTGTTTGTTCAGCACTGGCAGCCAATGTGGCGGCCGATTCATTTAAGCGGTATTGCAGCCCTTTAATTTCATTCAGTTTCATCATCGAAGACGTAAAGGATTGAATATACGTTTCGATCCCAATCTGTATATCAAACGAACAAAGGCGCTGAAATGATATATAACATTCCATTATTTCTTCCCAATTATCAAGTTCTTCGGCCAAAACTTTTAATATCTCAATTTGAAGCAGAGTAAATGCTCCTATGTACCATACCGGAAACAGCCCGATCCGATTATGAACATCGCCCACTGTTCTCCGGCGTTTTACATATTTATCCTCGATTTCTCCTGAAACCATTTCGAACAAATATTGTTTCATAGTTACTTTCAGCTTATCGACCGTTGTGTGGTTTTGAATAATCATTCGAAGGTTTGGAATTTCCAATACATGCTGATAAAATGCATCGACAATTTGTTCTTTGTTTCTCTCGATAATTGGCCTGATTCTCACAAGATTGCCAATATCTTTTTCTCCCAGGCCAACAAATTTTAATTGTGTTGCTTCAGTTCCTTTTAATTCAATATTTGGTTTAAGACCTGCATCGGCTTGTGGCTTTTTCTCTGAGATGCTGCGGCCCTGTTCGTTTCCTTGAAGCTTTTTAAACGGAAAAACTTTCATATACCGGCCCTCCCACTTTTTCCCTTTTACAAAGTCAGTATAGCGCAAATTTTTTGCTTCGTTGCTTAAGTCATTTAACAATATAATGAATTTTCTCTATTAGATGGATATAAGTTTTTATTTTTTATAGAAAAGAGGCTGGCTTAAAAGCAAAGGGTCAGACCCCTCCAACAGTTATATTGTTGGAAGGTGTCAGACCCTAATGAGCCAGCCTCTTTCTTTTCTGTTCATACAGATTTTTACTGCTCTTTTTTTTGCAATTCTGATACAACATCCTCGAGCTTCATCCCTCTTGATGCTTTCACTAGAATCAATGTCTCACTGTTTGTGTGTTTTGATAATTCATTTATTAGCGCATTTTTATCATAGAAGGCAAATACTCTTTCTTCCGGAAGAACCGTTTTAGCGCCTTCTGCGATATGCTTGCCCAACTTGCCATACGTAAATACGAAATCAACTTTTCCCGGGTTTAAATTGGCTCCGACATTGTAATGGAATTGCTCTTCTTGAGGTCCGAGCTCAAGCATATCGCCGAGCACCAATATTTTATTTTTATAACCGGAAAGATTCGAAACGATCTCAACTGCGGCATTCATGGAAGTTGGGCTGGCATTATAAGCGTCATTGATAATTTTCTCTCCATTTTTTCCTTCAACAATTTCCATGCGCATATTGGTCAGCTTTAAATTTAAAAATCCTTCGTTCATTTTTTCAAATGGAATTCCGAAATAATCCGCTGCCAGCATCGCTGCCAGGGCATTTAACACATTATGGGTGCCAAGAACCGGCAAAGAGAAAACCTCGGCAGATGAATTGATTTTAAACTCGTTTCCCTTGTCGCATTGCCGGATTTCAATCGGATACAAGTCATTCCTTTCGCTTCTTCCGAACGTTTTTAAAACTGCATTGCCGCTAAAATTTTTCAGGCGCTCCTTCAAGAGGGGTTCATCTCCGTGATAAACGATTAGACCGCCTTCCTCGAGACCCTTAATAATTTCTAATTTTGCATCGGCAATAGCTTCTCTTGATCCGAGGTCGAGAAGATGCGACTCTCCGATATTGGTGATGATGACAGCGTTTGGCCGCGCCAGTTTTGTTAAAAATTCAATTTCGCCCCTTCCGCTCATGCCCATCTCGAGCACGGCCATTTCCGTTTCTGGTTTTATGCTTAAGACCGTCAATGGAAGCCCGATATGGTTGTTAAAATTGCCTTCTGTTTTTTGAACTTTATATTTTATCGAAAGCAGATTGGCCGTCATGTCCTTTGTTGTTGTCTTCCCATTGCTGCCGGTAATTCCGACGATCTTAATGTTTAATTCATTGCGGTAGCTTCGTGCCAGCTCCTGCAGTGCTCTTAATGTATCTTCAACTATCAGAACAGGTAAATCGAGTGGTGGATTCGGCACATCTTTTTGCCAAAGTGCAGCAGCAGCACCTTTCTTGATTGCATCTTCTACAAAACGGTGCCCGTCTGTATTCTCCCCTTTGAAAGGAATAAACAGATTTCCCTTTTTAATTTTCCGGGAATCAATGGCAACACCACTAATTACTACATTTTCAATATTAGAAAGATCGTTTTCGACCTTAATCATATTTTTTATTTGTTTAATCGTTTTTTGAATCATTGTCTGCTCCCTTCTTTCCGTTTTATGGTGAAAAGGAATGGGGCTGACTCATTAGCAAAGGGTCAGACCCCTCCAATACAATATATAGACAACCACTAATAAAACCTTTCTATATACTGCTATTGTTGGAGGGCGTCAGACCCTTATGAGTCGTCACCCTAGTGTGATCATTAAAGTGTATATTTAATATTTTGTTTTTCAGCATGCCTTTCTTTTGCCAGTTTGACAAGGCGCTCGATCAGTTCAGGATATTCAACTCCAGAGTGTTTCCAAAGAAGAGGAAACATACTGAAAGGGGTGAACCCCGGCATCGTGTTTACCTCATTAATATATAATTCGCCGTCTTTTGTTAAGAAAAAGTCTGCCCTGACAAGCCCTGAACAATCTAATGCTTTAAAAGCCTTAATTGCCATTTCTTTTAGTTTGGAGTATTCTTCCACTGATAAATCAGCCGGGATTATGAGGGCAGTATCACCGTCTTCATATTTTGCTTTGTAATCATAGAATTCTTTCTTCGGAACGATTTCGCCGGCAACCGAACATTCCGGCTCGTCATTTCCCAGTACGCCGATTTCAATTTCTCTTGCCGTCACGCCTTCTTCAATAATGATTTTCCGGTCGAATTGGAACGCTTCTTCGAAAGCTGCCTCTAGCTCGCTTCTGTTTGCAGCTTTACTGATCCCGACGCTTGATCCAAGGTTTGCAGGTTTTACGAAGCATGGATAGCCTAATTCTTTTTCAACTTTTTCATACGCTTGTTCTTTTGCTTTTTCCCACTCGCTGCGGATGAACCAAACATAATTTACTTGGGCAAGCCCAGCCTGGGCAAAAATATTTTTCATTATGACTTTGTCCATGCCTGCAGCCGAAGCAAGGACACCGTTTCCAACATACGGGAGATTTAATAGTTCAAGCAGCCCTTGAACTGTTCCATCTTCGCCATTTGGCCCGTGGAGCAAAGGAAAAATCACATCAAGCGGCTCTTGCTTTTCTGCTTCTGCCTGAAAAAGAGTTGGAGCTAAAGGAGCGCCAGCTTGAGGATCTTCCTTCGTAAACTCAAGCGCTTTGACATTTTCAACGGGTTCTGTAAGCTGCGGGCCCTTAACCCATTGTCCTTCTTCAGTTATGTAAATTGGATAAATATCATATTTTTCAAGATCAAGAGCTTTGATAACAGCCATTGCTGTTTGCATTGACACTTTATGTTCAGCGGATTTTCCGCCATATAACAAACCGATTTTTGTCTTCATGATTGAACCTCCATTTTGTTGAATCACACACGTTTTTATTTTAACACTTTCAAAGAAAAGAAAGGGAGAAATATCAAAAGGTTTCTAATGAAATTTTTCACACGCATTCCACCTATTCTCCATACCTTTGAAACCTGCAGCTTGCTTCATTCATTTAAAGCAACGAGGGACAGGCCCTCAGTACGGTGACGCTTTAAAGCATTGAGGGCCAGACCCCCAATGAGGGTTGTTCCTCATTAAGTTAAGGTGCTGTGCATTATCTTCTTGTACGGTTAATTTGAATTTTTTTAGTGAAATTATATATATATATATAGCAATGGGAGGCGCTAAGAGGATGTTATGAAAAAAGCGATATTTTTGGACCGCGACGGAGTGCTAAATGAAGTGTTATCCGACAGGGTTAAATTTGTGAACCGGCCGGAGCAACTGTACTTATTAGAAAGAGCTGCGGAAGCAGTGGCAGAGTTTACCCGGGCAGGATTTGAAGTGTTTGTCGTAACGAACCAGGGCGGTGTCGGACTTGGTTTTTTAAAAGAAAAAGATCTCGATCGGATTCATGAAAGATTGCATGGTTTAATAGTAGAAAAAGGCGGAGAAATCAAAGAGATTGCCTATTGTCCGCATAAACCAAAAGCCGGCTGCGAATGCCGCAAGCCAAATCCGGGGATGATCCTAAAATTGGCGGAAAAATATAATATTGATTTGTCAAAAAGCATCATGGTAGGCGATCACGAAAGAGATATAGAAGCCGGCAAAAAAGCAGGCTGCAAAACGGTTTTTATAGGGTCAGGATCGACAAGTGCAGATCTTCAGGCTGAATCTTTATATGAGGCTGTGGAGCCGATATTTAAGTTAGAGATTTAGAGTGAGAGTTGAGAGAAATCAACGGACAAGTTTTATGGACGATGGCGGTTCATTAATTAAAAACTCATAAATTGTTTACGAAGGTTCACATATTTACATATAAACCCACAAAAGTTAATGGACGGCTCATATATGAAGATAACGGCTCATAAAATGAAATGGAAGCTCATATATGAAAATGATGGCTCATAAATCCAAATGAAAGCTCATTTTTAAAAACGAGGGCTCATAATTCCAAATAAAAGCTCATATTTAAAAACGACAGCTAATAATTCCAAAATAAAAGCTCATATTTGAAAAAAATTGGCTCATATTATAAAAAACAATCATAAAAATAAACTCATTGCGATCAGTTCATCAAAAATGAATACAGAAAAGGGGCTGACTTTTAAGCAAATGGTCAGCCCCCCGTTTAGATCAGAGCCTGTTATAAATGAGCTTCCTGCTTTACATGGGAGAGGTCGGCCTCTAATAAAAACCTCTTTTTTCCATCGTTTAGTTCCACTATCGTCAAACTCGTTCCATGAATGATCGGCGGCGACCAAAATTCCTCAATGGGAAGCTGTTTCATAACCATGTACATTGTTTTAATAACAACCGCATGGGTGACGATCAACACATTTCCGGAAGAATACGTTTGTTCTATATCTTTCAAAACGGCAAGCACCCTGTCCAGGACATCTTGAAAGCTTTCTCCTTCTGAATTTTGATAGAGATTCGGCTTGTTCCAAAAACAATCAAATTGATAGGCATTCATTTCCTTAATCTCCTCATGTGTTCGACCTTCCCAGCTGCCCAAGTGAATTTCCATCAATCTTGAGTCTTTTACAATCGGAATTTGCCGGTCTCCCTTAATGAGTTCTGCCGTTTGGACTGTTCTTCCGCTCGGGCTTGTGATTACGGCCGTAAATTCCGTATTCTCAAGCCTCCTACCCAGTAATTGTGCATGCAGCTTGCCTTTATCCGTTAAACTTGAATCTAACCTGCCTTGCATTCTGTTTTCTGCATTCCATACCGTTTCACCGTGCCGTGTAATATACAAAGTTAGCATTTTCATTCATCCTTTTATTTTTTTATGCCAAGTAACGTAACATTCTATAAAAATGCCTTGTTTTCCTGCCAACCGTATTTATTAATCTATTAATTCAACAGGATGAAACAGTTCTCCGGCTTTCCTCCGCAATTTTTCTTCAACTTCGGGCCGAAAAGCAACTAGAAAGCACGTTGCCGGACCGGAAGATTTCAATAGATCCAAACGGCAAGAAACTTGTTTTTCTTCAATCTGCCGACCATGAAAAAGCTGTTGAAGCTCATACATAATCCCTCTTGAACCAACTGGGAAAACTGCCTCCACTTCCTCCTGTTCACAGAACCACTTGAACAGTGAAAGAGGTGCGATACGTTCCTGATAGTCAACGACTTCTTCCCCTACGAGCGGGAACCCGATAACCGCCACATCCACTTCCCTCATCAGCCAAGCAGGATAGTGATCTCGCTCCTTCCGTCCGACCACAACCATGCCGAGTGCCGATTGAAGGAGAGAAAAATTGCTTTCCGTACTTCCCGTTATGGAAATCCCATTGATCCCCAATTCATTAAGTCCTCTCTCCACTCCGGACTTGAGCAGCGGCCATGCGTCATCTCCGCAAAAATTTTGCATCGCAACCGAAACAGGATTTGCTCCGGCTGCCATGCACTCCATCACTGCGACCCGGAAAGAATAATAGGAGAGAATGTCATATGAGACTTTCACATGATCACTGTCCTTCATCCCAATTCCGCCGCTGTTATCAGCTGCAATAACGAGTGACTCGTTTTCATTTATCGGAACGATCGCAACATCTCTCATCGGTTTGCCTCCAAAGAGTCTGTTTTGCCGCCTTTTAACCAAACGAGACGAGGAATCATCAACAATGCAACTGCTATATTAAACAGAGATCCTATGAATAGCGAAGGAAGTATCGCAATAAAGAATTCTTTTCCCATTATAAAAAGAAATGGCAGAGGAGCAAGAAAAGCATTGCCAATTAAAAAAATAAATCCCGCTATTTTCCTAGATCCCGTCCGATAAATGTTTCCAAATATCCATACAAGAACCGCCATTTCAAGCGCAATAAGCAAATGAAAAGGACCTAACGGCATTCCACCGAGCAATGCAGAAAGAAGGTGCCCCAAGGCAGCTATAAATGCACCTGCTCCACTGCCTAAAAGTACAGAAGCTAAAAGTGCAGGAAAGGAATCAAGGGCAATGCTTCCGATGACGGCCGGTATTTTAATAGAGGCGCCAACAACCGACAAAGCAGTAAACAAAGCTGCTAAAACAAAATTTCTGCTAAACATTACTTTTCCTCCTTCCGTTTCCCTTCCCGAAATACATTCGCACTTCTAATGTATTCGACATCTTTTACACCAAGACGGAAATTAACGATTCTCGCAAGCGCAAAAAAATAATCGGAAAGACGGTTCATATATTTTAAAACAAGCTCCGGCACTTCCGGATCTTTTTTCTTCAGTTTTACAATCAGTCTTTCAGCCCGCCGGGTTACTGTCCGGGCTATATGGATTGACGCGGAAGGCTTTGTTCCGCCCGGAAGAATAAATTTCTCGAGTTTCGGTGCTTCATCGGTAAACTCGTCAATTCTTTTTTCAAGATACTCAATAGCTTCTGCTGTAAGCTTTAATTGCCTTCTGGAGGAAATATTGGCAAGGTCTCCGCCGCAGTCAAAAAGCTCGTGCTGAATTTTTTCAAGATCTTCCAAAACATCCTTGAAAACAACGGGGTCCAGTTCCGCCATCGCCTGGCCGACAAAGCAATTCACTTCATCAACAGTGCCATAAGCTTCTACCCTGAGATCATCTTTATCTACTCGGCCCCCGATTAAACTTGTTTGTCCTTTATCACCAGTACGGGTATAAATTCTCATTATCATTTCCTCCCTATTTAAGTCTTTGACCAATTCCATACCAAATAAGGTCCATGCGGTCAGAAAGGCCGGCAATATCTTGAAAAGCCCAGCCGGTACAATCCCGCCAGCTTCGCAGCTCCTTTTCAACCGGTACAATCCCTTTTGTAATATCCGATCCGATAATTACGAGTATCCGTTCCGGTCTTTCCGTTTCCCAAAGACGCCAATTCCTTAATACATTCTTCCATTCCTCCCGGAAATCGTTTATATCAGACCGGGCAGAGATTTCTCTTATCCATTGTTCCGCTCCCTCCAGGACTACGAAATCTTTCCCTAAATCATGGAGCGTGATTGGAAGCGGCTGATGTTTGTATGCCGAAATCCATAGTACGTCTTCTCTCTCTTCAATTTTATAAAAGCTCCTTACCCATTTTGCTTTTCCGTTAAAGGAACCTCCCGTAATAAAGTGCACCGTTCCCCCCTCCTAAAGGCATTGTTCTCCCATTCCAATTCATAACCATGCCCGTGCTTCACCTTCCATTCCCAAAAAGGCCTTTCATAAGGGGCGAACTTAGACAGCAAATACTTAATAACTCCGCCGTGTGTCACGGCAATCGCCCTGTTCACACCGTCTTGTAGCATTTCCTCCTTCAGCTTAATCCAACCTCGGTCGACTCTTTCTGCAAACTCGGGAAATAATTCACCTTCAGGCGGCCGGACGGAAAAATAATCGTCTAACCAGCTCTGATAAACACCGTCCTTCTCAAGATCTTGGTGAGTTTTTCCTTCCCATATTCCAAAATTCAGTTCACGCAAATCAGAAATCACAATTGGATCAGCTGCAGGAAACAGCAGTCTGGCAGTTTCCATACATCTTTGCAAATCGCTGCTGAACACTTTCTCATACTCCGGAAGTTGATCCTTTATCTCCTTTATCTGCATCCGGCCGTCATGGCTAAGCTGAAAATCGGACCAGCCGATAATCGCTTTTCGCTGATTATATGCCGTCAAGCCATGGCGAAATAGTGCAACAACCACAGAATTGCCCATAATAAAAGCTCCACTCCTTCCACAGCGGACCCTAACACATCTCCTGTTACTCCGCCAAACCATTTCATTATTTTATACTTCAAAAAAATAACTGCGACAACCGCAGAAAAAAACATTACAGCAGAAAAAAGAAAGAGTTTAATATTTACAAGAAAAGCCAGCCCGAAAAAAAACAGCAGATACAATGGGTATATCCATAATGAACGTACATCCGCCGCTTGCCGGAAGAAAAATGCCATCCCTTCTTTTCTCGCAGACGGCAAGCCGGTAAAAAAATAACCCATTGCGCTTTTTCCCAAAAAAGGGATAAACATCATTAAGTAAAACGAAAACAAATTGGCCTGAACGGTAATTTCGTATATAAATAAAAATCTGCTGCTCAACAGGATGATGACCGAAATGACCCCGAATGCCCCTGTCCGCGGGTCCTTCATAATTTCAAGCCGCTTCTCTCTATCCCGAAAAGAAAAATAAGCGTCGCTTGCATCCATCCAACCGTCGAGATGAATCCCGCCAGTGAGAATAATAGTCATTAGCCAAAGAAAAAATGCAACAGCAAGATCAGAAAAGGGAGTGTTATGTTGTAAAAAATACAATACTAGAGAAAAAACAAAGCCTTGAAAAATTCCTAATAAAGGAAAAGTTTGAATCGCTTTTTTCAAATGCGATTTATTCATTGGGAGCTTTAGCGGAACAGGAACAGACGTAAAAAATTGCAGGTTAATTAAGAACCCTTTTATCATTCGCTTCCCGCTCCTGAGAAAATAATGTTTTTCAATTGCTCCCAGTTTAAAAACGGCTTTATGCCGGCAGCCAATTCATCATATTTTGCATCCTTCATCTCTCCAATAAAAACGGGATTACGAACAGCAAGCCCTTTTCTTTTCCTCAATCGATTCAACCACTCGCTCCGCCACTCGTCATTATGAAAAAGATGGTGCAAATATGTGCCAATGATTGAGCCATTGTCACTGCAATACCCCTCTTCCTCGCCTTTCTCAAGCAATAAAAACGGTCTTCTCTTAACGGAAGGTTCAAATTCAGTTTTCCCAAGATGAATTTCGTAGCCGTGTACCGGAATTTCTCCTACGCCGACATGAGGGTGGACCGTTCCCTTCGTTCGAACAGTCATCTTTTCACAGTAAAAAAATGTTTTTCCCGGAATAATTCCGAGACCTTCTTCGCTTATTCCGGCTTTCCCTGTATCGGACCCTGCCTCGTCCATAAGCATAAGGGTCAGCATTTGATACCCGCCGCAAATGCCAACGATTGTCCCGTTGTCGCTTGCGTATTTCTTTATTGCTTCAGCCAGTCCCTTGTCTTTAAGGTATCGCAAATCTCCAATCGTGCTTTTCGTGCCGGGAATGATCACAGCATCAGGCTTCCCAAATCGTTCCGGGTCGCTGACCCATCGAACCGAAACATCCTCTTCATATAAAAACGGTTCCATATCACTGTAGTTTGAAAGATACGGAAGTTTGATAACAGCAATATCAATGCTTTTTTGCCGTCGGTTTGAAAACCGGTCAGAAAGGGAAAGAGAATCTTCTCCTTCTATCATATGCCGGTCCAAATAGGGAAGAACTCCAAGAACCGGAATCCCCGTTCGTTCCTCAAGCCACGTAATGCCGTCTTGAAACAACTCGGGATCGCCGCGAAATTTATTAATAATCACACCCTTTACCCGGCTCCGTTCCTCTTCTTCCAGAAGCTCCAGTGTTCCGACGATGCTGGCAAACACTCCGCCCCGGTCGATATCAGCCACTAAAACAACGGGGACATCGGCAAGTTCCGCAACTTTCATATTCACAAGTTCTCTGTCTTTTAAATTAATTTCCGCCGGGCTTCCCGCACCTTCAATGACGACCACTTCATATTCCTCTTGCAGTTTTTTTAGCGCAGTTTCAATCGTTTCCAATCCTTTTGGATAAAAAGAATTTCGGTACTCCTTGCCGGAAACGGTTGTAAACGGCCGGCCCAATAAAACCACTTCAGATTGATGATCGGACCTAGGTTTTAATAAAATCGGACTCATCCAGACCGTCGCTTCTGTCCCGGCTGCTTCCGCTTGAAGCCCTTGGGCACGGCCAATTTCTTTACCGTCGATCGTGACATAAGAATTATTGGACATATTTTGTGATTTAAAAGGAGCAACTTTGCAGCCTTCATTTGCGAGAATTCTGCAAATAGCGGTCGTGATCAAACTTTTGCCGACATCAGAAGCTGTCCCTTGAATCATAATGCCTTTCATGTGTCCGATCTCCTTTCATCAGCCGGGGAATACCTGCTTCAACTAAATAAGCAATGCTTGATCGCTGTACGAGCCACTGATGAAGCTGGCCGAGAATTTTTCCATATGTAAACACTACAAGACTTTCATCAATCGGTTCATTCAACACTTCATTGCTGACAATAAGCAAATGACCGCATGCTTTTTGAATCTCCAAAATTCCTTCTTTAATCGACTTTTTTACTCCCTCCTGGAAATCAGGCCGGTTCCATTCTTCTCTATTTAAAAAAAGCTCATTATTTAATAATGTCGTTAAACAATCAAGCAAAACGACAGAATGTTCACTAAAATGAGAACTTGCCCGCTGAATATTTGTTGCAAATTCCCACGTATTCCACGGGATCGGGCTGCTCTCCCGGTCCATTTTGTGCCTATTTATCCGTTCACTCATTTCCGGGTCTGACGATCGGCCGCATGCAAGATAATGAAGATCCCCGCCGGTTTTTTCCGCGATCGTAACAGCCGTTTTCTCAGCAAAAGAACTCTTTCCGCTCCGGACTCCGCCTGTAATAAACATTATTTCACCGTGCGCCATTTTGCTAAAACCTCCATTAGCCGGTCATTTTCATCCTCACGCTTTATCGCCAGCCGGATCCATCTGCCTTCAAGACCGGGAAAATGATAAGTATGCCTCGGAACAATCCCGTGCTCAAGCAAAAAACAGATAAGAGGAAGCTGATCAATATAATCCGAGTCCCTTACCAAGTAAAAATTCACGTTAAAATTGGAGACTTCATAGCCATTTTCTTGAAAAAACTTTACTAATCGGGAACGCTGCATGCCAATATATCGCCTCGTTTTTCGAACGTGCTCGTTCGCCTTTAAACATTCTTCCCCGGCCATTAATGCTAAAGCATTGACGCTCCAATGCGGCTGGAAAACAGCCATTTCCTTAAGAACATGCGGATGTGCAATCGCGTACCCGAGCCTTATCCCCGGAATGCTGTACATTTTTGTCATCGATCGAAGAACCATTAAGTTCGGATACGTCTGAATAGAAGAAGCAAAAGAGTGCACTTCTTCAGAAAAATCATAAAAAGCTTCATCAATGATCACAAAACAATTCTTTGCAGCAGATTCTTTAAGCACGCGGGAAATAGCGTGCCGGGAAAAAGATGTTCCTGTCGGATTATTTGGATTGCAAAGAAAAAGAGCATCATAATGATCAAGTTCTGATATGATACTTTCGCTCATAAGCTCCCACTTTCCCTCTTCAAGAATGTGATAGCCGATCTGGCAGCCGTTTGCTTTGCATGCTTCTTCATATTCGGAAAAGGCAGGCTGAACAATTAATACTCTTTTGCCGGCAAGCAATCTGGCAATCAGCGCAATGAGTTCCGACCCCCCATTGCCCGGAAGAATCCAGTTCACTGGCAGGCCTTCCTTTTCAGCTGCTTTAATTGAAAATTGATAAGCTTTTGGATCAGGATAATCGTTGATTAACTCAAAGGCTTGTCCCCATTTTTCTTTTAATGATGGAGGCGGGCCAAGAGGATTGATATTGGCGCTAAAATCGATATAGTGGTCCGGAAGAGGAACTCCCATTGATTGATATAAATATTGCGGATTAGATCCATGCAGCGGCCATTTCAATCGCCACCCCTCCAAACAACAAAAACAATAAAAATAACAAAACTGATCGTTTCATAAGATTGATAGAATCGATGATATGGTTCGTCTGAAGCTCATACTTTGGATCGCCCATTTTTGCTCTGTGAGAAACAACACCTTTATAATAATTAGTTCCCCCGAGCTGAACGCCAAAGATAGCAGCAAATGCCGCCTCTCCCCAGCCGCTGTTAGGGCTCGGATGTTTCTTAGCATCACGCAAAACGATGGATACCGCCTGCTTCCGGCTTACTTTCCCCGGTTTCATGCTTAAGAGCATCGCTATGGCCGTCAGTCTGCTCGGGAGCCAGTTTAGCAAATCATCAAGTTTTGCCGACGCAAAGCCAAATTTTTCGTATTTTTGATTGCGGTATCCGACCATGGAATCGCATGTATTGACTGCACGATAGGCAAGCGCGGACACCGCCCCTCCAAGCAATCCCCAAAACAGCGGTGCTGTCACTCCGTCGCTTGTATTTTCTGCGACCGTTTCAACCGTTCCTCTAACAATCTCTCTTTCCGGCAAATGATCCGTATCTCTGCCAACAATATAAGACAATTTCACCCTGGCTTCCGCTATATTGCCGTTTTGCAGCGGTTCGTAAACGGCCAATGCTGCTTCTCTTAAGCTTTTTTGAGCAACGGCAGTTGATATGAGGACGCCTTCCCAGACAATGCCTGCCAAAGGATGAAATTTATAAACAGCAAACACACTTAAGGCTGTCGCCCCCATCACAATGAGAAGCACAACAACAAGCATGACAACCCCTTTTTCCAGGCGATGATTGCCCTTATTTAATTGTTTATCCAAGAATGCTATTATAGCGCCCATCCATCTTACCGGGTGCGGCCAACCAGGCGGATCACCGATAATCAAATCAAGGAAAAAAGCAAGGATAACAGCCGCTAAATGGTGAATAATCATTGTTTTTTCCTCTTTTTATATTTGTGAATAGCTTCTGTGATGCACTTATATATTCCCTTTCCGATCAGCTTTCCAAGAGGAGTAATCGAGCCGGCAAAATCCAATAGCCGGCCGTGTTGGGTAGCAGCAATTAAGATGCTGTCAGTTGAGGTTCCGGTCGCCAGCGTCCCGGTTTTTGAATCATAGATTTCCATGTCATGCAAAACCTTAACCTTTGCCTCCATTGCCGTCATAATCCCCTGGATGAAAGCCTCTTCCGTCATGTTTCCGTTTACGAAGATCCATATATTAATCGTTCCGGGAATCATTGTCATTTGGTGCTCTCTGCTTCTTGATGCATCCACTGCATTGCCTACACCTGCAGTTACCACAATAAAGACAGAAAAACCGTCACCTTTGAAAAGCCGGTAAGAGGCATCTTCCAGATTGACAGCTGTCATCATTCCAACAGTATCAACCGGTTCAAAACCATTTTGTTTTAAAAAATCTCGCATTTCTCTCCGGTGGTCGCTGCAATCATAATCTTGACTGACATGCCTGTTTATGAACATTCGGTGCCAGCCTGTTCCCGAACCAGTCACCCCTGAGGACATCGTTCTGAGCATGATCGGAGAAACAAGCCCGATAAATTCCTTTGAGAAAGTCAAATATCGTTCATCAATCTGAAATGGTATTTGATCTTCTTCATGATAATCCGGAAGCAAGACCATTTGCGGCTTAGCCACTTTCGGATGAGGCTGCTTTTGGATCGCCGTATGATAAACTTCCCGAATTCGCTCTTCTTTTAATACTTCATTAGGAGTATCGTTAATACTGATTCTCCCCTTGTCCATTAGCATTAAACGGTCGCAATACAAGCTGGCAAGGTTCAAGTCATGGAAAATCGAGATGACGGTTAGTTTGCGTTCCTTCGTCCAACTCTTTAATAAATCTAACAATTCTTTTTGATAAGACAAATCAAGGTGGTTAGTCGGTTCATCTAGAAGAAGAATTTCCGGCTCTTGGGCAAGCGCCTGAGCCAGAAATACCCTTTGCCGTTCCCCTCCGGATAGCTGATTAATTTGCTGATCATGAAAACGGCTTATTCCTGTCTGCTCCATAACGGTCCGGACAATGGCTTCATCTTCGCTTGTCCACGTGTGAAACCAGTCATTTTGATGTGCATATCTTCCAAGCGATACCGTTTCTTTTACCGTATAGGAAAAAGTATCTCTGATAGCTTGTGGCAAAACAGCTACCACTTTCGCAAGCTCTTTAGAGGAAAACGCTGATAATGGACGACCTTTTATGGTTATATCTCCCTTTTTATACGGTAAAATACCGCTGATCATTTTTAATAAAGTGGTTTTCCCGCTCCCATTAGGGCCGAGAATGCCAAATAATTCCCCTTTTCCAACTGAAAAGGAGATGCCGTTGATTATATTATGATCGCCATATCCGCCGGAAAGATTATTGATTGTTAGCATCTTACCCACTTCTTTCTTTTCTTCTCAACAAAATGACCGCAAACATCGGAGCTCCTATTAATGCTGTAATCACGCCGATTGGAAGTTCTGTTGGCGCAATAATCGTCCGTGAAACAAGGTCGGCAAGAATTAAAAAACCTCCGCCTATAATCATCGACAGCGGCAATAAGTGACGATGATCAGCCCCCCACAACAGTCTTACAAAGTGGGGAACAACAAGTCCGACAAACCCAATCGTTCCCGAAACAGCTACAGCCGCACCAGTAAGAACCGATCCTGAAATCAAAATGAGCAGTTTTCGACAATGAACGTTCACTCCTAGATGCTGCGCCCGTTCTTCACCGAAGGACAGCGCATTCAATTCTTTCGTATTCATGATCAGCAAGCAAGAGCCAAGAATAAAAAAAGGAAAAATAATCTTAATGTATTCCCAGCCTCGCATGGATACACTGCCCAGCAGCCAACCGATAATTTGCCGGAGCTCTTCACCTGTCAGTGCGATCATTAAGGATATAAGTGCACCGAGAAATGAACTGAAAATAATACCTGTTAAAATAATCGTTTCAACTTTTATGGATCGTTCAATCTTTTGAGCTAAAAGCAGCACAAGGAAGACGGTGATAATGGAAGCTGTAATACTTAACACCGGCAGCGTATACAAGCCGGCAAATGGAAGCGTGATTTGAAAAAACAGCGCAATCACCGCTCCAACAGAAGCACCCGAAGACACTCCAAGAGTATAAGGATCAGCAAGCGGATTGCGCAAAAGGCCTTGAAAGGCAGCTCCTGCAATCGCAAGAGATGCCCCTACAAGACCGGCGAGGAGAACTCGCGGCAGACGGATATTCATTACAATATTTGAATACATCGGATCAATTGCTTCATTTGTTGAAAAACGGAAAATTTCAGCACCAACAATTTGAATGATTTTAGAGGCCGGGACGGATACAGTCCCGAGAGCAATTCCGATCATCATTGCCGAAAGGAAAAACAAGATTGCGAGAAAATACGCAATCATTCTGTTACTCAGCAAAAATTTCCGGATAAACAGCTTTCGCAAGTTCCTCTACTCCTTCGGCAAGACGCGGACCGGGACGGGAAACTAGATCTGAATGGACATCAAATACTTGTTTGTTTTTTACGGCGTTAATATTTTCCCAGCCCTTGCGGCTTGTCACGTTTCCGACAGGGTCTTTCTCATAAAAACCATATGTTGTCACAATTACATCCGGATTTTTTTCAATAACGGCTTCCTGATCAATTTTTGCCCATCCTTCTAAATCTCCAAAAGCATTTTTTGCATTGATGATCGATAGCATTTTATCCATAAACGTGTTTTTTCCCGGTGTATAAATTTCGGGAGCAGGTGATATTTCAACAAATACTGTCTTTTGTTTGTTCTCTTCAATGACAGAAGCTTTTTCTTTTATTTTTGAAATCCGGTCTTTCATATTTTGGATAATTTTCTCCGCTTCATCCATTTCACCGGTCGCAGTGCCGATCATTTCAATAGAGTCGTATACTTGTTCAAAATTTTGCGCATCATTGACAACGAGAACAGTTATTCCGGCATCTTTCAACTGCTGCAAGCCTTCTTTGGAACTTTGGGCAATCGATGGGTTGGCGAGAACAAGGCTCGGATTTAATGAAATAATTTTCTCAACGTTTATTTCCATGCCGCCAATTTTTTCTTTTTTTGTTGCCTCTTCCGGATAATTATCATGATCAGATACTCCAACCACTTCTTCTCCCAAACCTAAAGCAAACGCAATTTCGGTATTGCTCGGAATAAGTGATACGATTCTTTCCGGTTTTGAATCAATGACAGCCTCTTTGCCAGTTGCATCTTTGATCGTGACCGGAAATTCTTTTTCTGATTTTTGCTCTTGCTTCGGTTCATTTGAAGATGTATTTTTATTAGGTTTTTCAGCCCCGCCGCATCCGGCAAGGATACCTGCTGCAAGAAGCATCGCTAAAAATAATGTATATAATTTTTTCATGTGTTTCTCCTCCTTTTTAAACAAATAAAAAAGCATCTCTATAACAGCAGGTTTAGAGATGCAGTACTGGCCATTATCCAGAAAAGCAAAAAAGACATAATAAAGACCTTCCCACACCTCCCTATCCTCGTAGGTTTTTGGTGCTAAAGAAACAGGCAGGTCTCCTGGCTTATGGTCATCACTTGCTGCACCTTCCCATACAATCTCTGTACAGTGGCAAAAAGCAGCTTGCTCCCATTTACAGTGGCGGGACCGCGTTGGATTTTCACCAACTTCCCTTTTAAGTCTTAAAAATAAGACACCTGTTTCTTGTATGTATGAAATTTTCCGTCAAAATGTATTATACACTATTTGTCATAAGAAACAGTAAAATTTTTTGATCAAGGTTACCTCCTTAAAAAAGGTCAGACCCTTTTCCCTGAATTTCTATGTCGCAAAAAGCTGCCATTCTCTTGTTTTTTTATCAAAGACAAGTTTTGTATCGCTTTTTTGCATTTTTACTTTTTCAAATTCTTCATACATATCATCCATATTGTCAAAATCTCCAATTGCCCATATAGGAATTTCCAAGCGGTTTCGGTTTTTTGCAAGATTTTTTAACGACAAAACAGCACCTTCCTTCATAAACCCTGACAACGACATCAGAAGTTCTTTCGTCACAGGAGGATACGAGCGTTTTTTCTTGATTCCCAAAAGAGTCTTATCAATTTTCAATTGATTCAATTTCATGGAAATGACTTCACCAAGCATCCGGAAAAAATGGTTTAAATGACGGTAATAAGTTTTATTAAACCATCCGTCATCATGAGCCAAGTACACAAATTGATTGCGGAGATGGTTATAAAACGGCGGCTTTAGATGCTGCTTCAGATGGCCAAGGTATAAGAGTTCAGCAATCTCCCTTCCTGACAGCTCGTCAAGGCTTTCCACTTCTGCAAAGTCGATCCAGCAAAAATCTCCGTATCCGTAGACATCGTCCTTTACCAATTTATTCAGCCTCTCCTGCGGAACATATTCTAAAAGCGTATGCATGTTAAAATCACCGTCATCAAAACGATGTTTCAGCAATAACAAATTGTTCATGGAATCTGAAAGTGACCGGGCAAACTCAAAAAACTCGATTCCGTACGTAATAACATAACGGTCACTTTCATTTAAATGAACATAAATAAGATCGCGAAACTCTTGATTGTGCTTTTTCACTGGCGAAACCTCCGAGCATAATGAATAAATATTTTCTTCCGAGAAAATTCTGTTTTATAGATATAAAAAAAGCGGACTGCTACCTCTTTTCGAGAAAAAAACGAATCCACGGGAACCCTGTTTATATAAACGATCAATAAGCATCTTCTAATATTTTAACAAAAATTGAAAAAAATATCTTATCTCATTCATACAGTTTTCAAAAACTTATAGTATTCAAAGCCCATTCTTTTCAATATGCGTGTACCATATGAGCCATTCCTTTTCAGGCTCATAAACTGTAGATAAGAGAATCCCCAAAAATTTACTTTATATTATTCTTATACTATCGTTTCCATTAATAGATAATTTCCTTATAATAATCTAGGAAGCAGAAAGACCGGCGGAAGGAGCGTGAAAAGCATGATTAAAAACTTGACAGAGGATCAAATTACTCTTCAAATCATCAAATCATTGAAAGAAAACAAGAAGAAAGTATTTGAAGCTATAACGGACGAACTCCAGCCATACGATATTGCTCAGTTATATGAAAATCTGCCGGAGAAGCATAAAACACGTTTTCTTCTTTATTTAAACATCGACCAGCTTGCTGATTTAATAGAAGAATTAAACAGAGAAAAACAAATCGAAGTTTTAAATAAACTTGGCATCGAGAAAACCGGAAAGGTTCTCGATTTAATGGACAACGATGACCTTGCTTCTCTTTTAGATGACCTGTCGCCAGAAAAAATTTCAGGCTTGCTGGCCGGAATGAAACAGGAAGAGTCAAAGATTGTCCAGGACATTATGAAATACCCTCCTGAAACAGCCGGACGCTTAATGACGAACCGGTTTGTTTGGATCAGGAATTATTATACAGTAAGAGAAGCCGTAGAAAAACTTAAAGAGTTTGCCGAATTTGCGGAAACAATTAACTACTTGTACGTAGTCGACCAGGAACGGAAACTTGTCGGAGTTGTATCTTATCGGGACTTGCTTCTTGCTGAACCTGAAGAAATTATCCGCAACATTATGTACGAGCGTGTCATTTCGGTTAATGTTGCGACCGACCAAGAAGAGGTTGCACGGCTCATCGAGCGGTATGATTTTTTGGCCTTGCCTGTTGTAAACGAAGAAAACATTTTAATCGGAATTGTCACTGTCGATGATATTATTGACGTTTTTATTAAAGAAGCGAATGAGGATATAGAAAAGCTGTCCGCAACAGGGAAATCAATTGATTTTGAGACGAAATCAATTACTGCAGCTTTTCGCCGCCTCCCATGGTTAATATTGCTTTTGTTTATTGGGCTTGTTTCAGGCAAGATCATTAGCGGCTTTGAAGAAACGCTTCAAAAAGTAGTAGCCCTTGCTTTTTTTATGCCCATGATTGCCGGAATGACCGGCAATACCGGAACACAGTCGCTTGCTGTTGTCGTAAGAGGTTTGATCTCGCATGATATTAATAAAAAAATCATTTTCCGTTTAATTATGCGTGAACTCGGAGTAGGATTTATCATTGGCATTATATGCGGCTTATTAATTTCGTTGATCGCTTTTGTCTGGCAAGGCAATGCTATTTTAGGACTGGTAGTCGGCTGCTC
This sequence comes from Bacillus methanolicus PB1, assembly GCF_000262755.1. Taxonomy (GTDB): domain Bacteria; phylum Bacillota; class Bacilli; order Bacillales; family Cytobacillaceae; genus Bacillus_Z; species Bacillus_Z methanolicus. The sequence goes on from NZ_AFEU01000002.1 coordinate 149,137, forward strand.
ACTGTTTCTTACTCTTATTATCGGAACCTTGGCAGGAACGATTATCCCATTGATCTTGTATCGCTGCAAAATTGACCCTGCTGTGGCTTCAGGCCCGTTAATTACGACATTGAACGATATATTCTCGCTCATAACGTATTTTGGACTTGCCTCTATGTTTATCAATCATTTAATGTGAAAACATTAGCTGCCTCTTGTAATTCAGAGCCATCCAAGCTCATTTTGCAGTAGGCAGCTTTTTTCGCAACCATAACTGTATTTACTCCGTTATATTGTAGGTACATAAATTCATTTAAAGAATCAAATAATAAATTTTAGGTTCATAAATTATTGTTTACTCATTTGTAAAAAAGATCAATATAATCCAATAGTTCGGTGCCTTCCGTGCAAAGATTTTTGCTGTAAAGACATTATTGATTGTAATTATCTTTTATTTATATTTATTATAATTTAATATTGACTTTTAAAAGAAGTATATTATAATTAAGATTATAATAAGAAACAAGGAGGAACATAAAACATGAATTTACATTCAGCATTAAACCTGCAAATTGCTAACTGGAACGTTCTTTATAACAAATTGCACCGCTTTCACTGGTATGTAAAAGGCCCGCTGTTTTTTACCCTTCATGAAAAATTTGAGGAGCTTTATGAAGAAGCGGCTGCCGTTATTGATAAAGTCGCCGAGCGTCTGCTTGCTATCGGCGGTGAACCAATTGCAACCATGAAAGAATATATCAATACAGCTACACTGAATGAAACAAACGGTGAAAAAACTGCAAATGAAATGGTTCAATCACTTATTCAAGATTACAAACAAGTAAAAAATGATTTAAAACAGCTGATAAAACTGGCTGAAGAAAACGATGATGACGTCACTGTCGATCTTGCCACAGGCTTAATGGAAAAATTAGATACCCATATCTGGATGCTGACAGCATATTTAGGTGATTAAACAAAAATTTAAGAGGCTGTCTCATAAGGGTCTGACCCCATGTGTATTTATCAATTTATAGCACATTTATCCAACGTTATGAGGTCTGACCCTTAGGCATTTAAGGCAGCCTCTTTTTTAATTAAGCGGAACAATTACTTCCTTTGTTTCATTTTTTGGAGAATTAATTAATGTTGAAACTTCATATGTTTCCATCTCTTCGGCATCGTATGGAACAAGAAGGGATTTCAAGTATTCCGTATCTTCAATCGTACGATCCAGCCAGGCGTTCTGATTTTCCCTCGTTAAAATAACCGGCATGCGGTCGTGAACTTTTTCTGTTAACTCGTTAGGCCGAGTTGTGATAATCGTGCATGAATAGATGATTTCATTTCCTTTTTCCCAGCGGTCCCATAATCCAGCAAATGCAAAAGGCTCCCTATTTTTTAGGACAAATCTGTATGGCTGCTTTGTTTTTCCGTCTTTTTTCCATTCATAAAAGCCGTCTGCCAAGATTAAGCATCTTCGCTTTTTTAAAGAATGTTTAAAGCTTGCTTTTTCATCCAGCGTTTCTGCTCTTGCATTGATCAATTTATAGCCAATCTTTTCATCTTTTGCCCAGAATGGAATAAGACCCCAACGCAGCTGCTTCCCTACCCTTCCTTTATTTCCCTGTATTACGGTTAAAATATTCTGGTTCGGCGCAATATTATATCTTGGGAAAAATTCACCTTCGTATTCAAACTGAAACTGCATCTGTAAACGATGAATATCTTCCGCCAAAGAAAATCGTCCGCACATGGAAACCACCCTCTTCTCCTTTTACCCCTTTTATACCACAATTCCATCATGCTTTCACGCTTTAGTGTAGTGAGGGTCTGGCCCCTGCTTTATTAACGCTTTAAAGCGTTAATAAAGCAGGGGCCAGACCCTTTTCGGTGTATGTATTTAAGCAACGCTTGGTTTTAATGGATACTTTTTTCATTGACTTTCTTTGGCTTGGCCTGTATTCTATTTCGTGTAACTTCATAGATGATTCCTCATCAGCTCAAGATGAGGTAGAGGTCGCGGTGTTTATCAGTATATTGTCAGAGAGTCAGAGAAACTCAATGAAGCAATTGAAAGGAACCACCGCCGAAGCGCCATAATTTCTCTGGTTATGGCAGCTGGGTCTGTATCCGAACAGGTGCAGAACTGTCATGGCGTTTGCTATGATGAACTATCCATTTGTCTGATGCGTTTGTATACGGCACATCGGCATCCGGTGTGTTTTTTTGTTTATTGCCGATCTGACATTATGCAAATGCAGATAGTTCCCCTATTTTGAGCCAAGAGGACAGGACAACATGAGAGGAGAAGAAATATGGGGAAAAATAATCAATTAAGTTTATGGATCCTTACCGCTCTTGTAGTGGGCAATATGGTAGGTTCAGGAATATTTATGCTGCCTCGGACATTATCAGAAGCAGCTAGTCCGGCAGGGGTTATCGGCGCCTGGATCCTGACAGGTTTTGGAGTTCTTATGACTTCTTTAGTATTTGGAAATTTAGCCTTAAGAAAGCCAAACCTTTCAGGCGGACCACAAATTTACGCAAAAGAATTGTTTAAACCAGGTTCAAAAACATCTATTCTTTCCGGCTTTATGGCTTCATGGGGATACTGGATTGGGAATTTAGCCGGCAACATTGCGATTATTACGACTTTCGCCGGCTACTTGTCAACATTTTTCCCTGTCATGACAAATGAGGCAGAACTGTTCACAATTGGTTCCTTTACTTTAAAAGCAGGCAACGCACTAACGTTTCTAGTTTGCACGCTTCTTTTGTGGGGAACGCATTTCATCATTTTAAGAGGATTAGAAAGTGCCGGTAAGCTGAATTTCGTTGCAACTTCCGCCAAAGTGATCGGATTCTTTTTATTCATATTGGTTGGTCTTTTCGCTTTCCAAAAAGCGAATATTCTTCCGTTTGCTGCACCGAGAGTTGGTGAAAACGGTGAAACAATCGGGCTGTTTGGACAAATTAACAATGCTGCCCTTTCAACATTATGGGCATTTGTTGGTGTAGAATCAGCTGTCGTGTTTGCATCAAGAGCAAAAAAGCAAACTGATGTAAAACGGGCGACAATTCTTGGATTGTTTATCGCCCTTGCCCTTTATATCGGCATAAGCACGCTTGTTATGGGGATGTTAAGCCAGGGAGCGCTTATCAAGTCTGAAAAACCGTTAATAGACGCCATACAAGCCGTTCTCGGACCAATTGGAGGAAAATTTTTAGCAGGAGTCGGCTTAATCAGCCTTTTTGGCTCTACGCTCGGCTGGGTGATGCTAAGTGCTGAAATTCCATACCAAGCAGCAAAACAAGGATTATTTATCCCGGCCTTCTTAAGAGAAAACAAAAAAGGGCTTCCGATCTTTTCGCTTTTTATGACAAATTGTCTTGGCCAGCTGTTTATTTTCTCAACGATCTCAAATTCCATTTCAGCGGCGTTCGATTTCGTAATTTACATCGCTACACTGTCATACCTTGTGCCATACTTTATTTCGTCAATCTTCCAGCTGAAGCTTGTTGCAACAGGCGAGACTTACACTGACAGCAGAAGCAGAATGAGCGACGCTGTTATTGCTGTCCTCTCCACCATTTATTCAGCATGGGTGATTATTGCAGGAACGGCTGACATTAAAACCTTTGCATTCGGAATGACGCTTCTCGCAAGCGGAATCTTGTTTTATAACCAGATTAAGAAACAACATGCAGCATCAAGCGCAAAAAATAAAATTCCTGCATAATAAACAAACAGGGCTGATAAGGGTCTGACTCTCTCTAACAATGACAATATTTATAGTATTTGTCTATATATTTTATAGGAGGGGGCTGATTCTTTATTTTTGAGTCAGCCCCTTCTTTGTTTCTCCGCGCATTTTTAATTTTTCCATTGATTCCCTTTGTAAATTCCCCTTTACAAAAACAAGCTAATAATATAACACGAATAGGGGTGGAATCATGGGAAAACTTTCAAAATTATTACTTGCCGTTTCAATTGTTATCCTGTTATTGATTGGATCAGTTTTTCTGTACGAGAATGGAAAAAATACGACAGGCCAATCAAACCTTGAAAACCGATTCAATGCTCCTGCCAATTTGCAAAATGTTGAACATGGCAAGAATATTCTTCAAATCAACAGCATTGCAATGGGGGAAACAATTAAAAGTCACTTGAGAAATGACCCTTCCATTTCTCTGATGAAACATAATAAAAAAAATGAAAGCCATTATAATAAAAGAGAAGTAACTGTAAAATTTGAACACCATCCCAGTGATTTGGAAATTGCCAGAATGACCAATGACATCAAAGGAAATGTCGTTAAATATTTGGATTCGACGATCGTATTTCGATCAAATGAACTTAGTACTTCAGAGCTGATCCAGTATTTTAACAGCCAGCCGGATTTTATATATGCTGAACCGAATTATCTTTACCTGCAAAACAAAATTGATTTTCCAAATGATCTACTCTATCGTGAGCAATATCAATGGAATCTCCCTGTTATTCAAACCGAAGCCGGATGGGATGTTACGAGAGGCGACGAAAAGATCATCATTGCGGTTGTGGATACGGGAGTTGACTTGAATCATCCGGATTTGCGCAAGCGGCTGACAAAAGGTTACAATGTGCTGGAAAATAATGATTATCCGGATGATGATAATGGCCATGGCACCCACGTAGCAGGTATTATCGCTTCAGAGACAAATAATCGGGAAGGAGTCGCCGGCATCACCTGGTATAACAAAATCATGCCTATAAAAGCAATGGGAGCTGAAGGATACGGTACGACCTTTGATATAGCAAAAGGTATCATCTGGGCAGCAGACCATGGAGCCGACGTAATAAACCTGAGCTTAGGAAATTATCAGCCCTCTTCACTCATGAAGGAAGCGGTCAAATACGCCTATGAAAAAAATGCTGTGATTATTTCAGCTGCGGGCAATGATAACTCAAGCCATCCCAGCTTTCCGGCTGCATATCCGGAAGTCCTTGGCGTATCAGCAGTCAGCTACACCGGCCAACGTGCACCTTTCTCGAATTATGGGGATTATATTGATGTATCTGCACCGGGAGTGCAAATCCCGAGCACATATTTCAACCAGCAGTATGCGGCCTTATCCGGTACATCGATGGCTTCTCCCCATGTCGCCGGGCTTGCAGGGCTGATCCTGTCAGCAAACCCTGAGTTGAGAAATAAAGAAGTTATGGACATCATCAAAAATACCGCCTATGACTTGGGAGCCCCGGGAAAAGATATTGACTTCGGAAGCGGATTAATTGATGTGAAAAAAGCACTCGAAGCCGTTAATGGCAAATAGACAAAGGGGCTGTCTCATAAGGGTCTGACCCCATGTGCATTTATCAATATATAGCACATTTATGCAACATTATGTCCTATATATTGTGTTATGGGGTCTGACCCTTAGGCATATGAGACAGCCCCCTTTGGTTAAACTGCTTTTAAGCAGAATTTACAAATACCACATTAATTTCTGAACTTCTTGTATCTTTAACTTTGAAATATGGGCAACTTTTTCACTGCCTGAAAAATAGGCAAGAAACGTTTCGCCGAAAGACTCTATCCTGACAATTTTCTTTAAGTTTACTAAGTAGGAACGATGAGTTTTGATAATGTATTCCGGCAGTCTTCTTTCAAGATCTTTGAGAGTTTGGGTTATCTCATAACGGTTATCTTTTGTATGGACAACAGTTTTCCTTTTTTCCTTTTCAACATAAAGGATATCCTTAATAGATAGATAAAAAAACGAATTATTAGATTTTAAAGCCAATTTGTTGAATTTTTTCGTTTGGGAAGAAGCAAATTTTTGTTGAAGCAATATTGCCTTTTTTGCTTTTTCTAACGCTGCAAATAAACGTGTTCTCTCAATTGGTTTTACTATATAATCCGTTGCCGCAATATTGAATGCTTCCACAGCAAACTCTTCATAACCCGTTGTAAAAATAACCTGAAGACTCGGGATCACTTTTTCACAAGATTTTACTGCATCTAATCCATTTAATCCCGGCATTTTAATATCGGCTAAAACGATGTCGGGTTTTTCTCTCATAGTCAGTTTTATTAATTCTTCTCCGTCCGAAGCTTCTCCTACAACATTAAAATCAGGCAATATTTGAATGAAATGTTTTAAAATTAATCTGGAGGAGGGTTCATCATCGGCAATTATAATTTTGAATCGATTCATATTATCCCACACTCCAAGTTCATTTTTCTAAATATAGCTAAAAGATTATTTTATCATTATCCAATCTTGCTGAAATTCCTTTTAGCTCTCTTTGAAATGTATATTTTACTTTTCCTATCTGGATTTCTGTTCCTTCCTTGACAATATCTATAGATATACTTTTGTCAGGAGGAACAATAATTTTCGTAGATGCACTTCCTTCAGATCCCGCTTCTTTTATTTTCGCCCCATTTTTTGCGTATACTTCTCCGCCTCTAAGAATGCCTTTTATTATTAATGTTCCTCCTGCGTGAATCTTTGAATGATAACATCCTTGACCATAAATGATTACGTCGCCCGATGAATAGATCGTGCTGTTTAAAGCATAACTTAATTCGATGAAACAATTTTGTTCCATAGGCTGACTGTGCTTTTCCATCATTTGCTCCAATCTTTTTTTGAGCTGGCCCATCTGCTGCAAGCTGTGAAATTCATTTGCAGCGGATGAAAGAAAAGTTTGCCGCAGCTGTTCCGCCATTGTCAGCCATTCTAAATCAAGAAGCCGGTTCCCTTTATTGCAAATCTCCAAAAATTGTTTTATCGGAGATTCGATTGCCCCAAATTTTTGTTCCATTAGAACCTTAATTAAAGGCTGGAACCCGCGTTTTTGGTAATCAGTTTTTTTAATAGCAGGCAAATTCATTAGTTGTTGAATCGATAAAATGATTTTACTTGTATAATCATGAATACTTGATAAGAGATGAACCAGTTCAGCCTCAAATATGTTTTGTTTCCCTGCTGATAAAGTGCTTCCAATGCAATTTCTGTAGATTTTTATTGAACTTTTCGATGAAACAGACGCACGGTTTACGTTTTGAAAAACATTGATAATTCCGTCGCCCTCTACCACCATTCCATCTTCGACATTTCCAATAATATCTATATCACCTCTAAAACGGATGTTTCCAGAGGAAATATTCACATCTCCATGATGAACATGCTTAGGTATAATAGATGCCTTGACTATTAATCCCCTATATTCAATTAACGGACGCCCCATTTCTGTTGCAACAATCTTTGAACCGTTCTCGATTAAGGCAATCCCTTTTCCTGCTTGTACAATAAGAGGGAAGGTCTGTTTCGCAGGCAAAGGTTCATTTGTTACTGTGAAACCTGGCTTGCCATTTGTAGGAGGATGAACTACAGCGATAACTTGTCCTTTTTTTACAGTTGGAATAAATTTTACTTCCCGAAAGTCAACTGTTCCATCTGCGCGTTCCTTGGGACCTGCTTTTTTTTCAACATCTACAACAAGTTCAAGCCAGCCGTTTTTCCCCTCTTCCGGCTTTATGCCGCTGGCAATAATAAACCTCCCCGGAGTTTCCGTATTTACAGCTCTCATAATTTCACTATGATTGATGCCATAAGCCACTTTTAATGATTTTAGTTTTTCTAATATTTTCGTATATTCAAGATCGTTTTTGATTTTTATGACCTCTTCGGCTTGTATTTCAATATGGAAATCAGGCTCACAATCTCGAATCATATATTTTTTTGTCATTCCCGGTGACACAGCCAAAATCGCATTCAATTTTTGGGAATCCAGTGTAATGTTCCATTGGGTTTCTTTTTCCTCTGCTTCTGTCTCAAATCTAAATTCATCCTCTTTTGCAACCACAGTGGTACCTGTTATTTGTTCTCCATTTTTATAACATTTGACCCCTTTGCCTACAGAAATAGTCGGATATCTTAACCGGGAAGACTTACAAAAAAGTTTTCCACCCTTCACCCAGACTTTTCCTTCAACTTGTTCAAGGTTAACTTTCTCTTGAATTTCAGAAAAAAAATTCTTTGGTCCTTCCATCATTTCAAGCTGCACTTCATTTTCGCCATCCAAGCTTTTTCTTAATTCCTCAAATTCATGAATATTTTCTTCCGAAGTTCTTTCCAGTTGGTTATTGTATCGCTGTTTCGTTAGTTTAACTACCGCAGGTTTAGATCCTATCCGGAAAAAGCCTTTTTTTTCACGCTGGATAATCTCAATCGATGCATCTTCCTTGTCAATTCCCAATGCATTTAACCCATGCTTAATGGCTTCATTTACATTTTTTCCACTCGAAAAGATTGATTGGCTCATATCCATCTACCTTTCAGGATATCGCTTGATATAACGCTCTCTTTCCTTCAATATCTTTAATCACATTTTCAAACTCTTCATCAACTGGAAGATATATTTTTTATATATTATTATCAGCCATTTTATTGATTTTCATCATCATATCCACCATCCGTTTTTTAATATCTTAATAAATGTAACTTTTATCCTATTTCGTGTCTATTCTCTAAATCGCATAATACACACTAAATAGAACTCATAAACTGACCAAAAAAACAGAATAAGCAAAAAAAAAGACTTTTAACGACATTTTTTGCGAAATAGCGACATAAAAAGAGTTACCCCCCTAACAAGGGGTAACTTTGAGAGATAAAGGTTTTTCAACTTATCTTGGATATACAAAGTTTAGTATTATTATTTCTCGCGGACAAAAATATCCTCTATGCCGTCCTTTGAATAAAATGCTTTTGGCTGCGTTGATTTTACAATTGGAAGACTGAACCAGAAATCACTTCCTTCTCCTTCTCTGCTTTCCACGCCAATCTCGCCGCCCATTAGCTGCAGCAGCTGCTTGACTAATGATAACCCGATTCCTGTTCCTTCTATATTTTTATTGGGAAGACGGTAAAACGGCTCAAATATTTTATCATACTCATTCTTTCTAATTCCGATACCCGTATCTTTTATGTGGAAAATTAATTTTCTGTTCTTATTTTCACAATAAATATAAATTTTCCCATTTTCTTTATTATATTTAATGGCATTGTCCAATAAATTTATCATGATCTGTTTTACTCTTACGTGATCTATCAAAACATAGACATTTTGACAATCATTCAGACTCTTACTAATTTTGATATTTTTTTTAGAAGCAGCGGGCAATACCATGTTTACGCATTCTTCAATAATCGAATGGATGTGGGCGAATTCTAATTTAATAGTCAATTTGCCTAATTCGATTTTAGATAGATCTAAAAGATCATTAATAATATTTAAAAGGTGCCGGCCCCCTTTTAAAATTTCCCGGACATACTCCTGTTGTTGGTCACTTAAAGAATGATCCAATTCAAGGAGCTGTGAAAATCCTAAAATTCCATTTAGGGGCGTCCGAAGTTCATGACTCAATGTCGAGAGGAATTCGGATTTAGCTTGATTTGCCTTTACAGCTTCCTCTTTCGCCCTGATCATTTCCATCTCCATCTGCTTTCTTTCCGTAATATCAGACATCGTTATCAACACTTTGGCTGATTCTTCTTCATCTGATTTTTCCAGGAGTTTTGTATTCACAGAAAACCAGGCTACTTTTTTATTTTTTTTTATTCCTATTACTTTGTGGTGAAATTGGACTCCTGTGTTAAGGGTGAAGAAGCCCCGCAATTGTTCATTGTTTAACGGTGTGCCGTCTTCTTCAATGAAACTGATCAGATTGTCTTCAAATCTTAAATTCTCGAATTCTTCTATTTCAATTTCAACTATTTTTAAGATGTTATCATTTAATAATGTTATTTTGCCGGTACTGTCATAGATCATTACACATTCTGACATTGCATTTAAGATATTGCGGAATAATTTTTCATATTTTCCGCTTTTTTTTTAGCATATCCAATAGTGATAATGGCAGTTATTAAATTAATAATAATTAATCTAAGCCAATAACTTAACTCTTCCGGAAAAATTTGATGAAAAATAGTAAAACTAATAAGTTCAAGTTCATATTCGCTTATAAAATACATTAATAACACTCCTTCCTTTCTTTACAATCGCCGGTAATTTCCTCTATTTCATACAAGTAAAAACCTTTTTAACGCCATTTCTAACTCTTTGAAGACACGTCAAACACATTTTTCGACATATCGTGTCGACCATGTTGTTAATATCATACTAAAGGTCTATGATAATGCTAATAAATGCCAATTACTAAGGAGGAAGGCATGTGGAAATCCTTCGCTCACAATTTATGACTAACGAAAATATAGTGATTTTTGTTTTGCTGGCTGGCGTTTTATTTTATATAAAAATTTTATTTTTGACAAAACTCCTTTTTCAGAAACGTAAAAATATGGAGTATAAATCACTTTATTTTAATCATTCCTTTGCCATTTTTACCCTCGATCTAAACGGGAATATTATTGACACAAATCCCGCAGCTGAGGAATTAACAGGCTATAAAAAAGGGGAATTGGTAAAACGCCCATTTTCAAATCTATTAACCTCTAAAAGTTTAACAATTCAAACACTACAATTCAATGATTCCTTAATAGGGAAATCGAACGAATATTCTGTTTCCAGTATAAGAAAGAACGGAATTGAACAAACCCTCTTTATTAAAACCATTCCAATTATAAAAAGAAAAAAACAAATGGCCTCTTTTTGATTGTCCATGATTTCACCGAAAATCATTCAATCAAAACATTTATGCAAAAAACGAACGAACAGCTGCAATCCAATAATAACAGAACTACTGATGCTGTTTATGATACAAACCTGAATGAAAGAAGTCATGGAAGAAATACAAATTGTTTCTATAATAAAGAGATTGAGAAAAATTTATCGAGAACGATTTTATTAGAAAGCGAGCTTAGAAATGCAATAAAAAAGAATTACTTTTATCTCGTTTATCAGCCACAAATAAACCTTTTTACTGGTGAAACCGAGTGTATGGAAATACTTCTTCGTTTTGACCATCCTATGCTCGGTTCAGTTTCACCTCAAAAATTTATTCCAATCTGTGAAAAAGCCGGAATCATCAATGATATAACTGCCTGGATTATAGAGCAAGCAGGGATCCAATATTCAAAATGGATAGCAAAAGGATTCGCGCCAGTAAAATTTGCGGTAAACTTTTCGCCATTCACTTTAAAAGATGAACGATTTGTAGAAAAATTGATGCAAATTGTTGTTGAATTACCCTTTCCGCCTCAGTATTTAGAAATTGAATTGACCGAGAATGCTTTATTGCAGGATTTCGAAGCAATCCGCAATAATCTTTTTAAATTAAAAGATATAGCTGTAACAATTGCACTTGATGATTTCGGGACTGGTTATTCTTCTTTTCTTTACTTAAAAAATCTCCCAATTGATAAAATAAAAATTGCTAAGGAGTTTATTCAAGGCATCACCGGGGAATATGGGGGGAAAGATCAAGCAATTATTAACTCTATTATTTCTTTAGCAAAGGAAATAGAAATTGATGTAGTTTGTGAAGGGGTTGAAACTTCTGAACAAGCAGATTTCTTATTCAAAACCCAATGTAAATATGCACAAGGATACCATTTCTTTAAACCTCTTACCGCCGAAGAATTAGAGAAGAAGAGAGTTCTTTGTGCACATTCGCTTATACAATAAGAAACTTGCATGATTACTGATTCACACCCCGAATTCTTTATTTTCATACAAAAACGAAACCGCATTGCTTTGCTTCCATTGATATTATTAGATATAAATTCCTTTAAGGGGTAAATCAGATTTTACACGACGAAATGCTTAAGATGAATTATAAAGTAAATGTTGAAGGTGTAAGTGCTGAAGAAGTTGCAAGAGAGTATTTGGAAAGAAACGGTCTTCTGTAGACTCCTTATGTTTTGGGCAGCAGGCACAATAACTATTTCGATAGAATTCGGAGGCGTATCGTTAGGAAACATTGATAGCCCTTTAATGACGGGCTGTAACTTATGAACAGAATTTACGAGCAGGAGCCATTTCCTGCTCAATCATCTTTTAAAAAGGAACTAATATTTCAGAATGAACTTAGTAAAAGCAGTGAAATCGTCTAAATGGTTTTCTACAATTTTCTGTAAAATTTCAAAATTGATGGTTTGATAATCATGAACTGCAATATTACGAAAGCCAACCATGGCTTTCATTCGATTTGCTATTTCATCTGAAATGATGCTGTGTGAACGAAGCATATCAAAAGCATCGCGACTTGTTTGGGGAAGCCCAAGACGTTTTTCTGCCACAATATGCATGGCCAAATCAATGCACGCTTCACAAGCACGCTGAATGTTTAAAATAATAGAATCTTGTTTCGTATAATCTCTTAAGTTGTTTGGATCCCCTTGATAAACATCTTGTATTCGTTTTTTGCATCGCTCAATAACACTAATCTTATTCAAGATTACATCATTTTTCATAGACAGACCCACTCTCATCTACATTATTTAAAATATGTTTTCGTTCTTCATTTAATTTTGCGTACATGCTTAAGGCTGTCATTTCCATTTTCATTCTTAAAGTCTCATCTGCACAAAAAATAACTTTTCCCGTTGTAAATATTTGGGCTTGAAATACAGTGGAAGCTTTACGGATCTCAACCAAATCCACTTCTTTATTCAATATGTCTGCCAGCTCCTGTGAAATCATAAATAAATCATAACTGCTGAACGTTGTTTCACTGTAGAATGCCACATCAATGTCACTTTCTTTATGGTCCGTTCCTTTAGCAATCGAGCCAAATACAATAATAAAGACTGGATTTACTTTATCTATAAGAAATTCTTTAATTTTATCAAAGTGCTCATTCACCATGGGAATTCACCCCAAATAAGGTTATCAAGAATATTATATCAAACAATTGTCCTTATCCTAATAACTTTCATAGTAACGTTTGAAGGATTAAAGAAACTGCTGAGAAAGCAGGCGCTACAGAAGTGTCTTAACACCCATCTAAGCCGAAGATTTTTATCGCACACTATCCCTTTGCTTTATCTTTTTTGTTTATCAATTGCATCAGGAGACGGATAGAAAGCGAAAGAATAAAGACGCTTATAAATGAGTACATCCACGTCCATGTATGGTATTTAATTAAACCTGTATATTTTTCACTAAGAACCTCAATGACTGTTATAGCTGCGGAATACAATGTACATTGTAGAATAATACCTAAAATTTTTGATCGATAAGATGTTTGATAAAAGTAAACACAAACAATTGGATATAGAAAGTATTCAAAAAGAAGACTCTGTTCGAAATATTTACTTAAAAACCTTACAGGGTATTCAATCATCTTTTTTTCTACAACAATAACTCCGAAAAATGTCGAAAAATAAGCTTTAAAAAGGAAAACTAAAATCGTGTCTTTGATTAATGGTTTTCTTAAACTGAAGCAAAATAAGACGATTCCAATGATAAACAATACCCACAATATGATTCTATCCATAAATAAATTAGTCTCCCATTGTTAATTTGCTTATCAGTTATTATGTCCAAAAAAAGAAATCTTTATCAATGCTTAAAAAAGCAGGAACCGGTTTCTTCAGATCAACTCAAAATAAAGGGGCTGTCATAAGGGTCTGACCTCATGTGCATTTATCAATATATGGCACATTTATCCAACATTATGTCCTATATATTGTGTTATGGGGTCTGACCCTTGGGTTTCTGAGCAGCCTCTTCAAACTATTGCAATTTGTCAAGAGCCATGTTTAATTTTAAAACGTTGACTCTAGGTTCACCGAAAACGCCTAATTGGCGCCCTTCTGTATGTTCCTTAATTAATTTATAAAGTTCCTCTTCATCTATTCCTCTTATCTTAGCAATTCGCGGAACTTGAATTTCCGCTGCTAACGGAGAAATATGCGGATCAAGCCCCGAAGCTGAGTTTGTTAATAAATCTGCCGGTATGTCTTCTTTTTTCACTTCAGGATTGGCAGCGAGAAACGCCTCGATATCTTTCTTAGTCCGCTCTATCAGTTCTTTATTGGAAGGGGCATAGTTGTTTGAACCCGATCCGGCAGCATCATATTTAATTCACCCTGCCCAGACCATAAATAAACAAATTGCGGTTTAATAATTTCGTTGCACTCATCGGAACATACTTAACACTGCCGATCTTGACGAGAAATCAAAGAAAATCTCCATGGAAGGCGAAACTCCGTTAGCTGTAGCAGAAGGTAATCGTATATTAGGATTGATTTACTTGAAAGATACAGTCAATGGCCTCCTTGCTTTTTCACATATTCTTTTATTGCGTCAACGGCCCCTTTTCTTACTTCCAGGCCATCAGAAAAATTCGTCCCGCTCATCCGAGTTTCCGCTTTAAATTCTACTCCTTCTGAACCACTGATATCCGGCTCCGGCACACCTAATTTTTTCCCTAGTTCAATAATGGAGCGTCCTTCAGGAGTTTCTCATAAAGTTGCAAAGAATAAAAAATAGACCAATTCATACTTATTCCCCAAATTGAAATCAATAGAAAACAGATCCATTGCTCTAAATAAAGTTAGCCGGCAATGGCCCTCTGAAGAATAAATTTCAATGTATGGAGAAAAAGTACTCATTGGTCTACTTAACGCCCAGCTAGCATACAGCTCTCTTTGCGTTCTGTCTCCCATGTTCCTTTTTCGTATTAAAATAGGCATAAGAAAAAGACCTACTTTAGTATCAGGCTGCTTTTTTGCTATCTTTGACAACAAAAAAGCCCCCTGAAACAGGCGGTCTTGTGACCTCCTTCGCTTTAGCCGACGAAGTTAGCTGACGGGTAGGATGGCGAAAGAGTTTCTCATCCCTTCTGCGAATCGCAGAATTAACCCCAAAAAAGTGGTTCCTCCGCTCCTGAGTGCCTCAGGATTAGGCCGAAATATGCAATTTTTTAAGTTGCTATCATTGTAAGATCATTTTAATTATTTGTTAAATCTTATCTTTGGTCAAAAACTGCCATTTTTGACGATTTTACTAACTAAATATCTTCCTTTCTATTTCCTTCTTATTTTTTCAAATTTTTTCTAGGGATTCTATTCATTTTTAATCCTATTGACATTTTTGTACATACGAAAGTAAGATAATGTAAATATATGACAATATGTATACTCTCATTTGGAGGTATTCAAATTATGGCTTTGCCATCGAAAAAAAAGTTGGAAGCAGATATAAGCGCCGCCTTTATAAAATTTCATCGTGATCTTCTCGGCCGCGGACCTCAAGAAGCAAAAACATACATTGTTCAGGATATGGTGATTACCCGTTTTAAAGGTGTCTTGACAGTTGAGGAAAAACACTTGGTCGGCCATGAGAAAGGAAGAATCCTGGTTAAAAAAATGAGGCAAGTGCTTCGCGAAATGTACAGCCGGGATTTTGAAGAAATAGTAGAAACCCTGACCGGATGCAAAGTACTCTCAAGCCACAGCGATATTAGTACAAAAATGGGAGAAAGAATTGAAGTTTTTATTGTAGATAAAGACTTGGAAAAATATCTGGAACAAAAACAATGATTATTGGGTCAGACCCCTCAACTATGAAAAAACAATTCTATATATTGTCATTTCCGGAGGGAGTCAGACCCATCTTTTTGATCATTTTAATCATGGCGTTTTTTATCAGCTTCAATGTTTTCTCGTTTATAATCAGCAACGACTAATACATCTAAATGACGAACCTGCCTAAGTAATTTTTCTACCACAGATCCTTTAAGAATTTCTTCTATCCTCTTTCGTGCTGATTGGCCAATAATCACTTGAGTAGCATTTTTTTGATTCATCCGTTCCACTAGCTCACTAACCACTTTTCGGCGGTTGGAAGTTTCGTACATTTCGAAAACCCCCCCGAGCTGCTCCGTCAACAGTTTGACTTTTTCCAAATTTTTTTTTTCTTCTTCCGTTAAAGGGGAATGGTCTTTAACGTAAACGACATACCATTGCGCTTTTAACCGATAGGCAATACGAAACCCGCTGCGAATGAGGCGTTCACTATCCGGACGCAAGTTAACACATACAAAAATAACCTCCTGTTTTCTCCATGGCCCTCTTAATGCCCTATTCCTTTTCCATGACTCGAGTCGTTCATCTACATCATCAGCTACCTCTCGTAAAGCTAATTCACGCAGGGCGATTAAATTACCTGTTTTGAAAAAATTGTTAAGAGCTTGTTCCACCTTTTCCTTTGCATAAATATTCCCCTCCCGCATGCGCTGCCGAAGTGCTTCAGGGGAAATATCAATTAGTTCGATTTCATCTGCCATGCGCAGTACATGGTCTGGTACTGTTTCCCGAACACGAACACCGGTAATTTGTTCAACGCTATCATTTAAACTTTCTAAATGTTGAACATTCATCGTTGAAATGACGGAAATTCCTGCTTTTAGTATTTCTTCAACATCCTGGTAGCGTTTCTTGTTTTTGCTCCCTGGTACATTTGTATGAGCCAATTCATCAACTAGAACGACTTCAGGATTTCTTTTAATGATTGCTTCCGTATCCATTTCTTCCAACACGACATTTTTATATTGTATTTTTTTTCTTGGAATGATTTCCAATGAGCCAATTTGTTCATATGTTTCTTTTCTTCCATGCGTTTCCAACAGTCCAATTACGATGTCTATCCCTTTTCTTTTTAATTCATTTGCCTCGCGCAGCATCGTATACGTCTTGCCAACACCGGGGGCAGCACCTATATAGACTTTTAATTGTCCTCGTCTAATTTTTTCAATGTGTTCTTCCACCTCTTGATTTGAAAGGCGGTGGTAAGGATTCACCTTTTTTGCTTCCTGCCATTTGGCCGGTATTACTCTTTTCCCGTCTTCTGTACGATCTGCTACGATAAAAACATCAATATTACGGCTTTTTCGCAGTATCTTATTAATGACTGATCCGTGAATAATTTCCTCAAAGCGGGTTCGTTTCGACTGCCCCATCACGATTCTCGTCACATTTTTTTCAGTTGCGTAACTGACAATTTCCTCCGCTACATCCTCTCGCGTAAGAGGCAATTCTTCAAATTGACCGCCTATTTTATCTACTAACTTTTTGATTGAACGTTTGAAGGCCGCCTCTTCCTTCGAAAGTTTTTTATTAGATGAGCGAAAATTTACAACAAACAAATCTCCTCCCAGACGTTTGGCGATTTGTTCCCCGCGCCGTATAAGTATGGATCCATTCCAATAGTATTGAACGGAAACAAGGATTCTCTCCGATGCTCCAGATGGGCCTATTAACCCTTGTTTCTCCCGATATTCATCTAATTCATCATCTACTTCGCCAGCTAAAAATCGCAATGAAAGCTCACGCAGCACAGCTAAATTATCCCGTCTGAATAATTTTTGCCTTTTTTTTCTCTCCTCTTGTGTTTGTTCGATCTTTCCTTCTTGAAGACGATTGAGGATTTCTTCAGGGGTGACATCTAATAGCTTTACCTCATCTGCAATTGCAAGTGTATTTTCAGGTAGACAATGGTCTACCTGCACCTTCATGCCCAATAGTTTTTCAGCGACCTCTCTTACCCCTTCTAATTCATAAATGTTGATTGTTGTAATAACACTTATATTGTTGCTCAATAAGGTTAACACATCATCAAGCCTCGTTTTATTCTTTGCACCCGGCCGATTGCGATGTGCCAAATCGTCTACAAGTACGACTTCGGGATTTCGTTCAATGATGGCATCAATATTTAAATCTTGTTTTTTCATTCCATTGTCCCCCCACTCAATCGGCGGAATGATTTCTAATTGCCCGATCTGTTCAATCGTTTTCGGGCGGTCGGAGGCGTTTATGATCCCAATAACCACATCAATCGATTTTTTCTTTAATACATTGCCTTCTGATAACATATGATAGGTCTTTCCAGATCCAGTAACTGCCCCGAGAATGATTTTTAACCGTCCTCGATTAACTTTATAAATGTAATGTAAAAATTCTTCCGGTGTTTTCCTGCGAAACTTTTCTCCCACCCTTTCATCCCTCACTTTTGAAATAAGTGAAAAAGGAGATCTTCTTTACTCTCCTTGACAGCCTTTATTTCATTCTATCAAGCGCCAAATTTAATTTTAAGACATTTACACGCGGTTCCCCAAAAATTCCATACTGTCGTCCTTCCGTATTTTCAGCAATAAGGTTGTACAATTGTTCTTCACTTATTCCTCGGGCATCAGCAATCCTCGGCACTTGAATCTTGGCAGCCATAGGTGAAATATGAGGGTCTAATCCCGATCCTGAATTTGTTAAAAGATCTGCTGGAATGTCTTCTCTTTTGATATTTGGATTTGCCGCTAAAAATGCTTCAATATCTTGTTTTGTCCTTTCGATCATCTCTTTATTGGAAGGTGCATAATTACTAGACCCGGATCCGGCAGCATTATACTCAATAGAAGATACACGTCCTCGAAAAGAATTTGGATTTGTAAACATTTGTCCAATCAGCTCAGAACCTATTACATTCCCTTTTTCATTTATTAAGCTGCCTTCCGCTTTTGCGGGCATAAACAATTTCGATATCCCGGTCATCGCAAATGGATAAACAACCCCGCATATTAGTAATAGTACGATACTAATTCGTAAATTTTTTAGCATTTATTAATCACCTTTGCTTTTAGATTCTTAAACGAGATTGAATATGGCAAGGAGTAAATCAATTATTTTAATTCCTATAAATGGAACAATAACTCCGCCCAATCCGAAGATGAAAAGATTTCGGGTTAATAGTTTTGTTGCACTCATCGGTACATACTTAACACCCTTAATCGCTAACGGAATAAGTATTGGAATGATGATAGCGTTAAAGATGAATGCCGAAAGGATTGCACTTTCAGGTGTTGCCAAATTCATAATGTTAAGCGCCTTCATTTGCGGAATCGCCAACATAAACATTGCCGGAATTATGGCAAAATATTTCTCTACATCATTTGCAATACTGAACGTAGTTAAGGCTCCTCTTGTCATTAAAAGCTGTTTTCCAATCGCTACAACTTCAATAATCTTGGTCGGATCAGAATCGAGATCTACCATGTTTGCAGCTTCCTTGGCAGCGATCATACCACTATTCATGGCAAGACCAACATCCGCTTGAGCAAGAGCCGGGGCATCGTTTGTACCGTCACCTGTCATAGCAACCAATTTTCCTTCTGATTGTTCTTTTTTTATAACATCAATTTTACCTTCCGGCTTTGCTTCTGCGATAAAGTCATCCACACCCGCCTCTTTGGCAATAGTGGCTGCCGTCAGTGGGTTATCCCCCGTACACATGATTGTTTTGATTCCCATTTTTCGTAATTCATCAAACCGTTCTCTCATTCCCGGTTTTACAGTATCTTTTAAATAAATTAGCCCTAACAAGCGATTTCCATCTGCTACGGCAAGCGGAGTACCGCCTTCCATTGCAATTTGTTCCGCTTTTTCCTCCAGATCGTCCGGAACAGTACCGCCATGTTCCATGACATATTCTTTAATGGCGTCTACAGCACCTTTTCGAACTTTACGGCCATCAGCAAAATCTGTTCCACTCATTCTGGTTTCCGCCCTAAATTCCACTCCCTCTGACCCGGTCGTTTGAAATTCACTTTCGGGAACACCTAATTTCTTCGCTAATTCAATAACGGAACGTCCTTCCGGCGTTTCATCATGGAGAGAACTTTGAAGAGCAGCCCGGTTCAACTCTTCCCGGGAAGAATTTTTTACCGGGATAAAGGATGACGCCATTCGGTTCCCATGTGTAATCGTTCCTGTTTTATCAAGAATGATGGTATTAATATCTCCTGCTGCTTCTACTGCTTTCCCTGACTTTTCGATGACATTAAATTTAGTGACACGATCCATTCCCGTGATGCCGATGGCCGAAAGCAGCCCTCCAATCGTTGTCGGGATTAAACAAACAAGTAAAGTAATCCGGATTCTCCGCTGTAATGCTGTAAGTTTGTATTCGTTAAAAAGCTTGAAACTGTATTAAATGCTAATAAAGGGTCCATTGAGTCAATTCCGCCCGGATTACCAGGCAGTACCCCTTGAAAGCGAATAATTACATAACAAATTCCAAACATAGCAAGGTTGCTTAATAACAAAGCCTTTGCATATTGTTTCCAATTCATTTCTGATTGTGTAATACCAGAAACCTTGTAAATAGCTTTTTCAAACCCGAAAATTCGATCAAGTTTTGTTTCCTCTAATGAAAAAACCCGGGCAATATAACGCCCCATTGGTATGGCAAATAAAACGACCAGAGCCAAAACCAATGCAATTTGTATAAGTTCCATTATGATTCCTCCATATTAAATTAATATCTCTCAGGATGGATTAAGGCATCTATAAGATAAATCGCTAAACCTGCTGCAAGAATCAATAACAAAATCATAATTAACGGCTCTCCTTATCTATTAAGACTTTGTCACAAAATTTAATAAAGCCAAAAAACATCAGAAAAGATACAATTGTAAGTCCAATTGATATGAAATCCATACTTTCAATCCCTTCTAAAAAAAGTGACTGGATAAAAAAGGTGTGCCTTACCTATAAATAAATTTTTCCAGTGTTAATATCTAACAATGAATAGAAAATTATTCAGACAATAGAAAATTATTCAGAAGATTTATTTCTCTTTTTTTTTCGAAAATTCTTCAATATATGACATACATTTTATTAATCAAACGTTTGATTAAAGATCGAAAAATTGCATGGAACTCATACACTTTTCCCGGGAAATTGAAGCGGAAATCGTCAAAAGCAGACGGCCTCTTTTCGACAAAATCGTGCAGGCGCTTTGTATTGCCAAAAACAAGCGAAAGACGGGTCTTAAAAATTTTCAAAAGAAAAGCGCAAGCACTTTTAGCCCCGGCAAGCAAAGGTTCGCTTCAACTTTGCAGCCTTTATTCTTATTTTAGATTCCATGATTTATATCCATTTCTTTTGAAAAGCAGCAATGCTTTCATACTCTTCTTTTAACAGCCGAGAGAGTCTTATATAGATAGGAATTAACTCTTGATAGATTGCGACATTTTCTTTATTCGGCTGATGATGGTAATTGGCTCCTACCATATCGGAAACGACATTTAATGTATTTACTTCACCGAGACTGTATAAGCCAATGATAGCCGCCCCCAGACAAGAGCTTTCGAAACTTTCGGGTACATAGACTTCCTGGTTAAAAATGTCTGCCATCATTTGCCTCCATAGTTCTGACCTTGCAAAGCCGCCTGTTGCTTGAATCTTCTTAGGCTCGCCGATTCGTTCTTTTAAAGCAAGAAGAACCGTATATAAATTAAAGATTACTCCTTCCATAACAGCCCGAATAAGGTGCCCTTTATTATGATGCAATCCTAATCCAAAGAAAGAGCCTCGTGCGTTTGCATCCCATAATGGCGCTCTTTCCCCTGCTAAATATGGATGGAATAATAAACCGTCCGAACCGGGTTTAACTCTTGCTGCAATTTCAGTAAGAACTTCATACGGATCTTTCCTCAAACGTAATGCAGTCTCCATTTCAGAATATCCGAGCAGGTCACGTATCCATCTGAAAATCATACCGCCATTATTAACCGGTCCGCCTATCACCCAATGATCTTCGGTTAAAGCATAACAAAAGATCCTTCCTTTAGAGTCTGTTACAGGACGATCGGTTACCGTCCGAATGGCCCCGCTTGTCCCAATGGTGACAGCCACTGCTCCGGGCTCTATCGCATTGACACCTAAATTGGACAATACTCCATCACCGGCTCCTGCAACAAAAGGAATATCTGTCGGCAAGTTCATTTCTCTTGCAAATGTTTCGTCCAATCCTGTCAGACGGAACGTTGTTGGAACGGGCTCAGAAAGCTGTTTCTCTGTAACACCGGCAACAGCCAGTGCTTCCTCATCCCATTTTAGAGAAGCCAGATTAAACATCCCGGTAGCGGAAGCAATGGAATAATCAATAATATATTTCTTAAAAAGCTTATAAAAGACATATTCTTTCATAGAAATAAATTTATCACTACTTGAAAAAAGTTCTTGATGCTCATGTCGAAGCCAAGTTAGCTTTGAAAGAGGGGACATCGGATGAATCGGTGTCCCCGTACGGAGATAAATTTGATGTCCGTTCATCTCATTTTTTATTTTTTCAGCCCACATGGAACTTCTATTATCCGCCCACGTGATGCATTTCGTTAATGGCCTGCCCTCTTTGTCCACTGCAATGACACTATGCATAGCTGAACTAAAAGAAACACATAGAATATCGGTTGGGGCTACATTACTTGATTGAATCGTTTGCTTAATGCTTTTGATCACAGCTTGAAAAATTTCTTCCGGATCTTGCTCTGCAGCGGCCGGTGCAGGCGATAACAGTGGATATTCAACTCCAGAACTTGAAATAACAGTACCATCAACATGAAACAGAACGGATTTTGTGCTCGTTGTTCCAATGTCTACACCGATAACATATTTTGAACTCACTATTCCATTCTCCTTTCAATAAGGTTGTCAGGGACCTGACGAGAGTAAAAGACCTCGAACGGGAGTAAATGCTCCTTGAACGGGAGTAAACACCTGTTAAACTCCATTGAAAAGAGTGAGGATTCCCACTCACTTTCCTAAAAAGGTGAATATCTAGTTTATCTTAAAATTTTAATCACATCAGCTGAAAAAAAAAGACCGGAGGATAAACCAGAATTGAATCTGATTTTCCTTCGATCCGGGGCTTAATTGTTTATCTTGTTTATAAATTTGTCTATCCGATAAAGCGATGATACAAGCTTTTCGCCTCTGCTATATCTTTTGTACCGTGGACAAGCACCCTCCCGTCTTTAAAAACGACAAGACGGTGATCGCCTTGTATGAACGAAACAAGGTATGGATTCTTTTCAACTTTTCCTCCTGCACGGGAAAGATTTTCTGCCAGCTGATTCAAATCTCTTTCAAATCTTTCCGCAGGCCTGATTTGCACCGTATTCCTCCCGCAAAGAACCGCTGTTTTCATTTGGTTTTCAGGTTGCAAATACGGATAGATGGGAGTTTCTCCGCAGGAAGGACAATCTGCTTTTTTCATTTTATCGACATTCATCGCCACATAATGATTGTTCCAAAGATCAAACGAAACGAGCGTTTTCCGCAATGCTTTTGTGTCCTCTACTAAAATTTTTAATGCTTCGGACGTTTGATGGACTACAACCATTTGGACGGCAGGTGCAATAATTCCGGCTGTGTCGCAAGTTGCTCCACCCATAGGAACACTTTCAAGTAGACAGCTTAAACATGGCGTTTTTCCGGGTATGATTGTATAGCTTAAACCATAACTGCCGACACATGCTCCATAAATCCAGGGAATCTTTCGTTTTTGTGAAATGTCATTAATTAGCATACGTATATCAAAGTTATCAGTAGCATCAATAATAAGATCAACATCTTCAGTTAATTCTTCCATTTCTTGAATGCCTGCGTCCATAATGTGCGATTCAATCTGAACGTCGGAATTGATCTGCAGCAGCCGCTCCCTTGCCGCAATCGCTTTCGGCATTCGATTTTCCGCGTCTTTCTCGCTGAAAAGTTGTTGTCGTTGAAGATTGCTCCACTCAACATAGTCACGGTCAACGATCGTTAATCTGCCGACACCTGCACGGGCTAGTATTTCAGCGCTCCCGGTGCCAAGAGCGCCGGCGCCGATGATCAATACATGTTTCGACGAAAGCTTTTTCTGCCCTTCTTTTTGAATTCCGGCAAACAATTCTTGCCTGGAATACCGCTCGCTCATTAAACGATCATTCCCTCCTGCGGGCTCGAGGCGGTTGCATACCTTTTTTTCGGAATTCTGCCTGCTTCATATCCCATTCGTCCTGATTCAATGGCCAGCTTCATCGCGAGAGCCATTTTCACCGGATCTTTTGCACCTGATACAGCAGTATTCAATAAAACGCCATCTGCACCCATCTCCATTGCGAGAGCCGCATCTGACGGCGAACCGATTCCTGCATCAACAATGACAGGTATAATTGCTTGCTCGATAATCAGGCTTAAATTTAGCGGATTCACAATTCCTTGACCGGAACCAATCGGTGAAGCTCCGGGCATAATGGCATGCACGCCAAGCTCCTGCAATTTTCTAGCTAATATTACATCATCAGAAGTGTAAGGGAGAACGATAAATCCTTCCTCCAAAAGCATTTCAGATGCCTTCAACGTTTCAATCGGGTCCGGGAGAAGTGTTTTATCATCACCAATAACTTCTACTTTTATCATATCACACAAACCGGACGCCTTTGCCAGTTTTGCAATTCTTACCGCTTCTTCCGCCGTTTTTGCTCCTGCTGTATTCGGCAGCAAAGTGAAATTTGCAACCTCCAGCTTTTCCAAAAAGTTTGGCTGGTCCGGCTCATAAATATTCATACGGCGAACTGCAAATGTCAGAATTTCAGCACCTGATACTTTTACCGCTTCTTTCTGTACATCAAAATCAGGAAACTTTCCTGTTCCAAGCAGCAATCTCGATTCAAACTGATAAGGACCTATTTTTAACATATTAACCGCCTCCTACAAAATGAACAATTTCTATTTTATCGCCATCTGACAAATTAGCTTCTGCATGTGCACTTTTCTCAAGAATTACTCGATTCAGTTCAACAATGGCTCCTTTGTCTTGCAAGTTAAAGTGAGTCAACAAATCTTGAATCGTACGTACTTCATTAGACAGTTCGACTACATCTCCGTTAATAATGATCTTCATTTTGTCACCTCGTTATCATCGTTTTGGAAAACCGGTCTACCCGAAACGGCTGCAACGTCTCTTCATGCCGTTCACCTTCGATCAGCTCTGTCATCCACTGTCCTGTGATCGGACTGAGCAATATTCCGTTGCGAAAATGGCCCGCCGCAATAAATAGCCCTTCAATTTCAGGATGCTTGCCCATATAAGGCAACCCATCAGGAGTTTGGGGTCGAAGGCCTGTCCAAGCTTTTTCCCATTCGCCCTCCACAATGTTCGGTAAAATCGTTTCTGTCTTTGTTAAAAGATCTCGAATTCCTTTTAGAGTAACCTTTTTATCGTATTGTCCTTCTCCCATGGTAGCACCAACGATAAGACGGCCCCGTTGTTTTGGCACAATGTAGCATCCTTCAGAAATCACGGTAGCAGTTATCGGTGCTGCCGGATATAGCAAAGAAAAACATTCCCCTTTGACGGGATATAACGGAAGATGAAGGCCGGTTTGCTGCAATAACGTTCCTGACCAGACACCTGACGTCACTACTACCATATTACTGTAAAAATTACCGACATTCGTTTCAATGCCAATAATCCGGTCATTTTGAATAATAACTCCTGTTGTTGTTGTATACTCTCGTAAACTCACACCTAAAATGGATGCGGCCCTTGCAAAAGCAGAAGTCAATTCCGGTGCAAGCACATGTCCATCATCCGGCAGATACACAGCGCCTGTAAGATCACGGGAAAGGTTCGGTTCTTTTTCAAGCATCTCTTCAACAGACAACCATTCGGCTCTTTGTCCTTGCTTCTGATAGAATGATATAAGTCTCTTTAACTCGTTTTCTTCTTCTTCTGAACTGGCTACCTTTAATAACCCTTTATTTACCAGATGAATATCAATACCGGAACATTCCTTCAATTCCTCTGCTATGTCCGGAAAAAGATTTCTGCTCTTTTGCGCCATGTCATATAGAGGCCCGGCTTCTGTTATTTCCGCCTGTGCAC
Source organism: Bacillus methanolicus PB1 (assembly GCF_000262755.1). Classification (GTDB taxonomy): domain Bacteria; phylum Bacillota; class Bacilli; order Bacillales; family Cytobacillaceae; genus Bacillus_Z; species Bacillus_Z methanolicus. The sequence goes on from NZ_AFEU01000002.1 coordinate 174,788, forward strand.
CAAGCATTCCCGCTGCCGCGCTTGATGCCTCGCATCCAATCCGGTCTTTTTCAACTAACAGGACCTTTCGTTTCTTTTTTGCCAAATGAAAGGCAATTGAACTGCCAATCACTCCGCCTCCAACAATAATAACGTCATAACTGGTCGTCATTTGAAACCCTCTTTTCATTTACAATCGTATATAATTCTTTTATTGCTTCTAACGGTGAATGAGCTTCCCATATCAAAGACATGACGGCAATGCCGGCCGCACCTGTCGACAAAACGTCTTTCGTATTCTTTGGTGTTATACCCCCAATCGCGATTACCGGAATAGCCACCTCCTTCACGACTTGCTGCAATGAACCTAGACCTCTTGGGGCCAATCCAGGCTTTGAAGAAGTGGAAAAAATATGTCCGTACAAAAGGTAATCCGCTCCCTGCTCTTCTGCTTCTACAGCTTCTTGAATCGAGTGAACCGATTTCCCGATGCGCAATTCCGGAAAACTCGTTTTAACAAGTTGTACATCAAGGCTTTGGTATGTTAGTTGAACACCCTGTGCATGAACTGCTCTTGCAACGTCTGCGCGGTCATTTACAACTATTTTTCCGGACGGGATTCCTATATCGATCATTGCCTTAATAATGGTATAGACCTCTTTGGCTGTTGCTGTTTTTTCGCGAATGTGAATGGCGGTAACATATGGATGAATCTCAGAAGCTATCTTCACAAAGCAATCGGTCTTCTGTATACCGTTCGAAATGACATGAATTTCTTTTTCCATCGTCCACACCTGCCCTTGGACGTAAACTTGGCAAAACAAAAACCACTCTCCAGCATAAAGAGTGGTTAAAGTACATAAAAATACTCTAGTCTAAAACAATAGTCTCCACTTCCCTACGCTGGTATGATCCAGATCAGGTTCAAAGGGTTTAGAACCGAAGTTCAATCTCAGCCTTTAAAAGGCTCCCCTAGTGTTATGAATTATTTAATTTATTGAAATTTTAACACGAATCCGAAAAAGTGGAAACATTTTTTTAGGCTTGTTTGCGTTGTAATTACCTTCCATCTTCAATTACAGTTAATTTTTTTTGAGGTGCATTTGATTTAAACGATAAAATTATCATCATTGCCATCACGCACAGGGCGCCAAATGCTTGAAACACTCCAAAAGAAACATGTAGCCATATAATTGCAGAAATAACAGCGACGAGCGGTTCTGTGCAGCTTAGCAGACTCGTTTCTTTCGGGGTAATGAAACGAAGGCTTTCCATATAAAGAAAAAAAGCTATCAGCGTTCCAAATATAATGACAAAGCTAATAAGTGAAATTGTATGAATAGACCATTCTTGAGTTTCTATTTTCCATGGAGGATAAATAAAACTTAATCCAATTCCTCCTATAATCATTCCCCAACCAACAACGACTATTGAACCCCATTTTTTAAGTAATTGAACGGGATATATTGTATAAAAAGCAAGGGCTATACCGGACAAAATTCCCCATACGACAGAGATGTTTGAAACGGCAAAATTTTTAATCGAACCGTTCGTTAACAAAAGAAAAGTTCCTAAAAGAGCTAATATAATCGCTGTTATGTCACGAAGATCCGGATATGCACGATATCTCATAATGAAATAGACAGATATAAATATTGGAGCTAAGTATTGAAGTAATGTAGCAACCGCAGAGTTTCCTGTTTCGATGGAAGCGAAATATGTATACTGGACTCCTAACAGTCCAACTAAACCAAAAAGTAATAACTGAAGCCGTGTCTTTCGATCTTTCCAAATCGCCCATACCTTTTCTTTATCGTTGCTTAACAGACCTATTGCAATTAATACAGCACCCGAGAATAACAGCCGTATTGTCACCAGCCACCCGATCGGAACACCATTATTTTGAAAAAGCTGCTGGGCAGCTGTACCTGATAACCCCCATAATGTAGCTCCAAAAGTAACCATTAAAATACCTTTGAACCGATCTTGTCCTATGAAATTTCCCACATCTGTTCCCCCTCTTGGCAGATCATATTTATATTGTATATTAAATTGTGAGAATAATATAAACCTTTTATCGAATTCACAAAAAAACGCCTTTTTTCTGCCGGGGGCTCTGTTACATAGAAACCGGACAAGTCTCGGTTAATTTTTATCGGAATGATTGAAAGCTCATAAATGTGATCGACGGCTATAAATGAAAACGAAGGCTTGTAAGTTTCAATGATGACTTATAAACGGAAACGAAGGCTCATAAATTGAAATGACGGCTTATAAACGAAAACGAAGGCTCGTAAATTGAAATGACATTTATATATCAGAGTGACGGCTCATTTTTCTGTATGAAGGATCATAAATTAAAATGAAGGCTCATATATTAAAATAAAGGCTCATATATCAAATTATAGACTCATATATTAAAATAAAGGGTCATAAATCTAAATAAAGGCTTATAACATTCCCTTGATCATGGTTCAGAGAGAGTATTCCCCCTTTCTTCCAGCTAAAAAACAGCTCTTTTTCGATAAAATCTCAATAAAAATTTAATTTAATATAGAACAAAGTTAACGGAGTAGTATAATTAAGAAAGGCTAATTTTAGAGAAAAAAACTTTTTTATCAACCTTAAGCATAGAAAGAAACTAAGGGGGGATAACAATCAAAATTATTATGGATGTAGTCATTGTCGGAGCAGCCGTATTGACTATTTCTCTTATGTTCTTTTATTGTCCATTATTCATTAATGGTTTGCGAAAAAAGAAACGCAAGTTGCCAGTTAATGGTTCACGAAAAAGAAAACGTATGTTACCTGGAAAAAGAGTAAAGTATTCTCTTAAACATTTTTACTTTATCTCCATTGTTTTTGTCTCGTTTTTACTGCTAACCTTCATTGATAATATGGTGTTCGGAATGCCGTTTGGTCATTTAAACCATTGGCTAATTATGGAGATTGGTGCTTACCTCGTATTGAGCTCTCTTTATTTCCTTAGTTTTATCTTTGGAGACATCACCGATCCACTCCCTTTATCTAGCTTTTGGAGTTTCTTTTTTGATGGCATGGGTGGAGGAGATGCTTCCATAGGTGGTTCTAGCGACGGCGGAGATGGTGGAGGCGGCGGAGACTAACAAAACGCCTTACTAAAGGCGTTATAAACTAGTCGGAATGAATGAAAGCTCATAAATGAGTCAAGTCCTTAATATTGTGTAAAATACTAATTACAAGGTTTTAGCCTAATTTTGCTTTTAGTATTTATTTAATTTGATTGGAAGGGGGTACCCCCTTCCAATCAAATTAAATTTCGCGCTCGCGCGGGACATTCTCGTTTTTCGAAAAAATGCTTTTTTTCTTGGCTTGTTCCTCATCATAATCCATTAAGATAGCTCCAATCAGCCGATAGGCAGACTGCGTATTTGGAAATATCCGGATCACCCTTTCACGACGGCGAACTTCCTGATTTAATCGTTCCAGAGAGTTGGTGCTACGGATTAAGCGATGCCATTTTGCAGGCTGACTTAAATATTGGATGGCGTCTTCAAAGCCCTCATCTAATATCTCCAGTGCCTTTTCAAGTTTCGGATTCTCTTCATAGCGCTTAAAGAATTCATTGCGAAAGAAACGGGCATCTTCTACTGTTACCGCTTCAAATATCCTTTTTAAATCGACAATGACCTCTCCCATGCCTTTTTTAGGCAATGTGTCAATGATATTTCGCTTGAAATGAACGGTACAACGCTGCCATGATGTTCCGATAAATTCCTTTTCTATCGCTTTCTTTAATCCTTGATGGGCATCAGAAATCACCAGCTTTGGGGATTGCAACCCCCTTGACTTTAACTCACTCAAGAATTCCTTCCATGCTTCATAGCTTTCTTTATGATCGACTTTAAAACCAATTACTTCCCTTTTTTGGTCCTGGTTAATGCCGGTCGCAATATACACAGCTTTAGAAACGACTTTATGGTGCTCACGCACTTTAATATACATAGCATCTAAAAAAATATAAGAGTAATATTGGACATTTAACGGCCGGTTTGCCCATTGTTTGACAACTGGATCCAGCTTTTCTGTAAGGGATGAAACAAAGGATTTAGACACTTTTTCCCCGCATAATTGTTCTACCACATTCGTCACTTTGCGTGTAGACACTCCATTTACAACCATCTCAAGCATGGATAAGACAAAGGTTTGGTCCACACGCGCATATCGTTCAAAAACAGATGGTGCAAAGTCGCCATTACGTGTACGGGGAACTCTTAATTTTATTTTTCCAATGCTTACAATAAAGTCACGATCATAGTAGCCATTTCGGTAATCCTTGCGTTCGGAGGTGCGCTCATAAGCCTGAGCCTGTAAATATTCATCACGCTCTTTTTCCATGTACTCATTCAAGACTAAAACAATGGTTGATTTGACTACCGCGTCAATATTTGAATTCATAACTGAATCTTTTAAAAGGTCCATATTTAGGGTAAACTGTAATTGGGTCATAATTAAATCTCCTTTTCCAATGTTTTTTAGGCATTAAACATTGTAACCAAAAGGGATTAATTTGACCCCTTTTCTTTTTACACAATTATACGGACTTAATCCATAAATGTGATCGACGGCTCATAAACGAAAACGAAGGCTCATATATTGAAATAAAAGCTCATATATTCAAATGAAGGCTCATAAATCCAAATGAAGGCTCATATATCAAAATAAAGGCTCATATATCAAAATAAAGGCTCATAACCTTCCCTTGATCATGGTTCAGAGTGAGTATATCCCCTATCTTTCAGCTAAAAAATAGCTCTCTTACGATCACTTTATAATGATACTGTGCAAAATTACGGAAAATGCAATGGTTACGGGCATTAAATATATTCACTTAACTGTTTTAGACGATACTGATCTTAAAGCAGTATCGCACTTGTTAATGGAAGCCACTATTCGACGTGTTATCATCATAGATTTTTTTCAACAAGGAAATGATCTCTTTATTTTGTTTGACTTGCTCATCAGAATTGACTTTAATAATATGTACCCAATAGAATATACACACCTGCAATGCAAAAGATAATAAAGGTATAATAATTTCCACGGCAGAATCCCTCCTCTTTCAAACTTAATACCAACTAATCTATTCAATACATTGTTGGTAAATTCCTGTAAAATACTTTCTTTATCTAAACTTAGCTGCATTATCTTAATTAAAAAACCTCTCTTGCATTACAGCAAAAGAGGATTTGTTTAAATCATATACGGAATAACTATTATATTAATCTCCCGCCCTTTAATAAATGATATTGTTCTACGATTAATCTTACTAAATTTGTTTTTCTGTCCAGCTGAGTATAATTTTCAATCGTGTACTCTAATCCGTTATTCTTGATGTTTTCTTGGATTTCAACAGCTTCCGCATCTTGTGGATAATCATATTGTAATGCAGCTGCAATGCTTTTTGCCAAATAAACCGGCTGTTCCCCAACGACTTCTGCAAATTGTTTAGCCGGGCTTACTAACCGATCATTCGGACCAAGCTTGCGGATTGGAGAACGGCCCACCCTTGTTACTTCATCTGAAATATACGGATTGGAGAATCTATTAATAATTTTAGAAATATATTCTTGATGTTTTTTCATCTCAAAGTTATATTTTTTCACAAGCAACAAGCCTGTTTCTTGAAGAGTTTTCTCTACAAGAGTCATGATTTCCTCTTTTTCCATTGCTTCATTGATTGTTTGGATGCCGGCATAATAGCCAAAATACGCAGCTGCAGCATGTCCTGTGTTGACAGTAAATAATTTTCTTTCAATGTAAGGCTTTAAATCGTCTACAAACGTAATTCCCTTGACAGGCGGCTTTTCTCCAACAATTTTTGTTTGATCTACAGCCCATTCATAAAACGGTTCAACCATCACCATTAATTTGTCTTCATTAAATTGATTTGGCACAATTCGATCAACGGCCGCATCCGGGAAGCCAAAGCGTTGATCAAAAATTTCTTTTTCATCTTTACTAATATTTTCATAGACTTTTTCTTTAAGTAAAGTGCTGCCCCCAATCATATTTTCGCAGGCAATGATATTTAATGGCTGATCCGTTGTTTGAATTCTTTTCCGCAATCCTTCCGCAATAATACCGGCGATATGCGGTAAAATATTCGGGCCTACTGCAGTTGTAACCAATTCAGCCTGGGCAATAGAGTCAATCACTTTATCAGGATCCTTCCGGCTATTAATCGCACGTACATTTTTGATGAATAACTCTTCTTTGGAATGGTCAGCAATTGCCACCCGATATTCCTTCTTTTGATTGATTAAATCAACAATTTCACTGTTTACATCAACAAAGCATGTTTGATAACCTGACTCGTATAAAAGACTGCCGATAAAACCTCTGCCGATATTTCCTGCTCCGAAATGGACAGCCAGCATGTTAGTTCACTCCTTCAAAGATTGCCAGAATTTCTTCTTTTGAGGAAGCATTTACGATCTTCATAACATTCTCTTCTTCTGATAGAACAATCGCAATTTTTGATAATATCTCTAAATGTTCATCTCCTTTGCCGGCAATCCCAATTAATAATTTCACGATATTGCCGTTGCCAAAATCTACACCGCCGGGAACTTGAATGATCGCAATTCCAGATTCTTTTACAGACTGTTTAGCGTCCTCCGTACCATGCGGAATAGCAACAAAGTTCCCCATATAAGTAGAGCTTAACTCCTCTCTTTCCAGCATTTTTTCAATATATGCCGAATCCACATAGCCATTTTCCACTAATACATTTCCAGTTAATCGAATGGCACTTTCCTTATTTTCAATTTCAGCATTTAATAAAATGTTTTCTGGTGATAAGATTGGCAATGCCATGTTATACACTCCTTAATTCTTTTAATTTTTCATCAAAAAATTGTTCAAATTTAGCAGCCAAATAAGAAGAAATGTCATGCATATTTTTTGATTCAAATAATTTTATGCTCTGTTCATTTTCAATAATTAATGTGCTGATATAACTTAAGACTTCTAATCCCTGACTTGATAAATGCTGAGGTGATAATAATAAAAGAATGCTTTCTGCTTCCATTTCAGATTGGTCCATCGCTTTTACTTGCAATGGCTTCGTAAGCCTTAAGATTGTGAAGGAAGGACGTGCTACATATTCACTTCTGGAATGATACAAAACCAACTTTGTATCAGGAATCCCTAATCCACCCAGTTTTTCACGTTCCAATAAAGCTTTTATTAATAACTCCACATCCCTTATGGAACCTTGTTTATACAAAAACTTACAAGCTTCTTCTAAAACATGATCAGCCGTCTGAGAAGGAGTTGCAGACAGCACTTGAAATCCTTTTAAAACGGTGGAGATTGTTCCTGTGTATTGATGGATGCTTTCCATTCTTTCGATCGTTTTTTCTGCATGTATCGAATGGGGGAGTCTGCGATCCATCAGTGAGGCTTTCCTATTAATATCCTCATTGTAAGTGCGATTGCGGATATAGTTTCTAAGCTTTTTAATTTCTTCTTTTGTTAAAATGGGACTGACAATGATATACCCTCTTGGAATGTTAGGCAGGTTTATCGTAGAAATAACCAAATGAAATTCATCTAAATCAATTTGATTTAATTCAAATAAAGAAACATTTTTAAGCGTCTTTATTTCGGGTAATTCCTGTTGGAGTCTTGTCGCCAGCATTTTCGATGTGCCTATGCCGCTTGAGCAAATAATTAAAGCACTTAGATCTTCTGCTCTCTTGTTTCCCAATAAAGCGGAACCGAAATGCATGACCAAATAACCGATCTCTTCATCGGGTATTGACAAATCCGGAAAGACTTCTTCTGCTCCTTCTTTCACGATCTCGAACAGATTTTCATAGTCTTCCTTAATTTTTTGCAGTAAAGGATTCGTAATTCCCATGTTCTGTTTTATTCGATAAAGCGCCGGTTTTAAGTGAGCGACCAGTCCTTGAAAAAGATTAACGTTGCTGGTTAATTCGACATTTAATTGATCCTCTACAAACCGTATAAGGTTTTTCGCGTTCATTGCCGCTTTTAGACCGGACTCTTCTATAAGGAACTCTTTATCATGCCTCAATTTTGCCCCTTGCAAATGCATAGTGATATAACCAACTTCAGCAGCCGGAATTGAAACTTTGAAAATTTTTGATAATTTATGAACAATTTTTTCAGCTATTTTGTATTCCGGAGCCGCTTGCAAGCTTTCCAAATATGCTTGATCTATATTAATGTTTTCTCCTTGTAAAATACGTTCAATGGCCAATGCTAAATGGACGACTAAACCGATATAGGCGCTGTCCGCTATTGAATATGGCAGCTCTTCGTTGATTTCTTCAATTGTTTTCTCAACGATGAGAAGTTTTTTCTTCTCAACAAGACCTAATAGTCTTTCAGAAATGGAATCTGTTTGGTGGGTTGATTTTTTTTGAATGTTCTCTCTCACCAAAGACAAAAACTCTACTTCATTGAGATTCTCTGCAATGATGCTGCTCATCGCTCTTCTTTTCGCTGTTTCAGTACCAATAATTTCAACACCGTAGCCTCTTTTTCTAATCAGCGACAAGTTGAAATTCCTTAATCGTTCCTCTAATTTCGTTAAATCGTTGCTGATTGTTGCAATTGTCACGTTTAAATCATTAGCCAGGGAAATGAGTTTTACAGGTTCTGTTGATTCCAATAAAGTACATAAAATAATCGTCTGTCGTTCATCAGGCGTATATTCATTGTATGATAAATTAAAAAGAGTAAGTTTTAATTCTTCGACCTTTGCCTTGTCACCAATAATTTGAATGCCGACTCCTGACTTTTTTACTAAACTAAGACCGTAATCCTTTAAAATGTTTTCAATTCCTTTTAAGTCTCTATGAATCGTACGGACGCTTACATCAATTTCATTCGCAAGATCCTTGACAGTCATTTCTTCATTTTTTGCCAGCAGAATTTCAAGTATCAGCCTTTCTCTTGCAGAAATATACATAAGATTCACTCCACTAAGGAACTTTGAATATCCAAATCACTCATTATAATGGTGACAAAACTTAAATATTATACCTGCATTTTTATAATAAAACGTTTATACCCCTTATTACAATGAAAAGAAATTATAGTTGCGTCCAAAACATTGTTGCCACTTTTGAAAAAGTCTCTAAGAAAGGCTGACCCATAAATGTCTGACACCTCCGGCAAAGTCAATATATCGAATGGTATATTGTATTGGAGGGGTCTGACCCTTTGCTTTTAGTCAGCCTCAAAATCGTTACTTATTAATTTTTATTTTTTCGATAAGTTCATCATATTTAGGGCTATTTAAAAAGTTTTCTACTGAAATATGATGTGCATTTGGCAATTTGGCTTTTGCCCGATCCGTCAAATCTTTATGCGTAATGACAATATCGGCATCAGCAGGAAGATTGTTAATGGAAGTATTCGATACCGCTACATCTAACCCCGCTTTTTGTACTTTATTTTTTAGTATAGATGCTCCCATCGCACTGGAACCCATTCCTGCATCACAAGCAAAAATAATTTTTTGAATATTATTTGGCAACTCATTTTGTAAGTTTGTTTCTTTCTCTGTCGTTTGGTCTTTAGTTGCTTCTGGTTTAATAAGAGTGGATGCCTTGCTTTCTTTTCCTTTAAGTGCAGCAGTTTTTTCAGCTGCTTTAACCAAATCTTCTTCATTGGATTGTTTAGAAGCTTTTAAGATGACCGCAGAAATTAAGAAAGATACTGCAGCTGCTGCAAATACTCCAGCGATAACACCTAAATAATGGCCTTTTGGTGTCATGGCAATTACCGCAAAAATACTTCCCGGAGACGGAGCAGCTACCAGACCGGCATCAAATACTAACAAAGTAAATACGCCCGTTGCGCCTCCTGCAATAGCCGCAACAAGGAGAAGCGGTTTCATTAAAATATAAGGAAAATAAATTTCATGAATTCCACCTAAGAAATGAATAATGGCTGCTCCTGGAGCTGATTGTTTTGCCATGCCTTTTCCAAACAAAATGTAAGCTAATAATATTCCCAAACCAGGCCCCGGATTAGCCTCTAATAAGAATAAAACTGATTTACCTGCACTTGCTGCCTGCTCGATTCCAATCGGGCTTAATATACCATGGTTGATCGCGTTATTTAAGAATAACACCTTGGCAGGTTCAATAAATAAACTTGCAAGAGGCAACAGATTCACATCTATAATGGCTTGAACCCCGGCTGCTAATGTCTTGTTAAGCGTTAAAACAACCGGACCAATCCCTTTATAGGCAAGTAAAGTTAAAAGACCGCCAATTATACCTGCAGAAAAATTGTTAACAAGCATTTCAAAGCCGGATTTAACTTTTCCATCAATTGCTTTATCGAATTTTTTGATAGCCCAGCCACCTAAAGGACCCATTATCATTGCACCCAAAAACATGGGGATATCTGAACCGACAATAACTCCCATTGTTGCGGTTGCACCTACTACTCCACCTCTTAAATCGTAGACCATCCTTCCGCCGGTAAATCCGATTAAGATGGGGAGTAAATAAGTAATCATAGGTCCAACAAGCTTGGCCAAATCTTCATTTGAAAACCATCCTTTTGGGATAAATAAAGCGGTAATAAGCCCCCAAGCGATAAATGCCCCTATATTTGGCATGATCATGCCGCTTAAATAACTGCCAAAGCGCTGAATTTTTACTTTAGCACCTGAGTTTGACTGATTCGTATTCGTCATCTCTATATCAACTCCTTTATCCACTATCAACATAGTGGAAATATTTTATTTCTACTTTCATGATAAAGCGCTTTCATAAGCGTATCAATTAATAGAAAAAATAAATTTGTCAATGTGATTGTTGCCATAATTGAAATATAAAATTATAACTTAATCCTTATTTTCTTCCCCAGCGAAAAACAAAAAATAAGAACGAAGAGGAACCAGATTTTTCCCTGATTTTTCTCCGATCTCTGACGATAGTTTTGCCTATACGTGTTTATTTTTCAAAAGGTTTTAATTTCCAGAATGATGAGCAAACATAAGTTTTCCTTTAGTAAATGTTTTCTTTGTATCTACCATGCAATCAATCCAAATACTAGTAATACCGTCCCCACAGATGCTATTAATAATTGTGCAAAAAACATGTTCTTTCGTGATATCCAGACAACCGCTAGATTAAATAAGCTATGAACAAAAAGAAGTACTAAAACCAACAAGGGGATTTTCGCTATAAGCAGGGTCACTCCAAGATGAAAAGCACTCGCAAAGATCCGTTCTACCACACCCCACAATGGACTTAAATGAAATTGTCCTTGTGATTCTAATAATTCTTTTACCTGAATCGCCTTTTCATCATTTCGCTGAATAATATTAATTAAAACCAAACCGTTAATAACAGCAAACAGCACTTCTATCGCGGCCCATCCTTGACCAACTGAAAGAGCCCAGGAGAAAGAGGCTCCAGTAAGAAACAAAAGTATCAAACGAACTCCTTCCTCCAAAGGTCCAGAAGATAAACCAACAAAAAGCATAGCCCTTTCTTTGGGCATTCCCTTTAAAAATACTGTAACGGGTCCTCGAAGCAAAAGTGCGAGCACCCAGCCAAGAGCACCCAGACCAAATGCTTCCCAGTGAATAGAGCTAAACCCATAGTGAAAAAACAACCCAAATGATATTGGAACAGCTAAATATAAAGGGATCGCATATATAAATTTACGAGCAATTTTTTGATGAGATTGATCAGATAAGATATTTTTACTTTTCAAAAATGCTGTCACCGATTAATCCCCCCCTTCATTGTTGTTTGAAGATTTTTGTTCCGGCTGTGGAATGAAGATCGTTGAAAGTGTGCGTAGACGCCTGCCAGGAGCAGGTTTGTTTTTAAGAGCTGGTTCAACAACAGAACGAATTGCTTGTATCAATTGCGAAAACTCCTTATCACTTAAATACAATGAAGCCTTTCGATAACTAACTCCATCTGCCTCCAGATCAAAATGATCTTGTTGGAGATACCTTTGAAAATCAGATTGGATAGAGGCTAAAAAAGTCAAAAAGTATCGCATATGATCATCACGGCTGCAATTTTTCAAATCATCTTTAGTCAAATTGGCTCCTTGTTCCACCAGGGTATAAACTTTCTCGATTGTTCCACGTACTGGTCGTTGATTGATAATTTGAATAATACCACCTTCATACAGCTTATTGAGATGTCGATACAATGTAGCCTGCGGGAAATCAGGTAACAACTCAATTAATTGCTGAGCTGTTAGTTGTCTTTCCCCTATGAAAGCTTGAACGATACGCAATCGGATCGGATGAAGCAGCAAATCTGCCTTTGACCTTTTTATCATTGTTCACCTCTTAATTATTATCATTATTGATAATGATAATAATGAAAAAAATAACTATTGTCAATCCATAATTAACCCTTTGATCACTCATCTTCCCACACTCTTAGGAAAAAATTATGTTCCAACGCTTTTTCTCTTTTTTGTACCAATTTATGCCTCCTTCAACGAAAAACAAAAAAAGACCAAAGAGAAACAGAATTTCGCCTGATTTTTCTCCATTTTTTTGTTTAATGCAGTCCTATTGCTCATAAAAAAAGCCAGCACCAAATGCTGACTCAAACTTTTTTAATTATCGTATTCGTTATCCAACGATAGAACAGTTTAATTTACGATGACATAAGAGTTTCATATTTCCAAAGTGCTTAAATCAAAGCTATCCAATAAAACGGATAAGCTCTCGATTAAATTTTTCAAGCTCACAATAAAACAATCCATGGCCACTATACTTAAAGGGGATAAGTTCCGATCCCTTAATTCCGGCATGCATTAATTCGGCAAGCACAAATGGGCAGACTTTATCTTGTTTTCCATGGAAAATTCCAGTGGGTACATTGATCATAGACAAATCTTGCCGTAAATCTTCATCTCGAAGGGAAATGGCACACATTGCTGTTGCATGGCCTGACGCTTCTATTCCCAATCCGTGGAACCAGTCTTTGAAACTCTCAGTTAAAAAACGTGCGAAAAAGATATCCCCAAAGTCAACCAACATTTTAGGCCGATCTGTGTAGGTACCTTCGATTAACTTATTGACTGCCTCTTTTGTTAGTCCATACGGGTAATCTGGACGTTTGGTAAAGACAGGTGCTGCAGCTGCCAAAAGGGCTAGTTTAGAGACCTTATACCCTGCATGCCGGGCCATATACCGTATGGCAATTGCTCCACCCATCGAGTGTCCGGCAAGGGTAACATCTTCCAACTTTAAAGTATCAATCACTATTCGGATATCATCTGACAATCGATTGTACGAATATCCTTTAATAAATATTCTGCACAATTTGGGTTCAATTGCATATTAAAAAAAGTCAACTTCATATATTGACAATAATAGGCATTTTATATTTTGATATGAGAAAACAGCAATCCTCCGCCATCAGAGGTATCATATACTTCAAAAAATTTATACGATGGTTTCTCATTCGTAAAGTTTTTAAGTTCGTTTTCTAATTTAGGAAACAAAATTTTGTGTGCGTTTTCTGCATCAGTTTTTGAATCCCAATAGTTCAAAGCTCTATATTCACCAGCTGTATCATCAAAAAGATACACATTTCCTCTAAATCCAGATAATTTTCTATTGATTGTATCAAATTCTTTTGTCAATCTCTCTGCAACTTGTCTTTGCCCAGTTCCTAATTTATAGTGTACCAAACGTGCATAAAACATTTTTATCCCTCCCATTGCCAATATTTCTTTACTTATTAATTTATGAAACTTGGACTTGAAACATGACGTTGTTAAGAACATCGTTAATGATAAAAGAAAAATGGGGAAGGATTGAGGATAGAAACAGAATCAAGAGTCACCTCAAACGATTGATACGTCTGCCTTTTCTGTTAATCCTTTATCCCTGAAACTTTAAAAAAAGACCAAAGAAGAACCAGGATTATACCTGATTTTTCTCCGATCTTGGAATCCCAATGAAAAGCTGTCCATCTTCAGCCAGCTTTTCATTTTACTTTCACGGCCTCTGCAAAGTCTTCAAGCGTTGTAGAATACGTGACATAAATTCGCGGGAGGAGATAGTATTCGTTTTCCAGGCCTTTTTCAGAAAATGGTCCAGGTGTTGTCGTAACCCCAAACCGATAGTAATTTTTCGTCTCTGCCACTACTTTGGCATTGAAGTTTCCATACGGATATGCAAGAGCGATAACCGATTTGCCCGTGATTTGTTCAATTTTTCTTTGGACTCTTTTAATTCATATTCGTATTTTTTCGTTTTCGTCAAATCAGGATGTGTTGCGGTATGTGACTGGATAGAAAAGATGCCTGATTTTTTGAGATACATCATTTGTTTCTCAAAAATCTCAGGCGTCACATATAACTCCCTTGAACCATGGCCTTTATATTCGTCGATCGAATGATAGATCAAGATAGGCACTTCCAGCTTACCGTAAGCATGTAATGGGAGCCCAAACATGAGAAAATATAGGAAAAACAATACAATCTTTTTCATGAAACTCCTTTCTTATTGACCTAAGAGTGTGGTTTTCATATATTGTTCCTCAATGGTTTTATTCTATCTATAGTTTTTTCGTTGGTTAATGAAGCGCTTTTGTATCTTCATTCAACTATTCCATGGGGCAAATATGGTCGAAAATAGATGACCTGGCAACTTGCACATCATCTCTCGTTAGTAACTAGTGAAATTATCTTGTTATTGAATTGTTAGGCATTATTAACAACTTTTTCATTAGCTTTTAACAATGATTTATTAAAATATTAATCGCAAATCAAAGTTGTTCGGACTTATTATACTCTGGTTTCAGACTTAAAAAACGTTAAGTTTGGGGCTATGATTACAAGTTCGAACAACGGCCAAATAGAATTTTTTAGTAATCCACTTGTTTTATTCCTTGTTTAGCTAACCTGATCTTAAATAATTTTTTAATCAAACGTTTGATTAATAAAAGCTAATTAACATCTACTGTCAAATGAAATACTTTCTACAAGCCCCCGCCATCGCCACCACTACTAACATAGCTAGAAGAATCTCCCCTTCAAACATAATTCCTGATGTAATAGTAAGTCACACCATAATTTAGTAGTTTAATTACTCCGTTTTTTATTCATCCCACGCAAGGCTTAATTGCCACGAAACGCCATATTTATCTTGAACCCAACCGAACTTTTCACTAAATGGATAAGCTCCTAACGGCATTAAAACTGTGCCATCTTGAGATAACTTCTCAAATACTCGATCAATTTCATCTTCAGTATCACATGTTACATACAATGATATTGCAGGAGTAAATGTAAAATCATGCTTAACGCTGCTATCAATACACATAAACTCTTGCCCATTTAGTGAAAATTTAGCATGTTTCACTGTCCCCTCGGCACCTTCTTCGTTTAATCCATAACGTTCAATACTAATGATTTCTGATTGGTCAAATATGGAAATATAATGATTCATTGCCTCTTCAGCCTGGCCGGAGAACATTAAAAACGTAGTAATTTTTTGAGTTGAATTTTTCACTTTATAATCTGCTCCTTTTATTTTTTGTAACTATAACAAAACATTATCTTTGAGCAAAAATAAATTGTCAACTTTCTGTCTATTGAATAATATTTACATACCTTATCTTACAAAATATAGATACTGAAATATATAAATATTTTTGACTAAACTGCTTCTATTTGAAATAAATAAGCACCTGGTGCCAGGTGCCTAAAAATAATTGTATTTATGCTAATGTAAAGTTCACTTCATTTCCTTCTAACTTAGGTTCATTTTTTTATATGCGATCATTAGTAGCCTCAATAGCCGCCAAAGCAAGAACATCCTACAATGATAAGTAGAACGAATAAGACAACGATTAAAGCAAAAGCGTTATTTCTGAATCCATCACTCATAATTAAAACCACCTTTTCTCTAATAATGATTCTTTGTTAGAAGCCCAAAACCGAAACATTTGCGCTTCTTTTTAATTAATAGCTCCAGATAACTGCACCAACAATTATCAATAGAATGAACAATACTACGATTAACGCAAAGTTAAAGCCAATGCCGCCGTAGCCGTAACCACCGTAACCTTTACCATATCCACAACCAAAGAAACACATATTGGTTCACCTCCATCTGCTGAACTATTTTTATCTTATGAAACTTTTAAAGAAAGGATTGGACAAATATCCTTGCAGGTAAAAAAACTCGCAGGCAAAAGATCTACTTTAAAAAGAATTAGCGTATGCAATAAGCACACGCTTCTGTAGAGGTAACTATTATGCCACACGGGAGGAATTCAGTCCTGGATACGTGGAGATATTCTTATCTATTGTACAAGATATGCACAAAGGAAAAAAAAGAATAGACTAGTGTCGTTTTAAAAAGTGAAAATCCCTTAAAAATAAAAGAAAAAAGCCCGTCCAATTGGATAGAAAAAATGGGCTCTCAATAAAATGAGATTTTTGTATTTTATATTTACAACGTAACATTGTTATGTTACGTTGAATGTGTAGGAGGTGATACAAATGGAACAAGAACTGATTTCTAAAAAAGAGTTGCTCGAATTAACTGGTATTTCTTACGGACAGCTTTATCGTTGGAAACGAAAAAAATTAATTCCTGAAGACTGGTTTATTCGAAAATCAACTTTTACAGGACAAGAGACTTTTTTTCCTAAAGAAAAAATATTAGCGAGAATAGAAAAAATTAAAAGTATGAAAGATGATTTATCTCTGGATGAATTAGCGAAGATGTTTTCTCCTAACACCGCAGATATCACCGTCAGCAAAGACGAGCTTATAAAACGTAACATTGTTTCATCAACAACATTTCGCATATTTGCAGAACAAAAAGGAGAACACGAAAAATTTTCATTTGATCAATTGTTGCAACTCTATGTGCTTGATAAGCTCCTTCAAACAGGAGACATCAGTTTAGATGAGGGGAAAAACCTATTAAATGTTATGGAAAATCATTTTCCAAAAATTCAAGGACGAAGTTGTGAATTTATTTTGATACGAAAAATGGGGATCTCGACATGTATATTAGCAGCGAACGGAAACGATATTTATTTTGAAGATGGTGTTAAAGTGGTTGTCCGTCTTCATTTACCAAGCTGTATGGAGGAATTAAAGATAAAAATCTTGGAGGGATAACGAATGGAAAGGCAAGATTTAGTGATTGCAGGTATTGGAAATGCTTCCGGGGGCAAATACAATCTTGTAAAAATCGCTGGAAACGGATCATTAAACGGTGAAATTGACTGTATCGATTTGATCATTCAAGGAAATGCGAAAATTCATGGCAACGTGAAAGCAAAAGTAACCCATGTATCAGGTACGGCTCGTTTGCAGGGTGCGTTGCGCTCAGAGATCATGAAAATACAAGGCAATGCTAGTATCGATGGAGATGTAGAATGCAAAGAAATTCGCTTTCAAGGAAGCGGGAAAGTGAAAAGGAACTTATCAGGAAATGAGGTGTACATTCACGGCGGATCAAAGATCATTGGGGATTGTACTGCAGAAATATTTGAGGTAAAAGGCAGTTTTAATATCGGTGGATTATTAAATGCGGGAAATATTCAAATTACGATGTTTGGAAGTTGTCAGGCAAAAGAAATTGGCGGCGAGAACATTGAAGTGAAAAAACAAAGAATGAATTTAATTAAAAAATTGTTATTCAATATCCATATCGGATTAAGCGCTGATAGCATTGAAGGAGACGAGATTTATTTAGAGCATACAAAAGCAAAAGTAGTAAGAGGAAATCAAGTGACACTGGGTCCTGGCTGCGAAATAGAATTGGTGGAATATAAAAATAGTTTTCAATTTGACAAAGGATCAAAAATCGGCAGCTATAAACAATTGTAAAGGAGTGAGAATGATGGAAAACGATTTGTTGCGTCATTTAACGGTGACTGGAACAAGCATTACTTCTGGGGGAAATTTTAAAAAAGTAAAGATTCGTGGAGATGGTACCATTAATGGAGATATGAATTGTGTTCAATTGAAGGTGTTTGGAAATGCTGATGTAAACGGAATCGTCAATGCCAAGTCAGTTGATATTTTCGGTCAGGCGAATATGAGGGGAAATTTAGAAGCAGATACTGTCAAGATTTTCGGTGAAGCCGATATACACGGTCATGCCACACTGAAGGATTTAAACCTTCGCGGAGGAATCCATATTGATGGAAATTTAGTTGGCGGGAATATTCATGGGTATGGAGAAATGAAGATTGAAAACGATTGTGAAGCCGACTCTATTTCCATCAAAGGGGCTTTTACCATCAAAAAAACATTAAATGCAGAAAAAATTGACCTCTATCTTCACTTTGCGGATAGCCGGATCACTGAAATAGGTGGAGAAAACATTCGTGTAGCAAAGAGCAAGTCGATTAGTGCCCTCAACTTTTTAAAACGATTCTCTCCCGATTCAGCTATGCTTTTAGCAGAATGTATTGAAGGAGACGTGATTTATTTAGAGTATACGAAAGCGAAAGTTGTCAGAGGAAACGAAGTGATAATCGGTCCTGGTTGTGAGATTGATCTCGTAGAATATCAAACAAGCTTTCAACAAGATGATAAAGCCAAAGTGGCCAAAAATAAAAAAGTATAAAAGCATTCGATGAGAGGGAGGTTTATACCGGTGAAAAGTAAAGAAACGAGATTAAAATGGGTTGTTGCAGGATTATTATTAGGAATTTTCATTGCTGCAATTGATAATACAATTGTTGCAACAGCGATGGCGACGATTGTAGCTGATCTTGGGGGGCTTGACAAGTTTGTTTGGGTTACATCCGCTTATATGGTCACTGAGATGGCAGGTATGCCAATTTTCGGAAAGCTCTCTGATATGTATGGACGAAAACGTTTTTTCGTTTTTGGCTTAATCGTTTTTTTAACCGGTTCTATGTTGTGTGGAATTGCACAAAACATTGTACAGCTTAGCATTTATCGGGCTATTCAAGGAATTGGCGGCGGTGCGTTAGTCCCTATTGCTTTCACAATTATGTTTGATATGTTTCCGCCTGAAAAACGCGGAAAAATGGGTGGCTTATTTGGAGCGGTATTTGGTTTGTCGAGTATATTCGGTCCGCTGCTTGGCGCCTATATTACTGATTACTTCGATTGGCGCTGGGTATTTTATATTAATATTCCTCTCGGCCTTCTTTCGTTCTATTTCGTTGCATTTTTTTATCGCGAATCGCCGAAGCATGCGAAGCAGCAAATTGATTGGCGGGGTGTTATTACGCTCGTACCGGCAATCGTGTGCCTAATGTTTGCACTTGAATTGGGCGGGAACAAATATGAATGGGGTTCCCATGTGATCATTGGCTTGTTTTCTGCTTTCTCTATTTTATTTTTGCTGTTTCTTTTTGTGGAGACAAAAGCGAAAGAGCCGATTGTATCGTATCAAATGTTTAGAAAACGATTGTTTGCAGCGAGCAACCTTGTAGGGTTCTTCTCTGGAGCTACATTTATTGTAGCCACCATATACATTCCAATATTTATCCAAGGAGTTTTGGGTGGATCGGCGACGAATTCGGGACTGATTTTATTGCCTATGATGTTGGCTACTACAGTGTCCGCTCAATTAGGTGGTTTTTTATCCAATAAAATGAGTTATCGCAACGTGATGTTCATCTTTACATCAATTTTCATTATTGGTATTTTTTTGCTTAGCACCATTACGACAGATACTTCCCGTCTTTTAATTACATTGTATATGATCATAACCGGATTAGGTGTCGGCGCTTCTTTTTCAGTGTTAGGTATGGCGGCAATTCACCATTTTCAAGAGACAGAGCGCGGGGCAGCCAGCTCTACCGGTTCCTTTATGCGATCACTCGGAATGACAATTGGTATCACGGTTTTTGGAATCATACAAAGAAATCTTTTTACAAATAAATTAACCGGCTTGCTTGGCGGGATGCCTCATGCTCCACGACACACGAACTTTAAAGATCCCAGAGCGATTCTTTCACCGAAGACACGCGAGCACATCCCGGCTCCAGTCCTTGATCAAATTACATCAGCGCTATCATCCTCAATTGCCCATACATTTATGTGGAGTCTTGTCCCAGCGGTACTTACGTTTCTTTTTGTGTTTCTAATGACAAATGACCGGTTGACAGTCTTTCACACTGAACAGCAAAAAGAATCAATAAAGTAAAATGAATAAGAATTTATGAAGGGGCTGTCTCATAAGGGTCTGACCCCATGTGCATTTATCAATATATAGCATATTTATCCAACATTATGTCCTATATATTTTGTAATGGGGTCTGATGTTTATTGCAAAATAGAAATGGAGCATTTTGCAAAATAAAAATCCTGCAGTAAGAAAAAAATCATTGCCAGCACCCCTCTTCTCTACTAACCTTCTAATAGGCGATAAAAGTCAGTTAGAGGAGGAAGAAAGGATGCTTTCAATGATTCAACAACATCATATCAAGTATTTGCATCAATATAAAGGACTCTCTTTACGAGCCATAGCTAGAGAGACTAATCATGATTTTAAAACTGTTAAAAAATATGCCTATAAAGAGGATGATAATTCCCTTCCTTCGGAACGGAAAAAAAACAAAGGATCAAAATTAGATCCTTATAAACTGTGTATTTGCCGATTTATCTGACGTTGATAACCGAATCATCTCTTTCTCCTACTCCAATCCCTTTTGATTTTGTCCGTGGTTCTTTTAGTGACCCGTTTCTCTCTTTCATTCCTTTTTCGGTCGCCAAGAGCCTTAATTGGCGACCCGTTTCCCTCTTTCTTTTCATACTATATATTATGGAGAGGCAGAAATCGTTCCGCCTCTCTTTTTTGTATCACTTTAACGGACATTTACGACATAGGATACCGTAAACACTTGGTTATCTTTTTGAAATTGCCCCCATATCTTGTAAACTCCGCTTTTCGGAAATTCTGTCTCAAAGAGCGCCTCCGGTCCGCTCCCCTGACCTTCTAAGGCATGGACGTGTAAATAACGTTCCCCATCGTCTGATAAAACAACCACATGACCGATGGATCCTAAATAAGGTTCTAAGTCCGTAATCGGTTGATTGGTTTTTTCATCCAATATGAAGAACTTAAGGGTGACCTCTTTGTTCGCCTCAAGAGAATCCATTGATAATGTAACTCGTTTCCCATCGACGCTTTTTTCCAAGCTCTGATCAACGGTAACTGGATGCAGCTGTGCCTGCTTTCCTTCAACCTGAACCCACTCCATCTTGGTCATCGAATTCCCACCCGACGGCTTAAAGTCCGCGATCAGCTTATATTCACCGCCCGCAGGAAAATCATTTCGAATCTCGAACATACCATTACCTTTGTACTCAGGATGCACGTGATTGAAATACGACAAATCCTTGCTGATGATGATCAAATGAAGCAGTTTCTCATGGTTGATATCAAATTTCTCAATAGGCTTTCCGTTATTATTCATGATTTTTAATTGAATGAATGTCCCCTCAAGTTTCCATGACACCTTTACATCATCTGTAAGAATCGGGCGGCTGACTTCGGATACTTTCTCATTTTCCCAAGATTGGTCCGTTCCACATGCTGAAAGCAATAAGAGCGGCAGGAACAAAATGAAAAGAATGTGTTTACTCATATCGTAATGCCTCACTTAATTTTGTTTTTGCTGCTCTGGAAGCTGGTGTGTAGCTGGAAATTAAGCTAACTGCAATTCCAAACAAGGATGTTAATAAGATAATCGTCCACGAAATGCCAAAATCAAAGGTTAGCGAATTAATTTCCATGAAGGTGGAAGTAAGATAGATTAAAAGGATGCCAAACAGGGAACCGATGACGGTTGCTGCCAGCCCAATCCCAAAACCTTCTAATAAAATCATCGCGACGATTTGAAAGCGTGTCACACCAACTGCACGCATCATTGCGATCTCGCGGATCCGCTCCATGATGCTGATGAGCAATGTGTTTGTTATTCCAATACCTGAAACAATGATCGCTAAAATCACTAGGCCATTAATAATCGTGAAGGAACCTGTATAATAGTAACTAATAACTGTGACCCAATCTTCAGGACCGAACATTTCCTCGATCCTTTCGCCAAATTGCTCAAAAATTCTTTGTCTTAGTTTTAGTGGACTTGTATTTTTATCTTTGATCACTAAGGCATTCCGTTCATATTTGAGTCCAAAACTTTCTTTAAAGTCCTCTTCTTTCATAAAAGCGCCGTAACCGCTGTTTTTCATCGTATCGACAACCGCTACTACCTTAAAGGCTTGTGCTCCATGAAGCGTATCAAGCGAGATGGACTCGCCGATCTTACCTCCCCAAACCTCGTAAGAAATCTTATCCAATATGATTTCATCTTTCTTTAATTTCTTGATCAATTCACCAGGCGTTGCACCTGTCGTCGTAAACAGCGGAAATCGATCAATCCATTCCTCTCCAACCCCATAAACGGGTAGTTTCCGCTTTTTATCCTCGAGTGTCCAGATGACAGATTGCCGCGAGTAAGTGGTTGCATCGGCCACACCTTCCGTATTTTTCAATTTTCCTATATCTTCTTTTTCAATATGATGAAACATGATATCCAAGTTCCCGCCGTAGGAGGAATAAATCACTTTTTCGTATGTCTGCAAAAGAGCAGAATTCAATGAACTCATTAAGACAATCATCGCGATCCCTAAACAAAGAATCACAGAGGTCATGGAAGTCCGTCCTAAATTCCGATTAAGATTACGTGCGGCCATCTCGCCTGAGAATCTAAATAACACCCTGTAAATCGTTTTTAAGAAGAAATCAAATACTCTAAACAAATAAGGAAACACGAACGCAATACCGATCATTAACGGGACGACCAGGAGTAAATTTTTGATAAAAAATCCAGATACAATGAACAATACTCCGATAATACCAAGCCACTTTTTCGGTTTAAACGTAGCCCTATTTTCTTTCAATACCTCAATTACGCTGACCTTGCTAGCCTGGTGGATTGGATATATAGATGCTAGGATTGGAACCAGCAGACCGGCAAGTACGGAGAGGATAACTCCTTTTGAGAGCACCATAGTTCCTTCATCGTAAACGCTGTAGATCATGAAGATAAGTGATTTTAACCCAAGACCAAGTCCATACCCGAGCAATAAGCCGACGGCCGTACCAGCGATGGAAAGCAGAATTACCTCAAAAAAAACCATCGCTTGTATTTGCGAAGGGGTATACCCGATTGTCTTGAGAACAGCAAATTCGTTTTTTCGTTCTTTAATGCTGACGTATAGAGAATTAAAAATAATAAACGCGCTAAGGGCAATTCCTAGGAATCCAGCAATATAGAGTGCTAGAAAGAAAGAATCCATTGATTTAAATTGTAGATCGAAATCAATGACGACTGGCTGCATATAGACTCCATCGTAATGTTTAACAAAATGGTCTAACTCCTGCTCCACGGTTTTTAAGCTCGACTCGTTCGTGGCCTTAATTTGCACGTTATCAATCTTGCCGGATAAATCATACCAATCCTGTACAACCGTTAATGGGACAGCTACCGACCAAGGATGATAATTAGCCATCATCCAGCTGGATGGCCCCATCAGTTCTACCGTATATTTGACGATGGCCGAGACTTTAATGCTTTTGATCCCCTTGTCTGTATCAAAGGAAATCGTATCACCGACATCAACTTTCCATATTTTGGCAGTTCTATCAGTAATGACGGCACCCCCCGAAGTCAAACTGCCCTTTATCAATTTGAAATTGGTAATGGGTGTATCCAGATTACTGTAACCGCCCAAAGTAACTCTTTTTTGAATGGATGAGATCCCTTCCTTTTCCATATGAAGCTTTGTATTTTTTTTCAAAACCGCAATCGACACTGCATGATCCAACTTCTCTACTTTCTTATGCACGTCTTCTGAAAAATAAGCATCAGTCCCATTAAGAGTAAAATCCGCTTTGCCAAAAGCCGCTTTCAGATAAACCGGAAATGATTTCTCCGCAGAGTCGACGGCAGCGATGACCGCAAAAATAGAGGCTACCCCGATAACAATTGATAGGATGGTCAGAAAGCTTCGAAGCTTTCTGCGCATTAAGTTACGCCATGCTACTAGCCATGGATTCATTTCCAACCACTCCTTTTTTGCGATCGTTCACAATTTCTCCGTCTCGAATGACGATAATCCGATCCGCTGCTGCTGCTGCCTGCTGATCGTGCGTCACCATCACGACCGTGATTTGCTCTTCTTTATTTAATTGGGAAAGAAGCTGCAAAATATCTTCACCATTTTTCTGATCGAGATTCCCAGTCGGCTCATCAGCCAAAATCAGCTGTGGTTTCATCGCAAGGGCTCTGGCAATGGCTACCCGCTGCTGCTGTCCGCCGCTTAGTTTTGTCGGAAATTGCGATTCTTTCCCTTCTAAGTTGACGTCCTTAATCAATTGTTGAACCCTTGACTTGATTTCCGCTTTGGATGCCCTATTAGCTGAAAGAGAGAGCGCGATATTCTCGGCAACGGTCATCATGGGAAGAAGCTGATAATTTTGAAACACAAAACCAACTCTCGTACGGCGAAATAATGTTCTCTCTTTTTCCGTAAGATCGTTTAATGGAATCCCATCCACGATCATCTTGCCCGAGGATGGCTGGTCAAGCCCCCCTATTAATTGCAAAAGGGTACTTTTTCCCGAACCGCTGGGACCCATGATCGCAACGAATTCTCCTTTTCTAATGTGGATATTATTATTTTTTAACGCAAAAAAATCACCAGACTCCAATGAAAACACTTTTGAAACATTTTGAACAAAAATCATTTTTTCTACCTCCAGTTTGTTTTTATCCTTTTATCAGTGGCGATTTAATTGTTTTGAACATTTTCATTGTACTGACATTTGATATATTACAAACCGCACACTTTTGGAGAACTACCGCAAAATTTCGAGGTACCACCGCAACATTTTCCCAGTAAATTGTTGCAAAAAGAAAGGCTGTTCAAAAAGGTCATAATTTATAACCTTTTTATACGAAAATGTCCGGTAAAAAACAAAAAAAGCAACGACCTTTGACCCGCTAATTTCATAATAAATTGCAAGTCAAAGGTCGAAAACATTTTCAATCATCGCGGTGGCTGATATGCCATGGAGGTTTGAGACAGCATCTTAACCATTCCCTAATATAAATCTTCCGTTGGTAAAATCCCCAAGTTTTTTGCTTTTTTTATCGCTTCCACCCGTGAATTAACATTTAATTTTTGATAAAGTTCTGTCAGACTGTATTCCAAAGATCGCTGACTAATCAACAGTGTCTTTGATATCTCTTTATTACTATATCCCTTTGCCAATTCTCGAAGAAGTTTTTCTTCTTTTTTGCTGATCGTTGTCTTTTCATTTGCCTTTTCACCTTGCAAAACAATCTCTTGGCGTCTAAGCTGTTTAAGAAGCTGCATCGGGACAATGGCCTCTTTCCTCGCAGCGCTTCGTATGGCCTGGACCAATTGCTCCCTGGTAGACGTCTTTGCAATAAAGCCGGAGACGCCTGATTCCATAAGCAAATTAAAATGAGGCGCAATATCGAATCCCGAATAAATAAGAATGATGGCGTCAGGAACATAGTAGAGCACCTTTCGTGCCAAATCCGCACCATTTATATTAGGCATATATAAGTCAAAAAGGATAACGTCAAAATTATGGTTACGTACCAGATCAGGCACACAATACACGTCCGTCTCAATCGTGACATTCATGTCCGGTTCAGATTCTATTAACAATTTTGTTCCTTCGACGACTGATCTATGATCGTCAACCAATAATATTTCCATAGTGATCACCTTTTTGCGGCGTAGTAGTTGGAACAATAATATTCACATGAAATCCTTCTTGAGGAGCAGATTTTATTTCTACTTCCCCTTCTAAACTAAGAACCCTATTTTTAATACCTGCAATGCCCATATGTTTAAACGAGCCTTCAAAAACAGATAAATCCATGCCGACCCCGTTATCGCTATAAGAAAAATGAATATGTTCTTCATAACCGGTTAATTTCATTGTCACTTTAGATGCCTTAGAATGTTTTGAGGCATTATTTAACAACTCCTGAACGATTCGATATATCCCGAGAATTTGGTCTTCATGAAGTGGATTTTCCAAATTCATGCTTGAAAATTCAATCTCGTAATTTGAAAACATCCGCGCGTACGAAAAAAGACTTTTTAAGGATTCCACCAGGCCCATCTTAAGGAGAAAAGGGGGACGCAGCTCATTACAGGTAATACGAATTTGATGAATAGCATCCAGCAGACCCTCTTCAATTTGGATAAGTTTACCATGCGTTTCCTCGCTAAATGAAGTGGATGAGCGTAATGATTCAAGCTTACGATACCAAATAATCAGATCCTGCAAAACGGAATCATGCAAGTCGCTTGAAAGTAAAGCTCTTTCCTTTTCCGATAGTTTAAACAAAAGTTTTAACATCCATTTTGGCGTCTGGTTATTCGTTACCATGTCCTCAAGGCGTTTCATCAGATCTTCAATGAGTTGAAGATTATCATATAGAATCGTGACATAATGAACGGCTGTTTCAAGCCATTCTTCCTCAATTTTAAGCAAGGATTGATTGATTTCAATCCTTAAATAAACCGGCTGTTCCTTTTCGGCGATTTTGATCCATATCTCATTCATGTTTCTTAGAACTGATTCATGACCTCTAGGTAATTCTTCAATGGATACACTGTTCACTGGCAATACTTTCTTTACCTCTTCGATCAGTCGGTTTTCCAGTTCGGTTACTTTCATGACGTTAGCAAGGTCATTAGAGAAACGATTAATACTTTGCTGGAGGGACTTATATCTTTCTTCGCTTTGGATTAATTCCATCTCCTCCCTTTTCCGCTCCGTAATATCCTTTACGATACCATGAACACCATTGAGTTCCCCTGAAAGAAAGATAGGTACAAAGGTAATATTGACAATTTTCTCACCATATCCAGATCGAATGATCCGACACTCGACATCTCTCGGCTCTTGCTTTTTCATGACCTCCGAAAGGATATGATAAACAGACATATGATCTTCATCATAAATCAATCCGATAAAACAACGATCTGGCAGCTGATCGATTTTGATGCCTGTAATTTTTTCAAATGCCTGATTAGCATTTACAAAATATCCATTTAAATCAATGGAAAATACACCATCCAAATTATTCTCAAATAAAGATTTATACCTTTGTTCACTCTCTTCTAATGCTAACTCAGACCGTTTTAACTCCGTAATGTCCAATATTATGCCGTCAAATCGTTCAATAGTACCAGTATTGTCCATATATGGATGGACGATCAGTCTGCCCCATCTAGTTTCACCTTCAACATGGATAAAACGGATGACTTTGTTAACGGGTATTCCCCTATCTAGACTATTCTTTACTTCTCCCATAAGCATTTCATTATCATCAGGGTGAATATGATCGTGCAAACGAATAGGCTTAAACATAATTTCCCGCCTTGGAATTCCCGATATTTTTTCTATGCTCTCAGAACAAAATGTATAATAGCTAAAATCCTTTTCCGTTGACCAAACCGCTGCGTTTACACTTTCCAAAATATTCTCCAGCAATTGCTCTGTTTTTTTTCGCTCCGTTATATCTCTAACAACTGCTACAACATATTTAACATTACCATCCCGATCCAAAACCGGCTTTACTCTTGCCTCTACATGAATGATTGAGCCTTGTGAATGAATCAGACGATATTCCAAAACAACTGGCGTTTTTGTTTGAATAGCTTGAAAATGCGAGGAACGAACACGGTCTCTATCCTCTGGGGGAATGATATCGAATGCATCCATACCTTCATACTCTTTAATGGTGTAACCTAATGTTTGTTGAAAGGAAGGTGATACATAACGTACAATGGCCTCATTATCTACAAGAACGATAATGTCGGATGTGTTTTCAGCTACAATTTTGTACTTTTCATCTTCATTAATCACATCATGATCATAGTTCATAACATTACTCCTTACGGTGAGATTGGTCTTTCGAGATCCATCCTATTATTGATAATTATAGAAGAATTATCATACATCAACCACGCAAAAAAATGGCGAATGTCCGCAATTTATGTTAGCTTTAAATAAAAGTTAGGGCTGTTTGACTTAAAAATCTAATACAACCGCAATAGCTTGCTACAGTTTCGGTAATATCACAAGTTTTTTGCAATTTAGAACTACGCCCATTAACTCTTTTTCCCTTCTCCCTTATTCATTTCACTTCCTTGTCATCCTTGCTTTTATGACCTTTTTATCGGGTTTTTTTTCAAGCTTTTTCTGGCTCTTTTTCAGGCATAAATAAGACCGAAGGCGGCTGGATTGGCGTCAGTAAACCTTCGGTTTAGGAATTATTTTTATTGAAAATTCGGAATATCGTGTTGAAATAGGTTCAATTACCCCTTCACAACACCTTAATCCAAAAATGCAACAACTTGATTTAATTTTTCTAAAGCATTCGGGATAATTTTCAATGTCGATGTTGGTTCTCCCGTACCACCGTAAATAAATGGATAGTGGAAAAGTCCTCTATCTACGATACAAGGCAAAGAAAGCACTAAAGAGACACTACCAACAGTGTATCCAGTTATCTGTTGGACTTCTTTTGGGGTTGCCATTTTCAATTGATTGCATCCTAAAATTCCCGACACTTCTTCCAAATTTATACGCCCACGACTACCAGAAACAATCATCGCAAAACAGCCTTTTCCTGACTTAAGAACTAATGTGGGTGCTGTCTGACCTATTTCAATTCCAAAATAATCCGCACCTTCCTGTGCTGTACGAATCTGTTTTTCGTGATGTATAATTTCGAATTGAACTCCACTCTCTTGCAAGATGGTTCTTAAATTGTCCATAAAAGAATACCCCTTTCTTCAAGTAATATTTTACCATAACTGGATTGACAATATCTTGCTTCAACATTCTGATCCGAATACCCTTTTTATTTAAGGTACTTTATCACTTCAAAAATAAGCCTAAATTGCAATATTAAATGCAACACATGATGAAACCATGTAAACCGATGTTCATGAAACTAAGATGACAGGACTTTCTCCGGGCAACTTTATATGGAGTGGCAGGTAGGTCAAGTCTTTCATTTAACTTGCAATAGTTTTTAAAGATTACCCCAAATTAGTAATCATAGCCCTCTTTCAAAAAAATACCAGATAAATCCTAGTGAATATAGGAAATAACTTCTGGTACAAATGGTTTTGCTAAAAGTTAATAGGAGAGTTTTCATTTAAAGTCGATCCAAGTAAAATCAATGGAAAGGATTCCTACAGGTGTATCATTATATATCATATGTTTAGTTGCTAATTCAGGTTTACGAAAACATGCCATCCCTTTATAAAATCCAAACATGCTGCAAGCTTTGGGACGAACTGAGTAAATTCCGCAACGGTCTTTTTCGATATCATAGAAAATGCACGTTCCATGGAATCTATTTTGTTTTTCTAATTCTTCAAGTGTCTTTCGTGGCATGCTTTTAATCTTTTTTTTAATTCTTTTTAATTCAATTTCTGTTATAGCAACAGGGCCACAGCACAAGCCTTTGCAACCCTTACAAGGTAGTTTTTCCATTTGTTTCTCCTTTTTTTGCAAGGTCGTATTTATAATCTAAAAAGCTATTATTTTATAATATATTTCCTAAGCTCAACTTAAATATGAGTGGTCTGCTTAACAGG
Source organism: Bacillus methanolicus PB1 (assembly GCF_000262755.1). Taxonomy (GTDB): domain Bacteria; phylum Bacillota; class Bacilli; order Bacillales; family Cytobacillaceae; genus Bacillus_Z; species Bacillus_Z methanolicus. The sequence continues at coordinate 204,467 of NZ_AFEU01000002.1, forward strand.
TCCTTTTAATATTCCATTTGAACAAACCATAGCATCACCGGCAAAAAGTATTTTGCTTTCTTCTAAATAAAGTGAAATATGTCCTGGTGTATGTCCCGGAGTAGAAATTACCTTAATTCCACCACAAATAGGGAGAAATTGATTGTCTTTTAAGGTTTTAGTGACCTTAATTTTCGGGGGCTGCGAGTATAAATCTTTGATTTGTTCAGGAAATGCTTCCCATTGTTCCTTGGTCATTCTTTTAGGGTCCGAATTCATTAGATGTAAGGTAGGTACCTTCAATATAAGGTTTATCAAGCTCATGGGCGTATATATCTATTTGTATCAAGATCCTGATGTGTAAGTATTACTGCTTTCAATTTATCAAAAGAAACACCAGCTTTGTTCATCCCATTTAAGATCTGTTCAAATTGCTCAGGCATTCCCGCATCAATTAACATAGCAGACTCGTCATCCCATACCAAAGTTGGATGAAACGTTGTTTTAGTTCCAAAAGCTTCAATTTTTAATTCTAAAATTTCTACTTTGTCTTTAGTCTTCAGTTGCCAATTTCCTCCCTTAATAAATTAAGTATTCCTTTAAATAGAAAAGGAATTTGTTTCCACTATCTATTTTTATCACGCCAAATGGTTATTAGTCAACACCAAAATATTTTATTATAACATATAAAAAATTTTTTGTCAAGATAAAATTGTGTTATTTTATTCTTAGTTATTGCGGAGTGAGTCCTATATCAGTTAATTTTCATGTTCGACAACGGTTTACAGGGTTATCATCATGTGTTGCATTTAATATTGCAATTTAGGTTTCAATTTACTTTCTAATATTTCCTTATCTTATTCTGAAATATGGCCCAATACAAAAAGACGCCTTATTAAAGAAAGGCGCCCGTTAATTAAATAACAAACAAATAAAATAATTACAAAATAGTTATCTAATTTCGTAAGAAAAATTCTAATTATATAATTTTGCAACAACGTTTTCTTTTTATTACTCACAGTAGTTTTATTCAATTGCCATGGCATCGGCTTTTGTTACATGTACAGTACCATGTGGATGTTGTGGAGGTGCATATATCGAGTACAGTTTTAGAGGGATATTACCTGTATTGGTTACATTGTGCCATGTTCCAGCAGGTATCATAATAGCAGAGTCATCATAGACTTTTCTTTCAAAGTTTAAATTATCTTTACTCTTTCCCATTTGAACAATCCCTTTACCTTGTTCAATACGTAAAAATTGATCAACGTTAGGGTGAATTTCCAAACCAATATCTTCGCCAACATTGATACTCATCAATGTAACTTGCAAATGATTTCCTGTCCATAAAACGGTACGATACGTATTGTTTTGCTTCGTAGCCTCATTGATATTAACTGCAAACGGTTCTGGTCCATAATCTTTTAACTTAATTTTATCTCTTCCCTTTGATGATTGTAAAAAACCCAATCGCTTAGCATGCCCTATCTCATTAGGAATAGTCCAGTAAACAGGTTGTCTTCCATAATTATACATTGGTGCGTTAACATAATAAGGATATGGATACATATAAGAAACATAGTACATTTTTCTCATTCCCTTCACAGATTTATAAAATTATCCTATGTACTATGTTTAGGGAATGTACTTAGATTCAGGGTGACTTATTTAAAGAAATCGTTGTTAGCCTAAAACATTTTACTCAATTAAATGGCCCTTTAACGGAACAACTTTATATTCAGCCAACAGTTCCTTAACCTGCTTTTCAACATCAGATGTTCATTTCCTTTTAACCATAAAAAGACCCCTTAAGACAAACCATATCCGAAGGGGTGAAGCGTCGCAACTTTTTTATAAAAGTTGCGACTTTATTTTAAAAATCGCATCTTTTTTATAAATATCTCGACTTTCTTTCAAATCTACACAACTACTAAAGATCCCAATCGATCTTATTCAACTGTAACTGATTTCGCCAAATTTCTTGGCTTATCAACGTCACAGCCGCGGTGTAATGCTGCATAATAAGCAATAAATTGCAGCGGAATAACAGAGATAAGAGGTGTTAATAGTTCATGCGCTTCCGGAACAACGAAGCGGTCTTCTTCTGTTTCAAGTCCTTTCATGGAGATGATGCATGGGTTTGCACCGCGGGCTACGACCTCTTTTACGTTGCCGCGGATGCTTAAGTTTACCCTGCCTTGAGTTGCTAGGGCAATAACAGGAGTGCCTTTTTCAATCAAAGCGATTGTTCCGTGCTTTAACTCACCGCCCGCAAAACCTTCCGCTTGGATGTAAGAGATTTCTTTCAGCTTTAATGCACCTTCTAGCCCTACATAGAAATCAATTCCGCGTCCGATAAAGAAACAGTTTCTTGTTGTCGCTAAATATTCACGGGCGATTTCTTCAAACTCATCTTTTTCATTACAAAGGATTTCCATAGCATTTGCCACAATGCCAAGCTCGTGGACAAGATCAAAGTCAAGCATAATTCCACGGCTCTTTGCAGTTACTTCTGCTAAAATCGCGAGTACTACAATTTGAGCGGTATACGCTTTTGTTGAGGCAACGGCAATTTCCGGTCCGGCATGGAGCAGCAATGTGTAATCTGCTTCACGTGAAAGCGTAGAACCCGGAACATTTGTAATGGTAAGAGCTTTGTAGCCCATTTTTTTAATTTCAACAAGTACGGCACGGCTGTCAGCCGTTTCACCACTTTGAGAAATAAAGATAAACAGCGGTTTATCAGAAAGCATTGGCATATTGTAGCCAAATTCGCTCGCAATATGAACTTCAACCGGAATTTTTGCCAACTTTTCAATATACTGCTTTCCGATGAGGCCTGCGTGATAAGAAGTGCCTGCCGCAATTATATAGATGCGGTCGGCATCGTTCATTGCATCAATAATTTTCCTGTCAATTGTTAAGCTTCCTTGTTTGTCTTGGTAATTTTGAATGATTTTACGAACCACGAGCGGCTGCTCATCAATCTCTTTTAACATATAGTAAGGGTATGTTCCCTTTTCGATGTCACTTGCATCAAGCTCAGCAATAAACGGATCACGTTTCACTACGTCTCCATTTAATTTTAGGATTGTTACTTCATTCTTTGTTACGATAACCATTTCTTTGTCCATTAATTCCACAAACCGGTTCGTAACTTGAAGCATTGCCATCGCATCGCTCGCTGCTACGTTGAATCCGTCACCAAGACCTACAAGAAGCGGGCTTTTATTTTTTGCAACAAAAATCGTTTCATTGTTTTGTTTATCTAAAAGGGCAAGTGCATAAGAACCCTTTAATAGAGTGAGCGTTTTGCGGAACGCTTCTTCTGTGTTTAATCCATCATTCACGAACAGTTCAATCAGTTGAACGATAATCTCCGTATCAGTATCACTCTTTAAAGGAACATCCATCAAGTACTCGCGCTTTAAGATATCATAGTTTTCGATTACCCCGTTATGCACAATGGTAAAACGACCGGATGCGCTTTGATGGGGATGTGCATTACTTTTGCTTGGAACGCCATGAGTTGCCCATCGTGTATGGCCGATTCCTATATTTGCAGATACCGTTTCATCCACAATGCTCCGCAAATCAGCAATGCGGCCTTTTTCTTTGAAAACATGAACGACGTTTTCATTCATAACGGCAATTCCTGCTGAATCATAACCTCTATACTCAAGCTTCTCCAAGCCCTTTAATAAAATTTCTTTTGAATCATTATTTCCGATATATCCAACAATTCCACACATAAACTTCTGTTCCTCCCTTTACTCAAGGGGGCAAGAAGCCTTGGGGGCAAACTTGCCCCCTTATCTCTGTTTTTTCAAAGGCAGGAAGCCGGATAACTTGTTCCAAACTTCTAACCTGCTTAATAATAGCATTCCCTTCTCTTTGTCCATTGAGTTGCCTCAATGTTTTAAAGAAGAGATTTTTCGGTTGTGCTTTCAACCGGGAGGCATCCGCCGAATGTTCGATAAACCTCCTCCTCGTCAACTAATCCGCACGTTTTCCGGATTAGTTCTGGCGCTTTTAAAATATTTTCTAACTGCCCACCTTTCTATTTTTGAATAAACATGATTATCATACAACATTGATAAACAATTCGTCAATCAAAATTGCTATTAATAGGCAATTATACCCTTATTTCCGGATACTCTTTTTCCTATAATAAAAAATATGCATAAGGGATTCGGAACGTTCCCCTATGCATATCTTGACATTACTCTGTTATCCCCTTTTCCTCTTTCACAACTAAAGCAATGCGGTTTACATATTCATGGCACAAATCTTCTGTTGGCGCTTCTGCCATAATCCTTACTAGAGGCTCCGTTCCGGACGGACGGACAAGAATACGTCCGTTGCCGTTCATTTCATTTTCTATTTGCTCAATTACTTTTTTGACTTTTTCATTATCAGTTACGTGATGTTTATCCGCAACCCTTACATTAACAAGCATTTGCGGGAATTTCTTCATTTCTCCTGCCAGTTCCGATAAAGGTTTCTGTGTCATTTTCATAATATTGACAAGCTGCAATCCTGTTAGCAGGCCATCTCCTGTTGTGTTGTAATCAAGGAAAATGATATGTCCTGATTGTTCTCCTCCCAGGTTATATCCGTTTTTCTTCATTTCCTCTACTACGTAACGGTCGCCAACAGCGGTTTGGACACTTTCAATTCCAAGAGTTTCAAGCGCCTTATAAAAGCCGAGATTGCTCATTACAGTAGATACGACTGTTGAATGCTTTAACCGGCCTTGTTCTTTCATGTATTTTCCGCATATGTACATGATTTGGTCGCCGTCTACGATATTTCCATTCTCATCAATTGCAATCAAGCGGTCTCCATCTCCATCAAATGCAAGACCAACATCGGCACCTTTTTCTATTACAAACGAAGCAAGAGCTTTCGGATGGGTCGAGCCTACTCCGTCGTTAATATTAAGGCCATTAGGCGATGCGCCCATCGTAGAAAGGTCTGCATCAAGATCAGCAAACAAATGCGTTGCCAGTGAAGAGGTAGCCCCATGTGCACAATCCAAGGCAATATGAATTCCTGAAAAATCCTCGTCTACTGTTTGTTTCAAATATTGCAGATATTTTTGTCCGCCTTCAAAGTAATCATTGACTTGCCCGAGGTCTGCTCCTATCGGTCTAGGCAGATTGTCTTCTTCAAGATCCAGCAACTTTTCAATTTCACGCTCTTGTTCATCAGAGAGCTTAAATCCATCCGGTCCAAAAAACTTTATTCCATTATCGGCTACCGGGTTGTGGGAAGCGGATATCATGACTCCAGCCTGTGCACCTAGAGCTTTTGTCAAATACGCTACTCCAGGAGTAGATATAACACCGAGCCGCATCACCTCTGCCCCGATTGATAATAATCCGGCTACAAGAGCACCTTCAAGCATATGTCCAGAAATACGTGTATCCCGTCCAATAAGCACCTTGGGACGTTCTTTATCTTTTGTTAGTACGTATCCTCCAAAACGCCCTAATTTAAAAGCAAGTTCCGGTGTCAATTCACTGTTGGCTACTCCGCGTACTCCATCAGTCCCGAAATATTTTCCCATTTCAAGAATCTCTCCTTCATCGAATAATTGCTTTCTTAAGCTTATTCTTTTTCCGTAATTGAAATTTTTGCTGTTTCTTTTGCAAGCTTCCATTTCACATTATTTGGGCCTTTAACTTGTATATCGAGCTCATGATTTCCTTTTGAGAGGTTGGCTGCATTAATAAATAGACTAAAATCATCTTCACTTAACGTTTTGATTATGTCGCTTGATCCTATTATGGTCAAATTGGCAGCAGCAGAAGCAGGATCAAGAAATGCTACCTCATAATTTTCGTTAAGGCCTTCCGTTTTTATAGGTAGGTTTGACAGTATTTTTTCCTCTTCTTTATTCTCATTTGCTTTTTTAACATCTACATTAATCCTGACTTTTACCGTTTCCGGATCAACTTTTGATATCCCTTCTGAAATAATGACTGGCACTGTCAATTCCGTATCTTTTTGTATATTGCTTACATCTACCTCTACTCTAACACTTTCTGTTTGACCCAAATTTTCCGGTTTTGCCAAAATTGTTGCTTCCTTTACATCAATAAATATAGAATTTATAGAAACTCCTTCAGGAGGGGTTCCTTTTTGGACGATTTTGATCGGTACAGTTTTACTAGAGCTTTTTACTGGCACTGTCACTGTAACAGCTTCAGGATCAACAATGACATCAAGCTTGTTTAATTCCTTGTCAAGTACTTGAACAGTTGCTTCTCTTGTCACCGTACTGTTTATAGAGCCCCCAATATCAAGAGTAGCTATGACAAAGCTAATTCTTTCAATTACATCCTTTGCACCCGTAATTTTTACCTTTTTCGGTTCAACGACTGGCTCCTCGGAAACATAGCCATCATCTAATAATTTTTTGTTGAATTCTGCATCTACTTTAAATTCCTTCGTTACTCGTTCCTGAACAGTCACATCGGCATAATTTGGCTCCACTGTAGCCTTCAGTTTGTCGGAAATATCCCGTATCTGGATGGGGACTCGCTGAGTGCCGATTTCCGCATCTGACAAGTCTATGAACACTTCAAAGTTTCTAAGCGATTTTGTCATTTGGACGATGTTTTTGGGGCCTTGAATCGTAACTTTCACTGTATCAGGCACCCCTGACACTACGAGATTTTCTGTATCATAATAGCTTTTTACAGGCACATCTGTGATTGTCTCAACATTGTTTTGAGAAGGAACATTTTCATCTGTCGCTCTTTCCATATCCGGAACAGATGAAAACAATAACACAGCCAAAACAAGGGAAATAATTTTCAAAAACCAGCGGTTATCCATCAGTCTATCAATCACTTTTATTCACCCTCCAGTTCCATCGGGCTGAAGAAGCTTGTTTTGTTCTCGTTTGTGACAACAATTCACTTCTCATCAGTTCTTTAAACTTTTCAGGAGACAAATCACGATGCAGCTCCCCGTTTTTCGTTAAAGACACGCTGCCTGTTTCCTCTGAGACAACGACTGTTACACTGTCTGTCACTTCGCTGATTCCAAGTGCGGCGCGATGACGGGTACCTAATTCTTTGGAGATGAATGGGCTCTCCGATAACGGCAAATAGCATGCTGCTGCGGCAACACTATGTTTTTGTATAATAACAGCCCCGTCATGCAAAGGAGTATTTGGAATAAAAATATTAATCAGCAATTCAGAAGAGATTTTTGAATTTAACTGGATTCCTGTCTCAATGTAGTCACTCATCCCTGTTTCTCGTTCAATTGAAATCAACGCTCCTATACGCCGCTTTGCCATATAATCTGTCGCTTTTATAATCGCCTCCACCACTTTTTCCTGCTCTTCTTCTTCAGGTGTTCCGCTTCTTGAAAATAACTTGCCTCTTCCAAGCTGCTCAAGCGCCCTTCGAAGTTCAGGCTGGAAAATAATTATGATAGCCAAAAATCCCCATGTTAAAGCTTGTTCCATCATCCAACTTAATGCTTTTAAATATAAAAGATCGCTAATAATTTTTACGAGGAGGATGACAAAAATTCCTTTTAGCAGTTGAACGGCTTTCGTTCCCCGTATAACCATAATCAATTTATAAATAACGTACCATACAAGGAGAATATCCACAGTATTTGCCAATAATTCTAGTATTGGTATATCAAAAAACGGCATTGTACTTCCCCCATAAATTTATTAAAAAGCGGAAGCCGCTTAAGTATCGTATGTAACCCTCATATTATACCATAAATCAAAAGGCTTTTAGGAATAATACGGCTCTATGGTTTCTTAATAATTTACTGCTGAAGCTGGTTTTAAAAAAATCAGCCACCCTTATTCGAGTGGCTTTAAATTTTGTCATTTTCTTCATCAAATATATTAATAAGATCTTTGCCTGTTTTCTTTATTTGGAACCATAACCATTCGTATATTTCATTAACTTCCGTAATCTCTCCTGTAACATGGCCGGCAGATGCAAGATACTTATCTCCATTTATTACTGTCACATTCCCCTGTATTTCACCTTCAATTTTTAAAGTTCCATTCTTTACAACGACATCTCCCTTAACTACTTCGCCTTTTGGGACAATCACTGTAGTATTTTCAACCTTAAGATTAGGCTGCTTTGACACGGAAAATTGATGATCATTCCATGCTGAGAAAAGGCTTCCCACCATTAAAACGAAAAATAAAGAGGCAGCTGTTAATAAAGGGTGATGACGGAACCAGCGCTGCACTCCAATTTTTTTCTTTTCCTTTGGCAATCTTGCCATCACATTTGCAGTAAGATTGGGAGGTGCCTTTATATTGGAAGTGCTCTGCACAAGAGCAATTGCTTTTTTTAATTCATGAAAGTGCGTTTGACAATCTTTGCATGTTTGTAAATGTTCTCTTAATATTTTTTCATTCTCGGCTGAGATCACTTCATCTAAGTATTCATGCATATATTCAATAATCTCTGCTGGACAACTCAAAGCTCTCACCCTCTCATTAAACATATCGCAACTGTTGTCTCAACGCTTCTCTCCCTCTGTGAATTCTTGTTTTAACCGTTCCCAGCGGAAGATCCAAAATTTCGCTGATTTCATTAAGCGAAAGTTCCTCAATATATCTTAATACGATAGCCGTCCTGTATTTTTCGGGTAGTTTTGAAATTTCTTTTTGAATCGTTTCCTGCAGCTCCAAACTCTGAAGCTCCTCTTCAGGAAGAGCTGTATCAGCCGCAATTTGAGAATACATCGTAAGCCCATCTGTGCCCGAAACTTCGGCATCCAAATAGTAATCCGGTTTTTTCTTTCTTATTCGATCGATACACAGGTTTGTGGCAATTCGGTAAAGCCACGTGGAAAACTTTAAATTTATATTGAAACTGTTAATATTCACATATGCACGAATAAAAGCTTCTTGAGCAATGTCTTCTGATTCATGCCTGTTTCCGAGCATCCTGTAACAAAGCTGAAAAACCTTGTCCTTATAAAGTTCAACGATTTCTCCATAAGCATTTTGGTCGCCCTTTATTACTTCTTTTATCCTTTTCTTTACGATCTCTTCCATTGGTTACCTCCGCTCTAATGCGGCTATACGATATACGAATCGATAGCGGAAAGGGTTTCAATTTTCACATAAAAATTTTTAACCAATTTTATATTAACAAAAATTTACTGAAGTATGTTTAAAATATTTTCCACAGGGAATAAAAAGACTAAATAACGAAGGAAGTGAGGAGTTTTTTATGTGTATCAATACATTACTAGAAGACATTGAAAAATACCGAAGGAAAATGATACAGTTAGCTTCTCATTCTTCTTTGACCAATCAGCAAGTGATCGAAGTAAGCACAGAATTGGACAGGCTCCTTAACCGATATTACCTCTTAACCGCAAAAAAATGAGGCTGACCAAAAACTGAGAGCCGGGCACCCTTAGTTACTACTTATTGAAAACATAATCATTGTTTCTCCAATATTTAGTAACTGCAAACGGGGGAGTAGAATACAAGTATTTATTGGTCAGCCTCATAATTATTTATAAAAGTTTTTCACCGAATAAAGATCCCATTAATGCAACAGCAACTGTTGCAGTTTTGTTTTTATCATCAAGAATTGGATTGACTTCGACAAATTCTGCTGAAGTGATGAGCTGTGCTTCCGCAAGCATTTCCATCGCAAGGTGGCTCTCCCGGTAGGTTATTCCGCCGTTAACAGGTGTTCCAACTCCGGGGGCGTCACTTGGATCTAATCCATCCAAGTCAAGCGAAAGATGCACTCCATCCGTTTTATCTTTCAGGTAATTGATAGTTTCTTCCATTACTCTTGACATGCCAAGCCTGTCAATTTCATGCATGGTAAAAACTTTTATTCCCTTTTCTTTAATAAGAGCCCTCTCACCCTCATCCAATGATCTGGCTCCAATGATCACAATGTTTTCCGGCTTTACTTTAGGGCTGTAGCCGCCAATTTCCGTTAACATTGGATGCCCCAGCCCTATGCTGACTGCAAGAGGCATTCCATGTATATTCCCTGAAGGTGAAGTCTCTGCTGTGTTTAAATCCCCGTGTGCATCATACCAGATTACACCCATTTTCTTATAATGTTTTGCAACCCCGGCTAATGTACCAATCGCAATGCTGTGGTCGCCCCCAAGCACTAGCGGAAATGCCCCTGATTTAACAACTTCATCAACTTGCGCTGCCAGCTTTTCATTTTTTTCAGCTACTAACTCCAAGTTGCGCAGGTTCGTATCTGATCGATTGACAACTTCCGGCCTCCCAATCGGGATATCTCCAAGATCTTCTATCTCATACTTTAAGTTTCTTAGCCTTTCATTTATTCCAGCGTAACGCATTGCGCTTGGACCCATGTCAACACCGCGCCTCATTTGTCCTAAATCCATCGGCATGCCGATAATGGATATTTTTTTCATTCATAGATACCTCCTCAATCCTGATTATTTACCTATTTTAACCGTTTTCATAAAAATGACTCAACTCAACAAAAATATGAATATATATACGAAATTATGAAAATAAGCGAAAGAGTCTGATTTAAACGGTTTCAATTTGGCTGTACGCTGAGAAGGGCTATCTTACAAAAACACAGGTTCATTATGAACCTGTGATTTAAAAGTTACTATTTTGACACGCTTCTTCGCAAAAGTAACGCTTTTTTTTGATGGATAAAATTTCTTATGTGAAAATAAAGTTCCGTTTTGTACGTCATAAAAGAAAAATGATGAGCAAAATGAGCAATAATGGACCAAACAGAATAAGATAACCGATTGGGTGAGCGAAATTGATTGTCCAGCCAACTCCGAATCTTTTTTCTACGAAAATAGATGGATCTTCTTTGTTTACATAAAAAATTCCTGCTTTCCAATATTTATCGTTGTCAACATCCGTTATCCCGGAAACCGGCTCGTCTTCATGTACAACATCAATACGTGAACCGCTCTGACCAACTTTAAACACATAAACTGCGGCAGCAATAAGTATTAACAATAAGAAACCAAGCGGCATGGAAAGCATTAATACTTCATTACCAATATCTTCATGTATTGTCGTTAGTTGAAGAAAGCCAAAAAGTACAGTTAAGAGGACACTTAACAGGAACATGAACCAGCTCGTATATTTCCTGAATAACAACTGCTGTACACGTGATGCATTGCTTCTTGTCGCACTTATATTAATACCGGATTGTTTAGTGATTGCATTAATTCCGAGCATCATCGCCTGCAAAATGAGAAGGACGCAGAGAAGAGAAATGGATGAAAATGGTGTTTTCGTAGTAAATGCGTCCGGTTGTCCGTCGGCTCCCCAATGCATTGGAATCTTGTCAGGGATATTATCGTACTGTATTGCTGTATAAGCAATAAGGCCGATTGTAATAACCATCGGTATTGTGAATACATATGCAGAGAGCATTTCGTCTTTCGTCCGAATTGCAATATCTGCGATTTTTATTTGCTTCAAATTTGCCCCCCAGTTATTATCCCGTTTCAGTCGAGTCGTTTTCGCATGGAACAAAAAGTAAAGGCCCATGCTCACAAAAATGACAAAAAACTGAATTGCCAACCCGGTTAAAACGAGCCTTTCTTCAGTAGGATTTACAATTTTCGCCCATATGAAATAAGCAGCCAGTAAAATTAAACCGACAAGAAGAGTAGTAGTTGAGTAAATTTTTTTATAAGAAGCAATTGTCCGATTATCCGTATGTCCTTCAGGAATTGTAACGCCAAAAGCAACTGTTCGTTTTAATAAAAAGGGAATAGCAGAATTCAAAATAACGATAAAACCAATTGTGATTAGAAAGATCGGTAAGATCATTTTTTCTCCCCCCGGATATCTGAAATGATAGATAAAGTCAGTTCGCGTATTTCATCAGCATTCATCCCTAGAGCAAGTGCTTCTGCAATGATGGGCCTAAAATCATTTACTATTCGTTCAACATGAACTTCTCGCTGTTCACCTCCAACGGGAGAATTGATAATTGCCCCAGACTTAGGAACAATTTTAATAAAGCCTTTCTTCTCAAGCTCATGATAACTTTTATTGACGGTATGCATATTTACTCCAAGGTCAGCTGCAAGCGAACGAACAGATGGTAACGAATTGCCGCTTTTCAATATTCCACAGGCAATCCCTTTAATAATTTGATTCGATAATTGTGTATAAATAGGAATATCGGAATGCGGTTCAATTTTAATGAACAAAAAAAATACCTCCTAACTGTTCTACTATTATTATAACAAAATTATTCTATAATGTATAGAACAAATATCATAAAAAATTTGATCGTTGCTCTCTGTTTAGCTTAATTTTTTTATCCAAACGAAAATGTGTCTATACCCCAACAAATAGTATAGAGCCATAAAAAAAGCCCCAAACCAAATAAGGTCTGAAGCTTAACTTTAATAACATATTTAGTGTGATGGTTGGTGGAGCCTAGCGGGATCGAACCGCTGACCTCCTGCGTGCAAAGCAGGCGCTCTCCCAGCTGAGCTAAGGCCCCGAATGGAGCGGAAGACGGGACTCGAACCCGCGACCCCCACCTTGGCAAGGTGGTATTCTACCACTGAACTACTTCCGCAATTTAATTATTCAGAATCGAATGAAGACCCTACATTTTTTGCAGGGACTTCAATAACTTGCACTCTTTTTCGATGAGCCATGGAGGACTCGAACCTCCGACCCTCTGATTAAAAGTCAGATGCTCTACCGACTGAGCTAATGGCTCTATTAATGGCTGGGCTAGCTGGATTCGAACCAGCGCATCACGGAGTCAAAGTCCGTTGCCTTACCGCTTGGCTATAGCCCATTAATGTGATTCAATTCATAATAAAAAGGACAGTTATAACTTGTCCATATTCTTGAAATATATGTAATGGTGGAGGGGGACGGATTCGAACCGCCGAACCCTGAGGGAGCGGATTTACAGTCCGCCGCGTTTAGCCACTTCGCTACCCCTCCATACGAATTTGAGATGCCGGCGAGAGGAATCGAACCCCCAACCTACTGATTACAAGTCAGTTGCTCTGCCAATTGAGCTACACCGGCATGATGGAGGATGACGGGATCGAACCGCCGACCCCCTGCTTGTAAGGCAGGTGCTCTCCCAGCTGAGCTAATCCTCCAAAAAAAATGGTGACCCGTACGGGATTCGAACCCGTGTTACCGCCGTGAAAGGGCGGTGTCTTAACCACTTGACCAACGGGCCAAAAATCGAAACCAATCATTTCCAGAGAGCTTCCAACCGGGCTCGAACCGGTGACCTCTTCCTTACCATGGAAGTGCTCTACCTGCTGAGCTATGGAAGCATTTGCTTTAGCTCATAAGACATAAAGTCTTTATGAAAAAGATGGCTCCGCAGGTAGGATTCGAACCTACGACCGTTCGGTTAACAGCCGAATGCTCTACCACTGAGCTACTGCGGAATAATTATTATTACTTCCTAAAGCTTGTCCAGCTTAGATAAATATCCCAATCTCAGCACGCTTAGACAAGATTCATCTCGATCGGTACATCTTGCAGTTTTTTCATCTCAACTGCATATATTATATATTCAGCCTGGCAGCGTCCTACTCTCGCAGGGGCAGTGCCCCAACTACCATCGGCGCTGAGAAGCTTAACTTCCGTGTTCGGCATGGGAACGGGTGTGGCCTTCTCGCCATCGCCACCAGACTAAGTTATCAAAGACATATTTTATTATAATGCCTTTTTTGATTTTTGCAAGAGGAATTTTCATTCTCTCAAAACTAGATAATGATTGAAGAAGATGGAAGATTGAGTATCGTTTTAATGGTGTCCGGTTCCGGCTCCTAGCCTCTCGAGGTTGCTTCGCTTCTTCTGTCAAAGTCTTTAGGACTTTTCCGCCAGAAGCTCCGGCACTTGTCGAGGCTAAACAGTCGACCTCCACCTTTCTTATAGGTTAAGTCCTCGATCGATTAGTATCTGTCAGCTCCACGTGTCGCCACGCTTCCACCTCAGACCTATCAACCTGATCATCTTTCAGGGATCTTACTAGCTTGACGCTATGGGAAATCTCATCTCGAGGGGGGCTTCATGCTTAGATGCTTTCAGCACTTATCCCTTCCGCACATAGCTACCCAGCGATGCCTTTGGCAAGACAACTGGTACACCAGCGGTGCGTCCATCCCGGTCCTCTCGTACTAAGGACAGCTCCTCTCAAATTTCCTGCGCCCGCGACGGATAGGGACCGAACTGTCTCACGACGTTCTGAACCCAGCTCGCGTACCGCTTTAATGGGCGAACAGCCCAACCCTTGGGACCGACTACAGCCCCAGGATGCGATGAGCCGACATCGAGGTGCCAAACCTCCCCGTCGATGTGGACTCTTGGGGGAGATAAGCCTGTTATCCCCGGGGTAGCTTTTATCCGTTGAGCGATGGCCCTTCCATGCGGAACCACCGGATCACTAAGCCCGACTTTCGTCCCTGCTCGACTTGTAGGTCTCGCAGTCAAGCTCCCTTATGCCTTTACACTCTGCGAATGATTTCCAACCATTCTGAGGGAACCTTTGGGCGCCTCCGTTACTTTTTAGGAGGCGACCGCCCCAGTCAAACTGCCCGCCTGACACTGTCTCCCGCCCCGATCAGGGGCGCGGGTTAGAATTTCAATACAGCCAGGGTAGTATCCCACCGGCGCCTCCACCGAAGCTGGCGCTCCGGCTTCTCAGGCTCCTACCTATCCTGTACAAGCTGTACCAAAATTCAATATCAGGCTGCAGTAAAGCTCCACGGGGTCTTTCCGTCCTGTCGCGGGTAACCTGCATCTTCACAGGTACTATAATTTCACCGAGTCTCTCGTTGAGACAGTGCCCAGATCGTTACGCCTTTCGTGCGGGTCGGAACTTACCCGACAAGGAATTTCGCTACCTTAGGACCGTTATAGTTACGGCCGCCGTTTACTGGGGCTTCGATTCAGAGCTTCGCGTAAGCTAACCCCTCCTCTTAACCTTCCAGCACCGGGCAGGCGTCAGCCCCTATACTTCGCCTTGCGGCTTCGCAGAGACCTGTGTTTTTGCTAAACAGTCGCCTGGGCCTATTCACTGCGGCTTTTCCGGGCTATGCACCCAGAAAAGCACCCCTTCTCCCGAAGTTACGGGGTCATTTTGCCGAGTTCCTTAACGAGAGTTCTCTCGCTCACCTTAGGATTCTCTCCTCGCCTACCTGTGTCGGTTTGCGGTACGGGCACCTTTTCCATCGCTAGAGGCTTTTCTTGGCAGTGTGGAATCAGGAACTTCGGTACTATATTTCCCTCGCCGTCACAGCTCCGCCTGATGCTGACGGGATTTGCCTCGTCAGCGGCCTAACTGCTTGGACGCGCTAATCCAGCAGCGCGCTTGCCCTATCCTCCTGCGTCCCCCCATCGCTCAAACGGAAAAGAGGTGGTACAGGAATATCAACCTGTTGTCCATCGCCTACGCCTTTCGGCCTCGGCTTAGGTCCCGACTAACCCTGAGCGGACGAGCCTTCCTCAGGAAACCTTAGGCATTCGGTGGATGGGATTCTCACCCATCTTTCGCTACTCATACCGGCATTCTCACTTCTAAGCGCTCCACCAGTCCTTCCGGTCTGGCTTCAACGCCCTTAGAACGCTCTCCTACCGCGGACACCGACGGTGTCCACCCACAGCTTCGGTGATACGTTTAGCCCCGGTACATTTTCGGCGCAGAGTCACTCGACCAGTGAGCTATTACGCACTCTTTAAATGGTGGCTGCTTCTAAGCCAACATCCTGGTTGTCTAAGCAACTCCACATCCTTTTCCACTTAACGTATACTTTGGGACCTTAGCTGGCGGTCTGGGCTGTTTCCCTTTTGACTGCGGATCTTATCACTCGCAGTCTGACTCCCAAGGATAAGTCTTTGGCATTCGGAGTTTGTCTGAATTCGGTAACCCGATGAGGGCCCCTAGTCCAAACAGTGCTCTACCTCCAAGACTCTTGCACTTGAGGCTAGCCCTAAAGCTATTTCGGAGAGAACCAGCTATCTCCAAGTTCGATTGGAATTTCTCCGCTACCCACACCTCATCCCCGCACTTTTCAACGTGCGTGGGTTCGGGCCTCCATCCAGTGTTACCTGGACTTCACCCTGGACATGGGTAGATCACCTGGTTTCGGGTCTACGGCCGCATACTCATTCGCCCTGTTCAGACTCGCTTTCGCTGCGGCTCCGTCTTTTCAACTTAACCTCGCATGCGACCGTAACTCGCCGGTTCATTCTACAAAAGGCACGCCATCACCCATTAACGGGCTCTGACTACTTGTAGGCACACGGTTTCAGGTTCTCTTTCACTCCCCTCCCGGGGTGCTTTTCACCTTTCCCTCACGGTACTGGTTCACTATCGGTCACTAGGGAGTATTTAGCCTTGGGAGATGGTCCTCCCTGCTTCCGACGGGATTTCACGTGTCCCGCCGTACTCAGGATCCACTCGAGGAGGGAACGAAGTTTCAACTACAGGGTTGTTACCTTCTCTGACGGGCCTTTCCAGACCTCTTCGTCTACTCCGTTCCTTTGTAACTCCATACAGAGTGTCCTACAACCCCAAGAGGCAAGCCTCTTGGTTTGGGCTGTTCCCGTTTCGCTCGCCGCTACTCAGGGAATCGCGTTTGCTTTCTCTTCCTCCGGGTACTTAGATGTTTCAGTTCCCCGGGTCTGCCCTCCTAACCCTATGGATTCAGGTTAGGATCCTATCCCATTACGGATAGGGGGTTTCCCCATTCGGAAATCTCCGGATCAATGCTTACTTACAGCTCCCCGAAGCATATCGGTGTTAGTCCCGTCCTTCATCGGCTCCTAGTGCCAAGGCATCCACCGTGCGCCCTTTCTAACTTAACCTAAAAGGTTTGAAACCTAAAATGGCGATACTCGGTTCTTCTTTTGCCTTCTTCAATACGATTATCTAGTTTTCAAAGAACGAAGTTGTGAGGAATTGCTCCCTCAAAACTAAACAAACAAAAGCGATCAACTTCATGTTTAAAATCCTTAGAAAGGAGGTGATCCAGCCGCACCTTCCGATACGGCTACCTTGTTACGACTTCACCCCAATCATCTGTCCCACCTTAGGCGGCTGGCTCCTTAAAGGTTACCTCACCGACTTCGGGTGTTACAAACTCTCGTGGTGTGACGGGCGGTGTGTACAAGGCCCGGGAACGTATTCACCGCGGCATGCTGATCCGCGATTACTAGCGATTCCGGCTTCATGCAGGCGAGTTGCAGCCTGCAATCCGAACTGAGAATGGTTTTTTGGGATTGGCTCAGGCCTCGCGGCTTAGCAGCCCTTTGTACCATCCATTGTAGCACGTGTGTAGCCCAGGTCATAAGGGGCATGATGATTTGACGTCATCCCCACCTTCCTCCGGTTTGTCACCGGCAGTCACCTTAGAGTGCCCAACTGAATGCTGGCAACTAAGGTCAAGGGTTGCGCTCGTTGCGGGACTTAACCCAACATCTCACGACACGAGCTGACGACAACCATGCACCACCTGTCACTCTGTCCCCCGAAGGGGAACGTCCTGTCTCCAGGATTGTCAGAGGATGTCAAGACCTGGTAAGGTTCTTCGCGTTGCTTCGAATTAAACCACATGCTCCACCGCTTGTGCGGGCCCCCGTCAATTCCTTTGAGTTTCAGCCTTGCGGCCGTACTCCCCAGGCGGAGTGCTTAATGCGTTAGCTGCAGCACTAAAGGGCGGAAACCCTCTAACACTTAGCACTCATCGTTTACGGCGTGGACTACCAGGGTATCTAATCCTGTTTGCTCCCCACGCTTTCGCGCCTCAGCGTCAGTTACAGACCAGAGAGCCGCCTTCGCCACTGGTGTTCCTCCACATCTCTACGCATTTCACCGCTACACGTGGAATTCCGCTCTCCTCTTCTGCACTCAAGTTCCCCAGTTTCCAATGACCCTCCACGGTTGAGCCGTGGGCTTTCACATCAGACTTAAGGAACCGCCTGCGCGCGCTTTACGCCCAATAATTCCGGACAACGCTTGCCACCTACGTATTACCGCGGCTGCTGGCACGTAGTTAGCCGTGGCTTTCTGGTCAGGTACCGTCAAGGCACCGCCCTATTCGAACGGTACTTGTTCTTCCCTGACAACAGAGCTTTACGACCCGAAGGCCTTCTTCGCTCACGCGGCGTTGCTCCGTCAGACTTTCGTCCATTGCGGAAGATTCCCTACTGCTGCCTCCCGTAGGAGTCTGGGCCGTGTCTCAGTCCCAGTGTGGCCGATCACCCTCTCAGGTCGGCTACGCATCGTCGCCTTGGTGAGCCGTTACCTCACCAACCAGCTAATGCGCCGCGGGCCCATCTGCAAGTGATAGCCGAAGCCATCTTTCAGCTCTTTCCCATGCGGGAAAGAGGATTATCCGGTATTAGCTCCGGTTTCCCGAAGTTATCCCGGTCTTGCAGGCAGGTTGCCCACGTGTTACTCACCCGTCCGCCGCTGACTTCAGGAAGCAAGCTCCCATCAGTCCGCTCGACTTGCATGTATTAGGCACGCCGCCAGCGTTCGTCCTGAGCCAGGATCAAACTCTCCAAAAAAGAGTAAGATAAGCTCAAAAATAATAGAATTAACGTTGACGCTTTTGTTTGTTCAGTTTTCAAAGAACAAATCTTACTTGTCGCTTAAAGGCGACTTTCTTAATATATCATACCACTGTCATTATGTCAACATCATTTTTCTTTTGTCAGTTGTTAAACAACAGCGACGTTTTTTAATATACCAGCGACAAATACGAAAGTCAACACTTTTTACGCAATTTTTTTACATAGAAGTAAAACTATCATTTCTTTGCTATTTGTGATTTTGCAGGTAGATATTTTAGACATTCACTTGGAGAAGCAATTCTTTTAAAGAGGGAAAACAATACTTTATACCTTTCTTGCATAGCACTTTTTACAATATGTTCGATTCGTTCGTCATTCAATTCAAACAAAATCTCGTCCATTTCTCTCTTCATTAAATATTGCAATTCCTTTACCTCTTTTTCATTTACTAAAATTCCTATCATAATTCCACTCCTTTGCTTGTTGGTTCGAAATCAAACCGTTGACGTGTTTGTTAAGAGCGATTGCGGCGGCATTTTCTCTATTTTCGCTGGAAGAACACATCATTCCAATACTGAGTTTTCATAGAACTTTTGACACTACCAAATCCGTCTACTGTAATTTTTTCCAATTGATACTTTTTTATGTTCAAAAACTTTATTCATACTCAAATAACCTATGCATATGATTTAGACAAGGAGTGTTATTCGGACGAGGTGATCGTATGAATTTCTTTTTAGTTTTGAGTGGAAGGTCCTTAAAGCAGTTTTTGATTATCCTGATCGCTGCATTTTTCACAGCATGTTTTTTTTATGCAGAATCGGGTATCTATATTCCTGTTTTTTCTGCAAAGGATGGACCAAAGGCAGTTTATAGAGGGGAAAATGGAGTTGCTCTCACCTTCAATATTGGGTGGGGCGATGAAAAAGCTGAACCTATTCTCGATGTTTTAAAAAAAGAAAATGTAAAAGCCGCAACTTTCTTTCTTTCAGGTTCCTGGGCGGAAAGACACCCTGATCTTGTAGATCGAATCGTCAAAGACGGCTATGAAATCGGAATGCTCGGTTATGCTTATAAGGACTATACTGAGCTTGAAGTGGAAAAAGTGCGGCAAGATATTGTCAAGGCACAGGAAGTATTTAAAAAGCTGAATGTAAAAAATGTAAAATTACTGCGGGCTCCAACCGGTCATTTTGACAAAACCACTTTAAAATTGGCTGATCGTTTTGGTTATACGGTCGTCCATTGGAGTATTGATTCCAAAGATTGGACCAATCCCGGTACAAATATAATTAAGGAAAATGTATCAAAAGCAAAAAAAGGAGATATTATTCTGCTTCATGCATCTGACTCAGCCAAACAGACAGCTTCAGCTCTTCCTGGCATTATTCAAGATTTGAAAAGGAAAAACCTTAAACTCGTAACGGTTTCTGACATGATTGTTAACGGAAGTGCGAAAGCAAATGAAATTAAATAGAAAAATAAGCCAGGCGTTGTTATTTTCGCGCTTGGCTTTTTTCGTTAGTATTTAATTTGCCGGCTTGTTTTTCAGACGATTTTTTTGATGTTCTGATTTCTCATTTAATTTATGGAGTATTAAAATCTGGTATGCGTTGCATGCTATTAATGGAAATAGCATTAAATACAGCCAGCTTTCTTCGTTTACCCACAATACGGGAACCCATTCAATCACCGTTATGACCACCATAAAAAATAATGCGGGAATAAAGGCATTTTTATTCGTTTGCTTTACTTTTAAGATGGCGATAATTAACCCGACCGCTAATATGAAAAATGCCATTCCAACATACGGAAGAATGCTTTCTCCTTTTTTTGCAAACGTTTGAAATCGAAAATACACCAAATCAAAAAGGACAAATAAAAGGATGATCAATTGAACCGGTTTCCATAGCGACTTAAATATACCAAGCCCAAACCGGTGAACCGTTAAATATGCGAAAAAACCCATTTGGCTTATAAGACTAAAGATTAATCCTACACCTATTAGCCAAAATAATATTGATAAGATTTCCTTAATATCAAAATCAATAAATATCGGCTTAAATTCATCCCAGCGAACAATAAATCCAACAATACCGGCGGTTAACCCGCCAATTATTAAGGTCGTCAAAAATAACCTTACCCAGTTTCGGCTAGTCACAGCTTTTTCCCCCATTTATCCTCATTCATTTCACTTATATGATTGTATCAACCAGACTTTGAAAAATCTAGGTATTCGCAAATAAACGCATATTTTTTCTTGATTTTTCCCAATATAAACTTAAGCATTTTTATGTGAAAGGAGCTGAATAATGGTGAATAAAGGAACTTTGCTCCTCCCTTTTTTTCTTTTAATTTTGATTGCAGGCTGCGGTCAGAATGAAGCAGGCAGCCGCCAGCTTGATTATGATGAAACCAAAAAAATGGTTGTCGATATATTAAAGACCGATGATGGGAAAAAGGCAATTCAAGAAATTATGAGTGACGATAAAATAAAGAAAGAGCTTGTAATGGATCAGCAAGTGGTAACTGAAACCATTCAAAAAACATTGACTTCAGAAGAAGGGGTCGAATTCTGGAAAAAGTCGTTTGAAGATCCGAAGTTTGCGGAAAGCATGGCAAAAAGTATGGAAAAAGAACATGAGGCATTATTAAAAAGGTTAATGAAAGATCCGGAATATCGAGGCATGATGATAGAGGTCATGAAAGATCCGGAACTTCATAAAGAAGTGGAAGATTTGATGAAAAGCAATGAGTACCGTAAACACATCCAAAAAGTTATGACCGAGACGTTTGAAAGCCCGCTTTTTAAAGCAAAAATTCAGGATATTATTATTAAAGCTGCCGGAGAAGTGCAAAGCGGAAAACAAGAGGATCAAGGCGGAGACAAGTCTGGTGGAGGCGGCGAAGAACAAGGACAAGGTGAAAGCTGATCAATGTAAAGGGCCTGGCCCTTATAACGCTTTAACGCTTCACCGTGACAGGGGCCTGACCCTCAATACGGTAAAGCGTTAAAGTGATTAGAATAGGGTTCAGATCGGATCTGAACCCTTTTTCATTCTTTTCGAGTTATGATTTTGCTTCCAATATGTTGAGCACTTTCTGCGCAATGTCACGATAGAGCTTGCCGAGCTTATGGTTTTCTTGGTAGATGGACGGAGCAAAATCTTCTTCGTTCCAATCAGGCTGTTCAAGAGGCAGCTGTCCAAGCAGCTCTGTATTTAGCTCTTCCGCTAGTTTCTTTCCTCCGCCTTTTCCAAATACATATTCTTTCTCACCTGTTAATTTGCTTTCAAAATAAGACATATTTTCAATTACGCCGAGAATTTCATGTTCTGTTCTTATGGCCATCGCACCTGCCCTGGCCGCTACAAAAGCAGCTGTCGGATGTGGCGTTGTCACAATAATTTCTTTACAGGATGGAAGCATCGTATGCACGTCCAAGGCGACATCCCCTGTTCCGGGAGGAAGGTCAAGAAGCAGAAAGTCTATATCCCCCCATTCAACTTCATTAAAAAAGTTGTTCAGCATTTTGCCAAGCATTGGACCGCGCCAGATTATCGGAGCATTATCCTCTACAAAAAAGCCCATTGATATCACTTTTACTCCAAATCTTTCTACCGGAATGATTTTTTCGCCTCTCACAACAGGACGTTTTGTAATGCCCATCATATCCGGAACACTGAATCCATAAATATCGGCGTCGATAAGCCCTACCTTTTTCCCTAACCGTGCTAAAAAAACAGCTAAATTGACAGAAATGGTAGATTTTCCGACCCCGCCTTTCCCGCTGGCAATCGCAATAAACGTTGTCTTGCTTTCGGGAGACAGCAAGCCCTTGTTATTAGATCCCGTTTCGGTCCTATATTTTTTCAGTGTCTCTTCCGGAAGTTCGCTGAATCGGATTCCAACTGTTTCTGCTCCTGCTTCTTTTAGCAATTGAACAACTTTTGTTTGCAGTTGAAGTTGTTCTGCTGTTCCTGTTTTCGCAATCGCAATTTTTACACTGACATGATTTTTTTCTTCTTTTACTCTCACTTCTTGAACGGCATTTAATTCTTCCAGTGTTTTATGTAAAAATGGTTCTTCTAATCCATTGAGAATATTAAGAATTTTCTCTTCTGTCAACATACTCGACTCCCGCCTTTTGTATTCGTTTACAATTATCAGTATAACATACCATTATTAATAAAGCTCTTTTTGCAGATATTGTTGCTATTGTAAATGAAAGAACACTTGTTCTATAATAAATATAGAAATCTATAGAGTTTCCGTTTTGCTGTGAATGCACGCTGCGCTTGATGGGAACAGACACCAAGCAACTCACGGATTTTCTAAAAGCAACAATCTTTTAGAAAAGAGCGTTAACCGGATACCATTGAAAAAAAGAGAAACGGGGTAGATAAGAGGCTGTCTAAAAAGCCTAAGGGTCAGACCCCATAGCACAATATATAGAACATAATGTTGGATAAATGTGCTATATATTGATAAATGCACATGAGGTCAGACCCTTATGAGACTGCCTCTGTTTCCTAACCATCAGACTCCTGCAATTCTTTTTCGGTTGTAAAATAACGAATAATACCTTTATATATCGACGCTGCAACCTTTTCTTGATAGGCTTCGTTTTTCAAGTTTTCTTTTTCTGCCGGATTGGAAAGAAAGCCGATTTCAACAAGAACGCCCGGTTTGTCTGCATTCTTTAGGATATAAACACCATTAATTGGTTTGGCCTTTCGATTTGTATTTTCTAAATTCCGTCTTAACTCATCCTGAATAAACTTTGCTGCTCTTCTATTTTCCTCCATGTGAGGTGCATAGAATGTTTGGGCTCCGCTCCATCTCGGAGAAGGAATTGCATTTAAATGGATACTCACAAAAAAATCTGCATCCGACTCATTGATCATTTCCAACCTTCGTTTGAGATCTTCGACCTTTCTTCGGCTGTAGCCTCTCGTTTCTTTATCAGCTAGATCTGTATCTGCTTCCCTTGTCATAAGTACAAGGGCACCTTGGTGCTGCAAAAAGTCCCTTACTTTAAGCGAAACATTCAACGCGATATCTTTTTCTAATGTGTCTCCGGAACTCGCTCCCCCATCCGGACCGCCGTGGCCCGGATCAATTAAAATAATTTCACCTGTTAAGGGAAGATTCCATGAGTGCCAGGAATTATTTTCTATAAAATCATACTTAATTATGATTAGCAAAATGATGATCCCGATTGCAAATACACCTATTTTCACACTTTTTCTCATAAACCTAACCCTACCCCCTGCATGTCCCTGTACAATTCAATATATGGGACAGGGGGTATGATTAGAACCGGGATTAGAAATTAATGCAGACGCAGCTTGCGGCGTCTTTCTCCCTTAATGAATCCTTCTCTCCACCAATATTCGGCATATTGTTCACAAAGATAATAAAGCGACTCGCTGAATATTCCTTCCTCTCCATTTCCCCAATACAAAAAGAAATTGTAGAGTGTTTCAATAAAATGCTTCAGTTCCCTTTCACACCGAAGACGTACAATATCGATTGATTCACCGTAATAACCAAACTTACTCATTTTTGCTCCCAACAAAAAAGCTTCGATGGCTATGTCATAACAAGCTTCTTCAATGCCTGATCGGAGCCAAAACCGATTATTTAGCCTTATTTCTCCAAAAAAGTCCTGGAATTTGTTTTTTAACATTTTTATCGATAATTCGCGAAGAATTGAACGCTCATATTTGATTTGTTTTTCCCTTCTTTTTTCTGTAAAGGTAGTAATAACAGTCAATGTATTCCCCCCCTTGAAGATTAGTTTTTAACCTTCTGAGGACAGACATACCATAGGGGAAAATCTTTTGAATTTCCAATTTTGGAGGTTTGTTATAAAAAAATGAAGGATGCGGGAGGTTGGGGAATAAAAAGGAGGCTGAGGCTGTCTCAAAAGCCTAAGGGTCAGACCCCATAACACAATATATAGGACATAATGTTGGATAAATGTACTATATATTGATAAATGCACATGTGGTCAGATCCTTATGAGACAGCCTCAGCCTCAGTGTGTTCCGCACAATTAACGTTTTGAGAACTGAGGAGCACGGCGAGCGCCTTTAAGACCGTATTTCTTACGCTCTTTCATTCTTGCATCGCGGGTTAATAAACCTGCGCGTTTTAATGTTGGACGGTATTCTGGATCTACTTGAAGTAATGCACGGGCAATACCGTGGCGGATTGCGCCTGCTTGACCAGTGTAGCCGCCTCCCTTTACGTTTACAAGAACGTCGTAGCTGCCAAGAGTTTCTGTAGCTACTAGCGGTTGTTTCACAACTTCACGTAAAGCTGCAAACGGAATGTAGTTTTCAATGTCACGACCATTAATGATGATTTTCCCGTCGCCTGGAACTAAACGAACACGTGCGACGGAGCTCTTACGACGACCAGTACCCATATATTGAACCTGTGCCAAGTTAATAACCTCCCTTTTCATTATCCGCGAAGTTCGTAAACTTCAGGTTTTTGTGCTTGGTGCGGATGCTCGCTACCAGCGTATACGTGTAATTTTTTGAACATTTGGCGGCCAAGAGAATTCTTAGGAAGCATGCCTTTAATTGCAAGCTCTAACATTTTTTCCGGATAATTTGTACGCATTTCAAGCGCTGTTCTCGATTTTAATCCTCCGGGATATTGGCTGTGACGATAGTAGATTTTGTCATTCAGCTTATTACCGGTTAATTCAATTTTAGAAGCATTGATGATAATGACATGATCACCAGTGTCCACATGTGGTGTGTATGTCGGTTTATGTTTACCGCGAAGGATTGATGCTACTTCACTTGCAAGACGGCCTAAAGTTTGTCCTGCAGCATCAACCACGTACCATTTGCGTTCGATTGTATTAGCATTAGCCATAAACGTTGTACGCATTGATTTACCCTCCTAAGTTAAAAATCCATTCAAAATTGGTTTTCATATATTTCAATCACGAATAAGTTTCCGGGGCTTATCGTGGGGTTAAAAAATCATACCATATGATATAATATCTCTTTTGTGCGCTTGTTGTCAACACGAGGATTCGTTGTCACAGAAAAAATAAAAAAGTAATATTCGTTAATAAAAAACCCTCCACAAATATAATCCGTGTGCCGGTGCTGTTTTTCCTGCAAACTTCCGGTCTTTTTTTTCGAGTATGTCAGGGATCGAATCGGGACTTCGGCTGCCGCTCCCCACTTCAAGCAATGTTCCAGTGAGAATGCGCACCATGTTATAAAGAAACCCGTTTCCGATAAACCGGAAGACGAGAAGGTCTCCCTCTTGAAAAAAATCAATTTTTTCAATTGTACGAACTTTATCCTCAATTTCTGTTTTAGCAGAACAGAAGCTTGTAAAATCATGTGTGCCTATTAAGTATTTGAGCGCTTCCTTCATCGCGGCATAATCCAGCGGATAAGGAAACTGGTAAGCATAATGCCGTTTAAAAGGATCGCGTTTCGGTGATAAATGAACAAAATAGCGGTACTCTTTTCCAAACGCGTCAAAGCGTGCATGAAAGCCGGGAGCCGCTTTTTCAACACGGATGACAGCAATATCATCAGGCAAGATTGAATTTAATGCTATTTCCCATTTTTCTGTCGAAATCGCTAAAGCGGAATCAAAGTGAATCACTTGTCCTTTCGCATGGACCCCGGCATCGGTGCGTCCGGAAGCACTGATTTTTATACGTTTTCCTTTATGAAGTTTTGAGAGGGCAACTTCAATTTCTCCCTGGATTGTCCGCTTGCCCGGCTGAATCTGATATCCTGAAAATTGAGAGCCATCATAGGTAATCGTACATTTGAATCTTCGCATTTTAAAACTCCACTTATGTTCTAAACAAGATTAATAAAATAGTGATAAGTCCTAATAGAAAGAGCATAACGGTATCAACCGGCTTCCAATGTAGCTGACGATATTTCGTTCTTCCTTCCCCGCCGCGGTATCCCCTGGCTTCCATCGCGATAGCAAGCTCTTCCGCTCTCTTAAAAGAGCTGACGAATAAAGGAATTAACAGTGGAATAATTGCTTTAATCCGTTCTTTTACAGGTCCGCTTGTAAATTCGACGCCTCTTGCAGTCTGGGCTTTCATAATCTTATCGGTTTCCTGCATTAAGGTTGGAATAAAACGAAGCGAAATAGACATCATAAAAGCTAATTCATGTACCGGAAACTTTACTTTGTTCAGCGGCTTTAAAAGCGTTTCAAGCCCGTCTGTAATCTCTATCGGGGTTGTTGTTAATGTCAGCAAAGACGTTACTAATATTAGTAGGAAAAACCTCAATGAGATAAAAATCCCTTTTCTAAGCCCTTCATCATATATTTTTACCGGCCCCAATTCAAACAGCATCTGTCCTTCTTTTGTTAAGAACAAATGAAGCAGCATTGTAAAAACGACAAGCCAAAAAACCGGTTTTAAGCCTGCATAGAGAAAGCGAAAAGGAATTTTGGACAATCTCATCATAATGAGAGTGTATACAGCAAGGATCCCATAAGTGATATTATTGTTGGCAAGAAACACTATACACACAAACAAAAAGACTATTAGAAGTTTAGAACGGGGGTCCATACGGTGGATAACGGAATCGGCAGGAACATATCTGCCAAAGATCATTTTTTCCATCATACCGGATTCCCCCTTTTCAAAAGGCGAGCGATAGCTTCTGTCAGTTCTTCCATGGAAAGAAATGTTTTTCCTAATTTTGTTTGAAAAGTCTGTTCAATTTTTAATTGAAAACGAACAATTTCCGGAACATCCAGGCCAAGCTTGATCAACCCTTCGGGAGAAGAAAAGATCTCTTCAGGGCTTCCTTTTTTGAATACATTTCCCTTATGCATAATAACAATTTGATCTGCATACCGTGCGGCATCTTCCATACTGTGGGTAACTAAAACAGTTGTCAAATTTCTTTCCCGGTGAAGACGATGGAACATTTCCATAATTTCTTTGCGGCCGCGGGGATCGAGACCAGCAGTCGGTTCGTCTAGAACGATCACTTCAGGTTCCATAGCCAGTACTCCCGCAATAGCTGCCCTTCTCATTTGACCGCCGGATAAATCAAACGGCGATTTCCCCAGAATATTTTCAGGCAGTCCAACTTGCTTGATCGCTTGCCGGGCACGTTTTTTTGCCTCTTCTTCTGAAACGCCGAAATTCATTGGCCCGAAACAAATATCTTTTTCTACCGTTTCTTCAAACAGCTGATGTTCCGGAAATTGAAAAACAATACCAACCTTTTGCCGAATGTCCCGCAGCCTTTTTTCTTTATTATTCCTTGAAATTTCCCGGTCGCCAATGATAACTTTTCCGCCGGTTGGCTTTAATAATGCATTCAAGTGTTGAAGGACAGTTGATTTTCCCGAACCGGTGTGCCCGATAATCGCCAAATACGTTCCGGAGGGAATATCAATCGAAACATCCTGTATTGCGAGCCGTTCAAAAGGAGTATCAGCCTGATACCGGTATTCTACTTGTTGCAATGAGATGTCCATAATTCTTTCACCAACTCTTCTTCTGACAAAAAATATTTAGGAACAGGCAGTCCTCTTTTCCTCAGTGCCTTGCTCAATTTGACCGGAAATGGGATATCCAGACCAAGTTCTATTAATTCTTCATCCATTTGAAAAATTTGTTCCGGAGTACCTTCACGATATAGTTGCCCCCTGTTCATCACAAGAATCCGATCAGCCTTGGCAGCTTCTTCTAAATCATGGGTAATCGAAATAACAGTTAACCGCTCCGTGTCTTTTAATTCTCTTATCGTTTGTAAGACTTCTTCTCTTCCTCTAGGGTCAAGCATTGAAGTTGCTTCATCCAATATAATAATTTCCGGCCTTAAGGCAAGAATACCCGCAATCGCCACTCTTTGCTTCTGTCCTCCTGACAGATGGTGCGGCTCTTGATTCAGAAATTGATACATATTAACTTTCTCTAGCGCTTCTTTCACACGCCGGACCATTATCTCACGTGGAATACCGTTATTTTCTAAACCAAAAGCCACATCATCCTGAACAGTTGTACCTACAAATTGGTTATCAGGATTTTGAAAGACCATTCCGATCTTTTTTCTTATTTCCCAAACGGTCTCTTCTGTACTTTCGATGCCGCTTACTTTAATTTTCCCTTTCATGGGAAATTGCAGGCCGTTTAATAACTTTGCCAATGTAGACTTGCCTGACCCATTATGTCCTACAATAGCAACCCATTCTCCTTCGCGGATTTCAAAAGAAACATCCTTTAATGCATATCCTTCTTGTCCTTCATATTGAAAAGAAACATGATCGAGAACAACAAGCGCTTCTTCCATGGTGGTCCTCCCATAAACTCTGCTTCCTTTACTATACTCTTCTATACTGTCAAAATCAAAAAAAGTTCCATATATAAAAAAAAGCCTGCACCTCATTCCCCGGCGAAATTTCCAATTTAATAAAAAATCGAAATTCCTGCAAGGAATGGGAAGAGGCGCATGAGCTAGACAAGCCACCTAAAAGATGCTCATCATAACGCTCGTTATTGGCTTTGCTTCTGAATAGCAGCGCGAAGAATCAAACTCCAATTGCCATTTTATCCGATATACAACAAGGGCATAGAACAAGTTTCGATATAAACTGTCCTCCGCCCTTGTTGTTTGTAATAAATTATTAAACTAGCTCGATAATAACCATTGGTGCACCGTCACCACGGCGAGGACCAAGTTTCATGATACGAGTGTAGCCGCCTTGGCGTTCTTCGTAACGAGGAGCGATATCAGTAAATAATTTTTGAAGTGCATCTTGTTCTGTTTCAGTATTCGCTACTTCGTTACGGATAAAAGCAGCAGCTTGACGACGAGCATGCAAATCGCCGCGCTTTCCGAGAGTGATCATTTTTTCTACAACTGAACGAAGTTCTTTCGCACGAGTTTCAGTTGTTTCGATACGCTCATTAATAATTAAATCAGTTGCTAAGTCACGCAACATCGCTTTACGCTGAGCACTAGTACGTCCTAACTTTCTGTAAGCCATGAAAGTTTCCCTCCTTTGTTGAAGTCATATTTGTAAGCCGGGCTGACAGCAAAATGCCTAGTTAAGCAATTGTTAACTAGTCATCTTTTCGCAAGCCTAATCCGAGCTCTTCTAGTTTGTGTTTTACCTCTTCAAGAGATTTGCGTCCTAAATTACGCACTTTCATCATATCTTCTTCCGTTTTATTCGCTAATTCCTGAACGGTATTGATTCCGGCACGTTTTAGGCAGTTATATGAACGAACCGAAAGATCAAGTTCTTCAATTGTCATTTCAAGAACTTTTTCTTTTTGGTCTTCTTCTTTCTCAACCATAATTTCTGCATTTTGTGCTTCATCCGTTAATCCGACGAAGATATTCAAATGCTCCGTTAATATTTTGGCCCCTAAAGCAATTGCTTCCTGCGGCCCGGTGCTGCCATCTGTCCACACATCTAGCGTAAGCTTGTCATAGTTTGTCATTTGGCCAACACGAGTATTTTCTACCTGATACTGAACCCGTGAAACCGGAGTGTAGATGGAATCAATTGGGATCACACCAATTGGCTGATCTTCTCTTTTGTTCAGTTCAGCAGGCGTATAGCCGCGGCCGCGTTTTGCAGTTAAACGCATGCGCAGATGACCGTTTTTTGCAAGAGTCGCGATGTGAAGATCCGGATTTAAGATTTCAACATCACTATCATGTGTAATATCAGCTCCAGTTACTACTCCTTCTCCCCGCGCATCAATTTCAAGCATTTTTTCTTCATCAGAATATATTTTCAGTGCTAATTTCTTAATGTTTAAAATGATAGATGTAACATCCTCTTCAACGCCTTCAATTGTTGAAAACTCATGAAGCACCCCATCGATTTGAATCGATGTGACAGCGGCACCTGGGAGTGAGGATAATAGGATACGACGTAAGGAGTTACCCAAAGTTGTACCATATCCACGCTCAAGTGGTTCTACAACGAACTTCCCGTATTTGGCATCATCGTTGATCTCAACCGTTTCAATTTTTGGTTTTTCTATTTCGATCATCAAATATACCCTCCTTCAAAACGTCGAAACCCCGGTATGGCCAACATACCGAAATTCCCCATGTATACGTTCCCGTTTGTGCACAACAACTGGATTAATAATTCTGTACGAACGTAAAAAAATTGTATCATATCCCATTATAGACAAGGATACAAAATCTATACAGAAAGATTAAACACGGCGACGTTTTGGCGGGCGACATCCGTTATGCGGAACTGGTGTTACGTCTTTAATTGCTGTGACTTCAAGTCCAGCAGCTTGCAGAGCACGGATAGCAGCTTCACGTCCTGCACCAGGTCCTTTAACTGTTACTTCAAGAGATTTCATACCGTGTTCCATTGACGATTTCGCTGCGGTTTCAGCTGCCATTTGAGCCGCAAATGGAGTTGATTTTCGAGAACCTTTAAAACCAAGCGCACCTGCACTTGACCAAGCAATCGCGTTGCCATGAACGTCAGTGATCGTTACGATTGTGTTATTGAAAGTAGAACGAATGTGAGCAATACCATTTTCAATATTCTTTTTCACACGGCGTTTGCGTGTATTTGTCTTACGAGCCATTTAGATAACCTCCTTTACCGATTATTTTTTCTTGTTCGCAACAGTCTTGCGAGGACCTTTGCGTGTACGCGCGTTATTTTTTGTATTTTGTCCGCGTACAGGTAAACCACGTCGATGACGCAAACCACGATAGCATCCGATTTCCATTAAACGCTTAATGTTAAGGGATACTTCACGTCGAAGGTCACCTTCAACCTTTAATTTATCAACGATATCACGGATTTTATTTAATTCATCTTCTGTTAAATCACGAACGCGAGTGTCTTCAGAAACACCTGCCTCCGTTAAAATCTTTTGAGCTGTAGCTTTACCGATACCATAGATATAAGTCAAAGAAATTACTACTCGTTTCTCACGTGGAATATCTACACCAGCAATACGTGCCATTTAGTGTGCACCTCCTTCGAAATTAACCTTGTTTTTGTTTATGTTTCGGATTTTCGCAGATAACCATTACTTTACCGCGTCTGCGTATAACTTTACATTTCTCGCAGATCGGCTTAACTGATGGTCTGACTTTCATTATTCTAACCTCCTTAATAGTACGGAGTGCTTTTAGGATTATTTAAAGCGGTACGTAATTCTGCCGCGTGTCAAGTCATATGGTGAAAGCTCAACCGTTACTTTATCTCCCGGTAGAATCCGAATAAAGTGCATGCGAATTTTACCGGACACATGAGCCAATACAGTATGACCATTTTCTAATTCTACCTTAAACATGGCATTTGGCAAAGTTTCAACAACTGTGCCTTCCACTTCAATAACATCATCTTTTGCCATCGAGCTCATCTCCCTTCTTAGACTCAAGTTTGGATTCATTTTTAAACTTTGCTAATGCAAAGCGAAGCTTTCCGTTTGTTACACGGCCTGTTTCCCTGATACTGCTTTGAACTTCCGGAGATATGTGTTGAATCAGTTGAAGATGTTGAATATTTTTTTTCTTGGGACGGTCAAACTTTCGTTTTTCTCCGTCTGCAAGATATACAAATGGTTCTTCTTCACCCAACCTTATTATTATAGCATATTGACCGGCATCCCGTCCGCTGGTAATTCGAACAATCTGCCCGACTTGCGGACCAGAATTATAATCGATCAACGAAAATCACCTGCACTTAGGCTTTCGTTAAAATTTCGCACCCTGTTTCAGTGATTGCTACAGTATGCTCAAAATGAGCACACAATTTTCCGTCAACTGTCACAACTGTCCAATCATCAGCTAACGTTTTAACATATCGGCTTCCCGCATTTACCATTGGTTCAATCGCTAATACCATTCCAGACTTTAGACGCGGACCTTTGTTGGGTGGACCGTAATGAGGAATTTGCGGATCTTCATGCAATTCTTTCCCTACTCCGTGTCCGGCATACTCGCGTACAATGGAAAAGCCGTTTGATTCCACATACGTTTGAATCGCATGGGAGATGTTCGATAGGCGCTGGCCAGGTTTTGCTTCGTTCAGACCTCTGTATAGAGATTCTTCCGTTACCTCTAAAAGGCGTTCTGTTTCTTCAACTATTTTTCCTACAGGATATGTCCAAGCCGAGTCACCATGATAACCGTTATATTTAGCACCGATATCAATTGTAATAATATCGCCCTCTTTTAAAACACGGTCACCCGGAATCCCATGGACAAGTTCATTGTTGACTGAGGCACAGATGCTTCCAGGGAAACCATTATAACCTTTAAAAGAAGGGATTGCATCAGATTTTAGGATAAACTGTTCCGCAATCGCATCCAGTTCCTTTGTCGTAATACCAGGTGAAATATGCTTTTTCAGCTCCTGATGGGTAAGGGCTACAATTCGGCAGGCATCCCTCATAATTTCAATTTCGCGAGGGGTTTTCGAAATGATCATTCATGTAAGCCCCCAAGTAATTCATCAATATCAGCAAACACTTTTTCGATCTCTTGCTGACCGTTGATATTGCGCAAATACCCTTTTGATTCATAAAAATCTAATAAAGGTTTTGTTTGTTTCTTATTTACTTCTAAACGATTTTGGACTGTCTCACTGTTATCATCTGCACGCTGATACAGCTCGCCTCCGCAGCGGTCGCAAACACCCTCGGCATTAGGAGGATTAAAGACAAGATGATACGTTGCGCCGCAGCTTTTACAAATACGGCGTCCAGTCAAACGTTCCATTAAAATATCTTGGTCTACATCAACATAAATGACATAATCAATTTTTTTGTCCATGCTGGCCAGCATGGCTTCAAGCGCTTCAGCTTGGGCAACTGTTCTAGGAAATCCGTCTAAAAGGAATCCTTTTTGACAGTCATCCTTGCTTAATCTCTCACGGACAATGCCAATCGTCACTTCATCAGGAACCAGCTCGCCTTTATCCATAAAAGATTTTGCCTTTAAACCAAGTTCCGTTCCTTCGTTCATAGCAGCACGGAACATATCTCCTGTTGAGATATGAGGGATGTCGTATTTTTCCACGATCTTCTCGGCCTGAGTGCCTTTACCTGCACCTGGTAGCCCCATTAATACTAAATTCACCCGTATTCCCCCTCAGTCTCTTAATGGGTTTTAGGGAGCATCCGTCCCTAAAACCTTTTTATTTAATAAAGCCTTTGTAATGACGCTTTACGAGCTGTGCTTCAAGTTGTTTCATCGTTTCAAGCGCTACACCGACAACGATGAGGAGGCTCGTTCCACCGATCTGAGCAGATTGCGGCAATCCGGCAAACTTAATGAAGAAAACCGGCAACACCGCAATAAATGCTAAGAACAATGAACCGACCAATG
This sequence comes from Bacillus methanolicus PB1, assembly GCF_000262755.1. GTDB lineage: Bacteria > Bacillota > Bacilli > Bacillales > Cytobacillaceae > Bacillus_Z > Bacillus_Z methanolicus. Next base: position 238,376 of record NZ_AFEU01000002.1, read on the forward strand.
TCAGACGATATAAAACGCGTGTCAAATACTCTTGTGTGTTCTTTCCTGGACGGATACCAGGAATGTAACCGCCTTGCTTTTTAAGATTTTCCGCAACTTGCTCAGGATTTACTTGTATAAAAGCATAGAAGTACGTAAAGGCAACAATAAGTGCCACGTAAAAGATCATGCCGATCGGGTTAGTATAATCAAACGTCTTCTGAATCCAAAGCGTTACATCATTTTGACCAAAAAATGAAGCAATCGTTGGCGGCGTAACGATAAATGAAACCGCAAAGATTACCGGAATAACTCCGGCAGAATTAACCTTTAGCGGTAAATGCGTTGATTGTCCAACTGCAGGGTTTCTCCCTGCGGCCATACGCTTTGCATATTGAATCGGGATCTTCCGCAATGCCTGCTGGATAAAAATAACCCCGACAATAATCGCGATTACTGCTAGAACAATTAATACGACTATAATAATACGCAAGAATAATTGTTCCCCTGCATTTTCAAACTGTTGTGCATAGATTTGGTTAAATGTCGAAGGAATACCCGCAACAATTCCCGCAAAGATGATGATCGAGATTCCGTTTCCCACACCTTTTGCTGTAATCTGTTCGCCTAGCCACATTAAAAAAGCCGTTCCAGCCGTTAAAACAATTGCGATCAGCAGATAAGTAGTGATTCCCGGGTTTTTGATCAGCATACCTCTTGACATATTATTAAAGCCGTAAGACATACCAAAAGCTTGGATTAATCCAAGTACAATTGTAAAATATCGGGTAAACTGAGCTAATTTACGGCGCCCAACTTCTCCCTGTTTTGACCATTCCGTAAACTTTGGCACAACATCCATTTGCAGCAATTGAACAATGATCGATGCTGTGATATAAGGCATGATTCCCATCGCAAAAATGGAGAAATTTTTTAACGCTCCACCGCCGAATGTATTTAGAACGCCGAACACGTTAAGTTCATCTTGTACCTTTAAAATCTCTGCATTCACATTCGGTACTGGGATAAATGCACCGATGCGGAATACAATTAACATGAAAAGGGTGAATAAAATTTTACGTCTTATTTCACCCACGCGCATAAAATTGGAGATTGACTGAAACATTAAATCACCTCAGTTTGACCGCCGGCAGCTTCAATCGCTTCCTTTGCAGCAGAGGAGAATTTATGAGCTTTTACACTAAGCTTTTTCTCAACTTTTCCTTTTGCAAGAATTTTGACTCCTGCTTTTACATTACTTACAACGCCAGTTTCGATCAGAAGTTCTGGAGTAACTTCAGTACCTTCATCAAATCGGTTTAAAGCATCAAGGTTTACAACTGCATATTCTTTTCGGTTGATGTTTGTAAATCCCCGCTTAGGCAAACGTCTGAAAAGGGGAGTTTGACCACCTTCGAAGCCAGGACGAACACCACCTCCAGAACGTGCATTTTGACCTTTATGACCTTTGCCGGCTGTTTTACCGTTACCAGAACCGATACCGCGGCCTTTGCGTTTGCGGTCATGGCGAGAACCTTCTGCAGGCTTTAATTCATGAAGTTTCATGTTGGCACCTCCTTATTCAAGAAGAATGAAATTATAGTTCTTTTACCGTTACAAGGTGAGCAACTTTATTGATCATTCCGCGAATCGCTGGATTATCCTGATGCTCAACTGTTTGGTTTAATTTGCGTAATCCAAGAGCTTTAACTGTTTCGCGTTGGTCCCCAGGGCGGCCAATCACGCTGCGAGTGAGGGTAATTGCTAGTTTTTTCGCCATTTCATTTCCCTCCTTATCCTAACAGTTCTTCTACTGATTTACCACGTAATTTCGCTACGTCCTCAGCACGTTTTAATTGTTTTAATCCGTCAATTGTTGCACGAATCATGTTGATTGGTGTATTTGTTCCTAATGATTTAGACAGGATATCATTAACACCGGCTAACTCAAGAACCGCACGAACCGGACCGCCGGCGATAACTCCAGTACCTTCAAGAGCAGGTTTTAAAAGGATTTCACCTGCACCGAAATGTCCGATTACTTCGTGTGGAATTGTTGTTCCAACGATTGGTACTGTAATTAAGTTTTTCTTGGCATCTTCAATTGCTTTGCGAATTGCATCAGGTACTTCTTGTGCTTTTCCAGTACCGAAGCCAACATGACCGTTTTTATCTCCTACTACTACAAGAGCGGAGAAGCGGAAACGACGACCGCCTTTAACAACTTTCGCTACACGGTTAACGGTAACTACACGTTCTTCCAGTTCAAGTTTGTTTGGATCAATACGACGCATTTTTTCGTGTCCCTCCTTTGTCTATTAAAATTCCAAGCCGTTCTCGCGGGCAGCTTCTGCTAAAGCTTTTACACGACCATGATAAAGGTATCCGCCGCGATCAAACACCACGGTTTTAATTCCTTTTTCGACGGCACGTTTAGCAACTAATTCTCCGACCTTTTGTGCTGCCTCAATGTTGGCGGTAGACTCAAGGTTTAAGTCTTTGTCTAGAGTAGAAGCACTTGCGATAGTAACTCCATTCACATCGTCAATTAATTGCGCATAAATGTGTTTATTTGAGCGAAACACGTTTAAACGAGGACAAACTTCAGTACCGCTAAGTTTTGCACGAACACGAGCATGTCTTTTCTTGCGGACTGCATTTTTATCAGCCTTCGTAATCATTCTGGTCACTCCTTTCGTTTACCTATGCGGTATTACTTACCAGTTTTACCTTCTTTGCGGCGCACGTATTCACCTTCGTAACGAATTCCTTTACCCTTATACGGCTCAGGCGGACGAACTTGGCGAATATTCGCAGCTAAAGCTCCAACGCGTTCTTTGTCAATACCTTTTACAACAACTTTTGTATTAGCTGGAACTTCAATTTCAAGGCCTTCTTCAGGTTCAATTTCTACAGGATGAGAGTAACCGACATTTAGTACAAGCTTTTTGCCTTGTTTTTGAGCACGGTATCCGACCCCGATCAACTCAAGGCTTCTTTCAAAGCCTTTGGATACTCCTTCTATCATGTTTGCGATAATCGCACGAGTTGTTCCGTGTAATGCGCGGTGTTCTTTCTCATCAGTCGGGCGAGAAACAGTAATTACGTTTTCTTCAACTTTAATTTCGATATCCGGATTGAAAGAACGAGTCAATTCGCCCTTGGGACCTTTTACTGTCACAGAGTTGTTATTAACAGTGACTGTAACACCTGATGGAATTTCAATTGGTTTTTTACCTATACGAGACATTTATTGCACCTCCATTCATTCAGAAACTGTATTACCAAACGTATGCTAAAACTTCTCCGCCGATTTGTTTTGCACGAGCTTCTTTATCGGTCAAAACACCTTGCGAAGTTGATACAAGTGCGATGCCAAGACCATTTAATACGCGAGGCACTTCGTTTGATTTTGCATATACACGAAGACCAGGTTTGCTAATGCGCTTTAAACCTGTGATAACACGTTCATTGTTCGGACCGTATTTTAGGAAAATGCGGATAATACCTTGTTTATTATCTTCAATATACTCTACATCACGAATGAAACCTTCGCGTTTTAGAATTTCAGCGATTTCTTTTTTGATATTAGAAGCAGGCACTTCTAATTTTTCGTGACGAACCATATTCGCATTGCGAATACGAGTAAGCATATCTGCAATTGGATCTGTCATGACCATTGTTTTTACCTCCTTCCCAGACTTGGGTTTTACCAGCTTGCTTTTTTCACACCAGGAATTTGTCCTTTGTATGCTAATTCACGGAAACAAATACGGCAAAGCTTGAATTTGCGGTATACAGAGTGTGGACGGCCGCAGCGTTCGCAGCGTGTATACTCTTGCACTTTAAATTTCGGCTTGCGTTTTTGTTTCGCAATCATGGATTTTTTAGCCACGTTTTCGCCTCCCTCTATTTAGCGATTACTTTTGGAACGGCATTCCAAATTGAGTTAAAAGTTCACGAGCCTCTTCATCAGTTTTAGCAGTGGTTACGATCACGATATCCATACCACGTACTTTACTTACTTTATCGTAATCAATTTCAGGGAAGATTAACTGTTCTTTTACACCAAGTGTGTAGTTCCCGCGGCCGTCAAATGCCTTCTTGGAAACTCCGCGGAAGTCACGTACACGCGGAAGTGAAACAGAAATCAGTTTGTCGAAAAACTCATACATGCGCTCTCCGCGAAGAGTAACTTTTGCACCGATTGGCATACCTTCACGAAGGCGGAAACCAGCGATTGATTTTTTCGCACGAGTTACAACCGGTTTTTGGCCTGTAATTGTCGCAAGCTCTTCAACAGCGTTATCAAGAGCTTTAGCGTTTTGAACAGCGTCACCAACACCCATGTTGATTACGATTTTTTCAAGTTTAGGTACTTCCATTACAGATTTATAGTTGAACTTGCTCATTAGAGCAGGAGTAATTTCTTTTACAAATTTCTCTTTTAGGCGGTTCATTAATTGTACCTCCCTTCTTATATGAACTATTTATCTAAAACTTCACCAGATTTTATTGCAATGCGAACTTTTTTGCCATCAACCACTTTGTAGCCAACACGTGTTGGTTCTCCTGATTTCGGATCGATAGGCATTACGTTTGATACATGAATAGGTGCCTCTTGGCTGATAATTCCGCCCTGCGGATTCGCTTGAGAAGGTTTAGAATGCTTCTTAATAATATTTACACCTTCAACCAAGACACGGCTTTGCTTAGGAAAAGCAGCCAGGATGATTCCTGTTTTGCCTTTGTCTTTGCCAGAGATGACCATTACTTTGTCACCTTTTTTTACATGCATCTGTACGCACCTCCTTAAAGGCATAGAATTTTAATTATAGTACTTCCGGAGCTAAGGAAACGATTTTCATAAAGTTGTTGTCGCGAAGTTCACGGGCAACTGGACCGAAGATACGTGTTCCGCGAGGGCTTTTATCATCACGGATAATCACGCATGCGTTTTCATCAAAACGAATGTATGTGCCGTCATTGCGGCGCACGCCGCGTTTTGTACGAACAACAACTGCTTTTACAACATCACCTTTTTTAACAACGCCACCTGGTGTTGCTTGTTTGACTGTACAAACAATAATGTCTCCGATATTAGCAGTTTTACGGCCGGAACCACCAAGAACTTTAATAGTAAGTACTTCACGAGCACCAGAGTTGTCAGCAACTTTTAATCGTGATTCTTGTTGAATCATGAGTGTAACCTCCCTTCGAAATCAACCTTAATCCGAATAATTAAATAATAACGGCTTTTTCTACCACTTCAACTAAACGGAAGCGCTTTGTGGCTGAAAGAGGGCGAGTTTCCATAATGCGTACGATATCGCCGACTTTTGCCTGGTTTTGCTCATCATGAGCTTTAAACTTCTTAGAGTATTTAACGCGTTTACCGTAAAGAGGATGCTTTTTATAAGTCTCTACAAGAACTGTAATCGTCTTATCCATCTTGTCAGAAACAACGCGTCCTGTGTAAACTTTGCGTTGGTTACGTTCACTCATTGTGCAAACCTCCTCTCAGGTTATCGATTGTTGACACCGATCTCTCTTTCGCGAATAACAGTTTTCATTCGAGCAATCGCTTTGCGTACTTCACGAATGCGGGCTGTATTTTCGAGTTGTCCAGTCGCTAATTGAAAGCGTAAGTTGAAAAGCTCTTCTTTTAACGATTTTACTTTTTGTTCAATTTCGGCAGTGGTAAGGTCACGAATTTCATTAGCTTTCATTAGATTCACCACCAATTTCTTCTCGTTTTACAAACTTACATTTTACTGGAAGTTTGTGTGATGCAAGGCGCAATGCTTCGCGTGCGATTTCTTCGGATACACCTGCAACTTCAAACATTACTTTCCCTGGCTTTACAACTGCTACCCAGCCTTCAGGAGCACCTTTACCGGAACCCATTCGGACCTCTAGAGGTTTCGCAGTGTATGGCTTATGTGGGAAGATTTTAATCCAAACTTTACCGCCACGTTTCATGTAACGTGTCATGGCAATACGTGCAGCTTCGATTTGACGGTTTGTAATCCACCCAGCTTCAGTTGCTTGTAAACCGAATTCACCGAAATGTACTTCTGTACCGCCTTTAGCGCGTCCGCGCATTTTTCCGCGGTGTTCACGGCGGAATTTAACACGTTTTGGCATTAACATAATTAATTGCCTCCTTCCTCAGTTTTCTTCTTTGCAGGAAGGACTTCTCCACGATAGATCCATACTTTTACGCCAAGCTTGCCGTAAGTTGTATCAGCTTCAGCTGTTCCATAGTCGATGTCGGCACGAAGAGTATGAAGTGGAACTGTTCCTTCGCTGTAGTGCTCAGAACGGGCAATATCGGCACCGCCTAAACGACCAGATACCATTGTTTTAATACCTTTTGCTCCTGCGCGCATTGCACGTTGAATAGCTTGTTTTTGTGCACGTCGGAATGATACGCGATTTTCTAATTGACGAGCAATATTTTCAGCAACTAATTTTGCATCAATATCAGCTCTCTTAATTTCAAGAATATTGATGTGTACTCGTTTACCTGTAAGATTGTTTAGCGCCTTGCGAAGAGCTTCAACTTCTGTACCGCCTTTTCCGATTACCATTCCAGGCTTTGCAGTGTGGATAGTAATATTTAAACGGTTTGCAGCACGTTCAATTTCTATTTTAGAAACAGAAGCATCGCTTAAACGCTTCGTGATGTATTCACGAACTTTAAGGTCTTCGTGTAAAAGATCAGCATAGTCTTTTCCTGCGTACCATTTGGATTCCCAATCACGGATGATCCCGATACGCAAACCGACTGGATTTACTTTTTGACCCACTAATTATCCCTCCTTCTTTTCTGATAAAACGATTGTAATATGACTTGTACGTTTGTTAATTTGGCTTGCACGGCCCATTGCACGAGGACGGAAACGTTTTAAAGTCGGTCCTTCGTTTACGTAAGCCTGAGATATAATGAGATTATTAACGTCCATTTCGTAGTTATGTTCTGCGTTAGCAACTGCAGATTTCAAAACTTTTTCTACTATCGGAGAAGCAGCTTTTGGAGTGTGTTTTAAAATCGCTACCGCTTCACCAACTTGCTTTCCTCGAATTAGATCAACAACTAAACGAGCTTTACGAGGAGCAATACGAACTGTTCTTGCAACAGCTTTAGCTTGCATCTGAATGCCCTCCTCTCATTAACGTCTTGTTTTCTTATCGTCACTTGCATGGCCTTTGTAAGTGCGAGTTGGAGCAAACTCTCCTAGCTTGTGGCCTACCATATCTTCAGTAATGTATACAGGAACATGTTTGCGGCCGTCATAGACAGCGATTGTGTGTCCAATGAATTGCGGGAAGATCGTTGAACGGCGCGACCAAGTTTTCACAACTTGTTTTTTATCCGTTTCATTTAATTTTTCGATCTTTTTCATTAAATGCTCATCAACAAAAGGTCCTTTTTTTAAGCTGCGACCCATAATTGAACCTCCCTTCGTGATTGCTCTACGGTTCGATGAATGAACCGTAGTTCAACCCCGTTATTTTTTACGACGACGTACGATAAATTTATCAGATTTGTTTTTCTTTTTGCGAGTTTTGTAACCAAGAGTTGGTTTGCCCCAAGGAGTCATTGGAGACTTACGTCCGATTGGCGCACGTCCCTCACCACCGCCGTGCGGGTGATCGTTAGGGTTCATTACAGAACCGCGAACTGTTGGGCGTTTACCTAGCCAACGAGAACGTCCGGCTTTACCAATGTTAATTAGTTCGTGCTGTTCGTTGCCGACTTGGCCGATAGAAGCACGGCAATTAGCAAGGATCATGCGAACTTCGCCAGAGTTTAAGCGAACAAGTACGTATTTGCCTTCTTTACCAAGAACTTGTGCGGAAGTACCGGCTGAACGTACTAATTGACCACCTTTACCAGGCTTTAATTCGATGTTGTGTATAACTGTACCTACAGGAATGTTTGCTAATGGGAGTGCGTTTCCAACTTTAATGTCTGCTTCTGGTCCAGACATAATTTCCATACCTACTTCAAGGTTTTTTGGAGCTAGGATGTAACGCTTTTCTCCATCAACATAGTTAATTAATGCAATATTTGCAGAACGGTTTGGATCGTATTCGATAGTGGCAACGCGTCCTGGAATGCCGTCTTTGTCACGTTTAAAATCGATTATACGGTATTGACGCTTATGACCGCCACCTTGATGACGAACAGTTAACTTACCTTGGTTGTTGCGGCCGCCTTTTCTTTTTAAAGGAGCAAGCAATGATTTTTCCGGTTTGTCAGTAGTGATTTCGGAAAAATCTAAACCCGTCATGCCGCGACGACCGTTGGAGGTAGGTTTGTACTTTTTAATCGCCATTTTAGTTCCCTCCTCTTCTAATCAAAATATTATGCTTCAAATAATTCGATTTCTTTGCTGTCTTCAGTGAGTTTCACGATGGCTTTGCGGCGCTTATTTGTATAACCGCCGAATTTGCCCATTCGCTTGAACTTTCCTTTATAGTTCATGATATTTACTTTTTCAACTTTTACGCCGAAAATTTCTTCAACAGCGTCTTTTACTTGAGTTTTGTTAACTCTTACATCCACTTCAAAAGTGTATTTTTTTTCAGCCATTAGATCAGTTGAACGTTCAGTGATTACGGGGCGCTTAATGACTTCACGTGCATCCATTACGCAAGCACCTCCTCTACTTTTTCAACCGCTGCTTTCGTCAAGATCAGTTTATCATGATTTAAAACATCCAACACATTGATTCCATTTGCTGCCACTACAGTCACACCAGGGATGTTTCGCGCAGATAATGCGACATTTTCATCCAGATCAGCTGTAACGACAAGCGCTTTTGTATTAACAGAAAGATTCTTTAATACACCTTTAAAGTCTTTTGTTTTTGGAGTTTCGAAAGCAAGGTTTTCTAATACTAAAATATTTTCTTCTAATACTTTAGAAGATAATGCTGATTTGATTGCTAAGCGGCGAACTTTTTTAGGAAGCTTGTAGCTGTAGCTGCGTGGCACAGGACCGAATACAGTACCGCCGCCGCGCCATTGCGGAGAACGGATGGAACCTTGGCGAGCACGGCCAGTTCCTTTTTGGCGCCACGGTTTGCGGCCACCGCCAGATACTTCAGAACGAATTTTTGTTTTATGAGTTCCTTGACGTAAAGAAGCTCTTTGCATAACAACAGCTTCAAATAATACGTGTTTATTAGGCTCGATACCAAAAACGGCGTCGTTTAGTTCGATTTCACCAACTTGTGAACCGTTTTGGTTAAATAATGCTACTTTCGGCATTCTTTTTTCCTCCTTTCTGGTTTATTACTTTGCTTTAACCGCACTTTTAATTTTAACAAGTCCTTTTCTCGGACCCGGTACATTGCCTTTGATTAAAAGCAAGTTGCGCTCTTTATCAACCTTTACAATTTGCAGGTTTTGAACTGTAACTTTTTCTCCGCCCATGCGTCCAGGAAGATTTTTGCTCTTGAATACACGGTTTGGTGCGATAGGTCCCATTGAACCAGGACGGCGATGGTAACGAGAACCGTGAGCCATTGGTCCGCGAGATTGTCCGTGGCGCTTAATCACACCTTGGAAACCTTTACCTTTTGAGATTCCCGTCACATCTACAAAATCTCCTTCTGCGAAAATATCAACTTTGACTTCTTGACCAACTTCATACTCAGCTAAGTCAACTCCGCGGAATTCGCGAATGAAGCGCTTAGGAGCAGTATTTGCTTTGGCAGCATGCCCTTTTTCCGGTTTGTTGGAAAGCTTTTCCCGCTTGTCTTCAAATCCAAGCTGAAGAGCTTCGTAGCCGTCAGTTTCGACAGATTTCTTTTGAAGAACTACGTTTGGAGCTGCTTCTACAACAGTCACAGGGATAAGGTCACCGTTTTCAGCAAATACTTGAGTCATACCGATTTTTCTTCCTAAGATTCCTTTGGTCATTTCAGTCACACCTCCTAATTTCTACATCATTTATTTCATTAAAGTTTTATTTCAATATCAACGCCTGATGGCAAATCTAAACGCATTAACGAATCAACTGTTTGTGGAGTTGGATTGATGATGTCGATTAGACGTTTGTGTGTGCGCATCTCAAATTGTTCACGAGAATCTTTGTACTTATGCACCGCACGAAGAATTGTGTAAACAGATTTTTCAGTCGGAAGCGGGATCGGACCGGATACAGCCGCACCAGAACGTTTTGCTGTTTCTACAATTTTTTCTGCAGATTGATCAAGAATTCGGTGATCATAAGCTTTTAAACGAATACGAATTTTTTGTTTTGCCATTATTTTTCCCTCCTCGTATAGTATTTTTAGAATTCTCTTTTGAGGTATTTTCCAGTTAGATTTCTGTTCATTCATAACTTCATAGGAGCTAGTTCAGATAGTGGTGGGCTAGCCCACCACTATCTGAAGAATTTCCATTTTAGGGGTGGACTTTTCGTGATGTCCCTAGATAATGGTTTTAAGGATCATTTGGGGAAATCCTTCTCCCTCCTGTAGCTTTGACTACTTAATAAAGTCTGTTTCTCCAGCTCTTGTTTGAACTTCTAACCCGCAGGCTGTTCCCTCTGGCAACCCATGCTGGAAGTGGCAGCTTCCAGGCAGCTCATGGATCAGAGCGAGTTCTCATACGCGAGGGTGATTGATCAACAAGTGCGCTGGGGACATCCCGAAGAGTCCTTCCCACTGATCCTAAAATGAAAGGAGGTTTCTCCCATGAAGTTATTTGTCGGAATAGACGTCAGCTCTCAAGATATGAAAGCTTGTGTCATGAATTTAGATGGTGAAACATTATCTTCTCAAACTGTTGAAAACAATTTAACCGGGGCATCTTATCTACGAAATCAAATTGTAGATATTGCCCAAAAAAACTTGATTCAAGAGATTCAAATTGGAATGGAAGCAACATCTGTTTACAGTTGGCATCCATCCATGTTCTTTCATGAAGATGAATCCTTGAAAAAGTTTAAAACGAAAGTGTTTACGATTAACCCAAAACTAATTAAGAAGTTTAAGGAGTCTTATACGGATCTCGATAAAACAGACCATATCGATGCCTGGATTATTGCGGATCGACTCCGTTTCGGGCGCCTTCGACTTTCGGCTGTCATGCAGGAACAATATATTGCCCTTCAAAGATTAACGAGAATGAGATATCATCTCGTTCACAATTTAACTCGTGAAAAACAGTATTTCCTCCAACACCTTTTTTACAAGTGCAGTTCCTTTACGGCTGAAGTGGAAAGCTCCGTGTTTGGGAACGCCATGATGGAGCTGTTACTCGAAAAGTATAGCCTGGATGAAATCAGCTCCATGGATATCCAGGAACTTGCGCATTATCTTCAGGAAAAGGGCAAAAATCGCTTTACTGATGCCGAATGTATAGCCAAGTCCATTCAAAAGGCAGCCAGATCTTCTTATCGTTTATCCAAGTGTGTAGAAGACTCGATTGACCTTTTGTTGGCAACTTCCATTGAGTCCATTCGCAGTATTACCAAGCAGATCAAGGAATTGGATAAAGCTATTCGAAAGCTACTAGATGGCATTCCAAACACCTTACAGTCGATTCCTGGTATCGGACCCGTTTATTGTGCCGGAATATTAGCTGAAATTGGACAAATTGAACGCTTTGATAATCAAGCATCATTAGCGAAATATGCCGGGTTAACATGGTCCAAGCATCAATCAGGAAAGTTTCAGGCAGAGGAAACAAACATGATACGATCAGGGAATCATTATCTTCGTTACTACCTAGTTGAAGCTGCCAACTCGGTACAACGACTTGAACCTGAATTTCGGGCATACTACCTGAAAAAGTATCATGAGGTTCCAAAGCACCAACATAAAAGAGCACTCGTCTTAACTGCAAGAAAACTTGTGCGTTTGGTCGATGCGCTGCTACGTAACGACCAAATTTACACGCCTAGAAGGAAGGTGGATAAATAGGGAGTAACAAGACCCTAAATCCTTCTATTATTTCCAGTAAATGTAATAAATTTTACTGGGTTTCTTTAGTATTGCCTTTTTTAGAACTTTTACGGTTTAGAATTTCCAATTCCATTGATTTTGGTGCTTGACATATTACCGCAGGACTTTTCGCCTATTTTAAAATAGACATTCTCCATGGAAATTTCCCACACACTCGCCATGGCAAAGCGGCCGGGTGTGTCAGCAACCTTCCACTTCATCGCAGTCAAAGACCAACGCTGTCTATTATACTAAAAACATAAAGTGAACGCAAGATTTTCTTAAAATATCTTTATGAATCACACACCCTATCAATTATAGCGACCCAATATTCCTTTTTCAATAAGAACTTTCTTCTGCTGAATGACGATTTTTATTAAATTAAAAAAGAGGCTGTCTCAAAACCCTAAGGGTCAGACCCCATAACACAATATATAGGACATAATGTTGCATAAATGTGCTATATATTGATAAATGTACATGGGGTCAGACCCTTATGAGACAGCCTCTTTCAACTATTTTTCTATTACTCAACAATAGTGGAAACTACGCCGGCGCCTACTGTACGTCCACCTTCACGAATTGAGAATTTAGTTCCTTCTTCGATTGCAATTGGAGCGATAAGTTCAACGTTCATTTCAACGTTGTCGCCAGGCATAACCATTTCAACGCCTTCTGGAAGAGTAATGATTCCAGTTACGTCAGTTGTACGGAAGTAGAACTGAGGGCGGTAGTTAGAGAAGAATGGTGTATGACGGCCACCTTCTTCTTTTGATAATACGTAAACTTCAGCTTTGAATTTTGTGTGCGGAGTGATTGAACCTGGTTTTGCCAATACTTGTCCGCGTTGTACTTCCTCACGAGCGATACCGCGAAGAAGAGCACCGATGTTGTCACCGGCTTCTGCGTAGTCAAGAAGTTTGCGGAACATTTCTACACCTGTTACAGTAGTAGATTTTGGCTCTTCTGTTAAGCCGATGATTTCAACAACGTCACCAACTTTAACTTGTCCGCGTTCTACACGTCCAGTAGCAACTGTACCACGGCCAGTGATAGAGAATACGTCTTCAACTGGCATCATGAATGGTTTGTCAGTTTCACGTTCTGGAGTTGGGATGTACTCATCAACAGCGTTCATAAGCTCAACGATTTTTTCTTCCCAAGCAGGGTCGCCTTCAAGAGCTTTAAGAGCAGAACCTTTGATTACTGGCACATCGTCGCCAGGGAATTCGTACTCAGAAAGAAGGTCGCGTACTTCCATTTCTACTAGTTCAAGAAGTTCTTCGTCGTCTACCATGTCGCATTTGTTTAAAAATACAACAAGGTATGGCACACCTACTTGGCGAGAAAGAAGGATATGCTCACGAGTTTGCGGCATTGGACCGTCAGCAGCAGATACAACAAGGATAGCGCCGTCCATTTGTGCAGCACCAGTGATCATGTTTTTAACGTAGTCGGCGTGTCCTGGGCAGTCTACGTGTGCATAGTGACGGTTTTCAGTTTCATACTCTACGTGTGCAGTTGAAATTGTGATACCGCGTTCACGCTCTTCTGGAGCAGCATCAATTTGATCATATGCACGAGCTTCTGCTTTACCAGATTTAGCAAGTACTGTAGTAATTGCAGCTGTTAAAGTAGTTTTACCATGGTCAACGTGACCAATTGTACCAACGTTCACGTGTGGCTTAGAACGGTCGAATTTAGCTTTTGCCATTAGGAAAATCCTCCTTCGGTTATAAAAAATTTAATTTTAAGTATATAAATGGGCTGCGAAAGAGGCTGCCCTAATTCGCAGCAACCAAGCTTACATAAGTAGTTATACTTGATTAAAAGACTAAAATCAATTATTCGCCTTTATTTTTTTTGATGATTTCATCAGCAATTGATTTTGGCACTTCTTCGTAGTGATCAAAATGCATTGTGAAAACTCCGCGTCCTTGTGTACTGGAACGAAGTGCAGTAGCATAGCCAAACATTTCTGAAAGTGGAACCATTGCACGGACTACTTGAGCGTTTCCGCGCGCTTCCATACCTTCTACACGGCCGCGGCGGGCAGTAATGCCTCCCATGATATCTCCCATGTATTCTTCAGGAATAACTACTTCTACTCTCATTATTGGTTCGAGAAGTACAGGATCACATTTTGCTGCCGCGTTTTTAAGTGCCAAAGAAGCAGCAATTTTGAACGCCATTTCACTGGAGTCAACATCATGGTATGATCCGTCGAATAGTTTTGCTTTAATGTCAACCATTGGATAGCCTGCAAGTACACCTTTTTCAAGAGCGTCTTCCAGTCCTGCTTGTACTGCAGGGATGTATTCACGCGGAACCACACCGCCAACGATTGCGTTTTCAAATTCAAATCCTTTTCCTTCTTCATTTGGAGAGAATTCGATCCAAACGTGTCCGTATTGTCCGCGTCCACCAGATTGACGGGCAAATTTACCTTCAACTTGCGCACTTTTACGGAAAGTTTCTCGGTAGGCTACCTGAGGCGCACCTACATTCGCTTCAACTTTGAATTCACGGCGCATACGATCAACAATGATGTCTAAGTGAAGCTCACCCATTCCAGCGATAATTGTCTGTCCCGTTTCAGGATCTGTGTGCGCTCTGAAAGTCGGATCCTCTTCTTGAAGCTTTTGTAAAGCAGTCGACATTTTATCTTGGTCTGCTTTTGACTTAGGCTCCACAGAAAGCTGGATTACCGGTTCAGGGAACTGCATAGATTCTAAAATTACAGAGTTCTTATCATCACAAAGCGTGTCACCAGTAGTTGTATCTTTCAATCCTACTGCAGCAGCGATGTCCCCTGCATAAACCATTGAAATCTCTTCGCGGTGGTTCGCATGCATTTGCAGAATTCGTCCGATACGTTCGCGTTTTCCTTTTGTAGAGTTTTGTACATAAGATCCAGAGCTTAATGTACCAGAATAAACGCGGAAAAATGTTAATTTACCAACATACGGGTCGCTCATAACTTTGAATGCAAGAGCAGCAAATGGCTCATCGTCGCTTGAAGGACGTGTTACTTCTTCCTCTGTATCAGGATTAATACCTTTGATTGCAGGTATATCTACTGGTGATGGAAGATAGTCAATTACTGCATCAAGCATTTTTTGAACACCTTTGTTCTTAAATGCGGATCCGCAAAGAACAGGATAGAATTCAACATTGATTGTTCCTTTTCGGATAGCAGCTTTTAGCTCTTCATTTGTAATCTCTTCTCCGCCAAGGTATTTTTCCATTAGCTCTTCATCAAGCTCTGCTACCGCTTCAATTAGTTTTTCACGGTATTTCTCAGCTTGAGCTTTGTATTCTTCAGGAATTTCACGAACAGTTATGTCTGTTCCAAGGTCATTGGCGTAGAAAGTCGCATTCATTTCTACGAGGTCGATAATTCCCTCAAATTGGTCTTCAGCACCGATTGGCAGCTGAATCGGATGAGCATTTGCCTGAAGGCGATCATGAAGAGTTTTAACGGAATATAAGAAATCCGCTCCTATTTTATCCATTTTGTTAACAAATACAATACGCGGTACTCCATAAGTTGTCGCCTGGCGCCAAACTGTTTCAGTCTGAGGCTCAACTCCGGATTGGGCATCAAGGACCGTAACCGCACCATCAAGTACGCGAAGAGAACGCTCAACTTCAACCGTGAAGTCTACGTGTCCCGGTGTATCGATGATGTTAACTCGGTGGTTTTTCCATTGAGCAGTTGTCGCTGCGGAAGTAATTGTTATACCACGCTCTTGCTCTTGTTCCATCCAGTCCATTTGAGCCGCACCTTCATGAGTTTCGCCGATCTTATGGATTTTACCGGTATAGTAAAGGATACGCTCGGTAGTTGTTGTTTTACCGGCATCAATATGGGCCATGATGCCGATATTTCGAGTCTTTTCTAAGGAGAACTCTCTTGCCATTGGGTTTTTCTCCTTCCTTATATGAGTGTGTTTTATAATTGAAGGTTACATTACCAACGATAATGAGCAAACGCTCTGTTTGCTTCGGCCATTTTGTGTGTATCTTCACGTTTTTTAACAGATGCTCCAGTGTTGTTTGCTGCATCAAGAATTTCGTTTGCTAAACGCTCTTCCATTGTTTTTTCTCCGCGTAGACGAGCGTAGTTTACTAACCAGCGAAGTCCAAGAGTTGTACGGCGGTCAGGACGCACCTCAACTGGAACTTGGTAGTTGGCGCCACCCACACGGCGTGCTCTTACTTCTAATACTGGCATGATGTTTTTAAGTGCTTGTTCAAACACTTCCATCGGATCTTTTCCAGTACGTTCGCGGATAATATCAAATGCTGAGTAAAGAATTGTCTGTGCTTTGCCTCTTTTACCGTCAATCATCATTTTATTGATTAGACGAGTAACCAACTTGGAATTGTAAATCGGATCTGGCAATACATCTCTTTTTGCTACTGGTCCTTTACGTGGCATGTATTTTCCCCCTTTCAACAAATCTATTTTCAATTAAAATTATTTTTTGGCTGCCTTAGGTTTCTTAGTACCATATTTTGAACGGCCTTGCATACGGTTGTTAACACCAGCCGTGTCAAGTGCACCGCGTACGATATGGTAACGCACCCCCGGCAAGTCTTTTACACGTCCGCCGCGGATAAGAACAACACTGTGTTCTTGCAGATTGTGACCGATACCAGGAATGTATGCTGTTACCTCGATTCCGTTTGTTAAACGAACACGAGCATATTTACGAAGCGCTGAGTTCGGTTTTTTCGGAGTCATTGTACCAACACGCGTACATACTCCGCGTTTTTGTGGTGAATATACGTTTGTTTGCACCTTTTTAAAGCTGTTGTATCCTTTGTTAAGTGCAGGTGATTTTGATTTTTCTGCTATTGATTTGCGAGGCTTGCGCACTAATTGGTTAATTGTAGGCATGTATTTTTCCTCCCTTCACATTTTCATTTAAGCCCACACATCCAGGTGGTTCATTTTTCTACAAAAACAAAGTTCTTGCAGTTTTCGCCTGCAAAAACAGTTTTTAACGGATAATTGCTACAGTGGCAGCTCCAACTTCAATCCCGCATGCTTTCCCGAGTTTTTTCATTGAGTCAACGCAGGTTACCGGGACATTCATTTCCTTTGCGGCATCGACAGCCTTTGCCGTCAGGTTAGGGTCAGCATCATTAGCAATCACAAGTTCCAATACGATCCCTGATTTAAGAGCTTTCACCGCTTGCTTTGTTCCTACAATAATGTTTCTTGCCTGTAATACTTTTTCATAAGACATATAATATATCCTCCAAAGTAACAGGTAATTGAAGCACCTTTGCTATATTATCATCTCAAAATAGCGATGTCAATACCAATGAAAAAAATTATACCGGCGCCTCGCTGTTTCGTAAATCTTTATTAAAAATACGGTACTTGCATGTTGTTTTCGCAAGCAAGTACCGCATTTATACAGAACGTCTACTCAATCGTAACTTGAGCTTCTGCAGTTTCATCCTTTAAGATTGGCTTTGCTTTACGATAACGTTGCATTCCTGTACCTGCAGGAACTAACTTGCCGATAATAACATTTTCTTTCAAGCCAAGTAATTCATCGCGTTTGCCTTTGATTGCCGCATCTGTAAGAACTCTTGTAGTTTCCTGGAAGGATGCTGCTGACAAGAACGAATCTGTTTCCAAGGATGCTTTCGTAATACCCAGCAGTACAGGGCGGCCGGTTGCCGGAAGCTTTCCTTCAAGCAGTGCTTTTTCGTTGGCATCCCTAAATTGATGTATATCAAGCAGAGTACCCGGCAATACATCTGTTTCACCGGCATCGATCACACGCACTTTTCGAAGCATTTGTCTAACCATAACTTCAATGTGCTTGTCGCCGATTTCAACCCCTTGCATACGATATACCTTTTGAACTTCGCGAAGCAAGTATTCCTGTACGGCAGACACATCTTTTACTTTTAGCAATTCTTTCGGATCGATCGAACCTTCGGTTAACTCCTGGCCTCGCTCAACACGATCATTTACATCTACTTTTAGGCGCGCTGTATATGGTGCTGTGTATGTGCGTGTTTCCACTTCGCCCTGGATAACGATTTCGTGCTGGCGGTCACGTCCTTCGTTTATTCCAACTACGACGCCGTCAATTTCAGAAATAACAGCTTGACCTTTCGGGTTGCGCGCTTCAAACAACTCTTGGATACGAGGTAAACCTTGAGTAATATCGTCTCCTGCAACTCCGCCTGTATGAAACGTACGCATCGTTAACTGTGTACCCGGCTCACCGATTGATTGAGCAGCAATGATTCCGACTGCTTCGCCTACTTCCACTTCCTGGCCGGTAGCTAAGTTGCGGCCATAACATTTTTTACATACACCGTGTCTTGTGTTGCATGTAAAGGCTGAACGAATCCATACTTCTTCTATGTTTGCTTGGACAATTTCATTTGCCAGATCTTCCGTAATTAATCCGTTCTCAGGTACAATAACCTCGTTAGTTTCCGGATGTCTTACCGCTTTTCTTGCATATCGCCCGATTAAGCGCTCCTCAAGCGATTCGATCACTTCTGTTCCATCCGTTAAAGCTCTTACTAATAATCCCCGGTCTGTGCCGCAATCGTCTTCACGAACAATTACATCCTGCGCCACATCAACAAGACGGCGTGTCAAATAGCCGGAATCTGCTGTTTTAAGAGCCGTATCTGCAAGACCTTTTCGGGCGCCGTGTGTAGATATGAAATATTCTAATACGGTTAAACCTTCACGGAAGCTAGCTTTAATCGGCAATTCAATAATCCGTCCTGCCGGGTTTGCCATTAGTCCGCGCATACCGGCTAACTGCGTAAAGTTCGACGCGTTTCCGCGGGCACCGGAATCACTCATCATGAAGATTGGATTCATTCTATCCAATGATTTCATAAGTTTTGCTTGAATGGTGTCTTTTGCAGCACTCCAAATCGAGATTACGCGGTCGTAACGCTCGTCTTCCGTGATTAAACCGCGTCTGAATTGCTTTAACACATTTTCGACTTTTTTTTCGGCTTCATCGATGATTTGCTTCTTTTCGCCCAATACGACGATGTCAGCAACACCGACCGTAATACCTGCTTTAGTTGAATATTTAAATCCAAGGTCTTTCATGCGGTCAAGCATTTTAGAAGTTTCAGTGATCTTGTACCGTTTAAATACTTCCGCAATGATATTTCCGAGGATTTTCTTTTTAAAAGGTTCAACCAGCGGCATTTCTTTGATCAATGCCTTTACATCCGTTCCCGGATCTACAAAGTATTTCTCAGGTGTTTTTTCCTCGAGATTTGTTTTTGTAGGTTCGTTAATGTAAGGGAATGATGCAGGTAAAATTTCATTAAAGATTAGTTTACCAACTGTTGTTATAAGCAATTTTTTATTTTGTTCTTCCTTAAATGTCGGATTGTTTAATGAACCGGCATGAATGGCAATGCGTGTGTGCAAATGAACATGGCCGTTTTGATAGGCAAGCAGTGCTTCATTTGTATCTTTGAAGACCATTCCTTCGCCTTCTGCACTTTCTCTTTCCAATGTCAAGTAATAGTTCCCTAATACCATGTCTTGAGAAGGTGTAACGACCGGTTTACCATCTTTAGGATTTAAAATATTTTGTGCAGCGAGCATTAATAACCGTGCTTCTGCTTGAGCTTCAGCTGATAGCGGCACGTGTACAGCCATTTGGTCTCCGTCAAAGTCTGCATTATAAGCAGTACATACGAGCGGATGCAAACGGATGGCCCGGCCTTCTACGAGCGTTGGCTCAAACGCCTGAATTCCAAGTCTGTGCAGCGTTGGAGCACGGTTTAGAAGAACAGGGTGTTCTTTAATAACTTCTTCTAAAACATCCCACACCTCAGGCTGGACTCTTTCAATTTTTCGTTTGGCTGATTTAATATTGTGGGCTAAACCTTTCTCAACAAGCTCCTTCATCACAAATGGCTTGAATAGTTCAAGCGCCATTTCTTTCGGAAGTCCGCATTGGTACATTTTAAGGTTTGGGCCTACTACGATAACAGAACGGCCTGAATAGTCTACACGCTTCCCAAGCAAGTTTTGGCGGAAACGGCCTTGTTTCCCTTTAAGCATGTGGGAAAGAGATTTCAATGGACGGTTTCCTGGTCCGGTTACAGGACGGCCGCGGCGTCCATTGTCTATTAAAGCGTCAACCGCTTCTTGAAGCATACGTTTTTCGTTCTGGACAATTATGCTTGGAGCTCCAAGATCCAATAATCGTTTTAAACGATTGTTCCGGTTAATAACCCGTCTGTACAAATCGTTAAGATCTGAAGTCGCAAAACGTCCTCCGTCCAGCTGAACCATAGGACGAAGCTCCGGAGGAATAACCGGAAGAACATCAAGAATCATCCAGGACGGTTCATTTCCGGAATTACGGAATGCTTCAAGCACCTCAAGGCGTTTAATTGCACGAGTGCGGCGCTGTCCTTGAGCAGTTCTTAGTTCTTCTTTTAAGATCTCAGCTTCTTTTTCAAGATCAATATCCTGCAGAAGTTTTTTTATCGCTTCCGCACCCATTGAAGCCTGGAATTTATTTCCGTACTTTTCGCGGTATGCGCGGTATTCTTTTTCTGATAAAAGCTGCTTCTTTTCTAATGGAGTGTCACCAGGTTCAGTAACGACATAAGAAGCAAAATAAATAACTTCTTCAAGAGCACGCGGGGACATATCAAGTACAAGTCCCATTCGGCTCGGAATCCCTTTAAAGTACCAGATATGGGATACCGGTGCAGCTAATTCAATATGCCCCATGCGTTCACGGCGTACTTTTGCACGAGTAACTTCAACGCCGCATCGATCACAGACAACACCTTTGTAGCGGACTCTTTTGTATTTTCCGCAATGGCATTCCCAATCTTTTTGAGGGCCGAAGATACGTTCACAGAAAAGACCGTCTTTTTCTTGTTTTAAAGTACGATAGTTGATCGTTTCAGGTTTTTTTACTTCACCATATGACCAAGAACGGATTTTATCAGGTGAAGCGAGACCTATTTTCATATACTCAAAATTGTTCACATCTAGCAAGGGGCCTACCTCCCTTTTGATCTACAGGTTTTACCCTTATTGCTTCATTGTCCAGCCGGCATGCCCAGTCCCTTGGCGGTCCCTTTGAAAAAAAACAGCATCTTTCTCAAGGGCGCGCCTTATTCAGGGACTGGAAGCGGCACTTTGAATATCTTTTTTGATGTTATTCTTTTGTACCTACTTTTTCTGATTCGGATTTTTCAAGCTCCGGTGCAATCGTAAAAGATTCGGCCTGTTGAAGTTCTTCTTCATCTTCCAGGTCGCGCATTTCAATCTCTTCTTCATCACTTGAAAGGATTTTGACATCCATACCTAAGCTTTGAAGCTCTTTGATTAATACTTTGAATGATTCAGGAACTCCAGGCTCCGGTACATTTTCACCTTTCACAATTGCTTCATACGTTTTTACGCGCCCGACAACATCGTCCGATTTAACGGTAAGAATTTCTTGGAGTGTATAGGCAGCTCCGTATGCTTCAAGCGCCCAAACCTCCATCTCCCCGAAACGCTGTCCGCCGAATTGTGCTTTTCCACCAAGCGGCTGCTGTGTAACAAGCGAGTATGGCCCGGTTGAACGAGCATGAAGTTTATCGTCAACCATGTGAGCTAATTTGATCATATACATGACACCAACGGAGACGCGGTTATCAAATGGCTCTCCAGTCCGTCCGTCATATAAAACGGTCTTCGCATCAGGGGCCATTCCTGCTTCCTTGATTGTCGACCAGACATCTTCTTCATTCGCACCGTCAAATACCGGCGAAGCAACGTGAATTCCAAGCGCTCTCGCAGCCATGCCAAGATGGAGTTCAAACACTTGACCGATGTTCATGCGCGATGGAACTCCCAATGGATTTAACATTATATCGACAGGTGTTCCATCCGGAAGGAAAGGCATATCTTCTTCAGGAAGAATGCGGGAAATAACACCTTTGTTACCGTGGCGTCCCGCCATTTTATCTCCTTCAGAGATTTTACGTTTTTGGACGATATATACGCGAACAAGCTGGTTTACACCTGGAGGAAGTTCATCTCCGTCTTCACGGTTAAAGACTTTAACATCTAAGACGATTCCGCCGCCGCCATGAGGCACTCTCAACGATGTATCGCGGACCTCACGAGCTTTTTCACCGAAGATCGCATGTAAAAGACGCTCTTCTGCAGTTAGTTCTGTAACCCCTTTTGGCGTTACTTTTCCAACAAGAAGGTCTCCATCTTTTACTTCTGCTCCGATGCGGACAATACCTCGCTCATCAAGGTTGCGGAGGGCATCTTCCCCAACGTTTGGAATATCACGCGTAATTTCCTCAGGACCAAGCTTAGTATCACGAGATTCTGATTCATATTCTTCAATATGAATAGAAGTATAGACATCGTCTTTTACAAGACGCTCACTCATGATAATTGCGTCCTCGTAGTTGTAACCGTCCCATGTCATAAATGCTACAAGTACATTTCGGCCAAGAGCCAGTTCGCCTTTCTCCATTGAAGGGCCATCTGCTAAAATTTCCCCTTTAACAACACGGTCTCCGACTTTGACAATCGGACGCTGATTATAGCAAGTTCCTTGGTTGGATCGAACAAACTTTAACAATTTGTATTTGTCTAAGTCGCCTTTAACTTCTTGGCCATCAACTTCTTTAACGCGGCGCACCCAAATTTCGCGGGCTTCTACATGTTCTACGATTCCATCGTGTTTACATATAACAGCTGCCCCGGAATCTTTTGCAGATACATATTCCATACCAGTACCAACGATCGGCGCTTCAGGCTGCATTAACGGCACTGCCTGACGCTGCATGTTTGCACCCATTAGCGCACGGTTTGAGTCGTCGTTTTCAAGGAATGGAATACATGCTGTTGCAGCTGAAACAACCTGTTTTGGCGATACATCCATATAATCGACACGGTCGCGCTTGACGACTGTGTTTTCTCCGCGGAAACGAGCCACAACTTCCTCATCAAGGAAGGAACCGTCTTCTCCAAGGCGGGCATTTGCCTGGGCAACCACATAGTTATCTTCTTCATCAGCCGTTAAATAATCAATCTGGTTGGTTACTTTTCCGGTTTCCGGATCAACACGGCGGTACGGAGTTTCGATAAAACCAAAACGGTTCACCTTTGCATATGTTGACAAGGAGTTGATCAAACCAATGTTCGGACCTTCAGGTGTTTCAATCGGACACATGCGGCCATAGTGGGAATAGTGAACATCCCGAACCTCAAAGCCAGCGCGTTCACGAGTTAAACCGCCAGGCCCTAACGCAGAAAGACGGCGTTTATGCGTTAATTCTGCAAGCGGGTTTGTCTGGTCCATAAACTGGGACAACTGGGAGCTTCCGAAAAATTCTTTAATAGAAGCGATAACTGGACGAATGTTTATCAGTTGCTGCGGCGTAATCGTCGCAGTATCTTGAATCGACATTCTTTCGCGGACAACGCGCTCCATCCGCGACAACCCTATTCTAAATTGGTTTTGAAGCAGCTCTCCAACAGAACGGAGGCGTCTGTTTCCTAAATGGTCAATATCATCAGTATCTCCAACACCATGCAGCAAATTAAAGAAATAACTGATGGACGAGATAATATCTGCAGGAGTGATATTTTTAATGTGTTCTTCTACATACGCATTACCGATTACATTGATTACTTTCTCGCCTTCTTCATTCGGGGCATATATTTTTATAGTTTGAAGATGAATGTCTTCTTCAACAACGCCTCCTGCAGGGCTGAAAGTCGCAAAACCAATGTTTTTTTCAAGATTTGGAATGATTCTGTCTAATGTACGACGGTCTAGAGTCGTCCCTTTTTCAGCAATAATTTCGCCTGTTTCAGGGTCTACCAACGTCTCAGCAAGAGTCTGGCCGAAAAGACGGTTTTTAATATGAAGCTTCTTATTAATCTTATAACGGCCAACGCTCGCTAAATCATAACGCTTTGGATCAAAAAATCTGGAAATTAACAAATTTTTAGCGTTTTCTACTGTCGGCGGTTCGCCCGGACGAAGCCGCTCATAAATTTCTAACAGCGCCTTTTCAGTACTTTCTGTATTGTCCTTTTCCAGAGTATTACGGATATATTCGTTATCTCCAATCAAATCAATGATTTCTTGATCAGAGCCAAATCCGAGAGCACGCAAAAGCACCGTAACAGGAAGTTTCCTCGTACGATCAATTCTTACATACACGACATCTTTGGCATCGGTTTCATATTCCAGCCAAGCGCCGCGGTTCGGGATTACGGTTGCAGTAAAACCCTTCTTCCCGTTCTTATCAACCTTCTCGCTATAATATACACTCGGGGAACGTACAAGCTGAGATACAATAACACGTTCTGCTCCGTTAATAACGAACGTTCCGGTATCCGTCATTAAAGGGAAGTCTCCCATAAAAACATCCTGGTCTTTTACTTCGCCGGTTTCTTTGTTGACGAGACGGACTTTCACACGCAGAGGCGCTGAATATGTAACATCCCGTTCCTTTGATTCTTCTACGGAATACTTCGGCTCGCTAAGACTGTAATCAATAAACTCAAGCGACAAGTTACCAGTAAAATCCTCAATCGGTGAAATGTCTTGGAACATTTCACGCAAACCTTCATCAAGAAACCATTGATACGAAGAGGTTTGGATTTCAATGAGATTTGGTAATTCTAGTACTTCACTGATTTTTGCATAACTTCTTCGCTGGCGGTGTCGTCCATACTGAACTAGTTGACCTGTCAACTGATTCACCCCTCAAATCAAGCGTAATAATTGCATCTATTTACGTCTTATCCAGGACAAGCCTGTCATAAGACAAAAAAGAAAAAGGGTTTTTTATTAAAAACCACATTTTCACAATACGAACTATTATTTTGTTATTTTTTCCTTATAAAACCATTTTTATACAAATCCCAATGAAATTAGCAATATTTCCGAGAATATTCTGTTGGCATTTTATAATACTAACATAGCATATTATGCTAGTCAATATTTTTTTGCTCGGATAACAAAATAACCTTTCTTTTTTTCAACGATGCCCACTTCATCAAAGATTTCATTTAACTTATCGATTGCCGAAGGAGCTCCCTGCTTTTTTTGAATGACAACCCACAGTTCCCCGCCTGGTTTTAAATGGCTGACACTTTGTTCAAAAATATCGTGGACAATCTTTTTTCCTGCCCGAATCGGAGGATTTGTGACGATGGATGCAAAATCGTGTTCTTTTACACCAGTCAATCGGTCACTTTCATAAATTAGGACATTATCAATTTTGTTTAATAGAGCATTCTCTTTAGCAAGTGCAAGGGCACGATCATTTACATCCACCATATGAACAGAAATAGTTTCGAAGCTTTTCGCAATCGAAAGCCCAATTGGCCCATAACCACAACCGACATCCAAAACATTTCCCTCTACATCAGGCAATGCAAACGTCTCTATCAACAACCTTGATCCAAAATCTATTTCTCTTTTTGAAAAAACACCATTATCCGTCTTAAAACGAAAGATATTATTTCGAAGCTTATAATCCCAATAGACAGGGTCACTTACAACATTTTGAGTCCGGGAGTAATAATGGTCAGACATGAAGTTCACCTCCGATGGAGAGTCAATGAGGGAATCGAGGATTGCTATATGAACGGTATTATATGCTATTTATTAGGAAAAAGCAAAA
The DNA here is from genome assembly GCF_000262755.1 of Bacillus methanolicus PB1. Classification (GTDB taxonomy): domain Bacteria; phylum Bacillota; class Bacilli; order Bacillales; family Cytobacillaceae; genus Bacillus_Z; species Bacillus_Z methanolicus. Next base: position 264,019 of record NZ_AFEU01000002.1, read on the forward strand.
AATTTGAAAAAGCCCGCTATGCAGCGAGCCTTTTTTCATTACTTAACTTCAACGCCAGCTCCAACTTCTTCAAGTTTAGCTTTGATTTCTTCAGCTTCTTCTTTAGAAACGCCTTCTTTAAGAGGCTTTGGAGTGTTGTCAACAAGTTCTTTTGCTTCTTTAAGGCCAAGACCTGTAATTTCACGTACAACTTTGATAACTTTGATTTTTTGGTCGCCTGCAGATGCAAGAATAACGTCAAATTCAGTTTTATCAGCAGCAGCTTCGCCGCCAGCAGCGCCACCTACAACAGCTACAGGAGCAGCAGCAGTTACACCGAACTCTTCTTCAATTGCTTTTACTAATTCATTTAATTCTAAAACAGTCATATTTTTAACTGCTTCAATAATTTGTTCTTTAGTCATTTTAAATTTCCTCCTTATTTGTTGTTTTATTTAACCGGCAAACACTATCTTCAGCCTATGCGCCTTGCTCTTCTTTTTGGTCTGCAACCGCTTTTGCTGCAAGAGCAAAGTTGCGGATAGGTGCTTGAAGAACGCTGAGTAGCATAGAAAGCAAGCCTTCGCGGGATGGTAGATCTGCAAGAGCTTTAATTTCTTCCACTGTTGCGATATTTCCTTCAATTACACCTGCTTTAATTTCAAGAGCTTCGTGGTTTTTCGCAAATTCGTTTAAAATTTTCGCCGGAGCAACAACGTCTTCGTTGCTGAAAGCGATCGCGTTTGGACCTGTTAAAGCTTCATTCAAGCCAGTAAGTTCAACAGCTTCAGCCGCACGTCGAGTTAAAGTATTTTTGTATACTTTGAATTCGATGCCAGCTTCACGAAGCTGTTTGCGAAGCTCAGTTACTTCAGCAACATTAAGACCACGATAGTCTACAACGATTGTTGTTTTGCTGGCTTTAAACTTTTCGGCAATTTCTTGTACGATTTGTTTCTTTTGTTCGATTGCGCTGCTCATCCTTACACCTCCTGTATATTTTCTACATTCATACCGTCCAATAAAAAACCTCCACATCTTTTCACAGACATGGAGGCAGTATACAATAGCCGCCTTTTAGCGGACTAACTAAATCTATCGTATTACCTCGGTAGGAAATTAAGCCATTCGGCACCTACTGTCTGCGGTATAAATGTTATTCTATATTCACAACAGAATCCATTATATTAAGCTGGATTCAGATTGTCAACTATCATTATTTGACTGCAACAGATGAAGGATCAACTTTGATTCCTGGTCCCATTGTTGAAGTAACAGTTACGTTCTTCATGTAAGTGCCTTTTGCAGCAGCTGGTTTTACTTTTAACATTGTTTCAAAGATTGTGTTGAAATTTTCAACAAGCTTTTCGCTTTCGAAAGATGTTTTACCGATCGGAACGTGGATGTTGCCGGCTTTGTCAACACGGTATTCAACTTTACCAGCTTTGATTTCTTTTACTGCACGTTCGACATCAAAAGTAACTGTACCCGTTTTAGGGTTTGGCATTAAGCCTTTTGGCCCTAATACACGTCCAAGTTTACCGACTTCACCCATCATGTCAGGTGTAGCAACGATTACATCAAATTCAAACCAACCTTGGTTGATTTTATTGATGTATTCAGAATCACCTACGTAGTCTGCACCGGCAGCTTCTGCTTCTTTCGCTTTTTCACCTTTCGCGAATACAAGCACGCGTTGAGTTTTACCGGTACCGTTAGGAAGAACAACTGCACCGCGGATTTGCTGATCTGCTTTCCTAGGGTCAACCCCAAGACGGAATGCTGCTTCAACTGTTGCATCAAATTTTACAATACTTGTTTTCTTTACAAGATCGATCGCTTCTTCGATTGCGTAAGCTTTTGAACGATCTACAAGCTTCGCAGCTTCTAAATACTTCTTACCTTTTTTAGCCATTTTTAATTTTCCTCCTTGAATGTGGTTTTAGCGGAATAACCTCCCACTTAAGAAAAGCGCAAGCGCCTTGATTAGCCCCTACATCTGCTTGCGGTCCTGCCAATGAAGTCGCTTTTTGACTTTATTGGCAGGCGTGAGGAGACCTCGAGGGGCTAGGCGCTGTAGCTAGACTGAGTATCTAATCCAAAGACGCTTTTCTGCATTATCAAAGTTAAACTTTCTATATAAGTACAAAAGCGCAGGCGCCTTGTCAAGCACCTTAGCTGGACGAATAAAGGTTGCGAGTGAAACAAATTCATCGTCGCAACCTCAAGCCAAATCATTTCCGACAAGTACGGATTAGTCTTCGATAACGATACCCATGCTGCGTGCAGTACCTTCAACCATGCGCATTGCACTTTCAACGCTTGATGCGTTTAGGTCAGGCATTTTTTGTTCAGCAATCTCGCGCACTTTGTCACGCTTAATTGTTGCTACTTTATTACGATTCGGTTCACCGGAACCTGACTGAATTCCAGCTGCAACTTTAAGAAGTACAGCAGCAGGAGGAGTTTTCGTAATAAATGTAAAAGAACGGTCTTCAAATACCGTAATTTCAACAGGAATGATTAATCCAGCTTGATCAGCTGTCCGAGCATTAAACTCTTTACAGAATCCCATAATGTTAACACCAGCTTGACCCAGCGCAGGACCAACCGGCGGTGCTGGATTCGCTTTACCGGCAGGGATTTGCAATTTAACAATCTTAATTACTTTTTTAGCCACGAGACACACCTCCTTAAAGTCCGTGATGTGGTAATAGGGATTATACCCTCCCACTCATATAGAAGTCTTTATATTAAGATAAAGAACTTGACAAATGTCCAGCCTCATTTTCCGAGACATACTGACCTATGAAATATTATCATTTTTCTGAGCTGATTTCAAGTTTTTTCAGATTATAATTTTTCAATTTGTGAAAAATCAAGCTCGACCGGAGTATCCCGGCCAAACATGTTGACAAGAACTTTAATCTTTGCTTTGTCTTTATCAATTTCTTCAATCATGCCAGTAAAGTTGGCAAACGGGCCTTCTTTCACTTGAACCATTTCACCAATCTCAAAGTCAATATCTATGCGTTTTTCTTCAACACCCATGCGTTTTAAAATAGCGTTTACTTCCTCAGGGAGAAGCGGCGTCGGTTTGGATCCAGAACCTGCCGATCCAACAAAACCGGTAACGCCGGGAGTATTGCGGACAACGTACCAGGAATCATCGGTCAAGATAAGCTCGACAAGGACATAGCCAGGAAACACCTTTCGCTTTAACACTTTCTTTTTTCCGTTTTTAATTTCGGTTTCTTCTTCTTCAGGAACAATAACCCGGAAAATTTTATCCTGCATTCCCATCGATTCTACACGTTTTTCCAGGTTCGCCCTTACTTTGTTTTCATAACCAGAGTACGTATGAACAACATACCAATTTTTTTCCATTTATGAGGACTTTATCGTCCTTCCCTCCCCGTACTTTTAAAATCATATTTTCAAATGTACGAACTTCTACAATTAATTTTTGAACAAATGAAAAAACCCGTTTCCGGGCTTTTGTAAATCTATCCTGCATTATTCACCATTATAACATTAGTTTACATGGATTATTCAAGAATAAATCGAATCAATTCAGAAATTCCTAAGTCAATAATCGCGAAAAACAAGGCAAAAAATGTTACTGTAGTTAAAACTGTGATCGTGTAACGAGTTAATTCTTTGCGTTTTGGCCAGCTTACCTTTCTCATTTCACGTGCTGTTTCACGGAAAAAATCAGCTATGCGTTGCATTTCGTAACCTCCAACTTTTCTGGGAATAACCTGAAGAAATCGATCTTGTAAAGGGAATTTATTTTGTTTCTAGATGAATTGTCTGCTTGCCGCAAGTTCGGCAAAATTTGTTGAGTTCCATACGCTCCGTCTGTGTCTTTTTATTGCTGGTCGTTGAATAATTGCGTGATCCGCACTCGACGCAGGCCAAAACTACTTTTTTCCTCATTTTTCACACCTGCTAATCTCCCTTTTACGTCGTTAAAACTTTACCACGCACCTATATTAAAGTCAATAAAAGACTGTAAGAATCTGTGAATTCATAGTTCCTAAAGCGAAAATTCCCTGACTTCCAGATACCGCTCCAATTTTCTTTTTACCCGTTGCAGCGCATTATCAATTGACTTCACATGTCGATTCAATTCTTCCGAAATTTCCTGATAGGACTGGCCATCTAAATAGAGCGCAAGAACTTTTCGTTCCAAATCGCTTAAGAGCTCTGTCATTTTCACTTCGATATGGTCGAACTCTTCCTGATTGATAATTAACTCTTCAGGATCCATCACTTTTGCCCCGGAGATAACATCCATTAAGGTCCTGTCCGATTCCTCATCATAAATCGGCTTGTCTAATGAAACATATGAATTCAGCGGAATATGCTTCTGTCTCGTAGCTGTTTTAATGGCGGTTATAATCTGCCTGGTTATGCACAATTCTGCAAACGCTTTAAACGAAGTGAGCTTGTCCTCTTTAAAATCACGGATCGCTTTGTATAAACCGATCATTCCTTCCTGGACGATATCCTCCTTATCCGCTCCAATCAGGAAATAAGAGCGCGCTTTTGCACGCACGAAATTCCTGTACTTATGGATCAGATAATCCAAAGCCTCACTTTCTCCATTGTGCACCAATTCCACGATTACCTCATCTTCAAGCTGAACATACTTTTCGTTGAGTTTCGATCTGAAGTCAATCGTCACACAGATCCCCCCGCCCGCGCAAGCATAGATAAAAATATTATACAGTACCCGATTTTACAGCGTCAACAGCCCGTCACTGTTCTCTGCGCCATTTTTCAAAAATTTCTGCCACTTCATCACTAAGAGGAATCTTCGATAAGGGTTTTTTCGTTTGAATTTTTTTTACGCTTTTTTCAATTCCTTTTTTGATAACTTCCATTTCGGTTAATAATTCTCGCGCCGATTTTCGGAGCGCACCTTGTCCAAATATCGCCCACTGTTCGGTATAATCCGAGGTTGCAACATGTATTTGAGTTTTCCGGTTGCTTAAAGAGATGGCTAATTTTTCAATTCTCTCATCGGCCGTTTCATTCTCTCTTGTAAAAATAACTTCCACTTTAAAATTTTTGTATTTCTTTTCAACACCTTTTACAAATTGGGCATCAAACACAATAATTACCCGATACCCGGTGTATGCCTGATATTCCGCCATGTTATCTATCAAACGGTCTCTTGCGGCAGCCAGGTCGCTGTTTTTTAAAGCCCTTAATTCCGGCCATGCCCCGATAATGTTGTAACCGTCTACAATCATAATGTCCATATTCATTCCCCTAAAGGATGGCGTTTACGGTAAACCTCATACATTAAAAGGGCAGCAGCAACTGAGGCATTAAGCGAGGTAACATGGCCTGTCATTGGCAAATGAATAAGGAAATCACATTTATCGCGGATAAGCCTCCCCATTCCTTTTCCTTCACTGCCGATGACTAATCCAAGCGGGAGTGTTCCGTCAAATGTACGATAGTCTTCTTTCCCTTTTGCATCTGTACCGGCGATCCACAATCCCCTGTCTTTTAGTTCATCAATGATTTGAGCCATATTTGTGACTCTGACAACCGGAATATATTCAATTGCTCCTGTCGATGCCTTGGCAACAGTTGCTGTTAATCCTACCGCCCTCCGTTTTGGAATGATGATCCCATGAACTCCCGCGGCATCAGCAGTTCTTATGATCGACCCCAGGTTGTGGGGATCCTCGATTTCATCTAACAACAATAAGAAAGGAGGCTCTTGTTTTTTTTCTGCAACGGCAAATAAATCGTCTAATTCTGCATACTGATATGCTGCAACATAGGCGATGATGCCCTGGTGATTCCCATCAAATATCTGATCCAGCTTTTTCTTTGGCACGAATTGTACGGGCACATTCGCTTCCTTCGCAAGCCTTGTGATTTGCTGCATCTGTCCCCGATGGGAACCTTCTGCAATTATAATTTTATTAATATTGCGTTCTGATTTAAGTGCTTCAATGACAGGGTTTTTCCCGATGATAAAATCTTGATTCATAAAGATGCTCCTCCTTTCCCTGTCTCGATCAGCTGGAAGGCGGCTTTAATAATTTCCTCAAGCCTCTTTTCCTGTTTTGATAAAAATAAATATCCGAGCAACGCTTCAAATGCAGTGCTGTACCTGTATGTTTGCACATCCGTATTTTTCGGCACTGTACCCGATTTTGCGTTGCGTCCTCTTTTTACAACAGCAACTTCATGATCGCTCAATTCTCCATTTTCAAGAAGCTGATGAATAATCTGAGACTGAGCTTTTGCCGACACATATTTTGTTGATTCTCTATGCAGATCGTGAGGCTTTACCTTCCCGCTTTGCAAAAGGTGATATCTGACATATTTCTCAAAAACAGCATCTCCCATATAGGCCAGTGCAAGACTATTTAATTGGTTTTCGTCAATCTTATGATCATAGTCAAGCATGCTGTCAGCCTCTTTTCCATCTTGTCCCTTGAGGAGTATCTTCTAAAATAATATTCATATCTTTTAATTGATCACGAATTTGATCTGCAAGCTGGAAATCGCGGTTTTTGCGGGCTTGAATCCGCTTTTCGATTAATGCTTCAATTTCCTCATCAAGGAGTTCTTCTTTTTCAAGGGTTAAGCCAAGAACAGAAAATAATTCTTCAAATTCCTTCATAAAAGCATTAATCACTTCTTGTGAAGTGTTCTTTTCCAACAGATAATAATTTGCTGCCTTTGACAGTTCAAATAAAACTGATACTCCGTTTGCTGTGTTAAAATCATCATCCATCTCACGAATAAATTGTTCACGGAGCGATTTAATTTTATTAAGCCATTCTTGATTATTCTCAGTCAGGCCTGTACTCGCATTTTTACGGTGTTTTAAGTTTTGATAAGAGGTTTTAATCCTTTCTAATCCCGCTTTTGTATTTTCCAGTAACTCCCCGCTGTAGTTGATCGGGTTCCGATAATGAACGGAAAGCATAAAAAACCTTAATACTTGCGGGTCGTGTTTTTTAATAATATCATTCACTAACACAAAGTTTCCGAGCGATTTGGACATTTTTTCATTATCGATATTAATATAACCGTTATGCATCCAATAGCGGGCAAATGTTTTTCCAGTGTAAGCTTCTGACTGGGCGATTTCATTTTCGTGATGCGGAAATGTCAGGTCTTGTCCTCCTGCATGAATATCAATAGTATCTCCTAAATATTTCTTTACCATTGCAGAGCACTCAATATGCCAGCCGGGACGTCCTTTCCCCCAAGGGCTTTCCCAGGATATTTCTCCTTCTTTGGCTGCTTTCCAGAGAGCAAAATCAAGAGGATCGTGCTTTTTTTCACCCACTTCAATGCGCGCCCCGGCCCGAAGCTCGTCAATTGATTGATGGGAGAGCTTTCCGTACCCGTCAAACTTTCTTGTCCGGTAATACACATCCCCTTCAGACTCATAAGCATAGCCTTTTTCAATTAAGGCGCTAATAAATTCAATGATGATATCCATGTTTTCCGTTACCCTCGGGTGCACATCAGCCTTTTTGCAGCCGAGGGCCGATACATCCTCGAAATAAGCATTAATAAACCGTTCCGCTATCGTCGGCACATCCTCACCCAATTCATTGGCCGCTTTAATTAACTTGTCATCAACATCCGTAAAATTCGAGACGAACTGAACATCATACCCGCGAAACTGAAAATAGCGGCGAACAGTGTCAAAAACAATTGCCGGCCGTGCGTTTCCAATATGAATATAGTTATATACCGTCGGTCCGCATACATACATTTTAATTTTTCCCGGTTCAAGCGAAACAAACTCTTCTTTCTTTCTGGTTAATGTATTAAAAATTTTAATCGGCATTCACTTTGCTCCTTTCTTTGGTGAGTTCTTCAAGCGCTTTTTTTAGTTCATTAATCTCTTTCTCCATTTCTTTAAACCGGTCTGCAATTGGATCCGGAACATTCGTATGGTCTAGATCTTTAACCCGGATTCCGTCTCTTACAACGACTCTTGCTTTCATCCCCACCACTGTGGAATTGGGGGGAACATCTTGAAGGACGACTGCTCCGGCTCCTATTTTTGCGTTTTCCCCTATTGTGATGGAGCCAAGAACTTTTGCTCCTGTTGCAATCAGCGCATTATCCTTTACGGTCGGATGTCTCTTTCCTTTTTCCTTTCCGGTACCGCCAAGAGTTACTCCTTGGTACACGGTTACATTATCTCCTATTTCACATGTTTCTCCAATGACTACCCCCATTCCGTGGTCGATGAAGAAACGACGTCCAATTTTTGCTCCAGGGTGGATTTCAATGCCGGTAAAAAAACGGCTGATTTGTGAAATGACTCTCGCAAAAAAATAAAATTTTCGTTTATATAAGGCATGTGCAATCCGATGAGCCCATATAGCGTGCAGACCGGAATACGTTAAGATGACTTCCAGATAACTTCTCGCTGCCGGATCTTGATCAAAAACAACTTCTATATCTTCCTTTAATCTCTTAAACATTTGCTAACCTCCCTGCACCTGGATTTTTCAAACTCTATTTTCCTAAAAAATCAAAAAAGCGCCTCTGTTCAAGCGACAGAGACGCTTACGCGCGCGGTTCCACTCTGTTTAAGCCGCACTTTCGGCTTCAACTTTCACCTGTTAACGGAAGGGTTCCGCCCAAGTCTACTCATTTCAAATTCCTTTTCGACGCGGGGCTCAGAGGGGCATTTCAAAAAACGAGAGGCTTGAACCACTTTCAGCCAATGATGGTTCTCTCTGAAAAGCATCATTTTTTTACTTGTCCTCTTCAACACTTTTGCTTTATGGAATTACTCTTAATATATAACATTTCTTAAAATATGTTAACCGATAATCGCTTGTACACGCGATTGAATTTTTTCTTTTCCTAACAGTTCAATTGTTTTTGGAAGATCAGGGCCATGTGTTTGGCCGGTAACAGCCGCCCGAATTGGCATGAACAGTTTTTTCCCTTTTTGGCCTGTTGCTTTCTGCACAGCTTTCATCGCAGCTTGAATTTTTTCTGCGTTAAATTCTTCGAGCTTTTCAATCTCTTCGGAAAAAGCTTTTAATACTTCAGGAACTTGTTCTTCTGAGAGAACTTCCCTCGCTTCTTCCTCATATTCTATTTCATCTTTAAAGAACAATTCCGTTAACGGAACGATTTCCGCTCCATAGCTCAATTTTTCATGATGTAAAGCAACGAGTTCTCTTGCCCATCGGCGCTCTTCATCGGCCATGTTTTCAGGGAGGCGGCCTGCTTTGATTAGATGCGGCAGCGACAGTTCAACCACTATGTCCAAGTCTTGCTTTTTCATATACTGGTTGTTCATCCATGTAAGCTTCTGTTTATCGAACAGCGCCGGTGACTTGGATAAACGGCTCGGATCAAAAATTTCAATGAATTCTTCTTTCGAAAAAATTTCTTCCTCTCCGGATGGAGACCATCCAAGCAAAGCAATAAAGTTAAATAAAGCCTCAGGCAGATACCCTAATTCTTCGTACTGTTCGATGAACTGAATAATCGACTCGTCCCGCTTGCTGAGCTTTTTGCGGTTTTCGTTGACAATCAGCGTCATATGCCCATAAACAGGCGCTTCCCAGCCGAATGCCTCAAATATCATTAATTGTTTCGGTGTGTTTGAAATATGGTCATCTCCGCGCAACACGTGCGAAATTTTCATTAAATAATCATCCACTGCCACAGCAAAGTTGTATGTTGGCGTTCCATCTTTTTTGACAATGACAAAATCACCGATTCCGTCAGATTCGAAAGAAACACGGCCTTTTACCATATCATCAAAGGCATAGATTTTTCCTTCCGGCACTTTAAAGCGGATGCTTGGTTTGCGCCCTTCCTTTTCAAACTTTTGACGGTCTTCTTCTGTTAAATGGCGGCATTTGCCTGAATAACGAGGCATTTCATTTTGTGCCATTTGAGCTTCCCGTTCTGCTTCAAGTTCCTCTTCTGTACAATAGCATTTATATGCAAGGTCCTTTTCTAAAAGTTCCTCGTAATACTTTTTATAAATGTCATTGCGCTCAGACTGGCGGTAAGGTCCATATTCGCCGCCGACATCTGTGCTTTCATCCCAGTCGATGCCCAGCCATTTTAAATATTTCAGCTGGCTTTGTTCGCCTCCTTCAATATTCCGTTTTTTATCCGTATCCTCAATCCGGATAATGAATTTTCCGCCTTTGTTTCTAGCAAATAAATAGTTAAACAAAGCTGTACGGGCATTTCCTATATGTAAATGTCCAGTTGGACTCGGAGCATAACGCACGCGAATTTCCTTTGACAAAAAGAGCCCCTCCTTTTTTAAATTTTAACTAGCTAATTGTATCATTCTGTTTATTCTTTATAAAGATAATGAAGAAGCTTTCGTCCTTTTTTTCAATAGAACAACGGCCTGGGCCGCAATCCCTTCTTCTCTCCCGGTAAAACCGAGCTTTTCAGTCGTAGTCGCTTTCACATTCACTTCCTCAGGGGCCGCCTCCAGCAACTCGGCGATTCGTTGCCGCATCTTTTCAATATACGGAGCCATTTTCGGTTTTTGGGCGATTATCGTACAATCCGCATTGACGAGCTCATAGCCTTTCTTTTTCACAATCTTCCACACTTCTTCCAGAAGCTTTGCTGAGTCCGCATCTTTAAAGGCCGGATCTGTATCCGGAAAGTGTCTTCCAATATCACCTGCACCGATAGCTCCTAAACAAGCATCCGCTACCGCATGCAAAAGTACATCTGCATCAGAGTGGCCGAGCAGACCCTTTTCATACGGGATCGTAATTCCTCCTAATATAAGAGGACGGTCTTCGGCAAATTGATGTACATCAAACCCTTGTCCTATACGAAACATTTACATTCTCCTTTTACAAAATGGTTGCTTTAGCCTTCTTTCTCCATATACTGTTTTTTTCGAAGGATTGCCTCGGCAAAAAACAAGTCTTCCGGAGTTGTCAGTTTAATATTATCGTAATTGCCTTCAGTTACAATTACCTTATGTCCCAAACGCTCTACAAGGCTAGCATCATCCGTCCCGATAAAGCCCTCGGCCTCCGCCTTGCGGTGCGCCTCGAGCAATAAGGAAATACGAAAAGCTTGTGGGGTCTGGACTGCCCACAAGCTGGAACGTTCAACGGTTTCCGTCACAGTGTAGCTTTGCACTTTTTTAATCGTATCCTTAACCGGAACGGCAACGATCGCCGCTCCGGTCTTTTCTGCCATAGCTGTCAGCCTGTGGATCGTCTCTATATCGATAAACGGCCTTGCAGCATCATGAACAAGAACAATTCCATTTTCCGGGAGAACTTTTAACCCGTTATAAACGCTATGCTGTCTTTCCGCTCCGCCGGGAACAATGGCTGTTACTTTTTTGATTCCGTATTCATGTATAAGAGAGCGGAATTCTTTTTCATCTTGCGGGTGAATGGAAAGTACGATTCCCTCGCATTTTCCGTCCTCTTCAAAAACCTTTAATGTGTGAATAAGTACAGGAACATCATTTAATGTAAGTAAAAGCTTATTTTTCCCCGCTCCCATTCTTTTCCCCTGGCCGGCAGCAGGAATAATGACCCGATAAGCCATAGACTAACTCCTATCTTAATATATCTAGCTACAGCGCCCAGGCAGTTTTCACCCTCGAATAATCTTCCTCGATTATCTTATGCAAAGCATGAGTTGAAAAAGTGATGCTATAAGCAGCTTGAGGTCGCTTCGCTTTTCTTTCCAATGAAGTCAAAAGTAAGACTTTACCGGCAGGACCGCAAGCAGCTGTCGGGCCTAAACCGAGGCGCTTTCGCTTGTCTTTTTAGAGTGCTTTTTCTAACAACTTCGGTTTTGCAAAAATCATTCGGCCTGCAGAAGTTTGCAGCACACTTGTCACAATGACATCAATGCGCTTGCCAATAAAATCACGGCCATCTTCAACAACAATCATCGTGCCATCATCTAAATAAGCGACCCCTTGTTTCTGCTCTTTACCGTCTTTAATGACTTGAACACTTAATTCTTCTCCTGGCAGAACAACCGGTTTAACCGCGTTGGCAAGATCATTGATATTCAAGACAGAAACATTTTGCAATTCACATACTTTGTTAAGGTTAAAATCATTCGTTACGACAACACCATTTGTTAATTTTGCAAGTTTGACTAACTTGCTGTCAACTTCCTGGATTTCCTCAAAATCGCCTTCATAAATTTCAACTTTGATTGCGAGTTCTTTTTGGATGCGATTAAGAATATCCAGACCTCTCCGGCCCCTGTTTCGTTTCAGCACATCTGATGAATCAGCAATATGCTGGAGTTCTTCGAGGACGAACTGAGGGATGACTATCGTTCCCTCAAGAAATCCTGTCTGACAAATATCAGCAACACGGCCGTCGATGATAACACTTGTGTCCAAAATTTTTAAAGTGCTGCTTTCCGCTTTCTCAACTTCTTCATCGAGACCTTTTTTCTTTTTATTTGTAAATAAGTTCAAAAGCTCGTCCCGTTTTTTAAATCCAACCTGAAAACCTAGATAACCGAATAAAAGAGTAAGTAAAATAGGTGCAACCGTATTTAGAATCGGAACTTGAATTGAATTTAAGGCAAAACCGATTAGAAATGCAACGACTAACCCAAAAACAAGGCCGACGCTTCCAAAAATAATTTCAGTAATCGGCGCCTTAATGAGAGAATCCTCTACCCATCGTACAAACTCAATAACATAATCTACCGCCCAAAAAGTAACAAGATAAAATATAAGTGCACCTAAAATTGCGGATACATATGGATTATTAATAAGACGAATGTTATCAATGCTTAACAAAGATAATAAATCTGGAATTAAAAAGATGCCAAGCGTCCCGCCAGTGATCAAAAAGCACGCCTGAACAATACGTTTTAACATTCCATCACCTCCTTATACTAATTATAAACAAATCTCTTAAATTGAAACGTATTATTACAGATTATTTTCTTTTTGTTAACTTATTGAAAAAAAGGTTTTACAATAATAACGTTTATGAAATTAGGATATTTTCTCAACTTTAGGGTAGCACCGTAAAAATAAAGTGTCAAACAATTTAAATTTTCATTCTAGCATATGAAAATAGTTAGATCAATTACAAAATTACAATTGCCTGTCAGCAAAAAGCTGATCCTTTAACAGTTTAAGCCCTTCCTTAATTTTTCTTGCTCTTACCTCACCAATCCCTTCCACATCATCCAGCTCCTCAACAGTAGCATTGATAATTTCCGGGAGTTTCTCAAATCGTGTAATGAGATTTTCTATAATAATTGGCGGGAGCCGCTGAATTTTGCTCAACATTCTATAGCCTCTCGGAAAAATAATTTCATCTATATGTACATAACCGGTGTAGCCAAGCAGTTTTAAAATAGCCTGATCCTCAACAACTTCTCCCTGGGACATTTCCTGAAGGCGGAGAAGAATTTCTTGAGTTTTCACTTCCCGATTATGGGCATAATCTTTTATGATGTGCATCGCTTCTTTTTCCATATCAGTGAGCAGTTCGTTCATTTGCAGGCGGATCAGCCGCCCTTCAGTGCCAAGTTCATTTACATACATTAACAATTCGTTTTTAATCCTTGACACCATTTCAAAGCGGTGGATTACTTGTAAAACATCGCTGTATGTAACCAGTTCCTCAAACTCAAGAATACTTAAATTTGCTATGCTTTGCTCCAGTACGGCTTTGTATTTTTCAAGAGTTTGGATGGCCTGATTTGCTTTCGTTAAAATAACGGCAATATCCCTCAAGGCATAACGGATATTGCCATGATACAGCGTGATTACGTTTCTCCTCTGGGAAATAGCGATGACCAATGCTTTCGTTTGTTTGGCTACTCTTTCTGCTGTCCGGTGCCGCATGCCTGTTTCGGTAGAAGGGATGCTGGGGTCGGGAGCAAGCAGAGCGTTCGCAATTAAAATTTTATTTCCCGTATCATTTAGAATAATTGCCCCGTCCATTTTGGCAAGTTCATATAAATAACTGGGAGTAAACGGACAATGAATCTCAAAGCCCCCATCTACAATGTTTTTCACTTTTTCGTTGTAGCCCACGACGATAAGACCGCCGGTGTTGGCTCGAAGGACATTATCAATTCCTTCTCGAATAGGTGTGCCGGGCGCCATAAACTCCAAGATTTCACTCATAGTCTTATCACTCAGCCGTTTGTTATCCATGATCATCCTCCTAACGTAACTTGAAGTGCCTGGCTCACGGAAGAAACTCCGACCAATTCGATACCTTTCGGACCTTTCCATCCTCCGAGATTATTTTGCGGCAAAATCACTCTTTCAAAACCGAGTTTCGCTGCTTCCTGCACCCTTTGCTCAATCCTTGAAACTCGCCTTACTTCGCCCGTTAATCCGACTTCGCCGATAATACAATCCGTTGGCCTTGTCGGCTTATCTCGAAAACTGGAAGCAATGCTGACCGCAATTGCCAGATCAATAGCCGGCTCATCAAGCTTTATTCCGCCGGCCACTTTTAAATATGCATCCTGGTTTTGAAGCAGCATTCCAACCCTTTTTTCAAGAACAGCCATTAAAAGCGGAACCCTGTTATGATCAACACCTGTTGCCATCCGCCTCGGAATTCCAAAACTCGAAGGCGAAATAAGCGCTTGAATTTCTACAAGGACCGGCCTCGTGCCTTCCATTGACGCGACAACTGTGGAACCTGCTGCACCATGAGACCGTTCCTCAAGAAAAATTTCCGACGGATTTTCTACTTCTTCAAGACCAAATTCTTTCATCTCAAAAATACCCATTTCATTTGTCGATCCGAACCTGTTTTTGACTGCGCGCAATATGCGGTATGTATGGTGCCTCTCTCCTTCAAAATATAAAACGGTATCAACCATATGTTCCAAAAGGCGCGGACCTGCAATAGAGCCTTCTTTTGTCACATGCCCGACAATAAAAACAGCAATCCCTTTCGTTTTCGCAATTCTCATCAATTCTGCAGTACACTCTCTTACCTGCGAAACGCTTCCGGGTGCGGACGTAACTTCCGGGTGAAAAACCGTTTGGATTGAATCGACAATTACAAAGCTTGGTGAAACATTTTCAATTGTTCTGCTTATTTCCTCAAGATTGGTTTCTGAATACACAAGCAAATTTTCAGAAGACACTCCAAGGCGGTCCGCCCTGAGCTTTGTCTGGCGCAGCGATTCCTCCCCGGATACATATAAAACTTGATAGTTTTTTGCAGCAAGTTGTGAAGATACTTGTAAAAGCAATGTTGATTTTCCTATTCCGGGGTCCCCTCCGATTAACACTAAAGAACCCTTGACAATCCCGTTTCCAAGGACCCTGTTTAATTCATTTAGATCTGTTTGAATGCGAGGTTCACTAGCGGTTTCAATTGAAGTAATCGGCGTAGCTTTTGAAGGAACTGAGGAAGATCCGACAGAATGTGCGAAAGCCCTTCTTCTGCCGATGCCGGCAGGTTCCACTTCCTCGACCATTTTGTTCCATTCTCCGCAGCCAGGGCATTTCCCCATCCATTTTGGCGATTCATAGCCGCATTCTTGACATATAAACTTCGTTTTTCTTCTTGCCATAAATTTCTTCCTCTCTTAACATACCTTTCAACGTCCACTTTTATGATTCATTTGCCCTTATTATATATCTTTTACAAAAAACGAGCATGAGTATTAAACTCCAAACCCTAACATGGAAATAGCTTTCATTATAAAACTGAACCAACATAATAAGGCGGTGTGAGCGAAGCCAAGCTCTAAATATTTTCAAAGCTAAACAAGTATCTTGCTAAAAATAAGTTGCCATTTCTATCTTTATTGTCGCAGCTCCGCCCCTTTTCCACAAAAAACGTGCATGAGTTTTAAACTCCCAACCCTTACATGGTAATAGCTTTCATTAATAAAACTGAACCAACATAATAAGGCGGTGTGAGCGAAGCCAAGCTCTAAATATTTACAAAGCTAAACAAGTATCTTGCAAAAATAAGTTGCCATTTCTATCTTAATTGGCGCAGCTCCGCCCCTTTTCCACAAAAAAGAGATACACGCAAACATCTTTACGTGTATCTCGGCTCAAATGATTCATTTTTTACAAATTCGTCGTTGTTGTCGGTTCCGCTGTTTTAACAACAAACTCCCCATCTTCCACATCGATTACAACACGTTGACCGGTTAACACTGCCCCTTTCAGCAGTTCTTCAGATAATCGGTCTTCAATATGCTTTTGAATAGCCCGGCGAAGCGGACGTGCCCCGTATTCAGGATCATATCCTTCTTCCGCGATTTTTTCTTTTGCCGCATCGGTTAATTCCAGATGAATATCTTGCTCTTTCAAACGTTTCATTAATTGTTCTGCCATTAATGAAACAATTTCTCTTAAATGCTTTTTCTCTAATGCATGGAACACAATAATTTCATCGATACGGTTAAGGAATTCAGGACGGAACGCTTTTTTCAGCTCTTCCATTACTTTTCCTTTCATATCTTTGTAGTCCTGTTCGCCATCTTGAATGTTAAAGCCTACATATTTATTACGCTTCAGCGCTTCCGCACCGACGTTGGATGTCATTATTAACACAGTATTGCGGAAATCTACCGTCCGGCCCTTAGAGTCGGTTAAACGGCCATCTTCAAGTACTTGCAATAAGATGTTGAAAACATCCGGATGTGCTTTTTCGATTTCATCAAGAAGTATGACAGAGTACGGTTTTCTTCGAACCTTTTCTGTCAGTTGGCCGCCTTCTTCATAACCGACATACCCCGGCGGTGAACCGACAAGACGAGAAGTTGAATGTTTCTCCATGTATTCGGACATATCGATTCGAATCATTGCATCCTCATCCCCGAACATGGCTTCAGCCAAAGCACGGGCAAGTTCTGTTTTCCCGACACCAGTAGGGCCAAGGAAAATAAATGAACCGATCGGGCGTTTTGGATCCTTTAACCCCGCCCGGGCACGGCGAACAGCCTTAGAAATTGCTTTCACAGCTTCTTCCTGGCCAATCACGCGTGAGTGTAGGATTTCTTCAAGTTTTAAAAGTTTCTCCGTTTCTGTCTGTGCAAGCTTGGAAACAGGAATGCCGGTCCAGCTTGATACGACACTTGCGATATCCTCCACCGTTACTTCGCTGTTCTCTTGTCCTTGTTTTTCTTTCCATGATTTCTTCGTTTCTTCGAGCTGTTCACGCAAACGTTGTTCTGTATCCCTTAAAGAAGCTGCTTTTTCAAATTCCTGGCTTTGGACCGCTGCATCTTTTTCTTTTCTTACTTCCTCAAGCTTCATTTCCAGTTCTTTTAAGTTCGGAGGTGTTGTGAAAGAACGCAGTCTTACTTTTGATCCTGCCTCATCAATTAGATCGATCGCTTTGTCCGGCAGGAAACGATCAGAAATATACCTGTCTGACAGCTTAACGGCAGCGTCAATTGCTTCATCAGTAATGGATACACGATGGTGAGCCTCATACCGGTCACGAAGACCCTTTAAAATTTGGATGGATTCTTCAGGCGTAGGTTCATCGACCATAATCGGCTGGAAACGTCTTTCAAGAGCTGCGTCTTTCTCAATGTACTTCCGATATTCATCAAGCGTTGTCGCACCAATACATTGAAGTTCCCCTCGGGCTAATGAAGGTTTCAAAATGTTTGAAGCATCAATTGCGCCCTCAGCTCCACCCGCACCAATTAATGTATGCAGCTCATCAATAAACAAAATTATATTGCCGGCCTGGCGGATTTCATCCATTACTTTCTTTAAGCGGTCCTCAAACTCGCCTCGGTATTTTGTTCCGGCTACAACCGTACCCATGTCAAGGGTCATAACCCGTTTGTCTCTTAAAATTTCCGGAACTTCATTATTGACAATTTGCTGGGCAAGACCTTCTGCGATCGCTGTCTTTCCGACACCCGGTTCGCCTATTAATACCGGGTTGTTTTTTGTCCGGCGACTTAACACTTCAATGACTCTTTGAATCTCTTTGCTTCGTCCAATGACCGGATCCAAACTTCCTTCACGGGCAATTGCTGTTAAATCACGGGCCAGACTGTCTAATGTAGGCGTATTGGCGCTGACAGCCGTTCCGCTTTGATGCCCTCCTGATTCGTTGCTGCCCAATAATTGAAGAACCTGCTGGCGGGCCTTATTAAGGCTTACGCCAAGATTATTTAAAACCCGGGCTGCGACTCCTTCACCTTCACGGATTAACCCCAATAATATATGCTCTGTCCCAACGTATGAATGACCAAGTTTACGAGCTTCATCCATTGAAAGCTCAATCACTTTTTTAGCTCTTGGAGTGTAATGGATCGTCTGCGACACTTCTTTTCCGGTTCCAATCAGGTTTTCTACCTCTTTTTGAATCTTTTCGGAACCAAGCCCCAAGGCGTACAGCGCTTTTGCAGCAATCCCTTCGCCTTCACGGACAAGACCTAACAAAATATGCTCTGTGCCAATATTATTATGTCCTAAACGGATGGCTTCTTCCTGTGCTAATGCAAGCACCTTCTGAGCTCTTTCTGTAAAACGTCCAAACATCATATGATCATCCTCCTTACTTTTCTTTATTTTCCATAGTTAGTCTTTCTCTTATTAAAGCAGCTCTGCGAATATCTCGTTCTTCAGGACGCAAAGGACCTCCCGCATATTGTTGCAGAAACCCGGGCTGCGTTAAAATCATCAATTCATTCAATATTTTTTTAGACAGGTTCTTAATATAGCCCATATCAATTCCGAGTCTGACATCTGAGAGGCATCGAGCTGCCTCCTTTGATTCAATAATCCTGCTGTTGGCCAGAATTCCGTACGAGCGGAATACTCTGTCTTCTAATTGTATGTTTAAAGTTTTTGCTAATGCTTCTCTCGCTGACCTTTCCTGCGTAATTAACTGTCTGACAACACTTTTTAAATCTTCTACAATATCATGTTCAGATTTTCCAAGTGTGATTTGGTTTGATATTTGAAAAATATTTCCTAATGCTTCGCTTCCTTCACCGTATATACCTCTTACCACCAAACCAAGCTGGTTAATCGCAGGAATGATTCGATTCAGCTGCTGAGTTAATACAAGAGCTGGCAAATGCATCATTACAGATGCTCTAATTCCCGTCCCAACGTTTGTTGGACAGCTTGTTAAATATCCTTTATATTCATCAAAAGCATAATCAATATGTTCCTCCAGCCAGTCATCGACCTCATTGGCTACATTGAGGGCTTCGGTTAGCTGAAGACCGGGGAATAAACATTGGATGCGAATATGATCCTCTTCATTAATCATGATGCTGACTTCCTCATTCTCAGAAAGCAAGCAGGCTCCGTGATTTGAATGTTCAGCAAGATGTGGGCTTATGAGATGTTTTTCTACCAAAACTCTTTTTTGAAGAGGCTGCAACTCATCCATTTTTAAAAGCTCTAATGTTCCTATTTGTCCCGGAAAGCCTTTGCTCGCATGTTCTTCAATTCTTTTAAGTACAGCAAAAGCTTCTTCATAGGAGTATAAAGTTGGAAATCTAAATTCACGTAAATTCCGCGCTAGCCGGATGCGTGAGCTCAGGACGATATCCGAGTCAGGACCTTCAGCACTCATCCATGAGCTGACGGCCTGGCTGATAAAACGTTCCAAAGACAAGCTTAATCCCCTCCCTCGTTAAACTCCGAAATCTTTTTTTCCAGCGAACGGATCTCGTCTCTTATTATTGCAGCTTTTTCAAATTCTTCGTTTGCAATCAATTCTTTTAGGCTGTTTTTTAGATTTTCCAATTTTTTCTTAAGATGAATATTACCTCCAATTCTTTTTGGAATTTTGCCATTGTGGATCGAATTGCCGCTGTGCAATCTTTTAAGAACAGGATTTAAGTGGTTTTTGAATGTCTCATAGCAATTTGCACACCCAAAGCGCCCTACTTTAACAAATTGAGAAAAAGTCATTTTACAAATGCTGCATTGAAATACTTCTTCATTTTGAAAAGGATCTTGCTTTGCATGTTGGAAGGTTGGTTGAATATTTAACATCCCTGCTAATAAATTATTGATAGAAAAACCTGTACCATTATTAAGCATAAACATTTCGCCCTTTTCATGTGCACACTTCTCACATAAATGGACTTCTGTTTTATCTCCATTAATAATTTTTGTAAAATGCAGCGTTGCCGGCCTTTGATTACATTCCTCGCATATCAATGTTTTCACCTCTCTGCTCGCTTGTGTTTATTTATATTTTAGAGATGTCAGCATCGCTTTTAGCATCCGGGCTCTAAGTTCATCTCTGTAAGGAAGATCTATATATAATACTGAACGGTCAATTACGCTTAGCATGATTTTCGCTTCTCTTTTTGTAATAACCTCTTCTTCAATCATTCGATAAATGACGGCTTCCGCACTGCTCTGCGAAATTCTGTTTTGAATTAACGAAAGCAAGTCATCTATTAAGTCTGCATTTTCATTGGTCTTCACTTTCATAATGCGTATATAACCGCCGCCGCCGCGTTTACTTTCTACGGCATATCCTCGTTCTATCGTGAAGCGGGTATTGATCACGTAATTGATTTGTGACGGAACACATTGAAACTTCTCAGCAATCTCGCTCCTTTTAATTTCGACAACTTCACGTTCACTCATTTCAAGAACGTTTTTAAGATAGTTTTCAATGATATCCGATATGTTTCTCACCAATCCTCCTCCAATCTGACTTTGACTATATTTGACTTTAATTATACATGATTTACGTAGAGAGATGCAACGCTCGATTGTTATTTTATTTTTTCCAAATATGCCTTTCTCAAACCTTTATTATGGTAAGGAGTTCTTTTAAAAATGGAGATTAAACGTCTTGCTGAGGATAAGGTTTTTGGCAAAACGGTTTCTTGTGTGGCAATCTATGTATGGTGATAGATCATTTATTGAATGAAAAGTCATGAAAGTGGTACGGCGGTTTATACATTATATAATGATGGCTCAATTATTGCAATTATGGTTCATTTATGGGAATGAAGGTTCAATTGGTCGGAACAGGGATCATATATTGGATTGAAGGCGCATATCTAAGAATAAAGACTCAATATCTGGACGAAGGATCATATTTTGGAATGAAGGATCATAGGTCGGAGCAAATGATCATAATTCAGAACGAAGGATCTTGTATTGGATTGAAGGCTCATTAATGAAAATGAAACCTCATTTATCGAGATGTGTTTTTTGCAAAATAAAAGTGCAGATGTTGCAAATAATTTGGCTTAGCCCAACTTTACATGAAGAGGCGGGCATGATTGCCTTGTTGGGCAAAGCCAGCCATTAATACTGCTACTGCTGGCTTCTTGGCCTAGTAGTCATGCCCGCAGAGGCTCAAATGTCAAGTTGCAATTCTCTGTATTCCCGGTTGCACAACTCTGCATTTTTCAATTGCACAAAACAAAGATGAAAGCTCATATATCAAAACAAAGGCTCATTTATCTGAACGAGGGATCATAAATCAAAATAAAGGCTCATATTTCTTGACGAAGGCACATATATCGGAATGAAGGCTCATATTTCAGATCCAAGGCTCATATATCAAAATAAGGGCTCATAAAATGAAATAAAGGCTCATAACCTTCCGAAAAGTAGAATTTAAAGCGAGTATACCTCCAAAAATCAGGTGTTATTTCCACCTTCCAGCCAAAAAACGGCTCTTTTTTTATGATAAAATCACCGTCAAAATGCAAAAAGAACAACCAAATCAGGTTGTTCTTTCATTTTGCCCGGCAGCGTCCTACTCTCGCAGGGGCAATGCCCCAACTACCATCGGCGCTGAGAAGCTTAACTTTCCGTGTTCGGTATGGGAACGGGTGTGGCCTTCTCGCCATCGCCACCAGACTTATTTCCTTGAGAATTCATTCTCTCAAAACTAGATAATGATTGAAGAAGATGGAAGATTGAGTATCGTTTTAATGGTGTCCGGTTCCCGGCTCCTAGCCTCTCGAGGTTGCTTCGCTTCTTCTGTCAAAGTCTTTAGGACTTTTCCGCCAGAAACTCCGGCACTTGTCGAGGCTAAACAGTCGACCTCCACCTTTTCTTAATAGTTAAGTCCTCGATCGATTAGTATCTGTCAGCTCCACGTGTCGCCACGCTTCCACCTCAGACCTATCAACCTGATCATCTTTCAGGGATCTTACTAGCTTGACGCTATGGGAAATCTCATCTCGAGGGGGGCTTCATGCTTAGATGCTTTCAGCACTTATCCCTTCCGCACATAGCTACCCAGCGATGCCTTTGGCAAGACAACTGGTACACCAGCGGTGCGTCCATCCCGGTCCTCTCGTACTAAGGACAGCTCCTCTCAAATTTCCTGCGCCCGCGACGGATAGGGACCGAACTGTCTCACGACGTTCTGAACCCAGCTCGCGTACCGCTTTAATGGGCGAACAGCCCAACCCTTGGGACCGACTACAGCCCCAGGATGCGATGAGCCGACATCGAGGTGCCAAACCTCCCCGTCGATGTGGACTCTTGGGGGAGATAAGCCTGTTATCCCCGGGGTAGCTTTTATCCGTTGAGCGATGGCCCTTCCATGCGGAACCACCGGATCACTAAGCCCGACTTTCGTCCCTGCTCGACTTGTAGGTCTCGCAGTCAAGCTCCCTTATGCCTTTACACTCTGCGAATGATTTCCAACCATTCTGAGGGAACCTTTGGGCGCCTCCGTTACTTTTTAGGAGGCGACCGCCCCAGTCAAACTGCCCGCCTGACACTGTCTCCCGCCCCGATCAGGGGCGCGGGTTAGAATTTCAATACAGCCAGGGTAGTATCCCACCGGCGCCTCCACCGAAGCTGGCGCTCCGGCTTCTCAGGCTCCTACCTATCCTGTACAAGCTGTACCAAAATTCAATATCAGGCTGCAGTAAAGCTCCACGGGGTCTTTCCGTCCTGTCGCGGGTAACCTGCATCTTCACAGGTACTATAATTTCACCGAGTCTCTCGTTGAGACAGTGCCCAGATCGTTACGCCTTTCGTGCGGGTCGGAACTTACCCGACAAGGAATTTCGCTACCTTAGGACCGTTATAGTTACGGCCGCCGTTTACTGGGGCTTCGATTCAGAGCTTCGCGTAAGCTAACCCCTCCTCTTAACCTTCCAGCACCGGGCAGGCGTCAGCCCCTATACTTCGCCTTGCGGCTTCGCAGAGACCTGTGTTTTTGCTAAACAGTCGCCTGGGCCTATTCACTGCGGCTTTTCCGGGCTATGCACCCAGAAAAGCACCCCTTCTCCCGAAGTTACGGGGTCATTTTGCCGAGTTCCTTAACGAGAGTTCTCTCGCTCACCTTAGGATTCTCTCCTCGCCTACCTGTGTCGGTTTGCGGTACGGGCACCTTTTCCATCGCTAGAGGCTTTTCTTGGCAGTGTGGAATCAGGAACTTCGGTACTATATTTCCCTCGCCGTCACAGCTCCGCCTGATGCTGACGGGATTTGCCTCGTCAGCGGCCTAACTGCTTGGACGCGCTAATCCAGCAGCGCGCTTGCCCTATCCTCCTGCGTCCCCCCATCGCTCAAACGGAAAAGAGGTGGTACAGGAATATCAACCTGTTGTCCATCGCCTACGCCTTTCGGCCTCGGCTTAGGTCCCGACTAACCCTGAGCGGACGAGCCTTCCTCAGGAAACCTTAGGCATTCGGTGGATGGGATTCTCACCCATCTTTCGCTACTCATACCGGCATTCTCACTTCTAAGCGCTCCACCAGTCCTTCCGGTCTGGCTTCAACGCCCTTAGAACGCTCTCCTACCGCGGACACCGACGGTGTCCACCCACAGCTTCGGTGATACGTTTAGCCCCGGTACATTTTCGGCGCAGAGTCACTCGACCAGTGAGCTATTACGCACTCTTTAAATGGTGGCTGCTTCTAAGCCAACATCCTGGTTGTCTAAGCAACTCCACATCCTTTTCCACTTAACGTATACTTTGGGACCTTAGCTGGCGGTCTGGGCTGTTTCCCTTTTGACTGCGGATCTTATCACTCGCAGTCTGACTCCCAAGGATAAGTCTTTGGCATTCGGAGTTTGTCTGAATTCGGTAACCCGATGAGGGCCCCTAGTCCAAACAGTGCTCTACCTCCAAGACTCTTGCACTTGAGGCTAGCCCTAAAGCTATTTCGGAGAGAACCAGCTATCTCCAAGTTCGATTGGAATTTCTCCGCTACCCACACCTCATCCCCGCACTTTTCAACGTGCGTGGGTTCGGGCCTCCATCCAGTGTTACCTGGACTTCACCCTGGACATGGGTAGATCACCTGGTTTCGGGTCTACGGCCGCATACTCATTCGCCCTGTTCAGACTCGCTTTCGCTGCGGCTCCGTCTTTTCAACTTAACCTCGCATGCGACCGTAACTCGCCGGTTCATTCTACAAAAGGCACGCCATCACCCATTAACGGGCTCTGACTACTTGTAGGCACACGGTTTCAGGTTCTCTTTCACTCCCCTCCCGGGGTGCTTTTCACCTTTCCCTCACGGTACTGGTTCACTATCGGTCACTAGGGAGTATTTAGCCTTGGGAGATGGTCCTCCCTGCTTCCGACGGGATTTCACGTGTCCCGCCGTACTCAGGATCCACTCGAGGAGGGAACGAAGTTTCAACTACAGGGTTGTTACCTTCTCTGACGGGCCTTTCCAGACCTCTTCGTCTACTCCGTTCCTTTGTAACTCCATACAGAGTGTCCTACAACCCCAAGAGGCAAGCCTCTTGGTTTGGGCTGTTCCCGTTTCGCTCGCCGCTACTCAGGGAATCGCGTTTGCTTTCTCTTCCTCCGGGTACTTAGATGTTTCAGTTCCCCGGGTCTGCCCTCCTAACCCTATGGATTCAGGTTAGGATCCTATCCCATTACGGATAGGGGGTTTCCCCATTCGGAAATCTCCGGATCAATGCTTACTTACAGCTCCCCGAAGCATATCGGTGTTAGTCCCGTCCTTCATCGGCTCCTAGTGCCAAGGCATCCACCGTGCGCCCTTTCTAACTTAACCTAAAAGGTTTGAAACCTAAAATGGCGATACTCGGTTCTTCTTTTGCCTTCTTCAATACGATTATCTAGTTTTCAAAGAACGAAGTTCTGAGGAATTGCTCCCTCAAAACTAAACAAACAAAAGCGCTCAACTTCATGTTTAAAATCCTTAGAAAGGAGGTGATCCAGCCGCACCTTCCGATACGGCTACCTTGTTACGACTTCACCCCAATCATCTGTCCCACCTTAGGCGGCTGGCTCCTTAAAGGTTACCTCACCGACTTCGGGTGTTACAAACTCTCGTGGTGTGACGGGCGGTGTGTACAAGGCCCGGGAACGTATTCACCGCGGCATGCTGATCCGCGATTACTAGCGATTCCGGCTTCATGCAGGCGAGTTGCAGCCTGCAATCCGAACTGAGAATGGTTTTTTGGGATTGGCTCAGGCCTCGCGGCTTAGCAGCCCTTTGTACCATCCATTGTAGCACGTGTGTAGCCCAGGTCATAAGGGGCATGATGATTTGACGTCATCCCCACCTTCCTCCGGTTTGTCACCGGCAGTCACCTTAGAGTGCCCAACTGAATGCTGGCAACTAAGGTCAAGGGTTGCGCTCGTTGCGGGACTTAACCCAACATCTCACGACACGAGCTGACGACAACCATGCACCACCTGTCACTCTGTCCCCCGAAGGGGAACGTCCTGTCTCCAGGATTGTCAGAGGATGTCAAGACCTGGTAAGGTTCTTCGCGTTGCTTCGAATTAAACCACATGCTCCACCGCTTGTGCGGGCCCCCGTCAATTCCTTTGAGTTTCAGCCTTGCGGCCGTACTCCCCAGGCGGAGTGCTTAATGCGTTAGCTGCAGCACTAAAGGGCGGAAACCCTCTAACACTTAGCACTCATCGTTTACGGCGTGGACTACCAGGGTATCTAATCCTGTTTGCTCCCCACGCTTTCGCGCCTCAGCGTCAGTTACAGACCAGAGAGCCGCCTTCGCCACTGGTGTTCCTCCACATCTCTACGCATTTCACCGCTACACGTGGAATTCCGCTCTCCTCTTCTGCACTCAAGTTCCCCAGTTTCCAATGACCCTCCACGGTTGAGCCGTGGGCTTTCACATCAGACTTAAGGAACCGCCTGCGCGCGCTTTACGCCCAATAATTCCGGACAACGCTTGCCACCTACGTATTACCGCGGCTGCTGGCACGTAGTTAGCCGTGGCTTTCTGGTCAGGTACCGTCAAGGCACCGCCCTATTCGAACGGTACTTGTTCTTCCCTGACAACAGAGCTTTACGACCCGAAGGCCTTCTTCGCTCACGCGGCGTTGCTCCGTCAGACTTTCGTCCATTGCGGAAGATTCCCTACTGCTGCCTCCCGTAGGAGTCTGGGCCGTGTCTCAGTCCCAGTGTGGCCGATCACCCTCTCAGGTCGGCTACGCATCGTCGCCTTGGTGAGCCGTTACCTCACCAACCAGCTAATGCGCCGCGGGCCCATCTGCAAGTGATAGCCGAAGCCATCTTTCAGCTCTTTCCCATGCGGGAAAGAGGATTATCCGGTATTAGCTCCGGTTTCCCGAAGTTATCCCGGTCTTGCAGGCAGGTTGCCCACGTGTTACTCACCCGTCCGCCGCTGACTTCAGGAAGCAAGCTCCCATCAGTCCGCTCGACTTGCATGTATTAGGCACGCCGCCAGCGTTCGTCCTGAGCCAGGATCAAACTCTCCAAAAAAGAGTAAGATAAGCTCAAAAATAATAGAATTAACGTTGACGCTTTTGTTTGTTCAGTTTTCAAAGAACAATTCTTATTCGCCGCTCAGAAGCGACTTTTCTATTTTACTAGGCGCTAAACCTTGTGTCAATACTTTTTTCGATTTTTTTATTGCTTTCTTGCAGCAACAGATAATAATATAGCACCATTATTTATTTGTTGCAATACATTTAAATATACTTTTTGTGCGATAGCCAAAGAAAAAATATTTCCGCTAATCCCTTAATTATAATCAATATTTGCGAACTAACTCCCATATAAAAAAGGCTGGCTCATAAGCAAAGGGCCGGTACCCCTCCAATACAATATATAGATAAACACTAATAAAACCATTCTATATATTGTCTTTATCAGAGGGAATAAGACCCATATGAGCCAGCCTCTTTTCGGCTTGAAAATTAACGATGGCGCATGAGCGGGAATAAAAGAACATCCCGAATGGATGGGGAATTTGTCAACAGCATGACAAGCCTGTCAATCCCGATTCCTAAACCGCCTGTTGGCGGCATTCCATATTCAAGTGCTTCAACGAAATCATCGTCCATCATGTGGGCTTCATCATTTCCCTGCTCCCGTTCTTTAAGCTGAGCTTCGAACCGTTCACGCTGATCAATTGGATCATTTAATTCAGTAAACGCATTTGCATGCTCACGACCGACAATAAATAATTCAAAACGGTCTGTGAAGCGAGGGTCTTCTTCATTCTTTTTAGCCAATGGTGAAATTTCAACCGGGTGTCCGTAAATAAATGTTGGCTGAATCAAATTTTCTTCTACTTTTTGCTCAAAAAATTCATTAACAATATGGCCAAACAGCATATTATCATTAATTTCAACATTGTGCTCTTTGGCAAGCGCACGGGCTTCTTGAGTGCTCATCTCTTTCCAGAAGTCTACACCAGTATGCTCTTTAATTGCATCGGCCATGTGAAGTCGTTTCCATTCCGGTTTTAGTTCCACTTCATGATCGCCATATTGGATGGTTGTCGTTCCAAGCACTTCCTGCGCAATATGAGCAATTAAGTTTTCGGTTAGTTTCATAATGTCACGATAATCAGCATACGCTTCATAAAGTTCAATCATTGTGAATTCGGGATTATGGCGGGTTGATACCCCTTCATTTCGGAATACACGGCCAATTTCATATACTTTTTCAAGACCGCCAACAATTAAACGTTTTAGATGAAGTTCGATGGCAATACGCATATATAAGGGCATATCAAGAGCATTATGATGGGTGATAAACGGACGGGCAGAAGCTCCCCCTGCAATCGCGTGCATCATTGGCGTTTCCACTTCCAAATAGCCGTGGTCATCTAAATAACGGCGCATGGATTGGATAATCCGGCTTCGGGTAATAAATGTGTCCTTGCTTTCGCTGTTCATAATTAAGTCTAAATAACGTTGGCGATAACGCTGCTCCACGTCTTTTAATCCGTGGAATTTTTCCGGCAGCGGACGAAGAGATTTTGTTAATAGAATGAATGATTCTACTTTTACGGAAAGTTCGCCAACCTTTGTTTTAAAAAGTGTACCTGTTACCCCTACAATATCACCGAGATCAGCAGAATTAAAAATTTCATATTGCTCTTCACCAACAGCATCAAGGCGGACGTAAATTTGAATTTGGCCGGTTAAGTCTTGAATATGGGCAAACCCGGCTTTCCCTTTTCCGCGCTTAGTCATGATGCGGCCGGCAATCTTTACAGAAACATTCTTTTCTTCAATTTCATCTTTATCAAGATCTCCATATGTATTGATCAGTTCCTGCGTATGGTGAGTTCTTTCAAATCGTTTACCGAACGGATCATAACCTTTTTGGCGAAGTTCGTTCATTTTGTCTCTTCTAACCTTTAATTGGTCATTTAATTCTTCATGACTCACAATTAATCAACTCCAATATAAATCTTTATGTTAAGCATGGTAATAGTTGAATTCGGAATGCATGCTTTATTATTTTACACAATCTTTAAAAATCAGACATCATAAATGTAATAAATAGAATAAAAACTGCCAGTTCATCCACTGGCAGCTTCTAACCATTAACAAAAGTATTATAGATAATGAGCCTAGTTATGTCAAATCTTATACTGCTTGTGATTGATTTTGTTCTTTTTGTTCAACTTCTTCGACGAGATTCGTTAATAACGAAACAAGTTCATCCCGTGTATTGCATTCATTAATTGCATTCCGAACCTTTGCATTACCTCGGATTCCTTTAAGATACCATGCGGCATGCTTTCTCATTTCACGAACAGCAATGTTTTCATTTTTCAATGCAATTAAGCGGTCTAAATGCAAAATGCACACATCAATTTTTTCACGTACTGACGGCTCTCCGATCAGTTCACCTGTCTCAAGATATTTAACTGTGCGGTATATCATCCATGGATTACCGAGTGCCGCACGGCCGATCATAACACCGTCCACTCCGGTTTCATCAAGCATCCGCTTTGCATCTTGCGGAGTCTCTACATCACCGTTTCCGATAACCGGAATGTTAACAGATTGTTTTACTTCACGGATGATATCCCAGTTTGCCTTCCCTTCATACATTTGATAACGAGTGCGTCCATGAACGGCTACCGCTTTTCCGCCGGCACGTTCAACGGCCTGCGCATTTTGAACTGCATAAATATGTTCTTCATCCCAGCCTATGCGCATTTTTACAGTGACTGGTTTTTCTACTGCATCGACTACTGCTGCAACCATATCATAAATTTTATTCGGATCCAGCAGCCACTTAGCTCCGGCATCAACTTTTGTAATTTTCGGTACCGGACAGCCCATATTGATATCAATAATATCGGCATTCGTGTTTTTATCAACAAACTTTGCAGCTTCAACCAATGACTCTTTTTCTCCGCCAAAAATTTGCAGGCTCAACGGTTTTTCTCGTTCATCGATATAAAGCATATCCAATGTTTTTTCGTTCTTGTAAACGATCCCTTTGTCACTTACCATTTCCGCGTATACAAGCCCCGCTCCAAACTCTTTTACAGTCAGGCGGAACGCAGAGTTGCACACACCAGCCATTGGCGCAAGCACAACCGGGTTTTTCATCTTGATGTCGCCGATTTTCAGCATGTTGTACCTCCTTTTATACTAAGGTGACGATTCTATATCATTTTCCTCAGGCGGAATTAATTCGTCTATATGAATATTTAACAAAGCAGCAACTTCCTTGAGGAAATCCTTTGAAGGCATTCGGTTTCCTCTTTCCACTTCTCCTAATATGGAAACGGAAACACCAAGCTCCTTGGCAAAACCTTCTTGTGTATAACCCTTTAATTTTCGAAAAGCGCGAATACGTCTCCCCCATTTTTCTGCTTCCATATTCGAACTCCTTCTTTATTAGCGATTGTTTCTAGAAAAGGATCAAAAGGCTTCTTCATCACCGGAAGCATGCTGTTTCTGATTTCCATAAAAGGAATCATGACAAATGCTCTTTCTTTCATCCGAGGATGAGGAACTTTTAGTTTCTCTGTTTCAATATTTTCGTTATTATATAAAAGAATGTCAAGATCTATCGTCCGCGGACCCCACTTTTTTTCCCTTTTCCTTCCAAATTTTTGTTCGACGTCAAGACAAATATCCAATAATTCAAAGGGTCCTAAAGATGTATTTACTTTAATTACCATATTCAAAAATTTATTCTGGTCTTCATAGCCGACCGGATCAGTTTCATAAATGGAAGAAGTTCTTACTACTTTGATTTCTTCAAAGCTGTCTAGTTCTAAAACAGCTTTTTTTAAATACGCGTACCGGTCCCCGATATTCGAACCAAGAGCGATAAATGCACTATTTTCCACTAATTATCTTCTCCTTGTAATCTCTACTGCCACAGATTCATAATGGCCGGGAATCGGCGGGTCCGGTTTTGTCACTTTTACCGTGCATGATTCAATCGTTTCAAAATCATGAAGGATTTTCGAAGCGATTTTTTCTGCAACTGCTTCCACGAGCTTATATGGTTTTCCTTCAACCACTTCCCGGCAGACTTCATATAAGTCTCCATAGTTGACCGAGTCTTCCAGGTTATCACTCTCTCCCGCTTTTTTCAGATCATGTTCAACTGTCAAATCAACAATGAAGCGCTGGCCGAGTTTTGTTTCTTCCAGAAAAACTCCATGATAGCCATAGAATGTCATTTGATTTAACATGATTTTGTCCATCAAATTTCCCCCTTTCCAATAAGGGCATCCATCATTTTGGCAACCCTACTCATTTCTTTCACATCATGAACGCGAATGATCTGGCAGCCTTTCTGAATCCCGTAGCAGACTGTCGCTGCTGTGCCTTCCACCCGTTCCGTTACCGGCAGATCCAATACGTGGCCAATCATCGATTTTCGCGATGTTCCTAAAAGTACCGGAAACCCTAGTGCAACTAATTTGTCCAAATTTCTCATCATTTCAATGTTTAGCGTCAAATCTTTTGCAAACCCGATGCCTGGATCTAAAATAATCATATCATCTTGCACTCCGGCATTTTTGACTAACGTAATGCTCTCATACAAATCATTGATCACATCACGGAAAAAGACGCTGTAATCCCGGTTGTTTCGATTGTGCATGAGGATAATTGGAACTTGAAAATCAGCCGCAACCGCAGCCATTTCCGGATCTGCTTTTGCACCCCATACATCATTAATAATATGGGCACCTGCCTTAATTGCTTGCCTAGCCACTTCCGCTTTATAAGTATCGATTGAAATCGGCACATTTACTTTTGAAGCAACCGCTTCGATCACAGGAATAACCCTCTCCAACTCCACTTCCAACGGTACGGGCTCATGCCCGGGGCGTGTTGATTCTCCCCCGATATCAATAATATCCGCGCCATTCTCGACCATTTCAAACGCACGTTCGACAGCTGATTCCAGTCGGTTGTATTTACCTCCATCCGAAAAAGAATCTGGTGTTACGTTTAAAATCCCCATGATAATTGTTTTTTTTTCATAATCCAGCCTGTAAGGGCCGGCTTGAATGATTTGTTTAAATGCCACTTTTTTTCCTCCTAAACGATTTCGTTTCTGCTCCATAAAGTCATACAGTACTTACGGAGTTCACGATGCAGCAGCCGGACTGTTTTCCCTTCCAGCCCTGCCATTTGCTTATTTTGAAAGTTCGAAACCGGAACGACTTCCTGAATCGAATTTGTCAAAAAGATTTCTTCCGCACTTTCGGCATCTTTCGGTTTATAAAAACCTTCCTGTACTTCATATCCACGCTTTTCTGCGAGCTTCATGACAAACTGTCTGGTGACTCCATTTAAAATCCCCGTTTTGACAGACGGGGTGTACAGCGTTTTTCCCTTCACCCAGAAAATATTAGAGACAATTCCTTCAGCCAAAAATCCTTCTTCTGTTAGAAAAATCCCTTCACGGCGAGGATTGCTGCCTATTTCGCGCTTTGCTAAAAAATTGTTAAGGAAATGGTGTGATTTTAATCGGATATCGGACTCAGGCGTATTTCTTTTAATATTTAAAATGGAAATTTCTTTCTCGACTAGTTCCCCCGCTGTTGGAAGGGGCTTTGAAAAAATGATCACATTAGGGCTTTCATACGGGTCTGTCTGCAAACCAACCTCTCCTGCGCCCGCTGAAACATTAAGCCTTATGTATGCGTTTTTCCAGCCATTCTTTTTCATTAAGCATGTTAATATCTCTGCCACTTCGCTCCGATTAAACTCCGCACATATGTTTAGTGTTTTTAAACCGCTGTTTAGGCGCTCGAGGTGATCATCGAGCAAAAAAGGATGCCCGTCATAGATGCGAAAAGTTTCAAATAATCCGAGCCCGTACAAAAACCCGTGGTCAAATGGCGAGATCGCTGCCTCATTCTCCTCCACAAGTTTTCCATTTATATAAATGTACATCGTTATGACCTTCCTGTACTTTTTAATGTACTTGTTTGTTGATTTGCATGATAGTATTCTACGAAATTCCTTAAAAGCTGTTTCCCGGCCGCTGTCATAATCGATTCAGGATGAAATTGGACACCTTCAACCGGCAAATATTTGTGCCTTAAAGCCATAATCTCCCCTTCTTCCGTCCACGCGGAAACCTCAAGGCAGTCAGGAAGAGTTTCTCTCTTTACAATTAATGAATGATATCTCGTTGCAGGAAATGGATTTGGCAAATCATTAAAAATTGTTTTTCCATCATGAAAAATAAGTGATGTTTTTCCGTGCATGAAACGTTCAGCTTGGACTACCTCACCATGAAAAACTTGTGCAATCGACTGATGCCCGAGGCAGACGCCAAAAACCGGCACCTTGCCGGCAAAATAACGAATCGCTTCCATGCTGATTCCCGCTTCGTTCGGGCTGCACGGACCCGGTGAAATCATGATATATTTCGGACTTAATTGTACAATTTCATCGACCGTGACTTGATCATTTCGCTTAACAAGTAAATCCTGGCCTAATTCTCCTAAATATTGCACAAGATTGTAGGTAAACGAATCATAATTATCAATCATAAAAATCATCTGTCTCACCTTTTGCCGCTTCTGCCTGCTCTTTTGCTTTCCAAAGGGCAAGCGCTTTTTTTAACGATTCATTATACTCATACTTCGGGTTTGAATCAATGACAATCCCTGCACCCGACTGAACATGTGCCATTCCTTCTTTGACAAGCATGGTCCTGATAATAATGTTTAACTCAAGATCTCCATTAAAGCCGATCCAGCCAAGGGACCCTGTATAAGGGCCTCTTCGTACAGGCTCTAACTCTTCAATAATTTCCATTGTCCGCACTTTCGGGGCTCCTGTAATCGTGCCGCCGGGAAATACCGCATCAATCAAATCGAACCCATCCTTATGATCTGCAAGCTCACCCCTTACGTTTGAAACTATGTGCATGACATGCGAATATTTTTCAATAACCATAAATTCGTTCACTTCGACGGTTCCGTACTTGCACACTCTTCCTAAATCATTTCTTTCCAGATCAACGAGCATGACGTGTTCGGCCCGTTCTTTTTCATTTTCGATCAGTTCATTTGCAAGTTTTAGATCTTCTTTATCGTCTTTTCCCCTGGATCGCGTTCCGGCGATCGGCCGGGTGCTTACTTTTCTCCCTTTCTTTTTCACTAAAAGTTCCGGCGAGCCGCTTACTAACTGAAATTCAGGGACGTGAAAATATCCCATATAAGGCGATGGATTCAAGGCTCGCAGCTGTTTATAAACACTTAAGGCAGGGATGTCGATTGGTTTCGACTGACGAACCGACAAATTCACTTGAAAAACATCACCCCGGGCAATATATTGCCTCACCTTCTCTACTGCTTCTATAAATTCTCTTTCGGTTAATGATACCTCAAGCTTTTCAGCATATTTTTTGCCAACTGTTTCCGAGACCTCTTCTTGCGGCTGAAGCCATTGCTGTTCCCAGTATTTTGCCGATTCTTCAGCCTTCTTCCTTTCTTTTTCTTCATATAAAAACAAGAGCCACAAAACTTTTTCCTCATGGTCAAATACAAACCATTCTTTAAACAATAAAAAATAAATGTCCGGTATCAGCAAATCTTCCCTGGAAATATTTGGCATCTGTTCAATATGACGGCCGTAATCATAGCTTATGTATCCGATTGCTCCGCCCTGAAAATCCGGGAGATCCGCTCGTTTTTCAACTTTAAAGTTCTTCAACCAATTTTTTAGAAGATGAAGGGGATTTCCGGTAAGGATATCTTTCTTTTCTTTGCTGATGATTTTAAGCTGGGAGCCTTTCCCTTCCATTATGACTTCTGGCTGGATTCCCGTAATACTATATCGACCCCCTCTTCCGCTTTCCAGAAAAACATGATGAGATTGTTCTTTTGATAATAAACAATATTGCTTAAAAAAACGGGAGTGAGAGTAAGGAATCTTTTTACTATAGATCTTAAGCTGCTTCACTGAAATAAGTACCCCCTAAAAGATTTCTCTTTTCCTATCATACATGATCAAGAATGTACTTTATAAGTTTTTTATCATAAAAAAGAGGCATGGCTGTCTGCCAATGCCTCATAAACTTATTCAAATTGGTATAAAGGTGTGCTCAAGTAGCGCTCCCCGTTGCTCGGAATAATTGCTAACACTTTCTTTCCTTTTCCAAGCTCTTTCGCCACTTTTAGTGCAGCATAGATGGCTGCTCCTGAGGAAATTCCACCCAGTATACCTTCTTCTTTCGCCGCACGCCTTGCATATTCAAATGCATCATCATTTGTAACTTGAATAACTTGATCATAAATTTCCGTATTAAGGATATCCGGAACAAATCCTGCTCCAATTCCCTGAATTTTATGCGGCCCCGGTTTTCCTCCCGATAATACAGGAGAATCCGCCGGTTCAACTGCATAAATTTTAATGTCCGGGTATTTATCGCGAAGAACCTGGCCTGCGCCTGTAATCGTTCCGCCGGTTCCGATTCCGGCTACGAACGCATCAAGCTGATCGCCCATTTGTTCAACGATTTCTTTTCCGGTTGTTTTCCGGTGTATTTCCGGATTCGCTTCGTTTTTGAATTGCTGTGGCATAAAGTAGCCATGTTCTTTAACGAGTTCTTCCGCTTTTTTTATTGCTCCTTTCATGCCATCCGGCCCCGGAGTCAACACTAATTCGGCACCATAAGCACGCAATAGATTGCGGCGCTCCAAACTCATTGTTTCCGGCATTACGATTACCGTTTTATATCCTTTTGCAGCCGCGATCATTGCCAGTCCAATTCCGGTATTTCCGCTTGTAGGTTCTATGATTGTATCCCCCGGCTTCAATACTCCTTTTTCTTCTGCAGCCTCGATCATCGCTAATGCAATCCGGTCTTTTACACTGCTTCCGGGATTAAAATATTCAAGTTTTAAGTATACTTCTGCACTGTTTTCATCTGTTAAACGATTTAATTTGACAACTGGTGTTTGTCCTACAAGTTCTGCAATGGAATTTGCTACACGAACCATTTTCTCCACTCCTTAATCCGAGTAATTTTATTGGTTTTATTAAAATTTACCAATCAATTTGTTCCGTGTCAATCATTTTTTTCTCCCTTGCCATATAGCCAATCAACCTTTGCTTCCTCCCAAAACGTTTGGGCAGAAATAGGAATATCCATTTGCTCTAAAGCAATTTGGCGGCGAATTTGATCTTTTACTTCTTTATAGGAATATTTCTTCCCCGGCACCTTTTCATGAAGAAATAAAATTGTATAGCCGTTTTCTGTTTCAATCGGTTCGCTCCATTTTCCCTGTTTCAGCTCTTTTATTTTGTTAAATACCGATGCAGGAACTCGATCATCTTCTTCACTTACAAATCCAAGGTCGCCACCTTGGTTTGCTGTAAATTCATCAATGGACCGCTCCATTGCCAGTGCCTGAAAGCTTGAACCTTGTTCTAATTCCTGCAAAGTTTGTTCAGCATCCTTTTTCGATTTTGTGGCAATTTGTGATATATGATAAGAATCCGGGATATCAAATAATTTTTTGTTTTGCTTGTAATAGGATTTCAGTTCTTCTTCTTCAATCACCGCGTCCCTTGTCAACAGCTCCTCAAGCAAAAGGCTGTGTTTGATTTGCTGCTTCCACTTTTCTTCGCTTCCCTCTTGTTTGCCATATGTTCCATAAAGGGATTTCATCATCATTAATTCCCGGTTGACATCCTGTTCCGAAACTTTAATGTGGTACTTTTCAGCCATCTGTTCAACCACTTTTTGGTCTACAAGATCCCTTAATGTATCTTTTCCGTACCTTGTTTCCAATTCATTGATCCACTCTTGCTTTGAAATAGATTCGTTTCCTACTGTTGCAACCGTTTCTCCATCGCCGGAAGCCCACTCTGTTTTGGATAAAAAGAAAATGACCGTAAAACAATTTAGCGCAACTAAAGCGGCAATAATCATCCAAAATTGATTCTTCCCCAACCTTTGTTCCCCCATAATTATTGGTTATTTCGCTTCTTCCCTCAGTTCTTTTAATTCCTCTTTCGAATAAACATAAATATTATTACAAAAATGGCATTGCGCTTCAGCTTTGCCTTCATTTTCAATCATATCGGTAATTTCTTCTTGCCCAAGGCTAATAATCGCATTTCCAAATCTCTCTTTCGAACAATTACATGTAAAAGAAACAGGCAAGGTTTCCAGTATTTTTACATTTTCTTCTCCTACAAGCTCGTTCAATAACTCTTCAGGTGTTAAGCCTTTTTCAATCAGCTTTGATACTGGAGGAATTTCTTTTAACCGATTTTCAATCTTTGTAATAATTTGATCGTCTGTGCCTGGCATAAGCTGCAAAATAAACCCGCCTGAAGCTAAAATGGAATTATCCGGATTGACAAGCACGCCAACCCCAACAGAAGAAGGGACTTGTTCTGATGAAGCAAAGTAATACGTAAAATCTTCTCCTAATTCTCCGGAAACAATTGGAACTTGTCCAGTAAAATAATCGCGAATTCCAATATCTTTAACAACAGTAAGAGTTCCTTCCGTTCCGACAGCTCTTCTAACATCAAGCTTCCCATATTCATTTAAATCAAAATGGACATGGGGATTCATTACATAACCGCGCACCTCTCCCTTGGCATTACTGTCCACTAAAATAGCTCCGATTGGTCCGCCTCCCTCAATTTTTATCGTAAGCTTTTCTTCTCCTTTTAACATGGCCCCCATCATCGCACCTGCTGTTATCGCTCTCCCTAATGCTGCAGATGCAGTCGGCCATGTTCCGTGTCGTCTTTGTGCCTCTCCGACCGTTTCTGTACTTCTAACGGCATATGCTCTTATCTTACCGTTAAACGCCAAAGCCTTAACTAAATAATCATTCATGGAAATACTCCTTTCTCATTGTTTGACTATTCGCCCATATTTCTTTTATAAATTAGCTGCAGCCCTTTAAGGGTTAAAAACGGATCAACAATATCAATCACGTCCGATTCCGCTGCTATTAGAGAAGCAAGACCTCCTGTAGCAATAACGGTCGGGTTTTGTTTACTTTGAGCTTTCATTCTTTTTACAATACCCTCTACCTGGCCGACATACCCGTATAAAATACCCGCCTGCATAGCGGCAACTGTATTTTTCCCAATAATGTTATCAGGGCGGGCAATTTCAATTCTGGGAAGTTTTGCTGCTCTTGAATAAAGAGCTTCTGTCGAAATGTTAATCCCGGGGGCGATCGCACCACCCATATATTGCTTTTTCTCATTAATATAACAATATGTTGTGGCCGTTCCAAAATCAGCAATTATTAACGGACTTCCATATTCATGAATGGCGGCTACCGCGTTGACAATTCGGTCCGCTCCAACTTCACGGGGGTTTTCATATTTAATATTTAAGCCCGTTTTGATTCCCGGTCCTACAATAAGCGGTTTAATATGAAAATATTTTTGACACATTGTTTCAAGAGCGAACATAATCGGCGGCACAACAGAAGATATGATAATACCGTTAATTTGTGAAAACGAAAGGTTTTCATGCTCAAATAACTTTTTTATGATCATTCCATATTCATCTTCTGTTTTATATCGGTCTGTCTCTATCCGCCAATGGTGTTCTAATTTATCTCCATCGTATACTCCCAATACAATATTTGTGTTTCCTACATCAAATACAAAAATCAACGAACTCACCACTTTAAGAATTAATGATTGTGTCACACTGCCAACATATCATAACACAATCCATAGTAATTCGTGCAATCGAAAAAACTGAAAAAAGTTTAAATTATTGGCAAAAAAAGGGGCTGCCTCATATCAATGGCTCAGACCCCTCCAATACAATATATAGACAAACAGTAAAAAACCCTTCTATATTATTGTCATTATTGGAGGGAGTCAGACCTTTATGAGTCAGCCCTTTAATTATTGTCCATTTCCACAAAGGATTATAAATTTCTTAAAAATCCCGGCGATCTTCATCGTTTTTTCCCGCATCATCAGATAAACGGCCGGTATTATGTTCCTCTTCAATACCGCCTTTCCCATTATTCGGAAATTGTTCGTCCTTCTTGATATTAATATTTACCTTCACATCGTCTGCAGCTTTATTAACACGGACAGCAGAATAATCAGGGAGTTTGCCATGTTCGACAAGGTGTTTGATTTGCTCTGCATCAAGCGTTTCCACTTCTAATAACGTATTTGCTATAAGGTCAAGCTTATCACGGTTTTCCGTTAAAACATTTTTTGCTTTCTCATAACATTCTTTAATAATACGCTGAATTTCTAAATCAATCTCATAAGCAATCGCATCGGAATAGTTTTGTTCGCTATGGATATCTCTTCCCAGAAACACTTGGCCTTGTGATTGTCCAAACTGTAGCGGACCAAGCTTATCACTCATCCCAAACTCAGTAACCATTCTTCGCGCAATGCCTGTTGCACGCTGGAAGTCATTATGTGCACCAGTGCTGACTTCACCGAACACAATTTCTTCCGCTACTCGGCCGCCTAAAAGACCGGTAATTTTATCAAGCAATTCGGGTTTTGTCATGAAATAACGATCTTCTTTAGGAAGCATCACCGCATATCCTCCTGCCTGGCCCCGCGGGACAATCGTTACTTTATGAACCATTTCAGCTTCATCCAATATCAAACCGATAACAGTATGACCGGCTTCGTGGAAAGCAACAATTTTTCGTTCTTTTTCTGAAATAACACGGCTCTTTTTCGCAGGACCCGCAATGACACGGTCAGTCGCTTCATCAATGTCAGACATATCAATTTTTTTCTTATTCTGACGAGCTGCCACCAACGCCGCTTCGTTGAGCAAGTTTTCAAGATCCGCACCAGAAAACCCGGGAGTCCGCATCGCAATATTCTTTAAGTTGACTGATTCATCAAGAGGCTTATTACGTGCATGAACTTTAAGAACCGCTTCACGTCCTTTGACATCAGGACGGTCAACTGTTATCTGGCGGTCAAAACGCCCCGGACGAAGCAAGGCAGGATCTAAAATATCCGGTCGGTTTGTTGCAGCGATAATAATAATCCCTTCATTTGCGCCAAATCCATCCATTTCAACAAGCAATTGGTTTAAAGTCTGCTCGCGTTCATCATGGCCTCCGCCGAGTCCCGCTCCGCGCTGGCGGCCAACTGCATCAATTTCGTCAATAAAGATAATACACGGGGCATTCTTCTTCGCAGTTTCAAATAAATCGCGTACACGAGAAGCACCGACCCCGACGAACATTTCAACGAAGTCTGAACCGCTGATTGAAAAGAACGGAACACCGGCTTCTCCGGCAACTGCACGTGCAAGCAATGTTTTCCCTGTACCCGGAGGGCCCACTAAAAGAACGCCTTTCGGAATGCGTGCACCAAGTTCTGAAAATTTGCGCGGATCTTTTAAGAATTCAACAACTTCAACAAGTTCTTGCTTTTCTTCATCTGCACCCGCTACATCTTTAAAACGCACCTTTTTCTTATCTTCGTTATAAAGCTTCGCTTTGCTTTTTCCGAAGTTCATGACACGGCTGCCGCCGCCCTGTGCCTGGTTAAGCAAGAAGAAGAAAAGAATAAAGATGATGATAAACGGAATGATGGAAGTAAAAAACGTTACCCATCCGCTTGTTTCCTTGGCAGGCATTACCTCAACTTTTGCTTCCGCAGCTGCCTTATCGATGCGGTCGAGCAAATTGTCGCTATTCCAAACATAAGTTAAAAAGTATTTATCTTCATCATAGCCTTTTAACTTGCCTCGTACTTCGTATACACCCCGTTCAGGCTGCATTGAAAGAGATTTGACGTCTCCGTTTTCCAAATGCTCGATGAATTGATCATAAGATATATGTTCTCTCGGCTGGTTGTTGCCGTTAAAGAAGCTAACAACGCCAATAATGACTAAAAATATCAATAAATAAAAGATGGTATTACGGAAGATCCGATTCATCCCTTACCTCCTCCCACGGTAAACAAACTATATAAAATAGTATCATAGAAAATCATGCCAGTACAAGGAATTAGACTCGTAAGAAATACGGTATTTCAAATAAGAAATCTGTTCTTTCTTCGTCTCCTTTACTTAATCATTATCGCTGTATACTTCTGGTTTTAACACACCAATAAATGGAAGGTTTCTATATTTTTCGGCATAATCTAATCCGTACCCTACGACAAATTCATCCGGAACAATAAACCCGACATAGTCCGCTTTAATATCAGCTTTTCTTCCTGTAGGCTTGTCAAGTAGCGTAACGATCTTA
Source organism: Bacillus methanolicus PB1 (assembly GCF_000262755.1). Classification (GTDB taxonomy): domain Bacteria; phylum Bacillota; class Bacilli; order Bacillales; family Cytobacillaceae; genus Bacillus_Z; species Bacillus_Z methanolicus. The sequence continues at coordinate 304,879 of NZ_AFEU01000002.1, forward strand.
ATTGAATTTGCTTTCCGGTAGCGAAAAAGCTCAACAAGATAGCTCAGAGTTAAACCGCTGTCGATAATATCCTCAATAATTAAAATATCCCGTCCTTCAACAGAAGTATCTAAGTCCTTCAAAATTTTGACTTCCCCTGAAGATACGGTGGAGTTCCCATAACTGGACACGTCCATGAAATCCATTTCAAGATATGTATCAATTCGCTTTAGAAGGTCTGCCATAAAAGGCATTGCTCCTTTCAGCACCCCGATTGCTAACGGAAAGCGGCCGTCATACTCTGCAGTTAATTCAGCCGCTATTTCCTTGATTTTTTCTTGAATTTCTTCTTCTGTAATTAAAATTTTTTCAATGTCGTTTTTCATGGAATGTGAGCCCCCTAGAAGTATCATTGATTTGTGTATGTTAATTTAATGTAAATGCTGTTTTCATTTTCGTTTAATATAAAATTGGACTTTTTTAGGCCAGGAAGCCAGAGAATAGTACCTTTTTGATCTGTCACTACCGGCCACTCATCTCTTTCCGGCAAAGGAATTTTATAATCAATAAAAATATCTTTTAACTTTTTTGAACCCTTCATACCCTTTAACGTCATCCTGTCGCCATTTTTCCTCGATCTAATAATTAATGGAAGCTGAACGTCTTTTGCATCAAAAACAAAACAATTCTTGTCCGTATCAATAATAGCTTTGTCGGTATATTCCATTGTAATTTTCCGGCCATTGGGAAGTAAAACTGTACCGGGTTCAGCAATCTCAAACTGAAAATGTTTCCTTTGGCCTATCCCAAATTGAAAATGGCATTGATTATAAGAACGTAAAATGGTTAGATTATTTGGGAAATCAAGCGTTCCGGAAGGATGAGAACTGCTTAATAAAGAAAATACGTGATCAATATGTACCGCGGAAAGAGAAGCAGGTATATCCTTATAAAGATAGTATAATATTATTTGAATCCCTCTCCTTTGTAAAGGCATCGGCATTGACCGGAATGCATGAATATCGATCGTCACCCGGTCTTGCTCTTTATTAATGATTACTTTATTCATTTTTTCGACAGTTAATTCCTGCAGATACTTTTCATCACGCTCCAAATCCTCGCTAAATCGCTGAAAATGCTCGTGTACTTGCGGGTTTTCTGAGTGTAAAAATGGGAGCACGTGATGACGGAACCGATTTCTGACATAAATGTTTTTATTATTGCTCGGATCCAATCTCGGCTCCAAACCATGCCGCTTGCAATACTCATCGATGTCCCTTCGGCTTATTCCGAGAAAAGGGCGAATAATCTTGCCATCATGAAAAGGTCTTTGGAAGGAGATTCCGGCCCTTGCAGTTCCGGAGCTGCCCCTTGTCAGCCTCATTAAGATGGTTTCGATCTGATCATCCCCGTGGTGGCCAAGAGCTAAAAATCGAAGACCATGTTTTTTCATTATCTTTATAAAGAAATTGTAGCGGCAGTCACGTGCGGCGGCCTGAGGGCTCTTTCCTGATCTTTCAATATACTCAGGTACATTTATTCTGGACATTTCAAAAGCGATCCCCCTCTTCTCGCAAAAATCCTTTACAAACAATGCATCTTCGTACGATTCATTGCCCCGAAACATATGATCAACGTGCCCCGCTACAATATTAAGGTTCCTTTCATCTTTAAGTCTCCATAAATAATGAAGCAGTGCAAGCGAATCCGGTCCCCCCGAGACCCCCACTAATATATCTTTATTGGCAAGATTCATATTATGCCTTTTAAGAAAGGCTTCAACTTTTTGTTCTAACATGTCGTCTTCTTCCTTAAAATTTTAGTTAAATACCCCGGGAATTTGAATATTACTCATTTTCTGCAAGAATACAATTTTAATCAGCTTATCATTTTTAATTTCAAAAATGGCTGGTTTTTTCATTGATATTCATTTATTACGAATTCAGTTAAGAAAGAGTTTCATAATCCTTAAAAGAAATTCTTAAAAAATTTGCCCATATATATATATAATGTAAAGCAGTGAAATAACAAAGACTATTAGAAGCGTTTCAAAAAAGCTGCCTCGTTTTTTTTGCTTTTTTATAGCACGCCTGCTGTTTTGTTTCTGGTAACTCCGTCGGCCTGAAGCAGATACCGGCTGTTGATCATCACGTTTTAGCCTTCCGGCTCCTGCCACCCTCAACAAATCATTACGCATTTCCTCTGCAGTCAAATAATGTCCTTTAAGTGCTTTTAAAATGATGTCTTCATATTTATGTAATTCTTGTTGTTGCCGAATTGCAGCCTTAAGCTGTTGAAGACCGCCGGTTTTTTTTGTGAACCGTTTAGGATAGGCTATATTCATGAAAATCATTCCAACCGCAAATAAATCATATTGAGGATCTGCTTTTCTCGTACCCAGTCCCCAATAGCCTCTGTCGTAAAATTCGGTAAACTCTTTAATGGCCCTTCCTTGAACCGTAGTTCCTCCAACATCTATGCAGCGAATTTTCGGCGGCGGACCGGTCACAATAAGATTATCGGGTTTCAAATCTCCAAACACCCATCCATTTTTATGCAATTGCCCCAGATCGGATAGAAGCTGAAGAATTAATATGCTTGTCCAAGCTTTCCCTTTCGTTTGAATGAATGTAAGCAAATCAGGTCCATGAATATATTCCATTGCATAAAAAGAGATTTTTCCACTTTTCGTTTCCCAATCATCGACATCCAGTAAAGAAGGCCCAAGGGCAGATCCCTGGACCTTTGCAAAAGATTTTAACACATTTCCCTCGGATATAATTGACATTCCATTGTCACTCAGCTTTAATGCTACATGTTTATTACCGGCTTTTGCTAAAAAAACAATCCCGTTTGCGCCATATCCTAATTCTTTTACAACCGTATATCGATTCCTGTGCCATTTTCCTTCAATGACCGTCCCAGGGACTACTTTATATCGATTCTTCAAAGAATTGTTCATCATCACGAGAAAGCAAACTCCTTAACGACCGTTTTTTATTAAAGGCACTAAGCGCTTCACGGATCGCCGGTCCAGTAGGTGTGATTCCTCCTGTTGTTAACTTAGGGAAAATACTTGTCAATGATCCGAGCTTTGGAGTCCAATCCAGCAATTTTTCGACATCATTCTTTTTCCCGGGAAATATAAATAATGAAAAGCGGTTATCTCCCAAACGGGCATTCAGGCTTAGAGACAGGTCAAGCAATGCCTCTTTTACAGTAGGAAGCTTATGTTTCATACTTGCACTTGTATCGACAAGAATCAACAATTCCAATTCAACTGTTTCACCTAGTTCATCTACCACTTCCATTACTTCGCCTCTTTTTTCGGGAGGCAGATCTTCTATTGTTTGAGACCCTCCAAGAATTTGTTGAAGCTCGCGATTTACAACGCCTTGAAGGGTTTGTGTCATTGCTTTTCTTGTAACCATTTGAACGGTCTGTGAAAGCTGCCGGGCATATACAACCTGGCTGACGCCCCCGCCGGATAAAGCGATATTCTCTATTTCCCTCATACCATTTTCGTCAATGACATCATGCTCCATAACCCCAATGACATTTACGCATATTCCCTGTTCCCGGGCTAATGCTGCCATCGCAACAGGATCTTCGCCCTGATTCGAACATCCGTCCGTTATCAGTAAGATTTGCCTTAACGTTCCTGTTTTCATTAGGCTCCCTCCGTTTCAAAAGTTGTTATCATTTTCGACGAAAAAGGAGGGATTTATACATAAAAAAGGGAGGAGCAGTGCAATTTATAAGTTTAAGCCCTTTTCTTATATCCTTGAACCGGAATGGCAGCCCATTTTGGATTGTTACGCTTTATTTTTGCTACAACCACTGTCATATCGTCTATTATATTTCCTGCTCTTGAACGAATGACTTCTTCCAAGATTAAGTCCGCAATTTGCTGAGGGTCGTCTGTCTGCAATTCTTGGATTTTTCGTTTCATCCATAAATCATAGTTTTCGACATGTTTAGGGCCTTCAAATACTCCGTCGCTCATCATGATCAAAAGATCTCCTGCTTTAAGCTGTTCACTAACGACATCGACTTCAAAGTCCTGTAAAATTCCTATTGGCAAATTGCTTGAATAGATTTTTACAATCTTGCTGCCTCTTTTTATAAAACTTGGGGCTGAACCAATTTTCAAAAATTTTGCGGAAGCATTTTGCAAATCGATCATTGCCAAGTCAAGAGTAGAAAATATTTCATCCGTCGTTCTGAGCGATAAAACAGAATTAACGGATTTTATTGCTACTTTTTCTTCGATGCCTGATTGCAAAATCTTTTGCAGCAATTGGAGTGTTTCTTTACTCTCATAATGTGCCCTTTCTCCGTTGCCCATTCCGTCGCTGATTGCAATCGCGTACTTGCCGTACCCTAATTCGATCGTCGAGTAGCTGTCGCCTGAAACAAGGCCTCCATCCTTTGCAGCATGGGCTACCCCTGTTTCTACTGTGTAAGCTTTCGCTGACCGAAACGTTACATGGCAAACTCCGTTCGGAAATGTTGAGCATTTTTCAGCATTCACGATGATCGTTTCTCCAAGGATGTCCGAAAGCAATGGGGCAATGAGTTTTTCACATTCCCCATGCCCGCGGCAATATGGAATGGTCATATCAATATCCACATTCCCTTGCTCAAGACTGTAAATTTCAACATGTTCAATTTGAATGCCAAATGATTGGAGCGCTTCAAGGATTTGCTCTTCTTGTTTATAATGGTTTTCTCTTTCTCTTTGTATTTCCTTCGCAAAATCCTCCATCACTTCAGAAACACCGAGCAACTGATCTGCTACTAATTTACGGCTCTCTTGAACCTGCTTTTTCAGCCTCTGGTTAGCATGATAATAGGTTAATTCCTGTTGTATAACTTCCAATACTTTTTTTGAACGGGTACAATGCTTCTCCCATTCCCGGGACAATTTTTGAGGAATGGTTCCCGAACCTTCGTCAATCTCATGCATAATTTCTTTCATATAGTCATAAGTTGTATTAAAGTTTCTTGTCCAGCAATGATCTTTCTTAAAACATGTTTGGCAAGTTTTTTCAGTAACATTACTTAAAAAATAATCAAATTCACGGTCCCCTGTTTCTTCATCTACCTCTTTTTGGTCTAAAGAAGAAAAGCTTTTTGATAATGCCTGAAAAACATTAGAAAACTGGGCCACTCTTTGAGCGGTAACATCACGCATTTTTCTCATATATTGCTGCTGTTCCGCTGCGTATTCCGGTGTTCCGGGAATATATATTGCCAGCTTGGAAGTTAAAGTTGTTGGTGTAAGAAAGAGCAACAATACTGCGGTAGCTGATTCAAGTAACGTTTTTGTCAATGTTCCGCTGCCTTCGCCATACATGCCAATTAATAAAGTGGCAATAAAAAGGCCGATTGCGGCACCAATCTTTTTCCCTTCTTTCAGAAGGCCTCCCAAGAGCCCGGCAAACGCAAGCAGACTCATATGGTAGAAACTCGAAACATTGGCAAGACTGAAAATCAAACCGGTGACTACCCCAACCGTTGATCCAACGGTTGCACCAGCTACAAACGAAAATAATAAAACAAGATACCTGGACATAATATGTTCGATTGATAAATCATAGACTGACCAGCCAATTGTTCCTGTCATAACAGAAGCTAGCATTATAATTAGACAAACAATTTCTTCTGTTTTTAAAGTTTGCCGCCGTTTGGTTATTGTTAATAATGGAATACTTTGCAAAAAAATTAAGGTGAGGATAAAACCAAGGCTTGCGTCTATACCTGACATCATCCCGTCATATAGAGTAACTTGTCCGGAAAAAATGTAGCTTTCACCGGTTTTTCCAATCAACAAGATCGAAAAAACGTAAAATGGCAGAGCTTTCATTTCATTTTTCAGCCATTTCTTTGAAATGCGGAAAGAAAAAAGAAAGAGAAAAACAACTATGAATGTAACAGCAGCAACTTTTAATGATAGGGTAGCAGCTCCTCCAATTAATCCGATCAAAGCGAGCGGGGCTCTGTCTCTTCTTAGAAAATACACAGATGCAAAAAACGGAAGGCTAAATGGAGTTAACTTTGCCAAAATTAAAGCTCTTCCAAGCAAAAAACCGATCAACAACAAAAGGTAGCCTTTTTTTATAAAAAAAGATTCCAGTTTCGCTTGTAATTTTTTCAGGGCCTTTGCCAGCTCCAATTTTGGCCGTTCAAAATTCACTTCTCCTATCGATTCAATAAAATTCCGTTCTGCCTTTTGCACTCGACTCCACTCCCCTAATTTTTATATTTGGGGACTATTATAAAAGAAGCTTTCTTAAAAGTTTGTCAAAATGCGGACAAGCAGTTGAAATTCGTTCGACTCTTTTCATCTTTTTACCCGAAAACAAAACAGAAAAATTAAAATATTTTATTTTTTGCGCCCTCAATCCCTAATAAATAATCTTTCTTACTGCTGCAGGTTAAAAGTGCTTAATAAACGACATTTTTCTTTGCATAATTTCTTGACACAAACTTTGTAACTATGTATTATATTTGATGTGTCTTTGAAAATGGCGGCGTAGCTCAGCTGGCTAGAGCGTACGGTTCATACCCGTGAGGTCGGGGGTTCGATCCCCTCCGCCGCTATAAAGAAAAGCGGAAAGAGGCTGTCTCAAAGCCCAAGGGTCAGACCCTTGGGCTTTGAGACAGCCTCTTTTTATGTATCCAAACAATTTAAAAAAGCAAGCCTAAAAAAGACCTGCCTTTTGCTTACAAGTTTCTTCCGTTTTAAACCTGCTATCTATCATGAATAAGCAGCAAGTCAGCTTAACCACGTCTGGCTCCTCTTCCGCCGCGTTTTGATTCGGTATGGCGCTTTAAAGACGATAAACGATCTTCACTGTCCTTTAAGAAACGAGCCATTTTTGCTTCGAAGGATTCGGCTCGGCTATTATTTCGGTTATCGTTTGTTCTCCCTTGACGCGGGCCGCCTTGACGTGAGCGAGGCGGATAAGATTGTTGTGGTTTAGTCTGTTCGCTTCCTTCTTTTGCTTTTTTAATGGATAAGCCGATTTTTCCATCTTTTTCAACATTAATAACCTTTACTTCAACTTCGTCGCCAACCTTTAAGTGGTCATTAATATCCTTTACATAATTATCTGCAACCTCACTGATATGAACAAGACCTGTTGAGCCTTCCGGCAGCTCCACAAACGCTCCGAAATTAGTGATGCCTGTTACCTTTCCTTGCAACTTGCTGCCTACTTCGATTGACATAAAAAAAATTTTCCTCCTTAAAGAAATAAAAAATCATACTTATATTATATTATACAAAATTGCGAAAAAGGGTGTCAATAATGCTACTTTGCGGATGATTTTTCTTTTTTTTCTTTTGGCAGGTTAAAAATAATTTCATTATTCTCAGATAGGAAATAATCTCTCCTGGCAAGTTTTGCAATGTACTCGTCATCGTTTAATTTAACAATTTCCTCTTCCAGCACAACCTGCCTTTTTTTAAGATCAGATAATTCCTCTTCAAGAGCTCTCTTTTCTTTTTGTTTTTCTTCTAGAATGGAGGCTTGGGATATAAGAGTTGAGATCATCGCAAATGACACAGCTGCTGCAAAGATAAAAAAGACGGTGAGACGCCTAATCAGCAGTTTTCGTCTTCTGCCTGCCGAGATGTCAGCCATTTCAAGCTTCCGGGAATACGTTGTTTCAATTTTGGCAATGTTGCGTTTTCCTATTGCACTCACCGTTTGCAAACCTCCTACTCTTTACGGTTTTTCCATTTATTTTTAATGCTAATAACAATTTTCTTTAAACGGTGAATAATTCCTGCCATTTTATTATATAACTTCTCGACGATTTTTTTAATGTTTTTCGGCATAAGCTTCCAAAAAAAGAAAAGCAAGCCCCGAGAAGGCCACCATAAGGTCTTTACTATAAATGTTAGAGCCTTAAAAACATATTTCACAAGGGAAAAAAGCCCCCTTCCAATCATCACTATTATGGAAATGACGAGTAAAAATAACGATTGAAGGGGCTTTATGATAAGCATTTGAATTGTCTTTATAGTAAACTTATAAGTCGCTACAAACATGGATACAGCCAATTCCAAAAGACGCAAATACAATTGTTTGACCAAGCTTTGATATGCTGCAAATCCGCACAAAAGAGCAATAAAAATAAAAAACCTTATTTCTCCCTTATTAACAAGAAACAAGACGTAAAAGATAATAAGGGCCTGCAGCAGCCAAAACAGTAAATCATTAATAAAAACAAACCATTTCTTGCGGCGGGTTCGCTGTAAAAACCGGTTATACGTATCTAAAGCGGCCCCGAAAAAGCTGCCCATGCCAATCATGGCCAGCATCGTGATGAACTGTGTCGACAGGGTCATCGGAACAACTTGCTAAAGATTCCTTTAGCTTTCTCCCCATGATTCTCGTCTAAATAAACAATATCGTACACTTTACCTTTAATGGATACAATTCCTTTATCGACATCGAGATTTTTCATTTGCAGGTTTTGACCGCGTATTGAGAGAAAGCCCATTACAGTCTCCAGTAAAAATTCCTCGTTATCAAAACTTTCTACTTGCTTGACCCCTGTTATATCAAGCAAACGCCTGCTCCTCATAATGATATCATGTTCCTGGACGGAGCCTTTGCTTGAATTTGTTTCGTAATATTGACTCATCATCATCCCTCACAATCACTTAGTACAACCTTTGTACAAGTGTATGAAAAATGAAGGATAAATAGAACAAGAAGAAGCTGGCTCATTAGGTTCTGACCCCTCCTACAATGACAATATATAGAATATTTTTTTATGTTTATATTTATGTTGTATTGAAGGCGTCTGACACTTTGCTTATGAGCCAGCCTCTTTCCTTACTTATTCTGATTCCTGTATTCGCTCTTCTTTTATGACAGAGTACATTTCAGCCGCTTCTTCTTTTCGGGAAGTTTCTTGAAGCTTTTCTATTTTTACAGTTACGATCTTCTGGCCAAACCGGATGGTCAGTTCATCTCCCTCTTTAACTGTAGAGCTGGCTTTCGCTTGCTGGCCGTTAATCGTAATCCTGCCCTGGTCTGAAACTTCTTTTGCTAATGTCCGGCGTTTTATAATCCGGGAAACTTTTAAAAATTTATCGAGACGCATTCATTTCACTCTCCCCCGTTATTTTTGTTATAAACCCTGTTTTTTTGCTTCGTCCCAAAACGAATCAAGCTCTTCTAATGTAAACTGATCAAAGGATCTGCCGCTTTCGTTTACTTTCTGCTCAACAAAAGAAAATCTGCGGATAAATTTTTGATTAGCCTCAAACAAAGCTTCTTCCGGATCAATATTGCAAAACCGGGCAATATTTACAAGAGCAAAAAGCAGATCCCCATACTCCTTATACAAATTCTCATTCCTTACAGGTTTTACGAGTTCACTCTGAAATTCTTCCAATTCCTCTTTTACTTTCTCCCAAGCAGGCTGAATTTCTTTCCAATCAAAACCAACTTTTGCCGCTTCTTTTTGTAATGCAAATGCTCGCAGCAAATTCGGCAGACCGCTTCCTGCCCCTTTTAACATCGATGAAGGCTTGTCACCTTTTTCAGTCTTTTTAATTTGGTCCCAATTTTGCAAAACAGCTTCTACATTTAAAGCTTCCGTATCACCGAATACATGAGGGTGGCGTCTGACCATTTTTGCAGATATCGATTCTACGATATCATCGATGGAAAAGAGCCCTTCATCTTCCCCGATTTGCGCATGAAGCATTACTTGCAAAAGCACGTCGCCAAGTTCTTCAATCATATTGTCAATATCGTCACGATTAATCGCTTCTATTAATTCATAAGCTTCTTCAATGAGATATTTTTTTAGTGATTGATGTGTCTGTTTTTTATCCCATGGACATCCGTTTGGTCCTCTTAATTCAGCAATAATTTCTCTAAGCTTTGTAAATTCTTTATAAAGCACCTTTTCATCAGAAACCGGTGGAATGTATACAGATGTTAAATTGTTTAACTCCACTTCCCTGTCCAGTTCGTAAAGCGGGATTTTCCTAACGCTCTCCTCTTTGCTGCCGGCAGCTGTCACAATATAGACTTCATAATCATCAGGAAGCTTTTGCATCAAAGTTAATTTCACTTCGGAGGCAACAAAAGCATCATACACCTGGCCAATAATAACGTGCTGAGTAAGATTTATGTCGCCGCATTTTAAAAATGTGCCATCAAGGAGCTGAAATCCTTCAATCGGATCAATTTTTAAAGCTTGAAAGAGGGCATCAAGAAAACTTTGACCTCCTCCAATTTCTATATCAATCCCCTGTTCTTTTCCTCTTTCTAACAAAAGCTGTACCGTTCTTTCCGCTACAAGCGGATGACCGGGCACTGCATAAATAATTGTTTGTGCAGCTGCTTGTTGAAGCAGTACCGTACAAATCTCCTCATAAACATCTTCAAATTGGTCATGTTTCTCATAAATATAGTCAAACGACTCGAAATGAACACCCTCTTTTTCGAATTCGCGAACAACTGGATGCACTTTTGTCCGCAAATAGACGTTTTTACTCTCGGTTAGTTTTTTATATATTCCTAAAGGGAGCTGGTCTAAATCTCCCGCGCCAAGTCCAACAATGACAATTTTTTTGGCCATATGGATCTTCTCCTAATCTTTTTTTGGCAGTAATAATAATAACTTGCTTCCAAATGGAAGCATGGCAATATCTTCTTCCTTAAGAATATGTCCTCTTAAAATGATCCACAAGTAAACAAGCCCGCCTATTCCAACGGCGCTGACAGCCTGGATCGCTGATGCAGCACGGCCTAATTCACTTATAAAAAAGAGCCGTTCCGAAATCGTTATATAAACATGCAGGATCAGAGCCATTCCTCCTGCCGCCAACCAGACAACGAAAAACATGCGGGTGGATAACAAGCGGGTTCCAATAATCATCCAGACTTTCACCATTAATAATATCATGATAATAGCTAACGTCACTATAGATGCCATCGCCGCTCCCATAATGCTGAAAGAAGGAACTAAGAAAAGATTTCCTAAAATCTTTAAAGCAAATCCGGCTAAGATGATTAAAGCAGGAAATAGTGTATAGCCCATTCCCTGAAGAATGCCGGATAATGTAATAATAACGGAGCTTAGTAAAATAATGAAACTTAAGACAGCCAGTACATTAGATCCTTCTGTGTTTTCGAAAAGCATTTTATTTGTCGGCTCGATTATGCTCCATAATCCGACCGAAGCAGCTGTTCCAATAATCACACTGATTTGAATTGCCGATTTTATATTTTCCAACAAAAGATCTTTATTCGCTTTTAATTTTTCACTTGAAATCATTGGCACAATTGTTAAGGACAACGAAGTCGCAGCAACGGTTCCAAGCTGGATGAGCGGCTGGCCCCGATCATAAATTCCTTTCAGGACTTTTGCCTTTTCTTGCCCTGTGCCTGAATCAATAAGCAGGGAATATAAATTAAAGGAGTCTGCCAGTTGAATTAAAATCAACAGCATTCCAGTAATACAGATCGCTGTTCCTTCAATGGACAACGCCTTTATCATCCGGACCGTTTGAGAACGAGTCACCCTAAATGCTTTAGAAAATACACTTGTTTTAATTTTTTTTCTAAAAAACAGCCATAAAATAAAGGCCGCTATAAGTGCTCCGGTAACCGAACCGAACGCAGCTCCGGCCCCGACAACATAAAGAGAATAATCCTTTGCCATAAAAATGGACGCTAAGATCAGAATTGTCGCAACTCTCACAGTTTGTTCACCAATCTGTGAAACGGCAGTCGGTACTATATCGTTTTTTCCTTGAAAATAACCTCTTAATACCGAAATAAACGGAAAGATCAGAAAAACAAGTGATATAACTTTAAATAACGGAGCAAGATTTGAATCTCCCATAAGCCCAGACAACAAGCCTGCACCGGCATACAAACCAAAAAAACAAACGAGCCCAAGCATCAATAAAAAAAAGAAAGAAATAATTAAAAGCTGATTGGCTCCATCCCTATCATTTGCAGATATCATCTCTGCATAAAGTTTTGAAATGACGACCGGAAACCCATAGGTAGAGAGAGCAACAGCCGCTCCATAATATGGATAAACTTGCTGATATATGTAAAAACCTATGTCTCCTGCAATATTTTGAAATGGAACCCTGTAAATGGCGCTTAAGATTTTTATAATGAGGGCAGCGATTGTTAATAAAAACGCTCCTTTAACAAGCTGTTTCGATTCAAACTCGGGCTTCATCGCCCATCCCCTTCCAAAAACAATATCGAACGTATTATAACATAGAAAAGTGGAGGCGACTGCCCAGGGACGACAAGCATAAGACAAATCATGCAGGAGGTTGTTAAACCTCTGGAGTGATTTGGCTTATGACTCGAGTCCCTAGGAGCCGGAACTGGACAACACAGAAATGCGGAAGCGCCTCTGTCATCACAAAGAAGAAAAAATAAGTTTGGAAGTTTATTCTTGGAAAATTACTCGTTAATTTTAGAAAAACCACCAATAATTTTGGAAAAATACTTATTATTTTTGGAAAAATTACTATTAATTTTGGAAAAAAGAAAGATAATTTTGTAAATCTCCCTAAAATGCCCAAAAAAAAACGCACGCATTGACTGAACAAATACTTGTCCAGCCTGTGCGTGCTCCAGTAATTACTGTTCCATTTGTCTTGCAAGGAAGCTGGCAGCTGTTTCTACAGATTTCTGCTCGACTTCTCCGAGAGAACCTTCCTTTGAAAAGATAATAACCGCTCCAATCGGGTCCCCATTTGCAATGATCGGTCCAATTGTATAAGCAGAAACGGGCTCTTCATATCCATCAACAAGGGAAACAGATGTTTGTTGATTTTGAAGAACAGAATTCCGTTCTTCCATTGTTTTCTCTACAAGATCACTAATGTTCTTATTTAAGTAGTCCTTTTTAGAACCGCCGGCTACCGCTATATAAGCATCTCTGTCACAGATTAATACAGGGTTTCCCAAACTGTCATATAACGCTTCAGCATATTCTTTAGCAAAATCGCCTAACTCACTAATAGGAGAATACTTCTTTAAAATTACCTCTCCATCACGATCCACAAAAATCTCTAATGGATCTCCTTCACGAATACGCAAGGTTCTGCGAATTTCTTTCGGAATAACTACGCGGCCTAAATCATCGATTCGACGAACAATACCTGTTGCTTTCATTCAACGATGCCTCACTTTCATCTGATGATTTTTTTCTTTTGGCAATGTATCAAGTTCTCTTTATTTGAGATCATCACCACATTTGAACTTAGTATCTTTCATATTGAAAGTTCTATACATAATCTAACATTTTTTCTTTAAAGTGATGAAGTTTACAAAAATGGTTAATAATACCAATCAATAAACCAGCTGCACAATATGAATTACCCTTGTCTGACTATTTTAAACATCTTTACCAATACAATTCAATTACTAAACAAGAATTTCCGTATAAAAGACTATTGTTCAACTGGGTCTTTTTTCGCATCATGCAAGCCTTGAATCATCTCAAAAGCAATAAGCATCCATGTTGGAATATCAATTCCTTTAATATGAAGGACCATTTTCAACTTTTTCCCTTCCATGCCCAGGCCGACAACCCTCCCATGCTTGCTGCTTAGTTGGAAAATCTTCTGTCCGTCTATTTGCTCGCTTCCTTCTTCCGATAATAAAATCATCACTTCATTTTTCGTCTGTTTGATTGTTTCCACTCCGGCAAGCTGGCCGTAAACCTTCATTTCAGCAATTTGGAACAAATATGCTACCTCATCAGGATATTCTCCAAATCTGTCGATCATTTCTTCCTGAAGTTCTTCGATATCATCAAGAGAGCTGATAGCCCGGAACCGTTTGTACATTTCAATTTTTTGGTGGCCGTCCGCAATATACGAATCAGGGATATAAGCATCAACCTCTAAATCAATCTCAAGCTGAGGCCTCTTTGGCTGTTCATTATTCCCTTTACGCTCCTCAATTGCTTCTTTCAGCATTTGTGAATACAAGTCAAATCCAACAGAGTCGATAAATCCATGTTGCTCTGCCCCAAGTAAATTACCTGCTCCCCGGATAGATAAATCACGCATCGCGATTTTAAAGCCGGATCCGAGTTCGGTAAATTCTTTAATAGCCTGCAATCGTTTTTCTGCCACTTCTGTCAATACCTTATCTTTCCTATAGGTGAAATACGCATAAGCAACGCGGTTGGACCTTCCTACCCGGCCACGTAATTGATAAAGCTGAGAAAGTCCCATTTTATCAGCATCATGGACAATCAAAGTATTAACATTCGGGATGTCTACCCCGGTTTCAATAATAGTCGTGCTGACAAGAACATCGGCTTCCCCTTCAATAAAAGTGAGCATGACAGATTCCAGTTCATTTTCCGACATTTTTCCATGGGCATACACAACCCTTGCATCAGGAACAAGCATCGAGATTTCTTCCGCTTTTCGTTCAATATCTTCAACCCGATTATATAAAAAATAAACTTGGCCGCCTCTTGCAAGCTCTCTTTCAATCGCTTCTCTGACAAGCCCGCCATTATATTCCATGACGTACGTTTGGACAGGGAATCGATTTTCAGGCGGTGTCTCAATAACCGACAGGTCCCGAACCCCTAGCATCGACATATGGAGAGTTCTTGGTATTGGTGTTGCCGTTAATGTTAATACATCGATATTTGTTTTCAGCTGCTTGATTTTTTCTTTATGGGCAACTCCAAACCGCTGTTCTTCGTCGATAATCAATAAACCTAAATCCCGGAAAATCACATCTTTCGAAAGAAGACGGTGAGTTCCGACTACGAGATCGATCGTTCCATCTTTTAATCCTTTTAATGTCCCGGTCTGTTGTTTTCTTGTCCGGAAACGGCTTAATAACCCAATCTTTATCGGATAATCCTGAAATCTTTCCTTCATGGTTTCATAATGCTGTTGGGCTAGAATGGTCGTCGGAACGAGAAACGCTACTTGCTTGCCGTCTGCAATCGCTTTAAAAGCAGCGCGAAGGGCAACCTCTGTTTTTCCGTAGCCAACATCTCCGCACAACAGCCGGTCCATCGGGCGATCGCGCTCCATATCTCTTTTAATTTCATGAATGGAACGAAGCTGGTCTTCCGTCTCTTGGTAAGGGAAGGCAGCCTCAAATTCTCTTTGCATATCTCCATCCGGAGAAAAAGCATACCCTTTCGCTGCTTCCCGTTCAGCATAAAGCTTTATTAAATCATCAGCAATGTTTTGCACGGAAGATTGGACTTTGTTTTTCACTCTTTTCCAATCACTGCCGCCAAGCTTATAAATTTTAGGCTCTTTCCCCTCTGAGCCGACATATTTTTGCACAAGATCAATTTGTTCAACAGGGACATACAGCTTATCATTACCTTGATAACGGATATGGAGATAGTCCTTGTGCACACCGTTAATTTCAAGTGTCTCAATACCTAAATATTTCCCGATTCCATGGTTAACATGGACAACATAATCCCCGACACGCAATTCGGAATAACTTTTGATCCGCTCAGCGTTTGACAATTTTTGCCGGCGTGCCGGCCTCTTTGTTTTTTTATTAAATAGTTCTTCCTCGGTGATGACCGCGATTTTTTGAATCGGAATGTCAAATCCCGTATTCAAGCTTCCTTGCATGATTTGAACTTTTCCCGGCAATAATTCTTGCTTCTCTCCTGTAAAGGTCGCATCAATCTCATAATCCTCAAGGACTCTTTGAAGTTTTTTAACCCGTTCTTCATCAGGACCGAGAAAAACAATGGAATAATTGCCTTTTTTCCAGCGTTCAATTTCACCCTTAAGTACATGTATTTGCCCATGAAAATTTTGCATTTGTTTGCACGAAATATTAATAATATTTTGCGGATTCGTGTTTGGAACATGCCTTAGGAATAAAGACAAATAAAGAATCGGCCGTTTCGATGTTTGAAGCAAAGGATGCAGCTGGTGAGAAATTTTTATATCATGGACTATTTGCCCTTCACTTAATAAACTTGTATACCATTCAGCCTCTTCTTTTTCTAAAGAATCGTTCATCTCTTGTACTCTGCTTATCTCATCTATAAAAATAAGTCCGTTTCCAGATAAATAGTCTATTAAACTACCGGCTTTTTCATAACCAAATGAAAGATATTTAAATAATTGCTCCGGTTTTTGTCCATTTTTCAACTGTTCAAGCTCGTAGCCGATATTTTGTGAAAGCTGTGTTTTTGCTTTATCGTCTTTTATTTTTTTCAAGCTTTTCGCTAATCCGTCTTCAAGTTTATTAATAATATTATCTATATGCTCCGGTTCCAGCGGTATCTCAGTTGCAGGGCCGATTAAGATTTCGGCAAGTTTTTCTTTGGATCGCTGATCTTCCAGTGAAAAAGAGCGGATGGAATCTATTTGTGTATCAAATAATTCAATCCGGATCGGCTCTGGTTCCGTTAATGGATAAATATCGATAATACCGCCTCTTATACTGAATTCTCCCGGAGATGAAACCATTTCCGTACGCACATAACCCATTTTAATGAGCTTTTGCAAATATTCTTCTAAATCTATCTCATCTCCAAGTTTTATGAATAGCTGATAATGTTCCCAGAGAGATTTTGGAGGCAGAATTTTTCGCAATCCGGCAACAGGAACAATCATAATTCCATTTTGGTTCTGGCTCCAATGATTCACCGTTTCAATACGCTGGGCTTTCAATTCAGGGCTAGCTATACTCATTTCAGCCGCGATAAGTTCATTCGCAGGATATAAAAACACTTCTTTTTCTCCGAGCAAGCCGGCCACATCATCATATAGTTTTTGTGCTTGTAAAAGATTGTGGGTTACCACCAGTATCGGCTTATTCGTTTGTTGATAGACGGAAGCTAAAAAAACGGTTCTGGCTGACCCTGATAATCCGGCAATCAACTGTTCTTTTAAGCCGGCTTCCAAACCGGAAATAACTGATTGTATATCATCTTGTTTATTAAATAGATTAATAATTCCTTTCATTTAAAGAACCTCCCCTCCAAACAGAAAAGCGAGGCGACTGCTTATCCCCGACAAGCATAAGACGAATCACGCAAGAGTCCATAAACTCTGGAGTGATTTGGCTAGACTTTCCGGGGATAGGAGCCGCAGCTGGACAAACAGAAAAATGCTTTGGATTAATGTCCAAAGCGCATTAATGATGCAAGAAATCATATTGGTGATAGTCAGGATTTCTCTCCAAAACTTCTTGGCAATCTTCACAAATAGATTTTATATGAATATTGCCGGAAGAATCATATGATACCATGTCTTGCCGTTCTTCACCTGACAGCTTATGCAAACCAAGTGATTCCGCGTGAACAGACATTTTTTCTAGCTTTCCAATTTCTACACCGCAATGGCGGCAATGGTAATGAATCGCCAAGCCTGTCCCTCCTTATATCATCTTTCAATATTCATATTATTTACGAATTTGGAGGAACTTATTCATTTAGAAATCATTGAATGATTTAGGTCTACAGTTCAAGGTTTATTGATTATATTCATTCATTACCTGGAGAAAAGGTTTTTGCAGCCAAGCTTCACATGCTTCCGCGCATGTCTTTATTACATCATCCATAATTTCCTGTTCATCCTCTCTGAACCTTCCCAAAACATAATCAACGACACTCATTCCAGCCGGCGGCCTGTCAATCCCAACACGAATTCGGTTAAATTCTTGAGAGCCTAAATGGGCAATCGTCGACTTTATTCCATTATGGCCGCCTGCACTCCCTTTTTGCCGGAGCCTGATTTTCCCTACAGGCAAATCAAGATCATCATAAATAACCAGCAAATCTTCAAGAGCAATATCATAATAGTCCATAACGGCGCAAATGGATTCACCCGATAAATTCATGTATGTAAGCGGTTTTAATAAAATCAGCTTTTCTCCGTTCACAAAGCCCATTCCATAATTTCCTTTTAACTTTGCCTGATCTAACGGAATATTTAATAATTCAGACAGCTTATCGATAACCTCAAATCCAATATTATGCCTTGTTTTATCGTATTGTTTTCCCGGATTGCCAAGTCCGACGATTAACCTCATTTTTCTCACCCTTTATTTTTAAAAAACCTTTTATCGCGTATTAAAGTTTATTTCAAGACTCTTTTTGCTATTATAAACCAAAAAAGCCCTTGTTGAAAGAATTGAACAAGGGCTTTTACAATCTATTCTTCACTGGCGGGTGTTTCTCTTCCTTCTTCGTTCTCAGGAATACCGCCATCTTGTTTTTCACCTGAGCTTATTTCTTCCTCTTGCTTAGGAGGTAAAATGGAACAGATGACTTCTTCTTCATCATGGTTTATGCGGTATGGTTTATCCATTTTGATATCAGCGATTGTCAAGGTTTCCCCGACTTGAAGATTTGTTACATCCACTTCAACAGAATTTGGAATATCACCAGGTTTTGCCGTGATGGACAAACTATGCAGCGGCTGTTGCAAGACTCCTCCGTCTTTTACACCTGCTGCTTCACCAACGAGATCAATTCGAACATCCGCGTCTATTTCTGATGACATATCCACTGCACGGAAATCAGCATGGATCAATTCCTTTTTCAAAGGATCTTCCTGATATTCCCCTAGCATGACTTTATGCTGACCACCATTAATATTCAAGGAAATAATTCCGTTTCTCCCTACTTCACGGATTGTTTTTATTAATTCTCCTGCATTCACGTAAATTGGCTTGCTGTCAATGCCAATGCCATATATAACTGCCGGAATATTTCCTTGTTCACGCAACTTTTTCAAATTGGATTTACGAAACTCCGTCCGTTCTTTCGCTTGTAAAACAACACTCATAAGACGTCGCCCTCCTGATTTAAAGTCAAAGTCTATATATAAAAATACCCTAAATCAGAAAAGTCTAAACGTTTGTATTCTCAATTCCTTTTTAAATCAATGAAAACAGGACAGGGGCTGTCTCAAGAGGCTGTCTCAAACCTCCATGGCATATCAGCCACCGTGATAAATGAGTCTTCTAGATAAGACACCGTATAAAAAGCCTAAGGGTCAGACCCCATAACACAATATATAGGACATAATGTTGGATAAATGTGCTATATATTGATAAATGCACATAGGGTCAGACCCTTATGAGACAGCCTTTATACTATTTATTTTATTAGTCAAAAAGTGTGCTGACCGACTGATCTTCATGAACACGGATAATCGCTTCCCCGATCAGTGGAGCAACTGAAAGCTGAACAATTTTATCACTCTTCTTTTCTTCCGGCAGTGCAATAGAATTTGTCACAACCAATTCTTTAATTTTTGAGTTTTCAATGCGCTCAATAGCGGGTCCCGATAAAACAGGATGTGTACAGCAGGCAAATACTTCCGACGCTCCATTATCCACTAAAGCATTAGCCGCTAAAGTAATCGTTCCTGCAGTATCAATAATATCATCTATTAAAATTACCACTTTGCCTTCAATGTGCCCGACGATATTCATAATCTCAGCTACATTTGGCTTTGGACGCCGTTTATCAATAATGGCAATCGGGGCTTTCAAACGCTCTGCCAATCTTCTTGCTCTCGTAACTCCGCCGTGGTCAGGTGAAACGATAACAATATCTCCATCGAAATCTTTATTTTTAAAGTACTCTGCTAAAATTGGCACGCCCATAAGATGATCGATCGGAATATCAAAGAAACCCTGGATTTGCGGTGCATGCAAGTCAAGAGTAATGACACGGCTGGCACCAGCTGTTTCTAGAAGGTTGGCAACCAGTTTCGCAGTGATCGGTTCACGAGCACGTGCTTTGCGGTCCTGGCGGGCATATCCATAATACGGCATCACAATATTAATTGTTTTAGCAGATGCTCGTTTTAAAGCATCAATCATAATTAGTAATTCCATCAAATGTTCATTGACAGGCAAGCTGGTAGATTGAATGACGAAAACATCGCATCCGCGAATACTTTCTTCTATATTAATTTGGATTTCTCCATCACTGAAACGGGTGACTGAACATTTTCCAAGCTCTACACCGATCACTCTAGCGATTTCTTCAGCTAATGCAGTGTTGGAATTCAAGGAGAAAACTTTTAAATTCAGGTCTAGATATTGATTGGGCATGATTGACCTCCATATTTTGCTTATTTCTTAAGCTTTAATTTTTCAACATAATTTTCTTTATTCACTTGGCGGGCACGTGCGACCGACAATGCGTCTGCCGGTACATCTTCCGTGATCGTAGATCCTGCGGCAATATATGCACCCCGGCCAATTGTTACCGGTGCAACAAGATTGGAATTACAGCCTATAAACACGTCGTCTTCGATTTTCGTCAAGTATTTATTTTTCCCGTCGTAGTTTACAGTGATGGATCCGCATCCGATATTAACGCCGCTTCCTACCTCCGCATCTCCTATATAGCTGAGATGTGAAGCTTTGCTGCCTTTTCCGAAGTCAGTTTTCTTAATTTCGACAAAGTTTCCAATTTTCACTTCATCATGTATATTCGAATCCGGACGAATGTGAGCAAATGGTCCGATGTTTACATAAGAACCAATGATGCTGCTATGCGCAACAGATTGACGGATAACGGTGTTCATAGCGATCTGGCAATCTTTGATTTCGCTATTCGGACCGATTTGGCAGCCGGTGCCAATAACGGTTTTTCCGATTATTACAGAACCTGGATAAATAGTGGTATCTTGCCCTATTTCAACGTCAGGGCCAATATACGTGTTTAAAGGATCAATGATCGTAACACCGTTTCGCATATGAAATTCATTAATTCTTTTTCTCATAATCCGCTCTGCTTCTGCTAGTGCAACACGATCATTTACGCCTATCGTTTCTTCAAATTCTTTCGATTGATAAGCACTTACTTTATTGTCTTGATTTTTCAGAATTTCAATCACATCAGGCAGATAGAACTCTCCTTGGACATTATCATTTGAAACGTATTGCAATGCTTCAAATAGTGCAATGTTATCGAAGCAGTATGTTCCAGTATTAATCTCTTTTACCGTACGTTCTTCTTCTGTTGCATCTTTATGCTCAACGATCCTTTCTACAAACCCTTCGGTATTACGGATAATTCTTCCATATCCGGTTGGGTCTTCAGCATTTGCCGTTAAAATCGTTGCTTTTGCATTAGTTTCTTCATGATGTTGAAAAAGCGCTTCCATAGTTTCAGCTTTGATGAGCGGTGTATCCCCGCAAACGACGATGGTCACCCCTTCTTTGCCTGCAAGGATTTCCTTCGCTTGCATAACAGCATGAGCGGTGCCAAGCTGTTCTTCCTGGAGAGCATATTTGCTTTTGTTCCCAAGCTGTTCTTTTACTTTTTCCGCTCCGTGTCCAATAATCGTCACAATTTCATTTATGTTAAGCTTCGAAACTTGATCAACAACATGTTGAACCATTGGTTTGCCGCATACAGGATGAAGTACTTTATAAAGCTTTGATTTCATTCTGGTTCCCTTGCCTGCGGCTAAAATGATGGCATAACGAGTCGACATTAACAGTCCTCCAATTTACCTTTTTATCCATAAAGAATATATCTTAAAAAGACATTCATTTCAAGAAATGATCATTAAGTGCATTTTTTTGTCATTACAGGAAAATGCCCAAAAAAAATAAAATGAAGAAATAGGAAGATGCGGTTTTTCTATGAGAGGATCGGGGAAATAGAAAAGTACAATCAATTATTTATAAAAATAAAAAAGAGCCTATCTGTGAAGTAGGCCCTAGTTGTATATCCTTAGGAAGCTCCGGCTTCTTCAAATTCTACTTCTAATTCACCTAAACGGTGGTACTCAGCCAAAACAGCTTCTTGGATTTTGCCGCGTGTTCCTGAATTAATAGGGTGAGCAATATCGCGAAACTCCCCATCCGGAGTGCGTTTGATCGGCATGGCAACAAATAATCCATTATTTCCATCAATAACACGAATGTCATGGACAACAAATTCATTGTCGAGAGTGATAGATGCAATTGCTCTCATTCGTCCATCCGTGTTAACGCGGCGTAATCTAACGTCAGTTACTTCCATTTTGTTCACCACCTTTACCCTATAGATAAATATCTAGGTTATATATTTCAACATTATTTCCAATTTTCCTTCTTTGAATAGTAAAATTTTTTAGAAAAATTAGAGTAAATCGGTGATATTGTTTGGAAGCAATTGTTTTATAACGCCCATTTGACTATTTTACGAGGGCGATTACTTCTATTTCGACTAAAGCATCTTTAGGCAGACGGGCTACCTCAACGGTTGAGCGCGCCGGTTTATGAACAGAGAAATATTGGCCGTAAACTTCATTTACAGCTGCAAAATCATCCATATTTTTAATAAAAACCGTTGCTTTCACAACCGTATCCAATGAAGCGCCTGCTTCTTCAAGAACAGCCTGTAAATTCTTAAATACTTGATGGGTTTGTGCTTTAATGTCTCCCTCTACCATAACTCCTTCAGCAGTCAGCGGGATTTGCCCTGAGCTGAAAAACAAGTTATTCACAACAATCCCCTGGGAATAAGGGCCGATTGCAGCGGGGGCATTAGTTGTTTGAACCGTTTTCACTTGACTTCCTCCTTTATTTTTTATACATTTTATCACTGCTTGGAAAGTTCTGTCTAACGATTTTTAACATTCATTGAAAAGAAATTGCCTTCGCTCACTTTTATTTTTTTCTCTTTCACATCAACATCAGAAAGGCGGATAAGTGATAAGTATTCATCCACTAAACGCTCTTCAATATTTTCAGATTCAACTAACACAGCTATTCCGGCTACATGGGCGTTAAATTCATCAAGCAGGCTGATCATCCCATTGACCGTTCCGCCGGCCTTCATAAAGTCATCCACGATCAGTACTTTCGATCCTTCTGCCAAGCTTCTTTTTGAAAGAACCATCGTCTGGATTCTTTTTGTCGATCCGGAAACATAATTGATGCTTACCGTCGATCCTTCCGTCACTTTGCTATCTCTTCTGACAATGACAACCGGAACATTTAACTGGCTGGCAACGGCGTAAGCAAGCGGTATTCCTTTCGTCGCAACCGTCATAACGACATCGATTTCAATATCGGAAAAAGCAGAAGCAAACATCCTCCCTACTTTGTTCACAATAGACGGGTCACTGATAATGTCGGTCATATAAAGATATCCACCGGGAAGCAGTCTTTCAGGGCTTCTGAATAAATCGCAAAGATGGGCAATAAACGGCCTCACTTCTTCTTCTTTCACTTTTACAAAAAATTTTACCCCGCCTGCTGCACCGGGCACCGTTTTCAACGTTCCAATTCCCCTTTGTTCAAAAGTTTCCTTAATAATCGCCAAATCTTCACTGATCGACGATTTAGCAGAACTATACCTTTCAGCAAAAAAAGTTAACGGAACTAATCGACGAGGATGCTCCAATAAATAATTCGTCATATCGATCAAACGTTCGCTCCGACGGAATTTCATAAACAGAACCTCCAAAAAATCCGAATATTTTAATGATAATATATCATTAATGTACGGATTTAATCAAGTATATTCCGTTCCCCCAACATTCTTACCGCGTATACTTGATCACAAAATCCTCTTAAACCGTTATAAATCCGGTGGAGCCGTGAATCATGCTGAACGAGGCCAAATACCGTTGGACCGCTGCCGCTCATTAATACGGCGTCTGCACCAAATCTTTTCATTTGTTCTTTTATCAAGACGACTTCCGGATGCATCTTCATTGTTACGTATTCGAGTACGTTTCCTAAATTTTGGCAAATCTTGCTGTAATCTTTCGTTTCAATTGCTTTTATCATTTCTTTCGTGTTTGGGTGGCTGATTCGATTTAAATCAAGCCTGCGATATACATCGGCTGTTGAAACCCCAATAGAAGGCTTTGCCAGAATAACCCAGCATGTAGGAGGAGCAGGAAGTTCCGTTATAATCTCTCCCCTTCCCTTGGCAAGTGCTGTTCCCCCATATACGCAAAAAGAAACATCCGACCCGATTTCTGCACCCATTTCTGCCAGCTCGTCCAGCGAAAGGCCAAGATTCCATAATTTATTCAAACCCTTTAAAGTAGCCGCTGCATCACTGCTGCCGCCTGCTAATCCGGCTGCGACAGGTATTGTTTTTTCAATACGAATCGATGCGCCTTTTGTCACTTGAAACCGTTTCTTTAAAAGCTGGGCAGCCTGATATGCAAGATTGCGCTCGTCATCAGGCACAAAATGATTATGGGAAATGATTTTGATTTGATCCTCATCCAGCAATGAGAGCTCAAGGCGATCAGCCAAATCAATCGTCGTCATAATCATTTCTACTTCATGATAGCCATCCGGTCGTTTATATAACACATCCAATGTTAAATTGATTTTCGCCGGGGCTTTGACTAGAAGCTTCACTACGTCCACCTACTCTTTTACAAAATTCGACGATCTCCATATTTTGTCCTATTTTACCACATAACGCCATCCGCAAAACATCACGTTTGAACGTTCTTCACAAATAAGATATTTTATCATTTCTATCGAAAAGCGCAAGCGACATGAATACACCCCCTGCAAAAACCAAAAAGAAAAGCCGGGCTTTCGCCTCGACTTTTCTGCCGCGGTAAATCCTGAATGTTTTTTAAGAAGCTCTTTCATTGCTGTTGTTGCAGATGTCAAATAAATTATTGTTTTGAAGCCAGCTGTTCTTCAGCTAGTTCAATTGCACGCTTAACCATATTTCCCGCGTCTCTTGCTTTGATTCCGCCCCATCCTTCTTTCTGGACAACATCATAGAATCCTAGCTCCTTCGCAAGTTCTTCTTTAAGTCGCTCTGACATGATTCCTCTTCTTCTGCCCAAAACAAACATCCCCTTTCTTTACACGCGGCATTTATAGTATTGGTTTGCCGTCCTTTTTCATGTAGACCTTTTTTAACCTTTGTATAAATTGGAAACAGAAAAATGCACAAATAAAAAAGAGGCTGACCCTTTTCTTTTGTGTCAGCCCCCGCGCTTTAAAGCGTAATTTTCAGCTTAAAGCGACATTTCTTGATGTATCTTCATAGAAGGTAATTTGAACCGTTTCAGTTAAAACATCTGCATAGCTGTACGATACACGTTCAAATGAATTCTCATCCTGGTCTAGCTCAACTACAAACACAGAAGGATACGTTTCTGCTAAAATTCCGGAACGCTCAATCGTTTTTCTGCGTCCACCGTTCGCCTTGAGCATAAGTCTTTTCCCTAAATTTGAATCAAGAGCTTTTTTGATTTCAGATAATGTTTTTGGCATTCGGGTCCACCTCACTATGTAAAGTATAACACGTTCATATACTTAAGTCAAATAAAAGACTAAATTATAACAGTCATTTGAAATGATTGTCAATAATTTTTCTTTTACTTTTTTCTCTAAATTTCAACATTATTAGGTTGACCTTTTCGACAAGGATTATGTATACTCTGCAAAAAAAGCCGTTTTGCTAAGCGAACGGCTTTCTTATTCTTGATCTTGATATTCAATTTGATATGGCATTCCGGTTCTTAAAACGCCGCGCGTTTCAATACCTCCGAGCCCTTTTTCCCCTGTTAATGTATTTCTTAAAACATCCCACACATTGATCCTTTCCATAAAGGGAGTGAAGCTTATTTTTGCAACGATATATACAGGATCAAGCGCGTGGATATTTACCCGGGATGGTGAGCTTGCAAAGTTTGCACCTGCATGTATGAGCGATTCAAAATGTGATTGGCATGCACCTGCGAAAATAACCAGATGGTCTAAATGGGGTACTTTCTTTCTTGCTTCCCTCACTGTCAAAGCAAAATCCTTGGAATGTCGGTACGCGTTCAGATCCGTTATCTTCCCTTTAGATTTTGAATATGCATCATGACCGGTAATCACCAAAATATCCGGCCTGTAATAGTCAATTAAATGTCCAACCTTGTTTGGCATTTCTTTTTCATTGCAATAAACTCCAAAAACAGGAACTCCCACTTTTTCATATAAGCTTAAACATTTTTTTAAATAAACAGGGTCACCATCCACATGAAGAACCTTCCCGGGAATTTGAAAATATTTAACCGGTTTCGTGTACCCGTCTGTTACATCGTATTCCTGCTTTTCTTTTAATAGCTCCACATCTTGCCGAAAAAGCTTGAACGACTGCTCTTCAAGTGACCGAAATTCCCTTGAAAGTTTCATTCGTTCTGATGGATACACCTTTATTAAATCCTCATACGGTGCATCTGCAATTAGCCGAAAATCTTCTCCATATAAAATAGCATTTTTCTTGCCGCCTTCTTCTCTTATATCAATCACTCTAAACAAAATGTCACAATGATAAGAAACCCTTCCGACAATATCCATGATTTTTATCTTCACTGCCGTCACTCCAACTAAGCCCCCGAAAAAAGGCTTACCTAATCATATACCGTTTCTTTTCACAGGCTATGCAAAAGACAATAAACATGTGATTAGAAAAGCGGAAGCGGCTTGGTTAACACAAAAAAGTCGCAATAAAATCTGAATTTTGGCTCCCTGCAAAAAAACATAAAGAGGCTGTCTCATAAGGGTCCGGCCCCATGTGCATTTATCAATATATAGCACATTTATCCAACATTTGGGGGTGTGACCCTTAGGCTTTTTATACGAAAATGTCCAATAAAAAGCAAAAAAAGCAACGACCTTTGACCCGCTAATTTCATTATAAATTGCAGGTCAAATGTCGAAAACAATTTCATTCATTGTGGTGGCTGATGTGCTATGGAGGTTTGAAACAGCCTCCTTATTGAAAATACAAATAAAGTTCATCGCTTAAACGGCCAAATTCCTCGATTGAAAGAGTTTCTCCTCTTCTTCCAGAATCAATGCCTGCTTGATCCAGTGCAGCAAGTATCGCTTCTTTTTTCTCTTTGCCTTCGGGAAGCTGGCTTGTTAAGTTGTTTAGAAGCGTCTTTCTTCGATGTGCAAAGCTCGCTTTTATAACTTGGAAAAAGAACGCTTCATCACGAACCTTAACTGGTGCAGCTTCTCTCCGAGTTAATCGTATAACCGCAGAATCTACATTAGGCTGGGGTACGAACACTGTTTTAGGGACGACCATGACTGTATCAGGCTCTGTATAATATTGAACGGCTATGGAAAGTGATCCGTAATCTTTTGAACCGGGTTTTGCTTCTAACCGGTCCGCTACTTCCTTTTGAATCATAACAACAATTCCTCTAATTGGCAGATTTTCTTCCAAAAGCTTCATTATTATTGGCGTCGTTACATAATACGGCAAATTGGCGACTACCATCAAATCGTTTATCCCTTGAAACTCCCGGTCAATGATTGTTTTCATATCAGCTTTTAAAATATCCTGATGAATAATTGTTACATTAGAATAAGGCGACATGGTTTCTTCTAAAATCGGAAGCAAGCGTTGATCAATTTCAAATGCCACTACTTTTTTGCAATTGCGGGCAAGCTGCTCTGTTAAAGCACCAATCCCGGGCCCTACTTCAATAGCACCGGTCTCAGCGGTTAATTGTGCGTGGTCGACAATTCGTTTTAAAATATTCGTATCAATTAAAAAATTTTGCCCCAAGCTTTTTTTAAAGGAAAATCCGTATTTTTCAAGTATCATTCTCGTCCTTGCAGGCGTAGCGATATCTTTATTCATTTTGCGCCTCCTGTCTGATTACCGCAACAGCAGCTGCAAAATCCTCACGGGTTATCTGGAACATCATAAGCCTTTTATGCAGCTGTTTTCCATTTGTATAACCGATTTTCAGTATTTTACCTAATTTTTCCCGCCGTTCTTTTGAGCCGTTTCCTCCAATTAATCCGGCGGCAATTAAATCATCAGTTGTGATTACCTCATTGACATCTTCTTTCATGAATTGAGCATGCCGCAGCGCCTCCCGGATCATTTCAGCCGATGCATGTTCAACTCCTACTCCCTTTCCGTTCTTTTGTATCGCGGCTTCTTTCGGCAGAAACGCATGTTTGCACTCAGGTAGATGACGTGCAATTGTTTTTCTTATTTTTTCACCAGGAAAATCAGGGTCTGTAAAAATAATGACGCCTCTTTTCTGATGGGCCAGTTTTATTTTTTCAATCGTTTCCTTGCTCAGAGCAGAACCATTCGTTTCGATCGTATCTGCATCAACAGCTCTTTTAATTGCTGTTGTGTCATCTTTTCCTTCCACAACAATTATTTCTTTAATCTTCATTTGTTCCTCCACTCGAAACCGAAAAGCGACATCTCGACAAACATTGCCTGCCGTGCATGCTTTTGCTATTATCTGCACAAATGTTTGAAAAAAATTTTTTTTGAAAAAAACTTGAAACATTTTTGTAACATGAAACGTCTATTTATATGAAAAAAACATAAAATGAAATGAGTGTATCACTCCACCAATAAGTATAAATAAAATAGGGTAAAATGCAAAATGAGGCTGTCTTAAAGCCTAAGGGTCAGACGACATAACACAATATATAGGACATAATGTGTTGGATAAATGTGCTATATATTGATAAATGCACGTGGGGTCAGACCCTTATGAGACCGCCTCATGAAAAGATTAATTTAATATCTTTATTTTTACCTTTCTATTCCCCCAGCGATATGCTTGTGAATTAGAAGGGAAAAAGACATCGATTTTATAGCCTTTAATCGCCGATCCTGTATCAGCAGCAACGGCATATCCGTAGCCTTCAACATAAACCTTTGTTCCTAGCGGGATCACCTGAGGGTCAACAGCAATAACCTTTACATTAGGGTTTGCTCTTAAATTTATACCGGAAGAGGTTATACCGGAGCAGCCATTGCAACTGGCGGTATAAGCAGTTGAACTTACATAAAACTCCCTTCCGTTTTCAGCACCCCCGCGGGACACTTGTTGATAGGTTGCTTTCGTGCCGACTGCAACGATTTTATCCTGTTTATCCTTTACCTTCTGTTCGCTGATGAGTTTTCTGGAAACCTCTTTTCCATTTTCTAAAACAACTTCATATTTTTTTGTTAATAAACCTTGCTCGCCTTCCTTAATAACTTTTTCGGTTCCTTTTGTTAAGTTACCGTCTTTTTTGGTAACGACTGCAAAGCTTATTGGTTCTTCCACTACATCGGTGACTTTTTCAACTCGAATGACGTTTACAACGGCATTTTCTTTGACTTTCTCATGTAATTTAGGTTCAACACGGTCTAAATCTTTTAGTGCAATCCCTTGCTGTGATAAAAAGTCAGCGACCGTAGTCGAAGTTGACCATACTTGTTGTTTTTTTCCGCCGTTAACCAGCGTTAATGGAAAAGCTTTTTGGATTTCAATTTTCATTTTGTTCTTGATTGCTTCTTCTGTGTTTGGCTGGACAACGTCATGTTCATTTATAATTATTTTTTGTTCTAGCAGAAGATCTTTCACCGTTTCTGCTGTAGTCCAAACGGTTTTTTTTTCTTGACCATGCACGACTTTAACCTGTTTTGCCGGTTTCCATACAATTTTTAAATTGTCTTTCACCTTCGTGCTTTCCGTGGGAAACACATAGTCTTCTGAGCGCAATGTAATATCGAGTTCATTGAATAGATCTTGAATAGTTTCTGCATGTGTTTTTATCACTTTCTCCTGACCATCAAGAGTGATAGCAACGGTCTTCTTCGTTGTCTCAAACAAAAAGATTCCGAAGACGGCAGCAAAAACTAGGAAACTAGCAGAAATAACGGCCAATTTTTTCTTGCTCAAAGACTTGGAAAACAGGTTTTTCATGTTTTGAATCTTGATGTAAAACGCCTCCTTTTCTCGGAGAGATTATATAAACATTATCGTCTCCTGTCAACCTAAGCCCTTTCTGCTCACATTCATTCACCTCCTGCCTAAACATATTTCATATTATGCAAAATTTTACCCAGAAAGGAAAGGGAGACTTCTCGACATGGTTATCCTATGAGTGAAATTATGCATGTAGAACTTTATAGAATAAGAAAAAAGTCGGACAAGCTCCCTCAACTTTCGACAATATTCCTTATCATATTATGCCGAATAATTTTTTTGCATTTTCAGTTGTCGCCTTTGCAATATCTGCGACAGTCAGTCCCTTGATTTCTGCAATTTGTTCGGCAACAAGCTTCACATATGCCGGTTCATTTCGTTTACCGCGAAATGGATGAGGCGTTAAATATGGACAGTCTGTTTCAATTAACAGGCGATCCAAAGGGATGGCCTCAGCCACTTCTTTCGGCATTTTCGCATTTTTAAATGTTACAGGTCCGGCAAGTGAAATATAAAAATTCATCTCCATACATTCCTGGGCAATCTCTACACTGCCGCTGAAGCAATGCATGATTCCCCCGACTTCCCGGGCACCTTCTTCTTTTAAGATCTCCACTATATCAGCCGTTGCTTCCCGATTATGAATGACAATCGGCAGCTTAACTTTTTTAGCGAGGCGGATTTGCTTTCGAAAAACTTCTTTTTGAATTTCTTTAGGGGACTTATCCCAATAATAATCCAATCCCATTTCCCCAAGAGCCACAACTTTTGGATGGGATGCAAGTTCTTCCAGCCAAAGCAAATCTTTCTCCGTCATATCAATCGCGTCAACAGGATGCCAACCGACACAGGCAAAAATAAAATCAAAGTTTTCAGCAAGATCGATTGCTTTTTTGATTGTGGGTCGGTCAAAGCCAACGACGGCTATATTGCTGACTCCGTCTTTTTTCGCTCGATCGATTACTTCTTCTAAGTCATCTTTGAACTGATCTGCGTTTAAATGTGCATGTGTATCAAATAGCATTCGTAAATAGCTCCTTTAGTTATTCCTTTATTACATAAATTCTCATCTTATATAGGTTGTCTGTTAGGTTCCTTTATTTTACCTTTATTCATTTTTCTTAACAAGAAATTGCTTTTTTTTGAAAAAAAACATAGAAATGTTCCGCGGTGATCGACTGTTACACGTGAAACATTTCTATGTTTCAATATAGTACTATTTTACTTTTGCCCCGTTAGGAAGCGACTGGTCTACTGCAGCCAGGGATAAAGCGCCATCTTTGCTTCCTGCTAAAATCATTCCCTCAGAAAGCTCACCGCGCAGTTTAACCGGCTTTAAATTGGTTACACAAATAACTTTGCGTCCAAGAAGATCTTCCGGCTTATAATATTGAGCAATCCCTGATACGACTTGACGTTTTTCATATCCTAAATCAAGTTGGAGCTTGAGAAGCTTATCAGCCTTTTTCACCGGCTCGGCATGAATGATTTCTGCAACGCGCAAATCTATTTTCATAAAATCATCAATTGTAATTTCTTCCGTTTCAGTCTTTTCTTCATTCTTTTTTTCCAAAGCAGGTGATGTCCCTTGCATTTTAGCCTTAATAAAGTCCACTTCTTCCTGGATATCTAAACGTGGGAAAATCGGTTCCCCTTTCACGACCTTCGTTCCAACAGGAATGATCCCGAACTGATCAAGACTGTCCCAAGATGTCAAAGTTTCATCATGAATATTTAACTGTTCAAATATTTTGTGAGGGGAACGCGTTAAAAATGGCTGCAGCAATACAGCAATCCTTCGTAAAGATTCAGCAAGATGTACCATCACATTCGCTAATTGGTCCTTATTACCCTCATCTTTCGCTAATACCCACGGCTGAGTTTCATCAATGTATTTATTCGTTCTGCTGATCAACTGCCAAACAGCTGTTAAGGCAACTGAAAACTCCATTTTTTCCATTGCTTTTTCATATTTCAATACCGTTTCTTTATTCATTTCCAGCAGCTCTTTGTCATACTTGCCTTCCGAGCCGCGGTAAGCCGGGATAACCCCGTCAAAATATCTCTCAATCATAGAAACGGTACGGTTTAAAAGGTTTCCAAGATCATTTGCAAGGTCAAAGTTGATTCGTTCAACAAACCCTTCTGGTGTAAACACCCCGTCCGCTCCAAACGGAACTTCCCGCAATAAATAATAGCGAAGGGCATCTAAACCATAACGGTCAATCAATGTGACAGGGTCAACTACATTTCCTTTCGATTTTGACATTTTCCCGTCTTTCATCAGCAGCCATCCGTGCGCAAAAACTTTCTTTGGAAGCGGCAGATCAAGAGCCATCAGCATAATAGGCCAATAGATCGTATGGAAACGGACAATTTCCTTCCCGACTAGATGGACATCTGCCGGCCAAAATGTTCTATATTTCTCTGCATTATCAGTGCCGTATCCGAGAGCTGTGATGTAGTTCGTCAAGGCATCAATCCAAACATAGATCACATGTTTAGGGTCGCCCGGAACTTTGATGCCCCAATCAAATGTTGTACGGGAAACAGCAAGATCTTCAAGACCCGGTTTAATGAAATTGTTTATCATTTCATTTTTACGCGACTCCGGCTGTATAAAATCAGGATTTTCTTCGTAATACTTTAGCAGACTGTCTACATATTTGCCCATTCTAAAGAAATACGATTCTTCTTTTACTTTTTCTACCGGCCTTCCACAATCAGGGCAATTCCCATCTACAAGCTGATGGTCTGTATAAAAAGATTCACACGGTGTACAATACCAGCCTTCATACTCACCCAGATAAATATCTCCCTGTTCAAGCAGGCGCGCAAAAATTTTCTCGACAACCTTTTTATGTCGATCTTCAGTCGTTCTAATAAAATCATCATAGGAAATATCAAGTTTTTTCCAAAGATCTTGAATGCCGGCAACAATTTCATCGACATATTCTTTAGGGGTAACTCCTTTTTCCTCTGCTTTCTGCTGAATTTTCTGGCCATGCTCATCAGTCCCTGTTAAAAACATAACATCAAAGCCGCGCAAGCGCTTATACCTTGCCATTGCATCGCCGGCAACAGTTGTATAGGCATGGCCGATATGAAGATTTCCGCTTGGATAATAGATTGGTGTTGTCAAATAAAAAGTCTTAGATTTTTTCTCCACAATATTCCCTCCTTAAACACAGTCCAGAAGCGGGCTCGTCTAATTTTTATAAAAAATATTCATATGTAAAAAAGCCCCGCCCAAAGGGCGAGAGCCAATTTCAAAATGTTCTGCCTTTTATTGGGCAATCCATCATTTATCTTTAAAAAGAGTGCGATCATGACTTCTCTATAACGTCATCATAACCTCTTATATCATCAAAATATACCTAAAAATGTGAAAAAGTGCAATAAGAAAAGCGCAAGCGGCTTGGTTTGCCCCTACTTGCAAAATAAAAAATATTAAATTTTTTTAAAAAAGTACAGAAATCAGATGGCATGTTCGAACTATATAAACAGAAAAAGGAAATGCAGGAATTGTGGAATTTTGTCGAATATTGTTCGATTATTTCTTTATTTTTCAGGTCAATGATAAACCTACTAGTTCTCCGACAGCAAAAAACTTAATAAATTACCATATATAAAACAAAGCTAAAACCCTTGTATATCAATAGTTTTACAGTATGTAAAAAATTTCTATGGAAATTAAAAACAAAATTGTTGACGTTTGTGGGAAAGCTGGGTATTATTAAAAATATAAAATTTATGTCGAATAATGACGAAAGAAATAGAAAAAAAGAAACCCTGAGAGGAGAAAAATATCATGAAATCTACTGGTATTGTACGTAAAGTTGATGAGTTAGGCCGTGTGGTTATTCCAATTGAATTAAGACGTACTCTTGGAATAGCTGAAAAAGATGCTCTAGAAATTTATGTTGATGATGAGCGCATTATTCTAAAAAAATATAAACCAAATATGACTTGTCAAGTAACTGGCGAAGTTTCTGATGAAAACGTTTCTTTAGCCGGAGGAAAATTAATTCTTAGCCGTGAAGGTGCAGAATTGCTTCTTCAAGAAATTCAGGAAAATTTTCAATTTACAGAAAGTAAATAATTGAAAGGGCCAGACCCCTCCAATCAATATATAGTCATTGTTGGAGGGAGTCAGACTCTTTTTCATTGTGTTTATTCATTTATATGGTAGGCAGAATATACATCCCGTTTATTTAAGCCTCTGTCTTTTGCAGTTTGCTTAATAGCATCTTTCGAACTCATATTCCTCGCTGTAATGTAAAGCTCGACGTGCTCTTTTATGCTTAATTCTTCCCACCATGCCGAATGTTGTTCAGATGTACAAGATGATCCTTCTACAATCAGGCAAAACTCCCCCCTTATTTCGTCTGAAGAAGCCCATTCTATCATTTCCGTAACGGAACCTCGAATAAATTCTTCATATTTTTTTGTCAGTTCTCGACAAATCACCATACGCCGGTCCCCCATTATTTCCCTCAATAATATAAGAGTGTCTTTAAGCCTGTGAGGAGCTTCATAAAAGATGAGTGTTGCTTTTTGCTCTGCAAGGGCTTCCAGTTCTTTTCTCTTTTCTTTTTTCTGACGGTTCAAAAATCCGTAAAAATAAAAAGGCTGGGTGGAAATACCAGAAGCGATCAATGCAGTTAAAGCTGCATTTGCCCCCGGAAGAGGAACAACCGGCAATTGTTCGTTTATGGCCATTTCGACTAACTCAAAACCGGGATCGGAAATGACCGGCATTCCGGCATCACTTACAAGAGCAACGTTTGCCCCCTCTTTCAGTTTGGAAATTATTTTTTCTCCGCTCGTTAGTTTGTTATGTTCATGATAACTAATAAGCGGGGTTTCAATTTCATAATAATGGCAAAGTTTTTTTGTATTTCTTGTATCCTCCGCTGCAATTAAATCAGCTTCTTTCAGGATTCTAACAGCCCGAAAACTCATATCTTCCAAATTGCCGATCGGGGTAGGAACAAGGTAAAGGATGCCTTTCTTATCTTCATTTTGAAAACTTTTTTGCTGCCACATATAAACCACCCGTTTCTTTCCTCAAGTATTCTTCTTTCTTTTTTCGCGTCCATTGTTTAAATTCGAATTCAGCTTTAAGTGCTTCACTTTTATTTTTAAATTGACGGGAGTGGACCAGTTTGACCGGCCCTCTTCCGCGTGTATATTTGGCAGCCTTTCCTTTATTATGAAGCTCGAGCCTTTTTTCCAGATTATTTGTATATCCTGCGTACAAAGAGCCATCCTTGCATTCCAAAACATAAAAGAAATGATTATTTTTTTCCATACAAAATCTCTCTTATTTCCGGTGTATATTCGTTATATTCATTATAAACATAAAGGGGCGGCAAAATTTTTAAATCCGGGTTCCCTTGTTTAATCGCTTCAACCAAAAGGGTGTTCGCTTCTTTCCCTTGTTTTGGGTAAACAAACTGAATCCGTTTCGGTTCCAATTGGCAGCTTCTCATTAACGTTACAATATCTAGGAGCCTTCCCGGCCGGTGGACAAACGCCACTTTCCCTCCCTGCCTTACCAATTGGCCTGAGACTCGGATCGCATCCTCCAATGTACATAATATTTCATGCCGGGCAATGGCAAGATGTTCATTCAAATTGATTTCTTCATTAGATGGGGTCGGGAAATAAGGAGGATTGCAGGTCACCACATCAAACTTTCCATAGCCCAACTGTTTTGGCATGTCTTTAATATCCCCATGGATCATATGAATCCGATGTTCCAACTTATTATATTCAATGCTTCGGACAGCCATATCATACAGCCGCTCCTGGATTTCAACTCCAGTGATTGTCCCTTTCGTTCTTTTGCTTAAAAAAAGAGGAATCACTCCATTTCCGCTGCATAAATCAATCAAGTTCCCCTTCTGAATCGGTACATAGACAAACTTTGAAAGCAATACGGCATCTAAAGAAAAAGCGAATACAGACGGACTCTGGATGATCCGCAAATCTTCTGCTAATAAATAGTCCAGACGTTCATCTTCTTTTAAATTGACCATCCTTGTTTTTTCCACCTTTTAATGATGAATTTTTCTTATGAAAAATAGCCTTCCCAATTCCGTGGAAGGCTGTCCATTATTTCTTATTTAAAAAAGATAAGCAAAATAAGCAATCTCCTTCTTTACGCGGGCTTCCGAAATGCACATTGCAAATATGGAAGCCTTCCTGATAAAGCCGGGCCAGGTTATCATAGCCTTCGCCAATATCAAACGGGTTTTTATCAACGGGGCCCGTTTCATCTGCGGACATTTTATCTTTCCCTGGTTTTTGCTGCTTTTGATTTTCCGTAGTTATTTCCAGACGGCGTCTTAGATGCTCATTTTCCAACTTGAGTGAGTTATTCTCTTCCAAAATTTCTGCTACATGCTGTTTTAGCTCACCAAGTTGCTTATATAAATGGCCAATTTGGGCTTCCATATTACTCACTGAGTCAAAAATTTCTTTTTTATCCACTCGTTCCACCTCATTGTCCGGCTGCGGATTCAGCTTCTCGAGGATAAGCCGTTTTCTTGAAGTGCTTCCATACCAGCTGCTTTTAGATACATTCTTATGCTTGTAAAATATAACCCTTTAGTCTGTGGATTGAAACGAAACCGCACCTTCTTTTAATACTTCATCGAGAGTGTATTCAAGTACGCGGTCCTGTCCCATTAATTCCACTTGAAGAACGCGCTCCAATATATTTAATCCAACAACTTTTCCGGATCCATGTGGTGTATCTATTATTTCTCCTAAATCAGGAAGCTGTTCTTTTGCAGTTTCATATTCATCATTTTCATATTTTAAACAGCACATGAGCCTGCCGCATAAGCCGGAAATTTTGGTAGGATTTAAAGAAAGGTTTTGATCTTTTGCCATTTTGATTGATACAGGATCAAAATCACCTAAAAATGTCGAGCAGCACAGCATTCTTCCGCAAGGGCCTATACCACCCAGCATTTTTGCTTCATCTCTAACACCTATTTGACGCAATTCAATTCTTGTGCGAAAGATCGAAGCCAAGTCTTTAACGAGCTCCCGGAAATCAACTCTCCCGTCAGCGGTAAAGTAAAAAATAACTTTATTCCGATCAAATGTGTATTCTACATCAACTAACTTCATATCAAGCTGATGCTCATTTACTTTTTCACAGCAAATTTCATAGGCTTCTTTCGCAGCAGTTTTATTTTCCTCAACCTTTAGCCGATCCTTTTGATCTGCAATTCGAAGGACTTTTTTCAAAGGAAGGACAACATCATGTTCATCTACCTGTTTTCGGGCAATGACCACTTTTCCGTATTCCACGCCCCTGACAGTTTCAACAATCACAAAATCGCCCTTCTGAATTGAGAGATCTCCGGGATCAAAATAATAAATTTTTCCCGCTTTCTTAAAGCGTACGCCTACAACATCATACAAATGAAGATCCCTCCTTTAGTTGAAGCACTAGCTGTTCCATTAACAGCTGCGGGTTCATATTGGCTTGCAGCTTTCTTTTTGCTTCCAAAATGGCTGTCATCTGCTCGGTAAGACGACGTCCGGATGTCTCAAGAGCAAACTGTTCTATACGGGCCTTTTCGTTTAAATAAACAATTTTCTCATACATCCCAAGCTGTATATATAGTAAATCTTTAAAAATAAGAAGTAATAAGTCTAAACCACGATCAAGTTGTTCTTTCTCCTTGAAGTGCTGAAACCATTGCTCTTGAAGATGAACCATTGCTTCAAGCGGATTTTTCTTCAGCACTTCATATAATTTTAACACTATTTTTTGAGCTTGTGCAAACCAATCGTCATGACTTAATTCCAATGCTTCTTCTAAATTATTAGTAAGTTGGGCCAGCATCGGGGCTATGCTAGGGTTTACTCCATTCGCTGTAAGCTGGGATATCATTATCTGTGGCGGCAAAGGTTTGAAAGAAATCGTCTGGCATCTGGACAGTATGGTTGGAAGAATTTGGTGTATTTGTTCTGTTATTAAGATAGCTGTTGTCTCAGAGCTAGGCTCTTCAAGAAACTTTAATAGACTGTTAGCTGCGTTAACCGTCATCCGGTCTGCATGAACAATCATATATATTTTTTTCTTCGATTCAACCCCTGTTTTTGAAAATTCCTCCTGAAGGGCTTGAATCTGGCTTTTTTTGATCGATAGCCCGTCCGGTTCCAAAATATGAACATCCGGATGGTTGCCATTGTTAATCCTTTTACAATTCATACAAATTTCGCACGGGATAAATCCTTCTAAAGGATTCTGACAAAACAAACTTTTTGCCAAAAGCAGCCCAACTTCTTTTTTTCCTGTCCCTCGCATTCCTTCAAACATGTAAGCATGAGCCAGACGGTCTTTCATCAGGCTGTTTTTTAACATTTTTAGAACCGACGGCTGCATTTCCTCCAATTGTGTCCATGTCTTTGCCAATCCAATCACTCACTTACGTGTATAAATTAATTAATAGGCCTTTTATTTCGCCGATTTTTTCAAGTAAATCCAATGATTTTTCTTCTTTTTCCATAATTTCTTCCGTTAACTCAACCAATTTTTGATCAATCGTTTCGACAATTGTTAAAGATCTTCCTTGGCCAAATTGATTCCAGCTGTGGGATTGTTTGAGCTCCATTCCAAAATCAACAGTTTCCTTTACAAATCGTTTCACGAGGGTTTTGAATTTTGCGAGATCTTTAAATGTCCGGGACCTCATAAGCTTTTCTCCGGCATGGTCAATATCCGTTAAAAGCTGCTGGAGCTTTTCCATTTGCAATTTTTGATCATGCTTTTGGACTAAATCATTAAATTTTATTCCGCTTGTAGACTGCAGCTTCGGTTCCTGTCTGCTATTATCGATGTTTAGACGAAGATCTTGATTAATTTTCATATTTTACCTCCGGAAACGTACTGCGTATTGTCAAAAATTTTTAGATAAAATTTGGATAATTTATTGATATTTAAGGTTTTATAAACAAAAAACTTGCCACCCCCATTGTTTTAGGGTATTAGTGAGGTAACCACACACACACCAATCCTAAAACAAGGAAGTGACAAGTTGTTACCTCAATTATTAACCTATTTGCTTGAATATATCAAGCACCAAGATCAAATGATTCGAACATTACTTACTCTTCTAATTGGAAAAAACATGTTTGATAAGCCAACAGAAAAGCCTGTAAATAAGCCTTATCAAAAACTTCAGGTGGATGAGCTACCGATTATTGAAACTCTACAAAAGCTTGATTATCAAATTCTTCTCACAGAATATTTGGAGAAGAACGGGAAACCTCTCAAACCTGTTCAGAGGCGTTCCCATTCAAAAGGTAAGGTACCTTCATCCATGAAATGTCCAAGGTGTGGTGCTCCGTCCGATTATCTTTATGCCAATAACGGAGGCAAAGGACAGTATCAATGTAAGGTGTGTGCGTGTCTGTTTAATAAAAAGAACCAATATGCCAAAGAGGCTGTACTCAAATGCCCACACTGTTCTAAAACACTCGA
Source organism: Bacillus methanolicus PB1 (assembly GCF_000262755.1). Lineage (GTDB taxonomy): Bacteria > Bacillota > Bacilli > Bacillales > Cytobacillaceae > Bacillus_Z > Bacillus_Z methanolicus. Next base: position 344,082 of record NZ_AFEU01000002.1, read on the forward strand.
GAAGATCAAGGAAAGAAAAGATTTTCTCGTATTTAAGTGCAAAAACAATGACTGTCCGTATTACAAAAAGAAACTGCAAGGAATGTCTAAAAAAGAGAAAAAGCAGTTCGAAAAGGATCCTCAGTCTTTTAAAGTTCGATACATATTCCGTCAGTTTCAAATTGATTATCAGCCGTTAGCTAAACATTCACCTAAGAAGCCAAAAGTGGATTTGTCCAGGCTTCATGTGTCACCGCATACATTAGGACTCATTTTAACTTACCATGTTAACTATGGCCTATCAGCTCGGAAAACAGCTGCACTGATGAAGGATGTTCACGGTGTAAACATCTCTCACCAGAGTATATTGAATTACGAAAACAGCGTAGCACTGATGCTCAAACCTTATGTGGATCATTATCCTTATGAGCTCTCTGATCAATTCTGCGGAGACGAAACATACATAAAGGTGAATGGCCGTTGGCATTATCTTTTTTTCTTTTTTGATGCGGTAAAGAAGATTATTCTGTCCTACCCTGTTTCTCCAAATCGTGATACGGTGTCTGCCATCCGTGCGATTGATGAGGTCTTATGGAAGATGAAAGAGATCCCGGAAGACCTCACCTTTGTCGTAGATGGCAATCCAATTTACCTTTTAGCACAACACTTTTTTGCCCAACACGGTATTACATTTGATGTGAAGCAGGTCATTGGACTAACCAACGAAGACCTGGTTTCCACGGAATACAGACCGCTAAAACAAATCATTGAAAGACTGAATCGAACATTTAAGGGCAATTACAGATCGACACACGGATTTGGATCCGATCACGGATCCGTTTCTTATGTGACCTTGTTTGTAGCTTACTTTAACTTCTTGCGGCCACATTCAGCCCTAGAAGGCAAAGTGCCTGTAGTTATTCCAGAACTAAAAGAACTGCCGAATATGCCTGCACGTTGGACAAAACTGATTGGTTTAGCTCAACAATGGCTAGTAGAGCAAACTGCCTAACTTTTTGTTTAGCAGAGCCCTTACCAGCATCGGCGAAGCGAACTCTTGACAAACCGAACCAGTCAATGGTTTAAAATGGGAATTGGCAAGGGCTTCTTTGGTGTGCCTTCTTTTTGTTCCCTTCGCCCTTGTTGGTTCAAAATTAAACCATTGACGTGTTTGTCAAGAGCGATTGCGGCGGCATTTTCTCTATTTTCGGTAGAACACATCCTTCCAATACTGAGTTTTCATAGAACTTTTGACACTACCACGTACTGCTAGAATTGAAGGAACTGTTCTATCGGCACTACAAATACAGTTGCTCCGCCTATTTCAACTTCTACAGGATATGGAACATAGGAATCTGCGTTTCCGCCCATTGGCGAGATCGGTGCTACTAATTGATCTCTTGACCGGCAATTTTCTTTTATAATTTGCAAGCATCTTTCCACTCTGATATCTTCAGTCCCGATCATAAAAGTAGTGTTTCCGGATCTTAAAAATCCGCCTGTTGTTGCAAGTTTGGTAGCCCGAAAATTATTTTCGACCAGCGCAGTCGAAAGGCGGTTGCTGTCCTGGTCTTGAACAACAGCAATAATTAGTTTCATTCCCTCATCCTCCTGTACGCATTTCCGATTTCCATTTTTCTTTTATTATAACAATAATGATGTCAAATTAGAGGATTCTTTTCTTTGATAAAGAATTTAGATAGAAAGTGACTGATTTTACTTATTTCGTGTCTAACAATTGTTTCACTTTTGCCTTTGATTCTTTGCAAACCTCTTCTATTGTTCTAGAGGCATCTATTTTGTATATCCTTTTAGGAAATCTCTCCATTAATAGCAAATAACCCTCTCGGACCTTTTGATGGAACTCCATCGTTTCAAGGTCAAGCCGGTTTACTTCTCTGCCTTTATGCTGTTTTATCCGCTTAAAGCCAAGTTCCGGTTCAATATCAAAATAAAAAGTGAGCTCTGGCATCATCTCTTCAATCGCAAAACGATTAATCGAGAAGACTTCCTCAATTCCCAGACCTCTTGCATACCCCTGATAAGCAAGCGAACTATCAATAAATCGGTCGCAAAACACAATCATACCTGATTCTAATGCTGGCTTCACTTTTTCTACAAGGTGCTGCCTCCGCGCTGCTGCATAAAGCAATGCTTCTGTGCGCGGATCCATGGCCGTATTATTTTTATCAAGAATAACCTTGCGAATTTGCTCGCCTATCTCAATACCACCGGGTTCTCGTGTTTTAAGCACTTTATGCCCTTCCTTTTCAAGCTCATCGGCCAACATTCCGATAATCGTTGTTTTTCCGGCCCCTTCAGGTCCCTCTACTGTAATAAAAACACCTTTTTTCATTTCATTTACCCCCTGATGATAACTCTTTTTGTTATAGACTTTTAAACTTTATATACCTTAATCTCTCCTGATTTTAACCTTTCTCCACCTTGGAACCTGGCTCCGCTCTTGAGTAAAAATTGCAATTGATCAATGGATTCATTTGTAATCAATTCCCCAGGGAATAATAATGGAATGCCCGGAGGATATGGGATAACAAAATCAGCAGATATCTGATTAGCCGCATCTGCCAGAGAAATCCATTGAGGTGTTAGCCTGGCCATTGTTTTTTGGCTGATCGCCGGTTCAGAAACATCCTGTTTTTTATAAAAAATCGTTGTCCGATTTTTAATCGGGAAAGTCACCTCTTCTAAGGATTTAGAGATTTTCATTGCCGCTTGTTCAAAAAGATGATCCTGACCCGCCTTCAATAACGGTAATACGAGCAAAACATTATATGGGTCTGCCAGTTCTGAATAGACCCCTTGTTCTTCAAACCTTTTTTGCAATTCAAAGCCATTTAGTGAACAATTCGTTTGAAGTGTTATCTTTAAAGGATCGCTTGCTCCTTCTTGATAGGATAAAACTTTTATTTTAGCGATGTTCCTTAATTTATCGATTAGTTGATTAATTTTTCCGATTACATATTCCCGATCCGCTTTTTTGTATGTACCGATATAACTCCTGGCCAAATCAAGCGATGCCATTATCGGATAGGAAGGGCTGCTTGATTGCACAATCTGTAAAAATTGAATAAGGCGGTCCTGCGAAATTAATTTGCTGTTAAAATGCAAAAAAGATCCCATTGTCATGGCCGGAAGAGTTTTATGAGCCGATTGGACGACGATATCTGCCCCAAGCTGCACCGCTGACTTCGGAAATGGCTCTCCGGCAATAAAATGTGTACCGTGGGCTTCGTCGATTAATACTGGAATGCCTTGCCGATGAGCAAATTGAATAATTTTTTCTAAATCGTATACACGGCCGTAGTAATTCGGATATGTAAGAATGACTGCTTTTGCATTAGGATATAAATGAATCGCTTTTTCTACGGTCTCATAGGAGACTGCCCCGGCTATCTTCCAAATATGATCATATTCGGGACCAAGATAAACAGGAGCTGCTTTCGCAAGAGCGATTCCATTTAATATCGATTTATGGCAATTTCGCTGTACAAGTACAACATCATCTTCCCCAGCTGCCGCAAGAATCATGGCAAGGATTCCGCCTGTTGTACCATTAACTAAAAAAAAGCTTTTTTTTGTTTTGTACACATTAGAAAGCAATTTTTGCGCCTCAAAAATCGCACCTTCAGGAGAATGGAGATCATCCAGACCGGTAAGCTCCGTTGCATCGATTTTTAGAATTTCTTTATAAAAAGGAGTTCCCTCTTCCGGAAAAACATGTCCATATTTATGTCCCGGAACATGAAAAGATATAGGCTGACTTTTATTGTGTGAAAGGAGCGCATTATATAATGGTGTAATTGTCTGATCCATATTTTCACCGTACTCTTTCTGCTGAGATTCTCATTTATTTTAACAAATAGTTGTTCAAAATGGCTAAGCCTGAAGAATTTTACAAAAAATAAAGCCCCTTTAAGCAAGGGGCTTGTTAAGAATAAATTTCAGGTGTTGTAATTTTCTTTAGCTGTTTTAAATAATATTTATATTTTGGATCATTTGTTTCCGTGTGAATAAGATTTCGCTCACATTCCATACAGATAAACGAAGTGTATATATGTATGCCTTTTAATTTCACTTTCTCGCAAACTACACACGTTTCCCCGGGTTGTTCTTTTGCAATCAAATAGCTCATTAACTCCACCTCCATACACCCTATTTTGCCCCTTTAAAATAATTTGTATACAATTTTTAGAATAGTTTCACGAAAATGGTTACTTGATTTATTGTATGTTTTCTTTTGCAATTCGGTGTATGTCTATAAAGGTTTTCTTTAAGTGAACTACCCACCACCTACGCTTCGCTTAGAGGTGGGGGCTTCTAAGATAATCCATACTGATTAATAAAAATGAAACCTCATTATATCGAAAATATAAATGTCAACACAAATATGTACACTTTTGCTTGTTTAAGGATGTACAAAATCACTCATTTTCTTTCGCTAAATGATCCTTTAAACGATAAGAATCTCCAACGATAGTGACAACGGTTGCGTGGTGTAAAATGCGGTCTAAAATTGCATTGGCCAGCTTGGGTTCTTGAAAGATTTCATCCCATGCCTTAAAATTCACATTCGTTGTAAAAATCGTACTACGCTTCTCATAACGCATATCGATGAGTTGGAAGAAAAGCTTTGCGTCCTCGGCATCAATCGGTAAATAACCGATCTCATCGATAATTAATAGCTTGTATTTTGTATAATGTTTTAATCTGCTCTCTAACCGATTTTCTAGACGTGCTTTCTTCAGATTTTGAATTAAATCATGGCACTTAATGAAATAAGTGCTTGTACGTTTCTTCGCTGCCTCAATCCCAATGGAAGTAGCTAAATGCGTTTTTCCTACGCCACTTGGTCCTAAAAAAACTATGTTTTCATTTTCTTCGATAAATCGAAGCGTTAAAAAATCTAAAATTTGCTTTTGATTTATTGACGGTTGAAAACTAAAATCAAAATCCTTTATTTCTTTCAAATGCGGAAAAGCCGCAACTTTCACCATCGATTGAATCATATTTTGTTCACGTACATCAATTTCGTAATTTGTCAGTTTCACTAGCGTGTCTACCAGTGACAATTGATTGTTAACGCTGAAGTCTAAGACTTCATTTAAATGCAAGGACATTTGCTTGAGCTTCAAATAATCTAAGTTTCGTATGAGTTGTTGATAGTTTGTTGTTGGATTCATTATTTATACACTTCTCCAATCGTCGCTAAATTCCGTTTTGCTAGATCATCAATATCCGGATAATTTGGCATGGAAACGCCCAAGGCTTCTTGATAATGTGCTTCCTGATAATTTAATTTCTTGTTACTTATAGGGTGTTGCGCAATCAGTTCCGTGTTATAATAAATCCATAATTGATTATCATACACTTGTAAGCCTACTTTCTTTCCTTGGTACTGTGCTGGTACCGAGTATTGGTTTGATTTGTAGGAAATCATGTTGGATGCATTGACTTTTACAAGCGTATGTTTGATCCGATAGGAATCTCTTACTTTCTCAGCTGGTAACTGGAGTAGGTGATTCCTTTCTTTTTTGAATTCTATCGCAGGAATTTTTCCAGTTCCTTGGTGGACCTCATGGTTCACCCGATGAGATAAGTCTTGCACAAATTGATGTAATTCTTCCAAGGTCAACTGACCTTGATAAGCATGAATTTCATCTATTATTTTCATTGTGGTTTCGACTTTTCCTTTTGTCCGTGGACGTCCAGCAATGCATGGCTTCACTTCAAAACCAAAATCCTTAGCGAATTGTGCAAACTTGGCATTCACTCTTCCTGGAGAATGTTCTGTTCTTGCCTCATCCATAACGGTTTTCATATTATCCGTGATTATTTCAGCTGGTACCCCTCCAAGAGCTTCGAATGTTTCTGTTAAGAAGGAAAACAGGACACTTTGTGACTTAGAAATACTCATTAGGAAGGTTCTGAAACGTGAATGAGATAGAATCAGTACTGCGATATTGATTTCAACGTTCTGACCATCCTTTGTTTCAAAAGAAATACTCTCTTTCCAATCCAATTGTGCTTGTTTTCCTATAGGCGTTTCAAAACGTGCTGTGCCTTTAGGAGAAGGAATCCGTTTATCTTCTTCAAAGTAAGCATTAAATTCGGGCGTTTTCGCAATATACGCTCGGAACGTCGATGCTGCACAATCCAGTCCATGATTATCCTTTAAATACTGCCATAGCACACGACGATAATAAAATTTCTGCTTAGCATCTTCCGAAAGTAGTGCCGCAATGATTTCATAGTATTCATCAATTTTGGAAGGCTTCTTTCGTATACGTTTAGGAATAAATCCATTTAAATATTTATCAATGGTTCTACGATCTACACCTAGATCTCTAGCTAATTGACTTTTATTAATTTTCATCTTCAAGTTCTCCATTAGTTGTTTTAATTTTGGTAAGTCTTCAAGACTCTTAATCTCAAAATCAGTTTCCACATTTATCGATATGTACATACTAACCACCTCATGATTAGTATGAAATCTAAAGTCAATTTTGTACATTATTATTCAAGCATTTGTGTACATATTTAAATTATCATTTCTATCGAAAAGAAAGCTCATATATCGGAACGAAGGATCGTTTTTTCGGAATAAAGGAAATGAAGGCTCATATGTGGAGCGAAGGCTCATTTATCTGAACGAAGGATTATAAATCAAAACAAAGGCTCATATATGTGTACGAAGGCTCATAAATCAGAATAAAGGCTCATTTATCTGAACAAAGGCTCATAAATCGGAATGAAGGCTCATTTATCTGAACAAAGGCTCATAAATCGGAATGAAGGCTCATTTATCTGAATAAAGGCTCATAAATCAAAATAAGGGCTCATTTTTCAGATCCAAGGCTCATATATCAAAATAAGGGCTCATAAAATGAAATAAAGGCTCATAACCTTCCGAAAAGCAGTATTCAGAGCGAGCAAACATCTAAAAATCAGGTGTTATTCCCACCTTCCAGCTAAAAAACGGCTCTTTTTATGATAAAATCTCCGTCAAAATGCAAAAAGAACAACCGAATCAGGTTGTTCTTTCATTTTGCCCGGCAGCGTCCTACTCTCGCAGGGGCAATGCCCCAACTACCATCGGCGCTGAGAAGCTTAACTTCCGTGTTCGGTATGGGAACGGGTGTGGCCTTCTCGCCATCGCCACCAGACTTATTTCCTTGAGAATTCATTCTCTCAAAACTAGATAATGATTGAAGAAGATGGAAGATTGAGTATCGTTTTAATGGTGTCCGGTTCCGGCTCCTAGCCTCTCGAGGATGCTTCGCTTCTTCTGTCAAAGTCTTTAGGACTTTTCCGCCAGAAACTCCGGCACTTGTCGAGGCTAAACAGTCGACCTCCACCTTTCTTATAGGTTAAGTCCTCGATCGATTAGTATCTGTCAGCTCCACGTGTCGCCACGCTTCCACCTCAGACCTATCAACCTGATCATCTTTCAGGGATCTTACTAGCTTGACGCTATGGGAAATCTCATCTCGAGGGGGGCTTCATGCTTAGATGCTTTCAGCACTTATCCCTTCCGCACATAGCTACCCAGCGATGCCTTTGGCAAGACAACTGGTACACCAGCGGTGCGTCCATCCCGGTCCTCTCGTACTAAGGACAGCTCCTCTCAAATTTCCTGCGCCCGCGACGGATAGGGACCGAACTGTCTCACGACGTTCTGAACCCAGCTCGCGTACCGCTTTAATGGGCGAACAGCCCAACCCTTGGGACCGACTACAGCCCCAGGATGCGATGAGCCGACATCGAGGTGCCAAACCTCCCCGTCGATGTGGACTCTTGGGGGAGATAAGCCTGTTATCCCCGGGGTAGCTTTTATCCGTTGAGCGATGGCCCTTCCATGCGGAACCACCGGATCACTAAGCCCGACTTTCGTCCCTGCTCGACTTGTAGGTCTCGCAGTCAAGCTCCCTTATGCCTTTACACTCTGCGAATGATTTCCAACCATTCTGAGGGAACCTTTGGGCGCCTCCGTTACTTTTTAGGAGGCGACCGCCCCAGTCAAACTGCCCGCCTGACACTGTCTCCCGCCCCGATCAGGGGCGCGGGTTAGAATTTCAATACAGCCAGGGTAGTATCCCACCGGCGCCTCCACCGAAGCTGGCGCTCCGGCTTCTCAGGCTCCTACCTATCCTGTACAAGCTGTACCAAAATTCAATATCAGGCTGCAGTAAAGCTCCACGGGGTCTTTCCGTCCTGTCGCGGGTAACCTGCATCTTCACAGGTACTATAATTTCACCGAGTCTCTCGTTGAGACAGTGCCCAGATCGTTACGCCTTTCGTGCGGGTCGGAACTTACCCGACAAGGAATTTCGCTACCTTAGGACCGTTATAGTTACGGCCGCCGTTTACTGGGGCTTCGATTCAGAGCTTCGCGTAAGCTAACCCCTCCTCTTAACCTTCCAGCACCGGGCAGGCGTCAGCCCCTATACTTCGCCTTGCGGCTTCGCAGAGACCTGTGTTTTTGCTAAACAGTCGCCTGGGCCTATTCACTGCGGCTTTTCCGGGCTATGCACCCAGAAAAGCACCCCTTCTCCCGAAGTTACGGGGTCATTTTGCCGAGTTCCTTAACGAGAGTTCTCTCGCTCACCTTAGGATTCTCTCCTCGCCTACCTGTGTCGGTTTGCGGTACGGGCACCTTTTCCATCGCTAGAGGCTTTTCTTGGCAGTGTGGAATCAGGAACTTCGGTACTATATTTCCCTCGCCGTCACAGCTCCGCCTGATGCTGACGGGATTTGCCTCGTCAGCGGCCTAACTGCTTGGACGCGCTAATCCAGCAGCGCGCTTGCCCTATCCTCCTGCGTCCCCCCATCGCTCAAACGGAAAAGAGGTGGTACAGGAATATCAACCTGTTGTCCATCGCCTACGCCTTTCGGCCTCGGCTTAGGTCCCGACTAACCCTGAGCGGACGAGCCTTCCTCAGGAAACCTTAGGCATTCGGTGGATGGGATTCTCACCCATCTTTCGCTACTCATACCGGCATTCTCACTTCTAAGCGCTCCACCAGTCCTTCCGGTCTGGCTTCAACGCCCTTAGAACGCTCTCCTACCGCGGACACCGACGGTGTCCACCCACAGCTTCGGTGATACGTTTAGCCCCGGTACATTTTCGGCGCAGAGTCACTCGACCAGTGAGCTATTACGCACTCTTTAAATGGTGGCTGCTTCTAAGCCAACATCCTGGTTGTCTAAGCAACTCCACATCCTTTTCCACTTAACGTATACTTTGGGACCTTAGCTGGCGGTCTGGGCTGTTTCCCTTTTGACTGCGGATCTTATCACTCGCAGTCTGACTCCCAAGGATAAGTCTTTGGCATTCGGAGTTTGTCTGAATTCGGTAACCCGATGAGGGCCCCTAGTCCAAACAGTGCTCTACCTCCAAGACTCTTGCACTTGAGGCTAGCCCTAAAGCTATTTCGGAGAGAACCAGCTATCTCCAAGTTCGATTGGAATTTCTCCGCTACCCACACCTCATCCCCGCACTTTTCAACGTGCGTGGGTTCGGGCCTCCATCCAGTGTTACCTGGACTTCACCCTGGACATGGGTAGATCACCTGGTTTCGGGTCTACGGCCGCATACTCATTCGCCCTGTTCAGACTCGCTTTCGCTGCGGCTCCGTCTTTTCAACTTAACCTCGCATGCGACCGTAACTCGCCGGTTCATTCTACAAAAGGCACGCCATCACCCATTAACGGGCTCTGACTACTTGTAGGCACACGGTTTCAGGTTCTCTTTCACTCCCCTCCCGGGGTGCTTTTCACCTTTCCCTCACGGTACTGGTTCACTATCGGTCACTAGGGAGTATTTAGCCTTGGGAGATGGTCCTCCCTGCTTCCGACGGGATTTCACGTGTCCCGCCGTACTCAGGATCCACTCGAGGAGGGAACGAAGTTTCAACTACAGGGTTGTTACCTTCTCTGACGGGCCTTTCCAGACCTCTTCGTCTACTCCGTTCCTTTGTAACTCCATACAGAGTGTCCTACAACCCCAAGAGGCAAGCCTCTTGGTTTGGGCTGTTCCCGTTTCGCTCGCCGCTACTCAGGGAATCGCGTTTGCTTTCTCTTCCTCCGGGTACTTAGATGTTTCAGTTCCCCGGGTCTGCCCTCCTAACCCTATGGATTCAGGTTAGGATCCTATCCCATTACGGATAGGGGGTTTCCCCATTCGGAAATCTCCGGATCAATGCTTACTTACAGCTCCCCGAAGCATATCGGTGTTAGTCCCGTCCTTCATCGGCTCCTAGTGCCAAGGCATCCACCGTGCGCCCTTTCTAACTTAACCTAAAAGGTTTGAAACCTAAAATGGCGATACTCGGTTCTTCTTTGCCTTCTTCATATTATCTAGTTTTCAAAGAACGATAATTGGTGGAGCCTAGCGGGATCGAACCGCTGACCTCCTGCGTGCAAAGCAGGCGCTCTCCCAGCTGAGCTAAGGCCCCGTTATGAGATGGTGGGCCTAAATGGACTTGAACCATCGACCTCACGCTTATCAGGCGTGCGCTCTAACCAGCTGAGCTATAGGCCCACATAACGGTTAACAATATTTCATTGAAGGAATTGCTCCCTCAAAACTAAACAAACAAAAGCGATCAACTTCATGATTAAAATCCTTAGAAAGGAGGTGATCCAGCCGCACCTTCCGATACGGCTACCTTGTTACGACTTCACCCCAATCATCTGTCCCACCTTAGGCGGCTGGCTCCTTAAAGGTTACCTCACCGACTTCGGGTGTTACAAACTCTCGTGGTGTGACGGGCGGTGTGTACAAGGCCCGGGAACGTATTCACCGCGGCATGCTGATCCGCGATTACTAGCGATTCCGGCTTCATGCAGGCGAGTTGCAGCCTGCAATCCGAACTGAGAATGGTTTTTTGGGATTGGCTCAGGCCTCGCGGCTTAGCAGCCCTTTGTACCATCCATTGTAGCACGTGTGTAGCCCAGGTCATAAGGGGCATGATGATTTGACGTCATCCCCACCTTCCTCCGGTTTGTCACCGGCAGTCACCTTAGAGTGCCCAACTGAATGCTGGCAACTAAGGTCAAGGGTTGCGCTCGTTGCGGGACTTAACCCAACATCTCACGACACGAGCTGACGACAACCATGCACCACCTGTCACTCTGTCCCCCGAAGGGGAACGTCCTGTCTCCAGGATTGTCAGAGGATGTCAAGACCTGGTAAGGTTCTTCGCGTTGCTTCGAATTAAACCACATGCTCCACCGCTTGTGCGGGCCCCGTCAATTCCTTTGAGTTTCAGCCTTGCGGCCGTACTCCCCAGGCGGAGTGCTTAATGCGTTAGCTGCAGCACTAAAGGGCGGAAACCCTCTAACACTTAGCACTCATCGTTACGGCGTGGACTACCAGGGTATCTAATCCTGTTTGCTCCCCACGCTTTCGCGCCTCAGCGTCAGTTACAGACCAGAGAGCCGCTTTCGCCACTGGTGTTCCTCCACATCTCTACGCATTTCACCGCTACACGTGGAATTCCGCTCTCCTCTTCTGCACTCAAGTTCCCCAGTTTCCAATGACCCTCCACGGTTGAGCCGTGGGCTTTCACATCAGACTTAAGGAACCGCCTGCGCGCGCTTTACGCCCAATAATTCCGGACAACGCTTGCCACCTACGTATTACCGCGGCTGCTGGCACGTAGTTAGCCGTGGCTTTCTGGTCAGGTACCGTCAAGGCACCGCCCTATTCGAACGGTACTTGTTCTTCCCTGACAACAGAGCTTTACGACCCGAAGGCCTTCTTCGCTCACGCGGCGTTGCTCCGTCAGACTTTCGTCCATTGCGGAAGATTCCCTACTGCTGCCTCCCGTAGGAGTCTGGGCCGTGTCTCAGTCCCAGTGTGGCCGATCACCCTCTCAGGTCGGCTACGCATCGTCGCCTTGGTGAGCCGTTACCTCACCAACCAGCTAATGCGCCGCGGGCCCATCTGCAAGTGATAGCCGAAGCCATCTTTCAGCTCTTTCCCATGCGGGAAAGAGGATTATCCGGTATTAGCTCCGGTTTCCCGAAGTTATCCCGGTCTTGCAGGCAGGTTGCCCACGTGTTACTCACCCGTCCGCCGCTGACTTCAGGAAGCAAGCTCCCATCAGTCCGCTCGACTTGCATGTATTAGGCACGCCGCCAGCGTTCGTCCTGAGCCAGGATCAAACTCTCCAAAAAAGAGTAAGATAAGCTCAAAAATATATAGAATTAACGTTGACGCTTTTGTTTGTTCAGTTTTCAAAGAACAATTCTTTTCCGTCGCTCATAAGCGACTTTTTTAACATAACATTTCTACAATGTTATGTCAACAACTTTTTTGTTTTTTATAGTCTTACTATTTGGCGACAACGATTAAGATATTACCATCATTATATAAAATCGTCAATAATTTTTTAAAACAAAAAACCGACCGAACCTACTTTAGATTCGCTCGGTTATTTCACTGCTTATTGGGGGATCATCCATCGGAAATCATTTACACCAACGGATTCGCCCTCGCTCAAAAAAGAAATGACTTTGACACCCTATTTTCCTCCAAACGGATGGGGTAAGGGAAACCGTACCATCAGAATGACGTGTCAGCTCCCACCGGGGGCGCCCTTCTTTATGAAGGCTCATGTGCAAGATTTCTCTGCAACCACACGGACAAATGATGGCCGCCGACCAAGTATATTCACCCTCACCTAATATATAGATGACATGCTCTTCTAGCCGATCGGGGAGCTCCTCCATAAAAACGGTGCGATAGGCGCCGCGCGGATGGCCTGTAAAAAGGCGTGTGATCCAACCTAATACCCGTTGTAACATTCCCCTCAACATATCAATGGCTCCTCTCGCTTAAGATCGGCATATTGAGTAACGGTCGTAGATCGCCACGTCCGGTAAATTTCTCTAGAACACGACAAGGCTCCCCTTCCTGTTCCGGTATCAACCGGGTTTGGTTCAGGCTTACACGAAGGGAAGCAATGTCCTCATTCGGATCATCCCTAAAAAGATGAACACGAGCTAGGAAGTCATTGACCGCGAGGCTAGCAACCAATGTATTCACACTGATTACAGCGGGACGGTCTACTTGAACCCCTCGAATATATTTGGAATCGACTTGTTCCCGATATTGCTCCGGGTCTGTCCGGCGAAGGGCACTTGCTCGCAATTCTTCCTCCGTATAAACCCCTCGGCTAAATAAGCTGGAACCATCCGGCTGCAAGTAATGAACCGTACCACACACTTGATCCACCCCTCCTTGACCGTCCGCATCCAAAAAAACACCGAGGTCGAAATACGGGATGGAATAAAACGTACACAACCGGTTGAGAAGATCTCGTCCATCCACGGAATCCATGCAGCCAAAGATCACATCGCATTGAGCCAAACGGCGAACCACCTCTGGATGAAAAAGATCCTTTGGAATAGGGACGACTTTGGTAGGCAGACCTGTTCGATGGATGGCTGCAGCCAATAGATCCACCTTGAGTCGGGCCTCCAACGCATCACTCATCGTTGAATTGTAGATCCGATTGACATTCTTCTCCTCAACGATGTCCCCATCTACTAAAACCAATTCCCCTACACCGAGTCGGAACAACATTTCCACAACAGGGCTTCCTGTTCCGGAAACACCCACAACGCCAATGGATAGACGAGATAGTAACTCGGTGGTTCCTTGTCCGAATGCCTGCGCCGTACGAATCATGAAGTCAGGGATCCCCCTACTTTCTAATGACTCCGTTTGCCAAAATTTCAAATCAGGACCGCCCACGCTGATGGATACAACATCGTTAAATAAACCCTCTCCGTTCACTACTCTTGCGATCATCCGTCCATCTTGAAGCATAATCGCACTGATCCCTGGAAAATCAGTATTTAGCCATCCCGAAAGTCCTTTAAAAAGTTCTTGATCTGACTCATCATCATAGGAGGAAAAACGAGCTAGTCCCGTTGGATGGCTATGGATTTTTAAAATAACTAATTTTTTGCGTTGAGCTTCAGGAAGTATACCGTGTAAAATCTCAGTTGACCAGGTGACTCGGTCTTCCCTACGTACAGAGCAGGCGTCATAGGGGACCGGATAGATCTTATGAATACAAACGGATCGCTGGTAGACCCCATCCTCTGCCCTCCACTCTCCAACACCACATAGGGCGAGGACAACAGCTTCTTTGCCGTCACCCGGAAAAAGATGTTTATAAAGGGCCGCATGCTGACGGCCCGTTAAACGTAATTTAGTGCGATTCATGACGGTAACGACTCCTTTCATGGTTTCCGAAATTCCCGTAACAGCCATTCTTCCACCAACCCGAGATGGGTGGCAACATGATCCACCCCGGGCCGCCATGGGTTTACCCCCGTTCGGTGACGTGACCACCGCTGAAAGGCACGGTGATCAATCGTCATCGTATAATCAGTTGCCCCGATGGGGGTACCGTCTACCCTAGAAAGCGATGGATGAAAATACACCATGTCCAACCCCGCCGTAGGATAATTCGCAGGGATCTGGATAGCAGCTGTGGCGGTACGATGGTTATATCCTTCAGGGATCGGAAAGTCATGAATCAAAAGCCAATGGTTTTGCCCTTCTACCACCGTTTCCCACGGAAGTCCTCGGGAAACAAGATGTTCCTGATCTTCCTCTGGTAGATCGAAGTCGCATCGAAGTTTGTTTAGTTCCATTACACTCCCCCCTCAGTCTGATCGAGCGGAAGCGTCATGAAGCGTTCCATGCCGGGTGTAGTCAAATCCACAATATCCGACAATTCAATCTTTTGGGTGGCTCCACCTTTTAACTTCTGATCCAACCGAAACCGTTCAGGAGGCGTTTTCCCTGCCAGTACAAGAATCTCCCGTCCCGTCATCTCACTTACGTCTACTACATAATAATCCTTATCGATTCGAATCCGGTACCGTTTGCCTTTAGGGGGCTTTTCCCCCTTCTTTGCATATTGCTCCAGATCAATGATGTCATCGATGATTTGTTTGTTTGAATGCTTTTCCATAAAAAATTCAACTCCTCCGTTGCTTGACCGGAGGATATGGTATAATAGTAGATGGTACATACCATATCAACCGGCCTTTCCCATAGGCCAAGACCGCGCGGCATCTAGCACATGCCGCGTTTTTATTTGCATAGATCCTGATTGAAATTGAAGACCATCCTCTCCTCTCTTCTGCCTGAAATACCTACATATACCAGGCTTGGTAATTTGATTATAGATCAAAAAATATTTTTTGTAAAGTATACTTATCATGTATACAAAAACTGAATTTTTGTATATAATAAAAATAAAAAGGGTGGTGCATATGGATCAGAAAATGATTGGTGCCAATCTTCGCCGCATTCGCGAATCAAAAGGATTAAGCCAAGATAAAGTTGCTGAACTCTGTGGGATTTCAAGACCTGCTTATCGGAATATTGAGAGTGGGGAATCAACCCCAAAAGTATCTACTTTACAAAATATCGTGAACGGTCTAGGAATTAATCTTCAAGATTTATTCCAACCGATTCGTACTTTAGAGAAAGTGCGATTTCGTGCCTTAAAAAGAATGAATAGTCGAGACCAAATCTTAACCGAGGTGGCTCGATGGCTGGACGATTTTAATTACTTAGAAAATGTATTAAATAATCATGTGGAATATCGATTTAAGGATTTGGCCAACCAATTGTCTTCCGTTCCTGTAGGACCTTATCGGGCCAAATACGCAGCAGAACAAGCTAGAAAGGCGTTGGATCTATCCGGAAAAGAACCGATCCGCGATATCGCCGGTTTGCTTGAGTCCAGCGGAATTAAACTGTACCCCATAAGTCGCGCATCGGATGGATTCTTCGGGTTGTCCGTTTCCGAGCAAGATGGCGGTCCCGCCGTTGTTGTGAATGTATGGGAACGGATATCCGTAGAACGATGGATTTTTAGCGCGGCGCATGAACTAGGGCATTTACTCCTTCATCTCGAAGCGTATGATGTGGATGAAAGTATAGAAGATATGGAACAAGAGGTAGAAGCGAATATGTTTGCTTCGTATTTCTTGATGCCTGAGAAAGCCTTTGAATCGGAATGGGATGATACTTATGGTTTGGCTTTTGTGGATCGTGTATTGAAGGTGAAACGTATGTTTCAAGTGAGTTACAAAACCGTCCTGTATCGACTTTCTGAGAAAGGAGATAGTTCCGTATGGAGAAAGTTTCAAGGGGCCTATAAAGCAAGGACCGGTAAAACTTTAAGTATAACCGAAGAGCCTGAAGCGCTGCCCCCGAATAAGTTTCAACAATCCATGCCGGAGGTTCTCCGTTCGCAAGAGCCGGATTCTTTATCCTCATCTGATTTTATTGAAGATCGTTTATCCAAGCTAGTTCGTCTCGCGATTGAAAAAGATAAAATTACCTTAAGCCGTGGTGCTGAAATCCTAAGATTAAACCTAGAAGCCATGCGAGAAAGAGTTTCTTCCTGGGAGTAGATGAATGGGGACAAAAAAACAACGTTTTCTCATACTGGATGCAAACATTTTGATCGACTTTTTCAAATGTGACCCAATGATTATAAAATTGATTTGTACCTATGTCGGCCAGATTTATTTGGCGTCACCGGTTTTAAACGAAGTAAAGGAAATCAGTGACAGTGATTGTCTAGAACTTGGCATTACACTCGTCGAACCCGAGCTCGAGCAGATCATGTTGGCCGCTACAGAGAAGAGATGTCCTCTATCTTTCCAGGACCGCTTATGTTTAATTCTTGCCAAAGACAATGGGTGGACATGTGTAACGAATGACAAGCCATTAAGACGAGAATGTGTGAGTGATGGAGTTCCACTCATTTGGGGAATTGAACTGCTTTGTATGCTAGTTGAGTCCGGAGGACTCCCCTTTTTACATACGAAAGAGATTATCCTACGCATCAAGCAGAACAATCCCAAATACATTACCGAGGACATTGTACAAAGAGCCTTTGTAAGGCTAGGAATTGTAAATAACGATGATGAGCCCATGTAATCTTAATCAGTAACATGGAGCTCTTTTTTTATACCTTTTAACTTACCTATAGTTTCCCGTTAGCGTCCCATGCCGCTGAGCGACAATAGATATGGCAAAAATTAAATTAGGGTAGCAAATGAGAAGTTAATTCGCCCCTTATTGCTAAGGGGTCACCGTACCATTTCGGTAAAGTGTACGTATAAACACATTTTGGATATTAGAAAAACCCGATGAGAAGATGCTTGATCAGTATTTCTTTATTAATTTATCAGTGTTGATTTTCATCAAAAAATATCCTCTTCAAAATGTTCGTTTCCATATTTCTACCATACCAAAAAACTTAAAAAGGGTCCCCCCTAAAATTTATACATTCTTATACGTTAAAAAACCGCTGAGTTTAACAGCGGCTATATACCTTATAGTATCCATGTTTGAATTACAACTAACGCGCACAGGCCGGGAATTCCTAGGATTCCGGAAACCGCAGAAGTTGCTAGATTAATCGGAACATATATTCCAAAATGATTCCCGAATGCATTTAAGAAAAATAAAAGGAGCGCCCCTATTAATACTTTAATAAATATTTGCCCGACAAAACGTACAGGTTTCACAGGAGCCCCTGCAAAAAGAAGCAATATGATTAATGCACCCAAAATGGAAATGACAACGATCGGTTCCACTTGCTTCAGATCCCCCTCTTACTTGCAACTTGTACTAAAAATATATGTCTTTAACTGTAAAAAAGACCAAGGAGGAAACTTCTAATCTATTTCCTAACAGAAATCTTTCTTTGCTTTGCCTCTTTAAATAGAAAAAAATACTTGGCTTCAGCAAGTTTTGTATGGCATATGACATCTTCGGAAGGGTCAAAACTTTTTTCCACCAGCGATTTTTGGTTTTCCCACTGTTTTTTTAACTCTTCTAATTGCCAAATAAGCTTTTCATCAAATTCTTTGCGCAGCCATCCTTTTCGTCTTCGCCAAAAAAACATCACGCATTTCCCTCCCGATTAGCTATAGTTCTCTTCGGCCTTCGAGGGCTTTTGATAATGTAACTTCATCTGCATATTCAAGGTCTCCTCCAACAGGAAGTCCGTGCGCGATCCTTGTTATTTTAATCCCGGATGGTTTTAACAATCTTGAAATGTACATCGCAGTTGCTTCTCCTTCAATATTCGGGTTGGTTGCTAGAATGACTTCCTGTACAGTTTCGTCTTGAAGTCTTTTCAGCAAATCCGCAATATTTATATCCTCAGGGCCAATTCCATCCATTGGTGAAATTGCGCCATGAAGTACGTGATAAAGGCCATTAAATTCTTTCATCTTCTCCATTGCAATAACATCTTTCGGGTCCTGAACCACGCAAATTACGGTCCTGTCTCTGCGCTGGTCTTTACAAATATAGCAAGGATCCTCATCGGTAATATGACCGCAAACAGTGCAATATGATAAATTTCGTTTCGCATTTACTAAAGCTTTTGCAAAATCAAGGACTGTATCTTCTTTCATACTCAGTACAAAAAAAGCCAGTCGTGCGGCCGTTTTCGGGCCGATCCCTGGCAATTTCATAAAGCTGTCAATCAGCTTGGATATCGGTTCCGGATAATGCATACTAATAAATTCCTCCTAGAATAATCCCGGAAGGTTTAGTCCCTTTGTAAATTGACCCATTGTTTCATTCGCTAACTCATCTACTTTTTTCAACGCATCATTTACAGCCGCCAATACAAGATCTTCAAGCATTTCAACATCATCAGGATCAACGGCCTCCTGATTGATTTTTACTTCTACAATTTCTTTATGACCGGTTGCAATCACTGTTACCATCCCGCCGCCGGCTGTTCCTTCCACTTTCTTTTCTCCCAATTCTTCTTGAGCTTGTGCCATTTTCTTTTGCATTTTTTGCATTTGTTTCATCATATTTTGCATATTACCCATACCACGCATCATTGTATAACCCTCCATTTAATCTTTTATTTCAATTAGGTCTTCACCAAAAAGCTTTTTTGCTTCGGCGACAATCGGATCTTCCTCTTTCGCTTCCGTACTATCTTCTTTCCCATCTGTATGATGACCTTGCAAAAATTCTTCACGGATTTTAAACCACTGATCTTCAGGTACGCCTACAATTTCAAACCTTTTCCCCGTTAATTCCTGAAGGGACCCTGAGATCGCCTCTAAGAATTTGGCATTTTCCATCGCCATCTGGCAATGGATTTCATATTTAAATTTTATAATAAATGCATGGCTCGACGCAGCAACCGGTTCAGCTTTGTTTAATAATGCTGCCTGGGAACGCATTTGCCTGCTTACCAGAGAATCAAGCATATCTCCCCAGCTGCTTTTTATGACATTAAGATCCGGTTTCGTAGCCTGTTTAAGAATTTCATTAATTCTTCCTACCGGTGCTTTAAAACCTCTGCGCGTGCTTCTTTGCGGTTTATTTTGAACAGCGTTCTGAGTTTCCTGGCCAACGGAAATGCCATTTGTTTTCAGTTGGCGTATTTCATCTTCCAGCTGTTCAATTCGGTTGATTAGCATCTGAACGTCATGTGAAGGCTGATCAGAAGCCGGTTTTTCAAGCTGGCAAAGCTTCACGATCGCAACCTCTAAAAAAATCTTCGGATGGTTTGTCCAGCGCATATCTTGCTGGGCTTTATTTAATGTGTCAATAAGCTCATAAATGATTTCCGAACTCATTTCATTAGCAAGCTGAAGAAAATCTTCATCAATCATGACTCTTTCCAACGATTCTTCAAGGGAAGGCGCTGCCTTATATAACAGCATGTCGCGATAATAGTGGATCAAGTCTTCAATAAATCTCACGGGATCTTTTCCTTGGAAAAGCAATTCTTCTAAAGCTTCCAGTCCGCTGGCCACATCTTTTTCATATATTGCACGGGCAAGTTTATTTAAAAATCCCTGGGATACAGATCCGGTTACCGTTAATGCATCCTCAACTGTGACGCGGTCCCTGCTAAAAGAGATCGCCTGATCAAGCAAACTTAGCGCGTCCCTCATTCCGCCTTCTGCCGCTCTCGCGATGACTTGCAAGGATCCCTCTTCATAGTCCACACCCGTCTGGCCGGCGATTAATTTCATTCTATTCACAATCGCCTTTGCAGTGATTCGTTTAAAATCAAACCGCTGGCATCTTGAAATAATGGTTAGCGGAATTTTATGCGGCTCTGTTGTGGCCAAAATAAAAATAACATGCTTCGGAGGTTCCTCTAAAGTCTTCAATAGCGCATTGAACGCACCAATGGAGAGCATATGCACTTCGTCTACTATGTAAACTTTGTATTTAACAGCACTAGGTGCATATTTAACTTTATCGCGAATATCACGGATTTCTTCTACCCCATTGTTGCTCGCTGCATCAATTTCGATTACATCAGGAATTGAACCATCGGTTATCCCTTTGCAGGCAGGGCATTCATTGCACGGTTCCTGAACAGGAGCCCGTTCACAGTTCACAGCTTTTGCGAGAATTTTTGCTGCACTAGTTTTCCCTGTTCCACGGGGCCCTGAAAAAAGATAAGCGTGCGAAATTTTTTGCTGAAGCAGGGCGTTTTGCAATGTCTTCGTAACATGTTCCTGTCCGACTACGTCAAGAAAAGTCTGTGGACGCCAAACACGATATAAAGCTTGATAACTCAAGTGACACCGCCCCCTTCCATTTTGTATCCTCCCTATTATAACGTAATTATTTTCATTTTTACAAAACGAAAATGCAAATTCATTAGAAAAGTACTTTTATCGATAACAAACGCAAAAAACTCATCCTGTATACAGGATGAGTTGTCGTTTTATGTATAACTGCCGTGCACCTTCCGTCGACTGACACCCATAAGCGTTACTTAAGCAGTTAGCTCGGCCCAAGCAACCCTGCGGCACATGGGAGCGTCCACTTAATGCTGCTTCCTTCCGGACCTGACATGGTTCATGGATTCCCATTGCGCAGGACCCGGACGTCAACACCACTTACTTAAGGCAGGCCCTACAGTATGGCGGCCTAGGGAAGGGATTCAGCCTCGCTGGAGCGGATTGCGAGTTCAGGGCACCGCTACCTCCCCGCTTAGCACGGCAAAGTTGATACCTTATTAAACTGCGCCATATATGACGCATTTATTAGTATACTAATTTTCAAAGGAAAAAGCAATGCTTATTCCTTGTCAATTCCTGTATCTTCAGCCAGCCTGCTGTTTTTCCGCTGTTCTTTCTCTGCCTTTTTCCTCTCACGGACCTTTCGGAAAAAGTCTGTTAGCAGTTGTCCGCATTCTTGTTCAAGAACACCTGCAACCACTTCACTTTGGTGATTAAAACGAGTGTCCTGAAGCAAATTCATAAACGTTCCGGCACAACCGCCCTTTGGATCACTGGCGCCGTATACCACTTTGCTTATTCTCGATTGGATAATGGCACCGGAACACATGGCACAAGGCTCTAACGTTACATACAGCACCGTATTCTCAAGCCTCCATGTACCGAGTGCCTTGCATGCCTGGTCAATTGCTAGAAGCTCGGCGTGGGCAATCGCATTCTGGTTTTTTTCCCGCAAATTATGCGCCCGGGCAATGATTTGGCCATCCAATACAATGACAGCGCCAATAGGCACTTCTTCCATTTTTTCTGCTATTATCGCTTCCTCAATCGCTTTTTTCATAAAATATTCATCTTGTTCACAAATATCGACCATGATTAAATCCCTTCTTGCTTCATTTCATAATGAAAAATGTTTTGTGTACTGTTATTAGCTTTCAAATTTTGAAAATTTATCCTGACTGTTATTTCTTCCTTGACATGCTCATAAGATGATTGTAGCGTTTATTTCTCAAGGAGGGAAGAGAATGCAAATTCATGTAGTCCGGCAGAGTCAGACGTTATTCGAAATTGCCAAAACATACGGAACTACCGTTGATGACCTAATAGAAGCAAACGAAATACCGAACCCAAACAAACTTGTTGTTGGACAGACATTAGTAATCCCAATTATCGGAAGGTTTTACTGGGTGCAGCCTGGAGACAGTCTCTGGTCCATTTCCCGCAGATTTAACATTTCCGTGCAGCAGCTTGCTTCTGTAAACCGAATTTCCCCTAATGAACCGCTGCAAATTGGGTTCCGCCTCTATATCCCCCAAGGCCCTAAAACAAGAGGAGAATTTAACGGGTATGTAGAACCAAGGGGTGCATCTGTTGCACCAGAATTAGAGAACAGTGCAAGGGAAGCGGCGCCTTATTTAACCTATCTGGCTCCATTCAGCTTTCAAGCATTGAGGGACGGATCCCTTAAGGAACCGCTGTTGAACAATTTTCCGGCTATTGCCCGTGCAAATAACAATGTGCTTATGATGGTTATTACAAATCAGGAAAATGACCAATTCAACGATGATTTAGGCCGAATTTTATTAAACAATATCGATATTCAAAACAGGTTTTTAAATAATATCGTCGCAACTGCAAAAAAATACGGATTCCGGGATATTCACTTTGATTTTGAATACTTAAGGCCGGCTGACAAGGAAGCTTACAATCGTTTCCTGCGAAAGGCTCGTGACCGTTTTAATCAGGAAGGCTGGTTAATTTCAACTGCTCTTGCCCCTAAAACAAGTGCCGGACAAAAGGGGCGATGGTATGAAGCACATGATTATAGAGCGCATGGAGAAATTGTCGATTTTGTCGTAATAATGACATATGAATGGGGATATAGCGGAGGCCCGGCGATGGCTGTCTCACCGATCGGCCCTGTCAGAAATGTGCTTGAATATGCCGTCAGTGAGATGCCGTCTTCAAAAATTTTAATGGGGCAAAATTTATATGGCTACGACTGGACTCTGCCTTTTGTAGAAGGCACCGTCGCTAAAGCAGTCAGCCCCCAGCAAGCAATCCAGCTTGCAGCCCGCTACAACGTCCCTATTCAATATGATACAAGAGCACAGGCCCCTTTCTTTCGTTATGTAGATGAAGAAGGAAAGAGGCATGAAGTATGGTTTGAGGACGCCCGTTCCATTCAAGCAAAATTCGATCTAATAAAAGAATTGAGACTAAGAGGAATGAGCTATTGGAAATTGGGGCTGTCGTTTCCGCAAAATTGGCTGCTCATTACAGATAACTTTAATGTCGTAAAAAGGCCGTCTTAAATAGAAATTAAATCTAAGCTGCGAATCTAATTTCGGCAGCTTTTATTTTTTTCCTTTTCCTATTTCATATCCCATCCGCTCCAGAGTGTGTTAAAATGTTTTTTGCGTCATTTAGAACGACAATATAAGAACATTTGTTCTATAACGAAAATGAAAAACTTTTAGTTTCCAAATAATCGTAAATGCACACTTTAATTTATGCGGGAACAAACATCAAGCAACTCACGGTCTTAAATACAATAATCTTTAGAATAGCCCATGGAAGTAAGTAATGAGAAGGGGGACAAACTGTGGGGGGAACGCCATTTATTACTGTTGAAGGGCCGATTGGCGTAGGAAAAACATCTCTTGCAAAAGCGATTTCCGAACATTTTCAGTTCGCATTATTGAAAGAAATCGTTGACGAAAATCCTTTCCTAGGAAAATTTTATGAAAACATAGAGGAATGGAGTTTTCAAACAGAAATGTTTTTTCTCTGCAACCGCTATAAACAGCTGAATGACATTAATGCCCATTATCTCAAGAAAAAGAAACCGGTAGTAGCCGATTACCATATATTTAAGAACCTTATTTTTGCACAACGAACATTAAGCAATCAGGAGTATCAAAAGTATTTGAAGATTTATCAAATCTTAACAGAAGGTATGCCTAAACCAAATGTCATTATTTATTTGCGTGCAAGTCTCGAAACTCTTCT
This sequence comes from Bacillus methanolicus PB1, assembly GCF_000262755.1. Lineage (GTDB taxonomy): Bacteria > Bacillota > Bacilli > Bacillales > Cytobacillaceae > Bacillus_Z > Bacillus_Z methanolicus. The sequence goes on from NZ_AFEU01000002.1 coordinate 367,884, forward strand.
AAAGAGAATAAAAATAAGAGGGCGCGAAATTGAAAAAAATATCAGCCCGTTATATTTAGAGCAATTATCCATTGATTACGAAAATGCCATAAACAGCTTTGAAAAACAAAACCCCGGCATTCCAGTTTTGCAATTCAACGGCGATGAGCTGGATTTTGTAAATAACCCGGACGATTTGAACTATATTATTGAGAAATTATCTGCAACACTAAAAAAAGGAGTCTGCGAACATGGAACTTCGAACGAAATATGATATACCGTCCAATGCGGTCATTACGATAGCCGGAACGGTTGGGGTCGGCAAGTCGACGATGACAAGAGCCTTGGCAAATGCTTTAGGGTTCCGAACCTCTTTTGAAAAAGTAGAAACAAATCCGTATTTAGATAAATTTTACGCTGATTTTAAACGCTGGAGCTTCCATTTACAAATTTACTTTTTGGCGGAACGATTCAAAGAGCAAAAACGAATCTTCGAATACGGAGGCGGATTTGTTCAAGACAGATCCATCTATGAAGATACCGGTATATTTGCAAGGATGCATTATGAAAAAGGAACAATGTCAAAGGTTGATTATGAAACATATAGAAGCTTGTTTGAAGCGATGGTGATGACTCCATACTTTCCCCACCCGGATTTATTAATTTATCTTGAAGGTTCTCTTGATGATATATTAACCCGCATAGAAGAACGTGGCCGGCCGATGGAACAGCAAACACCGGTTGAATATTGGAAAGAAATGTATGAGCGCTATGAAAATTGGATCAACACGTTTAATGCATGCCCTGTTCTCCGCTTAAACATAAACGAATATGATATTATTGAGGACAAAAGTTCGATCGAACCAATTATTGAACGAATATCCTACGTTTTAAAACAGACGCAGCTATATAAAAAATAAGAGCCGCTGTTTTTACGGCGACTCTTTTTCTATGGAAAGGAGGCGGAGCTGCGCCTATTTCTATGTTAGGGTTGGGAGTTTATACTCATGCTCTTTTTTTGTACAAAAAAAGAGGCTTTCTCAAAAGCCTAAGGGTCAGACCCTTATGAGACAGCCTCTTTCATCTCCAATTTTTATGCGCTGTGGTCTTGCAAATTCGATAATGGTGGAGGAAGAGGGATTCGAACCCCCGCGGGCTTTGACACCCCTGTCGGTTTTCAAGACCGATCCCTTCAGCCAGACTTGGGTATTCCTCCATATCGACAACAAACAATATAGCATAATCTTATTAACAAGTCAACAATTATAAAAGATTTTTTGAGGAGGGTCAGACCCCATAACACAGTATATAGGACATAATGTTGGATAAATTCACCATATATTGATAAATGCAGATGAGGCCAGACCCTGATGAGACAGCTCATTTTCTTATTTTTTCGGTTCTATAACTTCCCTGTTGCCCATATAAGGACACAGCACTTCCGGAATGATCACAGTTCCGTCTTCTTGCTGATAGTTTTCCAGAATGGCTGCAACCGTTCTTCCAATCGCAAGCCCTGAACCGTTTAATGTATGCACATGCTCCGGTTTTGCTTTCGGGTCGCGGCGGAAACGAATATTTGCCCGGCGCGCTTGGAACGCCTCAAAATTACTGCAAGAAGAAATTTCACGATACGTATTATAGCTTGGCATCCAAACTTCAATATCATATTTCTTTGCGGCAGTAAATCCTAAATCTCCTGTACACATGCTCATAACACGGTATGGCAAACCGAGCAATTGCAAGACTTTTTCCGCATGAGCTGTCAGTTTTTCCAATTCTTCATAAGAATCTTCAGGTTTTACAAATTTTACGAGCTCTACTTTATTAAATTGATGCTGGCGGATCAAACCGCGTGTATCACGGCCCGCAGAACCCGCTTCAGAACGGAAACATGCACTGAATGCTGCATAATTAATTGGGAGGTCATCCTCATTTAATATCTCATCGCGATGCAAATTCGTTACAGGCACTTCTGCTGTCGGAATTAAGAAATAATCTTCACTTTCAATTAAGAAAGCATCTTCTTCAAATTTAGGAAGCTGGCCTGTTCCTGTCATACTTGCGCGATTGACCAAATATGGCGGAAGAACTTCCTCGTACCCATGTTCTTCTGTATGAAGATCAAGCATAAAGTTAAGCAAAGCTCGCTCCAGGCGGGCACCCAAACCTTTATAAAAAACAAAGCGGCTTCCGGTTACTTTCCCGGCACGCTCAAAATCAAGGATTTCAAGGTGGTCGGCAATCTCCCAGTGAGGTTTCGCTTCAAAATGAAATTCCGGAATTTCTCCCCATTTACGAACTTCTACGTTATCATCTTCTGATTCCCCTACAGGAACACTTTCATGAGGAATATTCGGAATGCTTAATAATAGCTTTTCCAGCGTTTCTTCCACTGTACGAAGTTCATCGTCTAATGCTTTAATCTTATCGCCAACTTCTCTCATCTCTTTAATAAGATGGTCTGCATCCTTTTTTTCTCGTTTAAGAAGTGCAATCTGCTGTGATACTTCATTGCGCTTGCTTTTTAGCTGCTCACTTTCAACGATCAGCTCGCGCCGCTTTTGATCTAGCTCTTCAAACTTGTCTAAATCGGTTAAATCTTCGCCGCGGTGCTGGAGCAATTTTTTTACTTCCGCAAAATTTGCTCTTAAATATTTTAAATCAAGCATATAAAAAACCTCCTTTAAGATGTTTGCTCTAAAGAATCATGACACCAAATTTTTTATGATAAATAAAAAACTCCCGCCCCCAAAAAAGGGACGAGAGTTGCCCGCGTTGCCACCCTAGTTGAAGACATTGCTTTGCCTTCCACTTCTATAGATAACGGCAGAAACCGAAAGTATTTACTAGCCTTATGGCGTTCCATACTTTACTCGAGGATGGATTCACAACTTTCATTCGCCGGTTCACACCAGCCACCGGCTCTCTTCCAGAATTTCAGGTTGCTACTAGTTCCTCTCATTGCTTTAGGTTATAAAATTTCTATTATTTCATAATGTACTACAATTATGAACATGCTGCAACCACTTTATACAGGTTGAGTTTCTTTTGCTTCTTTCACCATATTAATAAAATATTGTGTAAAACGGTTGTCATCTGTCAACTCTGGGTGGAATGAACATCCAAGAAACCGCCCATCCCTTGCTGCTACAATGCGGCCATTGTGCTTGGAAAGAATTTCAACATTTTCCCCGGCTTCCACAATATGAGGGGCTCGAATGAATACAGCTGTAAAATCTTCTGCAACCCCGGCAATATCAAGTTCAGCTTCAAAACTTTCGCGCTGGCGTCCAAAAGAATTGCGCTCAACTACGACATCCATTACTCCAATATGAGACTCGTCATAGCCAACAATTTTTTTGGCTAAAAGAATCAAACCTGCACAAGTTCCGAACATTGGTTTTCCTTGCCGGGCAAATACTTTTAATTCATCCATAAAATCGTACTTGTCAATCAAACGGCGCATGGTCGTGCTTTCTCCACCCGGAAGAATAAGCCCGTCCACTTCAGCCAGCTGCTCTTTTTGCTTAATAACGACTGCTTCGGCGCCGGACTCTTCAATCGAGCGGGCATGTTCACGAACAGCGCCTTGCAAACCTAATACACCAATTTTTATCATTTTCTTACTCCTTACCAGCCTCGTTCTTGCATACGAGCTTCAGGCGCTAATGAAGAAATTTCAATGCCTTTCATCGGTGTTCCTAATCCTTTTGAAAGTTCAGCAATTAACTCATAGTCCTGAAAATGAGTTGTCGCTTCAACAATCGCTCTTGCATATTTGGCTGGATTTTCGGATTTAAAGATACCTGAACCAACGAACACTCCATCCGCGCCAAGCTGCATCATTAAAGCAGCATCAGCAGGAGTCGCAACACCGCCAGCCGCAAAGTTAACAACCGGAAGACGGCCAAGGCGTTTGATTTCTAAAAGGACTTCATAAGGAGCTCCTAAAAGCTTAGCTTCTGTCATAAGCTCGTCCTCATTCATGCCGACAACTTTGCGCACTTGGGCATTTACTTTACGAATATGGCGTACTGCTTCCACAATATTTCCTGTACCGGGTTCCCCTTTTGTCCGAAGCATGGAAGCCCCTTCACCGATGCGGCGTGCTGCTTCACCGAGATCACGGCAGCCGCAAACAAACGGAACAGTGTACTCTTTTTTATTTAAATGAAATTCTTCATCTGCAGGAGTGAGTACTTCACTTTCATCAATGTAGTCAACTCCCATAGCTTCAAGCACACGTGCTTCGACAATATGACCGATGCGTGCTTTTGCCATGACAGGGATGGAAACAGCATTCATTACTTCCTCTACAATGCGCGGATCAGCCATTCTGGCTACACCGCCGGCCGCACGAATATCAGAAGGAACGCGTTCTAATGCCATAACTGCAACAGCACCGGCTTCTTCGGCAATTTTCGCCTGCTCAGCATTCACAACGTCCATAATGACGCCGCCTTTTTGCATTTCTGCCATTCCGCGTTTCACTCGATCTGTACCTGTTTTCATTCTTCTTCCCCCTTATGGTGCCCAACGACTGGGTATTAACATTCCTTATTTCAAAAAAGGAAAATTATACGATATAAATCGGAAATATTCCATAATGAAAATAAACACCAAAAAGGGTCTCCTGTCAAGACCAAGAGACCCTTGTAATTAAAACCAGCCCTTTACTGCAGAGGATACGCTTCCCCATACATCGCCGAAAAATCCGCCGATTCCGCGCATCATTAATACAAACCAGTTTGCTTTTTCAACGGTTTCAGCAGCTTCTACATCGACTTTAATCTTTCCATCTTCTGTTAAAAAGCCTAAATCTTCATTTTTAGACTTTAATGTAAGATAGCCGACTTTTTCACCTTTTTTAATTGGAGCAGTCAATTCGCCATTTTCATTTAATTTTTTCTTATCAATCACTAAAACAGGTTGGTAGTTTGCTTTTTCCCCGTTCTTTATAACCAGCTTAATGGCATCTTTCGTCTGGATGTTAATGTGATCATCTTTCCCTTTAACAACCGGAAGAGTCTTTTTTCCTTTTACCTGATAATGTTTCGGGACAATTTCTTCCTCTGTAAAATTGGCAAAAGCATAATCAAACATTTTTCTTGTTTCATCAAATCGTGCTTTATAACCGCCTTTGCCGCTAGCATCTTTTGCATTCATAACAACGGTAATGAATCGTTTTCCACCACGGCTTGCCGTACCGGTAAAACAATATCCGGCAAAATCAGTCGTACCTGTTTTAAGCCCGTCCACTCCTTCATAACCATACACAAGGCTGGGAAGCATCCAGTTCCAGTTATCCATCTTAATTTCGTCGTCTGTTCCTTCCCTGAACTTTTTAGATGAAGTGCTTGCCGTTTTTAATACTTCAGGGAATTCATTAATTAAATGAAAAGCAAGTTTTGCCGTAGCCCGGGCAGACATAACATTTTCTTCTTCAGCGCCCCCTTCCGGATGCTGGCCTTTTAAATCACGGTTATTTAAACCTGTTGAATTAACAAACTTGTAATCTTTCAATCCAAGTTCATTTGCTTTTTCATTCATCATTTTAACAAAATTCTTTTCAGAACCGGCAATAATTTCCGCAATCGCCACTGTCGCTCCATTCGCGGAATAAATTGTCATTGCTTCATATAATTCACGTACTTTGTATTTGCCGTCGCGCCGTAAAGGAACGTTAGACAAAGCCCTGTCCTGTGAAAGGTTATATACATATTCACTGACGGAGTATTCCTGGTCCCACTTAACCTTACCTTCTTTTATCGCTTCTAGCAAAATATATTCTGTCATCATTTTCGTCATACTGGCAATTCCAAGCACAGTATCAGGGTTTTTTTCGTATAAAATCTTTCCTGTTTTTGCATCTACTAGAATGGCAGCATCTGCATGAATATTTAAAGCATCTTCTGCTGCTGCTTTGTTGTTCCCGGAAAAAATGCCAAAGACCAACAGAGCAGCCATCATGATCGCAACTGTTTTACGATAAAAATATTTGTTCACAGTAATGCCCTCCAACGATTTATTACACTTTCGTTATTTTAACATAACTCGATAATGATGGATAGACATAGTTATTACCTATTATTTCTGCCAATTTATTGTATTGTTCATAAAATTAACAGTACGAAACATAGTCATTGCGATCTATTTATCAAAAATAAAAAAAGGGAGAAGAAAATTTCTTCCCCGCTTTGCTATCAAGATAATGAGTAATTTGGCGCTTCCTTTGTAATTTGGATATTGTGCGGATGGCTTTCTCTTAATCCAGCCCCTGTCATGCGGATGAACCGGGCATTTTCTCTTAATTCTTTAAGATTTTTTGCTCCGCAATAGCCCATGCCTGACCGAAGTCCGCCAACTAACTGATAGATAGTATCTGCAAGAGGACCTTTGTAAGGAACACGCCCTTCAATTCCTTCCGGTACAAATTTCTTATTATCTTCTTGAAAATAACGGTCTTTTGACCCTTTTTCCATTGCAGCTACAGAGCCCATTCCCCGGTAAACTTTAAAGCGGCGGCCCTGGTATATTTCCGTTTCCCCCGGACTTTCGGAGACACCGGCGAGGAGGCTTCCCAGCATGACGGCATGCCCGCCTGCTGCGAGAGCTTTTACAATGTCGCCGGAATATTTAATTCCTCCGTCAGCGATAACGGCTTTCCCATATTTTCTTGCTTCTGTTGCACAATCATACACAGCTGTTATTTGAGGTACGCCTACGCCCGCTACTACACGGGTGGTACAGATAGATCCCGGCCCGATACCTACTTTTACAATATCAGCTCCAGCTTCAATTAAATCTCTTGTCCCTTCTGCAGTAGCTACATTTCCTGCAATTATCGTTAATTCAGGATAAGCATTCCGAATCTCTCTTACCGCATCTAATACACCTTTAGAATGGCCATGAGCTGTGTCAACTACTATAACGTCAACATTTGCCTTTACAAGCTTTTCAACCCGCATCATCGTATCCTTCGTTACGCCGACTGCAGCTCCTACTAAAAGCCTTCCTTTTGCATCTTTTGCCGAATTAGGAAACTCAATGACTTTCTCAATATCTTTTATCGTAATAAGACCTTTTAATACACCTTTCTCATCTACTAGTGGGAGCTTTTCGATTTTATGCTTTTGAAGGATTTTTTCGGCTTCTGCTAAAGTAGTTCCAACTGGTGCCGTAACAAGATTTTCTTTAGTCATGACATCTGAAATTTTCATAGAATAGTCCTGGATAAAGCGCATATCACGATTCGTGATAATTCCTACTAATTTTTGTTCTTTTTCATTATTTACTATTGGAACTCCGGAAATGCGATACTTACCCATAAGGTGTTCTGCATCGTAAACTTGATGATCAGGAGTCAAGAAAAACGGATCTGTTATGACGCCGCTTTCTGAGCGCTTTACTTTATCTACTTGATCTGCCTGCTGCTCAATTGACATGTTTTTATGAACAATCCCTAGTCCTCCCTGCCGAGCCATGGCAATAGCCAATTCTGCTTCTGTAACTGTATCCATGCCGGCACTGATGATTGGTATATTCAATTTGATTTTCTCCGACAATTCAATTTGAAGATCCACATCACGGGGAAGCACTTCAGATTTTGCCGGGACCAAAAGGACATCATCAAATGTTAACCCTTCTTTAACAAACTTATTTTCCCACATAGTATTTACCCCCCTGAACAAGAAAATATTATTTGTAGGTTATCAATTGGTTAAAATACTGTCAAGGATGCTGGAATAAGTTTGATTTTTCTAAAAAATCGGAGGTTTTAATCGTGTTTTTTTCTTATAAAGACTGGAATAATTTCTCTTATTTTTTTTCAGCTTCTTCAACACAGAATTTTTTGAAGAAAAACTATAGTGAATTGCAAATTGAAAATCCAGAACAAAAAAGCTATGAGAACTGTTACCGCTTTCTTTATTATCTGGAACACGCAAAAGTTTATTATGAACAAGCAGATAAATCTCCGCTAATGATCAAGCCTGTTTTATTATTTTATGGACTCATTCACCTAATCAAAGCGTGTATTTTAACAACGGATCCGAATTATCCGGAAACTACGGCAGTACTCGCCCATGGAGTATCAACCCGAAAACGAAAGAAACAACATTACAGTTTTTTTCAGGATGAAGTGAAATTTCAAAAAAGCGGCCTTTTTCCTCTCATGGTTGATAAAATGTTTCACATGAAACATTTGGAAGGTGATAAAGCAACAATGGGAGATTTATTGAAACAAATACCTGAGCTTTCTGAATTATTCAAACAAATTAAAGGGGAGGAAACCTTTTTAAAAATTCTTATGCAAGATGGTCATTTTTTTATCCCTAAGAAAATACTTGACTCTTTTCACATGACCGAAAATCGTTTTATAGAATTTTACCAATCACGGTCAACAGTCCAAGCCTCATTTATTGATCAGGAAGGAGATTATTTCGAGCTGGTGCTTGAAATGAAGTCTGGTTATGAACCCGCCCCCATAAAATTTAACTTATGGGAAGGGGATTATTCGCTTCCTCTGAATAAAAGCAGTCTTTTTCATTTTCCGGAACTGCTTATTCACTATTTACTGTTATATAACTTAAGTATGATTTCACGGTATGAAACAGAATGGTGGAGTGAACTTATCAAAATGATGCCCAATCAGGATTATCCTTTAATCCAGTCGTTTTTAAATTTTTCGATAGAAAAGACACCATTTTTAATATATCAGTTTTTAAATAGCAAAAGGTGAATTGGAATATAGATTAGAATTGGGCCGGGCTTCGAAGGACTTGTGAATGGGTTCCGAAAATAAGTGCATTACGCGTCAGATCTATGAGCGGCGGCTCATAAATAAAAGCTCATAAGCATTAGCGACGGCTTATAAAAAGGAATGAAAGATCATAGGTCGGAACGAGGGAACCATATTTCGGAATGAAGGCTGATTAATAAAAATGAAACCTCGTTATATCGAAAAGAAAGCTCATTTATCGGAACGAAGGATCATTTTTTCAGAATAAAGGAAATGAAGGCTCATATGTGGAGCGAAGGCTCATTTATCTGAACGAAGGATTATAAATCAAAACAAAGGCTCATAAATCGGAATAAAAGCTCATTTTTCTGAACAAAGGCTCATAAATCGGAATAAAGGCTCATTTATCTGAATAAAGGCTCATATATCAAAATAAGGGCTCATTTTTCAGATCCAAGGCTCATATATCAAAATAAGGGCTCATAAAATGAAATAAAGGCTCATAACCCTTCCGAAAAGCAGTATTCAGAGCGAGCAAACATCTAAAAATCAGATGTTATTTCCACCTTCCAGCTAAAAAACGGCTCTTTTTATGATAAAATCGCCGTCAAAATGCAAAAAGAACAACCGAATCAGGTTGTTCTTTCATTTTGCCCGGCAGCGTCCTACTCTCGCAGGGGCAATGCCCCAACTACCATCGGCGCTGAGAAGCTTAACTTCCGTGTTCGGTATGGGAACGGGTGTGGCCTTCTCGCCGTCGCCACCAGACTTATTTCCTTGAGAATTCATTCTCTCAAAACTAGATAATGATTGAAGAAGATGGAAGATTGAGTATCGTTTTAATGGTGTCCGGTTCCGGCTCCTAGCCTCTCGAGGTTGCTTCGCTTCTTCTGTCAAAGTCTTTAGGACTTTTCCGCCAGAAGCTCCGGCACTTGTCGAGGCTAAACAGTCGACCTCCACCTTTCTTATAGGTTAAGTCCTCGATCGATTAGTATCTGTCAGCTCCACGTGTCGCCACGCTTCCACCTCAGACCTATCAACCTGATCATCTTTCAGGGATCTTACTAGCTTGACGCTATGGGAAATCTCATCTCGAGGGGGGCTTCATGCTTAGATGCTTTCAGCACTTATCCCTTCCGCACATAGCTACCCAGCGATGCCTTTGGCAAGACAACTGGTACACCAGCGGTGCGTCCATCCCGGTCCTCTCGTACTAAGGACAGCTCCTCTCAAATTTCCTGCGCCCGCGACGGATAGGGACCGAACTGTCTCACGACGTTCTGAACCCAGCTCGCGTACCGCTTTAATGGGCGAACAGCCCAACCCTTGGGACCGACTACAGCCCCAGGATGCGATGAGCCGACATCGAGGTGCCAAACCTCCCCGTCGATGTGGACTCTTGGGGGAGATAAGCCTGTTATCCCCGGGGTAGCTTTTATCCGTTGAGCGATGGCCCTTCCATGCGGAACCACCGGATCACTAAGCCCGACTTTCGTCCCTGCTCGACTTGTAGGTCTCGCAGTCAAGCTCCCTTATGCCTTTACACTCTGCGAATGATTTCCAACCATTCTGAGGGAACCTTTGGGCGCCTCCGTTACTTTTTAGGAGGCGACCGCCCCAGTCAAACTGCCCGCCTGACACTGTCTCCCGCCCCGATCAGGGGCGCGGGTTAGAATTTCAATACAGCCAGGGTAGTATCCCACCGGCGCCTCCACCGAAGCTGGCGCTCCGGCTTCTCAGGCTCCTACCTATCCTGTACAAGCTGTACCAAAATTCAATATCAGGCTGCAGTAAAGCTCCACGGGGTCTTTCCGTCCTGTCGCGGGTAACCTGCATCTTCACAGGTACTATAATTTCACCGAGTCTCTCGTTGAGACAGTGCCCAGATCGTTACGCCTTTCGTGCGGGTCGGAACTTACCCGACAAGGAATTTCGCTACCTTAGGACCGTTATAGTTACGGCCGCCGTTTACTGGGGCTTCGATTCAGAGCTTCGCGTAAGCTAACCCCTCCTCTTAACCTTCCAGCACCGGGCAGGCGTCAGCCCCTATACTTCGCCTTGCGGCTTCGCAGAGACCTGTGTTTTTGCTAAACAGTCGCCTGGGCCTATTCACTGCGGCTTTTCCGGGCTATGCACCCAGAAAAGCACCCCTTCTCCCGAAGTTACGGGGTCATTTTGCCGAGTTCCTTAACGAGAGTTCTCTCGCTCACCTTAGGATTCTCTCCTCGCCTACCTGTGTCGGTTTGCGGTACGGGCACCTTTTCCATCGCTAGAGGCTTTTCTTGGCAGTGTGGAATCAGGAACTTCGGTACTATATTTCCCTCGCCGTCACAGCTCCGCCTGATGCTGACGGGATTTGCCTCGTCAGCGGCCTAACTGCTTGGACGCGCTAATCCAGCAGCGCGCTTGCCCTATCCTCCTGCGTCCCCCCATCGCTCAAACGGAAAAGAGGTGGTACAGGAATATCAACCTGTTGTCCATCGCCTACGCCTTTCGGCCTCGGCTTAGGTCCCGACTAACCCTGAGCGGACGAGCCTTCCTCAGGAAACCTTAGGCATTCGGTGGATGGGATTCTCACCCATCTTTCGCTACTCATACCGGCATTCTCACTTCTAAGCGCTCCACCAGTCCTTCCGGTCTGGCTTCAACGCCCTTAGAACGCTCTCCTACCGCGGACACCGACGGTGTCCACCCACAGCTTCGGTGATACGTTTAGCCCCGGTACATTTTCGGCGCAGAGTCACTCGACCAGTGAGCTATTACGCACTCTTTAAATGGTGGCTGCTTCTAAGCCAACATCCTGGTTGTCTAAGCAACTCCACATCCTTTTCCACTTAACGTATACTTTGGGACCTTAGCTGGCGGTCTGGGCTGTTTCCCTTTTGACTGCGGATCTTATCACTCGCAGTCTGACTCCCAAGGATAAGTCTTTGGCATTCGGAGTTTGTCTGAATTCGGTAACCCGATGAGGGCCCCTAGTCCAAACAGTGCTCTACCTCCAAGACTCTTGCACTTGAGGCTAGCCCTAAAGCTATTTCGGAGAGAACCAGCTATCTCCAAGTTCGATTGGAATTTCTCCGCTACCCACACCTCATCCCCGCACTTTTCAACGTGCGTGGGTTCGGGCCTCCATCCAGTGTTACCTGGACTTCACCCTGGACATGGGTAGATCACCTGGTTTCGGGTCTACGGCCGCATACTCATTCGCCCTGTTCAGACTCGCTTTCGCTGCGGCTCCGTCTTTTCAACTTAACCTCGCATGCGACCGTAACTCGCCGGTTCATTCTACAAAAGGCACGCCATCACCCATTAACGGGCTCTGACTACTTGTAGGCACACGGTTTCAGGTTCTCTTTCACTCCCCTCCCGGGGTGCTTTTCACCTTTCCCTCACGGTACTGGTTCACTATCGGTCACTAGGGAGTATTTAGCCTTGGGAGATGGTCCTCCCTGCTTCCGACGGGATTTCACGTGTCCCGCCGTACTCAGGATCCACTCGAGGAGGGAACGAAGTTTCAACTACAGGGTTGTTACCTTCTCTGACGGGCCTTTCCAGACCTCTTCGTCTACTCCGTTCCTTTGTAACTCCATACAGAGTGTCCTACAACCCCAAGAGGCAAGCCTCTTGGTTTGGGCTGTTCCCGTTTCGCTCGCCGCTACTCAGGGAATCGCGTTTGCTTTCTCTTCCTCCGGGTACTTAGATGTTTCAGTTCCCCGGGTCTGCCCTCCTAACCCTATGGATTCAGGTTAGGATCCTATCCCATTACGGATAGGGGGTTTCCCCATTCGGAAATCTCCGGATCAATGCTTACTTACAGCTCCCCGAAGCATATCGGTGTTAGTCCCGTCCTTCATCGGCTCCTAGTGCCAAGGCATCCACCGTGCGCCCTTTCTAACTTAACCTAAAAGGTTTGAAACCTAAAATGGCGATACTCGGTTCTTCTTTGCCTTCTTCATATTATCTAGTTTTCAAAGAACGATAATTGGTGGAGCCTAGCGGGATCGAACCGCTGACCTCCTGCGTGCAAAGCAGGCGCTCTCCCAGCTGAGCTAAGGCCCCGTTATGAGATGGTGGGCCTAAATGGACTTGAACCATCGACCTCACGCTTATCAGGCGTGCGCTCTAACCAGCTGAGCTATAGGCCCACATAACGGTTAACAATATTTCATTGAAGGAATTGCTCCCTCAAAACTAAACAAACAAAAGCGATCAACTGTTCATGTTTAAAATCCTTAGAAAGGAGGTGATCCAGCCGCACCTTCCGATACGGCTACCTTGTTACGACTTCACCCCAATCATCTGTCCCACCTTAGGCGGCTGGCTCCTTAAAGGTTACCTCACCGACTTCGGGTGTTACAAACTCTCGTGGTGTGACGGGCGGTGTGTACAAGGCCCGGGAACGTATTCACCGCGGCATGCTGATCCGCGATTACTAGCGATTCCGGCTTCATGCAGGCGAGTTGCAGCCTGCAATCCGAACTGAGAATGGTTTTTTGGGATTGGCTCAGGCCTCGCGGCTTAGCAGCCCTTTGTACCATCCATTGTAGCACGTGTGTAGCCCAGGTCATAAGGGGCATGATGATTTGACGTCATCCCCACCTTCCTCCGGTTTGTCACCGGCAGTCACCTTAGAGTGCCCAACTGAATGCTGGCAACTAAGGTCAAGGGTTGCGCTCGTTGCGGGACTTAACCCAACATCTCACGACACGAGCTGACGACAACCATGCACCACCTGTCACTCTGTCCCCCGAAGGGGAACGTCCTGTCTCCAGGATTGTCAGAGGATGTCAAGACCTGGTAAGGTTCTTCGCGTTGCTTCGAATTAAACCACATGCTCCACCGCTTGTGCGGGCCCCCGTCAATTCCTTTGAGTTTCAGCCTTGCGGCCGTACTCCCCAGGCGGAGTGCTTAATGCGTTAGCTGCAGCACTAAAGGGCGGAAACCCTCTAACACTTAGCACTCATCGTTTACGGCGTGGACTACCAGGGTATCTAATCCTGTTTGCTCCCCACGCTTTCGCGCCTCAGCGTCAGTTACAGACCAGAGAGCCGCCTTCGCCACTGGTGTTCCTCCACATCTCTACGCATTTCACCGCTACACGTGGAATTCCGCTCTCCTCTTCTGCACTCAAGTTCCCCAGTTTCCAATGACCCTCCACGGTTGAGCCGTGGGCTTTCACATCAGACTTAAGGAACCGCCTGCGCGCGCTTTACGCCCAATAATTCCGGACAACGCTTGCCACCTACGTATTACCGCGGCTGCTGGCACGTAGTTAGCCGTGGCTTTCTGGTCAGGTACCGTCAAGGCACCGCCCTATTCGAACGGTACTTGTTCTTCCCTGACAACAGAGCTTTACGACCCGAAGGCCTTCTTCGCTCACGCGGCGTTGCTCCGTCAGACTTTCGTCCATTGCGGAAGATTCCCTACTGCTGCCTCCCGTAGGAGTCTGGGCCGTGTCTCAGTCCCAGTGTGGCCGATCACCCTCTCAGGTCGGCTACGCATCGTCGCCTTGGTGAGCCGTTACCTCACCAACCAGCTAATGCGCCGCGGGCCCATCTGCAAGTGATAGCCGAAGCCATCTTTCAGCTCTTTCCCATGCGGGAAAGAGGATTATCCGGTATTAGCTCCGGTTTCCCGAAGTTATCCCGGTCTTGCAGGCAGGTTGCCCACGTGTTACTCACCCGTCCGCCGCTGACTTCAGGAAGCAAGCTCCCATCAGTCCGCTCGACTTGCATGTATTAGGCACGCCGCCAGCGTTCGTCCTGAGCCAGGATCAAACTCTCCAAAAAAGAGTAAGATAAGCTCAAAAATAATAGAATTAACGTTGACGCTTTTGTTTGTTCAGTTTTCAAAGAACAAATCCTTATTTGCCGCTAATAGGCGACCTATTCTAAAATAACATTCTCACAATGTTATGTCAACAAAATTTTAAATCTTTTTGTTATCACGTAATCGCGACAACGATTTATATAATAACATCATAATATAGGACCGTCAATATGTTTTTTATAATTCCAAATCAAAACTGAAACCAGCCACTAATTGCTGGCTTCAGTAAATACCTCGTTAATAAATATATGGCGATGCTTTCCTAAATCAATAATTTCATTTGAATTAAGCAGTTTAATTAAAGGACGGATTGGAGCTTTTTCATCAATAAATAAGATTTCACCTACCCGGCCGTCCGATAATTTAACTTTACTTCCGTTTGAAAAATTCATAATTCCTGACATAAGCGCTTTTAATACGACAGGATCAAATTTTCCAAATTGATCTTCTGACATCATTTCCAAAACTTTAAAAGGCGATTGTTTGCTTCTGTATAACCGTTCAGAGGTCATTGCATGAAAAGTATCTGCAGTTCCGATAATTTTTGCAAATAAATGGACTTTGTTTCCTTTTTCGCCAAATGGATAACCGCTTCCGTCTAATCTTTCATGATGTTGAGCAATGCCCAATTTCGTACTGTCTCTTAATAAAGAAATATTTTGAACCATCTTGTAGCTGTGAGTAGGATGTTTTTTTATTTCTTCAAATTCATTGACCGTTAAAGAAGTTTTTTTAAATAAAATAGTATTGCTTATTTTTGCCATGCCGCAATCAGCTAAACATCCTCCAAGGGCAATTTGCACAATTTCCCCTTTATTGTAATTCAGTTTTTTGGCGATAAACGCGGAAAAAATTGCAACAGCCACGGAATGCTGATAGATATAATCTTCTTTTGTTGAAAAATGATGAAGTGTAAAGATCTCAGATGTTGATGTTTCCATCTTTTCAAGTAACGGCAAAATAATTTCCCTGATTCGTGAAATATCTATCGGCAATCCTGCTTGCCACGATTTGAACTCTCTTTTGTATTTTTGTACAGCTATTAAAAACAAGTCGCTTAAACGTAATGCTTCTTGCTCTGATTCTTCCTTGGAAGCAGCCAGATTTTCATCATCCAGCACTTCAATTGGAGTATAGGGCATGCCATTTATAAGTGTTTTTTCTACATGTACATCACGAATTAAAAATAATTTTAATATATTAATTAATTCGTTGTTTAAGACAGTGTTTTTTTTCATGATCGGACGGTTTGTTTTGCTATAAACATCCGCAGACAAGATACAGCCTTCCTGAAGTTCTTTTACCATTACCCGCAACTGAATCCACCCCGGCAACTTAAGTCTTTTTAACTATATTTTACATGATTTTACCAAAAAAGAGGAACACAAATTTGCGTTCCTCTTCTTAATTTATGCTTATTCTTATTCATCCTGTTCAACAGAAGTACTTTCTTCTTCCTCGGATTCCATAGAGCTGCTTTCTTCTTCCTTTTCTACTTTGGCAACGGTTGCTACATATTCGTTTTCGTCCGCTTCTAAACGAATAAGTTTAACCCCCTGGGTGTTTCGGCCCATGACAGAAATGCCGCCCACATCAATGCGAATTAATACGCCGCCGGCAGTAATCAACATGAGATCTTCTTCACCGGTCACTGCCTTCATGGCTACAAGGTTTCCACTTTTCTTAGTTATGTTGCAAGTCTTAATTCCTTTGCCTCCTCTTCCTTGAACACGGTATTCAGAGGCAGGTGTACGTTTACCGTAGCCGTTTTTCGTTACAATCAAAATATCGTTATTCTCTTCCAGAACTTCCATTCCGATGACCTCGTCACCTTCATCAAGGCTAATGCCTTTTACGCCTGTGGCAGTCCGGCCCATTGAACGGACATCTGTTTCGGGGAAGCGAATCAGCATGCCGTTTTTCGTTCCGATAATAATATGTTTAGTGCCGTCTGTTAATCTTACAGAGATTAACTCATCTCCTTCACGGAGGTTTAAAGCAATTAACCCATTATTTCTGATATGAGCAAAAGAAGAAAGCGGAGAGCGTTTGGATATTCCTTCTTTTGTTGTAAAGAATAGGTACCAGTTTTCGTCAAATTCTTCAACCGGAATGATTGCGTTTATCCATTCGTCTTTATCGACTTCCAGAAGGTTGACGATCGGGATTCCTTTCGCTGTCCGGCTGAACTCCGGAATTTCGTATCCTTTGGCACGATACACTTTCCCTTTGTTCGTAAAGAAAAGAATCGTATCGTGTGTAGAGGTTGTGATAAGATGCTCAACAAAGTCATCTTCATTCGTCCCCATCCCTTGAATTCCCCGGCCGCCGCGCTTCTGAGCACGATATGTTGATACCGGAAGACGTTTAATATAACCATTATGTGTTAATGTAACAACAATATTTTCACGCGGGATTAAATCTTCATCTTCAATGAATTCAATTCCGCCCGCAACGATTTCCGTGCGGCGCTCATCATTGAAGCGTTCTTTAATTTCACTCAGCTCTTCGCGAATAATTTCAAGAACCTTTTCCTCGTCTGCAAGAATTGCTTTTAATTCGGCAATAAGTTTAACAAGGCTTTGATATTCTTCTTCAATTTTTTCGCGTTCTAATCCGGTTAAGCGCTGGAGGCGCATATCCAAAATCGCCTGTGCTTGTTTTTCAGATAAATGAAATCGTGTCATCAAGCCTTCACGCGCGATATCAGTCGTTTGCGAATTGCGAATCAAATTAATCACTTCGTCAAGGTGATCAAGGGCAATGCGCAATCCTTCTAAAATATGGGCGCGCGCCTCTGCTTTGCGAAGATCGAATTCTGTTCTGCGGCGGATGACAACCTTCTGATGGTCTAAGTAATGCTGCAGGCATTGTTTTAGATTCAAAACTTTCGGCTGGCCTTCTACCAATGCAAGCAAGTTAATGCCAAAGCTCGTTTGCAATGCTGTTTGTTTATACAAGTTATTTAGCAATACATTGGCATTTGCGTCTTTTCTGACTTCGATAACAATGCGCATTCCGTTTCGGTCTGATTCATCCCGCAAGTCAGAAATACCGTCAATTTTTTTATCGCGGACAAGTTCCGCAATCTTTTCAATCAGTTTCGCTTTATTCACCTGGTATGGGAGTTCTTTGACAATTATAACTTCTTTGTCATTGGATTTCTGTTCAATTTCGACTCTTGCCCGAAGAGTGATCGAACCTCTTCCTGTTTCATAAGCTTTACGGATTCCTCTTTTACCAAGAATCAGGCCTGCAGTCGGAAAATCAGGTCCTGGGATGACTTCCATAAGCTCCTGAATTGTTATATCAGGATTTTTGCTTAAAGCTAACACCCCGTCAATTACTTCACCAAGCTGGTGAGGAGGAATGTTTGTTGCCATTCCGACAGCAATTCCTGAAGTACCGTTCACAAGAAGGTTCGGAAAGCGGGAAGGCAAAACAACCGGTTCCTTTTCTGCTCCGTCATAGTTATCCTGATAGTCAATCGTATCTTTGTTAATATCCCGAAGCAATTCCATTGAAATTTTGGACATTCTCGCTTCTGTATATCGCATTGCTGCCGCAGCGTCTCCGTCCACTGATCCGAAATTTCCATGACCATCGACAAGCATATACCGGTAGTTAAAATCCTGTGCCATCCGCACCATCGAGTCATAAACAGCAGAGTCGCCATGCGGATGGTATTTACCGATTACTTCTCCTACGATACGGGCTGATTTTTTGTACGGTTTGTCCGCGTGCATTCCAAGATCATGCATCGCATATAAAATTCTGCGGTGAACGGGTTTTAAACCGTCGCGAACATCAGGAAGGGCGCGGGAAACAATAACGCTCATCGCATAATCTAAAAACGATGACCGCATTTCCTGGCTTATATTGATTTCTTTTACACGGGAATTAGGTGTTTCAGCCATTTGAGAGAAACCTCCTTTTACTTAAAAAAGCAAGCAAAACGGTCTTTATATTAAGAAAATCAGGATAGACGACAACTCCTCCATCCTGATGAAAATGTTATATGTCTAAATTCTTTACATAAATAGCATTTTCTTCGATAAATTGGCGTCGCGGTTCTACTTTATCACCCATTAATATTTCAAAAGTTTCATCCGCTTCAATCGCGTCTTCAAGACTGACCTGGAGGAGAGTACGGGTTTCAGGATTCATCGTCGTTTCCCAAAGCTGCTCCGGATTCATCTCTCCAAGACCCTTATAACGCTGTATGCCCGGTTTTGGCTGGGACGGCAATTCGGACAAAATTTGTTCCAGCTGCCGATCGTTATAAGCGTACTCAATCCGTTTTCCATGCTGGACTTTATATAAAGGCGGCTGAGCGATATATACGTAACCGGCTTCTAAAATTTTTCTCATATATCGATAGAAAAATGTTAATAATAGAGTACGAATGTGAGCACCGTCGACATCCGCATCTGTCATTATCACTATTTTATGGTAACGGGCTTTTGATATATCAAAATCTTCGCCAATTCCTGTTCCCACAGCTGTTATAATCGCTCTTACTTCATTGTTGGAAAGAATTTTATCAAGCCTTGCTTTTTCTACATTTAAAATTTTTCCGCGCAATGGCAAGATAGCCTGGAAATGGCGGTCGCGTCCTTGTTTTGCTGAACCTCCGGCAGAATCACCTTCTACCACATATAGTTCACTGATCGAAGGATCTTTTGATGAACAATCAGCCAGTTTCCCCGGCAGGCTGGATACTTCCAATGCATTTTTCCGCCTCGTTAATTCACGGGCTTTTTTTGCAGCTAATCTAGCTCTTGCGCCCATTAGTCCTTTTTCAACAATTTTGCGGGCAACCGAAGGGTTTTCTAACAAAAACGTTTCAAAGTTTTCAGCAAAAATAGTATCCGTTATGGCACGAACTTCCGAATTTCCAAGCTTGGTTTTTGTTTGCCCTTCAAATTGCGGATCCGGATGCTTAATGGATACAATCGCTGTCAAACCTTCACGAACATCCTCACCCGAAAGGTTCGCATCGTTTTCTTTAAAGATTCCATGCTTTCTTGCATAATCATTGATAACTCTCGTTAAAGCTGTTTTAAATCCGGACTCGTGGGTTCCGCCTTCATATGTGTGAATATTATTGGCAAAAGAATAAATATTGCTTGAAAAGCCATCATTATATTGGAGGGCAACCTCAACGGTGATGCCATCTTTTTCCCCCTCCATGTAAATTGGTTCCTCATGAAGGACTTCTCTTGTACGGTTTAAATGCTCAACGTAAGATTTAATACCGCCTTCATAATAATATTCATTTCTTTTGTTTTCAACGCGTTTATCTTCAATTGTGATTCTTATTCCTCGATTCAAGAACGCAAGCTCTCGCAAACGGTTGGCAAGCGTTTCATAATCAAATTCAAGCGTTTCCGTAAAAATTTCGCCATCCGGTTTAAAACGAATAGTTGTTCCTGTCCGGTCTGTCTCTCCGATCAACTTTAAATCTTCACAGGGCACTCCGCGCTCATATTTCTGATAATGAATTTTACCGTCGCGATGAACAAATACTTCAAGTTCAGTTGAAAGGGCATTCACAACTGAAGCGCCAACACCATGAAGTCCCCCGGAAACTTTATATCCGCCGCCTCCAAATTTTCCTCCGGCATGAAGCACTGTCAAAATAACTTCAACGGCAGGCCGGCCCATTTTTTCTTGGATGCCGACAGGAATTCCGCGTCCGTTGTCTACAACTGTGATACTGTTATCTTTTTCGATTGTGACATTAATTTCCGTACAATAACCAGCCAATGCTTCGTCAATGCTATTATCGACAATTTCCCATACAAGGTGGTGAAGGCCTTTTGCACTTGTTGATCCAATATACATCCCCGGCCGCTTACGTACTGCCTCAAGACCTTCTAATACTTGTATTTGATTTGCATCATACGTTTGCTCTTGCATCGCATTATGCTCCATAGCCACATCGATCACCTACACTTTCATTAGCATATTCTCGATTTCATCTATAAAAACTTGCCCGCTGGACAAGGCAGTGAAAATAGAGAAAAATTAATATTCTTGTATCGACAGCACTTTGGATTTTTTCTTTAACGTCCCTGAGGCGAGGGGAGAATAATAAATATTTTCATAAGTGATAACGACTGATTTAAATGAACCTTTTGAGAGGTCGATCACTCGCTCAATCTGCTCTTCAATAAACTCTTGCACAAAAGGCGAGGATTTTACGCTTTCTTTGTCAAGAATTGCAATAATATCCTTCGTTCTAACAAGAATATCTTCTCCGATATGCAGATACATTTTCTCACCTCATTGAACCTGTTTCATGACCCCGGCTTCTACTTTGTAGGTGGAAGCTTCTTTTAAAGTTTGATGGTCAATTCCATCAACACTTGTCGTTGTAACAAACGTCTGAACTTTTCCTTGAATGGTATTTAACAAATGTGATTGGCGGTAATTATCCAGCTCGGAGAGAACATCATCCAACAGCAAAATCGGGTATTCGCCAATCTCTGAATGAATGAGCTCGATTTCTGCCAATTTTACAGACAGGGCCGTTGTCCGCTGCTGTCCTTGCGATCCAAATGATTGTACATCCTTGCCGTTAACAAAAAAAAGAAGGTCATCCCGATGGGGACCAAACTGTGAGACTCCGCGTTCTATTTCCCGATTTTTGACTTTTGAAAATTTATCTTCAAATGCTTTTATCATTTTCGACAAATCCTGATCTTCTGATACTTCAACCGATGGTTTATACTCAATTTTTAACGTTTCCATTCCTCTTGAAATCCCTTTATGAATCGGCATCGCCCAGTTTTGAAGAAGCTGTAAAAACTCGAAACGTCTTTTTATAATCCGAACCGCCATTCCGATAAATTGCTCAGTCAATATTTCAAGAATCGTTTGATCGTTTTGCTTTCGGGATTGCAAAAGTTTTAAATAATGATTGCGCTGTTGTAATATTTTTTGATATTGGCTCATTTCATGTATATAAACTGCTGAAACTTGCCCAATTTCCATATCAATAAAACGGCGCCTTACTTGGGGGTTCCCTTTTACAAGATGGAGATCTTCAGGCGCAAACATGACAACATTCATATTTCCAATAAATTGGCTGAGCTTTTGCTTCTCGATATGGTTTACTTTTGCTTTTTTTCCTTTTTTGGAAATAATCAAATGAATAGGCAGGGAACCATGATTTTTTTTTACCCTACCTTCTATTTTAGCATAATCCTGATCCCAGCGAATAAGTTCTTTATCATTTGAGGTGCGGTGGGATTTTGCCATTGCCAGTACATAAATGGATTCCATGACATTTGTTTTTCCTTGGGCATTTTCCCCGAGAATAACATTTACTTTATTTTCAAATTGGGCTTCGAGTTCTTCATAATTCCGATAATTTTTCAAAGACAGCTGCTCAATAAACATTTAGTTTCATCCTTTGATCAGTGCTTTATGATGTAAGTTCCAAAACTTGGTATATTTATTTCATCTCCTGCTCTTAATTTCCGTCCTCTTCTTTGATCTCGTTCACCGTTCACGTACACTTTATGTTCACTTAAAAACCATTTTGCCATTCCGCCTGTTTGTATGACATCAGCTAACTTTAAAAATTGGCTTAATGTAATAAATTCCGTTTCAATCTTAATTTCTTTCGCCATCGTTTCACTCTTTCGTCGATAGTATCTAATACTTTATTTTACTAAAAAAAAATAATTTACACAAAAAAAAGCCGCCGGTTAGCTGGCGGCTGTAATATTAGAGCAAAATTTTTCTAGTATGTTCTTACTGGCAGGATTAATTGCAGGATGGAATCATCGTTAATCGGACGAATTAAGAATGGGCGCATTGCTCCGGTAAAGCTGACTTTAATCTCCGTTCCATCTAATGTTTTTAGAGCATCTATCATATATTTTGCACTAAAGGAAATTTTCAAGTCTTCTCCATCAATCGATTGAGCCTGTACTTCTTCAATAACTTTCCCGATTTCAGGAGTATTGGAGGAGATTTCGATCAATTGATTTTCGAATGTTGAGAACTTGACGACGTTGTTTCTGTCGTCACGGGCTAATAATGCCGCACGGTCAATTGCCTGTAAAAATTCTTTTATATTTACGACAACATCCGTCTTGCTGTCTGTTGGAATTAAACGGGACGTATCCGGATAATTTCCTTCCAGCAAGCGGGAGAAGAATAGTAGATGCTTCGCCTTAAAAAGTACTTGATTTTCGGTGATAACAATATCAATTGGATCATTGCTGTCATCAAGAATCTTGCTTAATTCATTTAAGCTTTTTCCAGGGATTACAACATTATATGATTCATTACTTTCTGTTTCGATTTGCGCTTTTCTTAAAGCAAGACGATGGCTGTCTGTTGCAATACAGGTCAATTCTCTGTCTTCAATTTTCCAGTTCACTCCTGTCAAGATTGGGCGTGTTTCTGAAGTGGACACTGCGAAAACAGTTTGCCGAATCATCATTTTTAAAAGGTCGGCTGAAATCCTGAATACATTTTCTTCTTTGATTTGCGGAAGATGAGGATATTCTTCTGCATCTAACCCATGTAAGTTAAATTCAGACTTTCCGGAACGAATAACGGTTTGTAAATGGTTTTGAACTTCAATAACAACAGTATCAGTCGGCAGCTTTTTAACGATTTCACTAAAAAAACGAGCTTGTAAAACAATTGCTCCTGATTCTATTATTTCAGCAAGTTCGTCACCGTCTTCCTCTTTCGGGATGGAAGATTCAATTGAAATATCTGAATCACTTCCAGTAAGAGTTACTCCTTTTTCAGTTGCTGCAATCTTAATCCCTGTAAGAATAGGAATTGTTGTTCTTGAAGAGACTGCTTTCATAACATCTTGTACGCTTTGAACAAGACGGTCGCGTTGGATTATAAGTTTCATTTGTTAATCCTCCGTTTCAGCATTTTATGCTATTTTTATTATAAATGTTTTTAATAAAATAATAGAAGTACTAGTAGAGCTTGTTTATATGTGGATAACTCCGGTTATGAAAGGAAACACAGTCTATCCACTTGTGGATAGACTGTGTGTAAGTCGATAAAAGTTATACACATTATTAAACTTTTAACATGTCATGAATTTCTTTAATCTGTTTTTGAAGTGTTGAATCGGTTTCGAGCAGCTTTGAAATTTTTTCATGAGCATGAATGACAGTTGTATGGTCTCTTCCGCCAAATTCTTCTCCAATTTTCGGCAAGGAGAAATCAGTCAGTTCCCTTGATAAATACATGGCAATTTGTCTTGGAAACGCAACGGATTTCGTCCTTTTCTTTGCTTTAAAATCTTCCAGTTTGACATTAAAATGCTCGCCGACCGCTTTTTGAATATCATGAATGGTAATCACTTTTGGTTTTGAGCTGGGAATAATGTCTTTCAGAGCTTCAGCCGCAAGGTCGGCATTAATATCTTTGTTTATGAGGGATGAATAGGCAACAACCCTTATTAGCGCCCCTTCAAGTTCACGTATGTTCGAATCTATTTGATTTGCAATATAAAGCATAACTTCATTTGGGATATCTAATCCCTCTGCCTTCGCTTTTTTCCGTAAAATTGCAATCCTGGTTTCCAGATCAGGAGGGGTAATATCAGTGATTAGTCCCCATTCAAAACGGGATCGCAATCTGTCTTCAAGTGTCGGTATTTCTTTTGGAGGCCGGTCACTCGAAATAACAATTTGTTTGCTTTCCTCATGCAGAGTATTAAACGTATGGAAAAACTCTTCCTGGGTTTGTTCTTTTCCGGCAAGAAATTGAATATCATCAATTAGAAGAACATCTACATTTCGATATTTATTGCGGAAATCGCCAGCTTTATTGTCGCGAATTGAATTAATAAATTCATTCGTAAATTTTTCGGAAGATAAATAAACGACCTTTGCGGACGGATTATGTTCTAAAACATAATGGCCTATTGCATGCATTAAGTGTGTTTTTCCAAGACCTACACCACCATAAATAAATAGCGGGTTATAGGCTTTTGCCGGAGCTTCTGCAACTGCCAGTGAAGCTGCATGGGCAAAACGGTTTCCTGAACCAATGACAAATGTGTCAAAAGTGTATTTTGGATTTAGCATATTTTGCGGAAAATCGGGCTGATCTTCATCCTTTTTTGTTTTCTTTGGAGGAAGTTTAAGATCAACATCTTCTTCACTTTGATTTTGCGGAATAATAAACTTTACTTTTAATTCCTCCCCGGTAATTTCATAGAGAATCCCGGAGATTAATTGTGAATAGCGTTCTTCCAGCCAATCTCGGGCAAACTCATTTGGGGCTGTGATCGTAAGAGTGTCGCCTTGCAAGGAATGGGCTTTTGTCGATTTTAGCCACGTATCAAAACTTGGTTTGCTTATCTTTTTCTCAATATTCGACAAAGCCTTACTCCAAAGATCCGCAATATTTTCCAACTGTCACCCCTCCTTTAAACTGTAGGTCGTAATCCAGAACCTATTAATTTATTAAAATATGAAGCTAAGTATGTGGATAACTATATAATAAGGAAGAAAAAAGGGTTTCGACAATATTCACCGTTTGTGGATAATTTTTTCCATACCCGTTGAATAACCTGTCCACACTATATCCACAATTTGTGGATAATTGAGTTGTACACAAAGATTTATACAGAATAAAAACACAGTTAATAATATCAAATAAAACTAATAGGTGCAATGCTTTTTCTAACTTTATCCACAAGTGATCCGGTATGTTGATAAAAATTGTCCACAAGACTTGAGTGTGTGAAAAAGTTGTCAGTATCTGTTGTGGATAAGAAAAATCTGTCGAATAATATCCACAATGCTATTTTTAAAGGTTCATTTATGTAAAATCACTTTTTTGGAATAACTTTCTGGAGTAGTAAAAATCAA
This sequence comes from Bacillus methanolicus PB1, assembly GCF_000262755.1. GTDB lineage: Bacteria > Bacillota > Bacilli > Bacillales > Cytobacillaceae > Bacillus_Z > Bacillus_Z methanolicus. The sequence goes on from NZ_AFEU01000002.1 coordinate 393,306, forward strand.
TCTTTTAAAATGCAGAATGAAAAGATCATTGTTAATAGTGCAGTTGACAATTTTTTAAGTAAATTTATATAATTAAAAAGACTGTCTTTAACGCTATTCCTCGAGGGAGGTGTTATATTATGAAAAGAACTTATCAACCGAGTAAGCTTAAACATAAAAGAGTTCACGGTTTCCGGGCAAGGATGAGCACTTCTAACGGACGTAAAGTTCTGGCTCGCCGGCGTCGAAAAGGAAGAAAAGTATTATCAGCTTAGGCCACTGAAATGTCAGTGGTCTTTTTTCACATAGAGTTCAATTTCTCTTTTCTGCCGTATGAGAAATCAGCGGCAAGTGCTCCAGAACAGAATCTGAGGGTGGATAAAACCATGAAAAAAGAATTACGGGTCAAGAAAAACAAAGAGTTTCAGGAAGTATTTCAGAAAGGAAAATCCTATGCGAATCGGCAGTTTATTGTTTATGTTTTAAAAAAAGCGGATCAGCCTTATTTCCGAATCGGTCTCTCCGTCAGTAAAAAGATCGGAAATGCCGTAACCCGAAACCAAATAAAGAGATATATTCGCCAAGCCTTTTTGGAATTGAAAGAACAAATACAAAACGGCAACGATTATGTAATCATTGCGAGAAAGCCGGCAGCGGACATGGATTTTCATGAAGTAAAGAAAAGCATAACCCATGTTTTAAAAATAGCGAGAGTTTTTAAAAGCACAGAGGGTGGAAATAATGAAAAACAATAATAGTTTTTGATAAGTTTATAAAGACTCTTACATAGAAAAGATGGTAAAATACATGTGGACTTATAAGGTTTAAATCGGACAAAATCTGATGTCCAGTTTTCGATAGATTGATTTTACTTGTAGTTAGGAGGAAAAAACGGTTGAAAAAGCGAATACTTTTTTTAATTGGTTTCATTGCGCTGATCACAATTCTTACGGGCTGTACGGAATACAACCAGCCAATTACAGCTGAAAGTGAAGGCTTTTGGAATGAATATATTGTATATCCTCTCTCGATGTTGATTATTAAGGTAGCTGAAATTGCGGGAGGAAGTTTTGGTATATCCATTATCCTGGTAACGATTCTTATTCGACTAGCAATCCTTCCTTTGATGATAAAACAAACGAAAAATTCGAAAGCGATGCAAGCGCTTCAGCCAGAGTTGCAAAAACTCAGGGAAAAATACAGTTCAAAAGACCAAAGAACGCAGCAAAAACTTCAGCAGGAAACGATGGCTTTATTTCAAAAGCATGGTGTAAACCCGTTTGCAGGCTGTTTTCCGTTATTAATTCAGATGCCCATTCTCATTGGATTTTACCATGCAATTTCTCGTACAAGAGAAATTGCTGAACATAATTTTTTATGGTTTGATTTAGGCTCTCCGGATCCATTATACTTACTGCCGCTTATTGCGGGTGCAACAACATTTATCCAGCAGAAAATGATGATGGCTGGAACAGAAAACCAAAATCCGCAGATGGCAATGATGCTATGGATCATGCCGATCATGATCATCATTTTTGCAATTAACTTTCCGGCAGCTCTTTCATTATATTGGGTAGTCGGTAACATTTTTATGATTGTTCAAACTTATTTCATTAAGGGCCCGGATCTCAGAAAAGAGGTAGAGACCGGCAAAGCAGGAGGAGCAAAGAAGTGAAACAAGTAACTGCTACTGGACAAACTGTCGATGAAGCAGTGGAATCAGCTTTAACTCAATTAAACACCACGAAAGAGCGCGTAGAAATAACGATTATTGATAAAGGAAAAAAGGGGATATTCGGTTTTTTTGGATCACGCCCGGCAGTTGTCAAAGCTGAAATCAAAATTGATCCGATTGAAGAGGCAAAGGGATTTTTAAAAAACGTTGCCGAGAAGATGGGGGCATTAATCGATATTGAGGTTGTTCAAGAAGGAAAGCAGGTAAGTTTTCTGTTATCAGGCGAAAAAATTGCTCTTTTAATCGGAAAAAGAGGGCAAACACTTAATTCACTTCAGTATTTAACACAATTAGTGATCAACCGCTTTTCAGATCAATATATAACAGTGCTCCTTGATGCAGAAGATTATAGAACAAGAAGAAATGAAACACTTGTTCAATTAGCGGAAAGGCTCGCACAAAAAGCACTGAAATCCGGGCGGGACGTTGCACTTGAACCGATGCCATCATTCGAGCGCAAAGTCATTCATACCGCTTTAGCAAATAATGCCCGTGTGAAAACTTATTCTGATGGAGTAGAACCGCATCGTTATGTCGTTATTTCACCTGTAAAATAGAATATTTCAAATGGGGCTGACTTATAAGGGTCTGACTCCCTCCGACAATAACAATATATAGAATATTTTTTAGTGTTTGGTCTATATGTTGTATTGGAGGGGTCTGACCCTTGCTTATGAGTCAGCCCCCTTTTTTTATCGAATAATATACGGATTTTCGTTTTATTGTTATTCACATGTGGATAAGTTACAATAATACAAAGAAAAATATATAGTTGTGGATAAATCTAATCATTTTTAGGAGATAATACTTTTTCATAATTCGAGCATGTGGTATTGTAAAAACTTAGGGGAAAAAACATTGCAGGTTAAAACAGTGACGTTCTGCGGAAAGACAAACTTTCCTTTGAGCGAAAATAACATTTCCGAAGCGAATTTTCCCTTGACCAGTTGAAACGTCTTTATTTGCACATTATATGTACGTTGAAGCGAAAGCGTCATTAAATATAAACCTAATAGAAAAATTTAAAAATAAGAGAGGTGAACGGGGATGGAGTTTGACACAATAGCCGCAATTTCTACTCCGATGGGGGAAGGAGCCATTGCGATTGTACGTTTAAGCGGCGATCAATCGATCGAAATCGCGGACAAGCTGTTTCGCGGCGTTGGCGGCAAGCGGATAAAAGAAGCTGCATCCCATACGATTCATTACGGTCATATTATAGATCCAAAATTGAACGAAGTTGCGGAGGAAGTAATGGTTTCGGTCATGAAAGGCCCTAAAACTTTTACGAAAGAAGATGTAGTGGAGATCAATTGCCACGGAGGGCTTGTTTCAGTCAACCGTGTGCTTCAGCTCGTGTTGAGTAACGGGGCGCGCCTTGCAGAGCCGGGGGAATTTACGAAACGTGCTTTCTTAAATGGGCGGATTGATTTATCACAAGCCGAAGCTGTCATGGATTTAATCCGGGCAAAAACAGACCGTGCCATGAATGTTGCGCTTGGACAAATGGAAGGACGCCTTTCCAAATTAATAAAAAAGCTGCGTCAGGAAATTTTGGAGATTCTCGCCCACGTAGAGGTGAATATTGACTATCCTGAGTATGATGATGTTGAGGAAATGACGCACAAAATGCTTTTGGAAAAAGCTCAATATGTACGAGAGGAAATTCAAAAGCTTTTGCGAACTTCCGAGCAGGGAAAAATACTAAGAGAAGGATTATCAACGGTAATAGTCGGACGTCCGAATGTCGGCAAGTCCTCGCTTTTAAACAGCCTTGTTCATGAAAATAAGGCAATTGTAACCGATATTCCCGGTACAACACGGGATGTTATTGAGGAATACGTGAACGTCCGCGGAGTTCCTTTGCGCCTTTTAGATACAGCCGGAATACGCGAAACCGAAGATATTGTGGAGAGAATCGGTGTAGAGCGGTCAAGGCAAGTCTTAAAAGAAGCCGATTTGATTCTGCTTGTTCTGAACTATTCAGATGATCTGACACCGGAAGATGAAAATCTTTTTAAAGCCGTTGAAGGCATGGATGTCATCGTAATCGTCAATAAAACCGATTTGCCGCAGAAAATCGATATGGAAAAAGTAAAAGAATTGGCGAAAGATCATAAAATTGTGACAACGTCTCTTCTTGAAGACCGCGGAGTAGATGAATTGGAAGAAGCAATTGCATCTATGTTCTTTGAAGGTTCTATCGAAGCGGGAGATTTGACATATGTATCGAACAGCCGCCATATAGCTTTGCTTCATCAGGCGCTGAATTCGATTGAGGAGGCGATCCGGGAAGTTGAAATGGGAACCCCGATCGATATCGTTCAAATTGATTTAACAAAAACATGGGAACTGCTTGGAGAAATTATCGGAGACAGTGTCCACGAAAGTCTGATTGACCAGTTGTTCTCTCAATTCTGTTTAGGAAAATAACGTTGTTTAAAACCCGAACGGGTCTGTAAATTCGAGAATTGGCTTATAAATGATGAAAAGCGGCTCATAAACCTCGAAAAGTGGCTCATAAATCTCGGAATTGGTTTGTAACCTCGGAAATGCTTCATAACCCGGGAAATAATTCATCAACCGAAAAAATCGTTAATAAGCATAAAATTTTATTTTAAAAAAAGGAGGAAGCGTAATGCAATACGAAGCTGGGAATTATGATGTGATTGTCATCGGCGCGGGACATGCCGGCTGCGAAGCAGGTCTTGCTTCCGCGAGGCTCGGTGCCAAAACATTAATGATCACAATAAACCTTGATATGGTTGCTTTTATGCCCTGCAATCCTTCTGTTGGCGGTCCTGCCAAAGGGATTGTTGTAAGAGAAATCGATGCATTGGGCGGAGAAATGGGAAAAAACATTGACAAAACCTATATCCAAATGCGGATGCTGAATACAGGAAAAGGTCCTGCTGTACGCGCATTGCGTGCTCAAGCAGACAAATTTGCCTATCAGCATGAAATGAAAAAAACGCTTGAAAACGAACCAAACCTTACTTTAATTCAAGGAATGGTTGAAGAGCTTATTGTAGAAGATGGAGTATGTAAAGGTGTCATTACAAAAACAGGGGCTGTTTATCGGTCCAAAACAGTTGTGATTACAACAGGAACTTTCTTAAGAGGAGAAATTATCATCGGAGAACTGAAATATTCAAGCGGACCAAATAACCAGCAGCCTTCCATCAAGCTATCAGAACATCTGGAGGAGCTTGGTTTTGAACTTGTCCGTTTTAAAACCGGAACTCCGCCTCGTGTGAACAGCAATACAATTGACTACAGCAAAACGGAAATACAGCCGGGGGATGATGTTCCACGAGCGTTTTCTTATGAAACAACAAAGTATATTACGGATCAGCTTCCTTGCTGGCTTACCTACACAAATGAGGAAACACACATGCTGATTGACGAAAACCTTCACCGTGCGCCGATGTTTTCCGGAATGATCAAAGGCACAGGACCGCGTTATTGTCCATCAATTGAAGATAAGGTTGTTCGTTTCCACGATAAGCCGCGCCATCAAATCTTTTTGGAACCTGAAGGAAGAAATACGGAGGAAGTTTATGTACAAGGGCTGTCAACAAGTTTGCCGGAAGATGTCCAAAAGAAAATTTTAAGGACAATCCCGGGTCTTGAAAATGCGCAAATGATGCGCTCGGGCTACGCGATCGAATACGATGCAATTGTTCCGACACAGCTTTGGCCGACATTAGAAACAAAATTGGTCAAAAATTTATATACTGCCGGACAGATAAATGGAACATCAGGATACGAAGAAGCTGCCGGACAAGGATTGATGGCGGGAATTAACGCTGCCCGAAATGCCTTAGGAAAAGATGAAGTCATTTTAAGCAGGTCCGACGCATACATCGGTGTGATGATTGATGACCTCGTTACAAAAGGAACAAATGAGCCATACCGTTTATTGACTTCAAGAGCCGAATACCGGCTGCTTCTCCGTCATGATAATGCTGATCTTCGTTTGACAGAGCTTGGCTATCAAATCGGGCTTATCTCCGAAGAACGATACAGAAAATTTATTGAGAAAAAAGAAGCAATCGAGGCTGAGAAAAAAAGGCTTAACTCCATTATTATCAAGCCTGCAAATGAGGTTCAGGAACTAGTCCGTTCCCTGGGCGGAAGCGAACTGAAGGACGGGATTCGGGCGTCTGACCTTTTGAAACGGCCGGAAATGATCTATGAACATATCGAGATGCTTGCTCCGAATGAAATCGAATTGGATTCGGAAGTTAAAGAGCAAGTAGAAATTCAAATTAAGTACGAAGGCTATATTGAAAAATCTCTGCAGCAAGTAGAGAGATTAAAGAAAATGGAAGACAAAAAAATTCCTGAAGACATTGATTATGATGCAATCACTGGATTGGCAACAGAAGCCCGTCAAAAGCTAAAAGAAGTAAGGCCATTATCAATTGCCCAGGCATCACGCATCTCCGGCGTGAATCCGGCTGATATCTCGATTTTGCTTGTGTATATCGAACAAGGCCGTATTGCCCGGGTATCGAATGAATAAATAGCAGGATGTACCGCAAGGAAGGATTGTCCTATGAACATTGAACAATTTCAAACGATGCTAGCTGAGAAAAGGATTTCCCTTTCCCAGCAGCAATTAGATCAATACGAAACGTATTACCTAACTCTTGTTGAGTGGAATGAAAAAATGAACTTGACTGCCATTACCGAGAAAAATGAAGTTTATTTAAAGCATTTTTATGACTCGATTTCTGCAGCATTTTATTTTGATTTTGAGAAACCTTTGCGTGTTTGTGATGTAGGGGCAGGAGCGGGATTTCCGAGTATACCTTTGAAAATCGCTTTTCCTGATCTGCATGTGACGATTGTTGATTCATTGAATAAGCGAATTACTTTTTTGGAGCATTTAGGAGAGGTTTTACAATTAAAGAACGTTCAATTTATACATGACCGAGCCGAAACGTTCGGCCAAAAAAAAGAACACCGTGAAAGTTATGATGTTGTTACCGCAAGGGCAGTAGCAAAAATGTCTGTATTAAGCGAGCTTTGTTTGCCGCTCGTAAAACTGAGCGGAACATTTATCGCGATGAAAGGAGCCAGTGCAAACGAGGAATTAGAAGCAGCCAAAAAAGCGATTTCCGTATTAGGGGGAAGCCTTCAAAGCGTTCATTCTTTCCGTTTGCCATTAGAGGAAAGCGAACGGAATATCTTGATTATTAAAAAAGAAAAGCAAACCCCTAAAAAATATCCCAGAAAGCCAGGGACTCCTAATAAAACTCCTATCGAATAGAGTTACTTTTTCCGCATTATGTGGCATAATTTGTTTTATAATGTATTTGAATAGCAGGAACTTGTCATTATTATAGAGAATATGTTATAGGGAGTTTCGTAAAGGTGGTGCAGGGTGATGAAGCGTTCATTTTCACGCTTTTTTGGCCTAGGCGAAAAAGATCAACAAGATGAAATAGAAATTCCGGCTGAACAATTCGAAACCGATCATACGAAAGAAATAAAGAAGATACCGATCGAAGATATCGTTCCGAATCGCTTTCAGCCAAGGACGGTATTTGACGATGAGAAAATAGAAGAATTGGCACGGACCATTCATACACATGGCATAATTCAGCCTATCGTAGTCAGAGAGTTTGGAAAGAACCAGTTTGAAATTATCGCGGGCGAGCGGCGCTGGCGGGCGATGAAAAAACTTGGCTGGGATGAAGTTCCCGCGATTATTAAGAATCTTAATGATACAGAAACCGCCTCAATGGCTCTGATTGAAAATTTGCAAAGAGAAGAACTTTCCCCAATTGAAGAAGCTGTTGCGTACGGGAAGTTGCTTGAGCTTCATAATTTAACGCAAGAAGCTTTGGCACAACGGCTGGGAAAAGGGCAATCCACAGTTGCAAATAAGCTCCGCCTTCTTAAACTTCCCAATGAAGTCCAGGAAGCACTTTTGAATAAAAATATTACCGAACGGCATGCCCGGGCTCTTATTCCATTGAAAGATCCGGACAAACAAGTAAAATTGCTGCAGGAAATTATTGATAAAAATTTAAATGTGAAACAAACCGAAGAACGGGTTGCAAAAATGCTTGACCAAACTGAAAAAAAGCCTCAGCCGAGAAGAAAAGCATTCAGCAAAGATATGAGAATTGCTGTTAATACAATTCGCCAATCTTTATCAATGGTATCTGAAAGCGGTATTACCCTTGATTCAGAAGAGGAAGAATTTGAAGATTATTACCAATTCACCATTCGCATTCCAAAAAAGAAATAGCACTTATACCTATATAAGAGAAACTGAACAACCGATTAGTTTCTCTTATTTTTATGTTTTATAAAATTCTATGTTTCTTTAGAAATTAGAGAAAAAATCTATTATCCTATCTTTTTCATGATAAAATAGAGATTACATGATTACTAGTCAAAGAGTAAGCCATACAGGAAATGAGGGTAGGTGACATCGTGGGCAAAGTAATTGCAATCGCGAACCAAAAAGGGGGAGTTGGAAAAACGACCACCTCGGTCAATCTAGGCGCCTGCTTAGCATACATAGGAAAAAAAGTTTTAATGGTAGACATAGATCCGCAAGGCAATGCTACCAGCGGTGTTGGAATTGAAAAAGGCGATGTAGCTCAATGCATTTACGATGTGTTAGTAGACGATGTAGAAGCTAAAAAAGTCATAAAGCCAACTTCTGTTGAAAATTTAGATGTGATTCCGGCTACCATTCAGTTGGCCGGAGCAGAAATTGAACTCGTACCGACGATTTCAAGGGAAGTTCGATTGAAACGGGCACTGGAGGAAGTAAGAGAAAATTATGATTATATCATTATTGATTGCCCGCCATCACTTGGCTTGCTGACGATTAATGCTTTAACCGCTTCTGATTCAGTCTTAATCCCGGTCCAGTGCGAATACTATGCACTGGAAGGCTTGAGCCAGCTGTTGAATACTGTACGTCTTGTTCAAAAACATCTTAACCATAATCTCCGGATTGAAGGTGTCTTATTAACGATGCTTGATGCCAGAACAAACCTAGGTCTCCAAGTTATCGAAGAAGTAAAAAAATATTTTCAAGATAAAGTATATAAAACCATCATTCCGAGAAATGTACGTCTAAGTGAAGCACCAAGCCATGGAGAACCGATTATTATATATGATCCAAAATCAAGGGGAACGGAGGTTTATTTAGATTTGGCAAAGGAAGTGGTTGTAAATGGCTAAAGGTTTAGGAAAAGGACTCAATGCATTTTTTACGAATTTGGAAGTTGAAAATGGAGAGACAGTTCAGGAAGTCAATATTAAAGAACTTCGCCCCAACCCTTATCAACCACGGAAGATTTTTCAGCAAGAAGCGATTGAAGAATTGAAACAATCGATTCTCGAACATGGGATTTTACAGCCGATCATTGTAAGAAAAAGCATTAAAGGTTATGAGATTGTTGTTGGCGAAAGGCGTTATCGGGCAGCAAAAGAAGCAAATCTTGAAAAGGTGCCTGTCGTAGTTCGTGATTTAAACGAGCAGCAAATGATGGAGTTAGCGGTTTTGGAAAATCTGCAAAGGGAAGATTTAACTCCTATTGAGGAAGCCTCAGCATATCAAATGTTAATGAAAAAACTAAATTTAACACAGGAAGAATTAGCAAAACGCCTCGGGAAAAGCCGTCCACATATTGCAAACCATGTAAGGCTTCTATCACTTCCTCCAAATATTCAGGAGTTAATTTCAGAAGGACAAATATCGATGGGACATGGAAGGGCATTATTAGGTTTGCGTAATAAAGAAAAAATAGCTGCTGTTGTTGAAAAAACAATCAAAGAAAATTTAAATGTCCGCCAACTTGAACATCTGATCCAACAATTAAATGAAAATGTTTCACGTGAAACAAAAAAAAGAAAATTGAAAAAGATCTTTTTCTGCAGGAGAGAGAATCAATATTGCGTGAGCGGTTTGGTACGACAGTCAATATAAAGAAAACAAAAAATAAAGGGAAAATCGAAATAGAGTTTTTCTCACAAGAAGACTTAGAACGGATTCTTGAATTATTGGATGCGAATGATTTATCCTCTTAAGCCATCAAGACAAGATGATGGTTTATTTTTTTTATCGTTTCCCGACAGAAGACTCCCACTTCAAGGAATAGGAAGGGTGAAGCCCAATAAGTAAGTGGGAGATGAATGTCGGTTTGCGATAGCCAAAAACCTTCCTCATTATGATATAATAGAAACAAATGTTCCTTATGGAAGTGAGGTGAACATCATGATTGTTAACAAAGCCTATAAATTTCGCATCTATCCAAACAAGAAACAAATTGAACTCATTAACAAAACGATTGGCTGTTCAAGGTTCGTTTTTAACTTCTTTCTTGCTAAGCAGAAAGCAAAGGACGCTTACTGGCATATTTGCGAAGAAATAGTTCAAAATCTCAGCTTCCAAAGAATAATTGGAAGGGTGAATACTTCAACAAGAAAGAAACCATAAAATCACTTCCAAAATTAAAAAAACAATATGAATTTTTGAAGGAAGTGGATAGTATTGCGTTGCAAAAATCAGTTGAAAATCTTGCTGACTCTTATGTTAGATCTTAAAAATGAAGCTATAAAGTTTCTAACCGTCGGTGCGACGGGGCTAGCCTACTAAGATAACTGAAGGTTACTTCGGTGTTCGTAGGAATCTCCCGCTTCAAACAGACCATAAGGCCTTAAGCGGTGAGTAGTTCAAACAAAGGCGATTATTGACGGATTTACCGCATTAATTTTAACGACTACGCTCGGAACCGGCGTTTTGTTTTCTGCTTTCCCGGTTATGATTTATGAAGGAACAATCGCTCTTTTTCGCCGCGCAAATTGACCGTTTTGTTCCACAGGCGCTTATGAATAGCTTTATAGAGGAAATGACAGCTACAGGCGGATTGATGATCTTTGCCATTGGATTAAATTTGACAGGTATAACAAATATTCGCGTAGCAAATTTATTGCCGGGCATTGTCGTATCCGGGCTGATTGTTGCAATTATTTATTGTTTTCAGTAAAATTACTATTATAAAAAATGGGAAGGTTTTTCTGAGGCCCTTCCCTTTTACATTATTTCGTTTGATCAAGGCTCCAGTTTACTTCTTTCCATGATTGTTTGTTATGAAAAGCCATGCTAGCTTTATAGATGCCATCTGCGATTGTTTTTGCCATTTTTAATACAAGATTAAGCCTTGTATTTTGCAATACAAAAAATTCCATAAAGCCGCTGACATTCACAATACCTGTAATATGAATATCTCCTACAGGCGGAAGCTCTTTATTCACTCCTGCTCCGGGTTTTACCGGTCCTTCACCGATTTGAATAACGCCAACGCTCTTTAATCGTCCAAGACATGCATCAATTGCAATGATAAAAGGATGAACATGTTTTTCTTTTATTTCCATTAATTTGTTTTCAAGATTAACTGCATGGATTGGATCCTCAAGCGTTCCGTATATATAAAAAGGAGCAATTGTTTTTTCTTCCAGAAGCGTTCCGACAAGTGGACCTAATGAATCACCAGTTGAGCGGTCAGTGCCAATACAAAGAAATACGATCGGGCGGCTGCCAATGACTGGAATAAGTGATAATAATTCATTTGAAATTTTTTCAGAAGCCAGCTGCTCATCGTGAAATATTCTTGACGCTTCGCCTCGCTTTTCAAAAAAATTGGGTTTTAGATTCATCGGTTCCACTCCTTTTCCATAGTAGTAACAGTATACGGAAAATTTATGTAATGTATACATACCTGAAATGGGAATTCTGTAAACAGGGTAAAAGGAACTAGGAGCTTAAATTTGTTGCACGGTTAGAAACTACAAAGTAAAATAAAAATTTGTTAAGATAAAATGGATTTATCGAAGGATGCACTTAAAATGCGCGAACTATGAAATTATTACAGCTTTGAATATACCCGAAAGCAGGTGATATTATGCAAGAAATGTTTAATAATCTTAAAGAAAAATTTCTAAATGAAGATACATGGATTGCATTTGGAGCCGGCCTTCTAAAAATTATGGCCATTATGATACTCTCCGCAATAGTATTGCGAATCGGCAAACTGATCATTAAAAACATTTTCCTTGTAAGAGCAAAAGCTCCTCTTCGTTTTTCGGAGCGCAGGGAAGCAACATTAAAGAAATTGCTTGAAAATATCCTTACATATGTTGTCTATTTCATTGCTATTATCACAATTTTGTCAACACTGACGATTGAGGTAAAACCTCTTTTAGCCGGGGCAGGGATTGTAGGTCTTGCAGTTGGATTCGGGGCACAAAGTCTTGTAAAAGATATCATTTCCGGGTTTTTTATTATTTTTGAAGATCAATTTTCTGTAGGAGACCATATACGTGTAGGCCAGTTTGAAGGAACGGTAGAGGAAATTGGCTTAAGGACTACGAAGATTAAAAACTGGACAGGTGAACTTCATATTATACCCAATGGAAGCATTACAGAAGTTACCAACTTTTCCCTTTATAACAGTGTGGCAGTAGTTGACGTAAGTATTGCATATAATGAAGATATTGAACGTGCGGAAAAAGTTATTCAAGAGTTTTTGAAGGACCTCCCGGATCAATATGAGGATATCGTGAATCCTCCAGAACTATTGGGTGTTCAAAATCTTGGTACATCTGAAGTAGTTTTGAGAATTGTAGCTGAAACATTGCCAATGCGGCATTTCAATATTGCCAGAATGCTGCGAAGGGAAATAAAAGTTTTGCTTGAGGCCCATGGATTCGATATTCCGTTCCCGCGCCTTGTCATGTACAGCCGAAGTGATGAACAGGAAGCGCAAAAACAGTTAGGAAAGGAATAGGATAGTATATGGAGGAAAAAGAGTTTGGACTGTATGATGTTGTCGAGATGAAAAAGCCTCATCCTTGCGGAACAAACCGCTGGAAAATTATTAGAATAGGTATGGACATCCGCATTAAATGCGAGGGCTGCGCCCACAGCGTGTTAATTCCGAGGAAAAAATTTATACGAAAGATGAAAAAAATACTTGTGAAGCATGAGGAATAAATCATGCTTCTTTTTTAGGGGCTGTCTCATAAGGGTCTGACCCCATGTGCATTATCAATATATAGCATATTTATCCAACATTATGTCCTATATATTGTGTTATGGGGTCTGACCCTTAGGCTTTTTATACGGTGTCTTACCTAGAAGACCCATCTATCGTGGTGGCTGATATGCCATGGAGGTTTGAGACAGCCCCTTTTTTTACTCTGCGTCAAGCACTTGTGTTTTTAATAGCTTCTATCTATAATTGTGAGAGGTTTATTCGTTTTGTCAATTTACCTAAACGGATTAAATAGATTATATGATCAGAGGAGTGACAGGGATGGCCTTAACAGCAGGTATCGTCGGATTGCCGAATGTAGGAAAATCGACACTATTTAACGCAATTACTCAAGCGGGAGCTGAAGCCGCAAACTATCCTTTCTGTACGATTGATCCGAATGTAGGGATTGTCGAAGTGCCGGATCACCGTTTAACAAAATTAACAGAACTTGTCCAGCCGAAAAAAACAGTGCCAACCACATTTGAATTTACGGATATTGCCGGGATTGTAAAAGGTGCAAGTAAAGGGGAGGGCCTCGGAAACAAATTTTTGTCCCATATCCGTGAAGTAGATGCGATATGCCAGGTTGTTCGCTGTTTTGCTGATGATAACATCACACATGTTTCCGGAAAAGTTGATCCGGTTGCTGATATCGAAACGATTAACTTAGAATTAATTTTAGCCGACCTTGAATCAGTGGAAAAACGCATCGGCCGTGTTGAAAAGATGGCTAAGCAAAAAGATAAAGATGCCAGTTTTGAGTTTGAAGTTCTTTCGATGCTAAAAGAAGCATTTGAATCAGAAAAGCCTGCCCGTGCGGTAGAATTTTCCGATGAACAAATGAAAGTTGTCAAAGGGCTTCATCTTCTTACAATCAAACCGGTTTTATATGTGGCAAACGTCGGGGAAGAAGATGTTGCCGATCCGTCTTCAAATGAATATGTCCAACAAGTGAAAGAATACGCGGAGAAAGATAACTCCGAGGTGATTGTCGTTTGTGCAAAAATTGAATCGGAAATTGCTGAGTTAGACGGGGAAGAAAAAGCAATGTTTTTACAAGAACTCGGAATTGAAGAATCCGGTCTTGATCAATTAATTAGAAAAGCTTATTCATTATTGGGGCTTGCCACATATTTTACCGCCGGAGTTCAGGAAGTGCGCGCGTGGACGTTTCGTAAAGGTATGAAAGCTCCGCAATGTGCCGGAATTATTCATTCTGATTTTGAAAGAGGATTTATTCGAGCTGAAACTGTTTCATATGATGACTTGTTAGCGGCCGGCTCTATGGCGGCAGCCCGTGAAGCAGGGAAAGTACGTCTTGAAGGAAAAGACTACGAAGTACAAGACGGAGACATTATCCATTTCCGTTTTAATGTATAGAATTCCTCGACTGTCAATTTAAGTATTGGCGGTTATGGTACATGTATCGGCAAAATATATTAGTAACAGCAGCTCTGCGGATGAGTTCTGCAGGGCGTTTTTTGTTCCGTTTATTTTTTTCAGAATATTAAGATTAATAAAATCTTTACATCTTCTTAATTTTTCTCTTACTATTACTCTTTATAATTATTGTAAAGAAACGATTATAAAGGGGAAATCGACCGGTGGAAAGGGCAAAAGCATGGATTTATAAATATGATCAAAATTGGTTTTATCATTGTAACCGGTGGCCGGAAATTGTGATTTCCTTTTTTAAATGGATTACACATTTCGGCGGTGCTGGATTTACTATATCTATTCAATTTCTGCTTCATATTGTCGGTCCAGACTTCTTGAAATCAACTGTTTTGGCCGCCAGCTACTCATTGGCAATAAGCCATCTGATTGCAATCTTAATGAAACGATTTTTCCGCCGGATTCGTCCTTATCTGGCATTGCCTGATGCCAAAGTGTATGGCTATTTATTTAGGGATCATTCTTTTCCTTCAGGGCATTCCACTGCCATTTTCTCAGTAGTCGTTCCTTATTGTATATATATTCCAATATTAGTGCCTTTTCTTCTTCCATTAGCTGCACTCGTGGCTTTTTCGAGGGTTGTGCTCGGTGTCCACTACCCGTCTGATGTAGCAGCTGGGGCAATCTTAGGTTCTATGACAGCTCTGTTCTTTAGTTATTTTATTTAAGAAGAGGAGGTCCGCAATGCGTATTGCATTATTTTCGGATACATTTTATCCGCAAGTGAACGGTGTGGCGCGAACATTGAAAAGACTGGCTGATCATATGGAAAAAAGAGGAATCGAATATGAGATTTTTGTTCCTGAGTTAGAGGAAGGAATCGTTTATCCTAATACACATCAATTTACGAGTTTTCCTTTTTTATTCTATCCTGAATGCCGGACTGCCATTGCTAATCCTTATAATATTCTTAAAAGGGTAAGCGATTTTTCGCCTGATCTCGTTCATGTCGCTACACCGCTGACAATGGGCTTATATGGGATACATGCTGCCAAACGGCTTGAAATCCCTATGGTCGCTTCTTACCATACCCACTTTGACCAGTATTTGAAGTATTATAGGCTAACGTGGCTGTCTTCACTTTTATGGCGCTATATGAAATGGTTTCACACGCCATTTGAAAGAATTTTTGTCCCATCGTCTGATACGAAGGAATATTTAGAGGAACGTGGATTTCATAACCTCTCAATATGGAGCAGAGGCGTCGATTGCTACTTATTTAATCCCGAAAAGAAAAACGGTTATTTACGCAATCGGTATCAAATAAAAGAGCGCTATATCCTTCTTTATGTTGGCCGCTTATCTCCGGAAAAAGACCTTCAAACTCTTTATAAAATTATTGATGAAATGCCGGCTGAGTTTCAAAAAGAAATTCATTGGGTTATAGCAGGGGACGGGCCAAGTTACAAGGAAGTATATGATCATGTAAAGGACAAGAAAAATGCAACTTTGACGGGATATTTAAAAGGTGAGGAACTGGCCATGGCGTATGCAGAAGCCGATTTGTTTGTGTTTCCTTCTACAACTGAAACATTTGGTAATGTTGTATTAGAATCCCTGGCTTCTGGAACACCGGCAATTGTTGCAGACATAGGAGGAGTTACAGGAATTGTTCAGAACGATGTAACTGGCATGATTTGCCGTTCCCATGACCACAAACATTTTCTTGAAGCCATCCAGCAGCTTCTCTTAAATGATGCGAAGCGGAAAACAATGGAGCATTCAGCGAGAACATACGCTTTAAAGCAATCATGGGAATCAATCTTTGACGGGCTGATTGAAGAATATAAAGAAGTTATTTTCAAGAAAAAGAAAATGCTGCTTCATGCTTAAAAAGCACTTGCAAGGTGCTTTTTTATTATTAAGTGATTTTTTTATTAAAGGTAGGCAATCTCAGCTATTAAATTAGTAAAAGGCCCTTTTCGCAGATATTGTTGCTATTGCAAATACAAGAACACTTGTTCTATAATAAATATGGAAATCTAGGATTTCCGTTTTGCTGTGAATGCACGCTGCGCTTGATGGGAACAGACATCAAGCAACTCACGGATTTTCTAAAAGCAACAATCTTTTAAAAAAGAGTGTAATTGCAAAGCTAGAAGAACTATGCTATAATTTCATCTTGTGAGTAATGAATAATTGCTCCTTGCCCGATTTCGGGCCGTTTAGACCAAAAGGAGGTGAACGTGATGAGAAAGTACGAAATTATGTACATCATCCGCCCAAACATTGAAGATGAAGCAAAAAAAGCGCTTGTTGAGCGTTTCGACAACATCTTAACTGAGAATGGTGCGGAAATTATCGAATCAAAAGAATGGGGAAAACGCCGTCTTGCTTATGAAATCAAAGATTTCCGCGATGGAATTTACCATATCATTAACGTGAAATCTGAACCGGCTGCGGTTGAAGAATTCTCTCGATTAGCAAAAATCAACGAAGATATCATTCGTCATATTGTTGTTAAAGAAGAAGAATAAGCTTTAAATAGATAATACCCAACTCTTAAAATGTTTCACATGAAACATATGTTGGGGAAAGGAGTTGATTCTGATGATGAATCGTGTCGTTCTTGTTGGACGTTTGACAAGAGATCCCGAACTGCGCTACACACCAAATGGAGTTCCGGTTACAACTTTTACTCTTGCTGTAAATCGTACGTTCACGAATCAGCAAGGTGAACGGGAAGCAGATTTCATTAACTGTGTTGTTTGGAGGCGTGCAGCGGAAAATGTAGCAAACTATCTGAAAAAGGGAAGTCTTGCTGGTGTAGATGGACGTTTGCAAACGCGCAGCTATGAGGCACAAGACGGAAGACGTGTTTATGTAACAGAAGTCTTAGCTGAAATTGTTCAATTTCTCGAACCTAGAAGTGCTTCCAGTGACAGAGGCGACAGTGGTTTTTATGGTGGCCCAAAGGATCAAGACAATCCATTTGGAAATCAGAATCAACGCCAGAACAACAATCAAGGTTATACACGTATAGATGAAGATCCATTTGCCGGCGATGGGCAAATTGACATCTCAGATGACGATCTTCCATTCTGACGACTATCTAACGAACGTTTTATCATGAAAATTAAAGGAGGGAAATATGATGGCAGGAGGACGCAGAGGCGGTCGTGCAAAACGTCGTAAAGTGTGCTATTTCACAGCGAACGGAATTACACACATTGACTACAAAGATGTTGATCTTCTTAAAAAATTCATCTCTGAGCGCGGCAAAATTTTACCTCGCCGTGTAACAGGCACAAGTGCGAAATACCAACGCAAATTAACAGTTGCGATCAAACGTGCACGTCAAATGGCATTATTGCCATTCGTTGCAGGTGAATAATTTTGAATCAAAGCAGCAGGTCTGATTCCTGTTGCTTTTTTTAATAAAGGAAACTTTTTGTAAAACTTTGCCGGATAAGCAGGATATTTGACCACCTGAATGGAATCTATTAATAAGCTATATGAAAAGGTGGAGATGATGTGTTGGATCGGACAAGCTATATTGCCGGCATACTCTATTACTTGACAGATGATGCAGATGTTAAAAAGGCTGCAATTGAAATCCTCAACGGTGAATTAACACTTAAAGAAGCCTCCAAAAATAAAACAGTGAAACGATATTTGAATTTAGCAGAAAAACAATTCAAATCAAAAGACGTTTCTGAACCATTGCACAAACAAATCATTGAATTCATTGAAAAAAACCTCTATGAATATATATAATCTCTAATCAATTGCAGTCCATTCAAAAATGCGGGCTGCTTTTTTATCTGTTCTTTTTTATGAACCAGTTTTGATTGTGAACCGATTTTCGGATATATCGACCATTTTCCGTAATTTATCAACCACTTTTCGTAATTTATCAACCAGTTTTCGAAAATATCGACCTCTTTCCATGAAGTAACGTACACTTTTCGAATATATCAACCTATCTCATGATTATGAACCAATTCCGTAAGTATGAACCTCATTTCATAAGCTGCAGTGATTATGAAGAATCAATTTTGCATAGTTGAACACGGCTTTGATTGTAGCTAAAATAGACTTCAAGGGTGTGTCTGAATAAGAGGTGGATTATGAAAAAAAATATTCAAAGGCTCACTGAAGGAGCTGTTTTATTAGCGGCATATTCCGTTTTATTGTTAATAACGATGTATATTCCTTTATTAGGAATGATTGTTAATTTCTTTTTGCCGCTTCCATTTATTTTGTTTTATGCGAAAAACGACACGAAAACTTCTTTTGTTTTCCTTATTGCATCTGTCGTAATATCGCTTGTGGCAGGAAGCATTTTTGCGGTTCCATTAGCTCTTGCTTATGGATTGACCGGAGCAGTTATGGGATATTTAATAAGAGAACAGAAAAACAGGGGAACGGTTTTTATAGCCGGCTCTCTCGTCTTTTTGCTTAATTTGATTATTCAATATATTGTAGCTGTAACGTTTTTTCAAATCAATTTCATTGAAGAAATGATGAAAATGTTTCGGGAATCTGTAGATATGTCGCTAGAAATGTTGGAATCAATTGGCAAAGATCCCGGTCAGAAGGCTGCCGAACAGCTTTTATCAAGCGTTGACATGATTGAAACATTAATGCCAAGTTTGTTTGTGGTTGTTTCTTTTATCAATGTTTTTTTGATTCAGCTTGTTTCCCTTCCGATTTTAAAAAGGTTCGGGGTTAGGATTGGAAAATGGAAGGCTTTCAAGGACTTGACCCTGCCGAAAAATTTATTATGGTATTATTTGGCTGTTTTGCTCATTTCGATGGCGGTCAATCCGGAAGAAGGCAGCTATTTGTTTTCGGCCCTGTTAAATTTATCGTTTATTTTACAATTATGTATGATTGTACAGGGATTATCCTTTGTCTTTTATTTCAGTTCCATAAAAGGTTATTCCGCCGCGATTCCAGTCACCGTGACAATTTTATCATTGTTGCTGCCAATAATTCTTTATGTTGTGCGGATATTAGGTATAATTGATTTAGGTTTTGATTTAAGGCAGCGCTTAAAAAACAATCATAAGTAAAACACTACTGTTATAGGAGCTGAAAACATGCCTTCGTATCGAGAAAAAAAGTCCATACGTTATCCACTATACGGACTTATGGGCGTAACAGTGGTGCATCTGGGTGTATTAGCTTTTTATAACTTGTTATTCAGCCTGGCTGGATTTCTTCTTGCTTCTCTTTCTTTTTATTTGGTATTCTGGCTTGATCAAAAGCAGAGAAAAAAAACGGAAGAATATATAACAAGGCTATCTTACCGGGTCAAAAGAGTCGGTGAAGAAGCTTTAATGGAAATGCCGATCGGCATTATGCTGATAAATGATGACTATATAATCGAGTGGACAAATCCTTTTTTGGCTTCATGTTTTCAAGAAGATACGCTCGTGGGAAGATCCCTCTATGACGTTGCCGATTCGCTCATTCCTCTGATTAAACAGGAAGTTGAAACCGAAATTATTACTCTCCATGAGCGGAAATTTCGAGTCATCCATAAGAAGAAAGAACGTCTTCTTTACTTTTTTGATGTGACCGAACAAACGGAAATTGAGAAAATGTACCAGAATGAGCGTACAGTCATTGCCATCATCTTTTTAGATAATTATGATGAAATGACGCAGGGAATGGATGACCAAACACGAAGCAACTTGAACAGCCTCGTTACGTCCTTGCTGAATAAGTGGGCCAATGACAACGGAGTCTTTTTAAAGAGGGTATCTTCGGAAAGGTTTATTGCTGTTTTCAATGAACATATTTTGCATTCACTTGAAAAAGAGAAATTTAGTATTTTAGATGAAGTTCGCGAAGCAACTACGAAGCAAAATGTCTCTCTTACATTAAGCATTGGAATTGGAACCGGTGTTTCTTCTTTGCCTGAGCTAGGTTCTCTTGCTCAGTCAAGTTTAGACCTGGCCCTTGGCCGGGGCGGAGATCAGGTTGCCATCAAGCAGACGAATGGAAAAGTGAAATTTTACGGCGGAAAAACAAATCCCGTGGAAAAACGGACAAGAGTCAGGGCCCGCGTGATCTCACATGCATTAAAAGAGCTAATCACAGAAAGTGATAAAGTCATTATTATGGGCCATAAAAATCCTGATATGGATGCCATCGGTTCAGCCATCGGCATTCAAAAAGTCGCCCAGATGAACGAGCGGGAAGGATATATCGTCATAAATTTCCAGGAAATCGATACAGGTGTAAAGCGCTTGATGAAAGAGATCGAGCAAAATGAGGACCTGTTGTCAAGATTTATTAGTCCGGAAGAGGCGCTGGAAATCGCTACAGATGATACATTATTGGTTATTGTCGATACCCATAAGCCTTCACTTGTGGTTGAAGAGAAACTGTTAAATAAGATAGAGAATGTGGTTGTCATTGACCATCACCGCCGCGGTGAAGATTTCGTCAAGAATCCGCTTCTCGTTTACATGGAACCATATGCGTCATCGACTTCAGAACTTGTTACAGAGCTTTTAGAATATCAGCCAAAACGGGGAAAAATTCAAATGCTTGAAGCAACAGCCCTGCTCGCGGGAATTATTGTCGATACAAAAAGTTTTACTTTAAGAACGGGTTCCCGCACATTTGATGCTGCTTCCTATTTGCGGGGAAAAGGTGCTGATACGGTATTAGTCCAAAAGTTTTTAAAAGAAGATGTGGATACGTATATCCGGCGGGCCAAGCTGATTGAAACCGTCCACTTTTACCGCGACGGCCTTGCAATTGTAAAGGGAAAAGAAGACGAAATTTACGATCAAGTCGTGATTGCTCAAGCTGCTGATACGCTGTTAACGATGGACGGGGTACTCGCTTCGTTTGTCATCGCCAGACGTTCTGAGAACACGGTCTCAATTAGTGCGAGATCCCTTGGAGATGTCAATGTCCAGATGATTATGGAGAACCTGGATGGCGGAGGCCATTTAACAAATGCAGCAGCTCAATTAACTGATGTAACTGTTGCTGAAGCGGAGGAACAGTTAAAATCTGTTATCGAAGAATATGTTGAAGGGGGAAAAAAGGAATGAAAGTCATTTTTCTTAAAGATGTAAAAGGAAAAGGAAAAAAAGGCGAAATTAAAAATGTTGCGGACGGATATGCCACTAACTTTCTCATAAAGCAGGGACTTGCAGTCGAAGCGAACAAGGAAAATTTAAGCAAATTAAATGCCCAAAAGAAAAAAGAGGAAAAAATGGCAGAGCAGGAACTCGCCCAAGCGAAACAATTGAAAGATCAACTTGAAAAACTGACGGTTGAACTGTCAGCAAAAGCCGGTGAAGGCGGCCGCCTTTTTGGTTCCATTACAAGCAAACAAATTGCTGACGAACTTCAAAAGAAACATAACATTAAAATAGACAAACGTAAAATTGAGCTTGAAGATGCAATTCGCTCATTAGGTTACACAAAAGTTCCCGTAAAATTGCACTCAGAAGTAACTGCTACATTGAACGTCCATGTGAAAGAAGCAAACTAATTTTGGCAGTTTCTTTCAAGAACAAACATGATAAAATAAAAAAATGTGATCGGTTATGCTCGGTCACATTTTTTCTAGTCTTTAAGTCATGTCTATTAAACTATTATATTGCAGCACCTCCTATTAGTTTCGTTGCTGCTTTGACCAGTTATTCCTCTTCATAAAGGAGGTTGTTTAGATGAATGAATTATTTGCTGATCGGCTGCCGCCCCAAAACATTGAAGCGGAACAGGCAGTACTCGGGGCAATTTTCCTGGAACCGTCTTCGTTAACGGTTGCTTCAGAAATCTTAATTCCTGAAGATTTTTACCGGGTTTCTCATCAAAAAATTTTTAATGTCATGCTGAAGCTGCATGACCAAGGAAAAGCGGTCGACTTAATTACCGTAACTGAAGAGCTTGCCGCAGCAAAAATTTTAGAAGATACAGGCGGTGTCAGCTACTTAAGTGAATTGGCCGGTTCGGTCCCGACAGCAGCGAATATTGAATATTACGCAAGAATTGTTGAAGAAAAGTCTTTATTGCGCCGCTTGATCCGGACAGCGACAGCGATAGCCCAGGACGGATATACCCGCGAAGATGAAGTTGATACAGTATTAGAAGAAGCGGAAAAAAGCATTCTTGAGGTAGCTCATCGAAAAAATGCCGGTACTTTTCATAATATCAAAGATATTTTAGTCCGGACATACGATAAAATTGAAATGCTTCATAATCGTAAAGGAGAAATTACCGGACTGGAAACAGGGTTCCGGGAGCTTGATAAAATGACAGCCGGCTTTCAGCGCAATGATTTAATTATCGTTGCAGCCCGTCCATCAGTAGGGAAAACGGCATTCGCTTTGAATATTGCCCAGAATGTTGCCACGAAAACAGGTGAAAACATTGCAATTTTCAGTTTGGAGATGGGCGCTGAACAACTTGTCATGCGTATGTTGTGTGCGGAAGGGAATATCAACTCCCAGAGGCTTCGGACCGGTACTCTGACAGATGAAGACTGGGGCAAACTAACGATGGCCATGGGCAGTTTGTCGAATACCGGAATCTTTATTGATGATACACCCGGGATAAGGATAAGCGAAATTCGTTCGAAATGCAGGCGTTTAAAACAAGATCACGGTTTAGGAATGGTCGTTATCGACTACCTGCAGCTTATTCAAGGGAGCGGCCGCCCAAGTGAAAACCGCCAGCAGGAAGTTTCCGAAATATCTCGTTCATTGAAAGGATTAGCGCGAGAATTAGAAGTCCCTGTCATCGCACTTTCCCAGCTTTCCCGCGGGGTGGAACAACGGCAAGACAAGCGTCCGATGATGTCAGATATCCGGGAATCAGGAAGTATTGAACAGGATGCGGATATTGTCGCTTTCTTATACCGTGATGACTATTATAATAAGGAAACAGAGAATAAAGACATTATCGAAATTATCATCGCCAAACAGCGTAACGGCCCTGTCGGTACGGTCGAACTTGCATTTGTCAAAGAGTATAATAAGTTCGTAAATTTAGAGCGGCGTTTTAATGAATCATCGATTCCTCCGGGAGCATAAAGGAGGCTGTCTCACAAGGGTCTATCCCATATGCATTTTTCAATATATAGCACATTTATCCAACATTATGTCCTATATATTGTGTTATGGGGTCTGACCCCACTAGCCTTGCATAAAAGTAAATAAATTCAATATTTTACTTTATTTAACATAATCTTTTTTAATCTAGATGCAAAAAAGGCTAACTCCATTTAAGTTAGCCTTTTTTGTCCCATTTATTTGAATTTATGTATATTAATTGTAATTTATACTTCGTTTATTATTTTTCCTTTTTTGGCTTTATCATTGCTACTTTTTCTGCAAAAACTAAGTCTTCTTCCTTTTTTTTAGGTACTTTTTGTCGCCCTTTTGATGTCCTTGTACACCTTCGATTCAGTTCTTTTTCAAATTCCTGCCAAGATAAATGTAAATAGGTTCGGATTAACCGCAGTACTCCCCATATTGTTTTTTTCGTTTGTGTCTTTAGTTTTATTTGTAGTACTAGCCCATAGGCAATCAGCGAAAGAAACATCTGATTCCAGATTCCTTGGGGTTTTGTACTCCAAATTTTGGTTGAACGAAGATGTTGTTTAATCCATCTAAAGAAGATCTCAATCGCCCACCGATGACGGTAGATTTCCATTATTTGTTCAGGCGGTAAGTCAAAGCGTGTGGTAATAATTCGGTATAGATGTCCTTCTTCATCAAAAAATTCGACGAGACGTACCGGGTGCAATTTCTCGTTCGAGGTTACACCAATCTTTACTGTCGCATCCATACGAATCAACGGATGGTTTAAAATTTTTCTATCGAGATAGATTACCTTGTGCTGCTCTTTAATTCTTACAATGAAAGAAATACCACGTTCCGCCCAGTTATTGATTTTTTTATGAGAAGCATATCCACGATCCATGACGTAAGTTGAATCAGATTCAACCACAAGGAAGTCGGAACCTTCAAAATCACTGACATTTCCAGTTGATGGAATAATTTGGTCTGGAAAAGCAATGTCTGGAGAAGCTACCACTAAACGGGTGTGCATTTTTACCTGAGTAGAATTTTTTGATACATAAGCCCAGTTAGCTAACTGTTCAGGCAGCTTAAAGGAAGAAGAGTCAATTATGGCTAATCTCCCAATTCCCTTTGGTAGACCAGATAAATTTCTAGTTTGAATTTCAATATCTTTGACCACTCGAAAAAAAAGATCTTGTACCCATTCAGTTGGTAATTCATTTATCCTACGGCTTAGTTGTGAACCACTTATGCTTTCTAAATTTAGGCTTTTCATGAGGTCTTTATCAGCCCGTAATTTCTCCTCTATATCAGTATATGAGCTCCAATTACCCAGCTGAGCAGCAACAAAAATTTTTACAAGGGCATCAGCTCTTAATTTTTTTTGATCATAGTTTAAAAGAGGACAGGAAAGCTTTTCCGTAGATAAAAGGGAAAAACATTGACGAACAACAGATGGTTGAGCTATATTTACATTGCTCATGATAAAAACTCCT
Organism: Bacillus methanolicus PB1; assembly: GCF_000262755.1. Lineage (GTDB taxonomy): Bacteria > Bacillota > Bacilli > Bacillales > Cytobacillaceae > Bacillus_Z > Bacillus_Z methanolicus. Next base: position 418,042 of record NZ_AFEU01000002.1, read on the forward strand.
TTGTAGAAAACTTGTTGATGGGACAACAAGCTAACAATTCTACAATAGGAGTTTTTTTCTTTTTAGTAAACCTTTTTTTATTTTCCTGAATTTGTAACCTTTGCAAGGCTAGTGGTCTGACCCTTAGGCTTTTTATACGGTGTCTTACCTAGAGATATGCCATGGAGGTTTGAGACAGCCTCATTTTATATTGAATGAGAGTAAACATCCTTGTTTGGAAAAAATATTTGACGATTGTAATAGTTTACGAACATATTTTAATATTTTATAATAAATTGTTCGGGTTTTGTTGACTTTCATTCTGTATTGCTGATAAACTTAATATGTTTAATACGTGAAATTTTTTAATGCTCGTGAACCTTGGAGGTGTGTTTTTTATGTCATCAGTAGTTGTTGTCGGAACACAATGGGGAGATGAAGGAAAAGGAAAGATTACTGATTTTCTTTCCGAAAATGCCGAAGTGATTGCTCGATATCAGGGCGGAAACAATGCAGGGCACACCATTCGTTTTAACGGTGAAACTTATAAGCTGCACTTAATTCCATCTGGAATTTTTTATAAAGATAAAATTTGCGTAATCGGAAACGGTATGGTCGTAGATCCAAAAGCGCTTGTAAAAGAACTTGCTTATTTGCACGAAAGAGGAGTTTCAACAGATAATCTTCGTATAAGCAACCGTGCCCATGTGATTTTGCCTTATCATTTAAAATTGGACGAGGTGGAAGAAGAGCGCAAAGGAGCAAACAAAATCGGGACAACTAAAAAAGGGATTGGGCCTGCCTATATGGATAAAGCAGCCCGCATCGGGATCAGGATTGCTGATTTGTTAGACCGTGATGTTTTTGAAGAAAAGCTCTCACGCAACCTTGAAGAGAAAAACCGTTTACTTGAGCGTTTTTATGAAACAAAAGGTTTTACGATCGAAGAAATCTTGGATGAATATTTCGAGTACGGCCAGCAGATCAAGAAGTACGTTTGTGATACATCTGTTGTCTTAAACGATGCGCTTGATGAAGGACGCCGAGTACTTTTTGAAGGCGCACAAGGAGTAATGCTTGATATCGACCAGGGTACATATCCGTTTGTCACTTCTTCTAACCCTGTTGCAGGCGGGGTGACAATCGGTTCCGGTGTCGGCCCGACAAAAATCACACATGTCGTCGGCGTTTCGAAAGCTTACACTACACGTGTTGGTGACGGTCCGTTCCCTACGGAACTTAATAATGAAATTGGAGATCAAATTCGTGAAGTCGGCCGCGAGTATGGCACAACGACAGGCCGTCCGCGCCGTGTCGGCTGGTTTGACAGCGTTGTTGTCCGCCATGCGCGCCGTGTCAGCGGAATAACCGACCTTTCCCTCAATTCCATCGATGTTTTAACCGGAATTGAAACATTAAAAATATGCGTAGCATACCGTTATAAAGGTGAAATAATTGAAGAATTTCCGGCAAGCTTAAAAGTATTAACTGATTGTGAGCCTGTATATGAGGAACTGCCGGGCTGGACAGAAGATATCACCGGCTGCAAGTCTCTTGATGAGCTTCCGGCTAATGCCCGCCACTATTTAGAGCGCGTTTCGCAGCTGACCGGCATTCCGTTATCGATCTTCTCTGTCGGTCCGGACCGCTCACAAACAAATGTCGTACACAACCCTTGGCGTCAAAGCTAATGGTTTGCTTAGTCAAGAAGCTCTTCTAAGCAAGGGCTTCTTTTCTTTTTTTATTCTCCCCAAGTTTGAAATTTATTGGCCATCACCATGTCCTTTTGCCTTCTTTCTTTATATATAACGAGTGGAAAGAAGTTGGGGCAGCAAAAACAACAATTAAATTGAAAGTGTATGCCCCAAAAAGAAAGGGGCATTTTTCATGCAGTCGGGGAGAATTGAAAATTTTAAAGATCTATCGCAGTTTCGTGATTTGAAGGATTTCAATAATCATTTTGAACAGTGGATGACAGATTTGAAAGATCAGTTTACGAAAAGTGAAACGATCGCACTAAAAAGGCTTGTACGTTTTTCTGCAAAGATTCCAGGGGTTTGCAATGCGAAAATTCAAACGATTGTATCTGCAACCCATCAACATTCTGAAATGGGCGGCATTAGCCGTTCCACTTTTGAACGTATGTTAAGAAAAGCGAAAAAGTTTGGCTTAATTCATGTTATTCATACTCAATCCCAAAATGGCAGACAAGCCCACAGCATTTATGTCTTTCAAAAATACCCGACAAAGCAAGACGCGTCATCTATTTTAAATGATGCAGCAGATGCGGAATCAATTGAAGTACCAAATAAGAAACCATCAAAGAATGAAACTATCAATCTAAAAAATAAACGTAAAATGGCGCTAAACTCTTCATTCGTCAGTAATAAAATCCCATCTGCTTTTACAAACCTTGTGAAATGTTTCTATGATGATGCCTGGACGATCGAGGAATATTACAAAGTTGTTCGAGTAAGTACTCGATGCCTTTCTTATTACACAGAAGAGGACAAGCTAGAATTGGCTGTAAAAGCGTTTAAGCAATTGGTACGGAATATTAAACAGAAAAAGACAAGGATCAAAAACGTCTTCGGTTATTATTGGGGGATTTGCAACAAAATGTTGGACGAGGAGTATTTTGAAATTCTTGATTTGGCTTTTAACCAGTAAAGCCAAAAGCGGCTTCACCAAAAGGCCTGAAAGCCGCTTGTCGGGGATAAGTAGTCGGTTAAACTTTACTATCTAAATTAAATTTTTATGGCATTTTTACATAAAAAGAGCTTTTTTCTCGTAGATGATAGGTCAATTCGTCTCTGAATCATGGAACTTGGGAAGGTTATGAGCTTTTAATTTGAAATATGAGCCTTTATTTGGAATTATGAGCCGTCGTTTTCAAATATGAGCCTTTATTTGGAATTATGAGCCGTCGTTTTCAAATATGAGCCTTTATTTGGAATTATGAGCCGTCGTTTTCAAATATGAGCCTTTATTTGGAATTATGAGCCGTCGTTTTCAAATATGAGCCTTTATTTGGAATTATGAGCCGTCGTTTTCAAATATGAGCCTTTATTTGGAATTATGAGCCGTCGTTTTCAAATATAAGCCTTTATTTGGAATTATGAGCCGTCGTTTTCAAATATGAGCTTTCATTTTGATTTATGAGCCGTCATTTTGAAAAATGAGTCTTCGTTAATTTTATGAGTTAGCTTCTGTCGTAACATCTATCTTTTTTTAAGATCAATCATTTAAAACAAAAATATTTTTAAAAAAGCATTGCTAAATTATAAAACAATATGCTACTATTAGAAACGTCGTCAAAAACGTTAAAAACAAGAGCCATTAGCTCAGCCGGTAGAGCATCTGACTTTTAATCAGAGGGTCGGAGGTTCGAGTCCTCCATGGCTCACCATCTTATGATGGCCCGTTGGTCAAGTGGTTAAGACACCGCCCTTTCACGGCGGTAACACGGGTTCGAATCCCGTACGGGTCATCGGCATATAACGGTGATGGGTAAGAAACTGGCGAGGACGGTTTCCTTGCTCATCATCATTTTACATATTCTAGGTCCCGTAGTGTAGCGGTTAACATGCCTGCCTGTCACGCAGGAGATCGCGGGTTCGATTCCCGTCGGGACCGCCATTTTATACATAATTTCGGTTCGGCAGCAAAAAAAGTAAATAAGGCTCGGTAGCTCAGTCGGTAGAGCAAAGGACTGAAAATCCTTGTGTCGGCGGTTCGATTCCGTCCCGAGCCATCCGGGAGCATAGGATAACATGCTCCCTTTTTTCGTTATGATCATGAAGAGGTTGTCTCATAAGGGTCTACCCCATGTGCATTTATCAATATATAGCACATTTATCCAACATTATGTCATATATATTGTGTTATGGGGTCTTACCCTTAGGCTTTTGAGACAGCCTCACCATTATAAAAATACTCCTCCCAAAAAATTAACCAAACACCGCCATTTCTTCCCGTGAAAATTCCAAATTTCATTTGTCATAATTCGAAATAAAATGTCAGTAATTATACATCTTTGTTACATTATGAAGTCTATTAATCTTTTTGTCCCCTTATATGCTAAAGTAAATAAGTGCAAAAATTATATGAAAAAAATTTACTTGTTTTTATTTTTGATAAAATCGATGGCGAGTTTTTCTCTTGGTTTAGGGAGGATTTCAAACAAATGGATCATTCGAAAAAGCAACAGTCCAAGCTTACGGGCATTACATCAATTAAGAAAACCGTTTTTACAACATTTACTGCGTATGTTTTAATATTTGGAGTTGGCTCAGCTGCATTCGCAGGAGATAATGATTTAACAACTGTATATGATGTTTATATAAAGGATAAATACATAGGCACTGTTTCTGATAAAAATATGGTTAACGAATTAATTCAGGATAAATTGAAAGAAATGAAAAAATCATATCATGGCTGCAGCTTTAGCGTAAGTAAAGACTTTGAATTAGTGCCTGAACAAGTTTTTCGAATTCACATGCAAACGAATAACCGAAAAGTTCTCGACGAGCTTAAAAAAGAGCTGGAAGTTCAAGCAAATGCCTCGGCTCTTGTCATAGACGGGAAAGCGGTTGCTTATGTAAAAAATAAAACTGCGGCGGAAGCTGTTCTGAAAAAGCTAAAACTCAATTACGTTAGCGAAAAGCAGCTAGCCGAGGTTGAAGCTCGAAAAAAAGAAGGCAATCGTGCATTACCGCCATTGAAAGAAAATGAAACCCGCATCATTGATGTCAAGCTGTCAAACAATGTTTCCATTACAGATACAAAAACAGCGCCGCAGCAGATTTTAACTGCCGATGAAGCTGTTAAGCTTCTTCTAAAAGGAACATTAGAAGAAAAAAAATATCAAGCGAAAGAAGGAGATGTCCTCGGTTCTATTGCAGAAAACCATGGTTTAACGATAGAGCAGCTATTACGGTTAAATCCCGGGTTAAAAGAAGATTCGTTTATTAATATAGGCGATGAATTAAATGTAACTGTATATGATCCGTACGTTTTTGTGGTTGTAGATAAAGAAGTTTTCAAGAAAGAAACCATCTCTTATAAAAATAAAATAGTTGAAGATTCCTCTATGTTTAAAGGCGATACAAAAATTAAGCAAGAAGGAAAAAATGGTTCCCGTGCCGTGGCTTATGTCATTTCCGAACAAAACGGGAAAACAGTGAAGAAAACTGCCATAAAAGAAGAAATTCTGCAAGAACCCGTTGATCATATTGTCGTAAAAGGAACAAAAGTCATTCCATCAAGAGGTGAAGGCTCTTTTGCCTGGCCGGCGGTCGGCGGATATGTTTCAAGCAAAATGGGCTACCGATGGGGAAAAATGCATAAAGGGATCGATATTGCAAGGCCGAGCGACCGGACGATTAAAGCGGCTGATAACGGAGTAGTTGTTTCTGCAGGCTGGGATGGCGGATATGGAAAGAAAATTGTGATCGACCATCAAAACGGATTCCGGACAGTATATGCCCACCTTTCTTCCATTAATGCAAGTGTTGGACAAACCGTGTCTAAAGGCACAAAAATCGGGGTTATGGGGTCAACAGGCGATTCCACAGGCGTTCATCTTCATTTTGAAGTATCTAAGAATGGCAGACTGCAAAACCCATTGAATTATCTTCCTTAAATCAAGAAAAACAAAATAAAATATGGAAGTCTCTAGTTTGAACTAGAGACTTTTTTGCATTAATTTATAATAGAATTGATAAGTTTTTTTAATAGTTGAAATTCAAACGTATAACATGGTAAAGTAAAGTAGGGGAATTTTAACTTATAACATAAAAACTTTAAATATATGAGTCCTTAATTTTATAAAAAGGAGAAACAGGTATGGAGAAGAAAATACTAGTTGTGGATGATGAAAAACCAATTGCAGATATTTTGCAATTTAATCTAAAAAAAGAAGGATATGACGTCTATTGCGCTTATGATGGAAATACGGCGATTGAAATGGTTGAAGAAATTCAGCCTGATTTAATTTTGCTTGATATTATGCTTCCGCAAATAGATGGAATTGAAGTGTGCAGGGAAGTTCGAAAAAAATATGAAATGCCTATTATTATGCTGACTGCAAAGGATTCAGAGATTGATAAAGTGTTAGGTCTTGAGCTTGGGGCAGATGATTATGTGACAAAGCCATTCAGCACAAGAGAATTGATCGCAAGGGTAAAAGCAAATCTTCGCCGCCATCAGCAAATAGCTTCAAAACCTGATGAAGAAGAAGAGACAAATGAGATTACGGTAGGGTCCTTAGTGATCCAGCCTGATGCGTATGTTGTTTCAAAAAGAGGCGAAACGATTGAATTAACTCACCGGGAATTCGAATTGCTTCATTATCTGGCAAAGCATATCGGCCAGGTGATGACAAGGGAACATTTGCTTCAGACAGTCTGGGGCTATGATTATTACGGTGATGTGAGAACAGTCGATGTTACGGTTCGGCGTCTGCGTGAAAAAATTGAGGATAATCCGAGCCATCCAATTTGGATCGTGACGCGAAGAGGGGTCGGGTATTATTTGCGAAATCCTGAACAGGAGTAAGATTTCCCAATGAAAAAAGTTGGTATTTTTCGTTCGATTCATTTAAAGTTTGTGACTATCTATGTTCTTCTTATTTTAGTTGCGATTCAAATTATCGGTGTTTACTTTGTAAGAGAGCTTGAACAGAATTTGAAAGAAAACTTTTACACATCAATTGAAAAACGAGTGGACTTGCTCTCTTATAATCTTGAAGAAGAAATTGAAAAAGTCCGGGGGAAAGATGATCCCTTGCTTAAAGATGAAGTAAAGGATCTTTTAAAAGACTTTTCCGGCGGAGAGATCTCTGAAGTCCGGGTCGTCGACAATAATTTAAAAATTATCGGTGCTGATCCGAACCATCAGGAATTAGTCGAGCAAAGAATGACAGATGTTTTAGTTAAAAGATCCATTGTTCTTGGGGAGCCACAGGATTCAGTAAGGATTGATCCGAAGTACGGATATCGGATATGGGTCCTTTCAACTCCGATTAAACATAATCGGGAAGTTATTGGAGCTGTTTATTTAGTAGCCAAAATTGAAAATGTTTTTGAACAAATGAAAGATATCAATAAAATTTTTGTTACCGGAACGGCCCTCGCCCTTGCCATTACCGCTGTTCTTGGAGTCTTGTTGGCCCAAACGATTACAAGGCCGATTGCAGACATGAGAAAACATGCCCTCGCAATGGCAAAAGGAAACTTTTCACGTAAAGTTAAAGTTTACGGGTATGATGAAATCGGACAGCTGGCCATAACTTTCAACAACTTGACGAAAAAGCTTCAGGAAGCGCAGGCGACGACGGAAGGAGAACGAAGAAAATTATCATCGGTACTTTCTTATATGACAGATGGCGTTATTGCAACCGACCGTCGGGGCAGGGTTATTTTAATTAATGAACCTGCAGCGGAAATGCTGAATGTTTCACGTGAAACAGTATTATCAAAATCCATTCTTGAACTTCTTGACCTCGAAGAAGAATATACATTTGAAAAATTACTCGAAGAGCGCGAATCAGTCATTTTAGACTACAGTACGAAAAACACTCCGTATATTTTACGGGCTAATTTTTCAGTTATTCAAAAAGAAACAGGCTTTGTGAATGGTCTTATTACAGTACTGCATGATATTACCGAGCAGGAAAAAATTGAAGTGGAGCGCCGCGAATTTGTCGCTAACGTATCACATGAATTGCGGACGCCGCTTACGGCAATGAGAAGTTATCTCGAGGCTCTTGCAGAAGGAGCATGGAAAGACGAAGAACTTGCTCCTCAATTTCTAAACGTTGCGCAAACGGAAACAGAGCGGATGATTCGCCTTGTAAATGATTTGTTGCAATTATCGAAAATGGACAGCAAAGATTATAAGTTGAAAAAAGAATGGGTCGATTTTAATGAATTTTTCCACCGAATTATCGATCGGTTCGAAATGACGAAAGAACAACATGTTACATTTAAGCGGCTTCTTCCGGAAAGACCTCTTTTTGTTGAAGCAGATGAAGATAAGCTTACACAAGTTCTTGATAATATCATTTCTAACGCATTAAAATATTCTCCTGAAGGCGGCCAGATCACATTTAAAGTAGAAGAGCAGGATGAACAAATATTAGTCAGCATTTCCGACCAAGGTGTTGGTATTCCGAAAGAAAATATTGATAAGATTTTTGAGCGATTCTATCGGGTCGATAAGGCTCGCTCAAGAAAACTGGGCGGCACAGGACTGGGGCTCGCGATTGCAAAAGAAATGGTCAAAGCCCACGGGGGAGATATTTGTGCAACGAGCGTCGAAGGGAAAGGAACAACTATTTACTTTACTTTGCCTGTTGATCGCTCAGAAGAGGATGAATGGTCATGACATATGAAAGTGTAAAATCCGCCATCTTAATGGTTTTAGTGATAATGAGTGCTGTCTTAACGTGGAATATTTGGACGTACCAACCGAATTTTGACACAATGGACAAATCGAACTATATTGGAGAAGTCGAGATTGGCACTAAAAAAGAAGTAAACAAAGTGGTAAAACCTGACCGAATTCTTTACCATTATCAAGGCACCCATTATGGTACTGCTTCCAATGCTAATATTGATAAAATGATTCGGGAATTAAGCACGTGGAGTTTTTATGAGTTTAAAAACATTTCAAACCAAATTGATCTATTGCCCGATTTTGTCCATGCAGAGGGGAAAGTAGAGATTGTTTTTCCGGATGTTGTTCCGATTGAATTATATAAAACAGTCTTAAGCATCGAAGACCGAAACCTGCCAAAATTCAAATTTAACCGAATTGTCATTGATGTGGAAAATAAAGAAGGAGAGGACGGAATTGTTTATTTCCTCCGTTATGGAACAAAAGAAGAACAGCAAATATATGTCAGCCACGTCAGTTCTGCTCATTTAAAAGAATTTAATCAAAAATTTTACAAACTATCGAATCAATACCCTCGTTATTTTGAATATAAAGTAACAAATTTCCGGAGTATTTTTTTGCCGGATCAAAAAACGAAAATGATAACGTATAAATATTATTCACATAATTTAAGCTCGGAAAAATTTGCAGAAGCACTTTTTAACGATCCGAGGTTCGTCCAAAAAAACGTAGGGCAGGGGAAAGAAGAATATATTGGTGAATCCAGTATGTTAACGGTCGACAGCGATATGAAAATGCTTTCCTTTGTTAATCCGCAAGCAGAAAGTGATTATTTAAAAAGCCCGGAAGATTTGCTGCAAAAAAGCATCGACTATGTAAATGCACATGGCGGGTGGACGGATTCTTTCCGCTATGCAGGGATGGACGAGCTCAATCAAAAAGTGATTTTCAGGCTTTATGATTTGGAAGGATACCCTGTTTTTAATGAAAATGGTTTGTCGGAACTTGAACTGATATGGGGCCAAAATGATATTTATCGCTATTTTCGCCCTAACTTTGGGCTTGATGTCCCAATAAACAATGAAATAAGTGAAGTGATGCTCGATTCAGGCGAGGAAGCGCTTGAATTTCTCGAGCAAAATGAAGAGTTTAAACCGGAAAAGCTTGAGGACATGGTGATTGGCTACAGAATGTCCATCGACCAGGAATCTTCAAGGCACCTTGTGTTTGCCCCTTACTGGTATTACAAGTATGATAATGCCTGGGGAAGAATCGTAAAGGACGAACGAGGAGGGGTTAAACTTGGATTGGAGTAAAATTAAGACGATCTTTATTTTGACCTTTCTCGTTCTGGATATTTATCTTATGTACGAGTTTTTGAAAGTCCTTGATCAAAACAAATATGAATTGATTACAGAAACATCGATTGAAGATAAGTTGGCAGCTGATAAAATCAAGTATCCGGTATTGCCGAAGGGTCCGATTAAGGATCAATATGTCAGTGCGAAACCAAAAATATTCACAGGAGAAGAAATGATGAATATAAAGGGACAGACTGTTTCGATCGTAGATGGCACGACCCTTCACGGGACTTTTGACAAACCGTTTCAATTAAGCGATAAGTTTGATCCGTCCGAGATGAATGCGTTTATAAAAACGAATATTCTCTACAGTGACAAGTATGCATTTTGGGAGTTCTCAGAAAAAGATAAGAAAATTACTTACTTTCAAAAGTATCAGGATAAATTTATTTACAGCAATAAGAACGGATCTCTCGAATTTTTCCTGAATGATAGCAATCAAATCATTTCTTACAGACAGACTTTGCTTGAGGATATAGAGGAAATGGCTGAAAAGGAAGAAGTTCTAAGCCCTTTAAAAGCAATTGAGACTCTTTATCAAAAAGGGATGCTGGAGCCGGGAAGCAAAATAACAAAAGTCGAGCTCGGCTATTATACATATGAAATTTTTACGGCATCTCAAGTGTTAACTCCTGTCTGGAGGTTTGTCGTTGATGAGGAAGAGAATTTTTTAGTAAATGCATTTGAAGGGCAAATTATTGAATTGAACAACGATGAAAAGAAATAATGGAGTGAAAAAGATATGACGATGCATTTTAGTGTTCTCGCCAGCGGGAGTACGGGAAATGCGATCTATGTGGAGACGGAGGAACATTCCTTTCTAGTTGATGTTGGATTAAGCGGAAAACAGATGGAAGGTTTGTTTCAAAAAATCGATCGAAGTATGGACAAGCTTTCGGGCATTCTTGTTACTCACGAGCACAGCGATCATATTAAAGGTTTAGGAGTTGTCGCCCGAAAATATAACATTCCCATATTCGCGAATGAAAAAACATGGAAAGCAATGGATGGGTTAATTGGGGAAATCCCTCTCGATCAAAAATTCACGTTTGAGATGGAAACAGTAAAGAGCTTTGGTTCTCTTGATATTGAATCGTTCGGAGTATCGCACGATGCAGCTGAGCCTATGTTTTATGTATTTCATCATGAAGGAAAAAAGCTCGTGCTTATTACCGATACCGGTTATGTCAGCGACCGGATGAAAGGGATCATCTCCAATGCCGACATATACGTATTTGAAAGCAACCATGATGTTGAAATGCTGCGGATGGGTAGGTATCCATGGAATGTAAAAAGGCGCATATTAAGCGATTTCGGGCATGTATCAAACGAAGATGCGGCCATTGCCATGAGCGAGGTGGTCGGGGATCATACGAAACGTATTTACCTTGCCCATCTCAGCAAAGATAACAATTTAAAAGATTTGGCTCGAATGTCAGTGGCACAAACACTGGAAAGAAAAGGACTTATTGTCGGGGAACAATTCAGCCTCTACGATACAGATCCAAAAATTCCAACCGTTTTGACGGCGGTTTAAAGGATTGCAATCTTTAGGTAAATGAAGGAATGAAAGCTTGAATGACAGCGGATTTTTTCATTCCTTTTTTCTTTATTTATTCCCCCATGTACGAACATTAATCAGATGGGAAATTTTTTAAAACAAGATGTAAATTCTTGATTTTGTAATGCTTTTCGTTAGAAAATCATTTCTGCAAGAGTATAATTGTGGATAGAAAGGAAAAATAATTCTTAGCATTCGTTTTGCAGGAAAGGAATGATGTAAAGTGGGCTATTACGATCAAGATTATGAAAACCGTTATAAAAAACAAAAAGGAAACTGGGGAGGATATTTTCTTGCCAGTTTGATAGCAGCGATTTTGGGCGCTTTTTTAGTGATCGTTTCATTCCCAAAATTAGCCGACTTAAATATCCTGCCATACAATGTACAACCTGATAACAACTTGCAGGAAAAAGCGGACAATAATGCGAACAAGCCGTCAGGAACAACAAAAAATGTCCAGTTAAATCTTATTTCAGGCGTAACGAAGGCTGTGGACAAAGCTGGTGATGCTGTTGTCGGCGTAACCAATATACAATCGACGAGCTTTTGGTCGGAAGAGGAAACAGAACCGGCCGGTACCGGCTCAGGCGTTATTTATAAAAAGGAGGGCGGCAAGGCGTATGTCGTTACGAACCATCACGTAGTGGAAGGCGCTTCGGAACTTGAAGTCAGTTTGGCAGATGGCACAAAACTGCCAGCCAAACTTCGGGGAAGCGATATTTGGACCGATTTAGCCGTATTAGAAATTGATGCAAAAAAAGTAAAAAGTGTTGCTCAATTTGGCAATTCCGATAATTTGAAACCGGGTGAACCTGTTATCGCCATCGGGAACCCGCTCGGACCGACTTTTTCCGGTTCGGTTACGCAGGGAATTATTTCGGGACTGGAGCGCACCATTCCGGTTGATCTTAACCAAGACGGAATTGTCGACTGGCAGGCAGAAGTTATCCAAACAGATGCTGCGATCAACCCCGGCAACAGCGGCGGTGCATTAGTGAATATTGAAGGGCAAGTAATCGGAATTAACTCGATGAAAATTGCTCAGAATGCAGTTGAGGGTATTGGATTGGCAATTCCGATCAACTATGCAAAACCGATTATAGACGATTTAGAGAAGTTCGGAGAGGTCAAACGGCCATACATGGGTGTAGACCTCAAATCTGTTAATGAAATTCCGGCCTATTATCAGCAAGAAGCATTGAAGCTGCCGAAAGATATAAACTATGGTGTTGCGATTCGCGAAGTTGTTCCAAACTCACCTGCAGCAAAAGCCGACCTTCAAGAACTTGACGTTATTGTGGAGATGGATGGAAAAGAAATTAAAGATGCCATCGAACTTCGCAAGTATCTTTATAATAACAAGAAGGTTGGCGACAAAGTGAAAATTAAATTTTACCGAAACGGAAAGCTGAAAGAAACAACATTGAAGCTTGCCGGAGGGATACTGTAACTGTGAATTGTAGATAAGCTAAAAAGCAGGAGGCCAAAACAGCTGTCCTGCTTTTTCTTTTCGTGAAAGATCACAACTGTGGATAAGTATAGATATATTTTATGGGATAAAAATAAGAAATCATTAGAACAGCAAGTGTATAATGATGAAGTACCCAATTGTTTTTGAATCTGTTAGAAAAGTGAAAAACATTGATATAGAGGGGTTTTAAGATGATTTATTGCTGTGAAGAACATGTGGAAGTGGGATTGGATGTGATTGTTGATGAATATGAAACAGCACCTGTATTAACAAAATTTTCAGACGAAAAAAGGCTGTTAATAACTTGTGGATATTGTGAAAAGTCTGCTGTATATATTGTGGCGAACGAATGATCTCACACAAGATGTGGATAGTAAATGTTGATATGTGGATAACTACTGTGGATATGTTGTTCGTAAATTGTTTGTAAAGTGAGGGTAAACTGTGAATATCTCAATTGTGACGGTTGGCAAATTGAAAGAAAAATATTTAAAGCAAGGAATCGACGAATATTTAAAACGGCTGTCATCTTATGCAAAATTAGAAGTTATCGAAGTGCCGGACGAAAAAGCACCGGAAATCTTAAGCGAAACGGAGATGGAACAAGTCAAGCAAAAAGAAGGAGAACGAATCTTGGCAAAAATCAGCCCGGATACATATATCATCGCACTGGCGATCCAAGGAAAAATGAAATCATCCGAAGAATTGGCCGACAGTCTCGACAAACTTGCCACATACGGAAAAAGCAAAATCGCCTTCGTCATCGGCGGCTCTCTCGGCCTAAGCAACGAAATTATGAAACGCGCTAATGAACAACTATCTTTCTCGAAAATGACTTTTCCACATCAGTTGATGCGGCTGATCCTGGTTGAGCAGATTTATCGGGCGTTTCGGATTATTCGGGGGGAACCGTATCATAAATAGAGGGGATTTTTGGAGAGCTGAGTAGATAATTTTGAAGAAATGCCACTGTGAAGGACAAAAATGATCTAATAAAATTTGTAAATGTCCTTCATAGAGGCGATAAAGGAAAAACAAAAGCCATTGTATATGCTGAATGTCCGTCATAAGACTTTTGAAGGACATAATTAAGATAGAGAGCATAAGAAAAGTACGTCATATGACTCCTAAAGGACATAAACAAGATAGGAAACATAGGAAAAGTCCTTCATACTGTTAATGAGGGACAAATTTAGGATAATACAGTCTAACTTAAAGGACAGATCTTCTACTTATTACTCATAATAAGTCCATTGACGATCTCCTACTTGATTAAAATTATTGACTAGTATTCTTCTGATTCTCTTTTTAGATGGTATCACATGACACCATTCATGAATTGCATTCGTAGTAATCCGATGATCTGGAAAAAGAAGCTTAAATTCCTTCACACTCCGCATTACGGCAGCTGTAACTAATTCTTCGTGCCTACATTCCTTACATATACATTTTCTTCCTTCGATGTAGATAGAAAAAGACTTGCATTGAACACAAGTGATTCCTCTTCTTAGTTGGTCATAATCATATGATGGCAACTGTTGATAAGGAGATTCAGTAATATGTAAGGAAATAAGTTTATCCGCCAGCTTCTTGTGTTTACTAATTAACTTTGAAGGGTTGGTATTTAGTTTGTCCAAACATTGGTTTAGCTGAGTAGGAAAAATAAATGGTTTGTCGAGAGGTGCTTGATATAGGGTGAAATTAGGATTGATAAAAACAACCGAAGCATCAATTTGAAAATTAAATCCAAGATTAAGGAGTAGCTGGCGTAATAAATAATTACTTCTACTCAATTGATAAAGAGGATTAATAATTTCAGATTTGGTTATTTTGAACAATTTATCTGATTCGTAATAATAATCCCCTTCATAATTTTTAACCTCGAATAAATAAATTTTTCCTGAGGTAATAATTAAAGTGTCAATTTGGACGGTTGTATTATTTATATTTAGTAGTAAGTCATTTAATATAAAGCATTCACATTGAAGTTTCTCCGTTAAGACATCAAATAAAACTTCTCCTTCATAACCCTTTTTCAAAGAGTAATAATACTGTTTATCCTTGTTAGATAAATCCATTCGAGCGTTTAAAAATTCCATGATTAATAATTCTTTAGATTTAGTACGAGCTTTATAAAGCATAGTCTACATCCTTTCATTTAACTGAAATTGGGTTTATGTTGCGGGGTGAGTATCAATCATGCAAAAAGATTATGTGCGACAAAAAATACAAGTGCAGAGCTTTGCAACGAAAAATGATTCTTCACCACATTTAGTGAAATAGACAAAAAATAAGAAAACATTCACGAATTCCTGGCAATAATGTTAGCTAGCAAAATGGTGAAGAGCCCAAATTTGAAGGAACTTTATCATTTCCTTCCTTCGGGAAATGTGGAACCGAGTCGGTAAGATAATAAAGTAACGAAACGGCTAGAAAAGATAGGATTGGCATTGATCTGTAAGATCATATTATAGTAGGTGCAGATAAGATGTATTTCTTTGAAAGAAAAAGGATTTGTGTAATTGAAATATTTATGAGATGCTTTTTGAAGCGGTATTAAAAAAAGCGTTGAGTATGTAACGGTGAGCCATATCATAAGTAAGTGAGGTTTTATGGGTATAAAAGAGAAGAGAATGTCAGGTATCGTTATTTAAGTGCCTGAAATCCTCTTCTTATAAACTCTAAGACAAAAAAGAATCTGCTGATTGAATTTGCAGAGCAGCGGCGTGTAACCGCCTGATAACTTTGAACACTTTTTGCTAATTAGTAGTGAACACTTTACTGGAAGTTAGTGCTGGCATTTTGTCACTTTACTTGGAGCCTCTGCGGGCAAGATTATTAGCCAGGAAGCCAGATATATCAATGAATCTGGCTCACCCGACAAAGGCTATCATAACCGCCTCTCCAAATAAAGTGCACGTCTCTACTGGAAAAAAGCGTTCAATCTTATTGAGCATTTTTAGGTAAGAAAGTGTTCATTTCTACTTGTCACGGCGTCATTACGTTTGATTTTTTGGTGCCTTGACATGTAAATAAATCCAATACTTGATTCTTGAAATTGATGGAAATACCATAACAAAATGAATGCGTTTCGTATATCTATCCCAACAAGCAAGCAATATAACCGTTAAAAAACCTATTTGCGGCGAAAACAGGGGCTCGTCAAAGACTCCCGTAAGAATGATAATTGGTAAGCCAAGCAAAAAGCTGTCTAATAAACATTTTTTACTTCGTATTGGAAAAAATAAATGGATACACTTCATAAGATTTAGGCAGATTAAAAATAATAAAGCCAATCCTCCTAGTGTTCCATACTCCGCAAACATGCCAATTAACATATTATGGGCATGTGGTATGAATTCATTGTAATGCTTTAAATATTCTTTACCAAAGCCGATTGGCGTCACACCAAAGAAGGCATGATCCTTCCATATTTTATAGCCGTTTTTCCAGATGTCATGCCTAACTTGGATTGATTGAAAAACCGACTCGTTTCTAGGCAAAAAATGCAGCAACCATTTAGATAGCGACAGGCTAAATATAGTACTAATGATGAAGATAGTACGGTTTAATCGCAAGATAAATATAAGATAGATCAAAATCATCGAAGCAAAGCCTGCCCTTGAACCGGTTTGAATAACACCATAGCTTAGCAGGAGTAATATAGGAAGCTGCCACATTAAACTGACGAATCGATTGCTCCGTAAACTAGCAAGCAGGTAAGCCAAAATAAAGGAAATTGCAATTAACAGAATATATACTGTAAAATTTGGGTTGTATCCACAGCCAATTAAGCGGTTATAATCTTTAAGATCACTTTGGCCGAAGAGCACAGTGCCCGTTAAATAGCTGATGGCCGGAGGAAAGGTATACCATTTTGAAATCCACCCTATCACACAGCTGTATACGCCCCCAAAAATCATGATCAATCGAAAATGCTGAAATAATTGATTCTTTTCAGTTTCCAAGATTCTTAAATATAGACCCCAGTATCCTAAAATCATCAAACTAATGCTTAAATAAGATATTTCGTTCATTGAAATAGCAGCTCCAATGGTCGAGATAAAAAGGCATAGGAAAAAAAAGGAGCTCAAGGAAAAAACGAAACGCTTATTTTCCTTCCATTGTTTAAGGAAGGTATGTAGACCGGTAAGTAATAACAGGAAAATACCTAGCGGTGGCAAGAGGAAACATAGCAGTATTCTTAATTCTAATGATGAGAATTTTCTAAATGACTGAAAAAATATGCTCATGAAATACTCCTAATATAAAATAACTTGATACTCTTAATCTATATGAATTTCACAGTTAACTACTTGCGAAAAACAATTTTAATTAGCTTCAAAGGATAAAGTTTTCATGAACTATTGGTTTGGTGTTAAGACTAGAAGCATGATGCAGAACAATAGTAAAAACATAATAACAATAAATTAACAATAACACAATTTTTTCATGTTTTTGTTTAGAAAAAGTAAATCGGATGTAAATTTTAGATAATCAAAAATATAGATTTTGTTATTCAACTTTAACCGTTATTATATCTATTGCGTTATACCCATAACCTTTTCTGTTCCAAAATGGGCTTGCTGGTTGAGTTCGGTTATATGAATCTGTTGCTTTGGCCATAATCGTGTATTCTCCTTTTTCCAATACAGACCATTCATATGTCCAAGAAACCCACCCATAACCAATTTTATCTTGATGATCAACCTTTGCGTTTGCCCAAGATTCCCCATTATCTGTACTGATTTTGACCTTTGAAATTACGCCCCTGCCTGTCCAGGCAATGCCTTTAATCAAATGATTACCGGTATTAAGAACTTCCAAATCTAATGGTGATTGTATAGTAGAATTGACGTTTATTGTTGTGACGGGAAAAGCATTTTTATTATTGTCTTTATTTGGATAATAAACATAATCGATTGATTGAAAAGGTCCTGTAAAATTAGAATCAATAACACTTATTTGCTTAATCCACTTAACAGAGGCCATTGCATACCATTGTGGTACAATTAATCTGAATGGGTGACCATGCTTAAACGGAATAGGTTGATCATTATATTCGTAAGCAATTATCGTGTCAGGATGAAGTGCCTTTTCGATGGGAAGACTTCTCAAGTAGGTATAAATGCCATCCAAGTCAGTTCTCTTTCCAAAATCATATCCTTCCACGACAACCTCTATTGCACCTTTCCTTATTCCGGATAGTTCGAGGAGCGTTCGCAGCGGAACACCTTTCCAGTATCCTTGACTGATAGCACCTTTTCCCCATTGTTCTCCAAATACTTTAGGCTCAAACAGATTGCGTTTGTTTCCTGAACATTCGAGGACAACTTTTATTGTTTTTGATGGAAATCTAAGGATATCTTGCATAGAAAACAATCTTGGTGTTGTAACGAATCCATTTATAGGAAGCCAGTAGTTTGAATAAGAAAGAACTGGATAAGAAAAGTGGTTTCGCCTGTAAAATAATTGATGATCTATTTTGTCATTCTTAATAAATTGAATGGGTGTTTCCTGATTTTCAGGATGTAACCGACGTGTTATTAAATATGGTTTTACAGATGAATTTAGCGGGTATGTCATAATTACCTCCAAAATAAAAAAAGATGGTAATATTAACTATGTTGTTTTGAATAAAATTAGGCCATTTTTATTTTAAGGCGGTAAACAGATTACATTTCGTACAGTGAATAGAAAAATCCACATAAAAAACAAGGATGTAAAATCTTTGTTATCCTTGTTTGCTGATTTCTGACCAAAAGAAAAAACGCCCAATCAATAGGCGGTTAAATTCTAAACTATCGTTTTCCGTACGCTTAACAAACTCGATGTTGAAGTCTTTGTATCTCACAAATTAGTAATCATATATGTAGCAGCAATATTTGCCAGCGCGTGTGCGATCCAAGATGCGTATATTCTTTTCGTTTTGTAAAATATGATGCCGAATATAACACTATCAATAAAAATAGTTGTTAAATCCAGTGCCACAAGTTTTGGTTCGCCTGGTGAGATATGCATAAGTGCGAAGATAATGGACGTTAAGACGATAGCATAATGCGGTTTCATGACCCATTGGAGGCGTTCCTGTACCAATCCTCTAAAAGTGATTTCTTCCCCCAAGGCAAGAATGAACAGTGTTATCACCAATTTAACATCAAAAGTTTTGATTACGGGTGCCCTTGCTAGTACATGAGCAAAGATTTCAGGGAAATAATTTTTATAAATAATAACATATAAAATCTGAAAAACAATCCCGACAAGTAAGACCCAAACCCAACTTTTTTTGATGTCGTGTAATAGATTTGCAAAATTAAATCCGTTATTTTCTCGGCTCCTCCCTCTTATTTTGCGTTCAACAAAATAATACACAATTGGAAGAATACCAAACAATGCTTTGAATTGCGGGAAAAACAAAGCACTTATCAACATCAATACAACAAGAAAAACCATTTCCAGAAATGGTCTTTTTTCAGTCACAGAAATTCCCATATAAATCCTCCTCTTTGATTATATAAAACTTCCTGTGATCATGACTTCCTCCTGTTTGATAAAACCCACTCCTTCTTAGAGGAAAAAAACTTATAAAAGGGTATATTTTTCCAATGCTGCACTCTTTAACAATATCATCAATTCTGACCGTAGTAAAACAAAATTTTAGAATGCAGATTCGTAGGTTAAGAACACCATGTCGGATGCTTCCTAAAATTTTCCTAATATACCATAATTTAAAATATCAGAAAATAAGAAATATATTTACTTTTACATATTTTTATTTTATAATAAAACCTATTAACTTACTTGGAATTAGAGGTGGATATGATGACAACAAAGAAATTGATCAAGGTAAGAACAAGTGGAAAGTGGGAAGGCGGCTTAAAGACTTCAATTTCGATTAGAGATTTTTCTCCATTAATAGTTGATGAACCGAAAAGTTTAGGCGGGACAGATGAAGGACCAAATCCTGTTGAATATGTATTAGGTGCACTGTCCAGCTGTACTTCTGTTATGATTGCGTTCATAGCTAAAGAAAAGAATTTTTCTTATCAAGGCGTAGAGTTTAAAAATGATGGAACATTAGATTTACAAGGATTAATGGGAGTGGAAGGAGTTTCGCCGCATTTTCAAAATGTGAATTTTGAGGTTATTTTTAAAACGGATGAACCTGATTCTCGGATAGAGGAACTGAGAGAAGAAGTAGAAAGAAGATGTCCTGTTTATAATTTAATAAAAGACGCAGGTGTCAGGATCGAATCGAAATGGTATAAAATTTAGCGGACTTATAAACTATGATTTTAATGCTTCTGTTAGGCGGATTTTTTAAATCCGTCTTCTTTATTTTGTAAAAGTATTAAAATTCCCTTAGATATATATAAGTTTAAGGCTTTTTTTCTGATATAAGGAATTTGATAAAATTTGAACAACCAAGCGAAATAAAGTGGAAATCTGAAATAAAATAATAGCACATTATTTCAGATTATAGCCTGGATTAATTTGAAATCCGATTCCTGAAATAATGTGTTAATAAATACGACATAAGAAGGATTGACAGACAAAATAGCTGCAGCAGTTAAAAATATTACCAAAGGAGAATGTTAAGAAGATGAAGAGTCTGCCTGCTGAAAGAATGACAAGTGCGATTTAAAAATTCTTTCCACGGTTGGATTGATGACATAAAAATGATATAATTTAGTTAGAATAATGATATGTGAAAGGGGCTGCAAGGAGTGAATATTAAGCCGTCGACAACGATCCGAAATGATTATAATGGTTTTTCAAAATACTGCCATGAACTTGATGAGCCGGTCGTGCTGACACGTAATGGGGAAGCCGACCTGGTTGTCATGAGCTATGAAGCTTATCGACGCATGGAGGCACGTATCAAATTGCAATCAAAACTGTTGGTTGCAGAAAAGCAGGTTGACGAAGGTGCTCATTTGATTGAACATGATCAAGTGATAGCAATGATGCGGAGAAAGATCAATGACACAAAGGAATAAGATTAAATATACTCCTGCAGCAGTTGACGATATGGATGAAATATTCTCGTATATATCGCAGGATAATCTTTCCGCCGCAGAAATTATGCTGGAGAAGTTAAATAATCAAATTGGTAAGCTTGCAGAGTTTCCTAATATGGGATCGGTTTTATCAGATGAGGAATATACTCTTGTTGAGCGTGGATATCGATTTATTGTTGTGCACCCCTATCTAGTTTTCTACAGACTGTTGGATGAGAATGTAATAATCCACCGTATACTGCATGCACGTCGTGATTATCTTCGCGAGTTATTTACCACACAGGAATGAAATGAAAAAAATTACAATGTGTTTTCAGGGGTAAAGGGAGGCCTTAACACAAATATAGGATTGCTTTCGCTTATTGTAGGCTATACTGTCATTCAAAGGCAAAAAGAAATAGACCTCCCAACGCCTCACAAACGGAAGAGGTCTTCTTTTATAAAAGCAGCTTTCATTATAAGTAAATATATACAGAACATATTAAATTTGGTTGCGAATCATATTTGCAAAATATCTAACATCTTCATTTTTATCTTGATTAAAGATTTCTATTAATTTTTCTATTGTAGTTTTTTCTAAAGAATCCAATAAGAAGTTTGTAGCCTCTGCAACCGATCTCCTTATGTCATCGTTTGGATGTTTACTAAGTTGTAATAAAATAGAACTGAACCATTCCAAATCCTCAGCTTTCACTTCTTGAGACATAAGGTCAACTGAAGTTATTATTCCATATATATCATTATTATAAATAGCTCTCATTGTCGACTCTTTAGATATTTCAACCTCATTAAATTCACCAAATTCTATTTCTTCTTCCATTTCCTCGACATAAAGATTTTTTAAAAAGCTTTCAAATGAGTCAGCAATTTTAAATATTTCTTCTGTTTCATTATCAATATAAACAATTGGAGGATTTTCCACTGTGTTTCTGTAGTCAAACGCAATCCAAGAGTGACCTTGACCATTAAATAGAATCAGTCCTTCAGGCATATTCCACTCTTCTATGTAGTAAGGCGTTTCTAAGATGCCATTGTTTTCCCCTATTCCCATAATAAAATCCACATTGACTGAGTGATCGCTCCAAGAGGTAGGTTTTGGTGAAGGATGAGCATTAAAAACAATACTCCCACCGTTTTGTATTCTTAAGATATCTAAATAAGATTTTGGCAGCTTTATTTTAAATAGGTTTTCAGCTTTTTTAATATCCGACTCCCTTAAAGGGGGGAGCTTATAAATATCGTTCTCTGAATTAGCCCAAATCTTCAAAACAGTTCACTCCCTCTATATATTAATTTTTATACAAAATGAATAAGTCTGTCTACAAATATTTTATACCTTTTGCACCTTTACATCATATTAATCGTTAACACAATTCATCATATCAAATAGCCCACTACACTGCTCTTCAAAAAAATTTTTTCTATTCCATTGACCACACCGGTCAAAAGGATTACAATGAAATTGACCACATCGGTCAATGGTTGCTAATCAACGGAGGTTTAACAGAATGTATTCTAAATTTTTGAATTTAAGCCCAGATAAGCAAGAACGCATTTTAAATGCAGCGTTAAAAGAATTTTCGCAAAAAGGTTATGAGAAAGCATCGACAAATGAGATCGTGAAAGAAGCGGAGATCTCAAAAGGATTGCTTTTTCACTATTTTAAGAATAAGAAGGAATTGTTTTTATTTTTGTATGACCATTTTGTCGAGATTATCATGGATGAGTTTTACTCGAAAATCGATTGGAATGAAAGAGACCTGTTAATGAGATTTCGGGAAATCACCGTCCTGGAATTTGAATTAATGAAAAAATACCCTGACATCTTTAATTTCTTTATGGCCGCCTATCATGAAGAATCTGCCGATGTAAAAATTGAGTTGGAGAAAAGGAATAAAGAAATCCTTGTAAGCAGCTATCAAAAATTATTTACAGATATTGATACGTCAAAATTTAAACAAGGCATTGATATAAACAGAGCCATTAATATTATTATTTGGACGATGGAAGGATTTTCAAATGAACAGCAGAAAAAAGAAAAGCTGCGTTCCGTGGATCAAATCAATATGGATGAAATTCTATCGGAAATCAATCATTATCTAAATCTGCTTAAAACATTTTTTTATGCTTAAACGGGAAAGAGTCTGCTTTTATAAAAGGGGGATCTAAAATGAATAAGAATGGTATTGTATAGAAAAAATGGACTTATTATGAGTAATAAGTAGAAGATTTGTCCTTTAGTTAGACTGTATTATCCTAAATTTGTCCCTCATTTAACAGTATGAAGGACTTTTCCTATGTTTCCTATCTTGTTTATGTCCTTCAGGAGTCTTATGACGGACTTTTCTTATGCTCTCTATCTTAATTATGTCCTTCAAAAGCCTTATGACGGACATTCAGCATATACAATGGCTTTTGTATTTCCTTTATCGCCTCTATAAAGGACATTTACAAATTTTATTAGATTATTTTTGTCCTTCACAGTGGCATTTCTTCAAAATTATCTACTCAGCCCTCCAAAAATCCCCTCTATTTATGATACGGTTCACCGTTCCACATCAAACTGGTAAACTAACTTCAAAATGGGTTCTACACATTATTTGGTATAATATTCCTACCATCTTTTATGATACTTATTTCCTGAATTTTTGCAATGATCAATTTTATTCTTATTCTGAAAAATGCATTTAAATAAATAATGATGAAAAAGGAATCGACTTTTAATCGATTCCCTTTAAATTCACATGAAAGCTGATTAAAATTCTATAAAAGAAAGGATAGAAGTCTTTTTAAAAGATAGCCTAGTCTGTTTGTTTCTTTGGACAATATGAACACTTATCATTTCCGGGGATTTTATAGTAATAGCAGCACGTAACTCGAGCATAATGAGCCATTGCTTCTTCTGGTGTTTGTCCGTTTAAGAACCTTTGGAACGGTGAATATCGTTCAACATCTTTCCATGTTGTGGAGTCTTGCAAAAATTCTAGATCATCACGTGCTCTTGCAGAAATATCGTCTCCTTGGTTGAGGAGCTGCACGTACATCCAAAGGACATAACCCCAAATATTTTCCCACAATACGAGTGGCGAGCTATTCGTTTCAGCAGCAACAGCTTTCACTATCATCCGGCAATCATGGCAAATGATCCGTTTGATGGTTTCCTTCACGTCGTTTTCTGTTTCCACAGGAATCCACTTCCCACTAGAAAGCGACCACTGTGGAGCCCATTTATCGTCCAATGTCCGATCCACTACTCCAACTTGGGCCACATCTCCTGTCCATTTCACACGATACTTGCTGAGGAGAAATAATTGTGCTGTAAATAAAAAGGCTGCATGCCTCATCAAGATGGAAGCAATGACATATGGCTGTTCTGCTTTTGTCCGTTCCTTCGCAAGATTGAGAAGCTTTGAAAAATCCTTATCCAAGAGAGGTACTGTTGTTGTCTTATCTTGGACAACATGGAAATTCTCAAGCTCTCTCCAGAGTTCTTTTTGCTGCAGCATGATATCAACCTCTACTTTATTAAATCATAAGAAATCATTGCCGGTTTCGCTGTTCTAGGATCCGTAACAATCACTGTATCGATATTAAATACTTGTTTAAGCACTTCGGCTGTCATGACTTTTTCTGGAGTCCCTTGTTTTACAATCGTTCCGTTCTTAAGAGCAACCATGTGATGGGCAAAACGGGCCGCGTGGTTCAAATCATGAATGACCATCGCAATCGTCCGTCCATCTTCTTGATTTAATTTTTCCAGGAGCTGTAAAACTTCTAATTGGTGAGCTAAATCTAAATACGTTGTTGGTTCGTCTAAAAGTAATAAATTTGTTTCTTGAGCAATCGCCATCGCAATCCAAGCTCGTTGCCTTTGCCCACCTGATAACGTATCAACAGACTGATCTCGGAGATTGGTTAATCCAGTAACCTCAAGCGCCCAATCAATCATTTCGTAATCATGGTTGCTGAGCCGTGAAAATCCTGTTTGATAAGGGGTCCGTCCATATGAAATTAATTCATACACTGTCAAACCACTCGGTGCTTCTGGTGATTGAGGTAAAATGGCCAGCTTTTTCGCAACTTCTTTAGTGGGTGTCTTATGAATCATTTTTCCATCTAAATAAATGACACCGGATAATGCCGGGTGCAGTCGTGCCACTGTTTTTAAAATCGTCGATTTGCCGCAGCCGTTTGGACCAATAATGGCAGTAATTTGATTCGATGGAATTTCCAAATTTAACTGTTCAACAATGATTCTGTCCTCGTACCCGATGGTCAACTGTTCTGCTGATAGAGTTGTCATAGCGCTCCCTCCCTACTTTTTCATTAATAAATAAATAAAATATGGAACACTAACAATTGATACGACAAGACCAGCAGGAATTTCTGTAGGTGACAACACATTTGTTCCAATCGTATCAGCCATCAGTAAAATGAACGATCCAATCATGGCGGCGATCGGAAGCAGCAAATGATGATTTGGTCCAATCAGACGGCGAGCAATATGCGGGGCAATCAAACCTAAAAAAGTCATTCCACCGCCTGCAGCTACTCCTAAACCAGCGATCCCCACCGCTACCATAAGGAGAAGCAGACGTTCACGATTGGAACGTATTCCAAGACCAGTTGCCACTGAACTCCCTAAGTTCAAAATATTAAGGGTATGTGCTTTATACAATGCGTATGGAATAAGTACGAGAAACCAAGGCAACAGAGCCCATACAAACTTCCATTGCGTTGCCCATAAATCTCCTGACAACCAAACCATTGCTTGCATAAAATCGTGCGGTGTCATTCTTAATTGAAGGGCTATTAATAGAGCACTCAAACCTGCATTCATTCCAATTCCGACTAAGATAAGGCGAATGGAATGAAATCCGCGTTTCCAAGCAAGACTCATAATCAAACCTGCTGTTAATAATGCACCCAAAAAAGAAAAGAGAGGCAAAGCAAAAGTACTGAACGTACCAAGGCTTCCTGTTGCTGTTTTAAAAAATGAAAAATAAATGACGACAGCTGTCCCCGCACCTGCATTAATGCCTAAAATACCGGGGTCTGCCAGTTCATTGCGTGTTATACTTTGTAAAATCGTCCCTGAAACAGCCATACCTGCACCAACGATGAGTGCTAATATAATGGTTGGCAGACGAATCTCAAACAAGATCAACTGTTGTTGTTTCGTCCCATTACCAATCAATGTATGAAACACTTCATTTGGTGAAATGGGAACAACGCCGAAATTCAAACTTAATAAACAAGCGATGAAAAGGAGTACGATTAATGTGAACATCGTCCATTTATACTTCATAGAGATGTTGTTCATATGAATCTACTCCTTTCACTTCGAACTAAATATAAGAAAAAGGGCACTCCTATTGCTGCTGTGACGACTCCAATAGGTGTTTCAAAAGGAGCATTCATCATTCTTGCTCCGACATCCGCTAAAACAAGCAGCAGGCCACCCAAAACGGCTGAAACCGGGAGCAATAAGCGATAATTCGGTCCAACTAATATTCGGCTAATATGAGGGACAACGAGTCCAACAAAGCCAATGGATCCGGCTACCGAAACCGAAGCCCCGGTTAATAGCAAGACGGCAGTAACACTAAGAGCTTTGACCAGATTTAAATGAATTCCCAGCCCTTTCGTTACTTCCTCTCCAAGATTTAGTAACGTTAAAGCACGAGCAATGACAAAGACGATCGGAATACCAATGAATCCTACCAAACTAAGAATTTTAAAATCATTCCAGTTTGTGTGAGCCAATCCTCCGGCATACCAAAAACTCATCTCTTTTGACACATCAAAATGCAGTGCCACAGTTGAGGTCAACGAATTCAAAAACATTCCTGCCGCTACACCGGCAAGTGCCAATTTCACATGTGATACTCCACCTTTTGAAGCAGCAGCTAACAGAAATACGAAAAGGACTGTTAATCCTGCACCAGCCATAGAAGCAACAGTTTCTCCCATATTCGAAACGCTCGGAAACAAGGCTATTGTTATCACAAGCGAAAATGCCGCTCCATAAGATACCCCTAAAAGAGAGGGTTCAGCGAGTGGATTTCTTGTTATGGCCTGCATAATGGCTCCGGATAACGCTAAGTAAGAACCAACCAATGCGGCGATTAATGCTCGCGGTAATCGAATTTCTTGAACAATTTGATGTGCTTTGTTATCAGAATGATAATCGAATATCGCTTGCCATACTGTTGCTAGTTTAATTGTTTCCGTTCCAAAAACGAGAGAAATATATATCGCCAACAACAAACAACATATTCCGACAAGCACAATGTAACCTGTTCTTAATCTATGTTCTCTTGATATCGAAGGACGCTGTAAATTTGCCACTATTAGAAACAACCCTTCATTGTTATTGTATAATAGTGATAATCATTATCAATAATAATTAAGTATAAAATGAATATCTGTTTCTTTCAATATATTTAACAGATTAATTGAAAACTATTATCAATTAAATTATTTTTATATTGACTTTTTGGTTGATAATGATTATCATTTTTATCGAAATGTTGGACTAAGGAGGATGCAAATGAAGTTTCGAAATACATATTTAGGAATAATCACAATTTTTATTTGTACGATATTGTTGTTAGCAGGTTGTGGTACTAGCAACACGAAGGAAACGAAAGAAAAAACAAAAGACGTGACAGTAACGGATGCAATGGGGGAAGTAACGATCCCTGCCAATCCGAAACGGATTCTTGCTCCATACATGGAAGATTCGCTCGTAGCACTTGGCGTGACACCGGCAGCTCAGTGGTCAATTGGAACAACGGTGCTTGATTACTTGCAATCTGATTTAAAAGACGTGCCGACAATTGGTTGGGATTTACCATTAGAACAAACGATTAAAGCACAACCAGACTTGATTATTTTTAGTTCAGCATCGGCTATTCAAAAAGGGAATTATGAAGAATACAAAAAAGTGGCACCAACATATGTTTTTAAAGATGAAGACAGCGCCGACTGGCGTAAACAATTGGAAGTAATGGGGAAATTGTTAGGGAAAGAAAAGCAAGCAAAAAATGTATTTGCTGATTATGATGCAAAAGTGAAAGAAGCATCTAAGAAAATTAAAGAAGCAATTGGTGATGAAACAGCAGCCATTTTATGGGTAGCTGGCGATCAATTCTACTTGTTTGAAAATACACGCTTTGCAGCAAATGTTCTCTATGGTGATTTAGGTGTTGCTCAACCTGAAATGGTTCAAAATTTACCTGCGGCCGAAGCAACATGGAAGCCGGTTTCACTTGAAGCATTGTCTAAACTTGACGCAGATCACCTGTTCCTTGTTAGCAAACCAAGTGAACCGGGATTAGAAACACTAAAAAACAGTTCTGTCTGGAATGGTATTCCAGCTGTTAAAAAAGGGAACGTATATCATATGGAAGATCCGAGCCATTGGACAATTAGCGGTGTGATCGCTAATAAACTTACCATTGAGAAAATTGTTGATTCGTTAGCGAAAAAATAAAGTGAAAAATCTGTTATGTTGTACGGAGGCTGTCTCAACCTCCATGGCATATCAGCCACCACGATGAATGAAAATGTTTCGACCTTTGACCTGCAATTTATAATGAAATTAGCGGGTCAAAGGTCGTTGCTTTTTTTGCTTTTTACCGGACATTTTCGTATAAAAAGCCTAAGGGTCAGACCCCATAACACAATATATAGGACATAATGTTAGATAAATGTGCTATATATTGATAAATGCACATGGGGTCAGACCCTTATGAGACAGCCTCTGTTTCATTGATTTTCTTTTACGTATCCAGACCTAATAGAACAAAGTATATTACAAAAGGAACCGCTTAGTGCAGTTCCTTTCCATTTTTTGTACATATCGCGCAAATTAAATCCGTGTTTCGCGTTGTTCCTGTAACATCGTGATGCCGGCCACGATTTCAAAGGAACGAAGACGGGCCTGGTGATCATAAATTTGGGCATTGACCATAATTTCGTCGGCCTGGGTATCATTTAAGAATATTTGCAGCTTTTCTTTCACAGTCTCAGGGCTGCCAACGATGGAAGAACCTATTTGCTGCTCGACGGCTTCTTTTTCATATTCGTTCCAAAGAGCATCCATATTGTTCACTGGAGGCTGCAGCGGCACATTATGATTCCGAATCAAGTTCAAGAATTGCTGCTGCATTGTAGTTGCCAGATGGTGCGCTTTTTCATCCGTTTCTGCAGCAATAACGTTTACCGCGACCATTGCATACGGCTTATCAAGCACTTTTGAAGGCTTGAAGGATTGGCGATATATCTCCAGTGCCGCCAGTGTATTGTTAGGTGAGAAGTGGCTTGCAAAAGCAAATGGCAGACCGAGTATGCCTGCAAGTTGTGCGCTGTATCCGCTTGAGCCTAATAACCAGATTGGAATGTTCAAGCCCTCGCCCGGGACTGCTCTTATATGCATTCTTCCTGAAGCTAAAGACGGATCAAAATAGGCGCGAAGCTCAGCTAATTGCTCAGGAAAATCCTCGCCATGGCTTCTGAGGTCGCGTCTTAGAGCATGAGCGGTAAGCTGATCAGTACCGGGAGCGCGGCCAAGACCAAGATCAATTCGGCCCGGAAACAGAGATTCGAGAGTTCCGAACTGTTCAGCAATCACCAGCGGAGCGTGGTTAGGAAGCATGATCCCGCCTGAACCTACTCGGATTTTTGAAGTACCTTGAGCCACATGACCAATGACAACAGATGTTGCAGAACTGGCGACGGCAGAAATATTATGGTGCTCTGCCAGCCAGTACCGGTGATAACCCCACTTTTCCGCATGTTGAGCAAGATCCAGCGTATTTCGAAAAGAATCGGATGGAGTACCGCCTTCTACAATCGGAGAAAGATCAAGTACCGAAAACGGAATATCGGTAATTCGTTTTGCTTTATTATTTTCAGACATACTTTCATCTTCTTTCTTTTTTTATTTTATAATTTAAGAACTTTATGATCATAAAATCAAATAATTTGTTTCTATCGAGTCTGATAAAAAAGTAGGTGAGATTTGAAATGGAAATTTGGCTGAACGAGAGTAAAAGAATATTGAACGGGAGTAAAGAGGCGGCGAACGGGAGTAAACGTGTAATGAACGGGAGTAAAGAGGTGCTGAACGGGAGTAAACGTGTAATGAACGAGAGTAAAGATCTACCGAACGGGAGTAATCGTACTCTGAACGGAAGTAAAAACCCGTCGATAGAGAGTAGTCGTATAAATTTGTATACCGGCCGCCCAACACAAAAACAGCATCCCTTTTGGTACTGCTTATTGTGTTTTCGCGATTGTCTCAATTTCATTCGAAATATAAACATTTACTCCCTTTTTATCACTTTGAGCAATTTTATACATGCCTAAAGCGACTGTTTTTCCTGATATTGCTTTATATTTTTTCAACGGACCAATAAAAGCGAATGAAAGCTTTGCAGACAGAAATGCCCCCACTGTTTCATCAAGTCTGAATTCTGTTCTTTTTCCAAGAAGAAGGGATGGTCTGAGTATATGCAGTGAACGGAACCCAACCTCTTTAAGTTGTTCCTCAAGCAACCCTTTCATTCGTGTATACCATATGAAAGAGTTAGGGTTTGCCCCTATGGAACTAATAACCAGGAACTGTTTTGCCCCCATTTCTTTTGCAACTCTTGCAATGATTAAGGGATAATCAACATCAACTCTTAACATTGCTTCTCTCGATTTGGCTTTTTTAATCGTAGTCCCTAAACAACAGAACACATCATCCACTCTAAAATGATCTTTATAGTTGAACAGATTTTCAAAATCAGCAATTATTTCCTCAAGTTTTGGGTGTTTGATGCCAAGAGGTCTGCGTGCTAATGCGACAACTTTGTCATATTGATTTCCGTTCAGCAGGTAATGAAGCAGCTCTCCGCCAACAAGACCGCTTGCTCCTGCTATCAATGCCGTTTTTCCTCCCAAAAGAATCAACTCCTATTGTTTCGCTTAAATATGGACATTTTTCGAACAGCCAGAAAAACTGGGATAAGATTTTCATTAATAGTTCCCCCGAAAAACCAAAAAACAAACGAAAAAGAGTTTTCTAAGAAATTTAATGAAAATCAAGAAATACTTTCAATAAGGAAGTCAGAAATCATTTCTTTTTCTTTTGTTGAAAGCTGCCCAATTATACCGACAAAATCGCTCCCTAATTTCGCTAATTCACTTCCTAAATTTTTGTTCGCAGTTTGAATAATTGTACCTATAACTGTTCCAACAAACATGATGAGTCTTGTATGGTGTTCATGAATGTCTTCAACGATATATTTAATCAAAAAAATAGTCCGTTCACTGGAATTGTTTAAATAAACAATGAGCAGACATAAGATATATACACAAAGAATTGCTTTTTTCTTAATTTTTGACATTTCCTCTAAAACTTTTTGGATCGCTTTATTTGGGTTTAATTCTTTTAATTGCTGTGAGAAAGCCAACACTTCTTTTTTAATCTCTTCCCATTCTTCCATACTTACTTCAATTGAAGACGAGTTATTTAATAAGTTAAATGCCTTTTTTGATGGTGTGTACACGATTTGGGAGCGGCCCGTTTCCCGATTATTAATCGTATAATCGCGAGTTAGAAAACCTAATTTTTCAAGCTGTTTTAACATATCATAAGCCGTCCATTTACTAACACCGATTGCCTTCGCTAATGTTTCGTAATGAACGGGCAGTTCGGTTCTTTCATATAAATCCATCAATTTTTGCAAAAACTGTTTTTTTCGTTCTGTTAGATTCATGAGTAAAACCACCCTAAAATATTTACATCTTGATTATAGTAAGTTAATCTAGTATTATCAACCCAAAATACCCAAAAACCACAAAAAACAAATAAACTTAACGATAAAGCGAAAGCACGAATACATATCCCTTATTTATTTAAGAGAAAATACAACTAATCGAATCGTATGATTGAAAAGTTTACGGTACACAATTGGAGGGAAATATGAAAAAGATAGGTTTGGCTTTAGGGGGAGGAGCAGTACGGGGATTAGCTCACATTGGTGTTTTAAAAGTATTCCAAAAACACAACATCCCAATTGACTTCATTGTAGGTACCAGCATGGGAGCTGCAATTGGAGGGTTGGTTGCTGCCGGGATTGATATTGAAAAAATTGAAAAGTTTGTTCTCGAAACTCCATCGTATCGAATATTAGAAATCGGTATTCCCAATCGGGGAATCTTTGCCGGCAATAAAATATTTACGATTTTAGATGAATTATTTAAACAAAACGGCCTAAATGAAATTCAGATCGAGGATCTTCCGATACCGTACCAAGCAGTTTCCGTGGATCTGAATAAAGGAGAATTATTTGTTTTTACCAAAGGCAATTTATCGTTGGCCATTCGCGCGACAACGTCGATGCCTGCAATTTTTTCCCCGGTATCGTATCAAGATAAAGTACTAGTAGACGGTGGTGTTCTGAACAACTTACCGGCTGACCTTGCCCGAAAAGCAGGGGTGGATATTGTTGTTGCAGTTGATGTGGAACGAGGATACGAGGAACGTGAGCCGAGAAGCCTATTTGAAGTTGTTTATCGTTCTTACACGTTAATGACGAGAGAAGTGCGCCGTTCCAGGCTGCGCCATGCGGATATTGTAATTCGTCCTGAAGTAGGACATATCGCAGCATTAGACACGACAAAAGCAAAAGAATGCATTGATGCCGGAGAACGAGCAGCTGAGAAAAAAATAAAAGAGTTAAAATCGTTGCTTAACTTATAAAGGAGGAATGCAGCATGAAAAGTTTAATCAATCAAGTTCTTTCGTTAGGATTAGGCGTGGCAGTTACCAGTAAAGAGCAAATTGAAAAAATCGTCAATGATTTAGTAAAAAAGGGAGAACTAAGTAAGGAGGAATCAAAAGAATGGATTGATAAGCTGACGGAAAGAGGCGCTCAAGCCAGGAAAGAGTTAGATGAAATGGTTAAATTCAGAATCAAACAAGTGTTGGATGAACTGAACTTAGTTTCAAAAGATGAAGTCCGTGAATTAGAGCGGAGAATCGAAATGTTAGAAAGAGAAAGGAAGGGCGATTAAAGACAAGTCCTAGTTCGGGAGGAATTTTTTATGATCGGTAAGAGAATGAAACACGCCCAACGGTATCAGGAGATCATAAATACCTTTTTGCGCAATGGCTTTGGTTATATTGTAAAAGACTTGGGCTTGTCAGAGGTTATGTCTTTCCCTAAAAGAAAAGTGAACACAGATACAGATTTGAATCCGGGACGGATTGGTGAAAGAGTTCGGTCGTGTTTGCAAGAGTTGGGTCCAACTTTTATAAAAATGGGTCAAATTGCAAGTACCCGGCGCGATTTAATTCCTGAGCATATTACAAAGGAGCTGGAAAAATTACAGGACCGTGTCCCGCCTTTTCCGTTTGATCAAGTACGGCAAATTATCGAAGTAGAATTAGGAGAAACAATCGATACTATTTTTGATGAATTCCATGAAACACCTATTGCAGCTGCATCGATCGGACAAGTACATTATGCGAGGCTCAATACGAAAGAACAAGTAGCGGTAAAAATTCAGCGACCGAACATTCGGCATGTCATCGAAACAGATTTGGAAATACTGGAAGATTTGGCGAGACTAATGGAATTGCGAATGGATTGGGCAAAGAGATATCAATTACGGGATATGATTGAAGAGTTTGCCAAATCGTTGCGCCAAGAATTAGATTATCGCATCGAAGGAAGAAATGCAGAAAAAATAGCCAATCAATTTACCGGCAATCCTGCGATCCGCATTCCAAAAATTTTTTGGGACTATTCAACGAAAAATGTTTTAACGATGGAATACATTGAAGGAATTAGAGTAAATGACCTAAAAAAGATGGATGAGGAAGGGTATGACCGTAAAGTAATTGCTGAAAGGCTCGCTCATTCTATTTTTCATCAAATTTTAATGGAAGGATTTTTTCATGGCGACCCTCACCCGGGGAATGTACTCGTACTTCCCGGTGAAGTGATTGCTTTGATGGATTTTGGCATGGTGGGCCGTCTTGATCATGACATGAAATACCAGTTTGCGTCTCTCGTTATTTCTTTGAAGCGGGGAAATACGGATGGGATCATCAAAGCCGTTTCTCGTATGGGACTAATTCCGGAAGATGTTGATATGGCATTATTTAGGCAAGATATCGAAGACTTAAGGGAAAAGTATTATGATGTTCCATTAAGTCAAATAAGTCTTGGGGAAGCTGTCAATGACTTATTTACCGTTGCGTTCCATCATCGCATTCGGATCCCTGCCGATTTAACAATACTTGGTAAAGCCCTTCTAACCGTTGAAGGAGTTGTAGAATCATTGGATCCGGAGTTTAGCATTATGAGTGTGGCAGAACCTTTCGGGGAACGTTTGATGAAGGATCGCTATCATCCGAAAAAACTTGCAGAAAGCGCTTGGAGCCATATTGTTGAATGCTCAGAAATCATCTCCGATTTGCCTAAAAAGTTAAGAGAAATAACCTCGATTATGCAACAAGGAAAATTGCGAATCGAAATTACCATTCCCGAACTTCATCTTTTATTGACGAAAATGGACAGAATCAGCAACCGTCTTTCATTCAGTATTGCTTTACTTTCCTTTAGCATTATTATGGTCGGATTGATCATCGGTTCATCGATCGGAAGACAATCAACGCTGTTATGGAGATTTCCTGCGATTGAACTCGGCTTTGGTGTTGCGACAGTGATGTTTCTTTGGATCCTTTATTCGATTTTTAAATCGGGAAGGTTTTAAGTAAATGTGGTCGATGGCTCATAAATGAAAATAACGGCTCATAAGTTGGAGTGACAGCTCATAAATCAGAATTACGGCTCATATGTTCAAAAAAAGGCTCATAAATCCGAATAAAGGCTCATATGTTCAAAAAAAGGCTCATAAATCCGAATAAAGGCTCATATATCCAAATAAGGGCTCATAAACGAAAATATAGGCTCATATATTTAAAAATTCATACTTGATAGATTCCAGAATGCTTAGTTTTATGCCAGTAACACAAAAAAAAGCCCTTTTGCATGCTGAAATTTTCCTATCTTTTTAAAAGGAGTGGCAACGAATGCGCCACTCCTTTTTTCTTGTCAACGCATAAGGCAGAACAAAGCTTGGAAAAATTCGTTACGTAGCACCAAAATGCCACTCCTTTTGCCTTTCCGACTACTCGGCTTTTTTCCAGTTCAACGTCGGCTGCTTTCAACAAATTAAATACAGGGCAGCGGCTGTCTGTTATCTTTTTCAGCTCCTGAATACGGTCTTCCGATTCATTCGTCTTTACTTCTGCGGAAATTTCTGCTTTTTGAAAGTAAGTGCGGACATTTGGATCTCCCTTATAACCGCGAGTCGAGTTCTCCTTTTACGGAAAAAATAATTCCTTGAAGATCAAAGTTGATCTCTTTTGCAACCATGTTTGCAATGATGTTTTCGCAGCCGATCAGAGCGCCCAAAACTGTTTGAAGCGGATTCGGTCCAGTGTTTTTACCCCCTTGGCTTTCCGGTTCATCAATATTAAATGTGTGGGTGCCTGTTGTAATCTTAGATGTGGTTTGTTCAGTAATACCTGAAGCTTTTAATTGTATGCGAGCCATTTACAAACCTCCCATGATAAAATTGTCGGTGGGGATAAAGAACCCCACCGATATTGTTCAAATACGCTTGTATTATAGAGTAATAATTTGATAATCTTCTTTGATCAGCTCTGCAATACTAGCGTGGCCGTCGTTGCCTCTCGCCGATGAAATGTTTGCTTTTTGAATGTCTTCCTGAACACCGAAAGCTCCGGCGCAAAAGTTACAAGCCTCGATCACACCTAAACCTTTCACCTTTTTGTATAACGGGTTCATCGGATGGTTTTCGTCTTCTAAAAGAGGAATCCATTGTGTTCCTTGACCATCAAAAATTACTTTTACTTCTCCGCCGGCAGCGTGGATCTCATCTGCATACACCAGTGCATGGACTGCTCTTCCTAGTTCGTTTTCAGTTGCGTGAACAAAAATCGCTACTTTTTTCATGTCTATTTCTCCTTTGTTTTCTTACTGTTGATGGTTTCATTATAGCCCTGTTATTTAAAGCAAGTCTGTAATCCAGTTCCTTTATTGAATGTGAAGTAGCATACATTATGATAACCAATCTTTAAGTTAGTCATGCAATCCTTCCTATGTTAAAGTAAAAATAGACCACTAAGTTTAGGGGAGAACGTTCATGATTGACAAATTGTGGTATTTGTCTCAAATAAAATTGTTTGACAAGGTCTCTCCGGAAGATATGGAAGAGATTAATAAAGGGACACACCATGCCAAAATACGAAAACATACAATTATTCAAACACCTGATATGGTTCGGGAAGGGCTTTTTTTTGTAAAAGAAGGGGCCTTGCGTCTTTATATTGTCAATTCGGAAGGGAAACAGTTTACTGTCGGTATTTTAGGGAAAGGTAGTACGTTTGGTGAGATCGATTCTGTCTCTTTAGGTACCCATGGAGTTTATATTGAAACAATTGAAGACACTCTGCTTTGCTCTATTGGCAGTGAGCAGTTTGAAAATTTCATTTCCACCCGCCCCTATATTATGAAACGGATAATGAGGATTTTGAGCGATCAATTGAAAGAAAAGAACGACATGCTGGAGAAGATGGCTTTAGGTACGGTCAAAGATAAGGTTCTCTTTCTTTTGCTGAATCTTTCCGAAGAATTTGGTGTGTTAGAAGATGGCTATCACCGAATTGATCTCCCTCTCACTCATCAGGAAATCGGCAACATGATAGGTGCCACTCGTGAATCGGTAACCTCGACGATCAATGAACTGGTAAAGGAAGATATTGTGCGAACAGGCCGTAAAATTATTTCCATTCATCGTGAACTGGTAAAAGGACAACTTTTTGGCCAGGAATAGTATTGGAAATGAAATTGATCTTGGAAAAATTCTAATTAATTTTGGAAAAATACGAAATATTTTTGGAAAAATAAGAATTAATTTTGGAAAAAAGAATGATAATTTTGTAATATTTTTCAAAGGAACTTTCTGCACCACCGCTATTAGTTTTTTGTGAACTATCTTACAGTCATGGCCGCTTTGATGGGGTAATCTGAAAATATTCAACAATGGACAGGTGGTTTTTGCATGAAAATAACCCTGTATGTAAGCGACCATTGCGAGTCATGTGAACAGGTATTGCGTTTTTTCAAGGAAAAAGATTTAATTTATGAAGTGTTGAATGTTACTTTCGATCAGCGGAAGTTTGACCAAATGCTGAGCGAGGGAGGTATTGCTACACCTTTTATTGTGATGGGCAGCCAAACTTTTCATGTGTTTGACCGTGATAAAATTGAGGTTTTTTTGAACACGGCAAAACCATAAATTAGTCAAGGAGAGTGAAAACCATGTCAATTAAACAACTTCAAACAATAGAAGATTTTCATCAATTTGTTCAACAACCGGGAAAACAATTGCTTTTTAAGCACAGCACCACTTGTCCGATCAGTGCGAAAGCCTATGAGGAATTTCAATCATTCCTGAAAGAAACGGACATTTCTGCTGCTGTAGTCCACGTGATTGAAGACCGCCCGGTTTCCAACAAAATTGCAGAGGAATTTGGAATTAAGCATGAATCTCCGCAAATTTTTCTTCTTGAAGATGGAAAAGTACACTGGAATACATCCCATTGGAAGATTACGATGGAATCTATTAGAGAGGCGTTAAACCAATGAACAAACAAATAATTGTTTATTCTGCACAGGGCTGCAATGAGTGCAACATGGTCAAACAAATGCTTACTCAGGAAGGAATTACATTTGAGGTTAGAGACGTGTTGGCCGATCCGGAATATCAAAAAGAAGTAGAAAAGTTTGGCTTTATGGGAATACCCGTAACTGTCGTTGCAGATCAAGCGGTAAAAGGCTTTAATCCAACTGAGCTGAAAAAGCTAATGGAAGCAGCACGCAATTAGAGTGCCGGGCACCATCCGTTGACATTTGTCTTCAGATGGTGCCTGACACTTTTTTAAGCTCTTTGTTCAAATAGTTTGATGATTTCAATGATCACATTTGTTGCTTTGATCATATTATCGACTGAAATAAATTCATATTTGCCGTGATAGTTTTCTCCGCCTGTAAAAATATTCGGTGTCGGCAGTCCCATAAAAGATAGCTGCGAACCGTCTGTGCCGCCTCGGATTGGCTTAATGATTGGCTGAATACCCAAATTCTCCATTGCCTGATAAGCAATGTCGACAATCTCTTTTACCGGTTCGATTTTTTCTCTCATGTTATAATATTGATCATTCATTTCCAGAATAATGTTGTCTTTTCCGTATGTTTCTCTAAATTCATTCACAATTTTTTCGATCGTGGCTTTTCTTGCATTGAAGCTGTTCCTGTCAAAATCTCTAATTATGTAATACAATTTTGTTTGTTCCACGTCGCCATTGATAGAAATTAGATGATAGAACCCTTCATATCCTTCCGTAAATTCAGGTGCCTCACTCGCCGGAAGCTTTCTGTGCAATTCCATGGCGATTTTAGCAGAGTTCACCATCTTCCCTTTGGCTACTCCAGGATGAATGTTTCTTCCTTTAATCGTAATTTTTGCGGCGGCAGCGTTGAAGCTCTCGTATTCAAGTTCGCCGAGCGGACCACCGTCCACCGTGTAAGCAAACTTGGCGTTAAAAGCGGCTACATCAAATTTGTGAGGCCCCCTTCCAATTTCTTCATCAGGCGTAAAAGCTACTCTTACTTTTCCGCGCTTTATTTCCGGATGGTTAATCAAATAAGCCATTGCCGTCATAATTTCAGCAATGCCGGCTTTGTTATCAGCGCCTAGAAGAGTCGTTCCGTCTGTTGTGATTAATGTGTGGCCCTTATATTGGAGAAGGTTTGGGAAGTCTTTCGGAGACAGCACGATCTGTAATTCTTCATTTAAGACAATATCTTTGCCATCATAGTTTTCTACAATTTGCGGTTTAACGCCGGCGCCGGTAAAATCGGTCGCTGTATCAACATGTGCCAAAAATCCGATGGTCGGCACTTGTTTTTCGGTATTGGAAGGGAGTGTAGCCATCACATATCCATTTTCATCTATTGTCACTTCTTCCATCCCGATCGTCTTTAATTCTTCCACCAACATGTTGGCGAGAGCCAGCTGGCCGGGCGTGGAAGGACATGTATCACTTTCATCATTGGACTGCGTGTCTACTTTTACATAGGAAGTAAATCTTTTAATAATTTCATCTTTCAATTTTCCTTCATCTCCCTTTGATTGATTTGTTTTCATCTTACCAGACTCCTACTTTATTTTTCAAAGCATGGGCAACGTTTGGATATTCGCATATGCACGTATAAACGAATCATTTCACCGGTACCATACAGAAGCATTTGTTTCTCATCATAGGTGACGATGTCATGCATTTTTTTAGATGAATAAAAAAACGGGTTATTCCCGCTTATTTAAAAAGTTAGGAAAGTAAACTTTGCGTTTTGAGTATAAAATCGTATCAAGTTAGTCAAATGATTTTAAAATCTTTCGGGTTATGATCCTTTATTGCGATATATTAGTCGTCGAACATATTTATGAGCTCATTTCGTATGTTAAAAAAGGGACCCTTTTATAGAACATACAAAAATACGCTCAAAAAATGAGAGATGCTTCCGAGCAGAATGAAGATGTGAAAAATCTCATGAAAGCCCATGTATTTTGATTGTAAAAATTTCGGTTTCGTTGCGTAAATAATACCGCCGGCCGTATAGAAAATCCCTCCGAGCACTAAAAGAAACACGCCATTACGATCTAATGTTTCAGCAAGGGGCGAAAAAGCGAAAATAATAATCCATCCCATTAGAATGTACAGCAAAGTTGACAGCCACCTCGGACATTTAAACCAGATCATTTTGAATAGCACGCCGCAAACAGCTATTGATGTGACAATGGCAAAAATCGTCCAGCCTGCATTTCCCTTTAAGGTAATGAGGCAAAAGGGAGTATATGATCCTGCAATCATGACAAAGATCATCGAATGATCGAGCCGTCTAAGGAAGGCAATAACCTTATCTTTTGCAATGACCATGTGATACGTCGCAGAGGCAGAATATAAAAGGATCATGCTGATGCCAAAAATGATCACAGCTGTAATGGCGAGTTTTGATGATGTTGTCATCGAAGCTTTGATGACCATTGCAAGCAGTCCGGAAAATGATAAAATCGCACCGGCTAAATGTGTCAGTCCGTTAATTGGTTCGCGGATATAATTGTTCACTGAATATTCCTCCTGCGATATTATGTAGTTTTTAATACTATATTTAATAATATATGTATAATGAAAGGTAGTCAACAGTTTACTAACATCATCAATAAAGATAAAATGAAAGAAAAAACAGAGGTTGGAACAATGGAGAAAGTAAATGAAATCATTGCAGATCTTGGGTTTGAAAATATCATTACATTGGAGGATCTTCCGAAAATTGACTTGTACATGGATCAAGTAATTCAATTATTTGAACAAAAATACGGTGCAACAAAACGTACGGAAGATGAAAAAGTTTTAACGAAAACGATGATCAATAACTATGCCAAAGGAAAACTGTTTTTTTCTATTAAAAATAAAAAATATTCAAAAGAACATTTAATATTAATCAGCTTGATCTATCAGTTAAAAGGTGCGCTATCCCTCAATGATATTAAAACGACTCTTGATGGTTTGAATGAAAAGATCATAGCAGGGGATTTCAATTTAGAGGCTTTTTACGAGAGCTATCTTTATCTTTTTACGAAAAATGTCGAATCCTTTAAAGAAGATATTGAAGAAAAGGCGAAAGATGTAAATGAAGAAATCACCAAGCTGGAAGAACAAGATTCACAGTATTTGGAGAAGGCATTATTCATCGCTACACTTGTTAACATTAGCAACTTGTATAGAAGAGTAGCGGAAAAGCTAGTTGATGAAATAAAAGAATGTAAAAAAAGCTAAAAGTTGTACTGTTTTTTACGGAAGCCAATAACAGTAAAGCAGAAGTTTATCGGGGGCATAAAGCCACTGGAAGACTTTTGCTTTTTTCTGTATGTTACTGCATAGAACAGAACTATACGATCATTCCTTGTAAACAAATATGTTTGCATGTTTACGTATTGTTTGCAATTGCAAACATTTTTGTTTACATGTTTACAAAAACGTTTGCTTCCTTATAATTCGACATGTTTACAGTTTTGTTTTTAAGTTTACATTCGCGTGTACATGTTTACGTTTTCGTTAATATTTTCCAAGATGATTGAATCCTCTTTCACAGTCATATACGCTTAACAAAAAACCTATGACTGAAAAGGAGGATTTTTTCAATGAGCAATAGCAGAATAGCGGCGGTAGACGTTGGAAATGATTCGTTAAAAGCGATTTTTGGAAAATTCGAATATGAATTAAATATTCCGAACGTGATTGCTAGAGACATCGAGGACAGACCTGTTATCGGTATAGAAGAATTAGATAATCAAGATCCTTTGGACGGTATACATATCAAAGTGCACTCCCCTGCTCTAAAAGAAAATAACGTTATTTATCGTGTCGGCCATTTAGCTACAAAAAGTGACAATGCTTCTGAATTAGACCCCGGCAGCAGCAAGTCAGCAGAGGATCAAACATTGGTCTTGCTGTTTGCTTCCCTTGCTTTGGATGCGGTCCGGCCGGAAAATTCCAATATGTTTCCAAAGTCGAAAAATGTCATCGATGCGAATTATACTTTGGGCACCGGCTTGCCTCTTCGCGAAGTAAAAGAAGGAAGAGATACCGGCTACCGCTCGAAATTATTAGGTTCCGTTCACCAAGTTGAATTTTTAATTACCCCTAAATATCAAGGATTGAAAGTAAATATCAAATTTGATGAAGTGAAAGTGTATCCTGAAGGGTTTGCTGCATTCATTAACCTTGTCATGGATAATAATTTGAATATTATCAATAAAGATTTAATTAATAAAAGAATCCTTATCCAAGATATTGGCGGATTATCGACAGATATCGCCGTCATTAAAGACCGAAAAGTGGATGATGATAAAGCACAAGGATTTAATCTTGGCGTTTCTGAGGCTTTAGAGGCGATCAGGGAAGAGATTCGCTCACGGCACGGAGTCGAATTGGACAGCCGCCGCGATGTTGTAGAGATTATTACAAAGAAGAGCGATCGCAATCATATTATGGTAAGGGGCAGCCGTACAAGTGTCCATGATATTACCGACCGAATCCTCCTTGATTTGGCGAAGAAACAGTATCGACTTTTACGAAATATGTGGCAAAAGAATTCCCAAACCGAGATTTGTTACTTTGTAGGCGGAGGTTCCATTATTTTAAAAGATTATATTAAAACGTTAAATAATAATTTAGACGGCTATAATATCGATTTTTTTGAAGATGAAAAAGAAAGCATCTGGATGATGGCGAATGCTTATTATAAATTAATTTCTGACTATGTTCGTAGAACGGCAAAAGAGAAAAAGGGAGAGGAACAAAAACCTGTGAAGGCTTAAATAAGGTGATATTATGAGCAAATCAGCATCAAACGGGATCAAAAGGGGACAAACAATCGCCTTTCGTGTACCTTCGGATACTCCCGACCACATAGTTAAACAGTTGCAGAAATTGAAAGAAACAGAGAAGCGGAATTTTTCCAGTAAAATTGCTGAATTCGTGATTCAAGGTATCAGCCAGACACTTTCTAAAGAACGGGAAATGATTAGCATTCCTCTTCCGCAGAAGCTGAGCAAAGTTCAGCGGGACTGGCTCAAACATGAGCATTCAGAAGCTCTGTTAGGGAGTATTCTTTATCACCTGATAAATGATCCGGTTCGTTCCACCGCTCTTCTTGCGGCGTTAAACAGCAAAGCCACCGATATCGATGAGGCCCTCTATTTGCAAGAAGAACCAATGGCTGATTCCGATTTTGACGAACGTTTGGAGGAACCTGTGAATCAATCACTTGATGAATCGAATGAAACTCTAAATGAAATAGAAGACGATTTAGCTAATTTTAGTTGGGACAGTGCAAAATCACAGCAAAGCATTGAGGAAGAAAAGAAAGAAGAGGAAGAGGTAGACGACCTTGACAGCCTGCTTGGAGGATTTCTTGAGCAGATGAATAAGTGAATTGTTAAGCCAAAGATCTCTTAATGGTCTTTGGTTTTTATTTTTATCAGGCTTCACATGAAACGCTTTGGACATGATTCACCTGCCGGAGTTCACGCAAGAAACTTTATGTGTTGCAGGACGAAAAAGAGGAAACGATAGTAACGAGAAACAATGAATGAAAGGCGGGGATCACGTGATTTATGATTGTTTAATCATCGGCGGGGGAATTGCCGGTCTGCAAAGCTCAATCCTGCTCGGAAGATACGATCACAATGTGCTTGTTATTGACTCTAACGATGGACGTTCCAATATATGCAATGGCTATCACAATATATTAGGGTGGCCTGACGGGATCAGCGGCCCGGAGCTGAGGAATATTGGCAAAAAGCAGGCCGAAAGTTTTGGAGTCAATTTTGTTGATGATAAAATTGAAAAAGCTGAATCGATTGATGGAAATTTTGTACTTAGCGGCAAGGATGGGAGCAAATACACCGGAAAAAGGCTTTTGATTACAACCGGGGTGATGGATCGGATTCCAAATTTTCCGGAGCTTTTTCCATGTCTTGGCTTAAGTGTGTTTGTTTGTCCGGACTGTGATGGATATGAGGTCAAAAATAAACGAACAATTGTATTGGGATCGGGAAACCCTGGCGCTAATATGGCATTGACGCTATATTATTGGACGAAGGAGCTTATTTATATTAATCATGAGCAAGCCGAAGTAGATGAAAAGGTTTTAGAAAAGTTAAAAGTAAAAAATATTGAGTATATAAATGTTCCTATTCAAGAAGTGATGGCAGATGGGGAGAATTTTCAGGGAGTAAAGCTGGCAAACGGGGAAAATGTCATGAGCACTCGAGCATTTATTGCTTTTGGCGGAAAAGAGGTGCGGTCAGATCTGGCAAGACAGCTCGGAGTAGAAGTCCTTGAAAACAAGCATATTCTTGTCGATTCGAGAACAAAAATGACGAACATCCAAAACGTTTGGGCGGCGGGAGATGTAGTTGCCCATTCCGAGAAAGCAGTAATTGCCATGGGAGAAGGAGCTCAGGCAGCCATTTGGATTCATAAAAGTTTATTGAATTGACACTTTAAAGCGTTAATGCAATGAGGGACAGGCCCGCACCACTTTAAAGCGTTAATGGAGTGCGGGCCAGACCCGCGCTGCTTTAAAGCGTTAACGCATTGAGGGTCTTGCCCGCGCTGCTTTATGCAATTGACAACCCTTCTATGGTTGGAAAAATTGTCCGTGAGGGCGATGTTTACTTTCGCTGTCATGAAATTAAAGAAATTGGCAAACTGGACATGGAAAAGACTATGCCCAGCCTAATATAAGGATAAAATGCCTATAAATATAGGAAGAAATAGACAAACCCAAACTCAAATGGAGAATTTAAGTTTGGGTTTGTCGACAGTCTGGAATTGACGAGAGAATCTCGTAATTCTTTTGTGTTATAGAATATTTTTTAAATTTAGTGTAAAGTCTTTAAAAAGAAAAGATTGTAAGGAACTATCTTCTCCGAATACCTCTCTTTGAGTAAAATGGTTCTCCACTAAACCATATACTTCTATTGTCTTATGAATCGGATCCACCATCCAGTATTCTTTTACCCCGTACTTTTCATACAGCTTGAACTTTTCATTTCGATCTTTTAAAGCGGTAGATGGTGATAGAACTTCTACCACTAAACCAGGAGCACCTTTGCATCCTTTTTCATCTATTTGTTTTGGATTACAAATGACAGATATATCAGGTTGAACAACAGTATCAGGATTGTTATAGTCTTCTGTTTCACTTAATCGTACATCAAATGGAGAAATAAAGGCTTCACAAGTTCCTTTACTTAAATAAGAACTTAGAGCAACATATA
The DNA here is from genome assembly GCF_000262755.1 of Bacillus methanolicus PB1. Classification (GTDB taxonomy): domain Bacteria; phylum Bacillota; class Bacilli; order Bacillales; family Cytobacillaceae; genus Bacillus_Z; species Bacillus_Z methanolicus. Next base: position 462,841 of record NZ_AFEU01000002.1, read on the forward strand.
ATTGTCCGACTATCCTCTGATGCTGTGTAGAGGGTGCTGGTGACATGTTATAGGGAATACCGTTTATTAACTCCCATCTTCCTTCCCATTCACAATAATCTTGATAAGTGTATCGTTTTCTTGGCTCTGGAGTTTTCATGCTTATCCCCCACTCAATGTTCTCACCTTTTCCTTATGTTATCACCATTTCTCCGCCGAAGGAAGCCCCAACTTTAGTCATTGGGTAGTTGACATTTATTTGGTGAAAAGTAGAAGAAATGCCCCTTTCGAAAGAGGCATTTAACAGCTCAAATAGCATCCTGTTACCGTTTAGCTGCACTTTTTTTCATCTAATACACGCGTCAATATAGATGCTATTGATTTTCGATTTGTTTTAGAGGAACTTCCGCAGGACCTTCGACTACTTCTCCTTTATAAGAATAACGCGAGCCATGGCAAGGACAGTCCCATGTTCGTTCCCCATTATTCCATTCCAATTCACAGCCCATGTGCCTACATGTTGTATCTACAATATACAACTTGCCTTCTTCGTCTTTATAAGCTCCGGCGCGTTTGCCATTAACAGTCACAGCCGCTCCTTCATCAGTACCTAATTCTTCAGGATATTTTGCAGGGTGTTCAAGTTTGCCTTCAATGAGATCTTTTGCAACCTGTAAATTTTGTGAGATAACTTTCTTTAAGCTTGGATCAGCATTAAATCTGGATGGCGTAAACAAGTCTTCATAACGGTTTTCTTTATTTAAGATAAGATCTGTAATCAACATGGCAGCTGCCGTTCCGTTTGTCATTCCCCATTTGCGGTAACCGGATGCAACGTATATATTTGGATTGTTTGAGGAAATCGGTCCGATATATGGAACTTTGTCCAATGTAGTTAAATCCTGGGCAGACCATCTGTAGGGGATTTCCTTTATGCCGAATGTTTCTTCGGCAAATGCTTCAAGAGCTTCATAATGTTTCATTGTATTAAAGGCATGTCCGGTTTTATGTCTTTCGCCGCTAAATAAGATAAGCTTTTCCCCGTCTATTTCTGCATAACGAAGAGACCGGGTCGGCTGTTCAGCATTAATATACATTCCGCCTGAATACTCTTTCTCTGTTTTTACCGCGAGTACATATGAACGTTCGGCATACATCCTCGCAAAATATGCACCGGTTTTATCAAAGAATGGGAAATGGGAAGCGATGATGACACTCCGGCATGTGATCTTATGGCCGTCTCTTGTCGTGACAACGGGATGTTCGCCTTTTTCGATATCAACGGCTGTTGTATTCTCGTATATGCTGCAGCCGTTTTGGGATAGATATTCCACAAGCCCGGATAAGTATTTCAAAGGATGAAATTGTGCTTGTTTTTTCATGACAATTGCAGCCTTCATTTTTACCGGAATGGGAATTTCAGATAGGAATTCGACGTCAATCCCCAGTTTTTCATAAGCTTTCAATTCATTGATGATTTTTTGCGTGTAGTTGCTCGAGTTTGTATAAACATAGGCATCCTCTTCATTTAAATCACAATCAATTTGCCGATCTTTTACTGTATTCTTTATAAATGTCAGTGCATCTATGCTTGCTTGATAGTAAAGCTTAGCTTTCTCTTCCCCAAAGTGGCTGATCAATTCATCATAAATCAAGCCGTGCTGGGCAGTGATTTTTGCAGTTGTATGTCCGGTCGTTCCGTTTAAAATATTCCCCGCATCCAGGAGGGCAACTTGAAGCCCCTCTTTTACCAGTAAATAAGCGGCAGTGATCCCGGTTATTCCGCCTCCGACAATGACGACATCCGCTTCTCTGTCGCCCGTCAGTTTTTCAAACGACGGAAGATTGGCAGAATTCCTCCAATACGGTTCGGGAAACTGAGGCATTTTTTTGCTAACTTTGTCATTTTCAGCCATTCTTCTACCTCCTTTAGAATCGGTATTCCTGTATTTTCTTCCACGCAATAAGTCAATGTGAACAAAGTGCCCACTCTGTTACCACTATTTCCCTTGAGCAAGAAAGTTATTCATTTAACATCGGGCTTTATTGCTTTAAAGCATCGCGGGCCAGACCCTCACCACATTAACGCTTTAAAGCGTTGTAAGGGCCAGACCCCTTTTTTTGAAATCGTTCATTCAAGTGCTAAAATAAATTTAGATAACAAGCAAGGGAGCAGCGAAAGAATGGCACAGATAAAAACGAATGCGATGCGAATTCTTGACGCAAAGAAAATTCATTACCAAACTATTACATACGACAATAAGGATGGAAAAATTGACGGGGTTTCCGTCGCGGAAAAAATAAATAAAGACCCGAGGCAGGTTTTTAAAACGCTGGTAGCGCAAGGAATAAGCAAGGAAGTATATGTATTCATCATCCCGGTCGCGGAAGAACTGGATTTGAAAAAAGCGGCAAAAGCCGCCGGGGAAAAGAAAGTAGATCTCATTCCTGTAAAAGATATTCAAAAATTAACAGGTTATATCAGAGGCGGCTGTTCTCCTGTCGGCATGAAAAAGCAGTACAAAACATTTCTCGAAGAAACAGCCTCTGAATGGGAAACGATTGTTGTTAGCGCCGGGAAAATCGGTGTGCAAATGGAACTAGCAGTCGACGATCTTTTAACAGTGACGGAAGGGGTATTAGCAGATTTAATTAAATAAAGATCGCCATGCCTGTAAAAGGTGTGGGTTTTTTCAACATTTTAAAACAAATAGAGTGCTGATGATACAAAAAACGAAAACAAATGTCAATTTCTGATGCATATTGCGATCAATGATATAATAAAAGGTACAATATACGACTGACTTCTTTTTATTGATTTGCAATAATTAATTGGAGTGTTTCTTATGTCATTAAATGGACAAGGAATAAAATTTGCTAAATCGTCTGTTTCAGCTAGGGTAAAAAAGGGCAAATTGGTTAAAAATCGAACATTCTCTCGTGCATATAAGAAAAGAAATAGAATTGAAAGTCATTTTATGAGGGGAGGATTAACTTCTTTGTCAAAAAATCCTTTTTTTGATTTGAATGAAGGAATGAAACAGGTAAAAGGTACAATGGCAATTGAAGGATTTTATTTACGAGCTGAAGAAGAGGAGCTAATAAAAGCAAAAACATTAGGTTTGATTTCTGAAGAGGAATTTCTTAGAAAGGTTCTAGAACTATCGTATGAGTGATCGATATGTATATCCTGGAACCAATGTTTTAAAAAATAAGCTGCATGTTAAAGAACAAGATCGGCTTCACAAAATCGAACGTATTCTTACCGGAAGAAGATTGTTAGAACTTTTTGAAAATCCTATTATTGGGAACTTTGATTTATTACATTTACAAGCGATTCACCGTTATATTTTTCAGGATTTGTATGATTGGGCAGGAGAGATAAGGGTAGTTGATATATCAAAAGGGAACCTTTTTGCACGGCATATGGTATTGAGCACGTATTTTAGAGAATATGTGGAAATACCATTAAGAAATGAAAGCTATTTAAAATATATTGATAATAAAACTGATTTTGCTACAAGGCTAGCGTACTATTTTGACCATGTGAATGCGGCTCATCCCTTTAGGGAAGGAAACGGAAGAACACAGAGAGAATTTTTTAGGATACTAGCACTGAGCAATGGTTTTTTATTGGACTGGTCTAAGGCCAGCTCTGAAGAAATGATAGATGCCTCTATTAAAGCTTTAGAAGATTTAAATCTTAAGAATCTGGAAAAATTAATTTTCAAATGTATTCAAAATGAAACACCTGATGCTAACTTAATTAAGGCATATAATACTCTAAAAGAAAAAGGCTGATATAACAGGATAAAAACCTAATATCAGTCTTTTTTGTTTTTGCAAAAATATTACAGATTTTCTAATTGTCTTATAGGTACTCACCAACTTACGGAGAACATTACAGATGAGTTTAAGAAACTGGATGAAATAACTGTTTAATACTTTTTTCACCATAATAGATGTTTTGCATACATTACAAAGTAAGCCATTTGAAAGGGGATTATCAATTGAATTTTTATCCATATTTCCCGACAGTTTTTCCGAATTTCTCAGTTCAAGACGGATTTCGCCAATTTAATATTCTGCCAGTACCCGGCAGTCATCAAGGGTATTCACCGGTCCCGGCTTACGGCAGTGACGGATCTCCTTCCGACGATTTCAGAAGTTATCCGTACCCCGGAGGCCAGCAGGGATATCCGACAGCCCCGCAGTTCGGCACCCCTGGATTTCCTTCCGGCAATTTCGGAAGTTATCCGTACCCCGGAGGCCAGCAGGGATATCCGACAGCCCCGCAGTTCGGCACCCCTGGATTTCCTTCCGGCAATTTCGGAAGTTATCCGTACCCCGGAGGCCAACAGGGATATCCGACAGCCCCGCCGTTTGGTACTCCCGGATCTCCTTCTGATGATTTCGGAGGTTCTCCATTCCCGGGCGGCCAGCAAACAGGAGGTTCTCCATTCCCGGGCAGCCAGCAAACAGGAGGAGCGCCGACATCGCCTCCGCCTTCGTTTACTCCCCAGCAGTCAGTTTCCCTTCAGGCAGTCGACCCAGGAGCGATAAGGGGCTGTTTATACCGTTATACTTATATTTGGTTAGATAACGGCCGCAGTTTCTGGTTTTATCCAACTTATGTCGGCAGAACATCTGTTTCGGGTTTTCGCTGGAGAGGCAACAGATGGGTGTATTACGGAACAGACTTGCAAAGAATCCGTTCGTTTCAGTGTTTCTAGAAGAGAAAAGAAGAAAAGTACCTGTGCGCAAGAGGGGCTGCCCCGGTTCAGCCCCTCTTTTTCTACAAAACGGCATTTTTAAATCGATTAAATAGAATCGATATACAAAACAAATGGGTAGCAATAGAAATTCCTATAAAAATCAACCACTTTTCGACTTCTGAATGCAATGCTGAAAAGAAGGCAGAAACAAGCCAAAATGGCGGTAAAATCCCTGCAATATACTTCAACGGCCCTTCGATAAATTCGAAAATAAGCGGCACAAGCAGCAAAATGCTTGCTACTTTGGCGACTGCGAGGCCTTCAACTTTATTTTTTGCTGCTCCGGCAACGAACAAAGCAACGAGCGGTGCCTCGAGAGATAGCAGAAATATAACCGGGATCGTCTGCCATGAAAGAATATCCGCGTATCCTGCTATAAAGAGTGCCGCAAAAGTTAGCAGTGTACTGATGAAAACAGGGGTCCCTAACCGGTATGCCAGATATTCTTTTTTCGAAAGAGGGGTAACGGCTAAAAAAGTTAGTACGTTTTCATCCCGTTCATCTAAAATGATGAAAGCTGCAAACATCCCGAGTAAAACTGGCACTGTGATCATAAGGATTATGGCTTGTAATTCGAAATAGTTTTTTAATGTAATCGAAAACCGGCCCTCTAAATAAGAAAAGATGAACGGGACTCCGAAACGGAATACGAGAGCAAGCAACAGAGGGGCAAGGATCGAAACCATAAGCATAAAATCCCGATATGCGTATTTCAGATCAAAAAGAGAGAGAGCGAATATTTTTTTCATGCCCGGTCAGCCTCCGATATTTAAAATAATATGTTGATAGAAAGCTCTGTAGGCAAGTCGGTATGCCAGATAAATATAGACACAAAACATACATATCGCATAGAGCCAATCCGCAGAAGATAGCGGGTGAAAGGCCCCTTCCATCAATAAAAGCCCTGCCTTTCCCGGAATAAGTGAAAACAAAGGAGATTCATAGAAATGCATCACTTCCAAAACGGGAAGGAAGAAGACTGTTGCGAATAAAGGAGAAATCATTAAATACTCATTGATTGATTTGACTCTGACAGTAAAAATCAATCCTAATAAACTTGCAAATACGGAATTAAGGGCAATTCCAATTGCCAGAGGAATTATTTTCAAGGAAAACCCAAATGAAAGCAAAAAGATAAACAAACCTGACACAACTGATAAAACGCCAAGCGAAATAACTTTCGACCAAAGAACTTCGGAAATTTTCAGAGGCGTGACAAACAGGTGGTCGTATATCCCTTGTTCTTTTTCCAAAAGGACAATTCCTCCTATAAAGAAAGACCCGAGGAAAGAACAGTCTGTAAACAACAAAAACATTGCTGTTTCCTCTTTCCAGTGATAAGGAATCCAGTATAAAAGCGCCACATAAAGCATGCAGACAATAAAGTATGCATAGTAAAGATAGTTCCGGAATTGAAACTTCATATCAGTATGAATGGCAGCCAATAGTCTCATAACAGGCTCCTTCCCGTAACCTCAATAAAAATTTCTTCAAGTGAGGCTTCTTGTGTATGAATCGTTAAAATCTGGCCGGACTGGATTAATGTTTGAAATTCGCTGTTGTCCTTTAATGTTGACAACGGAAAATCTTTTTCTTTCGTTTCGTTCCCTTCCATATACTCAATTCTTACTGTCTTTTTTCCTTTTTGGAGTTTTAAACTTTTAGGGGAATCAATCAAATGGATCTGGCCGTCTACGATAAAGGCGACCCGGTCGCACAATTCTTCCGCTAAAGTCATGTTATGGGTCGTAATCACAATGGTTTTTCCAGCTGCTTTTAATTCTAAAATTTTGCTGCGCATCATCTTCCCGTTTACCGGATCCAATCCGGAAGTTGGTTCATCCAGAAAGATAATTTCAGGGTTGTTTAATAATGCACGGCAAAAATTCAGCCGCATTTTCATCCCCTTTGAAAAGGCTGATACTTTTGTATCCCTGTCTTTCCACAGACCCACCATTGAAAGGAGCTCATCCGGATCAGTTGTTTCAACGGAATACAGCCTGCTGAAATGGCGCAAATTTTCGATGGCGCTGAATTTGCTGTAAAAGTTAGGAAATTCAAAAGCAACGCCGATTTTTTCATAATAATCGGATTGAAGGTCGCGAACTTCTTTTCCAAAAACACGGACGGAACCGCTGTATCCTTTCAGAAGCCCGATTAATATTTTTTGCGTTGTGCTTTTTCCAGCACCCGATGGACCAAGAAGGCCGAAAATTTCTCCTTTTTGAATCGACATTTGAATTTCTTTTACTGAAGGGCTTTTTTTCCCCGGATATGCATAAGTTAAGTTTTTTACATCAATCATTAGAATTCACGCCTTTAAAAATTTGATTTGAAATGGCTTCGGCAAGGAAACGTATTGTTTTTTCATAATGGTTTTCACCAATTTCTTTCCGGTGCAGCGTCATTAAGAAAAATGCCCGAATTGCCCCGCTTATTGTCTGTTCATCAAATCCGGAAAAACCCCATGAATATAAAAGCGGCATTAACAAGTTATTGTCTTTTTGAATATGGGAAGCGATCGTTTCAGCGGGAAGTTTTCTGACGAGCAGTTCCATGTCCCCTTCAAAATATAAACGCTGTATAAACGAGTTGCCTTGAATCAGATCAATTCCTTTCAGAAGAAAGGAAGCGAAATCTTCGGGAGTTTCCGGCTTGCTAAGATGATGAAGCAGGCTTTCTTTCATTTGTTCTTCTTCTTTTTCAAGAATCCGAAAATATAATTCCTCCTTTGATTGAAAAAATAAATAAAATGATCCCTGGGCAATTCCGACTGATTCAGTAAGATCTTTAATGCTTGTTTTTTTTAATCCGTGAACAGAGAAAAGCTCTTTACCTTTTTCCAGCAATTGTTGGCGAATATAATCCCGTTCCTGTTCTGTAAAACCTCGCATCGGTCTACCACCTTATGAATATATGAATACTTTATTTTTTTATTCATATAAAGAATACCATAAACCATAAAATAGTAAAATTAAATTTTTCGACAAATTTTTCCTTAAACCATAAATCCTCTTCCATTAGAAATGTCAAGTGAAACATCTTAAAATGGAAATATATAGCGGGGGGGGGGCAGTCCCTCATTGAATTAACGTATTAACGCATTACCGCACTGCGGGCCAGTCCCTCATCACTATAACGCGTTAACGCAGAGCGGGCCAGGCCCCGAAAGGAGAATCAAATTGATAAATGTGTTAAAAGAAATGATGGAATTGAATCGCAATAGTGAAAACGCTGCAGCGATGGAGAAATATATGAAAGGGCATTTTCTGTTCTTGGGGATCAAAAAGCCGGAAAGAGCACAGATAGAAAAAGAATTTTTTAAGGCAACAGGCATTTTAAAGGAGCCCTTTCATCCTGATTTTGTCAAAGAGCTTTGGAATTTGCCGGAACGAGAGTATCAATATACAGCTCTCACATATATCGAGAAATCGCTGAAGAAACTTGGCAAAGAGCACGTAAAGCTGATGGAATTTTTGATTACGGAAAAATCCTGGTGGGATACCGTTGATATGCTTGCACAAAAAGCGGTTGGCAAGATTGCAGCTGATTATCCTGAGGTGATCTCCGAAACAATCGAAGAATGGGCCGGCAGCCATCATTTATGGCTGAGAAGAACGGCTATCTTGTTTCAGCTGAAATATAAGGAAAAAACAAATGAAGAACTTCTTTATCGATATATAAATATGAACGCTGACAGTAAGGAATTTTTTATTCAAAAAGCGGTCGGCTGGGCGCTTCGGGAATATTCGAAGACGAATCCTGATTCCGTCAGACGTTTCATTAAAAACAACAGTCTGGCTCCCTTAAGTATTCGAGAGGGAAGCAAATATCTTTGAAAGAATGTTTAAAATATCAGTCTGAAGGCGAAAACATGATTAAACGTATTGCCATTAATATGGACAGAACATTGTTAACAGCTGAACAGAATGTTACGGAAGAAAATGTAACAACCATTAAAAAGGTTCAAACATAAGTCATTAATGGCGTCATCGCGGCGGGCAGGCCTTTTCAGGAAAAAAGTTTTGTTTTAGGGAAAGGAGTGTACAAATGAAAAAAATCTTATTATCGTTAAGTCTCTTTCTGCTGTTGTTTGGATGTTCAAATGAACCTGAGAAAGAACAAGGTCAGACCCCCACTGATTCCGGAGAGAAGGAAACTATTAGCCCGGTGGCCCAACCGGAAAAAATCGCCGACCTTTTGGATATTCCCTGGTCCATTAATAAGACCGGAAACATTTTTTACATAAGCGAGAGAACAGGCAGCATCGTAAAAATTGAAAATGGCCGAAAAGAGAGGCAAAATGTTTTGCTAAAAAAACGGCTGGCTGGTGCAGAGGAAGCAGGCTTGCTTGGTTTTGTGCTTGCTCCTGATTTCTCTGAGACAAACAAAGCTTTTGCCTATTATACATACGAAGATCCAACAGGCCAGTTCAATCGGATTGTTGAACTCGTTTTACAAGATGGAAAATGGAATGAACAGCGTGTTTTGCTTGATAAAATCCCAAGCGGCCAATTTCATCACGGTGGAAGGCTGGCAATTGGCCCTGGCGGCAAGCTGTACGCAACCACAGGAGACGGTGCCGCCAATCCTGAAACTGCCCAAGATCCTAAATCTCTCGGAGGAAAAATTTTGCGGCTGAATCTCGATGGATCCGTTCCAGATGATAATCCGATTTCCGGTTCCTATACGTACAGTTACGGGCACCGGAATCCTCAAGGGCTTGCCTGGAGTCCTGATGGAACACTGTATGAGAGTGAGCACGGACCGTCCGGCCACGATGAAATTAACTTGATAAAAGCCGGCGGAAACTATGGATGGCCTGTGATTATGGGCGAAGAAAAGCAAGAAGGAATGATCCCGCCGCTTTTCCAATCCGGTGAGGACACATGGGCGCCATCCGGCATGGTTTATTATAATGGCAAACTGTATGTTGTAACATTACGGGGAAACGCTGTAAGAGAGTTTGACTTAGAAAAAGGGACGACAAGGGAAGTTGTGAACGGGCTCGGCCGAATCCGCGACGTTTTTATTGAAGGAAACGATCTTTACTTTATCAGCAATAACACAGACGGACGCGGAACCCCTGACGAGAACGATGATAAGCTATATAAAATATCACTATCGGATTTACAATAAGATGCAAGGCCTGGCTGCACATAAACAGCCAGGCCTTTAACACTTTAAAGCAGAGCGGGCCAGGCCCTCATCACATTAACGCTTTAACGTACAGCGGGCCAGGCCCTCATCACATTAACGCTTTAACGTACAGCGGGCCAGACCCTCTTTACGGTTTCAGTCCTTGCATGATGAAATGGATGGTCCTTTCAATTTCTGCTTCGTCATCCCAATCTGCTTCCGGGAATAACAGATAGCGGCCAAATAAATAGCCGAAAATGGACGAAGCAACAAGCCTGACAACGCTATAAGAAGGCATCTCAATAATCTGTCCTTTATCCTGATAATGTTTGATAAGCTCCATGAACCGTTCATAGACTTTGTTTGCAATATGTTCTTTAAACAGTGCTTTCAGTTCAGGATGAAAAGGAATTTCTTGGATGAAAATTTTAATCATCGGCAAGTTGTTTTTTAAAAACTCTGCCCGGTTTTCAATCATTGCTTTCAAGAAATCTTCAAATCGCTCAAACCGTTGGTCAAGGACTTTATATAAATCTTTAATGACGAATGGCGCAATGAATTTCGCCATCATCGGGGCGACAATCGAAACGAGCAAATCCTTTTTCGTTTTATAATGCCTGAAAATGGTGCCTTCGGCGACTCCTGCTTTTTTGGCTATTTCACTTGTTGAGGTTGCTGCATAGCCTTTTTCAGAAAAAGACTCGATCGCCGCAATGATGATTTTTTTCTGCTTTTCTGTCAATCCTTCTTCATTCTCAAATAATTCCTTCATCATAAAATCTTCGTTGTACATCACGTTCTCCTTACGCTCTTTTCTAAAAGATTGTTGCTTTAAGTGGAAGAGGTTTTAAACCTCCACGGCATATCAGCCTCCACGATTGATGAGTCTTCTGGATAAGACACCGCTTAAAAAGCCTGAGGGTCAGACCCCGTATATTGAAAATGCACATGAGGTCAGCCTCTTATGAGACAGCCTCATGCCGAAAAAGCCAGCGTTCATCGTTCTTAAATCTTTCTGTACTTCTTTAACGCAAAAATATTTAGTGTGATAAATATGGCCGAAAAACCTGCAAGGATGAGCAAATCAACATAAATATCATCCCATCCGTATCCTCTTACCATAACATCCCGGAGTGCATCCGCAGCATAGTAGAGCGGAGTGAACGGTCCAATCCAGCTTAACCATTCAGAAATGGTTTCAAGGTTAAACAACCCGGAGAAGAATATTTGCGGCACTACGATGACCGGAATGAATTGAATCATTTGCAACTCATTATTTGCAAAAGCCGACAAAAAGATTCCAAGTGTTAAAGCTGTCAAGGACAAAAGCAAGATGATCAGCAGGACATAGCCAAATGACCCTTCTATTAACATACCGAGAACATAAATGGCGTACCATGCAATAATCCCTGCCTGAAGCATTGTAAAAATTCCAAAGCCGAGAATATAACCGCAGACTATCTCCCAGCGGCGGAGCGGGCTTGATAAAAGCCTTTCCAACGTACCGGTCGTTCTTTCCCTTAAAAATGAAACCCCGGCAATCAAGAATACGAAGAAAAAGACAAAAAATCCGAGCAGCACAGGCCCAAAGTAATCAAACTGCCCCATATCTTTGGATCCGTGTAAATAGCTGATGTCCGGTTCCGGGGTTGTTCCAGTTTGCTGCAGCGGCTTGAACGCTTCCTGGAACCATTTTAAAACAGCCCCATTGATACTAGGATCGCTTCCTTCGAGCGTGATGGAGGGAATTTGTCCATTAAACGCGATATAGGCGTCCAGCTTTTTCTCTTCAAGATCTTTTTTTGCCAGTTTGCTATTTTCATAGTCTGAAAGATTCGCATTTTTTAAGTTTAATTGATCTTGAACAGCCTTTGGAACATTGGCGAGCCCGATTTTCGGCTTGTAGTCATCGCCGTTAAAAACGAGATGAAGCATTGTCAGAACCAAAATCGGGGCAAAAATCATTAAAGCCATCGTCCGTTTGTCGCGGATAAATTGCCGTAAAATTCGGATAATCAGGGCGCCTACTCTCATGATTCCGCACCTCCGTATATAAGAAAGGCTTCTTCAATATTTGCTGTGTTTGTGTTTCTTCTTAACTCTTCCGGAGTGCCGACTGCGATCAATTCCCCGTTGCGAATCATTCCGAGCCGGTCACATTTTTCCGCTTCATCCATCACATGCGTTGTAACAATGATGGTAGTGCCTTTTTTCTTAAGGTCGTAAAAAGAGTTCCAAATGTTTTTTCTCAGGACCGGATCAATCCCGACAGTCGGCTCATCAAGGATAAGAAGCTCGGGCTGATAAAGCAAGGCAATCGCAAGCGATAAGCGCCGTTTCATTCCACCTGAATAATTGGACACGAGTTTGTTAAGATGCTCCGATAACTCGACAATTTCCATCACTTCTTTTATTCTTTTTTGGCGCCGCTCTCCTTTTAATCCATAGAGAGCTGCAAAGAATTCAAGGTTTTCTTTTGCCGAAAGTTCCCCGTATAACGCATCGGATTGCGCCATATAACCGATTCTTTCAATGAGAGACAAAGAAGGCATCCGTTTTTGAAAAACAAAATTTTCGCCGCTTGTTGGCAAATCAAGCCCCACCAGCTGCTTTACGAGCGTTGTTTTGCCTGCACCGGACGGGCCAAGAAGGCCGAAAATTTCTCCGCGAAAAATTTCTAGGTTAATATCCTTTAGGACTTCCTGTTTGCCGAAAGATTTTGAAACATTCCTAGTGGATATAATGGCTTCCTCATTATTCATAGTTTCACCTCATTATTTAAAGTGAGTGATCACTCATTTGTAGAGTAAAACAAAATAAATGATTTGTAAAGTGAGTAATCACTCATTTTTACAAAAAATTTTTTCTATTCCCTCTTCGCTATCAAAGTAGTGCTCGAAATCTTCCAAAATGGGCAGTAAAAAAGGGGCTGTCTCAAACCTCCATGGTATATCAGCCACCACGATAAATGAAAATGTTTCGAACCTTGACCTGCAATCTATGATGAAATTAGCGAGTCAAAGGTCGTTGCTTTTTTGCTTTTTACCGGACATTTTCGTATAAAAAGCCTAAGGGTCAGACCCTTATGAGACAGCCCTTTTCATTTTTTACTCTACAATGGCGGATGAAAAGTATTAGTTGGAGCAGAAAATTTATAGGTCCAAAATCTTTCGCTCTGCAGCCAGGCGAGTACTTGCGGATCATTCTTTTTTAGTTTTTCCTCCATTTCTGCTGTCATAAGCTGCGTTTGCGACTTATGGGCTTTCATAGCTTTCATTTTCGCTTCTTTTACTGCACTGACATCGTTGACGATATCCGGCGGTCCCAGTTCTTCCTCGCAATTGTTCGAGAAAGCAACGCAATGGAGTTTTGGCCGGTTTTGTACCGGTATCCGCTCAACAGCTTTGACAACTGCGGCACCTGTTGCTTCATGGTCGGGGTGAACAGAATAGCCGGGATAAAATGTGATAATTAACGAAGGATTTAATTCTTCAATGAGGGAAGAAATCATTTTCGTCAGTCTTTCTTCATTTTCAAACTCGATCGTTTTATCTCTTAAACCCATCATTCTTAAGTCTTGAATTCCGAGAATTTTTGCAGCTTCCTGAAGCTCCTGCTTTCGGATTTTCGGAAGGCTCTCCCTGTTAGCAAACGGGGGATTTCCCATATTCCGCCCCATTTCTCCGAGTGTCAGGCATGCATATGTTACAGGTGTCCCATTTCGGGTATAAGAGGCAATTGTGCCGGAAACGCCAAATGCTTCATCGTCAGGATGGGGAAAAACAATTAATATTTGCCGTTCTTTCTCCACTTTTATGCTCCTTTCAAATGTTCTGATTATTCAAATGGGGTCAGGCTGAGTTGCAAGGCTACTGCGAGTTTGCCGTTAAAATCATGGCCGGCGAGCAAAAGCCGTCCGTTTTTGTCGATTTCAAAATGGGTAAGCCCTTCCGCATAAACCCAGCCAAATTCCATTTTAAGTCCGACACGGTATGGGCCATTTCCGGTAATTTTACCGTGTTCATACTGAATTTGAGCATTTCGGATAAAAGCTCCTGCAGAAAAAAAAGATTGATTATAGTGGGAAGCATAAGCTCCATTAGTCGTTTCTAAATGCAAATAAACCTTTTTATTGGCAAATGAATCGATTTCATTTTGAACTTTTTCAGGAATCACTGGTTCCATCGGAGAGTTCTCCTTTCAACACAAAAATATCTATCAGCATGTGATGGCTGCCTTTAGAAAAATTATCTCAGGAACAAATTTCGCTTGTTTCGAAAACGCTTGCGCTTCTTATTATCATACTAAAAATCACTCACAAATGCGAAACTGACGCTTATCACAGCTGCAACAAAAAATTCAATACTTTAAAGCGTTAATTCATTGAGGGACAGGCCCTCAATGGATTAACGCTTTAACGCAATAAAAGGGACAGGCCCCACTACGTGTATGAAAAAAGGCCGGGTTTCTCCCGGCTTTGCTTTTGAAGAAAATTGTTGACGAATTCCCATTCCAAATCATCGATGTTGAAGGGGTAGTAACCAGTAACCGCGGTTTAAGATGCAGCCATTATTTATTTGCAGCATGCTCAAGACGGCGGCCTGCGCCAAAATAGCGGGATGCGCAATGCATAGTCGGTCCGACATATTGGTTTAATTTAAAGCCGTAGCGAATCGCTTCCGTAATAAAATCTTTTGCTGTTTCTACAGCTTCAAGAACAGTCTTGCCTTTTGCCAATTCAGCTGTAATAGCGGAAGAATACGTACAGCCGGCTCCGTGCGTATAGGTTGTATCGATTTTTTCGGACTCTAAAAATCTAAACTCTGTTCCGTCAAATAGAAGGTCGACTGCTTTTTCGTGCTGAAGTTTGCTTCCGCCTTTAATGAGTACAAATTTTGCACCAAGTTCATGGATTTTTGCCGCAGCTTCTTTCATATCATCAATTTTTTTAATTGGACCTGTTTTTGCAAGCTGCCATGCTTCAAACAGATTTGGCGTAACGACGGTTGCCCGCGGGACAAGCACTTCTCTTAAAGCTTCAGCGGTTTCCGGATGAAGCACTTCATCTTCCCCTTTACATACCATAACAGAGTCGATGACGACTTTGTCCAATTTATTTTCGTCAATTGCTTTGGCTGCTAATTCAATGATTTCAACTGATCCGAGCATGCCCGTCTTCATCGCGTCAATACCGACCGAAAGGATGGTTTCTAACTGTGCTTTCAATGTTTCGATTGCAACCGGAAACACGTTATGATGCCAGTAGTTTTTAGGATCCATTGTCACAATCGTCGTCAACGCCGTCATTCCATAGACGCCGAGTTCCTGAAATGTTTTTAAATCTGCCTGAATCCCGGCTCCTCCGCTGGAATCAGATCCGGCAATCGTTAAAACTTTTTTCATTGTCATTTGTTGCTTCCCCCTTGCAGTCCAAAAGTCCAAATATTTCGTTTATTTAAAGATTATATCACTACAAAAAAAGAGTACAAATTTTAAAAACTGCAAAAAAGGTTTTGAACGAATAAACCATAATTTAATGATTGTATGCTAGAATATCAAGAAAAAGGATTCGGAGTTATCGAACAAAAAACGGCCCGCCAAAAAAGAGGTGATAAAGATGCAAGCAACGGGAATTATTCTTGCCGGCGGAAAATCAAGGAGAATGGGAACAAATAAGGCGCTGCTAATAGTGGATGGTTTGACAATCATTGAACGAATCGCTAAAGAACTAGGAAAAATAACCACTGAAATCATCATCGCAACCAATAATTTTGAAGATTATCAATTTCTGAATCTTCCTATGGTTGAGGACAAAATTAAAGGAAAAGGTCCTCTGGCCGGAATTCAGGCCGGTCTGGCTGAAAGCAAAAATGAAAAGAATTTAATTGCCACTTGCGATATGCCTTTTATCTCCGCTAAACTAGGGGCATTTCTTTTACAATCACTCGATGAATACGAGGCAGCCGTCCCTGAAGTTTCCGGAAGGCTCCATCCTCTATACGCCGCCTATCGTAAAGAAACGCTTGGAGCGGTGAATCGCGCCATAGCTGATGAAAATTTAAAAATCCGGCATTTTCTCAAGACGGTGAATGCAAAAATCGTAACGGAAAACGACTTTCCTTTTACTTTGAACGAAAAGTATTTATATAACATGAATCATCCCGAAGAATACGAACAGGCACTGAGAATACAGTCAGAAATGAAAAAAATAGAAGGAGTTAGCGGCAATTGAGATAGGGGGCAAATCTATTTTTCTAGATTCCAAAATACTTCCAGCAAGAATTCCCTTTTCTAAAGGAAATCTGTTAAATATACAGAATATAAAAAAGTAAGGGAAATATCATCATAAAATCGTATGAATTTTGGACTGTTGCTGTACTGGAAATTGACCCGGTGATGTTTTAAAAATAGAGGTGAGCTCGATGAACTACGAAATTTCCAAAATTCCAATCAATATCCAATCGGTTATTGATAAAGTTGTTCAGCGTGAGGCGGGCGCCATCACGGTTTTTATCGGGACGGTACGCGAACTGACGAATGGAAAAAAGACGCTGTTCCTCATATATGATGCATATGAGGCAATGGCGGTGAAAAAGCTTGAGCAGATTGGAAATGAAATCCAGGAGCGGTGGAGAGGTTCAAAAGTTGCGATCACACATAGAGTCGGGAAATTGGATATTTCGGATGTCGCTGTCGTGATTGCAGTTTCCACTCCCCACCGTGCTGACGCCTATGAAGCGAATCGCTATGCTATTGAGAGAATAAAAGAAATTGTGCCGATTTGGAAAAAGGAACATTGGGAAGACGGGGAAGAATGGGTCGGCAACCAGCTGGAAACCGTCGCTTATCCGACTGGAAAACCGGAGGTGGAAGATTTAGATGAATAAAATTTTATTTTTTGCTCATTTGCGGGAATTAGTCGGTGAAGAATTTGTTCAGCTGGATGCAAGCGGAAAGACAATTGCAGAACTAAAAGGTATCATTGCTGAAAAGTACGGGATTGAAGTTCCGAAAACCGTTATGACAGCCATTAATGAAGAATTTGCAAGAAATGAAGAAGTCATCAAGGATGGAGATACAATCGCTTTTATTCCGCCGGTAAGCGGGGGGTAATAAAATGACAATGGTCTGAAGCGGCAAACCGGCTGCCATTGCTTCATAATGAACACGGGTAATAAATTCGATTGAAAAGGGTAAGCTCCTTTCCGTCAACGACAAATATAGAATGGCTTTTTAAAGTATGTCTATAAGTTATATTTGAGGGGTCTGGCCATTTGCTTATGAGTCAGCCCCTTTGGTTTGAAGCCCGTTTATGTAGGGAATACGAATGACCAGCAGGTGAGTGATTTGGAATTTACTGAAAAAATTTTCCGGAATGATTGGGGCCCGCTTTTGGCGGGCGAATTTACGAAAACATATTTTATGAAGCTGCAAAATTTTCTTGAAGAAGAATATAAAACGACAACGATTTATCCTCCTAAAACCGAAATATTCAATGCTTTGCATTATACGCCGTTTAAAGATGTAAAAGCAGTGATTTTGGGACAAGATCCATATCATGGCCCAAACCAGGCGCATGGCCTTAGTTTTTCCGTAAAGCCTGGGGTAGACATTCCGCCGTCTTTGAAAAACATTTTAAAAGAGTTAAACAATGATCTCGGATGCTTCATTCCGAATAATGGATATTTAGTGAAGTGGGCCGAGGAAGGCATCTTGCTCCTTAATACGGTCTTAACAGTAAGAAAAGGACAAGCTCATTCGCATAAGGGGAAAGGCTGGGAAATTTTCACGGATCGCATTATCACCCTATTAAATGAACGTGAAAAGCCGGTTATTTTTGTATTATGGGGCCGTCCGGCAAAGATGAAGCAAAAATTGATAACCAACGATAAACACTTTGTTATTACATCCCCTCATCCAAGCCCTTTGTCTGCTTCCAAAGGCTTTTTTGGCAGCCGCCCTTTTTCAAAAATCAACAAGATTCTACAGGAATTGGGCGAAAAAGAAATTGAATGGCAGATAGAGAATGTTTGATAAGAATTGACATGTTTCACGTGAAACAGACAATAGGGTCTGGCCCCCTCAATGACAATAAATAGAAAGTTTTTTCAGAAATTGTCTAGGGGCTTGACCACCTGAGAAAGCAAAAGGGAAAGAGTTGTAATGGTGTTGCCGAAAGAAAAATATTGTATGATGAATAATAGTTCGCAATGAAAAGGAAGAGGCGAAATTGGAGAATAGAAAAATTAACTGTGTAAAATGGAGGCACTATTACGTTACATGGGATCGGAATTTTCCAAGAGGCTGCAAAGTTTTTCAATGTCAACTACCCACCACTTAAACTCTAACTAGTTTTGAAGTGGGGGCTTGTAAAAGAAGCCCTAGTTGTCTAGCCTAAGTCCTGCGAGGACTACGTTCGTAGGTTGCATACCCTAGAATGATTCCCTAGTTCTAGGCTCTATGGTGGCTCTGTAACAGTTCTGATTGGGTAGGAACGGTCAACCACAAGCCATACTGAATGGTATGTTGCCAACACCTGCAAACATTGGCGAAGGGAAACTACTCCAAAAAAGTCCTGCGGTAATATGTCAAGCACCAAAATCAATGGAATTGGAAATTCTAAACCGCAAAAGTTCTAAAAAAGGCAATACTAAAGAAACCCAGTAAAATTTATTGCATTTACTGGAAATAATAGAAGGATTTAGGGTCTTGTTACTCCCTATTTATCCACCTTCCTTCTAGGCGTGTAAATTTGGTCGTTACGTAGCAGCGCATCGACCAAACGCACAAGTTTTCTTGCAGTTAAGACGAGTGCTCTTTTATGTTGGTGCTTTGGAACCTCATGATACTTTTTCAGGTAGTATGCCCGAAATTCAGGTTCAAGTCGTTGTACCGAGTTGGCAGCTTCAACTAGGTAGTAACGAAGATAATGATTCCCTGATCGTATCATGTTTGTTTCCTCTGCCTGAAACTTTCCTGATTGATGCTTGGACCATGTTAACCCGGCATATTTCGCTAATGATGCTTGATTATCAAAGCGTTCAATTTGTCCAATTTCAGCTAATATTCCGGCACAATAAACGGGTCCGATACCAGGAATCGACTGTAAGGTGTTTGGAATGCCATCTAGTAGCTTTCGAATAGCTTTATCCAATTCCTTGATCTGCTTGGTAATACTGCGAATGGACTCAATGGAAGTTGCCAACAAAAGGTCAATCGAGTCTTCTACACACTTGGATAAACGATAAGAAGATCTGGCTGCCTTTTGAATGGACTTGGCTATACATTCGGCATCAGTAAAGCGATTTTTGCCCTTTTCCTGAAGATAATGCGCAAGTTCCTGGATATCCATGGAGCTGATTTCATCCAGGCTATACTTTTCGAGTAACAGCTCCATCATGGCGTTCCCAAACACGGAGCTTTCCACTTCAGCCGTAAAGGAACTGCACTTGTAAAAAAGGTGTTGGAGGAAATACTGTTTTTCACGAGTTAAATTGTGAACGAGATGATATCTCATTCTCGTTAATCTTTGAAGGGCAATATATTGTTCCTGCATGACAGCCGAAAGTCGAAGGCGCCCGAAACGGAGTCGATCCGCAATAATCCAGGCATCGATATGGTCTGTTTTATCGAGATCCGTATAAGACTCCTTAAACTTCTTAATTAGTTTTGGGTTAATCGTAAACACTTTCGTTTTAAACTTTTTCAAGGATTCATCTTCATGAAAGAACATGGATGGATGCCAACTGTAAACAGATGTTGCTTCCATTCCAATTTGAATCTCTTGAATCAAGTTTTTTTGGGCAATATCTACAATTTGATTTCGTAGATAAGATGCCCCGGTTAAATTGTTTTCAACAGTTTGAGAAGATAATGTTTCACCATCTAAATTCATGACACAAGCTTTCATATCTTGAGAGCTGACGTCTATTCCGACAAATAACTTCATGGGAGAAACCTCCTTTCATTTTAGGATCAGTGGGAAGGACTCTTCGGGATGTCCCCAGCGCACTTGTTGATCAATCACCCTCGCGTATGAGAACTCGCTCTGATCCATGAGCTGCCTGGAAGCTGCCACTTCCAGCATGGGTTGCCAGAGGGAACAGCCTGCGGGTTAGAAGTTCAAACAAGAGCTGGAGAAACAGACTTTATTAAGTAGTCAAAGCTACAGGAGGGAGAAGGATTTCCCCAAATGATCCTTAAAACCATTATCTAGGGACATCACGAAAAGTCCACCCCTAAAATGGAAATTCTTCAGATAGTGGTGGGCTAGCCCACCACTATCTGAACTAGCTCCTATGAAGTTATGAATGAACAGAAATCTAACTGGAAAATACCTCAAAAGAGAATTCTAAAAATACTATACGAGGAGGGATACTTTATGTTAGTGTTCGTGCAAAACAAGCATGGTGAAGCACTTATGCCATGTAAACCAAGAAAAGCAAGGTTACTACTAAAAGCGAAGAAAGCTGTGATTGTCTCCTATAAGCCTTTCACGATCAAACTACTTTACGGCAGCAGTGGATACAAACAAGCAGTCAACGTTGGTGTTGACTTAGGCACAAAACATACAGGTATTGCTATAACAAGTCAAAATAATGTACTTACGAAAGGCGAGATAGAACTACGCCAAGATGTAAAAAGTTTACTAAATACTAGACGTATTTACAGACGTTCAAGGCGTAATCGTAAAACACGTTATCGTAAGCCGAGATTTCAAAATCGTAAACGACCAGAAGGATGGCTGCCTCCAAGCATAAGAAGCCGAGTAGACAATACGTTCTTTTGGATAGACAAGTTTTGTTCACTTGTACCGAATCCAAATCTAACGATAGAAGTAGGCAAGTTCGATCCACATAAGATGATCAACCTCGATATCCAAGGTGTAGACTATCAAAAAGGGCAAACATACGGTTATTATGATGTACGCTACTTTGTTTTTGCGAGGGATCAATACACTTGCCAAGTGTGCAAGAAAAAGAACAAAATCTTGAAAACGCATCATATTGTTTATCGCTCATATGGCGGAACAGATCGTGCAGATAACTTTATTACCGTTTGCACGGATTGCCATACTCATGAGAATCATCAAAAGGGTGCGATATTCTGGAAATGGATGAACGAGGGAAAGAAGCTCTTACGCTATAAAGAAGGTACGTTTATGAACATATTTCGTAAGCGAGTGTTCACGAAGTACCCACAGGCAGAAATCACCTATGGATCAATCACTACTCCTAGACGTAAAGAGCTAGGCTTAGAGAAAAGTCATGCAAATGATGCGATAGCGATTAGCGGGATAGAATTGATTCATCATAACGAGGAATCTATCTTCAAAATCAAGCAGTTTCGCAAAAAGAAACGTTCCTTACATGAAGCAACCGCAAGAAAAGGCCGTACGACAAAGAATGTAACCTGTAAACGCAATCTAAAGAATGTAAAGCAGCTAAAAGGGTTCTATCTCAATGATAAAGTACGAGTGTATGGTCAAGTTGGTTTCATCACTGGTTTCACTGGCACAAGTATGGCGTATGTAAAAGACATTCACAATCAGTATATTAAGAAGTCAAACAAAATATACAAACAAGTGAATCTAAAGGATTTGACACTCATTAGTCATAACAACAATTGGCAGTATGAACAAAGCCTTTAGTCTATCACCTAACCGAAACTCTCTCCTCACCGCCTACTCATTGGGCTACGCCCTTCAAATTCCTTGAGGCGGGAGACTTCTTTCGGAGTTCTGTTAAAACAAGTAACCTTCCTTCTGTTGAAGTTTTTCGCGCTTCCGGCCAGGCTTGCCTGAAATTTGAACGAAAAGAATAGTATTTAAAACGTTTGATGAAAACTCAATTTTAGGAACCGGTTAATGAGGTGAAATATGAGTATTTCTATTCAGAAAATACTTGGAAAAATAGATCAGGAATTACAGGCGGCAAAAAATGTTTCATCCGCTTCGTTGGTTAGGGAAAAAATTTATGCGATTAAAACGTTGTGCGACTTGATTTTGGAAGAGACAGAAACCGAATTGCCGACAGAGGCGGAAGCTGCCAAGTTTGCTTCTGACTCTCCGTCAGGAAAATTACACGTTCAACAGCCACGGCGAATGGAGATGGAAGATGACGCTAACGGCGAGTCAATTTTCGATTTTTAAAATTATGTATGCAGTGAAAAAAGTTTTATGAAAATTCAATCGAGGGGGAGAAAAAATGAAACTTTTTATTATACTGGGAGCCATTAATGCTTTTTTATCCGTTGCTTTAGGAGCTTTTGGAGCTCATGGACTGGAAGGGAAAATCGAGCCGAAATATTTGGAAATATGGAAGACTGGTGTTACATATCAAATGTTTCATGCTGCCGGATTATTGGTCATTGGACTTCTTTTGGGCAAGGTCCATGCTAATTCTTTGTTGGCCTCATCAGGCTGGCTCATGTTTATTGGAATTGTGTTGTTTTCAGGAAGCCTTTACGTTTTAAGCGTAACCCGAATCAGCGTTCTCGGAGCAATTACCCCATTCGGTGGAATTTCATTTCTCGCTGCTTGGGCGCTGCTCGTGATTGTCGCTGTGAAATACTTATAAGAAAAGCATTGTCTGGGTTATGAGCCTTCAATCTGAAATATGATCCTTTATTTGATTTTATAAGCCTTCATTCTGAAATATAAGCCTTTATTTCGATTTATGAGCCCTCATTCTGAAATATGAGCCTATAATTTCGTTTATGAGCCGTCAATCACATTTATGAGCCTACATTCCAATATTCTAAAAAAGAAAAAACCGGGCAAACCTGCCCGGGTCCTTTTCTTAAAAATTTTTAGAGTCTTTCTCCTGTTAGTTTATCCTATATATCTGAAAACCATATGTTACCGCGGAGGATAAGAAGCCAATCCGGGTCCGCCGCCTAATGGATATTCATATTCAATTTCTTCATCAAAAGAAACATAGTTTAAGTAAACCATAGGCAGCAAATAGCGTGTTCCGGTTTGCGGATCACTGATAATAAGGTGGTCTCTTCCGGCTGCTTCAATTATCCCCTTGAAAACTTTCGATTCTTTGTCTTCAAATGTCATATAAACAGTCGCAAGCTTTCCTTTATTCAAACGAAGAATATTCTCAATGTATGATTCTTCTATAGGAAGCATTCCAGGTACTTGAGGCCCTGTCGTTGGAGTGCTTTGCGGCATAGGAACGCTATACATAGGTCCTCCGGCTTGCGGATACGGATAGCCTTGTTGTTGTGAACCAAAGCCTGGTTGCTGGCGCTGGCCTTGAACACCATAATTATAAAAGCCATAGCCATATGGATAGGTACTATAACTTGCATAAGGATTCGTTTGATTCATGCAGTTCCCTCCTAAATATCTGAATCAAAATGAAATATCTTAATCAACACTTGGATGATCTAATGCTATTGACGAAAAAAGCGGTGAAATTCTTAACGTTATACATTGATTTTATAAACATTTTTTTCTGTCTTTCACCTCTCTTTACATCATGGCAGATTTCGCTGGTGAAATGACTTTCGGCACTGAATATAACTATGATAAATATCCACTGTTTCATACATATGTTTCGCTTTGAAGTTTATGCATAAAAAGAAAGGTCCAGTTCGCTTCGCGGAATTGTAACCTTCTCAGTGATGTGGATCTTGCGAAAGAAGATAGATAAAAAAACTCCCGGCATTTCATTACCGGGAGCTTGACAATATTCTATTAATTTACATGTAAAAACTTGCTGATACGGTCGTCCTCAAGAAGATTTCCTACAAAGAAGGAACCGAATTCGCCGTAACGTGCGCTGACTTCATCAAAGCGCATTTCGTAAACAAGCTTCTTAAATTGAAGGACATCATCTGAAAACAGTGTAACGCCCCACTCATAATCATCAAATCCGACAGAACCTGTTATGATTTGCTTTACAAGGCCTGCGTATTTGCGGCCGATCATGCTGTGGCTTTTCATCAAATTGCGGCGCTCTTCCATCGGAAGCATGTACCAGTTGTCATTTCCTTGACGGCGCTTGTCCATTGGATAAAAACAAATATATTTTGATTTCGGTAGAATCGGATAAAGACGTGCCCGAACTTGAGGATTTTCGTATGGATCCCCTTCAGAAGGCAAGTAATTGCTAAGTTCAACCACAGATACGTAAGAATAGGTTGGAATTGTATATCCAGCTAATTTCGTTTTGTTAAATTCAGTTTCAATTTCATTTAATTCTTCCATTGTAGGGCGTAAAATCATCATCATGAAATCTGCTTTTTGGCCGACAATTGTGTATAGAACGTGACTTCCTTCTTTGCGGTTTTGAGTTGCATTCCATTTTTCAAGAAGGCCTAAAAACTCGTGAATGGCTGCTTGGCGTTCATCACTTGAAAGCATTTTCCATGCGGTCCAATCAATTGCGCGGAAATCATGCAAACTATACCAGCCATCGAGAGTTTGTGTTGCTTCACTCATCCACTATCACTCCTAAAAACTAATGATAACAATACTATAACATAGTTTCGCCAAAACAGATGTGAATAAACACTGAATATTGGCAGTTCACGTTTATAGAAACGGAAAACTAGGATAATTTATGAATAGAATGCGGATATTAATGATGCTCCAGCGAATCAGCCGTTTCAAAATTATGAAAGTTTTCAATACAAAAACATTTAGGTTGAAAACGTTTACATAACTCTAAATGATTGAATTTTAAAATGGGTGAAGTATGCTAAACATGTAGATGTAAGGAGGATTTAGAAATGAGCGATTTATTTGCAGGATTAAAACAAAAAATTACAGGGCAAAATTTAAAAATTGTTTTTCCGGAAGGGCTTGATGAACGCATCTTAATAGCAGCGGGAAGACTCGCGGAAGAGAATGTATTAATACCGATCCTTATCGGAAATATTGAAGAAATACAGAAAAAAGCCCATGGCCTTAACGTATCATTGGACGCAATGGAAATCTATGATCCGGCAAACTATGCGATGATGGACGAACTTGTTCAAGCATTTGTTGAAAGACGGAAAGGGAAAGCAACAGAAGAAGATGCACGCAAAATTTTGCTTGACGAAAACTATTTTGGAACTATGCTTGTCCATACAAATAAAGCTCACGGTTTAGTAAGCGGTGCGGCCCATTCGACAGCAGATACGGTTCGCCCTGCTTTGCAAATCATTAAAACAAAAGAAGGCGTAAGCAAAACATCCGGCGTATTCATCATGGTGCGCGGAGATGAAAAATATGTATTTGCAGACTGCGCCATTAATATTGCTCCTGACAGCAAAGATCTGGCAGAAATTGCAATTGAAAGTGCAAAAACGGCAAGAATGTTTGATATTGAACCGCGCGTAGCCATGTTAAGTTTTTCAACGAAAGGTTCTGCAAAATCACCGGAAACAGAAAAAGTTGCTGCAGCTGTTCAAGAAGCAAAATCACGCGATCCGCAACTTGTTTTAGATGGAGAATTCCAGTTTGATGCTGCGTTCGTACCATCTGTGGCGAAAAAGAAAGCCCCGGATTCACCGATCCAAGGGGATGCTAACGTATTTGTGTTCCCAAGCCTTGAGGCAGGAAATATCGGATACAAAATTGCTCAGCGTTTAGGAAATTTTGAAGCTGTTGGGCCAATTCTTCAAGGATTAAACCGTCCTGTAAACGATCTTTCGCGCGGATGCAATGAAGAGGACGTTTACAAACTTTCATTAATTACAGCTGCTCAGGCGCTGCAGCAGTAATTTTGGCACCTTTTCGATTTTCAATTTTAATTTTTACAAAAAAAGATGAAGCGGGGGATTTCTCCTGTTTCATCTTTTTTATATTAGTACAGCATTTGGCCTCATTTACTTTAAATAATCTTATTCTATTAAATGCCATTATCTAAATAGCGGATATTGGCATATCCATTTTTTCGGCGGTACCAGATAATCAAAATCGCGACAAAGATTAAAACGACGGAAACGACTTGCGCCATCCGCAAATTTTCTGTAAGCATTAAACTATCTGTCCTCATTCCTTCGATAAAGAAACGGCCGAACGAGTAATAGATAATATAAGTCAAAAACAACTCGCCGCGCCTTAAATTTACCCGTCGGAGGAACATTAGAACGATAAAACCTGAAAAATTCCAAAGTGACTCATATAAAAACGTCGGATGATAATACGTCCCGTCTATGTACATCTGGTTAATGATAAAATCAGGCAAATACAGATGTTCGAGAAATTCCCGCGTTACGGGTCCCCCGTGGGCTTCCTGATTGATAAAATTTCCCCAGCGTCCAATTGCCTGGCCCAAAATCAGGCTTGGCGCCAAAATGTCGGCAAGTTTCCAAAACGATATTTGACGGACTTTCGCAAAGACGATGATCGACAATACCGCCCCGATTAGTACACCGTGCATGGCCAGTCCGCCTTCCCTGATAGCAAAAATTTTAATAGGATGTTCGGCATAATATTCCCACTTAAAAATGACGTAATACATGCGTGCGAATATGATTGAAACAGGAAATGCATAAATGACGAGATCGGCAAAGGTTTCTTTTGGCAGATCACGCCGCTCGCTTTCACGAATGGCGAGCCAAAGGCCGAGAAGGGCGCCGGCAATGATAATAACTCCATACCAGTAAATCTGGATCGGACCAAGATTAATTGCAACCCTGTCGATCGGTTCAATCGTATTTTCCATATGATAACTCCTTTCCATAAAATCACTTTCAATTTTTAGTTCTAAATCTCGTCTTTTTATGCCATCGGCACCTGGGGGATGACTTGACCTTCAATACGTTCAAAGATGTCATCTAAATCACGGCCTGTTATTGTAAGACCGTGATTTTTAAGTCCAATGATTGCTCTGGTTGGATCATTGGCATTTCGCACTAGATTTGCTACAGTTTCCGCCAATTGAATCGTACCGCAAGGGTAGTTGATTTCCGTTGCTTTTACCCCATCCATCCATGCATGAATATGCACGATTGCCCCTACTTTTGGATGTTCTTTATAAATCATCCAATGTTCAATCGCATCAACCGACGCTCTTCTTGGTGAAATACCCGGAGGAACACTTATTTCCATCGCATTTTTCTTCGAATTAAATCCTTTTATGTGTAAAATGTCTTGACCAATTACTCGCATATTCGCTTTGTTGACTCCGCTGGCGCTCATCCAAAAACTTCTGTCATCGTGCCGGCTGCTTAGATTTCCATAGCTGAGGCCGCCGATCCCGTACAATTTTTTTAATTGGCGCATATCGCGGGATGATAAATATTTTTCGAGTGGAAATGGTGCAGGCAATAAATTCATTTCATCCAATTTTTTGCCTGCTATATACATTTTTTGAGTGATTTCGTTGCCATTCCATAATTTTTGATCCAAATCATCCGCAAAATCATTGTCAATAACTAATTGTGACGATGCAACAGGTTCCAATCTTTCATAAATCTTTTGGAAAAAGTCTTCTTTTTCTATACTTTGGTAACTTAATTTGTAAAATCCTTGTTCAGGAGTGATGAAATAAACATCTGTTTTTTCATTGGTATTTACAATAAAAATTAAATGGTTTGCTAACGATCTGATTAAATACGGATAAGCAGCCTCAAATATATTCTCCGGTTCTTCATTTTTCTCAAGTATAGATACGACAAAAGTCGCCTGTGCTTTTCTGCGAAAAGGACGCGGATTTTCTTGGTCGATCACATGAAATACAATTCGAATATCATCAACCGGCTCTTCAAAAAATTCGTATCCCTCAGCTGAAAATTTTTCTTTTAATCCTTCCGTATACCATGTAAGAAAAGGAGTTTTTTCGGCACCTGTTATTGTAAAGTTTTTCATTTTGTTTTCCTCCTTAATTTCTATTAAGCATGGTTGTTAAGGTTCAAAAACCACTTTGATCGCTGCACGATTTTTCTTATTTGCAGCAGTATCAAGTGCATTTCGGAAGTCTTCTAATGGAAATCGGTGAGTAACTAATGGTGATAGATCGACTTTTCCGACACGCATTAATTCAATTGCTATGTCAAACGTACGTACTCTTTTTCCTTGAAACATTTCCGTACTATAAGCAAAGCTTCCTTTCACATCTAACTCATTAAGCCAAATGGTCGTCCAATCAATTCCGTCCATAATGCCGGCTAGTCCTAACAGAACCACTTTTCCGCCGCTTTTGGAAAACCGAAGTGCATCATTAATACTTTGTTTTTTTCCGACACATTCAAAGACTAAATCTGCACCTCCCTGAATGACCTCAGGACCAAAAAGCGGCTTTAATACCTGTCCATTAAGAGTTTTTGTCAGATCATCAACATAAGTGTTTTTTCGAAGATAGACGATATCGTCCGCCCCGTAGTTGGAAGCCATCTCAGCTTGAAAAGGATGTTTTACCAATGCAGCAATTCTGCACGGGATTTCCAGTGCTCGAATAGCCGCAATGACACATAATCCAATCACGCCTCCTCCGATGACCAACACGGCGTCGTTCTTACTTGGCGGATTCCTTAAAACACTATGTAAAGCGCAGCTAAAAGGCTCTACCATCACGCCGTTTAAATCATTTACAGCTTCAGGGAGTTTAAAGGCTTGGCTTTTGTGAGCCACTAAATACGAACTCCATCCCCCGCCGGTGTCGCGGCAGGCTCCAATTAATAAACCCGGTGACAAGTTTCCTTCAGTTTTATGCACACACAAACTGAAATTGCCTTCAAGGCATGCGGGGCAAGGATTTTCTATTCCTCTCGATATACACGACAAAATGGGGTCTATCACAACTCGATCACCCGGTTGTAAATTAGTGACTTGTGATCCTGTTTCTGCAATTTCCCCTACGATTTCATGGCCGATTGTGAATGGAAATGAAACAAATGGCGAAGTAGCAGGACTATCATTTAAGAAAATGAGATTAAGATCACTGCCGCAAATACCTCCAAATTTCACCTTTACTTTCACCCAATCTTCATTCGGAAGTTCCGGCTCCGATTGTTCTTGAAATCGTAAACAGGAGAATCGAGAATCCCAATAAACGGAAGGAATAAATCTTCCGACTATTTTGCTGGATATATATCGGGGCATTTTATAATCAAATTGCAAAGCTTTCAAAACAAATCACCCAGTTTCTTAAACGAATTTAGATAATACTCTTTCCTGTTAATTACCTTTCTATTCATCATTTTGATAAATGTGGGAAAACTTCTGGAAGAGGAACGAATTTTTGAAGACAAAAAAAGTACATAGGTGATAAATTCGATTTGGAGGTTCTTGTCGTGCGGGGAACATCTTCGTGTTTCAACATCAAAATAGAAAAGGCTTTATTTCTTGTATATTCACATGTAAAATAGGCTATAATTTTGTTAAAATTTTTTGAAAAGGTGAGACTTTTGTATTGTTTTATTGTAAATAAGGCTTCGGGTAATGGAAGAGCTCTTAAAATTTGGCATCAAATAGAAAAAAAGCTCCAAGAAAAAAACGTCTATTACTGTGTTCGTTTAACAGAGAAACAAAAACATGCCACTTTATTAGTTCAAGAGCTTATCAATAAGGAAAAAGTGACTGCAATTGTTGCAGTAGGCGGCGACGGGACGATCCATGAAGTTATTAATGGGTTGGCAGGTACGAATATACCGTTGGGAATTATTCCCGCCGGCTCAGGAAATGATTTTTCAAGAGGACTAGGTATCCCATTAAAACATGATAAAGCTTTAGAACGTATATTAAATGGGAAACCAAAAATCATCGATATCGGTCTTGTAAATTCCACATATTTTTGTACAGTGGCAGGAATAGGATTTGACGGGGAAGTAGCTCATGCGACGAATGTTTCCATATATAAAAAATTGCTTAATTTTGTCCGGTTGGGGCAAATCTCATACATCATTAGTGCAATAAACGTGTTATTCCATTTTAAACCTATGGATATCTCTTTAATGATTGATAAAAAGCTGTACAAGATTCCAAAAGTGTGGCTAATTGCCGCAGCCAATTCACCTTTTTATGGCGGAGGAATTGCTATTTGTCCAAAGGCCGAAAGTAATGATGGGTTATTTGATATATGTATTGTTCAAGGAATGTCTAAGTGGGAATTTTTACGTATATTCCCATTAGCTTTTAAAGGAAATCATACATCCTCCCCTTTTATTAAAATTATAAAAGGAAAAGATCTGGAAATTTATTCCCCAACTCCATTGATGATACATGGAGATGGGGAAATAATCGGCCAAACGCCTGCCCGAATTAGAATTGAACCAAGGGCATTATATGTTATGTGATTAGTTTAAATCAAATAGATGAAATACCCTTATTTCATTGTTGCAGTTGAAATAAGGGATTTTATTTTTTTTTGTTCATTTCTTCGTAAGCCTTTTCATAATCAAATTCAACTAACGCCACGATCATTTGGTTTAATTTTTCAATAATACTTTTTATGAATTCAATCATGTCTGTTTGAAGAACCCCTTTCTTGATTTAAATGAACGTAATAATTTCTACAAGAATGAAACGTAGAATAATTTTAAATTGTTCAGTAGAAATTTTTTTATGCAGCTTTTTCTTATTTATGTAAAATTAAGCTAGTTGGTTTAGGCAAATTTAACTCCTTTAATGTCCTTCGAAAGAAATCTTTAACCTCAAATAATCAAATGGTTTTCTAATAGGGGCCATTATGCCGTTTTGCAAATTTAAACCCGTATCATGAAAACTAATGACTACATAATTTCCCGCTGGGGAGGGAATTTTATAAATATCAACAAAGTTAAGTAAGGAGACATCTTATGAACTACAAGTCAAAACGCAATGATCATTTTTATCCGTTTGATTTGCTGATGATACTGATATCGAATAAGATTCGTTATGTGTTTATTTTCGTTTTGATTTTCATGTGGTTTAGAAACAATTCTTATAAAAAAGCGGCTTTTCATGCGGTGACATCAACGGCGGCTTCTTTGTTTATAAACATGTTGATTAAGTTGTTTTATTATAGGCCCCGTCCGTTTATGAAACGTCGTGTCGGCATACTTATTCCTTCAAAGATGGATTCTTCATTTCCAAGCAAACATACTTTGCTTGCGTTTGCTGTGTCTGCTTCTATTTTTCTTCATCAACGTTTCCTTGGTTCAATTATGTGGGGATTATCTGTGTTAACGGGCTTCTCGCGCATTTGGGTGGGACATCATTACCCATCAGATATTATCGGAAGTGCGCTTATTGGCACATTAACGAGCATCATTATAGACAAAATTGCACGGTTCAATCATTATTTTGATCGTCTAAAACAGCAAAAACTTGATTGAAATCAATATAAGGGGGTGAGATTCTGCAATCCCTTCCCTAAGTGCTTCCTTCTAAATATGATATAATGGTCGCGAAACTTACTTGCGCAAAAAGGAGTAACAACGATGAACGAGGCGCTTTCGTTATTGCACCAGGAAGAGTGGCGGGTTATCGATCAATCAGCTTTAGGAGTTCACTTTAGTGCGCTCCAGTCTTTTGGCATAGATGATGCCCTTTGTGCTTCGGTCGGATCCGGATTGGCTCCGGCAACGGCGAGATCGTGGGTCCATCATCGTACCATTGTATTAGGCATTCAAGATTCAAAGCTGCCATATTTAGAGGATGGGCTGAAATTCCTTGAATCAAAAGGTTATCAATATATTGTCCGAAATTCAGGCGGACTAGCGGTCGTTCTTGATGAAGGAGTATTAAACCTCTCTCTTATTCTTCCTGAAAAAGAAAAAGGAATTGATATCAATCGCGGCTACGAAACAATGTGGCTTCTTGTCAAAGAAATGTTCGCTGATTTTCAAAAGGAAATTGAAGCGGGGGAAATTTACGGCTCCTACTGTCCGGGAAGCTACGATTTAAGCATAGGAGGAAAGAAATTTGCGGGAATTTCACAGCGGCGCCTTAGAAGCGGTGCGGCTGTACAAATCTACTTGTGCGTGAATGGAAGCGGGAGCGAAAGAGCTCAGCTGCTAAAAGAGTTTTATTCGATTTCAAAAAAACAAATACAAACGAAATTTCAATATCCAAATATTATTCCTGATGTCATGGCCTCATTATCCGAGCTGCTCGGGGTAAGTCTCAATATTCAAGATGTGATGCTCCGGTTTTTAAAAGTTTTAAAACAGTACAGTGGGAATTTTAATGCCGGACAGCTGACAGGAGAGGAAATTCCGCTTTTTTACAGTTATTACGACCGTGTCATCGAACGAAACGAAAAAATGCTCGGATTGATTGCAGATTAAAAAAACGCAAGCTTTTTGGTTAACCCGGACATGCGCCGGAGCTGGACAAATAGAAAAAACCGCATACTAATTGCAGCGGTTTTTTCCTATGGAATTCGAGGGGTTGTTGCCTTTTCCTCTCTAT
Source organism: Bacillus methanolicus PB1 (assembly GCF_000262755.1). Classification (GTDB taxonomy): domain Bacteria; phylum Bacillota; class Bacilli; order Bacillales; family Cytobacillaceae; genus Bacillus_Z; species Bacillus_Z methanolicus. The sequence continues at coordinate 495,073 of NZ_AFEU01000002.1, forward strand.
TTTCTTAATTATATTTTTTCTTCGCCGCAAAACGATTATTCTGCAACCATTTCTAAGTTTCCGTTCCGGTCCATTTTAAATTTGGTTGACGGACGGTCCTCTTCTTCAAATAAAACAAGCTTTCTTGCCCGGTTCATGATCTTCATCAGCGTCTCGTAATCTTCCTGCATCGTGACTGTATTTTGCTCAAGCTCGCTGATCTTTTTTCCAAGCTCTTCGTTTTGCTTTTTCAAATCAGAGTTTTCCCGCTTTAATCTTTCATTCTCAATTTTTAAAATATCAGCTTGAAGATTAGAACTATTTAAGTTTTGTAAATAAGAAATTACCATGCTCATTGTTATTCCATTTTGGGAAACTGCCGATTGCTCATGATCTGAACCGGTTACGTTTGCGGAAACAGGAACTTGTACGTCCATTGTTTCAGCTGCTTCAATTGGTGATATTTCTTCGATAGTTGGAGCCGGCGGGTTATAAAGAAGCTTTTTCTTGCCGCCTTGGTCTTTTCCAAGGAGTCTTTGTCTTTGTTTGCGCTGCTTTTTCGCCAGCTGCAATGCTTTTTCATAACGGTGGCGGACAACTGCATTCCAGCGAAAACCGCATGCTGCAGATGTTCGGTTAAGCTTATCGCCCACCTCCTCGAACGCGTTTAATTGTGTGCTTCCTTCTCTTACATGGCGTAAGACAGTTTCTGCTAGTAATAAATCATTTTCTTCAGTCCATGCATCTTGACGAACTTTCATTTCCTCAACTCCCTTGTTTGTTTAAAATATGCGATAATTTAAAAGTTCTAGTCTCATCTTGTCCAATTATTTCGAGTTTTATACAGCAGGAATGAAAGGATAGTAGATTTTTTAGCAAAATATATCGTTCAAGGTGGATTTACTCCCGTTCAAGGAGCATTTACTCCCGTTCAGCAGGTGATTACTCTCGTTCAAGATGCTTTTGCTCCCGTTCAGCAGTGTTTTCAGCTTGCATTAGCTGGTTGGAAACTGTAAAATACCCTTTAGCATAATTTAAGAGATCAGACCGCAGAAAGGATTGTAATATAAATGGCAAACGAATTTCGTGTTTGCGATGATTGTCAAGCAGTAAACTTAAAGACGTTAATTCCCCGACTAAAAAAGCTTGATCCGGAAGCAAAAATAGTCATTGGCTGCCAGTCCTACTGCGGACCCGGACGGAAAAAAACATTCACATTCGTTAACAACCGTCCAGTGGCTGCATTAACAGAAGAGGAATTAATGGAAAAAATCGAGAAAAAACTAAAAAAATAAATCAATAATCTCTCGGAAATTCGATTTCCTTGATAGCTCTAGTCTCGGCTAGGGCTTTTTTTACAATCTCTTTATATAGGTTAAACCACAAAAAAACTAATAAATAAGGAAATCTATCAAACAATCCATCAAACTTATTTCTCAAAGGATAAGCTTAATCGATAAAGGGAGTCAAACAGTTTTTTCTTTTTTGGGTTATTGACAACATTTTTGAATTAGAATTATATTTAATAAGAACTTGTTTTTTGGTCTTTTGGGGATGCGAGGGAAATATTTAAGTCTGGTCCACGAAACCGAATTTTTCAGAAGAATAAAGGTAACGGAAATGCTCTTGATTTTCTGAATGGAGCTTTAACATGTTGTTGGTCAACGGTTTAAACCTTGACCATTTATTTGGTCTTGTTTTTTGGTTTTTTGGGTTATTTGTGTTTTTTTATGAATAAAATTAAGAAAAAAGGGGGGGTGAGGTGATAGATAACAATGATGAACGATTTTCTCTAGAAAATTTTCAGAAAAAATGGATGTCCGTTAGACCGTACCTAACACTTGGATGATAGCCCAATAAATTACTTTGGTAGGTGATCGAGATGCTTGAATTATTTGGGAAATTTGTTGTGAAAAGTAAGGCTTTAATCATCGTTTTATCACTTATATTAATAGTCCCCGCATTGCTCGGAATAGTAAAAACACAAATCAATTATGACATTTTTGCTTACTTGACGGAAAAACTCCCTTCTGTGCAAGGTCAAAACATTATGAACAAAACGTTTGGGTTCGGCGGAACAGGCATCCTGATGGTAAAAAATCAAACTGATGCAGAGGTGGAGAACTTAAAACTAAAACTGGAACAAGTTGACGGTGTTGAAACAGTCAATTGGATCACCGACTTGGCCGATCTCGCGTTGCCTCGTGAATTTCTTCCGGAAGAATTGGTGAGTCAGTTTTACGCCGGAAACAGTACCATGATGCAAATTCAGTTTAAAGAGGAAGCGGCATCAGAAAAAACCCATCATGCTGTACAAGAAATCAAGAAAATTCTTGGGCCGGACACATATTTTGCCGGAACCCCTCCGATGTTGACGGAACTGCGTCAACTGCTTGAAAGTGAAAAGTTTATCTATGCGGCGTCGGCGCTTGGGTTTATTCTGCTGCTTTTGGGATTAACACTCCCATCGTTTTTACTTCCGTTCCTGATCCTATACTCAATCGGGGTCTCAATTCTTTACAACTTGGGATTGGCATACTACTTAAACGGCTCAATGTCGTACATTACCGCAGCGATTGCAGGTGCTTTGCAACTAGGCGTTACCATGGATTTTTCTATTTTCTTAGTGCATCGTTACGAGGAGGAACGTAAGACGAAAGAAAAGAACGAGGCCATGATCGATGCCATACGGCACACGGCGATGGCGATTTTAACAAGCTCGGCAACGGCAGTAGCCGGTTTTATAGCGATGGTAACCATGTCGCTTGGACTGGGTGAAGACTTGGGAATGACGATGGCACGTGGGGTTATCCTTAGCGTTTTGATGATTTTGACATTGTTGCCGTCGTTAATGTTGGTGTTTGATAGGTGGATTCGAAAATATCAACATCGAGTGATGATCCCTAATTTTCATCTGTTAGCAAAATTTGTCACGAATCGTCACAAACTTATTTTTGCAGTGTTCCTGCTTTCATTCATCCCTGCTTTCATCGGTTACAAACATGTGCATATCGTGTATGACTTAGAGCAACTAATGCCGAAGACATTACCTTCTATCCAAAATCTTGATGAAATCAAAAAAGAATTTACATCGACCGATTCGGCTTTCCTCGTCATGGATAACAAGGTTTCTGATCAAGATCGGCTTAAAATCAAAGAGCAGATCGAAAAAACAGATGGAATCAAGAAGGTAATCGGATACGACAATTTTGCAGACCCTGCGATTCCTTCAGAATTTGTCCCTGAAAACTTAAAAACCATGTTTATCAAGGACCAATACAATTACATGTTGGTGCAAATGGAATACGGGTCTTATGATGAACGTACGACAAAAGCCATTAAACAGATCAACAAATTAACCCAGCCATATAAGGGACATATGTATCTGACTGGTCAAGCGGTTTTGCAAAACGATCTGACTGCCACGGTACGGGATGATATTAAAAAAGTGGATTTGATTTCGATTGTCGCAGTATTTTTAATCATTGCGTTGGCCTTCCGCTCCGTGGCGTTGCCGGTGATTTTGGTTGGAGGAATTGAATTGGCGATTTTGTTCAACCAAGGGCTCGATTTCTATCTTGGCCGCTCCATGCCGTTTATCGGTACATTCGCCATTGGAGCCATTCAGCTCGGCAGTACGATCAACTATGCCATTTTGCTCGTAACACGCTATAAGGAAGAGTTGGCGAACTATCCAAAAATTGAAGCCATGTATCGAGCCATGACAGCAAGTGGAGAAGCGATAGTGAGCAGTGCACTTGCCTTGTTTGCCGCTGTCATTGGAATTTGGATGTTCTCTGATATCACTTTGCTCAAGGACTTGTCCTTTATGATCGCACGAGGAGCGATTATTTCTCTTGCCGTGATCCTATTCCTGCTTCCGGCCGTGTTGCTCACATTAGAAAGCTTCACATCCAAAATGACATTCGGCTGGCCCAAGACTGAATCCACGAAGCAAGAAGAGATAGTTTCAAAATCAACTGTGTTGGAAAATAACGCCTAAAAACCAATAACAAACAATATGAAGGAGCTGAAGAAGCACAATGAAAGCGATGAAAAACGTGATACCCGTATTTACTGCCGCCGCCCTCATTTTTTCGTCTGCAACCGGTACTTATGCTATGACTCCCGATAATGTGGTTGACCGTGAAACGGTTTATACACTCCTCCATTCCGATGGAACCGTGAAAAAAACGATTGTTGTAGATTGGTTACATATGAAAGGAAATGGAAATGTCACCGTGACTGATTTCGGGCAATTAAAAAATATTCGCAATATTAGTGGATTGGAAAAACCGGTTGTGCAAAACCGACAAATTATCTGGAATGCGGAAGAAGTGAAAGGAGAAAGGTCGATTTATTATTCCGGCAACACCAATCAACCACTTCCTGTGGACGTCTCGATCAACTACTACCTAAATGGGAAAAAAGTGAATGCTTCTTCATTAGCCGGGAAAAGCGGTTCAGTAAAAATCGAGATTACATTAAAGAACCGGCTGCAACAAAAGAAAAGCATATCATTTGCAGGCTTTAAGGGAGCAAAACATCAGGTAGAAAAAGAGCTGTACACACCGATCCTGTCGCTTGTTTCCCTCAACATTCCGACGGAACATTTCACTGACACGAAAGTCGGCGACGCAATGACTGTAATGACGGGGAAAACCATGAATGCGACCTGGATGGTTGTACCGAATCCGGAAGAGACCATCACCCTTGAAATGAAAGGAACAGATATTGAACTTGAACCAATCTCTATTACCCTGATACCTAAGCTTCCTCCTGTACCGGAAGTACCAGTCAAAGAACAATTGGAAAAATTGGCAGAGGGTGTTCAGCAAATATCTTCTGCATTGGATCAATTGGGAGATGGCGCCAATCAACTTGCCGCTGGTAACCGTCAAGTAAAGAGCGGTTTAAACCAGCTTTCAGAAGGGATTGGACAATTAAACCAGGTAAATCAGGCTCATATGGGCCTTGTGAAACAGTCGATTGATACAAACCGACAACTCCTGACATTGGCTCAAAATATGGCTGCCAAGAATTCGCAGGATGCGAATTTACAGGCTCTCATACAAGGACTAAAAGGCCAGCAACAAATGCTTGCGATGCTTGCTGAAGGGGGAAATTTGCAAGGGCAACCGTTTCCCGGCCTAAATAAGATGGAAGAAGGCTTAAAAGGTTCTAAAGGTGGAGTTGAACAGTTAGGGATTGCAGCGGATCAACTGGAAAAAGGTGCTCTAAATCTTAAAACAGGTATAGAGAAGTTATCCGGCGGAACGGTTGAAATGAAGAATGGGCTGATTACCGGATTAAATAAACTGTATGAAGGGGAAGCCGTTTTAAAACAATCAAAAACGGCTGCGGAACAATACGATACATTTCTCGGTAAACCAAAAGGCGCGAAAGGGGAAGTTCGTTTTATATTAAAAACAGATCCTATTAAATCGGTACAGGTGCAAGGTACTACAGAACAAAAGCCAAACACGAACAACAAGGAAGAGAGCATCTCTTTCTTTGAAAAAATAAAAAAATTTTTCACCAACCTATTTTAATGGTAACATTACACTGCGAAATATTTTGATGCGCACGGAAAAGAGGGGCCGACTGTTTCTAAAAGCAAAAAGCCCCTCTAACTTTTGCCTAGACACTTACTCGATACCTTAGAAAGGCTTTTTGAAACTCTATCACCACTCCGATGGCGATTTTGTCGAAAAATGCGTCGAAATTTGCCAAAAATTGAGGTGAATTGGTGATAGAAACGGGATATAATAGATAACGAGCATGAGTTTTAAACCATGGAAATAGCTTTCATTATAAAACAGAACCAACATAATAAGGCGGTGTGAGCGAAGCCAAGCTCTAAATATTTACAAAGCTGAACAAGTATCTTGCTAAAGATAAGTTGGCCTTTCTATTTTTGTTAGCGTAGCTCCGCCCCTTTTCCACAGAAAAAAGAAAAATGCGAAATTGTCATAAGCATGTTCGCTTGTTTTTGAAAAATTCAGGGAGAAATCTTGCAAAAAAGCAGAACGGGATATTCAGGAAGAGGGTAAAAAATGGACTATTCGGTTGAGAAATTAAGAGAAGAAAAAGTTTTTAAAGATCCGGTTCACCGTTATGTTCATGTTCGTGATAGAGTCATTTGGGATTTAATCGGCACGAAAGAATTCCAGCGCCTCCGCAGAATTAAACAGCTCGGAACTACTTTTCTTACATTTCATGGAGCGGAGCACACCCGGTTTACACATTCTCTCGGAGTTTACGAGATTATCCGGCGCATTGTTGATGATGTATTCGACGGCCGGCCGGAATGGAACAAAGAAGAGAGATTGCTGTCATTATGTGCGGGTCTGCTCCACGATCTTGGCCATGGTCCATTCTCCCATTCGTTTGAAAAAGTTTTTAACCTCGACCACGAAGAATTTACCCTTAAAATTATTTTAGGAGATACCGAAGTTAATAAAATTCTCTCAAAAGTATCTGAGGATTTTCCGAAAAAAGTAGCGGAAGTCATTGCAAAAACTTATAAAAATAAACTGGTTGTAAGTTTAATTTCAAGCCAGATTGATGCAGACAGGATGGATTATCTGCAGAGAGATGCTTATTTTACAGGGGTGAGCTACGGGCATTTTGACATGGAACGGATTTTGCGTGTCATGCGTCCGAGGGAAGATCAAGTTGTTATTAAACATAGCGGCATGCATGCAGTTGAAGACTACATAATGAGCAGGTATCAAATGTACTGGCAGGTTTATTTCCACCCGGTAACCCGGAGTGCTGAAGTCATCTTGACAAAAATCTTTCATCGGGCAAAACATCTTTATGAGCAATCATATTCCTTTTCACTGCCCCCTGTCCATTTTTATTCATTGTTTGAGGGAAATTGTACATTGCAAGATTATTTAAAGATGGATGAAGCAGTATTCCAATACTATTTTCAAATTTGGCAGGATGAAAAAGATTCGATTTTAAGCGATTTATGCCGAAGGTTTATGAACCGGAATTTATTTAAGTATGTTGAGTTTGATCCGGCAAAAGAGTACAAGAAATTGGCGGAACTGTCAGCTCTGTTTGCAAAAGCAGGATTGGATCCGGAATATTATCTTGTCGTCGATTCCTCGTCCGATTTGCCATATGATTTTTACCGTCCGGGAGAGGAAGAAGAAAGGCTGCCGATCCATTTGTTGATGAAAAACGGAGACATTCGGGAGCTGTCCAGAGAATCGGAGATTGTCGATGCCATTTCAGGAAAACGAAGAACAGACCACAAGCTTTATTATCCGGCTGACTTCATTCATGACGATCGTACAAAGAGAAACATTAAGAAGCAAATTCGTACGCTTTTGGAGATTTAGCAACACGCCAATTATTACCAACAAGCGGTATTAAACGTAGTAGGAGATGACGAGTTTTGTTAAAAGACCATGCAAAAATCATGTACGCTGTTGCAGCATCAAGGGAAATAATTGGACGGAAAAAGCTGCAAAAAATTATTTACATTGCGAAAAAAATTGCCTTTCCTTTTCAAGAAAGATTTCAATTTCACTTCTACGGTCCATATTCTGAAGAATTAACTTTAAGAGTCGAAGAACTTTGCAATATGGGATTTTTGAATGAAGTAAAAGAGAAAAAAGGCGGGTATTATCAATATCGCTACACACTGACAGAGTCAGGCAAAGAGTTTTTGAGTTTAAATGAGATTGAAATACCTTTTTTAGAAGACTGCTTAACAGATATGAACAGTAAAAGTGCCAGGTTTTTAGAGCTTGTTTCGACCGTCTTATATTTTGATAATTTAACAAAAGAGGAAGTCCGCGAGAAAATATACACGCTGAAAAGCAAGCAGCGCTATACAGAAGACGAAATTGAAGAAGCTTACTCCTACATTGAGAAACTAAAACAAAAAGCTAAGCTCCAATAATAGCCGGGCTTAGCTTTTTTGTATTATTCGTCGCTCAGACGTTTTCCGGCAACTGCGTAGTGGTTTCTTGACATTTCTTCAATAAAAACAACAATTTTTTCTTTAGAAGCACCGGTTGTTTCGCTGACGGCTTCGGTTACTTTTTCAACGAGCGCTTTCTTTTGCTCTTCAGAGCGCCCTTCCAGCATTTTTACTGTTACATATGGCATGTGAATACCTCCTTGTCCATCTCATTCTAGAAGTAGTTTTTCATATTTTTAAGAAAAGTGCAAGATTTTTCACGTCTCCATTTTTCACAACTGCGATTTGTTCATGTATACTTGAAACATATAAATTTTAGGAACAAAGGAGCCGGGGAAGTGGAACAATTTTTAGCTTTTTCATTCGAGAAAATCCCGTATGTTGCTATAACGTTAATGATTGCATTTACGCTGCATGAGTTTGCCCATGCGTATGTTGCTTATAAATTCGGGGATCCGACCGCACAAAAACAAGGAAGATTGACGTTGAATCCGATTCAGCATTTGGATCCGATCGGGACAATTTTGATTTTTATTGCCGGTTTTGGCTGGGCAAGACCTGTTCCTGTTAACCGCTTTTATTTTAAAAATCCTCGTCTTGCCGGAATTCTTATTTCTGTTGCAGGGCCGCTCAGCAACTTGTTTTTAGGTGCGATTGGATATATTATATGGTATTCGCTTGCAGGAGCGGGGCTTTCAGCAGAAATCCCGGAATTTGTACCGAAGTTTCTCAATATCTTCATTCAATTGAATTTCGTGCTTTTTGTTTTTAATCTTTTGCCGTTTCCTCCCCTTGACGGATTCCGGATTCTCGAAGATTTGGCTCCCGCGGACATTCGTGTAAAAATGACGCAGTTTGAGGCTTACGGCTCATTAATATTTTTAATACTTGTCATTACTCCTCTCAATGAATATACGATACAGCCCATCTTCAATACTGTCTTGCCTGTACTTTTAAACGGATTTAACTATTTTTTCTACCAGTTGTTTATGGGGTAGAATAAATGTAAGGATGTTTTACAAGGAGGAAAGACCAGTGGAAGAAAAAAAGAAAAAGAGCATCGGTTTTAATATAATCAAAAATGATCCGACTGACGGCCATGGCGGATTCGGAACCGGCGCGCTCAGCCTTGAAAATGTATCACCGGTAATTATTGATGTCGAGGCCGGAGAAGCCGTGGTTGATGTCGGAGCAATGCATGCCAGAAGTGCGGTTGAAAAAGGGATAAAGTTCCTTCCTGACCGGGAAGCTGTTCCAAATGGAAAGGCGTATTGGCTTGTCTGGGTAACCATTGACAGAAAAGAAGAAGGGCCCTATTATGCAGGCGTAACTGCTTGTGAAATGACCGTTGACAGAGAAATAAAGAGAGGCTATAAATTGCTTCCAGAGCATGTAAACCGTCTAGATAAATCAATCAAACGCCATATTATCGTTGATCATATGGATGATAAATCAAAAGCGGTATTGGCAGACTTTTTGCGCAATCATGACAGCGGCATGTGGGAACGTTCTTCAGAACAGTTAAAGAAAGATTTGAAGGAGAACTGAGAAAAATATACAAATTTTTTGACGGAATTTTGACATATTTTCGAACAAACTTTTTAACCTACTTGCTCAAATTGGTTAAAAAAAGTAAACTTATATTCAACGTGAACACACGTAAAACTAGGACACGAAAAAGAGGCTGTCTCAAGAGCAAAGGGTCAGACCCTTCCAATACAATATATAGACAATCACTAATAAAACCATTCTATATATTGTAAAAGTTGGAGGGGTCAGATCCTTATGAGACAGCCTCTTTTTCAATTTCTTATGACTAGTCAAAAATCCTTTTATACCATGGTGTCGGGTGTTTTTTTTCTTTCTTTTCGGGTCCGGAGCCGTCGGAATCTTTAAGATGCACGTTGCAATATTCGATCGGTTCGGTTCCTTTAGCAAAGTAGGTAAACCTTTTGACAGGACAATCGTCCGTTGCCAATTTGCCGTTTTGCGGGTTGATATAAACACCCACCACTCCGTCGGGTGCCTTAAAAGTTTTTACAGGCTTATCTTTTAAGGCATTTTCCATAAAATGAATCCAAATATTTTTTGCGTACATTTTATCAACGGTTCGTTCGAGCGGCTTTCCTTTATCAAATCCTGTCCAGACTGCCGCAACAAGCTGGGGGGTAAACCCGACCATCCAGCTGTCCGTTTCTGTCGACCCGGATTTTCCTGCATATGGCCTGGTCATATCTTTGATCATCGTACTTCCGGTCACGCTCGCATATCCATTCAGTTTTGTGTCAAACATCCCTGTCATCATGTGGGTCATCACAAAAGCAAGATCAGGGCGCAGAACGGTTTCTGAATTCTCTTTTTTCTCATAAATCACTTCGCCGCGATGGTTTTCTACCCGGGTGATCAAAACAGGTTCCACCTTTTTGCCGCCGTTTGCAAATAAACTGTATGCATTGGCCATTTCGATGACACGGACACCTGAAGTTCCAAGAGCTAAAGAAGGCACTTTTGACATTTTTGTATGAATGCCGAATTCCTTTGCTTTTTCCACAAGGGAGTTTTCGCCTAAAAATAAATGAGTCTTTACTGCATAAATATTGTCTGACAAAGCGAGTGCCTGGGCCATTGTAATGTCGGAATTCGCATATTGGTTGTTAAAATTATGAGGTGTGTAGTCAGGCCTTCCATCTTCAAAGCGAAAAGTTGTTTGCTCGCTTCTCATTAATGTTGAAGGAGTAAACCCATTTTCAAGGGCCGCATAATACAAAATCGGTTTTATTGTTGATCCCGGCTGCCGAACTGCTTGAACTGCCCTGTTGAAAGGGCTTTGTTCATAATTTCGCCCTCCGACCATAGCTTTTACGTGCCCGTTTTTCGGATTCATCGACACGAGGCCGACTTGAATTTCCGAATCTTTTGAAATCAATTTTTCGATGGTTTCTTCTGCTTTTTTCTGCTGGTCCAGATCAAGTGTTGTATAGACCCTCAGGCCGCCGAGAGCAATCGTCCGGTCATCAAGATGTAATCTTGTTTTTAAAGCATTCCGAACGGCGTCTTGGAAATAAGGCGCCAATTCTGTTTTTGTATGAAGATGTTTTCCGTTAAGATCCAATGGTTCGAGTGCAGCTTCGTCTGCTTTGGCTGAACTGATATATTTGTTCTCGACCATTGATTTCAGCACAACTTTTTGCCGCTGTTTCGCTTTTTCATAATTGGCAAGAGGTGAGTAAATTCCCGGTCCTTTTGGAATTCCCGCCAGCATCGAAGCCTCTGCAACGGATAATTCATTACTGTTTTTTCCAAAATAATATTGGCTGGCTGCTTGAGCACCATATGCGCCATTTCCATAATAAATCGTGTTCAAATATCCTTCCAAAATCTCTTTTTTGGAATAATTCATTTCGAGCCGGATTGTATAAAACGCTTCAAGCAGCTTTCTCTTCCAAGTTTTTTCATGTTCAAGAAAGAGGTTTCTGGCATACTGCTGAGTGATTGTACTCGCGCCCTGCACTTTTGCCATCGCTTTCATATCAGCTAGAGCGGCACCGGCAATTCGCTTGAAATCAAAGCCGTTATGATCATAAAAGTTTTTATCTTCGATTGAAATAGTCGCTTCAACAAGAGAAGGCGAAATTTCATCAAGAGAAATCCAGTATCGTTTTTGGCCGCTGTTGCTTTCTCCAATAACGGTTCCGTCATCTGAATAGTATAGTGTTGATTGCGGAACAGCGAGGGGCGGGGGGCCCAGCAGCTTTGCATAACCGAAAATGCCGAGAAGGATAAGCAGCATAAAGGCAATTCCTATTAAACTTAGGATCACTATGGCTCTAAAGTATTTAATGGTTTTGCGAAAGCGCTGATCCGTAATAATTTCCATCTGAATCACCCCACTGTTTTCCTTTGTAACCAAGACAAAATAAATACCTTAGTCACAGTATGAAAAAAACAGCGGAGTTTTAAACATTCTCTATGAAAAAAACAAATTTTTTCTTGCAATTTTGCTAGATTCCACTATACTTTTTCTCATGTTTGGAATTATCATGTTGGGGAAAGATTAAGAAGAAACTAGACGTAGAAATAGCCATTCAATAGATGAAAGGAAGAATGCAAAATGGGACTTTGGTTTACTGAAAAACAAACAGAAAACTTCGGAATAACGATGAAGGTAAATCGAACATTACATACAGAACAAACAGAATTCCAAAAGCTTGATATGGTTGAAACAGAAGAATGGGGCAACATGCTGCTGTTGGACGGAATGGTGATGACATCTATTAGAGATGAGTTTGTTTACCATGAAATGGTGGCCCACGTTCCTCTTTTCACGCATCCAAACCCTAAGAACATCCTCGTTGTTGGCGGCGGCGATGGCGGGGTAATCCGTGAAGTGCTAAAACATCCGAGCGTGAAAAAAGCGACGCTTGTTGAAATTGACGGCAAAGTAATTGAGTATTCAAAGAAATACTTGCCTGAGATTGCCGGAAAGCTTGATGATGAGCGCGTTGAAGTGAAAGTGGATGACGGTTTTATGCACATTGCCAACAGTGAAAATGAATACGATGTGATTATGGTCGATTCGACTGAACCTGTTGGACCTGCAGTGAATTTGTTCACAAAAGGTTTCTATGCGGGAATTTCAAAAGCGTTAAAAGAAGATGGTCTTTTTGTAGCCCAGTCTGACAACCCATGGTTTAAAGCGGATTTAATCCGCAATGTGCAAAAGGATGTGAAAGAAATTTTCCCGATTACACGCCTATATATTGCCAACATTCCAACATACCCAAGCGGCATGTGGGCATTCACGCTTGGATCTAAAAAATATGATCCTTTAGAAGTAAGCGAAGACCGCTTCCATGACATTGACACGAAATACTACACAAAAGAACTCCATAAAGCGGCATTCGTACTGCCAAAATTCGTCAGCGACTTAACAAAATAATAAATCGGACTCGGGTACATCTCTGCAATACTTTAATGCGGCGGGGGTCAGGCCCTCATCACTTTAAAGCGTTAATATCTGATAGGGGCCTGGCCCCGGACTGTTTAGGAGGGTGAACAATGCGTTTTGATGAAGCTTATTCAGGTAATGTGTTTATTAAGAGCCATCCGAGCTATGAGGAGAGCGAGGCTGTGTTATATGGAATGCCAATGGACTGGACGGTCAGCTACCGGCCCGGATCCCGGTTCGGTCCTGCGCGCATTCGGGAAGTATCGATTGGCCTTGAAGAATACAGCCCATATGTAGACAGGGAACTGGAAGAGGTAAAATATTTTGATGCCGGCGATATCCCGCTTCCTTTTGGTAACGCTCAGAAAAGCCTTGACCTTATCGAAGAATTTGTTGATAAATTACTGGCAGATGGCAAGTTTCCATTAGGGATGGGCGGAGAGCATTTAGTTTCCTGGCCCGTTATCAAAGCCATGTACAAAAAGTATCCCGATCTGGCGGTTATTCATATGGATGCCCATACCGACTTGCGTGAACATTATGAAGGGGAACCGCTTTCCCACTCTACGCCGATTCGGAAAGCAGCGGATTTAATCGGTCCGACAAACATTTTTTCATTCGGGATTCGTTCCGGAATGAAAGAAGAGTTCGAATGGGCAAAACAAGTAGGGCTGCACATTTCTAAATTTGAAGTTCATAAGCCTTTAAAAGAAATATTGCCGAAACTTGCCGGCCGCCCTGTATATGTCACGATCGATATTGACGTCCTCGACCCGGCTCATGCTCCGGGAACAGGAACAGTTGATGCCGGGGGCATTACCTCAAGTGAGCTGCTCGCTTCCATTCATGAAATTGCTCATTCAGATGTAAAAGTAGTAGGCGCAGACCTCGTGGAAGTCGCCCCTATTTACGACCCCTCTGAACAAACAGCCAATACAGCAAGCAAGCTACTAAGAGAAATGATACTAGGCTGGATAAAATAAAACGAGGGTCTGGCCCGCACTGCTTTAAAGCGGTAACGTAATGAGGGCCAGACCCTCAATGCTTTAAAGCGTTAATATATGACAAGGGCCTGGCCCCAATTTGTTAAAAGGAAGTGTTGCCGTTGTCGCTTCGTCCAGCGGAACAAATGCCTGTTAAAATTAAGATAAAAACTGAAATTCACCAAGATGGAAATAAAGAAACTTTTGAATTTATTACATTTGGGCGATATTATCAAAAAGGCGAAAGCTCCTTTTTGCAATATGAAGAAGTATTGGAAGATGGCCGAATTAACACTACCGTAAAAATATCCGGACAGGAAGTCCTCATTTTAAGAAGCGGAGCTGTTAAAATGAGAATGAGGTTTCAAGAACAAAAAACGTTAGCTGGAACATACGAAACGCCTTATGGGGTCCTGCAAACTTCTGCTTCTACAAAAAGAATATATAAAAATACCGGTTTCCTTGAGATTGTTTACGATTTGCAGATGCAAGGCCAAGACGCGGGTACATATCATATGACAATCCGATATGAGGAGGAATGAAAAATGAACATAGTCGAGCAAGTCCAAAGCAAATTAAAGGAAGAAATCAAAGCTGCTGTATTGAAAGCAAATCTGGCTGCTGCTGACGAGATCCCTGATGTCATTTTAGAAGTGCCGAAGGAAAAATCCCATGGCGACTATTCTACTAACATGGCGATGCAGCTTGCCCGGATTGCAAAAAAAGCGCCGAGAATGATAGCGGAACAATTAGTTTCCCAATTTGACCGTTCAAAAGCATCGATCGAAAAAATCGAGATTGCCGGGCCGGGTTTTATTAATTTTTACATGAATAATAGCTATTTGACAGACTTGATTCCAACGATCCTTGACAAAGGCGATGCTTATGGAGAAACAACAGTCGGCGGAAATCAAAAGATTCTGGTCGAGTTTGTTTCGGCCAATCCGACGGGCGACCTTCACTTAGGCCATGCCCGCGGTGCAGCGGTCGGGGATTCTTTGTGCAATATTTTAGACAAAGCAGGGTTTAACGTTTCCCGTGAATATTATATTAATGATGCCGGAAATCAAATTAACAATCTGGCCCGTTCGGTTGAAGCCCGCTACTTCCAGGCTCTTGGAATTGAAAAAGAAATGCCGGAAGACGGCTACTATGGCGAGGACATTGTTGAAATTGGCAAAAAATTAGCTGAAGAGTTCGGAGACATGTATGTAAATGCCGATGAAAAAGAGCGTTTTGACTTTTTCCGCGAATACGGATTGAAGTACGAAATGGAGAAATTAAAAAAGGATTTAGAGAATTTCCGCGTAAAATTTGATGTATGGTATTCGGAAACTTCTCTTTACCATAACGGAAAAATTGATGAAGCTCTTAAAGTGCTTAAAAACAACGGCCATATTTATGAAAAGGATGGAGCTGCATGGTTCCGTTCGACAGAACTTGGCGATGACAAAGACAGAGTATTAATCAAACAGGACGGCTCGTACACGTATTTAACTCCCGATATCGCTTACCATAAAGATAAACTTGAGCGCGGATTTGAAAAATTGATTAACATCTGGGGTGCGGACCATCACGGCTATATTCCGCGCATGAAAGCCGCCATTGAGGCGCTCGGCTATGACCGCGACGCTCTTGAAGTGGAAATCATTCAGCTCGTTCACCTATACAAGAACGGTGAAAAAATGAAAATGAGTAAACGGACAGGAAAAGCAGTTACAATGCGTGAACTTGTTGAAGAAGTAGGCCTTGATGCTGTGCGCTATTTCTTTGCGATGAGAAGCTCGGATACTCATATGGATTTTGATTTGGATTTAGCTGTTTCACAATCGAATGAAAACCCGGTTTATTATGCTCAATATGCGCATGCCCGAATTTGCAGTATTCTGCGCCAGGGAGAAGAACAAGGATTAACAATTGACCGGAATGCAGATTTTTCTGTTATTCAGTCTGAAAAAGAAACAGATCTGTTGAAAAAGCTCGGCGAATTTCCGCAAGCCGTTGGAGAAGCCGCCCAAAAGAGGATGCCGCATCGGATTACCAACTATATTTTTGATCTCGCTTCCGCATTCCACAGCTTCTATAACGCGGAAAAAGTACTTGATCCGGAAAATGAAACAACAACAAAAGCGCGCCTTGCACTTGTCAAAGCAGTTCAGATTACGTTGAAAAATGCTCTTGGTTTAATCGGCGTTTCCGCACCTGAAAAAATGTAAAGCCAAGCACAATAAAGAGGCTGTCTCATAAAGGGTCTGACCCCATGTGCATTTAGGGGTCTGACCCTTAGGCTTTTTATACGAAAATGTCCGGTAAAAAGCAAAAAAAGCAACGACCTTTGATCCGCTAATTTCATTAATAAATTGCAGGTCAAAGGTCGAAACATCTTCATTCATTGCGGTTGCTGATATGCCATGGAGGTTTGAGATAGTTTCTTTTCTAATGACTGTCATCACATTTTCCGTAAAACCGCGAAAAAATTGGAAAAATCTAAGATAATTCTTAAAACAGATTTTTTGGTAAATATAACAGTAGATTGTCTAATCAAGGAGGTAACCGTGAAAATCGTTATTTTATCATTAATTACAGGCTTTGCAGTCGGTTTTATCTTTGCCTTATTCAAGCTTCCGATTCCGGCGCCGCCTGCACTGGCAGGTGTGATGGGCATTATCGGCATTTATCTTGGTTTTAAAGCCTTTGAACTGATAACTCCTTGGCTGGTGAATTTTATTAAGTAAAACTTCTATCAGCGGGGGCTTACGAAATATACAAAGGGTGGGTCCAAACGCAATTACCGGAGAATCCATTTCGGTATCAAAAACGATGACGAAATATACAAAGGGCGGATCCAAACTCTTCGGGCCCGCCCTCAAAAGTATTATAAAAAATGAGAAATCAACTTTGCTGCCATTTCTTTTATTTTTCCCCATAACCCGATATTGTACAAATCGCTTAACTCCATTTTTTTCGCATCTTGGATATCCTTTTGCAAGATTGCTTTTACCTCGCCGATAAAAACTTTGTCAAATACATAACAATTTATTTCATTATTTAAAAAAAGGCTTCGTTTGTCAAAATTTGCAGTTCCAATATCACAAATACAATCATCAATGATAATGACTTTCGCGTGATAGAACCCTTTCATATATTCATAGACCTCTGCTCCTTCCTTAATCAACCTCCTAAAATAGATATAAGACGCTTCCTTTACAAGCAAATGGTCCGATTTAAACGGGACAAGAATCGTTACAGTGATCCCTCTTTTTAAAGCATTTCTCAAATCGTTGAACAGCTGCTGGCTCGGAATAAAATAAGGCGATCCGATAATGATGGATGATTCCGCCTTTCGAATAAGCGCAGAATAGGTTTCTTCAAGAAAGAAACCTTCATACGGAAAAATCTGATGGCGAATCCGGCCCTTCGAAAGGTTAGGGAAATAGGCAGTATTATGCAGCAAATCTGTCTTTGCAGCCTCGCGCCAGTCAAATAATAATTCCCTTTGCAGGTCATGAACTCCCTCGCCAGTCATCTTTAAGTGATAATCCCGCCACGGGTTCAACTTCGGATCTTTATTAATGTATTCGTTTCCGATATTAAAACCGCCCATATAACCAATTTTTCCATCGATTACAGTAATTTTCCGGTGGTTTCTAACCTGCGAAGAATAAAAAAGGAAGGGCAGTTTTGGAACTTGGCTAAAGGAAAAATTAACTCCTGCTGATTTTAAATCACGTATTGTTTTTCGGGAGATTTTCAAGCTTCCGACCCAGTCAAGAAGAAGCCGGATTTCCACGCCCGCTTTCGCCTTTTCTTTTAAAATGGAGAGAAACTCTTGGCTGAATTGATCATTTTTCACAATGTAAAATAAAATATGAATATGCTGTTTGGCAGCTTTCAATTCTGAAAATAAATCATGAAAAAGCTCGGGTCCATTTGTAAAAATTTGAAAATTGCTTTCGCGTATCGGCAAAGTTCTCCGTTCTAACTGAGAAAAGTGCTTTTTTCTTCCTAGTGTATAATCAATAGCCAGCCATAAGACGATGATCAAAAGAATAAGAATGATGATAAAAGTCAATAGAATCTCCACCTCAATTCATATCTCTTATTGTTGCCGAAAATCGTTCCTCTATTACGATTTTCTTTTCATTTTTGAATCGAGCCGAAGTTTTAAAAAATGGTTGACTGAATGCTCATTCATTATATAATGGAACTATAAATGTATTCTGAAAATTTAAAACAATAAAATTTAATGAATTTCCGATGGAAGGAGCGTTGCACATAATGACCCCATTGTTATGGGTGAACCTTATTGCTTTTTTTCTTGTAACCGCTTACGCTGCCGGTTTGTTTGTATACGTGGTGAAGACAAGAATTGCATTCATTAAGTTCGGAAAAAAGACGGAATTTGACAACCGCGTGAAGGAACGTCTTAAAAATATCTTGGTGAATGTATTCGGTCAAAAAAAGCTTTTGAAAGATAAAAAAAGCGGGGCCATCCATGTCATGTTTTTTTATGGATTTATACTTGTCCAATTCGGAGCAATTGATTTTATTTGGAAAGGATTAAAGCCGGGTTCCCATTTGCCGCTCGGGCCTCTGTATTCCGGTTTTACATTTTTTCAGGAAATCGTAACGCTCATCATTTTAGCAGCGGTTTTATGGGCTTTTTACCGCCGCTACATTGAAAAGTTAGTTCGTCTGAAAAGAGGATTTAAATCAGGTATCGTATTGCTGTTTATCAGCGGATTAATGCTTTCTGTTTTATTTGGCAACGGCATGAGCATCATTTGGAACGGACATGAGCCGAGCTGGACGGAGCCGGTTGCTTCGACCATAGCCCAAGCCTTTTCGTGGGCAGGAGAAACAGGTGCGGCTGTTTTATTTTATATCGCCTGGTGGGTTCATTTATTATTCTTGCTTGCATTCCTCGTATATGTGCCGCAATCAAAGCATGCCCACTTGATTGCAGGGCCCGTAAACGTTTATTTTGACCGCCTTGATAAAAAAGGAAAATTGACAAAAATCGATTTTGAAGACGAATCTCAAGAGTCATTCGGAGTAGGAAAAATTGCAGATTTTACCCGGCTTCAAATGATTGATTTCTACGCCTGTGTGGAATGCGGGCGTTGTACAAATATGTGTCCGGCGACCGGAACTGGAAAAATGCTTTCCCCAATGGATCTGATTGTAAAACTCCGCGATCACTTAACAAATTATGGGGCAGCTGTTACTTCAAAGCAGCCGTGGGTGCCGGCATTTGCGTTTAAGCATACACAAGGAAATCAGCTGGCGCTTGCGGCAGCCGGAAAAGGTGCAGAAGAATCGGCAGCCGGGTTAGCTTACAATTCAAGCTTGATCGGCGATGTCATTACGGAAGAGGAAATATGGGCATGTACTACTTGCCGGAACTGTGAAGACCAGTGTCCCGTCATGAATGAGCATGTTGATAAAATCATTGACCTTCGCCGCTACCTAGTTTTAACCGAAGGAAAAATGGATGCAGATGCACAGCGCGCCATGACAAACATTGAACGCCAAGGCAATCCTTGGGGGCTAAACCGCAAAGAGCGCGAAGACTGGCGTGAAGCCCGCGAAGATGTTTATATTCCTACGGTAAAAGAGTTGAAAAAACAAGGGGAAGAGTTTGAGTACTTATTCTGGGTCGGCTCGATGGGATCGTACGATAACAGAAGCCGGAAGATTGCTCTTTCTTTTGCCAAACTGTTAAATGAAGCAGGTGTAAAATTTGCCATCCTCGGCAATAAGGAAAAGAACTCAGGCGATACGCCGCGGCGCTTGGGAAATGAATTCTTATTCCAGGAGCTTGCGGCGAAAAATATTGAAGAATTTGAAAAGAATGAAGTGAAAAAGATTGTTACGATCGACCCGCATGCCTACAACATTTTTAAGAATGAGTACCCTGATTTCGGGCTTAAAGCGGAAATTTACCACCATACGGAACTGCTCGCAAAACTCGTAAAAGAAGGAAAGCTTGTACCGAAATATGCAGTCAATGAAACAATCACATTCCACGATTCCTGTTATTTAGGCCGATATAATGACGTGTACGATCCGCCGCGGGAAATTTTAAAATCCATTCCGGGCGTGAAACTTGTGGAAATGGAGCGCAACCGTGAAACAGGCATGTGCTGCGGTGCCGGCGGAGGCTTAATGTGGATGGAAGAAAAAACAGGCCATCGAATCAATGTCGCGCGTACAGAGCAGGCTTTAGCAGTTAATCCTTCTGTTATCAGCTCCGGCTGTCCGTACTGTCTGACTATGCTGTCAGATGGAACGAAAGCGAAAGAAGTGGAAGAAACCGTTCATACGTATGACGTGGCAGAACTCTTGGAAAAGGCAGTGATCGGGGAAAAACAAACCCTTGTATTATAAAAAATCTATTTAATTTCTCAGTAGAAATTGAATCACATATTATTAATTTTTTCGAAAAGTGTTTCAATTTTTACTTTTCTTGCAGTAAAATAGAGTTTAGGTAAACGCTTTCAATTCGCCGTTTTTCTTTCCGCATTAATTGAGCGAGCGTTCAGTCGCCAAACCGCGCGGTATTTAGAATACATCAATCATGAATAAATGAGTTTTTTTGTTTGCAGTTTTTTGATTATTTAAAATAATAAGTAAATAAAAAGGAGAAGAATGGAATGGGAAAAACCGTCATTTTAAGCGGAGTCCGGACACCTTTTGGAAAATTGGGCGGGAGCTTGAGCAGCCTCAAAGCTTCTGAACTTGGGGGAATTGCCATTAAAGAAGCGCTGAAACGGGCAAACGTGAACCCGGAAGAGGTGGATGAAGTCATTATGGGAACCGTTTTGCAAGGAGGGCAGGGGCAGATCCCATCCAGACAGGCGGCCCGCTATGCAGGAATTCCATGGGAAGTAAAAACGGAGACAATTAATAAAGTTTGTGCATCGGGAATGAGGAGCGTTACCCTTGCGGACCAAATGATCCGCGCCGGTGATGAGGAACTGATTGTTGCCGGAGGCATGGAATCGATGAGCAGCGCTCCTTATTTATTGCCGAAAGCTCGCTGGGGATTCAGGATGGGTGATTCTGCCATAAAGGATTTGATGATTCATGACGGCCTCACATGCAGCTTTACCGGCGTTCATATGGGAACTTACGGAAACAGCACGGCGAAAGAAATGGAAATCAGCCGCGAGGAACAGGATCAATGGGCCTGCAGGAGCCATGAACGCGCGATTGCCGCAATCGAATCCGGAAAGCTGGCTGAGGAAATTGTTCCGGTAGAAGTTCCCCAAAGAAAAGGCGAACCTGTGATTGTGCAAAACGACGAGTCTCCAAGAAGGGACACCTCTTTAGAAAAACTGGCAAAGCTCGCGCCTGTTTTCGATTTTGACGGAACGATTACAGCAGGGAATGCACCCGGAATCAATGACGGGGCGGCAGCTTTAGTGTTGATGAGCGAAGAACGGGCCGAGCGTGAAGGCAGAAAGCCGGAAGCTTATATTTTGGGACATGCAGCTGTTGCGGTGGAAGCGAAGGATTTTCCGAAAACACCCGGTCTTGTCATTCAACAATTGCTAAAGAAAACCGGAAAATTGATAGAGGATATTGATTTATTTGAAATCAATGAAGCGTTTGCAGCTGTTGCTCTTGCAAGCGGAAAAATTGCAGATGTCGATCCTGAAAAAATAAATGTAAACGGCGGTGCAATTGCGCTCGGCCATCCGATTGGCGCCAGCGGAGCCCGCATCATTATCACATTGATGCATGAGCTGAAACGCCGCGGCGGAGGAATCGGAATCGCAGCCATTTGCTCGGGCGGCGGCCAGGGTGACGCTGTGATGATCGAAGTTCCGAAGCAGCAATGAACAAAAGCGATGCCGGAATCGATTTTAGGAGTGTCAAAGGTTTGCTTTTAGAGGGGGAAAAACAGTGAATGTAAAAAAAATCATGGTTGTCGGTGCAGGCCAGATGGGCTCCGGAATTGCCCAAGTATGCGCCCAATCAGGCTACAGCGTCATTTTAAATGATGTAAAACCGGAATTTGTCGAGCGGGGCTTTAGGGTGATCAATAAAAACCTTTCCCGCCAAGTGGAAAAAGGCCGCATGTCCAATAAACAAAAAGAAGAGATGCTTGGAAGCATTCAAGTTTCCACAGACCTTCACGATGCGAAAGATGCGGATCTTGTAATCGAAGCGGCAGTGGAGAACTTGGAAATCAAGACGAAAATCTTTGCCCAGCTGGATAAGATCGCCCAAGAACACGCAATTCTTGCGAGCAATACATCATCGCTCCCAATAACGGAAATTGCCGCGGCGACGAAAAGGCCGGAAAAAGTGATCGGCATGCATTTCATGAACCCTGTGCCGGTTATGAAGCTTGTTGAAATTATCCGTGGGCTGGCGACAGCGGATAAGGTTTATCAAACAATTGAAGACATTACGAAAACGTTAAATAAAGTGCCGGTAGAAGTAAATGACTTTCCGGGATTTGTTTCCAACCGTGTGCTGATGCCGATGATCAACGAAGCGATTTATACATTGTACGAAGGAATAGCAACAAAAGAAGCAATTGATGAAGTGATGAAACTGGGCATGAATCACCCGATGGGGCCGCTTGCGCTTGCTGATTTCATTGGCCTTGATACGTGCCTGTATATTATGGAAACTCTCCACGTAGGATTTGGAGACGATAAATACCGGCCTTGTCCGCTGCTTCGGAAATATGTAAAAGCAGGCTTGCTCGGCAAGAAAACAGGCCGCGGCTTTTATGTATACGAATAACATCTGAGGAAAGTTTCCTTTACGTTCTGACGGAATGGCAAATGAATGTTTTTCTGCATCAGGAGGATCAAAATATGAACCTGAGATTTACGGAAGAGCAAGAAATGATTAGAAAAATGGTCTGTGATTTTGCCCAAAGCGAAATTGCGCCATTTGTTAAAAACATGGAAAAAGGAGAATTCCCGCGCTGCATCCTCAAAAAAATGGGTGAACTTGGTTTAATGGGCATACCTGTGCCGGAACAATACGGCGGTGCGGATATGGATTTTACATCCTATATAATTGCCATTCAAGAACTGTCAAAAGTAAGCGCAGCCGTAGGTGTCATCCTGTCCGTCCACACGTCTGTCTGCACAAATCCCATCCTTTATTTCGGAACGGAAGAACAAAAGCAAACGTATGTGCCGAAATTGGCTTCAGGCGAATATTTAGGGGCATTTTGCCTTACAGAAACGGGCGCGGGCTCCGATGCCGCAAGCCTCAAGTCCAGAGCAGTGAAAAATGGAGACGACTATATTATCAACGGGTCAAAAGTTTTTATTACAAATGGCGGCGAAGCAGATGTTTATATCGTGTTTGCATCAACCAACCTTGAGGCAGGCAAGAAAGGCATCTCTGCGTTTATTGTTGAAAAAGGGGCACCCGGATTTATTGTCGGCAAAGACGAACATAAAATGGGGCTCCACGGTTCAAGAACCGTTCAACTGACATTTGAAGATATGCGCATTTCCGCAAAAAACCTGCTTGGAAAAGAAGGCGAGGGCTTTAAAATTGCAATGGCAAACCTTGATGCCGGCAGGATCAGCATTGCGGCCCAGGCACTAGGAATTGCAGAAGCCGCACTCGAGGCCGCAGCAGGCTATGCAAAAGAGCGGCACCAGTTCGGCCGTCCGATTGCCGCCCAGCAAGGCATTGCTTTTAAGCTTGCAGATATGGCAACAAATGTTGAAGCTGCAAAACTGTTAATCTATCGGGCAGCTAACTTAAGGCAGAAAGGGATAAAATGCAGAAAAGAAGCTTCAATGGCGAAGCTGTTTGCATCAAAAACAGCAGTTGAAGCAGCAACGGAAGCGATTCAAATTTTTGGCGGCTACGGCTATACGGAAGATTATCCTGTTGAACGGTATTTCCGTGATGCCAAAATAACGGAGATATATGAAGGAACAAGCGAGATTCAGCGGCTTGTTATCAGCAAACAGCTGTAAAACAGGAAACGGGGGATAAGGACATGAACTTTCAACTTACGGAAGAACATGAAATGATTCGAAAAATGGTCCGCGATTTTGCCAAAAATGAAGTAGCGCCGACAGCGGCCGAACGGGATGAAGAAGAACGGTTTGACCGGGAGATTTTTGATAAAATGGCCGAGCTCGGCTTAACCGGAATTCCGTGGCCGGAAGAATACGGCGGAATCGGAAGCGATTATTTGGCGTATTGCATTGCAGTGGAAGAATTATCAAGGGTCTGCGCTTCAACAGGTGTCACATTATCTGCCCACACTTCCCTTGCATGCTGGCCGATTTACAAATTTGGCACTGAAGAGCAAAAACAAAAATACTTGCGGCCAATGGCACAAGGAGAAAAAATCGGCGCTTACGGTCTGACAGAGCCCGGAAGCGGTTCCGATGCCGGTGCAATGAAAACTGCGGCCCGTCTTGAAGGGGACCATTACGTATTAAATGGTTCAAAAATTTTTATAACAAACGGCGGGATAGCAGATATATATGTCGTCTTTGCCCTTACCGATCCATCAATGAAACATAAAGGAACAAGCGCTTTTATCATTGAAAAAGACTTCCCCGGCTTTTCAGTCGGCAAAAAAGAAAAGAAACTCGGAATCCGTTCGTCCCCAACAACCGAGATTATTTTTGAAGATTGCAAAGTTCCGAAAGAAAACCTTCTCGGCCAGGAAGGAGAAGGCTTCAAAATCGCGATGATGACCCTTGACGGCGGCCGCAACGGCATCGCAGCCCAAGCAGTCGGCATTGCCCAGGGAGCATTGGATGCTGCTATTGAGTATGCGAAAGAGCGCCATCAGTTCGGCCGTCCGATTGCCGCCCAGCAAGGGATCGCTTTCAAGCTGGCCGATATGGCAACGAGCGTTGAAGCGGCAAGACTATTAACCTATCAGGCGGCATGGCTTGAGTCCGCCGGCCTTCCATATGGAAAAGAATCGGCGATGTCAAAGCTGTTTGCGGGCGATACGGCGATGAAAGTGACAACCGAAGCAGTCCAAGTCTTTGGCGGATATGGATATACGAAGGATTATCCGGTCGAACGCTTTATGCGTGATGCGAAGATTACACAAATATACGAAGGAACCCAGGAAATTCAGCGTCTTGTTATTTCCCGGATGCTGACGAAATAGTTTTTAAAAAGTGTTTTGCAAAGGCGGTAAACATACAATGGAAAAACGTGAAGTGCATGCTTCTGTCAAAGATGAGAGCCTTGTCAATAAACGACGCAATCAAATGATTAAAGGTGCTGTAACCCTTTTTAAACAAAAAGGGTTTCACCGCACAACAACAAGGGAGATAGCGAAAGCAGCCGGATTCAGCATCGGTACGCTATATGAATACATTCGGACGAAGGAAGATGTGTTATACCTTGTCTGCGACAGCATTTATGATCAAGTGCGGGAGCGCCTTCAAAAAGACCTTGATACGAAACAGGGTACACTTGAAAGCTTAAAGCGCGGCATTGCCAATTACTTTCGGGTAATGGATGAAATGCAGGATGAAGTGCTTGTTATGTACCAGGAAGCGAAATCACTCTCAAAAGATGCGCTTCCATATGTGCTGAAAAAAGAAATTGAAATGGTCGGCATGTTTGAAGATGTCATTAATCGATGTGTGGAAAACGGGGAACTGGTACTGGCAAAACAGCAGGTGCAAATGATTGCCCACAATATTTTCGTTCAGGGGCAGATGTGGGGATTCCGCCGCTGGGCGCTTCAACAAATTTACAGTCTTGAAGAATACATTGAATTGCAAACGGAATTGCTTTTTAAAGGGATCACCTTAAACGAACGGGGGTAGAGAAGCGTGTATAAGCCAAAGCATCATATTCGTTTTGTTACTGCCTCGAGTTTATTTGATGGGCACGACGCCTCCATTAATATTATGCGAAGGCTTCTGCAAGCGGGCGGAGCAGAAGTCATCCACCTTGGCCATAACCGGTCTGTCGAAGAAGTAGTGAATGCAGCTATCCAGGAAGATGTCCAAGGAATTGCGGTTTCCTCTTACCAGGGTGGACATGTCGAATACTTTAAGTATATGTATGATTTGTTAAAAAAAAAATGTGCTTCCCACATTCGCATATACGGAGGCGGAGGCGGTGTCATTATTCCGCGTGAAATTAAGGAACTACACGAATATGGAATTGCAAAAATTTTTTCGCCTGAGGACGGACGCATGTATGGCCTTCAAGGCATGATTGAACTCATGTTAAAAGAATGTGATTTTCCAACGGCTGCTCTTGATGCGGAAGGCTATGTCGAAAAACTTCAAACCGGCGAGGTGAACGCCGTTTCCAAACTGATCACCCTTGCCGAACAGCATGTCAGCTTTCAGAAAACAGCTGCGTCCGTTGAATCGGTAATGGAAAAAGTGAAATTACTGGAAAAATCCGCCCCTGTCGTCGGGATTACCGGAACCGGCGGCTCCGGAAAAAGCTCTTTAACCGATGAACTGATCCGACGCTTCCTTAATAAAATTCCCGAAAAAAGAGTGGCCATTTTATCCGTCGACCCAACCAAGCAAAAAACGGGCGGCGCTCTTCTCGGAGACCGGATCCGCATGAATGCCATTTTTTCACCGCGAGTTTATATGCGGAGTCTGGCAACGAGGAAATCAAAAAATGAACTCTCATTAGCCATTAAAGATGCGATTTCCGTTGTAAAAGCAGCCGGCTTCGACCTGATTATTGTCGAAACAAGCGGAATCGGACAGGGAGATGCCGAAATTGCCGAAATCTGCGACGTTTCCATTTATGTCATGACAAGTGAGTTTGGAGCGCCGTCGCAGCTTGAAAAAATCGATATGATTGACTATGCGGACTTAATTGTGATTAACAAGTTTGAGAAGAAAGGTTCAGAGGACGCGAAGCGGCAAGTTCAAAAACAGTATCAGCGCAGCCACATGCTTTTTGACAAAGATTATTCGGAAATGCCTGTTTACGGGACGATTGCAAGCCAATTTAATGACCCGGGAACTAATGCACTTTTTGCGGCATTAATTGAAAAAATTAATGAAAAAGCAGGAACGGATTGGCCGGCATCCTACTCAAAAGAAGCGCATGTCGAAAAGCAAAATGTCATCATTCCTAACGATCGCCGTTATTATTTGCGGGAAATTGCCGAAACGGTCAGAAGCTATCATAAAAAGGCGGAAGAGCAGGCTGCATTGGCCCGCCGCTTGTTCCAAGTAGAAGGTGCCATTGAAGCTGTGAAAGAACGGGAAACAAATGAGGAAATCCTCGCATCTCTTGAAGCGCTGAAAGAAGACATCGAGTCTAAGCTTTCACAGGAATCAAAAAAGATTCTGTCTGAGTGGGAACAGCTGAAAGAAAAGTATTCCGCCGATAAGTTCGTTGCGAAAATCCGTGATAAAGAGATTGTTACAGAATTAAAAACAAAGAGCCTTTCAGGATTAGAGATTCCTAAGGTTGCATTACCCAAATACAAAGATTACGGAGAGATTTTAAGATGGATATACCGTGAAAATGTTCCAGGGTCATTTCCGTATACGGCCGGTGTTTTTCCTTTTAAACGCCAGGGAGAAGATCCGAAACGCCAGTTTGCCGGCGAAGGAACGCCTGAGCGGACAAACCGCCGTTTTCATTACTTGTCAAAAGAAGATCGGGCTAAGCGCTTAAGCACTGCTTTTGATTCCGTCACCCTTTATGGCGAGGATCCTGACTACCGGCCGGATATTTACGGTAAAGTGGGTGAAAGCGGTGTCAATGTCTGTACGCTTGATGATATGAAAAAGCTCTATGCCGGTTTTGATTTATGCCATCCGTCGACATCTGTTTCGATGACAATCAATGGTCCTGCGCCGATTATTTTAGCAATGTTTATGAATACGGCGATCGAACAGCAAGTAGAAAAGAAAGAAGCAGAACTTGGACGAAAGCTGACCGGCGAAGAATATGAACAAGTGAAAGCAATGACTTTGCAAGCGGTCAGGGGGACGGTTCAGGCCGATATTTTAAAAGAAGACCAAGGACAAAATACATGTATTTTCTCGACAGAGTTTGCATTGAAAATGATGGGAGATATTCAGCAATACTTTATTGATCATAAAGTGCGAAATTACTATTCGGTGTCAATATCAGGCTACCATATTGCCGAAGCCGGGGCCAATCCGATCACCCAGCTTGCGTTTACGCTTGCAAACGGGTTTACCTATGTCGAATATTATTTGAGCCGCGGGATGAAGATAGATGACTTTGCGCCAAACCTATCGTTTTTCTTTTCAAATGGACTTGATCCGGAGTATTCAGTCATTGGCCGGGTAGCGCGCCGAATTTGGGCAATCGTGATGAGGGACAAATACGGGGCGAATGAAAGAAGCCAGAAATTGAAGTACCATGTTCAGACATCGGGCCGGTCGCTGCATGCCATGGAAATTGATTTTAATGATATCCGGACAACACTACAGGCATTAATGGCACTTCATGACAACTGCAACTCGCTTCATACAAATGCTTATGACGAGGCGATCACAACCCCGACAGAGGAATCGGTTCGCCGGGCGATGGCCATTCAAATGATCATTACAAAAGAACATGGATTAACGAAAAATGAGAATCCTCTTCAAGGCTCCTTTATTATTGAAGAGCTGACAGATCTTGTGGAAGAAGCAGTCCTTCAGGAATTTGACCGCCTGAATGACCGCGGCGGGGTTCTCGGTGCGATGGAAACCCAGTATCAGCGCGGCAAAATCCAGGATGAATCGATGTATTATGAAATGAAAAAACATTCAGGAGAACTGCCGATCATCGGTGTGAATACGTATGTTAATCCGAATCCTTCATCAGACGAAGAGCTTAACAACATGGAATTGGCGCGGGCAACGAAAGAAGAGAAAGAGCTGCAAATCCAAAACCTCCGTTCATTTCAAGAACGAAATAAAGACCGCGCAAACGAGGCGCTTATCCGGTTGAAGCAAACAGCCGTAAGCGGGGGAAATATTTTTGCGGAGCTGATGGAAACAGTCAAAGCAGCCAGCCTCGGCCAAATCACTCAAGCTCTTTACGAAGTTGGAGGACAATATCGCAGAAATATGTAATCATCATAAAAATAATGGCTTATGTTCGAGGATCTAAGCCGTTTTTTTTATGTAAAGATTTTTAAATTTACACACTTTCCTTTATAATCAAACTATATGGAAGCTGGGGGTTTAAGTCCGCCGTCATATGAAGATGAAAATACAGGAAGTGACTAATTTGAAATCATTTTTTTTTATCGCTTCAATTATCGGTGCCTTAGGTACACTATATTATCTTTACCAACGCCAGTTAGGCGCCATATCCTTTTTCATTTTATCGATTTTTTTCTTCAGTTTAGCTTTTAACCAGCTTTCCAAACGTCCGGATGAAACGAAAACAGACCAATCATTAACTAATAATGATTATATTAAAAAAAGTGAGAGAAACAAAAAATAGAACTAGCATAAACGGGAAGAATTTGTTTATAATGAAGAATATGTATTTTGGGAAACCCTTGCCAATAAAGGGATGAAGCCCTTTATATGGGTTTGATATAGAGAAAGGAAGTGCCAATATTGAGTCTGAACCAATTCTCAAAAGAGGAATTGCAAGAAATGTCTTTCATTGAAATTGCTTATGAACTGTTGAATGAAAAGAAACAAGCATTTCCATTTAAAGACATTGTAGATGAAGTTTCGCAGCTTCTTGGCCTCAGCGAAGAAGAAGTAAGAGCGAAATTGGCTCAATTCTATACAGATATGAACATAGACGGCCGGTTTATTTCACTTGGAGAAAACCGGTGGGGACTTCGTGTTTGGTATCCTGTAGATCAGACTGAGGATGAAACGATTACAACCGTTAAGCCTAAAAAGAAAAAAGCGAAGAAGGCTCTTGATGATGATCTTGATGTTGATGATTATGACGTCATCGATGAAGACGAAATTGATTACGATGATCTCGATGCGTTTGAAGAAGATGAGGACGAGGAACTTCTTGACGACGATTTAATTGATGACGACTTAGATGCTTTAGACGAAGAAGATGACGATGGTGATTTAATAGATAATGAGGATGATTATGGCCTCGATGATGAAGAAGAACTGATCGATGATGATGAATTAATCTCTGAAGATTTAGAGGACGAAGAGGATATATAATCAGCTTGACTTTTTTCGACAAGGCTTGTACAATCTTTTTTGGGCTCTATTAATAAGGAACGGTCTTAAAACAAAGCGGTAAAACGCTCCCTTACAAGATGTAGGAGGAGCGTTTTTTATTTTTTTACTTTTAAAGTTTAACTTTTTTAAGCGGAAAAGGCCCTTAATTAGTTGCGCAGTCTAGCTCCAGCGCCTAGCCACTCAAGGTCGCTTCGGTCATGCCAATGAAGTCAAAAATCGACTTCACTTGCAGGACCGCAAGCAGCTGTCGGGGCTAACCAAGGCGCTTGCGCTTTTCATTTTATTGAATCGTTTTCCCTGTTTTTAAATTAATTTTTTACTGATTAGCCTTTAAAGAGAAGGCATAATGCACAAACTGTTCAAGAGGGGGAATACACACATGACGAAGTATATTTTTGTAACAGGCGGCGTTGTGTCGTCACTTGGGAAAGGAATTACGGCAGCTTCATTAGGGCGGCTGCTGAAAAACCGCGGTTTAAAAGTAACCATTCAAAAATTTGATCCTTATATAAACGTCGATCCTGGGACGATGAGCCCTTACCAACATGGGGAAGTGTTTGTAACGGATGACGGAGCTGAAACGGATCTTGATTTAGGCCATTATGAGCGGTTCATTGATATTAATTTAAATAAATACAGCAATGTTACGACCGGGAAAATTTATTCAGCGGTTTTAAAAAAGGAACGCCGCGGCGACTATTTGGGCGGAACCGTTCAAGTCATTCCGCACATTACGAACGAAATTAAAGAACGTGTTTTCCGCGCAGGCCGCGAAACGAATGCAGATGTTGTGATCACCGAAATCGGAGGAACAGTCGGGGACATTGAATCATTGCCGTTCTTGGAAGCAATCCGCCAGATGAAAAATGATGTCGGCAGGGAAAATGTCATGTATATACATTGTACACTTGTTCCTTATATTAAAGCAGCAGGTGAAATGAAAACAAAACCGACCCAGCACAGCGTAAAAGAATTGCGCAGCCTCGGAATTCAACCAAATGTGATTGTCGTGCGTACTGAACTGCCAATCTCGCAAGATATGAAAGATAAAATTGCCCTGTTCTGTGATATTGATCCGAAGGCAGTCATCGAGTGCCGCGATGCAGATACGCTTTATTCGATTCCGTTAGCACTTCAAGAGCAGAACATGGATAAAATTGTATGCGAACATTTAAAGCTTGAGTGCGGTGAGGCGGACATGACCGAGTGGGTCGAGCTCGTGGAAAGGGTAACAAATCTTTCTCGGAAAACGAAAATAGCCTTGGTCGGAAAATATGTTGAACTGCAGGATGCTTATCTTTCCGTTGTCGAAGCTTTGAAACATGCAGGCTATTACTTTGATGCGGAAGTAGAAATTAAATGGATTAATTCAGAAAAAGTCAATGCTGAAAATGTGAAAGAGCTTCTGAATGATGCAGATGGAATTTTAGTACCGGGCGGATTCGGAGACCGCGGTATTGATGGAAAAATTTTCGCAATCCAATATGCTCGTGAACAGAAAAAGCCATTCTTCGGCATTTGCCTTGGAATGCAGCTGGCTTCCGTTGAATTTGCCCGCAATGTTCTTGGCTTGGAAGGAGCACATTCCTCTGAAATAGATCCTGACACAAAGAATCCCATCATTGACTTGCTTCCTGAACAAAAGGATATTGAAGACCTTGGCGGAACACTTCGCCTCGGCCTGTACGCATGCAAGCTCTCTGAAAATACGAAAGCTTACAAGGCGTATCAAGACGAAGTTATTTACGAACGCCATCGCCACCGCTATGAATTTAACAACCAGTACCGCGAGGCAATGGAGGAGGCCGGATTTGTATTCTCAGGCACAAGCCCTGACGGCCGCTTAGTAGAAATTATCGAAATTAAAGACCATCCATGGTTTGTTGCATCACAATTCCATCCGGAATTTACATCGCGGCCGACCCGTCCGCAGCCGTTATTCCGCGATTTTATTGAAGCATCTTTAAAAGCAGCAGAAAAATAATGGAAAAAGAGGCTGTCTCATAAGGGTCTGACCCTTAAGCTTTTGAGATAGCCTCTTTTTTTAAAAATTACATACTTTGTACTTGTTTTGTTAGCTTCTTTCAGTTGTTTGAACCATTTATGAGCATTTATTCAGAAAAATGAGCCTTCATTTTCATTTATGAGCCTTCGTTCGGAAAAATGAGCCTTCAATCAAAAAAATGAGCCTTCATTCGATTTTATGAGCTTTGGTTCAAACATATGAGCCTTCGTTTGGAAATATGAGCCTTCGTTTTCATTTATGAGCCTTCGTTCCAAAAAATGAGCCTTCATCCAAATTTATGAGCCTTCATTCACTAATATGAGCCTCCATCCTAAATTATGATCCAGCAGCCTCATTAATTAGCCTTCATCCTCATTCATGAACTTTCCAAAATAAATCATAAACCTTCGTCAGCAAGCATCATTCATATTCAGCAATGATTTCATCAATGGTAAATTTAAGCCCGAAGTAAACAAATAACGCAGCGATCGACGCCGGGCAGCCAAACCGGCCGCCTTCTTCATCGGGAAGCAGACCTTTTACAAGCCTTAAATCGATATGAATATCCGCGAGGCTGGTTAAATCGTCACCGTCTTTTTCTACAGCAGTAGAAACTGCAACAAAGGGAATATTTTTTTCGGATAAAGTCCGTGCGATCTCAACAGCTTCCTTGTCCAGAGAAAAGCGGGATAATAGCAGAACTCGATCCGTTTCTTGTATGTCACTAAGATCAGTCCATTTTTTTGCAGAAATCAAAGGTTCGGCACCCTCTATCGCTTCCGCTTCAACAGCAGCCATTTCTTTTAATCCGCAAATATAAATAGATCCGTCGCCGACAGCTGCTTGGGCAAGCAAGCGGGCGCCATCCTCAATTGAGAACTCTTCCTTGTCCTGAATTCTATTAAAAAGCCCTGATAATTGGGTGGAAAACATTTTCAGCAATTGTATTCGCCTCCATCATTCCATTTTCATAAAAAATGCTATTTAATTATAAAATTTTTTTCGGGCGCGGTAAAATTTGAATCCGATAAGAAAAAATAACGTCAATAAATAGGCAGGAATCATCAGAAAGAAAATAGAATATAGCTAATGAAAGTATACATATATATCCGCCAAAAATCGCTGTCAACAGGGGAAAAAAGATAATAGGAAGGTGAGTTTATGAAAGGAAAAGTGCTAATTGTCGACGATCAGTTTGGTATACGAATACTGTTGAATGAAGTGCTGCAAAAAGAAGGATATGATACATACCAGGCCGCAAACGGAGTCCACGCTATTGAAATTGTTACCAAGTACTCCCCGGATCTAGTCCTTTTAGATATGAAAATTCCCGGAATGGATGGAATCGAAATTTTAAAAAGAATGAAAGTCATTGACCCTGACATCAGAGTCATTATTATGACTGCATACGGCGAATTGGATATGATTCAGGAAGCAAAAGAATTGGGTGCTCTCACTCATTTTGCCAAACCGTTTGACATTGATGATATTCGTGCGGCAGTGAAAAAATATATACCGATTTCGACAAACTAAACAGAAATGATGCCAGCGATTGCAGTTCGCCGAATATATAAATAATTTGAAAAATCAAATCTTTAATAGCATTTCTATTTTCTTTTTGGTATGATACAAGTAAAATTCTAAAGGATCGTTTGACTGAGTTTCAAAAGGTACATATTCAAATATGATGCAGGAAAACCTTTATTTGGTTTGTACGGTTAAAATGAAAACGATCCTCTATTGAGGAGGAAGAAAAATGCCTTTAGTTTCAATGACTGAAATGCTGAATAAAGCAAAAGCAGAAGGCTACGCTGTAGGACAATTTAATTTGAATAATCTTGAGTTTACTCAAGCCATTCTTCTGGCAGCAGAAGAAGAAAAGTCCCCTGTTATTTTAGGCGTTTCTGAAGGAGCCGGCCGCTACATGGGCGGTTTTAAAACTATTGTCAACATGGTTAAAGGATTAATCGAAGATTATAAAATTACCGTTCCGGTGGCGATTCACCTTGATCACGGTTCAAGTTTCGAAAAATGTAAAGAAGTGATCGATGCAGGCTTTACTTCCGTTATGATCGATGCTTCCCATCATCCTTTTGAAGAGAACGTTGAAGTGACTAAAAAAGTAGTAGAATATGCTCATGCGAGAGGCGTTTCTGTTGAAGCTGAACTTGGAACAGTTGGCGGTCAAGAGGATGACGTAATAGCAGACGGAGTAATTTACGCAGATCCAAAAGAGTGTGAAGAACTTGTAAAACGTACAGGCATCGATTGCCTTGCTCCTGCATTAGGTTCTGTTCAT
The DNA here is from genome assembly GCF_000262755.1 of Bacillus methanolicus PB1. Lineage (GTDB taxonomy): Bacteria > Bacillota > Bacilli > Bacillales > Cytobacillaceae > Bacillus_Z > Bacillus_Z methanolicus. The sequence goes on from NZ_AFEU01000002.1 coordinate 529,383, forward strand.
GGCCCTTATAAAGGGGAGCCGAATCTTGGTTTTAAGGAAATGGAAGAAATAGGAAAAATTACCGGTGTTCCACTAGTATTGCACGGCGGTACCGGAATTCCATTAAAGGATATTCAAAGAGCGATTTCCCTTGGTACTGCAAAAATTAATGTAAATACAGAGAACCAAATTGCTTCGGCAAAGAAAGTCCGTGAAGTTCTTGCAGAAAACCCAAATATGTACGATCCGCGCAAGTATTTAGGCCCTGCCCGCGATGCAATTAAAGAAACAGTCATCGGCAAAATGCGCGAATTCGGTTCTTCCGGAAAAGCGCAAACCGAAGAAAACTCTCAGATGATTAAAGCTTGAAACCGCCTTTTTTGAGGCGGTTTCATTTCATTTTTACATGGTTGAACATTTCTTCGAATACTTTTGGAACGTGCAGTGTAAAATGTTTTTATAATAATTTAAGGTAATATAATATATTCTATGTAAACTAATGATTCAAAACAGCATCCAACGAAATAAAGGAGGAGTCATTATAAAATTTTTTATTGATACCGCTAACATAGATGAAATTCGCGAGGCCCATTCTTTAGGAATTTTATCAGGTGTAACGACAAATCCATCACTTGTTGCAAAAGAAAAGAACGTTAAGTTTCATGACCGGCTTCGTGAAATTGCAGGTCTTGTTCCCGGTTCTGTCAGTGCTGAAGTCATTGCTCTTGATACGGAAGGAATGATCAAAGAAGGAAGAGAACTGGCTTCGATTGCTCCGAATATCACAGTGAAAGTTCCGATGACCCCGGAAAGCTTAAAAGCAGTTCATGCATTGTCAAAAGAAGGAATTAAAACAAACGTGACCCTTATTTTCAGTGCCAACCAGGCTTTGCTTGCTGCACGTGCAGGTGCAACATATGTTTCTCCGTTCTTAGGACGATTGGATGATATAGGACATAACGGCCTTGAGTTAATATCGACAATTGCTGACATTTTTGCGATTCACCAGATTAAAACGGAAATCATTGCGGCGTCCATTCGCCACCCCCAGCATGTGACCGAAGCGGCACTAAAAGGGGCGCATATTGCGACTTTACCTTACAAAGTCATTCTTCAATTATTTAAACATCCATTAACAGATAAAGGGATTGAAGCCTTTTTAGCAGATTGGAAAAAACGCGGGCAATAAGATTGTGGAATGCGGTCATCAGCCATCCGATCAAAAAAATTTAAAAATTAAATTTTTTTTGGATATCTATACATGTAAAACCGTCATTTCGTGTAAACTATAAACTAGGACAAACTGTCGAAATATACCTTATTTTGTTGGAAAAATATGATAATAAGTGTAAAGCAAGGCAGAAGGGAGTCAATAATGGAAAAGCTAAAGATCGCAGGCGGTTATCCGTTAAAAGGTACTGTTCGTATTAGCGGTGCAAAAAACAGTGCAGTTGCATTGATTCCCGCAACAATTTTAGCTGATTCGCCTGTAACCATTGAAGGTTTGCCTGATATTTCGGATGTTCAAACTTTAAAGGCTTTGCTTGAGGAAATTGGCGGGAAAGTTGAATTTGCTAATAATGAGATGACTGTTGATCCGTCTTCCATGATTTCTATGCCTTTGCCGAATGGAAAAGTGAAAAAGCTGAGAGCATCTTATTATCTAATGGGTGCAATGCTGGGCCGCTTTAATAAAGCAGTAATTGGTTTACCCGGCGGGTGCTATCTCGGTCCGCGCCCGATTGACCAGCATATTAAAGGATTCGAAGCGCTCGGTGCAAAGGTTACCAATGAGCAGGGTGCCATCTATTTGCGAGCCGATGAACTCAAGGGAGCGCGTATCTATTTGGATGTTGTCAGTGTAGGGGCAACCATAAATATTATGCTTGCTGCTGTCCGTGCAAAGGGCCGGACAATCATTGAAAATGCCGCAAAGGAACCGGAAATTATTGACGTAGCAACTTTGCTGACCAATATGGGCGCGAAAATTAAAGGTGCCGGAACGGATGTTATTCGCATTGACGGAGTGGAACAGCTTCATGGCTGCCGGCATACAATCATACCTGACCGGATTGAAGCCGGAACGTATTTAATTCTTGGAGCCGCTGTCGGAGACGGAGTCCTTATTGACAATGTGATTCCGAACCATCTTGAATCGCTGATTGCCAAATTAAGGGAAATGGGTGTCGAGGTCGAGTCAGGAGATGACCAAGTCTTTGTTTCTCCTGCGGAAAAATTGAAAGCAGTCGATATTAAGACGCTTGTTTATCCCGGTTTCCCGACAGATCTTCAACAGCCGTTTACATCATTGCTGACGAAAGCAGAAGGGACAAGTGTTGTCACAGATACAATATATAGCGCCCGCTTTAAACATATTGACGAACTTAGGAGAATGAATGCTAATATTAAGGTGGAAGGCCGTTCAGCAATAGTAAACGGGCCTGTGCGTCTTCAAGGGGCAAAAGTGAAAGCCAGTGACCTCAGGGCTGGCGCCGCTCTTGTTATAGCCGGGCTTATGGCAGAAGGGATTACAGAAATAACCGGCATTGAGCATATTGACAGGGGCTACAGCCACCTTGTCGAAAAACTAAATGGCCTCGGTGCGGCGGTATGGCGGGAAGATTTAAGCCAGGAAGAAAAAGAACAAATGGAAAATGCTTGATCCGGTTCTTCCAAAACGACTGACAGGAACAAACATCATGGGGGAGGAACTTAATGATGGAAAGAAGTTTAACAATGGAGCTTGTCCGAGTTACCGAAGCGGCGGCCCTTGCTTCGGCCCGCTTGATGGGCCGGGGAAAAAAAGATGAAGCTGATGAAGCGGCAACATCGGCAATGAGAGATGTTTTTGATACGGTGCCAATGAAAGGGACGGTTGTAATTGGAGAAGGGGAAATGGATGAGGCTCCGATGCTTTATATCGGCGAAAAGCTCGGTACAGGTTATGGACCGCGGGTAGATATTGCCGTTGATCCGCTTGAAGGCACCAATATCGTCGCATCAGGAGGATGGAATGCCCTAGCTATTTTGGCTGTAGCTGATCACGGAAACCTGCTTCATGCACCTGATATGTATATGGATAAAATTGCAGTAGGTCCTGAAGCAGTTGGAATGATCGATATTAACGCACCTGTTTTGGATAATTTGAAAGCGGTAGCAAAAGCAAAAAACAAAGATATTGAAGATTTAGTGGCAACAGTGTTAAATCGTCCGCGGCACGCGCATATTATTGCCCAGCTTCGCGATGCAGGAGCGAGAATTAAGCTGATCAATGACGGGGACGTTGCCGGGGCGATCAATACTGCGTTTGAGTCAACCGGGGTTGATATTTTATTCGGTTCTGGCGGAGCACCGGAAGGAGTGCTGTCTGCAGTAGCGCTGAAATGCCTTGGCGGCGAGATGCAAGGAAGGCTGCTGCCGCAAAATGATGCAGAGGCAGAGCGGTGTAAAAAAATGGGGCTTGATGTCAATAAAGTGCTGCGCATGGAAGACTTTGTAAAAGGGGATGACGCGATCTTTGCAGCAACCGGCGTTACAGACGGAGAACTGCTTCGCGGCGTACAATTTAAAGGCTCATATGGCTCAACGCATTCCGTTGTGATGCGTGCAAAATCAGGAACAGTGCGCTTCATCGAAGGCCGGCACAGCTTGAAAAAGAAACCTAACTTAGTGATCAAACCTTAAAATTTCTAAAAACGCCGCTATTCCTTACACCATGAGGCTTTATCATAAGGGCCTGACCTCATGTGCATTTATCAATATATAGCACATTTATCCAACATTATGTCCTAAATATTGTGTTATGGGGTCTGACCTTAGGCTTTTTATACGAAAATGTCCGGTAAATAGCAAAAAAAGCAACAACCTTTGACCCGCTAATTTCATTAAAAATTGCAGGTCAAAGGTCGAAAACATTTTCATTCATCGTGGTGGCTGATATGCCATGTAGGTTTGAGACAGCCTTCTCTATTTCTTTTCCTCAAAACCCCTTGTAAAAAATAAGTTGATTAAATTTAAAGAAAAAGGGTAAAATATAATTTGTTTTAGCGAATTTAACAGCATTTATATTAAGGCTCCTTTTGCTGCTATTGCTAACATGGGAACGTTCGTTCTATAATAAACATGATATTCTATAGATTTCTAAATTGCCGTGAATGTACGCTTTGTTTGACGGGAACAGACACAAGCAGCCCGCAGTTTTTCTAAAAGCAGCAATCTTTTGAAAATAGCGTCTTCATTAACCCTCTAGTTGGTGAAAACTTATCTTCTTTTTCCATCCATATCTTCTTAAAACCAATCTCTAAAAAATTCATATGGAGGAAATAATCGAATACGGTAAAGCGTGGTGTCTAAATGGAATTAACTATTTCAAGCTTAGAAAATATGAAATTAAAAGAACTGTACGAGCTTGCTCGAGAATATAAAATATCCTATTACAGTAAATTGACGAAAAAAGAACTGATTTTTGCCATTTTAAAAGCAAGAGCCGAACAGCAGGGCTACTTTTTTATGGAAGGCGTCCTTGAAATCATCCAGTCCGAAGGTTTTGGTTTCCTCAGGCCGATCAATTATTCGCCGAGCTCCGAAGATATTTATATCTCTGCATCGCAAATTCGCCGTTTTGACTTAAGAAACGGGGATAAAGTATCCGGAAAGGTGCGTCCTCCAAAGGAGAATGAACGGTATTTTGGTCTTCTGCACGTAGAAGCTGTAAACGGGGATGACCCTGAATCAGCGAAAGAACGGGTTCACTTCCCTGCATTAACCCCGTTGTATCCAAACCGCCAGATGAAACTTGAAACAACCTCCCAAAATTTATCGACAAGAATTTTGGACTTAATTGCTCCTGTCGGTTTCGGCCAGCGCGGATTGATTGTTGCTCCGCCAAAGGCAGGAAAAACGATGCTGTTAAAAGAGATCGCCAACAGCATTACAACCAATCATCCGGAAGCTGAACTGATTGTATTGCTCATCGACGAACGCCCGGAAGAAGTAACCGATATTGAACGATCGGTTGCAGGTGATGTTGTAAGCTCAACATTTGACGAAGTTCCGGAAAACCATATTAAAGTCGCAGAGCTTGTTTTGGAACGGGCGATGCGCCTCGTTGAGCATAAAAGGGACGTCGTCATATTAATGGACAGCATTACCCGTCTTGCCCGCGCTTATAACCTTGTCATTCCTCCAAGCGGACGTACATTATCCGGAGGGATTGACCCAGCCGCGTTCCATCGTCCAAAACGCTTTTTCGGGGCTGCGCGTAATATTGAAGAAGGCGGAAGCCTAACAATTTTAGCAACAGCTCTTGTTGATACCGGTTCACGAATGGACGATGTCATTTATGAAGAATTCAAAGGAACGGGAAATATGGAGCTGCATCTTGACCGTTCACTGGCTGAACGGCGGATTTTTCCGGCTATTGATATTCGCCGGTCCGGAACGCGTAAAGAAGAGCTGCTCATTCCGAAAGAGCACCTTGATAAATTATGGGCAATCAGGAAATCAATGTCCGATTCCCCTGACTTCGCCGAGAAATTTTTGCGCAAATTAAAGCAAACTAAATCAAACGAGGAGTTTTTCGCTCAGCTTGACGAAGAAATGAAGGCGAAACGCTCTATGTAAGTTGTAAAAACCTTATGGCGGAGCGACTAATACGGCTGCACAATATTGCTGCGAAACACCCTTTAAACTTGTAAAACCTTTCTTGCAAAATGAAGGTCTGGTTGTTATAATAGGTTCAGTGTTTTTTTGAAGATTGCGGTTTATGAAGCCGTAACATATATAACTCTGTTTCGAAAGATTCAGGGCGGAAGGAGATGAAAAGAATGAAAGCAGGAATTCATCCAAACTACAAAAAAGTAATGGTGAGATGTGCTTGCGGCAATGAGTTCGAAAGCGGATCAGTAAAAGACGAGGTGCGCGTTGAAACTTGCTCCGAGTGCCATCCATTCTATACCGGTCGTCAAAAATTCGCCGATGCAGGCGGACGTGTTGACCGATTCAACAAAAAATACGGCCTTAAATAATGATTGGAATAAAACAGGCAAGAAGGTTTCGACGCTTGCCTGTTTTTTATTATTACGATTTCAATATAATATTCAAAACAAAGGGGCTGTCTCATAAGGGTCTGACCCCATGTGCATTTATCAATATATAGCACATTTATCCAACACTATGTCCTATATATTGTGTTATGGGGTCTGACCCTTAGGCTTTTGAGACAGCCCCGGATTTTCATTTGTATGAACGAGGAAGGAGAGGCCGCACCATGTACGTCATGAAGCAAAGCGGATGGATTGAAGTTATTTGCGGCAGCATGTTTTCCGGAAAATCGGAAGAATTAATCAGGCGTGTACGAAGAGCTCTATTCGCTAAACAAAAAATTGCAGTTTTTAAGCCGAAAATCGACAATCGCTACAGTGATGAAGCAGTTGTATCCCATAACGGAACATCCTTTACGGCAACCCCGATTTCCCATTCGACTGAAATTTTTCAGCATATTGACACGGATGTAGATGTTATTGCAATTGACGAAGTTCAATTTTTTGACAAAGACATTGCGGATGTGCTTCAGCAGTTGGCCAACAGCGGATATCGCGTCATCGCAGCCGGATTGGACCAAGATTTTCGCGGCGAGCCATTTGGGGAAATGCCAAAAATAATGGCGATTGCCGAGCAAGTGACTAAACTCCAGGCAGTATGTGCTGTTTGTGGATCACCGGCAAGCCGCACACAACGCTTAATCAACGGTAAGCCTGCTTCTTACGATGATCCGGTTATTTTAGTCGGTGCCTCGGAAGCTTATGAACCGCGATGCCGCCATCACCACGAAGTGCCGAAAACTACAAATGCAAACTCCAATCAGGAAACTTCTGAAACATTGTTATCATAACTTCGTACAAATCTCATTCTGCCTGCTTATGGATATAAGCGGGTTTTTTATATTGAACCGCAACATCTCCAACATGATCGCGATTTCAATTTCATATTGTTTAACGGATTATAGGTTTATGATCATTTTTAAAGAGTAATCCATTGAAGCAAAAGCAGTAACTTATGATAGTTGGATTAATCATGATAAAGACAAATTAGAAATAGTCCGTTAAGGATTTTCAATACACTTAACTACCGTCAGCTACCAGCGGACAGAACGTTAACTAACGAGAGAAAGAATCAAAAAATGGAATATTCACATTATGCGAAATTATTTTTATGTAAAGTCAAAAATAAAAAGAGGCTGAAGAGCCTCTCATTAATAGCAAGTATTTACTGATTACAATTTCTCTACTGCCGGACTTCCTCGCTCCCTATAAAGTTTTTCCCCTTTGGTTTCAAGAAGGAGAGGTGGATCACCTATACGATCTGACATATGATCCAATATTTTTAGATTAAAAGGAAATAAATTGCAAATTGTAAATAAGGACTACTACCGCTTATAGCTTTATGTCTTTTTTTTATTAATACCATAATTATAGTTCATTTTTTGGAAAATTTTATTAGCTTTTTCAATCTTTGTTTCATCTTCAATATCAATGCCAATATAAATGGATGGCTCATAAAAGCTTGAAATTGGATCATAAATGGTTAAAATTTCCTCATTTAATACAAGCATTACTTTGTTCAGAAGTTGCATGCACTTTTCATACTGCTGTTTTTTAGTTTTGAAAAAACTGATTCAAGAACAATTTCCCTTAAATTTTTTCCCTAAAATTGGCCTAATGACACCTCCGTGAATGTGGAAATTCTAATAATGGAGGTGTAAATAAGCAATGAAAAAAGCGATCTATATGATGTTCTTGCTGCTTATATTGATAACGGGGTGCAGACAAAATGCTGCAGACGGCTGGATTTACGGCCAAAATGATAAAGATGGAGCACGTCTCATAACAAGCCGTAAGGAAGCACTGCAAAAAATAGATATCGACAACGACCCACGCATGGATCGGACGATGAGCGATCAAAACCCGAATTTTGTTAATTTCAGCGGCAACCGCAACGATATTGGAAAAGATGTCGAAATGGCGCGCCAAGTAGTGAAACAGACGAAAGAATTTGAGCCCGGCCCGATTTGGGTAAATGGAGAGGATATGTGGGTTACTGTTTATAAAAAAGGAATGCTTTCCGAAAGAGATCAAATGGACGCACAATCCCGCATCCATAAAATGTTGCTGAAAGCTTTGCCCCGTTATGACATCGAAGTCAGAGTCCGGGAAGACCGGACTTAGTGATGGTGGAGCACTCGAATTTTTGAAAAATTACCAACTCGACAGGCATTTTTCTTGATTTCGTTTTGACTGTGTCTTTCACCTATACTATAATTAGAATGTTATGGAACAAAATGAGGTGAATGACTGTGTTCGATCGACTTCAAGCTGTTGAGGACCGCTACGAAAAGTTAAATGAACTTTTAAGTGATCCTGAAATTGTAAATGATCCAAAAAAACTGCGGGAATATTCAAAAGAGCAGTCTGATATACAAGAAACCGTGCAAACGTACCGTGAATATAAAGAAGTAAAAAAGCAGTACCAAGATGCAAAAGCGATGCTTGAGGAAAAACTTGACCCGGAAATGCGCGAAATGGTAAAAGAAGAAATCGATGAACTTGAAGAGCGCATTGAAAATCTTGAAGAAAAGCTGAAAATCCTCTTATTGCCGAAAGATCCTAACGATGATAAAAACGTTATTTTTGAAATCCGCGGTGCTGCCGGCGGGGATGAAGCGGCGCTGTTTGCCGGAGACTTATACCGGATGTACAGCCGTTATGCGGAAATGAAGGGCTGGAAAACAGAAGTGATCGAAGCAAGCCCCACCGGTTTGGGCGGCTATAAAGAAATCATTTTTATGATTTCCGGGAAAGGCGCTTATTCGAGGCTGAAATTTGAAAATGGAGCACACCGTGTTCAGCGTGTCCCTGAAACGGAGTCAGGGGGGCGTATTCATACGTCAACTGCAACGGTTGCATGTCTGCCCGAAGCAGAAGAAGTTGAAGTTGAAATTCACGAAAAAGATATCCGCGTTGATACATTTGCGTCAAGCGGACCGGGCGGACAAAGTGTAAACACGACCATGTCGGCTGTCCGCCTTACCCATATACCGACAGGAATCGTCGTATCCTGCCAGGATGAAAAATCACAAATTAAAAACAAAGAAAAAGCTATGAAAGTTTTGCGTGCCCGTATTTATGATAAATACCAGCAAGAAGCGCAGGCAGAATACGATCAACAGCGTAAATCCGCAGTCGGTACCGGTGACCGTTCGGAAAGAATCCGTACGTATAATTTCCCGCAAAACCGCGTCACGGACCACCGCATCGGCTTAACGCTTCAAAAACTTGATCAAATCCTTGAAGGAAAGCTTGATGAACTGATTGATGCGTTAATTCTTGAAGACCAGTCCAAGAAACTGGAAAGCGCGGGTGAAGTATAAAATGGTAAAAGTGTTTGAAGCCCTGAATTGGGCTTCTTCTTTTTTAAAAAAACATGGGCGTGACGAAAATGCTGGAGAAATATTGCTGCGCCATTATACGAAAATGGACCGGTCCCGGCTTCTCGCCGAACTGAAAATGGATCTGGACCTTGAAACAGAGAACCTTTTTCAGGAAGCTGTTTTGCTTCATGCAAACGGAAAACCGGTTCAATATATTACAGGTGCTGAAGAATTTTACGGCAGAACATTTTGTGTGAGCGAAGCCGTCCTTATCCCAAGACCTGAAACAGAAGAACTCGTTTTTGGTGCGCTAAAGCGAATTGAAAAATTTTTTCCGGGAAAAAAAAAGCTTGAGCTTCTTGATGTCGGTACGGGCAGCGGAGTCATTGCCGTTACAATGAAACTCGAATTTCCCGATTTAACGGTAACCGCATCCGATCTATCAAAAGCAGCTCTCCATGTTGCGGAAAAAAATGCTTCTCATCTCGGTGCATCCATTCATTTTGTACACGGAGATTTATTACAGCCTTTTATCGAGTCCGGAAAAAAATTCGATATCATTCTTTCCAATCCACCCTATATTCCTGTCGGAGATTTGGCCGTGTTGTCCGAGATTGTGAAAGGCCACGAACCGCATCAAGCTTTGTTTGCCGGTGAAGACGGACTTGATATATATAGAAGATTGACAAAGGAACTGCCATTTGTAGTACGTGAAAAAGCGCTCATAGGCTTTGAAATTGGAGCGGGTCAGGGAAAAGCAGTTGCAAAGCTTTTACAACAGGCTTTTCCGAATGCTGCGGTGGAAGTAGTTAACGATATAAACGGCAAAGACCGGATCGTTTTTGCCAAAATTAACAACTAGCTCCTTGCTCTTTGGGTAAGGGGGTTTTTTAGCTTTGTAAATGTCATTGGATTCGTTGAATTATCCGTCTGAATGGAGATTTTTTCGTGAAAAAAGCCGATTTTTAGCTTGAAAGAGCGATTTACAACAAGATCAAGGGAATGTTATACGCCTTAATTTTTATTTATGAGCCTTTAATTTGATATATGCGCCTTAATTCTCGTTTATGAGCCTTTAATTTGAGATATGAGCCTTAATTTTCGTTTATGAGCCTTTAAATTCATATATGAGCCCTTAATTGGTTTTATGAGCCTTTATTTCAATTTTTGAGCCTTCGATCAAATTTATGAGCCTTCATTCCAAAGACCGTGCCTTTTTAAAAGTTTTCTAGAAATTTTTTCATTTTACTAGTTTAACAATCTGGCATTTTGTCCACACTGAGGCTAGGAAGGGACGGTGCTGGATATGAAAACAAAAACAATCTCAATTACTTATGTTATTCTATTATCGATTGCAACGATTTTACATTTATATATGCCAAAGACGGAAGCGGTCGCTAATGAAGCGATTGTCATCCCAGATGAAGCGATTCGTTTACGGATCCTCGCCAATAGCGATTCAGAAGCTGATCAGGCCTTAAAGCGAAAAGTGAGAAATGCGGTAAATGCAGAGATTACAAAATGGGTGGAAGAGTTAACCTCTATTGAAGAGGCAAGAAGCTTAATCAAGTCGAGGCTTCCGGAAATCAAGCAAATTGCAGAAGAAGTTGTCGAAAAAGAGCATTCTTCTCAAGCAGTAAAAGTAGAGTTTGCTAAAGTTCAATTCCCTACAAAACTTTACGGCCAATTTCTTTATCCGGCCGGTGAATACGAAGCCATTTTAATTACATTGGGAGAAGGAAAAGGGGCCAACTGGTGGTGCGTGCTATTTCCTCCATTGTGTTTTCTTGATTTTTCAAACGGAGTAGCAGTAAGCGACGAAAAGAATAAGGAAACATCAGAAAAGGCAGAAGGAAAAAATAAAAAAATTGCTGTAACAGGCGAAGCGAAAACGACGGAAGAAGAGAAGCCTGCACTTTATACAGCTAAAGATGAAGAACCGGTTAAAGTAAAATTCTTTCTAGTAGAACTGTGGGAAAAGATTTTCAAATCTTAAACAAGTTTTTATCTGTGGATAACTCTTAAATTTAAAAGCGAAAATTTGTGAGGTTGTGGATACAACCATAAAGTTATCCACAAATTTACCTTTGTTATACACAAATTGTGGATAAAAACTTGTGTTCCCCTTTATCTTCTTTTATACTTTCAAAGGATAATAGATTCTAAATACCTGTAAAACCAATATTTTTTTGAAAGTGACAGGCATTTAGACCTAAGGATAAAAGGTGGATGAAAATGAAAACACAATTTTGGTTTGTGGACAAATCTGTGGATAATATCGAAAATTATCCACAAATTTCACAAGCAGCTGATTTGTTAAAAAAAAATGAAGTAATTGCGTTCCCTACGGAAACTGTATACGGCCTTGGCGGCAATGCGGAAAGCGATGAAGCGGTACAGAAGATTTTTGAAGCAAAAGGCAGGCCGTCTGATAACCCGTTAATTATCCACATAGCTGAAATAAGCCAATTAAATCGTTTTGCCAAGAACATTCCTGAAAATGCAAAAATATTAATGGAGACATTTTGGCCGGGACCGCTGACGCTTGTCTTAAACAAACGGGATGGATTTCTATCAGAAAAAGCGACAGCAGGATTGTCAACTGTTGCGGTGCGAATGCCCGATCACCCTGTCGCACTTGCGGTGATTAAGGAATCCGGGCTTCCAATTGCAGCACCGAGTGCGAACCGTTCAGGAAAACCAAGCCCGACAACGGCAAAACATGTCGCTGATGATTTAGATGGGCGGATTGCCGGCATCGTCGACGGCGGACCAACAGGTGTCGGAGTAGAATCAACGGTGCTTGATTGTACAGAACCGGTTCCGGTCATTTTGCGGCCGGGCGGAATCACAAAGGAACAGATTGAGAAAGCCATTGGCCCGGTTAAAGTCGATCCTGCTCTGCTTGATACAGGACAGGCTCCGAAATCACCCGGGATGAAATATCGGCATTACGCTCCAAATGCACCTTTTTATTTAGTGGACGGAAGCCGGGAGTATATCCAAAAATTGATATCAGAAAATCAAGCCAAGGGGCTGAAGGCAGGCGTCCTGACGACAGAGGAAGGAAAAAGGTTCTACGATGCCCATCTGGTTCTTGCATGCGGCAACCGCTCAAACATTGAAAAAGTTGCAAGTTCACTTTATGAAACATTGCGGAAATTTAATGAATCGGATGTCGATATAATATTTAGCGAAATGTTCCCGGAAGAGGGCGTCGGACAGGCAATTATGAACCGCCTTTTAAAAGCGGCCGGTCACCGGGTCTTGACAGAATTTCAAAAGATGGATTGAGAATTCGGATTTCGTTTAGCCTCAGATTTTTCAGAACATGGGATGAACAAAACCGCATTTTTTCATGCGGTTTTTTCATTATTAATGAGCTTTTTTTAAAAGAAAGTTAACGTTAAGAAGCAGAAAAAGTCATTGGATTAGATGTACTGTCGCTCCAAAGCTTGTCAGGGCTAACCAAGGTGCTTGCGCTTTAGATATATATGTCTAAAATTTCATTTGGTGTTAATGCGGTTGCGCTGAGAATATACTAGGTATTATCACTGTTGTTGATACCATTCGCGAGACAACGGTAAAAGTATTACAAGGGCTTAAAAGTGTGGGTGATGAGCAAATAGTAATGCTCAACGGGTGATAACAAAGGAACTGTTGAAATAATAGCTTATCAAACAGGTGTCAATCGTTATTTTGCCGAACTATTGCCAGAAGACAAGGTAAAAGCCATTAAACAGTTACAAGATGAAGGGAAACTGGTTGCAATGGTTGGTGACGGTATAAACAATGCTTCTACTCTTGCGACAGCGAACTTTTAGCCTTAGAATTATTAAGACGGGGAAATGAAAGTCTAACTCTTTTTGGAGATGGTTGAAATGCAACAAAACGTTGATGTTCTTGTTATCGGTGCGGGTCAAGCGGGATTAGCGATGGGATATTATTTGAAACAAAAGAATATATTGTTTGCCATTGTTGGCAAGGAAAATCGAATCGGAGATGTTTGGAGAAATCGTTATGATTCCTTAGTTCTTTTTACTCCTCGTTGGTTTAGTTCCTTGCCAGGAATGGCTTTAATGGGAGACCAGAACGGAAATGCAACCAGGGACGAAATTGCCGATTATTTAGAGGATTATGCTCAGAAATTTGAGTTGCCTGTTCATCTGAACAAAGAAGTCATTTCCGTTCATAAAGAAAATGGGACTTTTAAGGTCACAACCAACAATGGTAATTATGTAGCAGAGAAAGTGGTTGTGGCAACGGGTCCTTTCCAGAAGCCATACATTCCACCCTTTGCAGATAGTTTATCCGATAATGTATATCAAGTGCATACATCCCGTTATTTGAACTCATCTCAATTACTAGAAGGCTCTGTTTTGGTAGTCGGTGCGGGAAATTCAGGGGCGCAAATTGCTGTTGAACTGTCCAAAGACAGAGAAGTTTTTTTATCTGTAGGTCATAAAATGAAGTTCTTTCCACTTGAAATAATGGGTAAAAGTATTTTCTGGTGGTTTAAAAAATTGGGTTTATTAAATAGCAATATCAACAGCAAATTAGGTCAGATTATCAGTAAACAAAGTGACCCCATTTTCGGGAAAGAACTCAAATACTTAATTCAAGAAGACAAAATCAAAGTTAAACCCAGAACGGAGAGTATTTCAGAGGATATAATTTATTTTCAAGATAACAGTCAAATTCAGGTTCAAAATCTGATTTGGGCAACTGGATTTTATTCTGATTACAGTTGGATTCAAATTCCAAATGTTTTAGACCATAAAGGGAAGCCTGTTCACAACAGAGGAGTAACTTCTGTAAAAGGATTGTATTTCTTAGGATTGCCGTGGCAGTATCGAAGAGGATCCGCTCTTATTGGAGGCGTAGGTACTGATGCAGAGTATTTAATAAATGATTTTTTTAGCCATTGAAGGTGAAAGGTATTACGTGAAATACCTGCTTTAGGAGCAATAAAAGCATAGTTTCCTGTTTCTAGTGCCATCCGAACATATTTCTTTTAGATATGATCCGTCAATCTAACTTATGAGCCTTCATTCAGATAAATGCTCCGTCATTCAAATTTATGAGCCTTCACACCGATATATAAGCCGTTGAACACAATAATAAGCTTCCGTCCCCAATACTTGAAAAAAACCGGGTTATCGAATGCACGCCCGGTTCTTTTTTATAGCCGATTCTAATCAGATTCTATTTTCTCTTGGACGTGCATATATTGAATTAGCATGTCCAAGGGGGCGAAAATAGATGGCACCAATGATTGGAGAAGTTTTAGCTTTAACATTAATGGCATTCGCCTTGGGAATGGATGCCTTTTCCGTCGGCCTCGGAATGGGGATGTTCAAACTCCGGCTGAAGCAAATTTTTAAAATCGGAATTACAATCGGGATGTTTCACGTATGGATGCCCCTCTTAGGGATCACTGCGGGCAAATTTTTGTCAAATCAATTTGGAGCCATTACCGGTTATATTGGCGGATTGCTCCTTCTTGTTCTCGGGTTGCAAATGATTTTGGCCAGCTTTCAAAAAGAAGAAAACAAATTTATTACACCTGTTGGCTTTGGCTTGCTTTTTTTTGCACTAAGCGTAAGCCTTGACAGTTTTTCTGTCGGATTAACATTAGGGATATTTGGAGCAAAGACGATTCTTGTCCTCATTTGTTTTGGCGGAGCGGCAACCATACTGACATGGACCGGCCTATTAATTGGCCGTAAAGTCCAGGGCTGGATAGGTACATATAGTGAAGCACTCGGAGGAAGCATTTTGCTTGTTTTCGGGATTCAGCTTCTTCTGCCTTAAACATACATAACAGAAGCAGCAAGCAATCACTTCATTTATTTTTTTTATGTAAAATTTTCAAAAACTTCATAAAGAGAGTCTATTGAAATACTTAAATTTGGCTTATAATGAAAAAAAAGGAGGTATTCCATGACTCGCATTTTATTTATATGTACAGGGAATACGTGCCGAAGTCCGATGGCTGAAGCTTTTCTAAAAAGCAAATCCATTCCCGGTGTTGAAGTCAAGTCGGCAGGTGTCTTTGCCGTTAATGGTAGCGAGGCATCTCCAAACGCAAAAAAAGTGCTGGAAGAAAACAACATCGAATACAATCATCAATCTACTTCATTGACGAATGAATTAATTGGATGGGCTACACACATTTTAACAATGACATCAGGACATAAAACTTCTGTGATCAGCCAATTTCCGGAAGCCGCCGGAAAAACATTTACGTTAAATGAGTTTGCAAACGGCAAGGCAAGTGATATTGCAGATCCTTTTGGCGGTTCGATCGAAGCATACCGGAAAACGTTTACTGAAATAAAAAAAGCAATTGAGAAATTGATTGAGAATCTAGAAAAAGATTGTACTAAGTTTCAGGGGGAAAATGATGAAGGAGAAAAAACGTTATAAGTTCGGGCTAAAAAAGAAACTAGTTTTATTCACAACTATTCTTGCTGTTATTACATATACAACGAGTGCATTTTTTATTTATGTACTTTATCCCTTGATCAATGACTTCATCGGGATAGGAGAAATGGTTTTTACGATTACCACACTTTGTTTAGGCATTATTTGGTCGGGTATTTTAGCATATTTCGCAGCAGGCTTCATTACGAAACCACTTCAAAAACTTGAAAAAACGGCGATAAAAGCAGCCCAAGGAAATATACAAGATGATGTAGAATTATCTAAATCGGATGATGAAATCCGCTCACTTGGCATGGCTTTCAATCATATGCTGTTTTGTTTAAGAGAAATGGTTCAGAGCATTGAAGAGAATTTCCGTGAAACAAATGAGAAAGTCATCTCCATTTCTCAAGAATCAGCCGCTGCTGCTGACCAGGCTAAAGCGATTGCCCGGACGATAAACGAAATTTCACAAGGTGCCGATAATTCCGCCGTTTCTATTCAAGCGACTGCTGAATCCGTTGAAGATGTGATCAGAATTGCCGAACAAGTTCAGGAAAAAGCGAAAGCTTCCGGCGACGTTTCGAAAGAAATGGTAAAAGATCTTCAGGAATCGAAAAAAGTGATCCATTCTTTGATTGCCGGAATCGAACGCCTCGCAAAAGAAAACCAGGAATCTTTGCATACGGTTAAGCGACTCGAGGAAAATGCAGCAAAAGTTGAACAAATCATTCAGCTGGTCGGGGATATCGCCGCTCAAACAAACCTGCTTGCGCTCAATGCGTCGATCGAAGCGGCCCGGGCAGGCGAGCATGGGAAAGGGTTTGCAGTCGTGGCGGAAGAAGTACGCATCCTTGCAGATGAAAGTGCTAAGGCTGTTCAGGGAATCTCGGATCTTATTAAAAATATTCAGCAAGAAGTGCAAAATGTTGTAAAACAAATTGCTGAACAAGTTGAAACCGCCAACGAAGAAGTGTCAAAAGGGACAAAAACAAACGAAGCCATTGAAGAAATGACAAAAACTGTTAACGAAATGGCGGAATCCGTTGAAACAATAACAGAATTGGTTGACCAGCAAATGGCAAGCATCATGCATACTTCCACACAATCACAGGAAGTTGCCGCCATTGCAGAAGAAACTTCAGCAGGCGCCCAGGAAGTGGCTACTGCTACACAGCATCAGACAGAAGTTATCGCCAATGTCGAAAACCTTGCTGTTGAGCTAAAAGAACAGGCTGAAAAACTAAAAAGCACCATTACAAGGTTCAAGCTATAAGATACAACTCTCATCCAAGAAATATTAACCTGCTATTCAAGGTGCATCGGGGTTCAAGCTATAAGAAACAAGCTCTTTTCCCTTTTGGAGGAGAGCTTTTTTAACTTTCAAAGAAAGGCCATTGGGAGAACATTCCTATATATATAAAATGGAATCTTTGTAAAATAAGAAATTCTTTATAATTTTTTTATTTTATGCAATAATAAAAAAAACTGGCCAAGATGCGGCCGTAATGAAAAGATTGGAGGAGTTTTCATGAAAGTAGCAATTGCATCGGATCACGGCGGTGTAAATATACGTCAAGAAATTATTAATTTATTAGAAGAAATGGGCATCGAATACGAGGATTACGGCTGTGAATGCACAACATCCGTCGATTATCCCGATTATGCTTTGCCGGTTGCAGAAAAAGTGGCAAAAGGCGAGTTCGACAGAGGGATTTTAATTTGCGGAACAGGTATCGGGATGAGTATTGCAGCAAATAAAGTAAAGGGCATTCGCTGTGCACTTGTCCATGATGTTTTTAGTGCAAAAGCAACCCGTGAACATAACGACAGCAACATTCTCGCAATGGGAGAACGTGTAATCGGACCTGGACTGGCCAGGGAAATTGCCAAAACATGGCTGACAACAGAATTTCAAGGCGGACGACATGCAAATCGAATAGAAAAAATCTGCGAATACGAAAAAGTAAACGTGTAAAAGTGCGATCAAGCATTTATTTAATTTTTTAAGGATGTAAGTAAAGAGATAGCGGAACGTGCTTTGGTTCAGGGCATTCTTTTCTGGTAAATTTCGAAAAGCAAAAGAGGCTAGTAAATTGCGAAAATTGGTATAAATGCCCCAAGCGTTTATGAATTTTGTGCAGATTTAAGCGGCCAGTTGGCATGCGCCGCTGGAAAAAAGAAGCGATTTGTTTTTAAATAGCTTCCTGAAAGGATGTGTTTTCATGTCCATCTTACAATGGGAAAAAGAATTAGCAACGATCTTAGAGGAATTTAAACAGCAAATTTCATTGACAGGAAGCGATATTTTTGTCGTTGGCTGCAGCACAAGTGAAGTAACGGGAAACAAAATTGGAACGGCCGGAACAGAAGAAGTTGCTGAGATGATTTTTAGGCAATTAAAAAAATTTCAAGAGCAAACCGGCGTCCAGCTTGCTTTTCAATGCTGCGAACATTTGAACAGGGCGCTCGTCGTCGAACGCGCTACCGCAATAGAAAAAGGCCTAGAGGAAGTGTCCGTTATTCCGGTCCGCAATGCCGGCGGAGCGATGGCAACGTATGCTTATGAACATTTTAAAGAACCCGTGGTAGTGGAATTTATTAAAGCCAATGCCGGGATTGATATTGGCGATACGTTCATTGGCATGCATTTGAAACATGTTGCGGTACCTGTCAGAGTATCGTTGAATCATGTTGGCCATGCTCATGTCACTCTTGCTAAAACCCGCCCAAAGCTGATCGGAGGCGACCGCGCAGTTTATGAACTGAATCCAGATACGAATACATGTCATTGAGCAGAAGAGTTAAGAAAAAGTGAACAGCGAAGTTCAGACCGTCTTTAGAGAAGGGCATTACCTTCAGGCTACAAAGAATATGGCGGTTTGGGTTCTTATCGGTTAAATTTGCTGTACATACAGCAAGCTGACACATAAGTGCCTTGCTCCCCATGGGTGCTTGGCTCTCTTAGATTGGGTCAGCTTTTTTTATTAGAGCAAATATTTATCGCGGAAAAAATAACCGGATAACAGTAAAACGTTGACCGGAAAAGGAAAGTAGCGCGGAAAAATTTGGAGGAAAAAACAAGAAAAGAGAGTTTCTACTTTTGCTCTTTCTTTTTGCGGCTGACTCAAAAGCAAAGGGTTAGACCCCTCCAATAAAATAAATCCCTTCTATATATTGTTATTGTTGGAGGGAGTCAGACCCTTTTGAGTCAGCCCCGGTTTTTCTTTTCATCCCGAAAACGGGATAGTTATTTCTTTTCATCCCGAAAACGTGATAAAATATAAAAGAATTTTCAAAAGGATACATATTTTATGAATGCAATTCAAAAGGGAGGATAACGATGAAGCACATAGCGCAACAGGACGAGCATGTATTACAAGCAATTCAAGATGAGTTAAAGCGGCAGCGTACAAAAATCGAATTAATCGCATCTGAAAACTTTGTCAGTGAAGCCGTAATGGAAGCACAAGGTTCGGTTTTAACGAATAAATATGCAGAAGGATATCCGGGCCGCCGTTATTATGGCGGTTGCGAACATGTAGATGTAGTAGAAAACCTTGCACGGGACCGTGCAAAGCAAATTTTCGGTGCCGAACATGTCAACGTGCAGCCTCACTCCGGTGCTCAAGCAAACATGGCGGTTTATTATGCGGTGTTAGAGCAGGGCGATACAGTGCTGGGCATGAACTTGTCCCACGGCGGCCATTTGACGCATGGAAGTCCGGTTAACTTCAGCGGAGTTCAATATAACTTTGTTGAATATGGTGTAGATGAAAAAACGCACCGGATTAATTTTGACGATGTCCTTGAAAAAGCACGAGAACATAAGCCTAAAATGATTGTTGCGGGTGCGAGCGCTTATCCTCGTGAAATTGACTTTAAAAAATTTCGGGAAATTGCCGATGAAGTCGGCGCATATTTAATGGTCGACATGGCCCATATCGCCGGTTTAGTTGCAGCAGGCCTGCATCAAAGCCCGGTCCCGTATGCTGATTTTGTGACAACGACAACCCACAAAACATTGCGCGGTCCCCGCGGCGGAATGATCCTCTGCAAAGAAGAGTATGCTCAGAAAATTGATAAATCAATTTTCCCGGGTATTCAAGGCGGTCCGCTCATGCATGTTATTGCGGCTAAAGCCGTTGCTCTTGGCGAAGTATTACAGGACAGCTTTAAAGAATATGCGAAAAATGTGATTGCCAACGCGCAGCGTCTTGCAGAAGGACTTCAGAAAGAAGGCCTTAACCTAGTTTCCGGAGGAACAGACAACCACTTGCTGCTCGTCGATGTTCGTTCATTGGGCTTAACCGGAAAAGTGGCGGAAAAAGTTCTTGATGAAATTGGAATCACTGTAAATAAAAACACCATTCCGTTTGATCCTGAAAGCCCATTTGTCACAAGCGGTATCCGCATCGGCACACCGGCAGTAACATCCCGCGGTTTCGGTCTTGAAGAAATGGACGAAATTGCATCGATTATCGGCTTTACTCTTAAGAACCATGAAGACGAAGAAAAGCTTGATGAAGCCAGACAGCGCGTCAAAGCTTTAACCAACAAATTCACATTATATCCAGAATATTAATATGTTGTGCAGGGCCATCCCTTTAACGATTTAAAGCATTGAGGGACTGGCCCTCTTTGCTTTAAAGCGTTAAATCGTTAAGGGGGCTTGGCCCCGGTCAATTACTTTTTTCTCCTTGTTGCTCTAAGCATTTTTTTTCTGTAAAATTAGACGAAGCGTGTAGTTCGTATTTCTTACATACATCACGGTTTTACGAATCAGAAAAAGGAGAGATTGTCATGGCAAAAGTTTATGTTTTTGATCATCCACTCATTCAACACAAACTTACATATATTCGGGATAAAAATACAGGTACGAAGGAATTTCGCGAACTTGTCGATGAAGTCGCTACATTAATGGCATTTGAAATCACCCGTGACATGCCTCTTGAAGAAATTGAAATTGAAACACCAGTAAGCTCAACAAAATCAAAAGTATTGTCCGGCAAAAAACTGGGAATCGTTCCGATCTTGCGTGCAGGCATCGGAATGGTGGACGGCATATTAAAACTGATTCCGGCTGCGAAAGTTGGTCATATCGGCCTATATCGCGATCCTGAAACATTAAAGCCGGTTGAATATTATGTAAAGCTTCCAAGCGATGTGGAAGAAAGAGACTTCATAGTCGTCGACCCGATGCTTGCAACAGGCGGTACTGCCGTTGAAGCGATAAACTCACTGAAAAAACGCGGAGCAAAACACATTAAATTCATGTGCTTAATTGCGGCTCCTGAAGGAGTAGAAGTCGTGAAGAAAGCCCATCCGGACGTTGATATTTATATCGCAGCCCTTGATGAAAAGCTCAATGACCACGGTTATATCGTACCTGGACTTGGAGATGCAGGAGACCGATTATTCGGAACGAAGTAATAGAAAGCCGGCCTATCATGGGCCGGCTTTTTAACTTTAATTTTCAATAAATATTTCATAAAATCTGGAAAGTGGTCGATATAACCCGGAAATTGGTCGATAAATCGAAAAAGTGGTCGATATAATATGAAAAGTGGTCGATATAATCGAAAAAGTGGTCGATAAAATCAAATCCGTGTCAAAAAACCTGATTCTGGTTATAAAAAAAATACCATTAGTCGGTAAATTTGTCTAAAATTTGCAGGAAAGATAGGAAAACACATAGAATTTTATACAAAAATTACTTTAAAGGAGTGTGTATATTGATTCTAAAAGAACTTAGAGAACCGATCAGGATTAAACAAGCAAAAGCACTATTCAGGAGAATTCGTAAAGACCATCATAAGCTGCCAATAATAGAAGATGATTTAAAGAAACGTACATCCGGCTATCGAGGCGAAGAAGAACTTGCATACTATCTTAAATATTTAAATGAAAATCAATATTATATTTTTTACGATCTCCGCCTTTTGCATAATCAACCATTTCAAATTGATACCCTCATAATTTCTCCATTTTTTGCTCTCATTATAGAAGTGAAAAACTATTCCGGAACTTTATTTTTCGATAAATATTCAAAACAGTTAATTCGTATAAGCGAAAACAAGGAAGATGGATTTCCTAACCCACTGACTCAGGTGAAACGCCAGAAGGGGCAATTAAAATTATGGATGGAAAAACGAAAAATTGATTTCTTGCCAATTGAATATCTTGCCGTCATTAGCCAATCAAAAACGATAATGAAAACAACAAATGGGAACCAACATATTTTTCAAAGGATCGTTCATGCCGACCAGCTGCTAGAAAAGATTGCAGAATTTGAATCAAAGTATAGTAAGGAATCAATTAGTAAAAAAGATATACAAAAAATAAATCGGCTTTTACTAAAAGAACATACTCCTCATTTCCCCAATATTCTCCAAGCATTCGGAATTGACGGTTCGGAAATTATAAAAGGAGTTCAATGTCCAAATTGTCTTTCTTTCCTAATGATCCGCAATTTCGGAACATGGTACTGTCCTGTCTGCAAAACTCAATCTAAATCAGCTCATCAACAAGCGATTTATGATTATTTTCTTCTCATTAATTCCACACTCACAAACAAGGAATGCAGGGAGTTTCTACAAATTTCTTCGGAAAGAATCGTTAGAAATCTTTTGACTTCCATGAATCTCCCCTTCTCAGGCACCAATAAAGGAAGAATTTATCACCGTTCAGAGATGTAAATCTTATTTCGCATGTCCTTACAATGTACATGAAATGAAAGTCATATTTCCCACATCCCTCTCCCTTATTCCATTATTTGCAAACAAAAAGCAAGTGATTTTCAGCTGCATACTCTCCCCACGTCGTGAAATCCTATGAAAAAAGAGAAGGGGGTCTTGGTTTGAAAAAAATAATCCCGTTTTTGACCGCGATATTGTTACTTATGACTCTCACACAAGCTTATGCCCGAAACCTCAATCATCCGCCAATACCAAAAGAGTCGCCGGAAACTGAAAAAATTGCCATTATTTTATTAAAAGAAAAAAGAACGTTGCCTGAAATCAAAACATTGATCAGCAAGTACCCAAATGTAAAACTTCGCTATGTTTTTGAACATACGATCAACGGATTTTCCGTAATAGGAGACGCGCGTTCATTGAATGAGCTGTCAAAAGGAAAGGAAGTAGCGCTTGTTTCTCCGGTGAAGACGTACCGCGTGGAAACATTAGAAAATATAAAGCTAATTGGCGGCGACAAAGTGAGAGGAATCTTTGACCGTGCGAACAGACGTCTGACGGGAAAGGGTGTCACTGTCGGTGTTATCGACACCGGGATAGACTACAACCACCCTGATTTAAGAAGAAGCTACGGGGGAGGGCATGATTTTGTTGATGGCGACAAGGACCCGATGGAAACGAGAGCATCCAACTCAGGGATCGACAATGGAAAAGACTTTGTCGATGGTGACAACGATCCGAAGAAAGCGAAAATGTTTAATTGGCAAAGTACGCTTCACGGAACCCATGTTGCAGGGATCATTGCAGCAAATGGAAAAATTCGAGGAGTTGCTCCTGAAGCTACCATAATTGCTTACAGAGCTCTTGGTCCGGGCGGAGCGGGAACTTCCGAACAAGTCATTGCTGCTATAGAACAGGCAGTAAAAGATAAAGTGGATATTTTAAATTTATCGCTCGGCAACAATGTGAACGGCCCGGATTTGCCCATCAGCCTTGCTCTTAATAAAGCGGTCGAAAGGGGAATTACAGCAGTTGCTTCTTCGGGAAACTCAGGTCCAAACGTTTGGACCGTCGGCTCCCCGGGAACCGCCTCAAAAGCAATCTCAGTGGGAGCATCGACACCTCCCCAAAAAATTCCCTTTCTTACCATTGAAGGCGAAGGCGATCGAATCAAGCTTCAACCTATGCATGGATCTAATCATTGGAAGATTGACAGGACAAAAGAAATAACTTTCGGATATTTGGGAGAAGAAAAGGATTTGAAAAATTGTGCAGGAAAAATTGTACTTATAGAAAGAGGAAAGCTAACATTTACGGAAAAAGCAAGAAATGCACTAAAAGCAGGTGCTTCGGCCGTTATTATTTACAACAACACAAATGGGAATTTCATTGGAAATCTTGATGGAAATATCCCGATTCCCGTAGCTTCTCTTTCGAAAAAGGATGGAGAACGAATCAAGAGACTGATCGAAAATGGAAAGAGTTTTACAAGAACAATATTAATAGAAGAAAAGGATACTTTAGCATCGTTCAGTTCGCGTGGTCCGGTCACGGGTACGTGGGAAATTAAGCCTGATGTCGTCGCCCCTGGTGTAGCAATCGAGAGCACGATTCCCGGCGGATACTTGTCGCTTCAGGGAACAAGTATGGCTGCGCCTCATGTTGCCGGTGCTTGTGCTTTAATTAAACAAGCGCATCCTGATTGGGGGCCTGCGCAAATAAAGTCGGCTTTAATGAACACTGCAAAACCGCTCGTGAACGAAAACGGAACACAATATCGAACATTTGAACAAGGGGCGGGAAGAATTCAGATTGAGAAAGCTGTAAAATCAGAATCACTTGTGATACCCGGTTCGCTTCAATTCGGAAAGTTTCAGCTTTCAGATAAAATGCATGAGCATAAAGCAGTAATCGAAGTGCAAAATGTCGGCTCACGTACGAAAAACTACTCTTTTTCGATTCCAAAACAGACCGCGGGCATCCGATGGGAAATTCCTCTCTCTTTTCGCTTGGAACCAAGGGAAAAAAAGAAACTGGAGATTCGAATGAGTGCAGATCCTGCCGTTTTAACAAAAAAGCTTTATGACGGGAATCTTATCCTTCATGAAGACTCAAATGAAATTAGAATTCCGTATATATATGTACTGGAAGAACCTGATTATCCACGAGTCATGGGATTTGATTTTGGAATAGGAGATAATGGAAACACTTACCGTTATGAAGTATATTTACCGGGCGGGGCAGAAGAATTTGGAATTGCGCTTTTTCAGCCGGATGATTACCTGTTTATCGGATTCCTTGATTGGGAGAAAGATGTCGGCAAAGGGCTCCTTCAAAAGGAGATTAAGCGCGACCGGCTTCCAAAAGAAGGATTGTATCTAGTAAAAGTATTTGTAAAGAAAAAAGGGAAAGAAGACATGATTGAAACAATGATTGAGATACTTCCTGAATTAAGGGAAAACAGACGATGGAAATAAGCGGCTATAAACAGGAAAAATTGACGATTAAAACGGACTCAGATGGTATGAAATGATTCTCGCGTAAAATGCAAGACAAAAAACGTAAAATAAATTCGAAAAATTTGTGAACATACTCTATATGAGTCGATGTAATTGTGAAGTTTTCCCCAAAAACACATTGACATTGACATGCCCCTATTGTATGCTTACAAAGGGTATAAATGACAAGGTTTTCAGAATAATCATGCAGTTTAATTTCTCACTTGAGCATGATGTTAATGTGAAATATTTTTCCGCAGCCTGCTTTTACCATTCTCTGAATGTGAGGATGCGTTAATATGCGTCATAAAGACCGCCACCCATTTCAAGCAATGGCATTAATGTCCGCCATTCTTTCACAATTAGTAGGTTCCGTTTTAATAGGAATATTCTTAGGAAGATGGTTGGATCGTACCATCGGAACCGAACCGCTTTTCCTAATAATTGGGCTTATGCTGGGACTTGCAGCAGGAATTTTTGCCATGCTTCGATTGGTCCGCCACTTCTTTTCAGGAGATTAAACAACAATGCCGGAAATGAATCAAATGATTGCAAGACAGCGCAAATACATATTTTATTTATTGGCTGTATATGTTCTCGGCTGGGGGTTTACATCATTCAAATCAATCTTTTTGGGCTTGATTTTCGGGACAAGCTTAAGCTTTTTTAACCTATGGCTCATAGGTAGAAAAATGCGAAAATTCGAAAAAGCGGTAACGGAAGGGAAAAAAACGGTCTCTCTCGGGTCGTTTTCCCGAATGGCAACAGGCGCCTTTGCCGTAATCATTGCGATGAGGTATCCGGACACCTTTCACCTTATCAGCGTTATTATTGGATTAATGACATCTTATTTTGTCATTATGATAGATTTTTTTCTTCAGTCTTTTTATTTACGTAACTAGCGGGGAAGAGAGGTGAATTACTATGCATCATGAAGCTCCATTATGGGAGTTTATGGGACTAACCTTCAACTTGGCAAACGTATTAATGATCACCATTGCAAGTCTAATTGTTTTCATCATTGCTGTTCTTTCCACCCGTAGACTCGCCATGAAACCTGCCGGTATGCAAAACTTTATGGAATGGGTTATGGACTTCGTCAAAAATATTATTAACAGCACAATGGATTGGAAAACCGGAGGACGGTTCCATGTTCTTGGAATCACATTAATTATGTATATTTTCGTATCCAACATGTTAGGTCTTCCGTTTTCAGTCGTAATTGACGATAAGTTATGGTGGAAATCGCCAACTGCCGACCCGGTTGTTACCTTAACGCTGGCTGTCATGGTAGTGGGACTTTCACATTACTACGGAGTTAAGATGAAGGGAGTCGGGGAATACGGTCGCGAATTCCTGAGACCGTTTTGGTTTATGTTCCCGATCAAACTTATAGAAGAATTTGCTAACACATTAACCCTTGGTCTCCGTCTTTACGGTAACATTTTCGCCGGGGAAATCCTTCTCAGTTTGCTTGCCGGAGGTCTTGCAACCGGAGTGGGAGGACATATCGCAGCCGTCATTCCGATGCTTGCTTGGCAAGGATTCTCCATTTTTGTAGGCGCGATCCAGGCATTTATCTTTACAATGTTAACAATGGTTTATTTGTCTCACAAAGTGAGCTCAGACCATTAATTATATAAACTGTTCTTTTTATGAACAAACCCTAACAAACAATTATTTATCTATACAATTAAAGGAGGAACTTTAAAATGGGTTTATTAGCAGCAGCAATTGCAATTGGTTTAGCGGCACTAGGTGCTGGTGTCGGTAACGGTCTTATCGTATCTCGTACAGTTGAAGGTATAGCTCGTCAACCTGAAGCTCGCGGTATGCTTCAAACAACAATGTTTATCGGGGTAGCGTTAGTTGAGGCGATTCCTATCATCGCGACAGTAATCGCGTTCATGGTAATCGGCCAATAATTATTACGCAAACTTAACGTTCAAAATGGCGAAGATCATTCGATGAGAACCTTCGCCATTGCTTTATGCCCATAATATCTGAAGCATTTGGATATTCATATAAACTTCATCAATTGTTTTCCTAAGTAGCGACTCTTGAAGGGAGTGAATCGAGGGTGTTAACAAGCAGTTTTGTATTAGGTACAGCTGAGAGCGCGGCTCACAGCGGCTTTAACGGCGGGGACATTGTGTTCCAGTTATTGATGTTCATCATCTTGTTGGCATTGCTTAAGAAATATGCATGGGGTCCATTAATGGGCGTCATGAAACAGCGTGAAGAGCATATTGCAAATGAAATTGAATCGGCTGAACAAAGCCGTGCTGAAGCAAGCAAACTTTTGGAAGAACAGCGCAGCCTTTTAAAAGAAGCGCGCGCAGAAGCTCAAGGACTTATTGAAAATGCGAAAAAGCAAGGTGAAGTGCAGCGCGAAGAAATCATCAGTACTGCACGTGCTGAAGCTGATCGCATAAAAGAACAAGCAAAACTTGAAATTGAACAGCAAAAAGAAAAAGCTGTTGCAGCTATTCGTGAGCAAGTGGCTTCATTATCTGTTTTGATCGCTTCAAAAGTAATTGAAAAAGAACTAAGTGCAGAAGACCAGGAAAAGCTTATTAACGAATATATTCAAGAGGCAGGAGAAGAGCGATGAGCAGCTCTGCAGTAGCAAAACGTTATGCGTTGGCTCTTTTCCGGCTTGCGAAAGAACACCAGCTTCTTGACCAAATGGAACAAGAACTGCGTGTTGTAAAAGAAGTGGTCACTCAAAACAATGAATTAAAAGCTGTATTAAAATCTCCAAAACTTCCGAATGAGAAGAAAAAAGAGATTTTGAAAGAAGCATTTTCTTCTGCAAATAAGTATGTATTAAATACACTGATGATATTAATCGACAGGCATCGGGAAGATTACATAGCCGATATGGCTGATCATTTTATCGAACTGGCAAATGATGAAAGAGGGATAGCAGAAGCAAAAGTGTATTCTGTCCGTCCTTTAACAGAGGCTGAAAGCGAAGCATTATCCTCTGTATTTGCATCGAAAGTCGGAAAACAATCGCTTCGAATTGAAAATATTATCGATTCCAATTTGCTCGGGGGCATTAAGCTTCGCATTGGAAACCGTATTTTTGACGGCAGCCTGCGCGGCAAGCTTGAGCGCTTGGAACGTCAATTGTTAGGCTAAGATTCGTAGATAGGGGTGAAATTCATGAGCATCAAAGCTGAAGAAATCAGTGCGCTGATAAAAAAGCAAATAGAAAACTATCAGTCGGAAATTCAAGTAAGTGATGTAGGTACTGTTATTCAAATTGGTGACGGTATTGCCCGTGCTCATGGCCTCGACAATGTCATGCCCGGAGAACTTGTTGAATTTTCAAACGGCGTTATGGGTATGGCGCAAAACCTTGAAGAAAATAACGTCGGTATCGTTATCTTGGGACCATTTACAGAAATCCGCGAAGGCGATGAGGTACGCCGTACGGGCCGCATCATGGAAGTTCCGGTAGGTGAAGAGCTGATCGGACGCGTCGTAAACCCGCTTGGACAACCTGTTGACGGAATGGGTCCAATCCATACAACAAAAACTCGTCCAATCGAAAGTCCGGCTCCTGGAGTTATGGATCGTAAATCCGTACATGAGCCTCTTCAAACAGGTATTAAAGCGATTGACGCTCTAGTTCCAATCGGACGCGGTCAGCGTGAGTTAATTATCGGGGACCGCCAAACAGGTAAAACATCTGTTGCAATCGATACAATCTTAAACCAAAAAGATCAAAACATGATTTGTATCTATGTAGCAATCGGACAAAAAGAATCTACAGTGCGTACTGCGGTTGAAACACTTCGCAAATACGGTGCATTAGATTACACAATTGTCGTAACAGCGTCTGCTTCCCAGCCTGCGCCATTATTGTACCTTGCTCCGTATGCAGGCGTTACAATGGCTGAGGAATTTATGTATAACGGCAAGCACGTATTGGTTGTTTACGATGACCTTTCAAAACAAGCTGCCGCTTACCGTGAGCTGTCTCTATTATTACGCCGTCCGCCGGGCCGTGAAGCGTATCCAGGGGATGTATTCTACTTGCACTCCCGCTTATTAGAGCGTGCTGCTAAATTAAGCGATGCGAAGGGCGCAGGTTCGATTACAGCACTTCCATTCATTGAAACACAAGCAGGGGACGTTTCTGCTTACATTCCAACAAACGTTATCTCCATCACAGATGGACAGATTTTCTTACAATCAGACCTATTCTTCTCCGGTGTGCGTCCGGCGATCAACGCAGGTCTTTCCGTATCCCGTGTAGGCGGAAACGCACAAATTAAAGCAATGAAGAAAGTTGCAGGTACGCTGCGTCTTGACCTTGCTTCCTACCGCGAGCTTGAAGCATTTGCTCAGTTCGGTTCTGACCTTGATAAAGCAACGCAGGCAAAACTTGCGCGCGGTGCCCGCACAGTGGAAGTATTAAAGCAGGACTTGAACAAACCGCTTAGAGTTGAAAAGCAAGTTGCGATTTTGTACGCATTGACTCGCGGCTTCCTTGATGATATTCCGGTACAAGATATTCGTCGTTTCGAAGATGAGTTCTTAAATTGGCTAGACCATAACCGCAAAGATTTGTTAGACCATATCGTTACAACTAAAGAACTGCCTGCTGATGAAGATATGGCTGCTGCGATCAACGAATTCAAGAAAACTTTCGCAGTATCCGAGTAATTAAGGGTCTGACAAACTTTGAAAGGGTGGTGAGAACTTGTGGCATCATTACGCGATATTAAATCTCGGATTAATTCCACGAAGAAGACAAGCCAGATTACAAAAGCGATGGAAATGGTATCTGCTGCGAAACTGAACCGGGCGGAAATGAATGCGAAGTCATTCGTTCCGTATATGGAAAAAATTCAAGAGGTTACTGCATCCATCGCGCTTGGAAGCAAAGATGTGACACATCCAATGTTAATTTCCCGCCCCGTGAAAAAGACCGGCTATTTGGTTATTACGTCCGACCGTGGACTTGCGGGCGCTTTTAACAGCAACGTTTTGCGTCACGTATTCCAAACCATTCAAGAACGCCATAAATCGAACGATGAATTCGCCATCATTGCAATAGGGAGAATCGCACGTGACTTTTTCAAGAAGCGCGGCATGAATGTCATTCTTGATATTGTCGGAGTGGCCGACCAGCCATCTTTTGCCGATATTAAAGATATCGCATCGAAGACAGTCGGCATGTTTGCGGATGAAACATTCGATGAACTATATATGTATTACAACCATTATGTCAGTGCTATTCAGCAGGATGTAACTGAGAAGAAACTTCTTCCTATTACGGACATCGCTTCGTCCAATAAACTTACATCCTATGAGTTTGAACCATCCGCTGAAGAAATTCTTGAAGTATTGCTGCCTCAATATGCTGAAAGCTTAATTTATGGAGCAATCCTTGACAGCAAGGCAAGTGAGCATGCTGCACGGATGACAGCAATGAAGAATGCAACGGACAACGCAAAAGAGCTTATCAATACATTAAGCCTTAGCTACAACCGTGCACGTCAGGCTTCAATTACGCAAGAAATTACCGAAATCGTCAGCGGTGCTGCGGCACTTGAATAAAAGATAGAACGGCTTAATGCCGAAATATAAAGCATAACTGGCGAGGATGCCTCATCCTCCCGGTTCAATGCACGTATTTGTGTTAAGAGAACGATAGGAGGGAAAAAGATGAACAAAGGACGCGTTCTTCAAGTTATGGGTCCGGTTGTTGACGTGAAGTTCGAAAGCGGACAGCTTCCTGAGATCTATAATGCGTTGCGCATCGGGCATAAAGCTCGGAGCGAATCTGAAGTTGACATCAACTTAACCCTTGAAGTGGCCCTTCATTTAGGTGATGATACAGTTCGTACCATTGCAATGGCTTCCACTGACGGTTTAACTCGCGGTATGGAAGTGATTGATACTGGTGGACCAATTTCCGTTCCTGTAGGGGACGTAACACTTGGCCGTGTATTTAACGTTTTAGGCGAACCGATTGACCTTGACGGACCGATTGATGC
This sequence comes from Bacillus methanolicus PB1, assembly GCF_000262755.1. Lineage (GTDB taxonomy): Bacteria > Bacillota > Bacilli > Bacillales > Cytobacillaceae > Bacillus_Z > Bacillus_Z methanolicus. The sequence continues at coordinate 560,425 of NZ_AFEU01000002.1, forward strand.
AAATGCACGACGCGATTCCATTCACAGAGAAGCACCTTCATTCGAACAGCTTTCAACAGAAGTTGAAATTCTTGAAACCGGAATTAAAGTAGTAGACCTGCTTGCACCTTATATTAAAGGTGGTAAAATTGGTCTCTTCGGAGGTGCCGGTGTAGGCAAAACCGTATTAATTCAGGAATTAATCAATAACATCGCTCAAGAACACGGCGGTATTTCTGTATTTGCCGGTGTAGGTGAGCGTACTCGTGAAGGTAACGACCTTTACCATGAAATGACGGATTCTGGCGTTATCAAGAAAACTGCGATGGTATTCGGACAAATGAACGAGCCGCCTGGAGCACGTATGCGCGTTGCTCTTACAGGGCTGACAATGGCTGAATATTTCCGTGATGAGCAAGGACAAGACGTATTGTTCTTTATCGATAACATCTTCCGTTTCACTCAAGCAGGTTCTGAGGTTTCCGCGCTGTTAGGCCGTATGCCTTCTGCCGTTGGTTATCAGCCGACGCTTGCAACTGAAATGGGTAAATTGCAAGAACGTATCACATCGACTAACACAGGTTCTGTTACATCAATCCAAGCGATTTACGTACCGGCCGATGACTATACAGATCCGGCTCCGGCTACAACATTTGCTCACTTGGATGCGACAACAAACCTTGAGCGTAAGCTTACTGAGATGGGTATCTACCCTGCAGTGGATCCGCTCGCTTCCACTTCTCGTGCATTGGCTCCTGAAATCGTTGGAGAAGAGCACTACACAGTAGCACGCCGGGTACAGCAAACATTGCAGCGTTATAAAGAATTGCAAGATATTATCGCGATCCTTGGTATGGATGAGCTTTCTGACGAAGACAAGCTTATCGTGCACCGTGCGCGCCGTATCCAATTCTTCTTGTCGCAAAACTTCCACGTTGCAGAACAGTTTACTGGTCAGCCGGGTTCATACGTACCTGTTAAAGAAACTGTCAGAGGATTCAAAGAAATTCTTGAAGGTAAATACGACCACATTCCAGAAGATGCATTCCGTCTCGTAGGTCGAATCGAAGAAGTTATTGAGAACGCGAAAAACATGGGTGTACAGGTCTAATTTCGGATCAGGAGGGTAAAAAATGAAGACGATTAAAGTCAGTGTTGTTACTCCTGATGGCCCGGTGTATGAATCAGATGTGGAAATGGTCAGCACAAAAGCTCAAAGCGGTGAGCTCGGAATTTTACCTGGGCACATTCCAATAGTTGCACCGTTGCAAATTGGTGCTGTCCGCCTAAAAAAAGGCGGCAAAACAGAATACGTGGCAGTAAGCGGCGGATTCTTGGAAGTTCGTCCTGATCAAGTGACGATTTTGGCGCAAGCTGCTGAAACATCAGAACAAATTGATGTGGAGCGTGCGAAACGGGCAAAGGAACGTGCCGAAGAACGTTTGCGGGCACAAAATAAGGGTGATATTGACTTCAAACGTGCTGAGCTTGCTCTGCGACGTGCCATCAACCGTATCTCTGTTGCGGAAAGAAGGTAATAAGTGTTATCCAAACACCTTTCGGTTTTCTCGAAAAGCCGGGGGGTGTTTTTTAATTAGGTTTAAGAAGTCCCGGTAATTGTTCAGTAATGGGAGGAGTTGCAGTATTTTATTAACGGTTTATAGACCGGATCTATCAAATTATAAAAAAGGCAAACTTGCATAAAATTTTATTGACGACTTTTCATGATTTATCGACCACTTTTTTGAAATTACCGACGAAATTTCACTATTTAACAACTAAAATTTGAAATTAACAACCATTTTTCATGATTTATCGACTCCGAAAAAACTTTATGAGCCTTTATTTTGTTTTATGAGCCTTCAAATCAATATATGAGCCTTTAAATTTATTTATGAGCCTTTAAATAAATATATGAGTCTATAATTTTATTTATGAGCCTTTAATTCTTTTTATGAGCCGTTAGCAAGTATATATGAGCTTTCGTTAATTTGATGATTTATCAAACACAGCTACAACTTCTCCACAGTTTAATATGTTTCTATTAATTCCTCTTTTGATTATGTTTCTGTTAGAGCACATATTGCTGTTTTTTCCTCTTTTAAGATTTGCTGAATAAATTGTTCTCCTAAACCATTATCATTTTCCCATCCAAAAACCGATTTAAATATATATCTTTGATATTTTTATTCCTCCGTTATCCTTTTGTTCATCTTAATGGCTCATTTCAGTTTGTCCAATGGCGAACATATATTTACTAAGATAATCGGCACGGAACTTCGTTGTTTCAGATTTTAGCAGAAAAACTTAATTAAACAATCAATAAAAATAAGAAAGATATTTATTTAGGTTAATACACTATTAATGAGACAGCATTGTTAGAGACTCTTTTGGAACTTAAGGATGTTTTTTATGGCGGTTCTTGCAAAATTTGGATCCATCTAAGCTTGTCAATGGGGAGGGCGAGAGTAAATCCAACATATCGTCGAGGGCTTGTCGACATATATTGGTAAAAGTGTTATAATGATATCGGTTACATTTTTAAAATTTAGAAAATTTACGATTTCAAGGAGGTATAAAGATGCTGAATGTGTATCAGAATAACTATCTCTTTGTTTTTGTGTTCTTGTGTCTTGGGGTGCTGTTGCCAGTGGCGGCTCTTTCTTTAGGAAAGCTTTTGCGTCCTTTTAAGCCTCATGATGCAAAGTATACTACTTATGAAAGCGGTATTGAACCATTTCACGATTCTCGGATCCAGTTCAATGTCAGATATTATATTTTTGCTTTAATGTTTGTCATTTTTGATGTGGAGACTGTGTTTTTGTATCCATGGGCAGTTGCATATGAAAAACTCGGAATCTTTGCATTACTAGAAATGTTTATATTTGTTTTTATGCTCGTCATTGGACTTGTCTATGCATGGAAAAAGAAGGTGTTGAAATGGATTTAAAATTAGAAAATATTTCGTCTGAGGAAATGAAAGAGCTGAAGCGAAATGTATTTTTGACGACATTGGAGCAGATTAAAGCCTGGGCGCGGAGCAATTCTTTATGGCCGATGACGTTCGGTCTTGCGTGCTGTGCGATTGAGATGATGGGAGTCGGTTCTTCTCATTACGATTTAGATCGGTTCGGTTCTTTTTTCCGTACGTCTCCCCGCCAGTCGGATGTGATGATTGTATCCGGTACAGTTACGAAGAAAATGGCACCGATTGTACGCCGATTGTATGATCAAATGCCTGAACCGAAATGGGTAATCGCGATGGGTTCCTGTGCGACGGCAGGAGGTCCGTATGTGAAGTCGTATTCGGTTGTAAAAGGCGTCGACCAGATTGTGCCGGTTGATGTTTATATTCCAGGTTGTCCGCCGAATCCGGCTGCGTTAATTTACGGGATTAATAAATTAAAAGAAAAAATCCGTTACGAGGCGAAAACCGGGAAGAAGGTGATCTAACCGATGAGCGGTGAAAAGGATCTTGAACAGTTAAAGAAAGAAGCTGCCGCTAAAGCAGCAGCAAAGGCAAAACAAGCAGCAGGCGGAGCTGGTGATGACGAAAAGGCAAAGGCAATCGCCGCCGCGAAAGCAAAAGCCGCGGCAGCTGCAAAAGCGAAAGCGGCTGCCGCGGCAAAAGCCAATGAAGAAAATGAAACGGCAGAAAAGAAACCGTCGACAAACCAGCCTTATCTCGAGAAATACACAAAAGTAATCGAAGAACACCTCGGAAAAGAAATACTCGAAGACTACTATATCAATACTCTGTCAAAAGATGTGCCTACCCTCGTTGTTAGACGTGAGACGTATTATAAAGCGGCCCAATTTCTGAAATACAATGAGCAGCTTGGATTTGATTATTTATCTGAATTGCACGGCACAGATTTTGAAACACACATGGAAGTTTATGTGCACTTATACTCATACAAGAATCGGCAATCGGTGGCATTAAAAGTAAGAATTGACCGGGATGAGCCTACAATTGATTCTCTCGTGCCGTTGTGGGCGGGTGCAAACTGGCCCGAGTGTGAAGCATACGATTTATTGGGGATCAAGTTTACAGGACATCCAAATCTGCACCGGATCATGCTTGGTGAAGAATGGGTTGGCCATCCACTGAGAAAAGATTATGAACCGTATGATGTGGAGGTGTAACCAATGATTCGGACAGAAGAAATGCTGCTCAATGTCGGGCCTCAGCATCCGAGTACGCACGGTGTATTCCGTCTAGTTATTAAGATCGACGGGGAAATCATTACAGAAGCAAAACCGGTCATCGGCTATCTTCACCGCGGAACAGAAAAACTGGCTGAAAACCTTCAATACACACAAATCATTCCTTATACAGACCGGATGGACTATTTGTCTGCGATGACAAACAACTATGTCATTTGCCATGCAGTTGAAACGATGATGGGCATTGAAGTTCCGGAGCGTGCTGAGTATTTGCGGGTTATTGCGATGGAACTTGGAAGGATTGCAAGCCACCTTGTTTGGTGGGGAACATACCTTTTGGATATCGGTGCCGTCAGTCCGTTTCTTTACGCTTTCCGGGAACGTGAAATGATCATCAACCTTCTGAACGAGCTGTCTGGCGCCCGATTAACCTTCAACTATATGCGTGTTGGAGGAGTGAAATGGGACGCGCCAGAAGGCTGGATTGAAAAAGTAAAGGATTTTGTTCCTTATATGAGAAATCAGCTGAAAGGCTATCATGAACTTGTAACAGGCAATGAAATCTTTATATACCGTGTTAAAGGAGTCGGAAAGTACACGAAGGAAGACGCGTTAAACTTTTCTTTGAGCGGTGCGAACCTTCGCTGCACCGGCGTAAAATGGGATCTTCGCAAAGATGAGCCATATTCAATTTATGATCGTTTCCAATTTGATGTCCCCGTCCAAACCGGGGGAGACGCATGGGCCAGATACCACGTCCGGCTCGCGGAAATTGAAGAATCCCTTAAAATTCTTGAGCAGGCTGTTGAACAATTCCCATCAGAAGGAAAAATTATGGCGAAAGTCCCAAAAATCATCAAACCTCCAAAAGGGGAAGCCTATGTCCGGATTGAGTCTCCGCGCGGAGAAATTGGCTGCTACATTGCCAGTGACGGGAAAAAAGAGCCATACCGATTAAGGTTTCGAAGACCGTCATTTTATAATCTTCAAATTCTCCCGAAATTGTTAGTTGGCGAAAATATTGCGAACTTAATTGCAATACTGGGAGCGATTGATATTGTCCTCGGGGAGGTGGACGGTTAATGGTAGATGATCTGCTGAATTCAAGTCCCGGCCTGCAGAACTTTGGAATCTTTTTCTTGCTTGCAGCAGGTCTCATGTTGGTCGTACTCGGATTCGTGACATACGCTATTCTTGCAGAACGAAAAGTCATGGGATTTATGCAGCTGCGCCACGGCCCGAACCAAGTGGGCGGCCGGTGGGGGCTATTGCAGACGGTTGCGGACGTATTAAAGCTTTTATTAAAAGAAGACACGATTCCAAAATTAGCTGATAAACCATTGTTTATTCTCGCACCGGTGCTTGCATTTGCCCCGGCGTTTATGGTGCTGGCAACAATCCCGTTTACAGATAAATTGCAGTTTGCCGATATTGGCGTAGGGCTCCTTTACTATATCGCGATTTCCGGGTTAAGCACAATTGGCATTGTAGTCGGTGGCTGGGCCTCTAATAATAAATATGCGCTTCTCGGGGGAATGCGTGCGGCAGCGCAGATGATTTCATATGAAATTCCGCTCGTCATGTCTGTGCTCGGAGTCATTCTCTTAAGTGGAAGTTTAAACTTAAATGAAATTGTCGAAGCGCAGAAAGACGGCTGGTTCATTATCTTGCAGCCAATTGCGTTTATTGTATTTTTTATTGCGTCAGTCGCTGAGCTGAACAGGGTGCCGTTTGACCTTCCGGAAGCTGAATCTGAGCTTGTCGCGGGGTTCCATGTTGAATACTCCGGTTTCCGCTGGGCGTTTTTTATGCTCGCCGAATATGTGTATTTATTTGCAATGGCATCGCTTACGACTGTTCTGTTCCTTGGCGGATGGCTGCCGCTTCCGTTTCTTGATTTTATCCCGGGAGCTGTCTGGTTTGCCATTAAATTTAGCATAATCGTCTTCGTCTTAATCTGGTTCCGTGTTGCGTTTCCGCGCATTCGCGCAGACCAGTTGATGGAGTTCGGCTGGAAGGTTCTCTTGCCGGCCGCACTGGCAAATATTTTCTTGACCGCTTTCATAAAAGAATTGTTTTAAAAAGCAATCTCTCATTTTACGGACAACGGTGGAAAAAATGCTTGGATTAGCGAAAGGCACCGGCAAACGCGAATACTTTCATAACGTCACCGACAAGGGGTGGAAAAAATGCGTGGATTAGCAAAAGGCTTAAAATATACCCTGAAAAATTTAACGCGGGAAAAAGTCACATATGGGTATCCGCACGAACCGCTCCCTCTTCCGGATCGGTTTCGTGGCATTCAAAAGTTTTATCCGGAAAAATGCATCGTCTGCAACCTATGTGCAAATATTTGCCCGACCGATTGTATTCAACTGACCGGAAAAAAGCATCCGGATCCTACGAAAAAAGGGAAAATCATTGATACGTATGATATCAATTTTGAAATTTGCATCCTTTGTGATTTATGCACAGAAGTTTGTCCGACAGAAGCGATCGTCATGACGAATAACTTTGAGCTCGCGGAATACAGCCGAGATGAACTTTTTAAAAATCTTGAGTGGCTTGATCAAAATGACGATAACGTGCGGAGGGAGAATAAAGCATGACGTTTTCAGGTGAATTTCTGGCATTCATCTCCCTGGCGCTAGTTGCAGTAATCGGCGGTGTGCTTTTGCTGAACCTTTCGAAAGTCGTCCATATGGTAGTGGCGCTCGTCTTTACATTTGTCAGCATTGCCGGGATTTACGTGCTTCTCTCTGCTGAATTTGTTGCTGCTGTACAGATCCTGATTTATTCCGGAGCGATTACAATTATTATGTTGTTCGGAATCATGTTAACGCGCCATGATGATCAAAGTGAGGCAAAGCCAGGTAGTTGGCGCAAACTGCTGTTATTGATAAGTGTAATTGGTTTCTCATTTGCGGTTTATATCGGAATCTATAACCTTGACATTCCACAGACTGACACGGCGCTTCACGAAAAGAATACGGAACAAATCGGGATTGCGCTTTACTCAAAATATGTGATTCCGTTCGAAGTGACTTCCGTTCTATTATTGGTTGCACTTGTCGGTGCGATCGTGCTTGCAAGGAAAGATGATGAAAAGGGGGCAGATAAGAAATGAATTCAGTACCAGTTTCAGCCTACCTGGCCCTCGCGTTAATTTTGTTCTGTATAGGGTTATACGGGGCACTGACAAAGCGCAATACCGTCATCGTGCTCATATCGATTGAACTTATGCTTAATTCAGTCAACATTAATTTAGTTGCATTCAGTAAGTTCGGTGTTGCACCTTCCATTTACGGCCAAGTATTTGCACTATTTTCAATGGCCGTAGCTGCAGCAGAAGCCGCTGTCGGATTAGCCATTCTGTTCTCTTTATACCGAAACAGCAAAACCGTGATGATTGACGAGATGAACAAATTGAAGGACTAGCCTCATGAAAGACATAAAAGAAGCTGGTTAATCCAGACTGGAAAGGTTCCGGTTCATATTGGTGCTTATTCATGCAGTCTGATAGACCCGCGAGATCAAGCGGGCCTAATTCAAACGCGCTTGACGAAATGGTCTTAAGACTGGCGCTCGCGCGTTAAAAAAAGGGGATTGTGATAGAGATGGAAAATGCATGGATCATACCGCTTTTCCCGCTTTTATCGTTCGTCATTCTACTTCTATTTGGCAGACGGCTAAAAGAAGCAAGTGCGTTCGTTGGCATTCTCCTTACACTTGCTTCGTTCGTCTATTCCATGTTGGTGCTGTTTGAACGATTTTCCGCGCCGACATTCAAGACGGAAGCTGTATGGCTTTCAATAGGAGATATCCAATTAACATCGGGTTTTGAAGTGAATCAGTTAAATGCGTTAATGCTGTTTATTGTTTCGCTCGTCAGCTTTCTCGTACATATTTACTCAAAAGGTTATATGAGCGGCGATGAGCGGTTTTCCGTTTTTTATGCTTATTTAGGGTTGTTCACCTTTGCAATGCTCGGCCTTGTTTTATCGCCAAACCTTCTGCAAACCTATATTTTCTGGGAACTCGTCGGTGTTGGTTCCTTTCTATTAATCGGGTTTTATTTTTACAAAGAAGAAGCAAAGGCAGCAGCAAAAAAAGCGTTTATAATGACTCGCATTGGGGATGCAGGCCTCTTCATTGGAATGATTCTCTTATTCTGGCAAGTTGGCAGTTTTGAATATGATGAAATTTTTCGTGCAGTTGACAAAGGAACGATTTCAACCGGAATGATTACGTTGACAGCGATTTTGATTTTTGCAGGAGCGGCCGGGAAATCAGGCCAGTTTCCTTTGCATACATGGCTTCCGGATGCGATGGAAGGCCCGACTCCGGTATCCGCTCTCATCCACGCAGCGACAATGGTTGCGGCCGGGGTTTATCTCGTTGCGGCGCTGTTCCCGCTCTTTACCGCAAGTGATACGGCATTAATGACAGTAGCTTTAGTAGGCGCATTTACCGCCATTTTCGCAGCGAGCATCGGGCTTGTTCAAACGGATATTAAAAGAGTTCTCGCATATTCAACGGTCAGCCAGCTCGGCTATATGATGCTTGCGCTTGGATCAGCCGGTTATGCGGCAGGAATTTTCCACTTAATGACGCATGCATTTTTCAAAGCATTGCTGTTTCTGGCAGCTGGGAGTGTGATTCACGCTGTCCACACGCAGGACATTGAAAAAATGGGCGGTTTATGGAAAAAGATGCGTCTTACCGGGCCGTTATTCCTGATTGGAACATTGGCGATCAGCGGCGTTCCGCTGTTTTCAGGTTTTTTTAGCAAAGATGAAATTTTGATTGCTGCCTGGGCGCACGGACACACGGTTCTGTTCTGGCTTGCAGTCGTTTCGGCTTTCTTTACGTCCTTTTATATGTTCAGGCTGTTCTTTATGGTGTTCAGCGGCGAACCGCGAACGGACATAAGCAAAGTTCATGAGCCGCCAAGTGCCATGACGCTGCCGATGGTCGTTCTCGGCATTCTTGCGGTTGTTTCCGGTTATGTGAATACACCTTGGTTCGGAACGTTTTTAGGTGATTGGCTTACAGAAGGAAATGAAGCCCTGGGCAATGGGCATATGGAAGGTTCGGCATGGATCATGCTCGTTGCTACTGTAGTTTCCTTGCTGGGAATCTTTCTTGCCTGGCTGATTTACGGCAAAAAGACATTATCAAGGGATTGGCTTGCAGGCAGTTCATCAATGACTTACAGCATACTCTATAACAAATATTATATTGATGAATTTTATCAATTGTCATTTGTGAAGATTGCAAAAGGAATTAGCAATTTTCTACGGATATTTGAAGCCTTTTTTGTCGAAGGAATCGTGAAAGGAATTGCCGGTGCCGTTCAAGGCCTTGGAAAAACAGGAGCAAAGCAGCAAGACGGCCAAGTACAGACATACGGTGCGGTTGCGTTTTTTGGACTTGCAGTCTTGATAGTCATATTTGCGCTGACAGGGGGGTATTTATTATGAACATTTACGTTCTTTCATTCTTAGTTTTCTCCCCTTTACTAGGAATTTTGATCCTTGCGTTCGTACCAAAGACCCGGGAATCGGTAATTAAGCTGGTCGGATTTTTAGCGACATTGCCGGCATTAATCATATCGCTGATCATTTATTTCCAATACCGTGCCGGTACGGATTTATCCGAATATGCAGAACATGTAGGCTGGATCAAGTTTGGAAACTTTGAAGATCCTAATCTATTTACGATTGATTACGAACTTGGGCTGGATGGTTTTTCTTTAGTTATGATCGTCTTAACCGCTGTTTTGTCGGCTCTTGCAGCGATTGCTTCCATTCATATTAAAAAAGAATGGAAAGGGTATTATATGCTTTTTCTGCTCCTTGAGATCGGAATGCTTGGCGTTTTCGCTGCGGAAAACTTGATCCTGTTCTTTATCTTTTTTGAAATCACGTTAATTTCGACATTCTTTTTAGTCGGAAAATGGGGATATTTTGAAAAAGAAAAGGCGGCATTTAGCTTTTTAATTTATAACGGTTTAGGCTCTGCCGTCCTCTTGATCGTCATCATGGTGTTGTTCTCCCGGACAGGAACATCAAACATCGCGGAGCTAACGGAGCTTTTGAGTGAGGACGGAAGAGAAACGCTTCTGCCGATTTCAGAATCGGCCCGTTTTGGCCTTTTGGCTGCATTGTTGATTGCATTTGGCGTGAAGCTTCCGATTTTTCCGCTTCACAGCTGGATGCTCCGTGTTCACGTTGAGGCTCCGCCGCCCGTTGTGATGCTTCACTCCGGAATCTTGTTGAAAATCGGGGCTTTCGGTTTGATTCGGTTCGGGATGGGAATTTTTCCGGAACAGTTTTCAAAGTCGGCAGGCCTGATTGCGGTACTGGGAATCGTGAATTTGCTTTATGGGGCCTTCCTGGCGTTTGTACAGAAAGATTTTAAAATGGTCCTGGCCTATTCTTCCATTTCCCACATGGGCATCGTATTAATCGGGTTGGGAGCATTAAATGAAGCAGGAATTCAAGGGGCTGTTTTCCAGGTCGTTTCACACGGTTTAATTTCCGCATTGCTTTTCTTCCTTGTTGGGGTATTTTATGAACGAGTCCAAACCTCTTTCATTCCGAATCTTGGCGGAATGGCAAAAGGGATGCCTATCTCTTCAGGATTTTTGCTCGCAGGAGCTATGGCTTCACTCGGACTTCCCGGCATGTCGGGATTTGTCAGTGAGTTTATGGCATTCCTCGGGCTGTTTGAAGCAAGGCCAATTTTGGCTGCTGTTGGTGCGTTCAGCATTATTATGACAGCCGTTTACTTGCTTAGGGCAGTGCTGGGCATCACTTTTGGAAGAACAGAGCGGAATTATGCGGGCGTGATGGATCTTCGAGCTGTTGAGTTTGTACCTGTCCTGGCTTTAATGGGTTTAATTGTTCTGATCGGTGTTTATCCGGCAGTTTTGGCAGAACCGCTGCAAACAACATTAGAAACAATTCTGCTTGGGATCGGAGGATGATGAAGGATGGATATGAAAACATTTTTATCATTGGAATGGGAAATCATGGCACCTGAGTTCATCATCCTTGGAATAATTATACTCATCTCTCTTCTTGATATATTTATGTCGAAACGAGCGGACCGGAAAGTGTTAGGATGGATCGGAATAGCGGGTGTAATCGGAGCGGCCGTCTCGCTTGCCCTGCTCATTGACCATAGCGCCGCTTCGATTCTGTATGACACATTTCGTCTTGATTCTTTTTCAAAAGCATTTAAATTATTGCTTTTAATTGGCGCCGTTTTAGTCCTGTTCTTGGCGGTAAGCTATGAACCGAAGGAAGGAATAGAGTATAAGGGAGAGTTTTACTACTTATTTTTAGCAGCTTTGCTGGGCGCGATGATGATGGCGTCAAGCGGTGATCTCATTTCCCTTTTTACAGGGCTTGAGCTGTTATCGATCTCTTCCTATATTTTAGCAGGAATGAGAAAAAAACATTTGCTTTCAAATGAATCGGCTATGAAATACGTAATCAATGGCGGAATTTCAACGGCTGTTACGCTGTTTGGGATGAGTTATGTTTACGGGTTGGCGGGAACAACAAATTTAAAGGCAATAAGCACCTATTTAACAAGGAACCTGGATGAACAGCATATTTATTTACTAGGATTAGCATTCTTTATGATTTTTATCGGTTTATCGTTTAAGCTGGCATCCGCCCCGTTTCATATGTGGGCTCCTGATGTATACGAGGGGGCGCCGACGCCTGTAACGGCGTTCTTGGGAGTTGCCTCAAAAACAGCCGGGTTCGTTCTTTTGGTACGGGTTCTGCTTGTGATTTTCTTAAGTGTTCCTTCAGATAGCTGGCCGGGGTCTGATCCGCTCCTCATCAAGGTTCAGGATTATATGGCTTTTCTTGCCGGCGCCACAATGATCATCGGAAATGTAATCGCCTTGAGGCAGCGGAATGTAAAGCGTTTATTCGCTTATTCGAGCATCGCTCATGCAGGTTATCTTTTAGTTGCTGTAGCGACGGTTTCAACACTTTTTGAGACAATGTGGTTTTATTTACTGGCTTATCTGTTTATGAATTTGGGCGCGTTTGCTGTTATTCAATTGCTGACAGAAAAAGCAGATTCGGAAGATATTAGCCATTTTTCCGGATTGTATCGCCGGTCTCCGGTATTAGCTGTGGCCATGGCGATCTTCATCCTTTCATTAGCCGGAATTCCGGGAACAGCCGGTTTTATCGGCAAGCTGAATATTTTTATTGGGGCACTGATCACAACTCCGGCCCATTACGTTCTTGCTTCTGTCATGATTGCCGCAACAATTGTTTCTTACTATTATTACTTTGGCATTATGTCACAAATGTTTTTCCGGCCGCAAGAAAATGGGGAGAAAGTAATGATTCAGGCAGGTATTGGCGTTGTAATAGGAATTTGTGCAGTTGGAACGATTTTATTCGGTATCATGCCAAACCTGGCGCTCGACTTCTTGCACACAAACTTTGATTTTACGGATCTATTTCAATAAGGGAGGGAAACCCCCTCCCTTACTGGGGGACAAGACCACACTTTCACTTTAACGCGTTAATTCGGTGAGAGGGCCAGGCCCTTTACAAAGCAAGCTGCTTTGCTGACAAAGCAGGCAGTGCTAAAATGAGAATGGTGCCATTTAAAAGGAGGTCAAGGCTATGATTTCAGGATTTGGACATCAGGCTTTAATCAGTATTCTCTCACACCTGGTTTTTATTGCTCTTGCCTGGTGGGCATTGCAATCGCTGCAATTTGAAAAACTTCTTCGTGCGAATCATGTTTTTCAGGCAAGAGTGTTGTACATAATGTTATCGATTGCGTTAGGCTCTGCAGTTAGCAACTTTTTTCTTGATTACTTATTATGGTCCCAGCAGCTTCCTCTCATTTTTCAATAAAGCCGAATAGGAAAAAATTTAGGTCTTCGTACATGTTCTCAAATGATCTCTTTTTAAGTAAAATTCTCTTTGTTGTTGAATTTTAAAAAGCGAATGGCGATTAGTTGAAAAAACAAATTTTCACAAAAAAAATTTTTGCGTTTGTCAAAAAATGACGAGAATTCCCAAGTATGCTCCTCGTTTCCTTGGTAACAATGAAACTAAGGGGAGGAGTATAACTATGAACAAGAAAATGACATTTATTTTATCATTTTTTGGCATTATAGGTTTTATCCTTTTGCAAGCTGGGAATAAATCGACTGTGGCAAATGGACATCAGGATCTGCCGGCTATGGCGAAAATTTTGAAAGCAGAAAATATTATGATCAATGAATGGTCTTTATATGCAAGAGAAAAAATGGACGCGTCTTTTCAAGAAGAAACAGCGAATGATTTAATGGAGCAATTTTCCGATTGGGAATGGTCCACATCTTTTGATGCAAAGCATAAAGAGTTTAAAGCGATTTCGGCATCTTCAAAATTCCAGGAAATTATCAGGATTGTATCAAGTCCCGAGAATCTTCAAGCACCTGCTTATGTGATCTATGAGGTGAAGGGTCCTGGGTGGGGAAAAGATGCGGAAACCTTTATGAAAAATCAATTCCCAGAACGGTTATCTGACATTTTTCGTGGAAATGCCACAATTTTCTCTTGTATCAAAGGCGAATTCAATGATAATATTGAAAAGGCTTTGCCTAATAATGTCAACAGATTATTGCATGCTTTTAATGGTAAAGAAATCGAAGCTTTAAAAGAAAATAAGTTTATTTCCTTATCGGCATATTCGCCATTATTCACGACTTCTATTAAAAAGAATCAAGACCGCATGAATTTACAGATTGCAGTACGTGATGACGGATTGGGTGATAAGACTGCCGTTGTAATTGGCACACCAATCATTACGATTGAATATTAATATAGAGAAATTGGACGCGGAGGGGAATACATTTGGAAAAGATCATTGTCCGCGGCGGAAGAAGGCTAAACGGTTCCGTAAAAGTAGAAGGGGCTAAAAACGCCGTTTTGCCAGTAATCGCTGCAACACTATTAGCAAGTAATGGAAAGAGCGTAATTCGAGATGTCCCAACTCTCTCCGATGTATATACCATCAATGAAGTGTTGCGTTATTTAAACGCCGAAGTGGAGTTTAGAAATAATGAAGTAGTTGTAAATGCATCAAGAGAGTTAAAAATCGAAGCCCCTTTTGAGTACGTTCGAAAAATGCGCGCTTCAGTACTTGTGATGGGATCACTTTTAGCACGCAATGGCCGTGCGCGGGTAGCATTGCCTGGCGGCTGTGCAATCGGTTCCCGTCCGATCGACCAGCACCTGAAAGGCTTTGAAGCAATGGGTGCAACCGTCAAGGTTGGAAATGGCTTCATTGAAGCAGAAGCAAAAGAAGGTCTGCATGGAGCTAAAATATACCTTGATTTTCCTAGCGTTGGTGCTACGGAAAATATTATGATGGCTGCAACTCTTGCAAAAGGAACCACTATCATTGAAAACGTGGCAAAAGAACCGGAAATCGTCGATTTAGCCAACTTCCTTAATAAAATGGGTGCTAAAGTAAAAGGTGCCGGGACAGGCACGATTAAAATTGAAGGTGTGGACGTCCTGTCCGGAGCAGAACATACAATTATTCCTGATCGAATTGAAGCCGGCACATTCATGGTGGCCGCCGCGATTACAGGCGGCAATGTTCTTGTACGCGGGGCAGTTCCGGAGCATTTAACTTCGTTAACTGCAAAGCTGGAAGAAATGGGTGTTATCGTTGAAGAAGAAGTTGAAGGCATTCGGGTCATCGGTCCTGACGAACTTAAAGCCGTTGATATTAAAACAATGCCTCACCCGGGATTCCCAACTGACATGCAATCACAAATGATGTCCCTTCTTTTGACTGCAAAGGGCACGGGTGTGATTACTGAAACAGTTTTTGAAAATCGATTTATGCACGTTGAAGAATTCAGACGTATGAATGCAGATATTAAAATTGAAGGCCGTTCTGTCATCATTAACGGACCTGCTAATTTACAAGGTGCGGAAGTGGCCGCTACAGACCTTCGTGCAGCAGCGGCATTGATTTTGGCCGGCCTTGTTGCTGAAGGAGTAACACGCGTAACACAATTAAAGCATCTTGACCGCGGTTATGTGGCATTCCACGAAAAGCTTGCATCCCTTGGCGCAGACATTGAACGTGTCCATGAAATTGATGAAATCGAAGTATTCGAACAAAAAATGGTAACAGACATCAATGCATAACCATTAACTGAATAACTACCAAAACGAGGAGAGCAGCAATGTCAGATATCTGACAAATCGTGCTCTCCTTTTTTGGGGCCAGGCCCCCTTAACAAAGTAACGCGTTAAAGCATCGCGGGCCAGGCCCTCATCATAGTAACGCGTTAAAGCGATGAGGGTCTGGCCCCTGTTGCGGTGAAGGGGTAAAGTGTTCATAGGGATTCTAAATTTACAGTCATAAATGCTTGTCCGTGCCCATATGAATGAATTGAGACGTGGCTCGAGGAAGCCGTCAAAACTCGTCTACTTTTCATATGGAGGCTATTGTCATGATAAAAATCAAACCTTTCATTGTACTAACAGCAATTCTAATTGTTGTAACACTCATGCTTCCGACTTTGCTTGTACTTCCTTTTTCGGATGATAAACCAAGCAGACAGCTGGGAGAAGAATCGATTCAAAAATCTGTACAAACCGAAAATACCGCTGATGCTGCAGTGGAAGTGGCAGTCTATCGCACCGCAAAAAAGAAAATTGAAACCCTTCCGCTTGATAAATATTTAATTGGTGTAGTTGCTGCTGAGATGCCGGCTGATTTTGAAATCGAAGCTTTAAAAGCTCAAGCATTGGCTGCCAGAACATACATCGTCAGCCAATTGTTAAACGAAGAAAAAATCGGCATGCCTGAAGGAAATGCCGATGTAACGGATACTGAAATCCACCAAGTATATAAGAATAATGAAGAACTGAAAAAACTTTGGGGAATGGACTACAAGTGGAAAATATCGAAAATAACCGAGGCAGTGAAAGAAACAAGCGGCCAAATTTTAACCTATGAAGGAAAACCGATTACTCCGACATTCTTCTCGACAAGCAACGGCTACACAGAGAATTCCGAAGACTACTGGTCAAACTCATATCCGTATTTAAGAAGTGTTGCAAGCCCATGGGATAAAAACTCACCAAAATTCAGCAATCAAAAAATCATGCCTGTCAGTGAGTTTGAAGCAAAACTGGGCGTCAAACTGGCTGACAGTAAAAATGTAGGAAAAATTATTGAAAGAACAGCCGGAAAACGGGTAGGGAAAGTAGAGATCAACGGCAAAGTGTTAACCGGAAGAGAAATCCGCGACAAACTGGACTTAAAATCCTCTGATTTTTCTTGGGTTTTAAAAGGAGACAATATTGTCATTACCACAAAGGGCTACGGCCATGGCGTTGGAATGAGCCAGTACGGAGCAAACGGAATGGCGTCTGAAGGAAAAGACTACAAAGAGATTGTAAAGCATTACTACCAGGGAGTCGAAATCTCAAAGACAGATGCATTGCTGACGAAAGTAACAGCAAAGAAATAAGGCTGTCTCAAAGCCCAAGGGTCAGACCCCATAACACAATATATAGGACATAATGTTGGATAAATGTGCATGGGGCCAGACCCTTATGAGACAGCCTCTTTTCCATGAAAAAGGGGCGGAGCCGTGTTAACAAAAAAGAAATGTCAAGATACAAGTTTAGCTTTTTAGAGCCGGGCTTCGCCCACACCGTCTTATTACGTTGGCTTTTTATTTTTAAGGTCGGGAGTTAAAACTAATGAAAAAATTTAATATTTTCTTTAACCGAGTAAACCGATTTTTAAAATACGCCTGATAAACAAAATAGTAAAAAACAGAGACCCCCGTTATATCTTTAACCCCGTCAATGATCGTCGCTGACCGGTAAGGCACAAAAGATTGGTGAATTTCATCTGTTATCCCGAATAAGCATGCAATAACCAAACAAAAGAGATTACGTTTAACCGTAAACCGCCCTGTCGTTAAAAACGCAATTACAAACAGCACATACAATATCGCAAACTCAACAAGATGGAGAGACTCTTTTATGAATCTATCTAATGAAGAAAAAGGAAGCTCAATTACGGCATCATCCGGCATGCTTGAAAGATTCCAAATAAGAACCATATAGGCGAACGGAAGAATTCGGATCAGCCAGCCCACAATTTTCATAACATCAACCCCTTTTTGAAAAATTTTTTAAAAAAATACATATAAATATCATATTTGTCGAAAAATAAGTAGAAAAATTTTTTTACATACGTATATATTTTTTTGAATCTGTTCAGAATGATTGCTGAGGTGATGAAAATGAGAGAGGAAGATAAGAAACGAACTTCTCAAGATTCAAGTTTAAAACGCTTCTTTAGACAGCGTTGGGTATTTCCGGCCATTTATATTGCAAGCGCAGCAATCATTCTAACAGGGGTCCTTTGGTATCAAAATGCAGACAACAATGCGAATTCTGACAAATTTGATTATGAATCAACAGATATCGCAGGCAAAAAGCATAATGATCAGCCAGCTGTTGAAGTAAACCGTTCATTGGAAAATTTCGTCATGCCGGTAATGGATCCGGATTCTGCCGTCATTCAAAAACAATTCTATGATTTTGACGGCAAAAAAGAAGAGCAAGAAGCCGCTCTTGTATTCTACGATAATGAGTATCATCCAAACACAGGTATTGACATTACAATGAAAAACGGTGAAACATTTGATGTTGTCGCATCATTAAGCGGAACCGTGACGAAAGTTGAAGAAGATCAGTTATTGGGAAATGTCATTGAAATTGAGCATGACAAAGGAATTGTAACACAATATCAATCCGTTAAGGACATTAATGTTGAGGTTGGCGATAAAGTAGAACAAGGACAAGCTCTTGCAAAGGCTGGACAAAGCTTGTTTAACCAAGAAGCGGGAGTGCATGTGCACTTTGAAATTCGTAAAGATAATGTAGCTGTGAATCCAATGGACTATTTTAACAAACCGTTAAGTGCATTACAGGAAGAAAAAGCTTCTGAAAGCAGTGAAGTTACAGAAGAAAATCCTGCTGATGAACAAGGTGCTGTAGAAGAAGAGAAATCTTCTGATGAACAAGGCGCTACTGAGGGGAGTGGAGCCGAAGAAGACGGCGATGCTTCTAATAGTAACGGTACTGAGTCTGAAAAAGACAATTCCGGACAAAAGGAAGATAGCAGCACCGGAAATGAAACTGGTGATGAGCATTCAAGTGACCATAATCAAGGAGATGACCAATCACCTGAGTCTGATTCAGGCTCATCCGATGCCTCTCTAAATAGTGTAAACTCATAATCATATTCCCCGGAACCTTGAAAACCCGCCCAGGCGGGTTTTTTGTATGGACATAGATTACGAGTGAAAAAACACTTCAAACAAACGTTAACTTGAAACGACAAATTCTTGTTGGGGCCTGGCCCTCACCACAGTAAAGCTTTAACGTGTTAATAGAGTGAGGGACAGCGCCCTTGGGGGCATGCGCTTCGCAACAGCATAGCAGGGGGCCTCCCAGTATCAAGGGATCGCTTCGCTTCTTCATTCCACTCCGTTACGCTGGCCAGCTCTTTGCAACTCATAACCACCCCTTTATAAAAAAATTTGCTTCATTCCTTGTCCCGATTGAGTTTTTCGTGCATATTCCCGTATCCAAGCTAATAAACTGTTACAAACCTTACAAAGAGAGTGTTTGAGGTGAGGAGTCGTTTGGAAACAACAGGAAAATAGTTGGGGACATGTTTAATCACTGTAAGATCAGAAAGTACATACTTTCTGCCGCACTATGGAGCCTGAAAGGATCTGTTCGTACGTGCGGAACAGCTGTAGTTCAACTTAGCGAAGCGAGTCTCATTTCACACTTCTCACATCCAATTTAGGGAGGGCGAGTGGTGTGCACGATTACATCAAAGAGAGAACTATCAAGATTGGGAAGTATATCGTGGAGACGAGAAAAACAGTTCGCGTTATCGCGAAGGAGTTTGGCGTATCCAAAAGTACAGTCCATAAGGATTTAACTGAGAGACTTCCAGAAATCAATCCGGAACTTGCAAATGAAGTAAAAGAAATATTAGATTACCATAAATCAATCCGCCATTTACGGGGCGGAGAAGCAACGAAACTGAAGTATAAAAAGGAAGAAAAGGAAGAAGAACCAGTTTAATAAAGCGAAAAACTCATAAACGAAAATCCGGAACATGAGACGTGCCCCCCGAAGAAAGCATATTGCCTTCGGTATGGCACGTTTTTTTCATTTTAGTAAATGGCTTATAAAATCCTCAAAGAGGGCTAGTAAACGGCAAATTTATCTAATAAAATAGTAAAAGCGGCTCTTAAAAAGTGGCTTATAAAACGATAAGAGCGGCTTATAAATCTTAAAAATGACTCTTAAAATGGTAAAAGCGGTTCATAAATCTTGAAAAGTGGCTTATAAAACTGTAAAAACGGCTCATAAATCTTAGAAAGCGGCTCATAAAATGGTAAAAGCAGCTCATAAATTTTAAAAAGCAGCTCAAAAAATGGCAAAAGCCGCTCATAAATGCTCAAAATTGGCGCATAAAACAGTCTAAATATTCTCCCGCAACTCTATTTTAGGAAAATTTACATTGTTTTTCTGACAATAAGTTACTCTTTTTTTCCTTATTGTGATAAAATAAACTATTAGGAAAGAACCTGGTTCGTTTTACAAAAGTTGGTCGGCGATTAAGAAGCGGTACATAATCATCAGTTCTTGCAGGGGGATTGATTTCGTGGGAGAGCTATGGACGTGTTCTTGAGAGCCGCAGCTGGCGAAATAAGCATACACTTTACGCTGCGTCTTAAGGAGGAAAGGAAAAGGAATGTTTGCAAGGGATATAGGAATCGACTTAGGAACGGCCAACGTGCTGATCCACGTAAAAGGCCGTGGAATTGTACTAAATGAGCCATCCGTTGTGGCGATTGATAAAAATACAAATAAAGTTCTTGCGGTAGGAGAAGAAGCGCGCAGAATGGTCGGACGTACACCTGGAAACATCACCGCGATCCGGCCGTTAAAAGATGGCGTAATTGCTGATTTTGATGTAACAGAAGCGATGCTGAAACATTTTATTAATAAGCTCAACGTAAAAGGGTTTTTATCAAAACCGCGCATTCTGATTTGCTGTCCGACAAACATTACAAGCGTTGAGCAAAAAGCGATTCGAGAAGCAGCTGAAAAAAGCGGCGGCAAAAAAGTTTACTTGGAAGAAGAGCCGAAAGTAGCTGCAATCGGCGCTGGCATGGACATTTTTCAGCCAAGCGGAAACATGGTCGTCGATATCGGAGGCGGGACAACCGATATTGCCGTTTTATCAATGGGAGATATTGTAACTTCCTCCTCCATTAAAATGGCAGGGGACAAGTTTGACATAGAAATATTAAATTATATTAAGAAAGAATATAAACTTCTAATTGGAGAACGTACTTCAGAAGATATTAAAGTGAAGATTGGAACTGTTTTTCCTGGTTCACGCAACGAGGAAATAGATATCCGCGGCCGCGATATGGTAACAGGATTGCCTAGGACTATTACAGTCCGTTCAGATGAAATTGAACAGGCACTGCGTGAATCTGTTTCCGTTATAGTTCAGACAGCCAAAAGTGTCCTTGAACGTACACCGCCGGAACTTTCTGCCGACATTATCGACCGCGGCGTTATTTTAACCGGGGGAGGCGCACTTCTGCACGGAATTGATATGCTTCTGGCAGAAGAATTAAAAGTACCGGTATTGATTGCGGAAAATCCAATGGATTGTGTAGCAGTCGGTACAGGAATCATGCTTGATAACATAGACCGTATTCCAAAAAGAAGATTCGGTTAATAGAATTAGTCTGTCGTTTGAGAAGAACAAACTTCAAAAAGCGGCAGTTTTTTTTTCTATATTAAAACCGCCCCCATTTTTTCAATATTTGACTTTTTTTTGCAAAAAAATATGTTCCTTCGCCAAAAATTTTTTATAATAAAAAGTAAGTACAAAAGTGCGGTTTTGAAAATGAGGTGGAACAATGTTTAAAGGGTTTTACACGGTTGCGTCCGGAATGATTTCACAGCAGCGAAAAACGGAAATGCTGGCAAATAACATGGCCAATGCCAATACACCGGGTTTCAAGGCGGACCAATCATCAATGAGGGCGTTTCCGGAAATGTTGCTGCAGCGGTTCGATCAGCGAAAAATTCCGACAGAGAATGGCTTAAAACTTCCATTTAATACACCGGTCGGACCAATTAATACCGGTGTTTACATGCAAGAAGCAATTCCTAAGTTTATTCAAGGCGATCTTCGCGAAACGGAATTACATACAGATGTTGCCCTTATTGACATCAATATTCCGGCAAATGAGGAAAACGGCTTAAAGGGCACGGTTCTATTCACGGTGCAGCATCCGAACGGGGATGTCCGCTATACACGGAATGGAAATTTTACAGTGGATGGAGAGGGCTTTTTAACAACAGCTGGCGGCTTGTATGTTTTAAACGAGCGGGGAGGCCGCATTCAGCTTTCCGGCGATAAGTTTACAATTAATAGCAGAGGTGTATTAACAGGAGAAAATGGCGAAACGGCAAGGCTGGGGATCGGGTTTGCGGAAAATCCCCAACGGTTGATAAAAGAAGGCGACGGTCTTTTCCGGACAGAAGACGGAAATGAGCTTCCCAATGCTTATAACGCAGATGGAGTGCAGTTTACTGTTCAGCAAGGGTTTCTGGAGCGCTCAAATGTTGATGCGGCAAAAACGATGACAGATATGCTGACTGCATACCGCGCGTTTGAAGCCAACCAGAAAGTCCTTCAAGCTTACGACCGCAGCATGGAAAAAGCAGCAAATGACATTGGCCGCATAGGCTAAACCCATTGAAATATTTCTTTTGAGGATAGAATCTGAAGAGGAAAAAGGTGAAACCCGTAAAGAATTTTTTGCATTTTTTACACATGCGGGGAATCAAAAACAGGTTTTACACGTAAAGAGAATGTTTGCATTATCGACATAGGTTATGGATCAAAAACAGTCGGTACCCATAAAAGGAATTTTTGCACTGTGACTCAGACTGGGAAATAAAAGACAGGTGGTACCGGTAAAAAAATTTTTGCATTTTCGACACAGTCTGGGAACCAAAAACAGGTGGTACCTGAAAAAATTTTTTTGGACCACAGGTTAGTAATCAAAAAAAGTGATACCCGTAAAGGGGGATTTTAGTATGAATAGAACAATGATCACGACGACAAACACGCTTGCACAGCTGCAAAAACAAATGGATATTATCAGCAACAACCTGGCAAACATAGATACAACCGGTTATAAAAGAAGAGAAGCAACGTTCACGGATCTGCTTTTTCAGGAGTACCGCAATCAGGCAAATGCAAACGAAGAGCAGAATCGGCTGACACCGGCCGGAATCCGGCAGGGGACGGGTGCAAGGCTTTCCCAATCACAGATCATTATGAAACAGGGAAATTTAAAAACAACTGACCGCAAGCTCGACGCTGCTTTTACAAAAGAAGGCCAATACTTCCGGGTTCTTATTCAAAATGAAGACGGCTCATCCATCCATTTAACACGCGACGGTTCTTTTCATTTAACACCTATTTCTGAAAGTGAAATGATGCTTGTGACAGGGGACGGATATTCCATCTTAGATGAAAACAATAACCCGATTTATATAACAGGAGATGCAAAAGGCTATACTATTACAGAAAATGGACAGCTCATTGTTGAAAAAACAAATGGGACAAGACAAATTGTTAATCTTGGTGTCAGCCTTGTGAAAAAACCGCAATTTTTGGAGCAAAAAGGAGCAAACCTTTTAGGGCTGCCGGAAAACTTTGCCGAGCTTGGAGTTCCGGAACAGGATATTTTTACACAATTAAACGGGCCGCTCCGGGCGCAAATTGCCATGAAGCAAGGCGTTCTGGAACAGTCAAATGTGGATTTGCCGAAAGAAATGACCGAACTGATTAATGTTCAGCGCTCTTATCAATTCCAGGCAAGATCAATTACGATAGCAGATCAAATGATGGGATTAGTGAACGGAATTCGTTAAAAGGGGTATACAGCAATGTCTATAAACAACAATAACCAAGCAGAAGTCCGAACTCGAGAACAAATAAAGACAGCGAAAAATGAGCAGCAAGAACAAACAAAGGAAAAAAGAGAGCGGATCCGTGTCCGGCTAATTCCGATTTGGCTGCGGGTTATCATTGTTGCTTTATTAATCGTAGTAAGCGCTGTTGCCGGGGCAATATTCGGATACGCGGTACTTGGGAACGGCAAGGCCACAGAAGTTTTTCAAAAATCAACGTGGACTCATATATACGATCTCATTTATAAAGAAAAATGAAAAAAGTAAAGGAAGGGCAAATAATCTGGACTCATTGTTGCACGTGCTGAGTCATAAGGGTCTGACTCCCTCCAACATTGACATATATAGAATGGTTTGTTTGTCTATATGTTGTATTGGAGGGGTCGGACCCTTTGTTTTTTTACTCAGCCTCCTGAAACGTTCGGACTGTAAAAACCCTTCCTTTTTGTTTGCGGTTTTGTATAAAATAATATTATACCTAATATTAAGAGGAGGTACTAAAATGCTCGATATTACAGAAATTAAAGAAATCATTCCACACCGATATCCATTTTTGCTTGTTGATAAAATTCTTGAAATCGAAGAAGGGAAAAAAGCGGTTGGCATAAAAAATGTTACGGCTAACGAGGAATTTTTTAACGGTCATTTTCCTGATTATCCTGTTATGCCGGGAGTGCTGATCGTTGAAGCGCTTGCACAGGTAGGAGCAGTTGCCATGCTCAAAAAAGAAGAAAACCGGGGACGGCTTGCTTTTTTCACTGGAATCGATAACTGCCGTTTTAGAAGGCAAGTAAAGCCTGGTGACCAGCTACGCTTAGAAGTGGAAATGGTCCGCGTGCGCGGTGCAATCGGCAAAGGCAAAGGCGTTGCAACCGTTGAAGGCGAAATTGTATGTGAAACAGAAATTAGCTTTGCGCTCGGGGAGAAAAAAGAGTAAGGCGCTTCACCCGGGGCCAGACCCCTACTTTAGTAGGGGCCAGACCCCAAAAAGACCACAAAAAAATTTCCTTTCCTATGCAAGGTTTTCTGGATTTTGGGCAAGATAAATCTAGACCCGATACATAAGGTCAAAAGAAACTAACATTGGAAAGGAGCTTTTATTTATGAAGAGAAAGCTTTTACTGTTAATCGGAGGATCTATCCTTTCTGCCATTCTATTCGCAGGATGCAACGTCAATGATGATCAGAACCCGCCTCCGGAGGATGACGTGGATGTAGAAAATCCGGCTGATAACAACAATAATGGCAATATTGGCGATGACGACAATGGCATTATTGATGACAACGACAACGGTGGAATGAATGGAAATGGGGACAACAACGATAACGGCGGTGTGGACCCGGCGGAGGATGATAACACTCCAGGTGAAGAGCCTCTAGTCGAAGATCCAAAAGATTTAAATGATGAAGATAACAAAGACGAATAAGGTGAAAAAGGATAGGAGACCATCCAAGTCAAGTATACAATGATAAAAAAAGGATACTAATTTGCGGCCTTTTCTCGGTGTTTAATCGGGGAAAGGCCATTGCTTATAATACATCAAGGTGTCTTTTAATTTTCGTAATTTCCCTTTCATTTCTGACCGCCTTTTCCCAAATATGATCTTGATCAGCTAACAGCGAATCAATCTTTTCATCGATTTTATTAAAGCGAATCTCATTTTCCTTGCGAATTTCTGCTTGCTCGGCAATTATGCCCTGCATTGTGTTTTCCATAGTTTGCATTCTGTCTTCTAGGCCCTGCATCCTGTCTTCCAGGCCCTGCATCCTGTTTTCCAGACCCTGCATCCTGTCTTCCAGACCTTGCATTCTGTTTTCCAGGCCCTGCATTCTGTTTTCCAGACCTTGAATCCTGTCTTCCAAGCCCTGAAACCTGTTTTCGAGACCTTGCAATCGGTTTTCCATACTTTGCTGTATACTATTCGTTTTACCAACCATAGCAATAATACTTGTCAGCATTTCTTCAATTCTATCTAATCGGTCTTCTTTCATGTCATTTCACCTCCTTCTACAATATCTTACATTCTTTAAATAAAAAATTCTATATTAGAATGCAAAAAATGAGGCTGTCTCATAAGGGTCTGACCCCATGCGCATTTATCAATATATAGCACATTTATCCAACATAATGTCCTATATATTGTGTTATGGGGACTGACCCTTGGGCTTTTGAGACAGCCTCGTTATCAACTCATCAAACCTTATTTATAACTGCTAGTCTTGGTCTGCTTTTCATTTTCTCTTTAAATTCGATTAACAGGTTTTCTCCGGTCATCCCTTTTTTTAGGAGGTCACCGAGCACCAATTCGGCGTATTCATTTCTTGTTCTTTTCAGCGTGCCTTCAAGCAAAACGCTGATATTGTTTTCGAACTCTTTTACAGAATGCACTTTTGTGAGAAACGACGCAGGATCATTTTCCTTTTTTGAAATCACTACTTGGACAATCATTTCGTTGCCGGCTTTGAAACAATCAAGATAAGATTTTTTTGTATAAGCTTCAATCAGCCACGTATTAAGGTCATCTTCTTTATTTATAATCAGCCCGTCTTGCAATTCAATATCCTTCAAATCCGTGCCTTCGACAATTTGCAGCGAGATCAGCTTGAACGTTTTCATCTTTATCCTCCCGATTCCCATTTCACTGGAAAGTAGTTCGCAAACACTTTTTACACAATCTCTAGTATGACAAATTATAACACAGCTGAAAATGAAAACGAATTCTAACCGTGTCGAAAAATATTTGTCGAAAGTAGTAAAAACATAGTTTAAGACGTTTCCTGTTTTGAAAATCAGATTTTCGCCAGGTGAAAACCCGAATTTTTGAGCCAATTTTCTTTCTATAAATTCATTATTTCAATTTTACGATAGGGCAAGTCAAGGACTATCATAAAAACATCAAAAGGAAAGGAGAAGAAACTTTGATAAACCAAGTTACACTTGTCGGGAGGCTGACTAGAGACCCTGAATTAAGGGTTACCCCTGAAGGTACATACGTAACCAATATCATTTTAGCGGTCAACCGCAACTATCGTAACCAGCATGGGGAAATTGACACTGATTTTGTCCAATGCACTCTTTGGAAAAAACTAGCCGAAAACACGGCCCAGTATTGCAGGAAAGGTTCAGTGCTCGGAATCACAGGAAGAATTCAGACGAGAAATTACGAAAATCAAGAAGGCAAAAAAGTTTTTGTAACAGAGGTGGTTGCCGAAGGAGTCAGGTTCCTGAGCCCAAAACCTTCAGCTGAACGATCCAAACAGCAAGAAAAGGAGGCATTTGCAGTTGAATAATCACGACGATTGGGGAGCCAGACTGGAAATGCTTTTAGAAAGCTTAATAAAAATGCTCGGAAAAACGAACGAAAAAGTCGATGACTTAAACAAAAGGGTTCATCAGCTCGAATGGTGCATGAAAAACATATCATTGCGAGATAAAGACACAGCCATTTTTACACTCGTAAAAGACGCTCCGAATAACAAGCATGAAAAAACTGAAAAATCCATGAAAAAACATTACTCCATCACGATGTAAGACTTCCCATAACTTTCTCCCATTTTCCTTCCAATATTTTTCCTTCCATATAAAGAATCAATGACTGCCTCCAAATCCTCGCATTGCCCGGCTTTAATGCCGGGTTTTTTGTGTTTTTCATCAATATGAAAACAGTTTAAAAAGTATGATATAGATGAAAACTAGGAAGGTCGACATTTAAAATGACATTACAACAATAACCTGTCAGGGGGAAAAACAGTGGAGTTTTTAGGATTGGAATTGGCAACACTCTTACAAGTTATTGGTGTTGATCTCATACTTAGCGGAGATAATGCAATCGTAATTGCATTAGCCGCCAGAAATGTGCCTGCAGAACAACGAAAAAAAGCGATTTTTTGGGGAACATTCGGTGCGATTGTTTTAAGATTGATTATTGCGGCCATTATTGTATGGTTGCTGAAAATCCCATTAATTTCATCCATTGGAGGAATTTTGCTTATTCGAATTGCTTATAATTTACTTGCCGGAAAAGATAAAGAACACAAAGACGGAGGCAACACAGCGGCATCAGCAGTTAGAACAATTATTATCGCAGATGCTGTCATGTCACTGGATAACGTTTTAGCATTAGCGGGTGTTGCACATGATTTTGTACCAATTCTGATTGGAATCTTAATTTCTATTCCAATTATTATTTGGGGAAGTCAAATCATATTAAGTGCTATGGAAAAGTTTCCTATTATTATTTATGCGGGTGCTGGTCTTTTAGCCTATACCGCAGGTGAAATGATTGTTAGAGATCGAAAAATAGATATTTTTCTGCATTCTTTAGCTCCAAACCTGGCACAAACGATCCATGTTGGCCTTCCAATTGCACTAGTTATCGCAGTAGTGGGAATCGGGTACTATAAAAGAAAAAATAAATAAAAAAGGATTCCATAAAGGGAATCCTCATAAATTATTTCTTCTATTCTTTGTTATGAGCCAATACATCTGCAAAAGCTTTTACATACTCGGGCAAATCCGGGGGACGGCGGCTTGAAACAAGATGTCCGTCTACCACCACCGGTTCATCAAGCCATAGCGCTCCTGCATTCTCCATATCATCGCGGATGCCCGGTGTGCTAGTTACCTTTTTTCCTTGCAAAATTTTTGCAGAAATCAGAACCCAACCGGCATGACAAATTTGGCCAATCGGCTTTTTATTTTCTTCCATATGCTGCACTAACGAAATAA
Source organism: Bacillus methanolicus PB1 (assembly GCF_000262755.1). Classification (GTDB taxonomy): domain Bacteria; phylum Bacillota; class Bacilli; order Bacillales; family Cytobacillaceae; genus Bacillus_Z; species Bacillus_Z methanolicus. The sequence continues at coordinate 588,418 of NZ_AFEU01000002.1, forward strand.
CTTCCGGAAAACGGCGCAGCTTATCCGGCGCCCAGCCGCCTGGGACTAAAAGCGCATCATATTCTTCAGGATTGATCTCGCCAAATGCAAAATCAGCTACAGCCGGAACCCCATATTTCCCTATGTATGTTTCTTTTGCCTTTTCCCCTGCAAGACGGACAACCGCACCTTCTTCCTGCAGACGAAGAATTGGATACCAAAGCTCCAAATCCTCAAACTCATGATGCACAAGGCTGACAACTTTTTTATCTTTTAATCGCACTAACAGAGCACCTCCTAAGTTTATATAAAGACTCTTTTCGCAGATATTATTAATTTTGCATATACAGGAACATTTGTTCTTTAGGATTTTCGTATTGCGGTGATTGCACGCTGCGCCTGATGGGAACAGACATAAAAGCAGCAATCTTTTAGAAAAGAGCGTATATAAAATAATTTTAAGCTTTTATCATACATTTGCAAGCGAAAAGTTCAGATAATTGAAAAATTTTCCGGCTGAAAATTTTCTCTTTTGGAATGTGGAAAGAGAGATTCCTTATATGACATAAAAAAAATTTTCCAATTAATAGCCGGTAATATTCCATTTATTAGAATTTTATAGAAGAATCGGCTGTCGCTGCCTTTGTGCTGTATTTTTTTAAAAAAAAGTCTTGTGTTGGAATCGCTTACTGCTTTAGAGTTCTAATTAACATAATTTAAATAATATTTAGAAAGTTGGGATTGTTTCATGCAGGTATTGGAAAAAGATCATAAGTTTTTATTAAATGGAAAATGGTGTTATAGTTCTTCCAATGAATTTATCAATATTTATTCTCCATCTACAGGTGAAATCGTGGGACGGGTTCCAGCTATGACAAAAGATGAAATAGATAAAGCGGTAGCCGGAGCTTGTCAAGCACAGAAAAATTGGGAAAAGCTGGCCGTAAGTGACCGTGCCAAAATATTGCATGCTTGGGCAGATGAATTAGTAAAAATGATTGATGTAATTGCTCCGATGATTATGAATGAAGTAGGGAAAAACATCTCAACAGCAAAAAGGGAAGTGATTCGAACCGCAGATATCATTCGCTACACGGCAGAAGAAGGGGTTCGCATTCACGGAGAATTCATTAATGGCGGTTCGTTGGATGCCGACAGCTCCAAAAAAACAGCCATCGTCGAAAAAAAACCGCTTGGCGTCATTTTAGCCATTTCACCATTTAACTATCCAATTAACCTTGCTGCTACAAAAATTGCCCCCGCTTTAATTGCAGGAAATGCAGTTGTTTTCAAACCTGCGACACAGGGAGCCATTAGTGGCTTATTGATGATTCAAGCATTAGAAAATGCCGGATTGCCTGAAGGTTTAGTCAATACAGTTACAGGTAAGGGTTCAGAAATTGGTGATTATATCATTACCCACCCATTTATTGATATGATTTCATTTACAGGAGGAACAGGAACAGGACAAAATATTGCAAGAAAAGCTTCAATGATTCCTCTCGTACTGGAGCTTGGAGGAAAGGACCCGGCTATTGTATTAGAAGATGCAGATCTTGAACTTGCGGCAGCGGAAATCGTCAGCGGTGCTTTTTCTTATAGCGGACAACGCTGTACAGCCATTAAAAGAGTTATCGTTCTTAAAGATGCAGCAGCCCCGCTAATTGAAAAAATTAAAGAAAAAGTCGAAAAACTGACGGTTGGCAAACCGGAAGACGATGCGGATATTACTCCTTTAATCGATGAAAGTTCAGCGGACTTTGTACAAGGTTTAATTGATGATGCTCTGGCTAAAGGGGCAACTCTCATCACCGGCAACAAACGCGAGAAAAACTTGATTTATCCAACTGTCTTAAGTAATGTTACAAAAGATATGAAAGTTGCGTGGGAAGAACCTTTCGGACCTGTCTTGCCTTGTATAATTGTCGACAGCGCAGAGGAAGCAATCGAAATTGCAAATGAGTCTGAATTTGGACTGCAGGCAAGTGTATTTACAACAAATATCGAAAAAGCATTTTCCATTGCTTCATCACTAGACGTTGGTTCTGTCCAAATTAATGGAAGAACTGAGCGCGGTCCCGATCATTTTCCATTTTCAGCTGTAAAAAATTCCGGTCTTGGCTCTCAAGGTATTCGCCAAAGCATCATATCCATGATGCGAGACAAAGTAACAGTTATCAATTTAAAAAGATAAAACAACCTTTTATATCTTTTGATTTGTCCCCCAAGCATGTGTGCAGTCTATTGGGAAAGCCCCCGAACAGCGAAGGCTGAAGAAACAGTCTGCTTGACATTGAAACTACTCTTATTTCCTGCTTTACACACGTACCACTTTCATCCTGCGGAGGGGGTTTGACTCATAATGGTCAGATTCCCTCCGATAATATCTATATGCTGCATAGAAGGGGTCTGCCCCTATGCTAATGGAACCTTATAAAGTTTGAACCACCGAGCGAATAAAATGAAAAAATAGCACATTATTTCCATGCCGGATTTGATATCCGGCGCTTGAAATAATGTGCTAATTTACTATTTTCTGAGCCTTCCTCAGAGGAGATGAGCCTTAAATTTTGGTTTATGAGCCGTAATTCTGGTTTATGCGCTGTTATTTTAATTTATAAGCCGTTATTTTGACTTATGAGTCTTTATTCTGATTTTTGAGCCTTTATTTTGACTTATGAGTCTTTATTCTGATTTATGAGCCTTTATTTAAATTTATGAGCCGTCATTCTGATTTATAAGCTGTTAATCTGGTTTATGAGCCTTAATTTTGACTTATGAGCTGTCATTCTGATTATGGGCTTTTACCGCATTTTATGAGCCGAACTCGCAATCTCATTTTTAAAATCTAACTGCGGTCTATAATAGATTCGCCCTTTTTTTTCTCCTGAAAAGGGCAAGTTCATAGATGAGAGCATTTTTGAAGCCGCATGCCGTGATGGAAGATGAAGAAAGTCGCGAAATTCCTTATTTGTAATCGTGGGGTTAATAAGCAAAAAATAATCCTGAATGGCCTGTACATGCGCATCTTTTGATTGATGAGTGCAATGAGGACAATGCCAGTTTCTTTTATAACGTTCCATAGAAAATAAAGAGCAATTTGGACATTGGACACCGGTTATCAACTCTTTTTTTGGGATTTTAAAAGGCTGCGGCTCGGAAGGAGTATGACTTTTTAATAAAAGTCGATTCAGTTTACGCAATTCTTTCGGGCTTAATTTTTCATTTGAATACATTTTTTCAAAGTCATTTATTTTTTCTAAAATGTTAGGAGAATGAAGAATTCTTCGAGAAATGTCAGACTTTCCATTGGGCGGTTTAATAATCGTTGAAGGATTGCTTATTACAACTAAGTATTCAATGGGGATATGATGAAGGTTATTATCATTCATCCAATGCATCAGTTGTGTTCTTTGCCGTCTAACCTGGGCCAGAGGATTTGGAAATCCTTCCTCCTTATCGTTGGCAGTCCTGATAAACTGGTTAAAGGTTGGTTCAAAATTGATTGTTCCGAAAAAATTTTTGACCTCTAAAATTAACGCATAATTGGCAGAAAGAATAAACGTATCCATCTGGAAATGCAAAGGGCCATTCGCCAAATGAAGATCATGGTAAATGAAGTAACGATCCTCTGGAAGGAAGTTTAAATAGTAGTCGAGAGATAGTTCTCCCCGATATCCGGCCCACCTTTTTGTAAGCTCTTCTTCAAATTCCGGCAATCTTGGATGATCTTTGGGAAGCCGTCTCAATAAAGCCTCAAGCATCAAAATTTTTATCGGAATTTTCCGCTCCTTGGCGATCAAAGTCATCACTCCTTTTAATTTTTTGGCATTTTTCTACATAAACAGGAAAAATTCCTTCATTTTTAGAAAAAAATTTACTAGAAATAAAGATTTATGAGCTCTTATCGGGGGATATGAGCTTTTAAAAATTTTTATGAGCCTTTAATCAAATATATGAGCCTTTAAAAATTTTTATGAGCCTTCATCCAAATATATGAGCTTTGATTTCAGTTTATGAGCCTTTATCCGGAAATATGAGCCGTCATTTCAATTTATGAGCCTTCGTCCGGAAATATGAGCCGTCATTCCATTTCATGAGCCTTCAGTCAAAAATATGTGCCGTCAATTAAAAATATGAGCCTTCAGTCAAAAATATGAGCCGTCAATTCAATTTATGAGTCTTCATCAAAAATATAAGCTGTCATTTCAATTTATCAGCTTTCATCCAGAATTATGAGCCGTCATTCCATTTAATGTAATGAGCCTTCATCCATATATAAGCCTCTACCTCTTATAATGCCTGATCTCCTTCATAAAAGCTCTTACAGTATTAATGACCAAGGTTCTTTTTTTATCATCATAGTTGTACCACTCTAAAAGAATGTCTTTGATTTTTGGTTCTTTTTCTAACAGCTCTAAAATAAGCTCCAATTCCCGGTCGTTTGAGTTTTCCTTTAGCAGTAAAGCCGGCTTATCCTTTTCTTCTGCTTGTGGATCAAGCTCCGCCACTAAATACTCTTTTTCGACTTTAAAGATTTCGGCAAATTGCAAGATCGTTTGGTAATCAGGCAGACTGCGGCCCGTTTCATAGCGGCTGATTGTTGAACGGTCCACTTTCATCATGTCAGCAACAAAATCTTGCGTCCAGCCTTTTTTTATTCTAAGCTCCCTTAGCTTTTTGGAAAGCGACATCTTTTCTCACCCACATCAAGTTCATATAAGATTAACTTAACGGGAAAAGAGTAGTATCGGGGTTTGTGTGCAACATGAAAACGCACAATAACGTGCGCATATTGCACGACTGATAGGAAAATAGGACTTTAGAAGGATTTACAAGAAATTTGGAGAATTATGTAAGGTATTATAAGAAAGGAGAATTGCTAATGAAATGAAGAACTATACGATCCATTCAGGTGAAAAAGAGGAAAGCTGTCAACTTATTTTTATTGGAGAGAAGGATCCGGAATATAATGCAAAAATTGCTCATCCACCTGGATTTTTCGATGCCCTGCAATTAAGCCGCAACTCTTTTCGTACTTCGTATTGTATTTTGCCTCTCTGCACTCATACAAGCGTCACGGTTAACTTCGTCGAAAATCAACAGGTTAAAGCCGTCCAATTTACTTTTAATTTTCATAAACAGAAAATCCTCATCAAAGAAAAAGCAGGTAAAATAAGCAGAGCGACAGCCTATAAGCTTCTTTCTTGCTTCTTGATCAAAAACGGCAATAAACTGTTGTATTTAACATTCCCTCCCGGTGACCGTGAAAATTTCAGCAAAGAACCAAATCCCACTTTTTTAACCTAATCTCGAAAGAAGTCTCCCTCTTTAATCATGCGTAGGGCGAAGCCCAATGATAAGGGGGAGATGAATTTCGGTTGGCGATAGCCAAAGCTTATGAGATAATCAGTAAAAGGATTGATATATCAGTGAAATTAGATAGTAATAATTATTCAGTGTTCCTGTTATCATCTTGTACTTGTTGTGAAATATCGCAGGGAAGTGTTTGATAACGAAATATCCGATTTTGCAAAAGAAATGTTTATTGAAATCGGAAATAAATACAATATTTTATTAGTCGAATGGAATCACGACAAGGATCATATCCATATCTTATTCAAAGCACATCCTAATTCCGAACTATCAAAATTTATCAACGCCTATAAAAGTGCTAGTTCACGATTGATTAAAAAGAACTTTCCATATGTAAGAAAAAACTTTGGAAAGAAATGTTTTGGTCAAGGAGTTTTTGCCTGCTAACGACAGGCGGCGCGCCAATTAGTGTCATAAGATCGAAAATCAAGGTCCAAAGTGAGGTGAATTGATATGACCAAGCAGAATAAAGCTTTCAAGTTCCGTTTGTTACCTAATAAAAATCAAGAGGTGTTACTTGCCAAAACATTTGGCTGTGTCCGTTTTATCTACAATAAAATGCTGGAAGAACGCAAGGAAACTTATGAAAAGTTCAAAGATAACAAAGAAATTCTTATAAAACAAAAGTTTCCGACTCCTGCTAAATATAAAGAAGAATTTTCCTTCTTAAAAGAAGTGGATTCATTGGCTTTAGCAAACGCACAAATCAACCTGCAAAATGCTTATAAAAACTTCTTTGAAGGTCGTGCAGAATTTCCAAAATTCAAAAGCCGAAAAGCAAAGCAATCTTACACAACGAATATGGTAAACGGAAATATCGAATTGAAAGATGGTCATATCAAATTACCTAAACTGAAATTTGTGAAAATCAAACAACATCGGGAAATCCCTGCTGTTTACAAGATAAAGTCCTGTACCATTTCCAAAACGAAGTCAGGGAAATACTATATTTCTATTTTGACTGAATACGAGAAAGAGATTCCTTTATCGACTATTCAGCATGTAGTTGGACTGGATTTTGCTATGGATGGTCTGTATGTCGAAAGCGAACAGGGTGAGAAAGCCAATTACCCATATTTCTATCGACAATCATTAGATAAACTAGCAAAAGAACAACGAATTCTTTCTCGAAGGAAAAAAGGTTCTATCCGTTGGGAAAAACAACGTTTGAAAGTGGCTAAACTTCAAGAAAAGACTGCTAACCAACGCAAGAACTTTCTTCATCATAAATCGAAAGAATTAGCAATAAACTATGATGCTGTTATTATTGAAGATCTGGACATGAAAGGGATGTCACAAGCTCTTCATTTTGGCAAGAGTGTTCACGATAATGGTTGGAACATATTCACAACATTTCTCAAATACAAACTTGAAGAACAAGGAAAGAGACTGATTAAGATTGACAAATGGTTTCCTTCTACCAAAAGATGTTCTTGCTTTGGCGCAGAAAAAGAAATGCCATTATCAGAACGTGTATATCAATGTTCCTGTGGCTTTGTACTAGATCGTGACCATAATTCAGCTATCAATATCAAAAATGAAGGATTACGACTATTAGCGTTAGCATAATAATAAAAACTCTTGGAACAAGAGGGTTAGCTCGGTCAATTTAGTCAGCTAGTAAAAGTGGCTATTACCCGAGAAGCCCCCACTTCAATTTGACCGCAATGTTAAATAAGTGGTGGGTAGTTCACTTACCTGCGTGTAACGTTTGCCCGTTGAGGGTAAATTTTTTTCCTTTTGAATAGCCAATTTCACGACTTTCACCGACAGATTCAATAACACCCCGATTTGGCACACTACAATAAAAAATCAGCCTCCGTCTCAGAAGGCTGATCTAATCGCAACGAGCGACTACCCCAAATATATCAGTTCCCGCAATTCATTTGTCGAAAGCTCGGTAATCCAGTTTTCGCTTTGAATGATTTGGTCATTTAATGATTGCTTTTTTTCAATCATCGCATCAATTTTTTCCTCTAATGTGCCGGTGCTGATCAGTTTGTGAACGTGCACAAACCGCTTTTGGCCGATCCGGTACGCCCTGTCGGTAGCCTGGTTTTCAACCGCCGGATTCCACCAGCGGTCATAATGGATGACATGGTTGGCAGCCGTTAAGTTCAAGCCGGTGCCGCCCGCCTTTAATGAAAGCAAAAACACAGGGAATTTGCCGCTTTGGAAACGTTCAATCATTTCATCGCGCTGTTTTTTCGGCACGCTTCCGTTTAAAAACGGCGCATCGATTCCATGTATGTTTCTCAATACAGTGCGGATCATTTCGCCCATTTCAAGATATTGGGTAAAAATTAAACAGCTTTCGCCCTGGCCAAGAACCGCTTCAACTAGTTCATTTAATTTTTCCAGCTTGGAAGAACGTTCAAGCAAGTCTTCCGGCTTTTCTTCTTTCAAGTAAAGAGCAGGGTGGTTGCAAAGCTGCTTCAACTTGCTGAGCATTTGCAAGACAAGACCTTTTCGCTCAAACCCGGTGAGCTTTTCAATTTCTGCAAACGTGTCGCGGACAAGCTGTTCATATAGCGATGCCTGTTCAGCTGTTAATGGGCAGTACTCCTTTTGCTCAAGCTTATCAGGCAGGTTCAGCGCCACTTCTTCATCTTTTTTCGTCCGGCGCAGGAGGAACGGGCGAATCAGCGCCTGCAGCTCTTTAATTTTATCCTTCCGGTCGTCTTTTTCGATCGGAATAACAAACCGTTTCTGAAACTGGCCGGCGCTGCCAAGGTAGCCGTGGTTGGTAAAATCAAAAATCGACCAAAGTTCGGTTAACCGGTTTTCCATCGGCGTTCCGGTCAGGGCAATATGATGGCGTCCTTTCAAACGCCTTACAGCCCGCGATTGTTTCGTTTGTGCATTTTTTATATTTTGCGCTTCATCGATGGCGATCGTGCTCCATGTCAGCGATTCGAATTCCTCAAAATCGAGATGGGTCAGGCCGTATGACGTTAAGACGACATCTGCATCAGAAGAAGCCTTTTTAAAAGCTTCTCCTTTAAGCCGCGCCTGGCCGTAATGCAGATATACGTTCAGCCCCGGAGCAAACCGTTCGAGTTCTTTTTGCCAGTTCCCAAGAACCGATGTGGGGCACACAATCAAGGCGGGTCCGGCATCTTCGTTTTCTTTTACCGACAGCAAATAGGAAATGAGCTGAACGGTTTTTCCGAGTCCCATATCATCTGCAAGGACGGCGCCAAAACCGAAGCGGCGCAAAAACAAGAGCCAGCTCATGCCTCGCCGCTGGTATGGCCTAAGTTCGCCGTGTAAACCGGCAGGGACCGGCATTTCCGGAATTTCACTGATTTCGGAAAGCTGACGGACCATTTGCTTCCATTGTTTGTTCAGCTCGATTTGAATTCGGGCAAATGCTTTCGGGTTGTCGAGCTCATCCGCCGCATCTTCTTCTGGAGCTATCAGCTCCTGTTCAAGCAGGTCGCGAACGTGCAGACCTTCTTTTTCCGCTTTTTTCATTAAATCTTGAATTTGGCGGATAAAGTTCGGATCAAGTTTGATCCAGCGGCCGCGAATATACACAAGCCGCCGTTTGTCATCGACAAGCTTGCGGAACTCTTCTTCTGAGAGATCAACGCCGTTCATGGAAAAGCGCCAATCAAAATCGAGCATGGCTTGAAGCCCGACAAAAGATGGACGGTGGCTTGACGTTCCTTTTACGCGGGCTTTTATTTTCAAATTGGCATTTTTCATTGCCTGCCACCAGGAAGGAAGCAGGATCTCGACACCTAGTGCAAGCAGCACTTCACTTGCTTCGGTTAAAAATGTCCAAGCCTGATCTTCTGTTAAACGGCGCAGAAGGCCGTTCCCATCTTGCAGCCACGGAAACAGCCGGCCCAAGCGGTTTTCCTCGGAAGCAACTTTTTCTAAATGCGGTTTCCAGCCGCGCGGAAACGATGAAACATGATGCGGATCAACGATGATGTCAGGCTTCTTTTTATCCCGCAAAAAGAGATCCAGGCTCCATTCGCCATCTTCATCAGCCGGCTCTTCAAGCCGCAGTCCGATCGTGAATGGAGCAGGGTCATCCTTGATGCCCATCCATTCCAGCCACTTTTCCTCATCAAAAAAAGCAGACAAATTTGCTGCAGGCAAGTCTTTATTTTTCAACAATGCCAGCTTTTCATCGAAAAATGATCTCTGCTCAGAGTTTCTCGCAAAGTATGCTTCAAGGGAATGGTGGAACCAGTCCCGGATAAAATCATGAACGGATATGGCATTTTCAAGCGGCTGTTCCCAAAAAGACTGGTCAAATTCTTTGACGATCCGTTCAGGGAGCGCCCAACGAAACTCGTCTTCATCGAGCAGCGAAAAATCAGGGCGCCATTCTTTTTCAATAATCGCATCATAAATAGCCGGTGCCGCAGCAAGGCATATTTGGGCCGTTTCATCCCAGTCCCACTCCAAAAGGCGGTTGAATTGTTCTTTCGCGAGCAGCGTCACAAGCTGCCAGCCATTCACAAAAACACCTTCAACTCCATCCAACGTTTCAAGATCAAGGAGGGTCCCATAAAAACTTTCTTCATGGCGATGAAAAAGCAGGTGTTTCCAATGGGAAGCCTCTATAAAGCTTTCGGTTTCTGCGGTGATAAAAAATCGTTCACCAATTGGCATAATTGCTATCTGTAAAGATCTTGTCTCATACATCGATCAGTTTACCTCTTTTGCATTCTTCTTGAAAGGCGCGAAGCCGTTTTGTTTTTTTCATCAGTTCGGCCATAAACGTTTCAAAATCTTCCGGACGTTTCATTTTCTTATAAATTGTACGCAGCTTCTTTAAGTGCCGGACCGCTTCCCGGTAATTTGCCCGGTTTTTCAGTTCAATATTTCGGACAACCGATTGATGGTAGAGGGGAAGAAGGATCTCAGGCTTTTCCTTCTGAACAGTTTTTATTCGGTCTGCCGGCAAATCGCTCACATCAAAACCAATATAAGATTGCAATTCTCCCCATTTTTCAAGTCGGCCTTGCCGGAATAACAACTCTTCATACTCTCCATAACTGTAGGGAAGGGTTTGAAGAAGAGCGCGTTCATATAAATCATAGCGGCCGCTTTCCACACAAAACGGAGTCAGGACAGCAAGCGCCAAGTTAGTAAAATCACGTCGTTTATGGTATCCGATCAGCGTTTTCGTGTACCGGTTCAGCTGCAGAATAAAAAACTCGACATATGGTGTCATTCTTGTCCATGCTTTCTGCTCCGTAAGCAATTCCAGCCAGTAGATCATGTATGGGGCAGCATCCTTGCCTATCCGCTGCAATTCAAAAATTGCCTCTTCATCTTTGCGGGACAATATGTTCAGATGGGCCAGGGCAATCGCAGGCGGAAGGGAGCCGTTTCTTTTCACAAGCTCGGTCAAACTGGAGCGTTCATCTTCACGCCACTTGCTTTGCTTAAAAAGATTCGTCCATAAAACTCTGTATAATTGAACTCCTTCGTATTCGATGAACTCAGGCACAAATAGAAGGTCCTCGGTTATGTCCTTTAGATTTTCAATGAATTCATCAAAAGCAAACGGCATAGAATGAACAGACAAACGATAAATTGCCGCTTCTGCACCCTCGATCAAAGAATGGAATACATGCCGGTAATAACGGTCATCAGTATGCCCATACTTTTCGCTGACTTCCGTGAGTTTTAAAAAAGAGAAAACTGAAGAGATCAGTTCGTAAAGAGTTTTCCATTCTTGCTCAACCGGGGTACTTGCTTTTACGCGCTTCATATAGATTTGGAAAAGTTCCAGGACGACATACGGCCGAGGCTCTCCCTTTCCGTTCATAATCGAATCGAAGCTCTCTTCAAAGGCACGTATCCAGTTTTCATAGGACGCCTCTAATTTTGTATTTCTTTTTAACAGGTCCTTCGCTCTTTCGAGGCCCCATGTCGAAGCAAAAGATTTTTCCTTTATTGGCCGGCGCCACTCTTCAATCCAGTCAGCAACACTGCCAATATTTGAATAGGCCTGAAAAAATGCTGCAAGCTGATGCCGGCAAAATCCTGCCGCCGGACAGGAGCAGCCGCTCGCTTCAAGAAAATTCAAATCAAGCCGGACATCAACGGGCGCCGCATCCTGAACGGAGGCAAAGACGGCTTCGTCTTCCAGCTTCATTTTATAAACCATCCCTTGGCGATAAAGAATCATGCCTTTTTGTACAATATTTGCATCCTCAGCCGCCTCTGCCCGCAGCATCTTTTGAAAATCCCGGGCCGCAAACTCCAACATTTCTCTATAATGATCAGGAATCGGTGCCATCTGTCAACCTCCCGTAACTAAAGAACCACATTCTTTTATTATACCCGAAAAAACCAGGAAGGAGGAGGGGGTAAGAAGGGGAAAAAAAATCGCCTGGGAAAAGGGAAGATTCTTCGGAAAAAGAAAGGCAACAAAATCGACGGCTCAAAACAAATAGCACATAAGGGAGGCATGGCTCATAAATCCAACGCAACGGAGTCTGGCCTTTAACAAATTAACGTATTAACGCAGTGCGGGCCTGGCCCTCAGTAGTTTAACGCGTTAAAGCGAAAACTGCACAAAACTTTTAATCTCCTACATTAGAAGCAAAAAAATAACCTCCTAACGATTAGGAGGTTACATCCGCTTTGATCCGTGATAGACTCTGCTCCAATATGGATTAGACATGGAGTCTATTTTTACACCTTTTGAAGTTGAATGAACAAATTTGTTGGAACCAATGTATATCCCTACGTGGGAAGCACCTTTTTTATTAGTGTTGAAAAATACGAGATCGCCATTTCTCAAATTCTTTTTGGAAACGGCCGTTCCTTTGCTGTACATTTCACCGGCTGTTCTGGGAAGAGTTTTTCCTGCTTGCCTAAATGAAAAATAAACTAAACCTGAACAATCAAATCCGGATGGTGAAATTCCGCCCCATTTATAAGGAACTCCAACATATTTTTGAGCAATAGCGGCAGCTTTCATACTGTAGCTTGTTGCTGCATATGTATGATTTGTTCCAAGAAATCCACTAAGAAACACAGTCAAAGAAACTAATACCGATAGTATACACTTTTTCATAATGCACCCCGATAAATCCTACTAATCTCTTTTCTCTATCAATCAACGACAGTATTATCTCATAAAAGCAACCACTTTCAATTTACAGATTTATAAAAAAGATTACAGTTTTATTTCAAATTTCGACCTTATTTGATCATTTATGATAATTTTTGCGGGGAACCATTAAGAAAATTCGAGCAAGAAATTTAATAAAAAAAAGGCTGACTCATAAAGGATGTCAATATTTGTATGGGAGGGATCTGACCTTTGCTTATGAGTGAGCCTCTTATTTTCTATAGTATAGTTGGAATATAAAGAAAACTATGCTTCAATTGGACGCTGCGTGCTTGGATATGTATTTTGAACTAATAAAGTATTTAGAATCTTTGAGTTTTCCGCATTGTTCTAATAATAATAGAATGGTAGATTAATACAGAGGAGGGGAGAAATATGCGGAAATCCATATATTTACTATTAGCGGCATTCATAGTTACTGTGCTGGCAAGCTGCAATAAAGAGCCAAAGCCAGAAGACCGTTTTGACGAGTATATAAAGCTATGGAACGCACAAAAATTTGATAAAATGTATGAATTTTTATCAGACAAAGTAAAAGAAAAGGTGACAAAGGAAGAATTCACGAGCAGATACGAAAAAGTTTATAGAGACCTGGAAATCACCGATTTAAAAGTCAAATTTGACAAACCGGAGGAAGGGAGCAAACCGAAAGAAGATAAGATCGAATTTCCTTTTTCGGTGAAGATGAACAGCATAGCCGGTCCTATCAAATTTAATCATTCTGCGAAGCTTATAAAAGAAAAACGGGAAGATGAAAAAAATTGGTATGTTGACTGGGATACAACGTATATCTTTCCTGAACTAAAAAAAGGAGACAAGATTCAAGTATCGACGATTCCGGCGAAGCGCGGCGAAATCCTTGATAGAAATGGAAACGGGTTGGCGGTTAACGGAACAGCCTATGAAATCGGGATTGTTCCGGAAAAAATGGGAGAACATCGAGAAGAAATTATTAACCAAGTGGCTGCTCTTCTTGAAATGGAGCCGGAGAAAATTGGTAAATTGTTAAATGCAGGCTGGGTACAGCCAAATTATTTTGTGCCGATAAAGAAAATTTCCAAGGAAGATCGCGAGCTGTTTGAAAAACTGGTTTCAATCCCGTCCGTATTAAAAAAGGATGTTGAGGCAAGGGTGTATCCATATAAAGAGTCAGCCGCACATTTAATTGGTTATGTAGGTCCAATTACAGCCGATGAACTTAAAGAACTAGAAGGCAAAGGTTATTCAAGCAATGACATGATAGGAAAAAGAGGGCTTGAACAAGTTCTTGAAGAACGGCTAAAAGGAGAAAACGGCGCAAAAATCACGATAAAGAAAGCGGATGGAATAGAGGTCCTCCTTAAAGAAAAAGAGGTAAAGAATGGTGAAAACATTACATTAACAATTGATGCTGAGTTGCAGGCTAAAGTATTTAAGGAAATGAACGGTGAACCAGGTACTGCCTCCGCCATTAATCCAAAAACGGGCGAAACACTGGCTCTCGTCAGCAGTCCGAGCTTTGATCCAAACAAAGCAGCTTTGGGAATGTCATCCAGCCAGTGGAAAGAACTCCAAGATAACAAAAATCAGCCTCTGTTAACGCGGTTCAAGGCGACATATGCCCCCGGTTCGGTCATTAAGCCGCTTGTTGCTGCAATTGGTTTAAAAGAAGGAGCGATTACGCCTGAAAAAACTATAAATGTTAAGGGGAAACAGTGGCAGAAAGATAACTCGTGGGGAAATTACAAAGTGACAAGGGTAAAAGATCCGAAAGGTCCGGTTAACCTTGAAAAAGCACTCGTTTACTCTGATAACATTTATTTTGCCCAAACGGCACTTGAGCTTGGCAAAGAAAGGTTTGCGACAGGATTAAAAATGTTCGGATTTGAAGAAGAAATCCCTTATCCTTTCCCAATCGAAAGTTCCAAGCTTGGCGAAATGGATACGGAAATTAAGCTTGCAGACTCCGGATATGGCCAGGGACAAGTGGAAATGAGCATTGTTCACCTTGCTGCTTCTTATACTCCGTTTATCAATAAAGGAAACATGATCAAGCCGGTATTGTTTAAAGAGGAAGCCAAAGGCGAAGTCTGGCACGAAAGTATTATAAGCGAAGCCGAGGCAAATCTTATTAACAGTGATTTACTAAAAGTAGTTGAAGATCCTCAGGGGACCGCCCATACCGCCAAAATAGATGGTTATCCGATTGCAGGTAAAACCGGAACTGCAGAATTTAAAAAGCATCAGGGAGAAAAAGGAACCGAAAACGGCAGTTTTGTCGCATACAATGCAAACCAACCGGAAATATTGATTGCAATGATGCTCGAGAACGTTCAAGATAAAGGCGGATCCAAGACGGCGGTTTCAAAAGTGAAGAAGATATTGTCAAAATAATATTGAAGGCAGCAAAAGCTGTCTTCTTTTTTAAGTGAAAGTCGCGATACTGGATTATTTTAAATACGATTTTATCGGTAAAATTTTGCGGGGAAGTATTTTAAGATAATGAGATTTTTTTTGAAAATACAGGGTTTTACTCCCTCCAACAATGTTAATATATAGAATGATTTTATTAATGTTTATCTATTGTTTTGGAAAGGTCTGACCCTTTGGTTTTTATATGGTGTCTTATATGGAAATAAAATTTCTTCTCCTCTACGGGCCGTCACAAATGATGGCCCTTTCTCGATTTTCTCAAAATTGCTTCTTTTAAATTTCTATCATTCTATTTACAATGTATATAAATCTATTTTTTTACTATAATGTCATTTTCTTAAAAGGCGGAGGATCGCGGCAATGCAGCATTTAAAAAAGTATCTCAGTGTATTACTTGTCTTTCTGTTTGTTACGCAGACAACAACTTTGGCATCAGCAGCCGAACCGATTGATGAAGCCAGGGATATTATTCGCAAATATTATGTAGAAGATGTTCCCGATTCGGTGTTAAATAAACCGACGATAAAAGAGATCACAAGACACCTCGATCCATATTCTGTTTACATGACGGCAGAGGAGTTCAATGAATTTACAAATGCAATTGAAAACCAGTTTGTAGGAATTGGAGTCATGCTGGAGGAAGACCCAAAGGGAGTGAAGATTTTAGCAGTATATCCGGGAAGTCCTGCCGAGCGGGCCGGAATTCAAACCGGGGATGTTATTACGAATATAAATGGACAATCATTAGCAGGTGAATCGGTTCAAACAGCCATTTCTTACCTAAGCAGAGAAGAAAAAACTTCGGTTACTCTTACATATGAAAGACCTGTTACAGGCCAATCGTTTACTCAAACACTTGTCAGGGAAGTTATTCAATTACAGAACGTAGAATATGAGATGCTCGGCGGAAATATTGGTTATGTGCGTTTGAATAGTTTTTCCCTCGATTCAGCGAAAGATATTTCTGCGGCTATTCAAAAATTGAAAGGGGCAAAAGGCTGGATCTTTGATCTCCGCGATAATGGCGGAGGATATGTTTCGGCGGCACAGGAAGTTGCAGGGTTTTTCCCGAACGTCACAAAGGCTTTTCAGTTAAGGGATAAAACAAATAAGCCTCATGTATTTAATGTGATTCCGCAGTCTGTAAAATTTACGGCACCGGTCCATATTCTCGTAAACGCTTATAGTGCCAGTGCTTCGGAAATGGTATCTGCTTCTGTAAAAGAACAAAAAGGTGCAGTTTTATATGGACAAAACTCATTCGGCAAAGGCTCGATGCAATCGTTTTTTCCGTTAAGTGATGAGAGCGTGTTAAAACTAACGACTGCCAAGTTTTTCTCCCCAAAAGGGGTGCCGGTTCATGAGGTAGGAGTCGCGCCAAATGTTAAAACAGCTGAAGGTGAGGAACTACTTGTATCCCATCGTGACCAGCTCGTTGCAACAATTAGAGGATACAAAAAG
The DNA here is from genome assembly GCF_000262755.1 of Bacillus methanolicus PB1. GTDB lineage: Bacteria > Bacillota > Bacilli > Bacillales > Cytobacillaceae > Bacillus_Z > Bacillus_Z methanolicus. Next base: position 604,757 of record NZ_AFEU01000002.1, read on the forward strand.
CTGCCTGCCCTTCAAAACGTACCTGTCACGAAAACATTTACCATTAAAATGAACATGAAAATGAACTGGACAGGAATAACGGCAAGCGATGTACAATTGATCCAGCTCGGAGGAAAAGAAGTTCCGGTGGACGTAAAGGCGATCGATGAGAAAACAATCAAAGTCACACCAAAACAGAACCTTCAATCCAAAGGAAAGTACTTGCTCATCGTCCATCCGAAATGGAAAGCAGAAAATTCCCGGCAAATGAAGCAAGGAATCTATGTAGATGTTACAGCAATGTAAAGGGCCTGGCCCCTACTTTCGTAGGGGCCAGGCCCCTTTCCTAACAATTTCCTAAAAAAGGTGGAAACAACAGTGGAGAAAAAATTCAGAAAAGCAATGAAAATTGCTGCTGCAACAACCATTGCTGCAACAGCTTATGCAGCAGTAAACCCTGCACAATCAGAAGCCGCATCAACAGCAGAAAACCTTGTGTTAAAAGCGGAATCCCACAAAGTTCCGTTAATCCGTGCCATTTCTGTTGATTACAACGCCGACGCTGTTACTCAGCCAAGGTCACTTTACAACAAAGCAAAAAAAGATTACACCGCAGCAAAGGCAGCAGTAAATAAGCTCTCCGGCAAGGAAAAAGAACGTTTAAACGCACGCCTTGATACTGTAAAACTATGGATCGACCGTACGGCAACTTACATAGATGCCATCACTTCCGGGAAAAAACTGATCAAAGCTCAAAAAGAAATGGAAAACTATTTGGCAGAAGGAAAAATGGCCGAGGCAACAAAAGCTTACCATGCTCTTTCATATGAAATTAAGAAACAAGCAGCTTTCTTATACCGTGTATACGGCCAATCAACTCGCCAGGCCATTTTAGAAACATACAAGCTTCCGGCAGAAGAGGCGAAACAAGAAGCGCTTTACCCTGTAAGCATCTATATTGAAATCGGCCGACTGGAAGCTGCACTGCAAAAAGAAGACTTCGATCTAGCTGAAAAGCACACAGCAAACATTGAAGAGTGGTTCAATAATGTCGATGATGAAGATCTTCTTGATGTTCTCACAAACTACTATAGTGAAGTGATTGAAAAATATTATCCTGAAATAGAAGAGGTAGCTCTTGTGAAGAAGTTGAGTTTCCCACCGAATCAACGGAAATCAACGGATTTCAGCCCTTCGCATTTCTTGATGCAGAAGGAAACAAGTGGGATATCGATCCTTATGAATTCGGTTTTAGTGTCCGAGACGACAAAGGGTACTTTAACGAAGACGGAACGCTCAAAGACGCTTATCAACAAACAGGTTTAACAACAACCGGTACAGTAAAAATCGAACTGATCGACGATGAAACCGAAGAAGTGCTTTTATAAGCAACAGTAAACATTGTGGACGGAGATCAATATAAAAAAATTTCAAAAGGAAGGCTGACATCTGAAAGCGGGGAAAGTGCTTCCTATGCAGTCGTAGGGCAAAAATTTCAATTTGACCCGACAGAAGCTGTCACTCTGGATGGTAAAACAGTTGTCGAGGGTGTGGACAAACAAATTATTTTGGCAATTTTCCCCGGCGCGACATCTAAATCTTCTGATGAAAAAGTATTTGTTGTCAATGCCAGCGGCCAAATCACACCGGTTTCTCCCGGCAAAGCAAACTTAACGGTTACATGGAATGAAGAAGACTATGTACTTCCGATCGAAGTGAAATCTGCTTCCGCTGTTCAAAGCTTTGACCTTGCCCAAGGAAAAGACAAAGTATATTTCAACAAAAATACAAGCTTTGACGCACTTGTGGACGCAGGATACTTTACTGCGAAAGACCAATACGGAGCTGAAGCCGATCTTAAGAACTCTGATGTTCAACTTTATACAAGCAATGAGTCTGTCTTCACTGTAAGCGGTGAGAACATCACGTTAACAGGCAAAGATGGCGATACGGCATCTCTGATTGTAAAAATCAATGGAAATGTGAAACCATTCCCGGTTGTAATTGACACAACATCTCCTGTTAAAAGGAACAACTGACAAAGCGGCAACAAATCAAAATGTTACTTTGACTTCTGATTCTGCAGATATTGCTTCTGTTACTGTTAAGAAAGACAACACTCTAATCTTAAACTATCAATTTGGTACTGTTTTATCAGAACAAGGTGTTTACGAAGTGACAGCAACCGATTTTGCCGGAAACAAGCAAACAATCACATTTGAAATTGACAAAACAGCTCCTGCATTAACTATATCAGGAGATGCATCTTCACCTGTGATCACGGCATCTGAAGCTCTTTTTTACAAAAATGCAGCAGGCGAACTGGTTCCGATCCAGTCTGCGAATCTTGACCAAACGCAAGCCAATGCCTTGTTCAAATACACTGGCGCCGGAACTTTAAAATCCGTAACTTTAAATGCTGACAACCACACTTGGACATTCGCAACAGAAAACATTGCAGCGAATGATACAGTCGAGTATAAAGATGAAGTTCTTTACGACAAAGCAGGAAACCGGCTTGCTCAATCTGTAAAAGCAACATATGACGGAACAAAGTGGAACCTTGTTACTCAATAATATTTTCAAAACGCTCCTTCACGTAGGGGCGTTTTTTTTTATGCGACTGGCAGTTTTGCTATTGCAGTCTAAAAAACAAAATTGACTAATTAACGTTGGATTCCGTTATTACAGAAAAACGTACCCTATATCAGGATAGAGAAGATGTGAAAAATGAAATAATCCGTACTGTAAAACATATTTGTAGAAGTCAGTACAATAGGCAAATAGAAGGATCAGAAAAAGTAAAATTAATACAATGTATTCCATAAACGATATGTACTGCCATAGTATTCCTATATTTATAACGATTTTTGGATAAATATAGACATAAATTAAAAAGGTGGAATTTTATTAGGCATATAGAATATAATCATAAAGTGTGTGTATTAAGATAAACTTAGTAACAGAGGAAACAATTACTAATTAAAAAAGCATAAAAATAACAATAAAAACCTAGAATTTCCTCTAAATATGTATTATTATAGGAAATGTGAGAGCGGATGGTAATTAAACCAGTTACTGAGCCACTTACAATCTATTACTAAAGTTTAGCAGGAAATAGTCATACAGTTTGATATTTCCAGAGAACTTTAGTATAATTATCGTTAAGTTTGATAGGCAATGATCTGCAAAGCCTAAAGAGCTTACCAACCAAAAGCAATCATTGTACTACATTAAATATTGAAGGGAGAATACAAACCTATGAAGAAGAAAGCTATCAAATTAGCTGCTGCATCCGCGGTTGCTGCTTCTGCTTTCGTAGCTTCTGCTCCGGCTCAAACTGACGCTGCCAGCAACGTTGCTGCCGAAGTAAGTAAATCTGTAACACAAATCAAAAAAGCATACCACACTTACAGCGATGTAACAGCTAAAGGCGAATTCGCTGACATCAAAGTGGTATACAAAGAGTACAACGCTGCAAAAGCTGCGTACAACAACGCGAAAGCTTTAGTGAACAAAGCTGGTGGATCTAAGAAAGATGCCTACTTGGCACAATTAGACTCTACATACAATGAATACATTAAAAAACGCGTTGTTACTTACATCGACGCTTACAACTACGCTAAAAAGCTTGAAGAAAAGAAAATAGCATTAGAGAAAGCAATTGCAGATAAAGACCTTACTGCTGCTGAAAAATATTATCATGAAATCTCTTATGAATTAAAATCACGTACAGTTATTTTAGACCGAGTTTATGGTCAAACTACTCGTGAATTACTCCGTAAAGAATTCAAAACAGCCGCTCAAGACGTTCGTGACAGCTTAGTAAACGATATTACAGTTGTTGTGAAACTTCGTGCAGCTGACGAAGCTATCAAAAAAGGCGACCTAGCAACAGCTGACGCTGCTTTAAAAGTTGCCAATGAATATTTACCAAAAGTCACTGAAACTTTCAAAGCAAAGTTAACAGAAGAAAATACAAAAGTAAAAGCTGCATATGATGCTGCAAATACTCCGAAAGTTGAGAGTGTAAGTGCGATTAACGCTAAACAAGTTGAAGTTAAATTCAATAAAGCGTTAGATCGTAACACAGTAACAGTTGACAATTTCACTGTAACTCAAACTGGTGACGCTGCTGGTAGCGACCGTTTAACTGGCGCAGGTGCTACAAATGCTATTGGTACAACTAACACTGGTAGCGCAGTATTAAGTGCAGATGGTAAAACTGTTATTTTAACTTTAAACAATGATGCTGCTTTAACAAACCCAACAACAGTAACAGTTACTGTTTCTGCTAATGTTAAAGATACTTCTGGTAAAGCTATTGAAGCTACAACTAAGACTGTATCATTCTCTGATTCTTCTGTTCCTGTAGCAGAAAAAGTAGAAACAGTAGGTTCTAACCAATTCCGTGTAATCTTTAGCGAAACTGTAACAACAGCGGCTGACCGTGGCGCTAACGATACTGGTGCAGATGGTGACTTAAATGCTAGAGCTGCATTTGTTGTGGATAACAATGCGGTAGCTGTAACTAACGTTGTTCGTGATCCGCAAAACCCTAAAGCATTACTAGTAACAGTAAGCGGTAATCTTTCTGCAGGTAACCATACTGTACGTGTAAACCCAGCAGGTAATGCTTTAATTCAAGACTATGCAGGATATTCAGTAGTTCAAACTGACTTAACATACAATCATGTAGCGGACACAAATGCTCCTACATTCACAGCTGAAGCACGTAATGAGCGTACAGTTCGTTTAACGTTCAATAAACCAGTAAGAATTCCAACATCAAATAATATCGCAATTAGACATTCTTACGATGCTACAGGTGCAGTTTCTGTCCTTGCAAATACTTTAGGCGATGCTAATGCTGATGGCTTCGTTGACGCTGTAGCAGGTTCAAATGGAACTCAATATGACATTACATTTGCAACTCCACTTCCAGCAGGACAAGTACCTATTTATGTAAGCTATGTAAACAACACTGGTTTAACGGCTGCTAACAGTGTACGTGACTCATTCGGCAACACATTAGTAAGCGGTACTTCAGCAACTGTAACAGTAACTCGTGACACAGTAGCTCCAACTGTAACAAACGTAAATGTAGTGAATGCTACAACTATCGATGTTACTTTCAGTGAAGATGTTGCGAATGCAAATGTAGCAACTAACTATAATTTAACAAACCCACAAGGTAATCCTGTAGCGATTAACAGTGTAGTACGTCAAGGTACAACGAACACTTATCGTTTAACAGTTGGTTCCATGGCTGCAGGCGGTAACTATACTCTATCTATTAGCAACAACATTACAGATACTTCTGTATCTGCAAACCGCTTGGCTCCATACACAACAACATTAACTGTGGGTGATTTACAAGCTCCAACAGTTGGTGTGAACGGAGTAACAATCAATGGTGCACGTGACCGCATCTATATCGAGTACAGTGAGCCAATGGCAACAACTGGTGTAAACTCTGCATTAGATGTTAATAACTATAGAACTGCTGCAGGTGCAGGTGGAGCTCAATCTACTCTACCAACGGGAACAACTATAACTCAAAATGGTAATGTTGTAACAATTGCACTTCCAAGTGCATTAGCTGCAAATCAAACTCACCTTGTAATTGGTCAAGTTGCAGATGCTGCTGGAAACAAAATTGCTGCATTACAAACTGAACGTTTAATGGGTAACGCTGCAGCTGGATTCCAAACTACAATTGACCAAGTACGTGTAACTGACCGTGAAACAGTAACTTTCCGTGTAGGTCGTCATTTACGTGCAGTAAATGAAGGTTTAATTACAGCTGACTTAGGAACAGCTGACAACCCAGCAGGAGATATTCAAGCTCAATCTGCATCATTTGTAAACAATGCTGATGGTACTGCTACTGTAACAGTTAAGTTCGGTACAGCGGGTACTCCAAATCCGTTTGCAACTGACTTATCTGGTTTTGATGGTATTGACTTAGTAGCGAGTGCTTTAACAGATATTAACAATTTAACAAGTGCGGCGTTTGCTGATGTTGCATTTGCTACAGATGGAGATCGTGTTGCTCCTGTATTAGGTGCTGTTACAACAGCGGACACTAACAATAACGGACAACTTGATACTATTACTGTTGCATTTGATGAAGATTTATATATCCCATCTGTAACAGATTCTGACTTTACAGTTGAGGGCTATACTATTACAGGAGTAAATGTTAACAATACTGTTGCTGGTTCAGTTGTAACATTAACTCTTCAAGAGAAAGCAACTCCTGATACAGGTGTTACTCCACGAGTTACTCTTGTGGGTTCTGTAACAGATAATTCACCACAAAGAAATGCATTAGGTGCTCAAGCAGCAGTGACAGCTACTGATGGTGCTGCTCCTGTGTTCTTAGGATTTACAGCTGCTGCGGGTTCTACAAACGTTACATTAACTTTCTCTGAACCAGTTACTAGTGCAGCTCTTGTAGATACTACTGATATTACGGTAACTGGTGTGACAGGTGGATCTACTATTTCAGCTGCTGCAGATGCTACTGCAGGCAACACAATTGCAGCAACTCTCGGTACCGCTCCAGCTGCTTTGGATGATTTAACTATCACATTTGTTGCGCCAGCAGGTACTGCTAAAGTCACTGACGGTACAAACACTCTAAATACAAACGTGTTAGCACGTACAGTGAACGATGTTCAATAATTTATAAATATATTATTGTTATAAAGAGAGTCTCAACTGTAATGAGACTCTCTTTAGTTTTCGTTCAAATAGTAATAAGAAAAAATCTAAATTATTATTGTTTAGGGGAAAGTTCCCATGCCTTTAATTCTTTTACGCATTCCTAAGTGGAAATATTTAACTTTATATTGATATAATAAGTGGTAGAAAAGTGCATTTTGGAGGTTCTATCAATGAATACTAAATTACTTGCAAGTGCCTTTGCTGTGTTATTGTTAGCATCGGGTTGTTCTGTAAATGAGGAAAAAGTAGATAAGTCAAAGCAAGAAACAACAGCTAAAGAAGAACAAAAAGTAAGTGAACCAGAGCAAAATAAAGAACTAACAAAGAAAGTGAAAGAAGAAGAGGGCGTACTTAATGGTCAAGTGTACAAACAAGGTGACATGGCAATAGGAACTTTAGTATTAGATAAGAAAGTTAGTGACGCAAATGCAAAAAAATTAGCTGAAAAATACGCAAAAGAGCTAAAAGAAGAATATAAGGATATGAAAGTAAACGTACAGGCTGTTCGTGGTGGAAAAAATGTTGCTAATATAACGTTAGAGTGATCTAATAATCAACGAAAGGTCTCGCGGAGAGAAATCTCTGCGTGGCTTTTCTTTTTCCTGCTTTTTTAAAGAGAAAAAAGGCAAAGCAACAATGGCTTTACCCTAAAATGGATGAAATCTAATCAGTCTGAGACTTTAACCAAAACTTCTTCTCTTTTCCGTTTTATTTCGTTTCCAAAGATACGAACCAATGAAAAGTAAGTACTTTTAGCTTGTTCATTTTTAGCCGCTCTCTCCAAGTACTGTATTATCTTTTCGCCGTTATCTTCGTTTTCTTGCGGGGATAATAGATCCATCTCCTTCTGATATCGAAGCAAGACGCGATGGATGAACTTGATCCTTTCTCCTTCTTTTTCTGCATCGATTAGTTCATGTATATCCTTTGACTCACGAATATCCGCAAGTAGTCTTTCAAATTCTTTCGATTCCTCATCGTTTATAAATGTCAACACAAATATGTACACTTTTGCTTGTTTAAGGATGTACAAAATCACTCGTTTTCTTTCGCCAAATGATCCTTTAAACGATAAGAATCTCCAATGATAGAGACAACGGTTGCGTGATGTAAAATGCGGTCTAAAATCGCATTGGCCAGCTTGGGTTCTTGAAATTCATCCCATGCCTTAAAATTCACATTCGTTGTAAGAATCGTACTACGCTTCTCATAACGCATATCGATGAGTTGGAAGAAAAGCTTTGCGTCCTCGGCATCAATCGGTAAATAACCGATCTCATCAATAATTAATAGCTTGTATTTTGTATAATGTTTTAATCTGCTCTCTAACCGATTTTCTAAACGTGCTTTCTTCAGATTTTGAATTAAATCATGGCACTTAATGAAATAAGTGCTTGTACGTTTCTTCGCTGCCTCAATCCCAATGGAAGTAGCTAAATGCGTTTTTCCTACGCCACTTGGTCCTAAAAAAACTATGTTTTCATTTTCTTCGATAAATCGAAGCGTTAAAAAATCTAAAATTTGTTTTTGATTTATTGACGGTTGAAAACTAAAATCAAAATCTTTTATTTCTTTCAAATGCGGAAAAGCCGCAACCTTCACCATCGATTGAATCATATTTTGTTCACGTACATCAATTTCGTAATTCGTCAGTTTCACTAGCGTATCTACCAGTGACAATTGATTTGTTAACGCTGAAGTCTAAGACTTCATTTAAATGCAAGGACATTTGCTTGAGCTTCAAATAATCCAAGTTTTGTATGAGTTGTTGATAGTTTGTTGTAGGATTCATTATTTATACACTTCCCTAATCGTTGCTAAATTCCGTTTTGCTAGATCATCAATATCCGGATAATTGGGCATGGAAACGCCCAAGGCTTCTTGATAATGTGCTTCCTGATAATTTAATTTCTTGTTACTTATAGGGTGTTGCGCAATCAGTTCCGTGTTATAATAAATCCATAATTGATTATCATACACTTGTAAGCCTACTTTCTTTCCTTGGTACTGTGCTGGTACCGAGTATTGGTTTGATTTGTAGGAAATCATGTTGGATGCATTGACTTTTACAAGCGTATGTTTGATCCGATAGGAATCTCTTACTTTCTCGGCTGGTAACTGGAGTAGGTGATTCCTTTCTTTTTTGAATTCTATCGCAGGAATTTTTCCAGTTCCTTGGTGGACCTCATGGTTCACCCGATGAGATAAGTCTTGCACAAATTGATGTAATTCTTCCAAGGTCAACTGACCTTGATAAGCATGAATTTCATCTAATATTTTCATTGTGGTTTCGACTTTTCCTTTTGTCCGTGGACGTCCAGCAATGCATGGCTTCACCTCAAAACCAAAATCCTTAGCGAATTGCGCAAACTTGGCATTCACTCTTCCTGGAGAATGTTCTGTTCTTGCCTCATCCATAACGGTTTTCATATTATCCGTGATTATTTCAGCCGGTACCCCTCCAAAAGCTTCGAATGTTTCTGTTAAGAAGGAAAACAGGACACTTTGTGACTTATTTCCACATTTATCGATATGTACATACTAACCACCTCATGATTAGTATGAAATCTAAAGTCAATTTTGTACATTATTATTCAAGCATTTGTGTACATATTTAAATTATCATTTCTACACACTTCTTTCAGATCACGAACGGACATTAGAAATCCCTCCCTTCTAAGGTTGGACATAGCCTTTGATCATACATGCTTAAATCAGTTTCATAGTCCAGTAATACAGAAGGGGTATGGGCTTCTGTCATTTTTTCCGGATAAGTTGCTTTCTTAGCTTCCAATAAGGAACCCAATTCGTGTGGCTCTTTTTCCATATATTGCTCTATCTCCAAGCATTTATCGATGTCCTGTAAAGTATGCACCTCCAACAATTTTTTTAAGCCTGCCACCCGTTTTTTAATCTCATCAGGTTTTATCGTAAGATAAGTTTGTACTCTTTCGGGAAGGTATTTAAAGAAACGAGAATATTTAACAGCACGAGGTTTTTTCTCCCAGTCAACCAGAATGTCGTTCCACGGTATAGGCCTTGTTGTCAACATATAGGGACGTAAGTCTTGATAAATGATTTCACCGTCATTCGTATAGCAGGTGAACTTATCCCATTCCTTTTTAATGACTAAAGTCTGTTTGATCCTCGCTTTATGGATAACGAATTTTTCTCCATCAACTAAAATCTCGCCATACTTATTTACAGTAGCTGAGTCGATTGAAAAGATCGGAAGATCACTAATTGGTAAAGCTTTTAGATGCTTCTGTTCCTCAGCCCACAATTCTTCTATCAGTACTCCTTTTTCGTAGTGTAGCCGCTCTCGATCGTTTACCATTTTCTCTTCCAACCACTGAGCCAGTTGAGAAAAATCCTCCATTATTGGAGCTGTTACAAAGAAGTTATTCCTTGTATAGCCAACCTTTTTCTCTACATTCCCTTTTTCATGTCCGCTACCGGGATTGCATGGTTGTACTTCAAATCCATAATGGGACTGAAAGCGTAAGAAAGAATCCGTATAGGTTCTTTTTTCTCCCTTGCCTACCGTTACGACAGCCGCCGACAGGTTATCAATTCGTAAATATGTCGGAACACCACCAGCCTGGTGAAATAATTGTTTCAAGCCCTCTAGAAAACACTCCGTGTTTTCTGCCGGTAAAGGATAGGAAAAAGCCGCATTACTATATGGAAAACTAAGAATAAGAGATTTGATATCTTTGTATGCGCCGTCTTTTACAACTGTCATATTTCCAAAATCCACTTGGGCTTCACCCGGAGGGTGCTCCAAGCGTTCGTATCTTCTGGTACTTTCTTCTTTAATTTGTGGTTTACGATGCTGAATATACTCACTAACGGTTCGATAAGAACCTTTAAAACCATGTTCTTCTCTAAGTTGTTCAAACATTTTTTTATTAGTTCTTCTCTCTTTTTTCTTGAGCTTCATGTCCTCCTCAAGCCAACAATCTACAATTTCTCCGTATCCTTCCTCATACATCATTCCCCTTCGACGAAAAGGGAGTGATTCTACTGGTACTTCACCGTCTGCGTATTTTTTTGCCGTTCTCCAATTTCGACCTGTTTTTTTAGCGATCTCAGAGATAGACATACCTTCGACTTCTCTTAAATGTTTGATATAATTAACTTCAGGCATTGCTAGCATCCTTTCTTGTCCTCCCTCTGTTAAGTACTGCTCAAACTCAACAGTAGGGGTTATTGGATAAGCTGGCAAGCCTTTTTTTATGCAGTATAGTTCTGCACAAATATCCTGCAAAACAATGTACTTTTATTTTGCAATAAACAATCATTTCACAGTTCAACGTTTGTAACTATACTTGTCGATATATGCTTTTGAGTCTGAAAAAAGGCATTTTTAATTAATAGATTCAAATGATTGCTTTTGCGACGAGAATATTTGTTTGTCGAAAAATCAGGGGTATCATTTTTTGAAAGAATGTATATACTATATATATACATTTTGGGTTGGGGGTGATATAATGAATTCAAAGGAACATTTAGAAAACAAAATAAACCAAAGTAAAGGGGTTGACTACATGTCTACAGTTGTTGCTCAAAAATGGGGAAACAGTTTGGGCATTCGTATCCCAAAAGATGCTGCTGATAAAATAGGTATCGAACAAGGTTCCGAAATGGAATTAAAAGTGATTGGAAATGAAGGCATCATCACATTAAAGCCAAAAAGAATACGGAAGAAATACACATTGGAAGAACTAATATCACAGATTACTCCTGAAAATCGACACAAGGAAATTAATTTCGGGATAGAAGGACGTGAATTGATTTAATGCCAGCAGACGTACCAGAGAGAGGCGATTTCATTGTTTTAAACTTCAATCCACAAGCTGGTCATGAACAGGCTGGGAGAAGGAATGCTATTGTTTTATCGCCTAAAGAATTCAATCATGCAACAGGATTTATAGCTGTTTGTCCAATTACCAATCAAAAGAAGGGTTATCCCTTTGAAGTAGATTTACCAGAAGAAGGAATATCCCTTGATAGCGATGGTTATCCAATAACAGGGGTAGTTTTAACTGATCAAATTAAATCATTGGATTGGAAAGCTCGTAATCTAAAAATTTTAAAGAAGTATGATCTAGAAGATGCTCAAATTGAAGAAATAGATAAAATAATTGATGAATGCCTAGCGAAAATAGCAACATATCTGACCTGACATAATCCTTTCTCTTTTAGAAAGGGTTATTTTTTGTACTTTAAAGTTTCTTGATAATTTTTGCGAAGCTAATTTAGTTGGGTAGGTGTCGAAAAACGAAATTAGTAAGTTGATCGTTTTTATTTTAATTACGGAAGTTGTGAGTCAAACTGGCATTTTACTTGCTTTCTTTTGTCATTAAATCCACAAGAAAAATGAGTCCAGTAAACTGTTCAACATAGCAAAAAACTAGATCTATCAAGGATTTGGTTCTAATCATAAGTATCTGGATAGAAAAAATATGGAATGTTGACGAAAAGTAAGTGCGATTAACCTTAATACAATTAAGGTAACGTTCAACAAAGAAGTTGATGAAACTTCCGCTGAAACCAAATCGAACTATGCTCTTGATGGAGCTGCTTTAGGTGGTAACGACCAAGTAATCTTACAAGATGATAAAAAATCCGTTTTAATCGTATTGGAAACTCCTAAAGGTCAATATGATAAAAACAGTTGTGACAGTGAAAGGAAGCACAATCTATACAAAAGACAAGTTAAAATCTTTTGATAAGGTAGAAAAAGAAGTTACTTTCACTGATTCAACAGTTCCAACAGTTCAATCTGTAACTGCAAAAGGTAATAAAAAACTTGTAGTGAAATTCTCTGAACCAGTAAAAGTACCAAATATCATTGCTGCAGCAGGAAGCTCATTTAAAATCAATGGGAGTGGATTACATCTTTAGGAAGCAGGAGAAAAAAATTAGACCCGTATCATAATCAGATATTAAGCTGGCTAAAGGAGCATCCAGACCTATCTTCTGCTCAAGTGGAGGACTGGTTAAAAGAACGATATCCAACATTGGACGTTGGTGGAAATACCGTTCGCTCTTATGTAAGTGAAATGAGAGATATCTATCATATCCCTAAAGTAATTCGTGTTCGAACGCATGAAGCTGTGGAAGAATTACCAATGGGGCAACAAGTTCAAGTAGATTGGGGGGGGAAATCACCATAAAGAATTCTGAAAATAAAGATGTGAAACTTTACTTTATTACTTTTGTTCTCTCCCACTCTCGCTATAAATATGTAGAATGGCTTGATCGACCTTTTACAACGAGAGATACGATCAGATGTCATGAAAAAGCATTCCAGTTTTTGGGGGAATACCAGAGGAAATCGTATATGATCAAGATCATCTTATAACTGTAAGTGAAAATGCGGGTGATATCATCCTAACTAGTGAATTTCAGGCTTACAAGCAAGAACGCGGATTTCGAATCTACCTATGCAGAAAAGCAGATCCGCAGAGTAAAGGGAAAGTTGAAAATGTTGTCAAATTTGTAAAGAAGAACTTTGCGAAAAATAGAGTATATGCCAATCTAGAGGCTTGGAATGAAAAGTGTCTAGCATGGCTAGAAAGAACAGGAAATTTCAATGTACATCATACAACGAAAAAAAGACCGGTAGAAGTGCACGCCCTCGAAAAGCAACACTTAAAACCAGTCTCTTCCCTGCTCTCTTTTGAGAACACTATTGTAACAAGTATAACAAGAACAGTTCATAAGGACAACGTTATAAAATATAAATCCAATCGTTATTCTCTTCCATTAGGGACTTATCGCCCAAGGGGAGACAATACGGTGTATGTAGAAACCCAAGAGGAAGAGCTCATCATAAGAAGAGAACCACATGGAGAAGTCTTAGCCAGACACCCACTATGCCACGGAAAAGGAGAATTGATAAAGAACCGTCAACATACAAGAGATCGCTCAAAAGGAATTCATGCATACAAAGAAACCGTAATTCGGCAGTTTAAGGATCAAGAAAAAGCAGAGCAGTTTATCCATGAGGTTGGAATCCGTTATCCAAGATACATTCGGGACCAACTACAAGTCATTCAATGTGCCATCACCCAATATCGACAAGATATAGATGAGGCCCTAGCTGTTTGTATCAAAGATCAGTTATGGAGTGCCAATGATCTTCGGGATATTGCCCAACATTTTACTCGATTAAAAGAAACAAAAACTTCGAAACCAAATTCAATTCAAGAACCTAAAAATATCAACCCGGCAATAAAAGCCACAGCAGCAACTAGGGAAATGGATGATTATATCAAGATATTAGGGGGTGCTTCATCATGACGAAAACAGTACAGATCCTTCAAGAGTATTTCCGCCATCTTCGGATGTCGGAAACGGCTAATGAACTGCCCCCGTTACTTCGGAATGCAGAAAAAATGTCTTGGACTTATCAAGAGTTTCTACAGAAGCTGGAAAAAAATCTTGCAAAACGCTGGATTTTTAAATTGCAAAACACACGGTTATAACACTTGGTTATCCACATGTAGTGGGATGGTGTCAAACTTGAGTGACAAGAAAGTGACCATAACTTTATTTGAATATAATTATTTAGAGGTGCTTATTTGGATTTTTATTCGGTATTCGGACCATAATCTTCAATTACTTTAAATATTGAAGTAAATTTAGCGCATAGTGTCTAATCCCTTTTTATAATCATTCTTAAATCTTGAAAATTAGGACCGATAAAAAAGAGTAGTGAATGAAAAAGATAGGGATGGTGCTAAATGCAACTTGAAGAATTGATCAACAAAATAAATAAGAGTTTAGATGAACTTGATTTAGTAACAGCAAGAAAATATATAGAGGAGAATATCGAATTATTAAACAAAAATAAAGCGCTTCTTAATAGTAATGCAAGGGCCTTACTCGAATTTTTAACAGATAATCAAAAATCCGATGTTAAACCTCTTACTAGGCAAGAAATGTCAACTATTAACTCTATTAACATTTACGCCCTAAGGTTTGATATAAGGGGATTAAAACTGTTAATCAAGGATAAAGCTAACTTGTTATCAAGAAAAGATGTAGTTCAGTATTTAAATTCTGACGCTAAGACAATTTTATCGGGAATGGGTGTTATAGAAAAAAAGGACCAACAGTAATGTTGGTTTTTTTGTTGTTTTCAGTAGGAAGATGATGTGAATTAATTATTATGAATATTTTTTTATCAACAAATTATTTGTATTGTGAAAGTAATCATCTTGATTGCTTTTTTTACATACAATAAGCTAAATCTTCAAAAAGTAGGTCGAATATTTAAAAATTTATTACTAAACAGGTGCATTAGCTAGCAGCAAATAATCGAATAATATATGCAATTTATATATTTGAATTAACTCTCTTAAAATTGGAAATTACTAAGTTAGTAATGAATTTTTAAGGGTGTGTTTTTTTGCGAAAATGAAAGATATTACTGGAATAAAATTTGGATTACTTACTGCTATAAAGGTTATTGTGTAACCGTCAAGTAGTTTTGAACACTTTTTGCTAACTAATTTTGAACACTATCTTTTCCGAAAATGGTAGTTCGATGCTTAATCCTGTAGCTGTCATTATCATTTAGTTGGATAACTTCTACTCTATGAAGCAATCGATCTAGAATAGCTGTAGTAATTCCTTGATCCCCCATCAATTCTCCCCACTGTTCAAGCCCTTTATTAGAAGTCAGGATGATTGAACTTCTTTCGTATAAATGGTTGATCAGGTGAAATAATACATTAGCTTCCCGTTGATCCATTGCCATGTACATTAAATCATCAATAATGACCAAATCTGATCCTTTTATTCTTTTAAGCTGCATTTGTATTTTTGGCAAGTAAAAAATGTATCAAATGGCAATTAAAAATGTACCACTTGCCACTCCCATTTTATTTACTCTGTAATATTGAATCTCTTAATCGACGGCTATTACCGTTAAAGAACAATAAATGTGAATGGTGGATTAACCGATCAATAACAACTTCTGTCAAGATTTGATCGCCAAACACGTGATTCCACTGCCCGAACTTTAGGTTGGTCGCCATAATTAAACTTCTGGTTTCATAACACATAGAAATGATCCGAAACAACAATTCTGCATCTTACTTTTGCAGAGGAATATATGTTTTCTTTCACTTCTACCTTCTCAACAACAAAGCCAGTTACATCAGAGATTTCGAAAACCTTATACTTTATCTTTTACGTTTCCATATACATCCTTCCACAATAATGTTATATGACTTTCCTGCTTCAAGTTTAGCTTTATTTCTAGCAATCAAATCAGCTTTAGCGATTGTCGCAATAGATTTTCCACCATCAACAGAGTAAGATACTCCGCCAGCACTGATTGCTTCTGCAACTGGGTATTGTGCCTGATAATGAGATTAATGCGTTACTTGCCGAACTTGAGGAAAGGTGTCTGTCACTCCACGAAAAATCTTGTTTCACAGGAATGTTTCACGAGGGATTTGGTATAGTTTTTAAAAAGATTAAGGAAGCCATCTGCAGAGCTTTTTGTATTTGTGAAAAAAAAGAGCAAGTTGAAGTTTTTTCACATCCTTTAGCTTTACTTATTAATACTGGACATTAATCCACTTATATATTCACTTTCCCTAAATATATAAATATAGTAAAATATTACTAGTATTAAATAGACAAATATTTTCTAGAAAGGAAGAAAGATTTTGAACAAACATAGAATAGCATTTTTGTTTCTATTATTTCTTTTTATGATTGTTCCATTCCATGTAAGTGCTGCAGAGGCAATTCAACCATTGCCCACACCAAAAAAAGAGGAAATCAAACAGAAATGGATTGAGCTAGATCAAAACAGATTTAGTTTGGAAAATCCGTTTCTCGAGCAGCCATCCGTTCAACTACCATATAGAGCGGGGGTTTTACATAAAGAGTATATTAAGCAGGGAGTAAATACGGCCAATTTTTATCGGTACATGTCCGGCCTTCCTATGAATCTGATCGATACAGATGAATTAAATGCTATTTCCCAATATGGAGCCGTGGTAACAGCGAAAAATGGGTTCTTATCACATTATCCTCAACGTCCTGCGGATATGCCTGAAGATTTTTATGAGAAAGGGTATGAATCTGCAAGTACTAGTAATCTTGCACAAATGTTGCAGGGAAGTGAAACAAGAAATTTTCTTTCTTATTCTGTAGATATGTATATGGATGATTCTGATCCCTCCAATATCAGCAGAGTCGGTCATCGGATGTGGGTGTTGTCACCAAATATCTCAGAAATCGGATTTGGATTGGCTCCGGGAGGGAAATATTGGTTTTCACCGCTAAATGTCATAAGTAGCTTTGATTGGGAACCAAAGTTTTCTTACAACTATTTTGCTTATCCGAGTACAGGCTCTTATCCGAAAGAATATTTCGAAGTGGATGCCGCTTGGTCTATCAGCCTGAATCCTGACTTGTTCAATGTGAACGAAGCAAACGATTTAACTGTAAAATTAGTCCGTGAATCAGATGGGAAAACATGGGATTTTACATATGGGCAGGACACGAATGAAGGGGGAGAAAAATATTTTAATTATTCAACAGGCTACGGTGGAGTTAATTCCATTATATTTCGACCAGATAATTTAGATTATATTCAGAATGGTGAAAAATTCACGATTACAGTAAAAGGATTGGTTGATGAATATGGAAACGAGCTTCCAATCCATTATACGACAGATTTTTTTGACTTAATACCTGACAGGGCTTACGGAAAAATTATTGATGCCGATACGAGCAAGCCGATTTCGAATGCTAAAGTTCATTTTTATAAAGTTTCATCTAAGGGAAAGTCCTTCTATAAAACTTTGATTTCTGATACTAATGGGGAATATGATTACAGTGGATTTCCTTTAGGAAAATATGTGCTGAAAGTAGAACATCCGGATTACAATTTCTTATGGAATACGGAATTGGTTCTAGAGAACAATCGTGACCGTTACGATGCTTACAATGGTGAAATTTTTGTTTATTCTAAACCAGTAATTACACCTAATGTTAACAAAGTAACAGATCAATCTGTCGCTATTTCTGGAAAAGCAGAGGCAAATAGACAGATTGTCATTCGAATAGGGAAAAATACTTGGACAACTCGTACGAATAGCAAAGGAATTTTTTCGGTATCTATTCCAAAGCAAAAAGCCGGTACTATTATAAAAATTTTTGCTGCGTCTGAAAACGGAAAAGTAAGCGAAGATGTTATAGTTCGTGTTGTCGACGTTACGCCGCCAGCTCCACCAAAAGCTGCTACTATTACTACCAAGTCAAAAATTATTACAGGTACTGCTGAACCAAATGCTTCTATTAAGATCTATCTTTCAAATAAATATATAGCAAAGGTGAAAGCTTCTAAAGATGGAAAGTTTTCGTACCAAATCAAACCGCAGAAAGCAAATACCATAGTAAAGCTAATAGCATATGATGCTGCCGGCAATCATAGTAAACCGATTGTTACAAGAGTGAAAAAATAGATCAGAATGGTGCCTGTTAGAATGAGTGCCTGTCACCATCCGAATTATTTACACTTTTACTATCCTAAAATGTGAGGAACTGCTGATGATTTGGATTCATTATCGTTATTAGTATTGAATTTATTTTATATTGGACATCTTTAGGTCTTTAAGGTTTTATCTTAGGGTTAGTTTTGTTTATTCGTAAGTGTCAAATAATCCCCACCTACAAGAGATGGGGATTTAGTTATGATTTAAGTATTCTTTTTAAACACACGACAAATTAATGGGATCGTTGATGACCAAGGCATTAATTGATCCAAGGCATCTTTATCTTGGGTTTCCATGTTTGGTAGTTTCTCAAAAAGATAGGTGAGATAGGCAAATGGATTTAAGTTATTCTCTTTAGCTGTCTCAATAATACTGTAAATTGTTGCACTTGCTTGAGCCCCCGTGTGGTGTTGGCAAACAACCAATTTTTGCGGCCA
The DNA here is from genome assembly GCF_000262755.1 of Bacillus methanolicus PB1. Lineage (GTDB taxonomy): Bacteria > Bacillota > Bacilli > Bacillales > Cytobacillaceae > Bacillus_Z > Bacillus_Z methanolicus. The sequence goes on from NZ_AFEU01000002.1 coordinate 623,436, forward strand.
ATGACAAATGGCTTGATCGAACGTTCGCTACGGTTATTATCGATTTCTAACCGACCATCTTTTAAAAAGCCCACTAATTTATCCCATTGGTTTAGGCAATATTGGATTGCCTGGCCAAGGGCGCTTTTTGGAAGGACTTTTGACCTTTGAATTTTAAGCCCTGCTGAAAAAGCCTCCAGTACTGGCTGGCTGCGTTCCAAACGACTATGATAGCGTTCTCCAGGAGTTGAATCCTTTAAGTCACGCTCTATCGCAAAAAGTTGATTACAGAAATTGAGTCCTTCCTTGGCAGCTACCGGAGCCGACTGCTTTGAAGCCGGAAGAGCCTTTAAGTCTTCATCAAACTTACGCCTTGCATGTGCTCAACAACCTACCAGGGTTACATGAGGCAGCCCTTGAAACCATTCAGAAACTTACGAGGATGTTCCTTTCCCCGTGTCTGTTGGTATTCATAAAGAGCAATCGGCGGACCTTCTCTTCCTGTACGATAAAGCCACATATAAGAAGTGGATGTTGGCTTTCGACCCGGTTCATGAAGTACCTGTAAAGTGGTTTCATCCGCATGGAGAATCTCCTGTTTGAGTAAATGATCCTTCATCCGATCATAAATCAAACGTAACCACTGATCTGCGCCATAGATCATCCAGGGTATGAAAAAGAAAACGAAAACATCCACCCAACCAACTAAAGTAAATGTATTGGAACTAAAATGTGTAGATATCATCTTTCATAACTGGTTCTGCGGTTATTACCCAAACCGGGGAGCCAAATGAGTTCTACAAATTATCATGTTGAATATCGAAAAGTTTACAACTACATATACGATTTTGACATTAAAAGGCTTCTTTGATAATCCGGAAACCGCCTTTCGGAGTGATCGAAAAGCCCTTCGCTTCATTGATCCGAATTATGTTATTCAATGCTTTTCTGCATTGTAAGACTAGGAAAGTCTATAAATCGGGTTCGGGTTGTATCAGTTTCATGGGCCAAAAATACGGAGTCAGGTTGTAGTTTATCGGTTGTAAAGTGGACGTTGTATACGATTATGCGGATCTAAAGGAACTCACTATTGAGTATGAGGAGCATACTTCCTTCAAAGCACGCAAACTAGTGATTGGTGAAAGGGTGGGCAAGTGGCCACTCCTGCCTCCCAATCTTCTGGCACAAGCAGCTGATGGGTCCTAGATGTACAATTGGACAAAGAGGATGGTGGTTTTCACATTATTGTTGGAAAGAGAGGTGCATGCTAAGCAGCTAGTAAAGTCGTCAAAATTTTTCTTAAATTAGAAGAATATGGTTGACAATGCAATTCATCAGATGATATCATTACATCACATAAAGTGATATCACCTGTTGAAGGGGTTGTAAAACTTTGTATAAAAAATTTGTATTAAGATTGAGTGAAGAGAAGTATCAAATGTTAGTAAGTATGTCAGGTGAAAAGAGCCTCAATCAATACATCAATGAGGTTCTCGATTCACACATTCTAAAAATAAAGGGGAGAAATACTCAGATGGAAAAAGTAGTAATTGGTGAAATGAAGCATAGCGATTTGCGTGAGGCAGTGGTAGTAACTCAACAACCATGGTTTATGGAAATTCTTGATAAATATAATATTTATTTCTTCTCACCCCAAAAAATTGTCAAACCAATGATGTCATTGCTGTTCTACGGAGATTCTGATTGTGAACCTGCTAAAAGCATAAGTCGATTCGGCAAAGTCTCTCATATTTATCGATATGTCACAAGAGAAGATCTCGATTCTATTCCAGAAGTGCAAGGTATTCTTAATGATCCTCAATTTGCAGATGAAATATTAAGTTGGGGTAAATATCAAATTGTTGTACTTTCAGAAGTTACGCTACTTGAGAATCCCCTTCCTTTGACTAAAGACTATATAAATCATCCAAGAATAATAGTTAATAGAGAGACGACCTTTGCCAAATTTTTAGGTGCAAAAAAAATTGACGATTTGTTTAAATAGAAAAGATCAAATCAAAACAATTGGTACCGTAGAAGTGTTAACAGTACAGGATACAACACTCAGTATAAAAATATAGGAGTATTGTAAAGTATGAAGACGAGAGTTTGGAAAAATGGACACTGGAAGAATTAGATTTTGATACGCCTAATCAAATACTGGATTAACATGATTTGTGAATGTGCCTGTCACTCCTAGATTAATGTCGAAGAGTAATAGGTTAGAAGGAAGGCTCTGTGGAGAAAAATTTCCGCAGGGCTTTTCTTTTGTCTTCCATTTTTATAAAAAAATCCGAGCAAAGCAAGTGGAAAAAAGTGAGATAGTTGTAAAGAAAAAAGATAAGTGATTGCAACAGCATAAAAAAGAACACCTGACATCGGTGTTCATTACAACAAGTTGAGTAACGCTTTTTATTTTGCTGTTTTTACTTTTTCTTTTAGTTTCTGAATTTCAGAATAACTTTTTGACATAAATAATTCCCCGCCCAAAAGCTAAGTGTCAAACCCCACAACCACCATAAATACAACATTACGTTAATGAGGACAATATATGGTGGATTAAATGTGAGGTCAGACACATGCAGGTCAGCCCTTTAACATCCATAAATTTCCTTTTACTTTGTAGTATATGTTGCCAAAATTGTCCTGTGCGATATCCTCTGCACCATTCAGTAAAAATTCTAATCGGTTTGTTTTTGGATTGACACGAAACAGCTTTTGTTCTGCTACGCCGTAAATCCAACCGTCTTTTCCTGTTAAGAGAACACCATTGCGAATGTGACCGCTTGTTTTTGGCACTACTTTAATAACAGCGGTTGTTTTTTTCTTCGGGTCGTAGGAAAATAAATTGCCATCAGCCAGTCCCCATACTCTACCGTCAGGACCTGTTGTAAGGGCATGAATCAGGCGCGGATGTGTTAATGGCAGCTTAATTTTTTCAATTGAACCTGTTGGCTTTTTAGCTGACAAACGGAAGAAAACTGCATCTGCTTTTCCTTCTAAATTTTTGCCGCTAAAAATCGAAGTTCCTCCGTATACATACCCGTTATTGTAAGTTAATGCCGTGATGCTCTGTTCAGGGATGAGGTTGCGGCGTGTGATTTTTTGTTTTGTTTGGACATTGTACACGGTAAGAGCTCCGCCGATTTCTCCATTTTTTGGGTGCGAACCGATAAATAGCGTATGATTAACGGCGGTCATTGCCAGCGGCCGGTCTTGACCGTAGCCGATAGAGAACAGCTGTACAGCCTGTGTCCGCTTGTTAGGGTCCCATTCATAAATCTTCGCACCCGGGTAAGCGCCGAGATACAGCTTCCCATTTAGTGAAAACATGCTTTCCGCTTGGCCGACATTTTTGACGACCATGGTTTGTCTAGAAACGGGGTTAAAGATGCCAAGTTGACCGGAGACGAAGCCGCTGCTGTATATCCATCCATTAGGACTGGATTCGATGTTGTAAATCGTAACTGCTTGCGGAGGCAGGGGAAGCTTGTCAATTTTTTTCTCGCCTGATTTCGGATTATAGAAAAGATATGTCCCTGAGTTGCCTAGAAGGCCGGCTAAAGCATAACTGCCATCACGGAGCTTAACAAAATCAAGGGAAACCGCTTCCGTTCCTTTCAGTGTTCCCGGTATAGTTGCGCTTTTTTTTGTTTCTAAATCAAAACGATACAATTGATATCGGTGCGTGTAGTACACCGCGTTTTCACCAGGTGATTTTAGCGATACGCCGCGAGAACTTGCCGGCAATTCTCCTAAAAATCTATATGTTTTTGCGTCAAAAAATAAGATTTTTTTGCTTGGTTCTAGTTTCGCAAACAGTAAATTGTTTGCTGCATCTAAATCGTATACGGAAGTTTCCCCTTTATATTTTTTTGGCAGAATGGGAAGTTTTTTATTTGTTTTTAAATTCCAAGCTGCAAGCTCTGCTTTGGCACCTAATCCAATAAATAATGTTTGAGAAGCCGAAGAATAGGCGAGGCTTCGCGCTAATTTTTTGCCGGGAATTATTTGTCCGTAATTAGTAAACCCTTTTCCTTTTGTATATTTAAAAACATTTCCACCTGACGAACTGCTTCCGTATATGTTATTGCCGACGAACTCCAGATCTTGAATCGATGTTGAGGTCGAATTGCTTGCTTTTCCGAGATCTGTTAATTTTTTTGTATCCGGATTATAGCTGTATAAATGCTCTGTTGGCGTTCCGCCAATCCATACGATTCCGTCTTTGCCGACAGTAATGGCCCAAGCGCTTGTGGATGAGCCGAGCGGCTTTTCTTCGACAATTTTTTTCGCTTCAAGGTCTACAACAACAAGCTTTGCCGGCTCTCCTTGCATCGTAATATACATCTGCGCTTTTCCGCTGCTTGTTGTTCCGGCAGCTGCATTCACTGCGATAACGTTTTGGATTTGCGGTCCTATTTTGATAGACGAGTAGCGCGAATTGCCAACCGCTAATTGAACTTTTTCATTGCCCGTGTATGAAGCGTAATTCCCCGGCTCTGCTGCCTTGGAAAATGAAAACGGTGCAGTAAAACTGCTAATGATCACTAGCACGAAGATAAGTAATGTCCGAATGGCCATCATTACTCTGATTCCCTCCTTGTAAGTTTATTAGTTTTATCATAATAGAAAATAGACTATCGATAAAAAAGAAAAATAATTTTGTTTTAAATTTGTTAGTTTTGCCCCTGAAATATTCAGACAATAAATAATAAACAAAAAATTAACAATTTATTTACAGCCTATATCTTTCATCAATATACAAAATACGGTAATTTGGTTTATGGGATTAATTTACTGTAATTATCTTGGTAATAAAAATTTTTAGAATAGGAGAATAAAGAATGAGAAGGAGAAAAACTAAAAAGTTAGTAATATCTATTGCTACTGTGGCTGCTGTTGCCACTAATGCAGTTGTCGTTTCCAATCCTGCTCAAGCCGCCGCGACGAGTAACGCGGAGAAACTCGTTGTAAAAGCCGAGAAACTCGCAAAATCGTTAAAATCGCAAATTTCTTATGAATATCGAAAAAAAACTTATCCCAAAAATGCCTTAGATTATCCAAATATGGGACTGTTTAATGAAACAAAAGCAGCATTGGAAGCTGCTCTTGAAGAAGTAAAAAAACTAAAAGGTAAAGAAAAAGAAACTTTTGAGGCTCGTCTCTCGCAAAATGTTCAACTATACGTCGATCGTGCTACCTCCTATATAGACGCTGTAACAGCCGGCAAAAAAATCGAAGCGAAAGCAAATAAATTAGAACAATTAATTTCATCAAACATAATAGATGACTCAACTGAAACGGCTTATCATGACTTAACAAAAGAAATTACCAGATATTCTCCTGTTTTCAATAAAGTATATGATGCTTCTACTCGCAGCGCGTTTGTTGATACATATGTCAAACCTGCACAACTAGCAAGAGATGCGGCGTTATACCCAATTTCTATTAAAATAGAGACAGACCGTTTGAACAATGCACTCAATGAAAATAAGCTTGACCAAGTTATTTATCATAAAAACCGTATTGATAAATTATTGAGCGATGGTGTAAAGCATGGAAAATTGAAAGAATATAGTAATCTATTAAAAAGCGTATTAGATTACGTAAAGCGAATTTTAGGTAAGCTACTGGACACTACTGCACCGAAGGTTTCTTTAGTTTCTGATAGCCAAGTGACAATTGGAAAAGATATTGTAGTAAGAGCTAATGAATTAGGAACAGTCTATTTAGTTCCAAGTAATGAAACTCCTTCAAGCAAGAGTGCTCTTGAAACTTTAGTTACAAATGGAATTGCTAGGAAGGCAACCGTGTCTTCTATTAATAGAGAAATTAAAATTAGTACAACTGGACTAACATCAGGTACATATAAAGTATATGCTGTAGATCTTCTAGGAAATGTTTCGAATCCCACAGAAATAGTAACTCTAACCCCTTTTAAACTAACAGTCATGCACACAAACGATACCCATGCACATTTAGACAATATTGCCAGACGCATCACTGCAATTAAGCAGGTAAGACAAGCAAACCCTAACTCGCTGTTATTAGATGCAGGAGACGTGTTCTCAGGAACATTGTATTTTAGCGAATTTAATGGACTGGCAGATTTAGAGTTTATGAATCTTGCAGGCTATGATGCCATGACATTTGGAAATCATGAGTTTGACAAAGGAACTGCAACTTTGGCTAACTTTGTCAAGGATGCTAAATTCCCATTTGTCAGCGCAAATGTCGACTTCTCTAAAGATGATAACCTAAAAGTACGTTTCAATAATAGATTATCTTCAAATCCGGAAAATGGACAAATTTATAATGGAATCATAAAAAAAGTAAATGGAGAAAAGATCGGTATCTTTGGCCTGACAACAGCTGAAACGAAATACATTTCAAGTCCCGGTAAAGATGTAGTCTTTGAAGATTACATTGAAGAGGCGGAAAAAGCAGTTGAAGCGTTCGAATCTCAAGGGGTTAATAAAATTATCGCTTTAACCCATATAGGGTATAACGACGGCGGCGGAGATAACGACCTTACGTTAGCAAAGGAAGTTGAAGGAATAGACGTTATCGTTGGCGGACATTCTCACGATAAGCTTGCTGCACCGGTTGTTGATCAAACAGGTGAAGAGCCGACCATTATTGTTCAAGCGAATGAATACAGCAAGTTCCTTGGTACGCTGGATGTTGAATTCGATAAGAACGGAAAAGTGATCGGCCACGCAGGAAAGTTAATCGAAATTGATAAAAAAGTAAATAACGCTTATGAGTTGCAAGATGATTCTGAAGCAGCTCAAATTTTGGCTGCAAAATACAAACCTACAGTTGTAGAAAAGCAAAATACTGTTGTTGGACAAGCAGCTGTAGATTTAATTGGTGGAAATCCGCCTGCACGTGTTGGTGAAACAAACTTAGGAAATTTGATTACTGACGGCATGCTGGCAAAGGCGAAAACCATTAATCCGGATACAGTCATTGCTCTCCAAAACGGGGGCGGAATTCGTGTTTCTGTCCCAGCCGGAAACATTACATTAGCAAAAATATTGGAAGTATTGCCTTTTGGAAACTCGTTGGGATTAATGAGACTAACAGGTGCTGAAATCAAAGAGGCGCTTGAATTCAGTGTAAAAGACGTTCCAAAACCTTTTGGCGGGTTCTTGCAAGTTTCCGGTATGAAATTCATATATGACAGCAGAAAACCGGCAGGCGAAAGAGTGTTGACAGTGGAAGTGAACGAAGGAGGCAACTATGTTCCGCTGGATCCTGCTAAAACATACGTGGTTGCTACAAATATCTTTACCGCAAAAGGCGGAGATGGCTACACCATGTTCGCTAAAGCTTACGCAGAAGGACGCGTTAGCGAACCGGGATTTGTTGATTGGGAAATGTTCAGAGACTATATTTCAGCTCAACCGAATCAAACGGTAAATCCATCAGTGGAAGGACGAATCATTGATGCAGCGGCTGCAATAACACCTGTAAACGCATCTGATTTCAGTGGAACGGTACAATCTCCTAAAGTTCACAATGGAAACATCTCTGTAGATGTAACGGGAGTTGACAAATTAGAATATGCAACTGTAAAAGGCGACTTATATTTAAAAGGAAACAGTGAGATTGTTTTAGACCATGTTACGGTAGAAGGTGAAACTTATTTCCTTGACTAAATAAAACAGGATGCTGTCTCAGAAGCTTAAGGGTCAGACCCCATTAATGTTGGATAATGTGCTATATATTGATAAATGCTCATGAGGGCAGACCTAGACCTTTATGAGACAGCCCTCAATGTATGGAAGAAAATATGAACATGGAGAGGATATAATGAAGAAAAGGCGTCAAAGGAAGCATTTCAACATTGCAATCATTTTTGCAGTGGTCTTGAGTCTCTTTGCCCCGGTTAATGTATCAAAAGCAGCCGAAGCAATGACAGTTGCTCAAGCAATTGCCAATAATTCTGGAAACGCAACAGTCGAGGGTTATATCGTTGGAGTTGTAAAATCAGGGAGCGGCTCAAGTATTACGTACGCACATACAGGGCCATTTACTGTCGATACGAACCTTGCACTCGCAGACAACCCTAATGAAACAGACAAATCAAAAATAATCCCTGTACAGCTGCCAAGTGGCTCTATTCGAACAGCCCTTAACTTAAAAGATAATCCCGCTAACCTGGGGAAAAAGATTCAAATTACCGCAAGCTTGGAAGCTTATTTTAGTGTACCTGGCCTTAAGTCACCAACAACTTATACATTTGTTGAGGACACAAACCCAACAAAAGTCCAACCAGTCACTGCTTCCCCTGCAGCCGGAGCAGTAGCAGCTGGAACAACAGTAACACTATCCACAGCAACAGCAGGTGCAAAAATTTATTATACAACTGACGGAAGTGAGCCAACAGAAACAAGTACGGAATATACCGGGCCAATTACCATTGACAAAGATGTAACGATTAAAGCAATGGCCACAGCAAACGAGCTTGAAAATAGCGATGTTCAGACTTTTACTTATACAATTCTGCAAGAACAATCAATTGCTGATGTTAGAAAGCAAGCAATCGGCGCACAGGTGAGCACAACAGGAATCGTGACGGCAGTATTAAAAAATACCGTCTATATCCAAGATGAAACGGCCGGAATCGTCCTATACGGTTCAGGATTAAATGTTAAACGCGGCGATAAAGTACGTGTAAAAGGAGCTTTAGCTGATTTTAATACGTTATTGGAAATTAATGTTCAAGCAAGTGATGTACAAGTAATCGGATCAGAAACCGTTCCGCAGCCGCAAGTGTTAACAGCAGACCAGCTCCAGGAAGACAAAGAAGGGATGCTTGTATCTGTTAACAATGTAACCGTTGAATCTTTTTCCAACGGCAATTATACTGCCAAGGATGGCAACGGAAATACATTTGTCATTCGTCCGGAGGATACGAGCCTGCTTTCCGTTAATAAAACTTACACATCAATTACCGGCGTTTTAGGCGCGTATAAAAATACTTATCAGTTAATTCCGCGTGATGCAGCTGATATAATTTCCGATTCAAATAAAGTACAGGCTATTGCCGCAACGCCAGGTTCAGGACTCGTAAAGAAGGGAGAAACGGTAACATTATCAACAGCAACAGAAGGCGCAACAATCTATTACACAACAGACAACAGCGAACCTACGACAAACAGTCTCGTTTATAATGGACCTATTCCCATTACTGAAAACACAACGCTAAAAGCGGTTGCGGTGAAGGATGGATTTAAAAATAGTGATATAGCCACTTTCCAATACATCATTCAAGACGGAGAGATTCGCATTCATGATATTCAAGGCATAGGTCATACTTCACCACTTGATGGAAAAAACGTATCAGATATAGAAGGCATTGTAACTTTTGTAGTAGACTCTGATAACTTATATATGCAAGATTTGCAGCCGGATCATGATGATAAGACATCAGAAGGAATATTAGTTTATAAAAAATCTCATGGCGTAAATGTCGGTGACGTTGTAAAGGTATCCGGACAAGTGAAAGAATATGTATTAGAGGGATATGCTGAAAAATTACAGACCGATTTGCCGGTCACCGAAATAAATGCGTCATCAGGATCCATTACAAAGGTTTCAAGCGGACAACCGCTTCCTGCACCGATTGTGATTGGAAAAGACCGCACCCTTCCGACTGAAATTATTGATAATGACAGTTTCACTAAATTTGATCCGGAAGAAGACGGAATCGACTTCTTTGAAAGCTTAGAAGGAATGCTTGTGCAGGTAGATCATCCAAAGGTCGTTGCACCGCAAAAATATGGTGAGGTCATCGTTGTTCCTGAAGCAATACCGACGAATACAATAGCCGGTGGATTAAAAATTTCAGAAACAGATTACAACCCTGAAAGAATTATGATTGATATTAATGATGAAAACTTCGTGGCAAAAACGGGGGATCATTTTAATGGCTCCATCAAGGGGGTTGTTAGTTATAGTTTCAGCAACTATAAAGTATTAAGCAAAAAGGCTGATTTGCCGCCGCTTATTGAAGGAGCAACCGCTCGTGAAACGACAACGATTACACGGGACCCGGAGAAACTGACAATTGCTTCTTATAATGTAGAAAATTTTTCAGCAGAAACCGATGACGCAAAAGCAACAAAGTTGGCACAAGCAATCGTTGAAAATCTGAAGCAGCCGGATATTATCGGTTTGTCAGAAATGCAGGATAATGACGGGGAAACAGACAGCGGAAATACCAATGCAGATCAAAGTTTTGCAAAATTAATCAACAAAATTAAAGAGCTTGGCGGACCGGAATACGCTTATACCGATATCGCTCCTGAAAATAATAAGGATGGCGGTGCTCCCGGCGGAAATATTCGCGTCGGCTTCCTTTATAAAAAAGAACAAGTATCTCTCATGGAAGCGCCAAAAGGCACTGCCACACAAGCAGTTGGTTTTGAAAATGGAAAGCTGACATTAAATCCGGGCCGCATTGACCCGACAAACCCTGCATTCGATTCTAGCCGTAAGCCGCTGGCAGCCCAGTTTGAATTTAACGGAAAAAGTGTGATCGTCGTAGCCAACCATTTCAACTCAAAAGGCGGGGACCTTCCTTTATTCGGAAAGGTACAGCCTCCGGTATTAACAAGTGAGGCAAAACGCCTTGAAATTGCAAGAATCGTCAACAATTTTGTAAAAGATATTAAATCGAAAGATCCGAATGCAAATATTGTGGTATTAGGAGACTTTAATGACTTCGAATTCTCAAATCCTTTAAAAACACTAAAAGGAAACGAGTTAACGAATATGATCGAGAAAGTTCCTGCAGAAGAGCGCTATTCGTACACATATCAAGGGAACTCCCAAGTGCTTGATCACATTTTAGTATCGAATAACTTGGCACAATCAACCATCGTCGATATTGTCCATATCAACTCATCCTTTATGGAGGAGCACGGACGTGCAAGCGACCATGATCCGGTGATCATTCAGACACAGTTAGGAACTGCACAGCCGAAATATGATAAGATTTATAACCTTGTTGGATTCTCAACGAAAAAACTAACCGTTCAAACTGCCAACTCTCTGATCAACATGGACAGCACTTCAGTAATTAGGGAGGGAATCTGGTTAAAGAACTCAGCCACTGTAAAAGGTGAAGGGCTAAAAAATACGAAAATTATCATCAGCCCAACTTCAAAAGATGCTGTCATTGACTTAAGCGGGGTTGAAGTAAAAGAAGTGTTAATCGACAACGCCAATGTAAAAGAAATTAGAGGCGCAGAAAACGTTCAATTATGGACGGTAACGAACGGAGTCGATACTTCTAATATTATATTCAAGGATTCAAAGGGAGAAGTGATTACTTCTCCTTTTTTATATATGAAACAAAAAGAGGCTGTCTCATAAGGGTCTGACCCCATGCACATTTATCAATAAATAGCACATTTATCCAACATTATGTTCTATATATTGTGTTATGGGGTCTGACCCTTGGGCTTTAAGACAGCCTCTTATCGGAAATCCAGTTTATTCTTCTGTGCCAACTGCTACTTTAACTGTTGCTTCTTCAGTACCCTTTTCTTGAAGAGTAGAAAGTACTGCAGAGTTTGGAGCTGCATGCAATTTCGCGTTTTCACTAGCACGCTCGCTTGCCATAGCTTTTGCTTTGTTTGCAGCAGAAGGGTTTACTTTAACCTTAGTTTCTTCTTGCTCTTCAGAATCTTCATCTGCATCTTGGTCATCTTCAGTTTTAGCTTTTACATCTTTATCAAGATCAGTAAGTTCTGTAGAATCCTCATCAGCATCTTGGCCGTCCTCAGATTTCACTTTCACATCTTTATCAAGGCCAGCAGCTTCTTCAGAATTAGCATCGCTAGTTGCAGTTAAATTTATTTTTTCGTCAGCATTTACTTCTTCTTCAACTGTTGCACGAACAGCAGAATTTGGAGCTGCATGCAATTTCGCGTTTTCACTAGCACGCTCGCTTGCCATAGCCTTTGCTTTGTTTGCAGCAGAAGGGTTTACTTTAACCTTAGTCTCTTCTTGCTCTTCAGAATCTTCATCATCATCTTGGTCATCTTCGGTTTTAGCTTTTACAACTTTATCAAGATCAGTAAGTTCTGTAGAATCCTCATCAGCATCTTGGCCATCTTCAGTTTTCACTTTCACATCTTTATCAAGGCCAGCAGCTTCTTCAGAATTAGCATCGCCAGTTGCAGTTAAATTTGTTTTTTCGTCAGCTTTTACTTCTTCTTCAACTGTTGCACGAACAGCAGAATTTGGAGCTGCATGCAATTTCGCGTTTTCACTAGCACGCTCGCTTGCCATAGAGTTTGCTTTATTTACAGTAGAAGGATTTACTTTTTCTTCTTTTGCAGCAATCTCTGTTTGCTTTTCAACTTTTGAATCAGCTTTTACAGTTTCTTTAGCTCCAGTTTTACCCTTTTCCGCTGCTTTTGCCTGTACCGCAGATTTAGCAGCAGCATGAGTTTTCGCCGTTTCGCTTGCATTTACGCTGCCTTGTGCCTTTGCTTTATTGACCACGGAAACATTCGCTTTTACACGAGAAGCTTTAAAGTCGGAAGTTTGCTCAACTTTCACTGTATTAACTTTTGTTGCGTTAACTGCATGATGACCTTGACTAGCTGCTTCACTAATATGACCTCCGGCGAATACACCAATTGAAAGTACCCCTGCCAACACAAAAGATTTTACGACTGTATTTCCTTTAACGTTAAATTTCATTTTAAAATTCGCTCCTTTTTTCTTTTAATCGTTATCCGTGACTTTTACTTTGGTATACGTTAAGAAAAAAAGGAGCATCCTTCGGCGGTGGCGAAGGGGGAGCATTAACCCATTGATTGCGATACACATGTGCTCGATCAACATATGGCTGAATGAGTTTCAAATTCCAATACTTTTCCAATTCGAGCCATTTTTCACCGAAGCTAACTGTGCTTTGGCTATGGCCGGTCCGGTCTTTTGTTGACCCTCCTGGAATTTTAGTGTTTTGCGGGGAGTTAACAACCTGAATGTCTCTTAGATATCTTTCCTGACGAGAAGGTGTTTTCTCTTTACCTTTTGATTTTGATTCGTCAGTGAATGAAGTCTTTTGGAAACCACCTTCATTTTTCAATATAGACTGGTGTAATTTTTCATTATCTAACTTTTGAAACATTTTCGTATATTGATGTTTGGTTTTCTCCCCAGAATCAATGTTAAGTAAGGACTTTGCAGAAGGTTTTTCAACTTCATTCGTTATAGAATGAATGCCTTTTTTATCGGATTGAGGCTTCTTCTGCTTTGTTTGTCCTTTGTCTACCCCCTGTTTAACTTCCACTTTTTCAGGAATGGTATTATTAACGGCCTTTTCAGTCCTTTTTACAGTAGACTGTAAAGTTTTTCGAGCTTTTACGCTTGCCTGATTTGGCACTTGTACTGCCTTACGGGCTTTTACGCTTGCCTGATTTGGCACTTGTACTGCCTTACGGGCTTTTACGCTTGCCTGATTTGGCACTTGTATTGCCTTACGGGCCTTTTCGCTCGCCTGATCTGGCACTCGTATTATCTTTTGAGGTGATTTTTCAGGCTTCACTTGTTGAGAATGATTGGTCGAAGCCTGATTTTGCACAGCTTCATTCTCGGTTTTTAGCTTAGAATTTGCCTGAACGCGTCCATTTACTTTAGATGATTCTAGACTTTGCGAATTTTTAACCACCTCAACAGCTTTACTGCTTTGAGAATCTGGCTTTTGAGCCAGCTCGGCCTTATCAGCAAACGCGCCTGTTGGAAAAAACAAGGCCGTTCCTGCAATTATTAAACCTTTTACAAATAAATCCCGGAAGTGCATGATTTCACCTCCTTTCAAAGAAATTGTTCTTTAATCGGTTCTTAGATAATATTCATCAGCTTTCGGCATTTTTTGTCCGTTAAAAATTTTCTAAAAAGGAATCATTCTTTTCTCCTACACAATCTTACTTTTATTAATCAAACGTTTGATTAAATACAAATTTAAACAAAAAACACAATCTTATAGGTCCAAATATGTAAAAAAGTAAATTTTTTGTTAAAAAAGGTAGAATATTGTTGAAATGATAATCATATAGTTTTAGTATTAAAGTAACAAATGTTAAGGGCAAACTTATCGAAAGATAGGGACGCAAAGCCACGAGTCTAAGGCACTTAGCTTAGGTGCTATGACAGTCGGGTTGCCAAAAAGATCGGATTATTTATCAATAAGTTAAAGGATTCTTCCTTTAACATTTTGTCCGCCAATCTTTTTGGGCGGACTTTTTTCATATTCACCTAAGAAAGGAATGTAGAAAAAGAAACAATAAGGAAAGTATAAAGATCAGAAACGGAAAGGATGAGATCCTGATGACTGTTCTATTTGGTTCGGTAGAGTTTTTTGAAAGAGAAATGCTGGAATACGCAAAAAAAGAACATTTTACGAAAAATTCTATAATGACAAAATACTTAAGTTTGAAACATGAATTGCTATATGATTTTATTTGTGATGAAAAGTTAAGAATACAATGTTTGAAAAACCTTTCCATAGCATTTCAGAAGCTTCTAGATCAAGATTATGAATACCAAATTGTGTGATTTTTGCACATAGCAGGTCCTTCCTTATTTTTCCTTTCTGCAATCAACAAGTAATAATTGAAGTTTCTCCGACATCGATTTCCCATTATCTCGTATAAGTTTGCTTTAAAACAGTTCTTCATCAGAATAACAATGAAGTTGCAAGAGCAATGAGGAAATTTAATGCATAGAAAGGAAGATTTACAAATTTACTATGCTTTCAAAAAATGAACTGAGTTACATAGAAGACAATTTGGGCAGACATTCTTTAAAATCGATAGCAAAAAAACTGGGACGGCAGCCAAAGTCTCTCGAAATTGCCTTAATTAGAAAAAGGGGAACATCCAACACAAAAATCAGTACGGGGATGGTTACAGCGGGAGAATTGGCGAAAACATTGCAAATTGACCGAAACACGGTTGTCGGCTGGATCAATCGGCACGGATTGCCTTTTATCCAAAGAGTGACAAGATATAAAAAGAAATTTACGTTTATTGATATCGAAGAGTTTTGGAAGTGGGCCTATGAGAATAAAGATAGAATCGATTTTTCAAAATTGCCCGCCAACTCTCTGCCTCCTGAGCCGGAATGGGTAAAGGAAGAGCGAAAACGAAAAAAGAATGTACGAAATTACAGAAGCTGGACAATCCAGGAAGAAAAACAATTAATAGAATTAGCTGCAAACGGAAAAACTTTTCAAGAAATAGCTAGTATCTTAAATAGATCAACGCTTTCAATAGAGAAAAAATATCGCAGGTTAAAAGCGTATAAAAGGGATTTAAGATGACTGAACTTTACCTATTTACAAGCGAACTATTCGTAGACTTTAACTTATAATTGAAAAAGTTAAAATGGCATGCGCTCTTAGGCGTTTGCCATTTATTTTTGATGAAGACTGATCCCCTTCATGAACCACTGGCTGTGATTACAGTATAAAATATGATCGTGTAACATGTCGTTTCTTGCGCGTTTTGATCATAAAAAATAAATCTAGCAAAATGATTATAGAGTTTGCCGGTTCCTTCGTGTCAAAATGACGGATTGCACTGCAATTTTATATAAATTTAATGCAATTTTTCAAAAAAAGAGCAGTTTTTAACTTGTAGACAAGGGATTTACTCGATCTGTTTCATGATCAATGGGAGGTTATGAGCCTTTAATTTGATAAATGAGCCTTCATTTTCAATTATGAGCCCTCGTTTGGAAAAATGAGCCGTTATTTCATTTTATGAGCCCCCGTTTTGATAAATGAGCCGCTATTCATTTTATAAGCCTTCATTCTGATATATGAGCCTTCGATCCCATTTATGAGCTTTCACTCCAAATTTGAATAGAGAAATAAGCCTCATAACTTTGTGAGAAGAAGTCATCCTATATTCCTAATTTTCAATTTTCTGTATTTTTAGAATAAAAAAGCAGGAGTATCATTCCAATCCCAAGAATATCAAATAATGAGGAGGGGAAGAGAGATTAAAAAATCTAAGCTTTTTTATTTTGTATTGTTGTTAGCCGCTGTAAGTTTCTTCACTGTAAAGCCGTTCACTGAGAAAGCTTCTGCGAGTGGACATGACAGTTACCTGCCTGACACAACAAAATTATTAAAGTATGCCCATTCTGAAGGATCTAGTACTCAAGAGTTTAGCCATGCCAAAGACGGGAAGTACATATGGAAAGGTATATACTCGTATGGCGGTGATCAGTATTTCACAAAGTATTACAAAGAGGACAAATCAGGTCTAATAATTGGAAACCTTGATCATGAAAAATTCTTTTTCATGAATCTAGCATATCCAGTCAAGGTTGGGACAACTTGGTCGTATACGGATTATGAGGGGAAGAAAATCACTTGTAAAATTTCTTCCGTAACAAAAACGATAAAAATAAGAGCTGGGGCATTCAAAAATGTCGTGGAAGTGAAGGAAAGTAATGGTACGTATCGTTACTTTGCAAAAAATGTTGGTTTGATCAAGGTTTATCGGCCTAATGCGATATTTGATGCTGATTATCTAGAATTAGTTTCTATTAAGACTAAAATAACTGTATTGTGGGGAAATTCGGAATTAAAGAAAGGTCAAATAGGAAGAATCACCGTTCAGAAGCCTATTAATTTATGGAAGCGAGACAAAGATCATCGGTTACAGTTTGTAAGAATCTTAAAGCCTTTCGAGCAATATCGCGTCTATACATATGACCAACAAAACGGCGGTCAATACGGATTGGGCGCGGGTTACTCCGTCACAAAAATGCCGACCCACATAAAATATAAAACACCATCAAAACAACTGCTAGACAAATTAAAATAGGTATTAAGTAGGGGCCAGGCCCCTACTTAATACCTATGACTTCAGGCATTCCCGCTGCATAAGGGGTCACTTCATATTCGAAAAGCTTGATGACAATACAATTCGAAGTGAAATAGATAACTTCTTATTAGTACAATTTGTATAATTCATATACTATTCTCCCTTTACTATCTAAAGCACGAATAAGCCCAATACCTTCAGCATAATAATCGACATAACCAAAAGAACTTTTAATCTCAATAACATTTGTAAATGTTCCTGCAGGTGTTTTTACAGTTTTTGATAAAGACGTAACTGTTAACTCTTCTACAGGATCACCTTCGTATACGAAATACTCCCACTTTTTGTTAAGGGTTAAAGGAAGAGGGATTTCTAATATGATTTCTGAGTTTTGAACTCCAAAAGCCATACCCGTTTTATCTTCACGATAAGCATAATAATCTTTTTCTCCGTTATCTCTCGAAACTGTCCAAAGGTCCCATTTATCAGAATCTGTTCCTGTATAATGCCAGGTTTCTTTAACATTTTCATAAAAATTGTTATACACATAGGTTTTTTTGGGGTTTAGCTTTAATCCTTTCGTAATAACTCTCAGTTTTGATAACATTTGCTTTGATGGAGTTTGATACTTGACTGCAGAAGATTTCTTTATGTATCTGTTCCCGCCTACACCGTATAAATTATTTTTAAAAGTATATACACCAATTTCCTGTCCTTTTTTTGCTTTTGCTGCAACTGTTAAATTTCCATTTTTCCCTTTTGAATAGATGTTCGTATCCTGTAAAATGATCAGCTTGCCAATCATTCCTTTTTTTAAATACATCTTTCCCCATTTCACTTGGTTAATAGTAGAAGCATTCACAGTAGTATGAATGGGGGCAGATACAACTAACAATGCCAGTAGTAATGCTATTAATCTAGCTGCCTTCTTCATTTTGATCATCCTCCTTTTTATGTGAAAATAATTGCCTGAAAATTTTATCATATATTTCACCTTTAATCGAACAAAAATTTTTCGACAAAATGTTAGTTACCTAGAAATCGTAAGAGACATTGTCCAAACATTTGACCACTCCCTCAAGCTTGGAAAGAATAATCCGATATAGAGAAGACATATATTTTTGGTACGAATTTAGTAGAATGAGAAGGAGACCGGGGATCGGTCAGATAATTAGTATATTGTTTACCAATCTTAATTAGTGCATCTGTTTTGTTTTCATAAAGGCCTTTGTTAGGAGGATTTTCTATGATTTTAGTCGTTGGCGGCGCCGGTTATATCGGCAGCCATTTAGTAAAAGAGTTAGTTGAAAAAGAGCAAGTTATCGTACTTGATAACTTATCGACTGGCCATCGATATTTAGTCGATGAGCGTGCGGTATTTATTCAAGGAGATTTAGGGAACCGGGCCGATCTTGATGCGATTTTTGAAAAATACCCGATTAAAGCCGTCATGCATTTTGCGGCGAACAGCTTAGTCGGCGAATCGGTGGTTAATCCACTCAAATATTATCAAAATAATGTTGCGGCCACGTTAACGTTACTGGAGACAATGTTGAAATTTAACGTAAAAAATTTCATCTTCTCATCAACAGCAGCGACATATGGGATTCCGAATGCTGAATTAATTACTGAAGATTACCCAACAAATCCAATCAATCCATACGGCCGTTCAAAGTTAATAGTTGAGCAAATATTGGCGGACTTTGCTGCGGCGTATGGTCTTAACTATGTCGTGCTTCGTTATTTCAACGCAGCTGGAGCGCACAAGTCGGCGGAGATTGGCGAAGACCATCACCCGGAAACGCATTTAATTCCGATTGTTTTACAGCACTTGTTAGGCCACCGCGAGAAAATTTCTGTCTTTGGTGTGGATTATGATACACCGGACGGGACATGTATTCGTGACTACATCCATGTCACCGACCTTGCGCGTGCACATATTCTCGCGTTGGAATCTATCCTTAACGGCAAAAAGAAAACCTCGGTCTACAACCTCGGCAACGGCTTGGGCTATTCCGTCAAAGAAGTCATTGATACGTGCGAAAAAATAACCGGCCGTAAAGCTGTTATCGAATACACCGACCGCCGTCCGGGCGACCCGGCCCGCCTTGTCGCCTCATCGCAAAAAATTTACGAAGAACTTGGCTGGAAAGCGGAATATTCACTTGAAAAAATTATCTCAAGTGCATGGAAATGGCATAGACGGAACGTGAAATAAATATAAAGCCTCCTGCTGTACTAGTTTTAGCAGGATGCTGAATTATTTTAAGTGATTATATGAAAAAACAAATGGCTTTCGTGGGCTCTGGCCTTCTATGGTATGGGCTCATTTAATTACATTAGAATCCTCTGTATTTATCGGGGATCATACCTAAAAAGTTTTCAATCATATCTTTGATGTTCAGCCATCAGAAGCAACAGTCGATTACCAACACGGTTTTTCGTTCTCATGGAATATTGTTGCCCGTAAATCTCACCATCTTTTTAGCTTTTGGTATCCTTTTCTTGTCTGGAAAGCGCTGGGAGCGTGGAGGTTTGCAACTGTTTGAATTTGCAGGAACTTATTAGTATTAAGTCAAAAATTTCAAGAGTTCTCAAATTGGTATTTTGATAGAAAAATTTAATTAACAAAATACTCTGATTATTAATTTCCAACGATACCTATATTAGATCGCTTTTTTGGGGTGAAATTGGCAGTTATTAAGTGGAAGTAATATTTGTGGAATTTTGTAAAACAAACAATGATTTTCTTCTAATTACAAGTATTGTAAAATAGTAATTATTGATCTATTAGGAAAAAGGTGATAAGCCAAAAGGTAATTAAGTTTTTGAATTTAGTATGGTACATAAACAACCAATCTTATAATGTTCTATTAGGGGGAAATTTTATGAGAAGCGGTAAAAAGAAATTTTCTTTTTTCTTTTGGATTGCTCTTATTTTCACGATCTCATTTGTAAAAACGAATACGGCATCCGCCAGTTCGCCGATTGACCTGCCCTTCGGTACATCAGTTTCTGGATACATTACTGATACTGATGGTCAACAAGTCTACAAGATAAATTTAAAGCAAGCTGGGAGAGTTACAGTTAAACTCGACTCTTATATAACTGGGGTGTATATAGAACTGGAAGATTCAGAGGGAAATGAAGTATTTAGGCAATATGTTTTTGAAGGTAATCCGGAAAATCCGGCAAAATGGTCAGGCTGGGAGGATCTTCAAGCAGGGACATATTATATTAAAGTTTATAAAAGCTCTTCTACGGGAAAATACACACTCAGCGTCCAATCCCCTGATTTGTTGCCTGCACCACCAACTGTAAATTTAGTAAGTAATAAGAGCAAGTCGGTGACAGGAAAAACGGTGCCAAATGGAGCGGTTTCTGTAAAAATCAACTCGAATGTATATACCGGCAAAAGCGACAGCAAAGGAGTCTTCAGTGTTAGTATTCCGGTGCAAAAAGCTGGTACGAAGCTGTATGTAACAGTGAAAGATAAATCTGGTTTTACGAGCAAAGCGAGAGTTGTGGTGGTAGCGGACAGAATTCCACCTGCTGCACCAAGTGTTAACACTATTACCAGCAAATCCAAAACGATCACCGGAAAAGCGGAAGCAAACTCCACGGTCATAGCATATTCGGGGAGCCAAAAAATCGGAAGCGCCAATGCGGATAAGTATGGAAAATATACGATTAAAATAACACCTAAAAAAACAGGGACATCTATTAAAGTGATTGCTGTTGACGGATCCGGAAATAAGAGTGCTGGAAAAGTTTTAAAAGTAAAAAAGTAAATAAATCGTAATTCGGTTGGGGATCTGATTCTGACTTCTATATATTGAAAAACTAAAGGAACTGGTCCTCATTCAGTAAAGATGATGGAATCATGGTCTAAGCGGCTTTGGTTCCTTTTTTCTTCATCTTTTTGGTTTCTATTAAAAAAATGGAAAAATATGATTTTAAGAATCTTTACTTCTCCCAAACAGTTAACAAGACTTAAAGAATGATGTGGAGTCTCTCTGCCACTTCCAAAAACTTAAGGTATGAGTATGATTCGACTAAGAGTAAATGGTTTGAATAAAAGAGAATTTTATAAGAATGAAATAAACCTGCTGGAATGGCAGGTTTATTTAAAGATATTTCGGTAAATTATTAATCAAACGTTTGATTAAATACTTAGGAATGAGAGTACTGGACTCTAGAGGAACTATTAACTTGATTAGCTCTCCAATCGAACTGCCGGGGACAAAGATAACTACAAAAGACCTGTTCGGCGATCTAGATACCGGCACCCCGGGAATTAGTTTAGGAAACTTGCGTGCTGCATTTTCCACAGAGCCTATTATAATTACTGGTGTTCTAGTAGGTTCAGGAGGTGGTCAAAGTTCTGTGATTACCATTACTATTAATCTGGGAGCAAGTGCAGAAGCAATAACAACGTTCACTAATAAATATGGAACGATTACAAAAAAGGGTAATGATAAAATAGAAGTAGTTATTAATGAAGACAAATTAGGTACTACTATAGGACAAATTGAGGAAACAACAAATGTTGATTTTACTCAAATACTAATCTCTTTTGCTTCGTCTGCTTCTCCTGAAGATGCTCTACTACTTAATAAATTGATTAATAATCAATTAGGAAAAGATCTTGAGGAAGTAAAATTAGGAGAATTGGCAGGAAGAACTTTCCAAGCAAACGGCTTTACAGTAGAATTTAAGAAATAAGCAGCTAAGATGTAGAGAAGAAAACTCATTTTAAAAGGGGCAGCACATGCTGTCTCTTTTTTTGTAAAGTAGAAAAATCACTTTGGATTCTTTGCGGTGTCTTTCAGCGATTTTCTCGTAAAAAAAACCGACCATTTAATGGGAAGAGACCCGGATGCTCGCCGCGGCGAAAACCTTGAAGGGCAATATGTCGTGTTATCAGGCAACCAGACGGGTGCGCTTATGGCTTTTTATCACAAAAGTAAGCGAAAGGGTTGAAGAATAACCGGGAAAAAGATAAATAAATATCTTAAATTTTGTTTGAAGATAAAATGGAGTGAATCATACAAAAAGGAAAGGGGTTGAGTGCAATGCTATTTGGATATTATTGAACTTTGCCTTTCAAATATTTTCATGGTGTTAAGCACCTTATTCAAGCCCCATAGTTTTTTGAATTCTGCGGATATCCACTCTGTTTTTCCAGCTCTCTTCTTTTAAGATTTCAATACTAACTTCGATATCTTTGATCTGATTTCTTTTCTCGCCAAAATCTTTGGCATTTTGAAGTTTTAATTCACTTATTTCAGCCTTTGGAGCCTCTTGTCCAGACCTTAAAGCTTTTAAAATACGCCCGTGTTCTTTCAAAGTTTCTCCATGTTCTTCTAAAATCGCACTGTGTTCATTCAAAATCGCACTATGCTCGTCTAACTTCTTAGACTGATCATCAAGTTTTTCATTAATTTGCTGAAGAATTTGTAAAATCTGCTTTTCCAATTAGTTTCTCTCCTTTCACCGTTTCTTTTATTTTATCATTTTAAAGATTTTATATCTATTTCCATTTTCACTTATTTCTTTCCTAGCATCTTCTGTTTGCAAAAATGAGCTGTCGTTTACAAAAATGATCCTTCATTCTGATAAATGAGCCGTCGATCAAATTTATGAGTTTTCATTCTAATATATAAAAAAAGATCGGGATCGCAGTTTTTTCATTATGCTGCAGAGAAATCCTAGAATCCATAAGCAGGTTAGTCGGTTAACCACTTCCCTAAAACTCTGGCAATTCGATTAAAACAGAAAACCCTTTCAAACCTCCTCTCAATTAATATCTTTGAAATCTCAACTTTACCAGTCCCATAAAAACCTAAAATATACAATTTTCAAACTATTTTTACATCTATCTTCAATATTCTTAACACTATATTGATATTTTTTATAAGTGAAAGAGCAGGGAGAAGGAGTGGAGAAAATGTTGAAATTCATGAGGTATGCCTGCAAAAAGTTTATGGCTGGACTGCTTGCATTCCTGCTGGTTTTTTTGAATGTCGGAAATAATTTCGTGATATCAGAAGCCAGAGCACAATCAGACATTTCTTTGACAAATGGAGATATTCAAAAGCAGTCTACGGTTAATATTGCACCGGGTGTGCAGCAGACGAAGTTGCTGGTCAGCACGAAAAAAGGACCTTTAAAGATTTATAACATGAATATTGATCCTGCAAATCAATATGTAGAATTTGAAGCAGGTCTGCCAAATGGCAAACTTGCCGGTTTTCAAACGGTAAGAAAGCAAGCTGAGTTGATCAGTCGGCCTGGTTATGAAGTAGTGGGGGGCATTAACGCCGACTTTTTTAACACATCAAACGGAATTCCTATTGAAGCTGTTGTTCACGATGGAAAAGTCATTCGAAGCAATAGCAACCGGAGTATCGTTGGGATTTTAAAAAGCGGCGAAGTGAAGATCGGGCAGCTTCGTATGCAGATCCAAATGGAAGTGACTCCACTAGCTAAGCCCGAAGTTTCAAGAAATACTGCACAGCAAACTTTTGCCATTAACGGCATTAACAGAGAGCGAGATGTAAACGGCATTATATTATTTACGCCTGATTATGACACATCTACATATACAAATAATCTTGGTACGGAAGTGATTTTAGAGGGAATCAGTGGTTTTCTGAAACCTCAGGGGGAAATTACAGCAAAGGTAAAAGAAGTTTTGACAGATCGAGGGAATAATAAGCTTGAAGAAGGGCAGATGGTACTATCAGGGGCCGGCAGCGGAAAAGAAGTTTTAGATCAACTGGCGCCCGGAGATCAAATTACCTTTCGGACAACGGTTAATGCTCCGTGGGATCAGCTTGAAGAAGCCGTAGGAGGATACCATCTTCTTGTTCAAAATGGACAGCCGGCCGTTTTTTCAGACCCTTACCCTCATCCGCGGACAGGAGTGGGAATTAAAGCGGACGGGTCGGTCTTTTTTACGGTAATTGACGGCAGACAGCCGGGTGTAAGTGAAGGCGTAACATTGACAGAGCTTGGCCAAATTATGAAAGATATGGGCGCAGTTGAAGCGATTAACCTGGATGGAGGAGGTTCGTCCACATTTGTGGCCCGCCAGCCGGGAGATTCGAATTTGAGTGTCGTAAATGTTCCATCAGATGGAAGCGAGCGCAATGTTTCCAATTCACTGCTGGTCGTGAGTACTGCCCCGAAAGGTGACTTAACTCATTTGACAGTTCTTCCTGAAGAAACGTCTATTTTTGCCGGTAGTCATACGACCTTCCAGGTAAAAGGCCAGGACCAATATTTTAACCCTTCGGAAATTATAGGTAATATCACCTGGTCAGTCGATAATGGACTTGGACAATTTGATGAAGCTGGCGTCTTTACAGCAGGAAATGCAGCTGCCTCCGGTAAAGTAACGGCTTCGGTAAACAACATTCAAGCTAGCACAAATGTGAAAGTAGTCGATAAACTGGACAGCCTTTCGATTTATCCGACCCAGCTTGCACTTGGTCAGGGAGAAACAGCCAAAATTCGAGCAGCGGTTTATGTGGACGGACAGCCAGTTATAGTTGATGAAGATGCTTTTTCGTATAGTGTTGAAGGGAACATTGGTACGATCGACGAAAAAGGAAATTTTCAGGCTGCTGCAGGCATTGCTTCCGGTAAAATAAAGGTTTCTATTGGGGGACTTGTTGGGGAAATAAAAGTCGACGTCGGCAAACCGCCGCTTATCCTTGAGGATTTCGAGGATGGAATTACCGGCTGGAATAAATCCGGTGCTCGCTTTAATAGCGTGAATATTAGTGAGGCATCCGAACCGGAGCCCGTCCGTTTTGGTGAAAAATCTTTGCGGATTGATTATGATTTCACAGGCCAAAAAGGAACTTCCGGGGCTTATGCATGGCCGGTCGAAGATATCGTATTGGAAGGTTATCCAGATAAAATCGGTATGTGGTTTTACGGAGCGAACGACGGCCACTGGATTCGCGCCCAAATGAAGGATGGAAATGGCGCGGCCTTTCCGATTGATTTTACGGATCAAACAACGGGTGTTGATTGGGAAGGCTGGAAATACATTGAGGCAGATATTCCAAAAGGAAAGCCAACACCATTAAAGTTAGATCTTGCTGTTCGGATTATGGAAACAAGTGATGCGAATAAGAATGCCGCCACTGTTTATGTAGACAATATTCGGGCTGTGTACGGAAAAACCAATGATGATTTAATCAATCCGACGCTAACGGATGCTTTTCCTGCAGATGGCAGCACGACACCCGCCTCCCAGCCGACAATCAGCGTAATGGCAAAAGATAACGATGGCGGTACAGGAATTGATCCATCTAAAACAAGGATGAAACTTGACGGTGAAGTCGTAACACATACGTATGATAAATCAACCGGAAAAATAAGCTATCAGCCTGATTCTTTCCTTTCAGGTGGATTCCATACCGTTTCAGTTCTCGTAAAAGATGGTTTTGAAAACCCGGCAGAAATGACATGGAGTTTCTTTATTTCAGCCGGTTCGCAGTTTTTACTTGAAGGGCCTAAGCAAGTTTATGCAGGAGAAGACTTTGATTTTCATCTTAAAATAAAGGGCTTAAAAGAGCTAAGCAAAGCACGGGCAATACTAAAGTTTGATCCAAACGTTATTCAGGTCATCGACCAGGATTCTAAAACAGAAGGTGTTCAAGTCAAGATCGGAACAAATTTGAAACCTGAAAATATCGAGACTTTAACCGTTAACAACGAAAAAGGGGAAATTACTTTAAATGCAGAAAAATTGGAAGAAAACACAGGTCTTCAAGCAACGGATACACTTATTACGGTTCCATTTAATATAAGGAAAACCGCTGTTGAGGACGTAAAGATCGAACTTCAGGGAGGGGAATTTACGTATATTCGCGGCGATGTAAAAAAATCCTTTCACCAGCCCTATGAAGCAAATATTCAATATAAATATTCTTTGGATATAAGTGGAGTTTCCGTTGGCTCCATTAGCAAAGTTAAAGTAATGGATGAATCCGGAAAATCGGTCAAGGATGCGGAAATTTATCTTCTTGCTCCTGAAACGTTAACGAAATATGCAAAAGTGACTGGCGATTCGCTGAAAGTCTATAAGAGTGCTGATCAAACATCAGCCGTTCTTACTGAACTTGCAAAAGATCAGAAGGTGTTTGTTGCTTCTGAATCAGCTGAATATACGGAAATTTATTTATCAAATGGACAAAAAGGGTATGTTGTGAAAGACCAACTCGAAATATCAGATCTCCCAAAACCGCTTGGAGCTACAAATAAAAAAGGGGAGTTATCAACTGATTTACTAACTTTGGCGGAACTGCCGTTTGTTCTTCAAGCAGAGAAAGATGGGCAAGTAAGCAGGGTAAAAGAATTCACGGTCGTACCGCAAATAGGCGGGAAAGCGCCGGAGCATATTAAATTGTCTTGGAAACTGAACTCAAAAACGACGCAAAGCATTACTTGGAGAACCAATCCCGGCGTTTCAGGAACGGTCGTTCAGTATGCACCGACAGAACAGTTTACCGATTTTAATGCCAAAAATGTTAAGGAAGCAAAAGGAGCGAGCAGGCTGTTAACAGACAAAGCAGGAGAGATGAGAATTCACGAAATCACACTTGATCATCTAAAGCCGGATACTTCTTATACGTATCGGGTCGGTGATGGAACGGAAGAGGGATGGTCAAAGGCTTACACGTTTAAAACGGAACCGAAAAAACCAGAATCATTCACATTCTTTTTTACAACGGACTCCCAAGCAAGCGACCTGAATGGAAACAAAATTTACGGCAAACTTTTAACAAAAGCCTTAGAATTATATCCGAATGCCCGCTTTGTTCTTCACGGCGGAGACATCGTTGATGACGCAGCAAAAATGGACCAATGGGAAAATTTCTTTGATTCTATAGAAGTAGTGACTCCTAAGATACCTCTACAACCTGTGCTTGGAAATCACGATGTCTACGGGGAAGGTGAAAATATCTTTAAATCGTTCTTCCAAAATCCGGAGAACGGACCTGCCGGAGAAGAAGAATGGGTTTATTCCTTTGATTATGGCAATGTTCATTTTGCGATGCTGAACTCAGAAGGCGGATCTGACTCCATGAAAGCTCAGGCAGAATGGCTGCGAAAGGATATGAAAAAATCGAAGAAACCGTGGAAAATCGTAATGTTCCACCGGGCACCTTATCACAGCAATCCGCTCCGCGGCGTGGATGCCACACGATCTATTTTCGCACCGGTTATTGAAGAGCTGGATATTGACTTAGCTTTAGTTGGACATGACCATGCTTATGCGAGAACATTTGCGATGAAAGGCGGACAGGCAGCAGAACCTGGTAAAGGCACCGTTTATGTCATCGGCGGTTCATCGGGTCCGAAATTTTATCCTGAGGAAAAATATGATTATTTTGAATTCTTGTATGGAGAAGATAAGCAAGTATTCACGGCTGTTCATGTAGAAAATGACAAATTGGTTGTCGAATCAAGGACGATTGACGGTGAGGTTATCGATGCTTTTGAACTTCTAAAAAAGGATCGCAAGGCACCTGCACCTGGAGAAAATAAGGACGAAAACGAAGAAAATCCAGGTAAGGATACAAAAAATGCGGTTGGAAATGGAGAAAATGAAAAAAATCGGGGTGAGGAAACAAAGGAAAATTTATAGAAAAAGGCTATGTTTTAACGTCGGAGCGAAGGGCCAGATGAGGCTGTCCCAAAAGTAGAACTTTTGGGCGGCTTTTTTTATATAAAATTATTAAACTATATAAATTAATGTAAGGTTATGAGCCTTCATTTCGAAAAATGAGCCGTCGTTTGCATTTATAAGCTTCTAGAGGAGGGGCCAGGCCCTTTACATTTTATTAATGTTATATTTTCTAACACAAAAATTCAAAAAATAATATAATTTTAGATTTCAGTCTTGTCTAATCGGGAAAATAATGTATAATGTTAATAAATATTACATATATACGTTATGTAATATTACATAAGAGAAAGGAGGAAAGAAAAAAAGCTTCTCACGGCCATGAGAAGCTTTCGCAAAGCCAGGCATCATATGTCCGATGGAATGCCTGAATCTGATTATATCAAAATAATTAGAATCTTGTAAGGAGTGTTTACATGAGGAGACTGGAATGGAAAACTTTTAAACTATTATTCTTGCTTTTATGCGGGCTTGTGCTTGCATTAAGCGGATGTGCAGCATCGTCTGCAGTCGATGACGCGAAGGAAAAGAAAAAAGAAACAAGTACATCGGAAACGGGCGACACAATTAAAGTCGGGATTCTTCATTCATTGAGCGGCACGATGGCCATTAGCGAGGTATCGTTGCGTGATGCAGAATTAATGGCAATTGAAGAGATTAATGAATCTGGCGGTCTGTTGGGGAAAAAAATTGAACCGGTGATTGAGGATGGTGCGTCAGATTGGCCGACATTTGCAGAAAAGGCGAAAAAACTCTTGCAGAAAGACAAAGTGGCAACGATTTTTGGAGGATGGACATCGGCAAGCCGAAAAGCCATGCTTCCTGTCGTAGAGCAAAATAATGGTCTGCTTTGGTACCCTGTACAGTACGAAGGAATGGAGCAATCACCAAATATTTTTTATACAGGTGCTACAACCAACCAGCAAATCGTCCCGGCGGTAAGTTGGCTTCTGGAAAACAAAGGAAAGAAATTTTTCTTGCTTGGCTCGGATTATGTGTTTCCGCGCACAGCAAATAAAATTATTAAAGCTCAATTAAAGGCAGAAGGCGGACAGTTGGCAGGCGAAGAGTACACACCGCTTGGCCATACGGATTACAGCACGATTATCAGCAAAATTAAAGAAGTGAAGCCGGATGTTGTGTTTAATACATTAAACGGAGACAGCAATGTCGCTTTCTTTAAGCAATTAAAAGATGCGGGGATTACGGCAAAAGATTTAACGGTTATGTCTGTCAGCATTGCAGAAGAAGAAATTCGCGGTATTGGCGGCGATGTATTGGCCGGCCATCTTGCCGTGTGGAATTATTTCCAGACTACGGATACACCGGAAAATAAAGTGTTTGTCGAAAAATATAAAAAGAAATACGGGAATGATCGAGTCACTGACGACCCGATTGAAGCAGCATATTTTGCCGTACATTTATGGGCGGAAGCAGTGAAGAAAGCAGGTTCGTTTGATGTCGATGAGGTGAAAAAAGCGGCGGATGGCATTGAGTATAAAGCGCCTGGCGGAACGGTGAAAATTGATGGAGAAACGCAGCATACATGGAAGATTGTGAGAATAGGAGAAATCCAGCCGGATGGACAGTTTAAGGAGCTATGGAATTCCGGAAAGGCGGTCAAGCCGGATCCTTACTTAAAAAGCTATCCATGGGCGAAAGATTTAAATTAAATGAAAAACATCAGTTGTGGAAAGGAGTTCAGGCTCCTTTCCATTTCCGGGAAAGGAGGAGGCTTTCTTGTCCGTAGTTATTACACAAATATTTAACGGATTGAGCTTAGGTTCGATTTTGCTTTTTGTTGCAATAGGGCTGGCGATTACCTTTGGGCTGATGGGTGTCATCAACATGGCGCATGGTGAGTTGATCATGGCGGGAGCGTACATGACGTACGTCGTTCAACAAATATTTGCCAAGTATGCGCCGCAATCCATGGAATATTATTTCTTCGCCGCCATTCCTGTTGCCTTTTTTGTTTCGGCACTCCTTGGCTGGGGATTGGAAAAAACATTAATCCGGCACTTATACCATCGGCCGTTGGATAGTTTATTGGCGACATGGGGAGTCAGCTTGATTTTGCAGCAAATCGCACGGTCGATTTTTGGTGCGCCAAATGTAGCGGTGCTTCCTCCAGGATGGTTGGATGGAGGAATTCACGTGGCGGGAATGGTCTTTCCTTACAAACGGCTGTTTATTTTCGCATTTGTCATCCTGTCCATTTTTGTTCTTTATATTTATTTAAACAAAACGCCGGCCGGCCGGAGAATGAGAGCGGTCACGTTAAACCGGGATATGGCTTCTTGCCTTGGGATTTCCACTCGAAAAGTCGATGCATATGCTTTTGCCATCGGTTCCGGCTTTGCCGGTTTGGCGGGCTGTGCGTTGACGCTGCTCGGTCCGATTGGTCCAACGATTGGAACGTATTATATTGTCGATGCGTTCATGGTTGTCATTTTAGGAGGGATAGGAAAACTGATCGGTACGGTGTTGGGAGCGTTTGGAATCGGAATAGTTAGTACGTTGATGGAGTATTCGACAAGTGCGACGATGGCAAAAGTAATTATTTTTGCACTTATTATCGCCTTTTTGCAATGGAAGCCTTCGGGGCTTGTCAGTGTAAGAACAAGATCACTTGATTAAGGGGGTGTCAAAGTTGATAAAAAAAGGCTGGCTTTATTGGCTGTTTTTTCTTGCTTTGTTTGCAGCACCGTTTTATTTAACCGAATTTCGCTTATCGCTGCTTGGAAAATTTCTCTGCTTTGCCATGATTGCGATAGGGATTTCTTTGATTTGGGGCTATACAGGGATTTTAAGTTTAGGCCATGGTGTGTACTTTGGTTTAGGTGCTTACTGTATGGCCATGTATTTAAAATTAGAGTCTTCGCATGGGCGGCTGCCTGATTTCATGGAGTGGAGCGGTGCAGCGCAGCTTCCATGGTTTTGGAAACCGTTTGAACATCCTCTTTTCGCTATTTCTTCAGCCATTATCATCCCGGTGCTGCTGGCAGCATTTCTGAGTTATTTTACGTTTAAAAATCGGATTAAAGGCGTCTATTTTTCTTTAATATCACAAGCTGTTGTTGTTGTGTTTGTTACATTGTTCATCGGAAAGCAGGAATGGACGGGAGGAACGAATGGATTAACGAATTTTTCCACTGTTTTCGGTTTTTCTTTATCTTCTCCTCTGACACAAATTATTCTTTACATGTTAACCGTTGTATTGCTTTTATTCATTTTCCTTTTCTCCCGTTGGTTGACGATGAGCCGGTTCGGCCGCGTGCTTGTCGCCATTCGGGATAGTGAAAACAGGGTCCGCTTTTTAGGTTTTAATCCAACAACGTACAAGGTGTTTGTCTATAGTCTTTCCGCGGCTTTTGCTGCGCTGGCGGGCGTCATGTTTGTTTTGCAAGTGGGACTTATTTCTCCGGCTATGATGGGAATTATTCCATCGATTGAAATGGTGTTATGGGTTGCCGTCGGAGGAAGGAGTTCGTTAATTGGGGCTGTTATAGGAGCTGTTGCCGTGAACAGTGCGAAAAGCTTTTTCAGCGAAAATTATCCTGATATATGGCTGCTGTTTTTAGGAGGATTATTTATCGGTATGGTCATGTTTTTGCCGAACGGACTTGCAGGTGTATATCAGTCTATTAGGCAAAGAAAAGAACAAAGGGAGAGAAGAACATATGAAGCCGGTTCTCATGTGTCGTGAAGTGTCGGTGGATTTTGACGGATTTCACGCATTGCAAGGGGCAAATCTTGAAGTTTATCCAAACGAAGTGCGATTTTTAATCGGACCAAACGGAGCGGGAAAAACGACGCTGCTTGATGTGATCTGTGGAAAAACAAGAGCGTCCGGCGGTAAAGTGTTATTTAACACACACGATATTACGAAAATGCCGGAGCACAAAATTGTGCGGCTTGGCATTTCGCGGAAATTTCAAAGCCCGTCGATTTTTCATCAGTTGACGGTGTGGGAGAATATGGAGCTCGCTTTAAAACAAGATCGTGGATTGTTTGCTGTTCTGTGGGGCAAGTTGTCGCGGGAAGAGCGGGATGCGATCACCTCACTGCTGCAGCGCATCCAATTATTCGATTATGCCGATCAAAAGGCCGGTTCTCTTTCACACGGCCAAAAACAGTGGCTGGAAATTGGAATGCAGCTTATTCAATTTCCTCAGCTGCTTCTGCTTGATGAACCGATTGCCGGAATGAGCGAAGCGGAGCGTGAACGGACAGGGGAATTGATCCATGAAATTGCGCGCACCTGTGCTGTCGTCATTGTGGAGCATGATATGGATTTTGTGCGGCGTTTTTCTAAACAAGTTACGGTCATGCATGAAGGGAAAGTATTATGTGAAGGGACAATGGAGGACATTCAGCAAAATGAAAAAGTTGTAGAAGTTTATTTAGGAAGGGAGGAGAAAGCGTGTTAAGCGTTCAAAACGTTGCAGCCGGATATGGACAAAGCGTCGTTTTAGAAAATGTAAGCATCCAAGTTTCAAAAGGTGCTGTTACAGCGGTGCTTGGGCGAAATGGCGTCGGAAAAACGACGCTTATTAAGAGCATCATCGGGTTAATTAAACCGATTGCCGGCACAATCGAGTGGGAGAATGAGGATATTACCTCATTGCCCCCTGAAGAGAAAGTAAGAAAAGGCATTGGCTATGTTCCCCAAGGAAGGGAAATCTTTTCTTCGTTGACAGTGGAAGAAAATTTATTGCTTGGGTTTGAGGCGCTTCCTAGGAAAGTCAACCAATCACAGATTTTAGAAGAAATATACGAGTTATTTCCTATATTAAAAGAAATGCTGCATCGAAAAGGGGGAGATTTAAGCGGCGGGCAGCAGCAGCAGCTTGCCATTGCCCGTGCGCTTATTGGCCAGCCTAAGTTGCTTTTGCTTGATGAACCGATGGAAGGAATTCAACCATCGATCGTACAGCTTATTCGTGATGTCATTGTAAAAATTGCAAAAGAAAAAAGGGTCGGCATTGTGCTTGTAGAGCATAGTTTGGATTTGGCTTTTTCATGCGCTGACTACTTTTATATTTTCGATCGCGGCGCCGTTGTCGAACATGGGCATGTCAGTGAAACGAATATAAATGACATTCAACAGTTTTTGATTGTTTAAAAAGGATAAGAAGGGAGGAGAGAAATTGAAATTAACCGCCCGCGAACAAGAGAAGCTGCTTATTGCAGTAGCTGCGGATGTCGCACGCCGCCGAAAAGAGAGGGGATTAAAGCTGAATTATCCTGAAGCAGTTGCTTTAATAACATTTGAAGTTTTGGAAGGGGCGCGCGATGGACGTACGGTGGCAGAGCTGATGCAATATGGGACAACGATTTTAACCCGTGAAGATGTGATGGAAGGAGTGCCGGAAATGATTGAAGACATCCAAGTGGAAGCGACATTTCCTGATGGCACGAAGCTCGTTACGGTTCATCAGCCGATTCGTTAAAGGTTGAGTCAAATGTTCAATAAAAACGCAGTATTAGGAGGGATATGTGCCAGCGAAAATAGGGGAAAAGCCGCAATCGCTTTAGACAAACACGTCAATGGTAGTGTCAAACGTTCTATAAAAACTCAGTATCGGAGGCATGTGCCCTAACGAAAGTAGAGAAAATGCCGCCGCAATCGCTCTTGACAAACACGTCAATGGTTTGTATTTCGAACCAACAAGGGTGAAGGGAACAAAAAGAAGGCAAAACGTCAATAGATGGAGGAGAATGATGATACCAGGGGAATATTTGTTAAAACAAGAAGCAATTGTTTGCAATCAACATAAACCGGTAACGAAAATCATTGTGAAAAATCGTGGGGACCGCCCCATCCAGGTTGGATCTCATTTTCATTTTTTTGAAGTGAATTCGTTTCTTGAATTTCCCCGCCAAGCTGCGTACGGGAAGCATTTAAATATTCCGGCAGGAACAGCGGTGCGTTTTGAACCCGGGGATGCAAAGCAAGTGGAGCTTGTTCCTTTTTCGGGGGAACGTTGTGTTTACGGATTGAATAATTTTGTCAATGGCCCGCTTGATGATAACAAGAAAGGGGAGTGATTTTGTGAGTTTTCAAATGCCGCGAAAACAATATGCGGATATGTTTGGACCGACAACAGGAGATTGTGTCCGTTTAGCGGATACTGATTTATGGATTGAGATTGAACAGGACTTTACGGTCTATGGCGATGAAGTGAAATTCGGCGGAGGAAAAGTCATTCGCGACGGAATGGGGCAGCACCCGCTTGCCACGCGTTCTGAATCAGTGGATTTAGTGCTGACGAATGCCATTATTTTGGACTATACCGGAATCTATAAAGCAGATATCGGTATTAAAGACGGCAAGATTGCTGCCATCGGGAAAGCGGGCAATCCGCTGTTGATGGATGGAGTCAATATGATCATCGGAGCGGCGACAGAAGTTATCGCAGCTGAAGGAAAAATTGTCACCGCAGGAGGAATAGATGCCCATATTCATTTTATTTGTCCGCAGCAAATCGAAACGGCATTGTCATCGGGGATTACAACGATGATCGGAGGAGGAACCGGGCCTGCAACGGGAACGAATGCGACGACGTGTACTCCCGGGGAATGGAACATCCACCGTATGCTGGAATCTGTTGAAGCATTTCCGGTGAATTTTGGTTTTTTAGGGAAAGGGAATGCATCGGCGAAAGAGCCGTTAGCAGAGCAAATCCGCGCAGGAGCCATTGGCTTGAAGCTTCATGAAGACTGGGGGACAACAGCGGCGGCCATTGATGCGAGTTTGCAAGCCGCGGACGAATATGATGTGCAAGTGGCGATTCATACCGATACATTGAATGAAGGAGGATTTGTCGAAGATACGCTGCGGGCGATCAACGGGCGCGTCATTCACACATATCATACGGAAGGAGCGGGCGGGGGACATGCGCCGGATATTATTAAAGCAGCAAGTTTTCCAAATATATTGCCTTCATCCACAAATCCGACGCGGCCTTATACGAAAAATACGTTGGATGAGCATTTAGACATGTTGATGGTTTGTCATCATTTAGACCCGTCTGTTCCCGAAGATCTTGCATTTGCTGATTCCCGCATCCGAAAAGAAACGATTGCGGCGGAAGATATTCTCCAAGATTTAGGCGTTTTCAGCATGATCAGTTCCGATTCGCAAGCGATGGGACGCGTCGGGGAAGTGATTTTGCGAACATGGCAGACAGCGGATAAGATGAAAAAGCAATTTGGAAGACTGCCGGATGAGACAGGCAGCGGCGATAATTTCCGCGTAAAGCGTTACATTGCCAAATATACGATTAATCCGGCCCTTACCCATGGAATTGCGAAGCACGTCGGATCGGTCGAAGTGGGCAAATTGGCCGATTTAGTCGTTTGGCATCCTGCATTTTTCGGCGTAAAACCGGAACTTGTTTTAAAAGGGGGAATGATTGCCTATAGCGTTATGGGAGATCCGAATGCGAGCATTCCGACTCCGCAGCCGGTCATGTATCGGCCGATGTTTGCAAGTTATGGGAAAGCCTTATATAACACTTCGATTACATTTGTATCGAAAGCAGCTTTTGAGCTCGGAATCCCGCAGAAATTGAATTTGCAAAAAATCATTCAACCGGCAGAGAACATTCGAAGCTTGACGAAAAATGATATGGTGTATAACAATGCGATGCCAACAATTGATGTCGACCCGCAAACGTACGAGGTAAAAGTCGACGGTGCCGTTATTACGTGTGAACCGGCCGAAGTTGTTCCAATGGCGCAGCGATATTTCTTATTTTGAGGTGAGAAAAAAATGATTGTCGAACAAATAGTCGGAAATATTGGAATGTTGGACCAATTGCCTCCGCATATGGAACGGGTGCATTTAAGTAGCGATGATTTAGTCAAACGAATTCAACGCGTTGTCACGGATCATGGCAGAGAATTAGGAATTCGTTTAAAAGAATCAAAGGAATTAACCGATGGCGATATCTTGTTTATGGATCAAAAAAATGTGATTGTTGTGAGTGTGCTGCCTGATGATTTGCTTGTCATTCGTCCTGCATCAATGAAACAGATGGGAGAAATTGCGCATCAGCTCGGAAATCGTCATTTGCCTGCTCAATTCGAAGGGGAGGAAATGCTCGTTCAATATGACTACTTGGTCGAAGAGCAGCTAAAACAATTGCATATTCCGTATCAGCGGGAAAAACGAAAAGTAAAACAAGCATTTCGACATATCGGTCATCGCCATGATGGATAAGCTGCTGCCTTTATTGCAGCTGTGCGATTCGAACTTTCCTTCCGGAGCATTTTCCCATTCCTTTGGATTTGAAACGTATATTTCCAATGAAAAGATCAATAGCTATGAAACGTTTCGAGATGCGCTCTGTGCTTATATACAAACGCAGCTGACGTATACCGATGGATTGGCGTGCCGGTTAACGTACGATTTTTTAGAGGAAAAATCGAAAGAGGATGTATGGCGGTTAAATGACATGCTGGCGGCGCTTTGCCCGGCGAGAGAAACGAGAGAAGGAACGCGGATGATCGGGGAACGAATGTGGAAAATCTGCCGCGAAATCTATCCTTTGGATAGATGGAATGATGAGAAAAAGAAACGCAGGTATATGCATCCTGCTGTTGTTTTCGCCATCATTTGCTATCATTTGGAAATTCCGAAAGATACGGCGGTTTTATCGCATTTATATACTTCTGTCCAAGCTCTTGTTCAAAATGCGGTCCGCGGCATTCCGCTCGGCCAGACCGATGGGCAGCGGCTGCTCGTTTTCGTACAGCCGCATTTGAAAAAAGCGGTGCAGAAGATCCATACGTTGACGGAAGAGGAATTAGGAGCGGCAGCACCGGGATTGGAAATCGCGCAAATGCAGCATGAACGGCTTTCTGTTCGCTTATTTATGTCTTAATTTTTTGAAAAGGAGATGAAATGGAAATGGAACCGGTAAGAATAGGAATCGGCGGACCGGTCGGCGCCGGAAAGACGATACTTGTAGAAAAACTTACCCGGGCGCTGCACCGCAAATTCAGCTTGGCAGTCGTAACAAATGATATTTATACAAAAGAAGATGCGCAGTTTCTTGTGAAACATAGTGTGCTGCCGGAAGACCGGATTATTGGCGTGGAGACCGGAGGATGTCCGCATACTGCCATTCGCGAGGATGCTTCGATGAATTTTGCGGCGATTGACGAGTTAAAAGAACGTTACCCGGATGTAGAAATTATTTTTATCGAAAGCGGCGGCGATAATTTGGCCGCCACATTCAGTCCGGAGCTCGTTGATTTTTCGATTTATGTGATTGATGTAGCGCAGGGGGAAAAAATTCCGCGCAAAGGCGGGCAGGGAATGATTAAATCCGACTTGCTGGTGATTAATAAAATCGACCTCGCCCCTTATGTAGGGGCAAGTTTGGAAGTGATGGAGCGGGATGCAAAATCGGCGCGCGGAACAAAACCGGTTATTTTCACCAATTTAAAAGAAGAAATCGGATTAGCGGAAGTAGTGGAGTGGATGAACAAACAAGTGATGCTGGCAGGGTTGGCAGAATGAGCTGGTCAGGGCTGCTGCGGTGTACGGCAATGGAGAAAAACGGCCGTACGGTTATTTCCGATAGCTATTATGAGGGAGCTTTTAAGTTGACCAGGCCGATCTACCTTTATCCTTCTCACCCGGCGATTTACTTGATTCATGTAGGAGGAGGGTATGTAGACGGAGACCGGTACAAGTCGGAAATCACGCTGCAAGGAGGAGCACATCTGATTGCCACCACGCAATCGGCAACAAAAATATATAAGACAGTCAAGGAGCCGGTGCAGCAATATACAGTGTTTTCCCTTGATGATCAAAGCGTGCTCGAATTTTTTCCCGACCCGGTCATTGCTTATGAAAGGGCTCAATTTTATCAAGAAACGACCGTTTATATGAAAGAAAGCTCTACATTCATTTATGGGGATATTATGACGCCGGGGTGGTCAGAAAGCGGCGATCTGTTTCGCTACGATTGGATTCGTTCGAAATTAAAGCTTTATTATGAAGGCAATTTAATGTTGTTTGATCATCTCTATTTAGAACCGGGCACAGGGATGGAAGGAATTATGCGAATGGAAGGATATACTCATGTTGGTTCTCTTTTTGTGATCAGTCCTTTTATTACAAAAGATTTTCTTCAAAAATTTGAAAGGATGACAGCGCGTGTTCCTGATTCTGTTCACCTTGGATGGTCAACCCCTATTATTCCCGGATTGATTGTTCGTGTTTTAGCTCACGAAACGTATGTAATTGAAACGATTTTTCAAATGATTCATCAGTTTGTGCGCGAAGAATGCTTTCGCGAAGAACCTGTTTTTTTGCGAAAGTACTAAGAGTAAGGAGATGAAGTGCTGATGAGCACCGTATTGCCGATATTGCTTTTTGGATTTGTCTTGGGAATCAAACATGCAACGGAACCGGATCATGTCATCGCTGTATCGACGATTGCGAGCCGGACGAGCAAACTTTCCCTTTCATCCCTCGCAGGGATCTTTTGGGGGATTGGCCACACCTTAACACTATCTGTCATTGGAATGATTATGATTGGGATGGAGCAGCAAATACCGGAAAAAACGGCAATGTGGCTGGAACTGGCCGTTGGAGTCATGATCGTAGTCTTGGGAATTGCAAGCTTTCGTTCCGCTTTTATGAATCCTGTTAGAAAAGAAACGACGATCAACCATCTGCATGTAAAATCAACCTTAATTGGAATTATTCATGGACTGGCCGGAAGCGCCGGAATGATTCTGTTAACGTTAACAACCGTTGATAATCAATTGCAGGCGCTCCTATTTATACTGATATTTGGTACGGGTACGATCGCCGGCATGATGTTATTTACTACGTTCCTGGGCCTGCCGTTTATCTGGATGAAAGATAAGCAGATAGTTTATCAGTTCATTTTAAAAGCAGTTTCGATGATTAGTATATTCTATGGCTTGTATTATATGTATCAGATAGGTGTTGGAGAAGGGTTGTTCATTTCATATGTGAACCATCCCCGCCTTTGAAAGAAAGGCGGGGATGGTTTTAAAAATCTTTTATTGCAGAAAGTAAAAAGGGAGTTATTTGTCATGAAACTTGTATTACTTTCCGGCGGCTCAGGCAAACGTCTTTGGCCGTTATCAAACGATGCCCGCTCAAAACAGTTTTTAAAAGTTTTAAAGAATCAAAATAGTGAACTTCAGTCGATGGTCCAGCGTGTCTGGGGGCAGTTAGTAAATGCCGGCCTTGCTGACTCGGCTGTTATTGCGACAAGTAAATCCCAAGTCGACATGATTCAAAGCCAATTAGGAAAAGATGTGCCGATTATTATTGAACCGATGCGACACGATACGTTTCCGGCTATTGCGTTTGCGTCGGTATATTTATATAGTGTGCAGGGAATGAACTTAAACGAAGTTGTTGCCGTATTGCCTGTTGATCCGTTTGCAGAGAACCGTTTTTTTGATCGAGTGAAAGATTTAGAGGAAACCGTGCTTGAGAGTGGTGCGGATTTGGCATTAATTGGTGTGGAGCCAACGTATCCATCAGAGAAGTACGGTTATATTGTTCCTGCTTTTAAAACTGGTGATAACAGTTATTTAAAAGTTAGACATTTTACAGAGAAGCCAACCGAAGAGAAAGCAGCAGAATTAATTGAACAAGGCGCACTTTGGAACTGCGGCGTGTCTGCGTTTAAGCTTGATTATATAATTTCCTTGCTGCAAGAAAAAGGACTTCCAATTCAATATGATGAGTTATTAAAGCAGTATGATAAGCTGCCAAAAATCAGCTTTGACTATGAGGTCGCAGAAAAGACAGAACATATTGTTGTATTGCCATATGCCGGTTATTGGAAAGACCTTGGAACATGGAATACGTTGACGGAGGAAATGGCAGCAAACCAAATCGGCAAAGGTGTTATTGCTGCTTCGGAAAATACTCATTTAATTAATGAGTTGGATATTCCGGTTGCCGTATTAGGAGTGTCGAACGCCATTATTGCAGTCAGTCCGGACGGTATTTTAGTTTCCGATAAAGCAGCAAGTCCGAAAATTAAAGAGCTTGTCAATGATTTTAATCGGCGTCCAATGTACGAAGAACGCCGCTGGGGCTGGTACCGGGTATTAGATTATACAAAGTTGGAAGATGGACGAGAAGCAATAACAAAACGAATCGGCATTAAAGCGGGCAAAAACTTAAGCTACCAAATGCATCATCATCGGATCGAAGTGTGGACCATCATTAAAGGTGAAGGAGAATTAGCTTTTAATGGTGAAATTCGCCGTGTGAAGCCGGGCGATGTTCTTGAAATTCCTGTCGGTGCTAAGCATGGAATTAAAGCAATTACTGATTTAGAATTCATTGAAGTGCAAACAGGAACACAATTAATTGAGGAAGATATTGTTCGCATTTATATGACTTGGGAAGAAGTAGAAGAACATTGTTATTATGAGAGGATTTAATGTAAAATCTTGCAAATGGTACTGTTTACGTCATCAGGTTAATTTCACTATAAATATCATATTTGTAAAAATGAATATATTTATGTCAAATTGACTATATTTATGATAAGATAAATATAGTCATTTTCTTTTATTTGAACATTATTGGGGTGAAAAAATGAGAAGATTTCACTATGAGGAACTAAAGAATTTACGATTACCAATGACAACCGTACAGTTGATTAGCAAAATAAACGAATATAAAGGGAAACAGGATTTGTACAAAAAGCAGTCTCCCCAAATATTAAATACGTTGCGTGAAGTAGCAGTCATTCAGTCTACAAAGGCTTCTAACTCGATTGAAGGTATAATTATTACAGATAAGCGTTTAAAAGCAATTATGCAAAATCATAATACTGAACCGCTGGACCGCTCAGAGGGCGAAATAGCCGGGTATCGTGATGTACTGAATACGATCCACTCTTCGTATGATGTCATTCCTATTAACAGTAATGTATTACTGCAACTTCATCGAGATTTGTATAAATTCGTCTCAGCGGAAGGTGGGCGTTGGAAACAAAACGATAACTATATTAAAGAAAAACTCCCAACTGGTGAGACTTATGTTCGATTTGTACCGACTCCTGCATTCCAAACTCCTGAAGCAATGAATAACCTCATTGAAGAGTATAGAGAACGAGTAAACCAACAAGATGTAGAACCGTTAATTTTGATTGCTGTTTTCATCTTAGATTTTCTTTGTATTCATCCCTTTGATGATGGCAACGGACGTATGGCGCGCTTACTCACTTTATTGCTGCTCTACAAATTCGGATATGAAGTAGGTCGCTATATCAGTTTAGAAAAGGTTATAGAAGAGAGCAAAGAAACCTACTATGAAACGCTAAAGCGATCTTCCATCGGTTGGCATGAAGGACAGAATGATATATTCTCTTGGACAAACTACCTTTTAGGAACGATTGTGGCTGCTTATAAACAGTTGGAAGAAAGGGTAGGAGTCGTTGAA
The DNA here is from genome assembly GCF_000262755.1 of Bacillus methanolicus PB1. Taxonomy (GTDB): domain Bacteria; phylum Bacillota; class Bacilli; order Bacillales; family Cytobacillaceae; genus Bacillus_Z; species Bacillus_Z methanolicus. The sequence continues at coordinate 664,462 of NZ_AFEU01000002.1, forward strand.
TCTCGTGCTGGAGATAAAAGTGCGAGAGTGGAAGAGTTTATTGATAAGAAGATAGGATATTTCACCAAAGAAGATATTCGTAATGCCTGTCCCGATGTGAGCGAATCCACAATTAATCGAGTGTTAAATAAATTAAAAGAAGAACAGAAGATTGCTTCAACAGGAAAAGGCAGAAACGCCAAATGGAAAAAACTCGAAGGATAAAGAGATATAGAAGAATCATTTCAGGGGGAGGCTGTTTTAGCGGGCCAAGGGGGAATTCATGATTGCAACAGCATAAAAAAAGAGCACCCAACATCGGTGCTCATTACAACAAGTTGATTAGCGCTTTTTTATTTTGCTGCATTTGCTCATTTAACGTTTTTACTTTTTCTTTTAATTTCTGAATTTCTTGATTTTTCGTGCCGACTTTCTTTTCTAACGCACGAATTTCATTTGTCACGGCTTTTATTTGATTAGAAAGCGAATGCAGCTTGCCGATTAACTCATCGATTTGTTCTTGTTTTGCTTCTTCGCTGTCGTCTTGATCTTCTGCATTTCCTTCTTCGTTACCGTCTTGATCATTTGCATTTCCTTTTTCGTTATCATCTTGATCCACTGCATTTGCTTCTTTGCTGTTGTCTTGATCTTCTGCAGGCTGCTCTTCAGAAGTCGTTGTTTGAGTGTCTGAAGTATCTTGAGTGTCCGAAACGGATGTGGAAGATGTGGAATCCGCTGCCGCAGCGCCTGTTTGTTCGGTTGCAGCCGGATCGCTCGTTTGTTTTTGATCTGTCGGCGAAGGTGTCGTATTCGTTTCCGCCGGCGTTACCGTTTCGTTCGTCGGCTGGCTGAGCGATTGAATGTCGGCCGTCACTTTATTCATTCGTTCTTCGATTTTGCTCACTTGTTTATTTAATTGAGCCAATTTTTTCGCAAGCATCTGTTTCTCTTTTTTCGCTTGTTCCTGTTTTTTCTTTAACTCTTGTTTTTTCTTTTGTTGCTTTTTCTTTGACTCTTGTTTTTTCTTTAACTCTTGTTTCTTCTTTTCTTGTTTTTTCTTCTCTTCTTTCTTTACAACTTTCTCACTTTTTTCCACTTGCTTTTCTCGCGTTTCCTGCTTCTCATCATGCTTGGCTGCGAATGCAGGCGATGCGACGAGCATTGATGCAAGTAAAATCGGCAATCCTTTTTTTAACATTACCAACTTCCTCCTTTTGTGTGTGAAATTATTTTTGGTAATGACAGCTGGCTGGCATAGGTTTCCCCTTAGCCCCTCTAGCTTTGTGACGCCAAGTTTCCTTGGCTGTACCTTTATAAATTATCTTACCTTAATTTTCTTTTCATGGAAGTAAGTCTAAATTACTATTTTTCTGCTAAATTATACAAGAATGAGAGACCCGATCATGCGAGTTTTTCGTCTTTTATATAAATTTCCCGACATTTTGGCATTGAAAATCAGATTTAGAAACACTTTGAAGGATTGTTAGTAAAATTATAGCTGATATGTTGCCGGAAAAATGATATATGAGCCTTTAATTTCATATATGAGCCCTTATTTTGATTTATGAGCCGCTAATTTCATATATGAGCCTTTATTTTGATATATGAGCCTTTATTTTGATATATGAGCCTTTATTTCGAAAAATGAGCCTTTAATTTTAAATATGAGCCCTTAATCTGAAATATGAGCCTTCAATCTGAAAATGAGCCGACGTTAGCAAAAGTGAGCCTTTATTTTGATTTATGAGCCTTTAATTTTAAATATGAGCCCTTAATCTGAAATATGAGCCTTCGTTTTCAAATATGAGCCTTAATTTCAAAAAATGAAGCGACGTTTGCGTTTATTAGCCTTTATTACGAAAAATGAGCCGTCAAACTCAAAACACATTTTAAAGCTTTCATTCCAATATAAGAACAAAATCGGGTCTGACTACCTCCGAAAAGTATTGTTATATTGGAGGAGTCAGCCCCGTTACATATGAGTCAGCCCGTTTTTAAAAAGCTACCTCATTATAAATAAAGCCTGCCCTTTTTAGAAGTCTTTTAATAGAACGGTTTGCTTCATATAAAACAATGTCTTTGTCGATGGTTTTTACCACCTTGTTTTCCATGACAATTTGTCCGTTAATAATGGTTGTTTCCACGTCATCTCTCGAAGCGGAGTAAACGATGCGAGAAATGGGGTCATAATCATAGGAAGGATATGTATGAAAATTGTTCAAATTTAAGATGACCAAATCCGCTTTTTTGCCGACCTCGATACTACCAATTTCGTTCTCTAATCCAACTGCTTTGGCGCCTCCAATTGTTGCCATTTCGAAAACGCTTCTTGCATTCATTGCCGTTGGCCCATGTATAGGTTTTTGAATAAGCGCCGCTAATCTCATTTCGTTAAACATATTTAAATTATTATTACATGGCGCCCCATCTGCACCCAGACTTAATGAAACGCCCATACGGAGCAAGTCCGGAATGCCGGCAATTCCCGATGCCAATTTTAAATTCGACCCGGGGCAATGGCTGATATGGACACCTTTTTCTTTGATTATTTTCTTTTCTCTCTCATCGAGCCAAATGCAGTGGGCTAATATTAGCCGCTCGTTTGCCAGTCCGAGATAGTCAAGATACTCAATATTTCTCATGCCTGTTTCTCTTTGTATAATTTCAATTTCTTTTTGATTTTCTGATGCGTGGGTATGAACTTTCACATCATATGTTTCAGATAGGCTTCGAATCTCTTTCAATAGTTCTTCTGTACATGAAATTACAAATCGGGGGGAGAAGGCATATTGAATTCTTCCATTATCAAACATGTTCCATTTTTCTAGTAAATCGACACTTTCTTGTATAGAATCAGACGTCTTTTCTTGTAATCCAATTGGAACATCATCGCCTTTATCCATCATCACTTTTCCTGACAAAGCTCTTATCCCGCTTTTGGCAATTGCTTGAAAAGCAAATTCTGTATGATGGACCGTTTCCATGTCCACAATTGTCGTGGTGCCGCTCTGGATAAGTTCTCCGATGCCAAGCAATGCTGAATAATATATCGAATCTTCATCGTGTGCTGCTTCTAATGGCCAAATCCGTTTTTTCAACCAGTCCAGTAACTCCAAATCATCCCCTTTCCCGCGAAAAAGAGTTTGGCATAAGTGAATGTGAGTTTGTATAAATCCCGGAATGACAGTACGATTTTCTGCATTGATGATTTTATCAGCACAATCTGGATTTAATTCCGGACCGATAGTGTGAATTGTGTCATTTTTTATAAAAATGTCGCCCATTATTATTTCATCAGCTGGATTCATTGTAATAATTTGTGCATTTCTAATAAGCAAATTTCCCATTGTATTTCCTCCATCTATTCGCCAAGAAACGTGCTAAGTACATTTTGTGGTAATGAACCTGTTTTCAGGTGTTTTTGATAATTATGCAAATAGATCTAAAAAATTTTCAATTAGTATGTAAAGTTTTATTACATTAAATTATTAATTTTTAGATATTTATTAATTTTTTTGATAAAAAATTTAACAATATATGTGACATAAAAATGTTGAAAATATAAAATTACGTAAAACAGGTGGATTATACGAAAATAGAGGTGGTGAAAGATGGATCTGTGCTATCATGGTGAGGTTTTTGAACGAAATTTCTTGGGGAGGCTTACAAGTAAACAAGTTGAAGAATTGCCCAAACAAAAGGCACTAGTGATTCTCCCTATTGGCGCAGTAGAACAACACGGACCTCATTTGCCTATATATACTGATTCATTAATAGCGGAGGGAGTATTAAAAGCTGTATGCAATTATTTGAATGAGGATGACAACATATGGATTCTTCCGGCAATCCCATATGGAAAAAGTACAGAACATCTCGGATATGCAGGAACAATATCCCTTTCAGGGAGTACGCTGCAATTAATTGTTAAAGATATTGCAACTAGTCTGCAAAAAAGTGGGTTTAGAAAACTAGTATTATTTAATACTCACGGAGGAAACCACGACTTATTAAATATGATTGCTCGTGATATTCGAATTGAAACAGGTTTGATTACTTTCCGCTTGAATAGTTATGACTTTGATGTTGCCGAAGATATCATCACGAAACAAGAAGCTGCATATGGAATTCATGGGGGTGAAGTAGAAACATCTTTAGTTCTTTCTTTTAAATCTGAATGGGTGAAAAAGGAACTTTGTCCGAGCGAGATTATGCAATTTCCAATGAAAATTAAGCATCTTCAACTAAAAGGCAACAATTATTTCGCTTGGAAAATGGAAGATATTTCAAATACAGGAATTTTGGGAAATGCAAGAAAAGCAACGAAAGAAAAAGGTGAGAAAATAATCGGGCGTTTAAGCGAAATATTGGCGCAAGTATTGCGGGAAATGGCTGAATTCGAAATAGATGAATTAACATGTGTTTCTTCAGATTCATCATTGTAAAAGAAAGGATGATTACATTGGAACTTCTGGAACTCCAACAAATAGAGGAAATTAACGCCCTGGAAGAACAGAATACCGTTGTGAAAATGGATCATGTAAGTAAAACATATCAAAACGGGAACATTGCTGTAAGCAATATTAATTTGACGATCAGGGAAGGAGAATTTTTATCATTTGTCGGCCCTTCAGGATGCGGAAAATCGACAATTTTTAAAATGATAAGCGGACTTGTCGAACCTTCAAAGGGGAGCATTGAAATTTTCGGAGCACCGCCAAAAAAGTTTAGGGAAAATAGTACTGATATCGCATTTGTTTTCCAAGATTCAACACTTCTTCCATGGAGAAAAGTGATCGATAATGTGATGCTTCCTTTAGAGATTCGGGGGATGCCAAAAAAAGTATGTGTAGAAAAGGCGTATCAAGTTTTAGAATTGGTAGGTTTAAAGAATTATATAAACGTATTGCCGCGCCATTTATCAGGCGGCATGAAAATGCGTGTATCTATCGCAAGGGCATTGATTTCGAAACCGAAACTATTGCTAATGGATGAACCGTTTGGAGCACTCGATGAAATAACAAGACAAAACTTGCAGTACGAACTATTGAATATATGGAAAAAACACCGAATGACTGTTCTGTTTATCACTCATAATGTATTTGAAGCAGTATACTTGTCTACTAAAATAGCTGTCATGACGCCGAGTCCGGGGAAAATTGCTTCATTGGTTGATGTTCCTTTCTCTTATTCCCGGGAAGATGAATTTCGAAACACCCATGAATTTAGTGATCTTGTGGCAAAAGTATCTAATCGTTTGAAACATTAAAGAAAGGGTAGTGTCAAAAGTTCTATGAAAACTCAGTGTTGGAAGGATGTGTTCTAGCGAAAATAGAGAAAATGCCGCCGCAATCGCTCTTAACAAACACGTCAATGGTTTGATTTCGAATCAACAAGCGGGGAGGAAGGGACATGACTTGGAAAACAGAATTGAAACAGATGTTAGGTTCAGAAAATGTTCTCTTAGACGATACGGCAAGAGAAAAATTTTCAAAAGATTATTATTGGTACTCTCCAATTCTCGAACGGAAATTAAAAGATAAAATAGCGGATTGCATTGCTCTTCCTTCTGCAGAGGAAGAACTAATATCATTGATTTCATTTGCTGTAAAAAAGAAAGTCCCGATTACAGTAAGAGGAGCCGGAACGGGAAATTATGGCCAAGCTGTTCCCATTGAAGGCGGAATTGTGATCGACATGACTAAATTTGATAAGGTGCTTCAAATAGAAAGTAATACGGTGGCCGTTCAGGCTGGTATAAGAATTGGGAATCTTGAACGTTTTCTTCTTCAATACAGGAAAGAATTGCGCATCATGCCCAGCACCTATATGAAATCGACGGTTGGTGGTTTTGTGGCGGGAGGGTCCGGAGGAATCGGTTCTATTACATGGGGAAATTTATGGGATGGTAATGTGCTTGGCGCAGCGGTATATACCATTGAGGAACATCCCAGGAAACTGAATATTTCAGGGGATAACCTTCAACATTATATTCATAATTACGGTACGCTGGGAGTTATGACCGAACTTCAATTACCCATTGAGCCGAAAACAGATTGGATGCAAGTGATGGTTTTTCATGAATCTTTAGATGAAGCTCTTCGTTTCTCACATATATTTGCTGAAAAGAATTCAATGAAAAAGAGGCTGCTATCTGTTTGCGAAGAGTCGCTAACTAAACATTTTATTCCTCTTAAACCGTATATTTTGCCTAATAAGACATTAACAATGATTGAAGTGGATGAAAAGATAAAAGACGATTTTATGAAAATCGTTAAGGAATACAAAGGAATTGTTGGACACATCATTCCTGCCGAACAATACAGAAAAGGAATTCGCCTTTCTGATTTTACCTGGAACCATGCCACTCTTTGGGCCCATAAATACGAAAAAAATATTTCCTATTTACAAGTTGAGTTTGATATTGATCATTTGCTGGATCAGGTTCATTTGCTAAAAGGCCAATTCGGCGATGAAGTTCAGCTGCATTTTGAATTTATAAAAAGATCCGGAAAGATTATTCCGGCGGCATTGCCAGTTGTTCGTTATACATCATATGAACGGTTGTATAAAATTATTCAGTTCATTCTTGACATAGGTGCGAAAGTACATGACCCCCATACGTATTTGCTTGGATTCGGCGGATGGAGCTTAAGAATGGACAAAATTATTAAACTAAAGCGGGAAAATGATCCTTATCATTTACTTAATCCAGGAAAAATTACAGAAATATATTCTTATCCTCAACTCCAATCATAGAAATGAGGTGAAATGAAAATGGAAGCTCCAAAAACTATCGGAAATTTTCGGAATAATAAAATAATAGTTCCGTCCATTAAATATAAACAATGGTTGCCCCCAACTATGGTATTTATTTTCTTTATGCTATTTTGGCAGTTTGGAATCCAACTATTACAAATACCGGCTTACTTAATTCCTAAGCCTACTGATATTTACCAATCTGTTTTAGAAAATCAGGAACAATTTTTCACCGCGGTTCAACGAACCGTAGCGGAATCGGTGATCGGTTTTATTTTGAGCGTGATTGGAGGAGTATTAGGAGCGATTATTATGGCAAATTCCAAATGGCTTGAACGAAGTTTGTATCCATATGCAATTATTCTGCAAACAATACCGGTTGTAGCCATCGCACCTATTATTGTTATATGGTTTGGTTCGGGAATGAATGCAATTGTCATTATTGCATTTATTATCGGTTTTTTTCCAATGTTGTCAAATACTCTTATCGGATTGCGTTCCGTTGATCGAAACATGGAAAACTTGTTTGTCCTTTATAATGCGATGAAGTGGCAAACGATGTGGAAGCTTCGATTACCGGCAGCTCTGCCGTATATGATGGCTGGATTGAAAATTTCTTGTACGTTGGCGGTCATTGGAGCCATTGTCGGTGAATATATTGCCGGAATTGGGGGAGGGGATGGCGGGTTAGGGTATTCCATAACAGTTGCTTCTTCCCGCTTGCAAACATCATACTTATTTGCTTGCGGTTTAGCCGCCTCGCTTTTAGGTATTTTCTTTTATTTGCTTATCAGCTTGATTTCAAAAGCAGTTCTTGGTTCTTGGCACGAATCTGAAATGAAAATGGAAAAATAAATAACTGGAAAATAGGGGGAAAAAAGATGAGAAGACAAAGAAATAGTTTTAAAACGTTATTAATTTTATTGATATTTCCACTTCTTCTTTTAGCTGGATGTGGAAATCGATCTGCATCTACCGAATCAACAAATACATCTGAAAAAACTAACGATGACTCAAAAGATTTAGTGAAAGTGAAACAAGTGACCAACTGGTTTGCGGAACCAGAACATGGAGGAAACTATGCGGCTTTAATGAAAAATTTCTATAAAGATGCAGGTATTGATATGACAATAGAACCCGGGGGGCCGCAAATATCGTCGACTCAAATGGTTGCATCGGGAGAAGCGGATTTTGGGATTGTTCAAGCCGACGATATATTACTGGCACGGGATCAGGGAATTCCGGTTGTTGCAATCGGCGCCATTTTCCAGGTTAATCCGCAGGCAATTTTGTATCATGCAGATCAAAATATTAAAGATTTTTCCGACTTAAATGGCCGGACTGTTTACACTGCTCCGGGGGTAGGATATTGGGAATATATAAAGAAGGCATATAAACTCGATAAAGTAAAAGAAATGACATATAACGGCCAGCTGACCCAGTTTATCCGGGACAAAAAAGCAGCTACCCAATGTTACATAACAGCAGAGCCCTTTTCTTTAAAGCAGCAAGGTGTTGAAACAAAGTATTTGCTGATTCATGATTCAGGTTATCAGCCATATGCCAATGTTATTTTCACTACGGAAAAAATGATTAAAGAAAATCCTGATCTTGTAAAACGTTTTATGGAAGCAACGATCAGGGGTTGGGAGTACTATAAGGACTATTCCGATGAAATTAATCCATTTTTGCAAAAATATAACCCTGATTTAACGATTGAAGCGATGAAGTTTGGAGCTGAACAGCAAAAAGATTTCATATATGGCCATGATGCTGCGGAAAAAGGAATTGGCTATATGTCAAAAGAAAGATGGCTTACATTGCAAAAACAACTTATTGATTTAGGGCTCATTAAAAAGAAAGAAGATATTAATAAAGCTTACACAATAGAATTTCTGCCGAATAAATAAGAAAAAGATCGGGACTGACTGGAGAAAAAACATATGGGTCGGTCCCCGTTTAAAGAAAGAAGGGAGATTACATGGATACCGTCCATCTTATTAATGTTTTTTTGCCTTTATATGATTCTAATCAACTATTTGAAATAATAATTAAAAATGGAAGCTACGAACTGATACGAAAACAATCTTCTTATTTAGAAATGAAAAATGTAATAAAACTGGATGGATTATCGTTATCTCCACCGCCGACTTCTCTCAAAACAATTGATTGCCAAGGCAGCGTCTTACTCCCAAGTTTCATAGACGCCCATATGCATTTAGATAAAGCCTGCTCTCTCAATAAAGTTGCTAACCACAGCGGGACGCTCGAGGAAGCGATTCTAAATTACAGGCAACAATCCCCTTTTTTTTCAGTAGAAGAAATAGAATATCGCGCTATTAAAACTGCACTTAATGCGCTTTCACACGGAACTGCTGCAATTCGCACTCATGTCAATTTTGAAGTGGCATTAGGGGAAGACGTAGTGTTCCGTGCATTAGAAGCTGTTTTAAGAGCGAGAGAAAAATTAAAGCCATATATAGATATTCAAATTTTTCCTATGTTTTCATGGCCTGATGATTCTTCCAAAAGAAAATTGGAGTGGATCGAGGAAGCGATTAACATGGGGGTTGATGGAATTGGAGGAGCTCCACATCTGGCTGTTGATCCTGAAAAAGAAATCGATTTTTTGTTTGATTTAGCAGAAAAACATGATAAACCAATTGATTTGCACGCAGATGAAAGCGATGATCCAAACGTATGTACACTTGATTATATTATTCAAAAAACGGTAGAACACCAATTTCAAAATCGAGTTGTAGTTGGGCATCTTTGTTCATTGGCGCCAATGGAACATGAAAAAGCTCTTCTTTTAATTGACAGAATGGCTGAAGCAGAAATTGGAGCGGTAACTTTGCCTGGTGCCAATATGTATTTGCAAGGGCGATTCGACAGTGGAATTGTTCGCAGAGGTGTTACTAGGATTAACGAAATATTACAAAGAGGAGTAACTTTAGCAGCTGCTTCTGATAATGTGAATGATCCGTTTCATCCATTTGGAAAGGCAGATTTGCTTCAAATTGGTTTATTAACTGCATATGCCGCACATTTAGGTAGCAATGCCGGGCAAAAACAGGTTATTAAAATGATCACAGAGGAGCCTGCCAAATTATTGCATATAAACAATCATGGGGTCCAACAAGGTTCAAAGGCCAGTTTCGTTATTTTAAGAGCGGGATCAATAGAAGAAATATTTACAAATTTACCATCTGAGAGATATGTATTCCATAAAGGGAGATGGATTTATCATTCCAAAATAGTCGAAGACTGGGGCGATAGTGTTCTGGCGTTTTATTGGAATTCCATTCAAAAACAACATGAATTATTTGAAAAAAGGAATGTCCGCTATGTATGACCTCGTTTTAAAAAATGTCAGGCTCCCTAAAATAGAAGAGCAATATTATATAGGTATTGAAAACGAATTCATAGCTGAAATTAGCCGTACTCCTATTAAGGGAAAAGAAGAGATTGACGGCTGCGGTGATTTAGTAATGCCGCCGTTTGTAGAAACTCATATTCATTTGGATACAGTATATACTGCAGGGGAGCCGAGATGGAATCAAAGCGGTTCTCTTTTTGAAGGAATTTCTATATGGAATGAACGAAAGCAAATGTTGACGGAAGATGATGTATATAACCGGGCTATTAAAGCGCTCTGCCAGCTCTTAAAACATGGTGTTTTATATGTAAGGGCCATTGTTGATATTTCAGATGAACGTTTGACTGCCTTAAAAGCGCTGCTTAAGGTGAAAGAAGACTTTAGCACGATCTTGAATCTTCAAATTATTGCCTTTCCTCAAAACGGATTAATATCTTTTCCTGAAAATAAGAAAAGAATGATAGAGGCTATTAAGCTTGGAGTTGATGGTATAAGTGCTGTTCCCCACCTGGAAAGAACAAGGGAGGAAGGTATTGAATCAATTAAATTTTGTTTTTCTTTAGCTGAAAAATATAACACCTTTATTCATATTTTTTGTGATGAAATTGATGACTCCCAATCAAGGTTTGTTGAAACAGTTGCTTCTTATGCGATTACATCGGGATTAAAGGAAAAAGTGACTGCTTGCCATACTTGTGCCATGGTCTATTATCCGGATAGTTATGCATCAAAACTACTGGATTTAATTTCAATTTCTAAGATTAATATTGTCTCTTGCCCATTAATTAATACGGTCATGCAGGGGAGATACGATTCATATCCAAAAGGGCGGGGAGTAACAAGAATAAAAGAGATGATTCAAAAACATATAAATGTTTGCATTGCCCATGACGATATTATGACTCCCTTTTATCCATTAGGCAGTGGAAATATCCTTCAAGCTGCACATATGGCTGTCCACGCCGGTCATCTGACAGGAAGCGATGAACTGGAAGAAATTATAAATATGATTTCCATAAATGGTGCAAGGACCCTTCAAATTGCCGATTCTTATGGAATTAAAAAAGGAAATGAAGCAAATTTAATTACTTTTTCCGTTCAAAATACGATTGACTTAATTCGGTATCAGCCACATTGCCGATATGTGATCAGTAAAGGAAAAGTGATGGCACATACTCCACCATCGAAAACAATCTTTTATAGGACTATACAAAATTAAAGGAAACATCAGGCTTTTCCATCCTCAATGAAGATCGAAAGGCTTTCTTAATATTGACACAAAGGAAGGTTACGGAATTGGCGAGAGAAGGAGGGATATAAAAATGGGCATGAGGATGCTGGATGCACAAGTTTGGACTCCTGCGGACATGAAAGAGGCATGGACATTGCGAGAAAAATTTCATTTGCAATCATGTTTTATTGCCGGAGGAACACTGCTGCAAACTCAATGGGAAAAGGGAGTGCCTTACCCTCCTCAATTGATAAGTCTTGAAAAAGTAGAAGGACTTGAGGGGATTAACTACAAAACAGAAGGAACAAAACATTTTCTGCAAATTGGTGCAATGACCAAATTGGCCGCTTGCCGCAATCATCCTGTCATTAAAGAAAAGTGGTCTTTATTATCAACAGCCATTCAACAAATTGCTGCGCCGGCTGTTCGCAACTTAGGAACAATTGGCGGAAACGTAGCCAATAGGTTTGGTGATGCCATTCCCGCTCTTCTAACGATGGATGCGGAAGTGTCATACTTTGATGGAAATACAATAATAACCGAAAAACTCGATCATTGGTTGAACACAAGTCAAAATAACGAAGTTCTCCTTACTGGGGTCATCCTGCCGGAATACCGCCGCTCTTCATTTGCTGCCCAATTTTATAAAAAGGTTGGCCGGAGAGAGTCTTTTTCAGGATCCGTTGTAACGGTTTCAGGAGTGATAGGCAAAAATGATGCAGGGGTGATCGATTTTGTTCGACTAGCCGCAGGCGGAGGAGATAATCGTCCCCATCGTTTAAAAGAAACGGAACAATTGCTGATAGATCAAACGATAAATCCTGATTTGTTAAGGAATGCATATGAAACGATCATTAATGAATTTTATCCCATTTCTGATGTTTTTTACTCTGATGACTATCGCCGATGGATAGCGGCCAACATTATCATTTCTGAATTAAGCGGATGGGAAAGGAAGGGATAATGGTGAATTTTAGCTATTCCAGTAATTTACAGGGATCTTTCGAACGGCCAGACGGAGTTGATAAGGTAACTGCTAATTTGAAATTTTTGACAGATCTTTCTTTTCCTAATATGTTGTATGGGAAAATTTTGCGGAGCGTGTATCCTCATGCAAAAATTATTTCCATCTCTGCAAAAAATGCGGAAGAGCTGCCGGGAGTGCGAGCTGTTATTACTAGTAAAGATGTGCCGGGATTAAATCGATTTGGGCTAATTTTTCCCGATCAGCCGGTTTTGTGCGAAGATCGGGTTCGATATGTAGGAGATGCTGTAGCTGCTGTGGCAGCGGAAACTGAAGAAATAGCAGAAAAAGCGCTTCAGCTAATCGAAGTGGAATATGAGCCTTTGCCTGTTATTGATGATCCGGAAAAGGCTCTTCTTCCTTCAGCACCTCAATTACATCCTGACGGAAATATTCTTCATCAAGCTTCCTATCAAAAAGGAAATGTAGAAGAAGCTTTTCAAACATGTGATTTTATTGTGGAAGAAACGTATGAGTTGCCTCGTCAAATGCACGCGTATATGGAAACGGAAGGAGGGGTGATTGTTCCGGAAAAGGATGGAAGGATTACAGTGTATGCCGGAACGCAGCATGGGTATAAAGATCGCTTCCAATTAGCACGAATTTTAGATATTCCTGAAAGTAAAATCAGGGTAGTTTCCAGTCCAATGGGTGGATCTTTTGGCGGCAAAGATGAGTTGAATATTCAGCCGTACGGTGCATTATTGGCAATAAAAACCGGATGTCCGGTGAAAATTCACCAAAGCAGACGCGAATCTGTTAGATCCGGACTAAAAAGGCACCCGATGAAGATTACGATGAAGACAGGCGCCAGCCGCAGTGGCAAAATTCTTGCTCATCAAGTACGAATTATTGCTGATACCGGCGCTTATGCTACGTTAGGTCCGGCTGTATTGGATTTTGCTGTTGAGCATGCGGCAGGACCTTATATCATACGAAATGTGCATGTTGAAGGGGTATCTGTCTATACAAATAATGGCGTCGCCGGAGAGTTCCGGGGATTTGGGGGCAATCAAGTGACATTTGCTTTGGAAGGGCAAATGGATCGTTTGGCGGCCAAGCTTGGGATCTGTCCAATGGAGTTGAGAAAAAGAAATCTGCGCAAAGCCGATGATCCAGGTCCAGTAGGCCAAGAGATTGCGCCTACTGATGGAGCAGCACAAGTTTTAAAAGCGATTAGCCAATCTCTTCTTTTAAACAATAAAGAAAAAAGGGAAGAAAGCACCAGTCAATGGAAAAAAACAGGTATTGGCGTTGCCATTGCGATGCACGGAGGAGGCCTTGGATTTGGGCGTTTAGATCCGGCAGGGGGGCGTATATCGTTAAACGAAGAAGGAAAAATTGAAATTTCTTTCGGTTTCGAAGAATTTGGCCAAGGGCTGTTATCTGTCATTGAACAGCTGGCAATTAAAGAAATTGGCTGCTCATCAAATGATATAAAAATTACGATTGGTGATACTGATTGTGTCCCCAGCTCAGGTTCTTCTACAGCTTCGCGGGGAACAAGCATGGTGTGGCATGCGCTTCAACGTATGAAAGGTCCTTTTAAAAAACGGTTATTAGAAAAAGCTTCTCAATGTACCGGGGTGCCAGTCGATCAATTGTATTTAGGTCCCAGTGGAATTTGGTCCTGCGAATCGAAAACTGAGCCTCTCATCACTTATCAGCAAATAGCCTATGAAACAAAGGATGATCCCATCCAAATTGAGACGGAGTTTCATTTTCCAACGACTCCTCATTCCATACCTGGGGGGCACTATTTATATTCTTTTGCTGCTTGTGCTGCGAGAGTCGAAGTAGATGTATTAACAGGAATAGTAAGGGTGAAAAATTTGGAACAGTCGGTTGCTGCAGGTCCCGTGATTTATCCGACAGGCTACTTGGGGCAAATTGAAGGCGGCTCAGTTATGGCATTAGGGTATACGTTGTTAGAAGAAGCGTTAATGGAAAAGGGAAAGTACGTAACAGAAAATTTCGACTCCTATCTTATTCCTACCATAAATGATATTCCTCTTTCTATGAATATAACAGCTATAGAAGATTTGTACGAGGGGGATGAGTATGGTCCAAGAGGTGTAGGAGAAATCGGAACGGTTGCCGTTGCTCCGGCGATTGTTAAGGCCATCTATGATGCAATTGGTTTGTGGGTTACTAAGCTGCCTGTGTCTCGTGAGGAAATTGTAAAAGCAGTGAATCAAAGGGAGATGAAAGAGTGGCTGACAACAAAATTGTAGAAAAAATAAAATCTCCGTTGGAGGAAAAAATAAAAATCTCTCTTGTTGTTAATGGTCAAGAAAAGGAACTGCTTGTAAATGCAACGATGCGTCTTGCTGATATATTAAGAGAAGAATTGCAATTAACGGGCACAAAAGTTTCTTGTGAAATTGGCCGATGCGGTGCCTGTTCAGTCATAATGGATGGAAAACTGGTCAATTCTTGTTTAGTGCGGGCTTATCAAGCAAATCAGAAGGAGATATTAACGATTGAAGGTCTGGGAATGAATGGACTTCATCCGATTCAAAAGGCTTTTTTGGAAGAAGGAGGATTTCAATGCGGATATTGTACACCGGGAATGATTATTGCTGTAAAAGCACTTTTCGACCAATATGCAAACCCGACTAAAGAGCAAATTCTAGAAGGATTATCAGGGAATCTATGTAGATGTACCGGTTATGGCGGCATCATCAGAGCAATTCAGAAACTAACTGAGTCATAAGGAGCAGGGGTTTTCCCGCAAGTTTGCGGGGGAGCTTTTTTGTTGGTTCCAGAATGAAACAAAAGGGGAGGCTGTCTCAAAAACCTAAGGGCCAGACCCTTATGAGACAGCCTCCCCATACATGATATTTTCAGCTTCCTCGATATACTTGGTATCCCCATGGAGATATAAGCAAAGGAATATGATAATTGGAATTAGGTTGAGAAATTCCAAAGCGAACCACAACTTTATCTAAA
Source organism: Bacillus methanolicus PB1 (assembly GCF_000262755.1). Taxonomy (GTDB): domain Bacteria; phylum Bacillota; class Bacilli; order Bacillales; family Cytobacillaceae; genus Bacillus_Z; species Bacillus_Z methanolicus. The sequence continues at coordinate 679,783 of NZ_AFEU01000002.1, forward strand.
AATAAAGGTTCATCCAGTTTCAGACCTTTTCTCAGAAAATAATCACCGATGTAAAAAAGAAGTTCATATGTCCCTGGAACTATTTCGTGTTGATCTAATAGTGGCCGGTGAACACGGCCATTTTGATTCGTGATAGTCGTTTGCAGCAGCCGTTTTTTCGTTTCTAATTCATCCTCTAAGTAAAACATCTCTATTTTTACATTTTCAGCCGGTGTTCCATGTGTTAAATCTAAAATATGTGTCGTTAACCCGCTCATCTAAATCTGAAATGCTCCTTTGTTATTGAATTTCAGCAGAAATCATTGGGACTTTTTTGTGCTGCACATCTTCCTGTGTAACAGTAAAGCATTGGAATCCGTATGGCGGCCGAGGTTCAGTATAGACTTTTCCTTTTGAACCGGGGATTTCTTCTACGATTTTATCCCATGTATGGTTTTGAGATTCAAAGTTTACTTCTTGCAGTTGAGGAAATCTTTCTAATATTCTGCAGCCTATTAAATAAATTAAGTTTTGGATGGAAGGTGTTTCTGTTTGATGAAATACGGAAGTGGCAATGTCGCGAATTTGTTCGGCAGCGACATAATTGATCGGATTATCACCGAAGGAATCTTCGATGTTTTTGTATCTCCATTTGATATTTAAGTAGACAAATAATGGACGGTTTTCATCTTCTGGAAGGGTTGTATATTCGTCGCGAATAAAGCCGACAAAAGAATTGCCGCTAACTTTAATTAATTTAAGGCCAGATATTCCGCTGTATTGATCGATAATGTCTATTCTGTCATTTTCTCTTCGAACCATATTTAAAGTTGCAAATGAATATTCATTTCGGGATCTTTTAAAAACCAGGTCACTATCTGTTATATTTCCATTATTTAATGCTAAAGTTGTTTCAAATGGAATTTCCTCTCCAATCAATGAAATAGTTTCAATATGAGAATATTTCTTTAAAAATGAAGATGCTGTATATTTCAAAAATCCTTCAATCGTTGTTCCAGTATAACTAGCTAAATGTCTTTGAATATAATTTTTCATCGAGTCCGTTGCAACGACTAAGCTATTATCTCCTTCCGTAAAAGAGGTTAACAACTTTGCTCCTCCCACTGCTATTTTTACATTTACTCCAAAAATAATATTGTTTCGGCCGGAAAAAGAAGATTCAGGAATCGTTCTTACCCCTGTAAGTGGTTTTAAATATGTGCGGTAGGCAAAAACGTCTCCTTTTCCATAATTTATAACTCTTTCTTTGTAGTTGGTCATGGAAATCATCTCTCCTTCATCGATTATATCTTGTAAACGAAACATAGCAATTTTTTTAATTTCTTCCAATGCTTGTTCAAATTCTGTTGTATAATTATTTTTCAGCCTTTCTTTTATAGATATAAAAATATCTTGTTTTGTTTTTCCACGAACTGCCATTACAAATGGAAACCCAAATTTGTTCATATATTCTTGGTTGAGCAACATAAGACGATTATATTCGGCTTCCGTTAGTTCATTTAACCCGGCATTTTTCTGTTCTTTTTGAGAGAAATCAGCTATTTTAGCTTTCGTTCCCAGGTTTGGGTGAATTTTTATTAATGATAGTTTTACTTTTTCTGAAGCATTTTCTACTATTTCGGCCATTTTGTTGTATAAAGATTGAAAAGAGACAAATGGCCGATGCGGCTCGGTTTGTGCGGCTACCCACGGCGAGTGCTCAAAAACCCCTTCAAGCTTTTCGATAAATTCTGAAGCTTTCATTTTATTTAGGTGCTCCAATTTCATAGTCGAATCCCTTTCACTACGATTCTACTGTTGGCTTTAAAGCATTGCTAACGGTTGATTTTTCTTTCAACGAAAGGTTAAAAAACAGTTAGACTCCCTGCTAAAATTCCATCTCCGGATCTAAAAAACAACATAAATTGTTAATTTATATATTATATTAGGAGAGAAATTGCAGGAGTTCATTATTTGTGTTATAAAATGTGACAAACTATTGTGTTTTTGTGTTTTGGAAACTTTCGAAAAGTTTGTTGGGCCTACCTGCTTGCTGCTACAAATGAAGCAATTCTTTGATGCGAAAGGCTAAGCGAAGGCGGAAGGTGGTATCAGGATCTTTTAGACTTTTTCCAATTAGTTCTTCGCATTTTTCTAACCGATAAATAACGGTATTTCTATGAACAAATAGTTTCTTGGCTGTTTCTGAAATCTGACAGTGGCTTTCTAAAAATACAAATAATGTATGCAATAGGATTTGTTTTTCGTTTACCGATTGACCTGACAATTTTTGCAATGTTTGATTGTAAAAATCTTCTAGATCTTGTATGGGAATCATCTTTAAAAGCTCGGCAATATCTTTTCTTCGATAGAATTGAATAAATTGGCGCTTTCCTGACAATCGACCGGTCTGCAGCGCTTCTAAAGCTTCTTTAAATCCTTTTTGGACATCTATAAATTGTTGGCATAGGTTGCTAATTCCAAAAGAAACTGTCAGATTATATCTGTTTTTGATTTTAAGCTGCAGTTCTTGCAGGAAAGGAAGAATGATGGAATTGAGATCTGCCCAGGATTCTATTAAAGGAAATAACAAAATGCAAATATTTCCTTTTGTAAAATGATGAATGGATTTAGAAAAGATATAACTTTCTTCTTCGATAAACTCAAAAATAATATCAATTTCTTTGTGGAATTCTGTGAAACTTAACGAAGGATTGTTTTCATCAAGCTTTCCAATTGCACAAATATAAGATTGGTCGTTGATAATCAGAAATTCTTTTGCTTTAATAGCGATTTCTTCTTCGGATTGGAATGCTCCTTCAATAAAATTAATAAAAAATTCATTGCGCACTTTTTTTGTGTATTGTTTTAACGCATTTTCTTTCATTAATTCAAAGGAAATAACATTGGCTGCTTGTTCGATGGCCAAAATAATTGACGGGTTAGAAAAAGGAATAAAACCTATTACAGCTAAGCAGCCGCTGTTTTTCTCGTGGGTGTAAATTGGAAAAACGGAAACAACTTCTTGGTTAGATATAATTGAAAAACAAGAATGAGAAGTGTTCGGTAAAAAAAGGCGGAATCCATTTGTGTATAGTTTCGAGAGTTTGCCAGAAATTTTTGAGAACGGATGAGAAGAAGCGATGATTCGAAAATGCTTATCCAGCAAAATAATCGGATATTTGATCATGGAAGATAAGTTTTCAAGCAAAGATGTTAATCCTTTGCCGCTCATAATATGGTTAGTAAACTTTTGATGGGTTTTAATAGCAAAGAGCAATTCATTTGTTCGTTTATCGAGGATGTAACTTAAAGATTGATTGACGACTTCTCCTAAAGAAATATCTATTGGAAGTTCTATGATGGGGAATCCGATTTCATTAGCATAAGCAAGAGCGTTTTCTGGGATTTCTTCTAAAAACCGTTTTGTTTTAATGGCAAGACCTGCACATTGTTGTTCGTTCATGTTTTTTATTAACTCAAGTAAATCGTGCGGGTTGTCTTTAAGGTGATATGCTGTAGTAACAAGTAATTCGTTTGGCTTCAAATAATGGATGATATCAGGGGCATCCATCATATTTACACTAAATACTTCTCTTTCATTTCCTTTATGACCTGCAATAAGTCTTGCTTTGCCAAAAGCAGGTATGTGTAATATATCTGAAATTTTCATACTCCCAATTCCACTCCTTTTTAATTTGTTCGATTGGTTAAACTGCACAAAAATTTATAAAATTTATAACGATTTTACCAATGAATATGGAGAAGAATCAAGGTAAAATCAAATTAAATAACATATCATGTTAAATTTAGTTACACATCATATTATTTGAAGCAGAAAGAGGGAAAAGCATGGCGAACAATTTACATTCCTCTTTTCAGTTGGGGGAAAAAGTAGAAAGGATGATTGAATGGCTTTCTTCTTTTGGCAAAACAGAAAATGGCGGGGTTACTCGATTATTATACAGTGAACCTTGGCTTTTAGCTCAAGAAGCCTTAAGGAAAAAAATGGATCAATGCGGACTATGTACATATTTTGATGATGTTGGCAATTTATTTGGCAGGGCGGAAGGAACGGAATCCTCATCGCCAATTATTTTAACCGGTTCGCATATTGATACGGTTATAGATGGTGGAAAATATGATGGTTCCTATGGAATCATTTCAAGCTTGCTTGCGGTGGAATATCTTCTAAATCATTATGGATTTCCTAAAAAAACCATTGAGGTTGTTTCTTTATGCGAAGAAGAAGGAAGCCGATTTCCTATTACGTATTGGGGATCGGGAGCTATTACGGGCAAGTATACTTTTGAACAGATTCAAGAAATGACAGATTCACAAGGCATCTCTTTTGTAAAAGCGATGGAAGATTGCGGTTTTGGAATGGGGAAGTTTCCGTCTCCTCTAAAAAAGGATATTCAATGTTTTGTTGAATTGCATATTGAACAAGGAAGGATATTGGAACGAAAAGGAAAAACACTGGGGATTGTGAGCCATATTTCGGGACAGCGGCGATACAATGTAACGGTTGTTGGTGAAAGCAACCATGCAGGGACTACACCGATGATTTATCGAAAGGATGCTGTTAGCATTGCATCGGAGCTGATCACATTGATTACAAACAAAGCAAGGGCAAGAGATTTAATGGCTACTGTTGGAAAAGTTATTGCCAAGCCGAATGTTCCAAACGTTATTGCCGGGGAAGTGATGTTTACATTAGACGTACGCCATCACAATGAGGAATTTTTAGACGATTTTTGTTCAGAAATTTTACAATATTTAAAAATTATTTCAAAGCAAAATGAAGTAGGCATATCAGTAGAAGAATGGATGAGAGTAAAACCTGTAACGATGGATTTCTATTTAACAAAACTGTCGGCGGAAATTGCTGAAAATCAGAACTTATCTTATGAATTTTTAGTTAGCGGAGCCGGACATGATTCACAAGTTTTTGGAACGTATTGTCCGACTGCTCTCTTTTTTGTTCCTAGCTGCAAAGGGATTAGCCATTCCCCAAAGGAATTTACGGACAAACTTTATTTAGAAAACGGCCTTAAGTTTTTAATTGAATATTTATATAGATTGGCATATTAATAGAAAGGATTGAGATCATCATGAAATTTTCTCCGCTTGAAACGCCTTTGAGAACAATAATGACCCCCGGACCGGTAGAAGTGGATCCGAGAGTTTTGCGGGCCATGTGCACCCCAATATTAGGACAATTTGATCCTGCTTTTACAACTATTATGAACGAAGTAATGGAAATGTTGCGTCAGTTGTTTCGAACATCTAATCGGTGGGCCTATCCCGTTGATGGGACATCAAGAGCGGGCATTGAAGCATTATTGTGCAGCATAATTGAACAGGGAGATAAAGTTCTCATACCCATTTATGGCCGGTTTGGTTATTTGTTGACGGAGATTTGTGAAAGATACGGCGCTCAAGTCTATACGATTGAATGCGAATGGGGAAATGTATTTGCCCCTGAAGAGGTCATTGATGAAATGAAAAGGGTGCAGCCAAAGATCGTTGCCATTGTACATGGAGAAACATCGACTGGATGTATGCAGCCTCTCGAAGAAATCGGCAGAGCCTGCCGTGAAATGGATATTCTTCTCGTTGTAGATGCTGTAGCCACTATTGGAGGAACGGAAGTAAACGCAGATGAATGGCATTTTGATGGAGTTATTGGCGGGACGCAAAAATGCATATCCGTTCCATCCGGTATGGCCCTGATTACATATAACGATCGAATTGAAAAAGTAGTGCTGTCCCGTAAAAAAGTAGAAAGAGGGATTCAAACGGATTCGGATAGGAGTATTCTTGCTGCCGGAAAAACAATCATCAGCAATTATTTTGATTTAAGTCAACTTCAAGATTATTGGGGACCAAGAAGGTTAAACCATCATACAGAAGCAACTTCGATGGTTTATGCGTTGAGAGAAGGGTTGCGTATTATTTTAGAAGAGGGGCTGACAGAAAGATTTGATCGGCACCGTCTTCATGAACGGGCCCTTATAGCAGGAATTGAAGCGATGGGCTTATCTTTGTTTGGAGAGAAGAAATGGAAATTGCCTACTGTTACGTGCGTGAATATACCCGATGGAGTGGATGGGGAATCGGTGCGGCATATGCTTTTACATGAGTTTGGAATTGAAATTGCCAGCTCTTTTGGTCCGTTGCACGGTAAAATATGGCGGATTGGAACGATGGGGTATAGCTGTCGAAAAGAAAATATTCTCAAGGTGCTAACATCTCTTGAAGCGGTTCTTGTGTATCATGGTGTTCATGTTAACAAAGGAGAAGGAGTGCAGGAAGCGTTAAAAGTATATATTGAACAAAGCAAAGCAATCGGCGCGGGTCGGTAAGGAATTTCTGAAAAGAAGGTCGAGTCAAGAGTACGAATGGATCGTGCTTATGAGTCGGCCTTTTGTGTTTTGTAGAATTGCGCAAGATGCTATTTTCGATTTGTGGAGAAAAAATGAGTGACGCTTTTGATTGTTATAAACAATGATATTTTAGTTAACTTAACCAAATAAATATCAGAATTTTATATATTTTAGCGATAGAATATAAAAATCGTGAGTTTTATAATAAAAATATAACATTTCATGTTACAAAATATAACAAGATAGAGGTGATAATATGACATTAATAGCTGAAGGTGTAAAAAAGAGTTACAATAATCGCCTTGTTTTAAAGGACATAAATCTTCTGGTTGAGCCTCATGAGTTTGTCTGCATATTAGGAAATAGTGGTGGTGGAAAATCTACCTTATTAAATTTACTTGCTGGATTTATTAAACCGGATGAAGGAGATATTAAGGTAAACGGAACAAAAATAACAAGACCATCAAAAGAAAGAGGAGTTGTTTTCCAAGATCATGCATTATTTCCTTGGTATACAGTTATTGAAAATATTGCTTTTGGACCAATCGTCCAGGGAGTTCCTAAACAAGAGGCATTAAAAAAAGCGATAAACTATCTAGAATTAATAAGTTTAGTAGAATATGCTCACCATTATCCGACGCAACTCTCAGGGGGGATGAAACAAAGGGTTGGTATTGCACGAGCTTTAGCTGGTGAACCAGAAATATTGTTAATGGATGAACCGTTTGGAGCTTTAGATTTGTTCACACGGGAAAATATGCGTTCAGAGCTTACTCGGATTTGGAAAGAATTAAAACCTACAATAATTTTCATCACACATGATATAGCGGAGGCAATTTATCTGGCAGATAGAATTATTGTTATAAAAAATGGAGTAGTTGCTGCGGAAATCCCAATTAACTTACCACGTCCAAGAAACTATCATGACCCTGAGTTTGGAAAATTGATGGAGGAAATAGGGGAAAATTTTATGAATTAGGAGGCGTCTATGGAAAATACGATTGTTAAACAAGAGGAGCCGCGTGTTGCCCCTTCACTTACAAAAAAAGCGAAAGGTTGGAATTTTCAAAAACAGCTGCAAGTTTTACCGATTATTATGTTTTTTATTATTTGGGAAGGAACGACAAGATTAAATATGCACATTTCAATTGTGAATCCGGTTTTTTTTCCGCCTCCATCGCTTATTTTGATAAAGGGATGGGAGTTGTGTAAATCTGGTCTTGTCATTCAAAGCGTTTTGTCTAGTACAATCAGGATTTTCATTGGTTTTTTACTCGGAGCATTATTTGCTATAGTAATAGCTTTGTTAATGGGAAGGGTAAAAAAAATAGAATTTTGGTTCACTCCTATTTTTAATATGATAGGACCAATCCCAGCTCTTGCGTTATTACCTTTATTTATTATTTGGTTTGGAATTGGGGAAATACCAAAAATAGTTCTAATTGCATGGACGACTTTTTTTCCTGTAATGACTAATACGTTAGATGGCATTAAAAGCGTAAATTCTTCTTTTATTCGTTCTGCACTAAGCCTAGGAGCAAACGAACGTCAAATATATACGAAAATTATAATACCGTCAACGCTCCCATTTATTATAGCAGGATGTCAAATTAGTTTAGGTTTAGCATTTTCAGCATTAGTAGTGTCAGAAATGATGGGTGCAAAAAATGGCTTAGGATACATTATTGTTGATGCCCGAAATTACATGAAAATGCTCGATATGTACGTTGCTATCGTATTAATAGGACTAGAATATAGCTTTTTTGCATTCATTTTCAAACTGATAGAGAAGAAACTTCTTGATTGGAGAACTGGTGGTTTTCATCATGCTATAGAGAAATAAAAGGAGAAGGAGAATGATGATGAAGAAAATTTTTACTTTATGTTTGATGATTTTTTTAGTTTTGTCCATGGTTGCATGTAGCTCAAATGAATCTGCAAGTGGAGCGAGTGAAGAGGAAAGCAGTCAGAAAACAAGTGATGAGCCGGAAGTAAAGAAAGTTACGTTAGTAGGTGTAAGAGACGCACAAATTTCATCACAACAAATTATTGCTGAAAAACTTGGCTATTTTAAAGAAGAAGGATTAACTGTTACCAACCAGCTTATCGAAAGTGGCCCGGATATTGGTCCGATGGTTGCTGGAGGAAGTGCGCCAATTAGTTTTCAAACAAATTTTATGGATATTATTTTAGCATCGTCAGGAGTAAAGGTGAAAATTGTTGCCCCTCTTGCGCAAATAGCAGGAACACAGGCGGTAGTAGCCGGAAAGGATTCAAATATTAATTCTCCAAAAGATTTAGAAGGGAAAACCATTGGAATTCCTAGCGGAGCTGATGTAATGATTGCCATTCAAAATATGGCGAAATATTACAATGTCGATATGAAAAAAATAAAATTTGTCAATTTAGCTCCTAGTGATGCTTTAACTGCTCTCGAAAAAGGGGATATTGATGTAATGGCCGCATGGGAACCGTTCATAACAAAAGCTATACACAACGGAGGGAAGCTTTTATTCAGCGGCACTAAAGATAACTTTGAAGGTAAAAATAAAGAAGTTGATTGGATGAGTGTGCACACTACGCTGCAGGCTACAGATGATTTTTTAAAGGAAAATCCAAATACAGTGAAAGCTATTATTAGAGCTTTAATCAAAGCTACAGATTACATTAATGAACATAGGGAAGAATCTATAAAAATATTAGCTCCAGAGCTGCATTTAAAAGAAAATGAGTTGAAGGAGATTATGAATCGTAATGTATATAGTATGTCTGTCGACCATTCATTCTTAAATAAAAGTAATGGAAAAGAGGTAGGGGAATATTTAGTAAAGGTAGGTAATATCCAAACTGTTCCTGATAAAAAAGACTATATTGATTTTTCATTATTAAAAGAAGTAGAACCTAATCTAATAAAGTGAGTTTCATTGTTTCTAAAAATGGAGATGAGAGGTAAGTGGAATATGATGTAATTATAAAAAATGGAAATGTTGTGTTTGATAAAGGAGTAAAACGGACTAGTATTGCGATAAAAGATGGAGTTATATGGGAAATTAGCGATTATATTGATGGTAAGGGAAATGTTGTTTGGAATGCTGAAGATCTGTATGTGTTTCCGGGGGTGATTGATATACATGTTCATTTCAGTGAACCTGGACGGGAAGACTGGGAAGGTTTTGCAACTGGGTCTTATATGCTTGCTGCAGGAGGTTGTACGACATATTTCGATATGCCCCTTAACGGCATTCCTTCAACTGTTAATGTCCAAGCGCTTATTGAAAAAGCAAAAATCGGCGAAGCAAAGTCTTTCGTAGATTTTGGTTTGTGGGGTGGCCTTGTTCCTGGAAATGAAAAAGATTTAACACCTCTAGCGGAAAACGGAGTTGTAGGATTTAAAGGGTTTATGTCTCCGAGCGGAAATAAAGAATTTGAGGCGGTGGATGATTACACATTGCTTCAAGGCATGAAGATTATTGCTGAATTAAACAAAATATTAGCTCTTCACGCGGAAGACGGTCCAATGGTGCAGTTTTTGCAGCGGGAGAAAGAACAATTTGGGTTAAATAGCGCAGATGACTATTTACAATCAAGACCTGTTGCTGCAGAATGGCTGGCGGTTCGAAAGGCAATCACATATGCTGAACTAACAGGCTGCTCCTTGCATTTTGTACATATAAGCAGTGCAGAAGCGGTCGAAGAAATACAACAGGCAAAAAAAAGAGGATTGGATGTAACGCTTGAAACTTGTCCACATTATCTGCTCTTTAATCATGAGGATGTTCGCCAAATGGGGGCGATTGCCAAATGTGCTCCGCCTTTGCGCGAGCCTTCTCATCAAAAGAAACTTATAGATTTGTTTTTGGCTGATCAAATAGATTTTGTATCATCTGATCATTCTCCTTCGCCTTGGGAACTGAAAGATTTATCGAATAATTTTTTTAAAGTTTGGGGAGGAATCAGCGGAGGACAATTCACTTTAATGGCAATGATTGAGCTGTCATTAATATACAATATTCCTTTTTCAAAAATAATAAAATGGACATCAGAAAGACCGGCGAAACGATTTGGTTTCCATCCGCAAAAAGGGAGTATTGCAAAAGGAGCTGATGCCGATTTAGTCATTATAAGCCTGAAAGAATCCCGCACTATTAGAGAGGAAAGTTTGTATTCAAAGAACAAACATAGTATTTATATCAATCATACGTTTCCGTGTAAAATATTAGGGACGTTCAGCAGAGGAAAACTTATTTATAAAAACGGCGAAAAAATGGCGTCATCTCCCACCGGCCATTGGATTACCGGAAAAACTCAAAAAAAGTGACAAAACAAAAGGGTAGCCTGTGAGCTGCCCTTATTTGTTTTATATCATGTACTCATTCCATTACAAATGGGGAAGAATAAGCCCTCCATAGGCAAAAGAAGCGGTAATTAGGAATGCCGGGTGAATCTTCCATTTTTCTAAAGCAAGGAACGAAATAAACGCAATAACAAGGGATTGTACAATACCGATAGAAAGGGTTGACTCTTTCATCATTTGCCAAGTTAATATAAACATCATGGCGGCTATTACAGGTTGAATGAATAGCGTCATTCCTTTTACAACCAATGATTGGCGATGCCGCTGAATGATTTTTAAAAGGAAAATAAGAGCGAAAGCGGATGGAAATACGGTAGCGAACAAGGCGATGGAAAAACCCAGCCATCCGTACACATCATACCCTACATATGCAGCGATTTTAGTAGCGATCGGCCCCGGCAGAGCGTTCCCTAATGCAAGCATATTGGAAAATTCTTTATTAGTTAACCAATGGTGATGATTAACAATTTCTTCGTACATAAGAGGGATGGAAGCGGGCCCTCCGCCATAGCCAAGAACATTTGCCAAAAAGAAACCCAAAAATAAACTTATCCAAATATTCATGCCGATATCCCCTTATATTTAGAATGCCGTTTGTTTTTTAGTTTAAAATGAGCAGCTCCATAAGCCAGAAATAAAACAATGACAATGGCGGGATGAATAGAAATGATCTTAAGCATTAAAAATGAAACAACAAAAAGTAGACAACCGACGAATTTTCCTAATCCTTTAACTGTTTTAGAAGCAAACTCATAGGTCATTTGTCCAAGCAAGACAGCAATAACAGGCATAACAGCCGAGATCATCCCCTTGACGGCAGTTGAATAATTTAGAAAATTTACTATTGTCAGCAAGAAGACCATTGCTAAACAAGTAGGTAAAATATGTGCTGTTACACTTATAAAGGCCCCTATAATTCCTTTCTGTTTATATCCCAAAAAAGCCGCCATTTTTGTAGCAATGGGACCGGGTAATGTATTGGCAATCGCTAATATTTCCCCAAATTCTTCGTCTTTTAGCCAATGATAGCGGAAAACTGCTTCATAACGGATTAACGGTATAACGGAGGGGCCTCCGCCAAACCCGAAAATCCCCGTCCGCAGCATGGCGAGTACGAGATCTTTATAACAAGATTTCACTCTTTTTCCTCCTCATTATTTGTGGATTATAATTTCATGCCCATTCGGCTTTTATAGCGCTTAATTAAGATTTGACAGTCCACACTTACAACTCCGCGCATCGGATATAGCTTTTTTGTCAAAAAATTTTCCATTTCGTGGTTGTTTTTGAAAATTCCATGCATATGCAGTTTGCTCGGTCCTGTCATATGATACAAGCTTGTGACACAATTTTCTTTTGCAAGCTGTTCCGCAACCTCTTCTAAATATTGCGGCTCTACTTCCACATTAAAAAAAGCAGATACGTGAATGCCAATTTTGGTTGGATTAATGACAGTAGTGAACTTTTCGATAACCCCTTTCTCGATTAAATTGTTAATACGAGCTTGAACAGCTACACGCGATAAACCGATTTCTTTTCCTAAATCTGTATATGAGATGCGGCTATTTTCATGCAAGCGAGTCAGAATTTTTCTGTCAATTTCATCAATGTCTAAATTAGGAATGTGGTAATCAGAAAACAAGCATCATCCCTCTCCTTTCGTTTTGTAAATAAAAATAAAAAATACTTTCCTTTAGTAAATATATTATCAATATTAATTTCTAAATCAATAAAAATAAATAAATTTAATTTCTAAACGAACAAAAAATGTGTAAAGAAATATGACAAGATTGAACAATCTTTTAGCAGAGATTTTTATAATAAGTTCATAATCGAATACAGGGAAAAGCTATGTACCCAAAGGAGGAAGCGGCACTATGAATCAAACAATTATTGGAGCGAAAACAATGGTTGTAAGCCCTCATTATTTGGCATCAATAGCTGGGAATGGGGTTTTACGGAAAGGAGGAAATGCTTTTGATGCCGCAGTAGCCGTGAGTGCCTGTTTAGCTGTAGTGTACCCCCATATGACAGGGCTTGGAGGAGACTCCTTTTGGCTTTTATACAATAAAGGCGATAAAAAAGTACGTGCATATAACGGGAGCGGGCATTCGGGTTGCAACGTTACACGTGAGAAATACAGAAGTTTATCCTCCATCCCTTACCGCGGCATTCAAAGTGTAATCACAGTTCCCGGAATGGTCGACAGCTGGGATGCGATAATAAAAGAATACGGGAGGCTTTCATTGGCAGATGTGTTGGAACCTGCGATTGAATATGCCTCTTCCGGGTTTCCTTTTTCAAAAGATCAATGGGTACACACGATGAAAAATGTGAATGTTCTGCGTGAATTTCCTGAAACATCATCCATTTTTTTGCCTAATAACCGAGTTCCAAAAATAAATGAAAAATTTGTCCAGAAAAATTTAGCTAATACGTTAAAAGAACTTGCAGTAAAAGGAAGAGATTATTTCTACAAAGGAGGGTTGGCAAGGCGCATTTTATCTAGCCTTCAAGAAAAAGGAGGATTATTAACTGATGAAGATTTTGCTGATCATAAAGGGGATTGGGTGGAACCATTAACTTCCTCTTATCGAGGCTATTCAATGTTTCAAGTACCGCCTAATTCACAAGGATTTGCAGGGCTGATGGCTTTGAATATTTTGGAAAACTTTGATTTTAAAACAATTCCTCATGGTTCTTTTGAGTACTATCATTTATTAGTAGAATCGCTGAAAAGAAGTTTTCAAGACCGGAATCAAGTATTAACAGATCCCGAATTTTATTCGATTCCTTTAGAAAAATTATTAAGTAAGACGTATGCAAAGGAACTGGCGCAGTCCATTCAACTGAAGAAAGCGAGCGAGGTGATGACTTCCCCGATTGGAAGCGACACTGCTCATGCGGCTGTAGTAGATGAAGAGGGAAACGCAGTTTCATTTATTCAAAGCCTTTATTTTGAATTTGGTTCGGGAGTTGTTGCAGGGAACACGGGCATTCTTATGCAAAATAGAGGTTCTTTCTTCTCGCTTGATCCATCGCATGTTAATTGTCTAGAGCCAAGAAAGAGAACGTTCCATACTCTTATGCCCGCTATGGCATTTAAAGATGCTAAGCCGTATATTCTATATGGTACTCAAGGGGGCGAAGGACAGCCGCAAACTCAAACCGCCATTATTACAAGAATGATAGATTATTGCATGGACCCTCAACAAGCGATTAACGAACCGAGATTTGTATGGGGAAGAACATGGGGAGAGGAAACACAGGAGTTAAAAATAGAAAGTCGTGTAGATCAGGAAGTGATAAATTCGTTGAATAAAGCAGGACATATTGTTAAAGTAGTCGATAAGTTTGATAAAGTAATGGGGCATGCCAATGCAATTTTAATAGATGATCAGGGTTTTTTGCAGGGAGGAGTCGATCCGCGGGGGGATGGAGCGGCTATTGGATGGTAAGTGCAATGATTGTTTGTTTTGTAAATACAAATGGAAAGAAAAAGACAGTAAAAATAAGTAAAGAGGCTGTCTCATAAGGGTCTGACCCTTTGGCTTTTAAGACAGCCTCTATTCTAAAAACATGAAAAGATCCTGTTTATATAAAGATTTCATCTAAAGAATTAAGTTGAGGAAAAAATTTATTTATCGTTTTTTTTCAACTCCCTCAGCAATTGTGCAAACAGCCGAATCCCTTCGGAAATGCAATTTGTTTCTGCTCGGCTGTAGGTAAAACGTATATAATTATGCTTCGATCCTAATGTGCTTCCGGGTGCAAAAACGACGCCTTTATTTAGAGACTCTTTGAAAAGCAAGTTTTCATCTATTTCCTCATCATTTAATTTACACCAAAGATGTATGCCTCCTTCCGGAACGGAAAAGCTGATTGATCCTTTCAGTTCCTTTTCTAAGGATCGTACAATCAAGTCCCTTTTAATTTTTAATCCTTCCCTCAAATGTCTGATGTGTTCATCAAAATGCTTGGAACTTAACAACTTTGCGGCAATTAATTGCGGAAGACCGGGATGGATGAAGTCAAATTGCTGCTTGACATCGGCTAAATGGTTAATAACGGTTTGCGGCCCCAAAATCCAGCCGATGCGAAGACCTGAAGCGATAATTTTTGTCAATGAGCTAACATAGAGAACAAGGCCTTCATTATCCATAGATTTCATACTGGCGATGCTTGTACCATCATAACCGGTGATACTGTACGGATCGTCTTCTACAATAGCTATCCCGAATTTTGAGCATATGTCAAGTATTCTGCGCCTTCTTTCCAGATCAAGTGTCGTTCCTGTAGGATTTTGGTAAGTCGGATTCAGGAACAGCATCTTAAGGCGGTGTCTTTTGTGCAGTGTGATAATTTGTTCCGGGTCAATTCCTTTGTTTTCTACTGGCAATAGATGTGTATGCAAGCCTTCAGAATGGAAAATCGGAAGCGAATAGGCATACGAAGGATCTTCAATTGCAACTGAGTCTCCGGGTTTAAGCAGACCTCGAATAATGAGATGGATGGCTTGTTGAGCTCCTGATGTAATCAAAAGGGAAGAAGGAGTAGAATCGATCTTTCGATAAACTTTCAAATGCTCGGAAATGATTTCTCGCAGTGTGATATTCCCTTGTATGTGTTCATAGCCTAAATCATTGTTTAATTCTATGGAACTATAGGCATCTTGCATTAATTTTACAGGCTGCAAGTCAGAACTTAACTCTCCTATAGCAAAATTAATAATTTCCTCATCCGCTCGAATGAACCGGTAAATGTTTTGATTTACCGGGTTATTTGGCGGATAGTAGCCTTGTTTGACATATATATCCCAATTAGGAAATTGTTTTTCGCCGCTCCCCGGCAAATCTCGGATTACTACTGTTCCGCGGCCTACTATGCGATGTACAAGTCCGGCGGACCTCAGTTCCTCGAAAGCGTAGTTGACCGTACTTCTGTTAACCTTCCATTGATTGGCTAAAACCCGTTCGGAAGGCAAGCGGCTCCCCGGTGGAAATTCACCGTTTAATATTCTCGATTCCAAATAATTAGCGATTTGTTTATATAAAGGGACTTCACTTGCTCTATTTGGTCTCCACTCCATTTTATACCTCCTTAGTATCATCTTAAAAAATCAAACTCGAAAATAGAGAACTGAAAGAATCCTTTTTAAAAATTTTAGAGTAAAAATGAATATTTCCTCAATCTAATTGTAAGAAAATCTTACATTGGTCGGCAAAAAAACAGAAGAAATGGCTCGTTACATATTCATTATTACGCATTATTATATTTAATGTAAAAAGAAATAACATATAAGGTAATGAAAAATCACATTATATGAAGTTATGAAACTATGTAATGAAATTTTACATTAATGGGGGGATTGTATGAGCTTAAGTGAAAAAGTGAAACAAGAAGCCGTGCATGCTGATCGCTTGGAATCCTTGCTCGTAGACATTCAGAATAAGGGGCTGCGGACTGAGGGGCTTACAAAGGGAGGCAGAAGAGGGGGAGCTGGACCGACAGATGACCAGGCTTTTCTGCTTCAGGGACAGGCTGTTATGATCCCGACTCTGAATGGTCCGGCAGAGAACTCTCCTTATTCTTTAGCTCAAGGATCCTCCGGTCTGTCGCTTCAATATGAAGGAAAGTCTTTGCCGTTTACTTTTCTGGAAACTGTTCGGCGGCCTAAATTTTATGAATTAAGCACAAAGGATGGAATTCCCTATAACAAAATTGCCGTCCTTCACGGAGCAGATGTCCTGGCAAGCACCGTCATTCAAAGCTGTATCCGCTGGGCGCCGGGTAAACGATGCAAATTTTGTGCCATTGGCCATTCTTTGGAGCAGGGAAGCACCATTGCCCAGAAAAAACCGGAGCAGCTTGCCGAAGTGGTGAAAGCGGCGGAAGAGCTTGATGGAATTAAGCACATTACGTTAACTACAGGAACACCTAACGAAACAGACCGCGGGGCTCTGTATTTGGCTGAATGTGTAAGAAGCATTCGTAAAGTAAGCCAGCTCCCCATTCAAGTTCAGTGTGAGCCTCCGAATGACGATTCATTGTATCAAGTATTAAAAGATGCGGGCGCAAATTCAATTGGCCTCCATGTAGAGTCATTTGATGAAGAAGTCCGAAAAAAAGTGATGCCGTCCAAATCCGAGATTTCGCTTGAAGTGTATTTCCAAGCATTTGAAAAAGCAGTGGATGTCTTCGGCAGAAATCAAGTAAGCACATATGTCATTATCGGGCTTGGAGAGGACTTGGAAAAAACGGTTGAAGGATGCCGAAGGGCAGCCAGGTTAGGTGTCTATCCATTCGTTGTTCCGCTTCGTCCTCTCCGTGGAACGGAGCTGGAAAACACGGCCCCTCCTTCGAGTGATTTGATGCTTGAAGTTTACCGCCGGGTGGCCGCTGTACTGCAGGAAGAGAATTTATCCTCTGCAAACAGCATGGCCGGATGCGCGAAATGCGGTGCTTGTTCCGCTATTTCATTATTTGAAAAATCAGGATAAAAGACATGGGGGGAAATAATGAAATTCTGCGAGATTAGAGCAGCTGAAAGCAAAGAAGAAATTCAGAAAGCTTTAGAGTTAAGACGAATGGTATTTGTGGATGAACAGCACATGTTTGAGGAGAATGATTTGGATGAGTTTGATGACGGGGCAATTTATTTAAATGCCTGGTCGCGAAGAAAAGACCTTCTCATAGGAACGGTCCGCTGTTATCGCGATAAAGAGAAGCCGAATGTATGGTGGGGAGGAAGGCTTGCTGTGCACCCGGATTACCGGACGAGAGGGATTGGAGTCTACTTAATTCGGGCTGCTGTTGACACTGTCAAAAAACAACAGGCCAGCCGCTTTTTAGCATCCGTTCAACTTCAAAATATTGAATTGTTCAAAAAATTAGGATGGGAGCCAATAGGAGAATCGTTTGTCTTCCATGGGCATCCTCATCAAATCATGGAGGTAGATTTTAATGTGTTTCATGCATCGCCATCACAATCCGCAGGACGGAAGCAACAAGCAGTTGAAGCATTGTGAATCGTCTGACGGGGAGAACAAATATCGCTTACAGGAAGAAAAGCCTCTGACCATGGGGTTTGGCAGAAAAGTTTATAGCGCCCATAATCATGTCGGTGTTTTAGATCCGTGGCCATTTTATGAATCGGAAGAACCGATTTCGCCTGCGGATCCCGGACCTGCGACTTCTGAGGAATTGACCCGGTTTATGGAATGCAGGGGGATGGAGAAATGTCTCATCATTCCTAATTACGGGATTCCTGTTCAAGAACAGCCTTTCAAGCTTAATGAACTGGTTGTTCAGCTGTGCCGGGAAGGCAAGGGCCGGGTTGCCGGTGCATTATGGGTATCCGGATTGCCGCAGAACCGTGAATTAACGGAAAAAGCCTTTACTTTGCTGGATGAACCGGGCATTCGCGGCTTGAAGATGAGCTATTTGCTGGGAGGCACTCCCGACCCGAGAAAATGGGACGAAGCAACAATGAAACTCCATGAAAAGATTTTCCGCGAGGCAAGAGAAAGAAATATTCCGATTCATTTTCATACAAGCCCGGGAGGCAATTCAGATATCACCAATTATTTTGAGTTGATCAAACGTTACGGCAAAGATCTTAAAATCCATTTGGTTCATATGGGTGGAGGCGTGAGCGGCCATATCCGGCTTATATCCCAATGGAAAGATCTTATTGAAGGCGGGTACCAAGTCTATATTGACTCAAGCTGGGCAATCGGCTTTGCCGTACGTAAGCTTTTGAAGGAAATAGATCAGACAGGAATCGGTATCGATCGCTTTTTATTCGGTTGTGATGAGCCTTGGAGCGATTATGAAGGTGAGTTTTGGAAAATTCAAGGCGCCCCAATCTCCGATGAAATTAAAGAACGGGTTTTTTGGGCAAACGCAGAAGAACAATATTTCAGCAAGTTGGCTTAAGAGCAAATGCTCTTTAACCATAAATTATTTTTCAAATGAAATGATTATTTAGGAGGTTATGAAAATGTCAAATTTAAATGAAAACGAATTGAAATCCATGAATGAAATCCCGCATCCAAGTTTGCCGGAAGGAACAAAATTGTATGGAGATACGAAAGTCTTCCCTGACTACAAAGCAAATCCCGGAGAGAAATTTTTAGTTTTAGTGCACGGGATCGCCCATGAATCTTCTTTATCTTACGTGGCAATTTTGCAAGCCATCCGCGCCCAGCGCAAAGGATTTGAAGCAGCTATCTATTTTTACGGAACGGGAGCCATTAACGCTGTAGCTACCCGGGGCTTTCCGACAGTCGGCAAATCGGCTTTCGGAGGGATGTTAAATATGAATGAAAGCTTGGCTACGTTTATCAAAGAAGGGGGAAAGGTTTATGTTTGCCGTTTTGGATTAGGTCTTCACGGTATTCGGGAAGAGGATCTGATTGAAGGCACGATACCTGTTCACCCGTTGGATCTTCAAGACTGTCTTATTGAGTACCATCGCGCCGGAGCATTTATTTTAAGCACATTCCAGATCTAATGACTTTGAAGAAGAAAAGAGGGAGTTGAATACTGATGTCTATTTATTTGGGAAATAGATTGGTTTCATCGAATTATTTCACTGTTACGTCCGAAATGGTGCCTCCGAGAAGCTGGAATCCCAGCCCGCTTGTTGAGCAAGCCGTTAGAGCCAGAGGGTATGTGGATGCAGTGGATCTTAGTGATAACCTGCTTGCCATTGCCCGGCTGTCTCCCGTTGTTGGCGCCTTTTTTATCCGCCAGGTAGGGATGGAACCGATTGTTCAGGTTAATCTGCGGGACCGCAACCGGATGGGGATTCAAAGCGACCTGATGGGATTGGCAGCATTAGGAGTCAAAAATATTACGATTTTGGGAGGCTATCCGGCAAGAATTGGAACAGAGCCGAACGCGAAGGAAGTTTATGATCTGGAAACGATGGAACTGGTGCGCTATGTCCGCCGGTTTGTAGATGAAGGAAAGCTGTTTGACAATACCGTGATGGAAGAAGCGCCGCAAATGACGATTGGAGTCGTTGAAAACATTGCAGGCAAACCAGTGAAGGAATTGATCGACCGTTTGGAAGCAAAAATCGATGCCGGAGCTAATTTTGTTCGTACACAGTTGGTATTCGACCTTGATTTGTTGGGCGAGTGGATGGAGGAAGCACGCCGCCGCGGTCTGCACGAGCGTTCATATATTATGGCGAGCATCTTGCCGCTGCGTGATGCAGACCATGTCGATGCCGTATTAAAAATTCCGGGTATTGCGATTCCGGAAAATATCATTAAGCGAATCAAAGAGGCGGATTCACCTGCTGAAGGAATGAAGATGGTCGTGGAGTTGATTGATAAACTTCGAAGCATCAATGGAATAAGGGGAATTCATATCCGGCCGCTTGGAGGTATGGATCGTTATGTAAGCACAATTGTGAAAGAGGCCGGATTAATGAATCGGAAACTGGAGGAAGCAGCAGAATACGCATCTTGATAGATAAATAGATGGCCAATTTTGCAGATTCGGAGGTGAGATCGATTGAAAGTGGCACTCTATACTTATTCGACGAAGCCAAGGGGCGGTGTTGTCCATACATTGGCTTTGGCTGAAGCGCTGCAGGATGCGGGAAATGAAGTGGTCATCTATTCATTGTCGCAAAATGGCTCGAGTTTCTTCCGTCCCGTAAAAACGGCTGTTAAGCTTATCCCCTTTTCTTCCCGTTCAGATGAAGAATTTAAATTACGCATTCTTCGGTATATCGATACGTATGTGGAGGCGCTGGAAGAGGAACCGCTCGATGCTTTTGACATCCATCATGCACAGGATTGTATCAGTGCAAACAGTTTGTATCGGCTGAGAGAGAAGGGGTTGATCCCCTTCTTCTGCCGGACTGTTCATCATTTAGACGATTTTACGACCCCTGCTTTAGTTCAGTGCCAAAACCGTTCGGTTATCGGACCGGATGCCTTAATCACGGTGAGCCGTTATTGGCAAGACCGTTTGGAATCCATATATGAACGATCTTCACGGGTTATTTACAACGGCGTTGAGCAGCGGTTTTTTCAAGAAGCGGGAAACAGATCACTGATGCGCGATAAATATGAGCTAGAGGGAAAAACGGTCTTTTTGACGATCGGCGGGATCGAACCAAGGAAAAATACTATTGGTATCTTGCGTGCCTATGCAAGGGTAAAGGAAGTTGTCCCGGAAAGTGTGCTTCTCATTGTTGGCGGGGATACGCTGTTTGACTACCAATATTATAGGAAATCTTTTTTTGAAGAATTAAGCCGTTTGCCATCCGATGTCCAGGAAGGGGTGCGGATTGCAGGGTCCGTTGATAATCAAACATTATTTCATCTTTACCATGCCGCTGATTGTTTCGTTCAGCCTTCCATCAAGGAAGGATGGGGATTGGCCATTCTTGAAGCAATGGCTGCCGGTGTTCCGGTCATTTCCTCAGATATACCGGTATTCCGGGAGTATTTAGTTGATACTTATAATGCGTTACTAGCAAACCCTGAGGATGATCAGGCAATTGCCAGGCAGATGATCCGCGCGGTTAGAGAAAAAGACCTTGCCGATACGCTCGTTTTGAATGGAAAGGCTACGGCCGGACGATATACATGGCACATTGCTGCCGGAGAACATATGAAGCTTTACAGGAGGATGATCAATCGTGGGCACGCTGCACTCCTTCGTTCGTGAATTGCAAAGCTCTATCATTGTAAATCGAAAAAAGGCGATTCAATCGCCGTTGAAAGTCTTTCAGGATGTATGGAATTTCGGTTCAACTTTGGATCCAATTGGAGATGATGCGGCAATTCTGGTCACGGAAAACGAGTACATCCTTCTGTCTTGTGATGCCATTTATCCGCAGCTGGCAGCCGCCGAACCTTTCTGGGCCGGTTATTGCTCCGTCCTGGTAAGTGTTAATGATATTTATGCGATGGGTGGAAAGCCGGCTGCCGCGGTCAATTTATTGAGTGCTCCTGATGATCATATGTCAGAAACGATTGCTCAAGGCATGGCAGAGGCTTGCCGGAAGTATGGGGTTCCTATGGTTGGAGGCCACTATTTGCCTGAAGAAACAGCAGGAGCGGCGACGGCCATGGTTGGAAGAGCCACCCATCTATTGCGTTGTTTTCAAGGCCGGCCGGGTCAATTATTGATGGTTGCCGTCGATCTGGAAGGACGCCAGTTTAAAAATTATTTGCAGTGGGACAGCACGAGCTTCCGAACGCCGCAAGATCTGCAAAGCAAGCTCGCTGTGTTGCCGATGCTTGCTGAACTTCAGTTGGCTTCTTCCGCCCGCGATATCAGCAATGCTGGGCTTATAGGAACATTAGCGATGTTGGCTGAAACTTCAGGATGCGGTGCGCGAGTTGAACTGAACAGCATACCTAAACCGTTAAAGGTGGATTTTTCTAATTGGATAAAAATGTTCCCTGGATACGGATTCATTTTGGCCGTCGATCCTGAGCATGCGGACAAGGTTCAGGCATTGTTCCGAAAAGTACAGATTACAGCTCAAGTGATAGGTGAATTAACAGAGGAACCCCGCATTATCCTTCATTCGGAAGAGGGAAAAGCTGTTCTTTTCGATTGGTCGAAAGAGTCATTAGTGATAGGAGATAATGGAGGTCAGGAAAATGAACAGGTTAGAATCTGTTAAAGTGGCGGCTGTTCAATTTGAATCGCGCTTGGGAGATTTGGATGGAAATCGGCGCCGTATGCTGGTTTTGGCCGAAGAAGCAGCGGAAAACGGAGCGAAATTGATTGTTTTTCCTGAAATGGCCACGTCAGGGTATATTTTTGAGAACCGCCGCGAAATCGCTCCTTATGCAGAACCGATCCCCGGTCCGACAACGGAACTTTTCCAAGCCGTAGCTGAAAAGTACTCCTGCTATGTAGTCATCGGGCTGCCGGAGGTCGATCCATCTACCGATATTTTTTACAATTCAGCTGTATTAATCGGTCCCGAAGGCGTAGCCGGACGCTACCGGAAAACGCATCTGTTCGCTGCCGATCCCCGCTGGGCCCGCGAAGGCAATGAAGGCATCCCTGTATTCTCTACAAAAATTGGACGTATTGCTATGCTGATTTGCATGGATGCGATGTATTTTGAACCGGCAAGAATAGCTGCACTTAAGGGAGCGGATATTATTGCCTTTCCGACGAATTGGGTTGGGGAAAAAAATAATCCCCCGAGCAAAACTTGGGCTTTGCGGGCAAAGGAAAATGGACTTTGCTGGGCAGCCGCAAACCGTTGGGGACAGGAACGCGGGGCGCAGTTTACGGGAGGAAGTGCAGTCATCGGTTCTGAAGGCGAGGTTCAAGATTGGAAGTTGTCAGGAGACGGGATTGTATACGGCAAATATCAACCTTCTTATAACAACCGAAAAGAGAGAATACTAGAGTTCCGAAAGCCGTCAGCTTATCATGACCTGCTCCTGCACCCGTATCTTTGGAAGGAAGGAGCGACTCGTCCGACCCTGCCGCAAGCGTCTTTTGAGGTTTGCGCCGCCCAGCTGTCGACCCGCGGAACATTGGAGCAGTGGCTGTCCAATGTTTCGAAATGGCTTGAATTGGAGTTGCAAAAGAACGAAGAAAATGTCAAGCATCGGATGATCATATTGCCTGAGATGGACATTACCGGAACAGAGGAGACGGAGGCTGGTCTCGAATTCTATCAACATTCTCTCCATTCGATAGCTTCTAAATATGGAATATATATTGTTGCTTCGGTTTCGAAAAACATAGACGGGAATCGGGTGCCAACGGCCTTTCTTTTAGGATCGGAAGGCTGCATCGGAACTTATGAACAAGTTCATAGGGATGGTTTAGGAAGAGGGGGATATGGACGCTCAGGATTCTGCACGCTGGAACTGCCGTTTGCCAGAATCGGGCTTCTCACGGGAGGAGATGCGGAATTTCCGGAATCGTACCGCATTTTGGCCAAGCAGGGAGCGGACCTTATTGCCGTTTCGGCCGGTGGTACAGAGTCGTATCAATCTTGGATGCAGCGCATTTGGGCGCATGAAAATGATGTCATCATGGCAGTGGCTGAACCGAGTGAATCTGGCGGAAGTTTAATATTTCTGCATCGCCAGTTGGACTTGGAAGGACAGCCGGATCGGGAAGAAGTTCTAAGAGGAATTTTATCACCGGAAATGACTTCCATCGCACGGAGCAGACCTTTTTTAAGGCGTTTGAAAAACGATTTATATGATCTGTTAGTACAAAACAAGAACGATTAAAAAGGAGATGGAGACAATGAAATTGCTTGGTATCTCAGGGACGATTACAGGTTCAAAAACTCTCGTTGTGGTGGAAAAAGTCGTCGAACTGGCCCGCCGATTTGATCCGCAAATCGAAACGGAAATATTGGATCTCAAGAAGTTTGATGTACAATTTTGTGACGGCCGCCATCCTGATGCATATGCGGGAGATACTAAAAAAGTCATTGATATGGTAAGCTCTGCAGATAGCTTTATTATTGGTACACCGATCTTCCAAGCTTCCTTATCCGGGGCGTTGAAGAACCTGTTTGACCTGGTTCCTCCTTCTGCTTTTCGGAACAAGGTGATTGGTTTTGTTGCAACGGGAGGAACGTACCAGCATTACTTGGTCATTGAAAATCAGTTAAAACCGATTGCCGGATATTTTCGTGCGTATACCGCCCCGGGATATGTTTACGCCCATACCGACCACTTCAATCAGAACAATGAGATCATCGATAGCGATATAATTGTGCGAATGGAGAATTTGGCTAAAGAAGTGGTCCATATGAGCAAAATGTTAACTCCAGTGGGGGAATTATGAGGAAAGATCATAAAAATGGAGGGCAATCAACCATGATTTAAGCTAGAATGAGTCAAGTCCTTAATATTGTGTAAAATACTAATTACAAGGTTTTAGCCTAATTTTGCTTTTAGTATTTATTTAATTTGATTGGAAGGGGGTACCCCCTTCCAATCAAATTAAATTTCGCGCTCGCGCGGGACATTCTCGTTTTTCGAAAAAATGCTTTTTTTCTTGGCTTGTTCCTCATCATAATCCATTAAGATAGCTCCAATCAGCCGATAGGCAGACTGCGTATTTGGAAATATCCGGATCACCCTTTCACGACGGCGAACTTCCTGATTTAATCGTTCCAGAGAGTTGGTGCTACGGATTAAGCGATGCCATTTTGCAGGCTGACTTAAATATTGGATGGCGTCTTCAAAGCCCTCATCTAATATCTCCAGTGCCTTTTCAAGTTTCGGATTCTCTTCATAGCGCTTAAAGAATTCATTGCGAAAGAAACGGGCATCTTCTACTGTTACCGCTTCAAATATCCTTTTTAAATCGACAATGACCTCTCCCATGCCTTTTTTAGGCAATGTGTCAATGATATTTCGCTTGAAATGAACGGTACAACGCTGCCATGATGTTCCGATAAATTCCTTTTCTATCGCTTTCTTTAATCCTTGATGGGCATCAGAAATCACCAGCTTTGGGGATTGCAACCCCCTTGACTTTAACTCACTCAAGAATTCCTTCCATGCTTCATAGCTTTCTTTATGATCGACTTTAAAACCAATTACTTCCCTTTTTTGGTCCTGGTTAATGCCGGTCGCAATATACACAGCTTTAGAAACGACTTTATGGTGCTCACGCACTTTAATATACATAGCATCTAAAAAAATATAAGAGTAATATTGGACATTTAACGGCCGGTTTGCCCATTGTTTGACAACTGGATCCAGCTTTTCTGTAAGGGATGAAACAAAGGATTTAGACACTTTTTCCCCGCATAATTGTTCTACCACATTCGTCACTTTGCGTGTAGACACTCCATTTACAACCATCTCAAGCATGGATAAGACAAAGGTTTGGTCCACACGCGCATATCGTTCAAAAACAGATGGTGCAAAGTCGCCATTACGTGTACGGGGAACTCTTAATTTTATTTTTCCAATGCTTACAATAAAGTCACGATCATAGTAGCCATTTCGGTAATCCTTGCGTTCGGAGGTGCGCTCATAAGCCTGAGCCTGTAAATATTCATCACGCTCTTTTTCCATGTACTCATTCAAGACTAAAACAATGGTTGATTTGACTACCGCGTCAATATTTGAATTCATAACTGAATCTTTTAAAAGGTCCATATTTAGGGTAAACTGTAATTGGGTCATAATTAAATCTCCTTTTCCAATGTTTTTTAGGCATTAAACATTGTAACCAAAAGGGATTAATTTGACCCCTTTTCTTTTTACACAATTATACGGACTTAATCCTAGAATGGATTAATAGATTGCCGGAGAATTGATATATGAGCCTTTATTTTGAAATATGAGCCTTTATTTTGAAATATGAGCCTTTATTTTGAAATATGAGCCTTTATTTTGAAATATGAGCTTTTATTTTGAAATATGAGCTTTTATTTTGATAAATGAGCCTTTATTTCGAAAAATGAGCCTTCATTCTGATATATGCGCCTTCGTTTGAAAAAATGCGCTTTCAATCTAATTTATGCGCCGTTGTTTGAAAAAATGAGCCTTCATTTCGAAAAATGCGCCTTCGTTTGTAAAAACGAGCCTTTATCTTGAAGTATAAGCTTTCCTTCTAATATTTTGAAAAAGACCGGGCCCGGCCCGGTCAAGATTTCCTTTTCGAATAGCTCTCCTCGGTAATATTGTTAAAGTTGCCTTCCGCTGGTTCATAATCGAGAATTCCATTTCATGAAACTCTTCGATAGTCCCTTACCGAAAAAATATTCCATATTTTTCATAATTTCGATTCCAAAATAGTTTTTGTAAAAATTTTATCAGTCGTATGTTGAAATTCAATAAACTGATTGTAAATTTCTTACCAGATGCCGAGATCTATGCTGGAAGCTATTACTCATAAAATTACTTTTTGTTAAAAATTTATTAATATTAAATATACAATTGACAAATATATACATTTTGATTATTCTGGAAATAATTTAGGATATAAGTCATAGGAGTAAAGGAGGAAAAATAATGGAGAAAGAAAAGTTCCATTATGAATTAAATCCGAATACGATGGCTGTTTTGCCTATTAGGGATGAAAGGTATGGCAGTAAAATTCTTGAGACAGATGATGTACTATATTCTGTAAGAACTCCTTTTCAACTAATAAAGGATGCTTGTCTCGAGGGTGGATCAACCTATGAGGGAAGAAAACGGGCAGTTGTTCATTTGACCGGAACCCAAAATAAAATTCCTGTACCGGTTAATCCGCAACTGGATATGTATGCTTTCCCGACGGGATCGCCCAGATCTTTTGACTGTCAATGGATTTTTCACAACCATGTAAAACGAATTTTACCCGGAAAACATCGTCAAGGTTCTATCATAGTGTTTTCCAATCAATCCCGGCTGCATCTTGACATTTCTTATTATGCTCTTCAAAAACAACTTCACCGAACGGCATATACAAAGTTCCGTTTTTCCTCACCTGAGAAAGTCCTTTCTTAATGTATTCTAATATGGGCTTTTGTTATTTTTGTCTCAGACAATTGCCTGCTAATCGTTATACATAACTAGAGTTTACTTTTCTATGCATAACTAAGAAGACAAGAAATATGAATCTTTTATAAAATTACTATTAAACAACATCGCTGACTGGTTGCTTGCCTGTTTAGAAACAGTCAAATCATAACCGAAATTGCAGGTATGTCCTCCCTCTATATACTTTAATTTTCTCCCGAATACTCCCGTTTTCTCTAAATTTCATTAACACCTAATAGTTGATCCACCGAAAATCATGGTTATAAATTGAATTTCTTTAAATTCCTTACAGATGGGGGGCCATCCTATCAACCAAACTGGTATTGTTTGGTAATAACAGTTATGACCGTGCGCAAAATCTCCACTCATCTCACGGTCGCTAACCCTCCCATGTATCACCGGATTGGGATCCATACATTCCTTCGTCCTGCGTATCCATGAGGTGGAGGTCGGATAAGCTCCTCGGCTGGGTCATAAGCCCGTATGGTAAAAATAAACTCCGACTCGGCACTATTGGTGTTTGTCTTTAGAAATACTTGAAGTATTCGATAGTAATTTGGTTAATAAGTTGGTTAATAAATCGGTTTAAGCAGCTTGTAATGTAATTTGAGGCAATCCTCGCAATAATTTTGAACCATCAAATTCACACTGTTTTTGACCAATGACAAATAAGACACGTAATAGCTTACAACACAGGGCGATGAGGGACTGTTGCTTTTTTAAAGGCCTTTCAGATCGTTTTGTATAGTATTGATGTAAAGCTTTAAAAGTTGGATTATGGGCAACGAGTGGCCGAATCGCTAAGTACAGAGCTTTACGCAGCCTACTTCGTCCCCGTTTCGTTATTCTGGTTTGTCCTTTAAATTTTCCAGAACTATGCTCACGTAATGAAAGGCCTGCCAGATTAACTAATTGCTGAGGGTGACTGTACTTTGTGAGATCACCCACTTCAGCGAAGAATAGAGCGACTGTTGTAACACCTAACCCAGGAATATTCATCATTTGCTTAGCACCTGGGATCGTTTCTACAAGAGCTTCTAGCTCCTGATCCAACTCTTCCAACTGCGTTTGATAAAGCTCATATTGGTCAATCAGATATTCCATTTCACGTTTGGCAAACTGAATCCCGATTTGAATTCCAATGCTCTTTTTGGCCGTTTCTACTAGTTTCGTTGCTCGCTTTATTCCAACTGCTCGTTGTACAAATGGCTTCCACTTTGAGAGAACCTCTTCAGGTGTCATTTCTTTAATTTGAGAAGGAAATGGAAACAGTTTTAGCGTGCAAAGAGCTGCTTTTCCTTCCCAATCCCCGAAAACATCGAAAAACTCCGGAAAATAACGTTGAATCAAATTCTGAATACGCCCTTCTGTGATGGCAAGCTGTTGAGTGAGCTGATCTCTTATTTTGACGCCTTCTCTTAGTTCCGCGTAAATGCCGTCTAAGAGATTTGGTACGGAGTATCGGCCGTCTTTAATCAGCTGTGCAATCACTCTGGCGTCTTTTGTATCGTTTTTTGTTGGAGAATTGTCATCAAACTCTTTGCTTTTCTTTACATGCATTGGATTGACTAATACAAAGTCGTAGCCCTTTGCGGTAAGAAAATAAGCGAGATTTAACCAGTAAGGCCCGGTTGGTTCAACCCCAAAAATCACATGATTCTTATCATTTTCTTTTTGGTGTCGCTTCACCCAATCTAAAAGCATTTGGAAACCATGTATGCGGTTTTCAAAGATCAAGCGTTTTCCAAATTCAATTCCTCGATCATCTTGTGCTCGTGCAACGTGCTTGTCTTTTGCAATATCAATGCCGATAATTAATGTTGATGGTGTGATTTGCGAGATTTTTTGATTTTGCGTATAATTCATATCGAGTCCTCCTTGGTAACTTATTAATTCGGGGTCAATGCATTGACACCCTGTACTATACCAAGAGGGCTCTTTTTGTTTCAAACCTCAAATTTCTTCATTACAGGAATGCTCCTTATAATTAATAAAACTTTTTTATAAAGAGCCAGGTTAGTGAACCAATATATTTTTCAATGCAGTTCTTACAGTGTTTTTTAATAAAAAAACGCGGAAGCACTCAACGAGATGGTTGATTGGCTTCCGCGTTTTTATTTTTGCCAAAAGTTTGATTTTGAGGGATTTATTTATTTCCTCCAGATGGATTGCTTTTTGGTAAAAATCTCCGTACAAAACCAGCAACTCTTCTTCGTAATCAACATTTTTTTAAATGCAGATCAAGTAATATGTTACAGGTGGTCCCTTGAGGCGTTCTAATATGGTATAATTCAACAATATATGACAATTTTCACGTCATTATGCAGTAATTTCCAATTCATTTTGAAGCAGCTAAATTAGAAAAATGAAAGGAGAAATATATGAAGATATTACGAAATCTAAGAATTTATCAAAAATTGTTAATTTTGCTGACCATAACCGCCCTTTCATTAGGAGCAGTAGGAGCAGTTGGATTAACCTATGTAAGAGAAATGGCACAAAAATCAGAATATACGTATAAAGAAAACTTGGTGCCAATTCAATGGTTAGGACAAATCAGAATTAATAACCGCGCTCTCGATTCTTATACTTTAGAGCTTTTGATTACTACGGATTCTACACGGAAATTTGAACTGAAAGAAATGATTGACTCTAAGATTGAAGAAACCGATTCAATGATTAAGAAGTACGAGAATACACATATGACTGCTGAAGCAATGAAAAAGTTCGACTACTATAAACAAATCATGAAACAGCTTCGGAAGTCGAGAGAAGAAGTAATTCAATTGGCTTCACAAAATCGATATGAGGAAGCTTACAAACTTTATTTAGAAAAAGTAGCACCACAACGAACCATTGCAAATAATATTCTCTCTGAATTAGGGGAGCTAATTGAAAAAATCGCCGGAAAAACGAATTCCCAAAATAAGCAAGATTTTAGAAATGCAACCATTATTTTAGGCATTGTCATTGCAGCAGCACTTATTTTTTCAATTGCAGTTGGGATTCTGATTACAAAAATGATTGTAAAACCAACGGAAGAACTGAAGAACTTGCTCTCTAAAGCGGAGAAAGGAGACCTTAATGTCAAAGGAAGCTACCAATCAAAGGATGAATTTGGTGCATTGACAGCATCTTTTAATAACATGATCCAAAGTTTGCAAAGAATCCTTCTTACTGTCAATGAAAACTCCCATCAAGTGGCCACGGCATCAGAAGAGCTGACTGCAAGTGCAGATCAAACAACAACAGCATCTGAAAATGTAGCGTCTGCCATTCAAGAAATAGCAAGCGAATCCGAAAATTCTAAAAACAAACTCGAGCAAAATGCTGATGCGTTGAAGGAAGCTCTTGAAGGAGTTTTACGAATAGCAAATAAATCAACTACTGTTTCAGAATTAGCGAAAGAAAGCGAAAAAGAAGCGGAAGAAGGAAGCCAATTTGTAGAAAACAATTTGGCTCAAATGCGGTCGATTCATGAATCCATCCGTAAATCCAATGAAGTAATTCAATCTCTTTCACACCGTTCCCAAGAAATCGGGAAAATACTTGATGTCATAAGCGGGATTGCTGACCAAACCAATCTTTTAGCTTTAAATGCAGCTATCGAAGCTGCTAGAGCGGGAGAACACGGAAAAGGGTTTGCAGTAGTAGCTGACGAAGTAAGAAAATTAGCTGAACAATCGCAAACTTCAACGAAAATGATTGCAGATTTAATCAAAAGAATTCAAGAAGATACAGAAGAATCTGTTCAGATTATGAGTGAAATTATGAGTAATGCAGAGAAAGGTGTAAAAGTCTCGGTTGAAACATCGAATAAGTTTATGCAAATTTTAGACAAAACCAGAGATATCACCCCGCAAATTCAAGAAATTACGGCAACCGTTCAGCAAATTACAGCAAGTGTGGAAGAAGTATCTTCTTCCGCATCTGAAATTGCTCTACTTGTTCAAAAAAATGCAGCTAGTTTTGAAGAAGTTGCAACGACAACAGAGGAACAGCTTGCTTCAATGGAGGAAATTCATGCTTCGGCAAAATCCCTTGCCCAAATGGCGGAAGAACTGGAATCCCTTGTCAGACAATTTAAGATTGAGTGACATAAGATGATATTCCGGCCAATATTTAACTGTTATATTCATCGATTTTGAGCATTTATGAGTTGTTTTTGGTTTTAGCAAATTACCTTTCACATTGTATAGTTTCGAAAAAAGGGTCTGACTTCGGGTCTAGCCCTTTTTTATTTTTGGAAAAAGGAATTGTTATAATTTTTTAAAAATATACGATTTTTCAAGAATTGACTCTCTTTTATTGCAAAAATTAACATTTTTCTTCGTGAAAAAGGCCAAATTACCCTTTTATTCTGCTCAAAAACCAAATTTTCTCTGTTCGAGAAAAATTTCTGAGGGCGTTATGGTATAGCTACCCGGGAATATAAGAGAAAGCGCGCTTTCCTGAAAGGATTTCATAATGGAAAGCTTTGAGCAGTTGGCGAGGCAATATGAACCGATGATCCACAAACTCATTTTCACTTTAAACATTTACAAAAACAAAGAGGAATTTTATCAGCTCGGGTTGATCTCCTTATGGGAAGCGAGGCGGCGATTTAATCCTGAAAAAGGAAACTTCACGAATTATGCTTTTACGTATATAAAAGGAAAGTTTTTAACGGAATTGACGAGGGAAAACAAGCATGAAGAACGGAACATCTATCCGAAGGAAGAGTTTTGGGAGTTTCTTGAAGATCCATTTACCGAAGATCCGTTTGAAGTCAATCTATTATTGTCGTATTGCGAATCATTAACCCCTAACCAAACAAAATGGGTATTGTACACTTTCCTGGACGGATTGACGATAAAAGAAATCGCAGAGAAAGAAAATGTGTCCGTCTCGGCCGTCAAAAACTGGCGGAAAGGTGCGAGAGAGAAATTGAGAGGAAGTTTGAAAAGCTGCAGGTAAAACCGGACTTCTTTCGCGCATTAACTCTTTTGTAAAGGATGAGCATATGGCCTTCAGCAAATGGGATTTGTTTTTCGGCCAAAAACATGCCGCTTGTCAGGTCCGGGCACCAAGGTTTCAAATAATTGATTATTTTTCAGTATTTTCAGTATAATATCAATATAATTAATATTTACGCATTAAATTGGGAGGAATGACAATGCCTGAAACGGTTAATAAAGAAAGTTTGTATCAAAAATCTTACTTTTCTAGATTGCCAGAATTGAAAGATTTAGCACCGGAGGCTTTCCGCGCATTTGTAGAATTTGACCAAAAAGCTCTTGCTGAGGGAAAACTCAGCCAACCGTTGAAAGAATTGATTGCCATTGCTGTTGCTCATACGACCGGTTGTCCATATTGCATCGACGTTCATGTTGGGAAGGCGAAAAAATTGGGTGTCACGAAAGAACAAATGGCAGAGAGCATATTGGTAGCAACTGCCTTGAAAGCAGGATCCGCACTTGCTCATGGCGTTAATGCATTAAATTCATACGATGGAGAGGGAGGTCAGGAGCTATACAAAAAAGAATATTTTGCTAGAATTAAAGAGTTTTCCAAGTTATCGGGGGATGCATTTGCTTCCTTCATTGATTTTGATAAAAATTCAATGAAAGATGGAGTATTAAGTGCAAAGGAAAAAGAACTTATTGCAGTAGCAGTAGCACATACAACAGGATGCCCGTATTGCATCGATGTTCATACTTCCGGAGCAAAGAAACAAGGTGCAACAAAAGAAGAATTGGCAGAAAGCATCTTTGTTGCAACAGCTTTAAAGGCTGGTTCTGCCCTAGCCCATGCCGTCAATGCTCTTAATGCATATGATCAAGAATAGTTGAAAGAGTTTAGCGTGATGATAACCGTAATGGAATTTAGTGAGAAATTATCGGAACGAGGGGTTTGCACCGTTTATTCTCTTTTAGATTTGTTTTAATGGTGGTATTGCCTAAAAAAGAGAGCGGCTGTCTCATAAGGGTCTGACCTCATGTGCATTTATCACTATATAGCACATTTATCCAACATTATGTTCTATATATTGGGGCTGTCTCATAAGGGTCTGACCCCATGTGCATTATCACTATATAGCATATTTATCCAACATTATGTCCTATATATTGTGTTATGGGGTCTGACCCTTAGGCTTGAGACAGCCCCTTAGGCTTCTTAGACAGCTCCCTCTGAATCATGTTCGAGGGAAGGTTATGAACTTTTATTGTGAAAAATTGGTCTTAATATTAAATATATGAGTCTTTAATCTAAAATATGAGTCTTTAATCTAAAATATGAGCCTTTGATTTAACTTATGAGCCTTTATTTTCATATATGAGCCCTTAATTTCGTTTATGAGCCTTTATTTTCATATATAAGCCTTAAATTTCATATATGAGCCCTTAATTTTATTTATGAGCCTTCACGAACTAATGCCTTATTTCATGATCACTTATTGTTTGGATTCTGTAATATAACTGAGCATTAGAATACGTCTCCGATGCAGTATCGCTCTGTATATCACTTTTGTCTTTTAGAAAATAAAAACCCGCAATGGAAATATTGCAGGTTGCAGTATATCAAAAATCCTTTTTTTCGTAACTTGAAAGAGTTATTTGAATCTTTAACAGATGAAAAATTTAATAAAAGTATTAAACAAATTTAATTTTTTTGAGGGCTTTATTGATTTCCTCCAGATCGAATGCTTCCGGGTCGAAATCTCCGTACCATTCCAGCAATTCTTCTTCGTATTCATCGATTTCCGTATTTGTGCTTTCTTTGCTGTTCTTTTTTAACGCATCAATGATGGACAAATAACTGTAAACACCCCCAACATCTTCCGGAGGGCAAGCACGTTTGCCTTTTAGGCAAATAGGATGCTTTAGGTTTTCTTCCGCTTGTTCAATCTTTTCGACTGTGATCGTATGCTCCCAATTGTCGCCGAAATCATAGGTGTACGTAATTTTTTGATTTTCTTCGTCCAGCCAATTTCGGAGCCGCTCTCTCCTGGAATCTGCCGTTTCCCTAAAGGTTGGAAAGAAAAATCCGAAATCTTGTTCCTCATCGGGAATTTCGATAAGAAAATCGTTAATTTCAAAGCTGTATAAGTGGTAATTTCCCCAGCCCATTGTTGTTTGGATGATGTCATGCAGCTGGTGAAATGTGATATTGCTTGGCACTAGAATACGTCTCCAAATAGGTGGGCGTATCCCTTTAAGGCTTATTTTCAACTGGTAA
The DNA here is from genome assembly GCF_000262755.1 of Bacillus methanolicus PB1. Taxonomy (GTDB): domain Bacteria; phylum Bacillota; class Bacilli; order Bacillales; family Cytobacillaceae; genus Bacillus_Z; species Bacillus_Z methanolicus. The sequence goes on from NZ_AFEU01000002.1 coordinate 714,231, forward strand.
AGTGTTAAAAGGCGGGAAGAAGTTGCAGCTTCAATTGCACTTATTAATAGTTTATCCATTTCTTTTTTTTCCGAAGGGGAAAGATTTTCATAATTTTCTGTTCGTTTAAAGTCTTTAATGTAGTTGGAGAGCAGTTGTTGTAGATTCACGGTAATTTCTCCTTTTTGAAATATTCTGGCGACGGCGGAACGTCAATGTTTTCTTGCTAGTTTAAAAGGCAAACTCCATTACCATGATATCATACTTATTACAGTCGGCGGCTCTTTCAATTGTATTTTCTGAAGAAAAAAGAACGGGTGCCAATTCTTATATGAAAAAAGCAAAAACGCAAAAAGGGAATTCACATGTCCGAGACGAAAGAAAGCTGATGAGAGTATGTTTCGGAGGAGCGTGAGCTTTCCTTTTTTTGAGAGGGGGTGCCCATAACAAAAGAGCGTATTCCGCTCTTTTGTTTGGTTGATCGAACTATGTCAAAACTTTTTCTTCTTTGACGAGATAGTGCTGTTCGATTAATTCAATAAATGGTTCAACGAATTCTGGATCAAATTGTTTCCCTGAGCATGCTCTTAATTCTTGGATGGCTTCTTCGAAGGTTTTTGTTTTTTGGTAAGGTCTTTCAGTTGTCATCGCGTCGAACGAATCAATGATGCATAAAAGCCGGGCTAATTTTGGAATGTTATCTCCTTTTAATCCATATGGATAGCCTTTCCCGTCGTAACGTTCATGATGGAGCTCAACCAATGGGATAAGTTCCTCTAATTGTTTGTTCGCTGAAATGATTTCTTTTCCCCAAATTACATGCTTTTTCGTTATTTCCCATTCATGCGGATCAAGCTTTCCTTTTTTATTTAAAATATCCCGAGGAATTTCCAGCTTTCCAATATCGTGGACTAATGCCCCTAAAGTAAAGATTTTTCTTTCATGATCACTTAGATTGAGTTTTCTCGAAAAATCGACTGCATATTGGAACACTCGTTTACTATGACGATAAGTGTAAATATCTTTTGAAAGGAATATTTTTAATTGCTGTTCCGCTTCCTCCAGCTCTTTTTCAATTGACAAACACTCTTCAACCGAATACTCGGACTGTTCATTATACATATATACAATATTTTTTCCTTGAGCTTTTGAAAAGTACATCGCTTGATCCGCTTTGCTCAGCAGTTCCGATGTGTTATAGGTCCCTTGTTGATATTCAACTATCCCTGCAGAAAACGACAAACAGCCGTAAGGAAGTGCTTCCACTCCTTCTACATAGGTATCATTTGCTTTTTTCCTTAACCTGTCCATAAAGGATAAAGCCTCTTTACTGTTCGTATTTGGCATCAAAATAGTAAACTCTTCGCCTCCATAGCGGGCAGCGATGTAATTCTTTGCTTGCACCTCAGTTTCTAAAAGAGTGCCAAACTCCTTAATCAAATGATCACCTTGAATATGGCCGTAAAAGTCGTTGTATTTTTTAAAATCATCCAGATCAAGCAAGGCTATACTTAAAGGCTGTCCGGTTTCCCTCGCAGCTGAAACTTCTTTTTCCAATATCTCTTTGAAATATCCATGATTATATAATCCGGTAAGATAATCCTTATTAGCTTTAGTTGATATGGCTTGATACTGTTCAAAGTGTTGGATGAACGCAATCGATAATAACATCGCAATGCCATCAAATAGGAAGAGGCCGAATATTCCTACTTCATTCATTAATATCCCTAGAACAAGTGAAAGTAAAAATATGTTAAAATAGCTAATTAAAAAGGTTCTATCTTTTATAAATCTCTTTAAGACTTTGATTGAGTTCTCAGTTTCGGATAGCAAGAAATAAATACTAATGAGAGAAGTATTTAAGATAAAATACACGCTTAGTGACAGTATGTATGGAAATAAATTCTTTGTGTTAATATATCCTACTTCTCCGCCGCATAGTATAAAAACATAGTAAGACAATATGATCATTAAGCTGTAAATTGAAAAATTAAATATATGTTTCCACCAAGTAATCTTCCATTGTGATGCGGCTAAGATGATCGCATGAAAAAATAACACATCCAATGTAAGGTCCAACCCAAATAAAAAGATGCTTGCCAAGTAAATGGCAGAATCCATTGAAAGGGAGTTACCTTCAGGTGGAATGAGGATTAAATAATGACTTAGGAGCACAACAGATCCAATTAGAGCAAAAGAGACCACCGTTTGAGGTGAAGCGTTGAATTGAAATTTGTGCAGAATAAAAAACATGGAAGTCCCTAGAATAGAAACAATCATTAAATAAATATTAGATGATTTTTTTAATGCCTGCATTTTAAATTCACTCACATTTAAAAACTATTTAGAAGGGAGAAGTTATTAAAAAAACAACTTCCCCCTTTTTTTCATTATTAGACTAGTCTGAACCCAGATGTTAGTGCAACAATTATAGAGCCAATAATGACCGCATTATATAAAATGCCAGTTAGCTTAACTCGCTTCATCTTGGTTCACCTCCTTTTAAAAAGGCAGAGGTGGCGTCGGCAGCCTTATTTTCCTTTAAATGATCGAGCATTAAATGCTGGATGAAAAAGAATATTCCGATATTCATAATCACATCGCCGATACTAATAATCTGGGTTCGCGGATAAGGATCTGTTAAAGGAATAATATCGCCCAAAAATCCAAGCTTAGTAGATTCTGTTAAAATTGCATGTTTCGCGTATAATTCTTTTTTAAGTGCTTCTAAATACCCAGGTTCCAAAACAGCTGCAGCCTCTAAAGAAACAGGCATCCTTCCTCCATTTACAGCCATTACCAGAAAATTAAGAAATACTCCGATCAAAATAAGCATAAAGCCTTTGTGATGCCGATTTATAAATAAAAAGAGCATTCCGAGAATATAGACAATGATATAAATATAGTTGCTTGCTTGTCCGAGCCATTTAACATCATTTTGAAAAGCAAATATCAGAAATTGAATTGCAAGCAAAAGCGGAAAGACCCATCCCCACTTAATTTTTAGCTGCGACAACCCTTTTAAATTCCCTTTTCGTAAAAAGCCAACAATAAACGATAATATGATGCCATCAAATACCATTTTTAATAACCGCCTGTGCAAGAAATTTTTTTAGAAAATACAAAATATAAGTATAAATTGGCTAAACAGGCAAATATTTCTACAATAATGATAAATAAACACTATCGCAATTTCAATGATTTTTCAACAAAATTATCTATAAATTTACAAAAAATATAATAAAAATTTAAGAAATAAAAGTGGCACCGTTTCAAAATGATTATACTACGGAGAAATGACTTACTTTTTTCTAAGATCGGGAGAGTTGATTAATCGAAAAATACATCGTTTGAGTTTTATGACTTGGGAATTATAGCATTGTTATAATAAAATAATGATATATTGATTCTTTTGTTTTTATTTTTAGAAAGGAAAGTGAACCTATTGAAAATCATTGCGGTAGTGGGCACAGGCTACGTCGGTTTAGTAACAGGGGTTTGTCTGGCTGATATCGGTCATCGTGTTACGTGCGTAGATATTGATGAGCGGAAAGTAGAAACAATGAAGCAAGGGGTTTCGCCAATATATGAGCCGGGTTTAGATGATTTAATGAAGAAAAATATTGAAAATGGCAGGCTCGCATTTACGACGAGTCATCAAGAAGCGTTTGCCGATGCGGAGGTAATCTACATAGCGGTCGGTACACCGCAACAAGAAGATGGTTCTGCTAATTTACAGTTTATTGAACAAGCCGCCAAAGATATAGCGGAAAATATTATGCGTGATGGCGTTGTTGTTGTGACGAAGAGTACGGTTCCGGTTGGTACGAATGATAAAGTGAAACGTTGGATTCTGGAGCATTTGCAGCATGACGTGCAGTTTGATGTTGTTTCGAATCCGGAATTTTTACGAGAAGGCTCGGCAATTTATGATACGTTTCACGGCGATCGGATTGTTATCGGAGCCGAAAATGATCGAGCTGCTAATATTGTTGAAGAACTGAACAAGCCGTTTGGAATCCCGATTTTCAAAACGGATATACGTAGTGCTGAAATGATTAAATACGCTTCCAACGCTTTTTTGGCGACAAAGATTAGTTTTATTAACGAAATTGCGAATATTAGTGAAAAGCTGGGTGCAAATATTGAAGATGTCGCTTACGGTATGGGTTTAGATTCGCGAATAGGTTCACAATTTTTAAGAGCCGGCATCGGCTATGGAGGCTCTTGTTTTCCGAAAGATACGAAGGCGCTTGTGCAAATTGCCGGAGATGTTGAGCATAAGTTTGATTTGTTGGAAGCGGTTATTAACGTGAATAATAAACAGCAAGCGAGGTTAGTAGAACTTGCGCTTAATCGTTTTACTAGTTTGCGAGGAAAGAAAGCGGCGATGCTCGGGTTGGCATTTAAGCCGAATACCGATGATATGCGCGAGGCAGCTTCCATTGTCATGGCTGAACAGCTTATTAAAGAAGGAGCAACGGTTGTTGCTTATGACCCAATTGCAATTGAAAATGCAAAGAAATTCATTGGTGATAAAATTATATACGTTGAAACGATTGAATCGGCCCTGGAACAAGCCGACGTTGCTTTTATTGTTACGGAATGGGATCAAATTAAAAAATTGCCGCTTGATACATATGCAAAGCTAATGAAAGAACCGATCGTCTTCGATGGACGAAATTGCTACGATTTAGAAGAAGTAAAAAAACATTCTATCGAATATTACTCTATCGGCCGGCCTGGCATAAAGAATTAAAAAAAGGGGGGTCTGGCCCCTACTTTAGTAGGGGCCAGACCCCCCTTTTTTTCGCCATTTTTCTGGCATTAATTTCAATATTCGATATATAATAAAGCTATTGAAAATAGTTTGGAGGAGCGGATTATGATTTATCGCATGAGGCTTTTTAGAGGAATCCTCGAACCAAATACCTATTTATATCAAATGGAAAAGGCAGAAGTGATCAGGGGATTATGGGTCAGGCTTCTGTTATTAATTCTTGCCAGCGGCCTCGTTTTTTTTATTGGCGGCTATTATGGAATTGGATCTGAAATTCTATCAAAATATATAACAGAATTTAGCAGGAGTGAATTTGAAACTTATAAATTATTTGTCATAATTGGGCAATTTATTTGGGGGATTTTTTATGCGGCGGCCGTTCTTTTTCTTCCGGCTTTAATTTTTTGGGCTCTATTTGAAACGGAATTTCGAAAATTGCTTGTAATGCAGGCTTTTGTACTATTTTTTTTAATAGCTGAAAAAGCAATACTTACTCCTATTCAAGTAACTCTTGGAATCGGCGCGGAATCTTCTCCACTGTCTCTTGGTGTAATAACCCAATACATAACAGATCATGGCTGGCTGGCACATTTCTCCGGTGCGATTTCAATTTTTTCTGTATTAGGGATCGTCATTCAATATAAAGTGTTGGAAGCCATTACTGATAAGAATCCAAAATTTCTTCTTGCAATTGTTATGCTTCTTAACTTGATCGGCTGGGGTTTAGAAGCAACGTTATCTTATCTTGGACTTGAGAAACTTATTTAAAGGTGGTGACTTCATTGGGAAAATGGCAGCGGGGAGTTTTAATCGCATTCTTGATTGTTTTTATAACGGGGAACTTGTTTTTAATTTTAAAAAAGGACAGCAAAATCGATCGGGCCGCTTTTTTTGAAAAGTGGAATGCTGCTAAAAAAGAAGATCTTGCACAAACAATTCATACTTCCGGTGTAATTGCGCCTCTTGAAGAACACCATTTCTATTTTGACAGCCAAACAGGGGTGTTTGATAAATTTCTTGTAAAAGAGGGAGAAACGGTGGCATCAGGTACTTCGCTATTTGAATACAGAACATTGGATATCGAGGCGGAAGCTGAAAAAATAGAAATGGAAAAGGAAAAAGTTGAAAACCAGATTCAAAGTTTAGAAGAACATATCGATCAATTGGAAGCTTATCGGGATTCATTAACATTCGACGAAGAAGAAAAATCCTCAGAAAAATCAATTCTATCCGGTATTGAAAGAGATATTTATGAAAAAGAGCTGGAAAAGAATTTACTAGAGCAAGAAGTAAATAAGTTTGAGGATCAGTTAAGTTCTTTAAATGACCAGTCGGGGAAAATCACCGTGCTTAGTGATGTGGATGGAATTGTAAAAAGAGTGAGGGAAGATTTGAAAAACCCTGTTGTGACTGTTGTTTCTTCTGAACCTTCTGTGAAAGGGACTTTCAGTGAAGAGGAAATGAAAAAGGTGTCTTCCGGGATGAAGGTTTATGTGTCGTCCGGGTCTTTCAAGAAACGAGTCGAGGGAATTCTTCATGAAATCCGGGAAATTCCTGAAAGTGAACCGGCGGTGGAAAAAGCGAGCCGTTATCCTTATACAGTTCAGTTTGATCCAGAAGATGCCGAAAAAACGCTGATCGGATCACATGTTGATGTAACGGTTGTAACGAAAGAAGTGAACGGAGCTGTTACGGCGCCTTCGAATGTTTTAGTGAAAGAAAAAGCCGGATCGTTTATATGGATTTTGAATGAAAGCGGAAAAATTGAGAAACGCAAAGTTTCCCCCGGCATGAAAGCAAACGGCAAAACGGAAATAAAAGACGGATTGAAAAAAGGAGAATTCGTGATCACGAATCCAAAAGCGATTCAAAAAGGAGAAGGCCCATCCTTTATCACCCCATTAAAAGCAGATGAAATAACCAAAAAAGATCTAAAAAGATTGAAAAAAGAACAAATATGGAAACCAATCCTTAAAGGTTTTCTTTCTAGGTAAAAAGGCGGGGCCAGACCCCTACTTTAGTAGGGGTCTGGCCCCTGATTGGGGAGGAAGGTATGTGAGACAGTTAAGAAATAAGATTTTTTTTGCTTTTATTTTTTTCTTATATTTACTAGCAATTGGAGAAAAGTCGGCAAGTGCCGCTGCAATTGTTAATCCGAATCAAGTATATACATATGAAAAGATGGAACAGGATATTATTAAACTTGCAAAAGCGTACCCTGATCTTATTACATATCGCGTCATTGGAAAAAGCGAATATGGGAGAAACATATACGCTCTTTCTTTGGGGAAAGGGCAGCCGACCGTTTTTATTAACGGGTCCCACCATGCCCGTGAGTGGTTAACAACCACTTTAAACATGTATATGATTGAACAGTATGCTGCTGCATATAAAAGCGGAAGCAAAATTAGCGGCTATGATGTCCGAAGTATTTTGAATAATACGACAATTTGGTTTGTACCTATGGTCAACCCGGACGGAGTTACTCTTCAGCAATCCGGTCTAAAAGCTTTTCCGGCAGAAGTTCATCAACAGCTTATAAAAATGAATGGCGGCAGCAAAGATTTTAAACGATGGAAGGCAAATGCAAAGGGAGTAGATTTAAACCGGCAATATGCAGCCGACTGGGCGAATATAAAATATGATGCGGGAAAACCGTATTATAAGAACTATAAAGGGGAAAAACCTCACAGTGCTGCTGAAACAAAAGCCATTCTGAACTTTGTCTCCCGAATTAATCCTGAAGCCGCAGTGGCTTATCACAGCAGCGGTCAAATTTTATATTGGTATTACAAACAAACAGGCAGTTGGTATGACCGCGATCATGCTTATGCGAAAAGGATCGGCAAAATGACCGGCTACAGTCTTGTGTATCCAGGTCCGAATCCTTCCGGTGGAGGCTTTACCGATTGGTTTATCTTGACCTACAAGAGGCCTGGCTTTACGCCAGAGATAGCCAGATTCGTAGATGAAACAAATCCCCCTGTTTCCGAATTTCCGAGAGTTTGGAAAGAAAACCAAGGGGTAGGTCTATACGTTGCGGATATTGGATCACAACTGTATCAATCCCGTATTGCACCGGTGATCCGGCAGGCTAATAAGCAAATTTCTAATGCAGTATCTAAATCGAAGGTATTGCAAATCTATTATTCTGGAAGCATTAACGATAAAAACGATATTGTTATTTCTAGTAAATTTGCGCACGCTTATCAGTTGGCCAATAAGGAAATTCAAAATGCACAAAAAAGAATTTCAGCGCTTCCGAAAAAAGATCAAGATCGTTTGGACAGACAGCTTCAAGAAGCAAACTATTATAAAAATAAAGCAGCTGTTTTTATAGATACCGTTAATAACGGAAATAAGCTTGCAAGCATGAACGCAGCGCTTATGTCCACTTTGGAAAAAGGCATTCTTGATAAAAATACTGTCGATCAGTATCATCAATTCTCGTATCAATTGAAAAAAACAGAACAATTTATCAATCGTCTTTATGGTCCACATGTGCGAAAATTAGCAGCTGAAAAATATGTTCTTCCGGCAAAAATAACGAAGGAAACGATTATTTATGAGATTTCAAGATTCATGCTAATGGAAGAAATCGAAGCAGAATTAAATACTAACCAGGATCTTTCGCTTATTGAACAAAAACTTGCCGAGCTGGATCGATTAGAAAAAAGATCCATTGCAATAAAACAGGCAGGTAATAAGCTTTACTCCGGAAAGTATCGAAACCTTCCAGAAATTGAAAAAATCCTTCAAGATATGAAAAATAACATTCTTGAACGGGCCGGGGCTGTCTCATAAGGGTCTGACCCCATGTGCATTATCAATATATAGCATATTTATCCAATATTATGACCTATATATTGTGTAATGGGGTCTGACCCTTAGACTTTTTATACGGTGTCTTACCTAAAAGACCCATCTATCGCGGTGGCTGATATGCCATGGAGGTTTGAGACAGCCCCTGGCCCCCTCTTTTTTGTCGAATGGAAAAACTTGCTATTAACTCTTTTATATGTTTCTATAAATATAGTAGTAACAATATTCAAAAGAGGGGGAGCGAAATGAAAAAATGGGTCAAGCAGGCCGCGTTAGTGGCAGCTGGACTGGGGTTGGCTGCAAGCAGTGTTTTAGCGCCGTTAGCGGTTTCTGCTGAATCAAAGATTGGCAAGCAGCCTGGGGTTGCAGCAATTCAGGTCAATCAGCCGCTATTGCAAAAAAAATTGGAGCAAACCGAGAAATCTGCGTTAAGTGATGATACGTTGATCATCAAATTCAAGAAACCTCTTACGCAAACGGAGCACCAAATCGCAGGCGGCATCTTAATTAAGCAATTTTCAGAATTAAATTATGCAGTGGTGAAAGTAAAAGATAAAAAGAACCTACATAAAACCATTAAAAAATATAAAGATTTTAGCCAGGTTGTTTCTGTAAATCCCAGTGCTTTTTATAAACCTCTTTCGATAAAAGATCCTAAAATAAGCGAACAGTACCAAATAGATTTGCTTCATTTAGAAAAAGCCCAACAGCTGGCAGGGAAAAATCCCGTTACAGTTGCAGTAATCGACCAGGGGATTGACGGCAATCATCCTGACTTAAAAGGTCGGCTCTTACCGGGATACAACGCAGTCAATCCAATGAATCAAGGTACACCGGATTTTCACGGCACACATGTGGCCGGTATTATTGCAGCCAATAAAAACAACGGGATAGGCGGGTATGGTGTAAATCCTCATGCAAAAATACTCCCAATTGATGTCTTTGACCGTGCGTGGGGTGCAACCGACTACGCTATCGCCCAAGGGATTCTCTATGCAGTTGAAAAAGGAGCAAAAGTCATAAATATGAGCCTTGGAGGGCCAATGCGTTCTCCTTTAATTGAAGAAGCAATAAAAAAGGCGACTGAAAAAAATATTGTCGTCATTGCGGCTGCCGGCAACACAGGCGATGACACTTTAAATTATCCTGCTGCTTATGAAGGCGTGATTAGTGTAGGATCTATCAATAAAGAAAAGCAGCTCTCAGATTTTTCGAATTATGGAACTTCTGTTGATATCGTTGCACCTGGTGATGAAGTCTACAGCACAATCTATGAATATGAAAGAAAATCAAGCTATCGAAAAATGAGCGGAACCTCTATGTCTTCTCCGATGGTTGCTGGTGTTGCTTCTCTCTTGCTGTCAAAATATCCTAAGCTGACACCAGTGCAGGTAGAATATATATTAGAACATACTGCAGAAGACCTTGGAGATAAGGGGTTTGATATTAAATTTGGAAACGGAATGGTAAACCCTGTCGCCGCTCTTCAATTCGACATTAAAAAACTTCCTGCCATGACAAAAGGAACAAGGACAGAAAAAGAAATTTTAGATAAAGCAGAAACTGTTCCGTTAACAGAGAAAATCGATCTAAAAGGTTCAATTACAAAGCCATTTGAGGAAAAATGGTATAAAGCAGAAGTCCGGAAAGGGGAGTTAGTTCAATTTATATTAGAAGGAGCACCTCAATATGATTATAAACTAATGGTGCATCTATACTCACCGGATGGAAAAACTGTACTGGATATTAACAAAGTGAGAGAAGGAAAAACGGAAGGGAAACTTTTTGAAGCTCCATTCACAGGGACCCTCGCTTTCGGAGTCAAGGATGCGAATGGAAGTTTTGACGATTCTAGAAGAGCTCTTTCAAAATATAAACTTTCTGTAGAAAAAGTATCGGAACAACCAAAAGATGAAACGAATTTTTCTAATCCGATAAAGATTGAACTTCCTTATAAGTCAAATGAGGGTTTTACTTTAGTGGGAAAAGATGCCGACGATGATTTTTACAAGTTTTCCGTAAAAGAACAACAAGTAATTAAAGTAGATTTATCTGCTCTGCCGGGTGTAGATACAAGTATTAGCGTATATATGGCTGATCAATTTTTACCGCCTGATGATCCGGAGTTGACGGAAGAAAAGAAAAAAGCGATTTTAGAAGAAATGCTTTATGGCAAGCATCCGATTGAACCGGCATTTTACTCAAACAAAGCAGGCAAGAGTGAAGGAGAAACCTTGACTTTTATGGCAATGCCGGAAATGGAGTATATGATCAAAATCTCAAACAAAGTGGATAACTTCTTTGGAATGTATGACTTTTTTATAAATTTCGATATGCTTGAAGAAGAGCAAGTGTCTGAATCATCCTTGGTTCCATATGAATTTAAAGTGGAAGGAAAAGTAATTCCGCCGGATGAAGATATGTTCCCCATCTTGAACAAAGAAGGAGCGGACGCTGAAAAACAACTGGATAAACAGAGAGAGGCTATTGTGGAATCTGGTAAGCCTGAGGAAGAGATTGATTATGTTGAAATGATAAAAAATGGCTCCCGGCCTTACGGAATCGGTAATGAAGCAAGCGGTTATCTTCAAATGTTTGAAGATGAAGACTGGTTTGCTGTCACTCCGCAAGAAACGGGAATTTATGAGTTTGTTTTATCAAAAAATGAAGCAAGTATTCCAATGATGGAAATTTATAAAATTCAAGAAGAAAAAGACCGGAACGGCAAAACCGTTAAATTTTTAAATCCAATTGGTTCTAACGTAAATTGGGGCTGGTTTGATGTCCAAATAGCTGAAAAATTAATAACAGGTTTAAAGAAAAATGAAACGTATTATATTAAAGTTAATGTTGAACAATTAAATGGAAATATTTCGTTTGATCCATACAAATTTCATTCAAAATTAATTTTGAAAAACCCTCAGGATAAGCATGAGGATAACGACAGTTTGGAAAACATTAAAAATTTGCCCGGATCAGCGTTTGAAGGTAATTTTTCCATGCCGAACGATCAGGATGTCTTCTATTTTGAATCAAAGAAGAGTCAGGTTTACGGGGTGACGATAGGGCAAAAAGCAGTCGATCAAAAATGGAAATCCAAATATCCAAAAGAGTTGATCAGTCCTGTTTTTGGTATGGCCGTTGTTTTTGAAGACGTTAATAAGAACCGCAAACTGGACGAAAAAGAATATGATCGAATCCAATACATTGACAGAGGCATTTCAAGCGGAACTGCCTTTGGATCGTTTAAAGCTGAGAAGAACAAGAATTACATTTTGATTATTTATGGTTATGTAGATGGATTACTTCCGTTAAGTTTGCTGCCTTATAAGTTTGCCTTAGGGCCGGTAAATCAAAATGACGAAGATAAGGGCTCGGCAGTGAAGAATAATATTCCATCTAAGCCGCTAAAGCTCAAAAAAATTAACAGCAGGCAATGGAAGGCTGCCGGTTATCTCAATGCAGGAGTTCCATATGGCGATGAAGACTGGTATGAACTAAAACTCGACAAGGACATGAAGGGTAAAATTGAATTGGCCGCCGGTGTTGAAGTTGACGGCATAGTATCTCTCTATAAGAACGGAAAACATATTGCAACATCAGACTTCTACCCTGAAGGAGACGGAGAAGTACTATACGTTCATTTGAAAAAAGGCACTTACCACATCAAAGTCCGAGATACATTCGGCAACACAACCTTGACGCCATACACTTTAAACATTCAATTCCAGTAAACAAAATTGTAAAGGGCCTGGCCCCTACTTTAGTAGGGGCCAGGCCCTTTACAATTTTGCAGGATAAAGTATGTTTATGTCGAATTTATCAAATGTGAAAAGGAGGTGAAATCATGGTAAGAAAGCGAAGACAATGGTATCCGGGTGCGACATACCATATCTTTAGCCGGGGGATTAGAAAACTGCCTATTTTTTATGATGACGAGGACCGAAAAGTATATTTGGAACAAATGTTAAAAGTAAGAGAAAGATACCCCTTTAAGCTTCACTGTTATTGCCTTATGACAAACCACATTCATCTTCTTCTAGAAACTGATCAAGTTCCTCCATCTGATATAATCCGCCTGCTTCACACTCGTTATGCAATCTATTTTAACCATCGCCACCAATTATCCGGACATGTTTTTCAAGGTCGATATACTGCTAAAATCATTGATAGTCTGACCTATTTCTTAGAAGCCAGCCGGTACATTCATCGTAACCCTATAGAGGCAGGGATGGCAGAGAAGGCTCAAGATCTTCTTTGGAGCAGTTATATTGCATATATTGAATCATCTGTTCTCCCATTTATCACCACTGAAAAAACACTCTCCTATTTTGAAAGCCCCTCTGCTAAGAATTATCAACTATTTGTTGAAAACGAGCGAACCGATGAATAAAAGAAGGGGTCTGGCCCCTACTTTAGTAGGGGCCAGACCCCGCTTTCTTGATAATGGTATTTCCACATGTCTGCTTCGTGGCGGAAGTAGAGGTTTCCGTATTTATCGATTGCCAGGTCATGAGCGCCTTCTTTTTTCAGGATGGTTACATCTAGTGTGTCCGGATTGGCTTTAAAAAGAATTCCTTCTACTGTTCCATAAATGTTTCCATCATTGCCAAAAAGAAGTTTTGCGTTTTTAAAACGTCCGGAGATCGCTGGAACAATCTCGATAAAATCAAAATTTCCGCTTTCAATTTCGTATTTAAACAGCTTTCCATCAGCCATTCCCCAAATCACTTTGTTGCTTTTCCGGGTAATTAGGGCGTTAACCATGGTAGCTTTGAAAGGCAGTTGGATTTTCTCTTTTTGTTCAGGGTTATTGATTGGGAACCGGAAAAAAGTCGCATTTTCTGCAGATTTTTTATGATTGGCAAAAACAGTCGTTCCGCCATATATAAAACCGTTTGAATTAGTTAACGAAATGATACTCTGATCGGGAATATAATTTTCGTAATTAACCGCTTTTTTCGTTTTAAGATCATAGACTGAAAGCAGCCCGCCGCCAGTGCTTGTTTCCGGATATGTCCCTACAAACAATTTGTTGTTTTCGGATACTCCCAATAAGGCAGTAGTTCGTTCTTGGCCAAGCTCATTGTATCGCTGTAGTTCCTTAAAGCTGCTGCTATTCCAGGTGCGCGACAAATCTATTTCCAGTAATTTTGCTTTTGGATAAGTGCCAAGGAATAGTTTGTTATTAAAGAATACCATTGATTCAATTTGACTAATCCCTTTAACTTCAGTAGTTTTGCCGGTCTCAATGTCGTAAACCGCCAATCCTCCTGACATAAATCCATTTATGATAATCTTATCCTTTTCCGGGTTTTCTGTCATTGTATACAGAGTGACAGGAAGCTGGGCAAGATTGATTTTTTCTAAAGAAAATTTTCCGGTTTTCAAGTTATACAGGAAATAGTCGCCATTGTTGCTTAACAATCCAACAAGTGTATAGCCTGGATAATCCTTTTTGTTTAATTCCACAAAATCAAGGTTGATCACATCCATACTTTTTAATGGAGCCTTGATTTTTTCAATTTCTTTTGATTTGTAATCGTAAGTGTAAAGTTCTCCATTATTTGTGTAGAAAACTCGGTCTCCATCCGGAGATTTAGCAGAAATCGTTTTAGAAGTAGCTTCGATTTCGTCTAAAAGTTTCAATGATTTTTTGTCAAAAACTAATATCTTATTGCTTGGATCAAGGCGGGCAAAAAGGTATTGATCAACAATTTGAATATCGGATATATATTTTTCATTTCGGTATTCCCACGGCAAAAATCGATACCGGATTTTTGTCGGGATGTTATATCGGATAATTTCAGCCTTAGATCCGATCCCAATGAAAATACTTTGTAATTCCTCATCATAGACTACACTTTTCGCAAATTGCTTCCCTCTGCTAATTTGTCCAAAATCAATACGCTCACCGGTTTCAGGTATGTATGAAAAAACCGTTCCTTCATAAGCTGTGGAGCCGTAAATTTTTCCGCCGGCTGCATCAAGATCTAATATGGCTGTATCGCGGCTATGCTCTAGCAGGTTTCCATAATCTTTCAGTGTTTGGGATTGTGGATCATACTCATAAAGATGACCGGAAGAGGTTCCTCCAACCCAGACTTTTTGATTTTCATCTACATCAATACCCCATGCACTTGTTGAGTTTTCCAGAGTAAAAATTTTTTCAGTCTTACCTGAATTAAGATTAATAATACTTAATGCTGATGGTGTGCCGTGCTGCAATACGTACATATAAGGCTGGTTATCAGGCGATTTTCCAAATGCAGCTGCCAGAGCGGTTCCATTAAAAACCTGCGGACCTATTTTTGTAAACGTTGCATTTGTATCTACATTGAGCTTTTTGGCAGGCTTAACCGGCTGTTCTGCAGGTATTTGACTATCATCCAACTCAATTGAAACATTCTCTGTTAAAGTAGTTTCTACGGCCAACACCGGAAATGGAGAAACTAGTAATAAAGAGCTTAAAACAATTGGTCCAGCTGACCTAAAAAACCTTTTTCTCGTTGCCTTCTTATTCATATTCCGACCCCTTATTAATATAATTTACTAAACCAACCATATTTTAGCACAAAAGAACGGGTCAAAAGAAGGGGCCTGGCCCCTACTTTAGTAGGGGCCAGGCCCTTCAAAAAATTTTCACATTTTCGATTTCGATCCATTGGTCTGATGATTTTTGGTTTTGCCAGCGGATTCCGATTAAGACGGAGTCTGCTCCATCACGGATTTTCTTGGAAACTTTAAAGGAACGGGCTTGCTTTTTGTCTAAAATCGTATTAAAGGATGCTCTTTCCCACTTGCCATTAACCCGATCCTGTACAAATAACTGTACATCTCCAATTTTTGAAACGTTTCCTTTCAGTGACACAATAAAGGTCACTTTATCTTTTCTAGTATTGTGTCCGGTCAATTCTGGTAAATTATAGCCAAATTGAATGATGCTGCCCGGACTTGTACTTACAGGAGATATTTTCACAACGTTATCACCATTTGAAGAAACTTCAAAATCTCCCTTTGCCCCGAGCAAACGAAGTGGAGCCACTTGTTCTTTCCAATCCGATGAAGCAAACGTTGCAACACTCGATCCTTCATTTGCATAAAAAGGTTTTTCTCCTGAAACAGGTTCTAAATAATTATAAGCAGCATCGGAGTAGACGTTTATGTCATGTTTAATGCGAGCAATTATTTCATCTTTGTTATCCGCTGTTACTAACTTGCCAAATGCGAACGGGTCTTGCAATTCAGCATAATTCCTCTTATTCCATATGTGATCCACAATTTTCGATCCGATCTCCGGTACAAAATGATGCGAATCCGTAAAATTCTTATAATCAACAGCCACTTCGTTAATATCCATAAAATGGTGGACAGTGCCAAAAACATCTGTTAAATCAGAAAGCCACCGTTCATATCCTTTCCAATAATCGTCATTTTGCAATTCGACCACAAATCGCGGCATCGTAACAGGCGTCGTAAACACGATAAATTTTGTGCCAGGGTTGGTCCGAACAATCTCTTCCAGCATTTTCTTAATATTCGGATCATATTCAAAACGTTCATCGTTTTTGAAAAACTCATAAATATTTGTTTCTATCCTCTTTTGTCTTAGCTCATCAGATACAGGAAAAGGATACGCAACATTTTTCCGGTCATAATATCGATGGTCGATAAATACAGGTTTATTTTCCTTTGATGACAGAAAAATCGGCCATGCTTTTTTTAACGTATCAAACGAAGCAACAGACTTGGCCCTATACATATAACTATTTGTTTGATCAATATAGAATTCGGGCTTTTCGCTGCTTAACTTTCTGTTTTTATTTGCGGCAAAAAAGTCTAAACCTAGAAAAATATAATCAAAAGACTTCCCGTTTACTTTTTTAGCATAATCAATATAATCTTTATATTCTTCGACATACATCGAACTAACGGAAAAGTTAAAAACATTTAAGCCTTTAAAGTCATGTTGGTTAATATAAGTTGAACGGCTGCTGCCCAGGAGCAGAGCATCGTATTTTTTGTCTGAAAAAGTAAATTTATTTACTTTTTGCTGCCGCTCATTGAAACCTTGCTGGACATCATTCCATTTATTCGTATGTTGAAAAATCCACAACGGGTCAACAACATAGTTAAAAACAATAATAGGCAAACCGAATATTAGCAGCAAAAGGCAGAAAGAGACAAAAAATTTTATAGGCCACTTACTATAAGAGTTCATCAGCACCACCTAAAAATTAAAATATAAAAACTCACTAACCTTTGTCGTATTAAAAATCGATAAAATGAAAAGTGCACTTGCAAAGAATGCCATTTGCCAACCAGGTTTCAAATCATCCATTAGTTTTACAGAATTCCGGCAGGCAAGAACTATAATAAAAGCAATAATGAGATACACAAACATATAAATGATCGAGGTCCCTGTAATAGCAGACAGAACCAATTCTTTAACTGGAGTAATATGGCTAACACCGAACATCCCGGCATATTTTTCCGGCAAAGCAAAACCATTCATACCGGCCATTCCTTTTAAAACTTTTATGGCATCTTCCCATGTTTTTGCTCTGAAAAATACCCACGCAACATTCACAAATTGAAAAGTTAGAAACCAGGAAAGATATTTATTCATTCTTAATCCTAATTGCTGCCAGTATCGATTTGCCAATGAAGCGAATCCATGCAATGTTCCCCAAAAGATGAACGTCCATCCGGCACCGTGCCATAAACCGCTTAAAAAAAACACGATCAGAACATTCACGTACGTACGGACCGTCCCTTTTCGATTTCCTCCAAGCGGGATATACAAATATTTGGTAAGAAATCTAGTAAGGGTCATATGCCACCTTTTCCAAAAATCGAGAATGTTAACAGCTTTGTATGGAGAGTTGAAGTTAATAGGAAGCCGTATGTTAAATAACAGCGCGGCGCCAATGGCCATATCTGTATAACCGCTAAAATCAAAATATAATTGAAACGTATAAGAAAGAGATGCAATCCAGGCCTCAATGAAAGTAAGCTTTCCGGCAGTGTCAAAACCGGCCGTTGCCCAAGCGGCAAAAGCATCGGCAATGACTGCCTTTTTGAATAAACCTATTGTAAAAATAAAGATCCCTTTAGAGATATTTTCAAAATTTAGTATTTTAAAAGCTTTTGCGAATTGAGGTATGACCTCTTTATGATGAACAATTGGCCCGGCAATTAACTGCGGGAAGAAAGCGACAAAGAGGGCATACTTCCAAAAATCGTATTCTTCCGTTTCTTTTCGGTAAGCGTCCACTAGATAAGCTATTTTTTGAAAGGTAAAAAAACTAATCGCTAAAGGCAGAGTCAGATGCAATAATGGAAAGTTTGTATGAAATGCAAGATTAATATTCGAAATGAAAAAGTCATAATATTTAAAATAACAAAGTACAGCAAGGTTAACAGCCACTCCGAAAACCAACAAATACCGGGCGCGGCCGGAATTGGATTTTCTTAAAACGGAGCCCAAGTAATAATTAAAAATCATTAAGATCAATATAAGCGGCAAATAGGCAACATTCCACCAGCTGTAGAAAAAAAGAGAACTTACAACAAGCCAAATTGTTGAAAGTCTATAAAGCTCTAGTTTATTTAACAAAATGAAAACGATCCAAGTAATCGGCAAAAAAGCAAAAATAAATTCATATGAATTAAAAATCATGCAAACTCCACCCGTTTAAAAAGTTAGTTTCAACCCACACATTATAACATGGGGCCTGGCCCCTGCTAAAGTAGGGGCCAGGCCCCTATTTTTTTACTATACTACCAGTTGATATTTTTATAAAATAGAAAAAAGGAGTTCGGAATGGATTGGAGGAGGACGGTATGATAAGAAAGTCAGGTTTTAAGGCTGTTTTAATTGTCACTTTTTTAGCAGCTTCTTTTTTATGGCTTCTATTTCCAAATTCCGCCGGATATGCTGCGGATGTTTGCAAAGGCATTGGACCAAAGACTGCCATTTGGTGGGACGGAGCAGAATTAAAAGTAGGCCAGATTGGCAGATTGCAAGTTTTAAAGGATACCCCCCTATATAAACTAGAAAGGGAAAGCCAAAAAATTTCCCGAACGCTGAAAGCAGGAGAAAATTACAGAATTTATGCGTTTAAACAAGGGAAACTTGGCGTTGGCAGCGGGTATTATGTTGATAGGGACAGCAGAATCATATATGAAACTCCGTCAAAAACAAAGCTCGCTCAATTAGCCTGCAAGAAACAAGCGATTGAAAATTCAAAACTGAGCATTCAAATAGGAGAAACGAAGGCTTCTGTTGAAAATAAACTTGGAAAAGAAAAAAGAGTATCTTTAGGCGAGTACGGGATCAACTGGTATACTTATCACAATCATTATGATCAGTTTTATATGATTGGTTATGTAAATAACCGCGTGGATTTTGTATATTCAAATTATCAAAACTATCAAACAAACGGAATTTATATCGGTTCCTCCAAACAAGAAGTTAGAACGGCTTTGGGCAGTCCGATAATAGGCATATTAAAAGGAAATATAAACTATGTGGTCGACAATACACAAGAGCAGCAAACTTTCCGCAAAAACGGTTTGTACATCACTGTTTTTTATGATGTTCACATGAAAGGAAATGTAACGGCACTACAAGTCATTACATCAAACCTTGAGAATAAAAAACAAGGCCATTTCGGCAGCCCGTCTGCTTCTTTACAGCAAGCATTCGAAATGCAAATGTTTGATTTAACAAATGCCGAGCGCGTAAAACATGGACTGGCTCCTTTAAGCTGGGATGAACGAGCAAGAAGATCTGCAAGAAAACATAGTTTGGATATGGCAACCAATAACTTTTTTGACCACGTGAACTTAAAAGGGCAGGACCCTTTTGAGCGGATGGAAGCACAAGGAATTCGCTTTTGGACGGCCGGTGAAAACATTGCAATGGGTTATCCAAGCAGTATTTTCGCTCACGAAGCATTAATGAATTCATTAGGCCACCGGAAAAATATTTTGAAACCTGATTACACACATGTTGGTATGGGCGTCCAGTTTCAAACCGGTACAAAAGTTCCTTATTATACCCAAAACTACTTTAAACCCTATTAATCTTTAAAGGAGGCAGAAGCACTTTGAAAATGAAGAAATATACTTTAATGCTTATTGTGTGCTTAGTCGCTCTGCCTCTATTCACCCGTACTGTTTCAGCAAAAATTTTATGGGATGGAGCAGAACTGGTCCAAGGCCAAATTGGAAGAGTTACAATAATAAAGCCGATCAATCTTTGGGAACGCAAAGGAGAAACATTCATTTATGTCAAAGTCTTAAAACCCGGCGAAAAATACCGGGTTTACGGTTATGATGCAATAAAAAAACAATATCGTGTCGGCGGCTCTTATTTTATTACAAACATAAAAGACCGCGTTTTATATGAAACTCCTTCTAGACAAAAATTACAGCAGTTTAAGCTATTACCGGAACAAGACGGTTTATTGGAACAAATTGTAGCCGTTCCAATAAACGATCAAAATGACCCGGATGTTAAAATGATAAAATCCAGGCTTTCAAAACTGCCTGTCAGCATGTTGGAAAAAATGAAAACAACCGGTATTAAAATCAAATTAATAGATGGTCCGATTACTAGTTTGCCGGAATTTTCATATCTAAAGGGGCAAGTACCGCGGGGATGGGAGAAAACAAATAAAACATGGGATGATGTTCCCGGAATTGGAGGAACAGAAACAGTTGCCATTCGCATCGGGTACAGTGATTATGGAAAAGGCCATGGTTCGGTTAATCTGGAATTGCATGAAACGGCTCATTCTTTAGACTCCATCGTTTATATGAGAATTTCAGCAACGGAAAGCTTCAAAAAAATATGGAAAAGTGAATCGTTAAACCTTTTTGGCAAAAATCAATACTTTAAAACCTATCCCGAAGAGTATTTTGCCGAAGCTTTTGCCATGTACTACTTAAATGATTCGACAAAAAGCGAGTTAAAAAAGAAAGCGCCTTTAACATATACATTTTTTGAAAAATTACAATAAATCTCGAAACTTTTTAAAATTATTATCGTCTAATGTAATGGAGATTCGACAATTTGGTTGGTAAGCGGATCTTCCTATCAAACCGGGATACCCCCCCCGAAGAAGCCTTGCGGAAAATCGCAAGGCTTCTTTACATGGTAAAATAGTACTATTATTCCAATTTTGTAGAAATAGAGGAAAAAATTAAATAATTTGTCGTATAATAGTTTTAACGTGTGTGAGAAAGTTTTAATGCTAAAGGAGAGGAATAATGAAGAGAAAAACCTTTATATGTTTGTTAGTCTTATTTGTTTTAATTAGTCCTTTTTCAGGAAAGCATTTTGATAAGGCAAAAGCGGCTGCTGCTCCTGTTGTGTACTGGGAAGGAATGCAGCTTGTGAAAGGACAAATTGGGAAAATAGACATCTTAAAACCTATTAATCTATGGAAAAGAGATCAAAATAATAAACTTGTTTTTGTTCGAGTCCTAAAACCGGGTGAACAATACCGGATTTATCAATATGATTCCATGCACGGAGGGCAGTTTGGAGTTGGAGGATCTTATTTTGTAACGAACGCAAAGGGCTATGTCCAATATAAGACTCCATCTATCCATAAACTAAAGCTGGTAAATCCTGAACTTTACAGGACAAAACTATCGATTGGTAAGGTAAAAAAAGAGGATTCGAAAGTAATCGCTCCCGGAGTTGTACAATCTCAATTATCCGTTGACAGCAATCGCGGGAAGCAAGAGATTTATAAACTTGATGTAGATCAAAAATCATCGCAAATTACCTTCGAAACATCGCTTGCAAAAGACCAAATAATCGGCTTTGAGACTGTCAAAAGCATGGCTAATCGAAATCAGGCTGATGGACATTATGTCATTGCGGGACTGAATGGCGACTACTTTGACAAAAACGGAGCACCTACTGATTTAACAGTACATAATGGGGAAATTTTAACAACCAATACAACTCCTATTAATGAAAGAACTATTTTTGGGGTCAGCCCTTCAGGCAAAGCGATGATTGGCAATCCCGACATTACTTTGGAAATGACTGTAAACGGCGAAAGAAAACAGCTTATCAACTCTGTTAATAAGCGCCGTTTTGCAGGCCACATCGTATTATATACTCCATATTTTGCGAGCAATACAATGACAAATGACTTAGGAACAGAGGTCGTTCTTTCAAATATTACCGGAAAGCTTAACGGTAATAATACGGTTACTGCGGTTGTAAAAGAAGTTATTTCAGGCAAGGGCAGCAACACCTTGAAAAAAGGTGAATGGATACTATCCGGACATGCTGCCGGAAGTGAATATTTGAAGACATTAAAGGCAGGAGACCGGATCGATATTACCCTTACCTATAATAAACCTGAGTGGGATCAAGTTGAGCAAGCAATCGGCGGGAGATATCATCTTGTTAAAAACGGACAGGCTCAAAATTTTAATATAGCCGGTGCCCATCCTCGGACTGCCATTGGAATTAAGCAGGATGGATCAGTATTTGTTGTCGTTGTTGATGGCCGGCAAAGTCATAGTGTCGGTGTGACCCTCTCTGAATTGGCGAAAGTCATGAAAGATTTTGGTGCGGTGGAAGCGATGACTTTTGATGGCGGTGGTTCATCGACTATGGTAGTAAGGCAGCCCGGCGATTGGGAAACGAGTGTCGTCAATAAACCTTCAGACGGAAAGGAAAGACCCGTCTCCAACGCACTTCTCGTTATTGGACACTGGAAAGCCGGTCCGCTGCACACATTATTATTGAACCCTAAAGAAATTACTTTATTTGCAGGTGCAACTTATAAGAACTTAAACATTTCTGTAAAAGGAATGGATAAAGCGAACAATGTTGTTAGTATTAAAGATCCTGTAACATGGACGTCAAACATTGGAAAGTTTAATGCAGACGGTTCATTCACAGCTGCCAATAAGGCTGGAAAAGGAATTATTACAGCATCTGTTGGTTCAATAAAAGCAAATGTTAATGTAAACTTGATCAATACGATTGATTCTATCAAATTAAAACAAAATTCGATCATCGTGAATAAGGGCGAATCAATCAGCATACCGGCAGAAGGCTACTATAAAGGGCAAAAAATAGTGACAGATCCGGCCGTGTTTTCTTACCAAGTATCAAATCAATTGGGAACAGTAGAAAAAGGCATATTTAAAGCAGGAACAAAAGATGGTTCCGGTACGATTACCGTTTCATATGGCTCTGTTAAAACCCAATTAAACGTAATCGTCGGAAATCCGGGAAGTTTAGTTATTGTAGATTTCGAAGGGGATTTAAGCAGTTGGCAGGCAACGGGAGCCCGTTATTCTAATGTGCAGGTTATACCTGAGAAAAACTATGTCAAATACGGAAAACAATCATTAAAGGTCGTATATGACTTTATTGGCCAAACAGGTACTTCAGGGGTTTATGCACATAAACAAACACCTATTGAAATAATAGGGACTCCTAAGAAAATCGGCATGTGGGTATATGGAGATGCCAAGGGCCATTGGCTTCGGGCTCAGTTAAAGGATGCTGATAATAAAGAAGTTCAATTAGATTTCACAAAAAATTTAGATTGGATCGGATGGAAGTATGTAGAAGCACTAATTCCTGCAGGATTAAAAGCCCCATATAAATTAGAAGTGCCTGTTCGCTATATGGAAGTCGACGACTCAAACAAAAACAAAGGTCAAATCTATATTGACCGCATACAAGCAGTATATGAATAAGCTTCCAGGGATGTTTCGGAGGGGAACATCCCTGTCTTATTCGTGCGAACAACGCATTTCCATTTATTTTACATTGTTGGCTGTCTTTATTTATACTACTCTATAATTGCCAATTATTTTGACAATTTTTCGCACAAATAATGAATTTATGCTACTCTATTCGGTGGAATAGTTTACATATGGGACATTTATGTTTATTATGATAAAGTATGTTTTAAATTGTCTAATCTCGTCGTTTTGCAATGTGTGAAAACTTTTTCTGAACAATGGAGGGAGTTTAGGTTACAGATGGTACAATCTAATGATTTAAAAGATATAATAGAACAATTAAAGAAGAACCCTCCTAAAATTATCGGGGGCTACAAAAAGCAAGGCTGGGCTGTAAAAGTTCTTGAAAAAATCAGTAATGATGCCGTGGAGCAAGAAGAAGACGGTACAGTTACAGCTAAAGCTGTTTTAGAAGCAAAGGATGCAACTTACTTCCCGGCTTTTTTACATCTTGATCTTATGAAAAAAGGGCAAATCATCGGCGCTTATTTTATTTCAGAAAATGATCGCCAGTTCGATTTAATACCCTTTGAAATAGCTAAAGAATTTATGAATAAAAAGGAAGAAGACCTTGTTCCTTTTAAATATAGAACATTAGAAAAAATTGAAGGCGATGAATTTCAAGTCAATTGGCCTGAATTCAGCTAAAAAATGAATTTTTTGTCTGAATGTAAATAATATTTTTGAAAAAATACAGGGATTGATCCAAATGGTAAAAAACTTTTTACCTCTCGGATCAGTCCCTTTTTATTTTGTGATATTTACAATTGTAATCAAAATGTAATATTATTCGACAAATGTAAGATTACTGAAATAGTTATTTGTCTAAGTTTGTTATAAAATTTTGCTATACTTGCAAATTACATAATTATTTGACAAAAATATACATAAACTTTCGCAGGAGGATGCATATCCATGAAAAAAGTCCTACGGATCATATCAGCCATCATGCTTTCGATACCGTTTCTGTTTATGGTTAAAACTGCCGCAAATGCCGAAGAAAAAGAGAACATTGTCGATTATGCAAAGAAATTTATTGGAGCTCCTTATAAATGGGGCGGAACGACACCCAAAGGATTTGATTGTTCGGGGTTCATCATTTATGTTTTTAAAGAATACAATGTACAGCTGCCAAGAAAAAGCGCCGATCAATTTAACCAGGGAGAAAGTGTTGATCGAAACAGTTTGGTTCCGGGAGATTTAGTGTTTTTTAATACAAATAATAAAGGCGTTTCACATGTGGGTATGTACATAGGTGATAATGAATTTATCCATGCTTCCTCCAGTAAAGGAGTCACTATTTCTAACTTGGGTATGAGTTACTATAAAACTAGATACATAGGTGCTAAAAGATATTTTAATAATGAGCAAGTAAAAAGCGCATTTGCAGCAACTCCTGTGAAAAGCGGACAAATTGGAACAGTATATGTTAAAAAGAAAATAAATCTCTGGCAGCGTGATGATGAAAACGGGCTTATCTTCGTAAGAGTTTTAAATCCCGGAGAAAAATATCGAGTTTATCATTTTGATAATCTGTATGGCGGGCAATATAATCTAGGTTCAAAATTATATATTACTAATATGCCTGATCATATTGATTATATTCCGATTGCACAATAAAATGGAAATAATAGGTTAAGTTTTAAGGAACCTCTTGTTATAATCATTATAGCAAGAGGTTTTTATTAAAAGACAAGAAAGTATAAAATTTTGGTCTACCACAGCTTTTGAAGCTGTGGTATTTTCGATTTATGGAAACAAACATCTTAAAACGAATTTTTTTGTGCTGTTGCACCACTTCAATCAAAGCCTTGAGTAAAGCCGGAGGCTCCCAGAAAACTTATTAACAGTATGAAGGACTTTTCCTATGTTTCCTATCTTGTTTATGTCCTTCAGGAGTCTTATGACGGACTTTTCTTATGCTCTCTATCTTAATTATGTCCTTAAAAAGTCTTATCACGGACCTTTCTTATGCTCTCTATCTTGTTTATGTCCTTCAGGAGTCCTATGATGGACTTTTCTAATGGTCGAGAAACACTCCGTCAGGTATATCTAATAAAAGGAAAAGCGTTCTTGCATAGTGCAGGAACGCTTCTGGGTATGAGTGGTTCGATGGATTCTTTTCCTCCGTAAAAGCGTCCTTGCCTAGTACAGGAACGCTTTTTCTATTAGTTAGCCGGCGGATACACTTTCCATCTTGATAGATCCGGATTGTCTTTTAGAATCAATTCTTTAGGGAAGATAAAGGTCCATGGCTTGCTTGTATGGGCTTTTACTTCAAAATCATTCAAAGTAAATCCGCCCTTGGAAACAACATCTCCCGCTGCATCTTCAACAATGAGGGGAATTTGTTCAAGCTGTATATTCTTATCGGCGCCGTTCCGAATAAGAACGGTAACAGCAAGGTTTTGTTCGTTCGTCAATTTTGCTTCAAGCCCCATAAAATTAATTTCCCCTTGTTTGAGTTCCGGAAGGGATGTGACCAATTTTTCCAGTTGCTCCTTTTGAAGGGGAGAAAGCTGTTGCTCCCAGCTTTCTGCAAGGTCGAGGTGATGCTCCGGTTTTGGCTGTGTTAATTCAAAGGCAATTTTCCAGCCTTCGGCAGGAATGGTGTCTGTCAGCTTATCTTCATTCGAGAATAAAAACCGCCAAGGCCTGCAAGCCATAGAAGGAAGTTCGCCCAGTCCGTCAAGCTCAAACTGTTTTTTCGCAATGGCCTTTCCGTTTTCATCTAACAGCAAAAGATTAACAGCTTCAAACCGTACTGCTTTCGGCAATGTATTTCTTAAAAAAGATACCACGACAAAGCCATCATTATATTCAATCAAGCGGATACCTGTAATCGAAATTTGATTTGGCTTTAAAAGCGGTAATTGTTCATGTTTAAATCGGTATACATACTTTTCCTGATTTGTCAGTTCCCAGTCGGGGTGAAACGATAATGTCGTTTTAACGAGTCCGTCTTCAGTTTCACTCTCTTGATGGAGATTGCTGTCAATTTTTTTATTCTCAAAATTTTCTTCATTTCTTTTTCTTTTAAAAAAAGCCATTTCATTTCTCCCCCTGTTATTGTTTCGGCTCAAACTCATATTGATTTTTGATATATTCGATAAAGCGCAGGCTAATTCCTGATTCAATATGAAACAGCAAATTGTTAAATTCCGCAAGAGCATCCATTTCGAACAACCGATAAGGATCTTCTTGCCCGTAGCCTCTTAAATGGATTCCGTCCTTTATTTGATTCATGATATCAAGATGTTCGATCCATCGGGAATCAATGACTTGCAGCATAAACCGTTTCAATTGATTGCCAAGTTCTTCATCATTTTGGAGGGAAAGAATTTGCTGTTTTAATTGTTCGTATTCCTTTAGAACAAGGTCTTTAATTTCGTTTTGATCTTTATCTTCAAAATCTTTCACAGTTAAAGAGAATTGTATGAATATAAAGCTTAATTCTTCTATTAATCCATTTAAGTTCCATTCTATTGAAGGGAAATTTTCGTTGCAATATTTCGCCGTAATTCGGGTGATATAGTTTTTAATATAATCTGTCACTTCAGGAAAAATTTCCTCTGAAGCTGCTTTCAGCAGCCGGTCGCGCATCGAATAAATCACTTTACTTTGCCTGTCAATGACATTATCGAGTTTTAATAAATGTGTTCTCGCAGAATAGTGGGCATTTTCGACTGTTTCCTGAACTTTTCTGACGAATTTATTAGGATCCGGAGAGACGATAAGACGATTTTCATCTGTTTTCATCTTTTTCTTAAATCGGTCAAGTTCCTCAGTATCATAATTGATAAACAGGTCATCTTCCAATGAAATAATAAATTGGCTTGATCCAGGGTCTCCTTGTCTTCCGGCCCGCCCTCTAAGCTGCATGTCAATGCGGAAGCTTTCATGCCTTTCTGTGCCGATAATATGCAATCCTCCGAGCTCTCTGACTCCTTCACCGAGTAAAATATCTGTTCCCCTGCCGGCCATGTTTGTTGCCAGCATAACCTGGCCTTTTTGTCCTGCAAGAGAAATTATTTTTGCTTCATCTTCTTCTGTTTTTGCATTTAGGACAAGGTGTTTAATATCGCTTTTTGAAAGGTATGCAGATAATTTTTCCGACTGTTCAATTGATGTCGTACCAATTAATATCGGACGGCCCTCTGCATGAAGTCTCTTAACCTCTTCTATAATTCTTTTAACTTTAGATTGATAATCTGCAAAGACGAGATCATCATAATCGATCCTTTGTACTGGGCGGTTCGGAGGAATTGATACGACTTGCAAGTTATATGTGTCTAAAAATTCTTGTTTAGAAGGAGTTGCGCTTCCGGTCATACCTGACAGTGTTTTGTACATTCTGAAATAATTTTGAATCGTTATGGTAGCCAGTGTATCGTTTTCCTCTGTTATCTCCAGGCCTTCTTTTGCTTCGATTGCTTGATGCAGCCCGTCACTGAACGTACGGCCTTCCATGATGCGGCCTGTAAATTTGTCAATGAGAAGAATTTTGCCTTCCTTTACAATATAATCTACATCTTTTTTCATCACTGCAAATGCACGCAAAGACTGCATAACATTGTGAAGAAGATCTTGGTGTTCGGCATCATATAGATTATCAATTCCGAACGCTTTTTCTATTTTATGGGCACCTTCGTCTTTTAAGTAGATTTGTTTTGTTTCCGGATATAGTTCATAATCTGTATCCGCTTCAAAAAACTTAATAATCTCTGCTGAAATATAGAATAACTCTGCACCAAGGCTTGATTTATTGGCAATAATTAATGGAGTTCTTGCTTCATCGATCAGAATGCTGTCAATCTCATCAACGATCGCATAATGATGTCCCCGCTGAACTTTGTCTTGGATATCGTAAACCATGTTGTCACGGAGGTAATCAAAACCGAACTCATTCCCTGTACCGTATGTAATATCTGCGGCATAGGCCTTCTTTTTATCTTCCGGTGACAGCTGGGCTATATTTAATCCTACATTTAAGCCGAGGAAATGATGAATTTTTCCCATCATCTCATAGTCCCGTTTGGCCAAGTATTCGGTAGTGTCAAAAGTTCTATGAAAACTCAGTATTGGAAGGATGTGTTCTACCGAAAATAGAGAAAATGCCGCCGCAATCGCTCTTGACAAACACGTCAATGGTTTAATTTTGAACCAACAAGGGCGAAGGGAACAAAAAGAAGGCACACCAAAGAAGCCCTTGCCAATTCCCATTTTAAACCATTGACTGGTTCGGTTTGTCAAGAGTTCGCTTCGCCGATGCTGGTAAGGGCTCTGCTAAACAAAAAGTTAGGCAGTTTGCTCTACTAGCCATTGTTGAGCTAAACCAATCAGTTTTGTCCAACGTGCAGGCATATTCGGCAGTTCTTTTAGTTCTGGAATAACTACAGGCACTTTGCCTTCTAGGGCTGAATGTGGCCGCAAGAAGTTAAAGTAAGCTACAAACAAGGTCACATAAGAAACGGATCCGTGATCGGATCCAAATCCGTGTGTCGATCTGTAATTGCCCTTAAATGTTCGATTCAGTCTTTCAATGATTTGTTTTAGCGGTCTGTATTCCGTGGAAACCAGGTCTTCGTTGGTTAGTCCAATGACCTGCTTCACATCAAATGTAATACCGTGTTGGGCAAAAAAGTGTTGTGCTAAAAGGTAAATTGGATTGCCATCTACGACAAAGGTGAGGTCTTCCGGGATCTCTTTCATCTTCCATAAGACCTCATCAATCGCACGGATGGCAGACACCGTATCACGATTTGGAGAAACAGGGTAGGACAGAATAATCTTCTTTACCGCATCAAAAAAGAAAAAAAGATAATGCCAACGGCCATTCACCTTTATGTATGTTTCGTCTCCGCAGAATTGATCAGAGAGCTCATAAGGATAATGATCCACATAAGGTTTGAGCATCAGTGCTACGCTGTTTTCGTAATTCAATATACTCTGGTGAGAGATGTTTACACCGTGAACATCCTTCATCAGTGCAGCTGTTTTCCGAGCTGATAGGCCATAGTTAACATGGTAAGTTAAAATGAGTCCTAATGTATGCGGTGACACATGAAGCCTGGACAAATCCACTTTTGGCTTCTTAGGTGAATGTTTAGCTAACGGCTGATAATCAATTTGAAACTGACGGAATATGTATCGAACTTTAAAAGACTGAGGATCCTTTTCGAACTGCTTTTTCTCTTTTTTAGACATTCCTTGCAGTTTCTTTTTGTAATACGGACAGTCATTGTTTTTGCACTTAAATACGAGAAAATCTTTTCTTTCCTTGATCTTCTCGAGTGTTTTAGAACAGTGTGGGCATTTGAGTACAGCCTCTTTGGCATATTGGTTCTTTTTATTAAACAGACACGCACACACCTTACATTGATACTGTCCTTTGCCTCCGTTATTGGCATAAAGATAATCGGACGGAGCACCACACCTTGGACATTTCATGGATGAAGGTACCTTACCTTTTGAATGGGAACGCCTCTGAACAGGTTTGAGAGGTTTCCCGTTCTTCTCCAAATATTCTGTGAGAAGAATTTGATAATCAAGCTTTTGTAGAGTTTCAATAATCGGTAGCTCATCCACCTGAAGTTTTTGATAAGGCTTATTTACAGGCTTTTCTGTTGGCTTATCAAACATGTTTTTTCCAATTAGAAGAGTAAGTAATGTTCGAATCATTTGATCTTGGTGCTTGATATATTCAAGCAAATAGGTTAATAATTGAGGTAACAACTTGTCACTTCCTTGTTTTAGGATTGGTGTGTGTGTGGTTACCTCACTAATACCCTAAAACAATGGGGGTGGCAAGTTTTTTGTTTATAAAACCTTAAATATCAATAAATTATCCAAATTTTATCTAAAAATTTTTGACAATACGAAGTATTCATTGGCAGTGATAATATGGACGCCTTTTCCTTCTAAAGCATGCAAATAACTTGGCAGAGTTGCGACAAGCGTTTTTCCCTCACCGGTCTGCATTTCTGCAATGCTTCCTTCATGAAGAACAAATCCTCCTATCAGCTGAACATCATAGTGCCGTAAACCGAGCACACGCTTTGATGCTTCTCTTACAGCAGCAAAAGCTTCTATCTTAATATCATCAATTGTTTTTCCTTTTTTTAATTCTTCTTTAAAAAGAGTTGTCATATATCGCAACTCTTCATCCGACATTTTTTCGTACTTTAGTTCTAAAGAATTTACTTTTTCGACCAATTTTGACAGTCGTTTTATTTCACGTCCGCTGTCGCTGAATAACATTTTCACTTTTGTTAACATAACGTTCGCTCCCGTATGACTGCTGTATTAGATATAAAAAAACTTCTAGTCGAATTATATCACAATGGGTATTTATTTGTTGAAGTGGGAGTTTTTTCAAAAAATAATAAAGAAAAAATTGTAACTTTTTGTGATTGATCTCGTCTTTATATATTAGGTAAAAGAAAGAAGTTTTAACTTAGGAGTGATAGGGGAAATAGTTAGAAGATTTATCTTATTCAGTATTAGAGGAAAAAGATTTTATTATACCTTCCATTAAAAAAAATCATTGCGTTCTTAAAGATATGTGTTACGATATGTATGATTGGCAAAGAATAAAGCTAACCTCTTTATAGGGTGATGATGAATGTATACACAAGCTGTTATAGCTTTTTTTGTGTCTTTAATTTCAGTCCTGATAGTAACGCCATTTGTCATAAAGTTAGCAATTAAAATCGGAGCTGTTGACAAGCCCAATGCAAGAAAGGTGCACAGCAAGCTGATGCCCCGAATGGGAGGTTTGGCCATCTTTATTGGTGTAATAGCAGGTTACTTTGCCGGAGGAGTTTATAATGAAAAAGTAACTGCTATTAGTGTCGGTGCTATTCTTATCGTATTGATCGGCATGCTGGATGATAAGTACGAACTTTCGGCCAAAGTCAAATTTGCCGGCCAGCTTCTGGTGGCGGCATTGATCGTTGCAAGCGGCTTGACGATGGATTTAGTGACAATACCATATATCGGAAATTTCGAATTAGGTTTTTGGAGTTATCCGATTACCGTTCTTTGGATCGTAGGGATTACAAATGCGATAAACTTGATTGACGGTTTAGATGGTCTTTCTGCCGGGATTTCAGCAATTGGAATTGCGACGATTGCAATCATGGCGGCATTGGCGGGAAAAATGCTTATTTTTACCTTATCATTGATCTTGCTGGGAAGTATTATTGGGTTTCTTTTCTATAATTTCCATCCTGCAAAAATCTTCATGGGTGACACAGGAGCCCTGTTTTTAGGGTATTCTATTTCCATACTTTCGTTATTAGGTCTGTACAAAAGTGTAACACTTTTCAGCTTTTTAGTGCCTATCATCATTTTAGGCGTTCCGGTTTTTGATACTACGTACGCGATTATTCGCCGGATTGTCAATAAAAAACCGATTTCGGCTCCTGACAAATCGCATTTGCACCATCGCTTATTGGCACTGGGGCTCTCTCACAGGAATACGGTTTTAGCGATTTATGCTTTCGGGATTTTGTTTAGCGTAAGTGCGATATTAGTTTCTGAATCAACACTATGGGGTACAGTATTCATTATTTTTGGCCTTTTGGTTATTACAGAATTAATTGCTGAAGTAATTGGCATCGTTCATGTTAAATATAAGCCGATTTTAAATTTGTTTAAGAAGCTTTCAGGCAGACGTTCTTTTGACAGACAACGCTATTAAAATTTTATAAATCAAAAACCGTTTGTGCCCTTTAGATACAAACGGTTTTTTTAAGAATATTTTTACTGCCGGTCAGTTTTTTTATGAAAAAATCATTATTACGAAATATTTTTTACATAAATGTATCCAAAAAATGTCGGTTGAAACAAAAACTTATACTTTTTTTGTCATAATTTCTACATTGTATTATGATGAACTGTGTTAAACTATACATGGTTTTGCATTAACGATTTCATTTTATTTTTTGGAGGTATTCTTGCATGAAAGTACCTATGCTAGACCTTAGTGAACAATATCAGGAATTAAAATCAGAGGTACTCGAAGTTTTAGATCAAGTAATGAGTTCTTCCAGGTTTATTCTTGGTGATCACGTAAAAAAATTGGAGCAAGATATTGCGAAATACAGCAATACAGCCCATGGGATTGGCTGTGGAAATGGCAGCGATGCTATACATATAGCTCTTCAAGCGCTTGGAGTAGGTCACGGAGATGAAGTCATTACGACTCCGTTCACTTTTTTTGCAACCGGTGGAGCGATTGCCCGTGCAGGTGCGACACCGGTATATGTAGATATAGATCCGGCAACATATAACATTGATCCGGAAAAAATAGAAGAAGCAATCACAGAAAGAACGAAGGCGATTATTCCGGTCCATTTATACGGACAAATGGCTGATATGGAAAGAATAGCGGAAATTGCCAAAAAACACAATCTGGCTGTAGTCGAAGATGCGGCTCAGGCAATCGGTGCAAAACATAATGGCAAGTCTGTCGGTGAATTAGGAACAGCTGCAACTTACAGCTTTTTCCCTACTAAAAACCTTGGTGCTTATGGCGACGGAGGAATGATTGTAACGAATGACGATGAGGTGGCAGAAAAATCCCGCGTCATCCGTGTGCATGGAAGTAAACCGAAGTACTATCACCATGTTTTAGGCTATAACAGCCGTTTAGATGAGCTTCAAGCTGCAATTTTAAATGTGAAATTCCCTTATTTGGACAGATGGAGCGAGCTTCGCCGTGAAAAAGCTGCAACCTATACTAAGTTGTTAAATGAGAAACTTGGTGATTTAGTTGCAACACCGGTGGAAAAAGAAGGAAATTACCATGTTTACCATCAGTACACAATTCGTGCAGAAAACCGCGATGAGCTTCAGAAATATCTGAACGAACAGGGCGTTTCAACGATGATTTATTATCCACTGCCGCTTCATGTGCAGCCGGTCTTTAAGGAACTAGGCTATAAAGAAGGCGACCTTCCGAATGCTGAAAAAGCAGCGAGAGAAGTAATATCTTTGCCGATGTTCCCTGAGTTAAAGACAGAACAACAAGAATATGTTGTGGCGAAAATTGCCGAATTTTATGGAAAATAGTAACTTAAGAAACGTCGCCATTTTTACGGGGACGTTTTCTTTACTGCTCAATAAGGCGGGTGTTAAAATTTGACGGAAGAGAAAAAAAGGTATGTCCTTTACGAATATTTACTGTATTTTTGGAAGAAAAAGTGGTTTTTCGTTATTGTCCCTCTCATTACGGCGGCATTGGTCGCTAGTACTGTCTATTTTGTTAAAAATGATTATAAATATACCGGACAGGCGATTGTTTTTACAGGATCGATCGATGCCCGATATTTGACGAACCCTAAAAATATACTGGCAAATGCGATGGAAGATGGAATTAAGAACGAATTGGATGTTTTCGTTTCTGAAAAAGGCCATGTGAAGTTTACAATGAAAGGCGATTCTAAATCACAAGTTGAAGCAGAATTGAAACATGTAATCGAAAATTATAATAAAGAACTGCAGGATAATTATCAGAAACGGTTAGAAGCATCAACGGTATATTTGGAGTCTCTTGAAGAAAAAGTGGTAAAAACAGAAAAAGCTCTTGATGATTATTATCAAGAGCTGGAAAGCAACAATCTTTCTCCTGCAGAGTATCATGATTTGACTGATCTTATTATCGAATCAGAAAAGCAATTGGCTGAGGATGAAAAAACTGCCCATAGAATGAGAAGCGACCTCGCTTTTTTTGAAAAACCAAAAATATTGTCTGAAGATGTATACAAAAGCAAGACTTATATTCCTGAAGGAATTGCAGTAGGGGTCATATTAGGCCTTGTTGCGGCTGTTGCACTGTTAATGCTGCTCAAATATTTAGGAGATGCTAGGAGGCACTATGGCCATGATTAATTTTGCTATAGTAGGAATGGGTCATATCGCAAAAAAACATATAGAGGCAATAGAAAATGCAGAAGGTGCGAACCTGTATGCAATTTGTGATACAAACCCTGATCGTCTTGAAATCGATCTGCCGGGGGTTAAAAAGTATTCTGACCTTCAACAAATGCTGGAAGAAAATCCGGACATCCATGTAGTCAACATTTGTGTGCCTTCCGGATTGCATGCAAGGCTTACAAAAATTGCAGCTGTACAAAAAAGGCATGTGATTGTGGAAAAACCAATGTCTTTAAAGCTTGAAGATGCGGAAGAAATGATAAAGGCGACAAAAGAGCATGGGGTTAAACTTGCTGTTGTGCATCCGAATCGTTTCCGTCCGGCTGTTCAAAAATTGAAAGAACAGATGGATAAGGGTGCATTTGGAACTTTAAGCCATGCAAATGCCACGGTGCGCTGGAACCGAAATCAAGCATACTATGATCAAGCAGACTGGAGAGGCACAAAAGAGTTTGATGGCGGGGTGCTGATGAACCAAGCCATTCACAATCTTGACTTAATGCTTTGGTTCATGGGCCCTGTTGAATCTGTCCAAGCCATGGCAGCGACTCGCTTGCGCAAAATTGAAACGGAAGATGTTGCGGCTGCGGTTGTTCAATTTAAGAACGGGGCGCTTGGCGTAATTGAAGCGGCTACTACGATTTATCCGAAAAATCTTGAAGAATCGATTGCAATTTTTGGAGAAACAGCTTCTGTGAAAATTAGCGGCAGAAATGCTAATTTCATTGAAACATGGGATATTGAGGGTGTTGCTGAAGAGGAAGCAGAAAATATAAAAGCTGAAATTAAAGCAGATCCGTTTGGCAAGCCCGGGCATCAGTGTATCATAGAAGATATGGTAGCTGCCATTAAGGAAAATCGGCAGCCGATTGTTACAGGCGAAGACGGATTGGCTCCGGTAAAATTAATTCTCGCGATCCTGGAATCTGCCGAAACAGGCAAAAAAGTTGTTGTTCAGTAAAGGAGAAGAAAATATGAGCGCTTATGAAAATCTTATTAAAAAAATAGAACATAAAGAAGCTGTAATCGGTGTTGTCGGATTAGGTTATGTAGGATTGCCTTTAGCTGTAGAAAAAGCAAAAGCAGGGTATAAGGTTATCGGTTTTGATATTCAGCCGTCACGCGTAGAAAAAGTGAATATGGGAATTAACTATATCGGTGATGTCGTTGACGAAGATCTTGCAGAAATGGTAAAGCAAGGCATGCTTGAAGCAACATCAGATTATGCCCGTATTCAAGAATTGGATGCCGTGGCGATTTGTGTTCCGACACCTTTAGATACTTATCAACAGCCGGACACTACCTATGTGGAAAGTTCTGCGAAAGAGATTGCCAAATATGCACATGAAGGTATGCTTGTGGTTCTTGAGTCCACTACATACCCCGGAACAACAGAAGAAATTGTGAAGCCTGCTCTGGAAGAAAAAGGACTTAAAGCAGGGGAGACAGTCTTTATCGCTTATTCTCCGGAACGTGTCGACCCGGGCAACAAACATTTTAAAACAAAGAATACTCCTAAAGTAGTTGGCGGAATTACTGAAAATTGCACAAAAGTAGCCGCGGCGCTTTATCGAAATGTATTGGAAGGCGATGTTTTCGAAGTCTCCAGCCCTGCAGTCGCTGAAATGGAGAAAATCTTCGAAAACACTTTCCGTCATATCAATATTGCATTAGCGAATGAAATGGCCATTTTATGCGATAAAATGGGGATTGATGTTTGGGAAGTGATTGAAGCAGCCAAAACAAAGCCGTATGGATTCATGGCGTTCTATCCGGGGCCCGGTTTAGGCGGACATTGCATTCCGATTGATCCGTTCTACTTAACATGGAAAGCGCGTGAATACAACTACCATACAAGATTAATCGAACTGGCCGGAGAGATTAATAATGGCATGCCGGAATACGTGATAAACCGTTCGATGCAAGTGTTGAATGAAGACGGCAAGGCTCTTCGCGGGGCAAAAGTGGTTGTTTTAGGTGTAGCGTACAAAAAAGACATTGATGATGTTCGTGAATCTCCTGTTTTAAAAATTATCGAGTTATTAAATCATCATGGCGCCGACTATAAAGTTGTGGACCCGCATGTTCCTTCGTTTAGATCATGCAACATGGTAATAGAAACTGTTCCGTTAACAAAAGAGCTTTTAAATGAGGCAGACCTTGTTCTTGTTACAACTGATCACTCTGTTTTCGATTATGAAATGATTGCGAAAGAAAGCAAAGTGATTTTTGATACAAGAAATGCCTTGAAAGATGTAGAAAAGCCAAATAAATACGTGAAACTATAATTTTGTTTATAAGGGAGATTTATTTATGAATTATATCGATCCTTCCGTGAAACTCGATTCTTCCGTAAAGGTCGGGCATTTTTCAGTAATCGAAAAAGGCGTTCAAATTGGAAAAAACGTAGTGATCGGCAACCGTGTCACTGTTCATGAAGGAACCGTTATGGGTGATAACACGACTGTAGCCGACGGTGCAGTGCTCGGAAAACCGCCAAAACCGGCAAAAACTAGTACGGTAAAGCTTCCTGATTCAATTCCACCTTTAAAAATCGGCGAAGATGTAACAATCGGAGCAAATTGCGTCGTGTATAGAGGGGCAAATATCGGCTCGAACACATTAATTGCCGATCTTGCAAGCGTAAGAGAGAATGTTGAAATTGGCAGCTACGTGATTGTCGGACGAGGCGTTACTGTTGAAAATCACGTAAAAATTGGAGACAGGACGAAAATTCAATCGAATTCCTATATTACTGCTTATTCTACTTTAGAAGACCATGTGTTTATTGCTCCGTGCGTCACGACAACAAATGATAATTATATGGGCAGAACGGAAGAAAGATTCGATAAAATCAAAGGTGCTACCGTGAAGAAGGGTGCCCGTGTAGGCGGAGGTTCGATTATTCTTCCGGGCATTACGATTGATGAGGAAACGTTTGTTGCGGCCGGCGCGCTTGTGACAAAAGATACCGAGCCAAAAACTCTTGTTAAAGGGGTACCTGCAAAATTTGTCCGTATGGTAGACGAACGGGAGCTGTTATAAGGTGTTTGCACAGATAAAGCGTTTAGGAGCGGATTCGCTCCTTTACGCATTTATGAATGTCGGTACAAAATTGATCGCCTTTATCATGCTGCCTGTCTATACAAATTTTTTACCCCCGGCGCAGTACGGGGTTTTGGGCGTTATTGATAACTGGACGGCAATGCTTTCGTTTTTAATCATATTCGGGACTGATTCTGCTTTATCTTTCTATTATTTTGAAACAAAAGATAAAGAAAAACGCCTTGAATATGTCCGGGACGTTATGTATTTCAGGCTGTTTATTGTTGCTTTCTTTGCCTTGCTTGTTATCATTGCAGGTCCGTGGATATCACAGCTTCTTTTTAAAGATTCCGGATATGTGCGCCTATTGTACATAAGTATTGGAGTCTTACTTCTTGATACAGTATATGTTGTTGTTTTAATGGTCCTGCGTTTTGATTTTAAAACAAAAAAAGTCGTTTTTTATACGGTTGGGAAGATGCTGCTTGTAGCGGTCCTGTCCTATCTATTCTTAAAGTACTTGGTCCAATCGCCGGAAGGTGTTTTATTAGGCAGAATCGTCAGCAGTTTAATCATTTTCCTGATGCTTTTATCCATTAGCCTGGAATATTTGGTCCCTAAAATTAATTTCACTTCTTTAAAAGAAATTATTAAGTACGCAGCACCTCTTGTTCCTGCTTCCTTGGCGTTCTGGGTCATTGCGAATGCAAGCGTTTTTTTCCTGCAGGCCTTTCACTCTCTTAAGGAAGTTGGTATTTATAACGCTGCAACGAGACTTGCTACCGTTATTACGCTGCTGACAAGCGGTGTCCAAATGGCATGGAGGCCGTACTCTATGTCTATAAAGGATAAAGAAAATAGTCCTGAACTTTTCGCAAAGATTTACATTGGATTGTTGTTGATCGGCATTTTTGGAATTATGGGAATTGCAACCATTATGCCTTACGTTATTGGCATACTGGGTAAAGAGTATTACGAAGCATATCAATATGTCGCTTTAATCTCTGCAGCCACATTCCTGAATTTTTACTATTTAATCATTTCATCCGGCTTGTTTTTTACAAAGAAAACAACTGTCATATCCGTAACCTTCGGAATCGTAGCTGTCATTAATACAATTTTAAATATCGTGCTCATTCCGCAATTTTCAATATGGGGAGCGGTTGCGGCTTATGTAATTGCCTATATGATTGCAGTTGTTTTTATTTTCAGGCAGAGCCAAAAAGTATATTATGTGCCTGTGTCATTTGCTAAAATGACGTTTTTATTTGTAAATATGATTGCAGCTGTTATTTTTATTAATTTTGTACAAGAGCACGAGTTAAGTTTTCTTAATGTGCTGCTTGCTTGGTTCTACGTATTGGCGATTGTTGCTATGAGCAGAATTGATAAGGACTTACGAAGAAAAGCTAGCAAAGAGACAATGAAATAAAATTTTAAACGGCGAGGTGGCTTTTATGAAAATATTGACGGTTTTAGGTGCAAGGCCTCAATTTATTAAAGCGGCACCTGTTTCCAGAGTATTGAGAGAAAAGTATACAGAGCTTATTATCCATACAGGCCAGCATTACGACAGCAATATGTCCGACATTTTTTTTGAAGAATTAAATATTCCGAAACCGGATTATTACTTAGGAGTAGGGTCCGGAAACCACGGCAAACAGACTGGTGAAATGCTTGCAAAAATAGAAGAAATTATTTTAGAAGAAAAGCCTGATTACTTGATGGTGTACGGTGATACAAATTCCACGCTGGCCGGCGCCCTCGCGGCAGCAAAGCTGCACATCCCGGTTATTCATATTGAAGCGGGACTCCGAAGCTTTAATAAGAAAATGCCGGAGGAAATCAACCGGATTATGACTGACCATGTGTCTGAATATTTATTCTGTCCGACAGATACGGCAGTTGAAAATTTAAGGAACGAAAATATTACACGAAATGTTTTTAATATCGGCGATGTCATGTATGATGCGGTCTTATATAACCGTGGATTAGCAGCTGATAAATCGAACATTCTGGAAACACACGGCCTGACTAAAAAAGATTATCATCTCATTACCATACACCGGGCAGAAAATACAGATGATGTTCAAAATATGAAGAATATATTAGAGGCCTTTTCTCAGATTGAAGAGGTTAAGGTTTGGCCAATTCATCCGAGAACGAAAAACAAGCTTTCAAGTTATGGAATTCGTTTAGATGATATTCCTAATTTAAAAGTTATTGAGCCTGTTGGTTATCTTGATATGCTTACGTTAGAAGCAAATGCGAAAAAGATTATTACCGATTCGGGCGGTGTTCAAAAGGAAGCTTACTTTATGGAAGTACCTTGCGTAACAGTTCGTGAACAAACCGAATGGGTTGAAACGCTTGAAGAAGATGCCAATATTCTTGTTGGTACAGATGTCAATAAAATCCTTTCTGCGGTCCGGAAAAATGTCCATCCATCTTATAAAGAAGTATTTGGTGACGGGAAAGCAGCATTCAAAATAGCTGAACTGATCGAAAAAAGATAAAAGGCGGGCAAATCATGCTCTATCTCATTATTTGGATATTAGTATTAGGGGCTTCCGTGTTCTTTTTTAGAAAGGCCGCGGGAAGCCTGTCCCTTTTAAAACCGAATATGATTTCAATGATCTTTTACTACTCTTTTTTGATCTCCAGTTACATTGGCACTTTGTTCATTGCTGCCGGCATTGACGATTACTATATGATCAACCATTTGAAGCATGAAGAATACCGTTGGATTGGTTTTTATACAATTAGTTTCGTCATAGTCATCTTTCCAATGGTCATGTTCATCGTTTCGAAATTGGCCGGTTTTGATGCAGAGAAAGAGTATAAAAGCTACTTGGAGAAGAGGATCGAACTGCCTTTTAAGGAAAAAAACGAATTTTTCCTAATTTTCGCAGGCCTTGCATTTATTTCTCTTGCAGCTATCGCTTATACTTTTTTAAAGACTCCTAAAATCCCTATTTTAGAGATATTGATAGGAAACAGCGATTTATCTCCCGGTGAACTAAGGGTTGAAGCTCAGCGGAATTTTAGAGGCAACTATATTGTCAGAAATATTTTTGCCATTGCGTTAACTCCGCTCTTGTCGTTTATTGCATATGTTTATTCAGTAAAAACGAATCAAATTAAATGGAAGCTGCTATTCCTCAGTCTTTTTGCCGGTTCTATCCTTATTAATATATATGACCTGGCAAAATCGCCTATTTTCTTCTATTTAATTATGTTTCTGTTGCTGCGCCTTTATGTTGGCAGAATGAAGTTTTCCTGGAAAAGGCTGTTTCTTTGGGGAACGGCAGGCGCCATCGTATTGGTAAGCATGTATATTGTCATTCAAGGTGTAACCGATTTAGAATCTTATTTTTCTTATAATAAAGGACCGATCGGACGATTAATTTTTGCGCAAATTGCACCGACATTTCTTCACCTCGATATTTTTGGGAAATCGCTTCCGTTTTTAAATGGAAGCAGCATGCCTGCAACAATTGTTGAAATGTTTGGCATGGATCACGTTCGTTCTGCAAGGCTCGTCATGGCAACCGTCTTTCCGGAAAAAATCGAGGAAGGGACAGCCGGGGTCTTAAATACATTGTTTATTGCCGAGGCCTACGCAAACTTTGGTTATCTTGGGATATTAGCCGGAACGCTTTATGTAGCAGTGCTTGTTCAAATACTATATATATCCTTTATCAGGCTTCCGAAAAACCCTGTATTTTTAAGTTTATTTATTTATTTTACGGTAAACATTCCGAGAACTTTGGTTGGAGGCTTTACAGACTTCTTATTTAATCCGATTTGGATTTTTGTCACTTGTTTATTCGCCGGTATTTTATTATTTATACGAATCCGCATTGATCTGGCCAATCTTTGGTTAAAAAAATGATCAAGAGGGAAATAGACGAGGAGATATCATATGAGATCAGTTTTGCTTTATTACCCTTTCCAAATAGCTGAAAATGCAAATAGCGGTTCAAAGCTTCGCCCGAAAGAAATCTACAATGCTTT
Source organism: Bacillus methanolicus PB1 (assembly GCF_000262755.1). Classification (GTDB taxonomy): domain Bacteria; phylum Bacillota; class Bacilli; order Bacillales; family Cytobacillaceae; genus Bacillus_Z; species Bacillus_Z methanolicus. Next base: position 755,611 of record NZ_AFEU01000002.1, read on the forward strand.
TTTAGAGTGGGGAAGTCAACAAGGCATTGAAATTTTATTGCTGTCCGGTTCTTCGGAAGACAGAGATCAGCAATTCGAGAGATGGAAGAAACAAGGGAAGCTTGATGATCTATTGTTTTGTTATATGGAAAATCAAACAATCCCTTTATGGTTAACAGATGCAAACCATATCCCGAAAAAGCCTTTTGTTGACTTAAAGGTCATGAAATTTTTAAAACAAAGGAATATACCGGTTGGTGTTTTCTATCGTGACGTATATTGGAAATTTGATGAACTTTACCCTTTAAAAGGCGTTAAAAAGCATATTATGAAGACGATTTACCGGTTGGAAGAAAAGTTTTATGAAAAATATTGCCATGTAATTTTTCTTCCAAGTGAAGCGATGGGCAATTTTGTAGAGATTAATCGAAAAAAGGTTGCTTTGCCTCCCGGAGGAAAAAAGCGGGAAAATGTACAAAACCATTCTTCCGGACAAACGGGAAAGGGAATTTATGTAGGCGGCATAAACAATGAGGATTACGGCCTGTTTTTACTTCTTGATGCCTTGGAGATCGTCAACAAAGAGAAACAGGTTTGTGATTTAACGGTCGTGTGCCGGCAAGATGAATATGAAAAACTTCCCGGCGCCAAAAAGGAAAGGCTCAAAAATTTGAATGTAACTGTAAAGCACATGAGCGGAGAAGCTTTAAATAAGCTCTATCAAGAGATGGACTTTGCTTTTATTCCCCGGTTTAAAAGTACGTACAATGATTTTTCGGTTCCGGTAAAGCTGGTGGAATACCTTTCAAATGAATTGCCTGTTGTCGCTACAAATTGTTCTGCCCAAGAGGAAATCATCAATAGAGACGGTTTCGGTGTGATTTGCAAGGATGAGCCAAATTCAATGGCAGAAGCCATTTTAACGATGATAAAAAATGCTGGACTTTACCGGGAGAACATAAAGGAAACGTTTATTGAAAATCACTCGTGGGCAGCCAGAGTCGAGAAAGTTGCAAGTGTCCTGTTAAAGGAGGAAATATGAAAGTCTTATTACTAGCTCCAAGCAAGTCGATACACACGCATAAATGGGCTTTGTTTTACAAAAATAAAGGAATTGACGTAAAGGTAGTGACATTTTCTGATCATTATTCGGAAGAAAATGCACAAGAAGTCGACACATATGTACTTCCTAAGCTATTACCCGGGAAATTATCTTATTTTTCGAGTGTATTTTCTTTAAAGAAAATGCTCAAACAATTTAAGCCTGATATCTTTCATGCTCATTACGTATCAAGCTATGGATATATCGGTGCTTTAGCCAATTATCATCCTTACTATGTTTCTGTATGGGGAAGAGATATTTTTCAATTTCCCCGGCAAGGCAGCCTTAACCGCAAAATTGTTGAATATACACTTGGAAAGGCTGATGTCATTTGTTCGACAAGCCATATCATGGCGAAGGAAACGAACAAATATACAAATAAGAAGATTTTTGTGACGCCATTTGGAGTCGATTTAAATAAATTCCGCCCAATAGAAGGACCTAAATCTGAAGAGAGAATCACGATAGGAACGGTTAAAGCGCTCTCGGACAAATATGGAATTGCTGATTTAATAAAAGCATTTGCAAAAATTTTTGAAACAAATCCGAACACAAATCTGCTCATTGTCGGCGATGGCCCGCAGCGTTCAGAGTATGAACAGTTAGCAAAGGATCTTGGAATCAGCCATGTGGCCACCTTTACCGGACGGGTGCCTAATGACCGTGTTCCTGAGTACATTAATCAAATGGATATTTTTGCAGTTCCTTCCACAGAGGACAGCGAGAGTTTTGGAGTTGCAGCGGTAGAAAGCATGGCCTGCGGAGTTCCTGTTGTTGTATCAAATGTTGGAGGGCTTCCTGAGGTTGTTCTCGATGGGAAAACAGGGTTTGTTGTCCCGAAAGAAAACCATTTGGAACTTGCCAGAGCATTTAGCCTATTAATTGAGGAGCCCCAAAAAAGAAAGGACATGGGTTCCGCAGGAATTGAACATGTGAAGGAACACTATAACTGGATTGATAACGCAAATGGAATGCTACACTTGTATGAGGAAACATTGCAGAGGGGGATGAAGTCATGATTAAAAAAGCAGTCATACCTGCAGCAGGGCTTGGAACCCGGTTTTTGCCTGCAACAAAAGCCCAGCCGAAAGAAATGCTGCCAATTGTTGATAAGCCTACTATTCAGTATATTATCGAAGAGGCGGTTCAATCCGGAATAGAGGATATTATTATCGTTACCGGAAGAAACAAACGGGCAATCGAAGATCATTTTGATAAATCGGTTGAGCTGGAAATGCTTCTCAAAAAAACAGGAAAAAATGACATGCTTGAGATCGTTGAGAATATCTCAAACATGGTAGATATTCATTATGTTCGCCAAAAAGAACCGCTTGGCCTCGGACATGCTGTTTTATGTGCAAAGAAATTTATCGGAAATGAGCCGTTTGCCGTTCTGCTTGGCGATGATATCATTGACAGTAAAGTTCCGGCTTTGCGCCAAATGATTGACCAATTTAATAACGTTCAATCTAGTATTCTTGGATGCAACGAAGTTCCTCTTACAGAAGTGAATAAGTATGGAATTGTCGATTATTCAGGCCAGCAAGGCGAACTGTACAAGGTAAACAGCCTCGTTGAAAAGCCGGCTGTGGAGGAAGCACCGTCCACTCAGGCAATCGTCGGGCGTTATATTTTAACTCCGGCTATTTTTGAAATGCTTGAGAAAGTAATGCCCGACAAAAAAGGCGAGATTCAGTTAACAGATGCAATCGACAGCTTGCTTGGAAGAGAGTCTATTTATTCCTACATTATAAAAGGGAAAAGGTATGATGTAGGGGATAAGTTTGGATTCCTTCAAGCCTCAATCGATTTTGCCTTGAAGCGGCCGGAGTTAAAGGATAAACTGGAAGCGTATATTAAAAAAATTATTCAAGAATAATGGAGATGGGAAAATGAGAGTTATCTACTTGTGTCAGCATTTTCCCCCTGAAACAGGTGCACCGCAAATAAGGGTTTATGAAGTAAGCAAAGAACTCATTAAAAGAGGCCATCAGGTGGAAGTACTTACAGCTTTTCCTCATCATCCAAAGGGAGTTATTCCTGAAGAATATAGAGGAATGTTTTATTTATTTGAAGACTGGGACGGGATACCGGTTCATCGGTCATGGATCTATCCGTCGCCAAAAGGAAGTTTTTGGAAAAGGTTAGCTTCCTATTTTTCATTTACGTTTAGTGCGTTTTATTCTATTTTTAAATCAAAGCCCACTGACGTGATTATTTGCAATTCTCCTCCTTTATTCCTTGGGATCACAGGCTATTTAGGGGCAAAAATTAAAAAGTCAAAGTTTGTATTCAATGTAGCTGATATTTGGCCTGAGTCCGCTGTGGAACTGGGGATTCTGAAAAATAAAGCGTTTATTCGAATGGCCGAATGTCTTGAAAATTTCCTTTATAAAAAATCGTGGAAAATAGCGGCGGCAACTGAAGGAATTAAAGATTACATGATTCGAAAAGGGAAAAATGAGAAAGACGTATTTCTTTTACCGAATGGAGTAAATACGGATACTTTTCATCCGATTCCAAAAGATGAGGAGTTATTAAAAGAAATAGGCATTGAGAATAAGAAAGTCTTTATGTATGCAGGCACTCTCGGATATGCACAGGGGTTGGATTCTGTATTAAAAGCTGCTTCTTTATTAAAGGAACGGGAGCCGGATGCTCATTTCTTGTTTGTCGGCGACGGCCAGGAGAGGGAGAAGCTGTTAAAGCTGAAGGAAGATCTTAAGCTTGATAATGTTACTTTCTACGGTTCTGTTCCCGTTTCCGAAATGCCGAGAATGTTTTCGATTGCTGATTATAGTATTGTTTCATTGCGAAATATTGAATTATTTAAAGGTGCAAGGCCTTCAAAAATATTTCCTGCCATCTCTACCGGAACGCCTGTTTTATATTGCGGCGACGGAGAAAGTGCCGCCATATTGGAAGAATATCAGTGCGGTAAAATTGCCCCTCCGGAGAATCCGGAAGGGATTGCTTCAGCAGCAAGCGAGCTTATGAACGTTTCGAAAAGCGAATATGAACAAATGTGCCAAAATGGAAGAAAGCTTGCCATTGAGCAATATTCTTGGAAGAGTATTGTGGATGAATTGCTGGAAAATATTCAAGACGCGCAAAAATAAAAGCATCGGGCGGTAAACCTGATGCTTTTTTTAGTCTTTCATTTCGTTTACGAGCCTTTATTTTCATTTATGAGCCCTTGTTTAGATAAATGAGCCCTTATTTAAATATATGAGCTTTTATTTTCATATATGAGCCCTTATTTAAATTTATGATCCTTCGTTTAGATAAATGAGCCTTCATTCCGATATATGAGCCGTCAATCACATTTATAAGCCTTCATTCCATTATAGGAACAAAAAAAGTCCGGGCGCGAAGGTGAACGCACGGACTTCCTTATTTCGATACCGTTGTCCCTTTAAAATAATGGGCGAGAATTTGTTCTGCTTTCCAGCCTTTTTCTGCAAATCCTTTCGCACCATACTGGCTCATTCCAACCCGGTGCCCCCAGCCTTTTCCGTTCAAGGTGACAGAAATAATTCCTGTTCCTTCATTCGTAATCGTACCTGAAGATGTCTGGATTGAAACTTTAGAATCTGTTAAAGCAATCTGGCCATTTGTTGTTTGGACCGTCTGCCCCTTTAACTGAGATAAAGGAACAGTACCGCTTGCAGTTTGGACAGATAAATCACTTTGCGCTTTAGATACTTTTATGTCAAACCAGTTTGAATATAAAGAATTATAATGGCTTGCGCTTTGGAGCGGGAAAAGTTTTCTGATAGCAGACTCATTTCCGGTTATCGTTTTATCACCGGATGAGGTTTTCACTGTAACTCCTCTGACTTCTCCGTTCGCTCCGGTTTTTGAAAGGGTAATCTCATTAAGGACAGTAGAACTATTTGTAAAACCGAATGATTTAAGTATATCAGCAGCGGAATAAGTGACGCTCCAATTGCTGTATGGAGATGATTCATAAGGATCCTCTACTGAAACAAGGTATGGATAGTATTTTTGGTCTGAATTCCAAACGTCGCCGACATTCGCTGTTCTTCCGCCGCTTGTTGAATGGAAGAATGCCTGAATTGGTTTTCCGTTGTATTTAACCATCAATCCTTCCGTTTCTTTAATGGCTTCATTTGTACGGGGGTCCTCTGCTGTATATCCACGGTAAACCTGACTGGCCGCTGTGCTTGTAAGCATCATAGTATTGGCTGCATAGCTTCGGGCAGCAATGGCTTGCGCTTTAAGCGCTTCTTTTGGCCAAGAGGCAGGCATTTCACTCGGAACAACGCCTTTTAAATAGTCTTCCATATCAAGGATATTAATTAATTCCGTCTTGCTTCCATTAGGCTTAAGATAAAAGCTTCCGCGGTAAGATAAACCGTTGCTTACTTTTGCAATTGACAGGATGCTGCCGGCCAATTCTTGCAAATCAAAACCTTTTGCTGATTTTTGGCTGAAGCCGGTGTAGCTGACAGTAATTTCCGTGCTATCTTTTTTTATTGTTAAAACCGTACCTTGAGGGATGATCGTTTCACCGCCGGAATCTTTGTTATACAACTGATATGTACCATTTAAAGTAATTGTAAAGTTATCTGACAAGTAAACAGACACATTCACTTCATTTGGATAGCGAACCGGTTCCGCTGCTTTTGCGAACGATGGAAAAGTACTAATGATTAGCAAAATACTAAACAAATAAACTATTTTTTTCAATTTACCTCACCTCGCCAAGGCCGCCAAAGATCCAGCCTTTAACACCTGATGAGGTTTCAACATTATACCAGGTTTCACCCTTTGCATTAACAAAAGTTTGAATGTATTTTAAAGTTGTTCCCTTTTTAATGAGTTGAATGGTTGAATAGCTGGTAGATGCACCTCTGCGCAGTTGAACATCACCCGTTGCAATAACTTGGGTTGGTCCAGAGGCTGATGGTTTCGATGTTGAAACATCGCCGGAGAAAACCCATCCTTTTACTGTAGAAGAAATTTCTACACGATACCATAGCCCGGTAGAGGCATGAAAAGAACCGATCACCTTTAGTGCTGATCCCGCAGGTTTTGTTGCAATTACTTTATAATTTTTTGCTGCCCCTGAATGTATGGTTACAGAACTCTTAACCGTATAAACGGTTGATGGCAATTGTCCATTCGCTGGAGGATTCCCTATTTTAGATATTTGCGTTTTCAAATTGTTTATTTCTTGCTGCTGAGAAGCAACTTTTGACTCTAAATCGGCTATTTTTGTTTTCATAGGATTAATTTGAGATGTTACCCACTCAACACTCGCTAAAACCACGTTGCTGGCAGCGTCCATGCCTTTAGGCGTGAACATATACGCTCCTGCTCCAATCCCTAATGTTAATGCACCGGCAGCGACAATTTTTTTAATACGGCTCATTTTTTAAAAAAACCTCCTGATTGATGATTAGAAAAAAATGATTTGGGCAAGAGAGAAATGCACAATCCCAAATCATTTTTCCATTAGTAGATTACCATATTAAGATAGGATAGGAAATAGAATGCAAGAATTTAGAAATTTGTAAAATATTCTTCGAGTCCTTTCGTAATCCCGACTGCTGCTTTTTTCCTGAAATCAGTAGAACGAAGCAATTTTTCTTCATTAGGATTGGAAATGAAAGCAAGTTCCACTAAAATACTTGGAAGTTGGTTCATTCTGTTAACATAGAATTCTTGTTCTTTCACACCGCGATTGTAAGTTCCCATTGAGGAAATCATATTCTCCTGGATCGCATCCGCCAGTTTTCTGCTTTTTGGTCCGTTAAAGTTTACCGTTGTATTATAGTAAGTAGTTGTTCCTCTTGAGGTAGAAGAAAAAGAGTCGGCATGAATACTGATAAACGCATCGCAATTGGAAGCATTCGCAATCGCTGTTCTTTCCTGGAGTTCGAGAAAAATATCCGTTGACCGGGTCAAGGTGACGATGGCTCCCTTTTTCTCCAATTCAGCTTTTAAAAGCAATGCTGTAGCGAGATTCACATCTTTTTCTCTTAAACCGGTCGGACCAACTGCTCCTGTATCTTTTCCGCCATGGCCGGCATCCACGATAATCTTTTTGCCGACTAAACCATTTGGAATAATTTTAATCGTAACTTTGTCCGGATAATTTCTAATTGTAAATGTATACCCCGGTTCAAAGGTAATGACACCTGACGAATCGATTGAGCTGATTCCTTCTATTTTAGCAGATGGCACTTGAACTTCTGTAAATCCGCCGGAAAGCTTTAAGCGGTTAGAAGAAAGTATAGAATATGATAATTTAAAGTTACTTGTTTTTTTCCATATTAAATGCTGATCTCCGTCAATAGTCTGTACAGCAGGCGAAATCAGCCTTTTCATAGAAACGGTTGAGGTGAGTGATTTGTCTATCCATCCTCTCTTTCCGCCGAGAGTTTCGACATTTAACCAGCCATTTAATTCTTGCAATACGATAAGCTGATCGTTCACTTTTAAATAAGCGGATACAGAATAGTTCGCCCCTGCACCTCTTCGGATTACTGCATTATTCATAGCATATACATATTGCAAGTCATTTTTTGAAGAGATTAATTCATATTCAGGCGTCCAACCTGTTTTACCTGTCGAGGTTTTAATTTGAACCCATGTTTGATTTAATGAATTAACATATTCACTTAAGACGGTTACCTTGCTGTTATAGGCAAGTCTCTCTTTCACTTTATATTGGAAAGAAGCACCTGCATAGAGTGCGGCGTTTTTCGTTCCGACATATTTTGTTGCAACAGTAGTGTTAGGAGCAGGAGGAAGGCTTGATGGTTTAAAAGCAGTTTCTGTCACCCAGCCCCGGACTGATCCTAAATCCACTCGGTACCACGTTTCTCCTTTAGAATTTTTAAATGCATCAATGATCGCAACTTTTTGGCCTTTTACGAGATATGCTACTGCTTTATATGTATCAGATGCTCCTCTTCTTACAGCGGTTTTATCGACCTGGACAGTTTTTACAGTTGCTGCTGCAGAAGGAGCGGGGTTTGCTTCAGGTTTAGGAGACAGCAACTCGTTGTACACCCAGCCTTTGATCGAACCGGTTTCAATTCGATACCACAGTTCATTGCTTTTGTTTTTAAAACTATCAATCACTTTAACAATTTTGCCTTTTGATAGTTTCGCAATTACTTCATATGAAGTAGTCGCTCCTTTTCTTACGTTGACGTTGTCGCTATTGATCATTGCTTCTTTGCCTACCTGAATTCCGCTACTACTTGCTGTTATGAAGTGATCTGCCGGTCCCCAGCCTTTCACATTCCCTAAATCTACGCGATACCATGTTTCACCAAATGAATTAGTGAATTTGTCAATTACAGTCACATTCTGGCCTGTTGAAATCGATGAAACTATCGGATAACTCTCAGTAGCCCCTTTCGTATTTCTACTTTTTGGCCTACCGTCATATTAGCCGGAAAATTCAGCTCTTCCGCGTTCACGAGGACAGGAAACAACACAGCAGTCGCCAGAACCGAAGAAGCAAGAAATTTTTTCACGTTATCCCTCCGTCGACATTATTTTCGTTCTTTACCTATTGTATCGAAAAATGTCAAATGTTCCAATCGGAAGAAAGTTCTACTATGGAAAAAAATCATAGAAAAAGGGCCAGACCTCTCTCATATGGGTCTGACCCTAATAGATTCATTTACCAATTATTTTCATTTTCACTTGTAACTTGATCATCTTGGGAAGAGTGGTCTTCGGCTGTATATGTAGAAGAATCAAGAGAATTTTTTAATTTGGAGCTGACTTCAATTATTGACTCTTCAGAAGGAATATAATAATACACACCGTCGATATATTCATCATATCCTTCCAGGGCTAAGTGTTTAATGTTTGAATTCTTTATTTTTGAATATAACTGTATAAAACTTGCAAACTTTGAAGGAGGGATGTTGGTCTTCACATTTTCCCCCAAATCTTCCATAACGTCATCAATTTTCGGAATAGAAGAGAAGGAAGTTCCTTTATCAACAATCGCTTTAATAACCTGCTGTTGCCGTTCGTTTCTGCCAAGATCGCCTTTTGGATCTTTTTTTCTCATTCGGACATAAGCTAGAGCTTCATTTCCGTTTAAGTTCATTTCACCTTCATAGAATGTTTTCCATTTTAAGCTATCTGTCAGCTGTGCTTTAAAAGTAAAAGGAACATCTACAGTTACTCCGCCCAGTGTATCTACAATATCTTCGAACCCTTGAAAATTAGTAGTAATAAAATAGTCAATCGGGACATCAAGCAGTTCGGTGACGGCATTAATTGTTGCTTCAATTCCGCCGTTGCTGTATGAATGGTTGATTTTTGTTTCATATCCAACCTCAGGGAGATATGTTCTTGTGTCTCTCGGGATACTTAGAAGGTAAACTTCTTCTGTTTTCGGATTGACTGTAGCCAGCATAAGGACATCCGATCTTTCTCCGCCTTCCTGGTCTTCAATTCCGACTAGCAGAATCGTAAAAGGATCCTTCGTAATCTTAATTTCTTCTTCTCTATGATTTGGAATTTTATTTCTATCTAATTCTTGGAAAATATTATTTGATGCTTTCTTGGCATTGTGTAAAATATCGTATGCAAAATAAGATCCGCCTCCAATAAAACTAAAGACGAAAAACAATGCAAACAAGCGCAAGAAGCGCCGTTTTTTCTTTTTCCTCCTTACAGATCTTGTAACAGACATTTTTATCCCTACTTTTATGAATTGGTTTAGTTCTTTTTTGCTATAAAGTCGACAATTAATTTTATCGAAAATTAAAGCTTTCGTAAATATTAAATTATTATGAAGGTTTAAACCGGTTCCTCCAAATAAAGCATTTTACCTTGACGGATTTCTGCCTGGCCGTTTGTCAATTCAATCATCCAATCGGAAAATGCATTTATTTGGCCTTCTTCGACAAATGTTTCAATTTCGACCTTATCGGCATAATGGATTTCTTTGATTGTATAGACAGAGGTTCGGAGTTCGTTTTCAATTTTTCCAAGCCATGTATAATCAATTTTTGTATGCATGACCCGCATCAGTTTTCTGGCAACAACACCCGTCGCTTCGATGCATTCAGAGGTTGCTTTGCCGTATGCTCTGATCAGTCCGCCTGCACCTAATTTTATTCCGCCGAAGTATCTGGTTATGACAACAACAGTATCTTTTAATTTTTTCTTCTTTAATACTTCGAGAATGGGGACGCCGGCAGTGCCGCTCGGTTCTCCGTCGTCATTTGCTTTTTGAATCTGGTCGTTCTCGCCGATCAGATAGGCTGAACAATTATGGGTTGCATTCCAATGCTTTTTTTTAATTGATTGTATGAATTCCTGTGCCTTTTCTTCCGTTTCGGCACGGGAAACGTGTGCGATAAAACGGGATTTTTCAATGACTATTTCATGTTCGCCGTATCCTTTGACTGTATAGTAATAGGGCAGCACCTTTAAATCGCTCCTTTCTGGCAGTATCGTAAAATTCAACCTTTATTTATTATAATCGACAAAAATCTTTTCATTTACTTTTTATCGCATTGTAAAGAAACTTTAATATAGCACGATTTTTGTCATGGTATAATAAAAAATAATCTAAGAGTGTAAAAATATTATTTCAAAATAATATTTTATCCAGGAATATAAACTGTCATAAATGTCATAATTCATCATAATTATATAGGATAAAAGACTTATGGGAAATATGCAAAACTGTGCCTTTTGGCCGAAATTAAGCTGTTTTGTAAAAGTTTTCTCACAGCAAAGATAGTATATTCCATTTTTTCACGCTAAAATAAGTACAAGCCGAAAGGGTTTTTTACCCTTGGAGGAATATTTATGAAAACAATAAAATTTGATACAAAAACGCTCGATCAAATTCTTGAAAAAATGATTGACACAGTTGTGAGCAGCAAAAATGAGATTTTTCGAATCGGCGAGCAATGCCGCAAAGACTATGAAACTCTGTCTGATGAGCTAAAAGAAGTAAAACAAATGGTTCTTCAAACAATTGCCGAGGGGGACAAGCTTGAAGCTCAAGCCCGCCTTGCAAGAAAGCGCCTTTCAGAAGTAAGCATGCACTTTAAAGATTATACAGAAGCTGAGGTTCGGGATGCTTATGAAAAGGCGCACAATCTTCAAATGGACCTTTCGATGAATCGGCAGTTGGAAAAACAGCTGAGGCAGCGCAGGGATGAAATTGAACGAAGGCTCGTCGGGCTTACGGAGACGATTGAACGGGCAGATCATCTTATTTCGCAAATAACCATTGTTTTAAATTATTTAATGAGTGATTTAAAGCAAATGGGAGAAGTGCTGGAAAATGCGAAACAAAAACAGGATTTTGGCTTGAAAATTATCGAGGCCCAAGAGGAAGAAAGAAAAAGATTGTCCAGAGAAATTCATGACGGACCGGCGCAAATGCTTGCCAATGTGATGATGCGCTCTGATTTAATCGAACGCATTTATAAGGAAAGAAGTGCACAAGAAGCGATTGATGAAATCCGCAATTTAAAGAGGATGGTTCGATCTGCCTTGTACGAGGTCCGGCGAATCATTTACGATTTGCGCCCAATGGCACTTGACGACCTTGGACTTGTTCCTACCCTCAGAAAATATTTGCAGACAATCGAAGAATATCATAATAAAACAAAGATTCATTTTACTAACTTAGGTGAAGATAAAAGATTACCAGCAAAATACGAGGTTGCACTTTTCCGCCTTGTGCAGGAATCCGTCCAAAATGCCTTGAAGCACGCTGATGCAAGTGATATTGAAGTGAAATTGGAGATCAGCAAGGCACACATAAACGTTGTGATCAAGGATAATGGAAAAGGTTTTGATACAAATGAGAAGAAGCCTGAATCGTTTGGCATCCTCGGTATGAAGGAGCGGGTAGAGCTGCTTGAAGGCGACATCTCGATTCATTCGAAAATAGGTGCCGGTACGGTTATCATCATACAAGTACCAATGAAATGACAAGAGAGATAACCGAAAGAACAAGGGAGGCGTATGGATTGACTACCAAAATTGTGATTATTGATGACCACCAGCTTTTTAGAGAAGGGGTAAAACGAATATTAGATTTTGAAAAAACATTTGAAGTTGTGGCTGAAGGCGATGATGGAAAAGATGCCATTCATCTCGTTGAACAATATCAACCTGATGTTGTCATTATGGATATTAATATGCCACATATAAATGGCATCGAGGCAACACGCCAATTAATTGAGAAATTTCCGGAATCACGCGTCATTATTTTATCTATTCACGATGATGAAAACTATGTGACACATGCTTTGAAAACAGGTGCCAGCGGTTACCTTCTGAAGGAAATGGATGCCGATGCTCTCGTTGAAGCAGTTAAGGTAGTAGCTGAAGGAGGCTCTTATATCCATCCGAAGGTTACTCACAATTTAGTGAAAGAGTACCGCAGGCTGGCAACAGAAACCGTAAACGGAGAATCATACCCGTTCAACGGTGAAATTCGCCGCCCGCTTCATTTATTGACACGCCGCGAGTGTGAAGTGCTTCAGCTTTTGGCAGACGGAAAAAGCAACCGCGGCATCGGGGAAGCGTTGTTCATCAGTGAAAAAACCGTGAAAAACCACGTCAGCAACATCCTGCAAAAAATGAATGTAAATGACCGTACCCAGGCCGTTGTAGTTGCGATTAAAAACGGCTGGGTTGAAGTACGGTAGTACGGTGGAACGTGCAGTTGTTGTACATCAATAGGTTGATGTAAGGCAGCAGGTGACACATTTTTTATTCAAATGAATAAAACATGAAGGCGAGGCTGTCGAGACAGCCTCGTCTTTTTTCGCGATAGCGGCGTATTTCGAATTATTTGCTTGCGGGTGAAATCAACGAAGCCGGCGAATAAAGAATGAGAACCGGATCATAAATTCCAGAAAGTGGGTCATTAATCGATTGAACCGGTTCACATACTTTCAAAACTAATACCCGTTATCTCTTTTTTATATGCAAATTAAAAGAATTTCATTTAAAATGAAAAATATGATAATAGTAGAGAAAAATAATAAGGAAGGTACTATTATTATGAGAACAGCGGTTGTCACTGATAGTACGGCTTACATCCCAAAGGATTTGCGCGAAAAATACAACATATATATGATCCCGTTAAGCGTGATTTTTGGGAATGAATCCTACCAGGAAGAAATTGAGATTAGCGCAGAACAGTTTTACGAAGAAGTGAAGCGCAGAGAGCTTCCAACAACTTCCCAGCCGCCAGTTGGACAGTTTGTGGAACTGTTTGAAAATCTGGCAAAAGAATTCGATGCAGTGATCAGCATTCACTTATCGAGCGGCATAAGCGGAACATACCAGGGTGCTGTTGCAGCTGGCAACATGGTTGACGATATCAAGGTTTACCCATTCGACTCTGAAATCAGCTGTATGGTTCAAGGTTTTTATGCTTTGGAGGCTGCTGAAATGGCGGACCGCGGGAAAGATCCTCAAGATATATTAGCGAGACTGAATGAAATGAAGCAATCCAGCCGCGCTTATTTCATGGTAGACGATTTATCCCACTTGCAGCGGGGCGGCAGGCTGTCAAGCGCCCAGGCATTAATCGGCAGCCTTCTTCAAGTAAAACCGCTATTGCATTTCGTTGATAAGGTGATTGTTCCGTTTGAAAAAATCCGCACGCGCAAAAGAGCGATGAAACGGATTGTCGAACTGCTTGAAGAAGATGTAAAAAGCGGAGCGGCATATAAAGCAGTCATCATTCATGCCAACCGCGAAAAAGAAGCGAAAGAGTGGAAAGCAGAACTGGAAGCACAGTTTCCGAACATTGAATTTTTGATCAGCTATTTTGGTCCGGTAATCGGAACGCATCTCGGTGAAGGTGCAATGGGGCTTGGCTGGGTAAAGAAGTAATTGTGTGTTCCACTTACCCGGCTGCAAGTTGCTTATTTGTTTAAAAAGTATGCACAAATTTGATGCCCGGCTTCATTACTTTTACTGTTGCTTGGGCTTCGTGAAAAAATCATCGTCTGCTCAAACTTGTTGCCAAGCTTGCCACTTCTTTGCTGGGTGAAAAAATCAAAGTATGCACCGTTCTGTCAAAGTCAGGGCGGTGTTTTTTTGTCGAAATTTAGTATTTGTTGACGCATCTCTCGAGGCGCATCATGTGCTATACTATGGTAAAAGTGAGGTGAGAACAATGGAAGCATTATTAAAACAATTCATGGAGCAAATGAATAAACGGTTTGATGAATTTGCCCATGAACAAAAAGAAATGCGGAATGAAATTGGTGAAATCAAAGTTGAACAAGGTGAAATGCGCAAAGAAATCAGCGCGATCAAGACTGATCAAGCTGAAATGCGAAAAGAAATTGGAGAAATCAAAGTTGAACAAGGTGAAATGCGCAAAGAAATCAGCGCGATCAAGACTGATCAAGCTGAAATGCGAAAAGAAATTGGAGAAATCAAAGCTGAACAGGCTGAAATGCGAAAAGAAATTGATGTAATCAAAGTCGAACAGGGCGAAATGCGTAAAGAAACCGGTGCGATCAAGATAGAACAGTCTGAAATGAGGAATGAAATAGGTACAATCAAGACTGAACAGGCAGAAATGCGGAAAGAAATCGCCTTTTATTATGGCAGCATGATGAGAGAAATTGATAACACAAGGATTGAAACCCGCAGCCAATTTAAATATTTAGAAGTTGTTATTGACCGGCACCGCGGTGCGATTGAACTGTTGGGAAAACGGACAAAAGCGGCCAGCCCAAATGAGAATTAATGACATGTATAGGAGGTGTTCTTTTGCGGTTTGCAATAATCGAAAACAAGCTCATTCCTTCCCACTGTCTCGCAACACCCGTCAGTACTCTTCCAATATCCAGCTATGAAAATCTCCAGGCGAAACCTTTCAATCCGTCTTTTTCTCCTAACAAAGAGCTTCCAAGGATCCTAACCGGAAAACAACTTTTAATTGACGACCTTCCTTTCACAATTGCTGAAATTCAAGAACATTATGAAAATGGGTATGTGCTATACCGAAAAGGTCTCGAAATAAACGGAAAACTCACAATTTGCTATCGGTGCGGCAACAACGATCCCCGCATGTTTGCCATCTTTCCTTGTGCCCGCTGCCATGAGGAATGCACTTACTGCCGCAGCTGTATCATGATGGGCAGGATCAGTGCGTGTACGCCGCTTATCAGCTGGACTGGCCCCGATTTCAAGACGAACCTTTTCGATTCGCCGTTAGTTTGGACCGGAACACTCTCTGAAGGCCAGCAAACAGCCTCGCAAAGAGTAGTTTCAGCAGTAAAAAATAATGAAGACCTTCTTGTTTGGGCCGTCTGCGGCGCCGGAAAAACAGAAGTCTTGTTCGCAGGTATAAACGAAGCGCTTTCAGCCGGAAAACGGGTTTGCATCGCGACTCCGAGAACCGATGTCGTCCTCGAACTTGCCCCGCGTTTAAAAGCTGTTTTTCCCGAAATCCCTGTTGCTTCCCTTTACGGAGGAAGCGAAGACCGCCATCTATACGCCCCGTTGACCATTTCAACTACCCATCAGCTTCTTCGCTTTTACAAGGCCTTTGATACGGTTATCCTCGATGAAGTCGACGCCTTTCCCTATTCGGTTGATAAAACATTGCAATATGCAGTCAAGCAGGCAAGAAAGCCACATTCCTCTATGATTTATCTTACCGCTACCCCGCACGAAAAATGGCAGAAAGAGTGCCGCCTCGGCAAAAGAAACTTTGTGACGATTCCGGCACGCTATCACCGCCATCCGCTGCCCGTCCCGGAATTTGTCTGGTGCGGCAGCTGGAAAAAGCATTTGAAAAAGAATCGTCTGCCCGATCATGTACTCCGATGGATTGAAAAACGCCTCCATAGCAAAAAACAATCGTTATTGTTTGTTCCGCAAATCGAATTGATGGAAAAAATCCTTCCACTCCTTCAAAAACTTCACCCCGATATTCAATCGGTCCATGCTGAAGACCCCGAGCGAAAGAAAAAAGTTCAGGCGATGCGAAACAAAGAAATTCCTCTTTTATTAACGACAACCATTCTCGAAAGAGGGGTGACGTTCCCAAACATTGATGTAGCCGTATTAGGTGCGGAGGATCGAATTTTTACGGAAAGCGCCCTTGTCCAAATTGCCGGCAGGGTAGGACGGAGCGCCGATTTCCCGAACGGCGCCATTACTTTTTTTCATTACGGAAAAACAAAAGCGATGGTGAAAGCGAGAAACCAGATTGTTTGGATGAATATAGAGGCGAGAAAAATGGGGCTGATAGATGGATGAACATTTTTCAGAATGACTTATGTTTCATTTGCCATGAGGAAATTGTGCCGGTTACAGGCTGGCAGGTGTTATTTGAAAAAGAAACGAAAGATATTGTATGCGAATCATGTTTGAGCCAATTCTCTGTTATCGACGGTGAAACATGCCGGATGTGCAATCGGCCTTTTGAACTCCTCGAATCGCAATACCGTCAAAACGATCTTTGCTACGACTGTGTTCGCTGGGAAGAAGATTCGGAGTGGCGCGGCTTCCTTGAAAAAAATATTTCCATTTATAACTACAATGATTTTATGAAAGAAGTGATTGCCCGTTATAAGTTTCGCGGTGATTATTTACTTTCGAAAGTATTCGCCGCATCGGTTCAAGAAAAACTTCAGAAGATTGACCATGATCTCCTTGTTCCGATCCCTTTAAGCGAAGAACGGCTGTATGAACGGGGTTTTAATCAGGCGGAAGCACTAATTAGAGAATCGAGTTTCACTCCGGCCAATGTTTTGACCCGTGTTCACGCCGAAAAACAATCGAAAAAATCGAGGAACGAAAGGATTCATCTTCCTCAGGTGTTTCAATTGGATCCCGGCTGTTCTGTATTAAACAAAAAGATCGTACTAGTCGATGACATCTACACGACCGGCTCAACGATCAGACATGCTGCAAAAGTTTTGAAGGAAGCGGGAGCGGCGTCTGTTGTTTCGCTAACTCTTGCGCGCGGTTAAATGTCTCAAAATTTTCATTTCTTTCCTTAATTAGGCAAGCTATAATAAAAAGAGACCATTTTTCGACAGGGGGAGAAACCGGATGGGGGAACTGGCAAATTGCCCTAAATGCGGTGAAATTTTTGTTAAAACTCAATTTCGTGATATATGTCAAAAATGCTGGAAAGAAGAAGAAATAGCGTTTGAAACCGTTTATCAGTTTATCCGGAAACGGGAAAACCGGGCAGCCACTATTCAGCAGGTGGTTGAGGCAACCGGAGTCGAAGAGGAGTTGATTTTTAAATTTATCCGAACCGGCCGTTTAATATTAACCCAGTTCACAAATTTGGGATATCCGTGCGACAAGTGCGGGAAATTAATCAGAGAAGGCAAGCTTTGTGAAACATGTATAGAAGTGCTCCGCAAAGAGCTTCAGCTGCATGAAGCCGAGGAGGAGCGAAAACGCGAAATCGAAAAAAGAGAAAAACAAAGAGCGTATTTCGTCCTTGATGAAAAATATCACAACCGTGAATTCTAGCTGTATGCAGCCGCATACAGCTTTTTTGCAGTTTATAAGGTAAAAATGTTATGCGCTTTAGAGGTTCTGAATCTATATTTTTTGGCTTATGAGCTTTTATTTTAATTTATGAGCCTTCATTCAGATTTATGAGCCTTTGATTTCATAAATGAGCCCTTATTTTGATTTATGAGCCCTCGATTTCAAATATGAGCCGTTAAAAAAATATATGAGTCTTCGATCACTTTTATGAGCCTTCAATAATCTTAGGATATCCCCTTTTATGATTTTAGGATAAAAGATGTAAATTTTAATTTAATATAAAAAATCAGCCGCTTTTATCCGATAATAAAATTAAAGTATATTGTTCGGAATGAAAGTGAGGGAAAACGATGAAAATCAATAACTTTGGATCGTCTGGAGTCAATCCTTATAAACGGCAAATGGATAAGCTCAACCAAGTGGAAAAAGCTGCCGGCAAGAAAGCGGATAAAGTTGAAATTTCCAATAAAGCTAAAGAAATGCAGCAAGTTTCCCAGTTCGCAGCCGAGCGCCAGGCAAAAGTAGAAGAGTTGAGAATCCAGATAGAGAACGGCAATTATAAAATCAACCCAAAAGAAATCGCGAAAAGTATCGTGAATTTCTATTTCAAAAAATAATAAAAACAGGGAGGGATGAACATGTCCGCTCAAGCTTTAACGGCATCGATGGAAAAACTGCTGAAGCTTCATAAAAGCCTTTATGAACTCGCTGTGAAGAAAACAGAAATTGTAAAGCAAGGGGACATCGAATCCCTGAACAAATTCATTCAACAAGAGCAAGTACATATTACAGCAATAGAAAAAGTTGAAAAAGAACGTCAGGCCGCTGTATTAAGGCTGTTGCCTCAAATGGAAAATCCAACAGTGACCGACTGTCTGAGTGTTTTAAAAGGTGAAGAGCACCACCGTCTCCATGAGCTTTCTGATCAGCTTATGGAAACGGTGTTTGAACTGAAAGAACGAAATTTTTTGAATCAGCAGATGATCTATCATTCCCTGCAGTTCGTTAATTTTTCTATGAATCTCATAAACCCGCAGCCTGAGTCTTATACTTACGGTCCACCAACTGATAAACAAAATCATTCAAAAATCACTCAAGGTATATTTAATTCAAAAGCGTAGCAGAACGGAGGAACGACAATGCGTTCAACTTTTATGGGGCTCGAAATCGCCCGCCGCGGGATGTTCACCCAGCAAAGTGCATTATATACAACAGGACATAACATCGCTAATGCGAATACACCTGGTTATTCTCGTCAACGTGTTAATTTCGAACAAACAGAACCGTATCCGGCAGCTTCTCTGAACCGCCCGCAAATCCCGGGACAGATGGGGACGGGGGTTAAAGCTGGTTCGGTACAGCGAATAAGAGATAGTTTTTTAGATTTACAATATCGCAATGAAAGTAATAAGTTAGGATATTGGCAGACCCGTTCCGATGCCGTTGCTAAAATGGAAGATATTATGAACGAACCGAGTGCATACGGACTCAACACAGCGATGACGAAATTTTGGGAAGCATTACAGGATTTAAGTGTCAACCCTGAAAATGAAGGCGCACGTGCAGCTGTTCGCCAACGAGGGATTGCCGTCGCTGAGTCATTCAATTACCTTCACAAATCGTTAGAACAAATTCGTACTGATTTAGGACAAGAAATTAAAACGGGTCTTTTAGATGTGAACTCCATATTAAAGCAAATTAGTGAGCTAAATGATCAAATTAAAGCAATAGAACCACACGGTTATTTGCCAAACGATCTATATGATAAACGAGATCTACTTGTAGATGAATTATCACAGTTTTTTCATGTAAAAGTAGAAACGGTTAGATCTGGCGGGAACGCACTAGATATAGCGGAAGGAATTTATGAAATTTCACTTATCAATGAAGATGGATCGTTAACGAAAATTGTTACGAAAGATGGTTATTCGAACTTTTCCGTTGACCCTTCCGTTTCAGGTGATCCAACAAATCCGGATGGATATGTTTCAAGTCTAAAAATAGATGGTACATCTATAACCATTTCGCCTGACAAAATAGCAAATGGGCGGATTAAATCGCTTATTGAATCTTACGGATACGGCACTGATTCTAACAACATTACAGGCTTCTACCCTGACATGCTGGCAAACCTGGATAAAATGGCATATACGTTTTTGAAGCTATTTAATGAACAACATAAGCTAGGATACGGTTTAAATGGAAACCAAGGGGTTTTCTTTGAAGACCTTTCCAATGTGAAAGGGGCAGCAGCTGCAATTAAAGTAGATAATCGCATCATGCAAAATCTGGACAATATCGCGGCATCTTCTGCACTAGACGCGAATGGAAAGGGAGAGAGTGGAAACGGCAAAAATGCCCTGGCTTTAACTTCGGTAAAAGACATTACAATTACAAACGGACAAGCCAATATTCCAGGGGTGGGGCCTATTAGTGTCCCGATAACTGGAGGAACGGTTCAAACGTTTTATCAAGGCTTGATCGGTCAGCTTGGTGTAGAAGGGCAAGAGGCGGAAAGAATGAAGTTTAACACAGAAACACTGGCGCTGTCTGTCGAAGAAAGACGCCAATCTGTCAGCTCCGTTTCCCTTGATGAAGAAATGACAAATATGATTAAATTCCAGCACGCATATAATGCTGCTGCACGCAGCCTGACAGCTGTTGATGAAATGCTCGATAAAATTATTAACGGCATGGGACGTGTCGGCTTATAAGGTAGGTGAAGGACATGCGAGTAACGCAATCAATGCTTTCTAATAATATGCTGAGAAACTTAACTAGCAGTTATGAACGCCTCGGAAAATATCAAGAACAATTAACGACAGGAAAAAAAATTTCCCGTCCATCGGATGACCCTGTTGTCGCAATGAAAGGCATTGCTTATCGAGAGGATTTAGCCAAGGTACATCAATATCAGCGCAACATCGGTGAAGCACACAGTTGGATTGATAGTGCAGACGATGCTTTAGATAAAGTTGGTCTTGCATTGCAACGTGTACAAGAACTCGTCGTACAAGCATCTAGTGATACGGCAACTCCTGAAGACCGAAAAAAAATTGCCGACGAAATTGACCAGATTCAAAAGCAGATTGTTGATGTTGCGAACACAAAAATTGGCGGAAAGTATATTTTTAACGGAGCGGATACGAAAAATCCATTGTTTACGGGATACCCGGATGATACTGGCAATAATTTAAATCTAACCGCTAATCCAAACACAAGCGATGTTGAAATTGAAGTATTTGATGGAATTACGTTGGATGTAAACATAAATGGAAAAGAATTATTTACTGGAACAACCGGCCAAGATGGTATTGTGGGAATGCTGCAAAATTTAAAAATAGATTTAAGAGATGCTGCAAAAACAGGCACTGATATCGGCGGCTATTTAAGCCAAGTGGAAGGTCAGCAAGACAAGCTGCTCGCTTCTCGTTCTGAACTTGGAGCGAAACAAAACCGTGTCGAAATGATGGAAGAACGATTGGCTACGCGAGAAGTGATCATAACAAAAGTGATGTCCAACAATGAAGATATTGATTATGAAAAAACAATCACTGAGCTTATTTCCCAAGAGAGTGTACATCGTGCTGCACTAAGTGTTGGTGCACGGATCATTCAGCCAACATTAATGGATTTTCTCCGTTAATAAAGGGAAAAGGTGAGTAACATGAGTTTCCCGCAAATACAAATTCACACTACGAAAGCGATTCTTGGGCTATACATTGAAAAGCCAGTCCAGCGTATTGAGCAGCCGGAAGCTGATTTGTATATCGAACAGCCACCGGCCAAACTCTCTATTGATTCTAAACCGGCAAAGCTGACCATCGATCAGTCAAAAGCATGGAGCGATATGGGGTTGATTGGTCCGCTTGCATCTACAAGGAAATTTGCGCAAGAAGGACGTCAAAGTTTATTAGAAGGCATTGCCCGGCGAGCACAAGAAGGAAATAGGCTCATGAAAATTGAAAATGGTGGTAATGCCATTGCGGAGATCTCATCTGAAAAAGGGCTACGCCCATATAAAAAGCTTGGCATTCAATTTATTCCATCTATTAATAGCGTAGATATTGGCTATCAACCGGGTCATTTAGATATTAAAATTGATCGTCAAAAACCAATTATCGATGCGAAAATTAACAAACCGATCCATGAATACACCCCTGGTGATGTATCGGGCTATATGATTCAATACCCGTCAATTGAGATTGATGTAAAATATTAAAAAGGAAGCGGTACCGTCACGGTTAACCGCTTTTTTTATGAGAATAAGAAAGGAGATTTTTCATGAATATCACTTCTAAGTTTTTAGGGGAAGTCGAAATTAAGGAAGAACAAATTATACATTTTCCAAATGGCCTTCCAGGTTTTGAGGATGAAAAACAATTTGTCATTTTGCCGCTGGAAGAAAATTCACCGTTTGCCGTTTTACAATCGACCGAAAACAGCCATGTCGGCTTTGTTGTAGTTTATCCGTTTGCATTCCATCCTAATTATGCATTCGATTTGCCAGAGGAAGAAATTGCGAAGTTGGAAGTGGAGTCTCCCAAAGATTGCCTGACGTTTGCCATTATGACATTAAAAGAGCCGTTTACTGACTCAACAATTAACTTAAAAGCACCGATTATTGTTAATGTAAAGGCGAAGTGCGGAAAACAACTCATTCTCCATGACACCGACTACCCAATTCGATTTCCGTTATCAGAATCGATAGGGAAGGGGGAATAGTAATGCTTGTTCTCACTCGTAAAAAAGACGAATCAATCATGATCGGTGACTCCATTGAAATAAAAGTACTAGCGATTGAAGGAGAACAAGTTAAACTCGGTATTAACGCTCCGAAAGACATAGACATTTATCGAAAGGAAATTTACATCTCCATCCAAAACGAAAACACACAAGCAGCTAATATTTCTTCTAGTTTATTACAGCAATTAAAAAATCGTAAAATAGATCAAAAAAACTATTAAACTATTCATCAATAAAGTCGATATAAAAAATGTAAGGCAAGAAAAGGGCGGCCGACCAAAACTTGCTAAAAAACTACAAGGATGTAGAGTGACGAAAATTCAAGGAGGAATCTCAGAATGAGAATTCAACACAACATTTCAGCGTTAAACACGCACCGTCAATTAGGCTTTAACAACTCTCAAGCAGCGAAAAACCTTGAGAAATTATCTTCAGGTTTCCGCATCAACCGCGCTGGCGACGACGCAGCAGGCCTTGCGATCTCTGAAAAAATGCGCGGTCAAATCCGCGGTCTTGAAATGGCATCTAAAAACGCCCAAGACGGCATCTCTTTAATCCAAACAGCAGAAGGTGCATTAAACGAAACTCATGCCATCCTTCAACGTATGCGCGAGCTTGCAGTACAAGCAGCAAACGACACAAACGTAACAGCTGACCGTACCGCGATTCAAGATGAAATTAATGCCCTTGTTTCCGAAATTAATCGAATTGCAGGAGATACTGAATTCAATACACAAAAACTATTAAATGGTTCATTCAATGGTAAAGCATTTCATATTGGAGCAAACAGTAGTCAATCTATCACTTTATCAATTGCAAATATGGACGCTAGTGCTTTAAGTATTGCTTCTCTTGCAGTAAGTACAGTAACAGGTGCAAATAATGCGATTACTTCTATTAATAATGCAATTGAAAAAGTATCAACTGAACGTTCTAAGCTAGGTGCTGTTCAAAACCGTTTAGAGCACACAATTAACAATCTTGGTGCAACTGCAGAAAACTTAACTGCTGCTGAATCTCGTATCCGTGACGTTGACATGGCGAAAGAAATGATGGCATTCACTAAGAATAACATCTTAATGCAAGCAGCACAATCTATGTTGGCTCAAGCAAACCAACAGCCACAAGGAGTACTTCAATTACTTCAATAATCTTTGTTTAGTCAAAAGGAAAGGGACCGTGAGAAATCTAAGGTCTCTTTCCTTTTTTTGTATTAGAGTGAGAAGTTTTGTTGTTTAGGATTTAGCGATAGTAATTTTTCGTATTCCACTTTTTTTTCTCTCTCTTATTCAGAAATTGTTACTTTGTCCGATATTGTTATTGAGGTGCTAAAAATGAATAATGAGTTGAAAGAGTACAAAATCATTGAAGAATTCGCAAAGAGTGGACAACGTATCCATAAAGTGATCAATTATTATCTACATAGCAAATATGACCCGATTCGCGAAGCGGAAAGATTTGCTGAGCGCTATTATAAAAAACATCATTTACACATTTTATTTGGTGTCGGTTCTGGTTATATTGCTGAATCATTAAGCAAAAAAATGAGCGAAGAAGAATTTTTAATTATTGTTGAACCACTGAAGTCATTAATTGAAAATCAATTATATAAAAATCATGTACTGAAAAGAACAATTCTCATAGAAGGAAGTAAATTTGAAAATTTCGAAAAGTTATTTGATTCTTTAACCAACCAATTTAGTAACCGGGTACAAGTGATTTGTTCGCCAAATTATGATAAATTGTTCCCAAGTGAATATCACCAAATATTAAATATCGTTAAAAACTTAATATATGTACAAAAAGTAAATGATAATACAATTAAAGCGTATTCTAAAGAGTGGCAACAAAATTTTATTTTGAATTTATTTTATGGTTTTGATGATATTCCTTTACATACTTTGGAACATTATTATGATATTCCGGTGGTAGTGGCATCCGGTGGTCCTTCATTAACGAAACAAATTCCATTATTAAAAAACGTTAGAGAGCATGTACTATTAATTGCTTCAGGTTCTACTATTAATACTCTGGTTAATTATGATATTGAACCTGATTTTGTTGTAACAATAGATGGGAATTTTAGTAACTATAAGCATTTTGAATCGCTAAAGTTGAAAAAAACAAAAGTGATTTATTCTCTGTCACATCATGAAAAAATTTTAGAAAAGCTAAATCAAAGATCGTTTATGTTTGTTCCAAGAGTTCACCAATCTTTAAAATCTTATGCAGAAAAATTATTAAATAAAGAAGTACCTGATGTTTTAGGAGGTGCTTCTGTAGCCAGTTTTGCTTTAAATATTGCGCATAGTATTTCCACTGGTCCTGTTGCCCTTATTGGTCAAGATTTAGCATATACTGATAACAAGACTCATGCCGAACATAACAAAAATTTTAAAAAAATTGATGAAACATATATTAAAGAAAGAAGAATGTTCTATACAGAGGGATATTATGGTGACCAAGTATTAACAGATTATGCTTTTTTAACAATGAAGTATAATTTTGAAAAATTAATTCAAACTTTTTCACAGCCTGAAAGAATTTATAATTGTACAGAAGGCGGAGTTAAGCTGGATGGCTATCAACAAACTTCTTTCCGAGAGTTTTGCGAAAGATATGTAATTACTAATAAAAGTGTAACAATGTTTGATATAGATTCCTATCCGCACAAAGATATTCAAGAATGGAAAGAGTTTTTAATTCGAATTGAAAACGAAATAAAACTGCATGATAAAGTAAAGCGTCTTGTTGAAGAAGCAGTTCTGTTGTTGAAAAGAAATGCTTCTGATACGGCATTTGAAGCGAAAATCTTAAAAAAGTTAGATAAAATTGATGAACAGTTAAAGCCGATTTTAGATGAAGGAATGATGTCATTAATTGTTCAACCTATCATTTTAGATACGTTTAATAACTATCTGCCGAAAGAAAATGAAACGGAAAAAGAATCGTATCAAAGAGTATTTGCTCGTTCCAAGGATCTATATTCACGTATACAAGAAGCTGCAATCGATTCAAAATCTTATTTCATGCGATTAAAGGAAAAAATTAGGAATAAAATTATTTCGATGGAAAAAGAGGGAGAAAGATGACAGATATTATTTACGAAACACAAGAAAATTTTTATCAATATATTCAAAGAGTAGTAGAAGGAGCTTCAACAATTGCTGATTATTTGCGCGAAGATAAAATTGGTGAAGCGATGCAGTTAATTGTGCAATTTAGTGAAGGCGTTAGCTGGTTGACGCAAGTGATTGTATTAATGCGAGAGCATCGTTACTATATTGATATCGACCCAAGTAAGATTAACAAATTTTTTGTAGAAATTAATGAAGGTTTGGAAAGACAAGATTATGTTATTACCGCCGATATGTTTGAATACGAAATTCAACCATTTTTTGAAGAAATAAAAGAAAAGCGGTTTAAAAAAGTAGGGGAATAGCAATTTGGAATTGTATCTTAAAAATGTTCAATCGATAAAGGATAAAGTATTGAAACAGCAACTTTTTGCGAATAGGTCTAATTATAGTAACGATATTGAAATAGAAGTAGCAAAAAATGGCCATTTGACCTTGAGGAAAAATAACCATTACTTATACAGTCGATACGATCCGATAAAGGAAGTATCGAAGTTTATTGATTCTCAAATTGATTCTTTGGCCAATATATATTGTTTATTTGGTTTCGGTCTCGGATATCATGTCGAACAGTTGATGGTTAAGGAACCAAGTAAAAAAATTTTTGTAATTGATACTGAGATATCAACGATTCAAGCAGCAATGTATCATGTTGATTTAACAAAAATTTTAAGTAATGAAAATGTCCGAATTATTATTCTTAATAATCCAACACAAATTCAGGAATTTATTAGAAGTATAGATTCAGATGGTCTAAATATTAAATGGATCATTCCTCAATCATGGATTAGCACAATATCAAATAGCAAATTGAAGGAAATACTCGAAGATATAAAAATCAAAGAAATGTCGATCTTAAGAATGAAAAATATTATGGAGGAGAATTTTCAAAATAATATTCAGTTGTTTGACTCACATATCGGTCCACTTTTAGGTCAATTTGAAGGCAAAAAAGCTGCATTAGTGGCGGCTGGACCATCACTTGATGATAATACTGATGTTTTGCGGCAATTGAAAAATAAATACTTTTTATTTTGTGTTGGTGCTGCCTATAAAACCTTATTACATCAAAAGATTGAACCTGATGCAATTGTGATATCTGATCCGCATCATTTTGTGTTTGAGCAAATAAAGGATGTAACCAGCCAAATTCCATTACTTTTTCTTGCTACGGTTAATAAAGAAGTGGTCAGACATTGGATAGGACCTAAAATTATTTTGTTTCAAGAAGGGTATCCTCTTTCAGAGCAATATGCAAAAGAACATCAGATTCCATTGATTCAAACTGGTGGCTCAGTTGCAACAACTGGTTTAGATGTTTTACTTAAAATGGGATTTGCGGAAATCGTCTTTTTTGGACAGGATTTGGCCTATAAAGGGAATCAATCTCACTCTACTCATTCAACTTCTAATAAAACGGTTTCACTATATCAATCAACATTCGCAGTTAAAGCAAACAATCATCAAAGAGTAACTACATCAAGAAGTTGGTTGGTCTTTAAAAAATGGATCGAACAAAAAATACAACAAACAACGTCAGTTCACTTTAAAAATACATCATATACCGGAGCAATGATAAAAGGTGCTCCTTATGTAGCAGGTGAGCATTTAGCCAATAGTGCTAAAAATATGGAAAATATTAACTTTTTAGACTTGATATCAAAATTAATTAAATAGGGATGATGCAGCATTGAAAATTTTAGTTACTGGTGCTGATGGATTTATTGGTTCACATTTAACAGAAGAACTTATTCGTCAAGGATATGATGTGAAAGCTTTTGTTTATTACAATTCTTTTAATTCTTGGGGATGGCTAGACACCTCACCAGAAAATATAAAAAAAGAATTAGAAGTATTTGCCGGAGATATTCGCGATCCGCATGGTGTAAAAGAGGCGATGAAAGGATGCGATGTCGTCCTACATTTAGCGTCTTTAATTGCAATTCCTTATTCTTATCATTCACCTTACACATATGTCGATACGAATATTAAGGGGACGTTAAACGTTCTTCAAGCAGCACGAGAATTAGATATTCAAAAAGTTGTTCATACATCTACAAGTGAAGTGTATGGGACGGCACAATGCGTACCTATTGATGAAAATCATCCGCTTCAAGGACAGTCTCCATACTCTGCTTCTAAAATTGGAGCGGACCAAATGGCAATCGCTTTTTATCGTTCGTTTGAAACACCTGTCGCGATTATTCGACCTTTTAATACATATGGCCCAAGGCAGTCGGCACGTGCCATTATCCCGACGATTATTACTCAAATTGCATCAGGCAAGCGAAAAATCAAACTTGGGTCGCTTCACCCAACACGTGATTTTAATTATATAAAAGATACGGTAAATGGCTTTATCTCTGTTATGAATCATGATCAGTCAATCGGTGAAGTCATCAATATCGGCAGTAACTTCGAAGTATCCATTGGTGAGACAGCGAAACTAATTGCTGAGGTAATGGGGGTCGATTTCGAAATTGAAACTGATGATGTTCGGATTCGCCCAGAAAAAAGTGAAGTAGAAAGATTGTGGGCGGACAATCAAAAGGCAATGCGGCTTCTTGGCTGGGAGCCTGCATATGGTGGAAAAGACGGATTTAAAAGAGGTTTAAAAGAAACAGTTGAATGGTTTACAAACGAAAACAACTTATCTAAATATAAGGCAGATGTATATAACATATGATGAATGAAGAAAAATTAACCTTAATCGTGGGAAAATTAAAAGAAGTACTTCCCAAAAAAGATTTCATTCCTTTACATGAACCTAGCTTTGTCGGGAATGAATGGAAATATGTAAAAGACTGTATTGATACAGGATGGGTATCATCAGTAGGTAGATATGTGGAATTATTCGAGAAAAATTTAGCAGAGTTTATTGGAGCAAAACGTGCAGTAGCTGTTGTTAATGGTACAGCTGCTTTGCATATTGCTTTAAAAATACTAGGGGTTCGAGAAAATGATGAAGTATTGGTTCCCGCTTTAACTTTTATTGCAACGGCTAATGCAGTTGTCTATTGCGGTGCTATCCCTCATTTTGTTGATGTAGAGGAAAGAACTTTAGGTTTAGATCCATATAAACTAAATGAATATTTGTATGAAATTGCCGATATAAAAAATGGTGTGTGTTATAACAAATTCACTGGACGACGAATTAGGGCTGTTGTGCCAATGCATACATTTGGACATCCGATTGACATTGAAACATTGATTGAAGTTTGCAATGAATATCACTTAGTGTTAGTGGAAGATGCTGCTGAGTCACTAGGGTCTTACTATAAAGGAAAACACACTGGAGTCTTTGGTACAGTTTCCGCATTTAGTTTTAATGGTAACAAGATCATTACAACTGGTGGAGGGGGAGCTATTGTCACAAACGATGATAGACTCGCTGATTTAGCGAAGCATCTTACTTCCACGGCGAAGATTCCTCATCGTTG
The DNA here is from genome assembly GCF_000262755.1 of Bacillus methanolicus PB1. Classification (GTDB taxonomy): domain Bacteria; phylum Bacillota; class Bacilli; order Bacillales; family Cytobacillaceae; genus Bacillus_Z; species Bacillus_Z methanolicus. Next base: position 784,539 of record NZ_AFEU01000002.1, read on the forward strand.
GGAATATGTTCATGATATGCACGGCTATAATTACCGAATGCCAAATATTAACGCAGCTTTAGGGTGTGCTCAGCTAGAAAAGTTACCTGAATTTTTAACGAAAAAGAGAGAGCTCGCCAAAAAGTATATAGAAGCACTTCGTGATATTACGGGAATACATTTTTTTGAAGAAACACACTTTTCTAAAAGCAATTATTGGCTTAATACATTAATAATAGAAGAACCTTTTGAATTAAAGAGGGATGAATTGCTTAAGGTGCTAAATGATTCTGGTATTATGTCTAGACCTGTTTGGCGTCCTCTTCATCAATTAAAAATGTATAAAGATAATCCAATGATGGATTTAAGTATGACCGAGAAATTGTATCAAAAAATTATCAATATTCCTAGCAGCATGAGTTTGTTGGAGGGCTTCTAATGAATAATTCTCTTAAAGAACAATGGGAAAAATCCTATAAAAATAAAGATAATTTTGTTTTTTATCCAAACGAAGAGGTCATTCGTTTTACCTCAAAATATATACGAAAAAGGGTCGGATTAAATGAATTTATTGATGTACATAACTATTCTGGTAATCCGAAAGTATTAGATTTGGGTTGCGGGATTGGTAGACATCTTATATATGGTTTAGATATGAATTTGGATATGTACGGAATTGATTTGTCAGAAGTAGCGATTAATTTTGCAAGAAAATGGGCAAAGCAAAACAAAATGGTAGATGTGGATGAAAAAATTGTACAGGGAGATATATGTAACCTGCCTTGGAAGGATCACTTTTTTAATTATGTAATTACCCATGGAGTATTGGATAGTATAAGATTCGAAAATGCGAAATTAGCAGTTCAAGAAGTTGCAAGAGTATTAATAAAAGGTGGCCTTTTTTATTGCGATTTAATTTCTGGAGACCATTCCTCTAAGTATAGAGAATATTGTGGAGAAGAAATTGTAACAACAGAACATGAACAAGGTACTGTTCAGTCTTATTTTAACTTTTCGAAGATAGAGAAGTTATTTTTGGCCTTTTTTGAGATTGTGGAGTGTAAACAGATCAAACATGAAAATTGTCTTGCTCAAGGTTATCATTCGCGATATCACATTGTCCTAAAGAGAAAATAAAAAAATCTATTTTGGAGGATAACTCAATGACCGCAAAAGATAAGTAGTCGATTGATACAAAATTTAACCATTTTGAAAAATATGTACATCGGCAAAATTTAGTGAGGTTTTTAGCCCGTTATGAATTGTTTAAAAAGCAAATCAATATTAAAGGAAGTATTATTGAATGTGGTGTTCACCATGGTAGCGGAGTAATGGCGTGGGCAAAATTATCCGCTGCATTAGAACCTTACGCACTGCATAGAAGAATTATTGGTTTTGATACGTTTGAAGGCTTTTGTCATATAGCAAATGAAGACCGAACAAGTGTTGAAAGTAAACAAAATAAGGAACTGCAAGTTGGTGGATTTAGTACGGAACATGATGTTTATGAAGAATTACAAGAATTAATAAAGGAATTTGATGATAATCGTTACTTAAATCAATTCCCAAAGGTATTTTTAGTAAAGGGAGATGCGACGGAGACAATTCCGAAATACGTGGAAGAGAATCCGCATTTATTAGTAAGCCTTTTGTTTTTGGATTTTGATCTTTATGAGCCTACGAAAGTAGCTTTGGAATATTTTCTGCCTAGAATGTGTAAAGAGCAATTGTTGCCTTTGATGAAATTAATAATCTTTGGTGGCCAGGTGAGACACAAGCTTTATTAGAAATGTTTGATTTGAAAAAATATAAGATTGAACGCTTTAGCTTTGATCCAAACATTTCCTATATTGTTTTTTAATGAAAGGAATGTATAAGATCCGATGGCCTTGAGAATTTTGACTGAAGCATCTGGAAGCTTAGTATCAGGATATTTAATAAAAGCTGTAAAAGGGGCGAATTGTATAGCTGTTGCTTCAGATATTGATCCCGATTGTTACGGAAGATATTTAGCTGATGAATTTATTCAAATGCCGTTAAAAAGTGATTCTGAATTATGGGATAAGATCATAGCTGCTTTAGTCGAGCAAAAAGTTGATATCGTCATTCCGTCATTTGATGAGATGGTGTTAGGATGGAGCCTGAGAAAGGACTTGTTGTTGGAAAAAGGGATACAAGTTATCGTATCTGAACCAAAAGTTATTGAAATATTTCAAGATAAGTGGTTGACATACCATTTTTTTACAAAAAATGGTATACCTACCCCTAATACAAGTTTAGAACAAATATATCCGCTTGTAAAACCTAGAAATGGTCGAGGGGCTAAAGGGGTGCAAATAGCGACGCAACCTGTTGATATGACGGGAATGATATCTCAGGAATTCATTAAAGGAACAGAATACACGATTGATGTATTTTGTGATAAATTTTCTAATCCTATCTATATTGTCCCGAGAAAAAGAATGAATATTAAAGAAGGTAAATCTACTTCTGGAATTGTCGTATACCATGAAGACATTATTCACTGGGTCAAGAAAATATGTGAACGCACTTCATTTATTGGCCCGATCAATATTCAATGTATAGAAACGGAAAGCAGAGATTTAAAGTTTATTGAGGTGAATCCTAGAATTGCCGGAGGAATGGCTTTAGGATTTGCAGCAACGGAAAATTGGATTAAACTAATGGTTGATCATTTTGTTTATGGCAAAGAAATAAAACCTGTTCAGGTAAAGTATGGGTTAAAAATGATGAGGTACTATAATGAGATATTTACCTTTGAATAAAATTCAATTGGACCAATATTCTGTAATTGGATTTGATATGGATGGTACACTTTATGATGAAGAAATCTTCATTAGGCAAGTATATGGAAGTATAGCAAAATATTTAAGTGATACCCTATCTGATAGTTTTGAATTCATATACTCTTGGATGATGGAAAGATGGGAAGAGAAAGGAAGCAGTTATCCGTTCATTTTTTCTGAGGTCATCGAACAAGTTGAGCGAATTGCTACAGAAGAATTAATAGATGATTGTTTAAATATATATAGAAATTTTAAACCAATTTTAAGATTAAATAAAAATGTAGAAAAATTTTTAAATGAAATTTCAAAAGAGCATCAATTATTTTTAATCACAGATGGCAATTTTAAGTTACAAAAAGAAAAATTTAATTCATTGAGGTTGGAAAACTGGTTTAGGGAAGAAAATATTGTGTTTACTGGAAAATTTGGAAGAGAGTTTTATAAACCTAGTGTTCGAGCAATAGAATACATTGAATGTTTAAAAAATATTACTAAACCAGTTTTATATTTTGGTGATAGAAATATTGATGAGCAATTTGCCCTGAATGCCCAATTTGATTTTGTTAAAATTGAAAGCTTTAATTGTTTTTGGGATGTGAAGTAAATGAAAAAAAGAAAAATTGTTGCTGTAACTGGAATTCGTTCAGATTATGACTTAATGACCCCAGTATATCGTGAAATAGATAAACATCCTCACTTAGATTTAGAATTAATAGTGACTGGTGCTCATTTATCCGAAGCATACGGTTATACCGTGAAAGAGATTGAGAAGGATGGATTTAAAATTGCAGAAAGAATTGAGAGCTTAATAAATGGAGATTTAGCATCTTCAAGAGTAAAAGGTCTTGCAATCCAGTTACAAGGAATGGTCCAAACTACAGATCGCATTCGACCTGACATATTATTAGTACTTGGCGATAGAGAAGAGTCTATTACAACAGCTTTAATTGGAAGTTATATGAATATTCCGGTAGCACATGTAGCTGGAGGAGATAAAGTCATAGGTAATGTAGATGATCAAGTTAGACATGCAGTCAGCAAGCTTGCTCATATTCATTTTACTACCAATAAAGAAAGTACAGAAAGATTAAAGAAGCTAGGTGAAGAATCTTTTCGAATTTTTAACGTAGGAAACCCAGGTTTAGATAGAATTAAAGATGTTCCAGTATTGTCGCGTAAAGTATTATCAAATAGGTTGAATTTTGAAATTAATGATAATGAACCATTACTAGTGGTTATTCAACACGTAATTTCAACTGAAATTGAACAAGCTTATGATCAAATGAAAGCAACAATGGAAGCAATTAATGAATTAGGTTATAAAACAATTATTAGCTACCCAAATTCTGATGCTGGCGGTCAACAAATGATTAAAGCTATCAATGAATACAGTCATAAACCTTTTATACATATTCAAAAAAATATACCTAGACTAGAATTTATTAATCTTTTGCGTAAAGCATCATGTTTAGTTGGTAATTCTAGTGCGGGAATATTAGAAGCACCATTTTTAAAACTACCTGTCGTAAATATTGGAAATAGGCAGAAGGGACGCCTTCATGCCGACAATGTTCAGTTCGTTAATCATGATAAACAAGAAATTATTAATGCAATAAAAAAAGCTTTATTTGATATAGATTATAGAAAACAAGTTGCTAATTGTATCAATCCATATGGTGATGGGAATGCGGCTAAGAGAATTGTTGATATTCTTGCAACAATTCCTCTTGAAAAAAAGTTACTCATAAAGGAGATAACATACTGATGAAAAAAGTTATTATTGTCACTCCACACCCTGATGATGAAACTCTTGGGTGCGGAGGCACAATACTTCGTCATAAAAAAGAGGGCGACCAAGTTTGCTGGTTAATTGTGACGAAAATGGGCGATGAATTTGAAATTAGTAGACGTATGAAGAGAAAAGAGGAAATTGAACGAGTAAAAGAAATGTTTGGTTTTGACGAGGTATTTCAATTAAATTTTGATGCCGGTTCTTTAGATCGTATACCATTAGGAAATATCATTAATGAAATTAGCCAATCCTTTAATAGATTCCATCCAAATATAGTATATTTGCCCTATAGAAGTGATATACATAGTGACCACAAAGTTGTTTTTGATGCTACAGTAGCTTGTACAAAATGGTTTCGCTACCCATTTGTCAATAAAGTTCTAGCTTATGAAACATTGTCGGAAACAGATTTTACTATCAATCCCGATTCAAATCATTTCCACCCTAATGTTTTTGTAGACATCTCGTCACACTTAGAAAAGAAAATTGAAATTATGAAAGTATATGAATCAGAACTTAGTGAATACCCATTTCCTCGTAGTGTAAAAGCAATAAAATCGCTAGCATATTTACGAGGAGCGGCAGCTGGCTACGAGGCAGCAGAGGCTTTTATGCTTTTAAAAGAGAGGTTATAACTATGTCGAAAACATTTATAATTGCTGAAGCCGGGGTTAATCACAACGGTTCGCTAGACTTAGCATTTCAACTAGTTGATGCCGCAGTAGAAGCCGGAGCTGATGCAATTAAATTTCAAACATATAAAACCGAGCATTTAGTCACAAAATCAGCACAGCAGGCAGAATATCAAAAAAAGAATATTGGAAAATCCTCATCACAATTTGAAATGTTGAAAAAGTTGGAATTGAGCTATGATGACTTTAAAAAGCTAAAACAATATTGTGATGAAAAAAATATTGTTTTTTTATCTACACCTTTCGATTTAGAAAGTGTAGATTTTTTAATTCAAGAATTGAAATTGAATGTTATAAAAATACCATCTAGTGAAATTACAAATGCTCCATACTTACATAAAATTGCATTACATGGTGTCGATGTGATTTTATCGACAGGAATGTCTATAAAGGAAGAAATTCATCATGCGCTAGCATTTTTAGCTTACGGATTCGCCAATAAAACGGATGTTTCATTCGATAAAGTAAAACGTTTTTATCAAACAGATGAGGCCAAAATGTTGCTTCAAGAAAAAGTAAGCATTTTACATTGTACAACAGAATATCCTACACCATACGAAGATGTTCATCTGAATGCAATGGATGATATGAAAGAAAATTTTAATCTTTCTATTGGATTATCGGATCATACAGAAGGAATTGTTGTTCCTATTGCAGCAGTTGCCAAAGGGGCAAAAATTATCGAAAAACATTTTACGTTAGATAAGACTTTGCCAGGCCCTGATCATAAAGCTTCATTAGAACCAAATGAATTAAAGGAAATGATTCAATCGATTCGAATCCTTGAAAAAGCCCTTGGTGAGAAACAAAAAAGACCGACGCAAACAGAGCTGAAAAATAAAGAAGTGGCAAGAAAAAGTTTAGTTGCAGCTAAATCGATTAATAAAGGAGAAGTATTTACCTTTGATAATCTAACGATAAAGCGGCCTGGAACAGGGATCGAACCATACTATTATTGGGATTATATCGGGCAAGAAGCGCAAAAAGATTATGAAGAAGATGAGGTTATAACGTAATGTGCTCCAAACCAGTGATTATTATTGGAAATGGCGGGCATGCGCGAGTATTGGTTGACATTCTATTAATGCAAAAAAGAGAGATAATAGGTTATACAGCGCCTAACGAGGACAATAATCCTTACAGTATCACTTATTTAGGTCGAGACGAAGAAATATTAAAATATCATCCGCAAGAAATTGAATTGGTTAATGCTTTAGGTTCTGTGTCTGATACAAAGCTTCGAGCAAATATTTTCAACATCTTTAAATCAAAAGGTTATAGGTTTTCTACTATCATTCATCCTTCAGCCGTGATTTCTACAACAGTCACACTAGGTGAAGGCGTACAAATAATGGCGGGTGCAGTTATTCAATCATTTACAAAAATTGACGATAATACTATTGTAAACACTTCTACTAGTATAGACCACGACTGTTGTATAAGTGAACATTGTCATATTGCACCTGGATGTGTTTTATCCGGCGGAATTTTTGTTGGAGAGGGAACTCATATTGGCACAGGAACAACGATTATTCAAAATGTTAGGATCGGAACAAATGTATTAATAGGTGCTGGCTCCTTAGTTTTAAGAAGTGTTGGCGATAATAAGAAAGTTTATGGTAGTCCTGCCAAGGAAGTGAGCAAATGAGAGACTGGAAACAATTATTAGTATCTCCTTCTACATCTATTATCGAAACGATGAAAAATATAGACCAAACCGCTACTCAAATCGCTTTAATAGTGGATGATGATTTTCGGCTTTTAGGTACAGTGACAGATGGGGATATAAGAAGAGGAATTTTAAGAGGTATTTCACTTGATGACCAAGTTTCGAAAGTCATGAATAAAAATCCGATTACGATGAAAAAAGGAGCATCGAGGCAGTCCATTAAAAGGCTTTTTCAAGAAAAAAAACTACGTCAGCTTCCCATCCTGAATAAAAATAATCAAGTAGTAGATGTCGTTTTCTCAGATGTTTTATTTGATTCAGCTGCTTATGATAATTGGGTTGTATTAATGGCAGGAGGATTAGGTACTCGTCTTCGCCCTTTAACAGAAAACATACCAAAGCCGATGTTAACAGTTGGCACTAAACCGATTTTGCAAACAATATTAGAAAGTTTTATTGAACACGGGTTTCATCAATTTTATTTTTCCGTTAATTATAAGCGCGAAATAATAAAGGAATATTTTGGTAATGGCTTGGAATGGGGAGTAAGCATCCAGTACCTTGATGAAGATCAAAGACTAGGTACTGCAGGAGCACTTTCTCTTTTTACTGAGAAGCCAACAAAGCCTATTATCGTTATGAACGGGGATATTTTAACAAAAGTAAATTTTCAGCAGCTTTTGCAGTTCCACGAAGAAAGTGATTCTATCGCGACTATGTGCGTAAGAGAATATCAACATCAAGTACCTTATGGAGTAGTAAGAACAGAAGGGACAAGACTTTGTTCGATTGAAGAAAAACCGATTGAACGTTATTTCGTCAATGCTGGGATTTATGTCTTAAATCCTGAAGTGCTGAATTTGATACCTAAAAATGAATATTTTGATATGCCTTCCCTTTTTGAAGAATTAATTAAGCAAAATAAAAAATTAAATGTTTTCCCGATTAGGGAATATTGGATGGATATTGGCCAAATTGATGAATATAATCGAGCAAATAATGAATTTGCAGATAACTTTTTAAAAGAAAGATGTGTAAACTCATGAAAGCGCTAGTCGTAGGATATGGTTCTATAGGTAAACGCCATGTAAGAATTTTGAATGAATTAGGCATTCTAGTTGGACTTGTAAGTAGAAGAATTTTAGATTATAAGCCTATATTTAATTCAATTGAACCGGCTATAAAGAGTTTTTCACCTAATATTATTGTTGTTGCAAATGAAACCTCTAAGCATTTAGAAACACTCAATTTAATAATGGAAAAAAATTATGAAGGAATCATATTAATTGAAAAACCACTATTTCAAAGTTCAAATATTACTTCATTCGACAACGAAAATATCTTTGTAGGGTATAATCTACGGTTTCATCCTTTACTACAGAAATTAAAAACAGAGATAAAAAATCAAAAAATAATCTCATGCAGTGTTTATGTTGGCCAATATTTACCGACTTGGAGACCCTCAGCTGATTACCGTAAAACATATTCTGCTTCAAAAATGCTAGGCGGAGGAGTATTACGAGATTTAAGTCATGAATTGGATTATTTACAATGGATTTTCGGATCATGGAAACGATTAATTTCATTAGGTGGAAAATTTAGCTCTTTAGAGATAGAGTCTGAGGACAGTTACTCTTTGTTAACAGAGACAGAGTTGTGTCCTTTAATCACGATTGAAATGAATTACCTAGATAAAATATGTCAAAGGTTTATGATTGTAAATACCGAAGACTATACATACAAAATTGATTTTATCAATGGTACTTTTCAAAAAAACAGCGAGATTCAATATGTAAAAGTAAGTAGAGACGAAACATACAGAAAACAGTATCTAGCTATTATAAATAAAAACTTTGATCAACTTTGTACATTTGAAGAGGGGTTAAGTGTTATTAAAATGGTTGAATCTATCGAAAGATCAAATGAAGAAAAAGGTTGGGTATATAATGCCGAATAGAATTTGTACTATATGTGCCCGTGGAGGTTCTAAAGGAGTTAAAAATAAAAACATACGTCCTTTACTAGGAATTCCTTTAATTGCACATACGATTATGCAAGCTCAGAAAAGTAAGATGTTTGATTTTATTGCAGTTAGTAGTGATGATGATGAAATTTTAAGAATATCAAAACAATATGGAGTCAAAATATTAATTAATCGGCCAAGTGAACTAGCTACAGATTCAGCTGCAAAGCTTCCAGCTATTGTTCATTGTGTTCAAGAATGTGAGAAGGTAACAGAAAAAAATTTTCAAACTATAGTTGATTTAGATGCTACTTCTCCTTTAAGAAGTGTCCAAGATATCGTAAATGCTATTCAATTATTTGAAAGCACTAGAGATGCTACTAATTTGATAACAGCATCACCAGCGAGAAGAAGTCCTTACTTTAATTTAGTGGAGTTGAATGAAAACGGTTATATAGAACTGTCAAAACGACTTGATAAACCTATTGTTAGACGTCAAGATGCTCCTAAATGTTTTGACATGAATGCATCAATCTATGTTTGGAACAGAGAATCTTTATTTAAAGCTAAAAGTGCAATTGATGAGAAAACAATTTTATATGAAATGCCTGAAGAGCGCTCAATTGATATTGATTCAGAGTTAGATTATGAAATTGTTCAATTTTTAGCAGAAAAAAGGGGAAGATTATCATGAGTACTTCCTTTATGCAACAATTCGATTTAACAGGTAAAACTGCTATTGTTACTGGTGGAGCAGGTATTCTTGGGAGACATTTTTGTTCTGGTTTAGCAGATGCAGGAGCAAACGTTGCAGTAGTTGATGTGAATATTGACGAGGCAAAAAAAGTAGCCCACCATATTAATTCTAATTATAAAGGTCATGCGGTTGCTATTCATTGTGATGTCACCGACGAAAAATCTATTAAAACTATGGTGTCAGAAGTATTAAATAAATTTGGTGAGATAAATATTTTACATAACAATGCTGCTGGTAAATCGAATAATTTAGATAAATTTTTTGCTAATTTTGAGGATTACGATTTAAATCAATGGAAAGAAATAATGGACACGAATATTACAAGCATGTTTTTAATAGCAAAAGAAGTGGGAAAAGTGATGAAAAAACAAGGAAAAGGAGGATCGATTATTCAAACATCATCTGTTTACGGAATATTAGCTCCTGATCAAAGAATATATGAAGGCTCTTTTTATCTGGGGAGAAAAATTAATACTCCAGCGATCTATGCCGCTTCAAAGGCAGGAGTAGTTGGATTTACAAAATATTTAGCTACCTATTGGGCTAAGGATGGAATAAGAGTGAATACTATCACTCCAGGGGGAGTAGAAAGTGGACAAAATGATATTTTTAGACAAAACTATAGTAATCGTGTTCCACTAGGAAGAATGGCTTATCCGGAAGAAATAGTGGGTGCACTTATTTTTTTAGCATCTGATGCTTCTAGTTACGTTACCGGACAGAATATTGTTGTTGATGGGGGATTAAGTGCTTGGTGATGGAGATAATTCAGTAGCACTGACCATATTTCTAGAAACTACTAGATAAGTAATCGCATTTATTCTAGTTTGATTTGTATAGAATACGTTTGTTATGGTAGAAAAAAAGTAATGGGAAAACATACATGTGTAACCGCCTGTTAACTTTGAACACTTTTTGCTAATTAGTAGTGAACACTTTACTGGAAGTTAGTGCTGGCATTTTGTCACTTTAGCAAGATTATTAGCCAGAAAGCCAGATATATCAAAGAATCTGGCTCAGCCGACAAAGGCTATCATGCCCGCCTCTCCAAATAAAGTGCACGTCTCTACTGGAAAAAAATGTTCAATCTTATTCAGCATTTTTAGGTAAGAAAGTGTTCATTTCTATTTGGCGGTTACAACATGGTTAACAAGAGCAGAAAAGATATTGGAAACTGTCATTTATCATAAATTTTTCACTTCATAAACGTCGCAAAAAATAAGAACGTTTTTGTAAAACGTATAATGTGTGCATAAAAATATAAACATAAAAAGTCCACTTTTTTGAGTTTATATACAGTAGTGTAAAGTGGATTAAAAAATACACATTATGTTAATAGAAAAGACTTACTTAAGTAATACAAGAGATTGGATTATTGGTTACCAGTCTTTAAGGCCTTTATATAATTAAGTAAAATTTTGAGTTTTAAGAAATTTAATATATATTTTCGAATGGATTCTTTTAAGTAAAATAGTAGAGTTGAATAAGGAAGAGGAAGGGCACTTTTCTAGAATGTCCTTCCCTTATTTTTTCAAACGAATGAAATTTTCTAAAATAATTGGTCAAAGCCAGTTTTTTCTTTTACCTAATTCTATTATTTTCTCTAATCGATGTACATAAGTGTGGTGCTTACACAAGGTTTCATGCCCGCTTTCTGCTATACGAATTCTTTCTTCTTCGTGATGTAGATAATAATCAATCTGTTCCACCAAATCTTGATTATCTCTAAAAACGACAAGATCTCGACCATCTTTAAATAGACGGTGGATGTCTTGTTTATCATTTGTTAATAAAAATCCTTTAGATGATAATACATCAAAAACTCTTAACGGAAGCCCTGTTTCAACAAATGTTCTTGTTAAATTTATATTTATTTTTGAGTGGTGGAAAACTAGTGGATACAATTTGTAATAGTCGGCATATCCTTTATAATTTTTCGTGAACATTGACCACGAATCATTTCCGAATATGGCGCAAGAAAAACGTTTCTCTAATTGTTGGACGAAACGAATTCGTTCTCTTTGAGAATGTTCTCGACCTAGAAGAAAAGCTAATTTCTCTTCAAGTGAAAGAAGTTCATTTCCAATTATAGGATAATGGCTTTCTTCTTGAATTCGATGGACAAGTTCACTGTTCACTTTTGATCGAATAGTAAACTCGGTTTTATTTTGCTCTTGTTCTTCTAATAGTTTGTTAATTATTTCTTTTGTTTTTTCTGATAGAAATGGTTCTATCTTTTGCGTGTATTCACTAATCGTTAAATTCCCTGCAAAACTAACATCATATTGCATTTGTACATGATTATTATTACGAATCGTGGTCATCATTCTCTCTGGATTGCCGGCTACTGGTAAATAATAAACATTCGTTACTCCACGATTTCGCAGTGTATGGACAATCGCTTCGTCATAGATAAAATGTGCGGATAGAGGAGTGTCTATTTTTAATGAATATAAAGGATAAGAAGGAGTATCGACTGTCCATGAAATATAAGGTATTTGCAATTTTTCGCTAATTTCCGCGATTATTACGCTATAATTGATTGTAAAAATAAAGGCAGGTTGAATGTTAGAAATTTTTAAAAACAATTTTTCTTTAGTCGACCAGTTTAGTTTTACACATTGAAAAGTCTGCTTTTGAAAAGCTTCTATGCAATCTTCTATTAGTGCGTTCTGTTCCATTAGGACAATCGTTTTGTTTTGGCTATATTTTTTACTTGCTTTCAATGTTATGAGAACTTTTCCAAAAAAAGCAGGGTGTAATTCAAGAATTTGTGAATTATAAATTATCTCAAAATCGCTATTCTGTATGTTGGAACAACTTACAAATTCATCTCCAAAAAGAAATTCAATATTTTCGTTACTAATGTTAGGTTTTAGTTCATTATTTTCCTTTATCAAATTAAAAAATTGACGATTATAATCGATGACGACCACTTTACCGTTTGTTTTCTCAGATACATGGGCAATTTCATATCCCAAGCCAATTCCTAAAATCAAATAGTTTTTGTCTTTTTTAATTTCGGGAAGTGTTTCTAACGAACGCAAAGGCTTATATTTAGAATATAAGTAATAGCTTCGGTTATTCTCTTTATGTACTTTACATGTTAAAAGGCCATCCTTAGCTTTTTCTAGGAAAATTTCCATTTTTTATCCTCACTTTTGTATCTATTCTTTTAAAGAAGAGGCACTCATTTACGTAGTGCCTCCATTTTTTATTACATAAACAATTTTAACGTCTCCTCCACATTACGATTCAAATGAGAAATAAACAAATAATCCCCCTTTTGGCGAATCGTTCCGCTTATATAGTTCAACATCTCGCGGGCGATGTTTGTATCTCTTAATAACGATTCAGATGCGGTTAAGTTCAATTCTTTTAAAATGGTATTATTTAAATGATGATCAATTGTTTCGTAGTCAGCGCCAACGTTTGTTAAATGATTTGTTACTTGAATGAGTGCGTTGTCTACCTTTTTAATCAGTTGCTCGGCATCTTCGCGCGTTAATAGGACCGCTCCATTTAGTCCAAGGCTTGTTGTGCTTGTATCAACCATGTCAACGGCAATAATTTGGCCTGGATTTGCTCCAACTTGCAGCATTAACGGTCTGTTTTGACCAAGAATTTTCTGTGTATTAAACTCCAGTTTTTCAGCTGTATCATCAATCGCTTGCAGTAATTGCTCCAATTCTTTTTGACTGGCAGTACGGTCATTTGCGTTTAGTGTATCATTGGCGTTTTGTACGGCTATCTCTCGAATCCGTTGCAGAAGGTGATTGATGTTCATTAATCCTTCTTCAGCTGATTTTAAAACGGAAAGACCGTCTTGCATATTTCTTTGCGATTGTGCTAATCCTCTTATTTGTGCTCTCAATGTTTCTGAAATACTTAACCCTGCAGCATCCTCGCTCGCTTGATTAATTCTTAATCCTGAAGACAGCTTGTTGAGTGTTTTCGTTAGGGCCGTTTCATTTCGCTGATATCGATTCATGTAAAACGAGATCATAGATTGATTTTGTATTTTCATCGAATCACCTCACTTTCGATATGGTTGTCTATTTTTATATCGACTTTTTCATACAAAACTAAAGTACTCTCTTTCATCTATAAAATTGAACATGAGTCTTTAAGAACAATTAGAAATTGCCGATATAAAAAGAAATAAAAATCTCAGGGGGAATATGATGAAAATCTCAGGCTCGTTTCCGTTAAAGGAAGCTTCTGTTCCTCAGTCTCCACGAGAATATACTTCGTTAATGCAAACCATTATGGAACAACAGAGTGACAATAATGAAGATACAGAAGTACTGAAAAAGAAAGTAGAACAAGTAGCAAATAATTTAAATGATTTTCTAAAAATACAAAACCGTTCACTAAAATTTGTTTTACATGATGGATTAGATCAATATTACGTTCAAGTGATTGATACCGAGACAAAGGAAGTCATACGTGAAATTCCTCCGAAGAAGTTATTAGATGCTTTTTATACGATGCAAAAATTTCTTGGAATGATTGTCGATGAAAAAATTTAGAAAGGAGAGGGAAATGTGTCAACAATGAGAATAGGCGGTCTTGCGAGCGGCATGGATATTGATCAGATCGTTGGAGATTTAATGAAGGCGGAGCGAATTCCACTTGATAAATTGTATCAGAAAAAGCAAATTTTTGAATGGCAGCGTGATGCTTATCGGGAGGTAAATAAGCAGTTAGCCGATTTTGACACGTATTTATTTAATAATTTTATGTTATCGAGTAACTTTTATAAAAAAACGGCAACTTCGTCTAATGAAGCGGCGTTGAGTGTGAAAGCACTGAGTTCATCGTACGATTCAACCAATTCGATAACGATTTCTCAACTAGCAACGGCTGCTACTGGTGTGTCGAATGAAGTTACGGCTGCCTCTTCTACTACTACACTTGGTGAGGAAGGGTTAGCAGCTGATACTACGATCACGATAGCTGCTCTTCAATCAGATGGAACGTATAAAGAAGAAGCCATTACTTTTAAAACAACCGATACATTTGCGGATGTGGCGAAAAAATTGAATCAGTCTGGACTTAAAATTAATGCCATTTTTGATGACGGTTCAAAGAAATTAGGAATTTCCACCCGCACAACCGGTACAGTGGACACGGATACCATTGATAAGGCAGAAGTTTATGTGAAATCTGCAACAGGTGATGATATTTTTTCTACTATCTTTGGTTTTAGTACAGGCATTGACCAAAATGGTACAGCTGGTGTTACCTCTTTAGCAAATGGCGGAAAGAATGCGAAGTTTAACTTAAATGGATTAGATATGGAGAGACAGTTGAATACATTTACGATTAACGGCATGGAATATACGTTAAAAGCAGTAACTGCTACTCCTGTAACAGTCACTTCCTCCACTGACGTTGACGGTATGATTGCAAAAATTGAGGAATTTGTTAACAAATATAATGAGTTAATCGGTTCACTAAATGATAAAATTCGTGAAAAACGCTATCGAGATTATCCGCCGTTAACAGATGAGCAAAAAAAAGAAATGTCCGAAAAAGAGATTGATCTTTGGGAAGAAAAAGCAAAAAGCGGAATGCTTCGTGGTGATTCCATTATTTCAAACGGTTTATCGCAATTGCGCCATGATTTGTATAGCCGTGTTCAAGGCATCGGGGAAAACGTCATTGACACGTTATCAGAGCTTGGAATCACAACGACAAACGACATATCTCAAGGAGGAAAGCTTGTCATTGATAAGGACAAACTGAGAAAAGCGCTTGAAAGTGATCCTGAAAAAGTTGTGCAAACATTAACAAAGAGCGGTGACAAAGACGTGGATGGGAAAGTGATCCCGGAAACACGCGGCATAGTGCAGCGTTTGCGTGATACTGTAAAGAATGTTACGAAAAACATTGAAGATAAAGCCGGAAAGCCAACATTTACGGATGACCAATTTTCGATAGGTAAACAATTAAGGGATGTAGGAAGCAGAATCTCTGATTTCCAACGTCGCCTCCAAGATATAGAAAATCGTTATTGGAAACAATTTACAGCTATGGAACAAGCGATTCAAAGAGCAAATCAACAGTCTTCATTCTTAATGGGCCAATTTGGCGGAGGCATGTAAAGAAATTGAATTGAGGAGATGTGTATACATTGGCCAATCAACAGTTTCATCAAGTTTATAAGCAAAATAGTGTCAGCACAGCTTCACCAGGGGAGCTGACATTAATGCTTTACAATGGATGTTTAAAATTTTTGGCTAAAATGAAGCAAGCGATAATAGAAAAAAATATTTCTGAACGAAATGTTAACTCGCAAAAGGCGCAACGAATTATTCAAGAGCTTATGGTAACGTTGAATCAAGAATATGAAGTTGCAAAACAAATGATGGCGATGTACGATTATATGAATCGCCGATTGATTGAAGCAAATGTTAAAAATGATGTTGCCATTGTAGAAGAAGTGGAAGGATTTGTCACAGAATTTCGTGATACATGGAAAGAAGTCATCCGTTTGAATCGCCAGAAACAATTTAAAGGGGATCAAGCTTAATGGGCTTAGTAGATGAGCTTTGCATTTGTTCAGAAAAGCTGTTGAATGTTCTTAAAGAGTCAACAGTTGAACGAGATCAACGCATAGCAAATGTAGAACAATTGCTGGCAGAGCGCGAAATATTAATTAAGAGATTAAAAAACCAATCTTTTGAAAATTTAAGACAACATCCAAAAGCTCATCAAATTGTTAAAATGGAGAAGGATATTCAAAAAAGAATAAAAACTATATTTGAAAGCATAAAAGAGGATTTAAAAAGATTAAATCAACAAAAACGTTCCTACCAGTCATATACTGCGCCGTTTGCGAATGTTCAAACGTATGACGGCCGATTTTACGATAAGAGGAAATAACTTTGCAAATGATCAAGCCACAATTTTTTTTATTTTAATGGAGAATTCAAAACTGCAGCCTAAAAAGGTGTTTCAGTTCTTATCATGACAAGGTTTTTATATTTGATGGGATTTGGGGGAGATATTTTGTAAATTTGACCGAAGCTGTCTCATAAAAGGGTCTGACCCTTAGGCTTTTGAGACAGCTTCGGTCATTTTTTCTAAGAAGCTCGCCCACCTACTGGTTAGTGGAGGGAGACTCTTGAAGTATAGTGTTCTAGGGAAAACATTTTCACTAATCTAGATTTTAATATCCAGAAATTGGGCTAACGGTGAGGGCTGTTGTATTTGTTCGAGTGTTTTTTCTGGATTTTCAACTGCTTCTCTTATTTTAGAAGTTATTGCTTGTTCCGCTCGTTGTTTATTTAACATGACAAATTGTGATACAGGACCATTTCCTACACCGCCAACACTGCTCATATATACTCTCTCCTTTACTAATATCTTCTTTTATTATATTGCTTTATTCCGATTTTTCAATTATTTCCTTTAATACTAAAGATTTTTCATCAACAGAATTTTACATTTTTTTTGTCAAATATTCGACAATACTTTTCATATGTTTCAGCAGGTATTTGAAAGGGTAATATAGAAATGTACTTACAAACGTCTTAATTATAAGACTAAGCGGTTAAATGGGTAAGCCTTTTTGGTTTTTCAGCCTGGAGCCGCAACTGTAAAGAAAAGGGGGATTCACTTATGAATTTCAAAATTCGTGGTGAAAACATTGAAGTAACTCCTGCACTTCGGGAGTATGTAGAAAAGAAAATTTCCAAATTGGAACGTTATTTTACAGAAACTCCCAAAGCTAATGTACATGTAAATTTAAAGACTTATAGTGATAAATCAGCGAAAGTGGAAGTTACCATTCCAATGACTAATCTCGTACTTCGGGCTGAAGAAGTACATGAAGATATGTATGCAGCGATTGATTTGATTGCTGATAAATTGGAACGCCAAATCCGCAAACACAAAACAAAAGTGAACCGTAAATTCCGTGAAAAAGGAAATGTGAATTCTTTGTTTACAACTTTAATGGAAGAGCCGGAAGTTTCGGCGGCGGAAGAAGAAAACGAGCTTGAAATTGTCCGCCAGAAAAGCTTTGACCTAAAGCCGATGGACAGCGAAGAAGCGATCCTGCAAATGAACTTGCTGGGCCATAATTTTTTCGTGTTCACAAATGCGGAAACAAACCGGACGAACATTGTTTATAAGCGAAAAGACGGCCGCTACGGCTTAATTGAAGCACAGTAACGTTTTCGGGGAGCTGATGTTTTTTGAGGATCAGCTCCCTTGATTTATTTAAAAATTCCAACGCCCGAATTTGAAGCAACGGATGATCGTTTGATTTCCTTTCTTTTATTTACCTTAACATTGTAAGGGAAAGAAGCTGCTTGGCAAATGCTGCAGCTTCTTTTTGCTTCAAAATCGTTCGGCAATAGAAATGATTTCCTGTATAATGATAAGTAGTATAGCCACTTTCCTCTTCTTTTCCAGGAAAGGGCGAAAAAAGGTGATTCATATTTATGAAACAAGTGGACATTTTCGTTGCATTTTTCAGAGTCGGCATGCTTGGATACGGCGGCGGCCCTTCGTCGATCCCGCTCGTTTATAAGGAGGTTGTTGATAAATACAAATGGATGGATTCAGATGAATTTGGAGATATCGTGGCGATCGGGAATGCCCTGCCGGGGCCAATCGCGACAAAGCTGGCAGGCTATATCGGCTACCGGGTCGGCGGGATAGTCGGCATGTTGAATGCGTTAGTTGCTTCAACGGTTCCGACGATTATTATGATGATTTTTCTATTAAACGCCTTAAATGCTTATAAAGACGAATCATGGGTAAAAGGGATGGCAGCCGCTGTTATGCCTGTTGTGGCTGTCATGCTTGCGGTTTTAACGTGGGATTATGTGAAAAAATCGTGGGAATCAACCCTCGGCTGGGGCTGGACACTCCTTTTTGTCGTTGCAAGCTTGATTTTAATGGAATTTGCAAACATTCATCCGGCCATTATTATTTTTGCGCTATTATTGGGTGCACTTTTAAAGAAAGATTCACGTTCAGGTGATCAAGGCAAAAAGGAGAAACATTCAACATGATTTATTTAAAAATATTCTGGGCTTTTTTCGTGCCGGGAATTCTCGGGTATGGCGGCGGACCTGCTTCCATTCCGCTTATTGAAAATGAAGTCGTTGACCGTTATGGCTGGCTGACTGTTCATGAGTTCAGCGAGGTGATGGCGCTCGGAAATTCGCTTCCCGGTCCGATTGCGACGAAAATGGCCGGCTATATCGGGTATGAGCAGGCCGGTGTTCTTGGCGCCGCGGTCGGCGTGTTTGCAACCGCGGCCCCGTCCCTCATTCTCATGCTTGCATCGCTCGGATTGCTGATGAAATTTAAAGAATCGCCGAAGGTAAAAAGAATGACAATTTCCGTTCGCCCCGTAATCGCGGTGCTTCTCGGGATCATGACGTACGATTTCTTTTTTTCCTCTTATGAAAGCGTCGGCATGTGGCAGACCTTATTTATCGGTGCGGTTAGCTTTTTCTTAATGGAAAAATGGAAGGTTCATCCTGCCTATGTCATTGCCGGTGCGCTCGTATATGGAGGTGTTTTTTTAGGAGGCTGACCATTAAGTGCCTGGCTCCGGACAACAGTTATTATATATTTTCAATATTTAGTAAGGGTTTCCTGTTTTTCATTTTGAGATAAGACAAATCTTATGTTTTATTTTATTAAAAAGATGTCTAAACTATGAATGTTTGATAAGATAAAAGAAAAGGCATGAGAATGATAGAATAATGATAGAATGGCGCCATAATTCTATGAAACGGGGAGGATGCCGGTGAACGGAAAAGTAGGACGGAATGATCCGTGTCCATGCGGGAGCGGGAAAAAATATAAAAAGTGCCACGGAGCGAAAGAGACAGTTTCGATTAATCAAATTCTCGAAAATGAGCTTCTGAATCTTCAAAGGCAAATCATAGATTTTGCTTTATTTAACTACGAGAGCGAACTATTAGAGGATTTTGATTTTCAGCGTGAAATGCTCATTCTTTCTGATGAAAGCGAAGAAGAATTTTATGAGTTTATTCACACGTTTTGGTTTACTTGTTTTGAACTGCTCGTTGACGGCGAAACGATCTTGGAACGTTTTATTTCTCAACAGCTGCCGAAAATAAAACGTCCAAGGCTGCAAGAAATTTTCCGGTCATGGACCGGTCCGGAGCTTGTTGCCGGGAAAATCACAGCCATTGAAGAGAATCATCTAGTTGTCAAAGATACATTGCGTCAAGAAAGTTTTACAATAAACCTTTTTGAAAAAATGCAGGGATACGAAAAAGGGGAATACGTCTTTGCGATTTTGCTGCCATACGGACAAAATTATTACTCCTTCCCAAGCTGTTTTAATCTGCCGAAAGAATCCGTGGCAGACTATGAAAAGTTTGTGAAAACGGAATTTGCTGTTTCCGGTTATGAGGATGAGAAAGAATTTTTGAAGGATTATTTTTTAGAGCTTATGAACCATGCTCCTGAAGCGGCTAATAAGATTAAGATTGATGCAATCGATTGGAAGCATGATTCCAACCGGAAAGTTGCCTATTTGTTCGAAGAAGAAATGGAAAGTATCGGAGAACTTCGGCCGTTTATCGATGCGGGCATCATTTTATGGGCTGAATTTTGCCGGAGAACGAACAAGCGGATTCAAAACCCATATATATACGTTGCGGCTTTGCAATATTTAATGTCAATGATTTTACCGACAAGCTTCAGCCTTACGCAGAAACAGCTGGCTAAAGAATACGGAGTGTCAGCAAACAGCATTTCTGCTCGGTATAACGAAATGTTTGATATCTTAGAAGACGAAATAGACAAGTTGATGTCTTTTCGTATCGCCGGATCGAACACGGAATCATTTCCACAATTCATCATCAATAAGCATCCTTCTGCTCCGATGTCGACGGAGCGGGTGATGCATGAAGCATTTCAAGAACTCGCTGATAAAGATTTTAACAGCATTGAAGAGATTAACGAGTATTTGCGGAACAAGAGGTTCGAGCCGAAAAAAAGCAAAAAAGGAATTGTATCAGATCAGGAAAAAGCCCAAAATCTTATATACGATGCGTATGAAATAGAAGGGCCGCAGCGTTACCAACTCGCCAGGGAAGCATTGAAGCTGAATCCTTCTCATCCGGACGGCTATAATATTTTGGCGGAGGAAGCCGGTTCCCTTGTTGAAGCCAATGCCTTGTATAAACAAGGAATGGAGTTAGGAAAAAAAGACCTCGGCGAATCATTTTTTAAAGAAAACAAAGGGCGTTTCTGGGGATTGCTTGAAACGCGTCCGTATATGCGGGCCAAGATGAATTATGCTCAGGCGAGTTATGAATTGGGCCAACTGCAAGAAGCGATTCATCATTTTGAAGAGCTTTTGGAATTGAACCCAAATGATAATCAAGGAGTGCGTTACTCTTTATTCATCGCCTACGTGGATAACAAAGAGCTCGGGAAAGCGAAAAAGCTGTTGAATCAATATAACGAAGAAACTGCTTACGGCTTATATAATTATCTCTTGCTTGAATTGCTGGAAAATGGATTTACTCCATTAGCAGGGAAGTTGTTAAAAAATGCTCAGAAATCAAACAAATATGTGATTGACTATATTACAGGGAAAAAGAAATTGCCTGATTATTCACTGCCTTCATACGGCTTGGGTTCAGTGGAGGAAGCGATCATTTATGTACAAGATCACTTGCATATTTGGCGAAAAATCCCGGGCATTTCTGAATGGCTGACCCAATCTCGAGAAAAAGTAAAAGGGTAAAACAAAGAGGCTGAACCATAAGGGTCTGACTCCCGTATTGGGGGGTCTGGCCCTTTACATTTGAGCCGGCCCCTTCTTTCCATATTTACATAAGTTGTCACTGTATAGCGGAAGTGGTAATATTAATAAGGAAAAAACCGATGATAGCCAAAAAAGCGAATCTTTTTTCATGGATGCCCGTATTGATTACTTGGTTGTGCATCTATATTGAACTAGAGGGTTTACGGGATTTTTTAAGTGATATCGATGCCTGCTACCCGATATAAAAAGGAGCGTTTATCATGCTTGGGATTTTAAATAAAGTGTTTGATCAAAATAAACGCGAGTTAAAACGACTTACAAAGCTGGCTGAGCAAATTGATGCACTTGCTTCCGACACGGAAAAATTAACAGATGACCAACTGCGTGAAAAAACGGAAGAATTTAAAGTCCGCCATCAAAAAGGCGAGTCTTTAGATGATTTGCTTGTTGAGGCATTTGCCGTTGTCCGTGAAGCAGCAAAGCGCGTGCTCGGCTTGTATCCATATCCGGTCCAATTAATGGGGGGCATTGCCCTTCATGACGGAAATATCGCCGAAATGAAGACTGGGGAAGGAAAAACGTTAACGGCAACAATGCCGGTGTACTTAAATGCCCTTACCGGCAGAGGTGTTCACGTTGTTACCGTCAACGAATACCTCGCAAGCCGAGATGCCACCGAAATGGGAAAACTTTATGAATTCCTCGGGCTCACTGTTGGTTTAAACTTAAACGGAATGTCGAAAGAGGAAAAAAAGGCGGCATATGCAGCCGACATTACGTATGGAACGAATAATGAGTTCGGGTTTGACTATTTGCGTGATAACATGGTGCTTTACAAGCATGACAAAGTGCAGCGTCCGCTTCATTTTGCGGTGATTGACGAGGTCGATTCAATTCTGATTGACGAAGCCCGCACTCCTCTCATTATTTCCGGAACCGCGCAAAAGTCAGCCCGGCTTTATATTCAGGCAAATGCTTTTGTCCGGACATTGAAAAAAGACGAAGATTATACGTATGATGAAAAAACAAAAGGCGTTCAGCTTACAGAAGAAGGGATTACAAAAGCAGAACGTGCTTTTGGCATTGACAACCTGTTTGATATTTCTCATGTGACATTGAACCATCATATTAATCAGGCACTTAAAGCCAATGTCAGCATGCACCGCGACGTAGATTACGTCGTGCAGGACGGTGAAATTGTCATCGTCGACCAATTTACCGGCCGCTTAATGAAAGGCCGACGCTACAGTGATGGACTTCACCAGGCGATTGAAGCGAAAGAAGGCCTTGAAATTCAAAATGAAAGCATGACGCTGGCAACGATTACGTTCCAGAACTACTTCCGTATGTATGAAAAACTGGCCGGTATGACCGGTACAGCTAAAACGGAAGAAGAGGAATTTCGCAATATTTACAACATGAATGTTGTTGCGATCCCGACAAATATGCCGGTCATTCGTGAAGACCGTCCGGATTTGATTTACGCTACGATGGAAGGGAAATTCCGTGCAGTAGTAGAAGACATCGCCGAACGGCATAAAAAAGGACAGCCTGTTCTTGTCGGTACCGTTGCTATTGAAACATCTGAATTAATTTCAAAGCTTTTACAGAAAAAAGGCATTCTCCATAATGTCTTAAATGCGAAAAACCATGAACGCGAAGCAGAGATTATTGCTCAGGCAGGACAGCGCAGCGCTGTGACGATTGCGACAAACATGGCCGGACGTGGTACGGACATTAAGCTCGGCGAAGGAGTAAGAGAGCTTGGCGGACTTGCTGTCATTGGCACAGAGCGCCATGAAAGCCGCCGGATCGATAATCAGCTGCGCGGACGTTCCGGACGCCAAGGGGATCCGGGTGTAACCCAATTTTATCTTTCTATGGAAGATGAATTAATGCGCCGTTTCGGATCCGACAATATGAAAGCGATGATGGAGCGCCTCGGCATGGATGATTCGCAGCCGATTCAAAGCAAAATGGTGTCAAAAGCGGTTGAATCTGCGCAAAAACGTGTGGAAGGCAACAACTTTGATGCCCGTAAACAGCTGCTCCAATATGACGACGTTCTTCGCCAACAGCGTGAAATTATTTACAAGCAGCGCGATGAAGTGCTTGAA
Organism: Bacillus methanolicus PB1; assembly: GCF_000262755.1. GTDB lineage: Bacteria > Bacillota > Bacilli > Bacillales > Cytobacillaceae > Bacillus_Z > Bacillus_Z methanolicus. The sequence goes on from NZ_AFEU01000002.1 coordinate 808,094, forward strand.
TCGGAAAATCTTCGGGAAATTGTTGAAAGCATGATTCAATCCGTTATTGAGCGAAATGTCGAAGCTTATGCGCCAAGCCATGAGGATGAGGAACAATGGAACTTGCAAGGCATCATTGATTTTGTCAACGGAAATCTTCTTCAAGAAGGCGATATGACAATTAACGACATTCGCGGCAAAGAGCCGGAAGAAATTTCGGAAATTATTTTTGCAAAGGTGAAAGAGCGTTATGATGAAAAAGAAGAGATGCTCGGGCCTGAGCAAATGCGTGAATTTGAAAAAGTGATCGTGCTTCGCGCTGTTGACTCTAAATGGATGGATCACATTGACGCGATGGATCATCTTCGCCAAGGCATCCACTTGCGTGCATACGGCCAGATTGACCCGCTTCGCGAATACCAGAACGAAGGGTATGCGATGTTTGAAAATATGATTGCTTCGATTGAAGAAGATGTTGCAAAATATATAATGAAGGCTGAAATCCACAATAACCTCGAGCGTCAGGAAGTAGCAAAAGGCCATGCGGTGAATCCGAAAGAGGGCGGGGAAAAGCCGAAGAAAAAGCCAATTGTCAAGAAAATTAACATAGGCCGCAACGACCCATGCTTCTGCGGCAGCGGCAAAAAATACAAAAACTGCCACGGAGCATAGGCAGGGGTCTGGCCCTCAGTACGGTAACGCGTTAAAGCAAAGGGGGCCAGACCCTCAGTACGGTGATGCGTTAAAGCGATAGGGGTCTGACCCTCAGTACAGTGATGCATTAATTTGCTAAAGTGTTTTAAGAGAGCCGGCCGGCAGAGCCGACTCTTTTTTCCTTCCGATTGATTGCTTTTCGGAGAAATAACGATATAATGATAGAAAATTTTTGAGGTGATGATATGGAATTAGCAGATATTCGCAATGAACTTGAAAAAACAGCTAAGAAATTAGCGGACTTCAGGGGGTCTCTTTGACCTCGAAAATAAAGAAGCCCGGATCGCCGAGCTTGATGAAATAATGCTTCAGCCGGACTTTTGGGATGATCAGCAAAAAGCCCAGACAATCATTAATGAAGCAAACGGCTTAAAAGACCTTGTCAATGAATTTAATGACTTGAATGAAACGTTAGAGAACCTGGATTTAACATATGAACTCGTGAAAGAGGAAAATGACGCCGAATTGAAGGAAGAATTAGAGAATGAACTAAAGGACTTTACAAAACGCGTCAATCAGTTTGAACTTCAGCTTCTGCTCAATGAACCTTACGATAAAAACAATGCGATCTTGGAACTCCATCCGGGTGCAGGCGGTACCGAGTCCCAAGATTGGGGATCTATGCTTCTTCGCATGTATACACGGTGGGCGGAGAAAAAAGGTTTCAAGGTGGAAACGCTTGATTATCTGCCCGGCGATGAAGCTGGTATTAAAAGCGTTACGCTTGCAATTAAAGGCCATAATGCTTACGGATATTTAAAAGCCGAAAAAGGGGTGCATCGCCTCGTGCGGATTTCTCCGTTTGATGCATCGGGCCGCCGCCACACTTCCTTTGTTTCTTGCGAGGTTATGCCGGAATTTAACGATGAAATTGAGATCGAAATCCGGCCGGAAGATTTGAAGATAGATACGTATCGTTCCAGCGGCGCCGGCGGTCAGCACGTTAACACGACTGATTCAGCCGTCCGGATTACACATATTCCGACGGGTGTGGTCGTAACGTGCCAGACTGAGCGTTCACAAATCAAAAACCGCGAACGCGCGATGAACATGTTAAAAGCAAAGCTTTATCAGAAAAAAATTGAAGAGCAAGAAAAAGAACTTGCAGAAATTCGCGGGGAACAAAAAGAAATCGGCTGGGGAAGCCAGATCCGGTCTTACGTGTTCCACCCATACTCTCTTGTTAAAGATCACCGCACCAATACGGAAATCGGGAACGTCCAGGCGGTAATGGACGGTGACATTGATCCGTTTATTAATGCTTACTTGCGTTCACGATTACAGTAATATTTTGTAAAACCTTGCTGTGTTTGGGCAGCAAGGTTTTTTTATTGTTGGATTGGTTTTATGAATATTTTTTAAGAGCCGATTTTTTATAAATTATAAACCAATTTCTTAGTTTTATAATCTCCAATTTCGATAATTTATGATCCGGTTTCGACCATTTATCATCCAATTTACATCTTCGGTGATTTTATAAACCAGTTCAAAATTCCTTTGAAAATTTCATAAAAATATGACATTTTTCAAAACCTAAACAAAAACAAAAGAAATTTTATCACTTTAATACGGCAGTTTGTTGGCGTTTACACTATTTAAACGCCATGCTATACTCACTTTCGGAAATTATGCATCGGCATCTTTTGAGCGTTTTGGAGGAGTTATTCGAAATGAGGAAAAAGAGAAATTATCCTATTAATCCAAAATTAGAAAAATTATGGGAGTATATGAATGTCCTCGCAGGGTCTGCAATCATTGCGATTGCATTTAATGTGTTTCTGCTTCCTAACCGAGTTGCATCAGGCGGCGTCAGCGGTATCAGCACTATACTGGACGCACTTTTTAATTGGGAGCCGGCTTACGTTCAGTGGGCTTTCAACATTCCGCTTTTTATAGCCGGGCTGATTTTTTTAGGGAGGCAATTCGGAACGAAGACACTTGTTGGAACCGTATTTTTGCCGCTTGTTGTATTTTTGACAAACGACTGGGGCTCCTGGACAAATGAACCTCTTCTTGGATCCATATTCGGGGGGATTGGTGTCGGGCTTGGTCTAGGAATTGTTTTTCGGGGAAAATCCTCTACGGGCGGAACCGATCTGGCTGCGCAAATCATTAATAAATTTACCGGCCTGTCATTAGGTACGTGTGTAGCAATTATTGATGGCCTGATCGTTTTGACGGCTGCTTTTGTATTTGATATAGAACGCGGTCTGTATGCACTGATTGCACTTTATGTTACGAGCAAGACGATTGATCTCGTTCAAGTGGGATTCGGCCGCTCGAAAATGACAATAATTATTACGAGCAAACAGGAAGAAATTTGCAATGGAATATTGAATAAAATTGACCGTGGTGTGACAAAACTATCAGCATATGGAGGGTACACCGACCATGAACGCCCGGTTTTAATGTGTGTAGTGGACCAAACGGAGTTCACAAAATTGAAACAACTGGTCAAAGCCATTGATCCGACAGCATTTATCGTTGTTATGGATGCTTCCGAGGTACTTGGCGAGGGTTTTAAACGGGTCTAATACTGGTATAATATAGGTGTACTTTTCAATTATTTACGGTAGTGTCAAAAGTTCTATGAAAACTCAGTATTGGAAGGATGTGTTCTACCGAAAATAGAGAAAATGCCGCCGCAATCGCTCTTGACAAACACGTCAATGGTTTAATTTTGAACCAACAAGGGCGAAGGGAACAAAAAGAAGGCACACCAAAGAAGCCCTTGCCAATTCCCATTTTAAACCATTGACTGGTTCGGTTTGTCAAGAGTTCGCTTCGCCGATGCTGGTAAGGGCTCTGCTAAACAAAAAGTTAGGCAGTTTGCTCTACTAGCCATTGTTGAGCTAAACCAATCAGTTTTGTCCAACGTGCAGGCATATTCGGCAGTTCTTTTAGTTCTGGAATAACTACAGGCACTTTGCCTTCTAGGGCTGAATGTGGCCGCAAGAAGTTAAAGTAAGCTACAAACAAGGTCACATAAGAAACGGATCCGTGATCGGATCCAAATCCGTGTGTCGATCTGTAATTGCCCTTAAATGTTCGATTCAGTCTTTCAATGATTTGTTTTAGCGGTCTGTATTCCGTGGAAACCAGGTCTTCGTTGGTTAGTCCAATGACCTGCTTCACATCAAATGTAATACCGTGTTGGGCAAAAAAGTGTTGTGCTAAAAGGTAAATTGGATTGCCATCTACGACAAAGGTGAGGTCTTCCGGGATCTCTTTCATCTTCCATAAGACCTCATCAATCGCACGGATGGCAGACACCGTATCACGATTTGGAGAAACAGGGTAGGACAGAATAATCTTCTTTACCGCATCAAAAAAGAAAAAAAGATAATGCCAACGGCCATTCACCTTTATGTATGTTTCGTCTCCGCAGAATTGATCAGAGAGCTCATAAGGATAATGATCCACATAAGGTTTGAGCATCAGTGCTACGCTGTTTTCGTAATTCAATATACTCTGGTGAGAGATGTTTACACCGTGAACATCCTTCATCAGTGCAGCTGTTTTCCGAGCTGATAGGCCATAGTTAACATGGTAAGTTAAAATGAGTCCTAATGTATGCGGTGACACATGAAGCCTGGACAAATCCACTTTTGGCTTCTTAGGTGAATGTTTAGCTAACGGCTGATAATCAATTTGAAACTGACGGAATATGTATCGAACTTTAAAAGACTGAGGATCCTTTTCGAACTGCTTTTTCTCTTTTTTAGACATTCCTTGCAGTTTCTTTTTGTAATACGGACAGTCATTGTTTTTGCACTTAAATACGAGAAAATCTTTTCTTTCCTTGATCTTCTCGAGTGTTTTAGAACAGTGTGGGCATTTGAGTACAGCCTCTTTGGCATATTGGTTCTTTTTATTAAACAGACACGCACACACCTTACATTGATACTGTCCTTTGCCTCCGTTATTGGCATAAAGATAATCGGACGGAGCACCACACCTTGGACATTTCATGGATGAAGGTACCTTACCTTTTGAATGGGAACGCCTCTGAACAGGTTTGAGAGGTTTCCCGTTCTTCTCCAAATATTCTGTGAGAAGAATTTGATAATCAAGCTTTTGTAGAGTTTCAATAATCGGTAGCTCATCCACCTGAAGTTTTTGATAAGGCTTATTTACAGGCTTTTCTGTTGGCTTATCAAACATGTTTTTTCCAATTAGAAGAGTAAGTAATGTTCGAATCATTTGATCTTGGTGCTTGATATATTCAAGCAAATAGGTTAATAATTGAGGTAACAACTTGTCACTTCCTTGTTTTAGGATTGGTGTGTGTGTGGTTACCTCACTAATACCCTAAAACAATGGGGGTGGCAAGTTTTTTGTTTATAAAACCTTAAATATCAATAAATTATCCAAATTTTATCTAAAAATTTTTGACAATACGTTATTTACAATGGGGGGAATACAATGAAAAAGAAGCTACTAGCCTTGTTCATGGGCGCTTCTCTCGTTTTGGCTGCCTGCGGCGGGGAAGATAATGCTGAGAAAGACACATCGACAAACAATGGCGGCGGCGGTGAAACAACGACTGCGGATGCAGGTGATGCACAAAAAATATTTAACCAAAAATGTTCAAGCTGCCACGGACAAAATCTTGAAGGCGGAGTAGGTCCTGCGCTTGACAAAGTTGGTTCCAGACTTTCAAAAGAAGATATTGAAAAAGTTATCGCTGAAGGAAAAGGCGCCATGCCAAAAGGTTTGCTTCAAGGAGAAGAAGCTTCTACTGTAGCTGAATGGCTGGCCGGCAAAAAATAAATAGTCCGAAAATTAATGGCTGACCCAAACCGGTCCACCTTTGAATATAATCAATGTTTCTATAATTCAGACGGGTGCCGTGTACATTTGGGGCAGCCTTTATTTTTTAAAAGAAAATGCCCCTTGCCAAAAACGTCAGCAATAAAAATTCCTTTCCTTTTAAATTGCTTGCAAAAAACCACCTTTACAATTGTCATCTTTCTTTTACATTCCTGTTAAAAAACTCCCCAAAACAATATTTTGACAAAAATTTTAAAGCTCCCTAACCCGAAGAAAGCCAACAAAGATCAAATTGTAGTAAAAATCGACTAATTTGAAATGAAACTGTAATATTTTTTACCGTTAATTTGACAAATTATGATGTTATAATGGGTTTGTGCAATAAGGGCAAGAAAAGATTTTGGCGATTAATGAAAAACAATGTCAATTGGAAATTCGCAAAAAATGTCGAAATAATAGTCTAAATGGCTTATGAATCAATCGACAAGTTTTGGATTTAGGTGATATGAATGATTCAAATGCAGGATGTACATAAAAAATATCCAAACGGTGTTACAGCTGTTAGTGGCATCGATGTAAAAATCGATCAGGGAGAATTTGTATATATTGTTGGACCGAGCGGTGCGGGAAAGTCTACGTTTATCAAAATGATCTATCGTGAAGAAAAACCATCTAAAGGTGTCATTTTAATTAACGGTGTGGATATTAGCAGATTAAAAGACAAAAAAGTTCCTCTTCTCCGCCGCAACATTGGGGTAGTGTTCCAAGATTTTAAGCTGCTTCCTACGTTGACAGTTTTCGAGAATGTTGCATTTGCCCTGGAAGTAATTGAAGAGCAGCCAAATTTAATAAAGAAAAAAGTTATGGAAACTCTTGATCTTGTAGGCTTAAAGCATAAAGCGCGGATGCTTCCGACGGAGCTTTCGGGCGGGGAACAGCAGCGGGTTTCGATTGCACGTTCCATTGTGAATTCACCGAAAATTGTAATAGCGGACGAGCCTACAGGAAATCTTGACCCGGAAACTTCATGGGAAATTATGAGCATCTTTGAAGAAATCAACGCGAGAGGAGCGACCGTGGTCATGGCTACACATAACAAGGAAATCGTTAACACGATCAAGCATCGAGTCATCGCAATTGAAAGCGGCAGAATTGTTCGTGACGAACAAAGAGGAGAATATGGCTATGAAAGCTAGAACATTTCGCCGTCATGTCAGAGAAAGTTTTAAAAGCCTTGGAAGAAATGGTTGGATGACATTTGCGTCCGTAAGCGCCGTGACTGTAACACTTATAATTGTTGGCGTATTTTTCGTCATTATGATGAATCTCAATAAAGTGGCGTCAACCATAGAAGAGGACGTGGAAATCCGCGTTCACATCGATCCTGTTGCTAAACAACAAGACCAGCAAGTTCTAAGGAAAAAAATAGAACAAATCCCGGAAGTAAAAAGTATTGAATTCTCCTCAAAGGAAGAAGAACTCGATAACTTAATTGACAGTTTGGGAGAAGAAGGAAAAGTCTTTAAACCGTTCGAGCAGGATAACCCGTTAAACGATGTATTTATCGTAAAGGCGAAAAATCCGACAGATACGATGAAAGCTGCTAAGAAAATTGAAAATTTGGAGTACGCGGCAAAGGTAAAATACGGACAGGGTTCAGTTGAAAAATTATTCAAATTTATCGAAACAAGCCGGAATGTTGGACTCGTTTTAATAATCGGTCTGTTATTCACGGCCATGTTTTTGATCTCCAATACGATAAAAATTACGATCGTTGCGAGAAGAAGAGAAATCGAGATTATGAAATTAGTAGGAGCGACCAACACTTTTATTCGCTGGCCGTTTTTCCTTGAAGGATTATGGATCGGATTGCTCGGTTCAATCTTGCCGATTGCTCTTGTTTCATCGGCTTATTATTATGCTTACGACTATTTGGAGCCAAAGCTGGCCAATCATTTTATAAAAATACTTGAGTTTAATCCTTTTGTTTACCAGGTTGCCTGCCTGCTCATTTTAATGGGGGCTTTAATCGGAATCTGGGGAAGCATGATGTCAATGAGAAAGTTTTTAAAAGTTTAGACGCGCTTAGAAGGCCTCCGTGCGGGCTTTTCTAAGCCTTATAAAAAACGAGAAATACATACATAAATTCGATGATTTACCTGTACAAAGTTGAAAATGGAAAGGAGAAATCGGAACTTGAAAAGGTCATTATTAACCCTGTCCGTTGCAGCAACGGTAGGAGTTGGGAGTTTATTTACGGGGGTGGCGCCCGATTCGGCAATCGCATCTACCAAATTGCAAGAATTGCAAAATAAAAAGTATGAACTTCAAAAGAAGCGTTCAGGTTTAGAGTCGGGAATTAATAAAGCAGATCAAGAGATTAACAGATTGCAAAGTGAACAGGAAAAAGTCGTTGCAGAGATTAAGAGACTCGATCTTGCGATTGGAGATACAAATGAAAAAATTAATGAAAAAAATGTGCAAATCGCAGAAACGAAAGCAGAAATTGAAAAGCTGAGAGGCGAAATTGCCGTTTTGCAAGAAAGGATTAAAAAACGCGATGCAATGCTAAAAGAGCGGGCGCGTTCATTCCAGGAAACCGGTGGAATGGTAAGCTACATAGATGTATTAATGGGTGCCCAAAGCTTTTCAGACTTTATTGACCGGGTAGGGGCTGTAGCAACATTCGTGGAAGCTGATCAGGAAATTCTTCGCGAGCATATGGAAGATAAAGCGCTTTTAGAGGAAAAACAGGCAAAAGTAGAAAAGGATTTAGCCGAGCTTGAAAAAATGCTTGCCGAACTTGAAAACATGAAAAAGCAGCTGAATGCTCAAAAAGCGGAAAAAGATCGATTAATGTCTACATTGAAAAAACAAGAAGAGCACAAGCATACAGAAAAGCTTGCACTTGAAGAAGAAAAAGAAGTACTTGAAGCTCAAGAAGCAGCTATGCAAAAAGCGATCCAGCTAGAAAAGCAGCGTCTTGCCGAACTTGAAAGACAAAGACAAACACAAGTACAGAAAAGAAGCTCCGGAGGCAGCGGCGGCTCCGTCAGCTATGGCGGTGGCGGCGGTTCAAATCTTTTGACTCCGCCAGTATCAAGCGGAATGTTCATGAAACCTGCAAATGGCAGTTTCACATCGGGATTTGGTCCACGCGATGGAGAATTCCATGCAGGTATTGATATTGCGAATAGTGCGAATGTTCCGGTCGTAGCAGCAGCTGACGGTGTTGTTATCCGTTCCTACTATTCTTCCAGCTATGGAAACTGTATCTTTATTTCCCACTCTATTAATGGCCAGATTTATACAACAGTCTATGCTCACATGCAGAGCAGACTTGTTGGTACAGGCGCAGTGGTTTCAAAAGGCCAGCAAATTGGCGTAATGGGAAATACTGGATATTCCTTCGGCCAACATTTGCACTTTGAAATTCATAAAGGCCCATGGAATCCATCAAAATCCAATGCGGTAGATCCATTAAATTACTTATCTATGTAAATCTTGTAGAAGTACAAAAAAGTTGTTAAAAAGCTCTTAAAATGTATAAATATAAGTTAGAAAAAACACAACATTATCAAAGCTAGAGTTGACTATGTTGTGTTTTTTTTATTTATTAAGGGGAGTCCTTTAAGAGGCCAAATTTAATTACATTTGGACCGAAGAAAGAATAAGTGTGGGGAGTTTGAAAATTACAAACCTTGGCGAACTAGTTTGGGTGTACCATCAAAATGGAAGAGTTACAAGTTTACCAGGTGTAAAGATTAATAAAATGCTTCATACATTATCCAATTTGGAAAGCGGTTTCTAATTATTTTTAATAATAGGAAAAGAAGGATTGAATCTTACATTGTTTTATTTATGTAAAGAATCAATTAATAAAACAATCTATATCTTTAAAGAATATCAATACTAGATTAATAATTTACAAATATAATCATTATAGCCATAACGTTGGAAAACTAAACAGGGGGGGATTTTAGTTGTTTAAGAAAAAATTCATAAGAAAATTAGTACCTATAGCAGTTTTATCATCTGTTGCTTTTGGTAGTTTAATGGGTAACTTACCAGAGACGAAGGCAAAGCAAATGGGAATTCATCAGGAAAATCGTCAAGGAAATCAATCTCAAATTAAAAACGTAATTGTCTTAATCGGTGACGGCATGGGAGTTTCTTATACTTCTGCATACCGCTACTTAAAGAACGATCCAGCGACAAAGGTTGCTGAACGAACAGCATTTGACCAATACCTTGTAGGCCAGCAAATGACTTACCCTGAAGACCCTCACCAAAACGTAACCGACTCTGCTTCTGCTGCAACTGCGATGTCTGCAGGAATTAAAACATATAACAATGCGATTGCAGTTGACAACGACAAATCAGAAGTAAAAACAGTTCTAGAAGCTGCTAAAGAAGAAGGAAAAGCGACAGGTCTTGTTGCAACTTCGGAAATTACACACGCAACACCAGCTTCTTTCGGCTCACATGATGAAAGCCGTAAAAACATGAACTCGATTGCTGATGACTACTTTGATGAAATGGTCAGCGGAAAACATAAAATTGACGTTCTTCTTGGCGGCGGTTTAAGTAATTTTGAACGTGGTGACCGCAATTTGACAGAGGAATTTAAAAAAGATGGATACAGCTATGTAACAAACCGTGAACAGATGCTGAAAGATAAAAATAATCAAATTCTTGGGTTGTTCGCTCCAGGCGGACTTCCAAAGAAAATTGACCGTACAGAAGACATCCCTTCATTAGAAGAAATGACAAACACTGCTATTTCAAAATTAAATAAAGATAAAGATGGTTTCTTCCTAATGGTAGAAGGAAGCCAAATTGACTGGGCAGGGCATGACAATGATATTGTCGCTGTTATGAGTGAAATGGAAGATTTTGAAAAAGCCTTTAAAGCAGCCATCGAGTTTGCGAAAAAGGACAAGCATACGTTAGTTGTTGCAACCGCTGACCATTCAACTGGCGGATATTCCATCGGTGCAAACAACAATTACAACTGGTTCGGCGAACCAATCAAAGCAGCAAAACGTACTCCTGACTTCATGGCAGAAGAAATTGTTAAAGGTGCAGATGTTGAAGCGACATTGAAAAAATATATTGATCAAAACATCCTAGCATTAACAGCAGCAGAAATACAATCAGTTAAAGATGCAGCTAAAACAAACAAAGTTGTTGACATCGACAATGCCATTGAGAATATTTTCAATAAGCGTTCCAGTACTGGTTGGACAACAGGCGGTCATACAGGTGAAGACGTTCCTGTCTATGCATTCGGACCGGGAAGTGAAAAGTTTGTTGGACAAATTGATAACACTGACATCGCAAAATATGTTTTCGATGCGTTAAATTATGACATTAAAATCGAAGATAAATAAACAATAATCAGACAAGATAAGAGCATCCCGTTGCTTTAATAAAGGCAGCGGGAACTTTTTTGAATAGAAATCAGCTGGAGGAATCATCGTGAAACAAACTCTATCTATACTATTTTTAATCATCTTGCTTGCCGGCTGTTCATCAACTAAAAACAACGAAGCAAATACAGGAAATGAAATCCAAACAGAAAACAACGTGAACGAAAAAAATGATGAAACTAAACAGCAAAAGAATCAGGAGCAAACTGAGAACAAAATTGACAACGACCAGGAATACCAGCCTAATCCTCAAGTGCCGGATGATCGCTCCTTACAAAAGGTTGGTCAAACGTATGAAGACGAAAAAGGCGAATCCACTTTAAAAGCTATTAAAAGCGTCAACAAAACGTATGAAGTTGGTCCAATAGAATTAACAGTAAAAGAGATGAAATTAATCCACTTAAGACCGGATTATAGTATGATCGATTATTTTCATGTGTTAACACATAAGGAGGAATTTGATTTCGTTAAAGTTTTCGTTGAAATCAAAAATACCTCTTCGGAGAAAGTGAATTTTGCACCGATTGAACTACTTAAAACAAACACAGGCGAAACATTCGATTGGGAAAAAGATATTTATCTTGAAGAGCTTCACGGTGAAATTGAAGGAAATAGCACAAAAGCTGGAAACCTTGGTTTTATTATTAATGCTGCAGGTGGTCAAGCGGACAAAGACGAGCATGACAAGGGGACAGATGGTCATAAGTCTGAAGATGTGCATGGTAATGAAGCAAAGGATATTAAGTGGATTGAGATAAAGACAAGTGATGTATTTGATAAAAACAAGAAAAAAATCAGCGAATCGCAAAAAATTAAAATTGAGTTTTAACAAAGAGGCTGTCTCATAAGGGTCTGACCCCATGTTCGTTTATCAATATATAGCACATTTATCCAACATTATGTCCTATATATTGTGTAATGGGATCTGACCTTTTGTCTTTTTATGCAGTTCTATCTAGAAGACTAAATCTATCGCGGTGGCTGAAATGCCATGAAGGTTTGAGACAGCCTCTTTGTTATACAAACCAAACTATTTAGTAGATAAATCTGTCATTATCGTCAAAAATTCCTTTAGATGCATATAAATATCAAGTAAACGGACGTTCAGCTATAGATTTGTGCAAATAATTTTTAAGGGCTTTTTTGTACTTATACAAATTTGATTATATTGCTTATCCGGCATAAACGGACAGCAAGCCTAATAAATTAAGATAAATAATAATGAGGCTGACCATTAAGATCCTGGTTCCCTTCTGCAATTACTAAATAGTAACTAAGGGTGCCTGGCTCTTTGTTTTAGGTCAGCCTTCCATTCTTGTGAGCACCTTATAAATTATTTTGGTTAAGTTGAAAAAAGTTCTAATACTTTAAAAAATGCGTGTAGGTACTTTTTTGTGTTATAATATCAAAAAGTATACTTAATACATCTGGAGATGAATCTGATGAACAAGGAAAAACTCAATGATATTTATCGCGAAAAAGAATTAACATTGTCTGTCTTAGAGGGAAAATGGAAATTAATCATATTATGTCATTTAGGGCTAAAAGGGACAAAACGGTTTACGGAACTTAAAAACTTAATCCCTGACATTACCCAGCGAATGTTAACCAACCAACTAAGGGAATTGGAGAAAGACGGACTAGTTCATCGCGAGGTATATCCCGTAGTTCCTCCAAAAGTGGAATATTCCCTGACGGAACTGGGAAAAAGCTTAATGCCGATCATAGAAATGCTGGAAGAATGGGGTAAAAACTATCTAAAAGAGACAAATCAAAAAAATAAGGGCGTGTATTACGAAAAAGTACAAACATTGTCTGTGATCGAGGGAAAATGGAAATTAGTTATTTTATGCCATCTAGGGTTAAAAGGGACAAAGCGATTCATGGAACTAAAAAAATTAATCCCTAACATTACGCAAAAAATGTTAACCAATCAACTAAGAGAACTTGAGGAAGACGGACTTGTACATCGAGAAGTATATCCTGTTGTTCCTCCAAAAGTGGAATATTCCTTGACAGAACAAGGTAAAAGTTTAATGTCCGTTCTAAAAATGCTCGAAGAGTGGGGCAAAAAATATATAAAACAAATTGAACAGAATGCGGCTGCCCGATAAGCCGATTTGACAGGTTCAGCTGCAAAAAAAGTGAATTAAGGGAAGGAGCTCTTTTGCTTCTTCCTTTTTATATGAATAAAATGGATCTTCGGAGCGGAGATTATTTCGCAAAAGTAGCCGTTTTTACCTCAATAATGTGGTGTGGCTCGCTCTTAACCATGATCAACGGCAGGTTATGAGCCCTTATTTTGAAATATAAGCCCTTATTTTGAAATATAAGCCCTTATTTTGAAATATGAGCCCTTATTTTGAAATATGAGCCTTTATTTTGAAATATGAGCCTTTATTTTGAAATATGAGCCTTTATTTTGAAATATGAGCCTTTATTCAGATAAATGAGCCTTCATTCGAATAAATGAGCCGTCATTCGATTTTATGAGCCGTCATTTGATTTTATGAGCCTTCCATCAAACATATGAGCCGTCGACACATTTATGGAACCTTCAATCAATTATATGTGCCGTCAATCACATTCATAAGCCTTCATTCCTATTCCAATATATGAACAAAAATGAAACCGAACCGGTCAGCTGCCTGTTTTCTTATATTCAATTAATGCTTCGAAACAAATCTTTTAAAAGCAATATTTTTCATAACTCGTCCATTTGAACATATATTGTTTTTGACAGTCATATTTTTTGGACTTAAAGCAGCATGATCGAAAAAAGAATCCGGGCAGCAGTTGAAGAGGGGGATGGTGTTGAATCGCAAATGGATTGCATTATTAATGGCGGGGTCGTTAATTACAGGAGCCGGCGGCACATACGCAGGAATGAAATGGGCCGAAGCAAATATGGAGAAGGCAAATCAAGAACAAAACGAAGAGCAGTTATCCACTAATGAAGGCAATTTAATTAAAACCGACTTAAGAAAAGTCGAACAAGCCTACAGTCTTATTTTGAACAAGTATGTTGAAAAGGTGGACGAAGAACAGCTTGTTGAAGGGGCTATTCAAGGGATGCTTTTAACTTTAAAAGACCCTTATTCTGTTTATATGGATAAAGAAACTGCCCGACAATTTAATGAAACGTTGGAATCATCGTTTGAGGGAATCGGAGCCGAGGTCAGCATGATTGACGGAAAGATTGTGATCGTCGCTCCATTTAAAGATTCACCTGCGGAAAAAGCAGGTTTAAAGCCAAATGACCAAATTTTAAAAGTGGATGGAGAAAGTGTTGAGGGACTCGATTTATACGAAGCAACTTTAAGAATCCGCGGTGAAAAAGGTACAAAGGTAACGCTGGAAATTTCTCGCCAGGGGCTCAAAGAGCCGATAACCGTTGAAGTAAAACGTGATGAAATCCCGCAAATCACGGTATATTCTGATGTGAAAAACATAAATGGAAAAGACATTGGCTATATTGAATTAACTTCTTTTTCCGAGAATACAGCAGAGGAGTTTAAAACGCAATTGAAGTCAATGGAAAAAGACGGGATTGATGGACTTGTGATTGATGTACGCGGCAATCCGGGGGGCCTTCTTTCGACCGTTGAAGAAATAGTAAGAGAACTTGTGACTAACAAAAAGCCATATGTGCAAATTGAACACCGCAATGGAGAAAAAGACCGCTACTTTTCCACGCTGAAAAAACCAAAACAATATCCGATTGCCGTCCTTGTTGATAAAGGGAGCGCCTCTGCCTCGGAAATATTGGCGGGTGCTTTAAAAGAGGCACAAGGGTATCCGTTGATCGGGGAACATACTTTTGGTAAAGGAACCGTTCAGCAGCCAGTTCAGATGGAAGATGGCAGCAATATTAAGCTGACACTGTTTAAATGGCTTACGCCTGATGGAAACTGGATTCACAAGAAAGGAATTGAACCGGATATTAAAGTCAGCCAGCCTGATATTTTCCATACCCATCCTTTGAAAATTGAAAAACCTCTTGAGAAAGACATGAACAATGAGCAAGTAAAAAACGCTCAGGAAATGCTTGATGAATTAAGCTTCGAACCGGGCCGGACCGATGGCTATTTCAGCGAGTTGACAGAAAAAGCAGTCAAAGCGTTCCAGCTGCAGCACGACATAAAACCAACAGGCATCATTGATGGAGAGACTGCGGCCGCACTTCAAGGGGCAATTATTGAAGAATTGAAAAAAGAAGAAAATGATCTCCAGCTGCAAACCGCCTTGCGGTTGTTAGCGAGGTGACAGGCATCCTAATTTTTTCGAGAGGCTGTCTCATAAGGGTCTGACCCCATGTTCATTTATCAACATATAGCACATTTATCAAACATGATGTCCTATAATGGGGTCTGCCCCTTAGGCTTATAAGACAGCCTTTTTTCCTTTTGTAAAAACTAGCAATATGTTTTATGGTTTTGTTTTGGTAAAATAATCATTAATAGATTACTATATTTACATTCTGTGAGAATTATTTATAGAGGTTGGTGACAAGGGTGGCTCAAGCATGGTTTATTGAATTGTTAAAGGGGACAGGCAAGTTATTTCTTCACCCGGTGTTTTATTATCTTGTCTTCCTGGCCGGAATATTAGGAGTCTCCCGGGTGAAAAGGGAAAGGCGAAATTTTCATATTCGCGTAGAGGATGCGTATTTCGAACTAAGGCAGCTGTTTCCGTTAGGAATTGTAATTGGATCCGTCATCTCTGTAGTTGCTATAGCAGCCGGCACAGTCATTCCATTGGCAGCGGTTGTTCTGGCAGCACTGTTTACATTTCTGTGGAGCATTACGACAAAAGTACGGCTGCTTGCTCCGGCCTATACGTTGGGAGCGGCATTTTTTGCCCTCATTTTTGCCGCTCAGCAAGATTGGCCACTTCCATTTATGCCAGATCTTTTTACAAGCCTTAATGAAAAAATTTACCCATCGATCACTGTTTTGCTTGCTCTCTTAATCATTGGTGAAGGAATATTTATTTTTAAAAACGGACCGAAAGGCACTTCTCCGAAATTAATAAAAAGCAAGCGGGGTTTGACAGTCGGGGTTCATGAAGTAAAGCGACTTTGGATGCTTCCTGTGTTTCTGCTTTTGCCGGGAGGAGCGATCCAGCCCCCTTTTGAATGGTGGCCGGTTTTTTCATTTGGTGAACAGTCATATTCTTTTTTACTGGTTCCGTTTGCCATAGGATTTCATCAGCAAATTCAAAGTTTGCTGCCAAAAGAAGCTGTTCAGCTTGTTGGAAAAAGAGTCATCGTGTTGGGAGCGATTACTTTTATTGTTTCGACAGCGGGCTATTGGTGGCCGATTACGTCCATCGGAGCAGCAGCGCTTGCGATTCTAGGCAGGGAAGCAATAACGCTGCACCAGAGACTGCATGAAGAGAATCTTCCATTTTATTTTTCCAAAAGATATAACGGCTTAATAATTCTTGGCATCATCCCGGAATCGCCTGCCAGCAAAATGGCATTGCAGGTCGGAGAAATGGTGACAAAAGTGAACGGAGTTCGCGTCCAAAACGAAAAACAATTTTACGAAGCTTTGCAGCGAAACAGAGCCCATTGTAAGCTTGAAGTGCTGGATGTAAACGGAGAAGTCCGTTTTGTCCAAAGGGCTCTATTCGAAGGCGATCATCATGAACTGGGGATCCTTTTCGTCCAGGATGAGAAAAAGCGGGATAGTGCAGTAGGTTAATGTAATTTTTTAAAATCCCCGGAATTTAATGAAAACAACAAAAAGCACCTTTCATCCTTTAAAAAATAAAAGAATCTATCTTGGAGGTAAGAATGAATAAAAATTTGCTTAACTATCATTTTTGGGCAACAAATAAGCTTTTAGATCATTTGGGTACCCTCCCTGAAGGATTACTGAGCAAAGAGATTCCGAATGTTTTTCCAAACATTTTAAAAACATTAGAACATTTATACGCAGTGGAAAGTATGTGGATTCAAAGAATTCAAGGGTATAATTTTAGTGCATTGCCAGAAACAACATTTGAAAATATCCCTCAAGCAAGAGAAGCATTTTCCGAAGTACACAATCAATATCTTGTTGCCAGTAATGAAGAGGAAAATAAACTAATAAACTATCAAAACACTAAAGGACAAACGTTTTGCAACCAATTATGGGATATTTTCATTCATATCGTGAATCACGGCACTTATCATAGAGGAAATATAACCTCTATGTTAAGGCAACTCGGTGAGAGGGGAATTTCAACTGATTTTATCGTTTATTTAAGGGAATCCAATGATAAAGGAATATAGTGGATACTTAAAGTATGAAAACTGCAACATTTACATTGTTACAGCTGTATTCTTAATAAATTTTGAACCGTTTCAAGCAATCTTATGTTTATTGAAAAAGCAAAAAAAGCGGGGAAATTTTTGATTCCCGCTTCTTACTGTAGCTGCTCCGTCGCTTGTTTCCTTTTTAATCGTTCTTCCAATACATTGATCATGTATAAGAAATGATCCGCTTCTCGTACGACATGGTCCGCTAGTAAAGGGTTTATGACGCTTTTAATTTGACAGCTTTTGATTAAATCTAAACCTGCTTGTTTAAAGTTTCGCAATTCAACCGTTGCGTTTTCGCTATCTTGATTTAGTTTTCCGATAATAGGGTATGTCGGACTTTTCTTATATAACATTGACTCAACGTCTCTCGCCTGACTGAGAAGCACTTCAAAATCATCTGCAAATTTTCTGGCTGTATTGACGAGGTTGCGTTCTGATTGATCAAGCAAAGACGAGATAAATCTTGAGTGCTCCATCATAATCCGGAGCCAAAAGACATTCTCACTAATGATGGCATCTTGAATAGGGTCTAAAATCCCTTTGTTAAACTTTTTTAATGTCCTGATAAAATATTCTGCTTCCCGTGCAATGTGATCGACAAGGAGGGGGAAGTTGAATCCGCTTACCTTACAATTGATAATCAAAATGAGAAGATTGCGTTTGAAATTTCGAAATCCATACACTAATTGAATCGAGTCTTCATTTAATTTCCTAACTTGCGTTACATTATTTGGTGTTTGATAAGCTCTTTTTTCCTGCTGCTCAAAATAATGAAAAAATCTGTCGGCTTGCTGAATAAGCTGTTTGTCATTTTTGTTAAAACCTTCGCCTAGAAATAAAGCATGTTCTTTCATGATCCTTAACCAAAACTTATTCTCCGTTAGGGAACGCTCAATAAAAAGGCTTTCTGTTAAAGATTCCGGTGGAGCGGCAAATTTTTCAGGGGGAAGTAACATCTGATTATTTCTGTCCATGCCGGTAAAATTAGGAGATGTTTCTGGGCTGCTCATATCCTGCCTCCTCATTTTTTAGAAAAATTTTTATTATTTTATTTGACGTGCAACCGCTGTGCATATTAAAAGCATTTATACTTTATGGTATGTGCCGGTTTTCTTGTTATGTCATTGGACAAACTTAATACTTTATTTACACCCATAATTTGCTACATTGATTTTAATATCTAGAATTTGCATAGAAAGTACAATAGAATTTATAAAATGGTGAAAAAAATAAAGCAATCACTGTTTGTCCTGAATTACTTGGAGTTTTTCAACTCTGTGAGGGCCAGCTGAGATAGTCGGCGGTGAGGCGAAGATGTTCTTTATGGGAAAGCAAAAACCGCATTTGCTTTTTTGAAGAAGGAGGTAAATTAGAATTGCTTCAGCTAGAATTATATAATGCTATTTGGTTATTTGTTATTGTTTTTATGCTTCATGATTTTGAGGAGATAATAGCTGTAGAAAATTGGGCTAAAAGAACCGAGAGTAAAATTCGAGATGAAAATAAATGGATAAAAAATAAGATTTGGCATTTTTGGAATGTAAATTCATATTCTTTTGCAAAGAGGGATGTTTTTATTTTCTTAACGATGTCAATCATTACTTTTGTTAAAGTTCAATATTTAGAAAGCACATGGAGTACATTATTGTTTTTATCTTTTCTATTATTTGTGTTACTACATAATATTCTACATGTTCTGCAAACATTGTTTTTAAAAACATATACACCGGGCCTTTACACCGCTATTATCTTAGTAACTCCGTATACAATCTTTTGCTATGATGAACTTATAGATCATAGTTAAACTTCTAAAGGACTACACTACATAGAAACAGGAATGACAAATTTCTATCAAAAAAAAATCCCCGCCTCTAAGCGGAATATAGATGGGGGCGGTTCCTATTTATACCGGAATTTTTTCTGATTTTGCTAGTTGAATTCCATTTAGAAATTCCTCGTATATCTTTTTAAAAGAATTAGGACGAAATAAGTTTGCGGCATGGCCTGCATGTGGAATTTCCTTATATTGCACATGTGGTATCACTTTCTTTAAATCTGCAATGCTAGACTTATAGAGAAAGTCATGATCACCCATCACCCAAAGAACAGGAACATCTATGTTTTTTAGATCACTTCGCAAATCATAAAAAAGCCTATGTCCGATCGCTTCTTTTAAAATTCCTTTATCCAACTCAAGACCATATTTATAGTATACCTTCGATGAAACTAATGAATATGGATCTACAGCCCCTTCTTTTGGAAATAAATCCTTGGAATAGTTTTTTAACCATTTCGAATAATTTTCGTTGCTTGCATCCCAATAATGCTGGAAGACATCAAATAAAGGAGATGGAGAGTTATAATGGCCTCCAATATAACATAGACTTAACACTTTATCTTTCCATTTATTCGCAAAAATAGTGGCAGGATAACATCCGTAGCTTAAAGAACAAATATGGGCTTTTTCAATTCCTTCCTGGTCAAAAAGAACTTCCAACTGCTTCACTAAATTTTCCAATATAAACTCTACTGGTTTTCCTCTATCTTCTCCGTGGCCTAATAAATCATATGCATACGTATGATACGCTTGGCTAAAGTAATCGATTTCCTTATGAAATGCACGTTTTTTGCCCGTAAGACCATGTACAAATACGATTTTTTCTTTCATTTTTCCTCCAGCGTGTAAGATACTATTATTGTTCATCTCATTAAAAACAGTAACGGGAGATTGTTAAACATTATTTTGAATACCGTTAAAAATATGTAAATATCATCTATTCATAGTTTACGACCTTTTTCTTAGTCCAAAGAATTTTTCAATTTGTAGCTTCAATTCTTTTGTTTCTTTAATATTTTTTAAATTCGCGAGCATTCCTTGGATAACCGGGATTCTTGGTGCTTCATTGTTGATTTCAGCTTCAAGCACATCAAGCGTAACAAATAAGTCACTTGATGTTTCCAAATCAGCTTTTAATTCCTTGATCAAAAGAAGGATATCTTTTTTATTTAGCTTTTTTTGGAAAAAGTGGCTGTCTAAAAGTGCCTGATTAAGCAATTGGGGAGGCACGATTTGTTCTTCTTCAGATTTCATCAATCCATTTGCTAAATCATCGGCTCTCCGCAGGATAAATCCGGCTAATTTATAAAAGTCTATCGAATTGTTTTGAAAAAGAATCAGCTGTAAATACGAGTGAAAGATGCCTTGCAAAATGATCGAAAGATCGCCAAGATATGGCACAATGTTTTTCCCATAAATTGCAGTCATTGATTTTTTATAAAATTGATATGTTTCAATGTGCATGCTGTTGACAAATTCTGCAATGGATTCATTAAAGGGAATAGCTTGTTCTCTCGTCTGCATGATAATAAATTCTTTATGTTTGCAAATCTCCGAATAAAGGCAGACGATGTGTTCAACAAACATGTCTCTTGGAGGCAAATCCAATGATTTTATTTCATCCATTCGCGCTTTGATTGTTTCATAGTAGTATTTAAAAATTGCAATAAGCAGTGATTCTTTCGATTTAAAATAGATATAAAAAGCTCCTTTTGAAATGCCTGCTTTATTGGCTATTTCTTGAATTGAAGTGGCGGCAAATCCTTTATTGGCGAACAATTTCATCGCCGCGTCGATAATCAGCTTTTCTTTTTCTTTCATTTTTTCTACTCCTGTCTGAACCTGATACCCTAATTATGACCGATTGGTCATAAAAGATAAACCCTTAATTTATTGTAAATTTTTAAAAGTCTATATTGACTGATGACTGACTGGTCATTTATATTATCTTTTGTAATGACCAGTCGGTCAATTGAAATTTTTAAACCTAAGGAGCTGGAGGAAACAATGGGTAAAATTATTAATTTTTCTCTCAAAAATAAGTTCGCGGTCTGGCTGCTTACGATCATTATTACGGCCGCAGGCTTATATTCCGGATTGAACATGAAGCTTGAAACAATTCCGAATATTAAAAATCCGGTTATCAGTGTCACATCTTTTTATCCCGGAGCTACTCCTGAAGAGGTAGAAGATAAGATTTCCGTGCCGATCGAAAAAGCGGTCCAGAATCTTAACGGGGTGGATGTAGTCAGTTCTAATTCATTTCAAAATGCATCATCTGTTCAAATCCAATATGAATATGAAAAGGATATGGACGAAGCAAAAGTTGAGTTAGAAGAAGCTTTATCTTCGATACAATTTCCGGATGGCGTGAATAAACCGAAAATTTCAAAGGTCAGCATAAATGACTTCCCAATTGTAGCTGTAAGTATCTCGAATGAAAAAGAGCCGCTTGCACAGCTTACCAAAACAGTTGAAGAAGATATCGTGCCTGCTTTGGAAGGAATTGACGGTGTATCATCCGTGCAAATTTCCGGACAGCAGATCGAAGAGGTTCAACTTGTTTTTAACGATGAGAAAATGGCTCAATACGGTTTAAGCCAGGAAACAGTCAAAAATTTCATAAAAGGCGAAGATATTACGTTTCCTTTAGGGCTCTATACATTTAAAGATAAAGAGCAATCGGTTGTTGTGGATGGAAATGTTGCGACAATTGAAGAATTAAAAGCTTTGGAAATTCCGGTGATTCCTTCACCCGGCAGCCTGAACAATTCACAACAAGTCAATCAGAGCAATCCGCAAGCAGGTTCACAAAGTTTCGCAGAAGCCCCTCAAAACAATGCAGCCGGAATATCCCCGGACGGAACATCCAAAGGAAATATCCAAAGACAGCCGCAGCAAGGTGCAGGGCTCCCGACTGTAAAACTTAATGACATTGCTGATATTAAATTGGTTGGCAAGGCAGAATCGATTTCGAGAACGAACGGAAAAGAAGCGATTGGCCTGCAGATTGTAAAAACGGCTGATGCAAACACCGTTACGGTTGCGAATAAAGTAAAAGAAGAGTTGAAAAAATTTGAAGACAAAATTGAAGGTCTGGAAGTAGTCACAACGTTTGACCAGGCTAAACCGATCGAAGATTCTGTAGAAACGATGTTAAGCAAGGCGCTGTTTGGAGCAGCGTTTGCGGTCGTGATCATCCTGTTATTCTTGAGAAATATCAAATCTACTTTGATAGCGATTATTTCGATCCCGCTGTCGCTTTTGATTGCCATTTTATTGTTAAAGCAGATGGATATTACGCTGAATATGATGACTTTAGGTGCGATGACCGTCGCAATCGGCCGTGTTATTGATGATTCGATTGTCGTGATTGAAAACATATACCGGAGAATGTCGCTGAAGGACGAAAGGCTGAAAGGAATGGAATTGATCCGAGAAGCGACGAAAGAAATGTTTATTCCGATTATGTCATCAACGATCGTAACGATCGCCGTGTTTCTTCCTCTTGCACTTGTGAAGGGAATGGTCGGTGAGCTATTCCTGCCGTTTGCCTTAACAATCGACTTTTCGTTGCTCGCTTCATTGCTTGTTGCCATTACGATTGTACCGATGATGGCTCATTCTCTATTTAAAAAGGGCTTAAAAGAAGGAGTCCATCATGATGAGGATAAGCCGGGAAGATTGGCTCAAGCTTATAGGAAAATATTAAACTGGTCGTTAAACCATAAGATTGTGACAAGTTTAATGGCATTGCTACTCCTTGTTGGAAGCTTGCTACTTGTCCCTGTCATCGGGGTCAGCTTCCTGCCGTCTGAAGAAGAGAAAATGATGGTCGTTACGTATAAACCTGCCCCGGGGGAAACATTGGAGCAAGTGAAAAAATACACGTCAGATGCAGAGAAATTTTTCCTGGCGAGAGACAACGTAAAGACGGTTCAATTGTCGCTTGGAAGCGAAAACCCTATGAATCCGGGGGATACGAACAGCGCGATCATGTTTATTGCATATGAAGATGATACGCCTGACTTTGAAGAAGAAAAGGAAAAGGTTATTAAGGATCTTCAGGAAAAAACAGCAGAAGGTGAATGGGCTTCCCAAGACTTTTCATCCAGTGCCGGCAGCAATGAAATTGTCTATTATGTATACGGTGAAAAGCGGGAAGATATCGAGCCGGTTGTAAAAGAAATTCAAGACATCATGAAAAAGGACAAAAGTTTTACGAAAATTGATTCGAGCATTTCCGAATCGTACGATGAATTTACACTCGTCGCTGATCAGAAAAAATTGAGCAAGCTCGGATTAACGGCTGCACAAATCGGTATGGAACTTTCTCAGACAAGGGAGCGCCCCGTTCTGACGACAATTGAGAAAGACGGGGAAGAGCTGAATGTCTATCTTCAAGTTGAAGAAGAAAGTTATGAAAGTGTCGAGGATATGACCAAAGAAAAGATTCAATCACCGCTTGGCATCGAAGTTCCTGTAAGCGAATTGGTTGAAATCAAGAAAGGAAAAACATCGGACACCGTTACGCGCCGTGACGGCCGGATTTATGCAGAAGTCAGTGCCGAGCTGACAACAGATGATGTTGCCAAAGCATCTGCAAAACTTCAAAAAAATGTGGATAAAATCGACCTGCCATCAAATGTTGAAATTTCGATGGGAGGGGTTACGGAGGATATTCAGGAAACCTTTACGCAATTAGGTTTGGCGATGCTCGCTGCAATTGCTATCGTCTATTTTATCCTTGTCGTAACTTTTGGCGGCGCTCTTGCACCGTTTACGATCCTGTTTTCATTGCCGTTCGCGGTTATCGGCGGGCTCGCTGCCCTGCTGATTGCCGGTGAGACAATCAGTGTGTCGGCAATGATCGGCGCCTTAATGTTAATAGGTATTGTTGTAACAAATGCAATTGTTTTGATTGACCGGGTTATTCGAAAAGAAAACGAGGGACTCAGTACAAGGGAAGCATTGCTTGAGGCAGGGGCAACCCGCTTGCGCCCGATTTTAATGACTGCAATCGCGACGATTGGAGCGTTATTGCCGCTCGCATTTGGCATGGAAGGAAGCGGTTTGATTTCAAAAGGGCTTGGCGTTACCGTTATCGGCGGATTAACAAGTTCAACCCTTCTTACTCTCTTAATTGTTCCAATCGTATTTGAAAGCATAAGCAAGCTAAGAAAAAAGTAAAGGGGCCTGGCCCTTTACAAAAGGGTCAGACCTCTTCAGCAATTAATAAAATAAGATAGAATTACACCGGAATCGTTGAAAAAACTTGTTTACGCAGAAAAGAAGATATATTCTATTGATAGATGACAAGCTGTTTTGTTAGAAAAATCCTCTTTTTCAATGAAGAAGGTGTAACGATGATTATAAAATATTTATCGGCTTTGTTTTTGCCATGTCTGTTAGTTTTGCTGTTTACAAGGGTAACGTACCATCATGTAATCGGCCTTATTCTTACAGTCGCACTGATTGCCGCCTCGGTCTATAAAGGGTATACGAATTCACTGGGGCTGATTGTCGTTGATGCGTTTTCTTTAACACTTGGTTTTTGGTTTGCAAAAAGAATGATCGCCAAAATCCGGAAGAGCGCTTAATAGAATATTGCGAAAATCGAAATAACCTTTGTTAAACCTGTCTGCTTTTTTACGACAGGTTTTTTTCATTCAAAAGAAAAACCGGGGCTATTTGAGGTTTTTGTAAAGATTATAAAAAAATCGAATATTCGTTCGCGTATTGTTGGTTTGTTTTGAGTGCTTTGTGGTAGAATGTTTATATGAGTTTTTGAAGACGGATAAAGTGAAACTTTGTCATTGTAGCTTTTTTCCCACGTTGATATTCGATTCCCAAAAAGTAAATAGCTCGAATCACTTTTGGTATTAACGATACTTATCTTCGGTTCATACCATTGCGGAACAGGAGGTTTTTTTGTGACGGAGCAATTTGAATTAGTCTCGAAATATTCGCCTCAGGGCGATCAGCCTGAAGCAATAAGAAAACTTGTGGAAGGCATAAAGAATGGGAAGAAGCATCAAACACTTTTAGGGGCAACGGGGACAGGGAAAACATTTACGATATCGAATGTGATTAAAGAAGTGAATAAACCGACCCTTGTAATCGCCCACAACAAAACGCTTGCCGGACAGCTTTACAGCGAGTTTAAAGAATTTTTCCCGAATAATGCGGTTGAATATTTTGTCAGCTACTACGACTATTATCAGCCTGAAGCGTATGTTCCGCAAACAGATACTTATATTGAAAAAGATGCGAGCATCAATGATGAAATTGATAAGCTGCGCCACTCGGCTACATCTGCTCTGTTTGAAAGACGGGATGTTATCATTGTTGCCAGCGTTTCATGCATTTATGGCCTCGGTTCTCCTGAAGAATACCGTGATCTCGTCGTTTCATTGCGTGTCGGCATGGAAATTGAACGAAACAAGCTGCTGCACCGGCTCGTTGATATTCAATATGAACGGAATGATATTGACTTCAAACGGGGGACATTCCGCGTACGCGGAGATGTTGTGGAAATTTTTCCTGCTTCAAGGGATCAACACTGCATCCGCGTTGAGTTTTTTGGGGATGAAATTGACCGAATACGTGAAGTCGATGCGTTAACTGGAGAAATATTAGGGGAACGCGAACATGCTGCGATTTTTCCTGCTTCCCACTTCGTTACGCGTGAAGAAAAAATGCGAATTGCGATCGAAAATATAGAAAAAGAACTGGAAGAGCAGCTTCAAAAGCTTCGCGCTGAAGACAAACTTCTCGAGGCGCAGCGCCTTGAGCAGCGGACCCGCTATGATCTTGAAATGATGCGGGAAATGGGCTTTTGTTCAGGAATTGAAAATTATTCGCGGCATCTGACATTAAGGCCTCCGGGATCAACGCCGTATACATTGCTGGATTATTTTCCTGACGATTTTCTCATTGTTATTGATGAATCACATGTCACTTTGCCCCAAATTCGTGGTATGTACAATGGAGACCGGGCCCGGAAGCAGGTTCTTGTCGACCACGGTTTCCGGCTTCCTTCAGCACTGGACAACCGTCCGCTGACATTTGAAGAATTTGAAAAACATATAAATCAAATTGTATTTGTATCCGCAACTCCGGGACCTTATGAGTTGGAGCACTCTCCCGAAATGGTTGAGCAGATTATCCGGCCGACAGGCCTGTTGGATCCGACGATTGATGTCCGTACGATTGAAGGGCAGATTGATGACTTAATCGGCGAAATTCAGGACCGGATTAAGCGGAATGAACGAGTTCTTGTAACGACATTGACGAAGAAAATGGCGGAAGACTTAACCGACTATTTGAAAGAAATTGGAATTAAAGTTCGATATTTGCATTCTGAGATAAAAACACTTGAGAGGATCGAAGTTATCCGGGACCTTCGCCTCGGGAAGTTTGATGTTCTTGTCGGGATCAACTTGTTAAGAGAAGGGCTTGACATTCCTGAAGTTTCTCTTGTTGCGATTCTTGACGCAGATAAAGAAGGCTTTCTTCGTTCGGAACGCTCTCTTATACAGACGATTGGCCGGGCAGCCCGGAATGCAAACGGACATGTCATTATGTATGCCGACTGGATTACCCAGTCAATGGAAATTGCGATTAATGAAACGAAGCGCCGCCGTGCGATTCAGGAAGAATACAACAAAAAACACGGAATTACACCGCAAACAATTAAAAAGGAGATTCGCGATGTCATCCGTGCCACTTATGCGGCTGAAGAACAGGAAGAATACAAACCGGCTGCAAGCATCGGCAAATTGACGAAGAAAGAACGGGAGAATTTGATTGCCGATATGGAAAAAGAAATGAAGGAAGCGGCAAAAGCTTTAAACTTCGAACGGGCCGCCGAGCTTCGTGATTTAATACTTGAGTTAAAAGCGGAAGGATGACGATTACATGGCGATGGAAAAACTTGTTGTAAAAGGTGCCAGAGTTCACAATTTGAAAAATATTGATGTCACCATTCCGAGAGATAAGCTTGTTGTGGTAACGGGGTTATCCGGTTCAGGAAAGTCGTCGCTCGCCTTTGATACGATTTATGCAGAGGGGCAGCGAAGGTATGTGGAATCTCTTTCCGCCTATGCCCGCCAGTTCCTTGGTCAAATGGATAAGCCTGATGTAGATTCTATCGAAGGATTGTCTCCGGCCATTTCCATTGACCAAAAAACAACTAGCAGGAATCCTCGGTCAACGGTTGGAACAGTTACGGAAATCTATGACTATTTAAGGCTTTTATTTGCAAGAGTCGGACGGCCGACATGTCCTGTGCACGGAATTGAGATTTCCTCGCAAACGATTGAACAGATGGTAGACCGCATCCTGGAATATCCGGAAAGAACCAGGCTGCAAATACTTGCCCCCGTTGTATCAGGACGGAAAGGCACCCATGCAAAAACGCTTGATGAAATTAAAAAGCAAGGGTACGTCCGTGTCCGGATTGACGGTGAAATGCATGACCTGGGCGATGAAATTGAGCTTGAGAAAAATAAAAAGCACTCGATTGAAGTCGTTATTGACCGGATCATCGTCAAAGACGGAATTTCGGCCCGTCTGTCGGATTCGTTAGAAACAGCTTTGCGTCTTGGCAATGGAAAAGTCATCATTGATGTGATTGGTGAAGAGGAGCTGCTTTTCAGTGAGCATCATGCATGCCCTCATTGCGGTTTTTCGATTCAAGAGTTTGAGCCGCGGATGTTTTCTTTTAACAGTCCTTACGGAGCCTGCCCTGACTGCGACGGTCTCGGCACAAAGCTTGAAGTTGATGTCGACCTAGTTATTCCGAATAAGGATCTAACTTTAAGAGAACATGCGATTGCTCCGTGGGAACCGTCAAGCTCGCAATATTATCCGCAGCTGCTCGAATCGGTATGCAACCATTATGGAATTGACATGGATGTTCCGGTTAAAGGCTTGCCTGAGCATTTACTCGATAAAATTTTATACGGCTCAAAAGGCGAGCGGATTTATTTCCGTTATGAAAACGATTTTGGCCAGGTGAGAGAAAACTATATTGAATTTGAAGGAGTTCTTAGCAATGTGGAACGGCGCTATAAAGAAACAAGCTCGGATTATGTCCGTGAACAGATGGAAAAATATATGGCCCATCAGCCGTGTCCGACATGCAAAGGGCATCGCCTGAAAAAAGAAAGCCTTGCCGTCTTAATTTCCGGAAGGCACATCGGGCAGGTAACCGAACTTTCGATCGAAGAAGCCCACCAGTTCTTTTCAAACCTTGACTTAACAGAAAAAGAGTTTAAGATCGCCAATCTCATTTTAAGAGAAATTAAGGAAAGGCTCGGCTTTTTAATCAACGTAGGTTTAGATTATTTAACGCTGAGCCGTGCTGCCGGTACGCTGTCGGGAGGAGAGGCGCAGCGAATTCGTCTGGCGACCCAAATCGGGTCCCGGCTGACAGGCGTTTTATATATTTTAGATGAACCGTCAATCGGGCTTCATCAGCGTGATAATGACAGGTTGATTGATACGATGAAAAATATGCGTGATATTGGAAATACGCTGATTGTCGTCGAACATGACGAAGATACGATGCTTGCTGCAGATTATTTAATCGACGTTGGTCCGGGAGCAGGAGTTCACGGCGGTCAAATTGTTTCTGCGGGAACTCCGGAGGAAGTCATGAATGACCCGAACTCGCTGACAGGCCAGTATCTTTCCGGGAAGAAATTTATTCCGCTTCCGATTGAACGAAGAAAACCTGACGGACGTTATGTGGAAATTAAAGGGGCAAAAGAGAATAATCTTAAGAATGTAAATGTCAAGTTTCCTTTAGGGACTTTTATTGCCGTTACAGGGGTGTCCGGTTCAGGAAAAAGCACATTAATTAATGAAATTCTTCATAAATCACTTGCCCAAAAGCTTCACAATGCAAAAAGCAGACCGGGTGAGCATAAAGAAATTAAAGGGATTGAGCATCTCGATAAGGTGATTGACATTGACCAGTCGCCGATAGGCCGGACTCCGCGGTCGAATCCGGCGACCTATACCGGAGTGTTTGATGATATTCGCGACGTTTTTGCGGCTACAAATGAAGCGAAGGTGCGCGGTTATAAAAAAGGCCGTTTCAGTTTTAACGTAAAAGGCGGCCGCTGTGAAGCATGCCGCGGCGACGGGATTATTAAGATTGAAATGCATTTTTTGCCTGATGTATACGTTCCGTGTGAAGTTTGCCATGGAAAACGCTACAACCGTGAAACGCTTGAGGTGAAATATAAAGGCAAAAATATTTCCGAAATCCTTGATATGACCGTTGAAGATGCTCTCGTATTTTTCGAGAATATCCCGAAAATTAAACGAAAGCTGCAAACGATTGCGGATGTCGGATTAGGCTATATCAAACTGGGACAGCCGGCAACAACGCTTTCAGGGGGAGAAGCACAGCGCGTGAAGCTGGCTTCCGAACTGCATCGCCGCTCGACCGGACGTTCCTTTTATATTTTGGATGAGCCTACAACAGGGCTTCATGTAGACGATATTTCGCGCCTTCTTACTGTTCTGCAGCGGCTTGTCGACAACGGGGATACAGTATTAGTGATTGAGCATAACCTTGATGTAATTAAAGCTGCCGATTATATTATCGACCTTGGCCCGGAAGGCGGAGACCGGGGCGGCACGATCGTTGCGAAAGGTACACCGGAGGAAGTTGCGGAAGCGCCCGGTTCTTATACGGGAAAATATTTAAAGCCAATTCTTGAGCGGGACAGTCTGCGGATGAAAAAGCTGATCGAGGAAAAGGAAAAAGTTACGAATTGATAGAAGGAAAGCAGCTGCTTGATACGCAGCTGCTTTTTTCAGATTGATTCCAGGTTTTTGAGCCTTTGTTAAGTACTTGTGAGCCGTAATTTCGAATTATGAGCCTTTATTTTCATTTATGAGCCTTTAAATTTATATATGAGCCTTTATTTTCATTTATGAGCCTTTAATTTTATATAAGAGCCTTCATTTTCATTTATGAGCCCTTAAATTTATATATGAGCCTTTATTTTTATATAAGAGCCTTCATTTTCATTTATGAGCCCTTAAATTTATATATGAGCCTTTATTTTTATATAAGAGCCTTTATCTTGATTTATGAGCCTTCGTTTTGTTATATGAGCCTTTAATTCTATTAATGAGTCTTCGTTGATATTATGAGCCAAACCTCCAATTGCAGTAAAAAGGCAGCACTGTATTAGAGCCATATTTTATCCGGAATTGATTTTGAAATATGAAACTTTCGAAAACTCCTTGCGTAAATACATATAAAGGAGATGATGAAAGTGGAAATGAATAAAATTCTCTCAAGTTTAAGTTATTTCAGTGTATTGTTTGCCGGTATTCTTTTTCCATTAATCGTCTGGCTGGCAGCCGAAGATATAGAAGTAAAGGGACATGCAAAAAAAGCATTTTTCTCACACTTAATACCACTCATCCCGTTGCCGATTCTTTTATTTTCAGTCTTTTCCGAATTGATAGGCGGGGATCAGACAACAACCATTCCGGTAGTCTTTTTCACTTCCATTGTATTAATTATCATATTGAGCTGTATCGTTCTAGTATGGAATATTGTAAAAGGCATAAAGGTTTTGCGATAATTCAGTTCTTGCGATTTTAAAAACGCTTTGGAGGGATAATGATGAAAGAAGAACGTGAAAGAATTTTAAAAATGGTGCAAGAGGGCAAACTATCTGTCAATGAAGCGTTAACGTTGCTGGAAGAGCTCGATAAAAGCAGCAAAACGATGGAGCAGAAGCAGGAAGAAATCATCCATGAATTATCCGCGGCAGTAAACTATGAAGAAGCGAAAAAGGAAGATTTTGTCCATCACAAATTTCAATCTGTGAAAGATAAAATTTTTGACTTCGTTGATTCTGCTTTGAAAAAGATTAAGGATTTTGATTTGGACCTTAATTTTGGCCAGTCGGTCGAGGTTTCGCATATTTTCCATCATGGAGAAGCTATTGTAAAAGAAATAGATGTGGACGTGGCAAACGGGTCTGTTAAACTCGTGCCATGGGATCAGCGCGATGTCCGGATTGAATGCCATGCGAAAATCTATCGTGTTCATTCTCAAGAAGAAGCGAGGCAATCCTTTTTAAAGGAAGTTGTGTTTGCGATTGAAGGAGGAAAAATGCGGTTCAGCACTCAGCAAAAATGGATGAAAGTTGATGCAAAAATTTATGTGCCTCAGGAAGATTATGATTATGTGAGAGTCCGAATGTTTAATGGTCCGATTGAAGGCAAAAACTTAAAAGTAAATAACCTTAAAATTAAGGCTGCCAACGGAAAAATTAATCTCGATGCCATTATTTCCGGCAAAACGGAAGTTGAGACCGCCAATGGCCATATTCATTTATCCAACAGCACGGCAGATGAGCTTGAACTTGAATCAATTAACGGAGCGATTAAATTAGATGGTGATTTTATAAAAGCAGATGTTCAAACTTTTAATGGCGATGTTCATTGTTCATTAAAAAGCCGGACAGAGTCGATCGCTGCGAAAGCGACAACAGGCGGCATCGATATTTTCCTTCCAGAATCTGTTTCTGCTGAAGGCGAACTGAAGACAAATCTCGGTGGTTTTTCCGTTGAGCTCGAGGGCATTCAAATTGTAGAAGAAAAAACGGAAATAATTCAAAAAATGCTCCGCTTTAAACCGGTCAATGACGAGAAAAAAGTGGTGAAAGTGTTCGCTGATTCAAAAACCGGATCGATACACATAAAAAACAGAGGATCATAACAATTGCTAGGAGGATTGGAAATGAAGCTTGTGCGTTCGAGGACGGATCGTAAATTTACATTTCCAAGCAAAGGGTTTTTACAATGAGATGGCTGATCGGAATTGTTATTAATGCTGTTCTGTTTATCGCTTTGGCGGGGTATTTTAAGGAATCCATTTACTTATCGGGTTTTGGTGCAGCACTCGGGGCGAGTTTTTTGTTGTCGATTTTAAATGTGCTTGTGCGGCCGATTCTCATTCTTTTGACATTGCCGGCAACCGTATTGACTCTCGGTTTGTTCTTATTTGTTATCAATGCGATAACACTGTTGCTCACAGATGCCATTATGGGAACGGCTTTCGAAATTAACGGTTTTGGAATGGCGCTGCTCATGTCAGTAATTATGGCGCTCGTGAATATGATTATTCAAAAAGCAATACTTGAACGTGCGAATAAGAAATAAGGAACAAAGATGAGAAAAAAAGAAAAAAGACCAGTTCGCATATCTCGCGGCTTGGTCTTTACTGTTTATGATTATTATTTTGGCCTTCCATAACAATTTTATGGTAAAAAAATTTTAAGGTGTAAATGGCAGCAAGCTTCTTTCTCTTAATTTTGCTTTTTCAGTGTTTGATAGGCCGAAACTATTATTATAGATGGCTTTTTCCCAATCACCGTACATTGGGTTTGGGAAGACAATAAGTTTTTTGCCAAATTCATCTTTCTGTTTTTCAACGTTTTGGACTCTTTTTGCAGCAGATAAATAATCAAATCCTCTGAAATCTGATAAGTTATCCCCAAATAATAAGACAATGTCATGTGTTTTTGCTACATGTTGACGGCGTGTTGCTTTTCCTTTTTCACCGGGCTGTTTTAACAGAACGTGTTCTGCAGTTGCCTGTGGTGCACCAATTTGCTGCAAGTTTTTAATCGTCGCTTCCTTTTGGGCTTCTTTTCTGTTCGATATGTAAAAAATATCCACTCCCTTAGAGTTTGCATACGATAAAAATTCAACTGCTCCAGGAAGTGCTTTTGCCTCGGCCCGATTAATCCACTCATTCCATGTTTTGCGATTTCGAATGCCGGTTTTTATAGTCCATGCAAAGTAAGGGCTGTTATCTAATACCGTTTCATCGAGATCAAGAACAACAGCAGGCTTCTTCGCCTTTTTATCTAAAGCTTCATCGAGTCTCATTTTTCCTATGTTGTACCCTTGATGAAATAATGCTTTTGCTTCTCCGGCTGTTTGGAACCAAAGAACAGACATTGTATTTTGTTTTTGCAAGTTGCATGCCGGTCCGGCTGCTCCATCCATCGCATTCACACTAACACTGATAAGCAAAAAGGATAAAACAGTTATTGTAAATAATGTTGCCATTTTTTTCATATGGAAACCTCCTTTGATTAAATTCGAGGTTAGTATGTGAAAAAACAACAAATTCACTCCCTTTTTCAATCTTTTTGTCTAAATTATTTTCCAATTACTCGATTCCAAAAGCTGGTGGATATTTTTATATTCTTTAATGAGCCTTTCTTGTTGAAAAGCGGCACTTACTATCACATCCTCTAGCTTCCATTCTCCATCGACTTCACGAAAATGTTGCTGTAAAGGTAAAAAAGCCCCTGCGTAGAGCATGGGACTGTAATACATTAATGTTATGGTATTAAGGCAGTTTTTTCGTATATTAAATATCTGCTTATTTCCGTGGGATACGCTGCCTCATTCCTGATTTTTTTATGTATTTCTTCAGTTCATCATAAAAATTCTCTCTGGTTCCAGCCAATACTATTAACAGCAGATCACCGTTTTCTTGTTCTTCTACACAATAAGCAAGCTCGTAACTTGTCTTGTTGTGCCGGATATCGAAAGAAGAAACTCCGGACAAATCCCCTTTTTTATCATCCCCTAATGTAGGATCCAACCGGAGTACCTCAATGGCTTCCTGAAATTTTTTAAGCAGCGGTTTGTTTTTCTTGATGGATTTAAAAAAAGATTTAGCTCCTGGCGATATTTCGAAATCTAAAGGTTTCTGCCTATTCATCCTTATCCTCATCATCCAATTCATTAAAGAAATCTTCTGTATTAGAATAAATCTGATGGTCTCTGTTTTCGGCTATCAACTGTTGAAGTGCCGGCCTGATTTGTGATTTTCTATAGGCAAACTCCTGAAGCAGTTCTTCCCCTTCATATCCCTCATTAATCAGATCTCGCAGGATAAATTCGCTGAAATCCACATCTTCTTCTACAGGCTTAATAACCAAGGCCCCATCTATAATCTGGCATAGCACCTCATCGTTGATTTTCAGTTCGTCATAAAATTCTTTAGGAATTGTAATTTGTCGCTTGCTGGATACAGAAATTCTCTTAGGCTTTACCATGCGTACTGTCTCCTTTTTCAACTCAAGTACGTTCCCCATAGTATATGCCTCCTTTTATAAAATTTATACTATTTTCTTTGTTTCTTTGAAATTTGGTTCTTGGTTCAAATTATATCATAAAGAGTTTTCTTCTTAAACTTAGATGTGAAGTCCATGAGTGATCTTTTTCGGCCAGGTGCTCTCAAAGACTTAATTGAAAAAATTTGTGTAGGGTGGAAAGTAGAAAAATTATTGCTGCGTTGAACGGGCAATGGTCTGTTAAAACGTAGGTTTAGCAGTCCTTTAAGGAATCTCCTACCTTAAAAATCGTTGGATTTAGGTGGGAGTAGTTCAATTGAAAAGTTAACAACAAAAAATGCTTTCGTTCATCCAAGCATGCAGCACATGTTTACTTTTCAAAGTAAACTAGCGGGTTATAACCGTCTTTTCTCAGCTGCTCAGCGAGTTCTTCTGCATGTTTCTTTTCTTTAAAAGCACCGGCTTGAACTTTATAAAATCCCTTGGCGGCAGGGGGAGGTTGGATCGGTTTTTTCTTTAGGTTATAATGGTCTGCTATGCCTTTTACAATTGCTTCAGCACATGTTTTTCTGTAAACATCAGAGCGTAGCAGTTTCGCTTCCTGGCGATTGGTCATAAATCCGCATTCGACCAGCACTGCCGTCATGTTCGTTTCTCTTAAAACATGAAAATCAGCAGTTTTTACGCCCCGATCTTTCAGGCCGGTAGAGATCACTAAGTTTCGTTGAATTTTCTCTGCCAGTTTGGCTGCTTCAAGAGGCTTGGAAGTATGCACATATGTTTCAATCCCGCCGGCATCATTCCAGGTGTTTCCATATGCATTCGCATGAATCGCTACATAACAATCCACTTTCAATCTGTTTGCTTTGTCAGTCCGCTCCTGCAATGGAACATCTTTCAGGTCGGAATGGGCAAAATAAACGGTAACATTCTCGTATTCCTGAAGCAAATCTCTTGCATAATTCGCAACACTTCGATTGAATTCGTACTCTCGTAAGCCGTCAGGACTGCGCTTGCCTTTTGTAGAATACCCATGGCCCGCATCAAGCATAATCTTCATTTTTACACCTCTTTTCATAAAGACAGCTTGTTCACTTTTAATATATGAAAAAAGGTTCATATCGGACACGGCACAAGCCGTGAATGATGATTCTCCTAATTCGGACTAAATGAATTGTAAGGCATCTTTATCAGCAATGATCGTCACATTTTTATGAAGCTTAAGAACGGATGCCGGGAAATTCTCATTTACTTCGCCATTTACCAATCTCGCAATTGCTTCTGCTTTTGATGAGCCTGATGCAAGCAAAATAATTTCTTTGCTTTCCATAATCGTCGCAATTCCCATTGTGATCGCACGGGCAGGCACGTCTTCTATAGAAGGAAAAAATCGTGCATTTGCTTTTCGTGTACTTTCAGCAAGTGTTACGACATGAGTGCGGCTTTCAAACGAAGTCCCCGGTTCATTGAAACCGATGTGCCCGTTATGGCCAATTCCTAAAAGTTGAAGGTCCACACCGTCAAGATCTTGAATCACACTCTCAAATCGTGAGCATTCAAGTTGAAGATCTTTTGCCATCCCGTCCGGAATGTATGTCTGTTCAAGAGGAATGTCAATGTGGCTGAACAATTGTTCCCGCATGAAAAAATGATAGCTGTGGGGGTCGTTCCGGGAGATGCCGACGTATTCATCGAGATTGACGGTTGTGGCTTGTTTGTATGTTGTTCCGTTCGCCTTGTGGTCTTCAATTAGTTTTTTATAAACACCTTTAGGAGTGCTTCCTGTCGCTAGTCCAATTGTTGCTTTTGGATTGGTCCGCACCATTTCAATAATTTTATTCGCAGCCATATTGCTCATTTCATCATAATTTTCAGTTTTTATAATATTCATTATTAGAGTTCTCTCCTCCTCTTTTATACGCTATTTTTCCTCGGCAGAATGTCGCAAATACTTCATCGTTTTCATCAAGAATGACAATATCAGCGTCTTTTCCCGGTGCAAGGCTTCCTTTACGGTCAAAGACACCTATTTGTTTTGTCTACCGTATAATATGCAAAGTTGCTTATACGATTTGGAAAATATTTATCTATTTAAATAAAGCAAAAAGCATTCAAACAATTGTATACTTTAATATAAACGTAAAGGCATTGTTTTTTGTCAAGGCTAAAAAATGCTAAAATAAAAATGATGATTGTATAGGAATACCGTGATAAAGGAGGTAAAATGATTGCCGAAAGTACGAACCAGGGACATTATTGAAAAGTTTTCACTGGAGCTGATTAGTGGAGAAGAGGGAATTGACCGTCCGATTACAACAAGTGATATTTCTCGCCCCGGAATTGAAATGGCAGGGTATTTTGATTACTATCCGGCTGAGAGGATCCAATTGCTTGGAAAAACAGAGCTTTCTTTTTTTAAGCAATTAGATGAAGATGCCCGCATAACAAGGGTGGAAAAATTATGTACAGATATCACTCCGGCCATCATTATTACACGAGAGATGGAGGTTCCAAAAGAGCTGATCGAAGCTTCTGAACGCAAATCGGTCCCAGTACTTCGCTCCCCGCTAAAAACAACCCGTTTTTCAAGCAGGCTGACGAACTTTCTGGAAGGGAAGCTTGCTCCGACTACTGCCGTACACGGCGTTCTTGTTGATGTTTACGGTATCGGTGTACTAATAACCGGAAAGAGCGGCGTCGGAAAGAGTGAAACGGCCCTTGAGCTTGTAAAACGCGGTCATCGGCTTGTCGCTGATGATTGTGTTGAAATCCGCAAGGAAGACCAGGATATACTTATTGGAAGTGCTCCTGAACTCATTGAGCATCTGCTTGAAATCAGAGGACTTGGTATTATTAATGTTATGACTTTGTTTGGAGCTGGTGCAGTCCGCAGTCATAAGCGAATTACTCTTGTCATTGATCTTGAACTGTGGGATCCAAACAAGCAGTATGACCGGCTTGGATTGGATGAGGAAAAAGTGAATATCATGGATACAGAAATTACTAAAATTACGGTTCCGGTGCGCCCCGGCCGAAATCTTGCCGTTATCATTGAAGTTGCTGCGATGAATTTCCGGCTAAAACGAATGGGAGTAAACGCGGCACTGCAATTTACGAATCGTTTGTCTGATGCGATTGAAGACGGTGACCATGAAGACGTGTAACAGAATTTCAGTTTTGAGGTGAAATAATGGAAGAGAACATTCAGCCGATTGACCCAATTGCCTTCACGCTTGGACCGATCCAGGTTCACTGGTATGGTGTGATTATTGGCCTCGGGATTGCTCTCGCTCTATGGGTTGCCATGAGAGAAGGGGAAAAGCGGGGCATGCCGAAGGATATATTTGCTGATTTAATGCTTTGGGCGATTCCGATTGCGATTATTTCAGCACGCATTTATTATGTAATTTTCCAATGGGATTATTATTCCCAGAACCCGGGTGAAATTATTAAAATTTGGAATGGGGGAATTGCCATTCACGGCGCCCTGATTGGTTCAGTTATTACCGCATCTGTTTTTTCTAAAAATAGAGGCATTTCTTTCTGGAAACTGGCGGACGTTGCTGCACCTAGTATAATTCTCGGCCAGGCGATCGGCCGCTGGGGAAATTTTATAAATCAGGAAGCACACGGAGGAGAAGTAAGCCGTTCTTTTCTTGAAGGCTTGCATTTGCCGGAATTTATTATTAACCAGATGTATATTAACGGAGCGTACTATCATCCGACTTTCTTATATGAATCTATTTGGAATTTTCTCGGGTTTATCGTACTGATCCTATTAAGACGGGTAAATTTGCGGAGAGGCGAACTGTTTTTGACTTATGTTATCTGGTATTCAATCGGACGGTTTTTTATCGAAGGTATGAGGACAGATAGTTTAATGCTTACGGAAAGTTTAAGGATGGCGCAAACGATCTCAATTGTTCTAATTATCGGCGCAATTGTATTAATGATTTACAGGAGGATGAATCGAAATTCGGATGCTCGTTATTTAGATAAAAGCAATGAGTAGTATAAAAATCATTTTCTAGTGGAAATGGATGAGCAGAGGAGAAGAATTAAAATGCTGATTGGGTCACTGAAAAGGGGCAGTATCATCGGGCTAAAAACAACATGGTCTCTTGGGAAAATTATTTTTCCGATAACACTCTTTGTTTCTTTGCTTCAATATACACCTGTTTTACCGTGGATGATTGGCTTGATTACGCCGTTTATGAATGTACTTGGTTTATCAGGGGATGCCGCGATTCCAATTGTAATCGGAAATTTTTTAAACTTATATGCCGCCATCGGTGCGATTTTATCTCTTGATTTAACGGTAAAGGAAGTTTTTATCATTGTCGTTATGCTTTCGTTTTCCCATAACATTTTTGTGGAATCAAGTGTCGCCCTTAAAGTCGGGGTTAAATTATGGATCATCACAGCCGTCAGGCTCGGGCTTGCCTTTCTGTCTGCCATTGTGATCAACCTCATCTGGCAAGGCGGCTCAGAACCGGCAAAGTATGGTTTGATTCCTCCAAAAGCAGTTCATGTAAGCGGCTGGGAAAACATTATATTGGACGGGCTTCAGAAAGCGGGAATCGGTATTTTACAGCTGGCTATCATTGTCATTCCGCTGATGATCGGGATTCAAATATTAAAGGATTTAAAATGGCTCAATGTTTTTTCGAAATGGATGGCGCCTTTGACAAAGATCCTTGGTATGAAAGAAAATACATCAACCACTTTGGCAGCAGGTCTTATGTTCGGTCTTGCGTATGGTGCGGGAGTTATGATTCAAGCTGTTAAGGAGGACGGCGTCAGCCAAAAGGATGTAACGCTTGCGTTTATTTTCCTTGCCGCCTGCCATGCCGTTGTTGAGGATACATTAATTTTTGTGCCGCTCGGAATCTCTGTTCTGCCGCTTTTCTTCATCCGGCTGGGCACTGCCATTATGCTGACGCTTGCAGTCGGATTTTTCTGGAATCGGGCGGAGCTCGCAAAAAGAAAGGGAATAGCAACATATGAACACTAAAATCAACACTGTATTATTTGACTTAGATGGCACATTGATTGATACAAATGAATTAATTATTTCGTCGTTTTTACATACATTGGAAAAGTACTATCCCGGCCAATATAAGCGGGCTGATGTGATCCCGTTTATGGGCCCTACCTTAGAGGAAACATTTGAAGGAATCAATAAAGATCTGGCGGAGGATTTGGCGAAAACATACCGCGAATTCAACATCTCCAACCATGACCTTTTTGTAAAAGAATTTGACGGAGTGTATGAAACCGTCCGGGTGTTAAAAGAAAACGGCATTAAGCTCGGAATCGTGACGACAAAACGCCTGGATGTTGCATTAAAAGGGATCAAGCTTACAAAACTCGATGAATTGTTTGATTGTCTTGTTGCCATTGACCATGTAAAAAAACCAAAGCCTGATCCGGAGCCGATTTTGCTTGCTTTAGAACAGTTACAGTCTGTTCCTGAAGAAACATTAATGGTCGGGGATAACCACCACGATATTTTGGCTGGAAAAAATGCCGGAACGAAAACGGCAGGTGTTGCCTGGTCGCTGAAGGGCAAAGATTATTTAGCCCAGTTTGAACCAGACTATATGTTGAACAATATAGCTGATTTATTATTCATTCTTGGAGTGTAAAACATGAGAAGAACGACCCGTTATCCTGTTAAAGGTGCCAATTCATTGCGACATGTCTATAAAACGGTTCCCTTTTGGAAAGTAGTCAAAAATTTTATCGTCATTCAAATTGCGCGCTACACTCCGTTTCTTGGAATGAAAAACTGGCTGTACCGGACATTTTTAAAAATGAAGATCGGTGAGGGAACATCTTTTGCATTAATGGTGATGCTTGATGTGATGTTTCCTGAGAAAATAAGCGTTGGACGCAATACGGTGATCGGCTATAATACGACGATTTTGGCACATGAATATTTAATTAAAGAATATCGCCTCGGGAATGTAGAGATCGGCAGTGAGGTCATGATTGGTGCGAATACGACTATTTTGCCCGGGATCACGATAGGCGATGGAGCGATCGTATCGGCAGGCACGCTTGTCCATAAGGATGTGCCGCCCGGTGCATTTGTCGGAGGAAACCCGATGAAAGTGATCTATACAAAAGAAGAATTGGAGAAACGGCGAGCGGATGACCCAATTTATGGAAAAAGGGAAGAGTAAGAGTCTGGAACTTTGCGTTTCAGGCTTTTTTAAAAGTTTTTGATCATGGTTTTATTATTGAAAGTAGGAAAAAATTCATACTGATAGGAATTTTTTTAAATGAAATTGAACGGTGCGGACTCTTTTTAAAGGCAGATGAATGAAATGAGCCGTTAAACAGGTCATATGAGTCTTTATTTGAAAATATGAGCCGTTATTTTTGATAATGAGCCTTTAATTTCATTTATGAGCCTTTATTTTGGTTTATGAGTCTTTATTCTTA
Organism: Bacillus methanolicus PB1; assembly: GCF_000262755.1. Classification (GTDB taxonomy): domain Bacteria; phylum Bacillota; class Bacilli; order Bacillales; family Cytobacillaceae; genus Bacillus_Z; species Bacillus_Z methanolicus. Next base: position 848,726 of record NZ_AFEU01000002.1, read on the forward strand.
TTTATGAGCTTTTATATGAATTTATGAGCTTTCACTATGTTCGCCAACATTGAAAAAATTTTTCTATGGAAAAGGGGCGGAGCTGTGCAAACAAAAATAGAAATGCCATCCTTTCTTTAGCAAGATACATGTTTAGTTATGTAAATATTTAGAGCATGGCTTCGCTCATACCGCCTTATTATGTTGGTTATGTTCTTATATGAACCTATTTCTATGTCATAGTTTGAAGTTTAAACTCAAGCTCGCTTTTTCAAAAAAATTTTCTGTTGACTATCGTCAAAATGAGCGATAAACTACAAATAACTTCACTTTGCTACCATATTAACGAACTAAAGGATTCAGAACTTTTATTAAAATAAATTCGGGTTATGACAAAAACGAGCAGATTTACAGCTGTTTGAACTTGCAGCCGCATGTATTTTCGGTTCGTTTACTTAAATAAAGGGTGAAAAGAATGAGTCAGTTATTTATGTTTGAGAAGCCGCTCGGCATGAGAGATACACTGCCGGAATTATATGAAACGAAGGATCATGTGCGGTCCTCCATTGAGGAAGAAATGAAACGCTGGGGCTATCAGTTTATTGAGACTCCGGCGCTTGAATATTATGAAACGGTTGGAGCCGCGTCCGCTATATTGGATCAGCAGTTGTTTAAACTATTAGACCAGCAGGGTCATACGCTTGTGCTTAGACCTGATATGACGGCACCGATAGCGCGTGTAGCCGCTTCCAAGCTGTTAAAAGACGATATGCCGCTGCGCCTTGCTTATTCGGCGAATGTATACAGAGCTCAGCAGCGGGAAGGCGGCCGCCCGGCAGAATTTGAACAGATCGGGGTTGAATGTATCGGTGACGGCACGGTAAGTGCTGACGGGGAAGTCATTGCCTTAATGATTTCATCGATTAAAGAAGCAGGCTTGGCAGACTTTCAAGTTTCCGTCGGCCATATTGGTTTTGTTCAGGAATTTTTCCGGGAAATTCTCGGAACGGAAGAACGGGCCAATGCATTGATGAAATTTTTATATGAAAAAAATTATGTCGGGTACAGGGAGCATGTAAAATCACTTAGCCTTTCTTCCATTGATAAGCAGCGTTTGTTGGAGTTTTTGCAGCTAAGGGGCGGAGAAGAAGTTATCAAACTTGCATTCAAGCTTATCGAAAACGGATGCGGAGCAGAAGCCGTTCGTCAATTGCGGCAGCTCTGGGAAACGATTTCCGATTACGGTGAAGAAGCATCGGTAAAGTTCGATTTAACGCTTGTCAGCCATATGAGCTATTACACCGGAATCTTATTTGAAGTGTATGCCGGAAGCGTTGGCTTTCCGATCGGAAATGGCGGAAGATATGATCTTTTAATGCAAAAATTCGGCAAAACAACCGGTGCTACAGGGTTCGCATTAAGACTTGACCGGATGATCGAAGCACTGGGGACACTTGAAAAAAGCGAGCCGGTCATTTGTATTTTATTCAGCGACGAACGCCGAAAAGAGGCGTTTGAAATAGCGAAAGCGAAACGGGCGGACGGAATGCGGGTCGTTCTCCAGGATATAAACGGCGTAAACAATGTGGATGCCTGTACCAATAAGTATGCTGATACAATCTTTTTATTAGGAAGTGCAGGAAGGAGGCCTTCGTCTTGAGTGAGTTAGTAACGGTTGCAATGCCGAAAGGCCGGATTTTTGAAGAAGCTGTTGAATTATTGCGAATGGCCGGCTACCGTTTGCCTCCCGAATTTGAAGATTCACGGAAATTAATCATTGATGTAGAAGAAGAACGGATGCGCTTTATCCTCGCAAAGCCGATGGATGTTCTCACGTACGTGGAACACGGTGTGGCTGACCTAGGGATCGCCGGAAAAGATGTTATGCTTGAAGAAGAACGGGATGTTTACGAATTGCTTGATTTGAAAATCAGCCATTGTTATCTTGCCGTTGCCGGCCTTCCAAACACGAAAATGAACGATGTCGCTCCAAAAATTGCGACAAAATATCCGAATGTGGCCGCTGCTTATTTTCGTGAGCAAGGGGAACAGGTGGAAATTATTAAATTGAACGGATCGATTGAATTGGCGCCGTTAATCGGACTTTCCGACCGAATTGTTGATATTGTTTCAACGGGGCGGACATTGAAGGAAAACGGCTTGGTTGAATATGAACGGATTGTTGATATTACATCGCGGCTTGTCGTCAACCCGGTAAGCTATCGGATGAAAGATGAGCGGATCAGTGAGCTTGTGGAACGGCTAAGTACTGTTATTGAGGGCGAGGCTGTCCGGCAGCCGTAAGCGTCTGAAAGGATGAAAGATGTGAAAATATTAAAGGTCAAGGATCTTATTTCGATAAAAAGAACAGTTGACAGCGGAACTGAACAACAGCGGGCTGCTGTAAAAGAAATCATTAGTGAAGTTCGTGAAAAAGGCGATGCCGCGTTGATTGAGTATACAGAAAAATTCGATGGGGTCCGGTTATCTTCTTTGTCCGTGACAGAAGAAGAAGTGGACGAGGCATTTAATGAGATTAGCGAACAATTTGTTTCGATTATCAAGGAAGCGGCTGAAAATATTCGCGCTTTTCATGAAAAACAATTGCGCCCTTCTTGGATGACAACTGATAAAACGGGGACGATTCTCGGCCAAAAGGTAACGCCGCTAGCTTCTGCCGGCGTTTATGTACCGGGAGGAACGGCTGCCTATCCTTCTTCAGTGCTGATGAATGTGATTCCGGCAAAAGTGGCAGGCGTGGAGCGGATTGTAATGGTTTCGCCGCCCGGCCGAAATGGAAAGCTTCCGCCAGCCGTGTTAGTGGCGGCAAGGATTGCCGGAGTGAAGGAGATATATAAGGTCGGGGGAGCGCAGTCGATTGCGGCGCTTTCCTACGGAACAGAAACAATCAAACCTGTCGATAAAATTACCGGACCCGGAAATATTTTTGTAGCGCTGGCCAAAAGAGAAGTGTTTGGCGATGTCGACATTGACATGATCGCCGGACCAAGTGAAATTGCCGTGCTGGCTGATAGTACTGCAAAAGCACATGAAATAGCTGCCGACTTATTATCACAGGCGGAGCATGACAGTCGTGCATGCAGCATCCTTGTGACAACATCAGAGCAACTGGCAAAGGATGTTTCACTTGAAGTGGAAAAACAGCTTTCCGATCTGCCGCGCAAAGAAATTGCGGCTCAATCGATTGCGGATTACGGAGCGATTTATGTCGCAGAACATATGGACGAAGCAGTTGAAACAATTAATGCTCTGGCACCGGAGCATCTTGAGATCATCACAGAGAATGCGATAGAGCTTTTAGGAAAAATTCGCAACGCAGGAGCAATTTTTATCGGCAGATTCAGCTCTGAACCGGTCGGCGACTATTTTGCCGGGCCGAATCATGTTTTGCCGACAAATGGGACGGCGCGGTTTTCCAGCCCGCTTAGTGTCGAGGATTTTCAGAAAAAATCAAGCATTATTGCTTACAGTCAAACAGCTCTAGAGCAAAATATAGATAAAATAGCTGCGTTTGCCCGTTTGGAAGGGCTTGAAGCACATGCCCGGGCAGTGGAAGCAAGGTTTAAGGATTAGTCATAAATTTAATATTGATATGGGATTGAAGGGCCGACCGGTCGAGACTAAATCTTTTACAATCGGGCGATTTTGCTGGCTGTTGAAGAAAGATTGAAGGACCAATCGTGATGGAGGCAAAAGAATGGAAAGAACCTCAAGTGTATATCGAAAAACTAACGAAACAGATATTAAACTAACGTTTACAATCGACGGTGAAGGCAAGTCGGACATTGAAACAGGTGTGCCGTTTATGACCCATATGCTCGATCTGTTTACGAAACACGGCCAATTTAACCTGACAGTTGATGCAAAGGGCGATATTGAAGTTGATGACCACCATACTACAGAAGATATTGGGATATGTCTTGGACAGGCTCTCCGCGAAGCACTTGGCGATAAGAAAGGAATCCGGCGTTACGGAAATGCTTTTGTTCCGATGGATGAAGCCCTCGCTCAAGTTGTCGTCGATTTGAGCAACCGTCCGCATCTGGAAATGCGCGCTGAGTTTCCCTCCCAAAAGGCAGGAAATTTTGATACAGAGCTTGTGCATGAGTTTTTATGGAAACTTGCGCTTGAGGCACGGATGAATCTTCATGTAATTGTACATTATGGGAAAAACACGCACCATATGATTGAAGCGGTTTTTAAGGCGCTTGGCCGCGCTCTTGATGAGGCGACAATGATCGATCCCCGGATTAAAGGGATTCCGTCCACGAAAGGGATGTTATAAATAAATCAGCCGCCCTTGCATCACGTTAACGCGTTAAACCATTGAGGGACAGGCCCGCACCGCGTTAACGCGTTAAATCATTGAGGGACAGGCCCGCACCGCGTTAACGCGTTAAATTGTTGGGGGTCTGACCCGCACTGCGTTAATGCGTTAAAGTAAGCAGAGAGCTTTGCGAAAGGGGTATTATAAATGATCGGCATTATTGATTATGGTATGGGAAATTTGTTCAGTGTCAGCAAGGCGCTTGAACGGTTAGGTGCATCTTATTTTATATCGGAGTACCGGCAGGAGCTTCGTGAAGCGAGTGCGTTAATATTACCAGGCGTTGGCTCTTTTCGGGATGCGATGGCCAGACTGAATGATACGGGTCTTACTGATATGGTAAAGGAGTATGTCCAAAGCGGACGGCCTCTGCTTGGCATTTGCCTTGGCATGCAGCTGCTATTTGAGGAAAGTGAAGAAAACGGCTTGACGAAAGGACTGGCGCTGCTTCCGGGAAAAGTTCATCGTTTCCCTGGAATTACTGAACAGGGGGAGACGTACAAAGTTCCGCATATGGGGTGGAACAAGCTAAATCTGGCTGCCCCATCTCCTATTTTAGAAAATATAACTGGCGGTTTTGTTTATTTTGTACACTCTTATTATGTCAGTCCGGGAGAGCGGGACGTTGTAATTGCGGAAACCGATTATGACGTGAAGGTTCCCGCGGTAGTAGGAAGAGGAAATGTCTATGGTATGCAATTTCATCCTGAAAAAAGCGGGGCTTTAGGTATGCAGCTTTTGCACAATTTCGTCACACTTAACGGATCTTTAAGCTTTGCGGGTTAACTTTCCGCGGCGTGTTTTTTCAAATAATAACTAGTGGGAAAAAGCCCTCATTGGTGAAAGTTTCACTTTATTTAGCTGGAAGGGGAAAGGATGGCGGTGTCATGGCTTTTACTATTTATCCCGCGATTGATATGCGCGGCGGAAAATGTGTTCGGCTTCTTCAAGGCGATTATGATAAAGAGACGGTTTATGGCGATTCTCCGTTTGAAATGGCGGCCCGGTTTGCCGCTGAAGGCGCTGAATGGATACATATGGTCGATCTTGACGGCGCGAAGGATGGAAAACGAGTTAATGATGAATTTGTTATAAAAGCGGCTCGTGAACTGGAGGTAAAAGTTCAGATAGGCGGGGGCATACGGACGGAAAATGATATCGTTCATTATTTGGAAAACGGCGTGGAGCGTGTCATTATCGGGAGCGCAGCTGTTTCCAATCCTGAGTTTGCAGTTGATATGATTCGAAAGTACGGAGAAAAAATTGCCGTCGGCATTGACGCAAAAAACGGATATGTTGCCACTCACGGCTGGCTCAATACAAGTGATACGAAAGCGGTCGAGTTAGGAAAACGCTTTGCTGATGCCGGGGCGGAAACGTTTATATTTACCGATATTGCAACCGATGGAATGCTTTCAGGACCCAATTTTGATGCCGTACGGGAAATGGCTGAAGAAACAGGAAAAAGCGTGATTGCTTCAGGAGGCGTCAGCTCGATAGAGGATTTGCAAAAGTTAAAAGCTTTTTCAAAGAAAGGTGTATGCGGCGCGATTGTCGGCAAAGCCATTTATGAAGGGCGTTTTTCCGTTAGAGAAGCGCTGAGAGAGGTGAGCGGGCAATGCTGACAAAACGAATTATTCCATGCTTGGATGTAAAAGATGGACGGGTTGTCAAAGGGATTCAATTTGTTCAACTCCGAGATGCGGGAGACCCTGTCGAACTGGCGCGCGTTTATGACGAGCAAGGTGCGGATGAGCTTGTTTTTCTTGATATTAGTGCATCCCACGAAGGCCGGAAAACAATGGTCGAGGTCGTAAAGGCAGTTGCATCTGAACTGGCGATCCCTTTTACGGTTGGAGGCGGTATTAACTCGCTAGAAGATATGAAGCGTATTTTACGGGCCGGTGCCGATAAAGTTTCACTTAATACCGCAGCTGTATTGAAGCCTTCTTTGATTACGGAAGGTGCGGACTTTTTCGGTTCCCAGTGCATCGTCGTTGCGATTGATGCGAAATATGACCTTGAATTAGGCTCATGGCGGGTTTACACGCACGGCGGCAGAAAGCTGACAGAATGGGAAGCAGTTGAATGGGCGAAGGAAGCGGTTGAGCGAGGAGCCGGTGAAATTTTATTGACGAGCATGGACAGTGACGGCGAAAAAAATGGCTTTGATATATCGCTAACGAAAGCAGTCAGCGAGGCAGTCAGTGTTCCAGTAATTGCATCAGGCGGAGCGGGAAACGCAGAACATTTTGTCGAAGTATTTTTGAAAGGGAAAGCAGATGCTGCTCTGGCGGCTTCGATTTTTCACTATAAAGAGACGTCTGTAAGTGAAGTGAAAGACTTTTTAAGAAAGAATGGGGTGCATGTTCGATGAACATGGAATCGATTAAATTTGATGAAAAAGGGCTCGTCCCGGCGATTGTCCAAGATGCGTCTACGAAAGAGGTTCTCACGCTGGCTTATATGAACCGTGAATCACTCAGGAAAGCGATGGAGACGGGAGAGACATGGTTTTACAGCCGTTCACGCCAGAAGCTGTGGCATAAAGGGGAAACAAGCGGAAATACACAGAAGATTGTTGAAATGAAGTATGATTGTGATCAAGATGCTATTCTCGTCCTCGTTCAACCTGACGGGCCGGCATGCCATACAGGATCTGTCAGTTGCTTTTCAGAACGCTTTTATCACGGCGAGGAAATCGGAGAGGTGTCTGGAGAAACTCCTGAAAGCCTTTTGGATTATCAAATCTTGCAAACTCTTGAAAAAGTGATTGAAGAGCGGGAGCGGGAACGCCCGGAAGGCGCCTATACGACTTATTTGTTTGAAAAAGGCGTTGATAAGATTTTGAAAAAAGTCGGTGAAGAAGCTTCAGAAGTCATCATCGCCGCAAAAAACCGCGATGCGGATGAGTTAAAGTGGGAAGCAGCCGATCTGCTTTATCACTTATTGGTGCTTTTAAGAGAACAGCAGCTTCCATTCAAAGAAATCCTCAAAGTCTTGTCCAAACGGCACCAAAATTAGGGGCCAGATCCTCAATGCATTAAAGCTTTAAAGCATTGAGGGTCTGGCCCGCGATCCGTTAAAGCGTTGCAGCGATGTAGTACTTTGCCGTCGTGCCGCCCTCTTCTCTTTCGGCTTGCTCTTATGTTATACTATTAAGGTTAATAATGATAATTGGAGGATTGCATGGGGAAAGATTCAAAAGCAAGACATCAAAAGGGAATGTTACTTTCGTTTATTCCAACAGGGGAGTATTATTTCTCAAAAGGGATAAAAGCTTTCCAGAGTCGTGATTTTCAAAAAGCAAAAAAATATTTGCTCCGGGCCATGCAGCTCGAACCGGGCGAGCCGATGATTGCCTGCCAATTGGCAATTGTGTATACAGAGTTGGGAGAGTACCAAAATTCAAATCGGCTTTTGCATTTTATCCTCGAAGAATTGGATGAAGAAATGGCGGAATGCCACTATTTTCTTGCAAATAATTATGCCCATCTCGGATTTTTCAAAGACGCATGCCACCATGCTAAACTCTATTTAGAATTAGATCAGGACGGCGAATTTACAGAAGATGCAGAGGACTTGCTCTCTCTGTTGAATTTGGAATCAGAAGGGCTTGGAGAAGAACTGTATGAAGAGGATGACCTTATCATTAAACAAGAACAGGCTCGCGAATTGCTTGAATCAGGCCATTTTCCAAAGGCTATTGAAATATTAAATGGGGTAATTAAGGAGTACCCGGAATATTGGTCAGCCTATAATAACCTTGCGCTCGCATACTTTTATCTTGGAGAAATTAAAAAAGCCGAGGAAATATTAAATAATGTTTTGCGTTTAAATCCGGGCAATTTACATGCTCTTTGCAATAAATTAGTATTTTCCTATTACCAGAGTAGGACAAAAGAAGTAAAAAAAATGAAAGAAGTCTTAGCGAAAATAAAACCGCTTTCAAGCGAGCATCAGTTTAAGCTTGGGGCTACTTTTGCACTAATCGGCGAATATGAACTGGCTTATTTCTGGCTTAAGAAGCTTTATAAGCAGGGATATGACGGGGATGGGGGATTTTACTACTGGCTGTCAATCTCTTCGTATTATACTGGGAGAGAACAAGCGGGACGCAATATTTGGAAAAGGGTATTGGAGCTCAATCCTGAAAAAGCCGGCCTTGAACCGTGGAATGAGGAAAGGCCTTCTGTAAGCGGCTTTGAAGACCATATTGCCTCGATCTTGAAAAAATATGAAAGTGATTATATCGAAGAGCGCCTTTTTGCTATTTTCTTAACTTCTCTTTCCGGCCAAAAGGATGAAATTCTTTTCTCTAGACAAGTTGTTTCAAACTCAAAACTGTCCAAATTAGAACAAGAATATTTATATTTTATTAAAAAAATGGATGAACATTCTTGTGGACAGTTTATAAGAATGGGTCATGAAACTGCTCAAGTTTTATATGAAATACATCAGCCGATTGGAACAAAACAAGCCGGTCTTTATTTACTGTGGTTTTCTGTTTTTGCAGAAGCTGCAAAATCAAACATTCGTCTTAAAAATACGAAAGCATGGGCAGGCGCCATCGAGTATATTTGGCATAAATTGCGGGATGAAAAAGAATCCCAGCAATCAATCGCCAGCCAGTATGGGGTTTCTCCGTCCACATTGCAAAAATATATAAAATTGGTGTACAGCTGTCTACGGTGAGCAATTTTTTGGACAATAACTCTTGGGTCTTATAGGATAGGTATAGATAGGAAATAATAAGGTGAACATAATTCTTATTAATTAAGACCCTATTACTTTAAAGGAGTGTAAAAAGTGTCAGAAGAAAAAATTTATGACGTCATCATTGCCGGTGCTGGTCCTGCCGGATTGACAGCTGCCGTTTATACTTCCCGTGCCAACCTTTCCACATTAATGATCGAGCGCGGTGTGCCGGGAGGGCAAATGGCTAATACCGAAGATGTTGAAAATTATCCCGGTTTTGATCATATTCTTGGTCCTGAATTATCAACAAAAATGTTCGAACATGCGAAAAAATTCGGTGCAGAATATGCCTACGGTGATATAAAAGAAGTGATCGATGGGAAAGAATATAAAACCGTTGTAGCCGGTTCAAAAGAATACAAAGCCCGCGCGGTCATTATTGCGACCGGTGCTGAATTTAAAAAGCTTGGCGTGCCGGGCGAAAAAGAATTTGGAGGACGCGGTGTATCATATTGTGCTGTTTGTGACGGAGCTTTTTTTAAAGGAAAAGAGCTTGTTGTTGTCGGCGGAGGGGACTCTGCAGTTGAAGAAGGCGTATATTTAACAAGATTTGCGTCGAAGGTGACGATCGTTCACCGCCGTGACGAGCTTCGTGCGCAGGCGATTCTTCAGCAACGTGCATTTGCAAATGAAAAAGTTGATTTTATTTGGAGCCATACGGTGAAGGAAATCAATGGAAAAGATGGTAAAGTCGGCAGTGTGACCCTTGTGTCCACAAAAACAGGTGAAGAAAGAGAATTTAAAACAGACGGTGTCTTTGTTTATATCGGCATGGTGCCGCTTTCTAAGCCATTTGAAAAACTCGGAATTACAAACGAAAATGGTTATATTGAAACAAATGAAAGAATGGAAACTAAAGTGCCCGGCATTTTCGCGGCAGGCGATATCCGCGAGAAATCGCTGCGCCAAATTGTTACAGCAACAGGCGATGGAAGCATCGCAGCTCAAAGTGCCCAGCATTATGTAGAAGAACTAAAAGAAGAACTAAAAATAAAAGCATAAAACAAACGGGGACAGCCCTTCATCGCATTACCGCAATAAGGGTCTGTCCCCGACTGCTTTAACGCATTAACGCGATGGGGGCCAGGCCCCGAAAAAAGTAACTGCGTTTTAATTCTTCTGTAACAGAAGTGAAATAATTTTTGGGTATTATTAAAGCAGAAATTGACCCCCTTTTAAAAAATATAATCCTTTATTACTGCACAGGTGATCCTGTGCTCTTTTTTTGCTGAGATTATGGCTTTTGTATTCATTGTGGCTGATTTACAAAAATAGTATAATGAAAAGAAGGAGATAACTTTAGCATGTTGAAGTATGAAGTATACAGATAAAAGCGTACGGCTCAAATTGAGGTGACAAAAGTGCAGCGGGTGACAAATTGCGTGCTGTTAAAAGATAATAAAATTCTTCTTTTACAAAAGCCTCGCCGCAACTGGTGGGTTGCTCCCGGAGGCAAAATGGAGCCGGGTGAATCAGTAAAAGATTCTTGTATACGCGAGTATCGGGAAGAAACAGGCATTTATTTGCGGAACCCGAAAATAAAAGGGATTTTCACATTTATTATGAAAGAAGGCGACCGAGTGCTGTCTGAGTGGATGATGTTCAGTTTTCTTGCTACAGAAGCAGATGGTGTAAATTTAGATCAAAGCGAGGAAGGAATCCTTGCCTGGCACGAACTTAAGAATATAAAGAACCTCCCGATGGCAGCAGGTGATTATCATATTCTTGAATATTTGATTCATGGCAAAGGCGTGATTTTTGGGACATTTACATACACTCCGGATTTCGAGCTGATCAGTTATCGGCTTGATCCAAGCTAGAATCACACCAATAAAGGGGGAGAAAATATGAGTACCGGTGCGTCAAACGATATCCAAATGGTCATTATTACAGGAATGTCAGGAGCAGGAAAAACAGTTGCGATTCAAAGCTTTGAAGATCTTGGTTTCTTCTGTGTCGACAATTTGCCCCCGACATTACTGCCTAAATTCCTGGAACTAATGAAAGAGTCAGGGAATAAGATGAATAAAGTGGCGCTGGTGATGGATTTAAGAGGAAGAGAGTTCTTTGACCATCTTTTTAAAGCGCTCGATGATCTGGCTGAAACATCCTGGGTCACTCCGCAAATTCTGTTCCTTGATGCCGACGATTCTACATTAGTAAGGCGCTATAAAGAAACAAGGCGATCCCATCCGCTTGCTCCTTCCGGACTTCCCCTTGAAGGTATTAAGCTGGAACGGAATTTGTTAGAAGAATTAAAAGGCCGGGCTCAAATAATATATAATACATCTCAAATGAAGCCGCGGGAGCTTCGCGAGAAAATCTTGAACGAGTTTTCTGCAAATAAAAAGACGATCTTTACGGTAAATGTCATTTCTTTTGGCTTTAAACATGGACTTCCGATTGATGCAGATCTTGTATTTGATGTCCGCTTTTTGCCAAATCCACATTATATTGAACATATGAGGCCAAAAACAGGGCTTGACGAAGATGTCTCCAGCTATGTTCTCAAATGGAGTGAAACGCAAAAGTTTTTAGAAAAAGTAACAGAATTGCTCAGTTTTATGCTTCCTCAATATAAGCGTGAAGGAAAAGCGCAGCTTGTTGTGGCCGTTGGCTGCACCGGCGGGCAGCATCGATCGGTTGCAATAGCAGAATATATTGGACAATATTTTGAAAAAGATTACAATACACGCATTACGCACCGAGACATTGATATGAGAAAGGATAAAATTACATGATCAAGAATAGACAGCCCAGAATCGTCATCATCGGCGGAGGAACAGGCCTGCCGGTTCTTTTGCGCGGATTAAAACAATATCCCGTTGATATAACGGCAATTGTCACGGTCGCGGATGACGGAGGGAGTTCCGGACGTATCAGAGATGACATGCATATTCCACCGCCGGGTGATATAAGGAACGTACTTGCGGCCCTATCAGACGTTGAGCCGCTTATTGAGAAAATGTTCCAGCATCGTTTTAACACATCAAATGAGCTTTCCGGACATTCACTTGGAAATTTAATCATTGCTGCGATGACATCCATTACAGGCAATTTTGTACATGCTATTCAAGTAATGAGCAAAGTATTAAATGTTCGCGGAAAAGTGTTGCCGGCAGCCAATCAAAGCGTTGTCTTGCATGCCGAGATGGAAGACGGAACAATTGTTTCGGGGGAATCAAAAATCCCGTTTTCAGGTAAACGGATTAAAAGGGTTTTCTTAACGCCGGAAAATATAAGACCGCTTCCGGAAACGATTCAAGCAATAAGGCAGGCTGACATGATCATTATTGGACCTGGTAGCTTATATACAAGCATTCTGCCAAACTTGCTTGTTCCGGAGCTAGGCGATGAAGTATGCCGATCAAAAGGGAAAAAAGTTTATATTTGCAATCTTATGACCCAGGCGGGCGAAACGCATGACTTTACGGCAAGCGACCATGTAAAAGCAATATATGAGCACATGAATTGCTCTTTTATTGATACAATTCTTGTGAACAATGAAGATATTCCAATTCATATACAAAAACGATATAAAGAAGAACTTGCACAGCCGGTCCGCTATGATTTGCAAAAATTGTATGAACTTGGATTGGAAGTTGTGTACGGTAAAATTGTAAGCATTGATAACGGAGCCATTCGCCATGACACGAAAAGAGTGGCAGAAATATTATATTCAATATTAATAGATGAAACTAAAAAGAGAATTAATGCGTATTAGATAATGCAAAAGTTTGTCTGAACTGGAGGTGAAGGGGATGTCTTTCGCTTCGGAAACGAAAAAAGAATTAACCAATCTTGAAATAAAGGATTGCTGCGCAAAAGCGGAGCTGTCTGCGTTAATTCGAATGAATGGATCACTTTCTTTTTCAAATCGAAAGCTCGTAGTTGATATTCAAACAGAAAATGCAGCGATCGCAAGAAGAATTTATATATTAATCAAACGAAGCTACAATGTTCAAATCGAACTTCTTGTCCGCAAGAAAATGCGCTTGAAAAAGAATAATGTATATATTGTCCGGCTATCGGACAAAGCAAAGGACATAATAGAAGATTTAAAAATATTAGGAGAAGGCTTTACATTTGTTCATGATATATCCGAAGAACTTGTAAAAAAGAAATGTTGTAAGCGCTCTTATCTGAGAGGGGCTTTCCTTGCCGGAGGATCGGTAAATAATCCTGAGACCTCTTCCTACCACCTCGAAATCTTTTCATTATATAAAGAACATAGTGACTCATTATCTGAACTGATGAATACGTTTAACCTTAACAGCAAAACACTTGAACGCAAAAAAGGATTTATTACGTATTTAAAAGAAGCAGAAAAAATTACGGAATTTCTGAACATTATCGGTGCCCATAATGCCTTATTGCGATTCGAGGATATCCGGATCGTCCGGGATATGAGAAATTCGGTGAACCGTCTCGTCAATTGTGAAACAGCCAACTTAAATAAAACAATCGGAGCCGCTCTTCGGCAAGTGGAAAATATTCGTTACATTGACCAAACAGTCGGGCTTCATGTGTTGCCTGCAAAATTAAGAGAAATAGCTGAACTTCGGATTGCCCATCAAGATATAACGCTTAAGGAATTAGGAGAAATGGTCTCAGGCGGAGCAATCAGTAAATCGGGCATAAATCACCGGTTAAGAAAAATCGATGAAATCGCCGAAAAATTGCGTGCGGGTGAGCCGATTTCCAAATTGTAAAGGGCCAGGCCCCCGACACTTAATCATAAGGGAGGATTTGTAATGGTGGAGAAACAGGTGAAAGTCATGTTGAGAACGGGCTTGCAAGCGCGCCCTGCAGCGCTGTTCGTTCAAAAAGCAAATCGTTTTTCATCAGATATATATTTGGAGAAAGACGGGAAAAAGGTGAATGCTAAAAGCATCATGGGACTGATGAGCCTTGCAGTAAGCAACGGAGCTGTTGTTACTCTTATTGTTGACGGCAGTGACGAACAGGAAGCCATTAAAGAGCTGACCAACTATATTCAGCAAGAAGAATGAAAAAGAGGCTGTCTCAAACCTCTATGGCATATCAGCCACCGCGATAGATGGGTCTTTTAGGTAAGACACAGTATAAAAAGCCTAAGGGTCAGACCCCATAACACAATATATAGGACATAATGTTGCATAAATGTGCTATATATTGATAAATGTACATGGGGTCAGACCCTTATGAGACAGCTTTTTTTCGTTTTGCAAAGCTTCAGCGCCCGGCTCAGCAGTTGCTTCCGCTGCTCATATTATTTTTTGCTTTTATCCTCAAGAGAATTTCTTGAAATGATGTGGTCAACTAACCCATATTCAAGCGCCTGTTGGGCAGTCATGAAGTTATCGCGGTCAGTATCTTTTGCGATGACTTCAACCGGCTGTCCAGTACGTTCTGAAAGAATTTTATTTAACTTGTCACGAAGGAACAAGATCCGTTTTGCTGCGATTTCAATTTCTGTTGCCTGCCCTTGGGCACCGCCAAGCGGCTGATGGATCATAACTTCACTGTTTGGCAGAGCATAACGCTTTCCTTTCGTACCTGCTGCCAATAAGAAAGCACCCATGGAAGCAGCCATTCCGATACAAATCGTTTGAACGTCCGGCTTAATAAATTGCATTGTATCGTAGATGGCCATACCTGCAGTAATGCTACCGCCGGGGCTGTTGATATAGATGGAGATATCTTTTTCAGGGTTTTCAGCTTCAAGGAACAACAGCTGGGCAACAATTGAGTTTGCCACATAATCATCAATCGGGGTTCCAAGCATAATAATACGGTCTTTTAAAAGGCGGGAGTAAATGTCATATGCACGCTCTCCCCTGTTTGTTTGCTCAATAACTGTAGGAATTAAATTCATACTTGCTCTTCCTCCTTTATAATCTCTCTATGACATACATTTCTGTTCAAGGTTCTTCCAACAGAAGAAATAGTATGTATTGTTATCATACATTAATGGTCAATAAAGGTCAAACACTTCGCATTCACATCTTTGCAGAATCATTCGACAGACTTCTCTTAAATATCCTCCGTATTCCATCATATCCAGTGTATGACTTTTTAAACACAATCTGTACTTGCAAAGTATGAAAACATGTCATATAATATGTAATCGTAACGCCAAAGAAAACGACAAATCTTAATATTTCTGCCCTCGTGGTGCAACGGATAGCACGCAAGATTCCGGTTCTTGAAATGTGGGTTCGATTCCTGCCGAGGGCGCTGGCAAACCTCTTTCTTGATTTGGGAAAGGGGTTTTTGTTTTTTGCAGAATCGTTAAAAAGGGTTTTAATTTCCTCAAATTAGTATGTCCAAAAAAGTGTTTTATTTTTTTCATACTACATATGCCCTCTATATAATAAAATAAGAGTAGAGTGAAAAGTTCAATGAAAATCCAGTTTTTGTAACCGTTTTCAAAAAGAAATGGATAAATTGGGCCGCAATCTTGGAGGGGGATGAGCATGAATTTACAAGCCGGGCTTTGGCAACAGCAAACGATGAAATTGACATTGACGCAAGAGCTTGCACAGGCCATTGCACTGTTACAATATTCTGCCTATGAACTTTCGGCTTTTCTTGAATCTAAAGCAATGGAAAATCCCCTTATTCAAATAGAAGACAACAACATTAGATCGATAGATCCACGGGTTGACAAGTGGAATCCGAAGCGGAAAAAAATAGACAAAGACGAAAAAAACTGGATAGAGCAAATAGGAGAAAATGTTGTTACGCTTGATGAAATATTGTTTTCACAGTTAAACATGAAAGAAGTGGCTCCAAGTCAGAAAAAGGTTATCAGCTATCTTATTCAATGCATTGATGAAAACGGTTACTTAAGGGCGGATTTGGAAGAAGTATCGGTGCGCTTTCAAATTTCTTCCGAAGAAGTGCAATTTTGTGTTAATCTATTACAAGAACTAGAGCCTTACGGAATCGGAGCCAGATCATTAAGAGAATGCCTTCTCATTCAGCTTAGGAAGAAAGAACAAAGAGATCTATTAGCCGAAAAAATTGTAGATGAATATTTTCTAATGTTTACAGATAAGAAATGGAAGGATTTAGCGAAGAAACTTGAAGTTGATATAAACGATATTCAAAGAGTGTTTGATTGCTTGCAATCGTTAAATCCGAGACCGGGTGCGATCTTCCATTATGAAAAGCCGGCTTATGTTATTCCTGATGTGATTATTGGACGGGAAGGGCATAAATTTACCGTTAAGGTTTTTGATGATGCAATGCCAAAAGTTCGCTTTAATGAAAAGTATTATAAAAAAATGTTTGCCTATAAGAACCCCGAAGTAAGCCGTTTTCTTCAAGAAAAGCAGCAGGATTATCAATGGATTATGAAAAGCCTTGAGCAAAGAAAAGAAACGCTCATAAAGGTAGCCTTAAAAATTACAGAAAGGCAGCAGGATTTTTTTCGTAAAGGACCACAGTTTTTAAAACCGATGACAATGAGGGATCTTTCTGATGAGCTTGGAATTCATGAATCAACGGTTAGCAGGGCTGTTCGTGGAAAATTTGTTCAAACACCATACGGGACGTTAGAATTAAAATCGTTCTTTACGAGTACGGTACAGTCCGTTTCAAATGAAAATACATCGTCGAACCAAGTGAAGAACCTCATTTCACAATATATTGAGGAAGAAAATAAACAAAATCCACTTTCAGACCAGGAAATCACCCGAATGTTAGAAAACAGGGAGGGGATTATCGTTTCCCGACGGACAGTTGCGAAATATCGGGACCAACTCGGAATTCCTTCTTCAACCAAAAGGAAAAGGTATGAATAGAAAAGGAGAATCATTGTGCAAAAAATTGTCTTTTATACGAGAAAAAAATGCCCGTTATGTGACAAAGCAAAACGTGTTTTGCAGGAGATTCAAAATGAGTATCCGTTCGAACTTGAGGAAGTGGATATTGAAGAAAGCGATGCCTTGACTGAAAAATACGGCCTTATGATCCCTGTCGTTGAAATTGCCGGAGAAGCAGTTCAATATGGGCATGTAGATAAAATGTTCATAATTAACCGTTTACAAGAAAAAACTTTAGATTTATAAGTTGAATTCGCTTTTTGCTCCTGTTAAAATGAAAATGAATCAGGGATGATTTTTTTTGCAAAAATCGGGACATAATTTGTCACACCGGGACATTTAATGACCAACATATAAACAAAGGAGAGTGTCCCCATGGACTCTTTGCTTGATATTCAGAAAAGACTTTTGCCGGACCTTCTCAATGTTATGCAAAAGCGATACCATATCCTGCATTATATAAATTTGATGCAGCCTGTCGGCAGGAGAAGCCTGGCAATAAGCCTTGGGATGACAGAACGGGTTCTGCGCTCAGAAGTTGAGTTTTTGAAAGACCAAAACTTAATTTCCATAACCGGTGTTGGAATGAGTTTGACCGCTGATGGAAAAAATCTTCTTGAGAAACTTGAAAGCATCATGAGAGGGGTAATAGGTATTGACAAACTTGAGAAACAGTTGCAACACCAGTTAAAGATCCGAAAAGTAGTGATCGTTTCCGGGGACAGCGACCAATCTCCATGGGTCAAAACCGAACTTGGACGGGCTTGTGCGAATTGCATGAGAAAATTGATCGAAGGAAAGAATATCATCGCAGTAACCGGAGGAACAACTATGGCGACAGTTGCTGACATGCTGACGCCTGACTTTGGCGAAAAAGACATTTTGTTTGTGCCTGCGCGCGGAGGAATTGGCGAAGATGTAAAAAACCAAGCCAACACCATTTGCGCAAAAATGGCAGAGAATACAGGCACAAGGCACCGTGTTTTATACGTCCCTGATCAAGTTAGCGAAGAAATGTATATTTCTATTATGAAAGATCCTTTAATTAATGAAGTGCTCGGTTTGATAAAATCGGCCAACATGGTATTGCATGGAATTGGAGACGCTATTACAATGGCGGAACGCCGCAAAACGAGTGAACAAGATTTACAATTAATTAAACAGAGGAAAGCGGTTGGAGAGGCTTTCGGCTATTATTTTAATGAGGCCGGAGAGGTTGTCCATAAAGTATCAACAATTGGATTGCAGCTTGCTGATTTATCAAAAGTTGATAATGTAATCGCAGTTGCGGGCGGAGCTTCAAAGGCAAAAGCAATTCGTGCTTACATGAAACAAGCGCCGTCATCGACGATCTTAATTACTGATGAAGGGGTCGCAAAACAGTTGGTACAAGAGTTAAACCCATAATATATAAAAATATCATCCTTACCAATTTATTAGGAGGAAAAATCATGGCAGTAAAAGTTGGTATTAATGGTTTTGGAAGAATTGGACGTATGGTTTTTCGTGCGGCATTAAATAACCCTAACGTTGAGGTGGTTGCTGTTAACGATCTAACAGATGCAAATATGCTTGCACACCTTTTAAAATATGATTCCGTACACGGAAGACTGGATCAAGAAGTATCTGTAGACGGAGACTATTTAGTAGTCGGCGGCAAAAAAGTAAAGGTACTGGCTGAGCGCGACCCTGCTCAACTTGGCTGGGGAGACTTGGGCGTTGAAGTAGTAGTGGAATCTACTGGACGTTTTAGAAAACGAACTGATGCTGCAAAACATTTAGAAGCAGGTGCGAAAAAAGTGATCATCTCTGCTCCGGCTTCTGATGAAGATATCACTATTGTTATGGGAGTAAACCATGACATATACGACCCGGCAAATCATCATATCATTTCTAATGCTTCTTGTACAACAAATAGCTTGGCGCCGTTAGCAAAAGTGCTGCATGATAAATTCGGAATTAAACGCGGAATGATGACAACCGCCCACTCTTATACAAATGACCAGCAAATCCTTGATCTGCCGCACTCAGACTATCGCCGTGCCCGTGCAGCAGCTGAAAACATCATTCCGACAACGACAGGTGCTGCAAAAGCTGTATCACTTGTATTGCCTGAATTAAAAGGAAAATTAAACGGCGGAGCAATTCGTGTTCCTACACCTAACGTTTCTTTAGTTGACTTAGTTGCTGAACTAGAAACAGATGTAACAGTGGAAGATGTTAATGCAGTTTTAAAAGAAGCAGCTGAAGGTGAATTAAAAGGAATTCTTGGGTACAGCGAAGAGCCGCTTGTATCCAGCGACTATAAGGGAAACACAAATTCATCAACAATCGATGCCCTTTCTACAATGGTTATGGAAAGCCGCATGGTAAAAGTTATTTCTTGGTACGATAACGAAACAGGATATTCATACCGTATAGTGGATCTTATTGATTACATTGGACAAAAAGGACTTTAATCGCTAAACATTTTTAATTCATTTACAAGGATTTATTGAATTTTTGTACTGCAAACTGCTATATTGTAAATGGGTGTACAAGGGGAGCGGGGATCATTCCCCTCTCTCTTTTTTTGCGATTTAATTTGATCCTAAAGGAGGTCCTTTTGCGATGAACAAAAAGTCCGTAAAAGATGTGGACGTAAAAGGAAAACGAGTGTTTTGCCGAGTTGATTTTAACGTGCCTATGAAAGATGGGCAAATAACTGATGAAACGAGAATCCGTGCTGCTTTGCCTACGATTCAATATTTAATCGAGCAAGGAGCAAAGATCGTGCTGGCATCCCATCTTGGCCGTCCAAAAGGCAAGGTAAATGAAGAAATGCGTTTAACACCTGTGGCCAAACGGTTGTCTGAATTGCTTCGAAAAGAAGTAAAGAAAACAGATGAGGCTTACGGTGACACAGTAAAATCTGTGATTGACAGCATGAACGAAGGCGATGTACTCTTACTGGAAAACGTTCGATTCTATCCGGGTGAAGAGAAAAATGACCCTGAACTTGCCAAAGCCTTTGCGGAATTGGCAGATGTATATGTGAATGACGCGTTCGGAGCTGCGCATCGAGCCCATGCTTCAACAGAAGGAATTGCCCATTATCTGCCTGCCGTATCCGGATTCCTTATGGAAAAAGAGATTGAAGTACTTGGGAAAGCACTTTCGAATCCAGATCGTCCTTTTACGGCAATCATTGGCGGTGCAAAGGTAAAAGATAAAATCGGCGTTATTGAAAACTTGTTGGAAAAAGTAGATAACCTTATTATCGGCGGCGGATTAGCTTACACATTTGTAAAAGCGAAGGGACATGAGATTGGAAAATCGCTGTTGGAAGAAGATAAAATTGAGCTTGCTAAATCGTTTATGGAAAAAGCAGAGAAAAAGGGCGTTAACTTCTATATGCCTGTAGATGCAGTCATTGCTGACAATTTTTCAGCAGATGCTAATACAAAAGTGGTGCCGATTGAAGAAATTTCATCTGACTGGGAAGCACTTGATATCGGTCCTAAAACGAGAGAAATTTATAAAGACGTTATACAAAAGTCGAAACTCGTCATTTGGAACGGTCCGATGGGAGTATTTGAGATTGACAAGTTTGCAGAAGGAACAAAAGCTGTAGCAAAAGCCCTTGCTGAAGCAAAAGATACATATTCGGTGATCGGCGGCGGAGATTCAGCTGCGGCGGTTGAAAAATTTGGCCTTGCTGATAAAATGAGCCACATCTCTACCGGCGGAGGGGCATCCCTTGAGTTTATGGAAGGGAAACAACTTCCTGGTGTTGTTGCTTTAAATGATAAATAGTCCTGCGCCAGGAATAGTGTTATTACTGGCAAAAAAAGAGGTCTGGCCTCAAATTCTATGATATACCGGCTGAAAACAGGTGTCTTACATCAAAATTCGTAATATAACGTCTAAAAAAAAGGTGTCTAACCGCTGAAATTTGTGTTTTAACCGCCGAAAAAAGGTGTCTAAACGCCAAAAATCGTGTTATCACCGCCCATAATAGACTTGTAACCTCCTAAAATTCAATTCATTGCATCAGAAAAAATCAATTAGAAAGGATGTGCCAAGCATGCGCAAGCCCATTATTGCAGGGAACTGGAAAATGCATAAAACATTAGCGGAAGCGAAAGCTTTTATTGAAGAGGTAAAAGGGCTCGTTCCGGCAAAAGATAAAGTGGATTCCGTCGTTTGTGCCCCCGCTTTATTTTTGGAACGCCTTGTAGAATCGACTAAAAATTCTGATTTAGCAATTGGCGCACAAAATATGCACTTTGAAGAGAGCGGAGCATTTACCGGTGAAATAAGCCCGAAAGCGATCTCTGACATTGGAGTCCAATATGTCATTATCGGACATTCCGAGCGCAGGGAAATGTTCAATGAAACCGATGAATCTGTCAACAAAAAAACATTGGCAGCATTTCAACATCATCTGATCCCGATTGTTTGCGTTGGTGAAACGCTTGAACAGCGCGAAAACGGCCAAACAAATGAGTTAGTAGAATACCAGGTGCAGAAAGCACTGAACGGTTTAACAGAAGAACAAGTTAAACAAACAGTGATTGCTTATGAACCAATCTGGGCGATTGGAACAGGAAAATCATCGACTGCGGAAGATGCCAATGAAGTTTGTGGACATATTCGCAAGACGATTGCAGATAAGTTTTCACCTGAAACTGCGGATGCAGTCCGTATACAATACGGCGGAAGTGTAAAACCGGACAACATTAAAGATTTCATGGACCAGCCGGAAATTGACGGAGCGTTAGTCGGCGGAGCAAGCCTTGAGCCTCAATCATTCCTGCAATTATTGGAGGCAGGTTTAAATGAGTAAAGCCCCTGTTGCATTGATTATCTTAGATGGCTTTGCTCTTCGGGAGGAAAAGGAAGGGAATGCTGTTGCCCAAGCCAATAAGCCGAATTTTGACCGTTATTGGAATACGTATCCTCATACAAAGCTGAAAGCTTCCGGGGAAGCAGTCGGGCTTCCAGAAGGACAGATGGGGAATTCAGAAGTAGGTCACTTAAATATCGGCGCCGGCCGAATTGTTTATCAAAGTCTTACGAGAGTAAACATTGCCATTCGTGAAGGCGAATTTGAGAAAAATGAAACGTTCTTGGATGCGATTCGCCACGTAAAAGAAAATGGCACAAGCCTGCATCTGTTTGGCCTTCTATCTGACGGAGGCGTTCATAGCCACATTGACCATTTGTTTGCGCTTCTTCGTCTGGCCGCACAGGAAGGTGTTAATAATGTGTTCGTTCATGCATTTTTGGACGGACGGGATGTCGGTCCGCAAACAGCGCAAAAATATATTAAAGAAACGCTGGAAAAAATGAAGGAGTACGGCGTCGGTGAATTTGCAACAATTTCCGGCCGCTATTATTCAATGGACCGGGACAACCGCTGGGAACGCGTTGAAAAATCATACAGAGCGATGGTATATGGTGAAGGTCCTGCTTACTCAGATCCGTTAGAGCTTATTGAGGATTCTTATAAGAACGGAATCTTTGATGAATTTGTCATTCCGTCAGTGTTGACAAAGCCGAACGGAGAGCCGGTGGCAACGATAAAAGATAAAGATGCAATCATTTTTTATAACTTCCGGCCTGACCGCGCAATCCAGATTTCAAATACGTTCACGAACAAGGATTTCCGCTCGTTTGACAGAGGACCGAAGCATCCGAAAAACCTTCATTTTGTCTGCTTGACCCATTTTAGTGAAACGGTTGAAGGATATGTGGCATTTAAGCCAACGAACCTTGACAACACTCTTGGTGAAGTCATCTCCCAAAACGGGTTAAAGCAGCTGCGCATTGCGGAAACGGAGAAATATCCTCATGTTACATTCTTTATGAGCGGAGGACGCGAAGTTCAATTCCCGGGAGAAGAAAGAATTTTAATTAATTCTCCGAAAGTTGCAACCTATGACTTAAAACCGGAAATGAGCGCTTATGAAGTAACCGATGCACTTATAAAAGAAATTGAAGCAGATAAATTTGATGCAATTATTTTAAACTATGCAAATCCGGATATGGTCGGGCATTCCGGCATGCTTGAACCGACAATTAAAGCAGTAGAGGCAGTTGATGAATGTCTCGGCCGTGTAGTCGACCTGATTATCCAAAAAGGCGGAACAGCCATTATAACTGCCGACCATGGAAATGCGGATGAAGTGGTAACATTGGAAGGCAAGCCAATGACAGCCCATACGACAAATCCGGTTCCTGTCATTGTGACGAAAAAAGGAATTGAGCTCCGTGACGGCGGAATTCTTGGCGATCTCGCCCCAACGGTTCTTGATTTGTTGAATTTGGAAAAATCGGTTGAAATGACCGGAACATCATTAATTAAAAAATAACCATTAAAGGAGAGATTTTACATGCCAATTATTGCAGATGTATATGCTCGTGAAGTGTTAGACTCCCGAGGTAATCCAACGGTTGAAGTTGAAGTATTTACTGAATCAGGCGCATTCGGCCGCGCTTTAGTTCCAAGCGGCGCCTCCACTGGCGAATATGAAGCAGTGGAACTTCGCGATGGCGACAACGGCCGTTATCTTGGAAAAGGTGTGTTAAAAGCAGTTGAGAATGTGAATGAGATTATCGCTCCAAAGCTTGTTGGCGAAGAATTCAACGTACTTGATCAAGTGTCCATTGATAAAGCTTTAATTGAACTTGATGGAACTGAAAACAAAAGCAAACTTGGCGCGAATGCGATTTTAGGCGTGTCCATGGCTGTTGCCCATGCTGCTGCAAACTATTTAGATATTCCGCTTTATCAATATCTTGGCGGATTTAATGCGAAACAGCTTCCTGTTCCAATGATGAACATTTTAAACGGCGGCGCCCATGCTGATAATAACGTAGACATTCAAGAATTCATGGTTATGCCGGTTGGTGCTGAAAGCTTTAAGGAAGCACTTCGCATGGGTGCAGAAATTTTCCACAGCCTGAAAGCTGTATTAAAAGCAAAAGGCTTAAACACTGCAGTTGGTGACGAAGGCGGATTTGCGCCAAACCTGAAATCAAATGAAGAAGCACTGCAAACGATCATTGAAGCCATTGAAAAAGCCGACTACAAACCTGGCGAGCAAGTAATGCTTGCAATGGACGTAGCTTCCTCCGAACTTTACAACAAAGAAGACGGCAAGTACCATCTTGAAGGAGAAGGTGTTGTAAAAACTTCGGAAGAAATGGTTGCATGGTATGATGAGCTTGTTTCAAAATATCCAATCATTTCGATTGAAGACGGCCTTGATGAAAACGACTGGGAAGGCCATAAGCTGTTGACGGAGCGCATTGGCAAAAAAGTTCAGCTTGTCGGGGACGATTTGTTCGTAACGAATACGAAGAAACTTGCGCAAGGCATTGAAAAAGGCGTAGGAAACTCTATTCTTATTAAAGTAAACCAAATCGGTACTTTAACGGAAACATTCGACGCAATTGAAATGGCGAAACGCGCCGGCTACACAGCGGTTATTTCCCATCGTTCCGGTGAAACAGAAGACAGCACGATCGCTGATATTGCTGTTGCAACGAACGCCGGACAAATCAAAACGGGTGCACCTTCCCGTACAGACCGCGTTGCAAAATACAATCAATTACTTAGAATTGAAGACCAATTGGCAGATACTGCTCAATATTTGGGAATAAAATCTTTCTATAACTTAAAGAAATAATTTCTGATAGGAAAGTGCCGGCCGGCGAGCCGGCGCTTTTTCTATATTGAATCAAGCTATTGTTAATAATAAGGAAATATGATACATTAGAAATACTGTGTATGTTCGTTTTACGGGAGGTGGACTTCTTGCACGCAGTATTAATCACACTATTAGTTATTGTAAGCATCGCCCTTATTATTGTCGTTCTTCTTCAATCTGGTAAAAGCGCAGGCTTGTCCGGTGCGATTTCCGGAGGCGCAGAACATTTATTTGGGAAGCAAAAAGCACGCGGAATCGATTTAGTGCTCCACCGCATTACGATTGTATTAGCTGTTCTGTTTTTCGTATTGTCAATCGCTGTAACCTATTTTCAATTGTAGTGATAGAGAATCCTGGCCGCTGCGGGTCAGGTTTTTTTGTGCTTACTATTCGTCAATGCTTATTTCGGGATTATTAAGAATAAAAAAAGATATTTTTTCACTATAATAAGAAATTAATCAAAGGTATAAAAAAGGAGTTTTAGATAAATGAAAATCAAAATGCCGCAGCCGTTTACGTTTGAAGGGGGAAAACGGGCCGTCCTATTATTGCACGGATTCACCGGGAATTCCGCAGATGTCCGCATGCTCGGCCGTTTTCTTGAAAAAAAAGGATATACATGCCATGCGCCTCATTATAAAGGCCACGGCGTTCCTCCAGAAGAATTGGTTCATACAGGACCGGAAGACTGGTGGAAAGACGTGCTGGAGGGATATGAATTTTTGAAAAAACGTGGTCATGATGAAATCGCAGTTGCCGGTTTGTCGCTAGGAGGGGTTTTTTCGTTAAAATTGGGTTACACTCAGCCTGTAAAGGGAATTATACCGATGTGTGCACCCATGTATATTAAAAGTGAAGAAGTGATGTATAAAGGAGTTTTAGAGTATGCCCGCGAATTTAAAAAGCGGGAGGGAAAATCGGAAGAAGAAATTGAACAGGAAATGGCCGAGTTTGCGAAAACACCAATGAAAACATTAAAATCCTTGCAGGAATTGATTGCGGATGTAAGGAATCATGTTGATATGATTTATGCACCAACCTTTGTTGTACAGGGGCGCCATGACAAGATGATTAATACTGACAGCGCCAATATCATCTACAACAAAATCCAATCAGATGTCAAAAAGATTAAGTGGTATGAAGAATCCGGCCATGTCATAACACTTGATAAAGAGAAAGACCAGCTGCACGAAGATGTTTATCAGTTTTTAGAACAGCTAAATTGGCAAGAATAAATAAAAACTTGTTTGCAAGGGAGGGAAACAAGATGGAAGAATCGATTCAGAAGCATATCGACAGGCTGCTGCAATATATGAAAGATGAGGCCTATAAGCCATTGACGGTACAGGAGCTCGAGCAAGCCTTTGGCATCGAAGATTCAACAACATTTAAAGAATTCGTCAAGGCGCTTGTCATCATGGAAGAAAAAGGCCTCGTTGTCAGGACGCGAAGCAACCGCTATGGATTACCGGAGAAGATGAATCTTATCCGCGGTAAACTAACGGGGCATGCAAAAGGGTTTGCCTTTGTTATCCCGGAAGAACCCGGCATGGATGATATTTTTATTCCGCCGAACGAAACGAATAATGCCATGCATGGCGATACCGTGCTCGTCCGTATTTCAACGGAAAGCAGCGGACAAAGAAGAGAAGGGACGGTTGTCCGGGTTATTGAAAGAGGAACCCAACAAATTGTCGGAACATATTCTGAGAGCAACCATTTTGGATTTGTTATTCCGGATGATAAAAAGTTTGCAAGCGATATTTTTATCCCGAAATCGGCTTCTAAAGGTGCGGTGGAAGGCCATAAGGTAGTAGTGAAGCTGACGACGTATCCTGAAGGAAGGAAAAGTGCAGAAGGGGAAGTTATTAAAATTCTTGGCCATAAAAATGACCCGGGTGTTGACATTCTTTCCGTCATTCATAAGTACGGATTGCCTCTTTCGTTTCCTGAAGAAGTGCTTCAGCAGGCAAACGAAACACCGGATACGATTAATGAGAGCGAAATTGCCAATCGGCGCGACCTCCGCGATGAAATGATTGTCACGATTGACGGCGTAGATGCGAAGGATTTGGATGACGCTGTTACAGTTACTAAACTTGAAAACGGCAACTATAAGCTAGGCGTTCATATTGCGGATGTCAGCTATTATGTGCGGGAAGGCACGCCAATTGACAGGGAAGCGGGAGAAAGAGGTACAAGCGTTTATTTAGTAGACCGGGTAATACCAATGATTCCCCACCGCTTATCAAATGGAATCTGCTCGTTAAATCCAAAAGTCGACAGGCTGACTCTTTCATGTATTATGGAAATTAATGCTGACGGGGAAGTCGTGAACCACGAAATTTTTCAAAGCGTCATCAAAACAACTGAGCGGATGACCTACCACGATGTAAACAAAATTCTTGTTGATAAGGATGAAGAACTTCGACAGCGTTATGAGCCACTAGTTCCAATGTTTGAAATGATGGAGGAATTAGCCTCTATATTACGGAACAAACGGATGAAGCGGGGAGCCATCGATTTTGATTTTAAAGAGGCAAAGGTTATTGTCGATGAAGAAGGCAAGCCGACTGATGTTGTGATAAGAGAACGCTCTGTTGCCGAGCGCCTGATTGAAGAATTTATGTTAGCGGCCAATGAGACTGTTGCCGAGCATTTTCACTGGCTTGATGTTCCGTTTATCTACCGGATCCATGAAGATCCGAAAGAAGATAAACTTAGACGATTCTTTGAATTTATTACAAACTTTGGTTATATTGTAAAAGGAACAGCAAATCATGTACACCCGAGAGCTCTTCAGGAAATTATTGAAGAGGTTCAAGGAAAGCCTGAAGAAATGGTTGTCTCAACAGTGATGCTTCGGTCGATGCAGCAAGCAAAATATAAGCCTGAAAACCTCGGCCACTTCGGACTATCAACTGATTTTTACACTCATTTCACATCGCCGATCCGCCGGTATCCGGACTTAATTGTCCATCGATTAATTCGGACATATTTAATTGAAGGAAAAATGGATCCGGCAACAAGGGAAAAATGGAATGCAAGGCTTCCGGATATTGCGGAACACTCTTCTAACATGGAGCGAAGAGCAGTTGACGCAGAACGGGAAACAGATGAGCTGAAAAAAGCTGAATATATGGAAGATAAAATCGGCCAAGAATTTGATGGGATTATCAGTTCAGTTACAAACTTCGGGATGTTTGTGGAGCTTCCGAATACGATCGAAGGGCTTGTACACGTCAGTTATATGACAGACGACTATTACCGCTATGATGAGCGCCATTATGCAATGATCGGCGAGCGGACCGGAAACGTATTCCGAATTGGCGACGAAATTACTGTTCGTGTCATTCATGTGAACAAAGATGAACGGTCCATTGACTTTGAAATCGTGGGCATGAAAGGGACGCGCCGCCGTGAACGGAATGAAACACCGCGTGTTTTCAAAGCAGGCAACGGATCGAAAAAACCGCGTAAAGGCAAAGCAGAGGAGAATTCGAAGCAGTCGAAAAAAGGGAAAAAGAATAAAAAGTTTTATGAAAACGCCCCAAAAGCAAAGCGGGATAAAAAGAAAAAACGGCGTTAACTTGAGAGCCTATAATCGGGCTCTCTTTTCCCTTCTTTCATTGTGACAAGCCTTAAATTTTGATAAAATGGAGCAAGATATGAAGGGGGAAACTGTATGCCAAAGGGCGAAGGAAAGACAATTGCGCAAAACAAAAAAGCCTACCATGATTATTTTATCGAAGACACATATGAAGCAGGAATCGTCCTTCAAGGTACAGAAATTAAGTCTATTCGCGCCGGGCGTGTGAATTTAAAGGATTCGTATGCCCGGATTCATAAAGGTGAGATGTTTTTATACAATATGCATGTCAGTCCATATGATCAGGGAAACCGTTACAACCATGATCCTCTCCGGACTCGCAAACTCTTGCTTCATAAAAGAGAGATCAACAAATTAATCGGGGAAACAAAAGAGGCAGGATACGCATTAGTTCCTTTGAAGCTGTATTTGAAAAATGGCTATGCAAAAATATTGATCGGACTTGCAAAAGGGAAGAAAAAATACGACAAGCGCGAAGACTTGAAAAAGAAAGAAGCAAAGCGTGAAATTGAGCGGGCCTTCCGCGAACGACAGAAAATGTAGTGGAAATACATTACAATTGAAAATGCGATGAAATATGCTATAATAATAATTGTCACTTGAGGTGACAGGAAACTTTGGCTCATCTATCACATATTTCCGAACGTCAACCGGCGGAATTTCCGCTTTTATGAACATGGGGACGCTACGGATTCGACAGGGGTAGGTCGAGCTTAAGTTGCGAGTCGAGGGGATCGGCCTCGTAAAAACGTCAAAGCCAATAACTGGCAACCAAAAATTAGCTTTAGCTGCCTAATATAGCGCAGCTGTTCGCCCCTCCATCGCCCATGTGGTAGGGTAGCGGACTCAAACTTAGTGGGCTACGCCGGATTCCGCCGCCTGAGGATGAAGGAAGAGAACAACTAGGCTAGCTGCCCGGACGCCTGTCGGTAGGCATAAGGGACAGCGAAGCGCAAATATACCGACTACACTCGTAGAAGCTTAAGTGCCGATATCTCTGGACGTGGGTTCGACTCCCACCGTCTCCACCATACATAAGGTGGATCAGATCAGACCAGCGTTTGCTGGTCTTTTTTGTGTGAATACCCCCCTCATTCCAATTTAATTCAAGTAAAAGGGAGCTATTGACACTCCCTTTTATTAAAAATTTCATAGTAATCGAAAAGGAGTGACATTACTATTTTTTATTGTTTTTATCAGCTAAATATTTAGCATATTGAATCGTATTTCTAGCTACATCTAGTTCAAGGTTAAATATATTGGGCGGACCTGGTCTCCAATTTACTTCAAACAGCCACAATTTTTGGTTTGTATCAATTCCAACATCAATTCCTAATTCATCAAGCGATTCGCCGTCATATAAAGAATCAAAATGGTTGGAAAAACTTATCGCAAAGTGTTCAAGATACCTTTTTATATCATACCAGGAGACATCAAACTCTGATTTTAAAAAAACATCCAGATAAGTGCTGTAACCACCGCTGCGCATATTTGATGTAATGCTCCCCAATCGTCCTATTCTTGGATAAATGGAAGTAATGACCCATTTTCCTTCTCCATTTTTTTGTACATGCAGCCGGAAATCATAAACATGGCCAGATTTCAATTGACATGAAATGAACTTTTGAACTAAGTAATCTTGTTCTTGTATTTTATGAGATATTAAGTTAAGCAATTGTTTTTCATTAATAAAAGAGATTTCCCCTCCTTCATTAATTTTATATTGTTCTATTCCAGCCTTTTCAATATAAATGATGTCCCCGCCTTGATGTCCGGACAACGGTTTAATAATAACTTTTGCATATCGTTTCATCATGTCAAAAAAATGCTGAACGTCAGTTAATTCATGAAAAGGAATAAGGTATTGTTCAAATTTTTTTGCTTGTTTAATCCTGTTATATACACTTAATTTATCCCCAATCGAATGACTTGTAAAAGGAATTCTGTCGTGCAAATAATCAAAGATTTGTTCAGCTCTATCACTTACAGGATAACTCGCATTATAAATGACATCAGGAAAAGGAAATTCCTTTTCAATCCACTCGCCATTTTCATAAGTTTTTCCTAAAATTGTATGATTTTCTATATTTACTTTCCCTGGGGTAAAGTAAAAAAAGTTTACACCTTCAGCTTTTGCCACAACGGCATAAGCATATGCTTTCTTTACTTTTCTTGGATCTGCTCGATGATGAAGCATGCCAATTAGAGTCATGATGCTTCCATTCCACCTCTCATTATTTTGTACAATCGTTGAATGTTCGCTATTAACTAACTTTGGATCGATAGGCAGCCACGAATTGCCGCTCCAAATTTTTAGATTGGATCAAGATGGAAGTGTATTTCTTTTGCTGCTTCCTTGGCGATTCTTTTTGCTTCTTCTTTAACATCTGATGAGGCTAAAACGTATGCATAACGATCCCCCATTGATAAAGGTGGGCGCAGTATCATTCCTTTCCTGGGTTTTATATAAACCTCCTCTACCCCAGGATATTGAGAACAGCGTTTTTTTCCTGTCACTTTAATTAATTTTCCTTTAGAATTAATTGTTTTATAATGGCAGTACACATACTTATTTTGTTTTTTAATGAGACATGGCTCATTTCCTAAAAACAACTGAATGGTTTCCTCTACTAAATTTATTCCGTATGCAGTTTCAATGATTCGATTCATCGCACCACCTGAAATTCTCGGGTTAATCTCAATTAATTTCCATGTTCCTTGTACTAAGCGCATTTCCAGATGACAGGCACCATTTTTCATTTCAAAAGCCTGTAAGATGGAATTTACTGTATCAAAGATTTTATTGTAAAAGTCTTGATCGATATCTGCTAATAAACAATACCCTGTTACGATAAAACGTTTGGAAAACGTAATCTCTTGTTCGATTATTGCGATTATATGAACTTTTCCGTTGTGAACTAAAGCTTCAACTAAATATTGGGGTCCTGTTAAATACTCCTCTAGCAAAATTTGTGCATTTTCTTTTTTTGTTAGTAATTTTTGCATCGATCGTTTTAATTGGTTCTCGTCATTTGCCAGTAAAACATCTTTTGATCCGGTAGATAAAGGAGATTTTACAATAAGAGGTAAATATCTTTTTTGTTTAAGGATAAAGTCATCTAAAGAATCATCCGGTGAATAAATTGCAAAATGAGGGGAAAAAGGGAGATCCTTTAAAAGTTCACGAGTTAAAACTTTATCTTCCATTTTTCGAATCGGTTCAGCAGAGACAACACCAGGACAAAATTCTTCTGATAAGGCTGCTGCTACATGAACAAAAGGATCTATGAAACTCAAAATGCCTTTTATTTGTTTACCTTGTTTTAGTATTTTGATAATGTTTTCTTTTAATTGATCGTAATCAAATATTTTCACTAAAATCATTTGATGAACATCAGGAAATTCTGTTCTTTGATCAATAAATCTTCGTTTACCGGTTAATAATACAGTAAAAAAGCCAAGTCGTTCTGCTGCTTGGATTGCTTCTCTGCTAGACCCCGATTTATTAGTTTCAATAAAAACAATGGTATTCATAAGCTTATGTCATCCTATCTTCGATGATTTTTATTAATGATTTAGTTTCTTCTGTTGTATAATATAGTGACTGCTCAAAGGTTGTTCGTTATCTTTTAAGAAATTTATTAAATTAGGGTATTTAACTAATAGCTTTGTAAAAATTTTTAAAAACCACAAAAAAGTGTTTTAAAGGCTGTAATGTAGAAATGATAAATATATCATGAATTTTGATCTAACTATTATTCTTGTTAAAAAGGGGATTTCCCGAAACCAAAAGGATTTGCAGACGTGGAAACAGATATAAAATTAAAGAAAACAGACGAATCGCTGGCACAGGAAATCGGAAAGAGCTCTTCTTCGATATAGGGTTGGATCTGCTGTTTCCTCCTGCGCGGGGCTTGAAGAGGAATTAGGCGGGGATTCTTGCACATGTTGGATTAAATCGATAAGAAGGAATATATATGAATGACAAAACTTTTGTTGGGTCTCTAGAGTGAGAAATTAAAAATATTTTTTTAAAAAAATTAACGAAATTAAAGAGGCTGTCTCAAGAGGCTGTCTCAAAGCCTAAGGGTCAGACCTTTATGAGACAGCCTCTCTAAGGCATATATTTTTTCGATTCAGCAGCGATCTGCATGAACATCTATCATGTTGATCATGAAAGGTTTCTTGCAATAAGCTTAAATGGTTATTCATTTTTTTCTAAGGCAGGGAAGTGTGGAAGAACTTCTTCGCCTAATTCTTCAATCACTTCTTCAACAGGGCGTTGGCCGTATTTTAAATTAATGATGATATGATTTACGCCAACATTTCTAAGTGCTTCAAGAAATTCAATAAGGAAATTTCGTCCGATTCGGAAACCGAGATGGATCGGTATTGGTATATGATTTGGATCCTCTGTCAAGTCAATATAGAGAGATTGAGTAAATGGCTTAAATTCATCCGTATAAGATCGCCAATCTTGAATGAGTTCAGCTTGATAATTAATTGGCCGAGGATAGTAAATCCATCCATCACTGTTTTCTGCGATCCATTCCGGAGATTGAGAACTATGGCCTGTTACCATCACTGGGATGCTGGATAATTTCGGTTTAGGTAATAGGTCTCCATTCATAAGATCTACACGAGAAGAGTGAATTCTAGGGAAATTTTTCGCCCATATTTCCCTCATGACTGAGATAGAATCTCTAAATAATTCACTGCGATTATTCGAACTCACCGAAAAGGCAGGAAACTCAATTGGACGGTCGCCTGTTGCAACACCGAGAATAAGCCGTTCACCGGATAGCTTATCAATAGAAGCCGCTGCTTTTGCGACATGAAGCGGGTGACGCAAAGTCAAAATAATACTGGCAGTTCCTAATGCAATTTTCTCTGTGTTTGCGGCTACATATCCTAGATAAGCAAAAGGATCATACATTTGACCAACGTCACCGAAATTAGGATCGCGCAAAGGCACGTCCCTGACAAATAATGAAGCGAATTTTAGTTCTTCTGCTCTTTTCGCTAATTTCATTTGCTTTTCCAAGTTCATTTCCGGGACATCGCCCATATATGATTCAATAGGGAAAAACAGCCCTAAAGTTAATTTATTTTCCTGATACATAAGTGAAAATCCATTATGATTTTTAAATTTTTCCATCGTTGATCCCTCAATACCTTTCTATCATTATTATGGTTTATTACAAATTATTAACTCATCAGCATGCAATGGAATGATTTATTAAGCTACAACGGAGATTGACGCATCATTTTTCAATACGGTATCAATAATACCGCTGCCAAGACAAACATCTTGATCATAAAATACTGCTACTTGTCCCGGTGTAACAGCTTTTATCGGTTGTTCATATTCCACTAAAGCCGTTCTATCGGGCCGGACATGGACCTTTACCTTTTGGTCTTCTTGGCGATATCTGAATTTAGCAGTACATGAAAATGATCGCGGACTGTAATCTCCATTTATAAAACTAATGTTCGCAGCAATGATGCCATTTGAGTATAGAGCGGGATTATCTTTCCCTTGTGCTACAATTAATACGTTGTTGTCTAAATCCTTATCGACGACAAACCAAGGTTCGGGTGCACCTTTTCCTCCAATTCCAAGTCCTTTTCTTTGCCCGATTGTATAGTACATCAATCCATCATGCTGTCCTAACACTTCTCCAATGATCGAGCGAATTTCTCCTGGTTGTGCCGGCAGGAAGTTCTTTAAGAAACTTTTAAAATTTCTTTCTCCAATAAAACAGATTCCGGTACTGTCTTTTTTATTGGCGGTAGAAAGGTTTATTTCTTTAGCAATTTTTCGTACTTCGTCCTTCGTTAATTCTCCAAGCGGGAAAATGACTTTTGATAATTGTTCACCTGTTAATTGACTAAGAAAATAACTTTGATCTTTGTTTGAATCTTTTCCTCTTAATAAAGTTACTTCTCCATTTTCTCTGTTTACTCTTGCATAATGGCCGGTAGCAACATAATCTGCATCTAATGAAAGAGCGAAATCAATGAATGCTTTAAATTTAATTTCCGAATTGCACAAAACATCTGGATTCGGGGTTCTTCCCAATTTCAGCTCTTCCATAAAGTACGTAAAAACATGATCCCAATACTCTTTTTCAAAATTGACGCTGTAGTAAGGGATCCCTAATTGATTGGAGACAATTTTTACATCTTCAAAATCTTCAGCTGCCGTGCAAACACCGTCATCATTTTTGTCATCCCAATTTTTCATAAAGACACCGATAACTTCGTATCCTTCTTTTTTGAGAAGATATGCGGCTACAGATGAATCGACTCCGCCTGACATTCCCATTACGACTCTTTTCTTATTACTCATTGTTAACCTCCTTAACTGAAACTTTTTTTATTACAGTTTTTATTAAAAAAAATTATCTGTTGTTAATTTCCTTAATAATATCTTGTATCGTAATTCCTTTTAGATAATTTATCAAATGTTCCTCAGCATCTTTAAAAATGTTCAAAAGTATTGAGGATAAATTTTTTCCTACAATACAATTCTTATTTCCTTCGGGACATTTTGGCAAAAGGATGCCTTCACTCGTAATCATGAAAATTTTATCTAATGTAATATTTTCTGGTCTTTCTTTTAAAGAAAAACCTCCTTTTGCTCCTTCTTTTGAAACGATAATATTCTCTTTTCTAAGCAAACTCAAAATTTTCCTTAATCGTACAGGATGAACGGTTATACTTTGAGCAATATCTTCACTCGTCACTCTTTGTTCGAACCTTGTTGCCAAATAGGCTACGCAATGGACAGCAATAGAAAAATCACTATTCAATAATCTTACACCTTCTTCCCAAATGTAATAATAAATGTTACAGTTATAAATGTCAACAAACAATTCATCTGACATTTCGGCGATAAATGGAAACAAGCATTATCAACAAAAGGGCAGGCATATACTTTTTTATTCTTTTTTCCATAAAAGATTGTTCACGTTCATATTTTCAGAAAAGTCAAGAAAGGATATAATGATTAATAAAAGTGATAAAGAGGTGAGAAGGATGAGTTTGCAGAAACAGATTATCGAGGATTTACAAGTGAAGCCAGAGATTAATCCAAAAGAAGAAATCAGGGAAAGGATCGGCTTTTTAAAAGCCTATTTGAAAAAGACAGGAGCAAAAGGATTTGTTTTAGGAATCAGCGGAGGACAAGACTCAACGCTTGCCGGACGGCTTGCACAGCTTGCAGTGGAAGAATTGCGGCAAGAAGGCTATGAAGCCCGATTTATTGCCGTACGGCTTCCATATGGAGTCCAGATAGATGAGGAAGATGCCAAAGCTTCTTTAGATTTTATAAAAGCGGACCGTGAGTACGTTTTTAACATTAAAGAAGCAGTAGATGCGGCAAAAGCCGAGTATGACAGAATCACATCAGGAGAACCTTTAAGCGATTATCAAAAAGGCAACGTCAAAGCAAGAATGAGAATGATTGCGCAATATGCGATTGCCGGCGAGGAAGGATTCCTCGTCATTGGTACAGACCATGCTGCAGAAGCAGTGACCGGCTTTTTTACAAAATATGGAGACGGAGGAGCGGATGTTCTTCCGCTATATGGCTTAAACAAACGCCAGGGCAGAGCGTTATTAAAAGAACTTGGGGCTTCGGAACGAATATATCTAAAAGTCCCGACAGCAGACCTTTTAGATGAAAAACCGGGACAAGCAGACGAAACAGAGCTTGGGATTTCATATGATGAACTGGATGATTACCTCGAAGGAAAACCTGTATCAAAAGAAGTTGCGGAAAAGATTGAGCGCCGTTATTTAGTGACTGAGCATAAACGAAGACTTCCTGCAACAAAATTTGATTCATGGTGGAAATAGGCGAGTGATTTTTGGAAAAAGAAAAGCCTTAAGGTGCAAAAAAGTTAGCCCTTTTGGCTTTTTTTGTGGAAAAGGGGCGGAGCTGCGCTAACAAAAATAAAAATGCCAACTTGTTTGAGCAAAATAAATATGTTTAGCTTTGTAAATATTTAGAGGCCTGGCTTCGCTCACACCGCCTTATTATGTTGATTATGTTTTAAAAAGCAACCTATTTCAATGTTAGGGTTGGGAGTAAAAACTCATGAATGTTTTTTATGGAGTACAGTTTTAAAGAACAGTGCAGAAATGGTAAAATATCTTTTGGAAAGGAATCTCTCATTTATAAATTGAAAGAAATCTATCTCTATCAATGAAGGAGCAGGGAAATGGAAAAAGTATTTGTTTTCGGACACAAAAACCCAGACACAGATTCAATTTGTTCAGCAATTGCTTATGCTGAGCTGAAATCAAAATTAGGAATGAATGCAGTGCCTGTTCGATTAGGCGAAGTGAATGGAGAAACAAAATTTGCCCTTGATTATTTTAACGCCGAAGCGCCGCGGCTCGTGGAAAAGGTTTCGGATGAAGCAAGCAATGTTATTCTCGTTGACCATAATGAGCGCCAGCAAAGTGCAGATGATATCGATCAAGTTCGCATATTAGAAGTCATCGATCATCATCGAATTGCTAATTTTGAAACGAGTGATCCTTTATATTACCGTGCCGAGCCGGTAGGGTGTACGGCGACGATCTTAAAAAAATTATATAAGGAACAGGGCGTTGAGATTCGAAAAGAGATCGCCGGACTCATGCTTTCAGCGATCATTTCCGATTCTTTATTATTCAAATCTCCTACATGTACGGAAGAAGATGTAGCTGCTGCACGTGAACTTGCAGAGATTGCAGGTGTAGATCCTGAAAAGTTCGGTCTAGAAATGCTGAAAGCGGGCGCTGATTTGAGTGATAAGACGATTGAACAGCTGATTTCTCTTGACGCTAAGGAATTCCAAATGGGGCGCAGCAAGGTTGAAATCGCACAAGTAAATACCGTTGACCCTAAAGACGTGCTTGACCGCCAGGAAGAACTGGAAGCAGCCCTGTCACGAGTAATTGCTGATAAGGAATTGGATTTATTCTTATTTGTTGTTACAAATATCTTAACAAACGATTCAACAGCAGTAGCCCTGGGCCGCAAAGCGAATGCATTGGAACGGGCATATAATGTTACCCTTGAAAATAATACCGCTGTTCTTAAAGGCGTCGTTTCCCGTAAAAAACAAATTGTTCCTGTTTTAACAGATATCTTTAATGAAATGGATTCCGAGTAAAACATGAAATAAGGGGTTGACTAATAACAAACAAAGGGTAAGACTCCTCCTCTATGGAAGGAGTCTTACCCTTATGAGTCGAACTCTAATCGTTTTTTAAAACTGTTAGTTTAATCAGATTGCCTGAAGGATCTTTCGTAAGAATCGTATCATTTTCCTCTTTTATCCATGCACCGATTTTTTGCAGCTGCTCGATTACTTTTCTTCTCATTTCCTTATTTGGTAACACAATGGAAAAGTGCTTCAAACCGACACTGTTTTCAGAAGGTGCAGGCGCACCTACTCCATTCCATGTATTTAATCCAATATGATGGTGGTATCCTCCGGTAGAAATGAAGAGTGCTTGACTGCCGTATCGGTTTACAATATTAAACCCAAGTCCTTCTGTGTAGAATTCTTCTGTTTTTTGTAATTCAGACACATGTAAATGAATATGCCCCATTAATGTACCACTCGGGAGGCGTGTCCATGCCTCTCCATCTCCTTCCGCAAGAAGATTTTGTGCATCCAATGGGACCGTTGCCATTTCTACTTCACCGTTTTCCCAATTCCATGCTGCAGAAGGCCGGTCTGAATAAACTTCAATACCATTTCCATCCGGATCCGCTAAATAAATTGCTTCACTCACAAGATGGTCGGATGCTCCTTGCAAGGGATAGCGGATTTGAATGAAATGGCGCAAAATCCTGGCTAAGTCTTGACGGCTAGGCAACAAAAGGGCAAAGTGATACAAACCTGTTGTCCGCGTTTGTTTCGGCAATACATTTTCAGGCTGTTCAATCGTTAACAGGGGAGTTGTGCCATTTGCCGTTAGTACAGCTTTTTTTGCTGATTTTGTTAGTATTTGAAAACCAATAATTTTTTCGTAAAATTCGAGAGAACGTTCTAAATTTGCCACTTTTAAGTCAACTTGCCCAACAAATGTATTGGGATGGCGGTGAAATTGCATATATTATTTACCTCCAATTTATAAACGATATGAAAATCAGTTAGTTACTATATGTAAGTAATTATATTTTAATTATTTAGTAATGTCAATTAACTTAATTTAATTAAATAATATAATTATTATTAATAATAGGTTATAATATGAAAATAGGAGTGATTGATCATGAACCAATCTTTAATTTGCCCCAGATTCGAAAAAGCGATGAATATTTTAAGCAAGAGGTGGACGGGACTGATTATTTACCAACTGCTTTCCGGTCCACAACGATTTTGCAATATTGAGTCTGCAATTGGAATCAGTGGAAGACTTCTTTCAGAAAGGCTGAAAGATCTCGAAAGTGAAGGAATTGTGAAAAGAGAAGTTTTTCCTGAAACACCCGTTCGAATCGAATATTCCTTGACTGAAAAAGGTCGTTCGTTGGAGCCGCTTATGAAAGAAATTGAAAAATGGTCTCAAACCTGGTTAGAACCGGAGAACTCGAAAGAATGATGAAAGCCGATTGTCTATCAAAACAATCGGCTTTTGCTTGTTTTCTTATTATCCGGAATGGTTATCACAGTATACATGGATTGCTTCGCGCAAAAACTTTGCAAGTCCTTCTTTATATTTGTCGATGTTTTTTGTGAATCGTATGTCGTCTACATATAAATCACCTATCCCCCGGAAAATTTCGATGGTGCAATCATAGAAATTGTCAGTAATATGTTGTCTCCATTCAGCAACTGCCTTTTGGACAACGGGATCTTCAGGGGATTTATCCATATTCGCAGCAAGCTCACGATAAATCTCGTCACTTCGTTTAAAAATTCTTGCCCATTCATCTTCGGAGTTTTTAGCAAGTTCCTCCATGGCGTCAACACCATAACGTTCTTTGATCTCATCTGCATATTTTTTTTGATGCTCTTCAATGGCTTTCATATCAAAGCCTTTAAACATATCCTTATTTTCCATTTCCATTTCTCCTTCAATTGATTTGATTGTGTTTTCAACGGTTCGTATCATTTCTTCGATCCGGTCCCTTTTCTTCAAAAGCAATTGTTTATGTTTTTTCAAGGCTTGTTTTCTGTCAAAGTTCGGACTATCAAGAATCTCTTTAATTTCTTGCAAACAAAAACCGATTTCCTTGAAAAATAAGATTTGCTGCAGCTTTTCGAGGTTTTTGGTTGTATAAAGTCGATATCCGGCCGGGGTTACAGATTCTGGTACAAGCAGCCCGATGCGGTCATAATGGTGAAGCGTGCGCACACTTACACCTGCCATATCGGCTACTTCTTTTACTTTATAAAATTTGATCACCTCCACAATTTGATCATATTCTATGACGCAGCGTCAGAGTCAACGGGAATTCATAAATTTTTTACATATATTAAGGTTTGCCGAAAAAACTGAATATCAAAGCAACTGAAAATAGAAAACATACTAAGATTAGTAGCACAGATCACGGCCATGATCTGTGCTACTATTTTTTTATAGTAGAAGTGGAGAATAGGTCGTGTCAGCCCCAGAGCCTTGAGTTCGTAATTAAAAAACTGGCCTACTTCACTGCCCTTATAAGAATCAGTTTCAGTATGTTGGATCCTTGAGATCGTGTATAAGAAAAGGGAATCGATAAGGTGAAGTGAAGACTTCTACATAAAAATCAGGAGGAATGTATATGCAAAGCGTAATTGCTTTTGATGTGAGTATGGGAAAAAGTTATATGGTGATTTATAACGCTGCACGTTCTTGTATTTTTGAGGGGGAAATTTTGCATAATCGCCCCCATTTTGAACAGCTAAATAAGCAAATCATCGATTTAGTACAAAAAGATGGACAAGTTCCAGCCATTGTATTTGAAGCAACAGGCGTGTATTCCCGACCATTAGAGCGCTTTATGAATGATCACGGTTTTCAATACTGTCTGTTAAATCCCCTTGAATCAAAGATTCAAACGGCTACTATGCGCATTCATACAACCGATAAAAGTGATGCCCACCGTTTGGCCCAAACTCACTTCACAACCGAACGGCGCATAAAAAAACCGCAGGACAACTACTTCGACCAAATGCGTGCGCTTTCCCGATACTATCATGAATTAGACGAAGAACTAGCGATGTTTCGAAGTCGAATGCACACTTTACTACAACTGACTTTCCCAGAAATGGAATCGCTGTTCACACAAAAATCCGAGCTGTTTTTAAATATTCTACAGCTATTCCCACATCCTGATTGCGTTAAAAATCTTTCAAAGACGGTTGTACGCAACCGACTACTTGCCAACACAGATAAGAAATTAGCGCCTAAAACGGCGGAGAAAAAGGCCATTCAGTTAATAGGTGCAGCACAGGATTCGTATCCAGCAGTGGATCAAGACGACATTCGCTGTGAACAGCTAAAAGATTATGCCAAACGTTCTTTAGCCATTTTAAGAAAACGTGAGGAACTGATCCAGCAGATGGTTGATCTTTCAAAAGAACGAAATGAATATCAAATATTAATCAGTATTCCTGGCATAGGGAAAAATACAGCAGTTCGTTTGATTGGAGAAATAGGCGACATTACACGCTTCGAAAATCATAAGCAACTCAATGCCTATGCAGGCATTGATATAAAGCGTTTTCAATCAGGCACATTGTTTTACAAAGATAAAATCAATAAGCGTGGCAACAGTCACCTGCGCGGTTTTTGAGTAACTATTACGATCACCAAACGTTTCGTTCTGTTCATTGTATTTGGCAAGTCGAGGTAAGAAATCTTCCCGAATGAGCTTTAAAGGTTTCTTCCATTTACGAAGTTCCTTTCGCTTCTCCTTCCGTACCTCTGTATTCGTTTCGTTTTCCACTTCCTCCGTTAAAGCTTCTACTTTTTTTCAAGTTGATTGGCGACTTCCTCTAGCTTTGAAGGAGCTATTTCTGAATCCTCAACGTTCTCCATCAGATAACTCTCGGCTTCTAATTGGGTAATCGCTTCAATTTGCCGCAGGGTTTCTTGAATTTTCTCTTTTAATTTTTCCTTAAAACGATCCGTGGTTTTTTTCCATACGAAAGAATACTTATTGGCATTGGCTTCAATCTTTGTGCCATCCAAAAAGTAGTTTTCCATCGTGATATAGTTTTCCTCCATTAATTTCAAAATCATGGCTTCAAATAGTTGATCCATCATCTGCTTCATACGTTGACCACGAAACTCGTTAAGCGTACGGAAATCTGGTTTTTGCATCGCAGCCAACCACATAGCCGGAAGATTTTCTTGTATAAGTTTTTCGATTCCACGGCACGAATAGACTTTTTGCGAGTAACCATACAGAATGACTTTCAGCATCATTTTGGGATGAAACGAACTCCGACCACCACCCGGATAATATTGAAACAATTGTTCATCTGGTATAGCTTCCACCATTTCATCGATTACACGTGCAACATGATGTTCAGGAATGAGTTCTTGAATATCGAAGATGACTTGGACTTGGCGATTATTGTATGGTTTGAAGGTAGGAGTTACTTGTTTTTTTGAAGCAATATTTTCTTCTTTTACCTCTAGTGGGAGCGTTAATTGCGTGTTATAATTTTCATTAGTAGTCATAAGATTACACATAAAAAAATCGTCCTTTCTGAAATGATGGTGTGGTAACTTTCTATTTTACAGGATAGGACGTATTTTTTTGTTTATTTTTATATAATAAAATTCAAAAGGGGCTCAGAAAGTCAGTTTTACTGACTTTCTGGACAGCCCCTTTTTACATCTAGATTAAAACAGTAAATGTCAAATAAAGTAAAATATTGAATTTATTTACTTCTTTTATGCAAGACTAGTGGAGGGAGTCAGATCCTTATGAGTCAGCCCCTTATTAAAAAAGTTTTTCGGGAAAATATGCTTTTCAGGATTTCAAAATAATTAATTTTTGAAATTAATACTGACATGTGGAATTGAAAAAAGAAATCTTAATGATTTTCCGACAGAAGACTCCCACTTTAAGGAAAGTGAAGGGCAAAGCCCAATGAGTAAGTGGGAGATGAATGTAGGTTGGTGATAGCCAAAACCTTCCTCATTATGATATAATAAGAACAAACGTTCTCTATGGAAGTGAGGTGAACGTCATGATCGTCCACAAAGCCTATAAATTTCGTATCTATCCAAACAAAAAACAAATGGAACTCATTAACAAAACGATTGGCTGTTCAAGATTCGTGTTCAATTTCTTTCTTGCTAAACAGAAGGAAAAGGACGACTTTTGGTATATTTGTGAAGAAATGGTCCAAAACGGTCAACTTCCAGCAAATAACTGGAAAGGTAAATACCTCAATAAGAAAGAAATCATAAAAACACTTCCTGAACTGAAAAAGCAATATGAATTTTTAAAGGAAGTGGATAGTATTGCTTTGCAAAAATCAGTTGAAAATCTTGCTGACTCCTATGATCGATACTACAAGAAACAAAACAAACAACCTCGATTTAAGTCTAAAAAGAATCCAGTCCAATCCTACACAACAAAGCATACAAACGGGAATATAGCTGTAATAGGCAACTACATTAAATTGCCTAAACTTGGTCTTGTTCGTTTTGCCAAAAGCCGCGAAGTGAAAGGACGTATCATAAATGCAACAATACGGTGTAATCCTTCGGGCAAATACTTTGTTTCTCTTGGAACAGAGACAGAAGTATCTGAATGGCCAAAAACCCGTTCAGCTATTGGTGTTGACGTAGGAATCAAAGACTTTGCTATTCTTTCCGATGGAACAACTTACTCCAATCCAAAATTTTTCCGCTCATTAGAGGAAAAATTAGCGAAAGGACAACGGATTATGAGTAGACGAACCGTTGGCGGTGCAAATTGGCACAAGGCTAAAAAGAAAGTTGCCCGTATACACGAAAAAATAGCCAATGCAAGAAAGGATTTTTTAGACAAGGCTTCAACCGATATTGTCAAAAACCACGACATTATCGGAATGGAAGATTTGTCTATAGCTAATATGCTGAAGAATCATTCTCTTGCCAAAGCAATTAGTGAAGCATCATGGTCGCAATTCAAAACCATGATTAAGTACAAAGCAAAATGGTATGGCAAACAAGTTGTGGCCGTTGCAAAAAACTTTCCTTCCAGTCAGCTTTGTTCTTGTTGTGGCTATCAAAACAAAGACGTTAAAAGTCTTGGATTGCGTGAATGGGAATGTCCTTCTTGCGGAACCCATCATAATCGAGATATTAACGCAAGTATCAATCTTAAAAATGAAGCCATAAGACTTCTAACCGCAGGAACTGCGGGGCTAGCCTACTAAGATAACCGAAGGTTACTTCGGTGTTCGTAGGAATCTCCCGCTTCAAACAACCCGTCAGGGTGTTAAGCGGTGAGTAGTTCAAGAAAAGTGAGTGATTTCCTGTAAAGCCTGTTGAAGATCAGCTCTTGTTTTTAATTCATTGTCGACCTCTATCCCAAGTTCAATCATTGTATCTGCAATTTCCGGGCTGATTCCGGTTAATATGGTTGAACAGCCTAATAATTTAATTCCTTTGACAATTTTAAATAAATGGCTTACAACGGCCGTATCCACAAATGGAACGCCGGAAATATCAATAATCAATTGTTGTGCTTTTAGTTCTTTCACTCTAACTAATGTTCTTTCCCTTATTTTTTTCGCACGGTATGTATCCACATTGCCGACGATTGGAAGAATACATATTTTATCCGCAATCGGGATAATCGGAACGGACAATTCGTCTAATGTTTGACGATGGCTTTTTAATAGTTCATCTTTATAACCGACGTAGTAGGCGGTATATGAATCGATGAACATATCAATAATATCATTCACTTCTCGTTCTAATGCAAAAAATTGTTCCATGTCAAGGGTGCATTTTGATTCGATATAAAAGGCTTTAATCGCGCTCCAGATGATCCCTCGAGTTGATTGAATGAG
The DNA here is from genome assembly GCF_000262755.1 of Bacillus methanolicus PB1. Classification (GTDB taxonomy): domain Bacteria; phylum Bacillota; class Bacilli; order Bacillales; family Cytobacillaceae; genus Bacillus_Z; species Bacillus_Z methanolicus. Next base: position 892,942 of record NZ_AFEU01000002.1, read on the forward strand.
TTCCCAGGCCAAATGAATCGGAAAATCGGCTTTTGCATGGCGGATGCCATATTCTTTGGCAGTGTCCATAATATCTTCCGGTTTTAAAACTTGAATATTTTCTGCAACTATGTGTATGATAGGATTTCCATTTACTTCGAATCTTTCAAGTTCTTCGTTATCACTTAATAATGTGCTGATATAGCTTTTGTCATTTTTTATATATTGAATCCATTCATTTGAATAGAACTGTGCATTTTGTTCTAAAAATTCAGATAATTTATTTTTTGAGTTTATTTCAGTTTTCATCGATTTTCCTCCCATAAATTGAACCGAATTACCTTTGCATTTTGAAAAAGAAAGGTAGAAGGTAGTTCCTTTGCCCTCCTCGCTCTCTAAATGTATTTTGCCATGATTGTTTTGGATCGCATTAAAAACTTGAGCAAGCCCCAATCCTTTTCCATCCTGTTTTAGTGTAAAGAAAGGAGTCCCTAAGAGTCGCAGCTTGTCCTTTGGAATACCAACGCCAGTATCTGAAATAGTAATATGGATATTTTGATAATCCTCATTTTGTTCAATGACCAGTGTACCGCCGTCAGGCATTGATTCAATTGCATTTTTAATTAAATTAAAAAATGCCTTCTTAATTTGATTTTTTCTTCCTATAATCGTTGTTTCTTTATTTTCAAGCTTTTTGATTACTTTTACATTATAAAGCTGGTTTTGAAATAATAGTAAGGTGGATTTTAATTCCGAACATATATTAAAAGATGTCGGCTGTTCCTGTACAAATTCTGGTTTTGAGACGCTCATCAAATCATTTAAGGTAGTGATGGCACGTTCTAATTCGTTTTGTGCGATCTGAATATATTCGCCATTAATAGTTTGATCCATTAATTGCAGAAATCCTTTTACGGCAGTTAAGGGATTTCGAACCTCATGAGCAACACCGGCTGCCATCTCCCCGATAGATGATAGTAAGTGATTATTCCAGTTCGTATCATTATATTTTTGCAGCTGATTGACATTGAAAATATACAAATGAACCTTGTCGAGCTTTTGTTCATCATAAGTTTTATGAAATAAAAAAAGGTAGCTTTGAGCATCAATGTTCGCTATAAATTGATTTGATTTGCCCATAAAGCATTCATGTAGTTTCATCTTAATTTCATTATTTTTGATTCGTTTGAACAAGTTGATTGATTCATTATCTTCTAAAAAAGATAACCTTTTTATCTCTTTATTCATTTTTTGTATAATTCCATCTGGTGTGAGTTCAATCAATCCAAAATGAATGTCATGATTGGCAGCTGAATTTTTCATAGTGTTTACCCTGCCTTTCATCGATCCACTTTACGGCTCTAACCTTAGTCCCAAGTTTTTTATTGCTAGTGATTTCAAATTCATCCATTAAACGCATGACCCCTGATAAACCTAATCCCAGCCCTTTCTTGGAGGGGATTTCATTTCTTAATATTTTATCAATGTCTTTAATGCCAGGACCTTTATCAACGGCAATAATTTCAATTCCATAGGATTTAATCGGATTAATAAAAATTTCTCCTTTACCTGCATAGTAGACAATGTTACGAGATAATTCCATAATGGATACGACTAATTTAGTTTGTTCGCTTTTATTTAATCCACAGTCTTCTGCAGCCATTTTTCCGATGGTACTCGCTATGTAGACATCATCTTCTCGTTCAATGGCAATCCTGTACACATCTCATCCGCCTTCAATTAATTTTACGTAATGTTCTACCTCATATTTTATCATAATTATAAGATTTGATTTATAATTTCGAAAAATAAAAAAATAGTAATGTGCAAAATATGAGGGCAAGGTATATCAGAGTGTATTCCTGCCAAATTTGTATCCGGAAGGGAATTAGTTTAGATTAATCTAGTTGGAAATCATTTGCTTCACAATAATATTAAAGTGCTTATAATAGTAAGTTGAGTTTGAAGTGAGAAGGTGAAAGCTGTCGCCATTTCATAGCCAAAAAAAGAATTCAAAGGACAGGGTGAATTGTTTATGGAAATAAAGCTGAACGGAAAAAGGCAGTACAGCCATAATCTGTACTATTTAAACCAGCCTTTCTTTTTAAAACTGAAAAACATGCCGAGTCCAATGACGAGCATGAACAAAAGGGTTCCAAAATAACCGTATTTCCACTTTAATTCAGGCATGTTTTCAAAATTCATTCCGTAAATTCCGGCTATAAAAGTTAAAGGCATAAAGATGGTCGTGATGACTGTCAATACTTTTATCACACGGTTTGTTTCATGCGAGTTTAAGGAAAGATAGCTGTCGCGAATATCGGTCGTCAGTTCCCGGTTCGATTCAATTATTTCGGAAAGCTTTAATAAATGGTCGTGTATATCAGAAAAATATTCCCTTCGCTCCCTGATTTCTGTTAATCGGTGGGAGTTGAGCATTCGATAAATCAAGTCTCTCATTGGTGCTACTGTATGTCTTAAAGCTAACAGTTGATGCCTTGTATCGTACAAATCATCGAGCAACGCTTCCATTGATCGATTTTTGGAATTTTCATCAATTTCGTTTAATGTATCTTCGATCTGGTAAACGATCGGAAAATAGTTATCAACTAATTTATCAAGAACTTGGTACAAAACTAAAAATGGATCCCATTGCCCCGGATTGTTTGAAAAGTAAACACGGTCCCAAACTTCATTTATTTCAACGGAATCTTGATGATGATAAGTAACAATGAAATTTTTCGACACAAACAGGTTAATTTCTTCTTTTGAAAATGTGTCTGGATTAAGGCTGTGTGTAACAAAAAAGGTATGATCGTCATAATAATCGAGTTTTGGCCTTTGCAGTTTATAAACACAATCTTCAATCGCAAGAGGATGAAAATTCAGCGGCGTGCGCAGCAAGTCCGTTTCATTTTCTGTCGGCTGGTTGAAATCGATCCAATACCAAACAAAATTTCCCGATGTTAAATCTTTAACCGGCACGTCCTTAATTAATTCCATTTGATGGTTTACAGCAACAGTTCGCAGCATATGTCCGTCACTCCTACAATGAAAAGGGGCCTGGCCCGCTCCGCTTTAAAGCGTTAAAGCAATGAGGGTCTGGCCCGCTCTCCTTTAAAGTGTTAAAGCAAGCCCCGGGTTTAATCCGAATCTGGTTTATCGTTTTGGTCTTTATTTCGTTTATTGCCTTTGCTGTTGTCGCCGCTGGCGATTTCTCTGTTGCCGCCTGAAGTCCTGGGGGAATTTTGGTTTTTGCTGCCTTTATTAAATTTCTTCGTCATAAATCAAAACTCCTTTACTCATTTCTTTTGTTTCGTTAGTTTGCCTCATAAAATACGACTTATGCGCCTGATAAAAACGAAAGACCGCTCTGCTAACAGCATTTGCGGTTAGTCCAGAAATGAAAAGCTGCAGGTATCAAAAATTGAATCGCTGCAGCTTATTTATCGTTTTTTTTTTTACAGATTTTTTAATGAATCAGAAATCGGAATATCACCTGACATGAGGTCAAATGAACGGTAAAATGTATTCTCTTCATCAAGTGAGGCCAGAATTGTATGCGCTACATCTTCACGAGGGATTGATCCTTCTTTTAAATTTTCAGCGGCAATAATTTTTCCTGTGCCGGGTTCATTTTTAAGCCATCCGGGACGAATAATTGTATATGTTAATTCACTTTGTTCCAGCATTCTGTCAGCATAATGCTTGGCAACATAGTAAGGTTTGATTGATTCCTGCCAATTTTCTCTATTATGTGCCTGGAACGAACTGATCATTACGAATCTTTTAATTCCTGCTTTTTCAGCGGCTTCGATCGTTTTTACAGCTCCGTCAAGATCAACTAAAAGTGTTTTGTCGTATCCTGTGTGCCCGCCGGAACCGGCAGAAAAGACGATTGCATCACAGCCTTTTGCAGCCTCGGCAATTTTTTCAACACTATCTTCCAGGCTTGCCACTGCGGTTTCAACGCCTAATTGTTGGAAAAATTTCGCTTGCTCTTCTTTTCGAACCATAGCTCTTGCAGTGTGTTTATCACTTTCTTTGATTAACTGGACGAGTCGTTTTCCGATTTGTCCATTCGCTCCAACAACAAGAACCTTCATGAAATTTGGCTCCTTTCATATAGGATCATTCTTTTTCATTATTTCAAAAGAAACATTCGAAAGCAAATTAGCTGGCTCAAATGTAAAGGGCCAGACCCCTCCAATTTTTGGTTTGCAAAGTTTTATCATTTAACTAGATCAGCCACTAACACATATCTCTCAGGTGCATCTCCGATAAAATCAAACGGATAACAAGTTGTCACTGTTAAGGTTGCTCTCGGTTTTGGGACAATAACCGTTCTGTCATTTGCATCGACAATCCGGACTTTTCGAGCTTTATACGTAAATTCTCCTGCCGAAGTAGTCACGATTAACAAATCACCGACGCCAACTTCACCAAGCTTCCGGAATACGGTATCACGGTGTCCGGAAAGAACTGAATTATCTTCTTCTCCGGGAAAAACACTGCCGGCAAAATGGCCGACTCCTTTTTCTAGTTCATCTTCATCTGTTCCGTGAATGATCGGAAGTGTGGCTGAGATTTTTGGAATGTATAATTCTCCTATTTCTTCCCCCATTTTTGGCCGATTTGGATACAAAACATTGTCTTTTGATTTCGTTTTTTGTACAGATTCTTTTGCTTGAACGGCTTCTCTTTCTGCGTGGTTTGATTTTGTAGCTGTAAAAAATGGCTGGATATTTGATAGCAGCAGCCAGCCTCCGGCAATAATGGCTGCAGCCCCAAGCGCCAATCTACATTTTCGGATCATGAATGTTTCACGTTCCTCTTACGGATTAAAATAGCGCCTGCTGCGATAAGAGCCAATCCGAATAATTTCCGGCTGTGTTCGGCAATTTGCCCCCTTTAATGGTTTTGATTGTTTTATGATTTTTTTGCGTTTTTTGTGATTTTACTTTAATTGGTTCTTGTTTTTTAATGATTTCTTCTGCTTGATTCATATCTGAAACCGTATCTTCAAGCAGTTCTGAACTGAACATGTCAGCCGTAATCAATATATCTGCAAGAAAATCACCTTTAGTGCTATATAACTCAATTAACAGGTCGTAGCCCTTTGTATCTTCCAGCAACATCATTTCTTCTGTTGAAAGGGCAATTCTGTCATCGCCTTTCACAAGGAAAAATTCAGCGTCCATTTGGAATAGATCCATCATTTCCTGCATAATGTTCATAAGCTCATCAAGCTGCTCTTCGGTAAGTTCATCGGCGCTTTCAAAGTCACCTAATGCCATCATCCGATTTTCAAGTTCCATCATTTTATCTAGAATTGCCGGATCTTCCAAATTTAAAGACATGAAGTGAGTAATTAGTGTATCGATTTCTTCATCCGTTATGCCGAGGTCGGCAACCATTTGCAATTTATTATTAAAGTCTAGATAAATATACTTAAGAAAAAATTTTTTCGATAGAATTGTAATTATTTTGGAAATGCTATAAAATAATTGGACCTTTATTTTAATAAATAACATCGTTGAAAAACCCAGTAATATCAAGGTTTTTCCTCCTCGCTTCCTTGACCGTAGCGTGAAGAGCAGCATATTTATTTCCTGAAATTTATATAAGGGGCCTGGCCCTTTACATTCCCTTTACATTTGAGTCAGCCTCCGAAAAACAAAAAAAGCTTCCGGCATTATTCATCACGAATGACGGAAGCTTTTAAGTATTAAAATTGAAAATTATCAGGATCTTTTCCAAACCGTTTATTTTCGTTTATTGCATTGATTGCTGCCATATCTTCACTGCTTAATTCAAAATCAAATATATCGGCATTTTCTTTTAATCTTTCAGAATGAATAGATTTTGGAATGACAATCACATCGTTTTGTAAATGCCAGCGCAATATAATTTGAGCAGGCGATTTTCCGTACTTTTCGCCAAGCCTTTTTAATGTTGGGTGATCAAAAATTCTTCCTCTGGAAAGCGGCGACCATGCTTCTACTTTAATTTGATGCTGATGACAAAAAGAACGCAATTCTTCTTGCGATAATAATGGATGGAGTTCTACTTGATTGACGGCAGGTATTTCATCAAAATGATCCATAATATCTTGTATATGATGAATTTGAAAATTGCTTACACCAATCGCCCGCACTCTTCCTTCTTTATACAATTGAACAAATGCTTTCCATGTATCTAAATATTTTTCTTTTACTGCCCAATGAATTAAATATAAATCGATATATTCCAAATCAAGCTTTTTAATACTTTCTTCAAAAGCACGCAAAGTAGAATCATAACCTTGGTCATCATTCCATACTTTAGTTGTCACAAATATTTCTTCTCTTGGTATGCCGCTTTCTTTAATCGCTCGCCCTACACCTTCTTCATTTTTATATAATGAAGCCGTATCAATTAAGCGATACCCTATATCAAGGGCCGTTTTTACTGTATTTACTACTTGATCCCCATTTTCAACTTTATAAACACCTAAGCCAAAATAAGGCATCTTTACACCGTTATGCAAGATGGTCGTTCCTTGCAATGTTTTGCCCATAAAATTCCCTCCTCTTCAATTATTATCAATTTTACTAAAAGTAACGATAACAGTGAAGGAAGATATTTGACCAGACCATCGATCCTTTCTTTTTTTCTTAAAAAAAAATCCATTCCATATTAAGAAGTTGTGATTTGAAGATATTAAAAATATAATAAAGTATTGAGGCCTATATGTGTGGGCTGCGGAGGCTGCCAAAGTTTAGAGATGTTTTTTGGCAAGCGTTCCAAATGGGAATTGCCTTCTAAAGGAGAATGAGCATGAGTTCGAAACAAAATTCAAACTCCAGACTTGATTATGGTCTAGTTTCTATATTATTTCTATTATTTTTATCCAGCTGTGTGGCGATCTACAGCGCACAAACAACCGAACAATATGGCGAAAATTTTTTATTGAAGCAGATTTTATGGTACATAGTTGGCTGCGGAATTATTGCATCTGTCATTTCATTAGACTCTGACCAGCTGAAAAAAATTTCTTGGTACGCCTACGGTTTCGGTCTGTTGCTGCTTGGCTTTTTGATTGTTGCCCCGAGCAGAATTGCCCCGGTTATCAACGGAGCGAAAAGCTGGTATAAACTTCCTGGAATCGGCTCCATCCAGCCATCGGAATTTGTAAAAGTATTTATTATATTGGCACTGGCAAGAGTAATTGAGGAACATCATCAAAAATACCGTTTAAAAACAACCCAGACCGATTTTATGCTTCTAATTAAAATCGGAATCGTAACAATGGTTCCACTTTTGCTTGTTATGCAGCAGCCCGATCTTGGAACATCGCTCGTTTTTATCGCAATTATGCTTGGAATGATCTTTATTTCCGGCATTTCGTGGAAAATCTTAGTGCCGATCTTTGGGACGGTTGTATCGCTTATTGGCATTATTTTTTACTTTGTACTCTGGAAACCGGACATTCTTGAAAAATATTTTGGGGTAAAAGAGTATCAGTTCGGACGTATTTATTCCTGGATCGATCCGTACAATTATCAAAGCACAGCCGGCTATCAATTAACTAAGTCTTTATTAGCGATAGGCTCGGGACAGACGACCGGCAAAGGGTTTGGGACAAGGGAAGTATATTTGCCTGAAAGCCATACGGACTTTATATTCAGTATTGTCGGGGAAGAGTTTGGATTTATCGGAGCCAGTGTGCTTGTCAGTTTGTTCTTCTTGTTAATCTATCAAATAACGAAAATCGGAATGGAGACGAAAAACAATTTTTACACCTATATATGCGTAGGAGTTATTAGCATGATCACGTTTCACGTCTTTCAAAACATCGGGATGACAATCGGACTTCTGCCGATTACAGGAATTCCGCTGCCGTTTATCAGCTACGGGGGAAGCTCATTAATGGGAAACATGCTCGCGGTCGGCTTGATATTTTCAATCCGTTATCACAATAAAAAGTACATGTTTTCAACGACAGCATAAGAAAAGCGAAGGGAAAGCCCTTCGCTTTATAATATTCTGCATTTGCGGACAGCAAAACCCCACTGATGGAAGTTTCCATTTATTCAATGACTCCTTCTTCGACTAAATTAACTTCTGTATTTACGTCGACTGTAAGATGTTGATATTCATCTTCCCATTTTGAAAAATCGAAGTTTCTTGTCCTGCTTTTGGCAAATGCGCCAAATCCGATTGGGTCAATGTTTTTTTCTTGAAATCTGGATATTAGCTTTGAACATTCTTTGTTTATTCTTTTTTCCATTGTTTTTTCAATGTTATCTTTTGTTTTTCTGGTTAATTTTTTTCCGGTATATTCTGTTATTTCACCTTTTAATTTTAAGTTTAAATCGATTTTATATGGATTTCTTCTGGTTAACTTCATTTTATACTTTGATGAAATGTTTTCTACAGTAGCTATTTTGTCGTCAACTTTAATTTTTAAGTTTCCTTCAGAATATTGGTCGGTCATTAGTTTAAAGAAAAATAATTTTTGAGCGGAAAGCTCATCAACTACTTTGTCATCTTTGAATAAGCAGAGTCCGTTAATTTCAACCTTTTTCTTATTTATTTTTTTTAAAAGAGGCAAGTAGCCGTCTTTGCCTTTTTGATAATAATCCGTTAAGAAAATCTTTAAATTGGATTGAGGCAAATCTTGGTGCTCCATGTTGTGTTCAAACATGCGATCCAGGTAAACCGCGTTTCCTCTTGTTCCGTATTCCCCTTCAATAACATCTTTAGCTTCCCCTTCCGTTACCCCTAGATTGAGTTTTGCCCCAATCCTTGCATCTCTTTCAAAAGAGTCGAGGAAATCTTTGATCCCTTTTTTGGCAAGGTCATTTCCAAAAAGGATCGCTTCAAGGCTTCCTCGGACAATTGGGTCTGCAACTTGATACTGTATCTCCTTATTAATTTCAAATATTCCAGAAGAAACAGCAGAAAATGTAATATTTTTAACACTTTTATCGGGCAAGAATTCATGCACTAGAAATGTCCCGCGCACTTCCTTTTCATTTACATAATCATAGCCGCTTGCAGCTTTAAAACTGACATCATCAACGATTTCTTTATCTACACAGCCTGTTATTAAAAGAAAACAAAGCATAAAACATGAAAAGTGATTCCTTCTCATTTGCCTTTCACCTTCTTTGCAATTAAGACGGATGTAAACAGAAAGGGAATATATACATATGTTAACCAAAAGCCCATCTCGGAGATATAGCGATCAAGCAGCATTATTTCTTCCCTCTTTTGAAAAAAAACAGGGATGATTATGCAAAGGCTTGCGATAAGAAGCACGCTGATCTTTTGTTTAAGATTCACTACTTGTTTTATTATCCTGCTTGCAATCCAGACAGATAAACAAATATTCGGAAGAATAATCAAGAGCCAGTTTGCAATTCCTATATATTCTAACCTTTCAACAAACGGCAATTCAGAAATTCTCCACATTTGTAAAGTTGGCCAAATGGTCCTTTTAAGCGTTTCTTCTGAAAAGTAAGCGAATGTAAGAACAGTCAATCCGGTATATAACAAAGTGGTTACCAGAACACCTAGATGAGCCCACTTTTTTGATTTTTCCGGTTCCTTAATGAATGGGAAACAGAATAAAACGACTTCAAACCCTAAATAGCTTAGCGACATATTTTTTGCACTAACCGCAAACTCTTTCAGCGAGTGGTCAAAAATAGGAAGAAGATTTTGGAAATTTGAATATTTAAAAGCGAATACAAATGTAAAGATCAGGTAGGACGGCAAGACAATACTGAAAAAGGCTATGCCGACAACCGTCCGGAAACCGCCAAACACAATATAAACAACAAGGAGCATGATGGCTAAAGAAAACCAAAATGTACTCATATCGTGGAACATCCATACTTGAATAATTTCAACATATGACCTTACTATCGCTATGGCATAGGCGCAATAATACAAAATAGACAGCGAACTTAATGCTTTCCCGAGCACGTTGCCAAAAACAAACGTATGGGCTGAAACAAGATCCCCGTTTACAGTCTCGCATATTTTGTAGATCATCCAAAGAATCACATGAAGGCTGAGACCGGTAATCAGCACGGAAATCCAGGCATCATAGCCCGCTCCTTTGGCAATGTAGCGCTGATATCCTAATATACCAATCCCGACTTGCATCGATACAATCACATAAAAAACGAGAAAAGGAGAAATTTGAAGCCGTTCAGGAATGGTTGGCTGCTGTATGGCGGTTCACCTCCAGTCATTATTCGTCTATATCTTTTTTAACTGCTTTTGCCTTTTTCTTTTTAAAGCGCACAGGCTGTTCGGTTCTTAAATATTCCGGACGCATGCGCTGCTTTTCAAAAGGCAGGCGGATTAATGCGTCTTTCAAGTCCACCAGTCTCGGAGGATACAGCGGTTCCAAAAATGGCCGTCCAAAAGAAGTCAGTCTGATTAAATGGGTCATCATAATACAGAAGCAATATACAATTCCGAGCAGGCCCCAAAGCTCGGCAAAGAGCAAAAAAGGGAACCGCAAGAGCCTGATTGTATTGCCCATCCGGTAAACCGGAGTAGTAAATGACGCAAGGGCAGCAAGCGCTATGATAATTAAAAGGACATTACTTGTAAGGCCTGCTTCAACAGAAGCCGTTCCGATTACGATTCCGCCCACGATACCGATTGTCTGGCCGACTTTTGTCGGGAGGCGGGCTCCTGCTTCCCGCAATAGTTCAATCGTTAATTCCAAAATCAGTGCTTCTAAAATAGGAGGGAGGGGAACCACCCTTCTGGAAGATATCAACGTATTTAATAAATCCTTTGGAATTAATTCATAGTGATAAGTTAAAGTTGCTACATATACTGGTGTTACTAATATGGAAAAGCCAATGGCAAACAAGCGTATCAAACGGAAAAAAGATGCAAGATGCCAGTTTAAAAGGTAATCTTCAAACGAATTGAAAAATTCAACAAGCGTCGTTGGTGCAATTAATGCATGCGGAGATCCGTCGACAACAACTGCAATTTTTCCTTCCGCAAGAATTGATGCAACCCGGTCGGGTCTTTCCGTATCAAGCATCTGCGGAAAGAGAGAATGCTTGTTGTCCGAAATAAGCTGAACAAGATAAGAACTGTCTGTAATTTCGTCAAAATCGATATCCTGAATGCGCTGCCTAATTGTATTGACGTTTTCCGGGTCTGTAATTCCGTCTATATATAGGATAGCAACTTTTGTTTTTGAAATGGTGCCAACTGAAAGATTCTCAATGACAAGTTCTTTTACAGGTATTCTTTTGCGGATTAAATTAAGGTTTTGATCAATTGATTCAACAAACGCTTCTTTCGGTCCGATAACACTAAACTCAATTTCAGGGATTGTAAGACTGCGGACGACTTCTTTTTGAGCAGCTATAAAGGCAAAACGCTTTTCTTCATTTTCCATTGTTAACATGACGTAACCGTTGAAAAGCTTCTGTTCGATAATGGATGGATCATCCGATATTTCCACATCTGCAATTGGAAGGATTTTTTTAATATCATCCAGTGTCGTGAAATCTTTCTCTTGCAAATGCGGGAGAGCAGATTGGTGAAGAATGTTTTCATCAATTAACGTTGACATGAATGTAAAGCAAAAGCGAATATTATTTTTTTGGTTGTAGTAAAAAGTTTTTTTATAATCATGTGATTTTAAGAGGATTTGTTGCCAGTCTTTCTTTTCAAAATCTTCTTTGTCGTTGTTTTTTTTAAACCAGTTTTTCATTTTTGCTCACCATCTTTTTGACATCACACATATTGTTGCCGATTTTGGGATCTTTATGAATAAAGTTGCAAAAAAAGGGGCCAGACCCCTCCAATTGGAGGGGTCTGGCCCCTTATGAGTCAGCTCTTTTCAAGAGCAATTATTAATTATTAAGCATAATGTTTTCAAGTTCATCCAGCATTTTGTTGGCTGCTATAACACCGCCGGCAGTATTCCAAATGGCATCGCTAACCTCATGGGCATTTCCATTCTTAACAGCATTCAAATTTTTCCAAAGGGGATCACTCGTCCACTCTTTTGCTGTGTTAAGTGCTTTTTGATCGCCTTCCGGAGCATATGTGAAGTAGAATAGAATGTCTCCGTCCATTTTAGGAATGACTTCTTTTCCAACCTCAATCGCAAGTTTGCCAAGTTTATTATCCTCAGTAAAAAGCTCTTCTTGCTGCTTCGCCCGTTTAAATCCTAATTGATCAAAGATTACCCCGGAAAAGGAATCTGTGTAATAAATGCGGGCAGTTCCGGCCATGAAACGAACAACAGAAACTTCTTGATTTACTTTATCACCCAGTTTTTGTTTTACATCTGCAACGTGTGCATCAAATTCGCTTAATACTTTGTTGCCTTTTTCTTCAAGGTTTAAAGCTTTTGCATATAATTTAAAGTTTTCTTTCCAATCTCCTCTGAGTGTTTCTGAAAAAACAGTTGGAGCAATCGCATTTAATTTATCGTATACTGCTTCTTGGCGCAACTTGTTTCCTATAATTAAATCGGGCTTCAATGCTGCAATTTTTTCCAAATTTACTTCATGCTCAACCCCTACAACTTCGACGCCGTCCATCTTATTCTTAATATGATCATACCAAGGATCTCCAAGCCAGGATTGAACAGCACCAACCGGTTTTACTCCCAGAGCCAGTAATGATTCTGTACCTTCATTGGTAAGAACAACGACTCGTTCAGGCGTTTTTTCTATTTTTGTTGTTCCCATTGCGTGCTCAACAGTATAGCTTGCATCTTTTGCTTTATTGTCGTTTTTCTTAGTCGCTGCATCTTCTGCAATTTTTCCGCAAGCGGAAAGAAGGAAGACCAAGAATAAAGAGATAACGGCCAATAGTGATGTAAATCTTTTCATTTTATGTATGCCTCCTAAAAAATATGTTGTTAATGATAATCATTATCACTAACAAACTTATCATAAAATGATTTTTACCCAATGTCAATGATTAATTGATAATGATATTCAAAGTCATTGACAGATTCTTTTGATTACAATAGACTGAAACATGAAAAACGATTCATATATAAATAAAAAGGCTGGAAGGTATTTGGCTATGCTGTTAAAAAACACAGGGCAGAAATGGATGGGGCTATTGATAGGCATTGTTTTGCTGGTTTTTTTAATATGTGCAAGCATTGTTTTTGGGTATACGGATACAACCTGGAAAATGGCTATTGACGCATTCACCAATTTTAATGGATCAAACGAACATCTCGTCATTCAATCGGCCAGAGTTCCTCGTGCATTAATTGCGGCTGCCGTTGGAGCGAGTTTAGCGATTTCAGGAGTCTTAATGCAAACGTTAACAAAAAATCCGCTTGCATCTCCGGATATTTTCGGAGTAAATGCAGGAGCCGGAGTTGCGGTCGTAATTGGCGTAACGATGTTAAGCATCGGGAATCTACATTTTTTCACTTGGCTTTCTTTTTTGGGAGCAGCTTTTGCTGCTATAAGTGTTTATGTAGTTGGTTCTATTGGCAGGGAAGGATTAACTCCGATGAAGCTTACACTTGCAGGCGCCGCAATGACTGCCATGTTTTCTTCTTTTACTCAAGGTCTTCTTGTATTAAATGAAGCCGCGTTGGAACAAGTGTTGTTTTGGCTTGCAGGATCCGTTTCCGGAAGAAAGCTGGAGAATTTAAATGCTGTCCTTCCATATTTGGCTGCGGGATGGATTGGCTCGCTGTTCATAGCAGCAAAAATGAATGTTTTTTCTATGGGAGAAGATGTGGCGAAAGGACTTGGATTAAATACTGTGCTTTTAAAATTAGGTATTGGAATAATCGTCATCCTGCTTTCAGGAGGGGCAGTTGCCGTTGCCGGCCCCATTGGATTTATTGGAATTGTCGTCCCGCATCTAACCCGATCAATCGCAGGAATTGACCATCGCTGGGTAATCCCTTTTTCAGGTGTGCTTGGCGGAGTGCTATTGATAGCAGCTGACATTGCATCAAGGTATATTTTGATGCCCCGGGAAGTTCCGGTCGGTGTCATGACAGCCATTATAGGAACCCCATTTTTTATTTATATTGCTAGAAAGGGGTTCAACCGGCAATGAAGCAATATATAAACTTTCGAATATTTAAAGGGAAAATATCATATTTAATCGATAACAAAGGACTATTTGTTTTTTTTGGATTGTTTTTTACGGCATCATTTGTTTTTGTTTTAAGTACAGGAATGGGAGAAATGAAAATCAGCCCTCTGACAGTTTTGCAAGTGTTGTTCGGAGGAGGATCTGAAATGGACCGCCTCGTTATTCTGTCGTTCCGGCTGCCGAGAATCATCGTTGCATTAATGGCCGGAATGGGGCTTTCAGTCGCCGGCGGGATTTTGCAGGGTATGATCAGAAACCCGCTCGCTTCTCCTGACATCCTGGGAATTGCCGGGGGAGCTTCTGTTGCGGTTGTCTGTTTTTTAGCTGTTTTTAGTGATAAAAACCATGCTTTGACAGTAAGCATTAGTTGGCTGCCGGCAGCCGCATTTTTTGGAGCCGCTGTCGTTGCTTTTCTTGTTTATTTTTTATCATGGAAAAACGGAGTTTCATCGGTAAGGCTCGTTCTTATTGGTATTGGAATGATGACATTGATGAAGGCTTTAACAACCTTATTGATGATTTTAGGGCCTATTTACCAGACGAGCCAGGCAAATATTTGGATTACCGGGACCGTTTACGGGTCAAACTGGAAAAACGTTGGAGTTCTCGCTCCATGGACTGTTCTTCTTCTCATAATAGCCTTTATTTATGCAAGACATGTTAATATCCAAGAGCTTGGCGATGATGTCGCAACCGGTCTTGGGGGCGATGTTCAAAGACAGCGATTCATTTTACTGATGATCTGCACCGGTCTAATTGGCAGTTCTGTCGCTTTTGCAGGGGGAATCGGCTTTGTCGGTTTAATGGCACCTCATATGGCAAGGAGGCTTGTTGGCTCAGCCTTTGGTGCATTGTTGCCTGTTTCGGCACTTCTAGGCGGAATCATGGTCATGATTGCAGATTTAGTGGGCCGCAGCTGGTTTTCACCGCTAGAAATACCGGCCGGTGTCTTCACAGCGAGTATAGGGGCGCCATATTTCATATATTTATTGTTTAAAACAAGGGATTCTTAGGTTTGAAGAAAAAATAGTAAAGGAGCATGTATCAATGGGGCAAGCGATTGAAACAAATAAGCTGACACTTTCATACGGAGAAACCATTGTTATAAATGAACTTGACCTTAAAATCCCAAGAGGTGAGATCACTGTTTTTATCGGAGGGAACGGCTGCGGAAAATCGACGCTGCTGCGTTCCATTGCCCGGCTTCTTAAACCAAAATCCGGAGCCGTATTGCTTGAAGGGGAGGCCATATTGAAATTATCAACAAAAGAGGTAGCAAAGAGAATGGCAATTCTTCCGCAATCACCGTCAGCACCTGAAGGCCTAACCGTTCTTCAGTTGGTGAAACAAGGAAGATATCCATATCAATCTTGGTTGAAACAGTGGACAATCGAAGATGAAACAAAGGTAAGAAGTGCGTTGAAAGCAACCGGTTTAGAGCATTTAAAAGACCGGACTGTCGATTCTTTATCAGGCGGACAGCGCCAGCGCGCCTGGATTGCTATGACTCTTGCTCAGGATACGGATATTATATTATTGGATGAGCCGACAACTTATTTGGATATGGCCCATCAAATTGAAATTTTGGATTTGCTTTTTGAATTAAACGAAACAGAAAAACGAACAATTGTGATGGTTCTTCATGATTTAAATTTAGCGTGCCGTTATGCGCATAATATTGTCGCAATTAAGGATCAGAAGATTTATGCCCAGGGAAAACCGGAAAGTGTTATTAATTGCAGCCTCGTAAAAAATGTATTTGGCATGGACTGCGAGGTTACAATGGATCCTTTATTTGGAACACCGTTGTGCATTCCGTTTGGAAAAGGAAGATGCATCTTAAAAGAGGCTGCGGTTTTACATGGATCCGCAACTAACTGATTTTGAACAAGTACAATTAAAAAAGTGCACTTTACGTGAAAAATATCAAAAAACAC
Organism: Bacillus methanolicus PB1; assembly: GCF_000262755.1. Classification (GTDB taxonomy): domain Bacteria; phylum Bacillota; class Bacilli; order Bacillales; family Cytobacillaceae; genus Bacillus_Z; species Bacillus_Z methanolicus. The sequence goes on from NZ_AFEU01000002.1 coordinate 908,976, forward strand.
AAGATTTTTATGTGAGGAGGGGGCATTTTGGAAGAAAAATTTAAAGGGCAGTTTGATGCGTTGCTTAACAAATATACCGAGCTGTTACTCGGTGAAAAGAATGATGATTTAAAAGAAAAGGTGAAAATATGGGCATTATACACGCATATTGCTAAATCTATGCCGCCTCTTGCCAAGCATTGGAACGAATTATACCCGGATGCAAAGGAAGAAATGAAACATCTCATCGGAGAAATTAAACAGTTAAATGATGCCCATCGTGCAAAAAAGAACGAATAAAAAGGGTCTGACTTCATCCAAAAATGGAAATATATTGAATTGTTTTTTCGTTAGAGGGGTCTGGCCCTCTTTTTCTTCATTTTTAGCTTCACAATAAAGTCGTAATCGCACATAAAGCAACCAAATAATTGTTATACTATAAAAATATTTTATGTGACAAAAATCGATCTTTTTCCTGCGAAATCATATTCAAAAAACTTAATAAGTGATAAAATTAAGAAGGCAATTTTACATATAAAAAAATAATTAAAATTGAATTTCAGAAAAGTGTAATCGTTTTCATATGGAGGTAGATTATGGAACAGGCAATGAGAGATTTCTTTCTCTTTTTATCTAAGAATAAAACATTAACAAAACTTGCAAAAAAATATGGCTTGCGCTTTGGTGCCTCCCGTTTTGTTGCCGGTGAAACAATCGAACAGGCAGTGAATGTCATTAAGGAGCTTAACAAAAAAGGCTTAGTTGTTACGATCGATTACCTTGGAGAGTTTGTTGATAATGAAAAAGAAGCAAATGAAATGGCTGATAATTCGATTAAAGCAATAAAAGCAATCGGCCGGGAAAAGTTAGACTCTCAGCTTTCTCTAAAAATGACTTCGATGGGATTGGATATTTCCAATGAAGTTGTTATGCGAAATATGCGCCGCATTCTTGATACAGCAAAAGAAAATGGCGTATTTGTTACTATTGATATGGAAGATTTCTCACGGTGCCAAAAAACACTCGATATTTTTAAACAGTTAAAATCTGAATACGACAATGTCGGAACGGTTATCCAAGCTTATTTGTACCGCACCGTTCAGGATATAGAAGATTTGAATCAATACTCGCCAAATCTTCGTCTTGTTAAAGGGGCATACAAAGAATCTCCGGAAGTCGCTTTTCCGGATAAAAAAGACGTTGATGAAAACTTTAAAAAGATCATCAAAATGCATTTACTGAACGGCAATTATACTGCTGTTGCCACACATGATGATGCGATTATTGAATATACAAAACAGCTTGTAAAAGAGCATAATATCCCGAACAGCCAATTTGAATTTCAAATGCTTTTCGGAATTCGCCCTGAAAGGCAGTTAGAACTTGCAAAAGAAAGCTATAAAATGCGCGTCTATGTTCCATATGGAACTGATTGGTACGGTTATTTTATGCGCCGTCTTGCAGAACGCCCGGCAAACGTTGCGTTTGTATTAAAAGGAATCTTAAAAAAATAAGAAATGAGCATGAGTTTTAAACTCCCAACCCTAACATAGAAATAGCTTTCATTATAAAACAAAACCAACATAATAAGGCGGCGTGAGCGAAGCCAAGCTATAAATATTTACAAAGCTAAACAAGTATCTTGCTAAAGATAAGTTGCCATTTCTATCTTTGTTAGCGTAGCTCCGCCCCTTTTCCACAGAAACTGAAAGAGGCTGACCCATAAATGACTGGCTTTTCGTTTTGGGTCAGCCTCAATTCTACTTTTTATACTGATTATTTTGGCTGTTGACTTTTCCGCCGCCGTCCATTTCAACTGTCGGACCTGCATTGCCTTTTACGCTGGCAGCGCTGACTCCTCCTTTAGAAGGATTCTTTTTCCTTTTCGCCATAGCTTTTACCCCCGATTTCCAAGGTTGTGTCAGTAAAAAGCTCCAATCATGCAAGCTTCAATTTTAGAATGCCCATTTACTATAATCAAAACAAAAAAATATTTTTTCTTAAAATTTTCATTTTTCTGTTTCTTGTTATTGCGGAAACTTTTTATATATTTTATATTTGAAGTAGCAAAACACTTTTGCAGGTAAATTTTTTTTTGACAAAAAATGAATGATCATTCATTCAAAGTGTCAAAGGGGGAGACAAAGTTGATCGAACGTATTCAAAAGGCTGCGGTTCTTGGATCAGGAGTAATGGGATCAGGAATTGCAGCACATCTGGCTAACATCGGCATACCTGTATTATTGCTGGATATTGTGCCTCGCGAGTTAAATGAAGAAGAAAAAGAAAAAGTCTTAACTCTTGAAGATAAGCAGGTCCGAAACAGAATCAGCTCTTCCGCACTCCAAAAATTGTTGAAGCAAAAGCCGGCTCCGCTAACTTCCAAAAAAAACCTTGCCTTAATCGAAGCAGGGAACTTTGAAGATGACATGAAGCGGTTAAGCGAAGTTGACTGGATAATTGAAGCAGTTGTTGAAAATTTAAATATTAAGAAGCAAGTATTTGAAAAAGTGGACCAATACCGTAGACCGGGCAGCATTGTCAGCTCCAATACTTCCGGCATTTCTGTTGAGGCAATGGCGGAGGGGCGGTCAGAAGACTTCAGGAAACATTTCCTTGGCACTCACTTTTTTAACCCTCCCCGGTACTTAAAGCTGCTTGAAGTGATCCCTGCAAAGGATACAGCACCGGAAGTCTTAGATTTTATGAAGCAATTTGGGGAAGAAGTTCTCGGAAAAGGAGTTGTTGAAGCAAAAGACACGCCGAACTTTATTGCAAACCGGATCGGCACATACGGCCTTCTTGTTACTGTTCAGGAAATGCTTAAAGGCGGGTACAGTGTGGGAGAAGTCGATTCCGTTACAGGTCCGCTGATCGGACGTCCGAAAAGCGCCACTTTCCGGACTCTTGATGTTGTAGGACTTGATACGTTTGTCCATGTCGCAAATAACGTTTATGAGCAAGTTGAAGGCAATGAAAAAGAAGTATTTGAAGTGCCTGCTCTTATAAAAGAAATGCTCAATAAAGGCTGGCTTGGAAGCAAGTCAGGCCAAGGATTCTTCTTGAAGCAAGGCAAAGAAATTTTAGAATTGGATCCAAAAACACTGGAATACGGCCCGCGAAAAAAATTAACAACAGCCGCTGCTGAAATGAGTAAACAGGAAAAAGGCACTGCCAACAAAATGAAAGCGCTTGTATATGCTGATGATCGGGCCGGCAGCCTCTTATGGAATATTATCAGCACGGTTCTTGTTTATTCCGCTGAACTTCTCGGAACAATTGCTGACGACATTGTCGCAATTGACAGAGCCATGAAGTGGGGATTTGGTTGGGAACTGGGTCCGTTTGAAACGTGGGATGCAATCGGTCTTGAAAAATCATTGAAAAAGCTTGAAGCATCAGGAACAGAAGTGCCTGTTTGGGTAAAAAACATGGTGGAAAAAGGATTCAGTTCTTTCTATAAGGAAGAAGAAGGAAAGGTTTACTTCTACCATAACGGTGAATATAAGCTTTTAGAAGAGAATCCAAAAGCAACCAACATTAATCTTCTTAAGAAACAAAAAGGTGTCATTAAAAAGAACAGCGGTGCAAGCTTGATTGACTTTGGCGACGGTGTAGCGCTTCTTGAGTTCCATTCTCCTAATAATGCCATCGGCCTTGATATTCTTCAAATGATTAATTTCGCGATTGGTGAAGTTGAAAAGAATTATAAAGGTCTTGTCATTGGAAATCAAGGGAAAAACTTTTGTGTCGGCGCCAACCTGGCAATGATCCTTATGGAAGCTCAGGATGACAATCTTTTTGAACTTGAAATGGTTGTCAGAAATTTTCAGAAAGCTGCAATGAAAATTAAATATTCCAATAAGCCGGTAGCAGCGGCGCCATTTGGTATGACGCTTGGCGGAGGGGCAGAAATTTGCTTGCCTGCAGCTCATATACAGGCTTCATCAGAAACATACATGGGCCTCGTTGAAGCAGGAGTAGGTCTTATTCCGGGCGGAGGCGGAAATAAAGAACTTTATATTAAGCATCTCGAAAGTCTTCCAAGCGGCATTGATGTTGACTTGCAAAAGGTTGCGAATAAAGTATTTGAAACGATTGCAATGGCGAAAGTGTCGACTTCCGGTGAAGAAGCACGCGAATACTATTTCTTAAAGCAAACAGACGGAATAAGCATTAACGGAGATCATCTTCTTTATGAAGCGAAGCAGGCTGTATTGGAGCTTTATGAAAAAGGCTATAAACCGCCTGTTCGCAAAAAAATACCGGTTGTTGGAGAAACCGGTTATGCAACCATGCTTATTGGCGCCCAGTCGCTGTACTACTCCGGCTATATTTCAGAACATGATTTGAAGATAGCGAAAAAACTTGCTTATGTCATTGCCGGAGGGAAAGTGCCGTTTGGAACTGAAGTGGATGAAGAATATTTGCTTGATCTCGAAAGAGAAGCATTCCTGAGCCTTGTCGGAGAACCAAAAACGCAAGCCAGAATGCAGCATATGCTTCTTAAAGGCAAACCACTTCGCAATTAAATTACATTGAGTTTAATAGATTAATAAGAACATAGGATTCTCACTTTTAGAAAGAGAGGGAACGAAATGAGAGAAGCGGTAATCGTGGCAGGTGCACGTACTCCGGTTGGGAAGGCGAAAAAGGGAACGCTTGCCAATGTACGTCCGGACGATTTAGGGGCGCTGGTTGTGAAAGAAACGATAAAACGCGCCGGCAATTATCAAGGAAATATCGACGACTTGATTATGGGATGTGCCATGCCGGAGGCTGAACAGGGAATGAATGTGGCCAGAAATATCGGGGCTCTGGCAGGCCTTCCGCATACTGTGCCTGCCATTACCATCAACCGCTATTGTGCATCGGGCCTCCAATCGATCGCTTATGCAGCTGAAAGGATCATGGTTGGCTTCTCTGACACCATTATTGCCGGAGGAGTAGAATCAATGAGCATAGTTCCGATGATGGGCCATGTTGTTCGTCCAAATGCCAAACTTGCGGAAACGGCTCCGGAATATTATATGGGAATGGGTCATACAGCTGAAGAGGTGGCAAAAAAATACGGAATTTCCCGTGAAGACCAGGATGCTTTTGCGGTGAAAAGCCATCAAAAAGCGGCAAAAGCCATTCAGGAAGGAAAGTTTGAAGAAGAAATTGTTCCGGTTGATGTAACGATAAGGTCCTTTGATAAAAATAATAAGTTAGTTGAGAAAACGATCAAGTTTACGAGAGATGAAGGCGTCCGCCCGGATACAAATATAGAAACGCTGGCAAAGCTTCGGCCTGTATTCTCCGTTAACGGTACTGTTACAGCGGGAAATGCGTCGCAAACAAGTGATGGAGCTGCGGCAGTGATGGTAATGGACCGTGAAAAAGCCGAATCACTCGGCTTAAAGCCTCTGGCCAGATTCAGATCATTTGCTGTCGGCGGCGTGCCTCCGGAAATTATGGGAATCGGACCTGTAGCAGCCATTCCTAAGGCGTTAAAACTCGCCGGATTGGAATTATCCGACATCAGCTTGTTCGAATTAAACGAAGCATTTGCATCTCAATCGTTGCAGATCATTCGTGAACTGGGCCTCGATGAAGAAAAAGTCAACGTGAACGGAGGTGCGATTGCCCTCGGCCACCCGCTTGGATGTACGGGAGCAAAGCTGACTCTTTCGCTTATTCATGAATTAAAAAGAAGAAACGAACAATTTGGTGTTGTAACAATGTGTATTGGCGGCGGTATGGGAGCAGCCGGAGTTTTCGAATTACTGTAATAACAAAATTGGGAGATCCGCAGGTGTTCATTCCAAATAATGAATGGGGGAAAAAGAAAATGTCGAACGAAACTGAAAGCTTGATAAAAGGCGGAAGCTTTCTAATTGAAGATATTTCATATCATCAAGTCTTTACTCCTGAAGATTTCACTGATGAACAAAAAATGATTGCAAAGACAACAGAAGATTTCGTTATGAATGAAGTTGTTCCTGAAATTGAACAATTGGAAAACCATGATTTTGACCGATCTGTAAAATTATTAAAACTAGCAGGGGAATTAGGCTTATTAGGTGCAGACGTACCTGAAGAATACGGGGGCCTGGGGCTTGATAAAATAAGCTCAGCTCTCATCGCAGAGAAAATGTCCCGCGCCGGCGGGTTCTCCATATCGCACGGAGCACATGTTGGTATCGGCTCCCTGCCGATTGTCCTTTTTGGAAATGAAGAACAAAAACAAAAATACCTTCCGCTTCTGGCAACAGGTGAAAAAATTGCAGCATATGCTTTAACAGAACCGGGTTCTGGTTCTGATGCACTCGGCGCCAAAACAACAGCAAAATTAAATTCTGAAGGGACTCATTATATCTTGAACGGCGAAAAACAATGGATTACAAATGCCGGCTTTGCAGATGTATTTATTGTTTACGCAAAAATTGACGGCGAACATTTCACTGCCTTTATCGTAGAAAGAGAATGCCCTGGCGTTTCAACAGGTGCAGAAGAAAAGAAAATGGGGATCAAAAGTTCCTCTACAAGGACATTAATTCTGCAAGATGCTCTTGTACCGAAAGAAAACCTTCTCGGCGAACCGGGAAAAGGGCATGTCATCGCGTTTAATATCTTGAATATTGGACGCTATAAGCTTGGAGTTGGCGCAGTGGGAGGTTCGAAGCGTGCATTTGAAATAACTGTTCAATATGCAAACCAGCGCCAGCAGTTTAAAACACCAATTGCAAAATTTAATTTAACTAAAGAAAAACTGGGCACGATGGCTTCTAAGCTGTATGCTGCTGAAAGCTCCGTTTACCGCACAGTTGGTTTGTTTGAGGAGCGTATGAGCAAATTAACGGATCAACAAGTAAAAGACGGTTTAGAAGTGGCGAAGTCGATTGCTGAATATGCGATCGAGTGCTCCTTAAATAAATTTTTTGCAACAGAAGTCCTAGATTATATTGCTGACGAAGGGGTTCAAATCCACGGCGGGTACGGATTTATGGCGGAATATGAGATTGAAAGAATTTATCGTGATTCAAGGATCAACCGCATTTTCGAAGGGACAAACGAAATCAACCGTCTTCTTGTTCCTGGAACATTTCTACGCAAAGCAATGAGGGGCGAACTTCCGCTGCTTCAGAAGGCACAAGCCATTCAGGAAAAATTAATAATGCTTATGCCGGAAGAACCAGGCGATGAGCCGCTTGCACAAGAAAAATATTTAGTGAAAAATGCAAAAAAAATCGGCTTGCTTGCTGCGGGCCTTGCAGTACAAAAATATGGAAAAGCGCTTGAAATCGAACAGGAGATCCTTGTTAATATTGCTGATATTATATCAAATGTGTACGCAATGGAATCAGCTGTATTGCGCACTGAAAAAGCGATTGAAAAATTCGGCATGGAAAAAAGCAAACAAAAGCTTCTTTATACGCAAATTTTTTGCCAGGAAGCTTTCGATGAAATTGAACATCATGCGAAAGAAACGATTGTTGCAGCTGAACAGGGTGATACGGTTCGTATGCTCATTTCTGCACTGCGTAAATTCACCCGCCATACACCAATTAATGTAATTGCCAAGAAACGTGATGCTGCGGACAAAATAATTGAAGCAGAACGTTATATTGTTTAATCTAAAAGGCCATTTTATTAAAATTTAGGAAAAACTAATCTCATTCATTAATATTTAACATTATATGGAGTGAAAAGAAAAGGATAGAAAAGGCAGTTTTATTCTGCATGCTCTATCCTTTTTTGTGCTACGAATGACCTCTTCCACAATTTCATATGCGTTATTGCAGTAAATTTCTATTTAGTTTTATGGAGTATGCCGACAAAACGTGGGGAATTATACGCTAATGGAAACCCTGAACGAGCAAAGCTGGCGGAAGACGCCGTTCCTCGAAAGCCATTCAGCAGTTTTCTTGTGTTAACGGTAGGTTAACCTCTATAATCGTTCCTTTGTTTACTTCACTTTCTATATGTACTTCGCCAGAGTGATTCTCAATAATTTTTTTGCTGACCATAAAGCCCAATCCTGTTCCTTTTTCTTTTGTTGTATAGAACGCTTGCCCCAACTTAGAAAGAATTTCTTTTGGCATTCCAATTCCTTGATCGATAAAACGGAAAATCATTCTTTTATTCTCTTTTTTTCTGATTTGGATCACTAATTTACCGCCTGTAGGCATGGCTTCAATCGCATTTTTAATATAGTTGATAAAAGCTTGTTTTAATTGATTTTCGTCACAATGAATATGAGTAACCTCCGGTTGAATTTCGGTGACTATTTCAACATTATTCAGGATCGCTTGAGCATCCATAAGAGTAATGACCTGCGTCAATAATATCCTGACATCTTTCTGTTCAAATTTGCTTATTTGGGGCTTCGCTAGAATCAAGAGTTCACTAAGAATTTGTTCAATTCGCTCCAATTCAGAAGACATAATATCGAAATACTCTTTTTTGTCGCCAAAATCGGACTTCATCAAATGAATGAACCCTTTAATCGAAGTCATGGGGTTACGGATTTCATGAGCGATTCCGGCAGCCAATTGACCCGCAACGGATAATTTTTCGGTAATTTGCAGCATTTCTTGGGACTTCTTCCATTCTGTTATATCCCTTATTGAAATCCAACAACCATCCATATTCCCTTTTGGATCATGAATCGGCGAAATGGTTAAGATGACATTCAAAATTACCCCATCTTTTCGCAAAAGAATGGTTTCTGTCCCTATAATATAATTTCCTTTTTTGACCTCCACATAGAATTTTTTTACCTCTTCGATAACTTCAGGTGGAAGACATGGCAAATCGAATAATCGAACGCCGATTATCTCCTGCTTCGTCCAGCAAAACGTGTCTTCAAACGCTTTATTAACCCGTACAACATTCCCTTGCATATTGAAAATCAGAATGGCATCTACATTATTTTCAATAAAATTTTCAATAAAAGATTCTAGTTGTTGAGATTTTACTTTAAGGGCATCCTCCGCTTTTTTTCTTCGGGCGATGTCCCGGCAAATTCCTGTGATTCCAATAACTTTACCTGCACTATCACGGATAGGTGAGAGGGTGGCGCTGACATCAAGCAAACTTCCATCCTTCCGTTGACGAATGGTTTCTAAACCAGCCATAGATACACCTTTTTTGATCTTTTCATGGATATATATGGTAGAATCTTTTGCAAAATCCGGGATAATCGGCAACTTCTTCCCGATAATGCTATCAGCAGACCAACCAAACATTGTCTCGAATGCAGGGTTAATTTCTAAGACACGATCTTCTAAATCAATCACCCAAATCGCATCCGCATTGTTCTGAATAAAAGATTCTAGTCTTTCTTTCGTCTTCCGAAGTTCTTCCTCTGCTTGTTTTCGTTTCGTGATATCACGCCCTATACCTATTGTTTTAACAATTTCTCCATGATCGTTTCTTATTGTTTTGACCGCAGTTTCGAACCAAACATAGTGACCATTTTTGTGTCGAACTCGACAAACAAAAATCGCTTCATTGGATTTCTTAAGAAAATCCGAATTTGTTAAGGTTATTACATCATCCGGATGACAAAATTCATATGGGAACGTACCGATCACTTCTTCCGGTTCATAACCCAACAATGTCTTAATTGAAGGGGATACATATTGTGTTCTGCCTTCAGGAGTTGCGATTGAAATAAGATCTTGGGAATTCTCTGATATCAATTGAAACAATGCATCGTGTTCCCTCTTTTCCTGAGTAATATCTTTAAAATATATAGTCAGCCCATTTAATAAGGGATAGGCCCTCACATCGAACCATTTTTCAAGCAGTGGAAAAAAAGCATCAAATTTAACAGGCTTTTGGTTTAAAACTGCCTTATGTAAATATTTATGCAATGTTAAATTTACAGATTCTGGAAATTCATCCCATATATTTTTACCAATCAGATCGTCTCGACTTCGAAATAAAAGACGAGCAGCCTCGGCATTAACGTAGGTAAAATTCCAATTTTCATCCAATGCAAAAAACCCATCCGTAATCCTCTCTAATATCTCATAAGCATCTACTTTTGGAGTGTTCATACATTGTCCCTCTCCTTTAAATGATTAAATATGTATAGTTAGTCAATATTCTATTATAATCTAAAAATTTCCTGCCTAACTTGAAGTAGCAATCGCTTTCATCTAATTGATAACCTATCGGCGGCTGTCGCAATTTGTATAAAAGAGTAGTTAGAAATTCTTTAAATTTTACAGAGCAGGAAGGAGATTTTTACTTTGCAAATTTTACTGCAAGAAAATTTAGGATAATATCACTCCATGTTAGGAAATTTACAACTATTATGGTACTATGGCATTGACAGAATAAAAATTTGGATAAGATAACATTGGGTGGTGGGTTGATGGCATTAGCTTTTTATTGGTATCCTAAATGCAGCACTTGCAGAAAGGCGAAAAAGTGGCTTGAAGATCATAATGTAACTTTTAAAGAAATACATATTGCAGAAAATCCTCCTTCACGTCCGGAATTAGAAGAAATGATCGAAAAAAGCGGGCTTGAATTGAAAAAGTTTTTTAATACAAGCGGTCAAAAATATCGTGAATTAGGCTTAAAGGACAAAATAAAAACAGCCTCGAAAGACGTACTGCTTGATTTATTAGCTTCAGACGGCATGTTAATCAAACGTCCCATTGTAACCGACGGCAATAAAGTAACCGTAGGTTTTAGAGAAGAAGAATTCGAAAAAATGTGGCTATCTTAAGAAAATCTTGAAGAAATTAGTTTTTGTTGGCAAACATAGGTGAATAATTGTTATTATTCGATTATAGAATATGAATTAATTTTGGAGGGATTATCATATGAATACACCAAAAGAGCTACGCTATTCTGAAGAGCACGAGTGGGTAAAAGTAGAAGGGAACAAGGTGCGTGTAGGAATCACTGACTTTGCACAGTCTGAACTAGGCGACATTGTTTTCGTTGAACTTCCTGAAGCAGGGGACAAAGTGACTGTAAATGAGCCATTTGGAAGCGTTGAATCTGTAAAAACTGTTTCCGAATTATATGCGCCAATTAGCGGCAAGGTTGTAGAAGTAAATGAAGAATTGAATGACAACCCTGAATTTGTAAATGAATCTCCTTATGAAAAAGCATGGATGATTGTAATTGAACCATCTGATATAAGTGAAGTCGACAACTTAATGACAGCTGAACAATATGAAGAAATGATAAAAGAAGATTAATTTTTAAAGCGCCTTGAAGTTTCAAGGCGTTTTTTTCATGATTTTCCAAACGAACTTCCAAGGCTTGTCTTTTGCAATCATTCTAAAAATAAGTAACAATAGAGTTATCTGCAATGGAGGACTACACAAAATGAATAAAAACTGAATATGGTGATGTAAGAATATTACTCTATTCTCAGGTGATAAAGATGATCGAAGAAAAAATTGAGAAAGTCTTAATTGTTGAGGGAAAATCCGATAAAAGAAAAGTCAAAAGCATTGTAAAGGAGCCTGTTGAAATTTTTTGCACGAATGGGACAATCAGTATGACAAAACTGGATGAATGGATTGATCTCCTTTTTGAAAAGGATGTTTATATACTTGTTGATTCAGATGAAGCAGGTGAAAAGCTGCGCAAGCTGTTAAAAAGGGAATTCCCTAACGCTGAACATTTATACATTGACAGGATGTACAGGGAAGTAGCAACTGCTCCGGAACATCATTTAGCCACCGTACTATTGGGAGCGAACATCGATGTTCACACCCATTATTTAAAAAAGGATGATTATTTTTAAGATGAAGGAATGGACACAGCAAGATATAAAAAACTTAGTAAAAGATAAAAAAACAGCAGTTATCTATTTTTATACTCCTTTATGCGGAACTTGCCAGGTCGGAGGAAAGATGCTTGAAGTCGTTTCAGAATTACTGCCGTCAATTCCCTTCGGTAAAGCCGATCTAAATTATATGCCCGATCTTGCAAAAGAAATTTTAATTGAAAGTGTGCCTTGTATAATGTTAGTAAAGGATGGCGAATGGATGGAAAAAATCTATGCTCTTCGTTCTGTTCCTTATTTATTGGACAAAATTAAAACGATAATAAATTAATGAAAAATCAGGTGCTTTTTGCCTGGTTCTTTTTTTTAGACTAAAGCAAAGCAGCTTAAATGTGAAGTTGTATAATTTGACATATTTCTCGGGAAATGATTGGTATTGTTATTTTTAATGTCGAACGTGTGATAAAGGTATTTAACAAATAACAAGGAATCTATTAATGATGAAAATAATTTCTTACTAAAAGGATAATATTAGTTGACTATGAGAATAAAAGGTGATACTATCGTTTTAAATATTCAAACTAGTTTGACGGAAAAATTTTATAATCTTATCAAGAGCGGCGGAGGGACTGGCCCGATGAAGCCCGGCAACCGGTTTTATACACGGTGCTAATTCCAGCAGAGCGGCTGCTCTGGAAGATAAGAAGAGATGATTAAGATCCCTCTTCTTATGGAAGAGTTTTTTTTATCTGTATTTTGAAGGAGAGTTGATGATGACGGAAAAACAAAAGAAATATCGATTTGAAACATTAGGAGTTCACGGAGGATTGTCCCCTGATCCGGTAACGGGGGCAAGAGCTGTACCTATCTATCAAAATAACGCTTATCAGTTTAAGAATACGGAACATGCTGCAAATTTATTTGGATTAAAAGAGCCGGGCTATATTTATACGCGGATTCACAATCCAACTGTCACAGTATTCGAAGAAAGGGTTGTATTGCTTGAAGGCGGTGCTGGCGCGTTGGCACTTGCCAGCGGACAGGCTGCCATCACTCTGGCAATCTTAAATATTGCTGAAGCAGGAGATGAAATTGTAGCAGCTTCCAATTTATATGGAGGAACGTATAACCTTTTTACCGTTACGCTTCCGAAATATGGCATTAATGTTAAGTTGGTTGATTCTACGGATCCGGAAAATTTCCGCAAAGCTATAACGGAAAAAACAAAGGCTGTTTTTGCTGAAACAATCGGGAACCCTTCTTTAAGAGTGCTGGACATTGAAAAAGTTGCAAATATTGCTCATGAAGCGGGAATTCCGTTAATTATAGATAATACGTTTGCCACCCCATACCTTTGCCGTCCAATCGAGCATGGAGCTGATATTGTCATCCATTCTGCAACAAAATGGATTGTTGGAAATGGGACAACATTAGGAGGAATTATTGTAGATGGCGGAAAATTCGATTGGAATTCACCAAAATTCCCTGGTTTCACTGAACCGGATCCAAGCTATCATAATATTGTTTACAGTGAGGCGCTTGGTCCTCTCGCTTATATTGTAAAAGCTCGTGTCCAGCTTCTTAGAGATATGGGCCCGGCATTAAGCCCGCAAAATGCTTTTCAATTCACTTTGGGACTGGAGACGCTCCATGTGCGGATGAAGGAACATGTTGCAAACGCACAAAAAATCGTCAGTTATTTGGAAAACCACCCGGCTGTAAAATGGATTCTGTATCCTGGACATGAAAGCCATCCTGATAAAGCACTTGCAGAAAAGTATTTGCCAAAAGGAGCTGGCTCGATCGTTGTTTTCGGAATCGAAGGAGGACGGGAAGCTGGCGCCAAATTGATCAATTCTCTAACACTTTGGGCGCATGTTGCCAATGTCGGCGATGCAAAAAGTTTAATTATCCATCCGGCCAGCACTACTCATCAGCAGTTGGATGCTGAAGGATTAAAAGCAGCCGGGGTTCCTGAGGATCTCATTCGCCTTTCAGTTGGCATCGAGCATGTGGATGACTTAATTGAAGACCTTGAGCAGGCAATTGAAGCGGCTACAGGTATAACATCACTATCCACAGAAGCTTAGAAATTCAAAAACCTAATAATAAATAATCTGAAACAAATTAAAATGCAAGTCATTGACACCTTTTTATATCCGTGATATGATAACGTTTGTAATTAACTGCTGCTTAAATCTATTAAATTATTAATTGAATAGAGAATGATGTTTCGCTCTTATCAAGAGAGGTGGAGGGATGTGCCCTATGAAACCCGGCAACCGTCACTGGCATTTATGCAGTGAAATGGTGCCAATTCACACAAAGCATCAGCTTTGAAAGATGAGAGAAAGGATAGATAATAATAATGCCTTTCTGCTCATTTTGCAGAAAGGCTTTTCATTTAATCCGAGCAGGGTGATCAGCGGAAATGATGAATGAATTGCCGCTTTCTGCTGAAATATAAAGAAACGCCAATAAGCAGCCTGAGATTACAAATTGATAACTATCTATGTGTTAACGCAGATATAAAGAAGGTGAATCATTTGATTTCAATAAAAAACGTGAAAAAGATTTATCCTTCCAAACACGGCCAAGTGAAAGCGGTTCAAAATGTCAGCCTGGAGATAAAAGAAGGAGAGATCTTTGGAGTCATTGGCTATAGCGGCGCCGGGAAAAGTACATTAATCCGGATGCTGAACGGCCTTGAAATTCCGACAGAAGGTTCCATCACAGTTGCTGGCAGGGAAGTTTCAAAAATCAGAGGAAGAGATCTGCGAAAAGCCCGCCATGAAATCGGTATGATTTTCCAACATTTCAACTTGCTTTGGTCTCGCACCGTTCGTGAAAATATCGCATTTCCTCTTGAAATTGCCGGAGTAAATCGAACAGAACGGCTTAAACGTGTGGATGAGCTAATCAAGCTTGTTGGTTTGGAAGGACGTGAAGATGCATATCCTTCTCAGCTAAGCGGCGGGCAAAAGCAAAGAGTTGGCATTGCCAGGGCACTTGCTAACAATCCAAAAGTCCTTTTGTGTGATGAAGCAACATCAGCATTGGATCCGCAAACAACTGATTCCATTCTTGATTTGCTTGTGGATATAAATAAACGGCTTGGATTGACCATCGTCCTGATAACGCATGAAATGTATGTCATCAGAAAAATATGCCACCGCGTTGCGGTAATGGAAGGCGGCAAAGTAGTCGAACTGGGATCTGTCCTGGAAGTATTTAAAAACCCACAGCAGCCGATTACAAAGAGGTTTGTTCAACAGGTTACAGAACCGGAGGAAACAAAAGAAACTGTTCAGCACTTGCTCGAAAGCTATCCGCATGGACAAGTAGTCAAGCTGACGTTTGTCGGGGATGCTGCGCAACAGCCTCTTATGACAAACCTTTTACGTAATTACCAGGTTACGGCGAATATTCTGCAAGGCAAAATTTCGCAAACCCAAAACGGGTCTTACGGCACTTTGTTTATTCACTTAGATGGTGAAAATGAAGAGATTACAAAAGCAGTTGATTATATCCGCTCACAGCAAGTTGGAGTGGAGGTGATCAATCATGCTTGAAACATTTATGCCTAACGTTAACTGGGAGAAAATGTGGGAAGCAACATTCGAAACGCTCTACATGACCGCTATTTCCGTTTTGGCAACTTTCGTATTTGGAGTCACTCTTGGGTTATTGCTTTTTCTTACTTCAAAAGGAAATTTATGGGAGAACAAAGCTATTAATACGGTCATTAGTGCGTTTGTCAATATTTTCCGTTCTATTCCATTCATCATTTTGATTGTTTTATTGATTCCGTTTACAAAATTGATTGTCGGAACGATGATTGGAGAAAATGCGGCACTGCCGGCGCTAATTATTGGTGCAGCCCCATTTTATGCACGAATGGTGGAAATAGGCCTTCGGGAAATTGACAAAGGCGTGATCGAAGCGGCGAAATCGATGGGAGCAAAAACAAGTACTATCATATGGAAAGTTCTGCTTCCTGAATCGATGCCTGCTCTTGTTTCCGGGATTACAGTTACGGCCATTGCGTTAGTCAGCTATACAGCAATGGCAGGCGTAATCGGCGCCGGTGGACTTGGAAACCTTGCATATTTGGAAGGATTCCAGCGCAATCGATTTGATGTAACTTTTATGGCAACAGTTATCATTTTAATTATCGTATTTATTATCCAATTTATTGGAGATTACTTTACATCAAAAATAGACAAACGTTAAAGGGGGAAAAATTATGAAAAAATGGTTAAGTGTCATTTTAGCACTTGCAGTTGCACTAGTAGTAGCTGCATGCGGAACTTCTGAAAAGGAGTCCACAGGAAGCGAAGGAGGCAAAGAGGGTAAAGAAGAAGGCAAAAAAGAATTAGTTGTAGGTGCATCTAACGTGCCGCACGCTGAAATTTTAGAAAAAGCTAAACCGTTGCTTGCTGAAAAAGGAATCGACATAAAAATTGAAACATTCCAAGACTATGTTTTACCGAATCAGGCACTGGATGAAGGAGAACTTGATGCCAACTACTTCCAGCACATTCCTTATTTAGAAACGCAAAAGAAAGAACATGGCTATGATTTTGTAAATGCAGGCGGAATCCATATCGAACCAATCGGAGTTTATTCTAAGAAATATAAAAGCCTTGATGAGCTTCCTGAAGGAGCGCACATCATCATAAGCAACTCTGTTGCTGACCATGGCCGTATTTTATCAATGCTTGAAAAAGAAGGCCTTATTACTTTAAAAGAAGGCGTAAATAAAACAGAGGCGACTATTGACGATATAGTCGATAACCCTAAAAAGTTAAAATTTGATGCAGAATATGAACCTTCTTTGCTTCCGCAAATTTTTAACAATGGCGAAGGCGATGCAGTCCTTATTAACTCAAACTTTGCAATTGATGCCGGATTGAATCCAATTGAAGACTCGATTGCAATCGAAGGTAAAGATTCCCCGTATGTGAACATCATTGCGGTTCGCAAAGGTGACGAGAATAAGGAAGAAATTAAAACTCTTGTAGAAGTTCTTCATTCGAAAGAAATTCAAGATTTCATCCTTGAAAAATATAAAGGAGCCGTTGTACCGGTTTCTGAATAATAATTGGCGGGAGGCTGTCTCAAAAGCCTAAGGGTCAGACCCTTATGAGACAGCCCCTTTTTCATATATATTCAAGCGTACTTAAATGAAAGAGCCAAACTTAAATCTTCGGGGGTTCCATTTGGCAGGATTCTCAAAAAATTCTGTGAAAATGGAAGCACAGCTACATTCAATCCTTTGCCATTCCAAAATAACGGCGTATTTACCGTTTTTTCGCTTTTGAACCGGATATTGAAAGAATGTTAACATTAAATTGTTCAACAATCGCCAACAAGCGAAAAAAAACGAAGGGAAGGATTCGTTATCAGTCATTTACAGTTGAACTATACAAGCGGAATGGAAAAAGCTATGCAAGCAGCCCATGGTGTTGGATACGAAGTTTACTGCCGGAAGCGTGATGTACGAATGCGGATAGAAAAGAAGCGTGAAAAAGAATATATAAAAAGCCAACGGATGGTTGCGGATTTAGTGCGAAAATTTCATTTTTAGAGATGCAACCTATATTAATAAGGAAGAAAGAAGGAAACCAGTGCAATTTGTGCACTGGTTTTCAACTTATATGCATACAAGCAAAACAAAGGGGAAAAAATTTTGTGGACATGCATATTGGTGCGAAAAAAGAATGGCTGCTTCGTACAAGGTCCCCATCAACAGTTAATAACTGAAAAAGTTGCTAACACTTTTCATTTGTTATAAGATTGTAATGAGAATAAAATGAGAATAGAGAGTATGCGGTCTTAAAAAGCCGACAGATACAAATCTTTCTTTTCGTAACGGAGGTATTATAATGGCAGGATCGACATTAACAATTAAAGACCTACATGTAGAAATTGATGGTAAAGAGATCTTAAAAGGTGTAAACATTGAAGTTAAAGGCGGAGAAATCCATGCGATAATGGGGCCTAATGGTACTGGTAAATCAACGTTATCTTCAGCTATCATGGGGCATCCAAAATATGAAGTAACAAAAGGCAGCATTACTCTTGACAGCCAGAACGTTTTAGAAATGGAAGTGGATGAACGTGCACGTGCCGGCCTGTTTCTTGCTATGCAATATCCTAGTGAAATCAGCGGCGTAACAAATGCTGATTTTCTGCGATCAGCGATTAACAGCCGTCTTGGTGAAGGAAATGAAATTTCATTAATGAAATTTATCCGTAAAATGGACAGCAAAATGGAATTATTAGAAATGGACTTGGATATGGCACAGCGATATGTAAATGAAGGGTTCTCAGGCGGGGAGAAAAAACGGAATGAAATTCTCCAGTTAATGATGCTTGAGCCGAAAATTGCCATTCTTGATGAAATTGACTCCGGACTTGACATTGACGCCTTAAAAATTGTGTCAAGAGGCATTAACGAAATGAGGGGCAAAGATTTCGGCTGCTTGATCATTACTCACTATCAGCGTCTTTTAAACTACATTACTCCTGATTTTGTGCATGTTATGATGCAAGGCCGTATTGTTAAATCAGGCGGGCCTGAGCTCGCACTGCGCTTAGAAGCGGAAGGATACGACTGGATCAAGAAAGAACTTGGCATTGAAGACGAAACAGTTGGGCAAGAAGCGTAAGCGTTAGGGGGATAACAATGACTACAGAAACAAAATTACCATTCGACCAGGAGTATGTAAGTTCGTTTTCAAAAGAAATGGGCGAACCGGCTTGGCTCACAGAATTGCGTTTACAGGCTCTTTCAATGGTTGACCAATTGCCGCTGCCAAAGCCTGATAAAACGAAAATCGATAATTGGAACTTCACACAGTTCAGCAAGCATGTCGTAAAAAGTGAAGATTTCCCATCATTAAATGAACTTACGGAAGAAGCAAGGTCATTAATTGATCTCGAAGCAAGCAATAAAAATTTATATATCCAGCGAAATAACCGCCCTGCTTATTTGTCATTATCGAACGAATTGCAAGAAAAAGGCGTTGTTTTCACAGATATTTTTACAGCAGTTCGCGAATATGGCGATCTTCTGGAAAAGCATTTAATGAAAACGGCCGTTAAACCGGATGAGCACCGTTTAACTGCCCTCCATGCAGCCCTTATTAACGGGGGAGCATTCCTGTATGTTCCGAAAAACGTGGAAGTTTCTGAACCAATTCAAGCTGTCTATATCCATGATGATGAAGAAGCAAACATGTTTAACCACGTTCTCGTTGTTGCTGATGACAACAGTTCGGTAACTTATGTTGAAAACTATGTCTCAACAATGGAAAGAGCGAACAGTGTTTTCAATATCGTTACAGAAGTGATTGCTAAAGCAAATGCAAAAGTACAATACGGGGCTGTCGATACTCTTGCCGATGGTGCGACGACATACGTTAATCGCCGCGGGGTAGCGGAAAGAGACGCGCGGATTGAATGGGCGCTTGGGTTAATGAATGATGGAAACACGATATCCGAAAATATAACGAACCTTGTTGGTGACGGATCACTTGGCGACACAAAAACAGTAGTTGTCAGTCGCGGCGATCAAATTCAAAATTTTACGACAAAGGTTATCCATTTCGGCAAGCATACTGAAGGTTATATCTTAAAGCATGGCGTTGTGAAAGACAGTGCCACTTCGGTCTTTAATGGAATCGGAAAAATTGAACACGGTGCATCAAAATCAAATGCTGAGCAGGAATCACGGGTGTTAATGCTGAGTGAAAAAGCACGCGGTGATGCAAACCCGATCCTTTTGATCGATGAAGATGATGTAACGGCAGGCCACGCAGCATCTGTCGGCCGCGTTGATCCGATGCAGCTCTACTATTTAATGAGCCGCGGAATTCCAAAAACAGAAGCTGAACGATTAATTATTCATGGCTTCCTGGCACCTGTTGTAAACGAACTTCCAATAGAAGGCGTAAAAAAACAGCTCATGAATGTCATTGAAAGGAAAGTAAAATAATGAATGTCCAGGATATTCGCAAAATGTTTCCGATCCTTGATCAAGAAGTCAATGGGAATCGGCTTGTTTATTTGGATAACGCAGCCACTTCACAAAAGCCCATTTCGGTTATTGAATCATTAGATAAATATTACCGCGAGTACAATTCAAATGTACACCGCGGGGTTCATACTCTCGGAACGCGGGCAACTGATGCTTATGAGGGAGCTCGGGAAAAAGTAAGGAAATTTATCAATGCAAAATCAACAGAAGAAGTTATTTTTACGAGAGGAACAACAACCGCTTTAAATACGGTTGCTGCAAGCTACGCGCGTGCCAACTTGACAAAAGGCGATGAGATACTGATCTCTTACATGGAGCACCACAGCAATATTATTCCATGGCAGCAAGCGGCGAAATATACTGGAGCAACATTAAAATATTTACCTCTTCAAGAAGATGGAACAATCAGTCTTGACGATGTGCGCGAGACAATTACTCCAAATACAAAAATCGTGTCGATCATGCATGTGTCAAATGTTCTAGGGACTATTAACCCTATTAAAGAAATTGCAAAAATCGCGCATGAAAATGGCGCAATTATGGTGGTAGACGGAGCACAAAGTGCACCCCATATGAAGATTGATGTTCAGGACCTTGATTGCGATTTCTTTGCTTTTTCAAGCCATAAGATGTGTGGTCCAACCGGAATAGGGGTATTATACGGGAGAAAGCACCTTCTCGAAAATATGGAGCCGGTTGAATTTGGCGGAGAAATGATCGACTTCGTCGGACTTTATGAGTCTACATGGAAAGAGCTTCCATGGAAATTTGAAGGCGGCACACCAATTATTGCGGGTGCAATCGGCTTAGGTGCTGCAATTGATATTCTTCAGGATATCGGTCTTGAAAATATTCTGGAACATGAACATAAGCTCGTTTCTTACGCGCTTAAGAAACTTTCCGAAATAGAAGGAATAACCATTTACGGGCCGAAAGATCCGGATAAGCGAGCAGGTCTTGTTACTTTCAACATTAAAGATGTTCATCCACATGATGTAGCTACTGTATTGGATGCAGAAGGAATTGCCGTTCGTGCAGGCCACCATTGCGCACAGCCTCTTATGAAATGGCTCGATGTTTCCGCAACTGCCCGTGCAAGCTTCTATTTATACAATACAGAAGACGACATTGATAAGCTTGTGAAAGGGCTTGTCAAGACAAAGGAGTATTTCAGCGATGTCTTTTAACAATTTAGATACCCTTTATCGCCAGGTAATAATGGATCATTATAAAAACCCTCGAAACAAAGGGGTTTTAGAGGATGGCAGCTTAACAGTCAATTTGAACAACCCTACTTGTGGCGACAGGATTCATTTGACGATGAAAGTGGAGGACGGAAAAGTCATTGACGCCAAATTCGAAGGCGAAGGCTGTTCCATCTCGTTGTCATCCGCTTCGATGATGACCCAGGCCATTAAGGGGAAAAAGATTGAAGAAGCTATAAAGCTTTCTAAAATTTTTTCGAATATGATGCAGGGGAAAGAGTATGATGAAGATCTGGATTTAGGGGATATTGAAGCATTGCAAGGTGTTTCAAAGTTCCCTTCCAGGATTAAATGTGCAACTTTAGCATGGAAAGCAATGGAGAAAGGCTTGATGGAACAGGAACAAAATAAATAGCAGAAAGGGTTGCTTACCCTTTTTTGCACAAAGGGAGGAAAACGATAATGGCTAAAAAAATGCCTGAAATCGGTGATTATAAATATGGCTTTGCCGATAAAGACGTTTCCGTATTCCGATCAAAGCGCGGATTAACGCGTGAAATTGTAGAGGAAATTTCTAAAATGAAGGGCGAGCCCCAATGGATGCTTGATTTCCGTTTGAAATCATTGGAGCATTTCTATAGCATGCCGATGCCGCAATGGGGCGGAGACTTATCTTCATTAAACTTTGATGAAATCACATACTATGTAAAACCTACAGAGCGTTCTGGACGTTCCTGGGATGAGGTTCCAGAAGAAATTAAACGAACATTTGATAAACTGGGCATACCGGAAGCCGAGCAAAAGTATTTGGCAGGGGTTTCTGCCCAATACGAATCCGAAGTTGTTTATCACAATATGAAAGAAGATCTTGAAGCGCAGGGAATTATTTTTAAAGATACTGACTCAGCGCTGAAAGAAAACGAGGATATTTTCCGTGAGCATTGGGCAAAGGTGGTTCCGCCTACCGATAATAAATTTGCCGCACTTAACTCTGCTGTATGGTCCGGTGGTTCATTCATCTACGTTCCAAAAGGCGTGAAAGTGGAAACTCCGCTTCAAGCTTATTTCCGAATTAACTCTGAAAATATGGGACAGTTTGAGCGGACGCTGATTATCGTTGATGAAGGCGCACATGTTCATTATGTTGAAGGATGTACTGCGCCTGTTTACACAACAAACTCTCTTCACAGTGCTGTCGTTGAAATCATCGTTAAGAAAGATGCGTACTGCCGTTATACAACTATTCAAAACTGGGCAAACAATGTTTATAACCTTGTAACAAAGAGAGCTGTTTGTGAAGAAAACGCTACAATGGAATGGATTGACGGCAATATCGGCTCTAAGCTTACAATGAAGTACCCGGCTGTTATCTTGAAAGGGGAAGGCGCCCGCGGGATGACATTATCGATTGCGCTTGCCGGTAAGGGGCAGCATCAGGATGCAGGGGCAAAAATGATTCACCTTGCACCAAACACTTCATCCACAATCGTTTCCAAATCGATTTCAAAACAGGGTGGAAAAGTGACGTACCGCGGAATCGTCCACTTCGGACGAAAGGCGGATGGAGCTCGTGCAAATATTGAATGTGATACACTCATTATGGATAATCAATCTACTTCAGACACAATCCCATACAATGAAATTTTAAATGACAATATTTCATTGGAGCATGAAGCAAAAGTTTCAAAAGTGTCCGAAGAGCAGTTATTCTATTTAATGAGCCGCGGTATTTCTGAAGAAGAAGCAACAGAAATGATTGTAATGGGCTTTATCGAGCCATTTACAAAAGAGCTTCCAATGGAATACGCAGTTGAAATGAACCGTCTGATCAAATTTGAAATGGAAGGTTCAATTGGATAATGTTTGATGACCGTCTGCCGGCCGGCAGGCGGTTTTTTCATGTGAGCTTTCGCCGAGATTTGTTCATAAATTAAATTGCAGCTCATAAACGAGAATAAAGGGACATAAATCAAATGAAAGACTTTAAATTAAATAAAGCTTATTAGACGTGATTGAATACTCATAACTCCAGCGATATGCTATCATGTTGTATGAGAGGTGTTTCCATGATTTTAATTGGCGTAACCGGGTGGGGAGATCATGATAGCTTATACTTGTCTCACACACCTCCAAGGGAAAAATTAAAAGAATATGCAGGACATTTCCCTGTTGTGGAAGTTGATTCTGCTTTTTATGCGATTCAGCCTGTGCGAAACGCTGCAAGATGGGTCGAGGAAACCCCTGATTCGTTTCAATTCATCGTGAAAGCTTATCAGGGAATGACCGGCCACCAGCGGGGAGACATTCCTTTTCTAAATAAAACAGAAATGTTTCAAGCTTTTCGCGACTCCATAGAGCCGTATATCGCAGCCGGGAAGCTGGCGATGGTTCTTTTTCAGTTTCCGCCATGGTTTGACTGCAAAAGGGATAATGTCAACTATTTACGATGGGCGAAAGAGCAGATGGGGGATATACCATGTGCATTGGAATTTCGTCATCAATCCTGGTTTACACCGGAAATGAAGGATAAGACAATCTCCTTTATGAAACGTGAAAACTGG
Organism: Bacillus methanolicus PB1; assembly: GCF_000262755.1. Taxonomy (GTDB): domain Bacteria; phylum Bacillota; class Bacilli; order Bacillales; family Cytobacillaceae; genus Bacillus_Z; species Bacillus_Z methanolicus. The sequence goes on from NZ_AFEU01000002.1 coordinate 932,511, forward strand.
ATACACAGCATTTGCGATGAACCGCAGGCAGGGCAAGGATCGATTCCGGCGGTTCTTGAGACGACACGTTCTGACAAAGTGCTAGTTCGTTTTCATGGCAGAAATGTCCACGGCTGGATCAAGAAAAAAATCAAAATTGGCGCGAAGTCAGATACCTTTACCGCTACAATCGAGAAGAGCTGGAAGAATGGGCACTCCATGTAAAGGAGCTGGAGAAGGAGTGCCAAAATGTTTACGTGCTGTTTAATAACAACTCCGGCGGAGATGCAGCGGACAACGCCAAACAGTTTATAAATAGGCTGGCGCCAAGACAGCTTGATTTGTTTTAAGAATGTGGGGATCGAACTTTTCTTAAAATCTCGAATAAGACACCCATTTATTAGGCGGGAAATATTTTGTTCAATGAATATCAAAGGGAAATAAAACATCACAGTAAAAATTTGTACAGATATCATCAGTTAGAATGAGAGTTGGTAACATGGAAAATATCCATATTTATCATACAAATGATTTACATAGCCATTTTGAGCACTGGCCGCGTATTCATTATCTCCTTTCAACAAGAAAAAAATGGCACGAAGAAAATGGGGATGAAGTCTTAATTTTCGATATTGGTGACCATATGGACCGGTGGCACCCTTTTTCCGAGGCGACGAGGGGAAAAGGAAATACAAGGCTATTAAACCAAGCAGGATATACGGCAGTCACCATCGGCAACAATGAGGGAATTACTCTTTCATATGAAGATTTGGATACAATGTATAATCAATCACAATTTCAAGTACTTGCAGCTAACCTTTTTCAATCGGATGGAACACGACCGGACTGGGCGCGTCCGTATATGCTCTACACAACAAAAAGAGGCACACGGATTGGTGTTATAGGGCTAACTGCTTATTTCTCGCATTTTTACCATTTGCTTGGCTGGAATTTGTCTGATCCAATTAAAGAATTATCAATCCAATTAAAGGAATTAACGTCTAAAGCAGATATCATCATTTTGCTCTCCCATTTAGGTATTAATGAAGATGAACAAATTGCTGAACTTTTTCCGCAAATTGATGTGATATTAGGTGCACATACTCATCATATTTTCCATGAAGGAAAAGAAATCAATGATTGTATCTTGGGAGCTGCAGGAAAACATGGCCAGTATGTCGGACATATCATGCTTGAAGTCAATACAGGTGAAATGAAGATCGTACGCAAAAAAGCATTGCTTTATGATACAAACGAAATGGAGCCTGCCCCTGATGAAGAAAAGTTTATTAATGATTTATATCAGGCAGGAAAAGACATGCTGTGCGAAAAAGCAGTTGATTTGCCTGGTCCATTGAAAACGGACAATTTTAGAGAATCGGAGCTTCCTATGATTCTTTGTAAAGCACTCCGGGAATGGACGCAGGCTGATTGTGCTTTCATAAATTCAGGGCTTATTTTGAACGGATTGAATGAAGGTACTGTCACTAAATATGATTTATTGAATATTTGCCCTCACCCTATTAATCCTTGTGTTGTTAAACTTTCTGGACGTGAGCTGAAAGAAGTGCTTATTGATACACTTGATTCCAAATGGCCGGAACTGCAAGTAAAAGGGCTCGGATTCAGAGGGACTTTAATGGGGAAATTTGTGTACGATAAAATATTATTTTCAAATGATGGAATGAATAATTCCATATTCATAAATTATAAAGAGATTAATTTAGATGCTGTCTATAAACTTGCGATTCCAGATATGTTTACCTTTGGAAGGTTCTTTCCGGCAATTTTCCGCGCAGAACATAAAAAATATTACTTGCCCGAGTTTTTAAGGGATTTATTGGAGTGGAAGTTAAAAAGAATTTTTCGCTAATTATGAAGTCAAGGATCCCAACGCGTCATTAGTCATTAACGTGTGTGACGCTGCATTTTAATATGATTTTTCTTATTTTTGCGCTACTTCCCTCTTTTGCAGCATACATATAGCTTGTAAAGGGGGGATTTATGTTGGCTAAATTTCGCGGCCGGCTGCCGCGGAAAGGCCCGCTGCCTTTTCAATATGTTTTTTTGCTTACTTTTGTGTTTTTCGCGTTTTCAACTGCAGCCGGGTTATGGATCATCAATGATGGTATTGAACCAAACTTAAGGAGTTATGCGGAAACCCAAACAAGAAGAATAGCGACTCTTGTTATTAATAATGCGGTTAATAAAAAAATAGCTGTTGGAATGGGTAGTAATCCTGTTATCGTTCCTGATGAAGGTTCTGAATCACGTATCATTTTAAATAACGAGATAATTAACCGGGTTGCCGGTGAAACAGTTAATATGATTGAAAAAAATTTAAAGCAAGCAGAAAAAGGATATTTAGAAGATTTACAGACACTGGCAGATGTTGATATTGAGACCGATAATACAAAACAAGAAGGAATTGTCTATTATGTCCCGCTTGGGCAGGCTACCAATAATGCTTTGCTCGGAAACCTCGGTCCGCAAATTCCAATTAGGTTTCATGCGATTGGTAATGTTGGTTATGATATTAAGACAGAATTTGAAGAAGTTGGAATCAATAATACAGCAATTAAAGTTGTTCTGCATCTTGTTGTCGATGTTCAAATTATCCTCCCTTTTTCGACGAATGTAACAACTATTATTCAGGATATACCATTAGTAACTGTGTATGAAGAAGGAGATGTTCCGCAATTTTATAATGGTGGAGGAGGAAAATCATCTCCATCAATTGAGCTGCCAGGAAGCGAATGAAAAGCTGTGATGAAACATATAAATCAATTAGCTGCTGCCAAATAATAAAAGGCCAGACCCCTCCAATACAACATATAGACAAACACTAATATAAACATTCTATATGTCATTGTTGGAGGGAGCAGCCCCTTATGAGTCAGCACTGCTTTAAGATTGTCAAATTACGAATGGAACGAAGCAGATAGGCCTGATTCTTCCTAATGACCTCCCAAGTATGCCATTCGGACTTGATCGCTTTCGTTCAATTCTTTTGCCGAACCAGATAATACGACCCGCCCCGTTTCGATTACATATGCCCGATTGGCTATTGACAGTGCCATATGAGCATTTTGTTCAACAAGCAGTATCGTCGTACCATTTGAATTGATTTCTTCGATAATGCGAAAGATCGTTTTTACGAGCAGCGGTGCAAGGCCCATAGACGGCTCGTCTAAAAGAAGGAGCTTTGGCCGTGCCATTAAGGCGCGCCCCATTGCAAGCATTTGCTGTTCTCCGCCTGATAAAGTACCGGCCTGCTGCTTGCGGCGTTCATGCAAGCGGGGGAACAATTCATACACTTTTTTAAAATCTTCTTGAATGCCTTGTTTATCTTTACGCAAAAACGCACCTAATTCAAGATTTTCCTCAACACTCATATTGGAGAAAACCCTTCGGCCTTCAGGTACATGGGAAATTCCCAGCTTTACGATCGTTTGGGCAGGCTTTCCGGAAATGGATTGGCCTGCAAATAAGATATCTCCCTGTTTTGGTTTCAGCAAACCTGAAATTGCCTTTAACAAAGTGCTTTTTCCCGCACCGTTTGCTCCTATAAGAGTTACGATTTCTCCTTGATGAATTTCAAGGGACACTCCTTTTAGCGCCTGAATATTTCCATAATAAACATTTATTCCCTCAACTTTTAGCATTATGATACCTCCTCGCCTAGATACGCCTCAATTACTTTCGGGTTATTCTTAATTTCCTCCGGCGTTCCCTGGGCGATCAATTGACCGTGATCAAGTACATAAATGTGTTCACAAACTCCCATAACTAGCTGCATGTCATGCTCAATCAGTAAAACAGTCAAATCAAATCGTTCACGGATAAAAGCAATTAAATTCATGAGATCTTTTGTTTCCTGAGGATTCATTCCCGCTGCAGGTTCATCCAGAAGGAGTAATTTTGGATGTGCCGCAAGTGCCCGGGCAATTTCCAGACGTCTCTGCTGCCCATAAGGAAGATTTTTCGCTTTTTCATATTTGTAGTTTTCCAAATTAAAAATTTTTAAGAATTCTATTGCTTTCTTTTCCATCTCTTTTTCCCCCGAAAAGTGGGAAGGCAAACGAAAAATGGAACTTAAAATGGAATGCTTCGCAAGAGAATGATAAGCAATTTTAACATTATCTAAAACAGTGAGTTCAGAGAACAGGCGAATATTTTGAAACGTCCGGCTGATCCCTTTGCGGGTAATTTTATAAGGAGGCAATCCGTTCAACTTTTCTCCATTTAAAAAAATACTGCCTTCTGTCGGTACGTATACACCTGTCAAAAGGTTAAAAAAGGTCGTTTTACCCGCTCCATTCGGTCCGATCAAGCCGACAAGTTTTCCTTTTTCTATTTCAATATTAACGTCGGAAACAGCCTTTAAACCACCAAACTGAATCCCCGCGTTTTGAACTTTAAGCAACGGTGTGTTTGCTGCCATTCCCTGTTCCCCCTTCAACAGCTTTCTGTTTTTTGAAGAACGATGTCAATTCCTTATTCCCCATCAAACCTTGCGGGCGGTAAAGCATCGTTACCACAAGCACAAGACTGTAAATGATCATTCTCGTTTCCGGATAATCTTGAAGAAATGTAGATACAATTGTCAGTAAAATGGCCGCAATGACAGATCCTGACAAACTGCCCAATCCGCCGAGAACGACAAAAATCAAAATGTCAAATGATTTTAAAAATCCGAAATTTGTCGGCTGGATAATATAGAAATTATGGGCGTATAGACCGCCTGCAATGCCGGCAAAAAAGGAACCGATTACAAATGCGGCTACCTTATAATAAGTTGTGTTAATTCCCATTGCATCTGCAGCAATCTCATTCTCACGAATGGATAGGCATGCTCGTCCGTGCGTTGAATTTGTAAAGTTGGCAATTGCTAAAATGGTAAAAAGCATTCCTCCGAACACCCATGGCCATGTAGCAAGATGGGATACCTGCATTCCGCTTGCTCCGCCGACATAATTAATATTCAAGAGAGAAATTCGGACAATTTCACCAAAACCAAGTGTTGCAATTGCTAAGTAGTCTCCTTTCAAGCGGAGAGTTGGAATTCCGATAATAAGTCCCGCCAAGCCGGCAACGATCCCGCCACCTAATAAAGCAAGTCCAAATGGCAGTTGGAATTTCATTGTCATAATGGCTGAAGCGTAAGCTCCTACCGCAAGAAAGCCTGCATGGCCAATGGAAAACTGTCCGGTAATTCCGATGATAAGATGAAGACTGACTGCAAGAATAATGTTGATTGCAATTAAGAATAAAGTATTTTCATAAAAAGGATTTAAATACTGACCTGTGATTAAGAGCTGTACAGCTAAAAATAATGCAAGGGACAGTATAATCGAGAGCCAAAATCCTTTTGATTGCTTGATGATTGCCATTGTAACGTTTCCCCCTAAACTTTTTCTCTTATATTTTTTCCGAATATACCGGACGGACGGAAAATTAGAATAAGGATTAGAACGACAAAGGCCACTCCATCACGCCAGAGGGAATATCCAGATGCACTTACGAAGGCTTCAACAATCCCAAGTACAAGACCTCCGACCATGGCTCCCGGAATAATTCCGATCCCGCCTAATACCGCAGCAACGAAGGCTTTTAAACCAGGAATAATCCCCATTAGAGGTTCAATTTTTACATAGTACGTACCAAAAATGACACCTGCGGCTCCGGCGAGTGCAGAACCGATTGCGAAAGTTGCAGAAATCGTCTTATCTACGTTGATGCCCATTAATTTGGCAGCATCAGAATCGTGAGACACTGCACGCATCGCTTTTCCGATTTTCGTTTTATGAACAATAAATTGAAGCAAAATCATTAAAAAGACAGAAACGCCTAAAATGAATAATGATTGACTGTTAATGGATATTCCAAAAAAGTCAAGTTTTTTTGCAGGAAGAACATCTCCCGGATATGCTTCGGGCTGTGCACCCCGCAAATAAATCGTACCGTATTCCAAGAATAAGGAAACACCGATTGCAGTAATAAGCGCTGCGATCCTCGTCGCGTTTCTCAACGGTTTATATGCAATCCGTTCAATTAATACTCCAAAAATAGAGCATACAACCATTGATAAAATTAATGAGGGAAAAAAGCCGAGTTCCAGTATCGTAATCGAATAGAACCCAACGAATGCACCGATCATAAATATGTCACCATGAGCAAAGTTGATCAGTTTAACGATTCCGTAAACCATCGTATAACCGAGTGCAATAAGTGCATAAATACTGCCGAGTGATATGCCGTTTACCAATTGTTGAATGAATTCCATTTTCTCACTCTCCTGACAGATCTAATTGACGTACATTTTCTGGTTTTCTCTTGAAAATCTAGAGGCTGTCTCATAAGGGTCTGGCCCCATGTGTATTATCAATATATAGCACAATTATCCAACATTATGTCCTATATATTGTGTTATGGGGTCTGACCCTTAGGCTTTTGAGACAGCCTCGTTTTGAAACTTTATTTATGGATTTACTTTTGTTTCAAATTTCTGCTCTCCATTTTCATATTTTAGAATCGAAGCAGATTTTACCGGATCGTGGTTTTCATTAAGGGTAATTTTTCCTGATATAAGCTCAAGATCTTTTGTTTCTGCAAGAGCATCTTTTATTTTTTCAGGATCAGCGCTTCCGGCACGTTTGATGGCATCTGCAAGCAAGTATGCCGTGTCGTAGCCAAGAGCAGCAAAACCATCCGGCGATTTGTTATTAAATTTAGTTTTAAACGCTTTTACAAAATCCTGAATCTTTTTGTCAGGGTCACCGGAAGAATAGTGGTTTGTAATATAAGTATTTTTGAGTGCGTCCGGACCGGCGATTTCAACAAGCTTCGGTGAATCCCAGCCGTCGCCGCCCATAAACGGAACATCAAGGCCGATTTCGCGGGCTTGTTTTAAAATAAGGCCAACTTCTTCATAATAGCCTGGCAAATAGACAAATTCTGGATTTTTTGATTTGATGCGCGTTAATGTTGCACGGAAGTCAGTATCTTTCGCTACATATGCTTCTTCTGCAATGATTTCTCCGCCGTTTTTCTTAAATGATTTTTTAAATGAAGCAGCGAGTCCTTTTGAATAATCACTTGCACTGTCGATAAGGACAGCTGCATTTTTAACACCCAGTTCTTTAGTTGCAAAGTTTGCTGCCACTGTTCCTTGGAATGGATCTATAAAGCATGTTCTGAAGACATACTCGTTTACCTTTCCGTCTTTGGTTGTAATAGTCGGATTTGTTCCAGTCGGAGTTATAAGCGGTATTTTGTTATCTTGGGCAACTTGTACTTGTGCAAGTGTATTTGTACTTGTAGCAGCTCCGACAATTGCCGCTACTTTTTCCTGGCTGACAAGCTTAATTGCGGCGCTTGTTGCTTCAGCTGCATCTGATTTGTTATCAATTTTGACAATTTCAAGTTTTTTGCCGTCAATACCTTCTTTGTTAATTTCATCAAGAGCAAGCTCCATACCTTCCGCAATCGATTGTCCGTAAGAGGCAACACCTCCTGATAATTCAAGATTGGCACCAATTTTGATCGTTTCTCCTTCTTTGCCTCCTGATGTTTTTTCGCTTTTTCCGCCGCATCCTGCCATTACACTTGCAGCTAACATAAGCGACATAAAAATTCCTGTTAATTTTCTTTTTCTCATACTTTACCCCCTAAATAATTTTTTGTTGCTTATGATACTCCGTAAGTTCTAACTAAGCAGAAGAAGCTGATTCTTAGGAAAAGAATCAATTTTCTGACAACATTGTACATTATTTTTTCCATATCGTCTACGATAAAATTTCAAAAATTTTTTGAAACGAAAAAATAACATTGTTAGCGCTGTAGAATGACTAATTTAATATTTCGGTATATTAAAAAATTATTTCCCAATAAAAAAGGACTGTCCAAATTCTGAACAGTCCCTTTTTTCGGTATGAAATTTTTTATTTTTTTTGCCGGGCTTTCTGTCGTTCTTGCCGTTCCCACAATTTTAAATGCGGGTAAGGATCAAATGACCACTCGGTATAACCGTTGTCTTTATACATCCCATAATGCAAATGAGGCGGAAATTTGCCGGATGTACCCGGAGGGCCGTAACCGGAACTGCCCACACCGCCTATTAACGTTCCAGGTTCTACAATTTGTCCAACTTTCAAATCCTTTGCAAATCCGCTTAAATGCGCATAATAATGGTAAGTATTGTTAATGTCGCGGATTCCGATGCGCCATCCGCCATACCGATTCCAACCTTTCATTTCAACAATGCCGTAGGAAGTAGCCCGAACAGGAACACCATAATCTGCAAAAATATCTGTGCCTTCGTGGATCCGGCGGCCGCCCCAGCCCCGGGCGCTTCCCCAAGTGTTTTTATAGCTGTAGTTGCTCCGCAATGGGACGGGAAATAAATGTTCATCAAGATCAATGCGGCCAAAATGATGATAAATTCTTGCTTTTCCGATTATGATCCCGACAGTTTTATCCCTTTTATAATAATCCCATAGTCCAATTTTTATATTGTCATGATCTGTTCCATATGAGAGGAGGAAATTGGCGAATGCATACAAAACATCCTCCTCATCCGAAAGTCTAGCCTTTCCGTCACCGTTTCCGTCAACTCCGATTCCATCAAAAAATTGAATCGAAACCGGATTTTCATCAGCCGGATCCGGATTTAATATTCCTGCCCATTCTTCAGGCCTGAAATAAATTCCGATTGCCCCTTCAGCTTTTGGAAGATCCTTGCGCGCCTGACGCAGATTTCTTTCATATTGGTCAATCGCCGCCAGATAATACCATGGAATATTTGTTGTCGCTTCAACCCTTTTATATAATTCCATTCTTTTTGCATATATATCAGGCATATCAGCTGCCCTTGCGTTTACTGTGGGAAAGAAGACAGTAAGCATTAAAGGTAAAATAAGAAGAAACCTCACATGAATCCACCCTTTGTAATTAGTCTGCAGGAATAGTTTGCGAAACAATGGAAAATTAATAAATATTAATTAATGGTAATCACAAATCGCCTCGCTTGTCCTGTTATTTTTATTATGATATTGTGGCTTTAGAAGCTCTTTAATATGAATGCATATATCTGGCTTTTTTCAGATGAATGGAGTGGAAAATATGAGCAAGAAAGAAGACCTATTGCGTAAACCGGAATGGTTAAAAATAAAATTAAATACAAATGAAAATTATACGGGCCTGAAAAAGATGATGCGTGAAAAAAATCTTCACACAGTATGTGAAGAAGCGAAATGCCCTAACATTCATGAATGCTGGGCGGTAAGAAGAACCGCTACGTTTATGATTTTAGGCGATGTTTGTACCCGGGCATGCCGATTCTGTGCCGTTAAAACAGGGCTCCCGACAGAGCTTGACTGGAAAGAGCCGGAACGGGTAGCAGATTCAGTAAGCTTAATGAATTTGAAGCACGTAGTTGTCACAGCGGTAGCCCGTGATGACCTCAAAGATGGAGGCGCGGCTGTATTTGCGGAAACCGTCAGGGCGATTCGCAGAAAAAACCCGTTTACAACAATTGAAGTTCTCCCTTCTGATATGGGAGGAGTTTATGAAAATTTAAAAACGCTTTTGGATGCACGTCCAGATATTTTGAACCATAACATAGAAACAGTTCGAAGGCTCACACCAAGGGTTCGGGCAAGAGCTACATATGAACGCTCTCTCGAATTTTTGCGGAGGGCTAAAGAGTTGCAGCCTAATATTCCAACAAAATCAAGTATGATGATTGGATTAGGCGAAACTCGCGAAGAAATTTTGCAAACAATGGATGATCTAAGGGCTAACCATGTTGACATTTTAACCATTGGACAATATTTGCAGCCGACCCGAAATCACCTGCGTGTTGTGAAATATTACCGCCCTGATGAATTCAGGGAATTAAGAGATATTGCCCTTTCAAAAGGTTTCAGCCATTGTGAGGCAGGACCGCTTGTACGATCTTCCTACCATGCTGATGAGCAAGTAAATGCAGCGTCAAAAAAGAAACAGCTACTCGGTGAGCAAGAAGCAAAACAAGCACAGTAAATTTATTAGAAAGCGAAAAGGTTTTGTAAGGCCCGGCAAACGCCGGAGCCGGACAATAGAAAAGGCAAGCGCCTTGAAAATCAGGATAAGTGAAAGAGGCTGTCTCAAAGCCTAAGGGTCAGACCCCATAACACAATATATAGGACATAATGTTGGATAAATGTGCTATATATTGATAAATCACATGGGGTCAGACCTTTATGAGACAGCCTCTTCTTTTAAGAAATCCGATTTAAAGCTTGTAAATTCACTTTCCAGTCTTTGTTCTTTCTCTTATGTCGTCCCGATCTAAATTATCGTTCGTTTCACCTCGGGACTCGCCGTTGGCATTTTCACCCTCGTTCATTTCTCGTCCTTGAGGGGATTTTAACATCCGCTTCACGATTCCATCTATCATCGAATCTACATTCCTGCTGTCTGAATCAAGAGTGGCAAAGTTTTCAACATTTTTTCTTAATCTTTCATCATCGGTAACATAAACATGGTACCAGCGCGGCACTACAGACATAGCCATTTTCTTAACTTGATCAGCAGTTTCAAAACGGTCTTTAGAGTCAGTATTATAAACAATTAATACTTCTTCATCTGTTACGAGAGTTGATACATCATCGACATTCGGAACATCTGTACAATATTTGCCGATAATATCTGCAAGCTGTTCCCTGTCAATTGCTGCATAATGATCGTTTGAACCGCGATCTTCAAGAATTCCGCTTCGTTGGTGGCGAACATAGCCAAAATCTTCGCTTACGTTTCTTAAGCCGCGATTATCATCCCTGTTGTAAAGTTCGGCACGCTGGTCATTGACATTTATCGTATTTCCAGTGTCGTTAAATAAATCCCTGTCTGCAGCAGTATCATTATTGTTGCAGGCGGTTAATGCGGCAAGACCGCACATCCCTGCTATTATCATAACTCTTCTCATTTTAAACACCTCCTCAATACTAGAATGACCAGAGGTTTGCTTTTTTCTCTTAGTAATTGATGGTGAATCAGTTATAATTTTAAATAAGGAATTCTCAGCAAAAGAGGTGAAAATATGATTTGTATTAACAATGTTTGCTATGAAGTAATAGAAGATAATCGAAATGGTTTTAATGAGGAAGCTTTCCGTGCAAGATACACTGATATATTGACCAGATACGATTATATTGTAGGGGACTGGGGCTATGGCCAGCTCCGGTTAAAAGGGTTTTTCGATGATCAAAACCAAAAAGCTACTTTCGATACAAAAATCAGTACACTAACTGAGTATTTATATGAGTTTTGCAACTTTGGTTGTGCATATTTTGTGGTGAAAAAAGTAAAAAGATAAAGTGAAAGGGGCTTGTACAGGAAGACGGTTCTGAGCCAAGCCCCTTTTTGAAATCTCCGCCATATTTTTTCCGCTTCTGCATTATTTTTTATCGGGCGAACCGTTATTGGAAGTGTATGGAAGTTCTTCGTTTTTATCCGGATCGTCGTGTGGCGGGTGTGACCCTGCCATTTGTCTGGGCAAGTTCTGGTGAAGAGATTTGAATTCATAGTTGTAGGCACTATAGTAACGCTGACCTTCTTTCCACGGGGTGCTTTTGTTCTCAACAGGCCTATCTTTTCCGCGTGGTGAACCGTAAGCTCCTTCTGGCAGCGACTCCGGCACAAGATAATTTTTTTGTGTTTCTACATTGGAAAAATCGGTATACGCTTCCTTTTCCTTATCCATTTATATCACCTCACCATTATTATTTCACTGCCAGCAAAAATAATGATGAGAAAAAGATTAGACAATTTCATTAAGGAAAGATCGCAACTCTTCTGCATCTTCTTCTGAAAGTTGAAAAGCGTATTCTAAATAACCTTCCTCATCGAGATCATCAGGGCCAATAATGGCAAATCGGTTGCCCTGCATATCAAGTACAAGGTGTTTGCCGTAATGCCTTCCTGTTTGAATAATCGCCAAGTCAAAACGCTGATTTTCCCCCATAAAACTTACAAAACGCGTCTTCGTATCTTCGGTATCATCATATAAGAAAAAACGATTTGTCATCATTAATTCCTCCGATTTTTAGAACAAATTTAGCAAAATCCAATCGCAAACAAGCGATGCATAAACAGCTCTACATTCCTTCTCTGCCATTTTAACACAATAAGTGCCAGTCCCCGTACCAAAAAAACAGCTTATTATGGTAGAATGAAATAGTATTTCACGCTTGCTTCTGAGAGGAATGAAACAAATGCTCCGTCAATTCATTTGTAAAAAAGCGCTGATGTGGGGAAAATCATTCTTCCCTTTTAAAGAAAGAAGTCCTTTTTTCATTGCAGAACACGTCTGAAAGGGTGGCATGGAAATGTATTTTGTGGACAGGGAAAAAATCGGCGAAACTCTTCTTTTTCTTGAACGGCAGCTCTCTTTATTGGCTGACAAAAAAGATTGGGCGAATGATTATGAAAAAGCAGCCTTGGAACGGATCGCGCATATCATTATCGAAGCGATTTTAGATGTGGGAAATGCTATGATTGACGGCTTTATTATGCGCGACCCGGGAAGTTATGAAGATATCGTCGACATTTTAACTGATGAGAAAGTCATTACGGAAAAAATGAGTAAAAGTTTTAAAAAGATTATTACGTTCCGTAAAATGCTTGTCCAGCAATATACCAATATACGTCATGAGGAGATACATAAAGTGTTTACAGCGCAATTGCCGGAGTTGAAGCTTTTTGCTCCAAAGGTAAGAGAGTATTTGGAAAATGAACTGGGACCGGTGTCCGCTTTTAAAAATTAGCGGTTAATTATGAACGAGCATCAGTCTCTATGTTTAGAAGTGTTTATAGTATTTGCGAAAACATTAATCATACAAAAGTTCAGGTAGGAGTGATAATTTTGAAATCTTATAAAGGATATTTAATTGATCTTGACGGAACAATGTACCGAGGCACAGAACTCATTAAGGAAGCCGCCGATTTTGTGAAAAAATTGCGCGATAAAAAGATTCCCTATTTATTTGTTACAAATAACTCAACAAGAACACCTGCGCAAGTTGCGGAAAAACTGCGTGATTTTGGAATTCCGGCTGAAGAAAATCTTGTTTTTACAACCAGCCAGGCGACAGCAAATTATATTTATGAATTGAAAAACGATGCTTCCGTATACGTGATCGGGGAAGAAGGGATCCGAACGGCGATTGAGGAAAAAGGGATGCATTTTGGCGGTGAATACGCTGATTTTGTCGTAGTAGGACTTGACCGTTCGATCAGTTACGAAAAATTAGCGGTGGCTTGTTTGGCGGTAAGAAATGGAGCAACTTTCATTTCTACAAATGGAGACATAGCACTTGTGACTGAAAGAGGCTTGCTGCCAGGGAATGGAGCAATCACATCCGTCATAGCTGTTTCGACGCAAACACAGCCGATTTTTATCGGAAAGCCGGAGTCGATTATTGTGGAGCAGGCTTTAAGAGTTCTTGGAATAAATAAAGAGGATACTTTAATGGTCGGGGATAATTATGATACAGACATACTGGCCGGAATGAATGCAGGGATGGACACACTGCTTGTTCATACAGGTGTTACAACAAAAGAGCATTTAAAACGCTATGAAAAACAACCAACATATGCCGTTGATTCTCTTGACCAATGGGAGATTTTGTAAAAAAGGATGGAGACGAACTCCATCCTTTTTTTATTCCGCATTCGCTGCCCGATGCGCTAACCGGCTTGAAGCAGCGGCTGCGATTGCGCCTACAATGTCATCCAAGAAGGTGTTGCACTTCCCTGATGATTTATCATTTAATTCTTTTAAAATTCCCGGTTTTTGTTTATCGATATATCCGTAGTTAGTAAAGCCGATCGAACCGTAGACATTTACTATTGCAAATGCCAAAATCTCGTCAATGCCGTATAAGCCTTCGTCAGTTGCAATAATTGTTTGCAAAGGTTCCTCCATCATTCCTTTTTCTGCCATTATGTCAAGCTGTATACCGGTTAAAATCGCATTTTGCACTTCACGTTTGGATAAAACCCGCTCCACGTTTTGTATGCATTCTTCCATTTTTAAATTCTGGTGATATTTTTCTTGAAGAAAATAAACAAGTTCAGCAATATCCTTTACTTCGACTCCGCGTTCATGGAGCCATTGCCGTGCTGTTTTCTCTGTCATATTAATTACTTTCTTTTCATCCTTCATATGTTTCACCTTCTTCTGTATATTTTTCCCTATATTTATATTGCAATATCTTATAATTTGCTCAAATAATCAATATAAAAGCTTATGGGAATAGTTCTCTTTTTATGATATTTCGAAAGGTGTTCCCTGTTCATTTTAACAGAAAGTTCAAATAATTGTGTAACAAAATGCTTGATAACCAGAACCTGAATACAAGTTTTGATTTTTCCGTTCATATATATGAACAGAAACGGAAGCAGTTTGAAGAGAGGAGGAACATCGTGAAGCAGCTGCTCGAACAGCAATATGGTATTGTGGCTGAAGAAGAGGTCAATATGGGAAGCTATAAAGCTTTTAAAAGAAACGATGAAGTTTATATGATCATTCCTACCGGAAATATCGAAAACGAAGAGTTGTCAGAGCTTGAACAAATTGCTTTGCATCTTATGAATAAAGGCGACAGGCATGTGGCAGCGTTTGTTCGTACAAAGGAAGGAGCGTTAACGTCCAAATGGAACGAGATAAACATTTGTGTGCTGCTTGTGAGACACGTTCATCCTTCTAAAAGAATTAAACTAGGCAGAAAACTCGCAAAATTGCATTACCGGGGCAGGTCTATTCCATTTCAAGTGAAAAAAATCAGCAGAATCGGGCAGTGGAAGCAGCTATGGGAAAAAAGGCTCGAGCAAATGGAAAGGGTTTGGAAGGATAAGCTATTCCAGCAGCCGGAAAACGAATTTGAAAAAATGTTTTTAGAATCGTTTCCTTATTACATGGGACTAACGGAAAATGCCATTCAATATTTGGTTGATACCGAGATAGACTATGAGCCCATGGCTTCAGACGGCGGAACAGTCTGCCATGAAAGATTTTCAGAGTCCCTGTGGACGAGCCATTATTGTAATAATCCATTTGAGTGGGTTTTTGACCATTCAAGCAGGGACATAGCGGAATGGATTAGGGGACGGTATTTTGCCAATATAAAAACGTATGAACCGGACGTCAAACAATTTTTAAATGATTATCAATCAGTAAGTCCGTTATCTTCTTTTTCCTGGAGGCTTTTATTTTCAAGAATATTGTTCCCTCTTCATTTTTATGAGTGCGTTGAGAGTTATTATATTACGAATTCCGAACAGCAAAGACACATGCTGGAAGATCATTTTTTGAAATTTCTATCTCAGTCAAGCGAATACGAACGGTTCCTTGGGAATTTTTATCAGCTTGCGGAAGTTCCTGTTCAAAAATATAGGCTTCCACAGCCTGAATGGTTAGCGGGATCCTGACATTTGACGGCATCTCCTATTCTTTTTAAATAAAGTCGGAGGACTTTTTTGAAAAAATTTTTATTTGAAAAAACTTCGGAATAAACACATAGTAAGCGTTTTCGAAGAGAAAAACCTTCTTAATTTACCTATTGAAAAAAGTGGCAACTACAAATATAATGTCTACTATATACAAACAAATGTACACAATAGGAGAACAAAATGGAGGGAAAAAGAGTGGAAGCAATCCAAGTTGGCTTGTTAGGATTAGGCACCGTTGGATCGGGTGTAGTAAAAATCATTGAAAATCATCAGGACAAATTAATGCATCAAGTAGGCTGTCCTGTTAAAGTGAAAAAAATTCTTGTTCAGGATTTAAATAAAAAAAGGGATGTAGAAGTTGATTCTGTGCAGTTAACGACAAATGCGGATGATATTCTGCAAGATCCTGAAATTGATGTTGTAATCGAAGTGATGGGCGGAGTAGAAGAGACAAGGAACTATCTGCTTAAAGCCTTATCAGAAAAGAAGCATGTTGTGACAGCCAATAAGGATTTGATGGCCGTTCATGGATCAGAGCTTTTGACCTCAGCTTCCGCAAACGGATGTGATCTGTTTTATGAGGCTAGTGTAGCGGGCGGAATACCAATTTTAAGAAGTCTAGTAGACGGTCTTGCTTCTGACAGAATTACAAAAATGATGGGAATTGTGAACGGGACGACGAACTACATTTTAACGAAAATGAGCAAACATGGAAGTGCTTATGAAGAAGTGCTGAAGGAAGCACAGGAATTAGGATATGCAGAAGCCGATCCTGCTTCCGATGTAGAAGGCCTTGATGCTGCGAGAAAAATGGCAATACTTGCAACACTCGGATTTTCCATGAAAATTGACCTTGACGATGTAAAAGTAGAGGGAATTACAAAAATTACCGAAGAAGATATTCAATATGGGAAGCAATTAGGCTATACGATGAAATTGATCGGAATCGCCCACCGCGAGGGTGAAAAAGTAGAAGTAAGTGTCCAGCCGACTTTGCTTTCGGATTCTCATCCGCTTTCTTCAGTAAACGATGAATATAATGCGGTTTATGTCTACGGGGAAGCTGTCGGTGAAACGATGTTCTACGGTCCGGGGGCGGGAAGCCTTCCAACAGCCACTGCCGTTGTTTCCGACCTTGTAGGAGTTATGAAAAATATGCGTCTTGGCGTAAATGGAGCGAACGCTGTCACTCCGCAATATCAAAAGAAATTAAAAGGCCCGGACGAAATTTATTCCAAATTCTTTTTAAGGCTTCAAGTAAAAGACGAGGTAGGAGTTTTTGCAAATATTACTTCCATATTTTCAGAGCATTCGGTTAGTTTTGAGAAAATTCTTCAGATGCCTTTAAAGGAAAAGGGACTGGCAGAGATTGTGCTTGTTACACACCAGGCATCTCTTCAAGACTATGAAGATATTTTAGTGAAATTAAGAGATTTAGATGCAGTTCATGAAATAAAAAGTTCGTATCGGGTTGAAGGGAGTGCAAAAATATGAGATGGCCTGGCCTACTTGCAGCTTATAAAGAATATTTGCCGATTACTGAGAAAACGCCAGCTTTAACATTGAATGAAGGAAATACCCCGTTAATCAGGCTTGAAAATCTCTCAAAGGAATGGGGGGTTGAGCTGTACGTAAAAGTAGAAGGAGCAAATCCTACCGGTTCATTTAAAGACCGCGGAATGGTGATGGCTGTCGCCAAAGCAAAAGAAGCTGGAAGCAATACAGTGATTTGCGCTTCAACAGGAAATACATCCGCCTCTGCCGCAGCTTATGCAGCAAGGGCAGGAATGCGCTGTATTGTTGTTATTCCTGAAGGGAAAATTGCAATGGGAAAAGTAGCGCAAGCGGTTATGTACGGTGCTGAAATTCTTTCGATTCAAGGGAACTTTGATGATGCGCTTAAAATGGTGAGAAACATTAGCGAGAAAGAACCGGTGACACTTGTCAATTCAGTTAATCCTTACCGGCTTGAGGGGCAAAAAACAGCCGCATTTGAAGTATGCGACCAGCTGGGAGATGCACCTGACATATTAGCCATTCCTGTTGGAAATGCAGGTAACATCAGTGCATACTGGAAAGGATTTAAAGAATATAATGCAAAAAAAGGGAATAAGCTCCCTAAAATGCATGGTTTTGAAGCGGAAGGCGCCGCCGCTATCGTTCATAACCGCGTTTTTGAAAATCCGGAAACAATTGCTACAGCAATTCGAATTGGTAATCCTGCGAGCTGGCATCTTGCCGTCGATGCTGCCAAAGAATCAAACGGAAAAATCGATGAAGTCAGCGATGAAGAAATCTTGATTGCATACCGAAAATTGGCCTCAGCAGAAGGAATTTTTGCAGAACCGGCATCATGTGCTTCCTTGGCAGGGATTTATAAACAGCTTCGAAATGGTGAAATTGAGCAGGGAACAAAAATTGTCGCTGTCCTGACAGGAAATGGTTTAAAGGATCCGAATACAGCTATTGATTGCAGCCCGGTTAAGCCTGTTCTCCTCCCGAATGATGAAGAAGCTCTTAGCGATCATATCAAGGGAGTTGTCCATCAATGACCGAGGATGAAATGGTTCTTATCCAGGTCCCTGCCAGTACGGCCAACCTGGGACCCGGGTTTGACTCGGTTGGATTAGCTTTAAATCTTTATTTAACTATTGAAGCGGAGATAAGCAGCCAATGGGAGATCATTTTCCTTACCGAAGAACTGCAATCCCTTCCAACGGATGAGACAAATTTCATTAGCCAGACGGCGATTTATACAGCTTCTCTTTTTCAGCGCCAGATGCCTCCATGCCGGTTAAAAGTAAAAAGCGGAATTCCGCTTGCAAGAGGACTTGGATCCAGTGCGGCAGCGATTGTAGCCGCGATCGAGTTAGCTGATGCGGTGTGCCAATTATCGTTATCGAAACAGGAAAAGTTTGAAATTGCATCAAAAATTGAAGGGCACCCTGATAATGTAGGCGCATCTTTATTTGGCGGACTTGTCATTGGCCAGCAAACAGCGGAAGAAATAAATTGTGCTGTATTTTCCAATATTTCATTTGATGTTGTTGCGGTGATTCCGAAAGAAGAGCTTTTAACGAAGGATTCCCGCGGCGTTTTGCCGGAACAGCTGTCATTTCAGGAAGCTGTCCGGGCAGGAGCAACCGCGAATCTGCTCGTTGCTTCTCTAATAAGCGGCAACTGGGAATTGGCCGGAAAAATGATGAGAAATGACTTGTATCATCAGCCGTACCGCCGGAACCTTGTACCTCATCTTGGCTTGATTGAGAAGCATGCATTTGATTTTGGAGCATTTGGAGTTGCCTTAAGCGGAGCAGGCCCTGCTGTGATTTGCTGCACAGAAACCGATAAAGGAGAAAGAACAGCTTCATTACTAAAGGGCTTGCTGCCGGATATGGAAGTGCTGAATCTGAAAATTGACCAGGTTGGAAGCAAAGTAACAACGGAAAAGTTGTCTTGTTTATAAGCAGAAAAAAATAGGCTGACTCACAAAGGTCTGACTCCCTCCGACAAAGACAATATATAGAATGGTTTTATTAGTGTTTATCTATATATTGTATTGGAGGGGTCTGTCCCACTAGCCTTGCATAAAAGTAAATAAATTCAATATTTTACTTTATTTAACATAATCTTTTTTAATCTAGATGCAAAAAAGGCTAACTCCATTTAAGTTAGCCTTTTTTGTCCCATTTATTTGAATTTATGTATATTAATTGTAATTTATACTTCGTTTATTATTTTTCCTTTTTTGGCTTTATCATTGCTACTTTTTCTGCAAAAACTAAGTCTTCTTCCTTTTTTTTAGGTACTTTTTGTCGCCCTTTTGATGTCCTTGTACACCTTCGATTCAGTTCTTTTTCAAATTCCTGCCAAGATAAATGTAAATAGGTTCGGATTAACCGCAGTACTCCCCATATTGTTTTTTTCGTTTGTGTCTTTAGTTTTATTTGTAGTACTAGCCCATAGGCAATCAGCGAAAGAAACATCTGATTCCAGATTCCTTGGGGTTTTGTACTCCAAATTTTGGTTGAACGAAGATGTTGTTTAATCCATCTAAAGAAGATCTCAATCGCCCACCGATGACGGTAGATTTCCATTATTTGTTCAGGCGGTAAGTCAAAGCGTGTGGTAATAATTCGGTATAGATGTCCTTCTTCATCAAAAAATTCGACGAGACGTACCGGGTGCAATTTCTCGTTCGAGGTTACACCAATCTTTACTGTCGCATCCATACGAATCAACGGATGGTTTAAAATTTTTCTATCGAGATAGATTACCTTGTGCTGCTCTTTAATTCTTACAATGAAAGAAATACCACGTTCCGCCCAGTTATTGATTTTTTTATGAGAAGCATATCCACGATCCATGACGTAAGTTGAATCAGATTCAACCACAAGGAAGTCGGAACCTTCAAAATCACTGACATTTCCAGTTGATGGAATAATTTGGTCTGGAAAAGCAATGTCTGGAGAAGCTACCACTAAACGGGTGTGCATTTTTACCTGAGTAGAATTTTTTGATACATAAGCCCAGTTAGCTAACTGTTCAGGCAGCTTAAAGGAAGAAGAGTCAATTATGGCTAATCTCCCAATTCCCTTTGGTAGACCAGATAAATTTCTAGTTTGAATTTCAATATCTTTGACCACTCGAAAAAAAAGATCTTGTACCCATTCAGTTGGTAATTCATTTATCCTACGGCTTAGTTGTGAACCACTTATGCTTTCTAAATTTAGGCTTTTCATGAGGTCTTTATCAGCCCGTAATTTCTCCTCTATATCAGTATATGAGCTCCAATTACCCAGCTGAGCAGCAACAAAAATTTTTACAAGGGCATCAGCTCTTAATTTTTTTTGATCATAGTTTAAAAGAGGACAGGAAAGCTTTTCCGTAGATAAAAGGGAAAAACATTGACGAACAACAGATGGTTGAGCTATATTTACATTGCTCATGATAAAAACTCCTTTGTAGAAAACTTGTTGATGGGACAACAAGCTAACAATTCTACAATAGGAGTTTTTTTCTTTTTAGTAAACCTTTTTTTATTTTCCTGAATTTGTAACCTTTGCAAGGCTAGTGGGTCTGTCCCTTTCTATGAGTCAGCCTTTTTAAACATGTTCTAAAAGAATATCAAATTAAAATACTTGTTCTACTTCAACTACTCCAGGAACTTCTTCAAGAAGTGCACGTTCGATTCCGGCTTTTAGAGTGATTGTTGAACTTGGGCAGCTTCCGCAAGCACCTAGTAATCGAAGCTTGACAATGCCATCTTCAACATCCACTAGTTCGCAGTCTCCACCGTCACGAAGAAGGAATGGACGCAATTTATCCAGTATCTCCTGAACTTGCTCTTTCATTTCCAGATCTGACATTTCAAATCGACTCCTTTCCTAATTTTATTATAATCACATTCAAAGAAAAAATCTATTCATTAGAAATGGAAATCAATCCATAATGAACAAAGTGGGATTGAAGCGCCGTACAGGAGTTTTTAATAAATTATTATGCGGTTCGGTGAATCCCGGCAACAATGTACATCACTCCGAGTGTTGCAAGCAATTAAAATAGTATAATAAAATAATAACTACATTGTAAGGGGAGTGGGATGTGTGGAAAATAAAGAAGTGGAAATCGTCGTATACGGGGCAGAACAGCTTTGTGCCAGCTGTGTGAATCTTCCTTCTTCAAAAGAAACGTTCGAGTGGCTGGAAGCTGCAGTGGCAAGAAAGTTTCCTGATCAGCCGTTTAAAATTTCATTTGTCGACATATTTAACCCTCCGAAAGATGAAAATAAGAAAAACTTTGCCCGAAAAGTAATTGACCAGGATATGTTTTATCCAGTTGTGTTGATTGGAGATAAAATAGTTGGCGAAGGAAACCCAAGATTGAAAACAATTTTTGCAGAAATGGAGAAATACGGATACCGGGCGGAATAAATTTGACGTAATATTGATTACTGGATGGAATCTTGGAAAAAGTTAAGATAATTTCAGGGAAATCAGAGTGAAATTTCCTGAAAACTTGGTAAAAAAGAGGCAGGGTCAGCCCCCTAATAATATTGTTGACACTAATGACTCAGCCTCTTTTGAATTACGCAGTGAATTCAAGCGTACATTTTAATATGTTTGTGGGTTGCAGTGTATTATCTAACTGCATCAAATGCATTTATTTGCCATTTATTTCTTACTTTAACGAATGTAACTTTTCTTTTTTCATACTTTACCGGATTTCCGTATGGAACAGTAAATTCATATAAGCGAATGTCTTTTCTTTGATAAATTAATTTTGCTTTTGCTTTATCCCATTCAAGTAAACTTCCGCTGTCTGCATTAGGCAATGCAAGTTTACCATTGTATTCAATAAATTTGTACTTTTTAATTGCTTTGTCAATTGCGTTTAGGGTAAAAACTTCATTCAAATATTTAACAAGCTCCTCTTTAGTATCAAGTTCACTGCAGAAGTATCGATACTCAGTTCCTTTATAGATGAATGTTTTTGAAGGGCACTTTGAATTTTTTGCTTTTTGAATGTGGCCGTTCATTGTGTCCCAATAGTGTTGACGAGCGCTCAAAGCAAGTTTTAATGCTTGACCGCTTGTTAGATCACCTGTTGTTTTAGCTGAAGCTCCAATATTAAAAGTCAACAAAACTACAGCAACCATTAGAAGTGAAAAAATTTTTTTCATTGTTTCTACCTCCCGATTTTTATTCACAAAAAAAGACGAAAGATCTTCATAAATGTTACAAATATTTTAAATTTTTTTTGCGAAAAATTTGTAATCATAACGAAATAGCAATTCATTTATTGAACAAAATAAAGAGGCTGACTCATAAAAATGGTCAAACCCCTCCAATACAATAAATAGATAGATACTAATAAAACCGGCCTTTATATTGTCATTATTGGAGGGAGTCAGACCTTTAGTGAGTCAGCCTCAGTGTTTTTAATTTGTCATCCATTATGATACTTATACATCCACAGCACCCCTGATTTAAGCAGGCGGGGTACACGGCCTGTAATGGGGCGCTCTGCGACTAGGCCAAAACCGTGTTTTCTGCCAAGGGACCCGAGAATACCTTTTAGTTTGATTGGCGGAAAACTTTCCGGCGGCTGTTCGCCGTTCCAACGTTTTAACAGAACTTGGACAATCTGTTCAGCCTGGGCTTCTGCAAGCTGGGCGCTCGGAGCATGAGGAAGGCTTGCACAATCGCCTACTACATAAACATTCTCGTCATTTGGCAGATTATGCTGAGGAGTTAGAACTACTCTGCCCTGTTTATCCTTTTCGACATCTAAATCCCTGACAACCTTATTCGGCTGAATGCCTGCAGTCCATACGATCGCATCACAATGAATAGGCTCGCCATGATTAAATAACACGTTTTCTTCAATTCTCGTAATGTTTGCGTTATTGACAATTTCTACATTGTGATTGTCAAACCAGTTTTCCACATAAGTACTTAACCGTTTCGGGAAGGCTGACAATATATGGCTTCCCCTGTCAAATAAAATAATGTGAAGATCTTCGCGGCTTTCGCTTAACTCGCTCGCCAACTCCACACCGCTTAATCCTGCCCCGACAATTGCGACAGTTGATCCTGGTTCAAGGTTATTAAGGGCCTGATATGTGCATCTCGATTTTTCAATGGATTGAATACTATAAGTATAAAGTTCGGCTCCAGGTACATTATGATATTTATCTTCACAGCCAAGTCCAATCACGAGGTCATCATATTGAACCGATTCTTGATCTTTCAAAAATACCTTTTTTTCCTTAAGGTCAATTCCTGTAATTTCACCGAACTTAACATTTAACCGCGGATGTTCCGGAAATGGGACCCGGATGTGATGATCTGAAATGGTTCCCGCAGCAAGAGCATAATACTCAGTTTTTAAACAATGGTATGGAACACGATCGATAAGTGTAATAGAAACATCCTCAGGCAAATGATTCGGCAACAGACGGTGAAGTATTCTCATTCCTCCGTAGCCGCCGCCTAGTAAAACTAAATTTTTCATGCAAATAACCCCTTTTTTCTGTGATGGAAGCATATAAGTATCTTCCAAATCCCCTTGTTCTTGAAATGCAAAACGTGTTTATAGCGGAAAGCAGATTAATAGAAAAATGGAAAAGAAAAATGTTAACGTTTACAGAGTCTCATTTGATAGAGAATCGCTTATTTTCTATAAACTTTGCATTAAAACTAATAAACTGAATTTTTTTGTAAAATTCAATTCCACCATGAGTATAACGAAATTGTCACAAAATCACAACATCTATAAATGAAAAACTTGACAAGAACAAACAATTAGTGGTATTTGTTTTCTTTCATTTTGTTCAAAGCTCTTTCAGTGTATTTCTTCCTGTCATAGATAGAAAAAATTACAACTTGATCTGCCTCTCAAGAATTCTTTGGCAACTCAAGCGAGGTGCTTGCGATTTTTCAGAAAAAATTGTAGCATTAACTTTTGTAGAGAGGTGAAGGAGATGATAAAACCGATCATTGAGTTTTGCATCAGCAATTTGGCAAACGGCTCTCAAGCTGCTCTTGAACAGTTGGAAAGAGACCCGAACCTGGACATTATTGAATATGGTTGTCTCGGTTATTGCGGGAAATGTGCAGAACATTTATTTGCGCTTGTAAATGGTGAAATTGTTACCGGAGAAACTCCCGATGAGTTGGTAGAAAATATCTATCAATTCTTGGAGGAAAACCCGATGTACTGATAGAAAAAAGGATGGCCAACTATGGAGCCATCCTTTTATGCATTTCTTTGAAGCTCTCTTATTTCATGCCATCTTTCTCTAGCCATTTCAACAATTTTTGTTTCAACAGTCCGGCTCTGCTTTTCGATGACTTTTGAAAAAAATTGAGTTGCTTGTTCGATATTATGAATTCTTCTTGAAAGCTCCCCGATTAAATAGAGAATCTTAATTTCCGATACTTGAGTTCCCTGAAAATCACCAGTAGAGTACGATTCCATGTATTCACTAATCGCAAGTTTCATAAAACGCTGTTCTTGAATATCATCATTTATAGAACGATACAGCCATGCAAGCCGTATATACATTCCGGCAATAAAAATGTGTTTTTCTTTTTTTAGAATAGCACAGTATGCAGCGAGCTTATACGTTTTAATCGAATCAATCACTGTTCTCTTTTGGCCAAAATTTTGCGGCATCCACTGTTTGCAAATTTTCTCTGAAATATCTTCTTTCGTACCAGGAGGAAAATACGGTGAAGAATCATCAGAAAACGAGAAGCCGCAATGAGGGCAAACATTAATAAAGTAAAGGATGGGATTGTTTTCATCTGATTCATAAACAGGACGGAAGTCAGAATCGTAGTCTTTTACTTTGACAAACCGGGAACGGACTTTTTTCGTGGAGAACGTGTTTTGGCACATTCCGCATTGGTAAGTTTTGTTGTAAAGAGGTGTAAGCTCGGCCATTATATCACCTACTTGAAATGTAAATAGTTCTAGATGCTTATGTTATTACTATGATTATACAGTATATTTATGAAAAAAGAACTAGAATTTCGAGAAAAGTGTGCCAGAATTGGTAATACATATGCAGTTTCTTCAAGTTAACATAGTTGAGTACTAAAACCTTTCTGTATATACTATAAATAATAGGAGTTACTTTTTAGAAAGGTGGGAAAACAGATGCAAGACGTTCTTGTGATTACGGAAGCAGCAGCGTTTCAAATAAAGGATATGATGAAGCAAAATGAAGAGGAAGGCGCTTTTTTAAGGGTTGCAGTTAAGGGCGGAGGCTGCAGCGGCCTCTCTTATGGAATGGGCTTTGAGCACGAGCCGGCAAATGAGGATATCCAATTTGAACAGCACGGCATTAAAATTGTTGTTGACAAAGAAAGCGCCATGATTTTAAATGGAACAAAAATTGATTACAAGCAGTCGTTAATGGGCGGCGGTTTTACCATTGATAATCCAAATGCAATTGCATCATGCGGATGCGGCTCATCATTCCGCACAGCAACAGTTGCCGGAACTCCGGAAGAGTGTTAAACGAGTATACAAAAAATGGGCTGACTCAAAAGAAAATAGTCAGACCCCCCAATATAATATATAGACAATCACTAATATAACCTTTCTATATATTGTTATTGCTGGTGGGAGTCAGACCTTTATGAGTCAGCCCCTTTTATGTCTGCCTTCAGATTCTGTTCTCCGGGGCTTCCGCTTTATTAGTTAAACATCGAAGTACTGTGCATTGGCTGTACTCTTGCTTTCGGATCGATATAGGCTTTTGCGTTATTTACTGCAGTTGGAGCTTCTCCAAATCCGCAAGCAATCAGCTTAACTTTTCCATCATAAGTGCAAATGTCCCCTGCTGCATAAATCCCGGGGATATTTGTTTCCATCTTGGAGTTAACTACTATTGAATTCTTCTCGATTGTTAATCCCCATTCCTTGATAGGGCCGAGGGATGATACGAAACCAAAATTAACGATTACGGCATCAACATCAATGACTTCTTTTTCTTCCCCGTTTGCTGCTTGGATAACGACTTGCTTAATTTGGTCCTTGTCACCGATTAACTCTGCAGGGACATACGGAGTCTTAATTTCAACTTTTGAATTTTTCAAGTTTTCAACACTGTGCTCATGAGCACGGAATTTATCTCGGCGGTGAACAATTGCAACCTTTTCCGCGATTGGTTCTAACATTAATGCCCAGTCAACGGCAGAGTCTCCCCCTCCAAATACAACCACCTTTTGACCGGCAAATTGATTTAAATCATCAATGAAGTAATGAAGATTTTTTCCTTCATATTGCGCAGCGTTGTCAAGTTCCAAGCGACGAGGCTGGAATGCTCCGTTTCCGGCAGTAATGATAATTGTTTTGGAATAATGGACCTCCTTGTTGGTCGTTAATTTAAAAATTCCATCAGGCTGTTTTTCCAGCTTGTCTACCGATTGTTCAAGAACGACAGTAGGATTAAACTTTGCCATTTGCTCTTTTAAGTTGTTTATGAGCTCTTGGGCACGGATTTTGGGAAAACCGGCAACATCGTATATGAATTTTTCAGGATACAGGGCAGATAATTGCCCGCCGAGCTGCGGTAAACTTTCAATAATTTTTACGGTTGCTTGCCGCATGCCGCCATAAAAAGCAGTAAATAAACCTGTGGGACCGCCGCCAATAATCGTAATATCATATACTTTTTGATCTTCTTGCACTCCATATCCCCCAATCTATGTAGTAAACATTTTGTTTTTTATTTATACCACAAATGAAAAAAATCCTCAATTGATAATTTAGTAAATATAAAGTAATAATAATGTAGAAAGAACTATGAAACCCAATTTATTTTCACAATATTCTTAATATTTAAAAAATATAAAAATTGCTTGAAAATCGTCGATAAAACTAATATTATGTTGTTATGGAATTATGTTAATATTTTTTGACAATTTTGTAACGTTTTTTTGAATTTCTTCGTGAAGCCATTCACAAACTTTTTCTTTGTTCTCAAAAATAAATAGATTTGAGGAAGATAAGAAAAAGTCTCGACCATCGAAAATTTTAAAAAAGGGGAAGTGATACACTTTGAGAAAGCCAAAAATCGTAATTTTAGGTGCCGGATATGGTGGATTAGTTACAACGACTCGACTTCAAAAACTTGTCGGGGTCAATGAAGCAGAAATCATCCTTGTCAACAAAAATGCTTACCATTATGAAACTACATGGCTGCATGAAGCATCTGCTGGTACTTTGCATCATGATCGTGTTCGCTACGATGTTAAGGATGTAATCGACCGTAATAAGGTTAATTTCATCAAAGGAACTGCTGTGGAAATTAAGACTGCTGAAAATAAAGTGCTTCTTGAGGACCGCGAACTAGATTACGATTATTTAGTCGTTGCTGTTGGCGGTGAATCTGAAACTTTCGGCATTAAAGGGATGAAAGAATTTGCGTTCTCAATTTCTAATGTGAATGCTGCGAGACGAATCCGCGAGCATATTGAATATCAGTTTGCAACTTATAACAACGAAGTGGAAAAGAAAGATGAACGTTTAACAATTGTTGTAGGTGGAGCAGGTTTTACAGGAATTGAGTTTTTAGGCGAATTAGTAAACCGTGTTCCTGAACTATGCCGTGAATACGATGTTGACATTAATAAAGTAAAAATAATCTGTGTTGAAGCAGCTCCATCAGCTCTTCCTGGCTTTGATCCTGAGCTGGTTAAGTACGCAATGTCAAGATTAGAAAGCAAAGGTGTCGAGTTCCGAATTGGTACCCCTATCAAAGAATGTACACCTGAAGGAATTCTTGTTGCAAAAGGTGAAGATGAACTAGAGGAAATTAAAGCAGGCACAGTTGTCTGGGCAGCTGGTGTAAGAGGAAGCGCTATTATTGAAAAATCCGGATTTGAAGCGATGCGCGCCCGTGTAAAAGTGGAGCCTGACCTAAGAGCCCCTGGACATGACAATGTGTTTATCATTGGTGACTGCGCTTTAATCATTAATGAAGAAATTAATCGACCATATCCTCCTACTGCTCAAATTGCGATGCAGCAAGGTGAAGTTTGTGCAAGAAATCTTGTTGCTCTGATTCGTAATAAAGAGCTTGAGGCATTTAAACCTGATATTAAAGGAACAGTATGTTCATTAGGCGATGATGATGCAATTGGTATTGTATTTGGCAAGAAAATGGTTGGCAGCAGAGCTGCATTTATGAAGAAAATGATCGATAATCGTGCGCTTTACAAGATTGGCGGTACATCACTCGTATTGAAAAAAGGAAAATTTAACGTATTTTAATTTATTCGGTTATGGCAGACTTAAAGGTTTAGGTCTGCTCTTTTTTTGTTAAAAAATATGACAATCACTTAAAGAGGTGTCCATATGGGTGAAAGTAAAAGGGGCAATGTTTGGCTTGGAGTATCCGGCTTGGTAAAGAACAAAACCGGAGAATGGCTCGTCGTTAAAAAAAAGTACGGCGGGCTTAAAGGGAAATGGTCCCTGCCTGCAGGTTTTGTAGATGCCAATGAAACGGCCGATGAAGCAGCCATTCGTGAAGTATTTGAAGAGACGGGGATAAAGTCTGAATTAATCGGGATGATTGGCTTGCGCACAGGGGTAATTAGAGGAGAAATAAGCGATACTATGATCCTTTTTTTACTGGAGAAGAAAGGTGAACAGACGATCAAAATACAGGAAAATGAACTGCTCGATGCAAAGTTTATGAATCCCGAGAAACTGCTTAACCAAACGGAAGAAACCTCTGTTCTCCTTCAATACCTTCTGAATTTAACAGAAACTTCCGCAAAACCTTTAATCGATGGGATTAATCCCGGAGATCAATTTGAGTATACATCTTATAAATTATTTTTATAATTTCTGAAAATTTAAGAATAATAAAGAATAAATTTGACTCCCTAAAGCTCCGTTTAGTACACTAAAAATTGATGGCTTGAGGGAGGAGTAACCGTTGGAACTGACAATTGTCACATTGATTATATCAATGCTTTTATTTTTTGTCTTATTTTTTGGAATCGGTTTTTTGTTAAATATGCTTCTGAGAATGTCCTGGATTATGGCGATAATTTATCCGATCGTTGCAATTTTTATTATTGATAATGTCCGTTTTATCGAGTATTTTACAAACTTCAAGGAGACGATCGCTGAATTAGGAAGGCGGGTTGTAAATCTTGCGGTCGCTGATATATTAATCTTAAGCAGCGGCTTTGCAGGTGCTATTATGGCTGGGATTACAATCAAACTGCTTAGAAAAAAAGGATATCGAATGTTCTAGAAAGAGGCTGTCTCATAAGGGTCTGACCCTTAGGCTTTGAGACAGCCTTTTTTTCATTTTGCTGCTATTTTGACTCAAAATTAATTATAAACAAGAAATAACTAAAATATGAGTCTGCCGACTCGTATTGTTTGTTTTTTCCTCCTGAGATGAATATTTGTTGAAATTATTGGAGATGAATAGTCTTGGGAGGAGTGAAAATATTTTTATGAATGGCATAAAAAAATGGACGAGACGTTTCATAATGACAATGTTATTTTCAGCAGCGTTATTAACGACATTCCAATCATTTTCCGGTGTGAAAGCAATGTCGATTGTTTCATTTATGTTTCCTGGCAAAGGACAACATGAGGAAGCTGAAAAAATTTTTCATGATCATGAAAGAAAACCTATTGGACTCGCGTTAAAATTTATTAATAGGATCGCCCAGCCTAAGCTGCAAATATCATCCAGTGAAGCGGTAGCGGGAACTCCGCCGAAACTGGAAGAAGCGTTTGACTGGTCGAAATATCCAAAGAAAACCGTTGTTGCTACAGGGTATACAGCCGGGTATGAATCCACCGGGAAAAACCCCGATCACCCTGGGTATGGGATTACTTATTCAGGTGTAAAGGTAAAACGGGATTTATTCTCGACAGTTGCTGCAGACCTAAATGTATTCCCAATTGGAACGATCCTTTTTGTCCCGGGATACGGTTACGGAGTAGTAGCAGATAAAGGCGGGGCCATTAAAGGGAACAGAGTCGATCTTTATTATGAAACCGTGGATGATGTTTATAACCAATGGGGAAAGCAAACTCTTGATGTTTATATCGTAAAGCTTGGCGATGGAACACTGACCGAGCAGGAATTATCAAAACTGAACGAAAATAAATCTATGCAAGTTTTTCGCCAGCAATATATTAAAACGGAAAGAAAGTAATATGGTATTCTTAAATATAAGTACATAGCAAAAAAATATCCAAAAGCAAACAGGCATTCCAATTGTGGCAGTGCCTGTTTGTTATTTAGCTTGTTTGTTTTTCAGTTAGAAGAGACAGCAGTTTTTCTGCTCCTTTCAAAAGACGTGGAGAAGGTCTGCAAAACAGTTCTTCCTCTAAAACGAATACATTACCTTCTTTTATCGCTTTTAAATCCTTCCATCCTGGACGCTTTAACAAAATTTCCGGCTTCACTTTTTCCTTCCGGACTCCTACCAAGGCAAGGCATATATAATCCGGGTTTCGTTCATAAACGTCTTGCCAATCCGTTTGTACGCTGGCTAATTTGATATCTTTAAATAGATTCTCTGCGCCGACTAATTCGCTGATTTCTGTCAGCCAGTTCAACTTACCTGGAGTGAAAACAGGCTTCGGCCACCATTCCCAGTAAAGGGTAGGGCGCTTTTTGTGAACGGTTCCTGCTTTCTTTTTTAAATCCTCGATGTTGGATTGAAATTTTTTTGCGGCCTCTAATCCTCTCTCATACTCATTTAAAGCTTTCCGGTTGCCACCAGATCATTTTGAATGTCAGTAAGGCTCTGAGGATTTAAAATAATATGAGGGATTTTCCGCTTTTTAAGCTCTTCCACGTTTTTTTCCATTCCGGGAACACTTAATGACGCAATGACAAGGTCTGGGTTCAGCTCCTCAACCATATCCATATTGATGGATAAATCAGGTCCGAGTCTCGGCAGATGATGAACCTGCTCAGGCCAGTCAGAATAATCATCAACTCCAATTAGCTGGCCAGCCAGACCCAAGTATCCAAGAACTTCAGTGTTGCTTGGACATAATGAAATAACTTTCATTCATATCACCTATTTTAATTAATAAGATAAAGTGCAAAGACAGTGTTAAAAGGATGCCTGTCAGCCCGCCAAAAAGACTTCGATAGGTATATTTGCCTTATCAAAGCAATTGAGGCCCAAAACGGAAAATTTAAATAATTTCCATTTAGAAACCACCTTTTGCTATTTCATTTTTTACTTGTTTGAGATACGAAAAAATGAAAGCTAGATACAAAGTTTGATAAGATGATATTAATACATTCGATGCTTC
This sequence comes from Bacillus methanolicus PB1, assembly GCF_000262755.1. Lineage (GTDB taxonomy): Bacteria > Bacillota > Bacilli > Bacillales > Cytobacillaceae > Bacillus_Z > Bacillus_Z methanolicus. The sequence continues at coordinate 963,807 of NZ_AFEU01000002.1, forward strand.
TTGTTAATATACCATAATAGAACATATTATTTAGGGGTGAAAAAGATGTTTCAAGTGAAAAAAGAAATTGATTTTGCAAACGAGCATGAGAGCCTCGTCATTGGTATATTTGATAAGCCAACAATATTTGATGGAAGATTGGCTGATTTAGACAAGATATTTGAAGGCCAATTAATCGGACTAGTAAAAAGCGGGGATATTTCAGCAAAGAAAAAAGTTATTTCAGTCATACATACTTTTGGAAAATCCGGAGCAAAAAGATTAATTTTTGTCGGGTTAGGAAATGAAATGAAATTCAGCTTTGAATTTCTTAAAGAAGCACTTGGAAGAACCTTTAAGAAAATTAAGGAAGCGAAGCTGTGTGAAACGGCGATTTTTCTTGATTCATTTACGGCAGGGTCAGTTGACGTACAAGATGCCGCACACGCTGTAAGTGAGTCATTTGCCCTTGCAACGTATCAATTTAAAGGTTATAAACAAAAATCCAATGAACCTGCAATCAAGCTTGAAACCATTAATGTATATGCCGGGGGAGCGGTTGAGAATGAAATCAGGGCTTCACTGACGGTTGGATTTGCGTACGGTAGAGGAACAAATTCAGCTCGCACGCTTGTGAATATGCCTGGCAACAAACTTACCGCAACAGAAATGGCAAACTATGCAAAAGAACTTGCTGAAAAATATGATTTTAAAGTGGAAATTTTAGAGAAAGAAGACATGATCAAACTTGGAATGGGCGCGCTTCTAGCTGTCAATCAAGGATCGGCTGAACCTCCGAAAATGATCGTTTTGAAATATCAGGGCAAGGATGAATGGAAAGATGTGATTGGACTCGTCGGCAAAGGAATTACCTTTGATACAGGAGGCTACTCGCTAAAACCGAAAGATGGAATTGTCGGCATGAAAACCGATATGGGCGGAGCAGCTGCTGTTCTTGGAGCAATGGAAATCATCGGAGAGTTGAAGCCGGAACAAAACGTGGTAGCGGTGATTCCATCGACTGACAACATGATAAGTGGTTCAGCGTTTAAACCTGATGATGTGATTACCTCTATGAGTGGAAAAACGATTGAAGTATTAAATACCGATGCTGAAGGGCGCCTTGCTTTGGCTGACGCAGTGACGTATGCGAAGCATCAAGGTGCAGATTATTTAGTGGATGTAGCCACCCTTACCGGCGGGGTCATTATTGCCCTTGGTACAGAAACTACGGGTGCGTTGACGAACAACGAAGCATTTTTTGAGCAAGTTCTGGAAGCATCTCACGAAGCAGGTGAACCTATTTGGCGGCTTCCACTCTTTGAGAGGGATAAAGAAAGAGTACGAAGCAGCAAGATTGCAGATTTAAATAACTCTCCAGGGAGAGAAGGCCATGCCATCATGGGAGGCGCCTTCGTCGGCGAATTTGCTGAAGACACCCCATGGGTGCATTTAGATATTGCTGGAACAGCAACGACAAATAAGGAACATGATCTTGGGCCTTCCGGCGCTACAGGTGTCATGACCCGTACATTGGCATTGCTTGTTGAGCGGTTTGAAACATTATAAGACCAATGAATCGGAAAAGCGGCGGAAATTGAAATTCTTGCTATTTCGCAGTTTGATACTTATAGGATGAAATGAAACCCCGGAGTTTAAATGATTCGGGGTTTTTCTATGCGTTATCAAGTTAACAAAGGAAATAGCGGTCAGTTGGAGTCTCAAGCTAGTTCATATTGTGATATACTGAGAACTCATACCTCCAGAACCTCAATCCTGTTGATTGTCGTGATATAACCTTGATTTTGTCGAACCGGAAGTACATAGATTCATGGAAGATAACAAATAATTAGCGGTATTTATGGAATGGAGATGGAGGAAGTCGCGAAACTGTTTGTTTGTAATGGAAGAATCGATAAGAAGGAAATAGTCTTGCAAAGCTTGTACATGAGCTGTTTTGGAACGTGTTTGGCAAAGCGGGCACTCCCATGTACCGTGTTTTCGAATCATTGGCATTGTAAAGCACGAAGGACATTGGACACCGGTGGAGATTTCTTTTTTTGATATTCCATATATTTGAGTAATATCATATGAAGGCTCTGAGTGATTTTTTAATAGAAACTGTGATATTCTTCGGATCTCTTTTTGAGTAATAATTATTGATTTGTAAATTTTTGAAATTTCATTTATCCTTCTTAATAGATCTCCAACAGGACAAATTTTTCGATAAATGTTCGAGTTCCCTGAAATTTTTATTATAGATGAAGAGTTACTTATGACAACGAGATATTCGATTGGCAATTCTGGAATTTTTCTTTTCTCCATCCAATTTTTAAATTGATAATGCTGATTGTACACTTGTGATAAAGGATCAGGAAAACTTTCCTCCTTATCGCCGGTGATGCGGATCAATTGGTTAAAGGTTCGATCAAAAATTAATGTTCCTGAAATGTTTTTGACCTCGAGAATGAGCGCAAATGTAGAGGAGAGGAGAAGGGTATCAATTTGAAAGTGGGAATTTCCATAGGGAAGACGAAGATCATGGAAGATAGTATAGTCTTTTTCAGGAAGTAAGTTCAAATAGAAGTCCAGCGCCTGTTCTCCCTTATATCCAGCCTGTCTTTTTAGAGCATCCTCTTCTATTTCAGGCCGTTTTGGATGATTTTTTGGAAGGCGCCTGAGCAGTGCCTCGTAAATTTGGATCCGGATAGGAATTTTTCGCTGTTTGGCAATCAATTGAATCACTCCTTATTCATTTTATATATTAATTCTATTGATGTTGAAAAAATCCTGCCAGCTGGAAGAAGCTAATTTTGTAAAAACTTTAAATAATTTTGGAAAATGATCAAATATTCTTGGAAAAATTGGAGTTAATTTTGGAAAAATCACTAATAATTTTGGAAAAAAATCAATAATTTTGTAAATTACCAAAAAGGGGCTCTCGTTTACTGAGGAATGGATCGAGGACACATTTGATTTCCAATTGTATCCCGAGCTTAATAATAAAAGCGTTCGATATGAGATGACTTTAACTTCATCGCCAGCAATTTACTGGAAGCCTATCCGGAGAACTCTTCATTTGATGAATAGTTCATTTTTGATGAATTAAGATACTTTTTACGCATTTTAAAAACCGTGTATGAGAGGTTAGATGAATCCTGTACATTTGCCCACTCCAAAATTGGTACAAATGCATATGTAGTAATGTAGGGCAGAATGAAAAGGAGGTTACCCGGATGCATGATTATAGAATTCCGTATGGACCTGTCAGAAGAGGATTTTTCTTTGGAGCGCCGTTCCTTGGAGGGCTCTTAGGAGGACTTGCGGCAGGAGCGCTTTTTTATCCTCGGCCATACTTCTATCCGCCATATCCTTTTTTCCCGCCATATCCTTACTATCCACCATATTATGGATATGTAGGCGGATATCCATACTAATGCTCATAAATGGAGAAAAAGAGGCCGTCTCATAAGGGTCTGACCCCATGCGCATTTATCAATATATAGCACATTTATCCAATATTATGTCCTATATATTGTGTTATGGGGTCTGACCCCACTAGCCTTGCATAAAAGTAAATAAATTCAATATTTTACTTTATTTAACATAATCTTTTTTAATCTAGATGCAAAAAAGGCTAACTCCATTTAAGTTAGCCTTTTTTGTCCCATTTATTTGAATTTATGTATATTAATTGTAATTTATACTTCGTTTATTATTTTTCCTTTTTTGGCTTTATCATTGCTACTTTTTCTGCAAAAACTAAGTCTTCTTCCTTTTTTTTAGGTACTTTTTGTCGCCCTTTTGATGTCCTTGTACACCTTCGATTCAGTTCTTTTTCAAATTCCTGCCAAGATAAATGTAAATAGGTTCGGATTAACCGCAGTACTCCCCATATTGTTTTTTTCGTTTGTGTCTTTAGTTTTATTTGTAGTACTAGCCCATAGGCAATCAGCGAAAGAAACATCTGATTCCAGATTCCTTGGGGTTTTGTACTCCAAATTTTGGTTGAACGAAGATGTTGTTTAATCCATCTAAAGAAGATCTCAATCGCCCACCGATGACGGTAGATTTCCATTATTTGTTCAGGCGGTAAGTCAAAGCGTGTGGTAATAATTCGGTATAGATGTCCTTCTTCATCAAAAAATTCGACGAGACGTACCGGGTGCAATTTCTCGTTCGAGGTTACACCAATCTTTACTGTCGCATCCATACGAATCAACGGATGGTTTAAAATTTTTCTATCGAGATAGATTACCTTGTGCTGCTCTTTAATTCTTACAATGAAAGAAATACCACGTTCCGCCCAGTTATTGATTTTTTTATGAGAAGCATATCCACGATCCATGACGTAAGTTGAATCAGATTCAACCACAAGGAAGTCGGAACCTTCAAAATCACTGACATTTCCAGTTGATGGAATAATTTGGTCTGGAAAAGCAATGTCTGGAGAAGCTACCACTAAACGGGTGTGCATTTTTACCTGAGTAGAATTTTTTGATACATAAGCCCAGTTAGCTAACTGTTCAGGCAGCTTAAAGGAAGAAGAGTCAATTATGGCTAATCTCCCAATTCCCTTTGGTAGACCAGATAAATTTCTAGTTTGAATTTCAATATCTTTGACCACTCGAAAAAAAAGATCTTGTACCCATTCAGTTGGTAATTCATTTATCCTACGGCTTAGTTGTGAACCACTTATGCTTTCTAAATTTAGGCTTTTCATGAGGTCTTTATCAGCCCGTAATTTCTCCTCTATATCAGTATATGAGCTCCAATTACCCAGCTGAGCAGCAACAAAAATTTTTACAAGGGCATCAGCTCTTAATTTTTTTTGATCATAGTTTAAAAGAGGACAGGAAAGCTTTTCCGTAGATAAAAGGGAAAAACATTGACGAACAACAGATGGTTGAGCTATATTTACATTGCTCATGATAAAAACTCCTTTGTAGAAAACTTGTTGATGGGACAACAAGCTAACAATTCTACAATAGGAGTTTTTTTCTTTTTAGTAAACCTTTTTTTATTTTCCTGAATTTGTAACCTTTGCAAGGCTAGTGGTCTGACCCTTGGGCTTATGAGACAGCCTTTTTTTAAATAGTTGATCGATCGGAAATTACTATATTCAACTTTAAAGCGCTAGCACGCCTACATCCATCTTAATTGTAAAATTAAATGGCAACAGTCAACATTATCCACTTTTCCTTCGAAAAGCAAATGAAGGCCGTCGGGATTGAATTTAAAGGATGGCATTCCATTTACACCAGTTGATTGAATCAAACTTTTTACGACTTCAGTTTTGGATTCTTGGGCTGCATTCATTAAATCATAAGAGAATTTTTTCGAGTTGGAGATCTTATCAACTACACGTAGCGCATCGCTCATTATGAACTTCATTTGTTTCGCGGAATCCATCAACAATTTTGGATCTACAGGAGGGTTTGTTCGGTATGGATAAAACCGGTCATAATTTGCGGGATATTGGTTATATGGAAATACGTAAGGATTAAAGTGAAAATTTGAATGGAAATTTTTTTTGTTGTCATAGGGGTACATGACCATCCCCCTTTCATTTTTTCTTATCATTACACCTTTATCAATATATTCAATCGAACTTATCCACATTCTTTGCGATCTTTTGAATAATTGACCTGTATTAAGTTTTTAATAAAGGAAAATGGGAAATAAAAATAGAAATTATAGGAACAATTTTTTTGAAATTGACAGTGCCGTAAAGAGGAGGAACACTGCATGGATCTAGATTTTATTTTAAGTATCATTGAAGAAGGCGGATATGCCGGGCTATTTTTCTGGCTTTGGCTGGGTATATTTGGAATGCCCGTCCCGAATGAAGTCATTATTATGACAGTCGGCTTCGCATCTTTCAGGAAGATTCTTAATCCATTATTAACTTTCATAGCTTCATATGCGGGAATTTTGTTAGCGTTAACGACGATCTATTTATTAGGGCGTTTTTTAGGCAGACCGCTGCTTCGCTTCTTAGAAAAAAGGAAGAGGTTTGCCCATTCCATTTCTGTTTCTTTGCACCTAATAGAAAAATATCATTCTTACTCTCTTTTATTCAGTTATTTTTTGCCGGGAATTCGGAATTTTGTTCCATTTATATATGGTTCCAGCAGGCTGCCATATAAATCGTTTGCTTTTTTTGCCTATATTGGGGCTTTACTATGGTTGTCAGTCGTTTTCACTTTAGGTTATTTATTTGGAGATCATATCGATACAATCATGCACTATGGAAAAGAATTGCTAATCCTTGTTGCGGTTATTTTTACGTTTTTTGTGATAGTAAAAATAAATAAGAAAAGAAAGCAGAAAATGCATGGCCAGTCTTTTTAAAGAAATTTTGATTGTTGGTAGTTATACTGAATTTGATAATTTTCGAATAACAGGAGGGGTATTGGAGTGGAGATTAAAAATACTCTGATTAATGCATTAGGAATTGAGATTACAGAGCTTGAAAAAGGCAAAGTAACAGCAACGATGCCCGTTGACGAACGGACGAAGCAGCCATTTGGATTACTTCATGGAGGAGCCTCTGTTGCTCTTGCGGAAACAGTTGCCAGTCTCGGAGCTTATGAACTTGTTGATAAGGAAACAGAGGCAGTTGCCGGACTTGAAATTAACGCCAATCATGTGTGTCCGAAAACAGACGGGATCGTTACTGCGCATGGAGAGGTTTTACATAGAGGCAGAACAACAATGGTTTGGGATATCAAAATCGTTGATGAACAGGAAAAGCTTATTTGCATCTCGAGGTGTACAGTAGCAGTAATCAAGAAAAAATAAACGGATAGGGCTTCCGAAGCCATTTGTATTGTCTTCGGCGCCCTCAAACACAAAGTTCAACAATAATTTTTTTGTACCATACCGCAGTTTTTTCTTTTGGCGCCAATATTAAATTAATGAGCTGTCACCAATTATTTAATATAATCTTTTTCCAAAGACTCAATATTTTCTAAGCTTCTCTGTGCCCATGCAGAACCGTCTGCAAGAATTTAAGAAAGGAAACTGTCCGAGTTTTATAAGATAAAATCAGGTTAAGATTGGAGGGAAGAAATATGATGATGCGTTTAGTTGCTTATTTGCTAAAAGTTGTGCTATCATTGGCCGCATGCAGGACAGTTTAAAAGGGATTAAATTCTGCTTAAAATCTAGCAAGTGAGTCAAAACAGAAGAACAAAAAACAAACTATAAGCTGAAAAGAAAGAAGGGAATGGAACAGTGGTCTATCCTCAGTTGAAAACAGAAGTATTGGAAAATGAAAGATTAGTGGAAATGGAAACTTCCATGGGGACAATTAAGATTAAGCTTTTTCCTGAATATGCTCCAAAAACAGTAGAAAATTTTATCACTCACAGTGAAAGCGGCTATTATAACGGCTTGATTTTCCATCGCGTCATTAAAGATTTTATGATTCAGGGCGGGGATCCAAAAGGAAATGGAACCGGAGGAGAAAGTATTTACGGCCATCCTTTTGAAGATGAATTTTCAGACCGGTTATTCAATATCCGCGGAGCATTATCGATGGCAAATGCAGGACCAAATACGAACGGAAGCCAATTCTTTATTGTTCAAAACAACTTTGTTGATCCGGGTTTGAAGAGCCAGATGGTACAAGCTGGCTACCCGGAGGAAATTATTGAAGCTTATGAAAATGGCGGAACACCATGGCTTGATTTTCGCCATACTGTTTTTGGGCAGGTTATAGAAGGTATGGATGTTGTGGATAAAATCGCAAACACTCCGACGGGGCTTCACGATAAACCGAAAGAAGATGTTGTCATTAATAAGATTACCGTTTTAAAATAGCTGAAAATTTGGATCGCACGCAGGGGAAGTGATTTGGAGTTTACTCTTTACAGTTGGTGAAGACAAAAATAATTGTTATAATATTTCATTGAATCACTGCTAAAATGGCAGAAAGGAAGAAGCATTATGATTCAATGGTACGTTTTATCACTGTTTTTATATTTCCCGGAAGACAAGTCAGAGTATATACCGGCTGCGATTTCTTTCATGATCTTTTTTATTGCTTGTATTATTACATTTCGCTTTATCGTCATCTATTCCAGGAAGGAAGAAGAAAAAAGCAAAGAACTGGAAAAACGAATTTTAGAACAGAAGGATCAAAATGGAACAGCCAAATAAGCTGTTCTTTTTTTGTGGAAAAGGGAGGAGCTGCGCTAACAAAGATAGAAATGCCAACCTGCTTGAGCAAAATACATGTTTAGATTAGTAAATATTTAAAACCTGGCAACTCTCACACCGGTTTATTATGTTTTAATATGAAGGTTATTTCCATGTTAGGGTTGGGAGAATAAAGCTCATGTACGTTTTTTATCCTTAGAAAGACATGTGTCTGTTCGTTTAAGTATTTATTAAAAAGGCAAGAATAGAGACAAATTGTCTTGATGGAGGAAAATTCCCATGAAAAAAGGATGGATGATCATTCTAATGATTCTTTTGGCGGGGTGTGCAGAGGATAATCCTAAAAGTGTTGATGTAGAAATGTTTAACACTGTAGGCGATTCGCTTGGAAAAATAAAAATAACGGAGCAGGCTTCAGGTGTTAAGCTGGAGGTCAATCTTGAGGGGCTGCCACCTGGTGAGCACGCAATGCACATTCATGAAACAGGCAAATGTGAACCGCCGGATTTTCAATCGGCCGGAAATCATTTTGATCCTGATAATAAACAGCATGGCCTGCTGCACCCTAAAGGAGCTCATGCCGGAGATCTTCCAAATTTGATTGTTGAAGATGACGGAAAGGCTAAGGCCGAAATTATGGCTCCACAAGTTACATTGCAAAATGGAAAAACTTCCTTGTTTACGAAAGAGGGAACATCCATTGTTATACACGAAGAAAAAGATGATGGAATGACTCAGCCTGCCGGAGATTCCGGATCAAGGATTGCGTGTGGAAAAATTTCAAATGACAAAGGACAAACAGAGCAGAAAAAAGCACAGGATGACAAACAAGGCGAACAGTAAATAAAAAAGCGCCTTGATTAAATCTGAGAAAGTAGTGTAAATAAAATTCTTTACATTATTGGAATTTCATTGTATATTGAAATTAAATAAATATTTCTTTTTAAAGGGGAGTAGCTGTACAATAAAGTCGTCATTTCGAGATACGCATCTCCGGCTTTATTGGCAACACTTATGTTGCAGGCAAGACCTTTACTTCATGGTAAAGGTCTTTTTATATTTTTGAGGCCTTTACCGGATTCAGGTAAGGGCCTTTTTATGTTATTTGAAAAGGCATAAAGGAATTAAAAAATTAATGATTTATGGAGGAGGATTTTTACTTGGATTTATCACTTTTAATGGAGTATGGTTGGGTTTTGATAGTGCTCGTGTTATTAGAAGGGCTTTTGGCAGCCGATAATGCATTGGTGCTGGCGATTATGGTAAAGCATTTGCCGGAAAAGGATCGGAAAAAAGCGTTATTTTATGGGCTTGCAGGTGCATTCGTATTCCGATTCGCATCGCTGTTTGCCATATCGTATCTTGTTGATGTATGGCAGGTTCAGGCTATCGGTGCAACTTATTTATTATTTATGGCGATTAATCATATTTTCCGAAAGATTGTTAATGGGAGAATCAATCAGAAAGATCAGAAAGAAGTTAAAAAAGGTTCAAGTTTTTGGACGACCGTTATTAAGGTCGAGTTAGCAGATATCGCATTTGCAGTAGATTCCATATTAGCTGCGGTTGCCCTTGCCGTAACTTTGCCAGACACCCCGCTGCCAAATATCGGAGGATTGGACGGAGGAAAATTCCTTGTCGTCTTTGCAGGAGGAATGATTGGTTTAATAATAATAAGATTCGCGGCAAATGTCTTCGTCAATTTGCTGCAAAAGCGTCCCGGTTTGGAGATTGCTGCGTTTATTATTGTCGGATGGGTGGGCGTTAAGCTTGCTGTCTATACGTTGTCGCATCATGCTCTTAATGTGCTGCCTGAAAGTTTTGCAACATCGCATGAATGGAAAATTACGTTCTATGCCGTTTTAATCTTAATTGCTGTTTGCGGGTGGTTGTTTTCAAAAGAAAAGCTGTCTATTGCAGGGGAAAATGAATCAAAAGTATCATAACCAAAAAGAGGCTGAATTAAAACAAAGGGTTAGACTCCGCCAATAAAACATAAAGACAAACATAAATCACTGTTGGAAGGAGCCAGACCCTTATGAGTCAGCCTCTTTTATTTATGTTCCAAAATTCTAACTATATATAAATTCCTTAATATGCCGATACACTTCATCCGGTCGTTCCTCCGGCAATAGGTGCCCTGTATTTTTTAAGATAATAAGCTTAGAATTATTCAATTCGTTTGTTAATCTTTTTCCTACAGAAAGTGGGACAACTTTATCATGCTCACCCCAAATTAATAAGCACGGGGTTTCAATCTGCTTCAGGGCATTTGAATGCAGATCGCCTTCCCTGTCTCTGATCATCCTTGCTATCGCTTTGAAAATATCTTCCTCTAAAAAGGGCTTCATGTAACCGTACATCATTTCCTCATCAATTAACGAGTGATCATACACTACATTCTGCAAGTTATTTCGTACTCCTGACTTTATGAGCCACATTTTTACATATAAATGAAAATATGGAATATAACTTGATAAAATCAACGGCAATTTAGATCGTTTTAAGTAAGCAGAGCTGCAAAGCAGTACTGCTTTTTTTACTAAATCCGGACGGAGGGAGGCGATTTTTAAGGAAATTTGCCCTCCCATTGAATGGCCGGTCACAGATATTTTCCTAATATCAAGCGATTCTAAAAGGCTGATAACTGTTCGTGCAATATTTTCATAAGAATAGATAAAATTGTAAGATTTTCCGCTTTTTCCGAAAGGGGGAAGATCAATTGAAATCACATTAAAGTCTTCGTTCAACAGCGGAATCAGTCTGCGAAAACTGAAAGTAGACGAAAGAAAACCGTGCAGCAATACGATCGTTTCGTTTGATTGTTCATTGAGGTAATATTCATAATATACATCAATTCCATTAATGTTTCTGCTGTCGTTAAAAACGGATCTATACACTCTAGCCTTCACTCCTGCAAACAATCTTTCCAAATTGAACTCTTCTTTATTTTCCCCGCTATTTTTAACTTCACTCATATACAATAATTATTTTGAAAAAATAAACTTAAGGTAATGCTTTTCTAAACTGAATTTTTGCTATAATGTAATTATTTCAACGAATATATGGTAGTGTCAAAAGTTCTATGAAAACTCAGTATTGGAAGGATGTGTTCTACCGAAAATAGAGAAAATGCCGCCGCAATCGCTCTTGACAAACACGTCAATGGTTTAATTTTGAACCAACAAGGGCGAAGGGAACAAAAAGAAGGCACACCAAAGAAGCCCTTGCCAATTCCCATTTTAAACCATTGACTGGTTCGGTTTGTCAAGAGTTCGCTTCGCCGATGCTGGTAAGGGCTCTGCTAAACAAAAAGTTAGGCAGTTTGCTCTACTAGCCATTGTTGAGCTAAACCAATCAGTTTTGTCCAACGTGCAGGCATATTCGGCAGTTCTTTTAGTTCTGGAATAACTACAGGCACTTTGCCTTCTAGGGCTGAATGTGGCCGCAAGAAGTTAAAGTAAGCTACAAACAAGGTCACATAAGAAACGGATCCGTGATCGGATCCAAATCCGTGTGTCGATCTGTAATTGCCCTTAAATGTTCGATTCAGTCTTTCAATGATTTGTTTTAGCGGTCTGTATTCCGTGGAAACCAGGTCTTCGTTGGTTAGTCCAATGACCTGCTTCACATCAAATGTAATACCGTGTTGGGCAAAAAAGTGTTGTGCTAAAAGGTAAATTGGATTGCCATCTACGACAAAGGTGAGGTCTTCCGGGATCTCTTTCATCTTCCATAAGACCTCATCAATCGCACGGATGGCAGACACCGTATCACGATTTGGAGAAACAGGGTAGGACAGAATAATCTTCTTTACCGCATCAAAAAAGAAAAAAAGATAATGCCAACGGCCATTCACCTTTATGTATGTTTCGTCTCCGCAGAATTGATCAGAGAGCTCATAAGGATAATGATCCACATAAGGTTTGAGCATCAGTGCTACGCTGTTTTCGTAATTCAATATACTCTGGTGAGAGATGTTTACACCGTGAACATCCTTCATCAGTGCAGCTGTTTTCCGAGCTGATAGGCCATAGTTAACATGGTAAGTTAAAATGAGTCCTAATGTATGCGGTGACACATGAAGCCTGGACAAATCCACTTTTGGCTTCTTAGGTGAATGTTTAGCTAACGGCTGATAATCAATTTGAAACTGACGGAATATGTATCGAACTTTAAAAGACTGAGGATCCTTTTCGAACTGCTTTTTCTCTTTTTTAGACATTCCTTGCAGTTTCTTTTTGTAATACGGACAGTCATTGTTTTTGCACTTAAATACGAGAAAATCTTTTCTTTCCTTGATCTTCTCGAGTGTTTTAGAACAGTGTGGGCATTTGAGTACAGCCTCTTTGGCATATTGGTTCTTTTTATTAAACAGACACGCACACACCTTACATTGATACTGTCCTTTGCCTCCGTTATTGGCATAAAGATAATCGGACGGAGCACCACACCTTGGACATTTCATGGATGAAGGTACCTTACCTTTTGAATGGGAACGCCTCTGAACAGGTTTGAGAGGTTTCCCGTTCTTCTCCAAATATTCTGTGAGAAGAATTTGATAATCAAGCTTTTGTAGAGTTTCAATAATCGGTAGCTCATCCACCTGAAGTTTTTGATAAGGCTTATTTACAGGCTTTTCTGTTGGCTTATCAAACATGTTTTTTCCAATTAGAAGAGTAAGTAATGTTCGAATCATTTGATCTTGGTGCTTGATATATTCAAGCAAATAGGTTAATAATTGAGGTAACAACTTGTCACTTCCTTGTTTTAGGATTGGTGTGTGTGTGGTTACCTCACTAATACCCTAAAACAATGGGGGTGGCAAGTTTTTTGTTTATAAAACCTTAAATATCAATAAATTATCCAAATTTTATCTAAAAATTTTTGACAATACGGAATATATTGAGAGGGGTTTCCTATGAAATTAAATGAAAAAGAGCTGGAAATTGTCGAGATTTTGGAAAAGAATGCGCGCATTTCGATCGAAGATTTATCAAAAATGGCGGGTCTTGACTGTGAAGAAACAATTAAGATTATCGGAAAATTGGAAGACTTAAAGATAATTGTCAGCTATCCAACCGTCATTGACTGGTCAAAAATTGATGGTCATGAAGGGGTCACTGCCATGATCGATGTGAAGGTTACTCCGAAGCGGGGTGTTGGTTTCGATGAAGTTGCTGAGCGAATTTACCGATTTAAAGAGGTAAAGTCCGTTTATTTAATGTCAGGCGCCTATGATCTTTCTGTTGTTATTGAAGGCCGCTCGATGAATGAAGTGGCCCGTTTTGTATCGGAGAAGCTGTCGACTTTGGATTCTGTCATTTCCACAACAACTCATTTTATTTTGAAAAAATATAAGCATGATGGAACGATTTTTGAACAGACAGATGATGATAAAAGAATAGTGGTGTCGCCATAATGGAACAAACGAAAACATATTTGTCAAAAACAGTTGATCAAATTAAGCCTTCCGGAATCCGCCGTTTTTTTGATCTGGCTGCGGGAATGGAAGGCGTCATATCCCTTGGAGTAGGTGAGCCTGATTTTGTAACTTCATGGTCAGTAAGGGAAGCAGCAATACTTTCGCTTGAACAAGGGTACACATCTTACACAGCTAACGCAGGGCTCCTGGAGCTTCGTGAAGAAATCAGCCAATATATATATAAGTATTTTGGAGTTGAATATTGTCCGAAGACAGAAATTATTGTAACTGTCGGGGGAAGCCAGGCGTTAGACATCGCATTAAGAGCGATTATCAATTCCGGGGATGAAGTGATTGTTGTCGAACCGAGCTTTGTCTCCTATGCACCGCTCGTTACCCTTGCCGGCGGAACCCCGATCCATGTTCAATCTTTAAAGGAAAACGACTTTAAGATTATGCCTTTCCAAATAGAGGCTGCGATCACTGGCCGAACGAAGGCAATAATGATTTGTTCTCCGAATAACCCGACAGGTACAATGCTTTCGAGAAGTGATCTGGAAGAAATTGGGCGCATTGCGGAAAAATACGATTTATTGATCATCACTGACGAAATTTATGCTGAACTTTCATATGATGAAGAATTTACAAGCATGGCAGCCATACCTGAAATGAGAAAAAGAACGCTTCTAATCTCAGGTTTTTCTAAAGGCTTTGCAATGACCGGGTGGAGGCTTGGGTATGTGTGCGCTCCTGAAGAATTATCGGCTGCAATGCTTAAAATTCATCAATATGCCATGATGTGTGCGCCAACGATGGCGCAATTTGCAGCCATTGAAGCTTTAAGAAATGGCAGAAATGATGTAGAAGAAATGAAAAAGAGCTACCGCAGACGCCGCAACTATTTTGTTCAATCCCTTAATGAGATGGGGTTGGATTGCCATATCCCGGGAGGCGCCTTTTATGCCTTTCCATCCATTGAAAGTACCGGATTAACATCAGAACAGTTTGCTCAGCAATTATTGCTAAAGGAAAAGGTAGCCGTTGTTCCAGGGAATGTTTTCGGTGAAAGCGGTGAGGGCCATGTGCGCTGCTCGTATGCGTCTTCGATGGAACAGCTTCAAGAGGCCATTAAGCGAATAAAGCGGTTTCTGAATAGTCTTTGATCGACTGTAAGGCAATTGATAAAAAAAAGACAACCGAAACCGGTCGTCCGCATCAAAAAGGGGGGAATACTAGAAAGCCTTATAATACAAGGATACCCAATCCTTCTTTTTTTATACATGGTTAGGAAAAATATTTTCAAAAAAAAGCGAGGCTTCTGCCTCGCTTTAATTTTACCCAATGATAAAAAGTGGAAAAACTCTTTCATTTTTGATAAGAATCCCTATTTGTGATAAAATATTATATTGCGTATAAATGGGATGAGTAAATAACAAAATTTAGGAGTGTTTATATGTCAGAGAAAATTGAAGTAGGAAGTATAATAACCGGTAAGGTTACCGGAATTCAACCTTACGGTGCCTTTATTTCGTTGGATGAAAATACACAAGGATTAGTCCATATTTCAGAAATTACGCACGGTTATGTGAAAGATGTAAACGAGCATTTGAAGGTCGGAGACGAAGTGAAAGTAAAGGTGCTTTCAGTGGATGAAGAAGCAGGAAAAATCGGGCTTTCGATTCGGGCAACTGAAGAGGCTTTTGCCCATGCAGCTGCAAAAACAAGAAAACCGCGCAAGCGCCAAGCAGCGATTCATCAGTATACCAAGAGCGACTCGCAAGGATTTAATACATTAAAAGAAAAGCTTGAAGAGTGGATTGAACAATCTCAGCGCGAAGATTTAATAAAAAGGTAAGAAAGCCGGAATTTCCGGTTTTTTTCATTAATAAAGGGTTTGAAACCTTCAAACAATGACAATTGTCGGGGGGGTCTGGCCCTCTTTATTCAAAGAAGTTTCTTCGTTAGAATGGAAATGTAACCGCTATTTTCACATGAAATGAGGGAATTAAAGTGACGGCAAAAACGGAACTAATAATTGAACAGACTGAAAAATATGGCGCCAATAACTACCATCCGCTCCCAATTGTAATTACAAAAGCAGAAGGCGTTTGGGTGGAAGATCCCGAAGGCAACAAATATATGGACATGCTTAGTGCTTATTCAGCGGTGAATCAAGGGCACCGCCATCCAAAAATTATTCAAGCATTGAAAGACCAGGCTGACAAAGTAACGCTTACATCCCGTGCTTTCCATAATGACCAGCTTGGACCATGGTATGAAAAGGTTTGTAAATTAACACATAAAGAAATGGCTCTTCCGATGAATACTGGTGCGGAAGCTGTAGAAACTGCCATTAAAGCTGCGCGACGCTGGGCATATGATGTAAAAGGGGTTGCTGATAATCAGGCTGAAATAATCGTGTGCGCCGGAAACTTCCATGGCCGTACGATGGCTGCTGTCTCACTTTCATCAGAAGAAGAATACAAACGGGGCTTTGGACCAATGCTTCCGGGAATTAAATTAATCCCCTACGGCGATATTGAAGCATTGAAAAATGCGATTACGCACAATACAGCGGCTTTCTTAGTCGAACCCATTCAAGGAGAAGCAGGGATAATTATTCCGCCGAATGGCTTCTTAAAACAAGCTTATGAAGTGTGTAAAGATAATAAAGTATTATTTATTGCTGACGAAATTCAAACAGGTCTCGGCCGTACAGGGAAAATGTTTGCTTGTGAATGGGAAGAAGTTGAGCCTGACATGTATATTCTTGGCAAGGCATTAGGAGGAGGAGTATTTCCAATTTCTTGCGTGGTTGCCAACAAAGAGGTGCTCGGAGTATTTAATCCTGGCTCCCACGGATCAACATTCGGCGGAAATCCGATGGCTTGTGCTGTTTCAATAGCTTCACTTGATGTTTTAGTGGATGAAAAACTTGCAGAGCGTTCATTAAAGCTTGGAAAGCATTTTATCGATAAGCTGCAGGAAATTAAAAATTCTGTAATTAAAGAAATTCGCGGCCGCGGCTTATTTATTGGAATTGAGCTTTTCGAACCCGCCCGAAAATATTGCGAGAAATTAAAAGATGAAGGATTGCTTTGCAAAGAAACTCATAACACAGTTATTCGTTTTGCACCGCCGCTTGTTATTAGCGAAAAAGAATTGGATTGGGCAATTGAACGAATCAAAAAAGTTTTAAGCTGAGGCATTCCGGTTTAGAGGATTGGTATAAAAAGAAAAGAGGGTGACTCATAAAGGTCTGACCCTCTTCAAAGATGACAGTAATAAAAGTGTTTTTTGTTTTTGACTATATGTTGTATTGGAGGGGTCTGACCCCTTGGTTATGAGCCAGCCCCTTTTGCTTTCTTACCTTGTTGGTCTTGCTTCTGCAGCTTCATCTTCCTGTTCGTTAGGCACAAACAGTAAGCCTATATTAATTAGGCCGGCAATTCCTACTAAGCCGTAAATAATTCTTGATAGGGCGGAATCTTGTCCTCCAAATATAGCTGCGATTAAATCAAATTGGAAAAAGCCGATTAATCCCCAGTTAATAGCTCCAATAATCGTAAGAACCAGTGCAATACGTTGAATTGTACTCATTTTAGTTTTCCTCCTTTTGAAATAAATTCGTTAATAGGTTTATACAGCTTTTTCGAAATTATTCATCATAGGATTCATAATTTTTATTTGCAAAAATGCTATATTTCACGAGTTTCAAAAAGCAACATTCTTTTAGAAAAGAGCGTATAATAGATAAAGGAGGTTGATCATTATGGAGAATTTTACATATTGGAATCCTACAAAATTAATTTTTGGAAGCAGCCAATTAGCGCAGCTAAAAACGGAAATTCCTCAATACGGAAAAAAAGTGCTTCTCGTATACGGAGGAGGAAGCATAAAGCGAAACGGCCTTTATGACAGAGTTGTTAATTATTTAAAAGAAATCAATGCGGAAATTTTTGAACTATCAGGAGTTGAGCCGAATCCGCGCATTTCTACTGTCCGGAAAGGGATAGAAATATGCAGGCAAGAAGGAATCGAATTTATCCTTGCAGTTGGCGGCGGAAGTGTCATTGACTGTACGAAAGCAATTGCTGCCGGAGTGAAATATGAAGGAGATCCATGGGATTTCGTAATAAAAAAAGTCAAAGTGAAAGATGCGCTTCCTTTCGGCACAGTATTAACACTTGCAGCAACGGGATCGGAAATGAATTCCGGGTCTGTCATTACCAATTGGGAGACAAACGAAAAACATGGCTGGTCAAGTCCGGCGGTTTTTCCAAAGTTTTCCATACTGGAGCCTGAAAATACATTTACGGTTCCAAGAGACCAAACTGCTTACGGAATAGTGGACATGATGTCCCATGTGTTTGAACATTATTTCCATCCGGAGGAAAATACTCCTTTCCAAGACCGCATGTGTGAATCTTTATTGATTACTGTGATGGAAACTGCACCTAAATTGCTTGAAAATCTTGAAAGCTATGAACATAGGTCAACGATACTTTATTGCGGGACAATGGCATTAAACGGAATGCTTTCAATGGGTTACCGCGGTGATTGGGCAACACATAAAATTGAACATGCTGTATCAGCTGTTTATGATATCCCTCATGGCGGCGGATTAGCCATCCTTTTCCCTAACTGGATGAAACATAATCTGAAAGTAAAACCTAAGCGGTTCAAACAGCTTGCAGTTCGTGTTTTCGGTGTGAATCCTGAAGGAAAAACAGACGAGGAAGCAGGACTTGAAGGAATTGAAAAATTGCGTGAGTTCTGGAACAGCATCGGTGCTCCTTCCCGGTTAGCGGATTATGGTATTGACGACAGCAAGCTTGAAGAAATGGCCGATAAAGTGATGTTGGAGGGTGAAGTTGGCAATTTTAAAAAATTAACTCGCGAAGATGTTCTCGCCATTTATCGCGCATCTTTATAACCTTTTCAATCACCCTTTTTTAGCAGGGTATTTCCTTTTAATGTCCAGCTCCACAAAGGAATGCTTCGGAAGCAATTCATCGGGAGCGCTTAGCCAGTTTTCATCAATAAAAAACTTCCACGAGCATTAATTTAAATTTTGCTCGCTTACAAAATAGGAAGTTTCTTGCTAAACGAAACAGCATTCGATAAAGTGAAGTTGTAAATAATTTATCGGAGGGTCAGATATGACGCACGTTCGCTTTGATTACTCGAAAGCCATTGAGTTTTTTCGTGAACATGAACTTACATTCTTAAGAGATATGGTAAAAGTAGCCCATCATTCGCTGCATGAAAAAACCGGAACAGGGAGCGATTTTTTAGGCTGGATTGATCTGCCGGTTGATTACGATAAAGAAGAGTTTATCCGAATTCAAAATGCGGCAGAAAAAATAAAAAATGATTCAGATGTATTATTAGTAATCGGTATCGGCGGTTCGTACTTAGGTGCCCGCGCAGCAATTGAAATGCTGCAGCACAGCTTTTATAACGTTCTGCCGAAAGAAAAACGAAGCACACCGCAAATTTTGTTTGTCGGAAATAATATCAGTTCAACATATATGAAAGACATGATGGACCTGTTAGAAGGCAAAGATTTCTCCATCAATGTCATCTCCAAATCAGGCACGACCACGGAACCGGCGATTGCATTTCGGATTTTCCGCAACTTGCTTCAGGAAAAGTATGGGGTGGAAGTGGCGCGAAAACGTATTTATGCAACAACAGATAAAGCAAAAGGTGCACTAAAAACACTTGCCAATAAAGAAGGATATGAGTCATTTGTTATTCCGGATGATATAGGCGGCCGTTACTCCGTATTAACTGCTGTAGGTTTGCTTCCTATTGCAGTCAGTGGCGCCGATATTGAATCGATGATGAAAGGGGCAGCCCGGGCACGGGAGGACTTCGGAAAATCGGAGCTCGAAGAAAACCCTGCCTATCAGTATGCTGCAATAAGAAACATTCTTTACAATAAAGGCAAAACAATTGAAATGCTCATTAACTACGAACCTGGCCTTCAATATTTTGCAGAATGGTGGAAACAATTATTTGGCGAAAGCGAAGGGAAAGACCAAAAAGGAATATTCCCGGCTTCGGCAAATTTCTCTACGGACCTTCACTCATTAGGTCAATATATCCAAGAAGGCCGCCGAGATTTATTTGAAACCATTATAAAAGTTGAAAAGCCGCGGCATGAATTAACGATTGAAGAAGAAGCAAGCGACTTGGACGGCTTGAATTACCTTGCCGGCAAAACAGTTGATTTCGTTAATAACAAAGCATTTGAAGGAACATTGCTTGCCCATACAGATGGAGGAGTGCCGAACCTTGTTGTTTCCATTCCGCAATTAGATGAGTATACATTCGGCTATTTAGTGTACTTCTTTGAAAAGGCATGCGCGATGAGCGGATATTTGCTTGGAGTTAATCCATTTGATCAGCCCGGAGTTGAAGCATATAAAGCAAACATGTTTGCCCTGCTCGGAAAACCGGGCTTTGAAGAGAAAAAATCGGAGCTTGAAAAACGTCTGAAATAAGAAATGACGATAAGAGAGTGCTGACATTCGCCAGCACTCTTTATTATTAAAATTTTTTTTTAGGGAGAAACTATAGAAAACGATTGGAAAGGTGGCATAGATTATGATCGAAATCCCTTCAAAGGTTGAAGGATTGCATTTTGATTTATACAAGCTTGAACAGTTATTAAAGCCTTTAGGATATTCGATTGGCGGCAGCTGGGAATATGATCATGGTTCATTTGATTATAAAATTGATGATGAAGCAGGGTATCAATTTTTAAGGATTCCGTTTAGGGCGATTGATGGTCAGCTTGACACCCATAGCTGCACCGTTAAGGTAGAAAGGCCGTATCTGCTTTCACATATATACGAAAGCGGATTGGATGACAATGCCTCTATTGGAAATACTCTTACGTCTTTAAATCAATTTTCAGAACCGGTCGATAAAGATGCAAGCTTTCCTGAAAAATATATAGACATTGGAAAGTCGCTCGTGAATGAATTAGAATCTGTCTTGTTGCCTGATTAATTAATAATCTTAAGCAATTGATCATTTTTAGAAATGATAAACGGGTGGGAGGGATTTATAAAAGTTTCCTCCCCTCTTTTTATGCCTATAATTAAAACCCCTTCTGCCAGTAATAAAGAGGAAGCCTCCTTGAAGGATTTCCCGATTAAATTTTCTGATGCTTCACACAAAGTCAGATTACCTCCGTTAAGCTGACCTATTAGTTCTAACATCGAAGGCATTTTTTTTCTGGCTGTTATGCTATTCTCCATCACAAAACTAGTCAGAACGTTCGATTGAATAATTTCGTCAGCTCCGGCACGCTTTGCATTGGCCAACTGTTCAGTTGTCAATACCTCAACAATACAATAAACAGAGGGACATAACCCTTTTATCGTCAAAAGGGCAAGAATCGAGAACATATCGGCATGCAATTCATCTTGATGTTGGTCCGATGTAATTAACACTTTTTCAGCTTTAAAAATGTTCGCTTTTACCAAAGTTTCGTCCTGATTCGCTCTCCCTTTTACAAAGTGAAGAATGTTGGGCATTGGATTGGATTCGAGTGTTTCGTCAATTAGAATAATTTGCTGTTTATGTCCGGCATTCGATAAATGATGGATAATTTCTCTTGATCGCTCGTTCCAACCAATTATGATCAAATGCCCCATGCCTTTAAATGCCACCTTTCCTTCTAAATATGCGTTTTGTCTTGTAACGGTTGCTGTTGCCAAATTTACAAAGTAAAATGATAAAAACCCAGCCCCTGTCAGGATTAGAAACATTCCAGTTATTCGTCCTGGAATTGTTTTGGGAGCAAAATCTCCGTATCCGACAGTTGATGTTGTGATAATTGCCCACCAGATGCCGTCAAAAATAGATGGAAATGTAGAGGGTTCGATTATATGTATAAGTGCACCAAAAGAGATTATAGCCGATAATGCCAAAAAAAGAGTTCGTAATATAATTGGAAGCCGCAATAATTTTGCATAGAGACGTTGGGGCACACTTTTCACCTCTAAACAAGTATTCTTTGACCATTATTAACAATACTATAATTTGAAATACATATTTGAATGTTCATACCCTAATAAGTCTTGTACCTTGACAGTAAGTTTCATAAAAGTTGGTTACTTTTTTGTTACCATATAACACAAAAGTCAGTACTTGTGAAAATGTAAAAAATGACTCATAATCACAATAGAGAAATAAAATAATGCATAGAACCATACAGGGGGGATTGAGTTGAAAATTCGCGTTTCAGCTGTTCAGTATCATTTGCATACAATTAATTCGTTTGATGAGTTTGCAAGACAATGCGAACATTATATAAAAACTGCCCAGGAATTTGATGCGGAATTTATTCTTTTCCCTGAATTTTTTACGACACAGCTTTTATCGATCGGAAGCAAGGATGGAAAAGGGTTGCCAATCGACAAATTACCTGATTTTACGGAGCAATACCGAACTCTTTTTTCAAACTTTGCTAAGGAAACAAACATGCATATCATTGGCGGCACCCATGTCATTCGCAGAAATGACCGTCTTTACAACGTAGCTCATTTATTTTATCCGGATGGAAGAATCGAAGAGCAGGCAAAGCTGCACATCACGCCGACAGAGGTTCATGAATGGAATATGGCGCCGGGTGATGACTTCCGTATCTTTGACACAGAGAAGGGAAAAATTGCTCTCCTTACTTGTTATGATATTGAATTTCCGGAAATCGTCCGGATGGCAAAAGCAAAAGGAGCGGACGTTATCTTCTGCCCATCCTGTACGGATGACCGCCACGGCTTCCACCGTGTGCGCTACACCAGCCATGCAAGAGCAATTGAAAATCAAGTGTATGTCGTTGTAACGGGAACAATCGGCTCCTTGCCGACTGTTGATTTTATGCGCGCTAATTTTGGTCAGGCGGCTATTATTACACCGAATGATATTCCTTTTCCGCCAAAGGGAATCTTGGCAGAAGGTGAAATAAACGACGATATGATTATAACAGCGGATCTTGATTTAGAACTTCTGTATGAAGTGCGTGAGCGGGGATCTGTGACAACATGGCGCGACCGCAGAAATGATTTATATCCGGACTGGGAGGGAATCGAAGTTGAAAGATCGTAACATTTATTACCGCAGTGAAATATATGTGTATGATCAGGATCGCCCGTTGCCGGCTGTAGTTCGAAACTATACGGAGAAAGATTTTGATGACCTTATTCAAATTCAATCTGAATGCTTTCCTCCGCCGTTTCCATCAGAATTATGGTGGAATAAAGAGCAGTTGAATAATCATGCTACCTTGTTTCCGGAGGGAGCATTGTGCATCGAAGTGAATGGTGAATTGGCAGGGTCACTCACTGGCCTTATAACGGATTTTGACCCTGAACACCCGAACCACACGTGGGAAGAAGTTACCGATAACGGCTATATCCGCAATCATAATCCAAATGGAAATACATTGTATATTGTTGATATCAGCGTCCGCCCTAAATACAGAAAGCTTGGGCTCGGAAAAATTATGATGCAGTCAATGTACCATGTCGTGATTCAAAAAGGGCTTGACCGGCTGCTCGGCGGTGGGCGGATGCCCGGCTATCACAAGAAGGCAGACGAAATGTCAGCTGATGAATATTTGCAAGCAGTTGTCAAAGGAGAATTGAAAGACCCTGTCATTACGTTCTTGCTCCGTTGCGGCCGTATGCCAATCGGGGTTGTGGAAAATTATCTGGGTGATGAAGAATCATGTGGATATGCCGCATTAATGGAATGGAAAAATCCATTTAAATAAAGGTTATATTGAACGTTTGTTCTATAACAAATATGGAAATCAATAAGATTGATAATTTGCTGTAAATGTACGAAGCTTTTGATTTTAACATCGAGCAACTTAAGGATTTTCTAAAAACATAAAATTTTTAGAAAAGAGCGTAAAAAAAGAATTATGCATTGGGGGATGACATATGGAATATGTACGTATAACAAGCATTGAAGATCCGTTGTTTTCAAAACTTCATAATTTAATGAAAGAGGTATTTCCTCCTGAAGAAGTGCTAGAATTTGATCTATGGAAAGAACCGTTAGAGGACCCTGATATCCGAGTATTTGTAGCGGTTCATGAGGATGAGGTAGTTGGAGCGACGGAATACCGCTACTACAAAGACTGGAACATTGCGATGACAGATTTTACGATTATTGGGAAACCCGGCTTAAGCCTTGGCCGCTTTCTTGCTCAAAATCGTTTAAAAGATTTGCAAAACTTAGCAAAAGAAAACGGAAATGAATTATTTGGAATGTTTGCTGAAATTTACGACCCTTACCAAGTAGAAAACTATCAATTTGGCGGAGTAAAACCGATGGATCCTTACGTTCGCCGCGAGGTGCTTTCACACCTTGGCTATAAACGCCTTGACCTTTCATATGTGCATCCTTCATGGGAGAATAACGGAGAGGCGGTTTCGGGACTGGATCTTTGCTTTATGCCGATGGACGAAAGTGTAACAGAACTTCCGGCAGGCTTGGTAGCAGATTTTCTTACTACTTATTATTCTGTGCTTTCGTCTAAACCGCAGGAATGGGTAAAAATGATTGAAGATATCCGTTCACGTGAAACAATTGCTCTTTTGCCTTTGTAATTAAGTTTTCGGAGATTGGTTTCAATCAAAAAGGGCCTGACAAATTGAGTCGGGCCCTCTTCGTTTTTTTAAATAAAAAGAGGCGGAAATTGGTAATATCCGCCTCTTAATTTATTATGTAAATTTAATAAAGCGTCCCAGGAGAGATTCGAACTCCCGACCTACAGTTTAGGAAACTGTTGCTCTATCCTGCTGAGCTACTGGGACATCAGTTTTTTATTATAATAGCTTAGACAGTAAAGATCAAGACCTTACACGATTTGTAATTTCAGGCAAATCCTTTTTATGTTTTCTGATACAAAAGTGTTGATTAGAAATTAAAAATTTAGTATTATTTATCTCGAATTAAAAATAATTTAATTCAAGATAAAATATTTTGACTGTTTTTTAGTTTTTTAATGAAAACTAAATTGTCAAAAAAAAATTTAATTAAAGAAAGGTGAGAAACATCATGGCAAAAGTTTTGTACATCACAGCGCACCCGCTCAATGAAACACAATCCTTCAGTTTGGCAGCAGGAAAAGCATTTATCGATACTTATAAGGAAGTAAATCCGAACGATGAAGTTGTTCATATTGATTTATATAAAGAAAGCATTCCGCAAATTGATGCCGACGTTCTTAGCGGTTGGGGAAAACTTCGATCCGGCCAAGCCTTTGAAGAACTTTCTTCAGAAGAGCAAGCAAAAGTTGGGCGGCTTTCAGAACTTTGTGAACAGTTTATCGCAGCAGATAAATATGTATTTGTAACACCTTTATGGAATTTTTCATTCCCTCCAGTAATGAAGGCATATCTTGATTCAGTTGCTGTTGCTGGAAAAACTTTTAAATATACGGAACAAGGACCAGTTGGTCTATTAACAGATAAAAAAGCATTGCACATTCAGGCGCGCGGCGGTATCTACTCTGAAGGTCCTGCAACTGAATTGGAGATGGGACACAGATATCTTGACGTTATGATGAAATTTTTCGGTGTGCCTTCTTTTGAAGGTCTATTTGTTGAAGGGCATAATGCAATGCCCGACAAAGCTCAAGAAATTAAAGAAAATGCAATTGCCCGAGCTAAGGACTTAGCCCAAACATTTTAATGCGGCCATTTAACAAGAAAAAAAATAAAACACCTTAAAAATGAAAAGGTAAGCAAATATTAGTTATGATTAATTTATTTGCTTACCTTTTTTTCATTAAAAGCTAATAAACTATGGGGAGCACCGACTGTTCTGAATTTCTTATCACGAATTTTTAGATTCCTTTTTGTAAGATACGACAAGATCTAGATTGCCTGTTTCCTCGTATTCCACAAAAATCTTATTGCCCCAACCCATTTAACCATCATTTGGAATTTTTAAACCGTAAGTTAATAGTCTTAATCTAGTTAAATGCAAAAAAATAGGGCTGACTCAAAAGTATAGGGTAAGACCCCTCCAATCAATATATAGACAATCATTAATAAATCGATTTTATATTTTTATTGTTGGAGGGGGTCAGACCCTTATGAGTCAGCCCCATTTTCTATTAAATAATAAAAGACAGTGGCGTTTTGAACGCAAAAATCGTTTGCTACAAGCGGAGAAGGTGAGATTCGAACTCACGCAACGGTTGCCCGTCCTAGCGCATTTCGAGTGCGCCCCCTTAAACCACTTGGGTACTTCTCCAGAATGATAGATATGATTATTTCTCCCAAATAGCATATTATAAATAAAATTTCATCTATAAAGTCTTGGAAAAAATGTACTTTTCAATCCCATCTACAATAAAAAACACCCATTCAATTGAATTGGCGTTTCATTTTAAACTATTAAGTGGAGCATAGCGGGCTCGAACCGCTGACCTCTTGCATGCCATGCAAGCGCTCTCCCAGCTGAGCTAATGCCCCGTATAAGGTACAAAAGATATTATAGCGGCATCTTGCTTTTTATGCAATAGTAAATTTCAATTCAAGAAGAATCGTATATTCTTTAAAAATTATGACAATTGGTTTTTTCGTCGTTTTTTTTACAGCAGAGTTTGACAACAACCTTGACAAAAATTTAACAAATGAAGTCAAAAATACTTGAAAAAATAAAGCAGTTACTTTAATATTGAACTTACATCTATATATTGTAATAATCAAAGATGACAAATACTATATATTGTGTTGCCTTAAAATAAGATGCCGTTAGGCTTAATAGGGAATCTGGTGAGAATCCAGAACTGCCCCCGCAACTGTAATTGCTGACGAAATGAGCAGACCACTGTATAAGTAAGCTTTGTAGGTGCTTATATGGGAAGGGCTCAAAGTAGGAGGATGCATAAGTCAGGAGACCTGTCTTATTTTAAGATGTTTCAACTTCTTCGGGGATTGAGAAGATGAAACGGTGGCGACAGAAGGAATAGGACTGGTTTTTTCTTTCCTGCATACCTTTTGATGCTATCGTTTCATCCGCTCAAAATCCTTGAGCGGATTTTTTTATTTAGGAGGGAAAATTTTGAGTACAGAAACCTATTCAGAACTTCATTACGTGTTGGAAGCTGTCAACCAGGCTGTAAAGAAATATGATATCGATGCAACTGAAATCATAAAACGAATAAAAGAACTGAACGCAACTGAGTCTGAGACAAATCAACAGGCTTTATTTTATGCTTTAAATCACATTACGATGGATCAGCCTAATTGGACGTTTGTCGCGGCCCGTTTATATCTTAATGAATTATATGAAAAGGCAGCAACTAATCGATGCTATGACCGTTCTTTAAAGTATGGAGATTTTTATCAGCTCATTAAAGTATTAACCGAAAAAGGGATTTATTCTAGTGATCTCCTGTCCTATTATACGAAAGATGAAATCGATGAGTTGGGAAAAGAGATCGATCCTGATCGTGATCATTTATTTAATTATATAGGACTTTTTTTACTTGCTGACCGATATCTGGCAAAGGATCACGATCAGAATATTTATGAGCTTCCACAGGAACGATTCTTGATTATTGCCATGACCCTTATGAAACTCGAAAACCAGTCTATCCGATTAGACCTTGTTAAGGAAGCGTATTGGGCATTAAGTAATCTTTATATGACAGTAGCCACCCCTACATTGTCAAATGCCGGTAAAAGCTACGGTCAACTTTCATCATGCTTTATTGATACGGTCGATGATTCTCTCGATGGCATTTATTTGAATAATTGGGATATCGCAAGATTAAGTAAAGACGGGGGCGGAATTGGAATCTATTTTGGAAAAGTACGGGCACTGGGTTCCGATATTAAAAAATTTAAAGGGAATTCTTCAGGGGTTGTACCATGGATCCGTTTAATTAATGATACTGCCGTTAATGTCGACCAATTGGGGCAGCGGCAAGGGGCCGTGGCTGTTTATCTTGATATATTCCATAAAGACATCATGAACGGATTTCTTGATTTAAAAACGAATAATGGAGATGAACGCCGAAAAGCACATGATATTTTCACAGGTGTGACAATACCGGATTTGTTTATGGAAAAGTTGCAGGAGGTAGATGAAAACGGAAGAAGCATCGGGCTATGGCATACATTCTGTCCTCATCAAGTCAAACAAATCATGGGATGGAAAGATGAACATGGCACCCCCCTCGGACTTGAAGATTTTTATGATGAAAAAGATAAAAAGTATTTTACAGAGAAATACGAAGAAGCTGTCAATCACCCACTTTTGCCCCGTAAAACTTATCGTGCAATGGATATAATGGCCCGTATTATGATTTCGCAGTTGGAAACAGGAACGCCTTATATGTTTTACCGTGATGAAGTAAACCGGCAAAACCCGAACAAGCATTTATTAGGTGAAGGACGAACTTCCATCTTTTGCAGTAATTTATGTACAGAAATTGCTCAAAATATGTCTGCGACAATGATCATAAAAGAATATCAAGATAAGGACGGAAATATCGTTATCGTTCGTAAACCAGGGGATTTCGTTGTTTGCAACCTGTCCTCTATTAATCTTGCAAAAGCTGTTCCAGTAAATGTGTTGGAGAGTTTAATCCGTATTCAAGTCAGAATGCTGGATAATGTCATTGACATAAATACGATTTCGGTAGGTCAGGCACAACAAACAAATAAAAAATACCGAGCAGTCGGTTTGGGAACATTTGGCTGGCATCACCTTCTTGCTCTTGAGGGGATTCATTGGGAGTCTGAAGAGGCTGTTCAATATACAGATAAACTTTATGAAGATATTGCATTCTACACCATCCGTACTTCCATGGAACTTGCAAAGGAAAAAGGAGCATACAGCCAATTTATAGGTTCTGAATGGCATACAGGTCTTTATTTTGAACGAAGAAACTATGTTTCAAGCCGCTGGATCAAATTAAAAGAAGACGTAGCCAAATATGGAATTCGGAACGGCTGGCTGATGGCAATTGCACCTAATTCATCAACTGCGAAAATCGGCGGATCAACAGATGGGATCGATCCTTTATACGCAGTAGAATACGCTGAAGAAAAGAAAAATTTTAAATTTAAAGTAACCGCACCAGATTTGAATCATGTTACCTACAATTATTATCGACGTGCAAGACATGAATTAGATCAGCGATGGAGCATTAGACAAAATGCGGCACGCCAGCGCCATATTGACCAATCGATCAGCTTTAACTTATATGTGCGGCATGATATTAAAGCAAAAGATTTACTAAACCTCCATCTTGAAGCATGGAAGCAGGGCTTAAAGACCACATACTATGTAAGAAGCACATCACAGGCAGAAATAGAAGAATGCGAAGCCTGCCATAGCTAAAACTTAAACCATAGCCAAACCTATTCGCTTAAACTTTAAAGGATAGAGGGGGCTGTCCTTGGACAATCCCCATTTTAAAACGTTTTACGGGAGGGACTTTTTGATGAACTTGCATTCACCATTAAAAAGAATTATGCTGCTTAATCCACAGCATCCAAATAAATCGACAGGTATAATAAATGGGGAATGTTCCGGGTTATTAAACTGGAATGATATCGCTTATCCTCAAATGTATAAATTATATCAAACATTACTATCGAATTTTTGGAAAGCTCAGGAGATCAACATGCAAGATGATATCAAGCAATGGGATCTCCTCAGTAAAATTGAACAGGATGTTTTTTTGCGCATCAACACACAATTAGCTTCTCTGGATAGTTTGCAAACACCTACAATGAGCCATGTAATGGATTATGTCACCGATTCCAGCTTTAAAGCCATTTTCGCCGTTATTTCTCAACAAGAAGCAGTTCACAATGAGTCGTATTCTTATATCTTAAGCTCACTTGTCCCCTTAAGTGAACAGAACGACCGCTTCAATCAAGCAAAAAATGATCCAATTGTACAAAAGCGAAACCAACTTATATTAGATACATATGAAAGCTTCCGCGAAAATCCTACACCATTAAATCTGTTTAAACTTGGTGTAAATTCTATTAATCTTGAAGGCATTTACTTTTATGCAGGATTTGCCTTTTTCTATAATCTGGCCCGACAGCAAAAAATGTTGAAAACGAGTACAATGATTAGCTATATCCAGCGGGATGAAATGCAGCATGCCTATTTTATTTCCCAATTTATTCGAATTCTATTAACAGAAAACCCGGAATTAAATACAGCCGAAAATATTGATTATATTTACAATACGATTGAAAAGGCCGTTCAACTTGAAAAGGAGTGGGCACATTTCATCTTAAAGGATATAGACGGTATTGATTTGTATGAATTCGACGCCTACATCGAATATCTGGCTAATAAACGTTTGCGTCAGCTTGGATTGCAAAATCTTTATAAAGACAGGGACAACCCAATGCCATGGATCCACGTATTTAGTGATGAGATGATCAATGAAACAAAATCGGACTTCTTTGAACAAAAATCTAGAACGTATACAAAAGTGACTCAATCAAACGGTTTCGATGAATTATAGGTGTTGAAAGATGAACATAGCCATCGTTTATACTTCTATAACAGGAAACACAGAAGAACTGGTAAGCATAATCCACCAGTTCTTTCGGAAATATCCTTTAAATATTTCAATATATTCTATTGATCAGTTTCCAATTAGTCATTTAAATCAATTTCATGCAATTGTAGTTGCAACCTATACATGGGGGAACGGAGATATCCCTCAAGAGATGATAGAACTATATCGAGCCTTTGAGAACCAAGATGTAAAAAAGGTGATTACTGGCGTGGTCGGGACCGGAGATCGGTTTTATCCTAAGTTTTGTGGCGCAGTTGATGAATTTAGAGATATGTTATATGTTCGCACAAATTTAGCTGCTACTTTAAAAGTAGAGCTGATGCCGCAATCGCAAGATATAGAAAGATGCATAAAGTTCGTTGACAGCATTGTAAAACGATTAATTTAAAATAATCATAATACGTACCTGCGTGAGGAAGTGTACGTTGCAGTGGGTTTTTCAATTTTTGTCATATAAAAGTATATAAAGGAATATTTTGAACAGGAAAAACAAAATCCTTTATTCACTTTTAAATAAAGAAAATGGAAGGAGCTTCTTTCATGTATCGTTAAGTTTTTGTGTTTTTACATACCATTCTTTACTATCGAGAAAAATATAACAGAAATCATAACTAATTAAAAAGCTTATCACTGTAATTATGTTATATATTAATAAAATAGATTTAAAAACAGGTTAAAGGGGGAGTGAAAGTGAATCATATAGCCGATTCGATTATAAAAAATGAAGTTTTGATAAGATTAATATTTGCAGGATTTGCAGGTTTAGTCATTGGATTAGAAAGAGAATTAAAAGGAAAGCCTTTAGGTTTAAAAACATGCCAAATTGTATCGGTAATGGCTTGTTTATTAACGATTGTATCTTATGAGTCCGCTTTTCTTTATTCTAAAGAATACTCTCGTCCAATGGATCCCGGGCGCATACCGTCGTATGTCATTAGCGGTATTGGTTTCTTAGGGGCAGGAGTGATTTTACGAAGGAGTAATGAAGCTATATCAGGATTAACAACTGCTGCATTAGTTTTAGCTTCTGCAGGAATTGGGATAGCTATTGGTGCTGGTTTTTACGTAGAGGCGTTGTTAGGTGTTATTTTTATTATCATTGGGGTAAAAATCATCCCTTTTCTGTTCGAGTGGATTGGACCAAAAAAGTTAAGTGAAAAAGAAATCAAATTCAAGTTAATCATTGATAAGACAACGGATTTAACCAATTTATTGAAAGAAATGAAAAGCAGGAAAATTGGGATAAAGCGAATTAAATTAAAAGAAGAAAAGGATGACGTTACGGTCAGTGGTATTATCACTACAAATAAAAATGTCTATACAACAGAAGTTTATCACCAATTGAAATCCTTAGCCGGGGTTACTCAGGTGGAAGTTGAGAACTTGGAGTAAAAAATGGATAAAAAGTAATGACATCAAATTTTTTTGTATTTTATAAAGTAATAATTTCAAAGGAATCAACTCTTTTTTCGAAATTTTTTGTGGATAATGTGAATAAATTTATGAACACTTGTGGATAAATTGTTGATAATTTGTGGATATCAATAAATATGTTCTGTCGGAAAATGAGGAACAGAGAAAGACTTGAATTGAAATAGAGTGAAAAGAAAAAAATTATATTGGTATTTTTAAAAAAGTACATTGCAAACATTTTGTTCACGTGTTATATTAGATTTCGTCCTCATCGTGAGGATTAATTCAAAAATCAAAAAAACAAAAAATTTGTTGACAAGCTTGAAATTTTTATGTTATATTTAAAAAGTCGCTTTTAACGACGGGCAAGAATTGTTCTTTGAAAACTAAACAAACAAAAGCGTCAACGTTAATTCT
>NZ_AFEU01000003.1 GCF_000262755.1 Bacillus methanolicus PB1
ATGGTGGACCCCATCATCAAGACATTAATTTTATTTTTTTAAGGTGGGGCAGAAACCAAAAAGGATATCTGCATTCTAGAGCTTGGGGTGCTCATTGAGGCCAATAAAGTGGGAGTACACATTTTTTTGGAGTGATTCATCCTGCTTTTATTTTTCCTTCTCAGGGGAGGTTCTGTCAAGGGCGAGCGAAGCGAGGGCTCTGCCGAATCCTTGACAGGTTCTCCCGTGAGAAGGATCCTCTATAAAGGATGAATCACTCACAGGCCATAAACAGAGGCAGGTGGTTTATAGCCTAATGATTGATGAGGGCGTTCATGGTTATAGAAATGGAGATAGTTATTGATCTCTTTTCTTGCTTCTCTTGGACTCTCGTATTCCTTCAAGTAGACCTCTTCATATTTAATCGTCCGCCACAATCGCTCGGTAATGATATTGTCAAGAGCCCGACCTTTGCCGTCCATACTGATTTGAACTTTCTTATCCAGTACCAGCTCGGTATATTTCGGGCTGGTGAAGTGGCTACCCTGATCACTGTTTATAATCTCAGGTTGAGCGTGCGACAGCGCCCGTTTGACGGCTTCAAGGACAAAATCGATTTCCAGCGTCTGATCCAGCTCCCAACTAACGACGTAACGGGAATACCAGTCAATAATGGCGACGAGATACATCCAACCGCGTTGAAGCCGGATGTAAGTGATATCAATCCCCCATACCTGGTTGGGGTGAGTGATGTCGAGATTTCTAAGAAGATAGGGATAAATCCGGTGTTCCAGGTTGCGCTTACTAAGGTTGGGGCCAGGTGAAATCCCGGCAATCCCCATCTCCCTCATATGGCGCTGAACGGCCTTTCGGTTAATGTGTAACCCGTTTTCATTCAGAACGGCCGTGATCCGCCGGGAGCCAAAAAACGGATATTTGGTGTAAATTTCATCAATTCGGTGCTTGATGAACACTTCTTCAGGAGAAGGCTCCACAGGCTTATAATACAAGCTGGACCGATTGAGTCCGAGCAATTCAGCCTGGGTGGCAATAGGGAGTTCTGCATCGTCCCAATCAATCATGTCAATACGTTCTGCCCTACTCCTTAAGGCCAGATTTTTTTTTAAGCCACGACAATTGCGTGGTTAAACGACCGACTTCGGCATAAAGGTTTTCAATTTGTTGTTCATAGTCAGCCTTCATTTGATCTACTTTCTTATTTTCTTTCGCAAACAACTGGGGCATTTGTTCAAGAAACGCATTCCTCCATTGCCGAATCTGATTCACATGGATTCCATGAGAGGAAGCAATTTCACTCATAGTTTTTTCTTCTTTTAGGACCTCTAGCACGATCTGGGATTTAAACTCTGGTGTATATCGTTTTCTTTTCATAAACCTACTTTAACATCTCCTCATTTCGTGTCTAGTTTTATGGGTCCATTATAGAGGGTTTAAAATGAGTAGAACAAATCGAGGAGAAATATTATCAGCTAGTTAACAAATTGGAGAGGGTCAGCCTCCTCCAAAATGTTCGTATTCAGGACTATCACCATTTCCAACCATATAGATATAACATTTCGTCAAACTAACTTCCCATTCCCGGTGAAATAGAATTTCATAAGACCGGAGCTATGTTCCAAGGATTAAATCATTCAGGAATTTCTTTTCATGGGATCTTAAAATGATTAAATAATTTAGCTTGCCCATTGTTAAAATCCGTTTTTTTATCAGGAGGTTTGTCCTAAGAGATTTTATTTTTTCTGAATAACATATTATCAAGGACAAACGAAAGGGGGATAGAAAATGAGCTCACCATGGTTCCCAAAAAATAATCGAGGAGACAATGAAAACGAAAACAAAAGCAAAAGCCGTTCAAAATCAGATAGCGATTCAAAAGCAAAAGCAAAAGCAGATGTAGATGTTGACACTGACAACGACCTTCGAACTGATACAGATGTAGATAGTGAAAATAAAAATATTGACAAAAATATCAACAATGCAGTTGCGAAAGTTGTAAACAGTGGAAATGCGGATGTTCACTTAAATATTGAAGTCGATTCCAATTCAAAAGCAAGAGCACGAACTCGTGCAGAGGCAGACCAAGAGCAGGAACAAGAACAAGAACAGGAACAAAAACAAGATGTAGAAGACTATTAAGAATGATGGGGTATATTTATTATACCCCATCTAAAAAATTTCTTTTGAAAAGAGGATTTGTCATGCGATCCCAATTAAATCAACTAAACTTTTGGCATGGTCTTAGAGATTCTAAGGAAGAAAAAGTAGAAGATCTCTTAGCAAAACAATTATCGGAGGCAACAGTTAATCAGAGCGGAAATTCTGATGTAGATGTGAATGTGAAGGTAAACATTGATACAATGCCAATTGCACTGGCTCTTCTTTGCCAGTCTTTTGCTAATAAACAGTTGACAAAAGAAGAGTTTGAAATAGCTGTTAAGAAATTATTAGAATTAACAGATAAATATAGAGAGTCAAAAAATGAAAAAAAATCTAATGTAAAATATATTAACAAAGATATATGGGGAGTTTGAATCGAAACAGATTAAAGCTTCTCCATTTTACATAAGGTACAACATATGGAAACGGAGAAAATTTAGAAAGAAAAGGAAAAACACAACATTAATTTGAAAAAAAAAGGTACGGACTTGGGGCGGGGCGAGGTTTATGGATATATCTCATTAAAAGATTAATGTACAGTACGAAGATATTACGAAACAAAAAGATAGTTTTGTTGCAAGGAGAAAGGGATGAAAATCATTCATAAATTCTTTTCAAAATTCGGTCTTGCATTGGGCGGTTATCAAGCGTGTTTGAAATATGGTTGCAAACGAAAGTGGAAATTAATTTGTCTTTAAACGGAAAAAACACAAAAAAAGGTATAGCAAATAAACCTCGCACTATTTTCAAATTTTACCAATTATTTTTTTGTGTGAAGCTGGTGCTTGAAAGGATGTGAAAATAATTATTGCTTGATTAATCTCTTTTTTTCGTTGGTGTGTACCATTGATTAATGGAAACAAAACCAAATATGACCAAGAACGAAAGCGTGAGGACACTGATTGAGCAGCAATATTGCTGTTTGATTGGTGTCCTCTTTTTTTGAAAGGGGGATTTTTTGATGAGAACACTTCAGCAAGGTTTATCCAAATAGGCTAAAAAGATGTGTTTTGCAAGTAAAAAATCCAGCGTTTTGCAAGATTTTTTTTCAGCACCTTGCTCTTCATTATAAAAGTTCATATAAGAATTTTTTAATCGATAACTTGTTCAGGTAAATGTAAGTAAATAACTGTGATGTACGAATTGTCTCTGCCGTAATTATTTTTCAGACCACTCTTTTACAAAACTCCTTCCAAATAAAAAAGCACCCATGTTCTTTCGAGAAAGAATTGGAGTTTTCACTATGAATATGTTGTTTAGTTAATTACATATAATAAGAATTGTAATTTAATGGTTAGGAAGTGATTTTGTGAAGGAAAGTATCCAATGCCTTAATTCCTTATTTATAGGAATTGACGTCGGTTCAACAACCGTCAAGGCTACAGTGGTAAACCCCGAAAATAAAGAAATTCTTTGGTCGGATTATCAACGACATCATACGAAACAGGCTGAAAAGGTGCTAGAATTTTTAATTCGGATTGGGAATGAGTTTTCTGATGTGAAGAAGGAAGATATGCGTGTATTTATTACCGGATCTGGCGGTGGACCCATTGCCGAGCATATTGGAGCCAAGTTCGTTCAAGAAGTGAATGCGGTTACGATGTCAGTGGAACAACTTCACCCTGATGTTGGCAGTGTTATTGAACTGGGAGGACAAGATGCCAAAATTATTATTTTTAAAGAAAACGAAGAAACAGGAGACAAGCAGGCGATTACGTCGATGAATGACAAATGTGCTTCTGGTACCGGTGCCACGATTGATAAGTGCATGATTAAAGTCGGAATGCCGGAGAAAGAAGTAGCCAAGTTGGAATTTGATGATTCAAAGCTTCATCATGTTGCAGCAAAATGCGGCGTATTTGCTGAAACAGATATCGTGAATCTAGTGAAAAGCAGTATCCCTTCATCTGAAATAATGTGTTCATTGGCGGATGCCATTGTGATGCAAAATCTCTCAGTGCTGACTAGGGGGAATACGTTGCGTCATAAGGTTCTGCTATTAGGTGGACCGAATACATATTTACCTTTCCTGCAACAATGTTGGCGAAAACGAATTCCTGAATTGTGGGAACAACGAGGATACGATTACCCGAAAGATATCCCACTTGAAGAGTTGATTTTTATCCCGGAAAATGCCCAGTATTATGCGGCTTATGGCGCTGTAATCTATGGCTTGCATGAACCAGAGGGAGTAGGTGTTTATAAAGGGCTGGAAGATTTAAAAACATTTATTACACATGGGCGTAAAGCAAAGCTCGGGGAAAAAGCGGGCCCTCCTCTAGTAAAAAGCGAGGAAGAATTAGAACAATTTCGCCGTCAATACAGTATTCCGAAATTTGTACCGGCTTCGTTTGAACCGGGTCAGACAATTAGAGCCGTAATTGGTTTGGATGGAGGTTCCACCTCATCAAAGGCTGTGTTAGTTGATACGAATGGCACGATTCTGTTAAAGGAATATCAGCTGTCCAAGGGAAATCCAATTCAAGATACGAAAGAGCTTCTCGGACGGATCCGGGATAAGGTCCATACAGCCGGCGCCAAGCTGGAAATCATTGGGTTTGGAGCCACGGGATATGCGGCCGATGTTTTGGAAAAAACATTAAAAGCAGATGTGAATATTGTGGAAACGGTCGCCCATATGATGAGTGCTGTCCACTATTTCGGTGATGTTGACGTGATTTGTGATATTGGCGGACAAGATATTAAAGTTCTCTTTCTCAAAAACGGGGATATACGCAATTTCCGATTGTCCAACCAATGTTCAGCTGGAAACGGAATGCTTTTACAAGCGATGGCCGATCAATTTGGAATTCCAATCCAAGAGTATGCCGAAATAGCATTCAGAGCTGAACTGAGTCCGAAATTTTCCTATGGATGTGCCGTGTTCCTTGATTCGGATCGTGTAAATTTCCAAAAGGAAGGTTACGCCAAAGAAGAATTGTTAGCCGGACTAGCCCTCGTCTTGCCGAAAAATGTGTGGCAGTATGTGGTCCAAATTCCCCGCATGGCTGAACTAGGCCGAAAATTTGTTCTGCAGGGCGGAACTCAGCACAATCTGGCTGCTGTCAAAGCGCAAGTTGATTACATTAAAGAACGGGTTCCGGATGCCGAGGTGTATGTCCATCCGCATACAGGCGAGGCAGGCGCAATCGG
The DNA here is from genome assembly GCF_000262755.1 of Bacillus methanolicus PB1. Lineage (GTDB taxonomy): Bacteria > Bacillota > Bacilli > Bacillales > Cytobacillaceae > Bacillus_Z > Bacillus_Z methanolicus. The sequence goes on from NZ_AFEU01000003.1 coordinate 5,311, forward strand.
AGCGGCGATGGAAACTCTTCGTGTCGTGAAACGCAGAGGATATTCTACGTTTCTTGGGCTGGATGCAGCGATCAATATGCAATATATATCCCGAAATGATGAATCTACACGCTGCAACTTTTGTCCGAACAATTGCAGCCGCACGTTTATCGACACTTCTACTCCTGATGGCAAAACAGCCCGTTATATTTCCGGTTTTAGCTGTGAAAAGGGAACGGTAGAAGACAAAGAAGCCATGATACAGTTGACTCGGGAGCATAATCAGTTGAAAAAGCAATACCCGAATCTGGTTGAATATGAAGCTCGTCGCATGTTTCAGCACTTTTATGATTTCACTCCTTTGCCAGAAGAAGGGCATATGATTGAGGATGTAAAGGTAAAATCAGGCTGGCTTGGCACAAGAAGAACGAAATATATGCGCCCGTTTCAACGCTCCTCATCCGAAGCGATGGAATGGAGGAAGCAACTTCGTATCGGTATTCCGAAAGTGCTCAATATTTGGTCTACTGCCCCTTTTTGGCGGACTTATTTTGAGACGTTGGGTGTCAGTGAGCGAGGCATCGTATTCAGTGACTATACGAGTGAGGAAATGTGGCAGGAGGGAGGAAAGTACGGATCCATCGATCCATGCTATCCATCAAAAGTAGCACAGGCACATGTGCATAATTTGCTATTTAAGCATCATCGTGAAAATAGGCCGCTTCACGCGATCTTTTTCCCATGCATCACCCATATTCCGACCCATCTAAACAATGTGATGGACTCCTCGAGCTGTCCGATTGTGGCCGGGGCTCCGAATGTAATTAAAGCAGCGTTTACAAAAGAAACAGACTTTTTCAAGACAAGGGGGATTACCTATTTTGATCCGGCGGTGACGTTTACAGAGCCGAATATGCTGAAAAAACAGTTGTATGAGGCGTTTAAGGATTTCTTGCGAATCACGGAAGATGAAAGTGATTTTGCGGCAGACGAGGCTTGGAAGGCAATGGAGCTTTTTGATCGAGAAATGCAGGAGAAGGGAAGAATGATTTTGGAGCAGGTGGAAGCGGAAAATAAGCTAGCTATTTTAATGATTGGCCGTCCTTATCATTCAGATCCGGGTCTTAACCATGGTGTATTAGATGAATTTCAAGTGCTGGGTTATCCGATTCTTTCCATGCGCTCCATTCCGAAAGATGAAGCCTGGCTGCGCCGCTTCTTTAAACATGATTTGGAGAGCGAAAGAGTGAAATATGCATTGGAAGTAACGGATGTGTGGCCGGAAAACTTTAGTTCAAATAGTGTACAGAAAGTGTGGGCAGCCAAATTTGCCGCCCGCCATCCAAATGTTGCCGTATTGGATCTATCCAGTTTTAAATGTGGACATGATGCCCCTACATACGGGCTGATTGACTCGATTATTTCAACCGCTGGTACACCTTATTCCGCCCTCCATGATATTGATGCGAATAAGCCGAGCGGTTCGATCAAAATTCGTGTCAAAACGTATGCCCATAGCTTGGGACTTCATGAAGAGCGTCTTCAAGATCTAGCACGCAAAAAGGAAGAATTACAGCTTCTCATTGAGAAAAAACGTCTTGAATTAATGCGCGGCTCGATTCATGAACGATTAAGCAGCTCTCATGAGAAAAAAGCGATATCTGAATAATATTAAAAAGGAGTCGACAAAAACGTGAAATTGGCAAAAAAACATCCCGGCGTTAAGGATATTGATCAAACAGATGTTGCGCAACTATTTGAAGAAGAATTGAATCGATTTAAGAAGGAACAAGAAGCTGCCTTAGGGTTGAACCAAACTAAAAATCAATGGTTTGACCCCGTCCCGCGGCAATTCTTTGCCAAGGACAAAGATTCCACGACCATCCTTTTCGGAGGACTTACGATGGCACATGACTATTTGGTTGAGGGAGCTTTGAAAGGATTAGGCTACAATGTCAAGCATATGGAATGCCCGGATACAGAGTCATTGCGCTATGGCAAGGAATTTGGAAATCGGGGACAATGCAACCCGACCTATTTCACCGTGGGAAATTTGATTAAATATCTTACCCACCTAAGGGACGTAGAAGGAAAATCGAAAGAAGAAATTGTCCGCAATTATCTTTTCATAACAAGCGGTTCCTGTGGTCCTTGCCGCTTTGGAACGTACGTGACAGAATATCGTAAGGCATTGCAGGATGCCGGATTTGAAGGTTTTCGGGTTCTTCTGTTCCAACAACAGAGCGGCTTAAAGCAGGCTACAGGTGAAGAATCTGCCCTTAAATTAGACAGCTCCTTTTTCATAACCTTTTTAAAGGCTGTTTTAATCGGCGACATTTTGAACGCCCTCGGTTACCGGATCCGTCCTTATGAAGTGGTTGCCGGATCAACCAATGCTGCCCTGGAACGCTGTAAACAATATTTGCATGAAGCCTTCATTAAACAGAAATCGCTCATACGAGCCTTATACCGATGCCGCAAAGAACTGAAAGCGGTGAAAGTAGACCGGACAATCGTCAAACCAAAAGTAAGTATTATCGGTGAGTTTTGGGCGATGACAACGGAGGGAGATGGCAACTATCGCCTGCAACAATTTTTGGAGGAAGAAGGAGCCGAAGTAGAAGTACAATCTGTGACGGCATGGATTTTATTTTTGATCTGGGAGGGGCGCTATGATACCCTCAAACGGATGAATTTACGCCGAGCGGACTCCGGTAGTAAAGGGCTGGAAGGAAAGAACCCTCAGCTGCGTCTGCGGATGTTACAGTTAGCAGATCTTGCTGTACGAGTGATGTTCCAAACGTATGCCAAAGCCATTGGACTTCATGGCTATCACTTGCCTGATATGGATGAGATTGCGAAGGTCGCTCACGATCACTATAACAATCACCTGAGAGGTGGAGAGGGGCATATGGAGGTTGGCAAGCTCATTTTGAATGTAGTAAAACGTAAAGTGAACATGACAATATCTGTTAAGCCTTTCGGATGTATGCCTTCATCCGGTGTTTCAGACGGTGTCCAGTCATTAATTACTGAACTTTACCCGGAAGCAATTTTTCTTCCAATTGAAACGACGGGAGACGGTGCGATTAACGTATACAGCAGAATCCAGATGATGCTGTTCAAGGCAAAACAGGCTGCACAGAAGGAGTTTGACGAAGCTTTAATAAAAAAAGGTTTTACAGTTGAGAAGCTCCGAATGCTGAGTTCTTCACAATCTACTCACCCATTACAAACTGCCCGTCATGTTGTTGCTTGTACAGCAGCCAATACGGTATATAGCACACAAGGTTTTTTCAAGCAGTTTTCGTTTCGGAGAAACAAAGAAGAAATGGAAAGTGTTTAGGGTCATTGTTTGCATTTGACGGACACTTCACTCATAATTGTATCTGACTTGAGGACCATAAAGGAAAAAGTCTCATGTTGAATGGATAGAAAGGAATCTCTACAAATAAGAATTTAAAACTGTTGGCGATGAGAAAAATGTAAAAATTGCCATTAGAAAGTTTTCGGAATCTATTATGAAGAATTCAAAGCACAACTACCCAATTCTGTGGCCACAAGGGTTCGATTGGATAAATTGGTATTACATTCAATTCCTCCTCTTGCTGAATATAAATGAGGCTGACCCAAAGCTCCATCGCATATCAGCTACCACGATGAATGAAAATGTTTCGACCTTTGACCCGCCAATTTATAATGAGATTAGCGGGTCAAAGGTCGTTGCTTTTTTTGGTGGATATACCACGTGAGTCAAGCCGGCCGAATGCATCTTCGAGTACCGCTGATTGTTGCTATGAGCATAGTGTATAATGTCGAAATTGCACAAAAATCACAACAAAAAAATGAATGAAAGCGTATACATAGGATCATTTTCTTGTGCTACAATGAACCTAGAAAAAGGAAGAACACGATGATACTTGATGTCAGATGTATCCAACTCTTAAGAGAGATGTTTGGAAATCCAAATATTATCAGTAAAGATTTAGAGAAGAAATTTCTGTAAAGTTTCAGGCAGATTGGATATAGCTTCAAAAGTTGTGGTTACAAAGTAAAAATGTACCGATAATTGAACGGACGAATAATGGTTACTTTCTAATGGATAAAAAATTAAAATCTAAGCACGCTCTAAATGAAGAATTTAGATATGAGAATTTAAGTGAATTAACCAAAATGCAACGAATAAACATAATATTGCTATGTTATTAAGCAAACAGGCAGAACATTCATTAGCCCATTTAACGAGTGAATTAAAAACAAGCAAGAATACCGTAATTATGATCTGCAAAAAGTTCGGAAAATTGCGAATATAGAAAATTATGCGGAGGATCAATAGTTCGTCAGAAAATGTTGAGGTGAAAAATAGGTGTGTGAATTACACTTTGATGAATCACTAATTTTGAAGGATATCGATGTAAATAGCAGAGAAGAACTATTAAGAACAATGGCCGCAAATCTGTTTAGTAAAGGATTAGTAAAAGAAAGCTTTATCGACGCTGTTATTGAGAGAGAAAAAACTTTTCCTACCGGTCTGCCTACAAATAGAATTTCTGTTGCAATCCCTCATACTGATTCAGAGCACGTAAATAAAAAAGCAATAAGTATAGCGATATTAAAAGAACCCGTGAAATTTGGTGTGATGGGAGAGATGGACGCAGATACTCCTGTTCAAATCGTATTTATGCTTGCCATAGATGAGAAAGACTCTCATCTCGTTGTTCTTCAGAAACTAATGGAATTATTTCAAAACGAAGAAGAATTGCAGTTTCTAATATTAGAAGAAAATAAGACAAACATAAAAAAACGATTAACTAAACATTTTCAAATACAATAGAGGGGGAGATTAACATGAAGAAAAAACAAGTATTAGTAGCCTGCGGAACAGGAATTGCGACATCTACAATTGTGAATAAAGCGATCGAAGATCTTTGCAAAGAAAATAACATTGAATGTGACATTGTTCAAATTAAGATTACTGAAGTAGGTTCTTATATTGATACAGCTGATTTGTTAGTTACAACAACCATTGTTCAAAATGAATATCCATTCCCGGTAATCAATGCAAGAGCATTTTTAACGGGATTCGGGTTAGATGAAGTGAAAAAAGAAATATTGGAACAATTAAAGAATTAGTTCCAGAGCCTTTTGGTTTAGCAAAATTTGAATTCCGTGATTTCCTCGTGGAATCCAAAAAAATATAATGGGGGTTAATAACGATGAAGGAATTTGTTGATGCGTTGCAATCATTTTTAGATTTAGGTGCAACTGTTATTTTGCCAATTGCGATTTTCATCCTTGGTTTATTATTTGGTCAAAAACCTGGAAAGGCTTTTAGAGCGGGTTTAACGATTGGTGTGGCGTTCGTTGGAATTTTCCTGGTGGTAGATTTACTTGTTAGCAACCTTGGTCCAGCGGCCAAAGGAATGGTCGAGAGATTCGGAATTGAATTACATGTCATTGATGTTGGGTGGCCGGCAGCAGCTTCTATTTCGTGGGCTTCTCCAATCGCAGCATTTATGATACCGCTCGGATTATTATTAAACGTGTTTATGCTTGTCACCAAAACAACGAAAACGATGAACGTGGATATATGGAACTTTTGGCATTTTACGTTTATGGGTGCCATTGTTTACGCTTTATCAGGCAGCATCACTCAAGGATTAATCGCAGCACTTTTATTCCAGATTGTATGTTTAAAAATTGCCGATTGGACAGCTCCAATGCTGGAAAAGTACTTTGGATTGCCGGGAATATCGGTTGCTACGGGAAGTACTGTTTCTTATGCAGTTCTTGGGATTCCACTGGTGAAATTGGTGCAAAAAATTCCTTTTATTAAAAACTTAAATGCAGATCCTGAAGCTATCCAAAAAAGATTCGGAATTTTCGGAGAACCGATTTTTATAGGTCTTATTCTTGGTTCAATATTAGGTTTGCTTGCCGGTTATTCCGTTGGCGATACGATTAAAATTGGTATGTCAATGGCAGCAGTTATGGTTCTGATGCCTAGAATGGTAAAACTTCTTATGGAAGGGCTTCTGCCTATTTCGGAATCAGCTCGTGAATTGCTTCAAAAGAAATTTGGTGCTAAAAACATTTATATCGGGCTTGATGCGGCTGTTGCCATCGGTCATCCTGCCGTTATTTCAACAGCATTAATCCTTGTTCCGATAACAGTATTATTAGCTGTCATCTTACCGGGTAATAATGTTCTTCCATTTGGTGATTTAGCTACGATTCCTTTTATTGTCGCATTTATCGTCGGTGCATCACGCGGGAATATTGTGCATTCTGTGATTGTTGGCACTGTTTTGATCGCTTTATCCCTTTACATGGCCTCAGATCTTGCAGATCTTCACACACAAATGGCCATAGATGCCAAATTTAATATGCCTGAAGGTGCAAGCAAAATATCCAGTATCGACCAAGGCGGCAACTTAATTAACTACGTAATCTATAGAATTTTTGCTTTATTTAATTAAGCTTTTTTTCTAATTCCAAAAAACGGAAGGTAGATAGAAAATTGAAAGCTTTAGTTAAGAAAGAGCCAGGGTTTGGCAATCTGGAAATTGTAGATGTGGAAGAACCGAGACCAGGTAAAGACCAAGTAAAAATACTGGTGAAATATAGTGGGATATGTGGTACCGATCTCCATACGTATGAAGGACATTATAAAGTAAAGGTGCCTGTTATTTTAGGGCATGAATTTTCTGGGGAAATAGTAGAAGTAGGTGAAAATGTAACAGAATTTAAACCGGGAGACAGAGTAACTTCAGAAACGACTTATTACATTTGTGGAACATGCAATTACTGTCAATCGGGAGATTACAATTTATGCAGCAGCAGAAAAGGATTAGGAACACAGCAAAATGGGAGCTTTGCAAAATATGTAATCGCCAGGAAAGAAAGTATTCATAAGCTGCCTGAACATGTAGACTATGTATCTGCTGCAATGACTGAGCCGCTTGCCTGTGCGTATCATGCGGTTAATAAAGCAGCAATTAAAGAAGGAGATGTTGTTGTTGTTGTTTTAGGTCCCGGACCAATAGGGCTTCTGACGGCTCAAGTAGTAAAAACATATGGAGCAACCGTTATTATTACCGGATTGTCTACTGATAAACTTCGTCTGGAAAAGGCGAAAGAATTGGGAATTGATTATGCTGTTAATATTCAAGAAGAAGACATAAACAGTATTGTAAATAGCTTGACAAATGGGTATGGTGCTGGTGTTGTTCTTGAGTGCACAGGGACTGTTTCAGCAGTGAATATGGGGCTGGAATTATTGAAAAAGAAAGGGCAATTTGTACAGGTAGGTATTTTTGCAAAACCGGAGATTCTTATCAATTCGGAAAAGATTATTCAAAAAGAAATTACGATGGTTGGATCCAGAAGCCAAAAACCAAGTGACTGGGAACCAGTATTAGCCTTAATGAATGAAAAGAAAGTAAATGCAAAAGCGCTTGTTACTCATCAATTTAACATTGCCCAATGGGATGAAGCGTACAACGTAATTAAAAGTGGAGAGGCTATTAAAGTGTTGTTAACACCTGTTGATTAATGTAAACGAACGTAGTCTCATTGAATTGAGTGTTAGAATGCCGAAGAGATATGCCAAAATACAGTTATATACCTGTCCGGGAATTAAAGGGGAAAGGACGGTGGCGGCATTATGATTGAAAAGATTCTTGATTTTGCACTTGGACCGTATGGGAGAATGTTGGGGGATTTATATATTCAAAATCAGATGCCGATTAATACGATTGTTGTATGTTTAGCATTGGCCTCTTATTTTAAACATAACAAACAATCTCATTTTTCTGTTGAGCATACAGGAGGTCATACGCGCTAAACTGAAAGGATGCAAAATGTAATGAAGGCATTAAAGTTGTATGGAAAAAGAGATTTAAGATTCGAAGAATCAGAGGAACCGGTTATTGAGAAAAATGATGAAGTTAAAATCAAAGTCAGAGCTGCAGGAATTTGCGGCTCTGACTTATCAAGATATGCGAAGGTTGGTCCTTATATTGAAGGAATGGTGTGGGGACATGAGTTCAGCGGTCAAGTAGTTGCCATCGGATCTGGCGTCAGCCGTGTAAAAATTGGAGATCGTGTAGCAGGTTGTCCGACACTTTATTGTGGTAAGTGTGATCGTTGTAAAAAAGGACTCCTATCGCAATGCGAAAAATTAACAGTCATTGGAGCCAGGCATCCTGGAGCATTCGCCGAGTATGTAAAGCTCCCAGAATAACATGTACTTCCTATTCCCGACACGATTGATTTTGATACTGCTGCATGTATAGAACCCTCCGCTGTAGTTGCACATGGGTTTTACCGAACTTCTATACAGCCTGGCGCAGAAGTTGCGGTCATGGGATGTGGGAGTATTGGTTTATTAGCTGTTCAATGGGCTAAAATTTTCGGTGCTAGAAAAGTGTATGCAATCGACATCGATTATAAGAAATTAAATAATGCAAAAGAAGCCGGTGCGGATACTGTTATTCATTCAGTAGAAAAAACGGCTTATGAACAGTTAATGGAATTAACGGATGGAAAAGGCGTTGATTTAGTCATTGAGGCAGCCGGTTCTCCTGTTACATCTGCTCAAGTATTTGCGCTGGCAAAAAAAGGAGGGCAAGTCTTATTTTTGGGAATTCCATACTCGGACGTAAACATCGAACGATTTTATTTCGAAAAAATCGTAAGAAATGAATTAACTGTACTAGGATCTTCATTTCCAGGTAAAGAGTGGAGCACAACCATTCATTACATGGATAAAGGACAAATTAAAGTAAAACCATTCATAACTCATCGTGTTTCTCTTGCAGATGGACCAGAAATTTTTGAAAAAATGATTATCAAAAACGGATTTTTCGGTAAGGTTCTCTTCTATCCAGAAAAATCATAAACAAATGGCATTCGTAAATCGTTTGAAAAATTTTGGAGGCAGATGGCAATCATCTGCCTTTTCATTTTTGTGAAGATTGGATGAAGCACATTACAACACATTTGTTAATTCCATCTTAATTGTTAATGTATCAATTATGAGAAGAAAAATTCATAACAACTAATTTTATGGTAAAATAATTTAAAAACATCTGAAAATTAACAGAGGAGAATATTGGAATGGCAGAAAGTTTTATCAAATCCGTTACTTACGAGAATGGCGTATTAAAAATATTAGATCAAACAAAACTTCCGACGATAACGGAGTTTTTAGAAATTCATGATATTAAAGATACATGGGATGCAATCAAGCAATTAAAGGTGCGGGGGGCACCGGCGATTGGGATCGCTGCTGCTTATGGCTTATTGCTCGGAATCAAAAATTCCCCGGAAGAAAATTTTGAAGCATTTTACACAGATTTTAAAGAAAAAGCAGATTATTTGGCAACGTCAAGACCGACCGCGGTCAATTTATTTTGGGCTTTAAAAAGAATGGATGAGCGGGCAAAATTGGAAAGCCACAGGCCTGTACGAGAGATTAAACAGGCACTTGAAGAAGAGGCCCATTTCATTCGCCGCGAAGATGAAGAAGTTTGCCGGTCCATCGGCGAACATGCCTTGACGCTTTTTCAAGATGGAATGGGCGTATTGACCCATTGCAACGCCGGCGGAATTGCAACCGCCAAATATGGAACGGCACTTGCACCGATCTACCTTGCGAAGGAAAAAGGGTGGAACATCAAAGTTTTCGCTGATGAGACCCGCCCGTTGTTACAAGGGGCACGCTTGACAACATGGGAACTCATGCAGGCAGGAATCGATGTCACACTCATTACAGACAGCATGGCAGCAATGGTCATGCAAAAAGGTTGGGTACAGGCAGTTATTGTCGGGTGCGACAGGGTTGCCGCAAATGGAGATGTGGCAAATAAAATCGGGACTTATGGTGTCGCTCTGTTAGCAAAAGCACATAACATTCCATTTTATGTAGCTGCACCAACTTCGACCATTGATATGGAGACGGCTACAGGAGCAGACATTCCGATTGAAGAGCGTGGCAAGGAAGAAATTACGCATGGCTTTGGAAAGCAAACAGCACCTGATGGAGTAAAAGTATTTAATCCTGCATTTGATGTTACTCCGTATGAACTCGTCACTGCCATCATTACAGAAAAAGGGATTATCAAAGGCAACTACGAAGAAGAACTGCCAAAGCTTTTTTCTTAAATTTCAAACATGCCTTCCTGCGGTTGTCAATTTGTCAAATTTTTGATGTTCTACGAGCTGTTTACTTGGGTAAAATACATTTGATGCAAAAGGATTGACCTAAAGGAGGTGCAGCAATCATGATTAAGAAGGTATTTGCTGCGGTCGCCTTGTTCGCTATGCTAACTGTTGCATTCGTCCAAGCAATGGAAAAAGAAGAAACACCAAGACAGCCAGATAATCTTCAGGGCTTGCAAACGGGAGTGAAGGCACCTGACTTTGAAATAAAAACATTAACCGGTGAAACTGTAAAATTATCACAATTTGAAGGCAAAAAAGTTATGTTAAATTTTTGGGCAACGTGGTGCCCTCCTTGTAAAGAGGAAATGCCTGAGATGGAGCAATTTTATCGGGAAAAAAAAGAGGAAATTGTCATCCTGGCAGTGAATATCGATCCGCAATATGATGTGCAGCGGTTTGCAAAAGAGATGGGTGTGACTTTTCCAATATTATTGGATGAAGATGATTCAGTGAACAAGAAGTATCAAATTTTAACCATTCCCACTACATTTTTTATTGATGAAAAAGGGATGATCCGAAGTAAATACTTAGGTTCAATGACCATTGACAAAATGAAACAATATTTAGATGATTTATAAAACAGTTTCAGGGAACCATTTCTGGTTCACTTTTGAGGTGAAATTAATAATAAAACTTACCTTATTGAGGCTGTCTCATGAGGGCTGACCCTTAGGCTTAGAGACAGCCTCTTTATATTTTTTAAAATTAACAATATATTCGCATAATTTTGGGATTTTAGTAATAAATATTAATTATAGAATATATAAATTTGAATGAAAGGGAGGTTAAAATGATGAATCGTTCTAAAGGTTTCTTAGTAATTTCAAGTATTGTAGGTATTTTTTTAGTTGTGTATGGAACGTCTATACTTTTTCGCTTTTTATTTGGCAATTATTTCATGGATAAAGGATTATCTGACGTTAACTACTTATACCTTGCCCTTTTGTGTTCAGTACCGTATGTTTTGTATTTATTATTAAGCGGCAGACATTCTGAAAGAGCTTCAAAAGTATTTTTGACAAGTGGATTGCTGTTTTTAATCCTTTTTGTTCCTGTTCACTCTACTCTTGTTGTCGAAGGAAAAGAATTAACACAGGAAACATTAACGAGAATTTTGACTGTTATTCCATTAAGCGCTTTCTTATTAGTGATTGTATGTCATTTTTTGATCGCTGGAAATAAAAACAAATAACGAATATTAGCTATTTTAAGCTTAGTGACAATCGCTATGCTTTTTTTTTGCTTTTTTTCCGGAAAGGAAACCCTGATTTTTTCTTAAAAGCAAAACGAACGAAATTTTCAAAAAGTTGTAATAATTTAGATCGTTTAAGGGCATAATAACTGCTAAAATATAAGTAAAGGAAGGTGATCGTGATGAGAAAGCCAAGGAAACGTAGTTTTGCAGAACTAGTCTCTGAAAATAAACAACAATTATTAAATGATCGTGATGCGTTAGAAAAAATTGAAGAGCGGCTTGAACAAAAAATTCTAGGAAAAGCAGAATAATAATCACATCCTTTTCCAATTATGAATCCTCCTTTTAAGGCAAATACTTAAAAGGAGGAGGGATAAGATGAGCAATCCTAAAGGAAGCAGAAAGCATTTTGTACCTAACCATATTGGTACGCAGCCCCGCGGTTTTGGAGGCAATAAAGGAAAGCAAATGCAGGATAAATCAGGCCAGCATGCACAAGTGATTCAGACGAAAGGTGAATAATATTTAATTTCATGCAAAAACCCGCCAAAAACTACCCCCGTTTGGCGGGTTTATTCTTTGTTTTAAGAAAACACCGCTTTTTTCCTCGAAAAATTTTTTGTTTTTGAAACAAACTATCAAATGTACGATTCAATTGATAAGGAGGAATTGTAATGGCAAACAACAAGCCGAAACCGGATGACCGTAGTGACAACGTCGAAAAGCTTCAATCAATGATTTTTCATACGATTGAAAATATGGAAGACGCAGAAGCTGCATATGAATTTTCTAATGAGGAAGAGCGGGCGCAAATTGAAGCAAAGAATGAACGCCGCCGTGAAGCTATCGAGGGAATGCGTGCTGAAATAAAGGATGAATATCGTGCACAGCATAACGATAACCAATAACCAGACTATATTCGACCTTGCCATTGGCAAGGTTATTTTTTTAGAGAACAAAAAATAAATGTGTTAAGATAAAGTTGGAAATAAGAACGAAACGGGGAATAGACATGCTGGTATCCACTACAGAAATTGATGTACGTTATGCAGAAACCGACCAAATGGGTGTAGTATATCATGCGAATTATTTGATTTGGATGGAGATTGGCCGTACAAAACTGATCGAGGATCTTGGTTTTAAATATGCAGATATGGAAAAGGAAGGCATTCTTGCACCTGTCATTGACATTCAAGCCTCTTATAAAAAGGCTGTCCGTTTCGGTGAAAAAGTAACGGTGAAAACATGGATTGAAGAATATGATGGATTTCGCGTTTCATATGGATACGAAATAATTAACGGCTCGGGAGATTTGGCCGCAACCGGTGTTTCTAAACATGTGTGCGTAAGAAAGGATTCTTTCCGTCCGATTGCAATCAAAAAAATGTTTCCTGATTGGCACAATGCATATGAAAACGCGAAAAAAAGGGATAAATAAATACGAAGGGTGACATGGGTTGGCATTTGGAATTACAAAAGAAGAGCTTCGCCGCTGGAAAGACGAAATTGACTGCGGGAAGATTGCGTTTCTAACACATTATTGGCTGGATGACCGTTTTCCCGCCTGCAAAACAGTGACGAAAGTGGGCTGCAATGACATTGAAAAATTAAAAAAATGGGGAGAAAAATACGAGTTGAAACCGGAATGGATACATAAAAGAAAAGACGGCTACTCTCATTTCGATTTGCTTGGGGAAAAACAAGTGGAGATTCTTGAAAAAGAGGGGCTGCATGATCATATATGGTAAAAAAAGGGGCTGTCTAAGGCCCCTCCAATAAGCCATATCGACAAACATATTAAATATTTCTAATGTTAGCAGGAGTCGTGCCCTTATTATTATTTGGAATAATGAAATTCAGGTTCTCCAAGTTTATAGTTAAAATCAACTAGAAGATCATTCTCGTCAAAGTACCACAAATCTTTTTCTTCTATATAAAAAGTGATTCCTTCTTTTTTTGTTTCAGCACCAATGTCGTTCGGCTCCTCGTTTGATACGCCTAAAGAAAAACCTTGCTGAACGGTGCTGCATCCGCCATATCGGGCAAAAAACCTAACAAAATCTCCTTCTTTTAGGAGCATTTCATCCTTGTACCACGCAGCTGCCTTATCACTGATTTGTATCTTCAAAATGATCATCCTTTCTGTAACAACTACTATTAGTTATTAGTATAAATGAAAAAAGCAACGAGGCGTATATACTCATTCATTTTTCTAAAAAACGTCAAACTTGCCAACTTGAATGTTAAGTCTTATTCTAAAATAGGATCGACAACCTTATATCGATGGTAGTTATGATAAAAGTACTCGAGGTGATATCATGTTTAAAATTACTGGCTCTGCGCATAAGATTCTTTCAGAAGCCATTCAAAAAGAAAAACAGTACGATCAAGAAGAACGCTATGTCCGGCTCACAATGGGCATTGGCTGAGGAGGGCCGCAACTGAAGCTGTCTCTGGAAGAGCAGCCGTTAACTAGTGACCAAATTTACGAGTTTGATGGAGTCCGGATTCTGATTCATGAGAAGGATTTCGTCTATTTTGACCATACGAAACTTGAATATGTAAAAGATGTATTCGGAAATGGGCGGTTTCAATTGATTATGGTGTAAAGCGTATAAGTAAGGAGTTTTTCCCGAAATACGGAATAAGAGAAACCAGGTCAATATGTGCAAAGAGTATGTTTCAAGGAACTTTTCCTGTACGATAAAAAGCGGTTGCCATAAAAACGGCAATCGCTTTTTTGATAAACAAGGCATGGTGCAATCTATAGGGTGAAAATCCCGCGTTATCTATGACAGTCTTGCGCTATTTTTCCTATTTCGAGGAAAATAAATGAATAAACCGGGCAAATACATATTAAGTCGATGAGGTGATCTTGATGTATATCGTTACAGCCGCAGAAATGTACGAAATTGACCGCGACACGACTGAACAAATCGGCATCAGCGCCGATTCATTGATGGAAAACGCCGGGCAGGCACTGTTTCATAAGCTGCGTGAACGCATTCCCTATTCGGCGCGGGTTGCCGTACTAACCGGGAAAGGCAACAATGGCGGCGACGGATTGGTTATCGCAAGGATGTTCAAAAGTTATGGCTATGATGTAGATGTATGGCTCGTTCCGCCAAAAGAAAAGGTGAAAGGGGCGGCGAAAACGGCACTTGAGGTGTATGAGCGTTCAGGATATGAATGGAAACCATATTCAGGAAATGAACAAATGTTTGCCGCACATATTTTACAATACGATGTCATCATTGACGCCTTGCTTGGTATTGGCATCAAAGGGGATGTACGGCCGCCGTATAAAGAGATCATTCAGCTTGTCAACCGCTCACGAGCTTTTGTCTATGCGATCGATCTGCCGAGCGGAACGCCGTCTGACGGAGGAGAGGTTGAAACCGCCGTTTACGCCGATGCCACGATTACGATTCAATGCCCGAAACTAGGGGCGTATACGTTCCCGGCAGCAGACAATTACGGTGAACTTCTTTTTGTCGATATCGGCATTCCGCCGCTTGCCGTCAAACGGAATGCTGCACCCCGTTTTGTATGGAAAGAGGACGATGTCGTGCGGACACTGTCAAAACGGAAACGGTCATCTCATAAAGGAACGTACGGAAAACTTTTAGTGATTGGAGGTTCGCGGCAAATGACAGGAGCGGTAACATTTACGGCCAAAGCGGCGCTGCGAAGCGGTGCTGGATTGGTAACGGTGGCGGTGCCGGATGACATTTATTCCGTTGTTGCCAACCGTGTTCCTGAAGCAATGTACTATCCGTGTCCTGCGCGGGACGGGGCGTTCTCCGGCTCCATGGATATGTCATCGCTCGATATCGATGCGATTGCGGTTGGCCCTGGAATGGGAAGAACGGATGGCACAAAGAAGCTTGTCCGTACTTTATTGAAGCAGCCAGTGCCGCTTGTAATCGATGCCGATGCACTCTTTTTCTGGGACGATTATGCTGAGTTGATCCGTGAACGAAAAGCGGCAACAGTGGTCACCCCTCATTCCGGAGAAATGGCGCGCATGCTTCATATGTCGATTCGCGATGTCGAGCAAGATCGGTTCGGCCTTTCAAAGAAATTGTCGACAGCGTACGGCATCTATGTTGTTTTAAAAGGACCGTATACGATCGTCGCTGCTCCGGACGGTTCACAATATGTCAATACAACCGGAAATCCGGCGTTGGCGAAAGGCGGAAGCGGAGATGTGCTGACGGGGATGATTGCCGCGTTTTTGTTGCAGCACGATTCGGCTCAAATGGCGATCAGCAATGCCGTCTGGGTGCATGGCAAAGCGGCGGATTGGCTTGTTTCGCGAGGCCATTCGCAATGGGACGTGCTTGCCAGCGATTTGATCGAAGCCATTCCGGGAGTACTTTCATATGTGTTGGAAAAACAATAGAAGGCATTCGTGTTAAAGCATTTTTGAATACTTGATTAAAAAAACTACCTATATGACGAAACTGTAAACAAACAACAAAATAAGTGATTGCAGTAAGCTTTTGGGTTTTTTTCGTGTTAGTAGATAATACTTTAAAAATATAAAGCCCTCGACAACTCCTATTGGGGTCATCGAGGGTCAAGCAGTTGATTCGAAAGATATCAATTTTTATGTCGCAGTTATTAAACCGCCGTTTACCGAACGGCACTTACGTAGTTTCACCCCTGCTGTTAGAGTGTTTATGAGACATATTTTGATTTGGTACATCTAATTATCTTTTATTATTTAAACAATTGACGTCAATTTAGCCTCCCGAACAACCGGCAAAACGATTTTGATGCTAGTTCCTATATTCTCAGTACTGGAGATTTCGATTTGCCCGCCGTTATCCTCAATAATTTTTTTACACAAGGGCATTCCAATCCCGGTTCCATTTTCTTTAGTTGAATAAAAAGGAAGAAACAAACGTTCCAGTGTTTCCTTACTCATTCCACACCCATTATCTTCAATAGTAATAACTGAATGGTTTTCAAATGATTCTGCTGCAATATGAATGAAACCCTGGACGCAGTTTTCTCGGTTATTGAGTGCTTCGATCGCATTATTCAAAATATTTGTTAATATATGCTTTAATTGCTTTTCTTCTATTTGCAGCACAGTATCCTTCTCATCGTATTCAACTGTAATTTTAATATTTCTTAAGATAGCTTCACTCTTATATAAAATGACTACATCCTTAATAATCTTATTTAAATGCGCAGGCTGTTTCATGCGATCGTTTGGTTTCGCATTATTTAAGAATTCAAAAATAATTTCATTTGTCCGGTTGATTTCCTCAAGGGCAACATCGGCGTAAAATTCTTTGCCTATTTCTGATAAATAAGGCTTTAGCAGCTGGATAAATCCTTTTACAGCTGTAAGCGGATTCCTAATTTCATGCACGATACCGGCCGCAAGCTTCCCAATCGACGCAAAATAATCGTTATTAGGAAGAACTTCTTTTATTACTTGAATATTCATTTCATTGTCATATTTTTGGCATAAAGAGTCAACTTGTAATCGATCGTCTGAGTCAAGCTCAAAAGGAAAACAAAATAAATGGAATTCATTGTCTGATCGTAATTTATATAGACGGACTGAAAATGCTTTCAAATTTTTCTTTAGCATACAAATGTTTAAATAATGAGAGTCATTGGTGTCAGATAAGAAATTTCTTAATTTCTTTCGTGAAGATTCGTCGGCAAGTTCAAGAAAATTTTTTTCAGAAGAGAATACTTCAAGGGAATTGTTTGACTGAAAAAGAATCTTGAAGTTCCGGTCAATTACAAAATACGGAAAAGGCAAATTTTTTAACAGGTTATTATTTAATGTCATACCAAATCATCCTTGTCTTAAAATATCTTTCGATTTTGCAGTTAATGGTATGTTCATACTCACATTAATTGCAAGAACCTGCTTTATCATATTTAGAATTATTGGAATATATGCTACATTTAAAACAAAATTTGATAAAAAAATATAGATTAAGATGGAAATGGAACTGTTTTTTTATATTTTAGCAAAATAAACCATTTCTTATCAATAATTCTCGAAAAAAATTTTTTGAACATTCAAAAAAGGGCGAAAAAAGAAAAAAGGACCGTTTAATTAGTCCTTTTTTGTAAACAATTTTACTTTTGGCTCGGTTTTGTTCATAATTCGTTTAATATTTGCGCGGTGGCGGTAAAAAACAAAGGAAGATAGAATCATCACAACAATGATGAGAGGAATGTCTCCGTCTATGAAAGAATAAATGATCGCTGTAACGGCTGCTATCATAGAAGAAAGGGAAACGTATTTTGTCATGAATAAGCTGATGAAAAAGGCCGCTAAAATGATTAAAAACATAATTGGTGCATAAAATAAAAGCACCCCGCCGGACGTAGCAACTGCCTTCCCGCCTCTTAAGCCCGCAAAAACAGGATACATATGTCCGATTACGGCAAATACGCCAGCAGCTAGTACATGAAAGTCTGAACCAAAGATATGAGGAAGGGATGCTGCTAATGTGCCTTTCAAAATATCTGCAATCGTAACTGCAAGTCCCGCTTTAACCCCCAGTGTGCGAAATGTGTTCGTCCCCCCGAGATTTCCGCTCCCATGCTCCCGAATATCGATTCTGTAAAATACCTTTCCAACAATTAACCCTGAGGGAATGGATCCGAGCAAATAAGCTAGAATAACAATGAGTCCATAAACTGCCATGAATACTTCTCCTTCAATTTTGTCTAGTCGTGTTTTTATTGTATCACGGACATGGATTTAGAAAAACCATTTATTATGGGGGCCAGACCCGCTCTGCGTTAACGCGTTAAAGCAACGAGGGCCAGACCCGCTCTGTGTTAACGCGTTAAAGCAATGAGGGCCAGACCCGCTCTGTGTTAACGCGTTAAAGCACTGAGGGCCAGACCCGCTCTGTGTTAAAGAGTTAACGCGTTAAAACCATTTGAACCAGTTCCTAATACTTAGATAACCGATAATGATCAATTTTCTTCATTATTTTTACATACAGGAAAACAACTGCAATTTCTTTGTAACTTTCTTTACGTGAAAAATATACTTTAAAAATTCAAAAAATTATGTTAGGTTGTCTGACAAAATAATGGTACGGACTCTAGTTTCATGTAACAATACATATAAAATAAAGGAGGTGAAAGTATCATTAATGAAAGCACAAAAGTACTTCTTGAAAAATTAGAAAAAATTATGGAAAAAGGGAGGAGAGAGTCCTGATAAGTAGTTCATAATACTTTTATATACGTGTATTTAATACATTTTGCATTGTGTTGTTCGCTAATAATTTGATACTGAAGAAGGAATCCTTCAGTTATTTCAGGGGCAGTCAGGTCTGGCGCTTAGCTTTTGAGCCAGACCCGCAAGCCCCTCTTTTTTGTTTTAAATAATTCTTCTAACCTTTTGCTTCATCGGTAAAAGAAGAATATTTCACTGGAAAGATCCCGATTATTCGTCAAATTATCTAACAAAATAATGGCGCAAATTCCGTATTGATGTAACAATACATATAGATTCGATGTTATAAATTTTTACATAATAAAAAGGAGGAAAAAGCAGTTATAGCAAAAATCAGAAGGTAAAGTTAAACAAATTCGTTTTTGTTGTCTTCAACAAAGAAAAGTCTATTGAAGTAGCTTATAAATGAATTAAAGAAGCAGGGGAAAACGACTTTTAGGCAGTTACCTTAGTTTTAAATATAAAATAGTAGAATGGAGGAAAACGGATGGCTGTTAAAAAACCAACGATTGAACAATTAAAAAAAATTGCAGAGGAGTTTAATCTTACTCTCACGACTGATGAACTATCTTCATATCAAGAATCAATGAAAGGTGCACTTGAATCCTACAATCGTTTAAATCAGCTTGTTGAACCTAGTCTCCCAGTAAAATATCCGCGCACTCCAGGGTATCGCCCAGGTGTTGAAGAAAACTCGTACAATGCATGGTATTGGAAAACTAGTATAAAAGGAAAAAGTACTGGAAAATTAGCAGGAAAAACAATAGTTTTAAAAGATAATATAAGTCTAGCAGGTGTTCCTATGATGAATGGTTCAGCAATTCTAGAAGGTTTTGTACCTGACGAAGACGCTACTATTGTAACTAGGATACTTGATGCTGGTGGAGAAATTGTTGGCAAAGCTGTTTGCGAAGATTTGTGCTTATCTGGAGGCAGTCATACTTCTGCAACAGGACCTGTTTTAAATCCACACGACCCTACTAGATCATCAGGTGGTTCTTCTAGTGGATGTGCAGTATTAGTTGCAGCAGGTGAAGTTGACATGGCAATAGGGGGTGACCAAGGTGGATCTATTCGGATGCCAAGCTGTTGGTCCGGTGTATATGGTCTAAAACCTACATACGGACTTGTTCCATATACAGGGATTTTTCCGATTGAACAGACGCTAGATCACACTGGACCTATTGCTAAAACTGTTGAGGATGTCGCTTTGTTGCTTGAAGTGATAGCAGGTGAAGATGGCTTAGATCCAAGGCAGTCGGTTTTAGAAGTGAAACCATACACAGAAGCACTTGTTGGTCATGCTAAGGACATAAAAATCGGAATCGTAAAGGAAGGCTTTGGTTGGGACGGGCTGTCCGAGGAGGATGTAGATCATTTAGTGAGAGAAGCTGCCTATTCTTTGGAAAATAGCGGAGCGACAGTGGAAGATGTATCTATTCCAATGCATCGGGATGGTATTCACATTTGGAATGGGATTGGTATAGAGGGGCTTACCTCCTTAATGGTCAAAGAAAATGGCATGGGAACGAATTGGAAGGGGCACTATAGTACTAAACTTCTAGATGCTTATGGTAAAGCGCGCAAAATAAGAGCAAATGAATTTTCTGAAACAGTTAAAATGACAATGTTGCTTGGACAAAATATGCAGGATCAATATAACGGGAAATATTATGCTATCGCACAAAACCTAGCTCGAAAATTAAAACAAGCTTATGATAACGCACTAAAAATATATGACGTTCTGATTATGCCTACTATACCGATGAAGGCGACAAAAATTCCTTCTCCAGATGCTTCAAGAGAAGAAATTATTACGAGAGCTTTAGAAATGATTCATAATACTGCACCATTCAATGTTACAGGACACCCAGCAATGAACGTCCCGTGTGGAAAATCCGAGGGGCTGCCTGTCGGGATGATGATCGTTGGAAGACATGGAGAAGATGACACTGTTTTACGTGTTGCTCATGCTTTTCAGTATACACATGAACGTATAGCTTCACATGCATAAAAAGTACAATTGGGATTAAAGGTATTTCTTAAGGTTCTTGTGTAAAGTGTTGAAACGAAAGATGAGAGTAAGGACATTAGTATCGCACGCCAAATGGAAAATGAAAAAAGAATTGCTTATAAGTAGATGATCGTAGGGGGGCAGGTGGAAGATCGATTTGACCTCTTCCTCTAAACCCGATCAGTTTTAACTTAAGCAGAAAACTTCATCAGAGAATACGCTTTTTTTACTAGAAGACTTATCTATCATGGTTACTTTTAGGACAGGGTTGTTTGATTCAGCAAGCTTTGTTATCAGCGCAGCCGGTTTATTAAGAGAACAAGACTTTGAACCTGAACATAAGCATTTTATCGATAGTCCAGAGATGGATTTTAGTTGGGCTGTAGTTGGCGCCGCTATTGTAAATCCATTTGGTGAATATATCGCAGGACCAGTTTATAACGAGGATACGATTGTCTACGCTGATTGTCATGCGAATGAACTTAATGCAGCGAAAGTTGTGTTTGACGGATTGGGTCATTATTCAAGACCAGATGCTGTAAAAATATTGTTACATGATCATGAACAAAAGAGTCTTCTCCGTAGCTCGCGTGGACTTTCCTATCAAGATTTGAAAAATATTTCAGAAAGCACAGAGGTGCCGCTTGAAAAATTAGAAAAAATTTTGGAAAAGGTGGAGGAGAGAGAGTCTAAATTAGTAACAAGTAGTTCATAATACTTATTAATACGTGGAAGTAATACATTTTGCATTGCGTTGTTCGCTAATAATTTGATACTGAAGAAGGAATCCTTCAGTTATTTCAGGGGCAGTCAGGTCTGGTGCTTAGCTTTTGAGCCAGACCCGCCAGCCCTCTTTTTTTGTTTTAAGTAGTTAAGTTCTGTGGCTCACGATTAAGAAATTTTTCTTTTACAAAAGGGAGGATCCAATAATCGACACCAATTTTTGCAGCATTAAATCCAGCGATTAAAATAATAATTTCTAATAATAACATTTGAGGATTAGTGCTGGTAGTCCCTGAAAACATATAAGAAAAGTTCATGATTACTCCCATCAAAGTCGCAAATGTAGTAAACAATCCTAAAAGTAGAGCCAGGCCGACGAGAAACTCGCCCCATGGAACTAAAATATTAAAAAATTCAACATTTGGCAGAGCTATTGTTTCAATAAAATTTCCCCACCACCCCTGAACTGCAGGATGTTCTCCTGTTGTTTTAGATAAAGCCCCTTTTAGAAAACCGGAAGCATCAAATTTTCCCTCCGTGATTTTTCCAAATCCGGCTTTTAACCAGGTCCATCCCAGGTAAATTCGGATAAGCGTTAATAAGTATTTCACATGTGGATTTACTTTCAGAAACTGGATAAACAATATTTACACCCCTTATTTATTAATAATGATTTTCGTTATCAATTATAAAATCTTAAAAAATAACTTCAACGGTACTTTGAACTATCTTGCAGATGGGAAATTAATACCACAAATAACCATATGTTACCTGCATAGTTCGTATAGGATAAGTCTTGACCATGATCCAAACCCGCTCTGCGTTAACGCGTTAAAGCGGTGAGGGTCAGACCCGCTCTTTGTTTAAGTGGTAACGCGTTAAAGTGAAGGGGAATAATTTATGAAATAATTCCTTTTCATTTCCAGAGAGATTCTTTAGGATAGAAGCAGGGAGGAGTTGAATTTGGCTAGAGTTGAATACGAAAGGCAAAAAACAGTTCCGAAGAAATGGATTTTGGCAGGATTATTTCTGGCATTCTTTCTGATTATTTCAAGCATTCTACTAATCTTCTATCCTTTTGCTTCACCGGTCAAAGAAGAATATTTCACCGGTAAGAACCCGATTATTTTTCAAGGAAAACAGGCCGGGAATGCAATGATTGAAAAAAGCATCATTTATATACCGCTTTCCCTATTAAAAAAGATAGATGAATCGATTGCGTATGATGAAAAATCAAACTCAGTGATCATCACAACAGCAGATAAAGTCGTTCAAATGCCCTCTGAATCTTTGACGTATTTTATCAATCAAAAGCCTGTCAAACTGCACTTGTCACCAACAATATCAAATAAAGGAGAACTCTATTTGTCGCTTGATACCATATTGCCTTTTTATCCGCTCCAATACCGGATTCTCAATGAAAGCGGGGCGATTTGGATCCAAAAAGTTGGAGAAACAATAAAAAAAGGAACCATCACAAACGAAGATGTACAAACTGAAAAACTCCGCCTCAGAACGGAACCAAATCTCCTAAGCCCGTATACTGCTGAGACAAAATTGAATGAATCTGTCTTTATCGAACAAAAAAAGGAAGACTACTATTTTGTACGGAAAAAAACAGGAGAAGCGGGCTATATTCGTAAAGACTTAGTTAAGGAAAAAGAAACTTTCACAATCACGGTAAAGAGGGAACAAAAAGAAGCAGTATTGCCAAAAATAAATGGACCTGTTCAATTAACATGGGAAGCTGTTTATGAAAAAAATCCCGACACAGATCGAATTCCGCCTATGCCCGGCGTAAATGTCGTGGCCCCAACTTGGTTTGAGCTTGCTTCTGAAACCGGATCAGTAAAGAATCTCGGCTCTATAGATTACGTCAAGTGGGCAAAAAAACGAAAATATCAAGTGTGGGGACTGTTTTCAAATGCATTCGATCCAAAACTTACAAAAGCAGCTTTTAAAGACTATGAAACAAGGCAAACCATCATTCGCCAGCTTCTTCATTATAGTAAAATGTATCAATTAGACGGAATCAATCTTGATATAGAAAATGTAAATGAAGAAGACGGACCACTTGTAACACAATTTGTTAGGGAAGCAGTTCCGTTTTTTCATGATGCAGGATTAATCGTTTCAATGGATATTACGTTTATCGCCGGAGGAAACTGGTCTGCATTTTATGAAAGGGATAAACTGGCCGATCTTGTCGATTATTTAATAGTAATGACATATGATGAGCATTGGGCAACTTCTCCTGTAGCAGGAAGTGTTGCAAGCCTTCCGTGGGTAGAGGAAAATCTTAAGAAGTTATTGGAGATTGTTCCAAGCGAAAAATTAATTCTTGGAGTGCCATTATATTCAAGACTTTGGAAAGAACAGCACCTTAATAACGGCATAACAAAGCTTACCTCCAAAGCATTATCAATGGATAAAGTGAAAGAATGGCTTGATGCGAATAAAGTGCAGCCAAAATATGATCCATCCACAGGTCAAAATTATGCGGAATATGATTCTGAAAAAGAAAAAGCGACGTATAAAATTTGGATTGAAGATGAACATTCCTTAAAAAAGAGGTCAGAGCTAGCCAGAAAATATAATTTGGCCGGAGTAGCAAGCTGGTCCAGATTTTTTGCTAATGAGAAAGCATGGTCAGCATTAAATATTAAGCAACAGACCAATGTTACAAAAAAATAAATACAAAAATCGCTTCTATCCCACTTTAAGATTAGACCTTCTCGAAAGAATCTGCAAAGCATTTTTTAGATGAAAAAATGAAAGTTGGTTAGAATAGAATTGTAAATGTAAACGCCTTCCCTTTTTACGGAAGCATAAGAAAAGGAGTCATTATTATGCAGATTGAGAATCCAAGCAGAGAAGAAATAAGGGATATATTGAAAAAAGCAAAACGAATTGCAGTAGTGGGATTAAGCGATAAACCTGAACGAACTTCTTATATGGTTGCAGAAGCGATGAAAAATGCCGGTTATGAAATCATACCGGTCAATCCGAATGTAGATGAAGTGTTCGGTATCAAAGCCGTACCTTCCTTAAAAGACATCGAGGGACATGTTGATATTGTTGACGTTTTTCGGCGTTCTGAATATTTGCCGGAAATTGCAAAGGAATTTACCGAAATTGACGCAGATGTGTTCTGGGCACAGTTAGGCGTGGTAAATGAAGAAGCATATGAATTATTAAAAGAAAAGGGTTATACAGTTATCATGGATCGCTGCATCAAAGTAGAGCATGCGTTGACAAAATAAACATAAAGCAAGGGGCTGACTCATCAGGGTCTGACCCTTTTTTTGTTTCGGGGCTAAACGATCACTCCCGCTTTTCCAAAGAACGATTTGCCAAATTGAAATAAAACGATACAATAAAGCATAGACGTTTCGGGAATATATGATAAAATAGAAATGAGAACACATGTTCCTTTAATATATTTTTCCATGATTTAAAAGGAATATGTTTATGTGAAACCGAATACATTTTCAGATGTTCGATAACGAGAATCATTGAAATGTGTTTGCAAGTAGTGAAAGGGGTATGTACGTGTCAAGAAATCAGCATGCTTTTGATTACAACGATGATGCCATACAAGTACTGGAAGGCTTAGAGGCTGTTCGAAAAAGACCGGGAATGTACATTGGCAGCACTGATGGCCGCGGTCTTCATCACTTAGTATATGAAATAGTGGATAATGCAGTCGATGAAGCTCTTGCCGGTTATGGCGACCATATCATCGTGAAAATACATAAAGATAACTCAATCAGTGTTGTTGATAAGGGGAGAGGAATGCCGACCGGGATGCATAAACTGGGCAAGCCTACCCCTGAAGTAATATTAACTGTTCTTCATGCGGGCGGTAAATTTGGTCAGGGTGGATACAAGACGAGCGGCGGGCTGCACGGTGTCGGTGCATCTGTCGTAAATGCACTGTCTGAATGGCTTGAAGTAACGATAAAAAGAGACGGTTTTGTCTATAAACAGCGATTTGAAAATGGCGGTAAACCTGTAACCACTTTGGAGAAAATTGGAAAAACAAACCAGACGGGAACGACAATCCACTTTAAGCCGGATCCCGATATTTTTACTACGACAACATTCAACTATGAAACCTTATGCGAGCGGCTGCGCGAATCTGCTTTTTTATTGAAGGGTTTAAAGATCGAAATCTTAGATGAACGCAATGATTTTCTGGATGTGTTCCACTATGAGACAGGGATTAAAGCATTTGTTGAATACTTGAATGAAGAAAAAGATGTTCTACATCCTGTTATCAGTTTTGAAGGGGAACAAAATGGGATTGAAGTAGAATTTGCTTTTCAATTTAATGACGGCTATTCGGAAAATGTTCTTTCGTTCGTTAACAATGTCCGCACAAAAGATGGCGGAACCCATGAAGCAGGTTCAAAAACTGCCATGACACGCGCTTTCAATGATTATGCACGCAAAGTTGGTTTGTTAAAAGAAAAAGACAAAAACCTTGATGGAGCTGATATTCGCGAGGGATTGTCCGCAATCATTTCCGTTCGGATACCGGAAAATCTTTTGCAGTTTGAAGGGCAAACAAAAGGAAAGCTGGGGACGAGTGAAGCACGTTCTGCAGTTGATGCAGTTGTTTCCGAACATCTTTCCTATTTCCTTGAGGAAAATCCGGATATCAGTTCACTGTTAATTAAAAAAGCAATCAAAGCTTATCAAGCGAGAGAGGCTGCAAGGAAAGCAAGGGAAGAAGCACGGAGCGGAAAAAAACGCAAGCGCTCCGAAGCGATGCTTTCCGGTAAACTAACCCCGGCGCAATCAAGGAATCCGCAAAAAAATGAATTGTATCTTGTTGAGGGCGATTCCGCGGGAGGTTCTGCCAAGCAAGGGCGGGACCGCCGTTTTCAGGCTGTCCTTCCGCTGAGGGGCAAAGTCATTAATACGGAAAAAGCAAAGCTTCAAGACATCTTCAAAAATGAAGAAATTAATACGATTATTCATGCAATCGGAGCAGGTGTAGGCGCCGACTTTAATCTTGAAGATGTAAATTATGATAAAATCGTGATCATGACTGACGCGGATACTGATGGTGCCCATATCCAGGTGCTGCTCCTTACTTTCTTTTACCGGTACATGAAGCCGCTCGTTGAAGCCGGCAAGGTGTTTATTGCCCTCCCGCCGTTGTATAAAGTGAGCAAGGGAACCGGAAAAAAGGAAGTGGTCGAATATGCATGGAGTGATGAAGAACTTCAAGGCGCAATCAAAAAAGTCGGAAAAGGCTATATGATTCAGCGCTATAAAGGTTTAGGAGAAATGAATGCCGACCAGCTGTGGGAAACAACAATGAATCCGGAAACTCGTACACTTATACGAGTCCGGATTGACGATGCAGCCCGTGCAGAACGCCGGGTTACGACCTTGATGGGCGACAAAGTTGAACCACGGAGAAAATGGATTGAAAATAACGTTGCTTTCGGCCTTGATGATGATGAGAACATTTTAGAAAACGAGAATATTTCAGTGGCAGAGGAGGTTGCTGAATAATGAGTACGGTTGAAAAATTTCGTGACTTGCCGCTTGAAGATGTGCTGGGCGACCGATTCGGGAGATACAGCAAATACATTATTCAAGAACGAGCCCTTCCGGATGCAAGAGACGGTTTAAAACCTGTTCAGCGGCGCATCCTGTATGCGATGCACGTTGACGGAAATACGCACGATAAAGGGTTTCGGAAATCAGCCAAAACCGTCGGGAATGTAATCGGTAATTATCATCCCCACGGTGATACATCTGTTTATGATGCGATGGTGCGTATGAGCCAGGAGTGGAAGCTGCGGAATCTCTTGATTGAAATGCATGGAAACAATGGAAGCATTGACGGCGATCCGCCGGCTGCCATGCGTTATACAGAGGCAAGGCTGTCAGCTATTTCAGCTGAACTTTTAAGGGATATTGACAAACAAACGGTAGACTTTATCCCCAATTTTGATGATACATCAAAGGAACCGACCGTTCTTCCGGCGATGTTTCCGAATCTTTTAGTAAATGGCTCTACAGGAATTTCCGCCGGTTATGCAACCGATATTCCGCCCCACCACCTAGAAGAAGTGATTGACGGGGTTATTATGAGAATGGAAAATCCTGATTGTACCGTCCAGGACTTAATGACGGTTATTAAAGGTCCTGATTTTCCGACAGGCGGAATTATTCAAGGTGTTGAAGGAATCCAAAAAGCATACGAAACCGGGAAAGGGAAGATCATTGTCCGCGGCAAAGCGGAAATTGAAAATATCCGCGGTGGAAGACAGCAAATAGTGATCACCGAAATTCCTTATGATGTGAATAAAGCCAATCTTGTGAAAAAAATCGATGAATTCCGCATTGACCGAAAAGTTGAAGGAATTGCTGAAGTCCGGGACGAAACGGATCGGACGGGTTTGCGGATTGTGGTTGAACTCAAAAAAGATGCCGATGCAGAAGGCGTTCTGAATTACCTTTATAAAAACAGCGATTTGCAAATTCCATATAATTTCAACATGGTTGCTATACATAAAAAAAGACCGAAGCTTATGGGACTTCGGGAGCTTCTTGATGCATATATTGAGCATCAAAAAGAAGTCGTAACGCGAAGATCAAAATATGATTTGCAAAAAGCAAAGGAACGGCAGCACATTGTAGAAGGTTTAATGAAGGCATTATCCATCCTCGATGAGGTAATCGCTGTCATCCGTGCATCAAAAGATAAACGCGATGCCAAAGATAACTTAATGGCAAAATTTGAATTTACGGAGCCGCAGGCTGAAGCGATCGTTTCCTTGCAGCTCTACCGGTTAACAAATACGGATATTACAGCATTGAAAAAAGAAGCGGAAGAATTGGCAAAGAAAATTGAAGAGCTGACGGCGATCCTTGAAAGTGATAAAAAACTTTCTTCCGTAATTAAAAAAGAATTAAAAGAAGTGAAAAAGCGTTTCAAAGATGAACGCCGCACAAAAATCGAGGAAAAAATTGAAGAAATCAAAATTAATTTAGATGTCCTCGTTGCAAATGAGGATGTCATCGTAACCGTAACAAAGGAAGGCTATGTAAAACGGACAAGCCAGCGTTCCTATGCAGCGTCGAATGGCCAAGACCTGGCTATGAAAGATTCTGACCGTCTGCTTGCCCAGTTATTCATGAATACAACAGATGTTCTGCTTATGTTTACGAATAAAGGCAACTATTTGTATTGTCCGGTACATGAACTTCCTGATATTCGCTGGAAAGACCTTGGGCAGCATATTGCAAATCTCATCCAAATTGATCGGGACGAAGAAATTATCCGGGCAATTCCTATAAAAGATTTTGAAGAGGATTCTTATCTGTTATTTGTAACGAAAAACGGGATGGTTAAGAAAACGGAATTAAAGCATTACAAAGCCCAGCGTTATTCAAGACCGCTGGTAGCAATCAATTTGAAAGAAGATGACCATGTCATTGATGTTCATTTAACAGATGGCAGTAAAGAAATTTTCTTAGCGACCCATTTTGGGTATGCTCTGCGTTTCCATGAAGAAGAAGTCAATATCGTCGGAGCACGGGCAGCTGGTGTAAAAGGAATCAATTTAAAAGAAAGCGATTTCGTTGCCGCTGGAAAAATCATTGAACAGCCATCAGAGGAAGAAGTCGTCATTGCAACTCAACGAGGCGCAATCAAGAAAATGAAATTGACCGAATTTGAACCGGGATCACGTGCAAAACGTGGGGTAGTCATGCTTCGGGAATTAAAATCAAACCCTCACCGAGTGATCGGTGCAGAAATCGTTACAAATGATGACAACATTATCGTGCAAACGGAAAAGGGTCATCTTGAAAACATAAATATTTCAAGTTTACGAAACAGTGACCGTTATTCAAATGGAACTTTCCTTTTTGATGTGACGGAAACCGGAAATGCGAAAGTTCTTTGGAAAATCGAGACAGTGGCTTTGCAGGAAGCAACTTCTGATAAAAATTAACATTAATTTAACTGAATTAACAACGGGGCTGACTCATAAGGATCGAACTTCCTTCAACGATAAACAAATGGAAGGGTCTGACCTATCAACGTTGAGTCAGTCCCATTTTTAGTTTCGGAAATCAAAAATTTTCGGTTATTCTGCATGTTTTTTGGCAGAAAGAGGAACGATAACCGTATGATTCCAAAAAGGAGCGATCAACATGAAAAAAGAATTACTGTTTGCGTTTTCCGCTTTCTTTTTAATATCTCTTTCTGCCATTACGGGCGCCTACGCAGTAGGTGAATCAAAAAAGAGTATCACCGTTTCACAAGAAAAGGTGGATGTGACAGGCGATGGGAAGAAAGACAAAGTTACAATCATTGGCATTCCATTTGAAGAAGGGGCAAATTTTTTAAAAGAAATTTTTCTAGAAATCGATGCTTCGAATGGAAAAAAATATAAAGTGGAATTAGAAGGCGGATATGAACCGCAAGTAAAATATGAAGACTTAAACCATGATCAAGTGAAAGATCTATTTATCTCAATCCCTACCGGAGGAAGCGGCGGTTTATCCAACTATTATTTGTATACTCTAAAAGATTTTAACTTAACTGACTTAACTGTACCCGAACCTTTAGTCATAACAAGCCAGTTTGAGGAAAATTATTGGGCATCATTAGTTGTTGATAAGACTGGCCAAAAGTATACATTTGATCTCAAAGACAGGAAAGCTGATTATGACAGGCTTGGATTATATGTAAACGGTAAACTTAATGAACCTTCGGAGTTAATGATATTTCCATATAGTACATTAAAGCCGGTTATCGTGAAAGAAAATAAATATGGATTACTCGGCGTTCAAAGGGTTAGTGGGGCTTATAGTGCAGAAGGAATCGCATTTGTCGAATCAATCTGGTTTTATGAAAACGGAAAATGGAACTTAGTTAACTCTAAAGTTTATGAAATGAATAAAAAGCAGCGAAAATAGGTCAATTTCAGGCTAAAGATGAATTTTTATATGATGTGGTAAGCGGGTCAATGCCATCACGAAAATATTGAATAAAAGATATTTCTTATCCTCTACCAAATGATTAAACAGAATTTTTATACTAAAATCTTCCACAATAGAATTTTTCTGTGGTATAATCAGGTTAAAAAAACATATACTATATACCACTTTTAAGGAGGTGTATAGCATATGTGTGATAAGGAGGAAAAGGATATGGCAGCATCTCAAGTAGTTCGTGAACCTGAAGTATTTGAATTTGTAAAACGTTCAAAAGAAATGATGCAACAAATCATGAAAGAAAAAGGCTTTACAGCAGATGAAGCAAAAAAAGCAATGGGTTTGAAAAATTAACGAAATAACTAAGCCTAAAGTAGTTATTGATACCAATCTATTTGCAGACTATTGGTTTGCGGATAATGAAAATGTGAATTACATTTTTGATGAAATTCTGTATAAGCGTAAAATTCACCTATTGTTTTCACAAGAAACAATAGGCGAATTAATGTATGCTATTAAGAGATTAATGAATAAGTTCAATATTCCAAACGGTCAAAGTCTAGCAAACTTGAAAGAGATTGCTTATTTTTTTTATTATTCTGAGTCTGTAAATACAAAATATTTCACTGTAAATTGTAAATTATTGTAAAGATCCGGATGATGACATGTTTTTAGCATGTGGCATAGCTGGTCGTGCTAAATATATTATTAGTAGTGACGAAAAAAGTGGAATTCACAGTTTTAAATTTAATGGATTAAAAATAATGACTCCAAATGAATTTGTGGATCATTGGAAAACTGAATTTGAAACTAAATAAGTCGTCTTTATGTAAGACGTCTTTTATTTTTCTAAATATTCGGGGATTCAACAAAAGAAATACACGGAGTTTAATACAGGAAAGAATAGTCATCATAATTATATTATGTCAACTTAGAGGAGTGCACATATAAAACAAAGAAAGGGATTGAAAAATAAATATTACGTAATTAATACGATTTACTGTTGTTGGAATTGGCTAATTTAGCAATGGTATATATCGATTTTTTTACCAGTCATCAATATTGGTTAAAAAAATTCATTAATTTATTGACATGTAAAGAATAAAAAGTTAAGAACCATTCATTTAAAAAATTTCATTCTGTCTCATTTTATCTAGTATACTTTGGAGATGAGATAATAATTGTTTTTTTGCATCCAACTTCCGAGAATATATATTATGTAAACTAGAAAAAATCCATAGGAGCAAGTGAATTTGGAAAACCAGACTTTTAAGGTAAACGGGTAAGGCAAAAAAGAGCGGCTTCTTCCGCTCCACCCTATTGTTTTTCCTTTATTTAAACAAAAGTCTTTATAGATAAATTATTAAGAAGTTTTATTTTCACCTTAAAGATTCCAATTGATAAACAATCCTGCATGTGCTAAACCGCCTCCGAAGCCATATAATAAAAGATTATTACCATTTCTTATTTTCCCTTCACGTACACCTTTATCTAATGACAATGGTATGGTTGCTGATGAAGTATTTCCATAATCCACCAAGCTATATAATGTCCGTTCAATAGGAAACCCGCTTCTTTCACATATAGACTCAATCATTCTTAAATTTGCACTATGAGGAACAAACCAATCAACATCTTTTAAATCTATTGAAGTGTTTTTCATAACAGATTGCATTCCTTTTGGTACGGTGGTAACAGCCCACTTGTATACCTCTCGGCCGTTTTGAACAATATAACCACTATTTATTAAGTCTTCATCGTTCATACGTTTAGACAGATTTGTACAATATAACTTATTTCCACTTTCTCCTTCTGAACCTAGATGTGAAGAAATAAAACTTGGTTGTTGTTCATCATATTCAACGAGAACTGCTCCTCCACCATCACCAAATAGTACACAGGTTGTTCTGTCTGTATAGTCAGTAATTTTAGATAATGTATCAGCACCGATAACAAGAATTTTCTTGTTTAAACCAGATGTTATCAACCCATTGGCTACATACAATCCATAAGTAAATCCCGCACAAGCAGCGTTTAAATCAATAGCCCCTGTGTTCTTAATATCTAACTTTGCTTGGATTAAAGAAGCTACGCTCGGAGTTTTGAAATCAGGAGTAAATGTACAGACGATAATCATATCAACATCATCGACTGATTTATCGTATCGTTCCATTAAATTCTTTACAGCTTGACAACTTATATCACTTGTGAACTCTTCTTCATGTGCTATTCTTCGTTCTTTAATACCAGTTCGTTTAACAATCCATTCATTATTTGTTTCAACTATTTCTTCCAAATCGTAGTTTGTTAACCTTCTATCAGGAACATACGAACCTATTGCAGTAATACGTGCTTTGGATTTAAACAAAGAAAAATCACCTCACTTTATATTTTATACTTATTTTATCATCTATTCCTATGACTTGGTAATAATTCTTAATGAAATTTCCTAAATGTATAAAAATACTTCCGCTCTAAGATGCATGACCTGCATCATTTCTATCAAGGATTGCTTGAACTTCATGTTTGGTTACACCAAACGGTCAGATTCTATGTAAAGATGTTCTGGATGCGGGTGGCTGAGAAAGTCATGATGGGAAATAGCCCATCCGTACGCTCCCGCATAACTGAAGAGAAGAATATCTCCAACCCGCACACTTGGAACTACTATTTCTCTTGCAAGAATGTCGTTAGGAGTACACAGCTCCCCGGCTACAGTAATGACCGTCTCGTTTACTTCAGGACGTTCAAAGGGGTATAACACTTTCTATTGGAACAATTGTAAAAGGATGGCTCTGTTTCCAAGCCGCCGGGAGTCTAAGATGATGGATTCCCCCGCGAACAACACAGAAGTATTTGCCATGGTTTTGTTTAATATCCAATACCTCCGCTGCATAATATCCGCAAGAAGAAGTGATATAGCGTCCACATTCGAACAGTAACTTCCAACTGCAGTCGCGATGTTTTTCAAGTGTTTTTTCCAAACGATTCGTAAAGTCCCCCCAGTTAAAAAGGTAGTTAATTCCGATGCCACCGCCTACATTTAAATAGGAAATATCTATGTTCCACTCCGCTCCCCACCTTTTTGACGTTTCAAAACAATGGTCCATAAAATCTGCGTCGGTTTTAGAATCGCAGTTATTAGATATTGCGTGAAAATGAAAACCGAGAAGCCTTACGTTTGGCAAACTTTTTGCTAAAGCAATTGCATGAGGGATTGCTATTTCAACAATTCCAAATTGTGTTGGTACACCTGCCATATTCAATTGCGCGTTTGGAACGGAATTTCGGAGATTGACACGTAGTAAAATGGATACGCTTGTCCCTTTTTGACTGGCAATGTGACATCACTTGTTCCACTTATTTCAATCCAAGCATCCATGTTGGATGCGACATAATCCCATGTTGTTAAAGTCATTTACATATTGATTTCAATCCACGCATCCATGTAGGATGCGACCGGAAAGCCCATTAAGCTCAGAGCGTTGCCAATCATTTCAATCCACGCATCCATGTAGGATGCGACCCCAAGCAAGCCGATGAGTTTTCGTTGAGTTCACCGAATTTCAATCCACGCATCCATGTAGGATGCGACGGGCAATGAGCGATATTAAAGACGATTGGGTGCGGATTTCAATCCACGCATCCATGTAGGATGCGACTGATATAGCCGGGAATGTGGCGCTCAACGTTCAAATTTCAATCCACGCATCCATGTAGGAGCGACGCAAAAATGTTTCATTTGTAGGATTGATAAGCATATATTTCAATCCACGCATCCATGTAGGATGCGACTCAATCCTCTTTCCTAATCGCTCTCCGCAAGCATCAATTTCAATCCACGCATCCATGTAGGATGCGACGTGTTCCGGATGGAGTTCCCCTATACTTCCCGGAAATTTCAATCCACGCATCCATGTAGGATGCGACCCAAGAGCCAATCAAACTCATGCTTGAACAGCAGATTTCAATCCACGCATCCATGTAGGATGCGACGCTTTCACAATTATGAAGTCCTAATGCACATTACATTTCAATCCACGCATCCATGTAGGATGCGACTTGTGCTTAGTTGAGTTAGGTCTACTTTGTGAATATTTCAATCCACGCATCCATGTAGGATGCGACCGATAAAAGCAAATGGGGGTTATAAGATTTTCAATCCACGCATCCATGTAGGATGCGACATCGAGGCTATTTTGACGGAGAAAAATTCGTTCCATTTCAATCCACGCATCCATGTAGGATGCGACTGATCATTCCACTTGGTTTAATTTTTTATTAGAAAATTTCAATCCACGCATCCATGTAGGATGCGACTTCTCGGTGTAGTAGTTTAATAGATTTACGGAAAATTTCAATCCACGCATCCATGTAGGATGCGACGGTATGAAGAAATGAAAAATTACGGACTTAACGATATTTCAATCCACGCATCCATGTAGGATGCGACAGCGATTTTTGATCAAAATAACTGTTAATTAATGTTATTTTGATCAAAAAATCGCTATTTTCTTTATTAAGAATAAAGAACTTTATTATAAAAATATTAAATTTGGCCAAAAGATATCAATTTTGAGGTGCGAATATATCAGAAAATTTATGTACGCTACACATTCGCACTAAAAAATTAAAGGTCCCTCTAAATCAACTGATGGTTTTACACCAATATGTTCCACTTTTGACTTATAATTATTACCTAACTGATAGAATCTGAGGCTATCTTGTTCCTCATCAATAATATTTGCAAGTTCTATTTTTAAAGAGGCAAATTGAGTGGAATCTACAATACATTCAAATACCGAATTTTGGACGCGCTGACCATAGTTTTGACATACTTTTGAAACTTTCCTCAGTCTTTTTTGTCCTGCGCTGCTAACAGTACTTACATCATACGTAATTAATACCAACAAATGTTACACCTACTTCCATAAAAAAGGTGGGTACTCATCTAAGTCGTCACGTAAATGGCGCGCTAAAAGTAAGGCTTGTGCATGTGGCACTAACCTCCAGGATATTTTTTCACCAAGGTATGGATGGGTTATCTTTTCCTGCTTTTTATTTTGCCAAGCCGCCAAAAATTTCTTTCTTGCTTCATCTGTCATGATAACAGCTCCGTTTTCCTTTTTAAGAAAATCTTCTGAGTTAACAACTTTTTTATTGATTAATGACAAGACAAATCTATCGGCATATACACCCCGCAGTTCTTCCATAACATCCAAAGCTAAAGATACTCTCCCGGGCCGATCTCGATGCAAAAAACCTACATATGCATCTAGCCCTACACCTTCTAACGCTGACGCCATATCATTGGCTAATAACGTGTAAGCAAATGAAAGCATAGCATTCAAGTTATCTAACGGCGGCCTGCGCGAACGATGGTGAAAACAAAAATCATCTTTTTGCTGTAATATCATCTGATTAAATAATTTATTGTAACTTATGGCTGCTTGGCCTTCCAAACCTCTTAGTCTTTCTAAATCCTCGCACTTTCTTACCTCAAGAATAATAGATGACAAATATCGGGAAACTTCTTTGAATTGGGCCACATCGACTCGCAATGGATAATCTCTTGTCATTCTTTCAATCATCCATTTATGATTGTAAATCTTGCCGATGATAAAATTCCGAGCAATTTTCGCGGACATGACTTCATCATCCGATACCCGATATTGTTTCTTTCTTAAAACTACATTTCCCTTGCTTTTACCGACTACTCTTGCAAGAAATCGGCCGTTCATCGTGAAAAATACTAATGAAATATTTCTTTCCGCACAATAACCCATTAAAGACGGGCTTGCACCGGTGTAGCCAAAGGAAACTACCGATTCTAAATTATGAAGCGGTAGTCTCCCCAACATTTCTTGTTCCTTGAGAAGAACAATATTATCTCCATCTAACGATAAATACACGTCAGGTTGAGTGATGAATAACGTATTCAAAAGTTTTTTCATTCGTTGATCTTCCCTTCAATGTAACTTTTGACAGTTCGTTTATTCATTAAATTCGGTAAACATAAATTTTGAAGGGAACAGTTTTTGCAAAAAGAACCTGTCTTTACTTTAGGTGTATACCTTCGCTTATAATAATCTTGCATTTCTGCGACTATGGACCTTACTTTATTTTTTTTATTTTCTGTCAGAGGGACTTCCACTCTATGTTTA
This sequence comes from Bacillus methanolicus PB1, assembly GCF_000262755.1. GTDB lineage: Bacteria > Bacillota > Bacilli > Bacillales > Cytobacillaceae > Bacillus_Z > Bacillus_Z methanolicus. The sequence goes on from NZ_AFEU01000003.1 coordinate 41,817, forward strand.
ATTTCATGATAGAACACGTATCCTATATTGATTTCACAGAGTAACATTTCCTCTAAGCACATAGCTTGTGCTGTTAATTGCAAAACATCTGAATCGTTCATTTTTGGTTTTCCGCGTTTATATTCAACAGGATATGCAACGTATTTTCCTTCCGTGCCATCTATTTCAACACTGCTGTCATCTTTAATAAACTCTACCACATCACAAATACCTGTTATTTTAAGCTCATTTGATTTTATAGGCATTGCGCGAACAATCAGTTTATTCCCGCGCTTCTCTCTCGTAAATGGCTTGTCCGCATTTCGATGGAGGTATTGCCCTTCAATGGTTCTTACGTTTTCTTCCCATTGTTGTTCAATATGAATTAAAGCCCACTGGCGTTTGCAAAATTGAAAGTGCTGAATACCAGACAGCATAAGATAATTGTTTTCTTCATCATAATCCATCGATGACATCAACTTTTAAACCTTCCAATTCATTTAAAGTAATTGTATAATCGTCAATCGTTTTTGGTTCTTCCACATTCCGTTGAATATTCAATAAGCGATGTACTTTTGCGGAAGAATATTGACCATATTTGGAATTATGCTCCCACCAGTAAACCTTATGCACCTCCATGCTTCCATCGGGTCTGGCAGCTGATAAGTCATTTTCAAACAATGTAACAAGCGCCTGTTTAATTTTTTCTGCGTCTTCATTTGTAAATCCCGTTTTTTCGGCTAACTGTGTATTAATACTGCCGTAAAAAACATAAACTCCGAAGTCTACACGGTGTTTCATCCCCATCGTATCGGAACCTTTTTCCTTCCCAGGCTCAGAATTCACACTTTTCGTAATTTGCATACTAGTAATATCAATTGGATCTACACTTGTTGCTGTATGAATAGACACTGGTCCTCTTACGCCGACGGAGACACCTGCGCCCTTACCTGTACCTTTGAACGCGAAAACTTGACCAAAACTTCGGACATCCATCCATTCTTTACAAGCAATGGCTGCAAACTCTTCACTTGAACTATCTTTCGATTTTAGTATTTTATCTAGTTCTGGATTAGCTTCAGCACGTTCTCTTAGACTTTTGAAATGATCTATTTTTCTATCATTTGCTTGAACAAAAATAGCTTCCCCCATATCTTGCAGGCGATTTCTAATTTTTCGTTTAATGGCTACATCTGAAATTTCCCCATGTCCATCGTAATTTTGTCTTGGTCGATTGCCGTTTAACGGATCTCCATTTGGATTGGCTTTTGTAACCGATAAAACAACAGCAAAATCAATTTTATGGTCTAAAATGGTCATAGTCATTTCCTCCTTCTAATTGGATGTTTCTTTTGTCCCGTCATTTTTTTGATATAATTCATGACGTTGACTGTAAAAACCTAATAAATATTTGCCGGATAATGGTTTATTATTAAAATCATCAAAATTTATTTTGGAAGCAACTTCATCTATTAATTTGGATAAATATAAACCTTTTGTTCCTAGTCTTGCTTGGTAAGGCTGCAGACTATCTTGAATAGTTTTCCATGTTCTTGCAGGATGTTTAGAAAAAGAGTTCATATATCGAATAGCGTTAGTGGATCGTGTTTCATCAGATCCTAAGGCACGTCTTTCCAAAACATCTGCAATCGCTAATAAACGGCCGAATAAATAATCTCGGTCATGATTTTCTGTATCTAATGCCACATCATATCCCTCCTGTTTATTGATCAAAGCACATGTAATGCTCAATGTTTTTTCCCATTCCCACTTCTCCATCGCAACAGGATTGGAAGCACGATAAAAAGCGCTTTTGACAATGTCTAACGGGATTTTTTGATCATCTACAATGCAAGGAAGCATACGTTCCATTAAACCTTTCACTACTTTGTTACTCGCATTCGGTCCATAGGCAGCATAGGCGATATCTTTCGTTGCCGGAGCACCATAAAATAAAACATAACGATTATTTTCATCTTTGCGGTATTGATGTCTCCATACACATGTCGAGTGCCACTTGATGAGCCTCTCTAAGTAAAGTTCCTTATTCATATTTCGATAATAAAGGACCGCCAATCGACCTGTAGTGGCTGAATCAAGGATCATAATATTAACGTTCGACTCAGAAGTTAAATCATTTCTATAGCCATCTAAAGCTTTCGCAAATTCTTTTGCAAATTCTTGATTGGTATAAGACTTCCTTTCCATTTTTTCTATTTGTGTTGGATCCATCGAAAAAAGATCAAAGGCATCTTCTGTAGGATCAGGAGTTTCAATGTCTCTGTTTTCCCATACAAGGAAAACGCGCTGATCAACGATTTTCCCTTGGCGATTGATCAGCCATTTTAGTGCATTATGTGCTTTTTGGGATACTTCATAACTAATGCATGCGACTTCATTGTTTTGACTGAAACGTCCTCTAAACGTGAAACCGCTTGTATCATTCGCTGAAATTAATTTCGCTTTATCAGCAGCATTTCTTATTTTGTTTGCATGTTTATCAGTGCTTGGCAATCTTTTTCCTGTCACATAGCAAAGATCTTCGTCGCTTAACAAATCTTTATAATACTGAATGAAAGATTCATACATCTCATGATCTTTCCACACCTTCGTTAGTATTTTATTTGGTGAATAAACATTAAATCTGACAAAAGCGCTTTCTTGACCGCCGGTAATAACTGAGAATATAGGGGGTTTATCGCCATACATGGACTCAGCTTTTTTATCCCATTTGTCTATTAAATGGCCGTCATCATCCAACCATATAATATTGGCATTCACTAAATCCCGAATTAATTGTTTCTTGCTTAAATAAGTATAAATACTCTTGACCTTCGCATGGGCATATGGCGATTTCGCCCATTCTTCCAGTTGCTTGATATAGTATGTAAACGGTTCTTCATTTTTGATGTTCCCGCCGTATGCGACAAAATCACCTGCCACATAGCTTAACTTATCATGAAGTGGATAAGGTGCAATTTTGGATCCGGCTCGATTAGCTGAATCTTCTGTACAGGGAATTAAAGTATTAGCATCATTTTTATCAATTACAGCTGCCGAATGAAATTCTCCATCTTCGGTAATTTGCACTTCGATGTGGGCAGTTTGCGTTGTGTGGGAAATTGGCAACAGCGTAAATTCTTGATCGTTATACTTTTTTTCAATTTCTCCAACCCGGTCTAAATTAGATTCATAAGTTTCATATAAATTCAATAACCAGCTCATTTAGTCACCCCCTTTTTCTATTTTACTTAATAGTTCATCTGCAGATTCGACATTGGTTTCATCGAAATGCTTCGGTTCCATATCCGTGATTTTTCGGATTTGGATACACTCGTCAGGCCGAATAAATTGAATGACACCGTTTTTCATCACCGGATTCCATAGACGCACTTCCATTTCATTTCTGGCGGTTTCATCCGGATAATTAATCCCGTGAACCATGGTGCCGAAATGAATTTCTTCATATTGGTCATAGAAACCTTCGCCTTCCCCGAATTTACAAGGTTCTACATATGCTTGACATTCTCGGGTGCCTAGAAAAATATCTCTTCTGCCGCCAGCTTTAAGGGAGCGTTTAAGAATGTTATGATGCTTTTTTTCGTTGCGGTCAAAAGCCAAATCCGGACGATGAGGGTTAAAAATAAAATGAGCCTTCACTTGGTATCGCACATCTTTTAGATAGGTGTAATGGGCAAGCGTATTCCCGCCGCCATATTCAATTGGCCGAATTCCTTTCGATTCCATGCGTATCGGATTCATCACACGAACTGCATCTACAATCATAAGCAGTGTAGGTTTCCAGTAAATGGATTCGACAATCCCCTTGAGTGCTTGATAAGTAGGTACTTGGTAGGACAGTTTTTCTCCGCCCATTTTCGTCAGCGGATCTGTAAACAAGGCATATTTTCCGAATACTTCGAATTCAATGGCATTCCTCATAAATTCACCCCCTTTCTAAAGTTTTCCAACAATTAAATGGTACCTATTTCCTATATTTTTTTCAATAGTTAAATTATTCACCTATATAATCTAGGATAAAAAATATTAAAAAACCTATCTTAAAAAGAGATAGGTTTTTTTAAAATATATTTAGACCGAATTGGCTGTCATTTTCGAGATTAAGACCAAATTCCTCGTTATAGGCCCCTTCTTTTAAAGCTAAAATTTTTCCATCCCAAAAGCTGACCACCCCATCATTTTTTTCTAATTGTTCTTGTTCATAAGAATAAAGATTGATCGTATACTGCTGGGCTTTTCTTAATAGCCTCGTAAGATCATCCGTTGAACCGCTGCTATTTAAATCTGCAATGATATTTTTTCCCTCTTCATAAGGCACAATAACTGATGTGGTAATATCATCAATGACATGAAATTCTTCCGCTGCTGTATAATAGCTGTTTACTAAAAATAGCGGGAGACTCTTTTTCTTATTATGACAATAGGCTTGATGATAGCTATATTGTTTTTTCGTTGCTGTTAATAATTCAGTCATTTCCTTTTTTAATTTCGGTATAAAATAATTCAATTCAGATTTTAATTCCGTATAAAACTCTTGAAAATATCTTTCTAATGCTTGAGTTGATAAAATATTACCGCCATGATTCGATTTATCATTCCGAATATCAATCAGTATTTTTTTGGACACTTGTTTTCCCACTTTAATTTCTCTTAAGTGGTCAAGTTTTTCTTCCTGATGATCAATAATATAAACAAATTGTCTTTCCTTTTCCCCGTGCCTATTGCATCTGCCGGCGGCTTGTGCAATGGAATCCAACCCTGCCAAAGAGCGAATGACACAATCAAAACTAACATCCACCCCGGCCTCAATGAGTTGAGTACTAATACAAATGAATTTATCACCCGCATGAAGATGCTGTCTTACTTTCTCTAAAATCTTACTTCTATGGGCGGCACACATCGAAGTGCTTAAATGAAAAATGGGAACGCGATTTTCTTTTTCTTTCAGCTGATGATATAAATTTTTAACGACTGACTTTGTATTTAAAATGACCAAAATACTTTGAACTTCTTTCATTTTTTCTTCAATAAAATGGGTGAGTTTTTCATTGTTAAAGGTTTCATTCGTTGCTTTATCAATGATCTCCACCCGTTTAAATGATTCTTTTACTTTCGGCAAATTATCAATGATTTCAGCATCTGCTTCGATGTCCAATTTATGCTCGACAAAGTCCAATGCGGGCTGTGTTGCGGTGCAAAGAACGATACAGCAATGACAATATGTTTTTAAAAAGTTTAGAGCTTGATTAAATAAAGAAACGCATGAAATGGGAACTTTTTGAACTTCATCAAAAATAATGACTGAATTACTTAAATGATGAAGCCTTCTAATATTTCTGCTTCCTTTTGCATAAAATACATTTAAAAACTGCACCATTGTGGTAAAAATGATGGGAGAATCCCAATTATCTCTAGCCAATTTTAGTTTTTGCTTTTCATTTATCATGCCGTCTTGATTTTCATCATCATCATTTGCATCTTCAATAACGTTCGAATGGTGTTCTAAAATATTAGCGCTATCTTTCAATATTTTTCGGACTTCTTCTGCATTTTGTTCAATAATGGTTGTATACGGAACAACGTATATAATATGATTTTTTTTATAAAGTTTGGCGTGTTTTAGCGCATATCTTAAACTTGCTAATGTTTTACCGCCTCCGGTTGGTATCGATAACGTATAAATTCCTGACGGTTTCTTAGCGAATTCTTCGCACTGTTCTGACATTTCCGCTCTTAATACGTTAATATGGGAATTTGCATCCGGCTGTTCATTAAAAGAACGGATTTTTGACATCAGCCTTTCATAATAGGTGTCAAATAACTTTTTATGGCTTCGGATGGATTCATCGGTTTTGTTTTCCTCAAATAGTCTTGTGTTTGTCCGATCGGCATCAATTAAGGCACTGAAGATAAATTTGGTTAAAAACATGAGTTTTTCTTCGTAACTTCTATAGTACTCTTTCGTTAAAAAATTCTTTAATTCTTCAGCCGCCTCGTCCACATAATTATAGAAATCTGTTTCGCTCATCACTTTCTCAAAAAAGTTTTGTTTCGCCATTTCAAATTCAGCTAAATCCTTATCGCGAACTCTATTTAAATACTTTGATTCAAGATTCGGACTTAGAAAATCTTGCAGATACGAATGATGAGATATAATAGCATTTCCTACAATTTCAGCAACTATTCCTTCATAAGGATTGGCATTTTTCTCTGTATGGAAAAGTTCATATAACAGTTTTCCCCCTGCAGTAGAATGATCCACGCTCCCTTTTTTCGGCAAGGAGTCAGGATTACCTACAGCTTCTAATATATATTCTCTAAACTCATTTGTATATTTCCCCAAATCATGAAGTATTCCGGCAAGACCTGCTAAATGTTTTACATCTATTTTTTCTCCATAAGATTCTGCTAATCTTTTCACTTCTAATAAATGTTCTTCGACCGTTTGTATTTGTTGATCGCTTTCGCGGATATGCGCAATATAATTCATTTTATCCCCTTCTATTCAATTATAATGCTGGTCATGATTCGCCGATCCTTTATGAAAATCTTATTTAACCAAAATTACTTTATTATTGTTCTGAATAGGTTGACTGTATTGTTCAAAACCAAAAAATTTTTTTCATTACAACGCTCATCAACATTGAACACAGTACAACTTACTAATGCAATGATCCTAGATAGCCTTCTTCTCAAAACCTATTCATAGGTAAATTATACCATGATGATATTAGTTCTTTAAAGGTATTTAAAAAGAGCAGCAATATTTATATGCTACTTTGTCAAAATAAAAACTTAACATAAAAAAGACATCGACTCTTTCAGTCATCAATTGAAAGAGTCGATGCCTTTAGTTGACTAATGGGCTAATCTTGTAAATTTTAAAATTCAAAAGCAGCTGGATGTATTGAAGTAAGAGAATACGTCGAAGAAAAGCTTGAAATCTTGAAGTCTGTGGATGCCCTGCCTAGAAAATCTGTGGGATGGGTGCTCAAGCAATTAAACCTAAGTCGGAGACGTAGTTGAAACACAAAATCCATCCTTAATTTTTACTTAGTCCATCATTAGACAATATCACCCAGGTAAGTGGGAACGGGTTTTTCATTTAGATAGTCTATAATATACCCTATCATCGCTTTTGGATAAAAATTGTATTGAACTAGGTTATTTAAAGGAAGCCAATCTACTCCGATTTGTCCTTTATCAGGATTTATTCCGGTTTTTATTTCTTGTTGAGGGTCTTTTAAATTACAAAAAAATACATATTCTACCTGATGAATCATACGATCATATTGAGCAAAATCATGATTTTTTCCAATATACTCGCGTACAAAGAGCATGTCTCCTACCTCGATTTCTGCTCCTATCTCCTCCAAACACTCACGCTGAATAGTATCCCGAAGATTTTCCCCGTACTCTTGACCTCCACCTGGCAAGAAATAGCACTCCCCATAAGGTTCCTTTACTTTAACAACCAAAACATTATTATTTTTAATAAGTACAGCTCTTGCAGAGTTTCTAACTAACATTTTCCTCTCCCCTTATAAAGTCTATAAAATCACTGTGATTTAGTTGCATATATTACAATTCAAGTTTACATAATGTTACAGAACAGGATATGAATCCTATTGGAGCTGTAGTGGAGTTTATTGGGTAAGGAACTCTTCGAAATGTATGATTTATTCACACTCAATTTATACACACTCATTAGAAAGTCATTAAAGATTTTTCAATTCCCTTGCCAATTTTGAACTTCGAAGTCCTCGTTGACGAATTAAATCTTTTATTTCATCTATGCTTTGATAGGAAAGCCGAATGTGGTAGTAGTTGATATATTCAATTATTGCAAAAACATAAAGAAATAAAAACCAATAAAAATCAACTGCATTTATTTTATATTGATATATCATTAACAGTAATCCTATGGCAATTAGGAAAAGGTTGAACCTTTTAAAGAAAACAAAAAGACGAAGTTGTCGATAAGGTAAATGAGAGTAACATTCTCGTTGAACTTGTCTAAATTTAAGAAACCAATAAAAACTGCCTTGAAGCAAGATAAATTCCAATAAAACAAACGCATATAATGACGGAAATGAAGTTAAGTAGGGTTCTGTCCAATCAAAAAGTTGTATATACATAATCCACAACAATGCAAAACTAACAGCAGCAAATAATTCACCTGTAAATAAACTTAATAACTTTCTCTTAACATTTATTTTCATTTAACTGCCCCTTTTTTTATAGTTTAAAATTAACATTCTTAGAGTAGCGAAGAATACTTATTAAATTCAAAAGCACTAGACTTCATTTAATTGGGGGGATTATTTTGTAATCAAATCGAAAACACCCATTGGATTAAAGATAAGATAAATACCTAAAAAAATTATAATAAAAATTAAAATGAAAATTACTTTCTTTTTCATGAGAGCCTCCGGATGATAACTTTTATTTATTCTATTTTTAAATAAATATTTTTGGGAAAATGTATAAAACATGAAATATATTTCCTGCAACTCTAATGCCTAATTAACAAATGTATCCCCTTGAAAATTGCCACCCATACAGGAAATGGTAAATCCAACGTATTATGAATATTAACTTTGTAGTCATATAAACTCAGAAGGGTTTTAAATATCGAGGGGATTTTATGAGCTGTCAATAATAATTCCTCGCCTTTACTTATAGTTATAGTATTAAATGCAAGAGTAGACTTTATATGATAGCTGTTCTCTTCATAAACTAAATTAAGTTCTTTAAAAATAGATTCTTTCTTTAGGAGTGAAACATCTTTAACTCGTAATAATTCCTTTCCGTCTTGATTGTACACAATAAAGGCGTTGTGAATAAAATTCTCTTTTGTAGATATTCCCTTGTATTTTTCTTTTCTAGAAAAAAATAAATATTTTCCAATCGGAAAACTCCACTTAGGATGAAGTAATACTTCTTCGTTTGTTTGTGTTTCTCGAATATGAGTTTTAGTCAAATCCATAAATGAATCTTTAAAAATAAACTCATGAGTCATATCGTCTTCCAAATCTCCTTAAACCCCATTGTTAATTTCTGATTGTCATATTGAAATGAAATTCCCGGTTAATTGAAAATAAAAAACCGCCTACGCAATTACTTAAGCACCCGTTCGTATTATAAGCTCAGCCAGAAAAAATTTCTGGATGAAATTTAAATTCAGCAAACCGTTCTCTTAGCCGTTTGATATGAATATCGACGGTCCTCTCGTCCCCTCCATAATCTATGCCCCATATTTGTTCAATTAGATTGTCCCGGGTAAATAACTGTCCGGCGTCGCTGCCCAGTTTAAAAAGTAATTCGAATTCTTTCATAGGGATCGTGATCGTTTTACCGTCTTTATATTACAACCTGATAACTCTTGCGGTCTAATGAAATGTCTCCAAGCTTAATCACATTGGAAGCAGCAATCCGAAATCGCTTTAGAAGAGCCTTTACCCTAAGAACCAGTCCCACCGGGTCGAACGGCTTCACCAAATAATCATCTGTTCCTAGTTTAAATCCTTTAATTCGGTCGCCTGTCTCCCCCTTCGCGGTGATCATTAAAATTGGCATGTCTTCAAGTTCGCGGAGCTTCTTATATAAAACCCAGCCATCCAATTTCGGCATCATAATGTCCAAAATGACGAGATCAACTCTGTGATTCTCCACATAATCCAGCGCATCCGCTCCGTTGGATTTCTCGACAACATCCAAACCTTCATCTTCCAAATATAAACGAACCAGCTCACGGATGTGAGCTTCATCATCTACCACTAATATCTTTGGCAAACTGAATTCTCCCCTTTTTACTTATGGTCGAACACAATCTAATTATTACATAACTTTTCCAATACTTTAATCTGATTATTAATAATATATACTATTAATCTCATTTCCTGGATTACTATAAATCAGTTTTGTGAACTCAGTATGAATTGAATCGCTTTTAAAAAAAAGAAAAACCATGTAGAGGCAACATTTATTCGATTGTTCTTGCGTTTATTAAACAATTCTGTCTCGTTACCAGAAATTCATGCCAATTTTTTTGGCACAATGCATGAAAATAAGCTGTATTCTTATAGAATTTAAATCTTTGTTTATTTTCTTGGTACCCAAAATAACAAAGACATGCCATTTTCTTGGACATGTCGTTCAACGCATATATAACCGTTCTGAGCATTTATGTAAATATTTGTCTATCCTCTCGTCTATCATTCAAAATTGGGTGAATGCAATTTTTTATTTAAAAGGCTTTGATCTCGTTTGTTGTTAATTTAACTATTGCACTTATAGTTGAATAACTTCACAATTAGGTTAATTTCATTTTATCCGTATTACTTACAATGGTCGGTTTATCATTCGCACCTTTTTTCGCAGATTATTCTCCCCCTTTGTAATTCAAACACATTCCAATTCTTCATAATTTAACTTAAATCCTTGTTCTTATAATTGAGTTTATTCAATCCATTGTATGTCATGGTTTTTACACCAATTAATTGCTATTTCTTTGTATCGTCCTTCACGAAAGGTATACCACTTTTCTTCAATTCCTAAGCGATAAATATGGTCCTTAAACCTTCTAAAAGCACCTCTGCCTTAAATAGCGTTAAATAATAATTTCTTATTTCTCTCATCATTAATTGTAAAGCAAAAATCCGCCATCATATCATATTCATTGATATCATATTTTGTAGGGAGTCGTTTGTAATCTTCATAGTTTTCAATGACATCAATAGCAACTTTCATAGCCTCTTGATGCCATTCCGGCAAATGTTCAAAAGGATCATCATTCTCAGCAGCCCTAAGGTCATCTTGGGATACTGAAATAATTTCTCCAGTCTTTCGATTTAAATATGTATTATTACCTTCGAATTGCATTTCCATTCCTTCAATGATTTCTTGAAGTTTAACTATCCCCGTGCTGATTTATCCTTTCCATTCGGCTTTTTAAAGAATTAAAAAATAACTTTGTCTAATCAGCATTTTTCATGAGTGTTTGCACTATTCTTCTTTGTGGTTTAACCATTTCTTATCCCTTCGATATCCTCAAAAGAAATAATGTTGTTATCCATATTTATCCATTTATTGCAATAAAAATAGCCGCCATTTTGTTCCAAATGTTTTTGTAGTCTTTTCATTATACAAACATGTAAAGTGTTAATCCCTCTGTACCTTGATTTAAATTTTATAAATTATGCAAGGCGTTACGTATTGTTTCACCTGAATAAAGCTCCAGCAGTTTTAACATAACAAATCTATTTAGAAACCGATTTAATTCATAAATATTAGTTTCAATTCCATTTACTTTATCTTCTTCCATTTTGTATTTAGTTTCCGAAATTATTTCGTTTATTTGTGAAATAATACTTCTATCACTAGTGCTGGTATATAATACCTGATCGCATTTGTTTATATATTTTTGTTCATTTATTTTTTTCACTTGATCTTCCTTCAGATTTTCTGCAATTTCCCTCAAAACAATTTCATCGAAATGTTTGAAATCCGCTTTTCTTAAACCAAAAATAACAAAATTGTACCGGGTTAAATTATTCATCAACAAAACACATTTTTTACGACTATATAAAAATTGATGAGCATACCAAGAATAAAGAAGATTTTCACTTTTTTCCTTTGATTATAGGACTGTTAAGACTAAGCTCGTCCATTAGTTTTTTTGTACATTGAATTGTAAGCATCCTTATTTCACTTTTTTACGCATTTCTCATTCAATATTCCAAAAGTGTTTCGTAGTAGATATCAACTGATGCAAAGGATTGAACACTTTATTTAGAATTATTTTTCAACGTATTTCCCATCCTTAATTACTTAACAATAATTTCCGTTAGGTTAGTTCTAATTCTTTTAAACGAATAATATTTTGTTCCTTTTTTATATTCATTTGAGAAATAATCTGAATATATTCCCTCAAGCACTGAAAACTTTGTAAGAAATCTTATCGACCTCTAACTTTGCTGTTAAGTTGTTTTTCATTTTTATCATTTAAATTCCTATAATAAAAAAAGACCTTTTAGGTCTCCTTATTTGGTAAATTTCACAATCAATTGGTTTAATTTTTGAATAAGGACATCATTTTCTCTTTTATATCCATTTTCGTTCATGAATTCTCGGATATATTGGTGATTTACATAGGCTTTTTCATTTGAATTCAGAATAAGTTTTCTTTTCTTAGTATTTTTCGATGATCTGCTCGGAAATTTAATAATGGACAAAAAAATCAACTCCCTTTATGATTTTATCTTGCCCATTATTATGAAAACTTTACTTTGTTTATGACATTTTTGTTTGATATTTCTCAGCTAATCGCTTCAAGTCTCGAACAAGCGGGTCTTCATTTCTTCTATAACCGTTTTTTTTCATTTCTTCATTGACTATTTTTTTGATGCTAGCTCGAAGATCGTTGTAACTGTTTCCTTGGTCGATTTCAAGCTTGACCGCTCTTTTAGCCCATTTGCTTTTATTTCTGCTTGGGATTGGACGGTTTACAAATAGGGTTTTAGACATAATTATTCAACCTCCTCATTATCATCTTATCACTCATTCCATTCTTCAAACAACTTGTTCAGGGTCATCCGATTCTATAAACGCGACTTTCTTATACCATAGCAAATCTACAAATTTTTCTATCACATTTATAACAGTATATAGAAAATCGATATCCTTACGGTTAAACTCTGTGTCTTCAGTATGAATGCACATAATATAATAAGAATCTTGTTCCTTTTCAATATCAAATGGTGCAATTGGAACAGCTAAAGTCCCTTTCCAAACGTAGGGCTTGTTTTTTTGGATAACTGCTAAACATGCTTCACTCATTTCTTTTTGGATTTCTTTTAATCTTTCCCTTGCTTTTTCTAAATCATCTTTTTCCACAAGCTCTAAATGATATTTAATTAAAATTGTCGACTCACTTGATTCATAAGAAGTTTGAATCGTTTCTAGTACTGCATCAAACAGCTTAGTGATATCTATGGAATAGTTTTGATGCTCCTTCACTATTACCGTGATTAACGTTTCATTGTAATACTGTTCAGAAGTAATGATTTTCATAATGTTTTCTCTAATGTAGGACATCTCGTTTATGAGAGACCTGCTTTCGACTACTTCTTGAACTTTTTCATTAAATTCAGCCGTTAACCCAAAGCCCGAAAATTTTTTCAACCCATCAAAGTTAAAAGGGAAAGTTGTAAGAATCCAAACAACAGCTATTAAAGATAATGCTCCTACATAAATTAATAAATGTAAAATGGCTTGATTCGTTAAAACATAATTAAGTATGCCCTCGTTTTCAATTTGTCCTGGATTCAAGATGGATTCTATGTTCAGATAAAGAATAATTAGCGCAATTCCAACACACAAGATAGGAATAATGAATTTCAAATACTTTGCTTCCTTCTTTTTAAAGTATTTTTGATAGATTTGATTACCAGCAAAGCACAAAGTGAAAATTGATATAGCACCTACTCCAAAGCCTGTCCAAAATGGATTCAACTTTTTTCACCTCGTTAGTTACGGCGGATTATCATCTGGATTTAAAATAATTTATTTATTAATAGTGATTTTTCTTTATTCGCCAAAAATTTGATAAAGTCCTTCTTCTGAAGAGAGGTTAATGTAAATTTGAGGAATTTAGTTACAAAACTTTTAAGAGGTGTTGCACTAACTATACATATTTGTTTATTAAAAAAGAACAAAACACAATAACTCCTAAGTAAATGTTCTGCTTTTTAAAAAAATGAGCTCTGCCCGTTATTATTGCATACAAAAAATAGTTAAGTAAATGCATTGCCGGCGTTCTTAGCTATTTTTACACTTATAACATAATGCTTTATAAATGCTTTATAAATGCTTTATAAAATCATTACGGTTAAATAAATATTTTGAGGTAAAGTCATGGACATCCGTATTCAGTTGCAACAAGCACTTGTAGAATGCGAACGTTTAAGGAAAGAAAATGAATATTTAAAAAAAGTTCTTTCAAATATGATGAAAAAAATGAAAACAATCATCCTGTAATTTCAAGTACATCAATTATAAGCAACAAATCTTCTCCTGAAGACAAAATACAATTATTTAAGCGCCTTTTTAAAGGAAGAACAGATTTATATGCGATTCTTTGGGAGTCAAAAGACGGTCGTACGGGATATACACCTGCATGTGCCTATGAGTGGAAACCGCCTATTTGTAAAAAACCGGATATTAAATGCAATGAGTGTCAGCATCGAACAATTCTGCCACTAAATTATCAAGTACTTTACGATCATTTAAGCGGGAAGCATACAGTTGGCATTTATCCGATGCAAAAAGATGAAACGTGTTTCTTTTGGCAATTGATTTTGATAAAAAGAATTGGCAAGATGATGTACTGGCATTTGTTCATGTATGTAAAGATTTTCCTCTCTTATAGCAGAACGAAAAATCAATACTTTAGTTATTGTTCACCGGACACAGTTTATGCAACAGTGGTCAGAGCGATTATCAACGTTTCTCATTTCTGCAAAAGAAATCGGACAAATAGGCTGCGGAAAAAACAAAATAACAGGTAAGATTGACATAGCAACAATTCAAAGCTTAAATTACAAAGGTCAGTTGAAGTCATTTATTACTCAATATGGCCAAATTATTGTCGATGAATGTCATCACATTTCTGCATTTAGCTTTGAACAAGTGTTAAAACAAGTTCGAGCCAAGCATGTGTATGGGCTAACGGCTACACCGATAAGAAAAGATGGTTTGCATCCTATTATTCACATGCAGTGCGGTCCTATTCGTTATAAAATTGACGGGAAAACACAAGCAAAAGTAAGGCCGTTTGAACATCGTTTAATTCCGAGATATACGAGTTTTAAGTCTTCACACGAAGATATACTGCAACTTTATTCAGAAATAGCACTCAACGAACACCGAAATCAGCAATTATTTAATGATGTGTTGTCTAGTCTTGAAGAGGGTCGATGTCCACTAATCTTAACAGAGCGAATTGAACATATTGAAATATTAAAGAAACTTTTTCGGGGATTTGCTAAAAATATTATTGTACTTTCCGGTAGCATGACGAAAAAAGAGCGGACACAAGAATTACAGCGACTTGCTTCTATTCCTGTTGATGTCGAGAGATTGGTGATTGCAACAGGAAAATATATCGGGGAAGGATTTGACGATGCTAGGTTAGATACTTTATTCTTAGCAATGCCGATTTCATGGAAAGGTACACTGCAACCATATGTAGGACGGTTACATAGAATTCATGCTAATAAACAAGAAGTACGTGTATATGACTACGTGGATAAAAAGATCCCGATCATGCTAAAGATGTTTGAAAAAAGATTAGCGGGTTATCGTTCGATGGGATATGTGATTAACGAAACAGAAATCCATGGTCTTTTATTTTCCCAATGAACTTTCATCGATAGTTGATATGTTTCTGATAACAATTCATCAGTTAGTACTTCATCTTTTTGTCTGCAGCTAAAATTTGTCCCTCTTTTAGCAATAATACGTGTGTCAACTCTTCTACAATTTCTTCAATATAATGAGTGACATATAGTATGTACATTAAGATGCCTGTCTACTAAAACCACTCCATATGCATTCCTTTTAAAAACATTCTTGTAATTGGGAATCCAGAACTCTTCCCTATAACAGAATCAATTCCGCAATGAGGACAAACTGCTGTATCTTCATCATCCCACCACTCCGTAATTTCAGCAGGACTAAAAATTTTCAAACAATAAAAGCAACCACAAATAGTATCTTTTTCTAAATCTTTTCTATTATGAAGGCTAAAACGATGTGCTTTTTTATAGTGGTTCTCCATCACTATTTCCCATCCCTTTCTCTATGTCTGTATTTTATTTTTCACTTGGACTTCCTTTTCTTAATAAAACTAAATGTCTCGTTTGTTTAGGAGTTGCCGCATCTTCTCACTCCTAAACTCAAGCTCACTAACAGTTTAATATGAACCTAACCAATACCAATTTCCATCTATTTTTTCTATTTCTTTCAAGTCCCCACCAAAATCACTTCTTGCAAGTCTTTGGCTGTTTGGTGAATACACAATTCCCGAAAAATTATCTAAAATGCCTCGAAAAGTAATGAAAAGAATAGAATAGTTGTCACCATTTTTCTCTAAAACAATCTCTCCGCTACCTTTAGATAATTGATCATATTCTTTAGGTAAATGGATAAGTGATGGATTGTAAGAAACGTTTGGTTTAAGTGTTCCATTCTCGACCTTCCTTGCAACCTCTTCTCTATCAGATTTATTTATCTTAAAATCTATATCCAATACAACTTGTGTAAAGGGAAAAAAGAGCCATAAAATGATAGTAACAGTCTGGATGACGAATGGCTTCCAATCTTTATTTTTGAGAAGATTGATTACGGTTCGTACTGTAATAGCAAAGAAAAAACCAAATACCAATAACCATAGTAAAGGCAAAAGAAATGGTGTTAAAATTTCAATGATTTGCCATTCGAAAAACTTATATAAAACAACTAAAGTGCTACTTACTAAAGATATTGTTTTTTGCAAGCAAAAAGTGCAGAGAATTGCAGCGAAAAATACATAGGCTTGCAGCTTTCTTTTTTACATTAATTTCCTTTAAGTTTCACAGAAGAAAGAGCATTTTTCAGCCGGTAACTTTCTCCTGTGAATGCAATGATATGGGCATGGTGTACCAAGCGATCCACTAAAGCAGAAGTTAAGCGGGTTATCTCCAAACACTCGATTCCATTGACCAAACTCTAAATTCGATGTGACAATAACACTTTTATGTTCATAACAGTCCGCTATGATGTGAAACAATAATTCTGATCCTTGTTTTTGGAAAGGAACATAACCCAGTTCGTCTAGTATAAGTAAATCACACTTATCGATTTGACGTTTTACTCGTTGTAAAGTACCTTCTTTTAACACTTCCTCTAATTGTCCTACCAAATCTGCGACGCGAAAGAAACGAACCTCAAACCCTTCCTCGCAGGCTTTTAATCCAAGTGCTGTTGCTAAATGGGTTTTGCCTGTTCCTGGTGAGCCCAGAAGCAGTAAATTTTGCTTCCCATGCAGGAAACGAAGGTCGTAAATCTCTTCTTTTGTCGTGGTGGCTGGTAGATGTATCTGGCCATTCCATTCATAATCTTTTAACCATTTTAATTCTCTAAATTTGGCTTTTTTTATTAGTCTCGAAACCTTGGCAGATTGCCTCGATGAGACTTCAGTCAGTAATACATCATATAAAAACTGTTCTTTATTCTCAAAGACGATTTCTTCATACCTTTCAGCTATATAGGCAAGGTGCAAGGTTTTACACACTTCTTTCAGATCACGAACGGACATTAGAAATCCCTCCCTTCTAAGGTTGGACATAGCCTTTGATCATACATGCTTAAATCAGTTTCATAGTCCAGTAATACAGAAGGGGTATGGGCTTCTGTCATTTTTTCCGGATAAGTTGCTTTCTTAGCTTCCAATAAGGAACCCAATTCGTGTGGCTCTTTTTCCATATATTGCTCTATCTCCAAGCATTTATCGATGTCCTGTAAAGTATGCACCTCCAACAATTTTTTTAAGCCTGCCACCCGTTTTTTAATCTCATCAGGTTTTATCGTAAGATAAGTTTGTACTCTTTCGGGAAGGTATTTAAAGAAACGAGAATATTTAACAGCACGAGGTTTTTTCTCCCAGTCAACCAGAATGTCGTTCCACGGTATAGGCCTTGTTGTCAACATATAGGGACGTAAGTCTTGATAAATGATTTCACCGTCATTCGTATAGCAGGTGAACTTATCCCATTCCTTTTTAATGACTAAAGTCTGTTTGATCCTCGCTTTATGGATAACGAATTTTTCTCCATCAACTAAAATCTCGCCATACTTATTTACAGTAGCTGAGTCGATTGAAAAGATCGGAAGATCACTAATTGGTAAAGCTTTTAGATGCTTCTGTTCCTCAGCCCACAATTCTTCTATCAGTACTCCTTTTTCGTAGTGTAGCCGCTCTCGATCGTTTACCATTTTCTCTTCCAACCACTGAGCCAGTTGAGAAAAATCCTCCATTATTGGAGCTGTTACAAAGAAGTTATTCCTTGTATAGCCAACCTTTTTCTCTACATTCCCTTTTTCATGTCCGCTACCGGGATTGCATGGTTGTACTTCAAATCCATAATGGGACTGAAAGCGTAAGAAAGAATCCGTATAGGTTCTTTTTTCTCCCTTGCCTACCGTTACGACAGCCGCCGACAGGTTATCAATTCGTAAATATGTCGGAACACCACCAGCCTGGTGAAATAATTGTTTCAAGCCCTCTAGAAAACACTCCGTGTTTTCTGCCGGTAAAGGATAGGAAAAAGCCGCATTACTATATGGAAAACTAAGAATAAGAGATTTGATATCTTTGTATGCGCCGTCTTTTACAACTGTCATATTTCCAAAATCCACTTGGGCTTCACCCGGAGGGTGCTCCAAGCGTTCGTATCTTCTGGTACTTTCTTCTTTAATTTGTGGTTTACGATGCTGAATATACTCACTAACGGTTCGATAAGAACCTTTAAAACCATGTTCTTCTCTAAGTTGTTCAAACATTTTTTTATTAGTTCTTCTCTCTTTTTTCTTGAGCTTCATGTCCTCCTCAAGCCAACAATCTACAATTTCTCCGTATCCTTCCTCATACATCATTCCCCTTCGACGAAAAGGGAGTGATTCTACTGGTACTTCACCGTCTGCGTATTTTTTTGCCGTTCTCCAATTTCGACCTGTTTTTTTAGCGATCTCAGAGATAGACATACCTTCGACTTCTCTTAAATGTTTGATATAATTAACTTCAGGCATTGCTAGCATCCTTTCTTGTCCTCCCTCTGTTAAGTACTGCTCAAACTCAACAGTAGGGGTTATTGGATAAGCTGGCAAGCCTTTTTTTATGCAGTATAGTTCTGCACAAATATCCTGCAAAACAATGTACTTTTATTTTGCAATAAACAAGATATAAACAATAATCGATTATGTTGCACCCGTTTCCCTCTTTCAATCCTTTTCTTAATTGTACAAAAAACTAAGACATAGTAATAGTTTATTTTGGTGAAATCATATTCGACTAATCAGCCCATTAGCCATCCATGCAGCGGTAAATCGTCGCTGGACCATAGAGAATGAAAATGAATTAGAATCGTCAATACTGATTCTACGGCTGGGGAGGAAGGTCGATACACTATGGTGCGTTAGAGCCCATCCGTTAGTCTGACTCCAACGACCACGGTGTTCCACTGACTGTCGCTCCCTTAAGGGAAGCACTCATGGTAGATTAATCCTAATTCTGGTTGCTGCACCAGCCTCTAATATTAAGAGCCGTAGAAAGGAAGTTTTCAATGGATCTAATCATTGAAAGAGCGTGTGGTATGGATGTCCATAAAGACAACATTACTGCCTGCGTTATGACAACTGAAGGAAAGGAGATTAAAACTTTTTCGACTAAAACTGTTTTTTTACTACAGTTAATTGATTGGATTAAGGAACACAAATGTACCCATGTGGCTATGGAAAGCACATGAATCGGCTACACTTAACTGGACAATAAAATTAAGGTCAAGTAGACTAACCACCGAACTTGGGCATACTGCTTATTAAGCATAGGTGATCCGTACTAGAAACTTCATATGGAGGGGCGGATATGCTATCCTTTCGGGCAAGCCAGGTGTGTTGAACAGCTGGCTTCCTGACTTAGAAAGCATGATGATCTCCTTTCCTTGGTCCTCACCAGACCCAAATATTGAACTTCTAGATATTTATTCTTCCAGTGAGTCTCTTCTCTTAACAGTAAAATCAACAAATGAATTTCACTTGATCACTACCCAGCCTGAGCTTGATGTTGACTGGAAAGGTCACCCAGTCATATACTTTTGAGGTACGTATACAATGAACGGAAGGAACAGCTCCTTCAACAGGATGAGGGATTGGCTCGGATAAGGATGTCGTTATTTCTTTACGCGGTACACAGAGTTTTCCTTTAACTTCAAGTTTTACCTCCGCTTCCGTATGCACAGATTGACAAATGCTAATAAAGAGATCGAGTTGTTGAAAATTCTGGTTGGTGTCACGGATGATTCTTGCCTCACACACAAAATCCGTGATTTTACAATGCACACTGGTTCCAACAGGAGCACAAAGGAGTAAGGCCTCTATCACATGAAAAGGAATCGGCAATGTCTTCTTTGACATATTCCTACTTATTACTTCCACCACAACAAAACCTGATTTCAATATATTGACTTTTTGTAGCGTTATTGGCTCCCTGTTCGGTAGCGACACGATGACATCTTTGCGATCACCAATTTCACTACATAAAATAGAGCCTTCACCCAATGGATTTAGTGGATTTCCTTTCGAATCGGATAAGAAACACTCAACGATAAAATCTTTCACCGTTACATTAAACGAACAGGTCGCAAATCCTCCGCACTGGTCTGTAACTGTACACTTTACTGTCGTGGTTCCCATGGGGAAGAAAGATCCAGATGGTGGGGTGCAGAAAACTGTGAAGCCATCAGGACATTGATCAGATACTGAAGGTGGTGGAAAATCGACAATCGCTCCGCTAAGTCCCGGGTCATTTAATTGAATGATGTCAGCAGGACAAATAATGGTTGGAGGTGGTGGAGGTGGGGGCAGTTGAATATCTAAACTATGATCCCCTCCTCCTGCAATGGTATTGGAATTCGTTAATCCACTCACAGTAACAGGAATGTCACTATCTGAGTTGCTACCGTCCCCCAATTGTCCAGACTCGTTATTACCCCATGCCAGGACTGTACCATCATTTAGGAGGGCGAGGCTATGAAATCCCCCTGCCGCTATGGCGGCCACATTGTTTAGGACACCATACCCGCCGGTTCCCTTCACCTGCACAGGAACATTGCTTTCGGTGTTAGTCCCATCCCCCAGCTGGCCATAATCGTTATTACCCCAAGCGAGAACCGTTCCATCATTCAGAAGGGCGAGACTATGAAATTCCCCTGCTGATATGGCAATCACATTGTTCAGGACACCGGACCCGCCGATTCCCTTCACCTGCACCGGAATACTTCTATCTGTATTGGTCCCATCCCCCAGCTGTCCAGAATAGTTAGCACCCCATGCGCAAACTGTGCCATCATAGAGGAGAGCGAGACTATGCTCCCCTCCTGCAGAAACGGCGACGACATTGCTTAGACCCAAAATAATCACTGGAGCATTACTGGTGATGTCGGTACCGTTACCGAGCTGACCAAAAAAGTTACCGCCCCATGCACGGACCGTTCCGTCATTCAAGAGAGCAAGGCTATGATTTAACCCTGCGCTTATGGCGATGGCATTGGTCAGCCCAATTACGGATACAGGGACCGTACTGCTATTGAATGTTCCGTCTCCCAACTGTCCAGCAAAGTTATCTCCCCAAGCTCTTACAGTGCTGTTAGAAAGGAGGGCGAGACTGTGAAATACTCCCGCAGCAACTTCGATCGCATTAGTTAGGGCAGTTACTATTTCTGGGATATTACTGTCGTTTAAGGTACCGTCCCCCAGCTGGCCAGAATAGTTAGCTCCCCAAGCACACACTAATCCATCTGAAAGAACACTCAGACTATGGAATATACCCCCAGTAATAGCGATGGAATTGGTCGATCCATTTACGGAAACGGGAACATTGCTGTCTATATTAGTCCCGTCCCCCAGCTGGCCAAACTCGTTATTCCCCCAACTGAAAGTAGTCATGTAATATCCGCTTTCCTTTCCTTAATAATCTGTGCTCATATATGTATGTATATAGGGGATAAACGATACAGGCAAATATCACTAAGGATGAAAATAAATCTAGTAATCAAGCTTTTATAAAGGAAGTAACATTTGATAGACTTTGTCCACCCACACTTGAAAGTTTGGTTTAGGACATCCTTTTGACTTGACGGAAAGCTGTTGCAATGAAAATGACCAACATAATAGGTATTGGACAAAGTTGGTACCAACCTAAGATTTGTTTTTTTTTTTGCAAGCAGAAATTACAGATAAAAAAATAGGCTTGCAGAGATTAAGGCTAACGCAAAGAGGAACCCTGGACCTTGACATCGATGCATATCATCATTTCAGTACCGAAGCCTTTATTTCAGGTTCCTTTCAGAATTGGATAACCATAAAATATTTACCTTTTTTTGTGGCTGTTCCACTAATTTAAGCATGTAAAGTTATCCGGTTTGTCTTTACGGAATCCATAATAATATAGGATTGCTTCAGTAATACGACGAGAAGCTTCTCCATCACCATAAGGATTAGCTGCTTGAGATATTTGCTTATAGGCATTTTTATCGGTTAATAACTCATCAGCTAATTGGAATATGACATCTTCATCCGTTCCCGCCAATTTCAATGTTCCTGCTGCTACACCTTCCGGACGCTCAGTTGTATTGCGTAAGACTAATACCGGAACACCTAAAGCCGGTGCCTCTTCCTGCACACCACCTGAATCAGTTAGAATGAGATAGGATCGAGACATGAAATTATGGAAATCTATCACATTCAGCGGTTCAATTAAATGGATACGTGAATGATCACCTAATGTATCCTGTACTGATTTTCTAACTGCTGGATTCAAGTGTACAGGGTATACTACCGCAATATCTTCATGTTTTTCCACTAACCGACGAATTGCCTTAAATATCCTTCCCATAGGCTCTCCAAGATTTTCACGACGATGCGCAGTCATTAATATTAGACGTAGGCTATTTAATTCTTTAAGAACTGGATGAGAATAATCTCGTCGAATGGTTGTTTTTTGAGCATCAATAACTGTATTTCCCGTTATAAAAATTGCATTTTCCGGTTTATTTTCACGGAGAAGATTATTCGCTGAAACATCGGTTGGGGCAAAATGAAGATCAGCAATAACTCCTGTCAACTGCCGATTCATTTCTTCCGGAAATGGAGAATATTTATTCTTGGTTCGAAGTCCCGCCTCTACATGGCCAACTGCAACTTTATTATATAATGCTGCCAGACTAGCTATAAATGTTGTAGTTGTGTCCCCATGGACTAAAACCATATCCGGCTTGGCTTCATTCATAACTTGATTTAAACCGCGAAGTACACGTGTTGTAACATCAACTAGTGTCTGGCGATCCTTCATGATATTAAGATCATAATCAGGTTTAATATCGAAAATATTCAGAACCTGATCAAGCATCTGACGATGCTGTCCGGTAACACAAACTAGAGTTTTTAATTCTTTATGTTTCTTTAACTCATGGATTAATGGTGACATTTTAATGGCTTCTGGTCTCGTACCGAAAATAGTCATAATTTTTTTCTTTTTATTATTAAGTGACATAATTAATCTTCACCCTTCGATTAATATTTATTTTGCTTCTCAGCTCAGATACCATTTTAGAACACCATTTGTTTATAGATGTATTATTGGAACGATTTACTCATGCATCTGTCACTACAATTTACGATTATTTATTCCAGAACTCATTGGATAACCCTATTAAAAAATCATTTTGACTAAATGTTTTTGTAGTATTAGAGAGCTTTATCTATTTTTGAATAGACTGGGTAAATGCCGTGTTTCTTACGATATTTAATGCATAAAGTATTTTGCCGGCATTCAAGGCTGAACAAAAATTTGGGAAATGAAAGTTAAATGTAAACGTTGAATTAAAAAGCCCAGCAACACCTTTCAGGACAGGGAATACAAAAACATTTAGTCCCAATTAAAAACAAAAAATGTCGCTACATATTTGTACAAGAAAATTCGGTAAACCACGGGTGAAAACGAATACCTCCAAATCCTAACCTCATATTAACTTGTATATTCCGAAGAGAAATTCTTGAATCAATTGGAAAGATCTAGCTAATCCATTGTCGGAAAAAGACAAGTAGCTAAAGATAGAGGATGTTTAGTTCAAGTCAATTTTTTAAAGAAGATGTCGGTAACTAAAACAGGTAGAATAACCACGTTTTGAATGCGTGGTTTTCAACGCAAACCTTGCTTAAAAGGAGAGAATGATTTTTCATGACAAACCAAACTGTCTTTCAATCGGATCCCAATAATCTGCGAAGTCTCATTTTTGGTCGAGATTCTACCGCCACCGCTCGTGCTTTAGCCACAGATACAAGCGGAAATGTAAAAAATCTTGTTTTGGATGGTACGATTTCCAGCATGCTCGGGGCTACCATCACCGCCGGTACATTGACGTCCGCTGGTACGGTCTCCAACATTCTTGACGGGACCATCACCAATGTGCTCGGAGCCACCATCACCGCCGGTACATTGACGTCCGCTGGTACGGTCTCCAACATTCTTGGCGGGACCATCACCAATGTGCTCGGAGCCACCATCACCGCCGGTACTCTAAGTAGCGTTACCGCCATTTCTCAAAAAAGCTTTTTTGAGCAAGAAACACTCGGTATCACAACAGCAGACGCGTTTACTCCATTGTCGCCGGTTACAACTAGCGTTTTAGGAACCTACTCTTTCTTTGTCTACAATAGTGGCACGAACCCAGTAAATACACGCGTAGAAGTGAGTGCTGACGGCACCCATTATTTTGTAGACACGGTATCAATAGATCCTTTAGCTGCCGGATCCGTCGATGTTCTTGTTCCAGCCCGTTTCTTGAAATATACTCGCTTGTCCTACAGCTCTGCAACACCAGGGAGTCCTTCCACCATTGATGTCATTGTGAATGCTCAAGGAACCTAATCAAGACCAATTAATATAATAAAATATACCTAAAGAGTACATGGAAAACCATGTACTCTTTCTTCAGGAGGAAAAAGATGAGGGAAAGACAGATTGGAATCCATATTATTGTCAAAGACGAAGCGGAATGGCTTCCGCAATGCCTGGAAAGCATACAGGGAGCAGACGAAATTATTGTGGTAGATACCGGATCAACGGATGACTCACCCATTTTAGCAGAGTCCTACGGAGCTAAAGTAGTGAATATGTTGTGGCAGGATAGCTTCTCGGACCCAAGAAACGAAGCATTACGACATGCAAATACCGAATGGATTTTTTATCTGGATGCCGATGAGTGCCTAGTTTCCGGCTTAGATGCAGTTAGAGATGTTCTACAAACTACGAATGCAGAAGCGTTTACGGTCTTGATTGACAATAAACTTGGCCCACATCCGGAGGATCGTCTTAAGCACAGAGCATTGCGAATCTTCCGAAATGGGAGGGGATATCAATTTCGAGGAAGAATCCATGAAGATATTGGACAATCGATTGTCGATAAATGTGGCTCATCCTTTATTAAAGATTCCACCATTCAAATCGACCATTACGGCTATCTGCCTCAAATCCTAAACAAAAAAAACAAAGTGGTACGAAACGAAAAGCTATTAAAAAAAGAGTTGGCAGAGAAGCCAAATCATCCATTTTATTTGTATAATATGGGAATTACTTACTGTCAGGCAGGCCATTTAGAGGAAGCTAAAGCTTACATGCAAAAAGCTCTGATTCATACTCCTGATGTTGCACCATTCCGACCTACGCTCATTCGAGATCTTAGTAAAATCATGCTTGAACTTCAAGAAGTCCAACAAGTGGAAACATTACTTCGAAAGGAACTGCTCACTTATCCGGATTACTCTGACCTCTCCTATTTGTTAGGCGAATCATTGGGAATGCAAGGGCTTCTGGAAGCATCATTGGAGTCCTATCATCGTGCTACAGAACATAATAATGATCGTTATGTCATGGAAGTTGGAATAAACAGCTACCACGCCTTCAACAAAATGGCAGAAACAGCCGTATTTTTAGGTCATCTGGAAGATGCTGCAAGATGGTTCCACAGAGCACTGCAAGTACACAATACTTACGTTCCCGCCTTACAAGGCATTGCAGAAGCTTTTCAGCAATTAAACGTTTCAGATAAAGAGATTTCCATATTATTTCAGGATATTGTCCGACCACAAAGTTCGGACGATTATGCGGTATTGACCGAAGCTTTATACAATGTTGGAGCTTTTCGAGAAGTCGTCGATTTGATCCCGGAAACTCAGCTTACAGATCCAAGGCTTCTGTTCCGGTATGCAACAGCTTTAATCCAAAATGGAAATTATGCTGATGCAGACCAAATTTTAAGCCGATACGCGAATATCAGCGAAACAGATGATATCGAGAGGTTATTCTTTCTTCGAAGCATTTGCCAATGGCAGCTAGTCGGTTACCTGAACGAAAAATTTCTGGTTGAAATACCTGACTTCATTCGAGGTCCTCTCTCCGATCTTAATCGATCCTTTACAAACGAAACAAAGAGCACTGAGGAACCTGTAAAAGACCAACGATTATCCGAATACGCCCAGAAACTGATACGCGAATCTGTTTCCCTCCAATGTTTGGATACTGCAAATCGACTTGCGGTACTGAATCCTGATAACCTATTACTTTATGCGAAGGAGCTTTATCATTTGGGAAAAACACTACAATCCGCCGATCTTTTACTCGATATCCTTCACCAAAACCGCTATGACAAGGAAGCCATGTTCATGATTGGCGAGCTATTATTCGATAAAGGACACTACATGCAGGCTGCCGAGATCTTTGAAACATCAATCAATAACGGTGATGAAAATCCGCGGACGAGAACGGGTGCCGCTCTTTGCTACCTTCATCTTGCCGCAGTCAACCTCAAAGAAGCCATATCACGCGAGTCTGACGTTCAAACGTTATCAAACGATTTGAAGAATATCGACGAGTCTATTCGGCTGTTAAACCGCACATTATGGCATACAAAATGGGTAGGATACCGAAGGAGGATACGGGATGAAGAAACCAGTCATCTCCTTGTGCATGATTGTTAAAAATGAAGCCGACTGTCTTCCTCGCTGTCTACAGAGCGTCAAAGATATCGCAGATGAAATCATTATCGTAGATACCGGATCCACTGATGAAACGGTTAAAGTGGCAAAAAACTTTGGGGCACAAGTGATAATGGCTCCATGGCAAGGTGACTTTTCCCAGGCACGTAACGCTGGATTGAATCGGGCGCGGGGAACATGGATTTTGTTTCTTGATGCCGACGAAGAGCTGGATGCCGATGACAAGGAACAGCTGCGGATCTGTTCTGAACACCTAGAATTTGAAGGTTTCTTTTTACAAGTTCATAATCATTCAGGGGAAACCTTACATTCTCCGACGGCGACCGTGAATCCTATTTTACGAATGTTTCGCAATCGTCCTGAATACCGTTTCCGCGGATATATACACGAACAGATCGTATCCTCCATCCTGGATCGACAGCCAAATGCCGCTTTTCATATTACTGCTGTAAAAATTCACCATTACGGCTACGCGGGAACCGCTGTTGCGAATAAAGATAAAATCCGCAGAAACCTTCAGCTTTTGGAAAAAGCATTAGCCGAGCATCCCAACGATCCATTCCATCATTACAATATCGCCGTCGAGTATATGCGCATGAACGACTGGTATGCCGCCTTGCAGCATCTTCGCGAGTCTTTGTCTGTGGTCCCGCCGGGGACCAGTTACATTCACTTGCTATACAAATATATAGCTCGCTGTCACTTTCATCTAGGAAATAACCGCGAGGCGATTGAGGCATGTGATCAAGGAATCACTTTTTTTCCGGATTATACCGATCTGTATCATTTAAAAGGAACAGTACTCCTTGCATCAAACCTGAAACAAGAAGCTAAAGAGACATATTTGATTGCATTGCAGAAGGGACCGGCTCCCTTGATCTACCATACGGATGCCGGAACCGGAACGTATTTATCTGCCTTCGCATTAGGGCAAATCTGCGAAGAATTGGGGGACGATCGTTCTGCCATCCATTGGTACGGAGAAGCGATTCGGCACCATCCGCGTTGGGCAGCTCCACTAATGAAAATTATACGTGTTATGAAATGCGCCCATCAAGAAAACGAGCTACCGGAACTTCTCATAAAACGCTTCCTTCCGCACTGGAAAGAAGCCACAATGTTGGTCGTTAAAGCTTTGATTGAGGAAAACTGTTTCTTAGCCGCTTCTGTATTAGAAGCATCGATATCGAAACATAGTATTTCCGCCACCAAAAGTGATAACACTTCGGATGGTTCTGGTGTCATGTTTCCTGTGATTGAAACGGACCTCGTAATCAAAGACGCTCTATTAAACAGGGAGACAGGGAAGGCTTTGAAACTGCTAAAGCCATGGTTATCAAACCCTTTATCATCACCAGATACTTTAACTGAAGAAGCTTATAGGAAAAGCCGAACGTTGCTCTCCATGGCCGACGCCCACCTACATCATGTTACACACTCCTCTCCCCGATTCTCTGTTTACCGGCGGGCCAGGTACACGTTACCACTTCCCAAGCTCGAATTTTAGGAGGGCTCATCCATGCATTCATTGGATATATCCTTATGTATGATCGTAAAAAATGAAGAGACTCATTTGGAACAATGTCTAAATTCCGTGTCCAACCTTGTTAGAGAAATCATTGTGGGAGACACTGGTTCTGAAGACGGAAGCATTGATATCGCCCGCCAGTTCGGAGCCCGAGTCATATCGGTAAAGTGGGAGCAAGACTTTGCCAAAGCTCGGAATGAGGTACTAGATCAAGCTACTTGTTCCTGGATCCTCGTGCTTGATGCAGATGAAAAAGCAAGCAATTGGGATATCACAGAACTAGAGAAGTTGCTGGCTGACACAAGTGTGTACGGGTACTACGTGCAAATCGTAAGCTACGTCGGTGAGGCCGATAGCCGGGAATTTATAACGGACAGCGTATGCCGCTTATTCCGAAACGACCCACGTATTCGATTTCGTGGAAAAATTCACGAAGAAGCCGCTCAAAGTATCTCGGAGCTCCCCGGCTCCCCCCTCTTATTCTCTAAGTTGAAGATTGATCATTACGGCTATCTAAAATCCGAGATTGACAGAAAAAACAAAGCTCATCGCAACCAATCGATTATCCATGAAGCATTAAGGGAAGCTCCGCAAGATCTTCTGCTCCGGTATGCGCTGGCGACTGAATACTTTCAAATCGAGGAATATGAAGAAGCTTCAAACATTCTATTGTCGTTACTTGATACCATAGATACAGGCCCTGGGTTTGTATCGGACTTATACCTAAAAGCAGCTTATAGTCTTTTTATGTTGGGAAAGGATGTCCATGCAAGCGAAGTGATTAAAAAAGGCTTAATCCATTACGCCGACTTTAGCGATCTATATGAGATTCAGGCTTCTTTGTTGCTACGGCAAGGCAGGACTCTGGATGCTTATAAAACGTTGCAGACATCTTTGCGTTTAGGAGATGTTTCCGCCATTTATTCATCTTCCTCAGGCTGTGGAACGTATCGGACCCATTATATGGCAGGATGGGTATGCGAAATGCTGCTTAACTTTCAAGAAGCCGCTGATCATTATGAGCAAGCTCTTTCATTTCGGCCCGACTATTTGCCGGCATGGGTTGAATTTGTTGCGCTCGAATTGTTAATGGATCGTTCTTTTCGGCTGACCACTTTTCTTGCAAAGCATCCTGAGTCGATAAATCAGAAGCAACTCTCGGTTCTGATCCCCGCTGTATTGAATGCTAGAGCAAAAGAATTGCTGAAGTTCCTTCTGTTTGAGTCCGATCGTGGCAGATTACAGCTCCCCCCATTGCTGGAAGTTTTATACCATTTTCAAAATAATGAAAACGAGCATGCTTGTCATAAGCTCCGGGAGCTGATACGGGAATCCCCCGCTGACCAGACGCTTGTTGGCTACCTGTGGGCCGCCGCATGGAAAAGGCTCGATATGGTGGATGCCCGGTACTTGGCTGGACTTCATGCACGGGGACCGCTTTTCTCCATCCAGCAAAAGTTGGATGGAGACAATAAACTTATACCACCTTCTTCAGACTTATCGCTTGTGTTGCAGATGTTCATTCAAGTTGGCGCGTGGGACGCTGTTCTCGCGTTGTACCGACATACGGGCAGCGAGCTTCGCTGGACGAATGTCCCATTACCACTTTTATGCGGCCTGTCCCAAGCCCCTGCTTTAATAAAAAAAGAATTGTGCAGCGTTTACGAAAAGAAAAGGCGCGAAATACTGCCGAAAAATAAGGAGGACTTCACCGAGCTGTTAGTCTTCACTTGGCTAGCGCAGTCCTGTGGTACGATTCTCAACGTACCTGACTCGTTTACTTCTCTTTCTGATGACCACTTCACCTCATACTTAGGAGCCGCCTATCACCAGATTGCCAAAGCATCTTTTTATCATCGATTGCCTTGTAAATTCCCGGATTTACGGTTGATCTTGAGAGCCTCTTGTTCTACTACCGATACTTAAGAGACGTATTCGCTTAAAATCCGGGTCCATTTCGCTTTCCATATTCTTTTATCAAAAGCTTTCGCCGTAGCACGAGCGTTCGCACCAATCTGACGACGTATCTCCAAGTTCTCGATCAGGGTGCGAATCGCTTCAAAGAGACGATCTTCCGTCGGTGTAACAAGCAGTCCATTATACCCGTCAATGATCAGATCATTCAATCCTCCTACATTTGAGCTAACAATCGGTACTCCGCAGCTCAATGCCTCCAGACATGAATACGAAGTTCCTTCTGAAAAAATTGTGGGGATAACAGCAATATCAGCGCGTTGGTATGCTTGAACCATTTGGCCGAAGGTATAAGCTTGGTAATGGATTCTGTCACGATAGGGATGCGCGTCCAGCCATAAACGAAATGTTTTCGTGAGCAAGCTATCTTCAATGAGTTCTCCGACAAATTCAATTGTAACCTGAGGGTAGGCGGCAAGGAGCCGGTCCGTTGCAAGCATCATTGGAATGATTCCCCGCTCGATGCTGATCCGCCGCGGATAAAGGATGTGTACCCTATTCGAATCCTTCTGAATCCTCTCTTGGGGAATAAACTCTTGTGTATCTACAGCGTTAGGGAGTAGGACGATTTGTTCGGGATCTGAGAAGGTACATACGGACCGGCAAAATGTGAGAAAATGAGAATCAACT
The DNA here is from genome assembly GCF_000262755.1 of Bacillus methanolicus PB1. Lineage (GTDB taxonomy): Bacteria > Bacillota > Bacilli > Bacillales > Cytobacillaceae > Bacillus_Z > Bacillus_Z methanolicus. The sequence goes on from NZ_AFEU01000003.1 coordinate 72,820, forward strand.
GAAACGATCCTCTTTAGTTGCCGTAAAGCCCCCTGGATGTTTCGCGCCACATCTGCTTTATTTTCCGTAGGAAGCGATGGATTATCCCAATTGATCCCATGACATATACCAATACTGGCTGTCTTATATTGTATTGGATGCCATATAAAGCTGGCGTATATCAGATTCCCTTCTGCCTCGGAACTCATCCGATTAAAGACTGTCACTAAGTCCTGATCCCGGCAATCGTATCCAATGACCTCAATATCCTCGATTTCTCTTCGAAATGGACCACTTTGGGAAAGCTGGTGTATGACAGGCTTCCACCCCATCTCCCGAATTGTTTTAGATAAATCATACAAATAACGTTCCAAGCCGCCGCCGTAAATTTTATCCGTCTGACCGTTATAAGCATCCGCAAAACTATGCGTCAAAATGCCAATTTCTCGTGTCATTTTCCTACTCCCTCCAAGGAACCAGATTAGGATTTTCATCAAGAATCGATTGATATTGCTCCAAACTCCCCCATTGTCCCTCCGGATCTCGTTCCATATAGCGCAAATATTTACGATACCGCTCCTCTTTAGAAATGGCCCATCCGTAATGCTTGACTCTTAATTCCGACAAAAATCCCGGCAAAGCAGTAAAAGAAAGAGGAAGACGTGGGGCATGATGGTCCATCTTCGGATAAAAATAGTAGTATCCCGGAATATACCTAATAAGTGTACACGTATGCCGACGATGAATTTGCCAATGTTTATCATCACGATAATGGGTTATACCCCCCCAAAAATCGAAGAAACGGAAACCTACCCAATCGTACTGATCCTGATCAATTAACATACGCATGGACATTTTCGCTTTCTCCTCATAGAATTCATCGGCATCGACTGCAAGCAGCCAATCAGGATTCTTGGAACAGGCAACTTTCCATAAGAACGAACGAAGTTCCCATTCCTTGTGAAATCTGGATTGTTCCAATGTTACAAGCGTGCTGACTTTGGCAAAAGAACGACAGATGCTCGCAGTTCCGTCCGTACTCGCATCATCTACAATAATGATATCGTCCACAAATTCGCTCAAATCTTGAAGACACGCTTCTAAAAACCTGTCAGCTTCATTCCGCACCTGCATGATAGCTGTAAGCCGATTATTTTCTGTTTTCCTAATCCCATCGTTACTCAGCATCACTCACTCTCCTAATAACCTTTTCCATCGCTTGTTCCCATTGATCAATTTCTGCGATATTGGACAAGACTTTCCAATCGTGGATGGAAGCGCGAAGCAATAAATGAATCGCCTCATGTCGCCTGCCGCGAATCCGATGTAGAATGCCGCGAATTCCATCTACGAAATACTGTTCTGTCACTGCCAGTTCCATATTCTCCAAAAGGTTCAACGCTTCTTCCCAGCGGTACGTGTGTAAATAATTGGGTAAAAGAAATCGACTTGCGTCCGGATCGCTGGATGACTTTAACACTCTAATAGCAGACTGATAATCTTTATTCAACTTGAAGATCTCCGCTTGAACTAAATCCGTGCGACCTTGCTCTAGTAAATCGTACAAGGATTTAACGTTTAGCTTTTCCTCATCCGCTATAGCAGTTATGGCGTAGTTGCGAGTCGCAAGATCTAAATTCCCGGCTTTCGCCTCGATTGCCGAGAAAAAACGATAATGCGTGGAGAGGCAATCTCTATCATTCTTCAATATCATTTGCTCGAAAGATATTGATAAATACTCTTTAGCAATCGAACGTTCTAAAAAATAGAGGTATAAGGAGAGCCAATAGCACACCTTTTCATCATCACCGATCTGCTCGTGTAAATCTTTGTAATAAGCAACGCGAGACTCCCACTGACGTCGCTTCCATGGAACCAAGGACTCGCCGCGGTCCAAAGCCAATAGGACCTCAGGCCACATCGTCTCATATTCTTTATTTTCATTTTGAAGCAACATCACATTCTCGTGGCATAGGCATTGCTCCAAATAAATTTCTTCACAATGGCTACCGATCAATTGTGCTTGTGCCGCAAGCAAACCGCTAAATTTTTGCCACAAGTTCTCATCTTCATCGTCCGGAACAGGATCCAACAAGGCGATTATACTCCTTGGCTGAATTTGGAAAACAATCGGAAGTAAATACGGGGAAGCAACTATAGCTGCATATTCACCCTTCTCTAGACGATCAATCTCCGGGAGGGATAAAGACTGGAGTCCGTAGATTTGTTGATCATCATTACTAAGATTTCCGAAGAAAAGAGTTCGCTCACGTTCTGGCAATGATTCAATGTAACGTCTATAAGGAAAAGAGGACCAACCTGAATGGCTAAAGATAACGTATTTCAGATAAATAACCTCCTATCTGCACAAAATCTACTCGTTCCATCATTTAGAATTAAGCAATTTTGTAACAATCCTGTCGGAACAGATCTAGGCTAAATGTTAGCTATCTTTTTAAGTTAAACGACCAACTTATTCAAACCAAAAAAACATCATTAAAAAGAAATCGTAAGAATAAATTCGGTACGTCACTCAATGGCGGGAGCTATTTAATTGGAAATGGTGCTTGCCTAATTGGCGTGTGGAAAAATTGAATCGAACTAGTTTATTCACATCGAGTTAGTAGAATCTGCTTCTTAAGTTTTATATTCTGAAAAATAAATGTTTTTGCTAACTACATTTTGAGCACTCCGATCACCAAAATTTGAACCACTTGTTTTGGATTATACGCAAAATATTAAATTATAATGAAGAATATTATAAAAAACTAAACTCAATTCTTGCAATTTGAACTGTAACCCGAATAATGGACACTTGAAAAAAAGTCCCTTATTCGGGTTTTTCTGTGACCTAGGCTGGTGAGGAAAGCTTTTATGCAGAACGCAGGGGCAAAGGAAGCCCTGGAAGACCGTCGTCAAAGACACTCTCAGTGGAAGAGAAACTGAAAAAGGCGGAAGCCTCGCATAGTGTTTTAGAGATGAAAATGACTTCTTATTTCTAGCTTTCTTGGGATTTGGACAAGCATGTCGGCATATCTTTTACATACATCCCAAAAAAGGAGGTCATTAAGTAATGACACCAATTGAACTTTTTGCATGGATATTATCAACAATCTTAGGGATTAGCTTTATTATTTCTTTAGTAGCACTTTCAAGAAAACCGAGATACATTGCTGAAAAGGAACGAAAGATGACCCAATCCTCTATTAAAAAGAAAAGTTAACTATGATAAAGGGACAACACACTAGCTGTAATTGGCCATCCCTCCTAAAATTCGGTGTATTATCACTTTATTTAACTGTACACAGAAAAGGGGTCAACACCAAAAGTCACTTTATGTGATCTTTTGGGTCATCCCCATATATTGGTTTGCTTTTCTCTAGATCTCTTATGTCTTCCGTTCCTGCATTGTGACTAGCGATACGGTCAGATTCTATGTAAAGATGTTCTGGATGTGGATGGCTGAGGAAGTCATGATGGGAAATAGCCCATCCATACGCTCCCGCATAACTGAAGAGAAGAATATCTCCAACCCGCACACTTGGAACTACTATATCTCTTGCAAGTATGTCGTTAGGAGTACATAGCTCCCCGGCTACAGTAATGGCCGTCTCGTTTACTTTAGGACGTTCAAAGGGGTATAACCACTTTTCTACTGGAACAATGGTAAAAGGATGGCTCTGTTTCCAAGCTGCCGGGAGTCTAAGATGATGGATTCCTCCGCGAACAACACAGAAGTATTTGCCATGGTTTTGTTTAATATCCAATACCTCCGCTGCATAATATCCGCAAGAAGAAGTGATATATCGTCCACATTCGAATAATACCTTCCAACTGCAGTCACGATTCTTTTCAAGTACTTTTTCCAAACGATTCGTAAAGTCCCTCCAGTTAAACTGATTTCCTATATCTAGGTAGTTAATTCCGATGCCACCGCCTACATTCAAATAGGAAATGTCTATATTCCACTCTACTCCCCACCTTTTTGCCGTTTCAAAACAATGGTCCACAAAAACTGCATGGGTTTTAGAGTCGACATTATTAGACATCGCGTGGAAATGAAAGCCGATAAGCCTTACATTTGGCAAACTTTTAGCTAAAGCAATTGCATGAGGAATTGCTGTTTCATCAATTCCAAATTGTGTTGGTACACCTGCCATTTTCAATTGCGCGTTTGGAACGGAATTTCGGAGATTGACACGTAGTAAAATGGATACGCTTGTCCCTTTTTGACTGGCAATGTGATTTACTAACCGCAATTCATGAATACTCTCAATATGAAGTAAGGTGACGTTGTGATGAATAGCATCTTCAATCTCTTCCTTCGTTTTCCCGGGACCGCTAAACAGGATTGGAATTTTCTTGTCCACTGCCCGAACCTTTTCAATCTCTCCAAGTGAAGCTACTTCAAATCCATGAACAATTCGAGATAAGGCTTTAAGAAGAGTGGGGTCTGAATTTGCTTTAATCGCATAAAATAAATGACACATTGGAGGAAGGGTGGTCAATAATCGATTTACATGGTTACGCAGTTTTGATAAATCATATAAATAAGCACAAAAAGGCTTTTCTCGTTCCATCTTGAGAGATTGCACGATTTTTTCAATCATTGTTTATTCACTCCCATACGTAATTACAATTGCCAGATTTGTCTTCTTCTTGTTACGATTAAATATGTAGTTGCAATACAACCGATCCCCATCATGGCGCCAGCCCATAAAGTGCCAGCCCATGTTGCAATCGCTCCTATGAGTATCGCACCTAGCGGAATAAAGCCTCTATCCATTAAGGCAATGCTCAAAATCCTCCCTCGCAGTTGGTCAGGAACAAGCATTTGCAAAGTAATTCGGCTCATGGTTCGATATGTCTGACTCGTTAATCCCACTAGAAACATAGCTATTCCTGCTATATAAATGTTTGTGGTCCCTATGAATAAAAGCAAAGAAAATCCTAATCCTATAATTGAATACACCAGCCATTTTCCTGCACCTTTGATTTCTTTTCCTAAAGAAATCAAAGTTGTCCCAATTAATGCCCCAATAGATGATACAGATAGAAGAATTCCAAACCCTTCTGGCCCAAGTTTTAAATGATCTCTGGCAAATAACGGCATCATCGTTGTGTAAGGAAATCCAAAAACCATCGGTACAATGGCCAAAACGAGTAAAGATTGTACCGACGGTTGGCTTCTAACATAATTTGCCGCCTCGCGAAATGTTGTTTTCTCTTTTTTCTTTTTGTTGGTGTTTGAAAAAGAACCCGAACGAATCATAAGCAATGAGAATAGGACGCCTAACGTTCCCCAAGCATTTATATAGAATAAATTTGCGATATCAGTGACTGAAAGCAAAGCTCCCGCCATTGCAGGTCCCATAATACGAGACAGATGAATGACAGTTGTATTAATAGCAATCGCACTTGTCATGGAGCTATGTGGCACAAGATTTGGAACTAATGCATTGCGAATAGGGGGATCCATTGCTGACAGAATAGACCTTAGTGTTACAATGAACACAAAAATCCAAAATGGCTGTTGGGTTTGGACTATATAGCCAAGACAAAATGTCAACAACATCATTCCAATTTGAATCAAAATAAGTAATCTTCGTCGATCGTGCTGATCAGCCAATATACCTGCAGGGACACTTAACAAAAAAGCAGGAACCAGCCGGCAACCATTGATTAATCCCAGGTAGAGTGGTGAATTCGTAAACTGTAAAACCGCCCAGTTTAAGGCTGCTAAATCTATCCAATCCCCCACACGTGTTACCAGACTTCCAGACATAAAAATTCTAAACGTTCTTGAATGAAGAGCAAACCTTGATGGTTTTGGAAATTGAAATTCTGCTTGTGCCATAACACTTATCCTTCCTTCCGGCCAAATTCGTGGAGGGGATTAGGAACGATGGCATAAAAATAGTCCTTGCCTTCAGGTGCCAGGCGCATTTTTGTAAGTGCCTTGTGGTTTACTTTTGCCTGGTATAATGCCTCTTTGTCAATGCGAGCGTTTTTCGAATATGGAGGCAGGCTTTCCAATTGCTTGAAGACATTGTCGCAAATCCTATGAACCTCCTTCCACAACTCTTCTTCTTCCAAACCGAATTGCTTACACACTTGAAGAATCAATTCACCGCAATGATTTTGGAAGACCGAATAAAATACCTTGTTATGCATTTCCGCAAGTTGGTCAGTCATCGTGATCGAACCAGGATAAAATTGCGCATCAATTAGATGTTGTTGAAGCCTTGCTTGATAAATTCTAGCCCCACCCCAGTCTCGGAATAACATTTGGACAGGGAGTCCCTCCTTAAATACCATCACACTGTTTTGCAAATGGCCCTCTAAACCAATTCCATATTTTACCATAAGAGTAAGGAATCCTGGAAGCGCAATTGATAAATAATCCGAGAGAAACTGAAACGCTGCCTTGTGAAGCGACGTTTCTTTCCTTTCTTCTGCATACCTTTCTATCAACTCTTTTAGAACCGACTTTTCTGAAATGGGTGATTCGGCAAACAACGAACTGCAAACGACAGCTACTTCGTCCATCGCTATAAATGTTTCCACATTCTCCCGTAATACAGCGGACAGATTTCTGCTTTTTAGCTTATGAGCATGATCCTTACTCTCTTCTGTTTCTTTGACTTTGAAATTAAACCCTGCGCATTCGTAAATAGGTACAAATGTCTCTAGTAAGTTTTGTTCCCGTTGCATAACAGAACGAATAAGTCGACTGAAAACCGCTGCGTTATTTGTGGTATTGGCAGATATCGAACGAACAGTGGAAGTCATCTGACTGTTGACAGCTACTTTAATAGCATATTTTGGAGTCTCTTCATTCTTAAGAGGTACCACTGTTCTAAACGAAGAGGTTGCACCACATGGCACCACTATACCTCGTATGGGAGCGACGATTTTTTCCTTTATTTCTTGCTGATAGATATCTAATATAGCTTTTTCCAACTGCCAAGAATGCACCGGGACAAACACATAATCGTTCATATCAAGTCCGTATTCTGTAAACTCCTGTTCGGCTGCCTTTGGTAAATCGGGATATTCGTTGAAGAGAACGGCATTCGCATCCTTCTCATTTTCCTCTATGACACCCCATTCCGCATAATCTTTACGTATTCCAACAAACTGAATATCCGTTACCCCGTCAAATTCGGGCGCATAACGAAATACATCCTCTGGTTCCATACCTATTTTTGTTTTTGTACCAGGATGAAGATTATGTCCTTCTATGCACAATTGCTCGAAAAATAAACTGGAATCAAACTTACGATCTTGCCTCTTTTGGAACAGAACCCAATCTATCAAATTAGTTATTCCTTGATCTGCAGCTTTTTGCCGAAGTTTCTTTTTCTTCCTGTTCCAATAAGTATATGAAAGCGCCAAATTTGCACTTCCATTTATCAGCTCCTCCTCCAACTTCATCCAGGAATTTTTCCCTTTTTCATTCCAAGCTTCTTCTTTATGACGCATCAGCTCGAGTAATTCAGCAGCGTGTTCAATCGTTTTGACTCCAGATCCAGAAATATGTAAAATTACCCCATCTACTTCTACTCGGTTAAACGCATACGTTCGGCTTACTGGAATGACCAGACATTCCCACCCTGAAAGAGGATATAGCTTATAAACCTTACCGCTTATTATTTTATAAGCATTAAGTACACCAATCATCCTTTGCCAGTATTCATCTATGGCCGGAACATTTAGAGCATAGATTGAACCAATGACATACAAATCAAGCGAATTCGAAGAAAGCCCCATGATATCTTCACGCAGCATGGAACCTGCCAAACGACGCAAAATACCTTGACGCCCTTTTGCAAGAGATAACACATATTCAGCTGCCATATGAGGTTGAGCACTTTTTAAAAAATTTAGAATCTTCATTTCATCATTATACATATGTACCTGATGGAACGGGCTATATGCCTTATTGTGCACATCTTTTTCAAGAAGTTGAGTTATATTTGTACTCATAATGCAGTCTCACCTTTCCATCCATGCATAGGATTAGGAACTTTTGTAAATGGATAAAATGTAATATCCCCCCGCAGCCTCATAGTGGTTAGGGCCTTTAAATCAATCATAGGCTGAAAAAGAGCTTGCTCGTCTGCCTCAGCCTGTTCTGCAATGTTAGGATCTTTCTTTAGTTCTGTAAAAACGGCCTTACATGCTGCAACAATCTGCTTCCATAGATCCTCCTCATCAATTCCGAGAGCTCTAACAACGCATGTGATCAATTCAGCAAAATGGTTTTGGAAAACAGAATACGAGATTATATTTCGCAATTGTTCTACTTTTTCGGTTACGATTGATGATCCAGGGTAAAACTCTGCTTGAAATCCTTCTTCTTTAATCTTTGTGGTAAAATCCGTATACCACCGAAGTCTCTTAAAAGAATGCGTACCAGTTCTCCATTACGAAATACAGAAACACTATTTTGCATATGACCTTCTAAACTAATTCCATACCGCACCATCAAAGTTAAAAATCCCGGTAACGACGTTTGAGCATATTTATGGATAAATAAAGAGGCAGCCTCTTTTAGACTTGATAAATGATAATAACTGGCTAACTCCTCTATCAATTCAATAGCAATAGGCTTGCCGCTAATCGGTGAATCTGCTAAAAGAGCAGCAGCGGCCATCGGTATTTCTCTTTCATTTTTAACATGATTCTCAGGGTTTTCTCGTAAAATAGAGGCCAGGTTAGCTTGTAGTGTCCAACGCTCATCTTCCGATATGTTTTGATTAATTGGTTGAAAATAAATACCTGCTCGTTCTTGGAGTACAACAAAACGTCCGCCAAATTGATTTTCTTTTTCTTGAATACTGGTCAGTATTTTTGAAAGAATGGGCCCATTCTCCACGGAATTAGGTGACACAGTACGTATAGCACTGGTTGTTTGCACATTTACCGCTGTTTTTATATGATGCTTTTTCTGCCCTCTGTTTTGAATAGGGGCTAACGAGCGAAAAGAAACCAGTGATTGTGTTGGAATACGAAAGTCGGAAATCAGTATGATTTTCTTTTGTTCGATCTCTTCTTTGTACAGAGTGCCTAAAGTATGATCCAACTGCCAAGGATGAATGGGAATTAACTCAAACTGGGCAGGATTTAGCCCCGAATCATGCAGGATTTTTTCAACTGTTGATTTTAAACCTTCATACTCTTGGTACAACCAAGTGGTCACAGTATGGGCATCAACAGAGGTTGTTTGACAATAGTCTTGAGAGACTGCTGCCAGAGCTACATCCGGTGTCGCCCCCCATTCTGGTGAATACTGAATCACTTCCTCTACATCTAGTCCAAACTTTGTCTTGGCTCCAGGATGCAGGGGATGGCCCTCAACGACCCATTGTTCAAAGAAAGCAAGTGGACTAAAGTTCTTTTTGTCCTTACTCTGTTTGACCACCCATTCTAAGGAAGTCTGGATATTTTCTAACTTAGCTAAAGTAATTAACTCATCTTTTCTCTGAGCCGCACCTGTCAATGCTAAAGTCAGGTTAGCCACCCCATTTTGGATTTCCAGTTTAAATCGCTGAAATTGCATTTCCGTGGCCTCTTCTAACAATCCTTCTTGCCTTAATAACTCTAGAAGTTCAACAGGATGAGTTATTATTTTAGAAGGTTCGGGACTGCAAATCACTATATCCCCTTCGATATCAAATCTTCCAAGTGAATGCCTCTTTTTGATTTCAGCCTGAAGTTGTATTCCACTGGGTAGGTTGACGCTAATCGTTGTTCTAGGTCCTTCCAGCCACGAAACCATTTCTTCGTTAATAATCCTTTCTCGTATGAGTGCCTGAAATAAGCGTTGAAAAATCCCCTTTCTTCCTGCCTGTAGATTCATTAGGTATACTGATTCCAATTCAGGTTTTTGATTCCTAATATACCCTAGAGTTTTCGATTCTTCCTCATCTAAAAACTGTCCTTGTACCATTCTTGTATTTTCGGTAAGTATAACGCTCATGTCGCATCACCCTTTCCTAACAATTTTGATGTTGATTAAAAATATTGCAATGATAATGATAATTATTATCAACTATGCCTCTTATCTTAAATGATAATGATTCCCATTGTCAAATAACTTTAGTCCTAAAACTAATGTCGCATCCATGTAGGATGCGACATCAGCATGTGCGTATCTAAATAGATTTGCCAAAAATTTCAATCCACGCATCCATGTAGGATGCGACAGCGATTTTTGATTGAAATAACTGTCAACTGACGTTATTTCAATCAAAAATTCGCTATTTTCTTTATTAGGAATAAAGAACTTTATTAAAAAAATACAAAATTTTAGAAAAAATTTGTTGATCTCTTTCGCGGATATGCGCAATAAAAATTCATTTTAGTTGAAACACAACGTCCATCCTTAATTTTTACTTAGTCCATCATTAGACAATATCACCGAGATACGTAGGAACGGGTTTTTTATTTAGATAGTCTATAATATATCCGATCATCGCTTTTGGATAAAAATTGTATTGAACTAGGTTATTTAACGGAAGCCATTCTACTTCAATTTGTCCTTCATCAGGATTTATTTCGGTTTTTATTTCTTGTTGAGGATCTTTTAAATGACAAAAAAATACATAATCTACCTGATGAATCATACCATCATATTGAGCAAAATCATGATTTTTTCCAATATACTCGCGTACAAAGAGCATGTCTCCTACCTCGATTTCTGCTCCTATCTCCTCCAAACACTCACGCTGAACAGTATCCCGAAGATTTTCCCCGTACTCTTGACCTCCACCTGGCAAGAAATAACACTCCCCATAAGGTTCCTTTACTTTAACAACCAAAACATTATTATTTTTAATAAGTACAGCTCTTGCAGAGTTTCTAACTAACATTTTCCTCTCCCCTTATAAAGGCTATAAAATCACTGTGATTTAGTTGCAAATATTAAAAATCTAGTTTACATAATGTTTCTTTCGGAATTTTTCGAACAACAAAACTCCTTGGTGATTAAGGGGTTTCAGCTTACAATCATCTATCTGTAGGATAATTAATGGCGATTAACCAAGTGTTTTTATAAGCTTCAATGTATTTTCCTAAACATGTTAGTCTCATAATTATAATTATTTTATTAATGAAAACTATTCCAATAGTATCACGTTTTTGTTGTTATTCATTAAGATGCCTGTCTACTAAAACCACTCCATATGCATTCCTTTTAAAAACATTCTTGTAATTGGAAATCCAGAACTCTCCCCTATAACCGAATCAATTCCACAATGAGGACAAACGGCTGTGTCTTCATCATCCCACCACTCCGTAATTTCAGCAGGACTAAAAATATGGTGGACCCCATCATCAAGACATTAATTTTATTTTTTTAAGGTGGGGCAGAAACCAAAAAGGATATCTGCATTCTAGAGCTTGGGGTGCTCATTGAGGCCAATAAAGTGGGAGTACACATTTTTTTGGAGTGATTCATCCTGCTTTTATTTTTCCTTCTCAGGGGAGGTTCTGTCAAGGGCGAGCGAAGCGAGGGCTCTGCCGAATCCTTGACAGGTTCTCCCGTGAGAAGGATCCTCTATAAAGGATGAATCACTCACAGGCCATAAACAGAGGCAGGTGGTTTATAGCCTAATGATTGATGAGGGCGTTCATGGTTATAGAAATGGAGATAGTTATTGATCTCTTTTCTTGCTTCTCTTGGACTCTCGTATTCCTTCAAGTAGACCTCTTCATATTTAATCGTCCGCCACAATCGCTCGGTAATGATATTGTCAAGAGCCCGACCTTTGCCGTCCATACTGATTTGAACTTTCTTATCCAGTACCAGCTCGGTATATTTCGGGCTGGTGAAGTGGCTACCCTGATCACTGTTTATAATCTCAGGTTGAGCGTGCGACAGCGCCCGTTTGACGGCTTCAAGGACAAAATCGATTTCCAGCGTCTGATCCAGCTCCCAACTAACGACGTAACGGGAATACCAGTCAATAATGGCGACGAGATACATCCAACCGCGTTGAAGCCGGATGTAAGTGATATCAATCCCCCATACCTGGTTGGGGTGAGTGATGTCGAGATTCTAAGAAGATAGGGATAAATCCGGTGTTCCAGGTTGCGCTTACTAAGGTTGGGGCCAGGTGAAATCCCGGCAATCCCCATCTCCCTCATATGGCGCTGAACGGCCTTTCGGTTAATGTGTAACCCGTTTTCATTCAGAACGGCCGTGATCCGCCGGGAGCCAAAAAACGGATATTTGGTGTAAATTTCATCAATTCGGTGCTTGATGAACACTTCTTCAGGAGAAGGCTCCACAGGCTTATAATACAAGCTGGACCGATTGAGTCCGAGCAATTCAGCCTGGGTGGCAATAGGGAGTTCTGCATCGTCCCAATCAATCATGTCAATACGTTCTGCCCTACTCCTTAAGGCCAGATTTTTTTTTAAGCCACGACAATTGCGTGGTTAAACGACCGACTTCGGCATAAAGGTTTTCAATTTGTTGTTCATAGTCAGCCTTCATTTGATCTACTTTCTTATTTTCTTTCGCAAACAACTGGGGCATTTGTTCAAGAAACGCATTCCTCCATTGCCGAATCTGATTCACATGGATTCCATGAGAGGAAGCAATTTCACTCATAGTTTTTTCTTCTTTTAGGACCTCTAGCACGATCTGGGATTTAAACTCTGGTGTATATCGTTTTCTTTTCATAAACCTACTTTAACATCTCCTCATTTCGTGTCTAGTTTTATGGGTCCATTATATTAAGTCACTATATACCCGTGTTGTATTAATATTCGTTGGAATCGTCATGTTGAGTCTGTTCATTGCAGATTTTGTTACTTCCCTGCTGTATCAAGAAAGAATTACAAATTTGGTAGAAGAAATTCTGATTACGAATGGCAAAAAATTTATCCAAACCTATAAGTCTGTACCTTCAGCTAATTTGATACCATTTATGCAAAACTTCTCAGGCCTTTCCGGTAACCTTCTCCAACTTTATAATAAGGATGGCAAGCCCCTCCTTGATGAAAAAAATGGGGAAATACAGGTTGATCCTATATATATTAAGACCGTGCTTGCCGGTGATATCGCTCGAGATATCGATATAAGGGAGCCTTACCCTCCTATAATCGGACTTCCATTTCAGGTTGACGGGGAGCCTTACGCTTTATTTCTAACGGTGGAGAAGAATAGTATCGAGGAAGAAATCATGAACTCCATTCATATCATGTACATCATTATTTTGTTTTTCGGCAGTTTTCTGATTTTAGTTGCTGCACGCCATTTCGTAAACCCGATTCTTCGATTGACGAATGCAACCAAGAATATGGCGAAAGGAAAATTCGATTTTGAGCTTCATACGAAACGCAAGGATGAAATTGGTCTTTTAACCGTTAGCTTTAATGAAATGGCGAAAGAGCTGGCTAAGCTGGATCGAATGCGGCAAGATTTCGTTTCTAACGTCTCACATGAAATTCAATCACCTTTAACCTCCATTTCAGGATTTACGAAGGCGTTAAAACAGAAGAAAATGAGTGAGGAAAGCCGCCTCCATTATTTGACCATCATTGAGGAAGAGAGCGAGAGGTTATCGCGATTAAGTGAAAATTTGCTGCTGCTATCCTATTTACAACAAGAGACACATCCGTTGAAGATTAGCAGTTATCGACTGGATGAACAAATACGGAAAGTCGTCATAGCGTTGGAGCCTCAATGGGCCGCGAAAGAAATTGAAATTGACCTTAAGCTTGATGCAATAACCATTCAAGCGGATGAAGACCAACTCAATCAGGTATGGACCAATTTACTGAGTAATAGTATCAAATTCACCCCTGCGCACGGAAAGATTCATATAAAGGAAGCGGTAAAAGAAGATCAGAATGTCGTCTCCATAACAAATAATGGTCCGGGGATTTCGGAAGAAGAGCAGGACGACATTTTTAAGCCATTTTATAAAGTTGACAAATCTCGAAACAGTACTGTGAAGGGAAACGGACTCGGTTTATCGATCGTAAAAAAAATTGTAGATTTTCATAATGGCAATATCCAAGTATCCGGACGCCTCGGGGAAGGTGCAACTTTTACTGTTCAACTGCCAAAGTGATGGAAGCTGCAATATAAAGAATCTATTTAAATTCCGCCACTAGGCGGTTTTTTTATTTTTTTTCAATTATTTGTTCCGTTCATATTGAGTTCAAAAAGCAGGTTTATATTATACCTGTGGCAAAGAAATCAGAATTTTTTTAGGAGGAAAAATGTATGAAGAGGTTATTGTTGCGTGTCGTTGTTTATGTAGGTATTTTCGTTTTATTTGTGGGGGGCAGCGGATTAATCGGATTTAGCCGTTCACAGAAGGATTATTGGTTTTCCGTTCGCAAACAGCCCGTCCCTTCTTTACAAAAAGTGGAAAGACCCGATTATAACCCGAATAAACCTACTGTGGCAGTGCTGTTATCGAATCCAACCACGGAAGTATTCGATTTTATGGTTCCGTACGAAATGTTCGCTATGACAGGTGCGTTTAATGTTTTTGCTGTTGCTCCAGACAATAAGGTGAAGTCAATAACGGGAGGTCTCGATTTGATACCGCACTACTCCTTTAAAGAAATGGATCAATTATTAGGAAAAAGTCCCGACATTATCGTGATCCCTTACATGCCTATGGTTGACAAAAAGAAATATCAACCTGTTCGGGAATGGATACAACAACACAAGGATGCAACTTTATTAAGTATTTGTGGCGGGTCAGCGAATCTTGCCGACACCGGTTTATTGAAAGGAAAATCTGCAACCATACACTGGCAATATTTCGATAAAACGAAAAATAAATATCTTGACACTCACTGGAAAAGGGATCAACGATATGTCCATGACGGGAACATCGTGGCTTCGGCCGGCCTCACATCAGGAATCGATGCCGTCCTCTATGTGATTTCCCAAAAATCAGGCGAACCTATGGCAGAAAAAATCGCAAAAGAAATGCATTATCCTTCCTACCACTTCGTTAAAAATCCGAAGATCGACCCTTATTATATTGATCGGAGCGAAGCAGTTTATATAGCAAATCTAGCATTTCAATGGAACAAGAAAAAAACGGGTGTTTTGCTGTATAATGGTATGGAGGAAGGGGCATTGGCTTCGATATTTGATACGTATTCTGCTTCCGGAACGACAAAGGTCTTTACTATTTCAAGCTCGAAACAGCCCATTGTTACAAAACATCACCTTAACCTGATCGCCAGATATCAAATGTCGAATGCCCCGAAGGTTGAAAAAATGATCGTTCCGGGAACGGAGGCAAAAACTTTAGCTGCGGGGGACATAAAACAATGGAACAAGAAGGGTAAGGCGAAGGAGTTCTTGTTCTTGCACAGTGATTCGCCGGATAGATTTGTATTCGAAGCGCCGCTTGAAGATTTATCAAAGCAAGAGGACATGTTAACCGCTAAATATGGAGCTAAACGACTTGAGTACCGTGCCAACCATGTAACCCTTGAAGGAAGCCCGTTTTCGCTTGAAGCTTTTGGTATACCGCTGCTGATTGGTTTACTGGCATTGTTGGCAGCTTTCTATATTGACAGGCGATTCATCATAAGAAAGACAATTTCCGAATCGCATAAACAAACAATTTAATGATTGCCGCCTGCAGGCGGTTTTTTACCTTCCTTTCGGAGTCTTAGGTCAATGTCTCATAACTGCGTACTGAAGAATGATGGCCTGGTACCCTGCTGTGTTTACACTTTATTGAAATAGCAGAGTAAAAAAGCTTTTTTCAATTAACTGGTGCTTGAGTTTAAGAAAAAGGGTTGCTACAATAACTCTTTTTCTTATTAGCAAACTGGGAGATTAGTCGAACATGATTTCACCAAAATAAATCATTACTATGTCTTAGTTTTTTGTACAATTAAAAAAAGGATTGAAAGAGGGAAACGAGTGCAACATAATCGATTATTGTTTATATCTTTAGTAAGTAGCACTTTAGTTGTTTTATATAAGATTTTCGAATGGCAAATCATTGAAATCTTAACACCATTTCTTATGCCTTTACTATGGTTATTAAATATTTGGTTTTTTCTTTGCTATTACATTACGATCCGTAATCAATCTTCTCAAAAATAAAGATTGGAAGCCACTCGTTATCCAGACCGTTACCATCATGTTATGGCTCTTCTTTCCTTTTACATAAGTTGTATTGCATATAGATTTTAAAATAAATAAATCTGATAGAGAAGAGGTTGCAAGGAAGATCGAGAATGGAACACTTAAGCCAAATGTTTCTTACAATCCATCACTTATCCAATTACCTAAAGATTATGATCAATGATCTAAAGGTGGCGGAGAGATTGTTTTAGAGAAAAATGGTGACAACTATTCCATTCTTTTCTTTACATTTCGAGGCATTTCAGATAATTTTTCAGGATTTGTGTATTCACCAAACGGCCAAAGACCTGCGAGAAGTGATTTTGGTGGGGACTTGAAAGAAATAGAAAAAATAGATGGAAATTGGTATTGGATAGGTTCATATTAAAGTGTTAGGGAGCTTGAGTTTAGGAGTGAGAAGATGCCGCAACTCCCAACAAACGAGACATTTTAGTTTTATAAAGAAAAGGAAGTCCAAGTGAAAAATAAAATACAGACATAGAGAAAGGGATGGGATATAGTGATGGAAAAACACTTTAAAGAAGCACATCGTTTTAGCA
The DNA here is from genome assembly GCF_000262755.1 of Bacillus methanolicus PB1. Classification (GTDB taxonomy): domain Bacteria; phylum Bacillota; class Bacilli; order Bacillales; family Cytobacillaceae; genus Bacillus_Z; species Bacillus_Z methanolicus. The sequence continues at coordinate 89,485 of NZ_AFEU01000003.1, forward strand.
ATCATAATAGAAAAGATTTAGAAAAGGATACTATTTGTGGCTGCTTTTATTGTTTGAAAATTTTATAATGGACCCATAAAACTAGACACGAAATGAGGAGATGTTAAAGTAGGTTTATGAAAAGAAAACGATATACACCAGAGTTTAAATCCCAGATCGTGCTAGAGGTCCTAAAAGAAGAAAAAACTATGAGTGAAATTGCTTCCTCTCATGGAATCCATGTGAATCAGATTCGGCAATGGAGGAATGCGTTTCTTGAACAAATGCCCCAGTTGTTTGCGAAAGAAAATAAGAAAGTAGATCAAATGAAGGCTGACTATGAACAACAAATTGAAAACCTTTATGCCGAAGTCGGTCGTTTAACCACGCAATTGTCGTGGCTTAAAAAAAAATCTGGCCTTAAGGAGTAGGGCAGAACGTATTGACATGATTGATTGGGACGATGCAGAACTCCCTATTGCCACCCAGGCTGAATTGCTCGGACTCAATCGGTCCAGCTTGTATTATAAGCCTGTGGAGCCTTCTCCTGAAGAAGTGTTCATCAAGCACCGAATTGATGAAATTTACACCAAATATCCGTTTTTTGGCTCCCGGCGGATCACGGCCGTTCTGAATGAAAACGGGTTACACATTAACCCGAAAGGCCGTTCAGCGCCATATGAGGGAGATGGGGATTGCCGGGATTTCACCTGGTCCCAACCTTTAGTAAGCGCAACTGGAACACGGATTTATCCCTATCTTCTAGAAATCTCGACATCACTCACCCCAACCAGGTATGGGGGATTGATATCACTTACATCCGGCTTCAACGCGGTTGGATGTATCTCGTCGCCATTATTGACTGGTATTCCCGTTACGTCGTTAGTTGGGAGCTGGATCAGACGCTGGAAATCGATTTTGTCCTTGAAGCCGTCAAACGGGCGCTGTCGCACGCTCAACCTGAGATTATAAACAGTGATCAGGGTAGCCACTTCACCAGCCCGAAATATACCGAGCTGGTACTGGATAAGAAAGTTCAAATCAGTATGGACGGCAAAGGTCGGGCTCTTGACAATATCATTACCGAGCGATTGTGGCGGACGATTAAATATGAAGAGGTCTACTTGAAGGAATACGAGAGTCCAAGAGAAGCAAGAAAAGAGATCAATAACTATCTCCATTTCTATAACCATGAACGCCCTCATCAATCATTAGGCTATAAACCACCTGCCTCTGTTTATGGCCTGTGAGTGATTCATCCTTTATAGAGGATCCTTCTCACGGGAGAACCTGTCAAGGATTCGGCAGAGCCCTCGCTTCGCTCGCCCTTGACAGAACCTCCCCTGAGAAGGAAAAATAAAAGCAGGATGAATCACTCCAAAAAAATGTGTACTCCCACTTTATTGGCCTCAATGAGCACCCCAAGCTCTAGAATGCAGATATCCTTTTTGGTTTCTGCCCCACCTTAAAAAAATAAAATTAATGTCTTGATGATGGGGTCCACCATAGTTCAATAAAGAAAGCCAAGAAATCTTAAGTAGTTTCAGCATCGTTCCAATTCGTTGAAAGGTTGTTATTTTTCGTTTTTCCTTTCCTTTAAAGGCAAATAAATATCGAAGCAAAGTATTTCGCCTGAAGCATTAATCTCCTTGTGTTCGTCTTTATATACCTCCATACTCAATGCATGATAATCCTGTTCGTATCCATGTTCTTTCATCCATGAAAACATTCGTAAATACGTATTGTGAACTTCATTGGACGCTCCATTGTGAGTTGCAAAGACATATTTCTTTCCGGGAATAGTAAATCCTATCATGCCATCAGGAATATTTTCAATTTTTTCAACTGGCGTTGTCACATACTAAGTAAATTCTGTTTCTCTACTATGAAAAGGAGCAATTAAAAAAGGTTCGTTTGTTTTTTGTAATACCTCTCCTATACGTGCTTCCATTTGGTCAAACAAGGCAGGAATCATGTTCATTTGAGAATATGAACCATTCCATGCAATCCCAGTTACTTTAATCTCTCCCTTTTCAATCACCTTAATATTCAGAGTAATCACCCCTTAAAAATAACCTATTTATGTTATTCTACCTTCAACCTTTGATTGCTCCCAAGTAAGTCGTAGTCGTACGTGTCCCCTAAAAAACTCGGGTTGGTCTAAATGTGGAGGCGTTATAATCCGTGCCCGTTGTTTTATTTTTGCATACTATGCATCATGGATTAAGTTGGAGTTAGCCAACATTCATACCAATTTTTTGGGTACAACGATGCATGAAAATAAGCTGTATTGCCTATAGAGTTTAAATCTTTGTATATTTACATGGTACCCAAAAAAGACATGCCAATTTTTTGGACACGTCTGTCAACGCTTATATAGCCGTTCTGAACATCTTTCCCCTACATGTTAAATCTGTCTATCTTCTCGTTTATCATTCAAATTTATCATTCAAAATTGGGTGAATGTATTTATTATTTTATAGGCTTTGTTATCGTTTGTTGTTAATTTTCAAACCAAGAAACTCATCTATTGCACCCAATAGTTTAATTTCTTCACAATTAGGTTCACTTCATTTTATCCGTATTACTTTGGTAGAATGTACACTAGTTTCTACGACAAATGATTTATTCGATGTTATTAATAATTGTTCTATAAAAGGCAGACTTGGTGCGTAAATAAAGCTTCCACCAAGCTTTAACGATTTTAATATTTCCATATACCTCCTAGCGTAAATTTCGAAATCTCCATCCGTTCTTAAATGATGATGCATAAAATGATTTGAAAAAGCCATGTGGGAAATTATAGTTCCCCAAGTGTTTGATATAAAAGTACTTTCAAGCCAATTCATCTTATATAAGTAATTCATTGCATCTACATTTCTATCTACTCCAAATGCTTCAAACCCATTCTCTCTAAGGAAATGGACTAAAAGGGCTTGTTGACCGCAGCCTAAATCTAAAATAGGTTCTTTAATCGTTTCCAAATTGATATTTAATAATTTTATTTGAAATTCAGGGGTATATTCTTCACATTTTACCTCGAACAAATTGGGATTTGTCCTATATTTTTTAAAAATTTCAGCTCCATTCGAGTCTAATAAAAAGGACTGTAAATTTTTATAATGTGAACAAAACAAATGATCAATTTCACTTTCAGAAATTTTTTTTTGATTACCAATTTTACAGACCCGCTCAAATAAATCTCCATAGATTTTTTCAAGCTTATGGTAATCATCAGATCTAAAATCTAAATACTGGTTAACTTCCATAAATAATTTAACAATTTTGTCCGTAACATACTTAAGTAATTGTTTAAACGTGCCATCTACCTTTGTAGATTGAATAAATTTTGAGATATCTTGTGCTTTATGTTTTAGTAACTCAGTAGTTTCTTTAGAAGGATTTAATACCAGTCGTCCATTTGCCAACTCATAAAAAAGACTCTTATTTCAATTATGGAGTAACTGTTGTTCTAATGCATCCTTGAAGTCCGATAATGTGAACATCTTTCCCCTCCTATGCAAAAACACAATATTCAATATTTCTACTGTGATATTCGTATCAGCAAAGAAAAAGTGGTGCTTTATCTGGACAAATTGAATTTCGGAGTGATTCTCTCCCTTTGTAATTCAAACACACTCCAATTGTTAATGATTTAACTTAAATCTTTTTTCTTACAATTGAGTTTATTCAATCCAGTGTATGTTATGATTTTTACACCAATCAATTGCTATTTCTTTGTACCGTCCTTCACGAAAGGCATACCACTTTTTTTCAATTCCTAAACGATAAATATGGTCTTTAAACCTTCTAAAGGCACCTCTGCCTTGAATTGCGTTTAATAACATATTCTTACTTCTCTCATCAATAATTGTAAAGCAAAAATCCTCCATCATTTCATATTCATTGATATCATAGTTTGTTGGGAGCCGATTGTAATCTCCATAGTTTTCAATAACATCTATAGCAACTTTCATGGCCTCTTGATGCCATTCCGGCAAATGTTCAAACGTATCATCATCCTCAGCAGCACGAAGGTCTTCTTCGGATATCGAAATAATTTCTCCAGTCTTTCGATTTAAATATGTATTTGTACCTTCAAATTGCATATCCATTCCTTCAATGATTTCTTGTAGATTAACTATTATTCCCATGCTTATTTATCCTTTCCCATCCGGCTATGCTCGTGCATTAGTTTTTTGTACATTGAATTGCAAGCATCCTATTTCACCTTTTTAAGCATTTCTCATTCCAATATGCCACAAATGTTTCGTAGCTATCAACTGATTCAAAGAATTAAATTTGGTATCCTGAGTCTTTTACTACTATAATGCAATAGAGGAAACTTGGCATCCTCAAGTTTCCTCTATATATTTGATTCTACTTTCGCAAATTTTGTCCAGCCTATGTTTTTATGTATGGAAATCCATGGTCTTTTATTTTCCCAATGAACTTTCATCGTTAATTGAAATGTCTCTGATAACAATTCATCTGTTAATATATCCTCTTTTTGTCCTGCAGCTACAATTTGTCCCTCTTTTAGCAATAATACGTGTGTCAACTCTTCTACAATTTCTTCAATATAATGAGTGACATATAGTACGTGACATTGTTGATTTTCAATAATTTCTTTCGTTAATGATAAAATATCTTCCCTTGCTAAAATATCTAATCCTACAGATGGCTCATCTAATATAAGCAATTTCGGTTTTGTCATTAACGCTCTTCCAATAAATACTTTTCTTTTTTCACCTTCTGATAATGTGTCAAACGTTTTCCCTTTTAAGTGATTGATTCGAAAAGATGCCATTATCTGTTCGGCCTGCTCTCGATCCTCAATGGTCACATTTTCATATAATCCTATCATAGCAAATTTACCGCTTATCACAATATCCTCTACCGTTTCCGATTTTAAAGTTTGACTAAAACGGTCAAGAGAACTACTAACAAATCCGATTTGCTTTCTAAGCTCAGGCAAGTTTGTTTGCCCGAATTTATGTCCTAATACGGAAACTTCACCTTTTGTCGGATATTCATAGGCGGTTACGATATTTAATATGGACGTTTTTCCTGAACCGTTTAAACCTAATATGACCCATTGTTCCTTTTCTTTTACTTCCCAATTAATATCCTTTAAAATAACTCGATTTTCTCTTATCAAGGACACATTTTTCATACTGATGATACTTTCCATTAAGCACTTCACCTCTATTTTTAAGAATATTATAAAAAATCAATTAATATTAATGAACACTTCCTTCTACACTTAACTTCGAAAAGGAAAACTTCTCGGAATAAATGTTAAATATATGCTTGAAAAGCATAAAAAAGCTACCATGTTTTTTGATAGCTATCTTTTTCGTTTCATTTCAGCTAAAATGTATTCTAAGCCTTTGCGCTCCTCTTTTTCTTCTTCCGTTAAAAATTCTTGGAGTTCCAGCTCTTTCGCCATTTATATGTACTCTTCATACAATTCGATTAATATCTCTTTCTCTGTTTCCATTCCTTCGACATATTCAGATTCAGGTATACTATTCTCATTTAACCATTGGGCTATCCGATCCAGCTCCCATTTCTGGTTTGCTATTAGTTTCGTAGCAAAAAATAAATCCCAATAAGTGATGCAAAGTACATAGCCGTTTAATTCCAAAAAAGATGCCGCAGTAATATATGCTGTTCGCTTGTTACCATCCACAAAATATTGATTTGTGGCTAAAGTATGCATATATACAGCGGCCTTTTTAAAAAGTCCGGGATATAATTCGATGGATTCTCCACTAAAACCATATTCCTAAAATGGTTTGTATGCAAGGCTATCGATGAGGTTTGGTTCATGTTCACCAGACAAACCTCCAAACTCTTTCAAAGCCATGTCATGAAACATTCTGATGTGCTTAGGTTCTAAAGGTTCGATGCTCAATTTTTACTCAACCTCTTTAAACCTTTGTAATTTCTGCGAATGACTTTGGTGGCGATTTTTTTTAACCTTGCATCTTTTTCATTCGATTTACCACTTGTTTTCTTCATTTCATCCTCCAGAATGATTGCTTTGAAGAAAGGTTACGGTGTCACTTATTTTTAATAGAGACTTGATATTTATACTCTCACAACCCAGCCAAATGGATCAGGCTGTGTTCCATTTTGTATACCGGTCAATGAATCGTATAATTTTTTAGATAATGGACCAGTTTCACCGTTATTAATAACAAGCTTTTCGTTTTTCCAAAAGAATTCACCAATTGGTGAAATGACGGCAGCTGTTCCTGTCCCAAAGGCTTCCTCTAACAACCCTTCATTATAAGCTTGATGAATCTCATGAATCGAAATTTTACGTTCCACAACAGTTATATTCCAATGTCTTAAAAGCTGAATGACTGAATTTCTTGTAACACCTTCTAAAATACTTCCATTTAAAGCTGGTGTTATGACTTCTCCGTTAATTTTAAAGAAGATATTCATACTACCCACTTCTTCAATGTACGTATTTTCTTTCCCGTCCAGCCATAAAACTTGAGAATAACCAGTTTTGCTGGCTTCTTCTTGAGCTTTTAAACTAGCAGCATAATTACCGGCTGTTTTGGCATTCCCCGTTCCACCTGCTACGGCACGCACATATTGACTTTCTACAGCAATTTTAACAGGATTCATGCCTTCTTTATAATAAGCACCTACAGGTGATAAAATAATCATGAATTGATAGCTCTTAGAAGATGCAACACCAAGATATGGTTCTGTTGCAATGATAAACGGACGAATATAAAGGGAAGTGCCCTCTAAAGAGGGAATCCAATCCCTGTCAATGGCAATCAATTGTTTCAGGGCATATAATGCTAACTCTTCATCGATTTGCGGGATACATAACCGGGCATTTGAACGATTTAATCTTTTCATATTTTGCTCTGGTCTAAATAATAGAATTTCTTCATCTTTTGTAAGATAAGCCTTTAACCCCTCAAATACAGTTTGACCATAATGAAAGATCATGGCAGCAGGATCCAAGGTGATTGGTTGATAAGGAACGATCCGAGGATCATGCCAGCCCTTTCCTTCGGTATAGTCCATAATAAACATATGATCTGTAAAATGCTTTCCGAACTCAAGGCGGTCAAATTGAGGTTTTGTCTTTCTTTTTGTAGTTAGGTTAATTTCAATTTTATAATCTTTCATCATTCTTTCTCCCTGTCTATCAATAATTTTTCTCATAAAATTTATTATCTACCAATAAAAAATAGATAAATCTTTTTAAATATTATAAAAATAAATGATAGACATAACAACTGTATTATTCAAAAATAATTAATATTTATTTTAGTACGAAAATATATTATACAGTTAGAGTAAAAAAATCCCGAAACATGGCAAGGTGTTACGGGATGATAGTTTATCTTTTATAATATGTTAGCCTTATAATTATTCATGAAGACAATGCTTGCATTTTGATATCAAACCGGATATGGAATGAACCAAGTATCCTTGAAATATAAGAAAAAAACAAACTGAACTCAAAACTTATATTTGCATATATAAACAATCTGTTGTATATTTATAAAAATAGATTTTTTGGTTGTGAGGGATAATGATGCAAATCTATAATGCAGTTACAAGCGATGTTAAAGATATCCACGATTTAATTCAATTATATTCTAATAAAGGATTAGTTTTACCTCGTTCGTTCTTATCAATATATCAGTATTTACAGTGTATGTATGTTGTAAAAGATGAAAATAAAATAGTTGGAATTGCTGGATTACATGTTTTGGGTCATGATCTTGCAGAGGTACGTTCATTAGTTGTACCACCAGAACATGTGGGTCGAGGCATTGGTCGCATTCTAGTAAACCATATTGTAAATGAAGCAACCAGACTTGGGGTTAAAAGATTAATATCCTTTACATATCAAGTTGAATTTTTTGAAAAATGTGGATTTGAAATTGTTAAAAAAGAAACTTTACCTGAAAAAGTATGGATTGATTGTATGCATTGCCCCAAATTTGATTGTTGTGATGAAACCGCAATGGTTAAATATATTTAATAAATCCAGATTTTCTTCAATATGTAAAAAGATGAATATAAAGAACTCAAACCAAATAAAAATGAATCATTAAAAGCAAAAAACTTATACTCACTTTAGTAAACATTTTATCCAACACACCCTTTTCTTCTTCGTTTCACTCTAAAAGTAGCATAAATTTATTAAACTATTGATAATGGTTTATAAATATTGAGTAAATAAAATTACTAAATCTTTTAAAAAAGTTAAGAAAACAGTTCCCGCTATTGTTTGTAGAAATGAATAAAGTAGTGTTTAGAAATTAATTTCCACTTTCTATTAACTCATAAATGCCATACTCTAATAGTTTTGTATTATGTAAACTAATAACAAAAGCAAGCATAACACCGTTTCTCTCTCATTAAGTTCGCATGGCAACACATAACTGGAAGAACCTATTTTCACAATTTCCTTATAAAAGTCAGCCACTTAGAATTAAGAATGTTATACAAAAGATCAGAGCTGCCTACATCTATCGTAGACAGCTCATTCATTGATTAGCATATTCTGTTATTCAATTGGAAAATCACGTTGGAAATGAACTTTGCCGTTTTCATCATGAATTTCGACTGTCATTTGTTTTCGACCCGGATCAACCTTGAGGACACCAAAGTTAAAAAACCCTCCTTCTGCATACAATCGTTCCGGCCCAAATGTAGGATCAAGTGTCGGCGGCTGACCCATACCTGCCCCAATCGGTCCGCTTACCAGTTCGCGATAATCAACGGTACCATTATGGTCAGGATCATATTGAATAATATCTGCAAAATGAACATCAGCAGTGACAAAATTCACGTTCTTAATTTTATTCTCCCTAATGAATGTTGAAATCTTGGCAAATTCATGTTCATACCCTGTTTTATCGTCAGGATTGATGTTGTCGCCATTTGCCCATCCATCTCGTGCATTCGGCTTCCCTGTCGGAATGGAAATCGGTACGGATGAAGCAACAAGTTTCACTTTGGCATCTGAATTCAATAGCTCTTTTTTCAACCATTCGAGCTGCTCTTGACCAAGCATGGTTTTGTCCTGCCCATCTAGCTTCGTATTTGGATCACGGTAACTGCGATTATTTAAAATGAATAAATCAAGTGTATCGCCCCATGAAAATTTATGATAAAGCTTTCCGGATGAACTCCGCTCTTTCAACATTGGCCAAAAATCCGTAAAAGCCTGAAACCCTGTTGAGGTAAGCGGCTCAAATGGTCCGGAAAAGTCATTAATTACCTCATGATCATCCCATATCGCATATATACTTGTCGATTGAAGTAATTTTCTTAAGTAAGGGTCTGTTCGATTTTCTTTATATTTCGCCCAGAAATCCTCAATAGTTTTCGATGGCGGATTTGGAACAGCCGGAGTAGCATTATCTGCGTAAATCGTATCCCCGCTAAACAAGAAGAAATCCGGTCTTAAATCGGCCATTGCTGAAAAAGCTTTGAATGGCGGTATTTTGCCTTGGCCGCCTGTGTCGCCGCCCCAAACAATCGTTAACGGCTTCAACTCATTTTCAGCCGGTGCTGTTTTAAAGCTTCCGTACACCTGATGGGATCCCGGAAGTGCTTGAATACGGTAGTAATAAATCGTATTCGGTTTTAATCCTGTAATTTTTACTTGTACGGTCAAATCATGTTTGGAAATCGCTTTCTCGGTTTTTGTGATGGCCTTTTTAAACGAAGAATCTTCGGAAACTTCAAATTGTACATTTGCGGATTGGCTTGTCCTAGCCCATAAAACCGCGGATGTATCCGTCACTTCGCCGCTGGCTGCCCCGTGAGAAATGTACGGTTTTTTATTCAATTCTACTAATCGATCAGGATAATTCGTAAACATCCCATCAACACCAAGGGATAATTGCTCGACCATTTCATCCATTGTATTCACGGTATACGGATGAACGATCATATGACGTTCATGGGCCTCCTGCATAAATGCCGGGGTGACGAGCGATTTATCCGGCCCTACACCTTCCGCATATTCCGCTGCCCGGTTAAAAACATCATCAAGATTTAGACCTTGAATCATCTTTGGAGTATAAAGCTGGATAAGGGGAATATCCTCAGGAATGATCTCCTGCAGTTTTCTTAAGCTCGCTTCACTGAATGATTGAAAAATGACTTTGTCTTTTTTCAAGTAACCGTTCTTTTTCAAAAATTCAACGAGTTTTTCTTCCATGCCCGGGTAAACGTCAGGTGCCTTCGTTTCTATGTACAGAGCAGCATTTTTATCTTTCTTTTTGATAAAATCGATCACTTCCTGGAGGGTTGGAATTTTCTCTTCGGCATATTGTTTTTTTGCGTATTCAGGGTAAGTCTTGTTAAACCAAGAACCGGCATCCAGCTGTTTAATTTCGGCAAGAGTGAAGTCTTTTACACTCCAAGGGGCGCGGTCGGGATATAATTCTTCTACATTCGTCGTCCTTGCCAGCGTGGAATCGTGAATGGCAATTAACTCGCCATCTTTTGTCATATGCAAATCCAGTTCGACATAATCTGCTTTCATTTGGATCGCCTTTTCATATGCTGCCAGCGTATGTTCAGGTACATAACCTGAGGCACCGCGGTGGGCAATGACATCAACATGGTCAACAATCGGTTGCAGCATAGATTGCTGTTTAACCTGTTTATCATCTGCCATTGCTTCGGGAGTATAACTCGCGAGTAATCCTAACGATAGAGAAAGGGATAAACTAATCATTTCTGTCTTTTTCACAGCTTTCTCACTCTCCTCCAAATTTTAGTGATTTCTTTCCCCTTCATCGTAGAAAATAGATTTAAAGAGAATATTAAAAATGATTTGAAAATTGGTTAAAAAAAATAGGAAAAATAGAGGATTGTAATTTATAGGACGAAATGAGGAGACGCTAAATTTATCTATGTAGTAGGAAACCACCTGATCATCATGATAAGGCGGTTTTTCTTGACGTTACAAGATATCTTTTATGCTTTCCTTTTTCCATTTAAGAACGAAGATTACTGCACTACCTGCTAAAATAAACACTAACGCAATGGACAAAAAATATTTGGGCAGAAATAGATTGGTTATATCCTGTACCAAATAACTTTTTCCTATTCCAAATAGGACAAATGCTAACGGAATTTGCACCCCAATATTGGTCATGTAGTTAGGCGCTAAGCTTGAAATGAATGCAACAAGGAAAAGTAATGCAATTCCCAGCACATACATATAGAGCCAAGTCTTAAACGATGACTTTTTTGTATCAAAATTTTGGATGGATTGCAGCATACTAATGAAAATATCCTGCGTTAAATCCATCGATAATTCTTTATTTAGAGTTTGCTTATATACAAAGGCGTAAATCGGTTGATAGTAAAACGAAACGAGCTCATTGGCTGCCTTTTCGTCTGCTTTCTTTTGGATCAACTTGATCCATTTTTTCTCTTTATTCATGTTTTCTTGTCCACTTCCAGCTTGGAATTGTTGCTTTCATTATTATATTCGTAAAAAATGGACGAATAGTTTTAACAAAAGCTAACTTTTTTTCATTAAAAAAGAGACAAGGTTATTTGCCTTGTCTCTCCTTTGAAATCTGTATAACTAATTTAGAAATGGTGAACGGGAGTAAACGTCTTCTGAACGGGAGTAAAGGCGCCTTGAACGGGAGTAAACGTCTTCTGAACGGGAGTAAAGGCGCCTTGAACGGGAGTAAACGTCTTCTGAACGGGAGTAAAGGCGCCTTGAACGGGAGTAAACACATTCCGAACGAGAGTAAATGAACGTTGAACGGGAGTAAACTCCATCCGAACGAGAGCAACCGTCATCTGAACATGAGAAATGCAACTTGAATGAGATCAGAAGAAAAAATAGTCCAATTGGGCACTTACTGGTGCAAGCTATAAAATAGAATTTACATTTGGATTTATGGTTAACCGCAAAAGAGACTCCTTATGAGTCTCTTTTGTGGTTTGGCATTGCTTCACATTTATTGTTCTAGTTACGGTTTGTGATACTCAAATATTTCATTTTGAAAAATCGTTAACTCCCTGACTTTCACGAGGGATGGTTATGCTAATTCCTGACTTTTTGTTTCTTTTCCCATGAACAAAACAGCTGCTGCTCCGATTAAGACAGATACGCAGAAAATTGTAAAAATCTCATAAATAGAAAAACCTCTGGCGCTAAGATATGGCACCAATAATGGACCAAGTATTCCGCCTATGCGACCAAAGGAAGCAGCCATCCCTGCCCCTGTGCTCCGGATTTTTGTAGGATATTGTTCGGGTGTATAGGCATATAAAGCTCCCCATGCTCCGAGGTTGAAAAACGACAGGAAAACGCCTGCTGTAATCAATAGCGCTTCTGATTCCGCGATACCGAAGAAAGAAGCACTTAGGGCGGTGCCAATCAGGTAGACAATGAGAACAAATTTTCTTCCGATTTTTTCAATGAGCCATGCAGCGGTAAAATATCCCGGCAATTGGGCAAGTGTCATAATCAGCACATATTCAAAGCTTTTAATTAAACTAAATCCTTTTATCATCATGACACTTGGCAGCCAAAGGAACATTCCATAATAGGAAAAGACGACGCAAAACCAGAGAATCCACAACATCGTAGTTTCTCGGAGATACTCTTTTGACCAGACAGCCGTAACGTTTGATAGCACCGAATGCTTTTCTGTTTGTTTCACGGAAAGGAATTTTGGTGAATCAGGTAAATTCCAACGTAAATAAAGGGCATAAAGAGCTGGAATCGCACTCAATATCAAGGCAAGCTGCCAGCCAAATTTAGGGATGATAAAATAAGAAATGACTGCTGCAATCAACCAGCCGACCGCCCAAAAGCTTTCTAATAACACAACGACTCTTCCTCGTTTTTCTGGCGGAACACTTTCCGATACAAGTGTGGAGGCAACTGGCAGCTCTCCGCCAAGCCCCATCCCGATCAGAAATCTTAAAACTAAAAAGACGCTCAACGAAGTCACAAATGCCGAAGCACCGCTGCCTAGTGAAAATAATAATAAAGTAAGAATAAAGACAGTTTTCCGGCCTATTCGGTCAGCAAGTAGTCCGAAAAGAAAAGCCCCGACGGCCATTCCGATTGAGTTGATGCTGCCAATCCAGCCCATTTGTTCGGCCGATAAATTCCAATCAACTTTTAATGCTGCAATAATAAATGAAAGCATTCCAACATCCATCGCATCAAACATCCAACCGACACCGGCAATCCCAAGCAGCTTCTTGTTTGAAATATCATTTTGTCTGTTCATGCATGTCCTCCTGAATTCATAATCACAGGCGTATTTTGCTCCATTCAATTTTTTTAGGAAAAAAAAGTAAGCCTCCCATATTAAATATTAACACATGTCTTGACAGTAAACATACTTATGTCAGTATGAAAAAAAAGAAGGTGAAGTTACAATCACCTTCTTTTCATTTGTATTATTTGGTAAGTTTCAACTCTCTATTTGAGAAAGTATTTAATCCTAAAATATGGTTGCGTATCTGGCTAATCGTAGTTGCAAAGATAGGATGATCCCGCTGACGGGGATAAGGTAATTTAATTGGAAAGTTCATAACAATTTCTCCATCTTCGATCAATATTACTCGATTGGCGAGAGCTACGGCTTCTTCCACATCATGTGTCACTAAAACAGCAGTAAACTGTTTTTCTTTCCATAAATCTTCAATTAGCTGATGCATTTCTATACGTGTCAGCGCATCTAAAGCACCAAGTGGTTCATCTAACAATAAGATATCTGGTTCGTGTACAAGTGCCCTTGCAAGTGCTACTCTTTGCTTCTGTCCCCCGGATAGTACAGATGGCCAATCATCTGCTCGGTCTGCTAATCCAACTTGTTCTAATACTTTTTCAACCTGCTTTTCCCAGTCTGCTTTTAATCCTAAGCTTACATTTTGACGAATCTTTTTCCACGGAAGAAGACGGCCATCTTGGAACATGATTTTTGCTAATTGGTTCCTTCCCTTCAGTCGTTTACCTTTAATAAGAATGTTACCGCTGCTCGCCGGCTCAAGACCTGCTATCAACCGCAATAACGTACTTTTTCCGCACCCGCTTTTCCCAACAATCGCAATGAATTCTCCTTGAAAAACTTTTAAATTAATGTTTTGAAGTACTTTATGAACACCAAAGGATTTATGTACGCCAGAAAGTTCTAAAATAGCTTCTTTCTCTTTATTCCAAACCATGGATAACCCTCCTTCCTATTTTTGATAAGTTTGATGCCATTTTAAAAATCTTCTCTCTGCTAATTTTGCTATTATGTCTGACAGTTTTCCAAGAAGTGCATAAAGGATAATACTTAATACAACTACATCCAGTTGCATAAATTCTCTAGCATTCATGGCCATATAACCAATTCCAGAATTAGATGCAATTGTCTCAGCAACAATAAGCGTAACCCATGTAATACCCAGAGCAAAGCGGACTCCGACTAGAATAGAAGGAAGTGCACCTGGTAAAATAATATGCCAAAAGAGAGCAAAACCCTTTAAATCATATACATTTCCCATTTCAATAAGAGTTTTGTCTACAGACCGTATTCCATGGAATGTATTTAAGTAAATGGGAAAAAAAGTACCCAAAGCAACAAGAAACAGCTTTGCTTCTTCTTCAATGCCAAACCATAAAATGACTATTGGAATCAAAGCAAGGTGAGGTATGTTTCGAATCATTTGTAAAGTAGTATCCAATAGGTCTTCTGCAATCCTAGAAAGACCGTTCATTAATCCTAACGCAAAACCAATTCCTCCTCCTAGAAGAAATCCAACAAATGCTCGCTTAGTGCTTGCACCAATGTATTCAAAAAGTTGACCTGATCTGCTTAACTCAATAGCTGATTTGAGGACATCTACCGGGTTAGGTAAAACCCTGGAAGATAAGATTCCAATTTGAGATAGCAACTGCCAAGATACAAGCAATAAAATAGGTACAATCCAAGGAACAATCTTTTTTTTATTCATATTCATCACCTAATTGTTATTTGTTTTTTAGGGAATTCATTATTTGCGACAATCTCTCCAAATGGACTTATTAAATTAGTAGAATCAGGAACGGTAAAATCACGTTCTAAAGGAAGATGCGGAAACAATAATTCTGAAACACGATAAGCTTCTTCTAAGTGCGGATATCCAGAAAGAATGAATGTTTCGATTCCAAGGTCAGCATATTCCTTCATTCTTAGAGCTACGGTTTCAGGGTCTCCTACCAAAGCTGTTCCCGCCCCTCCTCTAACAAGACCAATTCCGGCCCATAAATTCGGACTGATTTCTAATTGATCCTTCCGTCCATTAAGTAATTCCGTCATTCTCCGTTGGCCTACTGAGTCAAAACGCGAGAAAACCTTTTGAGATGAAGCAATTAATTCATCATCTACATATTTAATTAAATTATCGGCTGCCGCCCAAGCTTCTTGTTCCGTTTCTCTTACAATGACATGTAATCGAATGCCAAAACGAACGGTTCTACCTTTTTCTTTAGCTAATTGTTTCACTTTTGCGATTTTCTCAGCTACTTTTTTAGGTGGTTCGCCCCATGTTAAGTATACATCCACATGGCTTGCGGCAATTTCCTGCCCAATCTCAGAAGATCCGCCGAAATAAAGTGGCGGATAAGGTTTTTGAATAGGTGGATATAATAATTTGCCTTTATCTATTTTTAAATATTCTCCGGAAAAATCTGCTTCCCCCTTAGCTAACAAATCCCGCCAAATCGTAAGAAACTCATGAGTTAGTTTATAACGCTCAGTATGGTTTAAATGCAGACCATCACCGGCGAGCTCTACCGGATCTCCTCCCGTTACAACATTGATTAATAAACGTCCATTTGACAGACGATCAAAAGTGGCTGCCATTCTCGCCGCTTGAGATGGCGAAATAAGACCGGGGCGTACAGCGACAAGAAATTTCATCCGCGAAGTCACAGGTATTAAAGATGAAGCCACCACCCACGAATCTTCGCAAGATCTTCCTGTAGGAAGTAAAGCACCTGCAAACCCAAGATGATCGACCGCCTGAGCAATTTGTTTTAAGTAAGGGTAACTAACTGCTCTTCCGCCTGTTGTTACTCCTAAATATCGTGAATCTCCATGTGTAGGTATAAACCAAAAAATCTTCATATTTTAGAATCTCCTTTCTTATTTTGCAGATAATAAAATAGCTTCATTTACATTAATTTCTTTCGGAATTAGTTTAAGTTTGAAAAATTGATCTGCAATTTGCTGTTGGTCCTTTGCCACTTCTTCACTCAACTTTTCTAATCCAAACGTTTTTCGATTAAGTGTTAATTCCAATGTCTCAACATCCATTCCAATTTGAGGAGAAAGGAATTCTGCTGCTTCTTTTGGATTCTCTTCAACCCATTTTTCCGTTTTCTGCAGTTCCTTAAAAATTATATTCAATACATCAGGGTGCTTTTTTGCAAACTTTCTGGAAGCTAAGAAAAATTCACGATTTTTTACTAGTCCTGTTCCATCCGTTAGAATACGGGCATTTGCAGCACGTTCTGCTTCAGCCAAAAAGGGATCCCAAATAACCCATGCATCTACATCGCCTTTTTCAAATGCTGCACGAGCGTCTGCAGGAGGGAGAAAGGCTGTATCGATATCTTCATATTTAATGCCTGCTTTTTCTAATGCTTTGACTAATAAATAATGGACGTTTGAACCCTTATTTAACGCAATTTTTTTTCCTTTTAAATCTTTGATCGTTTTTATGGGCGAATCTTTTTTTACTATAATGGCTTCTCCTTTAGGATTGGACGGAGCATTGGCGAAGTACACCAGCGGGGCACCTGCTGCCTGAGCAAAAATAGGCGGCGCCTCTCCCGTATGACCAAAATCTATACTTCCTACATTAAGTGCTTCTAATAGCTGGGGTCCGGCAGGAAATTCTGTCCATTTAACAGAATAACCAACCGGTTCTAATTCTTTTTCCAAGTTTTCCTGCGCTTTTAGAATATTTAAGGTACCAAATTTTTGGTAACCGATATGAACAACCTTTTTTTCTTTGTCATTTGAATTGTTTTCTGTTGTTTCTCCAGACGTGGACGCACTGCATCCACTTATGAGAAAAGATAAAATAAAAATGAATGCGGTCCACCAGATTCGCTTGTCATTTTTAATCACTAAATATTCCCCCTAATCCCTAATTTGTATATGAAAAAAGGCTCCTTATCTCGAAAAAAGAGATAGGAGCCTTCGGTTGTCCGGCCGGCTTTCTGTTAAATTAACTTAAAATACTAAATAATATTGTTTTTATCTTATTCATACTTTTCCTAGCTGTCAAGTATGAATTTAAAATTTGTCTTGGAAAATATATTTCTATTATCTACTAAAATCATCCCTTATATATTACACTTTGTTACTTTTGCTTTCTTTTTTAAACACTTTCTCGTCAATCTTTTTAAATATTCGTTCTATTTCTTCTTTACTATTTAATATTTGTTCTCGATTGTCTTTAACCAATTGAACAAAATTCTTCTTTCTATGCATGGAAAGTTTCATTCCTTTCTTAATCTTCTTACTCACTTCTCATCACTCTTTTTTATTATCATTTCAAATTAAAAGCTCCCTATATAAAAAATTCAAAGGGAGCCTCCAGTTGTCTGGTTAGATAATCTGGAAATTCTTATTTCTATCACTGGGATCGGAATTGGGGCGGTTGCAATATCGTTTTAAGTTCAATTTAATTTCCTCATGACTGTTTTCATTCGTTATATTAAATAGAGCGAGGCTGTCTCATAAGGTTCTGACCCTTAGGCTTTTGAGACATCCTCGCTCTGGCAGACCAGTCGCTGCAATCCTCAAGCCCTCAGTTCGCTGAATTTTAATAGAAGCTTATATAATGTACTTTTCATTTTCTTTTTCCCTTATAAATTCATGAAGCTTTCTGATGAGACCTCCATTCCCAAATCTGATAAATTTATGGTTATCTTGTTTCAGTCCGGCATCTTTGACAAAATCCAAAAAAGCTAAAAGATAGATGCGACGGTGAAGAATATTGACAATCCCGTAATCATAAAACCAGTTATCAATCGTATTATAAACACCTTTATTTAGCCCATACCGTTGGTGGCACCATTGAAAAAACTGTAAATCAGGCAGATTAAGATATTTGCTCTTTTCTAAAGAATTCTTTCTTACAGTTTTTATAGAAAGGGCCCATGCTTTTGAATTTTTGTTTTGCATACCGAATGTCCTCCTTAATTTGATTTTTTAATAATTTGATAGATGGAAATTTCCGTTCATCTCTTACTTTAAAGAGAAGCTGACATTCCATTAACTCTCCATAAATATCATTCTGAAAATCTAGAAGATGGACTTCAATCGTCTTTTCTAAGTTTGATTCAAACGTTGGTTTGACACCAATGTTCATAATGCCTTTATATAGATCTCCTTTTAAAGACACAGAAACACCATACACACCGTTCTCTAACAGCCCGGCATCAGCTTCAACATTTGCTGTAGGAAAACCGATCTCCCGCCCCTTCTTCCTTCCATGAACCACTCTTCCGCATATTGATATCTGTTCCTCAACATCCTGAATAACCATTGCTTGCTGCATATTCATCAACCTTTCTATAATGTAAATTCCATTAAATTAAAGAGGCTCTCAGTTCAAGATAAAATCCACCTTGAATTGAGAGCCTCTAGTGGCCTAGTCGGCATGTTTGAAATTTTCAAGTAAATCTTTAGGGTAATATTAAATTATATTAAACCTATATGTCAAGTCGGAATTATAAATTATTTTTTAAACAAAACCGCCCAAGAAGCTGATTTAATCAACATTCTAAAAAATTATTGTTTCCATAACATAATATAAGCAAAAAATGAAGCTCAAAGTAATTTCTATTTTTATTTCTAATACCTACTTGACAGATAGGATTTATTGGTTTTATCATTTTATACAGTATCAGTTTTTTTTATAAAGATCTGAATACGCCAACCGGTCTACTGGAGGCTCATGTCGGTCCTTTATGTTTAAGGGAACTGATATGAGCCTTCCTTTATAAGGAAAGGAGGAGAAGAAAAGATTTTTGGATCGGTTAACTACTTTATTAATTAAAAGGGAGGAGTATTAATATGAGTTTACAATTTGCCTATTGGGCCCCAAACGTGAGCGGCGGACTTGTTATTTCCAATCTTCCGCAAAAGACTGATTGGTCGTTTGAAGCGAATAAACGCTATGCACAAATTGCTGAACGCTCTGGTTTTGATTATGTTTTGCTACAAACAAGGTTCTTTGCCAGCTATGGTGCAGAGAAACAATTAGAAGCTGCTACTCTTGCATCTGCATTGGCAGCCGTAACAGAAAAGATTAACATTATAACAGCCGTTCTTCCTGGACTATGGCATCCAGGTGTCATGGCAAAAATAATCTCCACCATTGACCACATCAGCAACGGAAGAGCTTCAGTGAATATTGTAAGCGGGTGGTTTAAAGGAGAGTTTATTGGATACGGAGAACCATGGTTAGACCATGATGAACGTTATCGTCGTTCTGAAGAATTTATTCAGGTTCTGCGCGAACTGTGGACAAAGGAAACC
Source organism: Bacillus methanolicus PB1 (assembly GCF_000262755.1). Taxonomy (GTDB): domain Bacteria; phylum Bacillota; class Bacilli; order Bacillales; family Cytobacillaceae; genus Bacillus_Z; species Bacillus_Z methanolicus. The sequence continues at coordinate 109,041 of NZ_AFEU01000003.1, forward strand.
ACTACTTTTAAAGGGGATTTTTATCGTCTAAATGAAGCACCATTAAAACCGAAACCTATTAACCTCCCAAAAATCTTCCAAGGCGGGAATTCGAAAGCAGCAAGAGAGATGGCCGGACGCGTTTCCGATGTTTACTTCATGAACGGAAACTCTTTGGATAAATTAAAGCAGCAAATTGATCACGTAAAATCATTGGCCCAATCAAATGGAAGAGACATTCAATTCGGTGTTAATGGCTTCGTTATTATCCGTGAAACAGAAGAAGAAGCAAAGCAAGTTCTAAAAGAAATAGTTTCACATGCAGATAAAGAAGCTGTAGAAGGATTTAAAAGCCAAGTGAAATTTGCAGGGCAATCCTCCCCAGAAGGAGAAGGAATGTGGGAAAACTCATCATTTGAGGACCTTGTTCAATACAACGATGGATTCCGCACAGGATTAATAGGGACAGCCGAACAAGTTGCCGACCGCATTATCGAACTGAAAAAAATCGGTGTAGATATTATCCTGACAGGTTTCCTGCACTATGAAGAGGAATTGCAGAAATTTGGAGAGAAAGTTATTCCGCTTGTAAGAGAAAAAGAAGAACAGCTGAAAGAAAAAGCAGGTGCAGTTTAGGGGCTGCATCCTGCTTAATAAAAATGAAGTCAACAGTTATATTATAAAAATTTACTCTTGAAATGTAAACAAAGTCCCGGAGGAGGTACTATCTATGTCTTTAGCTGTTGAAACGCGGCCTGCATATAATAAAACTACCCGTGAATATTACGAGGGAATCCGAAAAGAGATCCGTAACATTGTAGATACTGTGATACGTCCCAACGCTGAAATTACAGACAGGGAAGGAAAATTTCCCAGAGAAAATTTAGAAGCTCTTATCAAAAAAGGATGGGGAAATATTCTCGTTCCCAAGAAATATAACGGTTTGGAGCTTGATCATGTAGCGTTTGCTATTGCGGCAGAAGAAATCGGGAAAGCATGCGCTTCCACTGCCCTTGTTTATGTGATGCACGTAGGAGCAGTACAAACGATAACCCTTTATGGAAATGATGATCAGAAGGAACGCTGGTTGAAGCCTATTGAGCGCGGATTGATCGGTACGTATTCAACAAGTGAAAAGGCTTCTGGCGGACACTGGTGGTATAACTTCAGCCAGGCACAGCGTAATGGAGAGGACTATGTTTTAAATGCCGATAAATCTTTTACTACAAGTGCCGGTCAAGCTGATTTTTACGTGGTCCAAACAAGGAGCCCTGAAGCACGGGATGCGACCGATATCAATTTCTTTATTGTAGATGGAAAGCTTCCTGGAATTAAAGCAAGCCCGTGGGAAGCGCTAGGTGTACGAGGCAATCATAGCGGTCCCATTTCATATCAGAATGTATTAGTTCCTAAACGTGATATTTTAGGAGGAGAAAACCGAGGAAAGGAAATCCTATTGCATGGTGTATCCCCTATTTACCTGATTGGTCTCGGATCGGTGTGGTTAGGTGTAGCAGAATATGCTCTCCAATTAGCGACAGAACATGTGACCAAAACGATACATCGGGACTTTGACAACCGTTTAAGTGATTACCAAGTGATCCGCCAGCAAATAGGAGAAGCCAAAGTATTAATCGAAAGTGCAAAACCATGGCAATTCGACCTTGCTGAGCAATTAGATATATTACAATCAGAAGGAAAGGAACAGGGAGTGCTAATCCTTCCTCTTACAGAATTCAAAGTTCATACTTCCGAGGTAGCGAATAAAGTAACGAAAATTGCAATGGATGTAACCGGAGGATATGGATATATAAAAGGACCTATTGAACGTCTTTTCCGTGATGCTCGAGCAGGAATAGCGATGGGGCCATCCAATAACATTGCGAGAGAATGGATTGGAAAAGGCCTCGTGGGACTCCCGCTTGAACTTTGGGTAAAAGGCGGAGAATAAACTAATCCTTCCTAAAATTTAACGAATTTTGAGTAGTGAGGCTGTCTCAAAAGCCTAAGGGTCAGACCCATAACACAATAAATAGGACATAATGTCGCATAAATGTGCTATTTATTGATAAATGCACATGGGGTCAGACCCTTATGAGACAGCCCCTTTTTCTTTCTAACTTGCACAAAACTAAGTCTGCAAGAGAAGAACTTGGTTGAAAAAACGCGATGCAGGTCTCCTTTTTTGGTGCATCCACAATCATAATGCCGTGTCAGTCTTCGGAACTTCCGCTTATTTTTTATTTTGTTCACTGCATTTCCAAAAAAATTGGCCAAGTATGACACTCGCCTATTACCCAATTTGTTCCTCATTTTCCGTATTCAATAATGATCTTTTATTTTTCATTTGAGTCAGATCGTTCCTTTTTAATAAATAGTGTAAATGTTGAAGAGGCATTGAACCATAACCTTTGCCTTCCCCAAGAGTGAATTGTACTGTGATTCCATTTTGACGGATTACAGTGAGCGTTTCAGCTGAATTAAAAAAGCTTTTTATACCTTGAGATATTCGATATTTAGTACCTTCTTCAATTAACATTAGGAAGACTCCTTTTTTATATTTTTCCATGGTAGTATTCCATAAATTAATTGACATATACATAATTATTCCAAGTTATTATTGTTATGAATTTCTGTCTCACCCCTAAAATAATGATTGGAACTTATCAGAACATTAATTGGTATACAATGATCATAAGTTATGGTTTTCTCCGGTCTGGCTGCAAATTATTTTAAAAGAAAAATTCTTTGGAATTGTTATTATCAAGAATATTTAAGTTATTTCGGGCAAATATTATAACTGTTACAAATCAAAAGGAGGTTCTTATTATGAATGTACAACGAGCGCAAGAAATTGCTGCTTCACCGATTATGGCTAATGTAACCTATAATGGAGTGCCGATCTATATTCAACACGTGGATGAAAAAAATGAAACAGCTACGATCTATCCTCTTGATGAACCAGAAAAAATACAAAATGTTTCTTTATCAAGTTTAACAGAACATTAATTTTTCCAATATAAAAAGGCTGACCCATAAGCAAAGGATCAGACCCCTCCAATACATATATAGACAAACTCTAAAAAACCATTCTATATTGACTTTGTCGGAGGCGTCAGACCCTTATGAGTCAGCCTTTTCATGTTTGATAAATATCCTTGATCTTGATTTAAAGTAAGTGAACCACTCATCTTCCAAAAGTATACCCAGTATGCACCTCCAAATGATACTGCAATCCTATATTGTATAGTCCTCAGGTATAAAAACTCTCAACTGTTTTGGTTTCACAAATACTTTTTCTCCGGTTTTCAGTTGCAAGTTATTGTATAAATCTTTTGTTAGTTCAGCTTCAAGATATTCTTCTGTATCGTTTCTTTTTAATTCCAAGTGAACAATAGGACCAACCACATGAATATGCTTGATAACGGCTGAAACACCATCTTTGCTGTTTTCTTCTTTTTCGATACTAATATCATGTGGACGAACATATCCAATAGCTGTTTTATTTTCCGCATCAGAAAACTCCGGGGCATCGATTTGAAAATTCCCTTGATGAAGCTTTCCTTTATGAAGACGACCTCGGAATAAATTCACATTTCCTAAAAAGTCATAAACAAAAGGACTGTTCGGATGGTCATATACCTCTTCTGGGCTCCCAATTTGCTCAATTCTTCCTTCGTTCATAATGACAACACGATCTGCGACATCTAAAGCTTCTTCTTGATCATGAGTGACAAATATGCTTGTGATTTGAAAATTATCATGCAATCTTCTTAGCCAACGCCGAAGATCTTTTCTTACTTTCGCATCTAAAGCACCGAAAGGTTCATCTAGTAATAATACCTTTGGTTCAACCGCTAATGCTCTGGCTAAGGCAACACGTTGTCTTTGGCCTCCGGAAAGCTGCGTTGGATAACGATTTGCATAAGCTTCTAACTTCACTAACCGAAGTAATTCGTATACCCTTTCTTCAATTTCTTTTTTTGAAGGGCGTGACTTTCTGGGCCGAACCTTTAAACCGTAAGCGACATTATCAAAAACACTCATATGGCGAAATAAAGCATAATGTTGAAAAACAAATCCGACTTTTCTCTCTTTTGTACGAATATGAGTGATGTCTTCATTGCCAAAAAGAATTGATCCTTGATCGGCAGCTTCTAATCCTGCAATAATTCGAAGCAGCGTTGTTTTCCCGGATCCTGATGGTCCAAGTAGTGCTACTAATTCACCTGTTTTAATATGAATATGAATATCATCAAGAGCTTTAAATGAGCCGAACGATTTTGAGATATTTTGTATTTTAATACTCACTTGAAAAACCTCCTTTTCCGAAGTATTTCGAATTATTTATTTGTTTTCGTTTTCCATTCAATGAAATTTTTCACAACTAAGGTAACGATCGCGAGAATGGACATTAATGACGCCACTGCAAAAGCAGCTGAAAATTGATATTCATTGTATAAAATTTCAATATGTAGTGGCATTGTGTTTGTTAATCCCCGAATATGCCCGGAAACGACGGATACAGCTCCAAATTCTCCAATCGAACGGGCATTGCATAAGATAACCCCATATAATAACCCCCACTTGATTTTTGGGAGTGTGACAAACAAGAATGTTTTCCAACCGTTTGCACCTAAAGTGAATGACGCTTCCTCTTCTGCAGATCCTTGGGCTTGCATTAATGGAATAAGTTCACGAGCAACAAACGGCAGTGTTACAAATAATGTTGCCAGAACAATTCCCGGTACAGCAAAAATGATTTTAATATCGTGTTCAAAGAGCCATGGACCTAAAAAACCATGAGTACCAAATAATAAGACAAAAACTAACCCTGCAATCACTGGAGAAACAGCAAATGGAAGATCAATAATGGTAATTAGGATATTTTTTCCTTTAAAATCAAATTTTGAAACTAACCATGCAGCAGCTATTCCAAATATGGCATTTAATGGAACGATGATTAAAGCGACAATTAATGTTAATTTTATAGCCGCCAAAGCGTCAGGATGACGTATGGAAGCGAAATAAACATCTATGCCTTTATCAAAAGCCTTTACAAAAATGGCGATAAGAGGTAATACAAGAAATAGACTTAAAAATACTATGACAATCGCAATAAGAAAAAAACGAACAAGACGCGGTTCAGTTGTGCTTCTGGATGATTCCAGCGGTGGATTCGTTTGTTGCATCGGTATATATCCAGCCATGCCAATCCCTCCTAACTATGTACAAATTTTTTATTTGTCCACCATTGAAAGAAATTAATCAGAAATAAAAGGATAAAAGAAATAACTAACATAACCGTGGCAATGGCGGTTGCTCCTGCATAATCATATTGTTCCAGTTTTGTCATAATTAAGAGAGGTGTAATTTCTGTACGCATTGGCATGTTTCCTGCAATAAAAACAACTGAGCCATATTCCCCTAGTGCTCTTGCAAATGCTAATGAAAATCCGGTAATGACCGCAGGCAATATTTCTGGAAAAATAACTTTTAAAAACGTTTGGAGGCGACTTGCCCCCAGACTTGCTGAAGCCTCTTCTATTTCTTTATCTATGTTTTGCAAGACTGGTTGAACCATGCGAACAACAAATGGCAAACCAATGAACGTTAAAGCAATGATAATTCCTATAGGAGTAAATGCTACTTTAAATCCTAGAAATTGCCCAATCCATCCATTAGGTGTATACAATGCCGTTAAAGAAATCCCGGCTATAGCGGTTGGTAATGCAAAAGGCAAATCAACTAATCCATCTGCAATACGTTTTCCCGGAAAATGATAACGTACTAACACCCATGCAATTAAAACTCCAAATACTACGTTTATAAGTGCTGCTGCAAAAGATGCTCCAAAACTCAATTTATAAGAAGCTACGACCCTAGGTTCTGTTATCGTTTCCCAAAAATCCTTCCACCCCATATTGATTGTATGAAAAAAAATCATAGATAGAGGAAGTAAGACAAGAAGACTGATGTATAGCATCGTAAATCCTAGAGATAACCCGAATCCAGGCAGTATATTCGGTTTTTTCCTTTTTAATTTCGACAAGCTTATCATGAACTCTCCTTTCCAAAGATGACTTTATTAATCAGAAAAAAGCGAAGGGTCTGACTCCCTCCGGCAAAGACAATATATAGAATGTTTTTTAGTGTTTGTTTTATATGTTGTGTTGGAGTCCGCCCTATCACAGCAAACATTTTATTTAGGCTCATAAATTTGATCAAATGTTCCACCATCATTAAAGTGTGTTTCCTGAGCTTTTTTCCATCCACCGAATTTTTCATCAATGGTTACTAACTCAATTTCCGGAAATGTATCTTCATATTTTTTAAGTATTTTTTCGTTTCGCGGACGATAATAATTTTTAGCAACAATCTCTTGACCTTTTTCTGTGTATAAATATTTAAGGTAAGCTTCAGCTACTTCTCTCGTACCTTTTTTGTCTACAATTTTATCAACAACAGCAACCGGCGGTTCAGCAAGAATACTGATGGACGGAACGAGAATTTCAAATTTATCTTTACCTAATTCATTAACGGTAAGAAATGCCTCATTTTCCCATGCAATTAATACATCTCCAATTCCTCTTTCAACAAAAGTGGTTGTAGAGCCGCGCGCTCCGGAGTCCAAAACTTCAACATTTTTATATAATTGTTTCATAAAATCTTTTACTTTTTGTTCGTCGCCATTGTATTTTTTATCTGCATAAGCCCAAGCTGCCAAATAGTTCCACCTTGCACCGCCTGAAGTTTTTGGATTAGGGGTAATCACGGATACATCTTTTTTGATTAAATCATCCCAATCCCTGATCCCTTTAGGATTTCCTTTTCGAACAAGAAACACAATCGTTGAAGTGTAAGGAGTGGAGTTATCATCCAATCGTTTTTGCCAATCTTTATCAAGCAAGCCTCTCGCTTCGGCAATCATATCGATATCATAAGCTAAAGCTAATGTAACTACATCAGCTTCAAGACCATCAACAACCGCACGGCCTTGCTTGCCTGAACCTCCATGGGATTGTTGAATTGTTACGGTCTGCCCTGTTTTCTCTTTCCAATACTTAATGAACTCTTCATTAAATTCCTGATATAACTCGCGAGTTGGATCATAAGAAACATTTAATAACTCAACCGGTTCTTTGCTGGACGTTTTTTCAGTAGTTTTTTCATTTTTTTCTTCATTGCTGCTTGTTTGATTGCTGCTGCACGCTGCTAGTAGTATTGATAATAGTGTTAAAACGAGAAAAAATTTTAATAGTGTTTTTTTAGCATTGAACATAATTAGATCCCCCTTTTATTATTTTTATAAAATAAAAAGGCTGCCATCTTTAAAATAAAGATTAGCAGCCTTCAGTATGTCTGATCAGCGCAATTAATAGTATTTATTTTATAACGTTATCTTATCCTTACTTTTCCAACCTGTCAAGTAGGGATTGAATATTTTTTGGTTGGGGAACATTTTGTTATTAAAACCGCGAATCAATGGAAAGAAAAATCAAATCATGTTTTTTCAGTTGCTGATACACGATGAATTGCGGCAGGTGTCAAAACTCCTGTCCAAATGACTGCCACGGCCAGAATCATAGACAGACTCTTCCTTATTCCACCCTTATTCATTTTCATCCTCTCTTCCTGTAATAATTTTGTAATCAAAAATAAGTGTAAGGATGGCATATGAAAGAAATTGAAGGAAATGTAAAGAGGTTGTAAAGAGGCATAAAATGGTAGGAAAGTCCTCGGGAAGGAAAAAATAGATAACCGGCCCAGACATTCACTGAAATCTTCCTCCCCTTATGTTTCGTTGCATAAAAGTCATTTGGCAAGACCTATTTAAACCAGCCCTTCTCTTTCGATTGTTTTATAGCTTCGATCCGGTTCGTTACCTCAAGCTTATCCAATATGGTTGAAATATAGTTTCTGACCGTTCCTGTTTTGATACTTAGCTCATCAGCGATTTCTTTTGTGTTTTTTCCATCGGCTACAAGTTCTAACACTTCTTTCTCCCGTTCAGTCAAAGGATTTTCTTCACTGTAAACATCGTCCATCAGTTCGGGTGCATAGATTCGCTTGCCTGCCATGACGCTGCGGATCGAACTTGCAAGTTCTTCGCTGGGGCTGTCCTTTAATAAATAGCCGCTTACACCCGCTTTTAAAGCTCGTTGGAAATAACCGGTACGGGCGAACGTTGTTAAAATAATCACTTTGCATCCCAGTCCCTTCAGATCTTCAGCTGCCTCGAGTCCGCTTTTTTTAGGCATTTCAATATCCATGATACAAACATCAGGCTGAAACTGATGCACGAGAGAAATAGCCTCTTCGCCGTTTCCTGCCATTCCCACCACTTCCATATCTTCTTCCAAATTGAGCAGAGAACCTAAGGCACCTAACATCATACGCTGGTCTTCAGCAATGACTATCCTAATCATTTAAGTTCCTCCTTAACCTCCTGCTTTACAACATTAGGGACTTTGATGATAAGTGTTGTTCCTTCATTTGATATAATTTCCAGACTTCCGTTCACAAAATCAAGGCGTTCTTTCATTCCCAACAGTCCGTTTCCTTTCACAAGGTCCTGATCCTCCACAATGCCGATTCCGTCGTCATGCACAGTAATGCATATTTCATTCCAAGATTGTTCTATGATGATTTGGCAAGTTGAAGCCTTGCTGTGCTTGACGACATTTGTTACCGCTTCTTTTAAACACATACTAAGAATATTCTCAAGAAACGGGGATACGTTTATTAATGTGAATTCTTCAGTTACTAAATCGATTTGGGCTGCTTTCAGTATTTGTTTAACACGCAAGATTTCTTCTTTCAATCGAACACCGCGCATTTGTGAGACCATTTTCCTTACTTCATTCAATGCGGATCTAGCGGTTTGCTGAACGTCTTTTAATTCATTACGCGCTTGCTCGGCATCTTTGTATATCAATTTTCTCGCCAAGTCGCTTTTTAAGCCGATGAGAGAGAGCTTCTGTCCTAACGTATCATGAAGATCTCGGGCAATTCGTTGGCGCTCCTCCTGTTTTACAAGCTCAGCGATTCTTTTGTTGGCGTCTTCGAGTTGTTCTTCGAGCTGCCCCTGCTTTTTCCGATTATAAATGTTAAATGGAAGAAGGATGATACTTATGCAAATAATAATAATAAAAGGCAGCTGCTTTAAGAATAACTTTTCCTGCAGGACCACGTTAAAATTAATCGAAATTGTCGTAGCGACCAGGTGGATAATGTATACCGTGAAAAATGCGATACGGTTTTTTATATGACCGTTATAGTAAGCAATATAAAAAGCAAAATAGATAAACTGGAAAAGGATTGTCATCGTTGTGGAAATACCTATCAAGATGGAAGTCCACAAATAAACGGACCACCCTTTTGAAATAAAAGCAAATCGAAAGGTGATGAAAAATATGATTGTTAGCACAATCCCCACTATGATTTCCTTAGTAGAGGAAGATTGGAATATAAAATAGAATGGCAAAATGCTAAAAACGCTCCATATATAAGGAGAAATTCCCGAGAACTTCCGAATTACCGTAAACTTTTTTTGCATGTTCAAAATCCTCTTTTTAGTGACTTACCTTATCTTATCATAGATTCATCATTGCATCTCAAAATCTTTGTCACTATTTCTTTATTCCAAAAGGCAAAAGATACATCTACAGTTCTGATTTCACTTGAGATGAGCCTCTTTTTTTCTTTTTTGTCGATAAATCTTTAAATCCAACAAACTTTTTGTTTTGTTCGTCCCACAGGCGAAATCGAAGTGAATGCAAGCTTGTTGACAAAGTAATCGTAGGCACGTTTTGTAAAGGAAGAGTTTGATTGTGTGCCTCTTCAAGTTTATAGTTTGGAACCCTTGGGCTTAAATGATGAACGTGGTGGAAGCCGATGTTTCCGGTAAGCCATTGCAGCGGTTTTGGAAGCTTATAGTATGAACTCCCTTCAACAGCTGCTTTCACGTACTCCCAGTTTTCATCTTCTTCAAAATAAGAATCCTCAAATGTGTGCTGCACGTAAAAAAGCCATACACCGAGAGAACCTGAAATTAAAAAGATCGGCCCTTGTATGAGAAGAAATGACTCCCATCCGATCGTCAAGTAGAATACACCAGCCATAGCAACGATTGAAATATTTGTCAAATAGGTGTTAAGGCGTTCCTTTAGCCTGGCACCTTTTCTGTTAAATCGATTTTTAATAAGGAAAATGTAAATAGGGCCTAAACCAAACATCACGAACGGATTCCGATAAAACCGATAAGCTAATTTGGTCAAAAGCGGCGCTGACATATATTCATCGACCGTAAGAAGCCATATATCCCCTGTTCCGCGCTTATCTAAGTTAGAGCTGGTTGCATGATGGACTGAATGGTCGTGCTGCCATTGGCTGTACGGAAAAAAGGTTAAAATACCTGTTATTGTTCCAAGAATTTTATTAGCAAGCCGATTTTGAAAAAAAGAATAGTGGCAGCAGTCATGGAAAATGATGAAAATCCGCACTAAAAATCCGGCGGCAATTGCGCAAATTACAAATGTAAGGACATAAGAAACGGATAGACTTTGATAAGCTAAGTACCATAAAAGAAAAAAAGGCACAACGGTATTGATTAGCTGCCACATACTATCTTTTGTATTAGGTTTTTCATAAGGAGCCATTTGCTTCCTTAAATTTTTTTGTTTTTGATTGGTCATTTATTTTTTTCCTTCCTAATTTGTTTAATCTAAACATAAAGGAAGGAGATGGACTTGTGTAGTCATATGTGTCATGTGCAAGATATGATAAATGTCATGTATGGTTAATAAGTATCTTATAAAAAAAAGCTCTAACCTTTAAATGGAGTTTTTATCTATAGTAGTTATTGTTTTCTATTCTTTTTGGGTATAAAAAAACCCCCAAATAATTAGGAGGAAGGTAGCAAATACTTCCAGAAAAGTGCCAATGCAGTCTACCATAAGATGATTTACTATCATTCATATTCATGAATCCACTTTTCCAGTCTTTCGATTGTTAAGTCCAATTTGGCTTTTTTTCTCATATATTCTAAATCAATACGTTCAAAATGAAGATAAAACATTCTTTTTCCCCATTCGCAATCAGAGGTTGATTTCCAATGGATACAAGCTCGTAATCGATCTAAAATAATGTCTTCAATTCCAATGACATAAACTTTTGATCCATCTCTTAATTTAAGTTCAATGATTTTTTCATAATCGGCATCTTCTAATATATCATTTGGAATTTCAATACTGACCATTAGCTCTTCATGATACCAATGTCGTCCTTCTGGAATAAATCCTAATTGAACAAGAATGTCGCCCGCTAGTTTTCGATCACTCACAATTACGTCGATATCAACTGTAGTATAATCACTTCTTGTGTAAATTTCGACAGCTAATCCTCCGACTATGACAGGTCGAATCCGGTTATTTTCTAATAATTTAGTGAGAACAGCTGTTACATATACCATTTTTTCAAACTTACTTTTTGGAATAAGCGAACAAATTTTTTTCTTCGCATCTTCAATCGAATTCATAATACCATACCCTCTCACTTAAATATTTCACTTTACCGTCGGCCTCCGCCTTTTTCCAACGTTTCATACATAACTTATCTAAAATTTCAGCCTCATTTTTATCACGAGGACGTGTACGTATGTTTCGCTCTTGTTTTTTTGTTCTTAAAATGGTTCGTTCTACTTCTTTTTTCTTTTCAAAAATCTTTTCATTTAGTTCTGAGAAATTTATTTCTTTCATTTCCAATCACTCTCCAAATTTGCGTTTACCTTAAGTATATCATTTCGTTTAGCGGGTTCATATTCTTCTCAGAAAAACTTCCTTCTACGTTACCTGTTTGTAAATCATATTTCCTTCTCCTAATTTCCATAAAACTGCATTTCGGCAATCTCAAATGGTTAATGGCTGCACTCCGTTTCAGTGTGGACTTTTACTTTTTTCTAACCTCGCGTTATCTTTGGTTGACAAGGGAATTCGCGTCAATGGAGTCGCACCCGGCCCCATTTGGACACCATTAATCCCTTCAACATTCCCAAGCCATCAAGTAGCTACTTTTGGTTCCAACACGCCTATGAAACGAGCCGGCCAGCCAAAAGAAGTTGCTCCAGCGTATGTTTTCCTTGCAAGCGATGATGCCTCTTTCATGACTGGCCAAATCATTCATGTGAATGGCGGAGAAATTGTGAATGGATAGGTGGATACGAAGGCTTGGCTTTATTAATTTCCTAATTGGTACCTCATTTGATTTATTAAAATTTTTCATGAACGAACGGCTGGCAATATTTTGACCTTGAAAATCATCAATTTCTCCCCACATTTCAATAATATGAGCTTCTTTCTTATTAAAATTAATATATAGGTTATAAAAAAAGCCTTCCCTCTTTTTGTAGGGATAGGCTTATCTTTTTTTATTATTTTATCTTTTGTAGAGCAAATCGATTTCGTTTCAGTACAGGGTGTAATTTTTCAAATGTATCAGCAACAATCCTTTAAACCGGGATGCATTTGATGTGGCTGACATAAAAATTTGAACGATCGGCGGCAATATTAATGAATGTTCGGGTGGTTTAAGAGGTTTAAAGTATTAACCGACTCCTAATCGTACAAGGGTCGTTTCAATTACTTTTTCATTGTAGGACTCCTTTTGCAGTAATCGTTTTCAAAAATCCAAACCCCGACAGTTTTATGATCATCTTATCCTTTACCTTTATATTTTTATGTATATAGATTGAAAGATTATCAACATTAAACTCATCATAATAATCCAGAGCCTTTGGTTTTCCTAGTAAAGCAATCAAATCCTGAACACCTACAGTACAACACCCGTTTACCTGAACAGTCTCTACTGTTAAAGGTTTCCCTTTTAATTTAAGCCACTTTTTGGCTTCATTATCTATTTCAAAGTTCATACCACAAATTCCATCCTTTCTACTATATTATTTTAAAAAATAATTCTAAACTAATCAATTTAAAAAATAATTGTTAGCATTTCAACAACAAAGGATACTTTATAAAGGATGGATTGAATATATAAAGTGGGTTCTCTCATCACTAAAAAGGACAATCATACTTTTTTTCATCGCTTCTAAATTCTCTAAACCTCGCTGGCTGTGTCTTGTGCTTAGGCATTACTAAGACTTAGCAAGAAAAGTTAGTTCACATTCCATGAAAATAAAGACCACGTGCCGATAAGTCGACGTGGTCATCACTTTTATTCTTCCAAAATAATATATCCACAAAAGTTTTTTCAGTTAGATTTTTTGCATAATTCGTTTCCGATCATTCATCAATCATCCCATCCAATATTTCAAAAAGATGCGGGTTACCTGCAAGAACGTAATAACCTTTTTCTTGTTTGACCGCTCTGGTTCTTCCTTTTGCTTCATTAACCAACAGCATTCCTGCTTCGATGTCCCAAGGATTTAACTTTAACTCCCAGTATCCGTCGAAACGGCCGGCTGCAACTTGACACAAATCATAAGCAGCACTTCCAGTTCTGCGAATATCCCTGACTTTCGTAACCACATTCACAAAATGTCGGACATTATTGTTCGGGTCGGTTGCCCGGTCATAAGGAAAACCTGTCGTCACAACGGACTGATTCAATTTTTTTCTTGATGATACTTGAATCGGCCGACCGTTTAAAAATGCCCCATGACCTTTCACTGCTTCATAAAGCTCATTTAATGCTGGAACATAAACAACACCGACCACTGTGTCACCGTTTTGTTGTACGGCAACGGAAATACAAAAAAGCGGAAAACCGTGCGCATAATTCGTTGTACCATCAATCGGATCAATCACCCACTTATATCCTTCTTCCCCATTATGTATACCCGATTCTTCAGTCAAAATCGAATGACCGGGATAATGTTGGCGAATTTTATTTAAAAGAAAGTTTTCCGTCCAGATATCCATTTCGGTGACAAGGTCAATCGCCGCACTTTTTTCATTGATTTTCACCGGTTGATCCTGACGGCGCAATTGTTCTTCACCCGCTTCTTTGACCCATTGTTTAATATGTTGGAGTATTTGGTTCCATTCGTATTGCATTGTAAACAATCCTTTCGTATTTGTTACTTGTGCAGACAAGGAAATAGCTTGATAATGACAAGCATATACATTTTATCTTCTTATCCTAGTCTACCATGAATACTCGATGTACCAATACCTTTCATGAACATTTATCTGAAAATAATTTAAGATTTTAAAAAATGTTTCCATAGTTTTTCCTTAATCCTCCAGAAATCCGATTAATATAGCTGTTGGTGATCAATAGCACTTAAATCCCTAACTTTTCTCCTTGTAGATTTTAGTTTATGTTACTTCATTTATAGGAATAAATAACATTTTCATAATCTTTAAGCATATTTCCTTGGAGAAAGTCTATAATCATTTCATTAAATATATCTTTTCTCATCGTACTTAATGGATCAAATGCGTTCTTAAATAAAGCCAATACTGCATTTGGAATATGTTCAAAAATTATCCTTGAGCCCTTACCTTCATCTATTCCTGTCACAACTTTTCCTTCTCCACCCATAACAAGAGTCGGTGCGGTTATTTTATGCAGGAGGTGTGTATGAGTTGGAAAAGGTGCCTTTTTCATAGCTAACATCATCTTCTTATCAATTGACCATGTATTAAGTATTATTTCTTTTGTGTAGGAATCATCTTTATAAACATTCATCATTAAGGTTTTGATGGTTTTTAAAGGTAATAAAGAAAACACAAAGTTTGATACATCTAAAATCCATTTTGCTACAGGCGCGGGGAATTCACTGTAACTATTGGAGATTACAAGCTTATTAACATATTCCGGGTGGTTAATTGCAAGTAATGTACCAATTTGTCCTCCTTGAGAAACTCCTACCACATGCACCTTTTTCTCGCCAATCACATCAAGGAAATGTTTCATATCCTCAGCAATGATGTAATGATCATATTGTCCATTCGGAAACTCTTTAGATGATTCACCATGACCTCTAAGGTCCACCATAATCATTTTATACTTTGAAGAAAAAGCCTGAATTTGCGGTTCCCAAAATTTCCAACATACTCCGCTTCCATGTAGAAACAAAATTGGTTCTCCTTCTCCTCTTACCTCATAGTTAATTGTAATTCCGTTAGCTTGTACTCGAGGAATAAACTCCACTTCCAATCATCAAATATTAAGTAATTTTATTTTGGTAGAAGCATTGACAAAGCAGCGAAACAGTCCAATGCCCAGTTAAAATAAAGGAATAAAGGAATAATTCACCCTTCGTTCACGGGATATCGTTAATTACTCACGTAATTGGAAACCTCAATTAAGTTTTGATCAGGATCCCGAAAATAAACCGATTGTATTTTGCCAACCGCTCCGGTTCTTTCAACAGGCCCTTCTTCAATATCCACTTTCTTTCTTTTTAAATGTTCTATAACATTTTCAATAGGAGTTTCAGTTATTAAGCATACGTCAATGGAACCAGGGGTCGGTTTCAATGCCTTAGGTTCAAACTCTTTTCCCACTTGGTGAAGATTGATTTTTTGATGTCCAAACTGCAGAGCTATACGTCCGTTTCCAAAAGCTACAACTTCCATCCCTAAGATTTCTGAATAAAATTGACACGTGGTTTCGATATCTTTAACTGTCATCACAAAATGATCCAGCCGGATGATTTTCATATTTGTATCTCCCCTAAATTGAAATAGTTTCGCCAGCTCCCAATACGAGTCCCTTGATTTCAATTTTTATGGCTAATTCTCTTTTCTGTAAATTCGCTACTGTAAAATCAAACTTTTGATTTCGTTTGGTAATTTGATAGGTAAAATTTCCATTTCTATAGAAAAAAGCAAGAATAGTATAAGTCATTTTGCCTGGAATTAAAATATAAATATATGTAAAATGAGTTAATTTCGACATTTTTTAACATTAATTTAAGAAATATTAAAACAACTTGCATATTGATTGAATTGATAAATTGAAACATTTCACATTTATTACCCAATTAAACTAGTTGATAAAATCAAATTAACTCATGCTTTCATCATTTCTTTATTGAAATGAGGTAGGATTCCTAAACGCTTTCTCCTAAAAACAAAAAGGGTCAAAATTAAAAAAGACTGCGAGATATGGTTTTCTCACAGTCTTTTATTAATTCACTTATACGTTCGCAGTCTCTTTTGCATTTAAAAGTTTAAAGAATTCTTTCATAAATCCAGGTAAATCCGGCCAAGCATGCCCTGAAACAATATTACCATCAACATGTAGCATTTTTTCAATATAAGTTGCTCCGGAAGCCTCTACTTCAGGACGGCAAGCATTATATGCAGTCAATTCTCGACCTTTAATGTACTGACGAACCGTAGTAAGAACAAGCTGCCCATGGCAGATGACGCCAAGCGGCTTACTTTCCTTTAGAAAATGAGCTGCAATTTCTTGCACTTTTGTATTCAATCGAATGTATTCAGGTGCACGTCCGCCAGGAATGATTAGACCATCAAAATCTGCAGGGTTAATTTCATCAACAGAGGCATGAGACTCAAGTTTATACCCCAATTTTTCTGTGTAGGTTTCCATTTCCGGAATGAAATCATGAATAACTGTTTGAAGCTTTTTTTTCACCGGTGAAGCGATTGTGCAATTGATATTTTCTTCAAGACAACGGTAATAAGGATAAAATACTTCCAAAGCCTCTACAGCGTCGCCAGTTAAAATTAGAACTTTCTTACTCATCTTTAATCACCTTTCCTTTATTGAATTTTTCTCAAGAAATAAGCATTCTTGAAACCACCAATATCTTATAACGGAGTTGGTCTTTGGCAGAAGGTAGATTATAACGTGCTTCTAGTAAACTTTAATACCATGTGTTAATTAAACTCAAACCTCCTGTATATAATACTAAATTTTCTAAATATTTAAAATAAAAATGATTAGTAAAAAAGCATCTTAGAGCGGTATGAATCTCTAAGATGCATGAAGAATGATGCAGAATTATTTATGCCCCAACACCGTTCTTCCGAAGTGTTTTTAATGCACCACTCCAAGCGATGACCTGATCAAGCATTGAATTGACTGAGTCTTCATGATGGTCTGCTGGTTTGAAAACGCTAAAGTTCTCGAAATCGGTGAAGAGAGACAGTGAAACCTGTGTACGTACGTCGGCAACTTGAAGCTCGCCCATTATAAGTCTCAAATTTTCAACCGCACGTGTACCACCAGTGCTCCCAAAGCTAACAAAGCCGGCAGCTTTGTTATTCCATTCGTTGTATAAGTAATCAATCGCGTTCTTGAGAGCCCCCGTTGTTGCGTGATTATACTCAGGTGTCACGAAGATATAGCCGTCAAATGAAGCAATTTTTGCAGACCAAGACTTTGTATGTTCCTTAGTGTACTGACCCGTTGACGGAGGCGCCGGTTCGTCGAGAAGCGGCAGATTATAGTCTGCAATGTCAACAAGCTCAAACTCGGCGTCATTGCGCTTTTTTGCGATTTCGTAGAACCAACGGGCAACGGATTCACTATTTCGACCAGGTCGTGTGCTTCCAATAATGATTGCTATCTTGATCATTGTTCATTCCTCCTAAATTATGATTTGTTTCTGAGAGTTCGTATTCTCAAGGTAATTAGAAGCAACTCAATAATCTGCATGTTTCCATAAGCATCATAAGTGCTGATGTTTATCTCTCATAGTATGCGTTGAATTATGAACAAACTATTCATGCAACTATTGACCTATAAACTGCATCTTCTGTTGTCATCAAAAATCGCTTTTTAATTTTTTACAGAAGTCATTATGAATGTTTATAAATTTTTTAAGCATCCTTCTGCTATCCTCATAGTAATACCATTCTTTTGATCGTATTGTTACTAAATAATATGTTTTGCCAAACTGGCTTCTATTAAGGTTTCACCCATTTCCGATCGTTCAGGAAAAAAAGAGTAATCAATTGCATAATACAGAAAAAATAATTGCATTTTAATTGACGCTAGAATAACTGCATATTATAATCCTAGTTAACCGATAAGATTTATATAAATTTTAGAAAGGGTGACGTTTAATGAGTGAAATTTTGAATGAAGTGTTGGATGCAAATGAAACATATTCTGCTGATTTCGGGGATAAAGGGAATCTTGCGATGCCGCCGAAGCGTCGATTTGCGATTTTGACCTGCATGGACGCGCGCCTCGATCCTGCCAAATTCGCCGGACTTGCGGAAGGTGATGCTCATGTGATCCGAAATGCCGGAGGCCGGGCAAGCGACGATGCGATTCGTTCCCTAATAATATCTTATAAGTTGCTGGGAACTCGGGAATGGTTCCTTATTCATCATACCGATTGCGGGATGGAGACGTTTACCAATGAAGTGATCCGCGATTTGCTTGCCAACAGTTTGGAAACAGCCGAATTCAATGGGGAAAAATGGCGAGATGTTGGAAAAGGGCCGGGTTCTAGAGCTGGAGAATACATTGAATTCTTGACGATCAACAATCTTGAACAGAGTGTTATCGATGATGTTGAACGGATTCGTTCCCATCCTCTTGTTCCAAAAAACATTGCGATCTACGGTTTTATTTACGATGTGAAAAGCGGTCGTCTGATTGAAGTGCCTGAAGCTAACCGAATTGGGCGGGCAGCCATCTGAACTTTCATTCATTTAATTTGTCTGCAAAAATCGAAACCGTGCTCTTGAATTATGCTAATTTATTCACTGATAAGGGGCTGACTCATAGGGGTCAGACCCTTTGCCTTGATACATTGATATTACGATTGGCTTTCAAAGAGAAAAATATGTTATTCAACTTTGGGAGATGTTTTTGAAGACAGTAATACACCAATAATGACAATGCAGCCGCCGACAAATTGATACCACAACAATGATTCTTTTGTAAACGTTGTTGCAAATAAGGTTGCGAAAACAGGGAGCAAGTTTAGAAAAATGCCTGATTTTGCTGCACCCACGATCGATACGCCTGAATTCCATGAAAGGAAAGCAACAATTGAAGCTAAAATTCCTACATAGAACAAAATTAGAATTGAAATAGGCAGATTCTATTTCACAATACCAATCTTTAGAATCTATAAAAATGAAACCCCATACAATATAAAGGGCAAGGTAATCAAGCTTAATAATGTACTAATCAACGTTGCACTGGAAACAAATTCAGGCTCCGTCCCGTATTGTACAGCGTACATGGTAGTATTGGCTGCAGATGGCATGGCGGCGAGGACGATCATGATTTGTTTTAATAAATCATCTACCGGCAAGAAAAGTGTGAAAACCCAGGCGATAGCGGGCGACAAAATCAGCCTTAAGAAAAGAGACAATGTCAGCGGGCCTTTTGACAATTGTTTTACTGATATTTTGGCTAATTGCATGCCGAGAATAATCATAATGGTAGGGATCGCGGCGTTTCCGACCATACTTACTGCATCCATAACTGTTTCATCTAACCGTACATGAAATAGATGAAAGATGATACCTATTAAAGCTCCGTAAACTATCGGAACCCTGATAACCTCGTTTATTGCTGTTTTTATGCTTGCACTTTCAGAAGCACCCTTTGCAGCATAATAAACTCCAACAGTACACATGAGGAGCTGCTGGATGACCATGAGGATGACAGCGTATTTCATTCCTGCTTCTCCAAAAGCAAACAAAATCAAAGGTGTCCCGTAATTTCCGTTATTCATAAAGGCAGACGCTAAAATCATTCCACATGTTTTTTTATTTGAGTACCCTCTGATCCGGGCAATTATGTAGATAATCCCAATTAAGATAAAGGCTAGCGCTATAGTATAAAAAGTCATTATGACATAATCTAAGTTAAATTCAATTTCATAAAAAATCCGAAAGGCCAGAAAAGGTGTCATTAAATAGATTGCCATTCTGGATAGCGGCTTTATATCAAATCCCATGACTTTTTGACCGACAAATCCGATTCCAAAAATAAAAAAATTGGAATTAAGACTGTGAAAAATTCCATTCAGTATCATCCAATCACATTTTTTTCTTTTTAAAATTTAGTGATTCGAAAGATTTTCATAGTCAAATTATATCACAGACAATACTTAACGAGATAGATTGTATTTTGAAGAAAAATATTTTCATGAATTTTTCTGTCTTAACTTTAATTACAAGCTAATTTATATTAATACAATGGAGAGCCGTTTGGCTCCCCTGCAAAAAAGAATTGGGTATATATCTTAATGATCATTATTCGCTAAGTTGCTCTTTCTTTTACCGTATAATACATAAATAACAAAACCGAGAATCATCCAAACGAAAAAACGAATCCAAGTAATTTGAGGCAAACTGATAATCAGGTAGATTGAAAAACCAATTCCAATCAAAGGTATTACCGGAACAAATGGTGTTTTAAAGGTTCTTTTGAGTTCTGGCCGTTTCACTCGGAGCACGATGATGGATGAACAAATTAAGATAAACGCCGACAGAGTTCCGATGTTAACTAGTTCCGCTACTTCGCTTATAGGGGTAACCCCTGAAACAATAGCGGTGATAACTCCAATAATCAAGGTTGGACGATATGGTGTTTTATATTTATGGTGAACCTTCATAAACCATTTTGGCAATAAACCGTCGCGGCTCATGGCAAACCATATGCGTGACCCAGCAAGCATAAAAGAAAATAATACAGACAGAATACCTGCAATAGCAGCAGCAGATATGATCAAAGTGATCCAGTTCAAGCCGACATCACTAAATACTTTGGCTACTGGCGCAGCATTATTGAGTGTATGATACGGTGCCATACCTGTTATAACGAGAGACATCCCGACATACAAGCATAACGCGATTAGCAAAGATATTACGACGGCTCTCGGCAGGTCGCGCTGCGGATTTTTCGCCTCTTCTGCCGCTGTTGTCAAGGTGTCATAGCCAAATACTGCAAAAAATACGAGGGCTGCCCCGCTCATTACACCATCAAAACCAAAAGGCATAAAAGGATGCCAGTTAGCTGTATCAACATAAAAACTTCCTGCAGCAATCACTACTAAAATAATACTTAACTTAATGAAAACCATTAGGTTATTAAATTTAGAACCCCATTCGATACCTACGTAAAGCAACCCAGCAATGGCAAGACTGACTATCATTGCAATCAAGTCAACTTTGTGACCAGCTCCAGTACCCGGAGCACCTTGTGCCCATACAGGAATATGTATTCCAATCTGTTGGAGTATTTCTTGCATGTAGCCAGACCACCCAATGGCTACAACCGCGACAACTAATGTATATTCAAGTAATAAATCCCATCCAATGAGCCAGGCTGCTAATTCTCCCAGTACTGCATAACTATATGTGTAAGCGCTTCCTGCGACGGGTATTAAACCGGCAAATTCAGCATAACACAGCGCTGCTGCTGCACTAGCCAGTCCGGCAATAATGAATGATAAGGTTACAGCAGGGCCCGAATGTTCAGCAGCGGCAACGCCAGTCAATACGAAGATACCTACACCAATAATACCACCTAAACCAATCGCGGTAAGTTGCCATAATCCTAATACTCGTTTTAACCCGGTGTTCTTGGCACCTTCTCGTTGCAAAAGATCAATCGATTTTCTTCTGAAAAAAGCACTCATAGATGTCCTCCTCATTGTAAGCGTTTAAAATCTGAAAGAAAAAAAAGTTAAGATTATTTTAGCATAATGTTTCGTGTTGCAAAAGTAGAATAAACATCCAATATTATGCATAAAAATCCAAATTGAACTTGGAACATATATTTTACAGAATAAAATGAACAAAAAGAAAAGACCGGCGAAATTTTGAACCGGTCCATTTTATAAATTTAATAAAAATGTTTGTTCTTCAACTTAAAAGGAAATTGAGGCTGTCTCATAAAGGTCTGACCCCATGTTCGTTTATCAATATATAGCACATTTATCCAATATTATGTCCTATAAATTGTGTTATGGGGTCTGACCCTTATGCTTTTGAGACAGCCCAATCAAGCTTTCACTTTCTTATTTGCTGCTATTTTTTCTGCTACGGCTTCTGTTAACTCTTTCGCTGTTTGTGGGATATAAGATTTGAGAAGCCCGTTTGCCACTGGTCCTTTCAATCCTTTCGCTGTAATATCCAGGCAGCCGGTCATCCTCGTGAGATTTGCACTAAGTGCTTCTGCTTTGAAAAATCCGCCTCCAATGAAGTTCTCATTTAAACCTGTTAAATCAAACACTACTTCAGTTGGCTCCTTCCAATTCGTAATGTCGACTTTCATACTAATCTCTTTTTTCATGATTCCGAGGTCGCCTACAAACGTCCACGTTGACTGGCGGTCATTCAGGATTTCATGGCTAATGTATCCCGGCACTAGCGGAGCCCATTT
The DNA here is from genome assembly GCF_000262755.1 of Bacillus methanolicus PB1. Lineage (GTDB taxonomy): Bacteria > Bacillota > Bacilli > Bacillales > Cytobacillaceae > Bacillus_Z > Bacillus_Z methanolicus. The sequence continues at coordinate 131,373 of NZ_AFEU01000003.1, forward strand.
ATCCAATCGACTTACAAAATCCCAAACATCTTGAATTGGCACCAGGATGTCTATAAAATGTTCACCATTTGGCATTGGTTATTCCCCTCTCTTTGGTTAAAGCATTCAATAACAAAATATGTGTATAGACTTGTCCCTTAGTACTATTATTTTGAGAGGGTAGTTTTTTGTTAAAAAACGGTACAACATCTTTTTATGGTGCGAAAGTTTGAATCCGCTATTAAAGAGCCATTATTTAGCTCGTAGATGATAGGTTTTCTCACTTTGAATAATGGATTCATGCTCTCCCTACAGGATAAAATTGATGCCGATTCTAAATGCGGGTTTAATTCTAACAATTCTTTCTTTAAATTGTTCAAGTTTTTGATAAAATATTATTTTTCCGTGACCTCTTTGATCGATTGGTACAGAATATCCAGCATGAAGTCTAACTCCTCTACGGTTGAAGCAAGCGGCGGCATGAATACAACAACGTTTCCAAGGGGGCGAATCAGCATTCCTAACTCCCTGGCTCGTCTGCACACCTGGACTCCTATCCGATCGGACCATTTATAAGGTTCCTTTGTATTGCGATTTACGACAAGCTCAAGTCCAATCATAAATCCTTTTTGTCGAATATCACCGACATGGCGTAGTTGAAGAAATTCTTGTAAGCGATTAGCGATGTATTGGGAATTCCGTTCTACTTCGTGAATGAGATTCTTTTTTTCTATTAAATCAATATTCGCAATGGCTGCTGCACAACCTAGTTGGTTTCCGGTGTAGCTATGGCCGTGGAAGAACGTCTTTAACTCTTCATAGTTTCCGAGAAAAGCTTCATATATATCGTCTGTTGTTACCGTGATGGCTACCGGAAGATAACCGCCTGTAAGGCCTTTTCCCGCTGTCAAAATATCTGGTGTAACTTCCTCATGGTTGCATGCGAATAAGCGGCCTGTACGTCCGAATCCTGTTGCAACTTCATCAGCGATCATTAAAACATTGTATTTCGAACATAATTCACGCACACCGCGCAAGTAACCTTCCGGCATGACAATGATTCCACTTGCTCCTTGAACGATCGGTTCGATGATCAATGCCGCAACTTCATGATGATGGTTTTCGAGTGTTTTTTCTAATTCGGTTAGGAAAAATTTCGTTTGCTCTTGTTCATTTCCTTCAATTGGAGACCGGTATACATATGGATAAGGAACTTTTATCGAGTTGAAAAGCAGATTAGAGTATGCTTTATGATAAATATCGATTGCTCCAACTGATACGGCGCCGATGGTGTCCCCATGATAAGCTTCCTTCATTGTGATAAATCGCTGTTTTTCAGGCCGTCCTTTATGCTGCCAATATTGAAAGGCCATTTTAATGGAAATCTCGACGGCGGTTGCACCAGAATCAGAATAAAATACTTTAGCCAAACCCGGAGGCATCAGTTGAATGAGCTTCTCCGCTAAAAGAATGGCCGGTATATTTGCCATCCCAAGCAAAGTAGAATGAGCAATTTTATCCAATTGATCCCGGATTGCCTGATCTAACTCCGGTACACGGTGACCATGTACATTAAGCCAAATGGAAGATACACCATCCCAATACTCGTTGCCTTGGACATCGCGAAGCTTCCGGCCTTCTCCGCTGGCAATGATGACTGGATTGTCCTCTATATACTCTTTCATCTGTGTAAAAGGGTGCCACAAATATCGCTTATTTTTTTCGGCCAGTTCATCGTAACTAAGCATTTCACCTGTCATAGAAGTAATCACTCCTGATTTCATTCCTTTTATTGTTAACCATAAAATAATATAAGTTAACAATAAAAATGATATCAAAAGATTACAAACTTCACAAATTAAAATCTTTAGTTGATGAAACTTTTCCTATTCCACCGCTTCTAGCAAAAGTTGTGTTGAAGCCTTGATCTCAAAACCCTTTAACTTATTTTTTCATGTAAAAAAATCCCCTGACAAGAGCATTGCAGCTGCTACACTCTTATGAAGGGATATAAGAACAATCAATTCCAACTAAATTTTTCTTTAGTTTGTTGATGGAGATTTAATTTACTGTTTCTATAACCATAGGTAAAGTAAATTATAAGACCTATTGCCAGCCAAACAAGGAATCCCATCCAAGTAAAGACGGAAAGCTGAAGCATAAGATAAACGCATAAAATCACTGCTGCAGCAGGAATAAAAGGAACTAATGGCGTTCTAAAACCGCGTTTTAGATCGGGTTTAGTTTTACGCAGTACAGCAACTCCTAACGAAACAGTTGCGAAAGCAAATAATGTGCCTATATTCGTCAATTCAGCTAATTTGTCAAGGGGAACGCAACCGGCAAAAATCGAAACCAAGAGAGCTGTCATCTTTGTACTTGCGACCGGAACTTGTGATTTCGGATGAACAGAAGACAAAGTCTTTGGAAGAAGTCCGTCTCTGCTAATCGAATAGAACAAACGCGTTTGACCGAACATCATTACGATTAGAACAGTTGTTATTCCAACAATTGCTCCAAGAGAAATAAATCCGGCTGCCCAATCTTGATGAATAAACTGCAACGCAAATGCTACTGGATCTTTCACGTTAAGCAACTGATAAGGCACAATCCCTGTGAGAATTAAAGATACGACAATATACAGAATCGTACAAATCATTAATGCTGAAATAATGCCGATTGGAAGATTGCGCTGAGGATTTTTCACTTCTTCAGCTGCTGTAGATACCGCGTCAAAACCAAAGTATGCAAAAATAACTACGGCAGCACCGGTAACTACACCTGAAAATCCAAAAGGCATGAATGGAGTCCAATTAGTTGGTTTAACGTACCAAACCCCTATGATTATAAAAAGAAGTACGACTGCAATTTTCACAATTACCATTAAGGAATTAAACTTAACAGATTCTTTCACTCCCCTAGAAAGAAGAAAAGTTACTAAAAGTACTATGATGATAGCAGGCAAGTCAATCAATGTGCCTTTCGCAGGATCGTATGCACTAGATAAAGCGGTTGGGATATGAATCCCAAATCCTGATAATAAAGCTTTAAAATATCCGGACCATCCACTAGCGACCGCTGAAGCGGCAAGACCATATTCAAGAACCAAGTCCCAGCCTAAAATCCAAGCAAATATCTCTCCAAATGCAACATAGCTATACGTATATGCACTCCCTGATTCAGGGATCATAGATGCAAATTCTGAATAACATAATGCAGCAAAAGCGCAGGCCAGTCCCGCAATAATAAATGAAATAATCAAGGCTGGACCGGCATATTTTGCTGCGGCTACTCCTGTCAGAACGAATATACCCGTACCTATGATCGCTCCGACACCCAGCATTGTAAGATCCAGAGCACCCAACGCTCTTTTTAGTGAATTATTTGAAAATTCACCGCCGATTGGTTTTTTACGAAATAAATCCATGGAAACCTCCCGAAAAATTCATGATGTCGAAATTTATCGAAATAACAAAACTATTTTAAGTGTATATTAATTATTTGTAAAGGTAAAAGTTTTTCAGATACAAATTTTCTTTAAAGACTTTATTTTTGTTAATGACATTTATTTTTCGCAAATTTGTCGATTTTTTATATTTATCTGGCGTTTTTACTTGCCCGATTTAGTTTTAAACTCCCCATCAGTTCCTTTAGTAAACCTCAAAAAATGAAGACGTTATCCACAAGATAAAGAAAGTTTAATCAACAAATCATTTAGAAGAAAATAATAAAATTTTTCTGAAAAAATATATCTGTAAAATTTCTGTGTTATAATTCGAATAACTTCCCTAAATACACTTGTGCATAGGAGATGGACATCATCGTGGAAAAACAAATCAATCTAAAGAAAAATCTCGGGTTTTTTGTCTCAACCTCGATAGTTATTGGTACGGTTATCGGTTCGGGAATTTTTATGAAACCTGGAATCGTACTGGATTCGACCGGAAATTCTACTATGGCTATCTTAGCTTGGATCATTGGCGGTATTATTACTTTGGCAAGCGGATTGACGATTGCGGAAGTCAGTGTCAAAATTCCTAAAACAGGCGGTTTATATGCTTATTTAGAAGAAGTATACGGGAGACTTTGGGGGTTTTTGTGCGGATGGGTACAAACCATCATCTATGGCCCTGCTGTAATTGGAGCTCTTGGATTATACTTTGGCTCACTGCTCGCTGGATTTTTTGGCCTTGCAGAAAGCAGTAAAATAATCATCGGCATTATTACTGTTGTTTTCCTTGGTATATTAAACATATTAGGAACCCAGTTTGGGGGTTTTATTCAAGGTTTATCTACGATCGGGAAGCTTATACCTATCGTTCTTATAGCATTATTAGGAATTTGGCAAGGTGATTCTCCTGTTCTTAATATGGAAAGTGGAATTTCCCATGAAATAAGCATGGGTGCTGCAGTTTTGGCAACCCTTTGGGCTTATGACGGCTGGATGAATGTTGGATATATGGCGGGTGAGATGAAAAACCCTTCGAAAACACTTCCAAGATCTATTATCTCAGGAATCATGGTTGTAATCATTGCTTATTTATCTGTAAACATTGCCATGCTTCATGTATTGCCGGCAGCTCAAATTGTCGAACTTGGACCTAATGCTGCAGAGGCTGCAGCAACTAAGCTATTTGGAGATATAAGTGGAAAACTCTTAACAATAGGTATTCTTATATCCATTTTCGGTTGTCTAAACGGGAAAGTACTTACCTTTCCGAGAATTCCTTTCGCGATGGCTGAAGACCGGTTGCTTCCCGGTTCGAGATCAATATCTTGGATACATCCAAAATTTAAGACACCTGTTGGAGCAACAATTCTCCAAATGTTCATTGCAATATTAATGATGACTTTAGGAAACCCTGACCGTCTTTCTGATATTGCCATTTCTTCGGTCTTTACATTTTATGGTTTAGCCTTTTATGCTGTTTTCCTTCTGCGCAAAAATAATAAAGATAATAATCATTTATATAAAGTGCCTTTTTATCCCATTACACCAATAATTGCGATTCTTGGTGCGATTTACATTGTGGGAAGTGCATTGTTAAATAGTCCATTGGATGCGTTAATATCCTTGTGTATTACTTTACTCGGACTGCCAATTTATTGGAAAGCAAAGTCAAAAGCTCAAGCTAAAACAATAGCAAAAGCCAGTTGATACGAATGTGAACAAATTAAAAATAAGAAAAGAGGCTGTCTCATAAGGGTCTGACCCCATGCGCATTTATCAATATATAGCACATTTATCCAAAATTATGTCCTATATATTGTGTTATGGGGTCTGACCCTTGGGCTTTTCAGACAGCCTCTTTGCAATTTTAATGAGTCATATTATTTTGGACCTGCGGCTGACCTTGGGCAGGTGCGTAGGAGTTTAACATTTGCTGCATGTCTTGTTGGGCAAGTTGTGGTACTTGATAGTAATGATGTTTGTTCTGATATATGTTAACTTCATATGCCATCTCTATACAGTTTGGCACTGAGTCAGCCAGCACTCTCCGAACAACTGGATTCGTTGTTTCAAGTGCAGCCAATGTCTTCATAGAAGCCATCGATTTTAAGGCTCCCAGCAATAAACCTGAAACGATTTCTTCATTTACTTCGGAAACGGATTGAATCGGTTTTTTTGGCTGGGAAGGCTTTAACCCGTATACGAAATCATTCCCTTGCTTCATTTTATAGCTTTGTGTCGGTTTAGAAGGATCTCTTCCAGTTTTAAAACATTCTAATGTTATGTTGTACTCCTCTTGCAAAAAACGATATTGGCGATCCATAATATCAGCCAATTCCTGGTCTTTTACAAATTGGCGCAATAACGTATATGTGTTCAGAGTGCCAATTGATCCAGATAAAACTTCATGTACATCAAAAACTTCATGCCCTCCATGATTCAGTTGCTGCGGAATATTACCTGTTTGCATATTTTGATGCATTTGGCCTTGTTGATTTACCACTTGAAATCACTCCTCCTTTTTTAGTAAAACATACGTTGTTATTATGTTTAATTTCATTGTGATTTATGCTTACATGTCAAAAAAAAGATACATTTTAAGAGGCTGTCTCATAAGGGTCTGACCCTTGGGCTTTTGAGACAGCCTCGAAAAACTATTTATTTTTTGGAAGTGGATTTTTGTTAGGAATTATTTCCTTTGAAAGCTCAGTTAATCCACCTATATTGGGCATTTGGGCAGATTTTCGAAAGCGAAAATTACTCATTAAGTTTTGAAACGGCTGCATCTTATTAATATTTTGATTTCTTCTTAACCCATAGGCAACTGCACCAACCCCCAGGCCTAATAAGGAAGCCCACATCATCCCTCTATTGTTCCTTCTTCTGCCAAACATATTGAATAGAGGCTGTCTTCTGCCTGAAAAAAGCATTGTGATCCAGTTATTCAAATTGATTCACTTCCTTAATAAAAATTCAGAAAGCAAAATTATTTTTCACTTTCCAAATTTTATTTTTAACTTTAATAACTTTAATTATGCTGGCAATGTTTTGATTAAAAATAATTTTTAAATGCTTTTCTTTCAATATCATTAAGTTGCTTTACGATATTTCTTCAACAGCTTTTCTTTTGACATCATTAGATAAACCAAATGATGTTTTTTAACGTTGCTAAAACTGAAAGAAGAGGTTGAAAGGAAAAAGATTGGCAGCAGTGAAGTTTTTTTGCATATTTTGTAAAAAATGTTTTGTGGAGAAAAGCATTCAAATCCTAATTGTCTGACCCCTTTGTTTATCATTGTTATTCCAATAACCCCTTTTATTTTTTGCTCTTCTGGATGATTATGAATATATTCAGCCAGAAGCGGCATTGAATTTAAGACCATTTTGTAAAGGTATCTTGCCCTGATTACATGATTCTCCATTCTAAGTAGTTCACTCAATAATTTAACGTTATGGATATGGATTTTTAATAGTACGTCATTTTTACAAATCGTCGTTCCATCCGAAAGGATAACATCTTTTCCTTTATATTTTGTTAATCGAACTCTAAATATTGCTTTTTTATTGGCGGAAGACTCGATATATTGAAGTCGGGTAAATAAAAAATAAATAGGATCTACAATTTTCCATATAGATAAAATGGAAAGACGTATCCCCATATCGATTTAATCTCCTTTCATTTCACTTCAACAATATGATGTTTAAACCGTTACAATTTTAAAAATAGAAATATGAAAAAGGTTATTGGTATTTTATGGTGAAATATAAAATGGATGTAAATCTATTGACGAATACTTTAAACAGAATAATTCTTTTAAGGTGTGAAAAAATGGGGCTGTCTCATAAGGGTCTGACCCTTAGGCTTTTGAGACAGCCCCCATTTTTTGTTTGCAATTGGTTTATATAAATTATTTTATTATTGAAAGTACCCATTCTTTTACATCTTTTATTCGTAAATGCTTTGGGGCGGAATCTGTTCCTGTCACAATCATAGGGACTAATGAATCGTCTTTATGCAAAGCTCCGTGGCTGGCTCCGCCGACATGAGTCGGCGACCCTTCTCCTATAAGTTCATATCCCGGTTTTGCTGTTATGACAAGATAATCTCCTTTATGTGAAAAAAACGAGCTGTAAAACCTTGAAAGACCATCAGGGAAATTTCCAAAGGAAATTCTTTTATCTTTTATTTGCAGATCCAGAATCTCTATTTTTCCTTCTAAACTCCATGTTTGTCCGTATTCATCAATGTATTCTCCACCCGGATGAAAAATAAGTTTTCCGTCCTGTTCGCCTGAAATAACATGAATGTCTTCTCCTTCTTTCCATCCAATCAAATCAATTCTTCTGTCCTTTTGCAAAGTTTTTGCAATCTGATTAAGAGCCAAACGATTTGCATCAAGAGAATAGACAAATGCCATTCGCTCATTAACACCTAAAACGATCTGATCATTTGGTGTAACTCCCTTTCTTAATTTGACAATTTTATACTCGTTTAAGACTTCCCTTAGATCAATGAGCGCTTCATTCCGATCAGCGCCAATCCTTGCTTGTCCGTTATCACCCATGATGACCCATATATTCCCTTTTAAAGCGTCTTCCCGTGAGGGGAAACTGTCTAAGATCATTGCAAGTTTTTGATCCGCTTTTATTATTGCTTTCGTATCCAACGGCCCGTTTTTATGTACACTTTTATCTCCATCCGGAAAATATACAATCGAAAAATCAGGTAGCCTGTCTTCTTGAATTAAGTAAGTGAGTTCCTTTACGGAAAAAGTGTTATGGAATCCGTATTTTCTCCAAAAGTGGTGTGTACCGTTAAAAGGGTTCATTTTATGCAGTGCCCCATGTGAAAATAAGAAAGGAGCCTTTACTTCTATCTCTCTTGGAATTACAGTTAACCAAGACAGCAGGCGTGGAATTTTTAATGACTGATTTGTACTTCCCCTATAAATAAGTGTATTTATTGAAGCTGATTTTTTATCAGTCATGGCAAGTTCTTCATGAATGGTTTTAAACTTATTACCTAAATGGACGTTGTTCAAATTATATAAAATATCGTTCATTGACTGGTTTAAACCAAGCTTCATTAATTCTCTAATATGGCTTCCATAATTAATCAATCGTTTTTCATCTTGATGGTACCAAACCAATCCAGGGATTTTATGCTTATCACAATAAACCCCGGTCAACAGGGTGCTATCAACATTTACTGACATGGTCGGAAACGGACTAACCACATCTGGATAAAAGTGCCCGTTTTCCATAAAATACTGAAATGTTTTAGCCTGTCCCCTCCTAACAGCATTCTGCAAAGGTGTTGTCATTAGAGAATCTATTAAAAGAAGAATCACGCGTTTTTTTATTTCTTCTGCTGCATAATTGCTTAATGCCAATTGATTTGCTCCCTTCTATTTTGGTTTTATTTTTATTATTTAAAAAAGTTCAGTTAAAATATACTCAACGAATGCCTCGAAGATAAGATCTCCAATAATTTAAGTCCTGCGATACTGTTTCCTTTTTCATCGAGAGCAGGTCCAAATATTCCTAGCCCAAAACGATGGGGAACCGCTCCCAAGATGCCGCCTGAAACTCCGCTTTTTGCCGGTATTCCAACCCTGACGGCAAACTCCCCTGAAGCGTTATACATACCGCATGTAACCATAAAAGTTTTGCAAATTCTTGCTACTTCAACAGGCATGATTCTTTTGTTTGTAATCGGTTCAACCCCATCCATGGCGAATACGATGCCTATTCTGGCCAAGTCCAAACAATCCATTTCAATCGCGCATTGCTTTGTATAAAGGTCCAGAAGCTCTTCCACATCCTCATTAATGATTCCGTGCTGCTTCATAAAATAGCATAAAGAACGGTTAAGAAAGGAAGTTTCAAACTCCGACTTGGCCACTTCCTTTGAATAAGTAACATTTGAATTGCCTGCCAATTCCTGAACGAATGTAAGAATCCGTTTAAATCGGTCCTCGATCGAATGTCCCTTAATCATATGAGTAACCGCTAATGCCCCTGCATTAATCATCGGATTTAACGGCTTGGAAGGGTTATTTGTTTCAAGCTTAACAATGGAATTAAAAGGATCTCCCGTAGGTTCGTACCCTACCTTTCTAAAAACCAATTCTTCTCCGCAATCGATTAGTGCTAAAGCAAGAGTTAACACTTTCGAAATACTTTGCAATGTAAATTTTTGCTGAATATCACCTGCAGATATACATGTTCCGTCAGGATGAAAAATGGCTGCAGATAAATCATGCGGGCTTGCTTTTTTTAGAGCAGGGATATAATCAGCGACCTTTCCGTGTTTCGTATATTTCTTTGCTTCCAGCACGACTTCGTTTAACTTTTCACTCGATTGACAAGGCATTTTTATCACCAACTTAAATTCTAAAAATGAGTCACTTTTCATTTATTAGCTAGTGTGAGCAAAAACAATCCGGAGTAATCATCATAAAACCATTCGATTTATTACGTTGATTTATATGTAAACAAATATTAAAAATCGGTTGACATTAATGTTGATGTTCTATTATTCTTTATTTATATAACATTGTAAATACAAGACGTTAATGAATTGTTTAAAATAAGCTGGATAATATCTACTTATTTGCCTCAGTCGGATTTACATACACTTGTATGGATGTGGATGGACGTACCGCCTCCAAACGAATACATTGTGTTTGCAGGTACTGGTTTTATGGCGTCTACACAAATGAGATCTTGCCTTTATAAATGTAAAATGTTGCTCAATAGGGGGTAAAAAGAATGGGAAATTGGAAACAACTTGCATTAAGTGTTCTAGATGGACGTGAAATAACTGATGATGAAGCTTTATCTATTTTAAACTGTCCTGATGAAGAACTCCTTGAATTGCTTCAAAGCGCTTATACAATCCGTCATCATTACTATGGCAACAAGGTAAAATTAAATATGATTATTAACGCGAAATCCGGTCTTTGCCCGGAAAATTGCGGTTATTGTTCCCAGTCCAGTGTTTCAACAGCTCAAATTGAGAAATATCCAATGATTGACAAAGAATCCATTTTAAAAGGTGCTCAGCAGGCACATCAACTCAATGTCGGGACATATTGTATTGTGGCCAGCGGAAGAGGTCCGAGCAATAGAGAGGTTGACCACGTCGTATCTGCCGTAAAGGAAATTAAAGAAAAATATAATCTAAAAATTTGCGCCTGTCTTGGATTGTTAAAGCCCGAGCAAGCAAAAAAATTGAAAGAAGCCGGTGTGGACCGCTACAACCATAATATCAACACTTCTGAAAACCACCACGAAGCGATCACGACTTCCCATACATACCAGGACAGAGTCAATACCGTGCAGCTTATAAAAGAAGCGGGTATCTCCCCTTGTTCCGGTGTCATTATCGGGATGAAAGAGACAAAGCAGGACGTTATTGATATGGCAAGAAGCTTAAAAGCATTAGATGCTGACTCAATACCTGTTAACTTCCTTCACGCAATACCCGGAACGCCGCTGGAAGGTGTTGACGAACTTAATCCTAGATATTGCCTGAAAGTTCTTTGCCTCATGCGTTTCATTAACCCAACTAAAGAAATACGCATTTCAGGAGGAAGAGAAGTGAACCTTCGAAGTCTTCAACCGCTAGGTTTATACCCTGCTAACTCTATATTTGTCGGAAACTACTTGACCACTGCAGGACAAGAAAGCACTGAAGATCACCAGATGCTCAAAGATCTCGGGTTTGAGATTGATTTCGTTAAAGAAGAAGTTAGTGCAGTTTCGTGAATGAATGAAAATGAAGTGTCGCAAACAAATAGATGTAAGGCTGTCGAATATAAAACGTCAGCCTTTTTAGTGTATTTCCGCCTTTTTCATACAATATGGGCTGTCTCAAAGCCTAAGGGTCAGACCCCATAACACAATATATAGGACATAATGTTGGATAAATGTGCTATACATTGATAAATGCACATGGGGTCAGACCCTTATGAGACAGCCTCTAGCAAACTATGCCCACCACATTTCAGTCATTTGCTCTTTAAATAGAATTTCTTTCAGTAAGCTGATCGCTTTACTTAATCCCTCATCGGTAGAAGAGAGCATGTCTTCATGTTCAATGGAAAGAACATAATCATAACCTACTGCACGAAGTGTGCTAACAATATCTTTCCACATCTTTTCGTCATGGCCATAGCCGACTGATCTGAACGTCCATGACCGGTCTAAAATGTTGCTGTAGTGTTTCGTATCTAACACACCGTTCACACTAATATTGGCTTTGTCTAAATATGTGTCTTTTGCGTGGAAATGGAAGATGGCATTTTCTCGGCCTAGCTTTTTAATTGCCTCTACGGGATCAATTCCTTGCCAAACAAGGTGGCTCGGATCGAAATTTGCTCCAATGCTTTCTCCCGCATGTTCTCTTAATTTCAGTAACGTCTCCGGATTGTAGACAACAAAACCGGGATGCATTTCGAAAGCAATTTGATTGATTCCATGAGACTCTGCGAATTTAGCCTCTTCTTTCCAATAAGGAATCACCACTTCGTTCCACTGCCAATCTAGAATATCCAAGTATTCCGGAGGCCATGAACAAGTCACCCAATTTGGATATTTAGCGTTTGGATGGTCACCTGGGCAACCGGAAAAACCATTAATGACAGGAACTTCTAACTGCTCAGCTAATAAAACCGTTTTTCTCCAAACATCATGAGATTCTTTCGCATAATTTTTATTTGGATGAAGAGGATTTCCATGGCAGCTTAAAGCGCTAATCGATAATCCTCTGTTTTCAAGCGCACGTTGGAAAGATTTTAATTTTTCAGGGCTTTCCAATAACTCATCAGGGTTGCAGTGGCTGTTTCCCGGATAGTTGCCCGTTCCCAGTTCAACAGCTTCAACACCCATAGCGCTTAATTTATCAAGCATTTCTTCAAAAGGTAAGTCTTGATATAAAGCTGTGAAAACACCTAGTTTCACGAAGACACCTCCTGATCTACTTGGACTTTCACCCATTTTTGTTGTTTATGACTTTCTACTATTGCATCGATAATAGACATTGATACATGTCCATCTTCAAAGGTCGCGAAGTTTGTTTGATCTTTTAATGGGTCTTTTCCATCCCGAATGAATGTATAAAATTGCAGCATCATATTTTTTAAAGCGTCAGGCCAGCCTTCATTATGCCCTCCGGGATGGTGTATCGAAGATCTTGCTTCCGGTGCAAATAAAGCAGGATCTGCCAAAAGAATTTCATTTGGTTTGTCGCGATAACCGATCCATAATTTCTCCGGTTCCTCTTGATTCCAATAAGCTGAACTTTTGCTGCCATCGATTTCAAAACTTAGTCTGTTTTTCCGGCCGGCACTTACTTGAGAAACTGTAAACACACCTCTAGCCCCATCATGAAAACGCACAAGAACCGACGCATAATCTTCTGTTTGGATCGTTACTTCTTCATAATTCTCTTCTTCCGTATTTTGTGTACCGAAAGTTGACACATTTGTTTTCGGTTTTTTTCTAACAGGTAAAACCGTTGCCAAATCTGCAAAAACTTCCACAATTTTTTTACCGGTCACATATTGGACCGTATCACACCAATGGGAACCTATATCCGCGATGGCACGTGTGTATCCGCCGAATTTAGGATCCAAACGCCAGTTAAAATCAGTTTCATACAGTAACCAATCTTGCAAATAACTTCCGTGTACCAAATTCACTTTTCCGAATTCACCATTTTTTATCATCGTTTGTAAATTTTTAATAATCGGAAATTGGCGATAATTAAAATTCACACCATGTACGACTTTATGCTGTTTTGCTAATGCAAGCAAATCTGCTGACTCTTTACTTGACATCGCTAACGGCTTCTCAGATAAAACATGTTTGCCTGCTAAAATAGCTTCTTTATTAATTGAAAAATGAAGATGATTTGGAGTGCAGTTATGAACAACATGTATGTCACTGTCATTAAGCATTTCGCGGTAATCGCCATATGCTCTCGGAATCCCAAGTTCAGCCGCTTTTTTTTCGGCGGCCGCCTTGCTGCTGCCCGCTAATCCTATTACTTCAACAAAACCAAGCCTTCTGATTGCTTCAATATGAGTAGGACCGATAAAACCTGTCCCGATCACTCCGACTTTGATCTTTTCCATATGGGATTCCCCCTGTTCAATAGACGATTTATTTAAAATTTGAAGTCTGGTTTATAATTAAAATAATTTCAAATTATTCATTTTCATGTGCTTCTTAACTTGAATTGAATGAAATAATATTTTGACGCTGGTTTTTGTGTTGTAATTCCTCATTTTGATCAATAACGTCTAATCAAAAAATTTTTTATCCAACCTTCAAGAAAGAACAACGATTTTGAACGAGGTGTCCGACAACGTCTCCCCATGTATTTGTTTGTTATTCTAATTTCATATTGATCCCTCTGTTTAAAAGAGTAATTTCAAATTCATTAGGAGTACTCCCCTTGAACACAACCACCTCCTTAGAGTTGTGATTTATGCCTTCTTCGTATATTTTCTTAATTTTGCAATATTCTTACTAAAAGTAGTAGTTGGAAAAGGGGCCCACCCATCCGAATATAATCGAAGTTGAGATAGCCCCTAATTCTTTATAGATTTATTTAAATATCTCATTTACTTTAGCTCTCAAATATTCAATAGACGTTTTCGCATACCAATCCGGCTCTGATTGTCTTGTATGGAAGCCTACTTCCATTGATAAGTAGCCATCATAATTGATTTCTTTTAATGCTCTTAGAACCGAATCGAAATCTCCTCTTCCCTGTCCAGGTGGGAGGCGGTCATTGTCCGAAATATGGACGTGGTGAAGTTTATCAGCCATTCGATAGACATAATCGCTCGGCACTTCGTTTCGATACAAGGCATGGAAGGTATCAAACATGACTTTCACATTTGATAATCCAGTTTGTTCGGCCAACATTAATGCATCGTCTGCTGTTTCAATCAGATTGCTGTCAGCTGGAGTTGGCTCAACGACCATTGTTATCCCTAGCTCTTGCGCATATTTGCCTACCTCTACTAATCCTTCTAAGCTACGGTTCCACGCGTCCTGCTGCGTTGTTCCAAAAGCTGCCCATCCCGCCAGCCACATCACTGTAGGACACTCCCAATCGTATGCCAATTGAATTACTTTTTTGTAATGATCGATTGTGAATTTTCTTTCTTCAATGAGCGCAGAACTAGGATTCATTCCTGGCCCACCACCTGGAGCCGGAAGCATCGCTGCTACTTTTAAATTCTTTTGTTTTAATAGATTTGAAATTTCCTGCCTTCTCTCTTTTGATAGATAATCAGGCCAGGCGTGCGGACTAGCACAGCCAATCTCAATCCCATTATAGCCAAATGATGATAATCGGTTTATTACCTCCTCTAACGGATAAGAAGGAACCCATGCTGGAAAACTACTATATACCCATGTATTGAAAGAAATCCCTTTCATTTGAATACCTCTTTTCTAAATATGATTTGATTCATTTGAGAATGCCCCCAAGTGTCTGATCATGGGCAACATTATTTAGTAACGAGTAGTCCATTCGCACTTTCATCCCTTAAGACTCTAAGATTGATTTTATCCATATTATTCCCAAACAAATACCGCTTTTTCCGTCTTTCTTTCATCAAATAAACGGAAGGCTGTTTCTGCTTCTTCCAGCTTAAATTTGTGAGTCACTAATTTTTCAACTGGAAGATTTTTTCTCACGATAAATTCGGCGATTTCTTCATATTCCTGAATTGGGAAATACCATGAACCGATAAGTGTTACTTGTTTACGTATCAACTGTGGACTCGGATGGATGGTTGTTTCTTTGCTTTCACCGACAAATGCCACGCGGCCATGCGCTCTTACGCAATCCAGTGCATCATTTTGCGCAAAAGGACTTCCTGAACAATCGATGGCTGCATCTGCGCCAAGCCCGTTTGTAATGCGCGAAATTTCTTCTTGTACATTGGCATTTTTCCCATTGATGATATAGTCTGCACCAAGTTCTTTCGCCATTTCTAAACGCTCGTCAATCATGTCTACTGCAATAACAGTAGCACCAAGTGCGTGTGCAACCATTACACCGGCAGCCCCCATAGGACCCATTCCGAAGATTACAAGTTTGTCTCTCCCTGAGATTCCCAGTCTCTTTTGCGCATGATATAACGTTCCAACAGCGTCAGTAGAAACGGCAGCAGTTACGAAGCTCATTTCATCCGGAATACGCATGCAGTTTTCTGCAGGAACAACCATATAGTCAGCATCTCCCCCGTGGGCATCAAAACCAATACACTTGAATTCCTTACAAAACATTTTATAGCCGCTCTTACAGTGAGCACATTCCCCACAACCTAAAGCTAGGTATACCGCAACACGATCTCCTTCTTGGAATTTTGATACGCCCTCTCCAACCTGTGTGATGACCCCCGCTGGTTCATGGCCTGGAACCATTAAACCGGTTTTTGTTCCTTCAAAAACAGAAGTGCCATAATACAAGCTCATATCACTGCGGCAAATCGCAGATGCCTTCATTTGAACTAAGACTTCTCCTGAACCAGGTGTTGGAACTTCGACGTGGCGAACTTCTACTTTTTTATCTCCCGGAAAGAATACAGCTTTCATTTTCATAGTATTTCCTCCTAAAAAAATATTGTTGAATGGTAAAACCGGTTATGGGACTTTGCCCACCACATATCACTAATTTATTGCTTGAACAAGATCCCTTGTAGGAGGGAAATGGCTTTACATAAAACTTCATCAGTCGAAGCTAGCATATCCTCATGTTCAATGGAAATAACGTAACGTAATCATATGCTACAGCACAAAGAGTACTTACGATGTCCTTCCACATTTCTTCGTCATGGTCCATATCCTACTGATCTAACCGTCCATGAGCAGTATAAAATATTGCTGTAGTGTTTGGTATCTAACACGCCGTTTACGCTACTATTGGCTTTATCCAGATATGTGTCTTTGGCATGGAAATGAAAGATCGCATTTTCCCGACCAATCCTTTTGATGGCTTCTACCGGATCAATTTCTTACCAGACTAAATGACTTGGATCGAAGTTTGCTCCGATACTTTCTCCTACAAATTCTCTCAATTTTAGAAACGTCTCACCTGTACCTAATACTTCAGCTTTTTTTATTCCACAATAATTCTTTCGGTCCAAAAGGTTAAGTTTTTATCGGTTTACCGCCTTACGTCCAAGCGCTACCGACAAAATAATAATCAAACCTCTGATGATCATTTGTTGGCTTACATCCAACCCCATGATAATTAACCCATTGTTAATAACTCCAATCATTAATGACCCAATTACTGTTCCTATCACAGTTCCTACTCCTCCAGCTAATGCTGTACCACCAAGAATAACTGCAGCTATTACAGAAAGCTCGTCACCTTCACCAAAGGAAAATCTTCCCGCATTCATACGGCCTGCATATAGAAGCCCAGCTAAGCCTGCCATTAGGCCAGTGCCCAGGAAAACCAACATCTTAATTCTACTTGTATTAACACCAGAAAACCTTGCAGCAATTTCATTTCCACCTGTCGCTAAAACCTGGCGCCCAAATGACGTTTTTTGAAGCAAGACGTGTGCGATAATTGCGAACATCAAAGTCCAAATAAGCAGTACAGGGATAGGGCCGATGTCACCAGAACCAAAAATAAAATTGAAATTTGAATCAATAATTGGAACCGGAGCGGTGTCAGTTATCCACATAGCCATACCCTTGACTGCTCCCATTGTACCCAAAGTTACCAAAAATGACGGAATAGCTAATTTTGTAACAAGTACACCATTTACTAAACCAATAAGCAGGCCAGTTCCAACACCAGCAATTACTCCCCCTAATATGCCATAGCCTGTTTGAAGAGCTAATGCTCCTGTCAGTGAAGATAATGCAGCGATTGAACCGACTGAAAGGTCTATTTCACCAGTACTTATTACAAATGTCATCGCTAGGGCCATTAAAGTAATAGTTGCTGTTTGTCTTACTATATTTAATAAGTTCCCTGTTGTTAAAAACCCCTGATCAAAAAGGGTAATTGAAAAATAGATTAACACTCCTACGAAGGCCAAATACACAATATAATTGCGCCACTCAAATTTTTTTACTACGGAGATTGAAGGCTGTTTTACTTCATTAAAAACCTTGGATTGCATATTCTAGTTCCTCCTCTGATTTAATCTCTTTACGCTTCATCTCCTTTTTTATCTTCCCTTCATGCATAACGACCACTCGATCGCTCATGGCTAAAAGTTCCGGAAGCTCTGAGGAGACAACTAGTATTGCCTTACCACTTTCGGCCATTTCTCTAATTACTTCAATAATTTCAGTCTTTGCTCCAATATCAACACCGATTGTAGGTTCATCAAGAAGTAATACTGTAGGATCGGTTGCCAGCCACTTGGCAAGGACAATTTTTTGCTGATTACCACCAGATAACAAGCCTGATGTTTTAAAAATATTATCAGTTTTGATCTTCAACTTATTAACTAATTGCTTACTAATTTCATTCAATTTTTTATTGTCAATGAAGAGCCCATTTTTTAATTTTGAAAGGATTGGGAGTATCATATTATCCTTTACACTATGTTGAAGAATCAATCCTTGCATCCGTCTATCTTCAGGGATTAGTGAAATGCCTGCTTCTATGGCATCTTTTGGACTCTTAATCTTTCTTTTCTTACCCTCAACGTAAATATCACCGCTATCAATTGGGTCAATTCCAAATAAACAACGAAATAATTCAGTTCTGCCGCTACCCATTAATCCTGCTATACCTACAATTTCACCAGGCTGGATTGAAAGATTAATATCTTTAAGTCTATTTCCGACATTTAGGTTTTTAACTTCAAAGATCGGTGGTACGTCTGTTGAGTAAGGGCGTTCTTGCCATTCAAAAGCCTTGTCAAACTCCCTTCCCACAATATGTTGAATGACTGTTTCCAAATCGGTTTCACTACATGTTTCTGTTGTGACATACTTTCCGTCTCTTAAGATGGTAATCCTATCACATATTTGAAAGATTTCATCCATTCTGTGGGAGATATAAATGATGGAATAACCTTTTTCTTTCAATTTGTTAATGATGTTGAATAAGACTTCAGTTTCAGTTTTTGTTAATGATGATGTTGGCTCATCCATTATTAATATTTTTGCTTCTTGAGATAGTGCTTTGGCAATTTCCGTCATCTGCCAATAGCCAACTCCCAAGTTTTGAACAATATCGGATGGTTTGATATCCACTCCTAATTCTTTTAGCAGCTTTTCTGTTTTCTTCTCGCTTTCTTTATCATTGAGCAACACCAACGAAGTCCTTGTCTCCCGGGTCAGAAAGATGTTTTGGGAAACGGTCAGTGTAGGAATTAAACTAAACTCTTGGAATATCATAGAAATATTATGTTTTTTTGCATCGTCAATGTTCTTAATACTTACTGGTTTTCCTTCTACTAATATTTCACCACTGTCAGCAGCATAAATACCAGTTAGTATTTTCATTAATGTGGATTTCCCGGCTCCATTCCCTCCCATCAAGGCATGAACTTCTCCTTTTCTCAAGGAGAAATCCACCTTGTCAAGTACGGTAACTCCATTAAATGCTTTACAGATATTTTTCATTTCAAGTACAGGCTGATCCATATTAATTCACCTTCTTTTATTTATGGGGCTGTCTCATAAGGGTCTGACCCCATGTGCATTATCAATATATAGCATATTTATCCAACATTATATCCTATATATTGTGTTATGGGGTCTGACCCTTAGGCTTTTGAGACAGCCCCATAAAATAGTGTCATCCACACAAACTTATTTCATAGCATTTTTAACGGTTGGGGGTGCATCTGTACCGTAGATGAGCTTCCAGGAATCTAAAACATTTTCTTTTGTAACTTTAATCGCTGGAGAAGCAACATAAGCTGGTGCCTCCTTTCCTAGAAGCGCATAACCTGAAAGAATAGCTTGAGCTACCCCCTGGTCATATGGTAATTGAGCGCCTAGGCCTTTAACAATTCCATCGGATGCAATGGATATAGCGACATTTGTACCTAAGTCAACTGTAGTAACGACTAAATCTTCTCTGCCAGCGTTACGGGCAGCAGACATTACACCCTCAGCTGGTACATCCCATGGCGCAAAAATCCCATCGATGTCACGGTGTCTTGTAAGCATTGCGGAAGCTACTTCTTCTCCTTTATTTGGATCAGTAATACCTCCTTTTGCTACGATTTCAATGTCTGGATATTTTTCTTTAATTCTTGCTTCAAATGCATCTGAACGGTTTTTCGTAACAAAGAAATTAACATCGTGATAAACGATACCGACTTTACCTTTCTTACCAATTTTTTCAGCCATGATGTCTGCGGCCAATGCACCGTTTCCATAGTTGTCACCTGAAACAATGCTAATGTAATCTTTTCCTGGAGAGAGACCCTTTGCTGCCCCATCCATAAATACTAATTTAACTCCTTGTGCAACTGCTTTTTTATAAGCTGGTGCGGTGGAAACTGCGTCAACAGGGACTGAGATCATAATATCCGGTTTTTTAGCTAGTACTGTTTCAATGTCGTTTACTTGTTTTTCAGCCTTAAACTGTGCATCTGTAACAGCGATTACTTCGATGCCCATCTTTTTAAATGTATCTTTCATTGCTCCTACTGCTGCATTCATGTAGTCAGTTCCGGAATAATGCATTACAATTGCGGCTTTATACTTTCCATCCTTAATCTTTTGAAGCTCTTCTTCAGTAAGTTGTAAAGATTTTGCAGATACAGCCTTTTCACCATTAGGCCCCTTATCAAGAACATCTAAATCTGGAATCTTAGGGTTGATTGTCAGCGGTCCGGAAGTCTGCTCAGAGTAATTTTCATTCTTCTTTGTACTTTCTTTGCTTCCAGTAGCCATTTCCTTATTACCACAACCTATAAGCACCATACTAAGAACAAAAACCAATATGATGGAAACCAAAACATTCTTTTTCATTAGGTAACCTCTCCTTTGTTTTTTTTAATTAGTACAACTCTTCTAACTTTTTATGATGCGTGATTGAGCAACACTTCCTTTTATTTGATAAAAAAAATAATCAGTTCATTTAAGTAATCGATTACATATAATAAAAATTAACACAGCTTATTGATCTACCAACCTTCAAAATATATGTAATCGTTTACAATAGATTTTAAAAAATTTTTTTCTCTGCAACCCGCGGGTATTTAATATTTATTTCTTCTTATACTCATTACTTGAATCCCTGATAATCAGTTTATCTTCTAAAATATATTGATTTTTTTCTAATGGATCTTTATGGATTAGTTTTAAAAGTAATTCCATCGCTTTCATACCAATATCAAACATTGGTTGGGCAATCGTAGTAAGCGCCGGTTCAACAATAGAAGCAAATTTTATATCATCAAACCCAACAACAGAAATATCATCAGGTACACGTAATCCTTTTGATTTAATCGCTTTCATTGCTCCGATTGCCATTTCATCGTTTGCGGCAAAAACGGCAGTTGGCGGCTGCTCAAGCGCTAGAAATTTCATCATTAGATTAAAACCACTTTCGTATGAAAAGTCACCCTCTTGAATTAAATACGGCTCTGCAGCTATACCATGCTGGGCTATCGCCTGATGAAATCCCTTTAATCGGTCCCGGCTTAGTACAACATTAAGTGGTCCGGAAATGAAACCGATACGCTTATGACCTAAAAGAATTAAATGTTCAGTCGCCTTCCGTGCACTGCTAATATTATCAATCGAGACAGTTGGAATTTGGGATCCTTCTATATACTCGCACGCTAGTACAACAGGGAATTCATTAGCAATTTCCTCGATTGAATTCTGATCAATTCTTGCTGTTAATAGTATTAAGCCATCGGCTTTCTTTTGACGAAGAATATTCAAAAATTCTTTTTCGCGTTCAAGATTGTTTCCCGTATCTCCTAAAAGAACTTGATAACCGTTTTTTGCAGCTACTTCTTCTATCCCGCGAAGTATCTTAGAAAAAAAGGTATTAGTAATATCAGGTACAACAACAAGTATCGTTTTTGTCTCTAATTTTCTAAGTTGTCTTGCTAGTATATTAGGTTGATAGTTTAATTTTTCTATTGCTTCCATAACTTTCTCGGTTGTTTCTTTTGATACGGTTCCAGAATTGCTTAAGACTCTTGATACGGTAGCCGTGGAAACATTGGCCAATTTCGCTACATCAACAATCCTTACCATTTTGTATATCCTTTCGAGAAGTATATCTCTTTGTTGTTTACATTGTAATCGATTACATTATTTTTTACAATATTTTTTTAAAAATTTTTATCTTTCTCATATTGTTTATTATCAATTATAAGAGGGAGTTTTATTACCTCCCCCCCTGTCCATTGATATTTCATTCGCTTTAAGATTCATTTTCTATCTTATAAAGTTTGTTTGCCTTTAACGCCGTTAATTGAATAGCTTGCCGTAATGTTTGCATTTAATGACTGAGAAACTGAACAATATTTATCTTTTGACAACTGAATGGCCCGGATCACCTTATCCTCGGGTAAATCTCCTTCCAAAGCATAATGGATATGAATATCTGTATATCGTCTCGGATGGTCTTCTGCGCGTGTTCCTTCTACTTCAAGATGAAAAGAGGCAGGATTTAAACGCATTTTTTGCAAGATCATTATAATATCAATCCCGGTGCACCCTGCAACTGCTTGTAAAAGCAATTCCATAGGCCTTGCTCCACTATTTTGCCCCCCGATTTCCTCGGCCGCATCTATTTTGATTTCATGCCCTGATGGAGTGGAACCTGTAAAAGCCAATTGTCCTGTCCATGTTACCGTTGTTTTCATTTGTTACAATCCTTTCCTTTTGTACCTTTTCTTTAATATTGTTTACTTCTTAAGTTGATATACTCTTCTTTTCATAATTGTACACTTAACATATGATAAATCAAATTTAAACAAGTCTGTTAAAGTGAATCCATAAAAAAAGGATAAACAATGATTAGCTCATAATGAAAAATGAATTTCTCCACTCTTTAACCTGGCTATTAAATTGTTTATATGTATGATTTATTGACTTTTTTATCATTCAGTTTAGCTATTACATCGTTAAAATTATGCTTACTGATCCACTCATCCAAATCAGGTAACACATTTTCAAAATATGGAAGCTTTGCTATGACAGGCAGCTCTGTTAGTTTTTGTATCGTTGAGACATTGTCCATGTGCAGAAAGTTTTGATCATTAAATTGGTTAAACACGAAACCTTTTATTTCCAATCCTTCATTCATTGCATAATGAGCGGTTGTGACAGCATGATGGATACTTCCAAGACCGCATAAAGAAACTAATACAACAGGTATTTGTAGTTCTTTAATAAAATCTTTTGTCATATACAATTCGTGTTCACGTACTTGAAGAGGAACCGCCAGTCCTCCTGCCCCTTCCACCAGGACCAAATCATATTGCTCTTTTAATTCATTCAGCTTCTGTTTTATATGTTCTATATTCGCTTTTTGTCCTGTTAGCTTTTCTGCCAAATGAGGAGATACAGCAGGCTTGAAAAAATACATCCCAGTCTGATCGTCACCGATAGACTTCTGAAACCAAAATGAATCCGGATAGATTTGTTTCTCTTCATCAAATCCCGATTGAATCGGTTTAAAAACCTTCACCTTTAATCCATTTTTACTAAGAACTTTATGTAAAAATGACGATACAACGGTTTTTCCAATTTCAGTTCCTGTTCCCGTAATAAATAGAGCGCTACCCATTTAAGCTGCCACACCTTTTCCGACAGGAAATGCAGATAAACGTGCCAGGATTTTTGACGCTAAAATCGAGCAAATAATACAAAGGACGATGTCTCCCGGTACGGGAATAAGAAGTCCGTATAAGACAGTTTGCTTAATCGTCAGTGGCTTCTCTACTAAGAATTTCATTGCAGCGTATAACCATATGCAACCTATGGTGTATATCATTAATAAAGCTGTAAAATTGGCCGCTGCCAACGTTTTTATTGTACGTTTTTTCAACCTCTCCACAATATACCCGCTTACATATGCTCCTAAAACAAATCCGATCAAATAGCCAAAGGTTGGCTTTAAAACGTAACCAAGCCCTCCCCCTTCTGCAAAAACTGGTACTCCGATAAGGCCTATGAATACATACAACAGTTGACTAAGCGCTCCTAATCTCGAACCAAGCAGAGAGCCTGCCAAAAAAACAGAAACAATCTGCAAAGTAAATGGTACATACGGAATAGGAATTTTTATAAATCCCCCAATGGCTGTCAATGCGGCAAATATCGCTGCTAAGGTCATATGTTTTGTTTTCATTTCATTTTCACCCTCATTGAATTGTTTTTTTTATCATGCATGATTTATATTCTTTTTGTCAACCATTTTTAAAAATGTGTTTACAATTAATCCGAAATGTGAAATTATCGCTAAAAAAGAGGTATCTGCAAATAGATACCTCCTACTTTAAAATATATAAATTGTTTTTAATACAAACTAAGCCTGTACGGAAATATTCCAAGCAAACGGGTCTTTAAATTCATTCCAGTCCATTAACATTTCCTCTTCTGTTAGTAAGCAACTGTCCAATGAAGCTTTTACAGCTTCTTTATCCATATCAATTCCGATTATAACGAGTTCAATCATGCGGTCACCATATTTTTCATCCCAATCATCTTTCAATTCAGGATTTTCCGCAAAGTATGTGGATTGCTCCTCTATAGGCAAAGCTGCCACCCAGTAAGCAACAGGTTCCAGATTGACGGATGGGCCGGCCTGGGAGAATAAAAGTACAACATCATTTCTTGTGGCGCACCAAATAATCCCTTTTGCCCTCACAATTTCTTCAGGCATTTCCTCAGCCCATTGGTAAAATCGCTCTGAATGAAATGGGATGCGGCTTCGATACACAAACGAACTGATTCCATATTCCTCTGTTTCCGGAGTATGTTCTGGTGATTCCAGCTCTTTAAGCCATCCTGCTGATTGGCTTGCTTTCTCAAAATCGAATAAACCTGTATTCAATATTTCAGAAGGAGAGACTTCTCCTTTTACAGTACGTATCAGCCTTGCTTCGGGCTGAAGTTTTTTTAGAAACCCTTCCAGTTGATTTAATTGTTCAGGATCTAACAAATCACACTTATTCAGGATGAGAACATCACAAAATTCAATTTGATCGATCAATAGATCGGCAACAGTTCTTTCGTTATTTTCTCCAGCGGCCTGGCTTCTCTCCAACAATGAATCCCCTGATGCGAAATCATGCCAAAATCGGTTCGCATCGACGACTGTAACCATTGTATCAAGTCTGCAATGCTTCGTCAGGTCGATTCCTAATTCTTCATCAATGTAGGAAAATGTTTGAGCGACTGGTACGGGTTCACTTATACCAGTAGATTCAATAATAATGTAATCAATATTCCCCTGCTGTACGAGCCGCTCTACTTCCTTCAATAAATCTTCCCTCAGAGTGCAGCAAATGCATCCATTTGATAATTCAACAAGTTTCTCTTCGGTTCGGTTTAACCCTCCCCCTTGTTTAACTAAATCTGCATCAACATTGATTTCACTCATGTCATTGACGATGACAGCTACTCTCAAACCCTCCCTGTTTTTTAAAATATGGTTTAATATCGTTGTTTTTCCTGCTCCCAAATATCCGCTCAAAACGGTGACTGGTATTTTTTTATCATGCATATTGATTCTCCTTAAAAAAAATATTTACAATAAATCATAATTATTACGATTTATACTGTGCTATTTCTCCAAATGATTCCGGCAATTACGCCATTTCAAATTGCTTTCCAAGATCTTATTTCGTTTCTCTATGTAAAGTACGACGTTTCAACCGCGGTGAGTATTTCATTAATTCAAGTCTTTCGGGATTGTTTCGTTTATTTTTTGTCGTTATGTAATTCCTGTCACCTGTTTCAGTACATTGAAGCGTGATTTTAACTCGCATTTTTTATCCTCCTTGTTTAGATTAAAATAGGAATGATTACGATTTTCATTGTATGGTATAGATTAAAGGAAAGTCAAGATCGGGAATTTGACTAAAAAATAAGAACAAATAGTCCTAATAAGATATATTGCCATCCAGCAAATAATAGATTTTCCAATAAATAAGTAAATACAATTCTTAAAAATGAATTCTATTAATAAATATTATTGACAAGTATTATATTTTTGATTAATTGGAGGTCATTATGGATCGTCTATTTCGTTCATACTTGCTCGATTTCACTGGAATTTTCATAATTGGTTTTGCCGTTTATTTCTTATCCTTTGGAATAAATATAACGGTTAATAATGAAGCAGGCTGGCGTCTCCCACCTTCTCTATTAAATTTAAATACGATATTTTTAAGTATTTTAATAGAAGCTTTGCCTTTTGTTTTGATCGGTGTCCTCATTGCCGGTATGATCCAAATTTTTGTTAAAGAAGAGCATATTCAAAGGTGTATTCCTAAAAACAAATTTTTGGCTGTCATGATGAGCTGCGTCGTCGGAGCATGTTTCCCTGCATGTGAATGCGGTATTGTGCCGATCGTCCGGAAACTTGTTGCCAAAGGGGTTCCTATTTACGCAGGAATTGGTTTTTTGCTAACGGGTCCGCTCATAAATCCCATCGTAATTGCTTCTACATACATGGCATTTGGGAATAATTTAAAAATCTCACTTTTGAGGATGATTATCGGGTTCTTTATCGCGATATTTGTTGCAATTGCAGTGAGCTTCCTCTTTAAAGGCCGACAGTTTAAAGAGACTGGCCCTTTAATGGACGTGCATTCACACTCAAGCGATAAACGTCTGTCGTTTACCGAAAAGTTTTGGAGTATGCTTAAGCATTCTATCGATGAGTTTTTTGATATGGGCAGATATTTAATCATTGGGGCACTTTTCGCGGCTTTTGTACAAACATATTTACCGGCTAAATCGTTGCTTGAGGCAGGCAGCGGACTAGGTTCTTCCACCCTTGTTATGATGGGGCTTGCCTACATTATGTCTCTTTGTTCGGAAGCGGATGCCTTTATCGGAGCATCTTTTTCAAGCATTTTTCCCACCACTTCCATTTTAGGTTTTCTAGTATTTGGCCCTATGATTGATTTAAAAAATACGATCATGATGCTGAGCGTTTTTCGGACAAGGTTTGTTTTGGGCGTTTTGGTGATCATCACGATCTCTGTTTTTACTGCATTGATGCTTCTGCATCCATTTATATGAGGGGGAGAAAAAGATGCAATTTCATGTTCAGCAGGCCATTAGAGCATTAATACTGTTTACTTTTTCCGCTCTAATTTTACAACTGCATTTTACCGGCGAGATGACGAAATTTATTAACCCTAAATACGAAAATCTTAGCCAGGCGGCAGCTATAATTTTTCTACTATTATTTATGGTTCAGCTTACCAGGGTGTGGACATTAGCAAAGGAGGAACACCATTGTCATGACGGGCATGAATGCAGCCATCATGATCATGGGGATTCACCATTTTCTTTTAAAAAAGCACTTTCTTATTTCATTATTGTTTTTCCTTTGCTAACGGGAATTTTTCTGCCGGCTAAAGCGTTGGATGCGTCAATCGCCAATAAAAAAGGAGCAATGATTTCCTTATCCAATCAGGCAAAAAGCGGCGGACAAGGCGGACAAATTGAAGAAGAAAGCGCCTCCGCAGGGAATCCTTCTGAACCTGATACGGAGAACAGCGAGGGGCAAGATAGAAGAAGTACGATCACCCATGATTCAAATGTTCCTGTCAATCCAAATGAAATGACGGAAGAGGAATATCAGAAGCTAATGAAAGAATTAGAAAATACATCAGCCATTTTAATGAATGATCTAGTGTACTCTTCTTATTATGATGCGATCAGTATCGATATCGATAAGTATAAAGGAAGGAAGATTCAATTAAACGGTTTTGTTTATAAAGAAAAAGGGTTTCAGACGAATCAACTTGTTATATCACGATTTTTAATCACGCATTGCGTCGCTGACGCCGAAATTATCGGGTTTCTTTCTGAATTTCCGGAAGCTTCCACACTTTCCCCAGATACATGGATCGAGGCGGAAGGAACACTTGATGTTACCACTTTTAATGGCACCAGGCTCCCACTAATTAAAATAAATAGTTGGAAAAAAATCGATGAACCAAAAGAGCCTTACCTTTATCCGATTAGTGTCAAACTTAATTAATTTAATAAAATATTCTGGTTGTGATAAAAGGGCCAGTCCCCCACTGCTTTAAAGCTTGTCGCAAGACTGTGGTGTGCAGTTGCCGGCTCTGAGTGAGAAATAGTCGTCAAATCATCCGGACGAGATTGCAAGAGTGGGATTACTTCTTATGGAAAGCATCAATAAACAAAAGGGAAGGAAGCTCTTATTCCTCCCTTCTTTTACCTCATTTCATAAAGAAAACATATTTGTATCAACCACTATAACCTTTTATTTACCGTTTTGTCTTATAATATAGAAAGAAAGATTATTATATACAAAAGCAGACAAGGAAACACCCATGCCTGCCGTCAACATATGATTTTAATCGCATTTACAACCATGAAACTTTTCTTGTTGTTTTGCTTAATAAGTTCTTTTTTTCAAAAGAATCGGTTTTTTGATTACCTCTTGCAAAGCATCTAAATTTACAAGGAGAGTTCCACAGATAATCGTTATTGCACCTACTGCCATTAACCATGTGACAGCCTCATTATTCAATAGTGCACCTAATGATATAGCGATAAGTGGTGAAATATATAGCCATGTAGATGGGAAAACCGGGTTTGTTTTGGCAACAAGCCAATAAAATAAGCTGTGTCCAACCATAGACCCAACGATAATTAAATAAAGGAGAGATCCCATCGCCTTTATGGATATTATCGATTCGACATCAATTTTTTCAGTAAACAAAGATAAAACAACGAGAAGGGCTCCGCCATACATCATCTGAGCTGCATTCAATGCAATCGGCGATATTTCTTTAAAAATTCCAATAACACGTTTGGAATATAAAGCCCCACTCGCATAACAGACCTCTCCCATCAAAATCACAATACTCCCAAGAAACCAAAGCGGATTAGCTTCAAATGTAAAGCTGGATGACAGTAATAAAATTACTCCTGCAAATCCAATGAAACATCCAATTAACGATTTGTTACTTAATTTTTTACGCAAAATAAATGTCTGGATTAATAATATCATCATGGGGCCTGTAGCAGACAGCACAGCTGCAATTCCTGAATTAACATACTGTTCAGCCCAATATAAAGTCGCAAACGTACCAAAAGTTAAACCTAAACCTGACAACAGCATCTCCTTTCGAACAAGAAGCGACATATTCGCCTTCCCTTTATTTTTCATCATAATAAATAAAATGAAACCTGCCAGAAAAAATCGGATCCCTGCTGACATAAATGGCGGGGCACCTGCATCCATTCCTATTTTTATCGCTAAAAAAGTAGTCCCAAAAATAAAACACATGATGAAATAATTTAGAATAACCATGAAAATTCCTCCTTTTGCCTTTATCATAATAGGAGGCAAACAGAACAGATAAATTTAAATAGAACAGATAAGAAAGGAATCTGTTAAGATTAAGAAATAAAGGAGTTGAGAGCTGATGCCATTGAAAAAGAACTCAAACCGTCTTTTTGAGGATGTATATGATTATATTGTAAACAGGATCAATCGCGGGGAATGGAGGGCTCATGAAAAGCTTCCATCTGTTCGTGAATTGGCAAAGGAATTGAATGTGCACCGTCTAACTGTCTTTAAAGCCTATCAAAGATTAAAAGAAGAAGAAAAAGTGTATGCGAAAGATAAATCAGGTTATTATATACATCCGGGCAATTTGGAAGGATTTGAACATATACAGTTTCCTATCTTTACATCACGTGTTCAAAGAAGTTATCTTTCAGAGATTCATCAAATACCTGTTACTTATCAGTTTTCTCAGGCACTTATCGATCCAAATTTGTTACCAAACCATTATTTTGCAGATTATATTAAAAAGGTATTCGATTTATATCCGAAAGTATTAGGAACTTATTCCACTGTACAAGGCGACGGAGAACTTAGAGAAGCGTTAGCCCACTATTTCCGAAAGCGGCATCAGTTATATGTCAACGCCAATGAACTAATCATTACTTCTGGTGCACAACAAGCGATTAACTTGATTTCACAAGCATTTGTCAAACCGAGAGATACTGTGTTAATGGAGCGGCCAACCTACAGTGCGGCGATTGATATTTTTCGTCACCAAGGGGCAACCATCATTCCAGTTGATATTCTTCCGTATGGATATGATCTCGAACAAGTTGAAAAAAATATGAAGCAGTACAAACCCCGTTTATTTTATTTGAACCCTACATTCCATAATCCGACAGGCTATACCGTTCCGACTGAACAGCGCAAGAGGTTGGCTGAATTAGCCGAACAATACCAGTGTCTTTTAGTAGAGGACGATCCGTTTCATGATATATATTTCGGACATGAACCTCCCGCACCTCTTTTCCGATATGATACGGGCGGGTATGTCATATATATTCGCAGCTATAGCAAATACATTGCCCCTGGTTTACGGATTGCTTTGGTCGCATGCAGGCAACCTTTAATGAAAATCCTGTTAACGGCAAAATCACTTTCGGATAACGGGACACCATTACTTAATCAAAAGATGTTTCTGCATTATTTTCTATCAGAAAGAATGCAACAGCACCTTGAAAAGCTGCGTATTGCATTAAACATTAGAAAGGAAATTATGGAAGAAGTGATCGTTTCTACAGGCTGGGAGTGGACCAGTCCTAAGGGAGGTCTTAACCTTTGGGTAAAATTACCTGAAGAGATTTCTGCCCAAACACTCCTGTCGAATAGTGTTGAACGATCTATTTCATTCGTACCGGGAAACATATGTGATCCTCTCAATGAGTTGGATTCATGGATTCGTTTAAGCTACTCATTTGTAAATGAACGACAATTGATAGAAGGAATGAAGGATCTTGTTGATGTATATAATTCGGTTTATTTGATTGGAAAAGTCAGCCTGACATAAAATAATGCCTCCCTTCTCATACTATAGTTAGGAGGTATTTTTCTTATGAAAATTTCATTGATAATTGGTCTTTTTATATCCCTGCAATCTATCGGTTCAACTGATCATTTGACAGTGGAACATCAAGGAAAAACGATCTCTTCCGTCAGCCGGACGGAGTATTCTCTGCCTTTTCTCGCTGAACCGTTTATTGATCAAGAAAAATATAAAGGGTTTTTGGAAAAACTCGATCAGCTAGTATATCAAGCTCCAGTAAATGCATTCATTGATGAAAATGGAAAAATCATCCCTGAAAAGGCAGGGCTTAAGTTAAATCGAACTGCAATTACAGAACAAATTTATGATTATTTTTTCAATAAGGGCCCCTCCCGAATTGAAGTACCAACCATTTCACTTTATCCAAAAGTGGACAGTGAGCTTCTATCGCATATAAGGGAAAAACAGATAGGCCACTATATAACCTATTTTAATCCAAGAAATAAAAATCGTACGCTTAATATTATCCTAGCTGCAAAAGCAATTAATAACCATGTCATTTTTCCAGGTGAAACATTTTCCTTTAATGGTGTTGTAGGCAAAAGAACGGTTGAAAAAGGTTATTTGCCAGCCCCGATTATTGTAAAAGGCGAATTGTCTGAAGGAGTTGGCGGAGGGATTTGCCAGGTTTCTTCAACACTTTTTAATGCTGTTGACAATGCGGGAATACATATATTGGAACGGTATTCTCATAGCAAAAGTGTTCCATATGTGCCGGAGGGCCGGGATGCAACAGTAAGTTGGTATGGTCCGGATTTTATTTTTGAAAATAATTACAATCAGCCGATCCTTATTCGCGCTCATGTTTACGGAGGCAAAGTAATTGTTAAGGTTTACTCTTCGGACCTGATCAATTATAAACCTCGCAAAGTATCTCCGGCTTCCGGTCTACTGCCAATGGAAACAATGTTCATGGAGGGAATGAAAAATTAACATTCATTACGTGAGAAAGCATTTTGATGCCATTTCTCAATTGTAAAAAACATCATTCATGCTAAATGAAGCAATTAGTTTCTATAAAACATTTTAGGAATAAAAGGGGCTGTCTCATAAGGGTCTAACTCCCTCCAATAATAACAAAATATAGAATGATCTTATTAGTGTTTGTCTATATGTAGATTATTGGCAGGGTCTCGTACTTTGCTATTGAGTCAGTCCCAATTCTGTAAAGTCAGCTTTTCTCACAAATCCATGCATCTATTTGATTATCAAGTTGCTGCAGCATCTTAAATGCACGCTCACTATCAATTTTCCGGTAGTGGTGAAGGCCTCCCGGTTCTTCATCTTTTTCATCCGCTAATTTAATAATGTTTTGCAAAGGAGTTCTAACTACTTCTCCTCCTGGTAAAAAGGAATCCGTATGAAAAAGAATCGCCAGAGCAATTTCTTTTGCTTTTACAGGATTTTCACCCAAACGGATCAATAATTTATGTGCCCGTTCAGCTCCCTTAATAGCGTGTATATCATTTTTTCGATAGAGTTCATAATCCCATTTATCGTCTTTATACCATGTATAATGGCCAATATCATGAAGAAACCCTGCTTTTGCAGCATTATCAACATCAATATTTTGCTCCTTAGCCAAATGAAACGCGTGATAGGCTACAGCGATAGCATGAGCCATTCCCGAGCGATTAAGATATTTTTGTGAAATACGATGTTGATATATATCGATTAATTTAACTTCTCTCATGTTATCACCCTTTTAATATATTCATATGAATTGAGAAACTTGTATGATTTTTGTCATCAATATTTTTTTTGAAACATTTTTTGTGCTGATTTTTGTTTTTTCATGATTTCATATGACTTTTCGATAATGTCGGTTAGGACGTCTCCTTTATAAACTTTACCGATTTTTGTATTTTCTTGATAGTATGCAACAATTTCATCCAGTTTTTCAACTGTTACTTTTGATAGTCTTACATTAACCTGTATTTTATTTTGTTCACTCATGATGAATGATCCCCCTATCATTATGATATTAATTGCTATCATTATGATAGCATAAAAATAGCAAATGCTATTGCATAAATCTCTTGGGGAATTTCCCGAATCGTTCATAATAAGATTCTGTATTCCACTCTTTTTTACAATAAAGTTGACCAAACGATATTCCAGTTAAATCTATAAGATCTTTTTTTCGAAAAGTATTCCAGTTTAATTCAGCGACTCTTTTCATACATAATACATACAACAAAACAATGTTATATTTTACTCTTTCTCAATGTTTCGTAACAATGTTATGTTATAAACTCCCTTTGCGCAAAAAAGGAGAACCTTTTGGTAAAGGCTCCCCTTTTCTCATTTGAATTTATTGTTTTATATAAACAACTTCTGTTTTTGCTATATAGTCATGCAATCCTCTTTTTTCTTTTCCTAAGGCCATTAAGTAACCAATAAATAAAATTAATGTTGATAATAGTTTTCCGATTATTTCACGCAAGAACATCGTCCAAAAAGTTAGATCACGGTTATCCGTACGTTTAACTCGTATTCCTGTAAATTTCTTTCCGAAAGTTTGGCCATTTGAAAGAACAGGGTACCATACATAATAAATCAAAGCTAAAATAAAGCTGGCCAAATTAGTTATTATTAACCCAGCTCCTAGAACAGGAAGACCTGCGTTAGGATCCATTTGATCGGAAATCCCAAAAACAGAACGAACAATAAACTCTAAAATCCATAAAATAATTCCAAAAATCACCGCATCAATAAATAATGCTCCTAAGCGAATCCCGAATCCTGCACGATTCAATGTATTTTCCACCTTCCTTTTATTCAGATTCCACGGAAACAAATCCGGTTCAATTTGTTTCCAAAAAAAAGTGCTACAAATAGGCTCCTCCATATATGATATTAAAATTTCTCTTTAAATATTCCCAGATTTGTATGTAGTCTCAAATGATCTTCTGGTTGGAAAAGTATTCTATACACTTGTACGGTTTTTAGTTAAATGCATAAAATAAAAAAAGGCCGGTTTATCCTTTTAACGGCCTTCTTCTTTCATCTTTTTTCTTGATATTTGAGACGGAGATGGAGAATCAGTTGACGTGATGCCTTCTAATGATGTTCTGTTCATTTTGCTCTGGCTATCTCCCATCCCGGGGGGCGTGTTTGACATTGGCAATTGCTCCAATTCTTTTCCTCTCGGCATGATCTAAGCCTCCTTGGTGCATTGATCTTTATTATTCTGCCCCATTGGGAAAACCATATTACTTCTTTTTTAATTATTGCATTTCCGGAGAGGATCGGACCCTTATGAGTCAGCTCTCGGGAAAGCTTATATTTTTACATTTTCAGCTTGGATCTACTTCATCATAAGATAATGTAGTAACACGTGTATATTCGCCTCTTTTTACTTCATCCTCTGAAGCATTTTGTTCCAATTCCTCACTGTCATCCATCCCAGGTGCGATTTTTGGTTCTTCCTTGTTTTGGGTTTTCTTATCTTTCATTTTAAAATCATCCACCTTTCACGCTTAATTTTTCCTTGAAAATGAGGAACTATACATCACAATATTTCTTTTTCGTGAAATCCGATCTACATTGAAATAATAACTTATGAAAAATGACTAAAAAACAAAGCTGACTCAAAAGCAAAGGGTCAGAACCATCCGGCGCTTATAAGTCAGTCTCTTGTGGTTTATTTTATGAAATTTCGTGATACGTAATTTCCGGACGGCTTCCGATGCGGATATTGACCCCGGTCTGGCCTAAACCTTCACTGATATAAAAAGGCTTCCCCTTATGGTAATGCAAGCCTTTTACCATTTTCATACGCACAAGTTTTCCCATTTTGATGAGATGGTAAGGCTTTGGCCAATGAATTTGCCCGCCATGGAAATGGCCGGACAGAAGATAGTCAAAATCAAAACCTTCCATGTCCAGTACAACATTCGGATCATGGGTTAAAACTAAATTATACCCATCCGGCACTCCTTGAAAAGCTTTTCTTATATCACTTCGCTTTGTGCTGTAATCATCGATGCCGATAATATTAAGGTTCTCCCCATCAACGCAAAGAGTCACGTTCTCATTCTGAAGTGTCTTACAACCATGCTCTTCAAGCATTTTCTTCAGATCTTCAAAGTGTTTTCCTTTTAAGACGTAATCATGATTTCCAAATACTGCATATATTCCATATTTCGGAGTTGCTTTTTGTAAGATTTTTAAATAGTTTGCTAGTTTTGGAATGCTTCTTTTTCTATCTAAAAAATCTCCAGTTAAAGCGATGAAATCAACAGGCTGTTTACAAATTATTTCAAACAGCTTATCAGGGCTGACTGAAATGTTTTCAAGGTGGATATCTGAAAGGTGAAGGACCTTAATATTTTTATTTTTTTTCGGGATATGGAAATTGTATTTACCATTACATGGCGAGTATTCTTATTTGCTTTATAAAAAATTAAACCAAGATAAACAAAAAAAACTAACATGAAATAAAAAAGCATTATTTATCCCCTCCCATTTACCAAGTATAGTAGGGATAAAGGGGAAGTCCTAGTGGTAATTCATGGGAATATAAAGGAAAATGTATGAAGACGAAAACGATTGTAAAAGTTAAAGACAAAAAAGGAAATCGACTATGAGGAAAATTTTATTACTACCATTTATGCAAATTCCTTCGGGTCACCATCAAGTTGCTGATGCACTGAAAGCCTATATTACTCAAATTGATTCTTCTATTGAAATAAAAAAAGTGGATATATTTCATTATACTTCGCCAATTGCTGAAAAGATGGTTACAAGTTTGTATTTAAAAACGATAAAGTCGCTCCCCTCTTTTTATAGTTGGCTTTATAAAAACA
This sequence comes from Bacillus methanolicus PB1, assembly GCF_000262755.1. Taxonomy (GTDB): domain Bacteria; phylum Bacillota; class Bacilli; order Bacillales; family Cytobacillaceae; genus Bacillus_Z; species Bacillus_Z methanolicus. The sequence goes on from NZ_AFEU01000003.1 coordinate 166,712, forward strand.
ACGCATGCAAAAATTACAGTCTTGAAAAAAGGCTTCCTTTTTATGAACTCGTTTTTATTAGTAAAATGAAGGAATTGATTAATGCAGAAAAACCTGACGCAATTATTTGCACTCACTGTCTCCCCTCGTATCTTTTAAATCTTCTTAAAACCAAGGAAGACCTTCCGATTCCTATTGTGAATGCATATACCGATTACTTTATAAATAATGTATGGGGGATCAGGCATATCGATTACCATTTAGTTCCCAGTCTAAAAGTAAAAACGTTTCTTGAAGCAAATGGTGTTTCTTCTAAGAAAATTGCCGTTACTGGAATTCCGGTCGATCCTCTTTTTGTAAGCAGAAATCGTGGAAATCGTTCCATAAACAACGGTTCTTTATATCATGTTCTTGTCTCTGGCGGCAACATGGGGGTCGGTGCTATTGAAAAGCTATTTGCAAGCAACAAGTTATCCGGGAAAATAAAGTTTTTTGTACTGTGCGGAAAAAACGATAAGTTGTTTTTTAAACTGAAAATGTTGAACAATCCTTTGATCATTCCTCTACCATATATTTCGTCCCGAAAGGAAATGAATGAACTTTATGATCATATGGACTTGATACTTACAAAGCCTGGCGGAGTGACTGTCAGTGAATGCTTAATAAAAAAAATTCCAATCTATCTTTTAGATGCACTTCCCGGCCAAGAAGAAATGAATCGGGATTTTTTAATTGAATCAGGGCTTTCAGTAAATAAACTGTTCTCTTTCAATGACTCTCGCCTTGAAGAAAACCTTTTGCAATTCCTTGAAAATTCAAGAGCAAAGCAGCTTTATAATAAAAATCTTTCTGTTTATTCAAATAAACTTGCTGATATTAATTCTGCACTAAATGACATAATTTTAAAAATAAAATCTTACTCATCATGATTATTATCATTTTTTGTTAATTTTCACACGCACAATAATAGGGAAGTAAACAATTTTATGTGTCACTTCATATTATATAGTACCACTGTCCCTGCAATACCTTACGTTTGTAAAGGAGTGTTACTATGACTTTGTATGTTAATGGGAAAATGGAGCCGAAATTATATATAACTCAATCTTCACCTCAAGATCCAAACCAAAATTTGTTTCATCTTAATTATGTGTCTCAGTTTATTGAACAGCAGCAATCTGTGAATCAACAGCTCAACGATTCCTTTCAAGAAGTCAATGGTCTTTTAAAGAATGCAAAGAGTGAGCAAACCAATTATTTTGAAGAAGTCCTTAACCGGTTTGAACATCAGGAAACATTTAGCGAGCATTTAGCCTCTTTGTTAAAAAAACATGAACAAACTTCACGAGTTATATTGGAAAGACTGCATGAATTAGAACAATTACAAAAAGGGATTGAGAAACAAGCGGTAGGAGAAGGACTCGTGCATCAGGCAATTCTTGATCAGCTTTCATTCCAGGATCAAAGGTTTGAGGGGCTTGCAACTAAATTAGAAGAATATGGCCGGCTGAATCAGGAGTTTAAGCACCAGCTTGAAAACCAGCAATCGATTTTTAATGATATTTCTCAAAAACTTAATAATGAAGAAATTTATCATAAAACTGTAATGGAAAGGCTTGACCAACAGGATGCACTTAGTCATAAGTTATTAAGGCAGCTTGATCATTTAAAAGAAAACATATTTGAACGGTTCAGCCAAATATCAGAGCAACTGCAATTACATTTTCGCATATCGGCAAGTTATTTCATCAGTTTTTTTTCAAAAAGAGGAATTATGTACCGGACGCCTCCCAAAAGGATTAATAAAGAAGAAAAGGTAAAGAATGAGGCCAGACCCCTCTAATATTAGTTTTATTAGCGGGATCTGACCCTTTGCTCCTTTTTTCAAGAAATTATTTTAAAATCGTTACTTTTACTTGTTTTCTTCCCCATTGAACTGCTTTTTCTTTAGAAGGAATAAATACATCAATGACATTTCCTTTGATTGCACCTCCTGTATCCGCAGCAGTGGCATATCCATATCCTTCAACATATACTTTTGAACCTAATGGAATTACACTTGGATCAACTGAAATTACTTTTGCATTTGGATTGGCTTTTAAATCTATCCCAGTTGAAGTAACACCTGAACACCCGGCACAACTTGCAGTATAGGCGGTAGCCGTTACAGTAAGTTCTTTCGCAACATTTGCAACCGGTGCTTTGGAAGTTGCCGTTTTCACAGCTGTTTTCGCCGTTGTTTGCTTGTTTTGTACAGGTTGTGGTTTTACGGCTGATTTCACAGCTGTTTGTTTGTTTTGCGCAGAACTTGCTTTTACCGACCGTGCTGATGAAGACGGAGTTCCTGTGTTTGTTCCGTCAGCTGTCGGATAGATCACAAGATTCAATCCAGGTTTAATCAAGTCTGAATTTAGGTTGTTCCATGTTTTTAAATCTTGAACAGTGACACCATTTGTTTTGGCTATGTTCCAAAGCGTATCACCACATTTCACTATGTAATGTTTTTCCGGCAGTACTTCTAACTTATCATTTGGATATATTACGTCCGAAGATAGCCCGTTCCATTTCTTAAGATCTTCTACTGTTACATCATATTTTTGAGAGATCTCCCAAAGCGTATCTCCCTTTTTAACTACAATTTCTTCTGCCTGGGCGTTAGCACCGATTATTCCAGAGATTGTTGCCGCTGCTAACATTGAGTATAAGTGTTTTTTCATTTAATAACCTCCTATAGCTTATTCAGCTAACGGTTATTATCATAACATGAATTTGTCTGAGAAAAAGAACAGGGAGATTATAATTAAATTAAGATCTTGACAAGTATATAACGCCAGCATTTCAAATAAATTGAATATTCTGATTTTTATGGTTTTTACCCATTATATAAAGATAATTCTTTCTATAAAAAATAAAAAAAATTTAAATTAAGACTACACAAATGATAAGACTATGGTGTATACTGTACTACAACAGGATAGAACAAAAAAATCTGTACTATAAAAAGGAGGAAATTAACATGTTGCAAAGTTTGCAAAGTCCAGTGGAATTTTACAAAAATCTGCCTAAAAAAGTTTGTCCGGAGTGCGGCCAAGTTATGACAGAACAAGCTGAATCTTATTTAATGGAATGTGATCGGTGCTTATCTAAAAAAGAAGAATAATGAATATTTTAAGAGGCTGTCTCATAAGGGTCTGACCCCATGGCATTTATCAATATATAGCACATTTATGAAACATTATGTCCTATATTGTGTTATGGGGTCTGACCCTTAGGCTTTGAGACAGCCTCTTTTTTACACTACGAAAAGCGGCTGCCCGTTTGACAGCCGCTTTTCTATAAGGAGGTTCCAGGCCTACAGGGAGAATAAGGAGGCGCATTTACTAGTATCTAAAACAAGAACAACCAACAATTATGAGCAATACAAACAATACTACAATTAGCGCAAAGCTGTTGTTGAAACCGCCGCTCATATTTTTCACCTCCATTTACCTGTTACTATATATTATTGATGAACTGTTTTTTTGGACTAGACAGGCGTGGATTAATTTTTAAAATAGGCAGACTCCCGTTTTGCTTTCGAAAATATATACGAAATTTAGAAAAAATACCTAAAAACATAAACTTTCCCATGAACACGAAAACGCCCCCAATTTTTCACTTGAGGGCGTTTCTTAAGAAACGAGATTTTACAAAAAAATATTACCTAGAGGAATTTTGTATTGGAAGTTGTTTTTTAATTGTATCTGAATGGATTAAAATCGGTTCGAATTTGCGGAAGTTCTCTCGTTTCTTCACGCATGCTTGTTCCGCATATCGGGCAGTTTAAATCTTCAGTTGCGAAATCTTTTCTCATCCAGCCATTACATGAAGGAGATTCACATGCATATACACTTGTGTCAACAAAAGTGGTTTCTGTTTCTTCTGCTGCTTTCTTTGCAAAATACATAAGCTGCCCCCTTTTTTTCTAGTATGCCTATTTCATCTTCTTTTTATTTATTCATGAATAACATTCGACAATAAAGAGAAAAATTTTAGTAAAGGAGTTGAAAATGATGCAAAAAAGAGAAGAAAAGTACTTGACACATGCCCCAAAAAATCATGAATTTACAATCCAGACGGATGATGTTTTCCCAAATAGCAAAAATTTTCCGGGTGATTCAGTCGACAATCATAAAAATTTAGAAGTAGCCAATATGATTGTTGGAGGAAAAGAAATCGGCCAGCAAAATGAAAACTTATGATTGTGCAGATCGAGATAATTGGGCTGACTCAAAACCAAAAGGTCAGATCCTTCCAATACAACATATACAGAAACATTAATAAAACCATTCTATATTGTCATTTTTGGAGGGAGTCAGCCCTTATGAGTCAGCCCCGTTACCCTGCTGCTTTTTTTACAATTGAATCAGCCTTCTCTTCTTTTATTAACCAAACGATCAACAATATCCCCATTATTGCCATAATCCCAAAAAATAAATAGACAGTATAAACATTATACTCCTCATAAAGAATACCGCCTAAAAATGTACTAAACCAATTTCCAAGCCCGTTGCCAATAGCAGAATATAGTGTAACAGCTGTAGCCGTAATATGCACTGGTGTAATTTCTTTAATATATTGAAGACCTGCGGGAATAAACAAACCAATGGAAAATCCCTGAATGAAGGTTGTGATATAAACAATTGACAAACTTGGCTGAGTAAAATACAAAATCCATCTGACTAGTGATACTGTTCCGGCAATCAATGCAACTTCTAAAATCCCAATTTTTTGGATCCAGTTTCCCGCAGCCTTCATGAAGGGAATTTCAGATAGAACTGCAATTAAAAAAGCAATTCCAATTCCGGTGTAAGTACCACCGCTGTCTTCAACAAATAATCCGAAAAACGCATTATTGGCCATGTTAGGACCAAAAATCATAAACGTAATGATTAAGAAAACAACAAATTTCTTATAAGTCAAGATTTCTTTTATTCCGGAAAAAAGATTTTTATTTGGAGAGCCTTTTTCTTTCGGAATTTGTAAACCTAAAAGAGAAGCCGCTAATAATGAGAAAAAGAAAGAATAAAAAATTACAGCAGGATTATATTCAGATATACGTCCCATTATAAAAACGGCTAAACCGAAACCGAGAGAACCGAACAATCGGATATTGCCATAATTGACTTTTACCCTGCTTGTATATTTGAGTGAAATACTATCTGAAACGGGGATAATCGCACTTTGAAATATTGCAACGAAAACAGCAACGATCATTAGCATATAATAGTCTATACTAAATAGAAATCCCATCCCAAATATCCCGGCGACAAGAGTAGTTAACGTTAAGATTTTTATTGGAGAATTAGTAGAATCTGAAACCATGCCCCATAAAGGCTGAAAAAAAATCATGACAATTGGTCCTGCCGACATGATTGTTCCGATCTGATAACCATTTAAACCGACAGTTTCACTAAGATAAACACTTAATAAAGGATAAAGGCTTCCAAATCCAAAAAAAGTCAATAAATAAAACCCCTGTAGGGTTAAAATATTCTTTCGCACCTGATTATTCACTTATGTACCCCCTAATGATGCTTCAAAATTAAAATCCAACTTTTATTTTATCATGTTTAAATCTAGTTTGTAGTATTTTTCCAAAACGTATCATCTATATTTAGATCCTCTATATCAACCCTTTCACTTGTTATTGACAGTAGTCAATAATTTTTATGTTTATTTACTTATTGAATTATGAAAACCCCTTGGAAAGGGGCTTTAAAATGTTGAAAGTATGGACGATGTATCTTAATAATGTTTATTGCAAAATAATATTGCTAATAAGATTCGGACCCCACTTCCTTTATTTAAGAAGTTTTTAATGCTGACCGCAAGCTTTACTTTTTCTGTTCCGAGTGGACGAATCCAATGCTCAAGACGCTTTTGCGCATCCCAAACGTTAACAATTTCCCGCTGAAACCTCATTATTCGTCTCCCTTCCTATAGACATAAATAAAGTCTACATTAGTAGAGCAAATGAATTGCACTCAGTTAGTTTTTTCATTTTTTTCTTTACTGTAGATTTTCCAATCTTCCGGTGTATCAATGTCTACGCCCCAGAATGAATGATCAAAATCGACGTATGCTAACTCAGATAAATGTTGTCGAATGACTTGATGAGCACCTCTATCTCCTTCAATCCGAAGCAATTCGGGGAAAATTTCTGCAGCAAACAAGACTGGATGGCCTGGAACAGATGCATAGCGTGCACGAACAATCTTGATATTTTTTGATTTTGCAATATCATAGACTTCCCGTAATCGATCAACCACCGAAACAGGAATAAAAGGCTGGTCGGCCAAGAAAACAAAACATGCCGAAACTTGATCGCAAATAGCTTTCACTCCTGCCTTTAAAGAAGAAGACATACCTTTAGCGAAATTTGGGTTATAAATCACCACCGCTGGTAAATCACGTATATATTCTTTGACTAGGTCGGTATGCTCACCACTAACTACAACAACGGGACGGAGCCCGGAGAGCATGGCTGTTTCAACAGAATACCGAAATAACGGCTTCCCATGCAAGCTAAGAAATTGTTTCGGTTGTCCCATTCGTTTAGACATGCCGGCTGCTAAAATGACAGCACCAATTTCGCTCATATACTTTTCCCGCCTTTTAAAATGGTCGCATTGCTCAGTGTGATTAACTATGAATTTTTTCTTTCCCATGCAGTGGCTTTCCAGGGCGGGCAGATCGCGCTGCAAGCAACTCGGACACGATAGAAACGGCAACTTCCTCAATTGTCTCTGCACCCACATCCAGTCCAATTGGTGCCCGTATTGGACCGCTATTCATCTCGGCACCGATATTTTGAAGCATTTCCCGCGTCCGTGATAAGGGACCAAGCACACCTACGTATTTAGGCCGTGCCTTTAGCGCGAGACGTAGCGCAGCTTCATCCCTTGCTTGCAAGTGATTCATGATCAACCACCAGCTCGACGCCAGTTGCTCTGGATCGGCCTCGTCGGGTTCAATCACCAAGTGTTCTGCTTTAGGAAAGCGTTTCTTTCCATTAAAATCAATGCGTGGATCAAGAATAGTTACACGGAATCCACATTTAGCTGCGAGCTCGGCTACAGGTATGGCGTCGTGCCCCGCACCGCAGATAATCAATTGTTCACTCGGCCGCATCGTGTCAATATAAAATCGACGACCGTTGACAATAGCTATCTCCGCCCTTGTTCGATTCTCGATACGATTTACCAACTTCTGTACAACAGGTTCTGGGAGATCGTTTACATCCCCTGCAACGGGACTTTTTCCGTCAAATACGCAGCGGATACCGGTTGGTAATTCAAGTACAAGAGAGATGTCACGTTCCTGGTTGATTATCTCCCCCACCAATCTCCAAAAAGGATCTTCAGAATGAATGGGAAAGATGGCGACTTCCATCGTTCCTTTGCAACCAATTCCGAGAGACCATAATTCATTTTCACTGAGATCGTAGTTTACGAGGCGGGGTTCCCCTTCTTCTATTGCTTTTTCCGCCCATCCGTAAAGATCCGATTCAAGACATCCTCCGCTGAGAGTCCCCAGCATATTACCTGTTTCTGTCATCATCATTTTAGCACCTGGAAGGCGATACGCGGAGCCCTGTACCTGAGTAATCGTCAAAAGGGCAGTCTTTTCCCCATCTAACCATGCTTGTTCAATACGGGCAAATACTTCACGCGCTTCATCAATACGTGACACGCTCAACCTCTCCTTCGTTTTTCTAGTGATTGGATCACTATTGCGAAATTCAAATTGTATATAACTCCAACAAGCTACCAACTCTTCTAAGTACGGCAAAGAAGCATACTCCCACTCCGTACTGAGTTAAGAAACGATGTTTGTTTATTAAACCAAAGTATAACTTGCTCCTTAAACGATTACCCTCTTAACAACCAGTAAGAAGCTAACTTATGCGAGATAATCATAATCGTACCACCTAATCTCTGATCCCCGATGGTTGATAAGAAATTAAACTTAATAAAATATTGTTTCACATCAATATCATGTGAAAAACATATACGTAATGTTTGGTTTAAAAAAATTGGGTCACTATAAACTTTATATAGTCCCGTGTTAGCAATAATTAAAAATAAACAGGCCGGCATCAACAATAAAAGCATTTTATAAATATAATTACGTTTTAGTTTAATTGACTTCTCGCCGTAAGAAGAGGTTGCCACCGGCCACCATACTAGAAAAGATAGTACCATTAAGAAGACTTGCGAAAAATCATGCAAGGTTTTATTACTCATAACACTGTTAAATACAACTGGAAAATGGTAAAAGGAGAACATAAAAGCAAAGCAGCCTAATATAGCATGGTGGTAAATCTTGCTGCTGCGGAGCTTAACAAAAAACAGAAGTCGAGGATGCTCCGTAAATTCGAATAATCCGGAAAGAATAAGCACAGGAATAAAAAAGCAAAGAAGACTCATTTGGAACATATGGACACTTAAAAAAAGATGTCCATAGAAGTTTAAGGCACTACCAAAACAAAAATTAATTAAAACAAGTCCCAAAATAAAGTATATTATTTTTTTTACTATTATTCTATTTAATTGACCAATCTTAACAAGCATTAAAAAATATATAATAAGGAAGGAAAACGTTAGTAATAAGATAGCTTTGTCTATATATTGAATTGAATCCAACTTCTTCTCCTCCATTTAAAAAGGTTTACAAATAATGGCTTAGGGTGCTGCTGAACACAGCGCCCCGTTAAGAATTGCCTTTTTCCATGTTGTTACATCATGGACATCGACAAACGCGTCAATGTAAGGCAATGCCATCGACATGCCCACCGAAGTTGGTTCATAGCCAGATTCACCAAGCAGAGGGTTCATCCACACCACTCGTCCAACGCGAGCAGCTAAGTCGCGCATGGAAATATGCATTTGTTCCGGATGGCCGGCATCAAATCCATCTGAAATGATAATGACACACGTATGCCGTTGCAAAAGATTAGAGTAACGATGAAGTAATAGTGCCAACGAACCGCCAATTTGAGTTCCACCGCGCAATCCGGGTAAATCGCTATAGGGAATACCTGTCACCCCTTTTTGAGCAATAAGCGATGTTACCCGCAAAAGGCGTGTGGAAAAAAGAAAGATTTGTGTGCGCGCACGCACTCGAGTAAATGACCAGGCGAGTGAAGTAATAAAAGGTGCATAAGGTTTCATCGATCCGGAAATATCAATAGCTAGAACAATTCGCGGCTTGTCGGGACGTCGTCGGCGCATTTTGAGTTCAAATGGTTCTCCTGAATGGCGCAATGCACTTCTTATGGTTTGACGCAGGTCAATTTTCTCTCTGCCTCGTGACTGCCACTTGCGGCCGCGAGGTGCATCTATCGTTCGCACTGCCAATTGGGTCAGCACAACTACATCTTTTAAAACTTGTTGGTCCGCCCGCAAAGCAAAACGCTCTCCATTGTTGGGATGATAACCGGCAAGGATACCCTTTACGGTCTCTAAGGGCGGGCACTCCGCATTTTCACCTGCATCGGTTCCACCTATTAATTCATCTGGCTGCAGGCGGCGTTTCTCCTGCAAACCTGCTTCCCGTATGCCAAAATATTGCTCAAATAAAGCCGGAAAGATACCCCATTCCGCCGATGTCCGTGCATAGATTGAGCGAAGGGCGCTGCAAACCTCATTAATGGAGGAAAGGTTCAATTCAGCAAGAGCAGCAATTGCTGTTAAAGTTTCAGGAACCCCAGCACGAAATCCGTGATTTCGCAGCCAAGGCGCAAAATCGGTCACTTGCCTCACGATGCTGCCTGTCAAGCAGCTTAACTCGCCAGCCCTCATATGTTCCACAGCAGATCGAATCCCCTTTCCTTTAGCAACTCCATGTCTTCCTGCGTCTTTAATAAACACCCGAGGGTGTGTTGAATCACTTCATCGTTCAGCTCATGTGCGCCTAATTCCGTCAGCGCCTGAGCAAAATCGATCGATTCTGCTAACCCAGGCGGCTTGAATAATGACAACTTGCGCAGCCTGCGAACGCTGTACACGATTTGTTTCACAAGTTTTGGAGCAATATGCGGGACATGCAGTGAAATGATAGCCGCCTCCTGTTCAAATGCTGGATAATCAACCCAAATGTACAGACAACGGCGGCGCAAGGCATCGGACAAGTCACGCGTGCGATTAGACGTTAAAATAACTATAGGTGGTTCAGAGGCGCAAAAGGTTCCCATCTCGGGAATAGTGATTTGGAATTCTGAAAGAAATTCCAGCAATAATGCCTCGAATTCCTCGTCGGCGCGATCAATTTCGTCAATCAGTAGTACTGGCGCCGGCCTTTCACGAAGTGCACGTAAAAGCGGTCGTTCAATGAGAAACGACTCACTGTAAAGTGCATCTTGGTTTACAGTTCCATCAGTAAAGACCGTGCGTGCCGTCAGCAGCTGTTTTGGGTAATCCCAATCGTACAGCGCCTGACTTGCATCCAAACCTTCATAGCACTGCAAGCGAACAAGGTTTACGGAACGAACAGCAGCGAGTGCCTTCGCTAATGCCGTCTTTCCTACACCTGCAGGTCCCTCTAACAGCAAAGGACGGGCTAGCCGCTGTGCCAAGTGCACAACAGTAGCCAGCCCTTTATCTACCACATAGTGAGAACGTTGCAATTCCTCTTGCAGCATGCGCACTTGTTCATTCATTCAGTCATTCTTCCCTTCTACACAGAAGCGAATGCTTTCTCCAGATTTGCAAATACATCCTGTATGATTTTCTTCGCCTGGTTATCAATCAAACGACCACCAAGTGCCGCGATCGGTCCACTGATGGCTCCATCACACTCCCATTTTAAGAGGGTGCCTTTGTCGATGTCGCTAAGTGTTACAACTGCTTTCATATCAACTCCGCTTCCCATTCCCCCACCATTAATCGGGAGAGCCATCACAACTTGCGGTTCAACAGCTGACAATTCGCAATTGAGTTTGAACTTTCCGCGGACAGGACCTATGCCAACCTTTACAATAGCTTGAAAACGATTATCACCTTCTACGTTAAACTCAAGCAAGTCGGGAATACAAGGCCCCACTTTTTGCGGATCTGTAATAAACTCCCAGACTTCTTCCCGCGGTAACTCGATCGTATATTCTCCTCCATATTTAAGCATTCATCTTCCTCCTTGAGTAAGATTTTAGTAGATCTGTCCTCAGCCGTTGATCATCCAGAGAAAAGCACAAATTTCCTTTCAGTGCAACAACAAATGCGTTATTTTGTCATGCGTGACTAAGATATGTTTCAGGATCTTTAGCAAAGCGGTTTCGGCAGCCAGAGCAGCAGAAGCCGTAAATAGTACCATCAAGTTCAAATCGGAATTGGGTCTTCTCCAAGTCTACAGTCATTCCGCAAACCGGATCCACCACTTTTGGAGATATTTTGACATAACCGTCATCTGAAGGCAGTGGATCGGTCGTTGAACTTTTCACTTCCGGTAATCCTTCCCATTGCGAATTCAAATCCCGGCGTCGGCGTTCAACGATTTGAGCAAGGATACTAAGCGCAACCTCTTGTGCTCCTACAGCACCAATATCTAATCCCGCAGGAGCGGTGACAAAGTCAATAAATTCTTTAGGTGCCCCAGCCACTTCCAATCCGCTGCGCACGGTTTTCCATCGCTTCGGGCTGGTGACCAAACCCAAATACCGCAACGGCCAACGGGATAGTGCCAACAAAGCTTCACTATCATACAACCCCATCGTAGCAACGACTCCATAAGCAGTTGTATACTTGAAAGAAGCAAGTTGATTCCGTAATATCTCCAATGGATCTTCCGAACTGTTGTTTCCCACTTCTTCTAAACAGATTTGGCGAGGCACAAAAGCGAATTGGGGCGCCATTTCTTTAAGAGAATGCGCTATCGGGAAATCCCCAACAATAATCAACAAAGGATCAACATGTTTCGGTTCTAAAAAAAGTTCAACTGTTCCTTCAGATGCACAAGTCATTGAAAGAACTGTAACTCCTTCTTCCACGTTGGCCGGCGGCTGCGGAGTTACAAGCAAAAGTTTTTTTTCTCCAGTGCGAAGACACTCGTGTGCTTGACCGACAATCAACTCTCGCGTACAATGCCCGCCGACAAAACCTTTCATTTCTCCATTCGCAGTCACAATCGCCTTATCGCCGACTGTCGCCGAACTAGGCCTCACACGCCGGACAACAGTCACCATGACATATGGTTCAACTCGTTCATCCAACTCCTTTGCCGTTTCCCATATTAGATCCATTTTGTATGCCGAGGCTGACTCAAAAGGGTCTGACACCTTCCAACAATGACAATATTTAGAATGGTTTTAATACAGATGGTCTATATATTGTTTTGAATGGGTTGACCCTTTGAGTTTGAGACAGCCTCCTTTTCCCTCCTTAATTCATGTTAATCCTAGATCCTTGCTAGGTACTGAATCATTCATTAATACCGTGCTCTCTCAAGATGTTCCATACCTTCCATGGAAAAATCGGCATGTCGATGTGCTCTACGCCTAGAGGCGACAGGGCATCCACAACCGCATTAACAAACGCGGCAGGAGAACCAACATTCGGCGACTCTCCAACGCCTTTTGCTCCAATCGGATGGTGCGGCGACGGTGTCACCGTCCGATCTGTTTCCCATGGTGGCGTATCGAGGGACGTAGGGACCAAATAGTCCATCCAGTTTGGTGCCAGACAGTTGCCGTTCGCATCGTACGGAATATCTTGCATAAACGCTATGGCAAACCCTTCCGTAAGTCCTCCGTGTATCTGTCCTTCGACAATCATCGGATTGATCACGTTGCCGCAATCGTCAACGGCCATGAACCGCCGTACTTTAACAGCTCCCGTTCCCTTGTCGATATCGACCACCGCGATATAGGCCCCGTGAGGGAAAGTAAGGTTCGGAGGATCGTAGTAGTAGGTAGCTTCCAAACCGGGTTCCATGCCTTCCGGCAAGTTTGTGTATGCGGCAAAAGCCACATCTTTCATCGTCACTGATTTCCCCGAAAACCCTTTTGCGGAAAAGACGGTCCCGTCCCAAATCACATCGTCTTCACCGACCTCAAGAAGATGGGCGGCAATTTTGCGAGCCTTTTCACGAATCCTGCGCCCGCAGAGAGCTGCAGCAGTACCCGCCGCCGGCGTAGAGCGGCTTGCGTACGTACCTAATCCATAAGGGGCGGTATCGGTATCGCCTTCCTCAATCAACACGTCATCCGCACTTAATCCGAGCTCTTCCGCAATAATTTGGGCGAATGTCGTCTCATGCCCCTGGCCCTGGTGCCGCACACCGAGCCGCGCGATCACTTTGCCGGTAGGATGGACTCGAATCTGCGCGCTGTCGAACATCTTGATTCCGAGAATGTCAAACGTATTTTTCGGCCCTGCACCGACAATCTCTGTAAAAGTGGAGATGCCAATTCCCATCAATTCACCCCGGGCTCGTTTCTCCGCCTGTTCTTTACGCAGTTCGTCATACCCAATCCGTTCCAGCGCAAGTTTCAACGTTTTTTCGTAGTCTCCGCTGTCGTACACCCATCCGGTTGGAGAGTGATATGGGAACTGGTCCTTACGAATAAAATTAAGGAAACGCAGTTCGGCGGGATCCATCTTCAATCTTTGCGCCAGTATGTCCATTGTCCTTTCAATCAGGTACGATGCTTCAGTGACACGAAATGAACAGCGGTACGCAACACCTCCGGGAGCCTTGTTGGTATAAACTCCATCCACTTCGACGAACGCTGTTTTGAAATCATAAGACCCTGTCACAATGTTAAACAGACCGGCCGGGAATTTGGTCGGATTGGCTGCAGCATCAAAGGCACCGTGGTCGCCGATGGTTTTCACCCGGAGCGCCAACACTTTGCCATCTTCGCGCGCAGCAATCTCGGCCGTCATGTGGAAGTCACGTGCGAAAGAAGTGCTTGCGATATTCTCAGTTCGCGTTTCAATCCATTTGACAGGCACACCTAACTTTAACGAAGCGACAACTGCACAGACGTATCCCGGATAGACTCCCACTTTGTTCCCGAAACCGCCGCCGATATCAGGCGAAATAACTCGAATCTGATGTTCGGGAATACCGCTGAGCATTGCGATCACAGTCCGGTGGACATGAGGCGCTTGGGAAGTTATGTAGAAAGTCAACCGGCCTGTCGCCGCATTGTGATCAGCAACACATCCACACGGCTCAAGCGGTGAAGGGTGGACACGCTGGAAGCGTACATCTTGCTTGACGACGACCGTCGCTTCGCGAAATACGTTTTCGGTTTCTTCTCGATCCCCTGACTCCCAGTGCCAGATGTGGTTCGATTTTTTCTCCCGATCTTCACGGAGAATGGGAGCATCCGGCTCAAGCGCTTCGAACGGATCCACCACAACAGGCAACGACTCGTAATCGACTTCGATCAACTGTAATGCGTCTTCTGCTTGGGCGCGCGTCTCCGCAATGACGGCGGCAATTTCTTGGTACTGAAACAGAACCTTGCCCACGGCCAGTACCATTTGTTGGTCGCCATTCAAAGTCGGCATCCATGCAAGGTTCATTTTGGCCAGATCCTCACCAGTAAGCACTAATTTGACGCCGGGTGCGGCCAATGCAGCCGACGTATCAATTCGACGAATGCGGGCATGTGCGTACGGACTGCGTAAAATGCTCATATAGAGCATATTCGGCAAGATCACATCATCCACATAGCGCCCCTTCCCGCGAATAAACCGCGGATCCTCTTTGCGGGCAATCGATTTGCCCATTGGGCGCAACTCATTCTGTTGAAGTGCCACTTGTGGCCACCTCCTCTAATGATTCTTGAGTTTCATTCGCCATTTTGCGTGAAGCGGACTGGACGGCCTTTACGATATTCATATATCCTGTGCAGCGGCAAATGTTTCCAGAAAGTCCTTCACGAATTTCTTCCTCAGTCGGCATAGGATTTTTCTGCAGCAGTGCATAGGAAGCCATCAGCATACCAGGCGTGCAGTATCCGCATTGCAAAGCATGATCTTCCCAAAACGCTGTCTGCAGCGGATGCATTTGCCCTTCTTGATCCAACGCTTCGACTGTCAATACCTCACGTCCATTTGCTTGCACGGCCAATACGGTGCATGACTTGACAGCTTTCCCGTCAAACAACACTGTGCAAGCACCGCAGCTTGTTGTATCACAACCGACATGCGCACCCGTCAGTTTCAGTTCATCACGCAGGTAATAGACCAACAACGTACGCGGCTCAACATCTGATTCAAACAGATGCCCATTTACCTTGACACGGATCTTCATTGAACCTCCACCTTTCCATGCAACTCTTCCGCGATTTCGCGGAGTGCCCTTGCAGCAAACACACGTAAAAGATCCTTCTTATAGACCGTACTGCCCCTTAAGTCATCAGCAGGATCCGCATCTTCCGGCACAAGTTTGGATACTTCCTCAATCGTCTTCACTGTCAAACGTTGTCCTATGAGCGCTTCCTCTGCCTTGACGGCTCGCAAAGGGATCGGCCCACAAGCGCAAATGCCGATGCCTGCTTCAGACACACGCCCTTCATCGTCAACAGCGACCTGTACAGCAAGCCCCGCAATGGCAAAATCGCCAGCTTTCCGTTTGAGCTTCATATAGCGTGCGGCAACAAGACTGGTTGGAATGGGCAAGTGCAACGCGACGGCAAGCTCATTTTCTTCGAGCGATGTGGCAAATGTATCCACAAAAAACTCGTCAATGGGAATCAAACGATTTCCATTCGTTCCTTTTGCTTCCACCATCGCATTCAGGGCAATCATCGCAGTTCCCCAATCTGAGGCAGGATCTGCGTGAACGAGCGAACCGACAACCGTCCCGAGGTTGCGAATTAATGGATCTGCAACCCATCGGGCAGTGCGGGAAAGAAGTGGAAATTGGTCACGTAGTTCTGTCGCATGCTCCAATTCGGATTGGCGTGTTACCGCACCGATCCGCAATTTCCCGTTAACTTCACTCCATCCTTTAAGTTCATCGAGATTATTAATATCAATAATCACGGCGGGAGCTGCGATGCGTAACTTCATCATTGGCAACAAACTTTGTCCCCCCGCCAATACTTTGCCGTCGTATCCATACTCATCCATGAGGCGGATCGCTTCGTCGATAGATGTTGGTGCTTCATACTTGAATGCATTGGGAAACATTTAGAAACCCCCTTATGTCTAGATGGCAAGAGCATTGTGAACAGGTATACTTTGGATAAGGGCATTTCGCGCACATCCATATTGTTGGATTCACCCATTCCAATCTCTTCGCCTGCCTAAGCATTCGCTTCAATGTTTAAAACTATTACTTTTCCTTTTTGTACAGCCTTTGAGTTATGTTGGTTGACCCGGGTAATTGAACAGGATAACGATTTTTCACACCCTTTGGGGTTTAATTTAATTCTTTTTCGGGTAAAGTTTCTGGCCCGAACCTCGCAAAATCAATACCAAACGTAACATCTTTTTATTCCTTGCAACCAAATGCACTTTTCAAACTATTTGAAAGCAACCCGCAAATGAATGGTTTCAAACCAGGCGGTGATCCTTTGCTTTTATCGAAGGTGTTCCACAACTGAACCGCACCCTCGTAAGTACCTTCCGCCACCTGTCTAAGTAATGTTGTCTCATGTTAATAACAAACACAACATTTTGCATCAAACGCCCGACCTAACACGCCGTAATGAGGTATTGATCCATATAGTTGGTCGGTGTGATTGTGACTAATGATAATAAAAATAGAAAGCGGTTACATTATTGACGGAAGTAAATAGAGTATGTGTTTTTTCAAGGGTAGATTTCTAGCAAGATAGGAGGTTATTTACATCACAAAGCTTTCGAAATAAATAGACATTTCAATACTAACAATTCCCTCCTTTGCGATATAAAATTTTGTAGATTCATTGTGCTGGTGACAAAGTTTCAAATCTTGCTGAAAGAATAGATTCATTTAAATACGAAAGAAGAATCTGAGGAGCTTTGTAATTATTTTAGTACGAAAATTCATAATTGTCAATAATGTGCAAATAGTCAGAAAAGAATGTCCATTTCGGCGATTTTGCTGTAAATTTCCTTTTTTGTATATAAAAAAAGAGACTTATTAAGTCTCATAACTGCTAATTTTTGCTCAAATTTTTTTACGTATTGCTATCAAAGTTATAAGTTGATCCAAAAAAGGCTGTCCATTTCTACTCATCACGCTTCAAACTATAGTTTTCCTAAAGAAGATATGGAAGCAAAAATGGGATCAACACAGATGTAAGAATACCGGCAAGGCCCATTGCCACTCCGGCAACAGCTCCCTGCATCTCCCCCTCGCGAGCAATTTCCGCTGTTCCGATACCGTGGGCAACCGTACCAATCGAAAGTCCCCTCGCAAGAGGATGGGTTACGTGTAATTTGTTCAGGAGCCAAGGTCCGAACATAGCCCCGATCATCCCTGTAATCATGACAAAAGCAGCGACTAGAATCCTATCGGCCCCTATTATTTTTGCCACTTCAGAAGCAAACGCAATTGTGATCGATTTAATACTTATGGAAGCAGTTATAGAAGTTAATTGGAACAATTTAGCCAGCAATAGCGCAGATACGATTGTCGACAACGTGCCGGCAAATAATCCGGCAAGAGCCGGCAAAAAATATCGGAATAATATGCGGCGATGCTTATATAGCGGAACAGCTAATGCAATTGTTGCAGGGCTTAATAAATATGTTAAAATCTCTTTGGCTGTTCCATATTCCTTATAAGAAATATTTGAAACGATTAAAACAAAAACAATGATAATAGTGCTTAAAAACACTGGCGTTGTAAAAGGAGAAGGATATTTTATAGCTACTTTTCGAGAAAAAAGATAAACTCCTGTCGTTAGACAAATACTATAAAGTGTGACGGCGATTTTCAGCTTGAATCCCTTCTTTCCTTTTAAGAAGTGTTTGAGCAGTTAAGCCGGAAAAAGCAATTCCGATAAATGCACTAGCAAATAAGATAAACATGAAAGCCAGTCCATTATTTAAAAAAACGCTTCCGAGAGTCATTAACCCTACCGAAATGGGAATAAAAAAGAAACCAAGGTGTTTAATCAGCACATTGGCTGCTGTCTCAATCCAATCTATGCGGATAATACCCGTAGTTAATAAAATAAAAAGCAAAATCATCCCCATGACATTACCAGGTATTGGAATATGAAGGAATTTTGCGATCATCGACCCTGCATAATTAAGCGAAATCAACACGAAAAGCTGAAAAATAAATTTAACAAATGTAGAAATTTTCAATGTTGAAGCTCCTCATAATAATTTTGATTACCTTTATTTTACCAAAATTATTTTATATGCCAATCATGTGTGCCTGACTGAAGACAAGTAAAAATGAACTATATAAATGCTGTTAGTAATAAATGTTCACACAATTTCCATAGGATTTTTCATAGAAATTATATATCTTAAATGTGAAAAAGTTCTATGAAAACCCTTGTATTTTTTCATCAAAATTTTAAGGTGGGAACAATAATGAAAAGATTGTATATAATCAGCACAATACTTATTATAATCGGAACTGTTGCAGGCATTTCATATTTTATTTTTCGAGATGTTGCTGCAAAAATACCTGATAATATTTCGTTAATAACGATGAATGAAGAGGAATATACGTTTGGAAAAGCCGATAAAAAATTGAAATTAGTTGAATTTATGTATACACATTGCCCTGATATTTGTCCTACTACTACACAAAAAATGAATTTATTAAAAAAAGATCTTCAAAAAGAAGGGGTATATGGCAAGGACATACAATTTATTACAATTACGTTTGACCCTTACCGCGACACGCCTGAAGTATTAAAAAAATATATGGAAATGTTTGGAATTGAAAATGACGGCAACTGGATTATGCTGACAGCGGATCCGAAAAACTATGAAAAAGATCGGCAAGAAATTAAGAAAATTGCTGATACTTTCCAATTCCAATACCGTGATCCGGGAAACGGGTTATACATTCATACTTCCTTCACTTATTTATTAGATGAAAATAATAAATTCATAAAAAAATTCCCAATGGGAGAAAATTTTAATAAAGATGAAGTTTTTGAGAAAATTATGAATGAAATTTAATGCACAAATCAAAAAACGTGCAAGAGTTTTAAACTCCCTACCATAACATGGAAACAGCTTTTATTATAATACAGAACCAACATAATAAGGCGGTGTCAACGAAGCCGAGCTCTAAATATTTACAAAGCTAAACAAGTATCTTCTTAAAGGTAAGTGCCATTTCTATCTTTGTTAGCGTTGCGCCCTATTCCACAGAAAAAAAGCGGTGAATTGTGTGATCACTGCTTTTTTGGTAATGAATCTCTTCATATCTATTCTTATCTATTCTTTTAATTTTCGGTTGAGGATTGCTTGTTATTATTTTGCAATGAAAAAAATTCAGATTTTGTTTTTGTGAAGCTTACATTAATGCCGGACTTTCTTAACCGATTGACAAACTCAATGAGTTGTTTTGTTGCCATTCTAAAAACTCCTTTTTAAGAGCGATTCAATACCTTTATACTACATAGCAAATATGAACAATCAATGAAAAATTTGATAAAAATATTTGAATATTTCTCATTCCCTTTCTTTTCTGGCGTTAAAACCAATTATTGGTATTCCTATTTTGGGAAAATTGGGTCTAAACGCTTGTATTTTCTTCTCAATTTATCCATTCGCTATTGAAAACTAAAATCCTGTTTTTCTCTTAAAAAATTTCATCAATTATAAATACTTTTTCCCTTCTCAATTTAATAATTGATTTATTTTTTGAAAATACACGAGGCTGAAGGGTCTGACTTCCTCCGGCAAAGACTGATACAACCATTCTGTATATTGTATTTGTCTGAGGGAGACAGACCATTATGAGTCTGCCTCATTTGCATGTTTTTGAAAATCAATTAAGACCGCTTTTGTTTTCGGCGGGATGAAGAGGCTTGCCGTTCACCAGGTTCTGTAGTTGTTGTTCCTTGTCCCTCAACTTGCGATGAACTCAGTCCTGTCCTGGACGGATCCTGTTTTCGTTTAGACACTGTAAACACCTCCACGTATACTTTTTGCAAAGAGCCGGGCAATTTATACAGCTTTATAAAGAATATTTTGAGAAAAGTTAGAGATGATATTTTATGGGAGGAGGTGTTTTTTGTGGCGAAAATTGGGGTTGAACAATCTTTAACCAACATTTCCGAAGCCCTTCGGCAAAGAGGATACGATGTAGTTGAATTAAAGCAGGAGTCGGATGCAAAGGACTGCTTTTGCTGCGTCGTTTCAGGCCAGGATTTAAATATGATGGGCATGCAGGATATTATTACAAATGCCTCTGTAATCGATGCGAGTGGGAAGTCTGCTGATGAAGTTTGCCAGCAAGTTGAAGAAAAGCTCCGTTAACCATCATAAAGAGGCTGTCTCAAGAGGCTGTCTCAAAGCCTAAGGGTCAGACCCCATAACACAATATATAGGACATAATGTTGTATAAATGTGCTGTATTTTGATAAATGCACATGGGGTCAGACCCTTATGAGACACCCTCTTTTTGCTTTTTGCTTTTAAATAATCTTTAGTGCTGAATAATGGCAAATTTTTCGTTATAATACGTATGAACCTAGTATTGGTTGATAGTCTATTTAGTTCAGACATTAATATTACAAGTAATACGTATTGGACTGATTTATGTATGAACACTGATTTTTGGATGCCTGTATCGCTCTCATTACAGATTGCCGGCATTTCTACCGTTATTGTTTTAATCATCGGATTATTACTAGCAAAACTGTTGGCAAAAAGGCAGTTTCGCGGAAAAGTAATACTTGAAACGGCATTATTGCTCCCTTTAGTTTTGCCGCCGACCGTTATTGGATTCTTATTAATTATCATATTTGGAAATAACAGCTTTCTAGGGATGATTATTGATTCTGTTTTTCGGCAGCAAGTTATGTTTACCCCTTTGGCAGCAGTTATTGCTTCAACTGTCGTCGCCTTTCCGCTAATGTACCAATCTGCAAAAACAGGATTTGAGTTAGTTGATTCAGGTGTGGAAGATGCAGCACGAGTTGATGGTGCTGATGAATGGAAAGTTTTCTTATTTGTTACTCTTCCCCTTTCTTTTCGAGCAATACTTACAGGCAGTATTTTAAGTTTTGCCAGGGCACTGGGGGAATTTGGAGCTACATTAATGTTTGCCGGCAATATTCCGGGAAAAACACAGACGGCATCAACGGCCATCTATGTAGCTTTTGACTCTGGAAATATGGAGATGGCTTGGCTGCTAGTTGGGGCAATGATTGCAATATCTTTTTTCATGATTTTATGTACCGCATTTTTAAAGTAAATAATATGGGCCATGGAGCGGTATCTAATTCTATGGCTTTTTCTTTAATAGAGGAATATAAAAGGAGTATCAATAATATCTCTTCGCCCCGAGGTATCGTTCACTCCAATATTTGCTTGTCAAATTGCTGATGGTAACTCCTGTAGAACTTCCGCAATGAATGAATTGATTGTTTCCGATATAAATCCCAGCATGAGAGGCTCCCGGCCGGTAGGTTTCGAAAAAAACAATGTCTCCGACTGACGGCTTGTCCACTTGTTTTCCGGCGTTCCAAATTAACGAGACTGTACGCGGTAAAGAAATACGTTGTTTTTCGAATACATAAACAAGAAATCCGCTGCAGTCAAATCCTTTTTCAGGAGTCGTTCCACCCCATTGGTAGCGTGTTCCAAGCAGTTCCGCCGCATCTCCAATTAAATTAATAACGTTAAATTCTTTTTCCTTCTTGGAAGGTTTTGCTAGCATTAATCGCGTATAAGTATTCAAATCAACCGTACCGGTCGTTGGAAGTTTATTGGCCTTTTGGAACTCTTTTACTGCCTCAAAGGTAGTCGTGCCAAAATATCCCGTAATGGTCGTGTATGTAAAATATCCGAGCTCTTTCAATTTCGTTTGAACCTTTTTAACTTCTTCCCCGGTCGAACTGATCGTTAAGCGTATCGCTGTCTGTGGAGGTTCAGTTTTATTATTGGTTGGTGCAGATTTTCCTTTTTGGTTCAGTACTTCTTTCAGCTTGTTCAGCGTTTGCGGCCTTGCTGCTCCATCGGCGGTCAACCCATAATCTTGCTGGAATTTGCGAACCGCTTCAGAAGTGATTGTTCCATAGTAATTGGTGATGGACGGATAAGTGAAATATCCAAGCGATTTCAATTGTGATTGCAATTGGCTGACTTCTTTACCGCGGGATCCAATTTTTAACGTGCCGTTGGCAGCTGTCTGGGCAGGATTTGCCTTTTGAGAGACCCCCGTTAATCTTTCATACGTTTTCCAGTCAAACACACCTGTTTGTGGCAATCCCACAGCCGATTGAAAGTTTTTCACAGCCTTTTCCGTGATAGATCCATAATAGCCCGTAGCTTTAAAGTATGTAAAATATCCTTTATTTTTTAATAATTGCTGAAGCTGTTTTACATCATCGTTTTTCATCCCTATTTTTAAATCCGAGTCTCCCAAGGCCGCATCACTAATGGATGGAAGCATGAATAGCGCCGATGCAAACGCGGAACCGACGATGAGCTTTTTCACCGGATCTTTCACCGTTTTTTCCCCCTCTATCTATGTCAACGAACGAAACGTTTATTCAATGAATCATGCAAAAAAAACACTACTATTCTTTACATCGGATGGACTGCTTTTTTCTTTAAGGCTAAACGGGTAATTTTTTGTCAAAAGAAACGGAATTAATATGATTGAAGCAACTCTCTAACATCGGGAGGTCATTCGGAGAATTCCAGACACATTATTTCCCCAGCGCTTTTGAACGCCGAGAAAGTACACGGCTTTCATCCAGCATACCGCTTCCTAAAATGACACCTAGCACGATCAAACTAAACCCCAAAATTTGTGAAAGAGAAATAGATTCTCCTAAAAATAAATAAGCCCCGAGTAATGAAAAGAGAGGATTTAAATTAATAAAAATCGCCGATTCTGCTGCACCAATTTGTTGAATTGCTTTGTTGTAAATCATATGACCAAGCGCAGTAGCAAGTACAGCTGACGCAAGGAAGATCATCCATAGGGATCCCGTACCGTTTGCCAAGCTTAATAGACCGTCCGGTTCCATCCAAAAACTAATTAAAAATAAAAGCAAAGACCCGAACAATAACGTCAGTTGCGGAAATTAAATTGGAAGTACGTCTAATGACGATTGTAATCAAATAATAGATGAAAACAGACAAGTATTAACCCCTCACCTGCATAAGATTGTAATGGACAAGTGATTGGAGGTGAAAACAATTGCGATTTGTAGTGCTTAAAAAAGGGTCTATGATGTTTTTTCTTTTATTTATGATTACACTTTCCGCCGCTGCTATCTGGTTTTTCGGAACATCGGGCTCGGTTCCTGTTGCCAGCCGAGATCAAAATCAACATGAACAAATAAGAGAGATTCATATGGTAACTGGTGAATTTTCAGCGAAAACAAGCGGAGGGAAAGAAATTGAGGCATATCGCTGGGATCCCGGCACCGTGTTTGTTAACAAAGGGGAAAAAGTGCGCCTTACCATTTTAGGTGTGAATGGTAAAGAACATCCATTTATTATCGAAGGTACTAATATAAAAGGAGTTGTCAAACAAGATGATGAAACAACCGTGCCCCTGCAATTTGATAAAGAAGGAATATACAGGTTTATTTGCCTAACGCATTCTAACAAAGATCGTAATGGTCCAATGATTGCTTATATTGTTGTAGATTAGTGACAAAGAAAAGCACTGGATCAGGGAACCCAGTGCTTTTTGTCATTTTTACCTTCCGATGAACATTTGCGTCCAATATTGACCGTATGCCCCTCCTTTTGCATAACCTACACCAATTTCAGTAAAACTTATTATTACTAATTCATTATTAATTGTATTGAGGGGTCAAACCGTTCTTATTAATTGTAAAGTCATGTATTGACAAAGTTAATTTGCTGAAATAATGTATTATTGTAAACCATATCGGTTTATTTGTTTACAAAAAAGGGGAGAAACGAATGAACAATCAACAGCGAAGACTAAGAATGATGATTATTACAGCTTTATTTGCGGCGATTATCGGAGTAATGGCACAGTTAACGATTCCGCTTCCGCACGTTCCGATCACCGGACAAACTCTGGCAATCGGCCTTGCCGCAACAATTCTAGGAGCAAGATACGGAACTCTTGCAGTTATTTTATATGTAATCATTGGTGCAGCAGGGATACCGGTATACGCTGAAATGAAAGCCGGTGTCTCAGTTCTTGTCGGTCCGACGGGAGGCTATTTATTTAGCTTTATTCCTACTGCTTTCTTTATTGGATGGTTTCTTGAAAAAACATCCTTTACGATAAAAAACGCCATAATTGCAAATATAATCGGTATGCTGATCACGTTATCAATTGGAACTGTATGGCTGAAAGTCGCTGCGGAACTTTCCTTGACAGAAGCATTTACAGTTGGATTTACTCCTTTTATAATTGTAGGTATTATCAAAGCTGTCCTTGCATCATGGATTGGAATCTTAGTCAGAAACAGGCTAATATCTGCCAACTTATTGTTAACAGCAAAAACACCTTTTTAATTCCTTTCAAGAGAGCATTCGTTGCGAATGCTCATTTTTGTTTTTAAGAGGAAAAATATTTTTATAAATATTTTCTTCGAAACTTTCTTTATGTTTATACGTATTATTTCTTGTGTGCATGGAAATAGGATGCCATTGATTTATATTATTTGACTGAATATACTCATATCATCGGCTTTCAATAGAGGTGAAAATTATTGTTAGAATATTTATTTGACGTCTCGGATGTTTCTCAGCTTACGACTTTTTATATTAGTGTTTTGCTAAGCCTTTCGATTCAATATATTTTCTTTTTGTCCGTTGATGTTTCAATTGATTCTTTTTCTTCCCGCATAGACATCAAGTCACATTCATGCATACCATCCTATATAGCTAAAAGCCGGTCAAATACAAATTTTCTTTTAACGTGGATTATAAAATATATTCGAAAGAAAGAATCTGCCGATGATGAAGGTGATCATTTTATTTTCTCTTATAAATAAAAAATAGGAGGAAATAAAATGAAAATTAAACGTTTAGCGCTATCTCTTATTATCTTATTCATCAGTACTAGTTTGCTTACCGCATGTCAAGCTTACGGAGCAGACAATAAAGGGTTCTTTCATATCATGTTTATTGAACCTTTCGCTCAGGCCATTCATTTTGTTGCAGGCCTTTTCGGGGGCAATTTCGGATTGTCGATTATTGTAATTACAATTTTGATTCGATTAATTTTAATGCCCTTAGTGTTAAAACAATATAAAAGCCAGTTGGCAATGAAAGAAAAAATGGAATTGCTAAAACCAGAGTTGGATGAAATTCAAAAGAAATTAAAAAGCGCGAAAAAACTTGAGGAACAGCAAAAATTGCAGCAAGAGATGTTTAGTTTATATCGAAAACACGCAGTGAATCCACTATCGGCAGGTTGCCTTCCCGCTATTATCCAAATGCCGATTTTACTCGGGTTTTATTATGCGATTAGAAGTTCTGGAGAAATTGCAACCCATTCGTTTTTATGGTTTAATCTCGGACATCCTGATCTCTTTATTACCGCTGCAGCAGGAATCGTCTATTTTTTGCAGTTCAAAGTTTCCCAATCGAATATGCCTGCCGATCAGCAAAATCAAATGAAATTTTTCGGATTGCTTTCTCCGATTATGATTGTATTTGTTTCTATAAATGCTCCTGCAGCATTGCCGCTTTACTGGACAGTCGGCGGTTTGTTTTTAATTATTCAGACGATCGTAGCAAGAAAATTATATTCAACTGAAAAGCGTCATGAAAATTCCAATTGATTGATGAAAAAATAAGGGCTGAGAGGCTGTCTCAAACCTCCATGGCATATCAGCCACCATGATAAATGAGTCTTCTAGATAAGACACCGTATAAAAAACCTAAGGGTCAGACCCTTATGAGACAGCCTCTAACCCCTTTTATTTTATTTATGATCTCCCAATTAACAGGCCGAGAAAGCCGGCTGTTATACCGCCAATGTAAGTAATAGCTAAATAAAAGGCTGCTTTGATGGTTTTTTTTTGTTCAAATAGCTGAAGTGTTTCTGCTTTCAGTGTTGAAAAGGTAGTAAAAGCACCCATAAATCCAATTCCAAAAAGCGCGTAAACAGCTTCCCCAAGTTTTTTTCCAATAAGAATTCCAAGCAAAAACGAGCCGAGCAAATTAACTGTTAATGTTCCAAAAGGAATTTTTGAATTATGGCCATTCAATTTCCTTGAAATGAAGTATCGGGATACTGCCCCAAAAAAACCGCCGAGAGCAACAAGTAATAAATTCTTCATAAACTTTTCTTCTCCGTGTTACTTACTTTTATTGCCAAACAAGATCCTAGCCATGCACAATAAAGGCCGCCGAGCAAACTAAAGATTACATATAAAAATGCAAAAAACAGATGGTCTTGCTCAACAAGCTGTAAAGTTTCCAAACTAAATGTTGAAAATGTCGTAAATGAGCCGATGATCCCCGTTCCGATCCCGCTTACAATGTGCGCAGGGAGTTTACGGAATACCGCCTTATTATTTGTCAGCCACCCAAAAGCAAATGCACCCAATAAATTAGCAGCCAAAGTGCCAAAAGGAAATCCATCTCCCCAGAGCGATAAGGCAGTGACGGAAAGGAAGTATCGAAGCAGACTTCCAATGATTCCTCCAAGACCGGTAGTTACATAAGACAAGATACCACCTTCTATTTTCACATGTTTATGAAGTTAAAGAAAAGAGTTCGCGATTGTGATCTGGAACTCCTTTCTTTAATAAAAAAAGTCAGACCCCTCCAATGCAGGTGGGAGTAAGACCTTATGAGTGAGCCCTTTTTAGAAATTGTTATGCGTCTACAAAATAGTTTTTATAAAAGCCGCCTACTTTTCCTGTATTATCGATGATAAAATAAAATTCTTCGGTTTCATTCTTAACTTCGTAAACTTTTCCAGGTGTTAAGGCACGGTTAACAATGTATTTTTTTGCATCAGTATGGACGCATTTTATTTTTTTCACAGTAGCTCGGTCATGCCATGTTTGATGAATCATAATTGCCACTCCTTAAATGAATATCTTTTTCTAAGTATAATGAAAGAGATTGGAATACCGCAATAGTGCTAGATTGATTTATATATAAAATATGCTCTTTTATTCATGCATGTAAGCATGTACCCGCCCTTTTGAAAGTGAGGTCCTTGACCTAACCGTAAACGCTTCATTATAAGCTCATTAAAACTAGACTTTAATTGTTGGAGGGGGTCAGACCCTTTACTCTGATCGTAAAATTTTTACATAAAATGTTCTTGTACGCGGACCATCAAATTCACAAAAATAAATTCCTTGCCATAATCCTAACAACAGCTTTCCGTTTGTAATAATGATCTGCTGGGAAGAACCGACTGTACTGGCTTTCATATGGGCTGCAGTATTTCCTTCCATATGTCGATCCAAAGAATGGTGCCAAGGGTATATTTCATCAAACCGGCGAATCATGTCGCGTTTTACATCCGGGTCCGCATTTTCATTAATGGTAATCCCGGCCGTAGTATGAGGGCAATACACGATTGCCACCCCTTCCTTGATTCCGGATTCTTTTACTGCTTTTTCCACTTCAGACGTTACCTCATAAAATTCATCCCGTTTATTTGTACGAATTGTAGATTTTTGCAACATACAAAAAACCTCCTTACTGATATCGGGTTCCAAACAGCTCAAAACCCTGTTTTCGAAGTATCGGTTCGAATGTTACTAATAAAGGTCTATCTCCGCGTTGGTGCAAAACTTTATAGAGATCGCTCTCTTTAGTGGCAGGCTGTACAAAAACAATTTCTAATGCTCCGACTTGAATACTTGCAGTTATATCTTTTGCATCTTTAAGATAATGTATCGGAACATCAAATAATTTTGACCATTCTTTCGCTGCTTTTTCAGCATTATGTACAGTGTAGGTTACGGATTTAATTGAACGATTTTCCTGATCATCAGTTATCATCTGCAGTTTTTTTAAATCATGAAACCGTTCTTCATCTGTTTGTTCCCATTCAATGAAAAAAGGAAACGGCAATAAAGTTTTCTCAATAATAAAAAGCATTTTCCAACGAATAACTGATCCATCCTCTCTCTTACGGCTGCCATTAAAAATACCGGAAGTTTTAAAACCTCTTTTCCAAATCGTGGATTGTAAAACAGAAATATTATTTGTCCGCAGACAAATTTGTCCTACCCCTTCACCTCTCCCGATGTCACTTATTAGCTGTTGAACAAGGGGATTATCCGCTTCGTTGGCTTTTTGCCGATCTTCTATTGCCAGAAATTCTACATATGACAATCCGTTATAAAAAAGGCTGTTATGTGTTCCCCAATTTTCATGTCGACCGCCCATCACTGCATGATATCCGTGATTTTTTAACAGCTTTACAGCTTCCAGAGGATGCCTGTTAAGAAAATGAACGACGTGGTCAATTTCAAGTTTCATTTTGATCCCTCCAAATTCCTAACTCATTTCTTTCATTATACTTGCTTGTTGTATATTCTATCTGTTTTATAAAGAAAAGTCTTTTTTAAAATATTTTGAAAATGGGTTTTCAAAAGCTTAAAAAACATTTACAATAAGTTAATAATTTAATATTTTTACTATCCATTCACTTTCCGAGGAGGAATGCAAAATGAAAATTATGAGTAATGAATTGTTGATTGTCTCGTATCGTGATGCACTGAAGTCGGATAAGGATAAGGAATGGGCAAAGATTTTAAAAGATGAAATTAAAAGACGAGGATTAAAACCTTTTAAGAAACGATGAAAAGATTCAGAGCGGTTAGCATTTGCTGAACCGCTCTAATTTATTGTGGTTTTTATTAAATTTTGCAAATTTCATTACCCTTCTAATAACAGTGATTCCGCATCCTCGATCAGCTCTTTTACTTTAGCAAGGAACGTAACGGCTTCTTTTCCGTCTACAATGCGATGGTCATATGATAATGCAATGTACATCATTGGACGGTTCTCAATCCGTTCCTCATCAATTGCAACCGGACGGAGCTGTATTTTATGCATACCTAAAATTCCTACTTGCGGACCATTCAAAATTGGTGTAGACAGCAATGATCCAAACACGCCGCCGTTAGTAATTGTAAAGGTTCCGCCTTGAAGATCATTTAATGACAATTTGTTTGTTCTTGCTTTTTCAGCAAGCTCCATAATATCAGATTCAATTTCCGCAAAATTTTTACGGTCTGCATCCCTTACAACCGGTACAACTAATCCTTCCGGAGCCGCGACGGCAATTCCGATGTCATAATACTTCTTAAGCAGGATTTCATCACCTTGAATTTCAGCATTTAAATAAGGCTGTTTCTTTAAAGCAGCGACGACAGCTTTTGTAAAGAATGACATGAAGCCTAAGCGTACTTCATGTTCTTCGAAAAATTTATCCTTTCGGCGTTTCCTTAAGTTTATAACTGCGGTCATGTCAACTTCATTAAAGGTTGTAAGCATGGCAGCTGTTTGCTGGACTTCTACAAGGCGATTGGCAATTGTTTGACGGCGCCTCGACATGCGAATCCGTTCTGCCGGTTTTCCGGATTCTGCATGTGTTACAGTCTGTTCAGATTTTTGCGGTTGCGGCTGTTGAACGCTGCTTATTCCCTCGTTTGAATGAAACAATTCTACATCATGTTTTCTTATTCTTCCAAGTGGATCAATTGTAGGTACACTGCTTAAATCAATTCCTTTTTCCCTTGCAAATTTTCTGGCAGCAGGTGAAGCAATTGGCCTGTCTTTCTTTTCTTGCATTTCAGGCTCAGACGGATTGCTTTCTGTCGACTGTATTATCTGTTTTACAGAAGAGGCAGGCTGCTTTTTCGCTAGTTCTTGTTCATTTACTTGTTGCGGCTCTTGCAATACTTGATGTGATGCTTTTTCATTTACATCGACAACAGCAATTGTTTCTCCGACTTTTACTGTATCTCCTTCTTTTGCTCGAAGTTCTTTCAAGACACCTTCATAATCAGATATTATTTCAATGTTCACTTTGTCTGTTTCTAGTTCTACAATATACTCGCCCTTATTTACATGGTCACCAGGTCTTTTCAACCATTGCGCGATTGTACCTTCCGTTATTGATTCTGCTAATTCTGGAACTTTGATTTCTGCCACCTTATATACCCCCTTGTTCTTTCCTGGTTAGTGCTTCGTCAATAATTCGTGCTTGTTCAAGTTTATGGACATTTGGATCACCTTCAGCCGGACTTGATCGTCGACGACGGCCGATATAAGAAACTTCTGCCCCATGTGGAGCAATTTCTTTAATGAGAGGTTCAACAAAGCTCCATGCGCCCATATTTTTCGGTTCCTCCTGAACCCAAATAATTTCCTTTACGTTTGGATAACGGCCGAATAATTTCTTCAGCTGCTGAACAGGAAACGGATAAATTTCTTCCACCCTAATAATATGAAGCCATTCCTTTTTTTCAGCAGTTTTTAATTTTTCAGCAAGATCAATGCAGATTTTTCCGCTGCATAACAGGATTCGCTCTACTTTTTCCGTATCCATGCCAAGACCATTCTGCTCTATCAACGATTTAAATTCTCCTTTACTGAGTTCGAGGCCGTTTGATGCAACGAGCGGGTTTCGCAAAAGACTTTTCGGAGTCATAATGACGAGCGGGCGTACTTCTTCTTTTTGTAAAATGGCTGCTTGCCTTCTTAATATATGAAAATATTGGGCAGCAGTTGTTAAATTGGCAACAGTCCAGTTATTTTCGGCAGCAAGGGTCAAGAAACGTTCAAGCCGGGCGCTGGAATGTTCCGGTCCCTGACCTTCATAACCGTGCGGCAGAAGCATAACTAATCCTGATTTTTGTCCCCATTTCGCGCGGCTTGCTGATATAAATTGGTCAAACATCACTTGGGCTGCATTCGCAAAATCACCATACTGCGCTTCCCAAATAACAAGGGTTTCAGGTGCAAATACATTGTAACCATATTCATACCCGACAACCGCAGCCTCAGACAAAGGGCTATTGTGTATGGAAAATGATGCTTTTGCAGTCGATAATTGATGCAGTGGCAGATAGACTTTTCCATTTTCACTATCATGCAGAACAAGGTGGCGATGGGCAAATGTACCCCGTTCAGAATCTTGGCCTGTCATCCGGACAGGTGTGCCGTCAGAAATGATTGATGCAAGAGCAAGTGTTTCGGCTAATGCCCAATCAACTTTTCCATTTTCATCAAAAGCGTCGATTCTTCGTTTCAAAATCTTCGCCAATTTTCCGAAGACGTTAAAGTCCTCAGGCCATTTTAATAATTCTTCATTGATTTGTTTTAAAAGTTTGAATGGAACTCCCGTATTTATTTCAGGAAAACCTTTTTCGACAGTTACCGGTGGTTCTGTTTCTTTTAAATCATGGTGCACTTTTTCTTTAGGAACTTTTTCATATGCTTTTTGAAGGCGTTCATGAATATCTTCGGCAAACTTTTTCATATCTTCTTCAGAAACCAAACCTTCAGTCATTAAACGTTTTCCATATAATTCTTTCACGGTTGGATGTTGGCGAATCATTTTATACATCAGCGGATTGGTTGTCATTGGCTCGTCCATTTCATTGTGGCCAAACCGCCGGTAGCCGATTAAATCAATGAAAAAGTCTTTGTTGAATTTTGTACGGTATTCGATCGCAAACAGTGCAGCTGCAAGAACTGCTTCCGGATCATCTGCATTTACGTGCAATATTGGAATCTCGTATCCTTTAGCTAAATCGCTGGCATATCTTGTCGAACGCGAATCAGCGGATTCGGTCGTAAACCCGATAGTATTATTTGCAATAATGTGAATGGTGCCGCCTGTCTGATAACCTTTTAATCGGCTGAGGTTTAAAGTTTCCGCTACAATACCTTGGCCGGGAAAAGAAGCATCTCCGTGAATCAAAATCGGCAATGCTGATGTTGGAGTATGTTCAGGAAACCCTTTATTTGTTCGTATTTCTTGCGCTGCGCGGGTAAACCCTTCAACAACCGCTCCGACAAATTCAAGATGGCTCGGATTGTTTGCGAGCGTAATTCTTGCTTTTACAGTATTTTCTTCTTTTATTTGCCGGTCAAGCCCAAGGTGATATTTAACATCCCCTGTCCAGCCATAGTTGATCCCGATTGAGCCTTCTGATGGCACTAGTTCTTTATTCGGAGCATGCTGGAACTCGGCGAAAATCAATTCGTATGGTTTACCCAGAACATGCGCCAGGACATTCAATCTGCCGCGGTGCGCCATTCCGATATTTATCGTTTTTGCTCCTTCTTTAACTGCTTCTGAAATTAGTTCATCAAGGAGCGGAACCATCGAATCAAGGCCCTCAATTGAAAAACGCTTCTGCCCTGCGAACGTCCGGTGAAGAAATTTTTCAAATTCTTCTACTTGAATCAGTCTTTTTAAGATTGAAATGCGTTTTTCCTTTTTAAAAGCAGGGAGGATTCCCCCTGTTTCAATTTTTTGGCGGAGCCATTTTTTTTCTTCAAGATTAGCTACGTGATGATATTCAAATGCAATCGAACCAGTATACACTTTCTTTAAATAGTCAATTGCTTCAAAGCCATTTCGAATTTCTTTCGGTGCATCAAGGCAGATTATGCTTGCGGGAATTGTAGATAAATCTTGTTCGCTTAAACCGTACTTATTAGGATCGACAATCTCGGAATTTTGTACATGGTCATTTAATGGATAAATATTTGCAGCCAAATGACCATACGACCGGATCCGATCGGCTAAGCGAATGGCCGAAAACACTTTCTCCATATCAGGAAAGAAAGGCTGTGCGCTTAATGACTCGGAATAAAATGTTTGCGGTTTCTCTTGTGCAGAAACTGGTGGACCCCATCGTTCGAAATATGCACTTATTTCCGGGTCAACTAATTCCGGATTTTCTAAATATTTTTCATAAAGATCAATAACATAGCCAAGGTTTGGACCATGGAACCCTTGCCAGACAGGGTCATGACCGGTTGATGGCTTTTTCATGGCAAAAATACCCCCACTTGTTTTTTAAAACCAAATTTTGACCGTTTTATCATACTTTCTTCTTTTACCCTTCCCCTTAATAAAGTAATATTTTAATTCACAAAATAATTTTATTTTTTAAAGGATAAAACGTTTTCAATCCAATTTTATCACGAAAAAGCCTGTTCTACAAAGATTTTAACCTGAGCATAGAGATGATTTTATATTTTCTGCACTCTTTATTTATTTTATTAAAAAAATAATCAAAGGATCATCCTTTATTACGTTAAAGCAATAAGGGCTGGCCCCAAAATGAAAAGCCGGGGGAACCCGGCTTACAGTAAATCTATTAAATTTATATATAATTGTTGATTGGATTTTGAAATCCGTTTTTCTTTTAATGAAGATTCAATCAGTTCTTTCGTTTCAAGCGGGAATTCGGCATGGCCGCAGCTCATGCATTTCTGATAAGCGGCGCCTGTAACAAATACTTCAATTCCGTCATCTGTCGTAAAAACATAATTCTCATTACTATTAGAAAAAAGATGCTTGCAGTTTTTCACCTCTATCATGAAAGAGATCCCTCCGGAAGATATGGATGTCTTTATTATAATACAAATTTTCCGAATTTTCATATGACAATTTTAAGAACTTTTTCAGACGATACGGCTTCATTCTGATTTAGTTAACATAATAATATTATGATTACTTTCGTAAACAAAAAAATGAACCTTTTCTTTATCTCGCGGTATCTTTTTACCCTTGCATTTCTTAACACCAGGAAATTCCGTTTTTAAAAAATACATAAGAAATTTAAGAAAAGACATACTACGTTTTGTAACAAATACTTAAAACGAAGAAAGAAGGGTTGCAATATGACAGTAGGAAATCAATTGAAGCAAACAATAGCAGGATTAAAAAGTGCACAAGCAAGTTTTGAAACATTTGCCCTCGGTACAGATAACAAAAATGCAAAGCAATTGTATCAAAGTGCCGCAAAGCAAACTCAATCCATCATTGACAGTATTGAACCGCGCCTTCAGGAAATTATTCAGGAAGAGCCTCAATACAATCAGTAAAAAAATGAGGCTGACGGGTCAGACCCCTCCAATACATCATATAGAGAAACATAAATAAAACTATTTTATATTGTCATGTCGGAGGGAGTCAGACCCTTATGAGTCAGCCTCCCTTTTCATTATAGATTTATGATCTTAAGTTATCATGAAATAGATAGGAAGATGAAACGATGACTATCGCTTCAAACGTTAACCAATTGCTCGCAACTTTAAGAGGCATTGAAACCCAATTATCAAATTTTGCATTAAATTCTCAAGACGAAAAGGCACAGCGGGTTTTTCATGAATGCATGTTAGTGATGCAAGAAGTGAAAAACGATTTAGAGATCCGAAAAAATGAAATTGAATTTGAAGAGCCTCAATACAAAAATTCCTGATCCGGGGGAGGTAAAAAACAGTGCCGGAGTGGCTGGAAATTATTATACGTTCCATCTTATTTCTTACGATTTTATTTTTATTGACAAAAATAATCGGAAAAAAGCAAATTTCAGAACTGTCGTTTTTTGAATATGTTTCCGGAATTACGATCGGAAGCATTGCCGGAGAAGTCATTATGGGCCTCGAAGATAGCATGTTTTATGGAATGATTGGTATCCTCACTTTTGGTATCACAACATTTGCTGTGGATTATTTCGCATTAAAAAGCAAAAAATTTCGCGACATTGTTGAAGGAAAAAGCACTGTTCTTATCCAAGACGGAAAGATACTCGAAGATAATTTAAAGAAAGAAAAATATACGATTGACGATATGTCGGCTTTGCTTCGGCAGAAAGATGTGTTTAATGTCGCTGATGTTGAATTTGCTGTGTTAGAACCAAATGGGGAATTAAGTGTACTATTGAAAAAAGAAAATCAGCCGCTTACACCTAAAGACGTTAATTTGCAGGTTGCTCAAGAAAAAGTGCCTCAAACGGTAATAATGGACGGTCAAATACTGGATGACGCTCTTTCGTCCGCAGGTAAAACACGAAAATGGCTTAACATTGAATTAGAGAAATTGGGAGTTCTTCTTGAAAATGTATTTATGGCTCAAGTTGATTCTTACGGGGAATTAACTGTTGATATTTTTGATGACAAAATCAACGTACCCTCCCCTCAAGCGCGTCCGCTATTACTTGCTATGATCAAAAAAGCACAAGCAGATCTCGAGCTTTTCGCTCTTGAAACCGATTCTGAAAAAGCAAAAAAAATGTACAGGAAAAATGCTGAAAAACTGAAAATCACGATGGAAAAACTAACACCTTATTTAAGCGAACCATTACAATAAAAAGCTCACCTGGAAAAGTGAGCTTTTTTCGTGCCGAGAATGTATAATTTTTTTGGTTTTAATTGGACATGTTAACAATGGAAAACATTCTTTGACAGCAAATGTTCCTTATACTATAATATCAAATGCCGATTAAAAAGATAAGAATTGGGGGAAAAAACTTGAAAAAAATATTATTGTTTTTGGTCTTATTATTAAGTTTTGCTCTTTCATTAGCTGGATGCGGGACAGCTAATGACAATGCGAATGAAAATCAAAAAACGGCAGAAAATAACACTGCTGGCGGCGGTGGAACAAAAGACGGTGACTTGCTGGCCAAAGTGAAAGAGGAAGGAAAATTATTGATTGGGACAGAAGGAACTTATCCCCCTTTCACTTTTCATGATAAAAATGGCGAGCTTACCGGATTTGACGTCGAAATTGCCAAAGAAGTCGCAAAACGCCTCGGTGTGAAGCCTGTTTTTATGGAAACTCAATGGGATGCCATGTTTGCAGGATTAGATTCAAAACGATTTGATATGATTGCAAATCAAGTCGGAATTCGGCCTGACCGTCAGGAAAAATATAATTTTTCAGACCCGTATATTACATCCGCTGCTGTTCTTATTACACATCAAGACAATAATAAAGTAAAAAGTTTTGAAGATATAAAAGGATTAAAGTCAGCACAGTCCTTGACCAGCAATTATGCAGACCTTGCCAAGTCATATGGAGCCGAACTTGTCGGGGTTGAGGGATTCAATCAGGCAATTGAATTGCTGAATTCCAAACGGGTTGATGTAACGATCAATGATAAGCTTTCCTTTTTAGATTTTAAAAAGCACAAACCAAATGCACCGATCAAAATTGTTGCGACACATAAAGATGCCTCCCAGAGCGGATTAATGTTTAGAAAAGGCAGCGATCCACTTGTAAAAGAAGTAAACAAAGCGTTGCAAGAGATGATTACAGATGGCACATACTTAAAAATTTCCGAGAAATGGTTTGGCGAAAATGTACTTAAATAGAATGATTGAGGATCCAGACAGAACATCAAGATTAATTGAGATTGCCCAAAGTTCCCTTCAGCCTTTACTGAAGGGAGCTATTTATTATACAGTTCCGCTTACACTGATTTCTTTTTTCATTGGATTAGTTTTAGCCATCCTAACAGCTCTTGCACGCATTTCCAGCATTAAACCGCTTCAGCTGATTGCCGGAGTGTATGTTTCTGCCATTCGCGGCACTCCTTTGTTGGTACAATTATTTATTATTTTTTATGGCCTTCCGACAATTGGAATTGTCATTGATCCACTCCCATCTGCGATAATCGGGTTTTCATTAAATGTCGGAGCTTATGCTTCGGAAATCATACGGGCCGCCATCTTATCGATTCCAAAAGGACAATGGGAAGCTGCATATTCAATTGGGATGACGTATTCACAGGCATTAAAGAGGATTATCCTCCCTCAGGCATCAAGGGTTTCGATACCGCCTTTGTCCAATACTTTCATTAGTTTGGTGAAAGATACATCTCTCGCATCTTTGATTCTCGTAACGGAGATGTTTAGAAAAGCCCAGGAAATCGCCTCAACGAACTATGAATTTTTGCTTCTTTACACAGAAGCCGCCATTATTTACTGGGTCATCTGCTTCTTCCTCTCGATTATACAAGGAAAAATTGAAGCACGGCTTGACCGTTATGTCTCAAGGTAATAAGGGAGGGAGATTACAAAATGATTGTAATAAACGGCTTATACAAACAATTCGACAAGCTTGAAGTATTAAAAGGTATTGATCTTGCAGTTGAGAAAGGGAAAGTTGTAGTGGTTATCGGTCCATCCGGTTCAGGAAAAACGACGCTCCTTCGTTGTTTAAATGTTTTAGAAATGCCGACAAAAGGTTCAATTACAATTGAAAATCAGAAAATGGACTTTTCAAAGCCTGTTTCAAAAAATATGATCGCCGCATTCAGGCGGTTAACCGGAATGGTTTTTCAAAGCTATAATCTCTTTCCACATATGACAGCTTTGGAAAATGTGATGGAAGGGCCAATCACTGTTAAAAAACAATCGAAAGAATCTGCCAGAAAAAAAGCAGAACAATTGTTAACAAAGGTAGGTCTTGGAGATAAATTAAATGATTACCCTTACCAGCTTTCAGGCGGCCAGCAGCAGCGCGTCGGCATTGCCAGAGCACTTGCCATGGAGCCAAAGGTAATGCTTTTTGATGAACCTACCTCGGCTCTCGACCCGGAACTTGTCGGTGAAGTTTTGAAAGTTATGAAGGACCTTGCCAACGAAGGAATGACAATGGTAGTCGTTACACATGAAATGCGGTTTGCCCAAGAGGTCGCTGATGAAGTTATTTTCATGGACGGCGGTGTTATCATTGAAAGAGGAAAACCGGAGGATATTTTTACAAACCCGAAAGAAGAACGGACAAGACAGTTTTTGAATTTAATTCAGAAGTAATGAGAATCGGGATTATCAAAGGTAACTTTAATGATGAAGAGGCTGTCTCATAAGGGTCTGACCTCATATGCATTTATCAATATATAGCACATTTATCCAACATTATGTCCTATATACTGTGTTATGTGGTCTGACCCTTAGGCTTTTTATACGAAAATGTCCGGTAAAAAGCAAAAAAAAGCAACGACCTTTGACCCGCTAATTTCATTAATAAATTGCAGGTCAAAGGTCGAAAACATTTTCATTCATCGTGGTGGCTGATATGCCATGGAGGTTTGAGACAGCCTCTTGTTTATTGTTTCCAGTAAAACATTAACAAGCTATTAATGATAACTAACAAAATGAATGTACGTGCCAAATTAGTATGACCGCTTGCAAACAAAGCTGCTGCTGCCGTACCGTAAATGACGAACTCCAACAGAAATCGTAATGGTTCAGAAAGCTCCATTGAGGAACCGGGAGCGCCAAATGTTGACCAAATTAAGGCTGCCAAAAGAGGAGTACCTGCTCCAAGCCCTATTTTTAAAATTGGGCTTTTCCCTGCTTGATATCCCCAATATGCCAATGCAGCCAGCGCGCATAATTCAAGTACAAATCTGAGCGCAAGATTTAATAATTTTATTACGGCCATTAAACTCACTTCCCTTTTATTGTCTATTCCTCTCCGTTTTGCTTCATGACATGAATTCCGGCTAGAAAGGCTTGGATCAGCAGGCTCAAGCTTTTATCCAGACTTAGTGGAAGACCAAAGCCCCCTCTTTGTTCCAAAGAAGCAAATCCATGCAAAATACTCCGCAGTCCCCTTACAGCATGAAGAGCTGCATCATCTTTCAAGCCATAAACACTTAACACACGCGTGGCGAGATCAACAATTTTTTGACCGGCTTGCTGAACATCTTGATCAGCCGGATCAGGTGCCAGCAATGTTGCTTCATATAAACCGGGATGTGTGCGTGCAAAATCGACATAAGCGATCCCTAGTCGATAGACCGCTTCATCTCCGGATCTTCCAATGGCTGCATATGACAATTTTTCATAAAGACGTTCTAAACCGTGAATAGCTAAATGTTTTCGCAAACCTGTTAATCCGTCAAAATGGTTATACAATGATGGTGGTCGTATGTTCAGTTTTTTTGCCAGTGATGCAAGTGTTACCGCCTCAATTCCTTCCTGATCTGCAATTTCTGCTGCATTCCGTAAAATAGTCGGCATGTCGAGACCTGTTCTCGGTGACATTGTTGCTATCTCCTTTCGATATATGATGAACGCTTCATGTATAGTTGTTTTCACCTATTTTCCATTTAAATGAAAATTTTTTCTGCTTCTGCTATTGCTGTTTTCATAGCTTCTTCCGGATGAACGATCATTCGGCCATGGCCTGTTGCCAGCAGAGTTGGCTTTAATTTTAGCAGCTTTCGGGCGCTTTCGAGAGCAATCATTTTATTCCATGTTCCCATCGCCGGAAACGGAAAAAGCGGCTGTACCTTCCCGGCAACGGCAATTCCCCCTTTTGTTTGAAAAGCATCACCTGCAATCAGGCTGTTATTTCTTGTGTCTAAGAAAGCCATGGAACCGGGTGTGTGCCCGGGAGAGCTGATCGCTAATAGTGATCCGATATGATCTCCGTCTTCAAGGAGAACATCTGCACGAGTTGTCTTCAAGTTTTGAGGAACACCGCCACGGATGGGAGTATTCGGTTCTGCGGGATCTAAAGATTTATCCCCTGTCAGTAAACGGGCATCTCTTTTAGAAATATATACTTTTGCATTTGGAAGAGCATTTTTTAATCCATCAAGAGCACCAACATGGTCTTCATGCGCATGGGTTAAAATAATTCGCGCAATTGGTTTCCCAATTAATGAAGCAGATCTTAAAATGCCTTTCACGCTGAAAGGAAGCGCTGCATCAATAAGCGTTAAATCTTTTTCCTCTTCAATCAAATAGCAATTTACAGGAAAAAAGCCGGGTAAAAATGTCAATTGGTAAACAGTTTTTTCCTTTGTTACTTTCATAGCCACTCCCCGCTCCTTTTAAACTAATAACGTTAGTTTAATAATAACTAATGTTATTAGTTTAATGCAACATATATTTCTGCTTTTTGAAAAATAATTAAGATGATACAAATGGAAAAAAGCTGATCCAAATTTATACACGAATTCGGATCAGCTTTAATTTTCATACAGTTTTATATTTTCTTATTCAATTATACAATTTCAGTTTAAATCTCTTTCTGTCGACAGAATAGTTCAATATGAAAATACAAGCATTGCCAATCTCTATTTTGGTGAAAAATCTTTTTTTATAAATAATCGCGAAGTTACCTAATATCCACTTAAATTGTTGATTGTTTTTTAATTTAGCTATTTCGTTAACTTGGTTTTTTTATTGAACAAGATGACAGAAGATAATTATTCAGCCCCTATCTTCCCGTAGCCTTCACCAAATTTTATGGAGTGAAGTGTGCCACCAGATGCCCAACTTTCTCTTTCATATTCATCGAAGACTACTGTAACCCATTCTTCTTTCACATTTAGTATTTCAGCAGATGCTTTTGTTATTGCTTCAACGAACTTTTGTTTTTGTTCTACAGTTCGCCCTTTAGCCATCTTTACGTTAATAAAAGGCATCGAACAACAACTCCTCTAAACCGTTTTTGAATTTATAATTTGTAATGAAGGTTGCTTTCTTATACGTTTCCAGCAAAATTGTTTGTATCCACAGTTTTTTCCGTTTTGATTGTTCAGTTTCTAAAAGAGGAATTAGAACAAATAGTTGTCAATATACTTCGTCGCAACGCAGTAATACGTTCAATTTACACAGTAATGCTATTGGGCAGCAGAAGTCTCCTTTTTATAAGCGACCTTTCACTTTCCAGCTGCAGCAGGTGCTTCTTCATCTCCAATCCGCCCCGATAACCTGTTAGTGTTCCATTTTTACCGATA
Source organism: Bacillus methanolicus PB1 (assembly GCF_000262755.1). GTDB lineage: Bacteria > Bacillota > Bacilli > Bacillales > Cytobacillaceae > Bacillus_Z > Bacillus_Z methanolicus. The sequence goes on from NZ_AFEU01000003.1 coordinate 207,531, forward strand.
ACCCGATGACAAGGTATCATAATTAATAATGGATTAGCACCAATAGCTGCTCCAACAGCGCGTACCGAAGACGGTTTTTGAATATGAGCTGCGATTTCCGAGTAAGATTTGGTTTGTCCATACGGAATTTCGCGCAATGCGTTCCACACTGATAACTGAAATGGTGTACCGAATAAATCAAGAGGCTGTACAAAGGTCTTGCGCTGCCCACGTAAGTATTCTGTTAATTCATCTGCATAAGGCTGCAATTTCTCATCATCCTGCAGCAACACACTATTCGGCAAGAGTTTCTTTACCCAATTGGACAACTCTTCAAATGGCTTATTAGGGGAACCTACGTAACAAAGCCCTTTTGATGTCGCAGTTATATACATTTGCCATTGTTCATACAAAAACATAGTCCAAAAAACGATTTGACTATTTTTTGACAACACTATTTAACACCTCCGTCGTTGTTTATTGCTAATTAATTGTCGATAATCGACAGGCGTATAACCCGTTTTTTTCTTAAACAACGTTATAAAATAAGCTGTATTGGGAATGCCTACTGCCAAGGAAATTTCTGAAATGGTTTTATCCGAAGTGTCAAGATATTGAATCGCTTTGGAAATTCGTACTTGTCGAATAAAATACAGCACATTTTTTGTTTTGGGAGCTCTATTTAAAGTCGTATTCTTTTATTGCCCTACAAAGTGATTATTTCCTCTAAAATTTCTCAAATTTTTTAGAAATTTGTTATTTCCACCAATAATCCATTAGGATTTTTACAAAAATAGTCGATTCATCATAGAACATGTGACAATGACCGACAATTCAAAACGGCATTTCCGACAAACTTTGAATTTTCCCTGCATCTTCTTACAAAAAACGCTAAAGCAAAAGTTTGAGTTTGTCTGATTCTGCGCTTTCCCAAGAAATAATTTGCAAATCATTTAAATTTTTCGGGATTCTCGACTTTCATTAATAAAATTAAGCCGCAGTTTGAACAAAAGTCTACAAGAACGTCCGAACCCGTGGAAAATTTCTTATTGATTGGCTGAACTCTCGCCTCGTACTGAAATTTTCCTTGGACAATCTCTTTATTTCCACAAGCTGAACATTCATTTATTGCTTTCATTAAAATCGCCTCCATTCACATTTAAATATTCTTTTTTAGTGCAGTTTTTTCCTTTTTGAATTTTTAAGATGATAAGGAAACTTAAATTAATTTCGCTGCAAAAATTTTGGCAGCCACTATTGCCGGCCTGCTTCCGGAAAGAATTAAATGAAAAACTATAAGCCTAAAATCTTGATATAGTTTGACAATAACACCAAAATCCTTTAACATAGCTGTTCAAATAAACATTTTTAGGAGGAAAAAATGAACTGGTACGAAAAACTGAGTCAATATTTTCCGATTGAAGAGATGAAGTCAGAGGAGCATATCGAGGCGCTCTTAAAAGAACGAGGAGATATTTACAATAAAGATGAAGGTCCCAATCACGTGATGATGTACGCCGAGTTTGATGATTTTATATTTATTGATTATTTATTTGTGTCCAAAAAATCAAGAGGACAGGGACTAGGCCGTCAATTGATTGAAAAACTCAAGAAGAAAGGCAAACCGATTATTTTAGAAGTGGAGCCGGTTGATTATGAAGACAGTGATACGGAAAAAAGACTCCGTTTTTATAAACGAGAAGGGTTTGAGCATGCTCAATCGATCGGATATCATCGTCGTTCGTTAGCGACAAACGAAGTCAATCAAATGGAAATCTTGTATTGGTCGCCAACGGAAGAAAGTGAAGAAAGCATATTCGAGAGAATGAAAAAGACATATCAAATGATTCATACGTATAAAGATAAAAAATGGTACGGGGAGTCGTATTTGCCCGCAGATAAAGCTTTAACTTTCGATGAAAATCGTAATGAACGTGACATATTAGCAGACATTTAAAGGGAAAGAACCGTTTCATAAGTTCAAAAAAGAGATGAAAATGTTTTAATCGAAAATAAACCATTCTTATTCTATAAATTTCTTTAGAAAAGGATGGTTTTTTGTATGTTCCAGACAGAAAAATAACAACAGCTGTTTTTGAAAAAGAAAAACACGAACATACTTACGTATTTGAAACAACATATGTTATGATGAATTTGTATAAAACTAGTTATAGTTATTTTCGAGGAAAGTGAAATAATGAAAAAAATACTCTTTTCTATTACAATCATTGGAATATTTTTAATCCTTGCGTCATGTTCAAACTCACGTGAATCGAAGCGAATTCAAGTTGAATTTAATGAGCTTTATGACGGTGATACAATAGGTGTCATTTATGATGGCAGACCTGAAACAGTCCGATTTTTACTTGTTGATACTCCCGAAACATCCCATCCCCGGCTTGGTGAACAACCTTATGGAAAGGAAGCGAAGATGTTTACGCGAGATTTAGTTGAAAAAGCCAAAACAATCGAGCTCGAATTTGATATCGGTCCGAACCGGGATAAATACGGCCGCTTGTTGGCATATGTGCATGTCGATGGAAAAATGATTCAAGAGGAGTTGTTAAAAAATGGTTTAGCCAGAGTGGCATATGTATACCCTCCTAACACACGATATGTAGATCAGTTCCGAGCCATACAAGAAAAAGCTCAACAAGAAGGCATTGGAATTTGGAAGATAGAAAACTACTCCCAAGAAGACGGGTTTCATCCTGAGATGTTTGATGAGGCTTCAGAAAATAGTGACAAGCAAGGCATAGAAGTACATAATGTCTCTCCAAAATCAAAACGAGGATGTAAAATAAAAGGGAACATTAGTTCAAATGGCGAAAAAATCTATCATACCCCTGATTCGCCATGGTATGAGCAAACGAAGCCGGAAGTTTGGTTCTGTACGGAAAAAGAAGCCGTTTTAGCCGGTTTTCGTTCTCCTGAAAAATAGATAAAATAATCTATAATTGCGTTTATTAATTACATGAAAGCGAGTGCTTAGAGATGGAAGTGTCAAAAAGCAGTTCAAAAGGACAAGAGACTGAGGTACGCGAACTCTATCAACAAATTATAGATGGCTGGAACAAGCGCGATGCAAATGCAATGGCTGAGCCGTTCGCTGAGGATGGAGAACTCATTGGATTCGATGGAAGCCAGGTCATAGGGAAGGAAGAGATCATTTCACATCTTGAACCAATCTTTGCCGACCACCCCACTGCTCCCTTCGTGGTAAAAATCAAAAACATACGTTTTTTGAGTCCGGAAGTTGCCGTCCTGCGTGCGATCGCAGGCATGGTGCCGCCAGGGCAGTCAGACATTAATCCAAAAGTAAACACGCATCACACACTCGTTGCTGCGAATCGCGACGGCAACTGGCAAGCCGTGCTCTTTCAGAATACACCGGCTCAGTTTCACGGAAGACCGGAGTTAGTCGAGCAAATGACTGATGAGCTTCGTCAGCTGCTTTAATATCATGCTATTTTATAGTCTTGTTGTGCTAACTTAATTAAAGGCGGGGTGAGTCTCCCTCACCCGCCTATTATTCTTTATTTGATCTTTGATAACAGCCAATCCGGATCCGTTTGAATTGATCCTTCAACATTTACTTAATTCGGGAATACTTGCCGGCTCATGAGAAACACTACAAATCAATCCAGGAAATCAAATTGTTATTTCTTATCTATTTCCCCAGATCTCTTTCTCCTTTCGCTGCCATTTGATCTTTGTTTGCATTCTTTTTCTTTGAGTTTTAAGACAAAGTAAAACGAGCGTTTTAATATGTTTTAAAACAAAAAAATTTTGAAACAGCTTGTTTAAAGTTTTCAATTCTATGGAAATTTGAATGCAAACAAGCCAATTTAATTCAAAAGACAAAGCTTTGTATCATTTTTTCCAAGTGTTTTACGGTAGGAGTTAAATTGGCAAGGAAATATGATTCTCTTAATCTTCGGGATGGATCACTTTTTTGTAAATAGCCTGCACCGCCATGATGCAGCATACCGGTTTGAACAGCTTTTAAAGTTAAATATACAACATCTAATCGAACCTGCAATAATTCTTTCCAATGTTTCCCCGGATCGGAAAATTCAGATAAATGATACACTTTTTCCTTGAGAGGGTTTACGTTACTCAATAACTCATCTGGTTGAATGTCTAAAAAATGATTGCATCCGCCTTGTTTGTTGCACACTTTTTCGATAGACTGGATGGAAGCTTCTATTACGCCAAGTCCTAAAGGTATTTGATAGAGTACAAAAGCAGGACGGATTTTTTTGACGAATTCGTCTGCCTGTTGCGCAATAATCCAGTCATCAGGGATAAACACATCATGAAATGAGCATGCGTAAGTAGCGCTTCCATTAACTCCTAAATACTCGAGCTTTTCTTTTAACTTTAGACCTTTTGCATGACATGGAACATATGCCATGATCCGTTCTTGCTCATTTACCGATGCAATGATTCCGAACCAATGATCATGTCCTAAATTGGACACGGACGGCAATTGGCCGGAAACAATATATCCTCCTGCAGTACGCTTCGCTTTTAAATGAAGAGATTCAATGCCGGCATAGTATTTCATCGGGTTAGACAAACCAGTTCCTCCGAGCAATTTTCCGTTTTCAAGCGAAGGTAAAAGTTCATTTTTCAAAAAAGGATTGCCGCTTTTCCGTAAATATGTTAATGAAGCTAAGTGGCACCATAAGTTAAACGCTGTCGTCATACATACTTTCGCGATCTCTTCGACTACACGCACTTCCCGGAAACGGAATTCTTTTTCATCTAAACCTTGTGAGCGCAAAAGACCGGATTTTCCAAGCTCCATTAAGAAATCGCGGGGATAATAGGCTTCGCAATCAATTTTTCTTACATAAGGCTTCAATAGATTTGCGATTAAATCTTCCAAAACCTTTATTTCTTTCAATTCCTTTATTGCCAACTTTGAATTCTCCTCTCTAACACTTAATTGGATAACCTAAACATGAAGGAGATTTCATTTTATCAATGAAAATCATCGATTGAAAGCTCCGGCAATGTGGTTCCGGAGCTTTCAGAAACTCTCATAATAACCTGCAGACTTTAACCGACAAACTTTTTTTATGATTCCAAACTAACTGATTTATTTTTGAGGTAAAATTTCTGTAATTGTATCAATTGGAGCTTTAACTGCTTCGCGAGCTTTTTTGACTGTTCTTTCATCGGGAGCATCGTAAAAGCATAGGCACTTTGTCATATCTTCGCATACATATGTTCTCGCGAATGAAACATCAGGTACTTCAGCATAGTGTACGGAGTTCGTTTTCTTTCTGTCCAGATATTGATCCATTGTCAAATTTTCAGGAAGATTCCATTCAACAAGGTAATTCACTGCATCTTTTTGTTTCTTTACTTCTTCTAAATCTTGGCCGACAAGCCGTACTTGTTTAATAAGAGTAATCGGAATCCCTAACTCTCTTAAACTATCATTTACAGTATTTCGATCTTCACTGTCGAAAATGAAAAATGCTCTTGAAAAGTCTTTTGATACTTGGATTTCAATGATACTCGCATTTTTCTTGCTGACAGCTTCTTGAATGTCAGAAACCTTTTTTTCAAAACTCTCCTTATCTTTTACTGCACCGTTTAAAATGGATTCCACTAAATAAAGCGTCATTTTGATTTCCTCCTTATTAAATCACATTTTGACCTTCCAATTAATCGATCGGGATTGTCCTGAAAGTTTTATGGACTTTCTTACTTTTCCGACCTAATTAATGGAATTTTGTTATTGTTAGTAATTTTATTACACTAAGTTCAAAAAAACAACCTTTAAAAAAAGAAATATGTTATTATTTAAAAAAATGTGATAATTGGAGGTTTTCTTTATGAAAAATACGTATCATTTGCCATGTAATATTGCTCAATCACTGAATATCATTGGTGATCGTTGGACTTTGTTAATTGTTCACGAGATATTGCTGGGACATACGACCTTTAACGAAATAAAAAAGTCATTGGACGGTATTTCCTCTAATCTTTTATCGGACCGTTTAAAATATTTGGAGGAAACCGGACTTGTCACTTCCACCCTTTACTCTGAACATCCGCCAAGATACAGATACACATTGACAGAAAGCGGGAAGGATCTGGAGGATGTCTTTAACGCTTTGATTCTTTGGGGAAGAAACCATTTGAAAAAATGCTACAAGAAAATCGTGCACCAATCGTGCCAGCATGAAATAGAAATCGCCTATTATTGCCCGCATTGTGAAAAAAATGTGGACGATCTCGTTGTTGCAGAGATTGAATTCAATGAACGCAAGCCGCTATCATCTTATTAAAGGATTACGTGTATTAGAGGCTGTCTCAAAGGGGGTCAGACCCCTATGAGACAGCCTCTTATTAATGTTTTACAAAACAGAGAGTATGAGCTATTAATTCGAAGCCGAACTTGACCGCCCACATTGCTTTTGGATCCATTTCTCAAATAATCCGATTGCCCTGTCCAGAATCAATCCGGAAACACCGATAAAGATAATTCCTGCTAATACAAGATCCAGTCTTAAAGAATTTCTGGCATCAACAATCAGATAACCCAGCCCCGACTGTGCACCAACCATTTCTCCGGCAACAAGGAATATCCATGCTGTACCCACTGCAATATGAAGACCATTCGCAATATACGGAAATGAAGCAGGAAAAATGATTTTTCTCAATAATTGAGATTGTTTAATTTCAAAATTCTGTGCAACTTTCAAATACATCTTATCTACTTTTCTCACAGCTGAAACAGTGGAAAGTAAAACTGGAAAAAATGCAGCAATAAAAATGATGACAATTGCCGGTATATCACCGATTCCGAACCACAGAACTATAAAAGGAGACCATGCAATAGGCGAAACCGGCCTCAACACTTGCGCAATAGGATCAAGAATATCCCACAATTTCTTGAGCCGTCCTAAAATTAACCCTAATACAACTGCTGTAACAACAGCTAAGAGATATCCAATCAAAAATCTCATTAAACTTACTTGAAAATGAATGAAAATAGTTCCATCTTTAATGAGCGTTAAAATGCCTTCCCACACTTTTAAAGGAGATGGAAAGAGAACCTCGTCATATTTTCCAATAAAAATAAGCGCTTGCCATACAGCAATTAATAACACTAACCCTATCAAGACATTGAATAGTTTTTTCAATTTATCCATTTGATCACATCGCTTTATCAATTAATGAATTATCAACAAACTCCTCATAGGTTGGAGGATTTTTTGACAGGCCTGTTTCGTTCATGTACTTTCTCAATTCCTCATATGAGCTTTCGTTCAATCTTAAATCATCATATGAAATCCATTGGAATGATAAATCCAATACCTTTTTATCCACTTTCATATATTTTGAAGAAATTTTATGAGTGCGTTCATCTTTCAACTCAGCCATTTCTCCCCCTTTTATATATTCATTCACTAACTCTTGAGCAGCTTTATTCTCTTTTCGAATAAATTCATTTCTTAAAACGAGGGCACAGCACACGGAATTTACCCATAAATCTTGGGATTGGAACAGTACTTTTCCTTTATCCTTAGCAACGGACAAGGCACCAAATGGCTCTGCCACGACATAACCGGAAATTCTGCCTTCGGAAAGAGCTGCCGGCATTTCTGCAGGCGGAAGTTCAATCACATTCACATCATCGTATTGAAGCCCTGCTTTTTTAAGCATTTGATAGAGTAATATATTATGAGTAGAAAATTTGTGAGGGATGGCAAAATTTTTTCCTTTTAGGTCCTCCACACGATTGATATCTTTTGAAGTTACGAGAACATTTCCATCTCTATGCCCCAATGCTACTGCTTTTAAATCAATCCCTTGTTCTTTTGCTTTCATCGCAAGTTGTACAAGAACAGAAGCTCCATCAATCCTTCCTGTATTCAGAGCGTCCATTAATTCAGGCCACGATCCAAATTTCACAAGTTCAAGCTTGATATTTTTAAAGTTTTTCTTGCCCGTCTCTTCTTCGATGTACAATGGCAATGCATGAGTGATCGGCAAGTACCCTATTTTAATTGTACGTTTCCCGCCGCCGCTGCTTCCCGAAGATAATTGATTTGACCCGCAGGCTGAAAGAATAATAAGGTTCATTATGAGCAATGATAAAGCAAAAGCTCTCATTAATTTTTTCTTCATTGAAATAACCCCCTTTTTATAAAAAAAATTGTCCAACCGATATGATAAAAAATTATATGAAGAAAATATTCGAAAATTTTAACTCACAACAACTTTCCGTAAATTTAATAGATCTGTATGGTTTATTTTTCTAAAAAAATTAGATACTGTATTCCATTGGCAGTGCAGGACGATTGAAATGAAACTCTTCAAAGATGATTTTTCGGAAATGTTGAAAGTCTTGATGACTTCGATCTCTCGGTCTTGAGGTGTTAATTATTATTTCTCTGCGGATTCGTCCCGGATTTGCGCTCATGATCAGAATCCGATCCGATAAATAGATTGCTTCATCAATATCATGCGTCACTAGGATTACGGTTGTTTTTTCTTTGTCCTGAAGACGTAATAGTTCATCTTGTAAATAATAACGGTTAAACGTATCTAAAGCAGCAAACGGTTCGTCCATTAAGATTAATTCCGGTTGAATGGCAAGCGCTCTTGCAAGTGCAACCCGCTGCTGCATCCCTCCTGACAACTGATGGGGAAAGAGATTGGCTTTGTCATGAAGTCCGACTAATCTTAAATAATGAAAAGCCTGTTCTCTTCGTTCATTTGCAGGTATTTTTGCATCATCTTCTAATACTAATTCCACATTTTTAAGCACCGACCGCCAAGGCAACAGTCCATAATTTTGAAATAACATTACACACCGCCTGCTTGGCCGCTCCACTATATGTCCATCCAAAAGAACCTTTCCGCTGTCTGCTTGTTCAAAACCTCCGATTACATTTAAGAGAGTGCTTTTTCCGCATCCGCTCTCACCGAGTATTGAAATTATCTCCCCCTTTTCTAAATCAAACGAGACTTGCTGTAAAACTTGTTCTGTTTGCCCTCTGTTCGAAAAACTCTTACTTACACAATCAACTTTAATTATTGCAGAATGATCCAATTTTCGCCTAACCTTCCTTTCACCTCAGTTAATTAAATTTCATTAAATTCCTATCAAATTAGTGTGATTAAATGGTTGTTAGTAAGTTTAATATACTTTGTTCAAAAATTCAACCTTATAAAAATAAAAAGTTTTGAAAATTATGCAAAAAGGCAATTGACAGAATACAATTAAGTATAGTAATGTTTATATAAAATTTAATATTGAGGATTTCTTATCAAGAGAGGTTGAGGGACTGGCCCAATGAAGCCTCAGCAACCTTCAATGTTACTTCGACATTGAAAAGGTGCTAATTCCAGCAAGTTCTTATGAACTTGAAAGATAAGAAGACGATTGTGTTCACTGCATACAAAAGTCTTCTTATCAAAGAAGACTTTTTTTATTTTTCCTACATAAGAAGGAGTGATGGTCATGTATAAAGTAGACACGATTCTTGCACAAATCGGCAATCGAAGTGAAAAAGCAACAGGAACGGTAAACCCGCCAGTTTATTTTTCAACCGCTTATCGGCATGAGGGCATTGGACAATCAACCGGATATGACTATATCCGCACAGGAAATCCGACAAGACAGCTTCTTGAAAATGCAATTGCCGATTTAGAAAAAGGGGATCAAGGTTTTGCCTGCAGTTCCGGAATGGCAGCCATTCTTACCATTCTGTCTTTATTTCAATCCGGTGATGAATGGATTGTGAGCAAAGATTTATATGGAGGAACATACCGTTTATTGGAGCAAGGCTTTAAGAAATGGGGATTGCACTGTAAATATGTAAATACGTGTTGTCCGGAAGAGCTTGAGAGTCAAATTACTCCTCAAACAAAAGCTATCTTCCTGGAAACTCCGACAAATCCCCTCATGGAACAAACCGATATTTCATCAGTTTCAAAGATTGCTAAAAAGCATGATTTATTGCTGATTGTGGACAATACGTTCTACACTCCTTTGCTGCAGCAGCCTTTAGCCCTTGGCGCGGACATCGTCATTCACAGTGCGACAAAATACCTTGGCGGCCATAATGATGTACTTGCCGGACTCATTGTTGCAAAAGGAAAAGAACTGTGCGAGTCCCTTGCACTTTATCATAATGCTGCCGGGGCTGTCCTTAGTCCATTTGATTCATGGCTGTTAATGCGAGGAATGAAAACCTTGTCTCTTAGGATGAAGAAACATGAAGAAAATGCAAAAGCAATTGTATCCTATCTTACTGAGCATGAAGCAGTCATTGACGTCCTTTATCCCGGAAAAGGCGGGATGGTTTCATTCCGAATGAAAGATGAATCATGGGTAAATCCGTTTTTGCAAAGTCTTTCCCTTATCACTTTTGCGGAAAGCCTCGGAGGAGTAGAAAGCTTTATCACCTACCCTGCCACGCAGACTCATGCAGATATCCCGGAAAAAATCCGGCTGGAAAACGGAGTATGTAATCGTTTATTAAGGTTTTCGGTAGGAATTGAAGATGTTCACGATTTAATAGAAGATTTGGAGCAGGCATTTGTAAATGCAAGGAAGGTGGTTGCAGTATGAATGGACAAGGAACATTTTCTTTTGAAACATCGCTTCTTCACAATCGGCAAAAAATCGATCCAGTAACCGGTGCGGTAAGTGTGCCTATTCAGCATGCATCTACTTTTCATCAATTTCACATAGATCAATTTGGAAAATATGATTACAGCCGCAGCTTAAATCCAACTCGCGAAGCACTTGAGGAAGTCATTGCAGACTTGGAAGAAGGAACGAGAGGATTTGCTTTTTCATCTGGAATGGCAGCCATATCCACCGCTTTTCTCCTTCTTTCCCAAGGAGATCATGTCATCCTTTCTGATGATGTTTACGGAGGTACTTTCAGGATCGTAACACAAGTTTTAACCAGATATGGAATCGAGCACACATTTGTCGATATGACAAATATTTCAGCAGTTCGCCAAGCGGTACGCCCTAATACAAAAGTTTTTTATATTGAAACACCGTCAAATCCATTGCTAAAAGTGACGGATATTAAAGCAATCAGCAAAATCGCGAAGGAAAACGATGCCTTAACATTTGTTGATAACACGTTTTTAACCCCTGCTCTGCAAAAACCCCTTACATTGGGAGCAGATGTCGTACTCCACAGTGCAACCAAATTCTTGTCAGGGCATAGTGATGTCGTAGCAGGGTTGGCAGTGGTTAAAGATGAAATTCTGGCCGAAAAGCTTGCCTTTTTACAAAATTCATTTGGTGCAGTTCTAGGAGTTCAAGATGCATGGCTAGTTCTGCGTGGTTTAAAAACGCTGCATGTCCGCCTTGAACAATCGATCAAATCAGCAAAAAAGATTGCGTCATTTTTGGAAGATCATCCATTAGTGGAAAAGGTTTATTATCCCGGACTGAAAAGCCACCCGCAATATGTTTTGCAAACTGAACAGGCAAAAGGGCCGGGAGCCGTTCTTTCCTTTGAATTAATCAATGAACAAGTACTTCGTTCATTTTTATCAAAGGTTCAAATCCCAGTATTCGCCGTAAGTCTTGGGGCGGTCGAATCAATTCTTTCCTATCCGGCGAAAATGTCTCATGCGGCTATGTCGCAAATTGAAAGAGAAAAACGAGGAATCAGCAACAATCTTCTTCGTTTGTCGGTGGGGCTTGAAAATCCGGATGACTTAATTAATGACTTTACTGTTGCTTTAAATGAAAATTGTTACGATGAGAGGGAAATTTATGTACAACGAGGAGGGAGGAAATGAGCTTCCTGAATAAACTAGAAAATCAAATATTAATCGCCGACGGTGCGATGGGAACACTTCTTTATTCATATGGAACAGACTGCTGTTTCGAAGAGCTGAACCTTTCCCAGGCCGAGCAAATCACAAATATACACCGGGCTTATATTGATGCAGGGGCTGATGTGATTCAAACAAACACTTATGCAGCCAATTATTTAAAGCTGAAGAGGTACGGTCTTGAGGATTTTGTAAAAGAAATCAACAGCGCTGCTGTAAGAAATGCCAAAAAAGCAGCACAAAACCGGGCATATATACTGGGAACGATCGGGGGCAATCGCGGCATAAAACCGAATTCTATACCAATAGAAGAAATAAAAAGAAGCTTTCGTGAACAATTATATTGCCTCCTGTTAGAAGGAGTCGATGGAATTTTACTAGAAACCTATTATGATCTTGAGGAATTAAAAACTGTTTTGCAGATTGCGAGAAAAGAAACGGACCTGCCGATTATCGCCCAGGTTTCCCTGCAAGAGGTTGGAATTATGCAGGACCGGACACCGATAACAGAAGCATTCAATCGATTAGAGGACATAGGAGCAGATGTCATCGGGCTTAATTGCCGTCTTGGTCCTCATCATATGCTTGTAACTCTTGAAGAAGTCCCTCTTCCAAAGAGTGCTTTCTTGTCGGCATATCCAAACGCCAGCTTACCAGCATATACCGATGGAAAATTCCATTATGAAGGGGATGCGGATTATTTTAAAAAATCGGCCCGGTCTTTCAGAGAACAAGGAGTCAGATTGCTTGGAGGCTGCTGCGGAACGACACCTGAACATATACGCGCCTTTGCAGCGGAACTTCACGATGCTCCGCCTGTAACGGAAAAAGCAGTGAAGCAGAAACCTAAGAAGATCATCATTCAGCCGGAAGAGGCAAAAAGAGAATATCCGCCCCTTCAGGATATCGTAAAGGAGAGAAAATCCATCATCGTTGAACTTGATCCGCCAAAAAAATTGGATGCGACAAAATTTTTTCAAGGGGCTAAGGCACTGAAAGAAACGTGTATAGATGCCATTACACTGGCTGACAACTCCCTTGCCTCCCCCCGCATCTCAAATTCTGCTTTAGGATATTTGACAAAAACACAAATAGGCTTGCGTTCGATTATTCATATTACTTGCCGTGACCGGAATATTATCGGTTTGCAGTCACATCTGATGGGACTGCATACATTGGGGTTGCATGATATCCTCGCTGTAACCGGAGATCCGGCACGGGTTGGTGATTTTCCGGGAGCATCGTCCGTGTACGATGTGTCTTCATTTGAATTAATTCAAATGATTAAGCAATTGAATGAAGGATTGTCCATTTCCGGGAAGGATCTTGGTCAGAAAGCAGCTTTTTCTGTTGCTGCGGCTTTTAACCCGAATGTAAGGTCTTTGGAAAAAGCAGTAAGCCGTCTTGAAAAGAAAATGAAGTTTGGAGCAGATTATTTCATTTCTCAACCGATTTTTTCAGAAGAAAAACTAATAGAAGTTTATGAAGCTACTAAACATATTAATGCACCGATTTATGTTGGAATTATGCCGTTAATAAGCAGTAAAAATGCTGAATTTCTGCATCATGAAGTGCCCGGCATAAAAATAACTGATACCATTAGAGACAGGATGGCAAAATTCAAGGATGACCCTCAACAAGCTGCCCTTGAAGGCCTTAATATTTCAAAATCGCTAATCGATGCAGCACTGGACCTTTTTAACGGAATCTATCTGATTACCCCATTTTTACGATATGAGCTTACTGTCGAGTTAGCGGAATATGCCCGAAGTCAAAGTGAGAATCTAGTTAGGAGGAACAACTATGTCCAAAGCATCTTTCACTGATCAATTAAATCAACGAATTCTCATTATGGACGGCGCAATGGGAACGATGCTGCAACAAGCCAACCTGACTGCAGAAGACTTTGGCGGGGAGCTTTATGATGGTTGTAATGAACACCTCAATTTAACCGCTCCAGAAGTAATCGAATCGATTCATATAGAATATTTAAAAGCCGGAGCAGATATTATTGAAACAAACACGTTCGGAGCCACAAGTATTGTACTTGCTGAGTATCAGCTTGAACATAAAGCCTATGAGATTAATAAAGCTGCCGCACGGATTGCACGGAAAGCGGCAGACCGGTTTTCAACTCCGGAATGGCCCCGCTTTGTTGCCGGCTCGATGGGTCCGACCACGAAGACATTGAGTGTAACAGGCGGTACAACTTTTGAAGCTCTTGCTGATTCATATGAAGAACAGGCGATCGGATTAATTGATGGAAATGTTGATCTATTATTATTGGAGACAAGCCAGGATTTGCTTAATGTAAAGGCGGGTTTTATCGGAATTAAAAGAGCGTTTGAAAAAACAGGAAAAATTCTCCCGTTGATCATTTCCGGAACGATTGAACCAATGGGTACAACCCTTGCCGGACAGTCCATCGAGGCATTTTATATTTCAGTTGAGCATATGAAACCTGCAGCTGTCGGGTTAAATTGTGCAACAGGACCAGAGTTTATGCAGGATCACATCCGTTCGTTGGCAAACCTTGCAACGACTGCTGTAAGTTGTTATCCGAATGCCGGATTGCCTGATGAAGAAGGACAATACCATGAAACTCCCGAAATACTGGCACAAAAATTGGCGGGATTTGCAGAACAGGGATGGCTGAATATTGTCGGCGGCTGCTGTGGTACAACTCCTGACCATATTCGGGCAATCGCGGATGTTATGAAAATTTACAAACCTCGATTGCTTAAACAAGACAACACCCATAAATTGTCAGGTATTGAACCGTTAATATATGATGATCCTTCTTTTAGACCGATTATGGTCGGTGAACGGACGAATGTCATCGGTTCCCGGAAGTTTAAACGTTTAATCAAGGAAGGCAAATATGAGGAAGCAGCCGAGATTGCGAGAGCGCAGGTTAAAAGCGGTGCCCATGTCATCGATATTTGTCTTGCAGATCCGGATCGGGATGAGCTCGCGGATATGGAAAATTTTATAAAGGAAGTTGTCAAGAAAGTCAAAGTTCCTTTAGTTATCGATTCAACCGATGAAAGGGTAATTGAGAAAGCACTTACTTACACACAAGGAAAAGCAATCATTAATTCAATAAACCTTGAAGACGGTGAGGAACGGTTTGAAGCAATTGCTCCCCTCATCCATCGGTATGGTGCAGCAGTAGTCGTCGGAACGATTGATGAAAAAGGAATGGGCGTGACGGCTGAACGAAAGCTTGAAATTGCCGAACGTTCATACGAACTGCTAGTGAACAAATACAAAATTTCACCGCAAGATATTATTTTTGATCCCCTTGTCTTTCCGGTTGGTACTGGTGATGAGCAGTATATCGGATCCGCTAAAGCAACCGTTGAAGGGATTCGAATGATTAAGGAGAATTTTCCTGAAACACAAACAATTCTTGGGATCAGCAACGTTTCCTTTGGCCTCCCCCCTGTCGGAAGAGAAATTTTAAATTCCGTGTTTCTCTATCATTGTACACAGGCTGGCTTGGACTATGCGATTGTCAATACAGAAAAACTTGAACGATTCGCTTCCATTTCAAAAGAAGAAGTAGCGATGGCAGAAAAGCTACTTTTTGAAACAACAGACGAATCATTAGCAGCATTCACTGAATATTACCGTGACAAAAAGAAAGAAGCAAAAAGTACCCTTCCCGACATGACACTTGAGGAGCGCCTCTCCTACTACATTGTTGAAGGAACGAAGGAAGGATTGCTTCAAGATTTGGAGCTGGCGTTAGATTCCTACCCTTCCCCGCTCGACATTATCAATGGACCATTAATGGATGGGATGAAGGAAGTCGGCAGGCTCTTTAACGACAATCAATTAATTGTTGCAGAGGTTCTGCAAAGTGCCGAAGTTATGAAAACAGCAGTTTCTTTTTTAGAGCCTTTTATGGAGAAAAACACTTCCACTTCTACAAAAGGAAAAATAATTCTGGCAACGGTAAAAGGAGATGTTCATGACATTGGAAAAAACCTTGTGGACATAATCTTGAGCAATAACGGCTACGAGGTTATCGATCTTGGCATCAAAGTTGCACCAAACGAACTGATTGAAGCGATCAAAAATGAAAAACCTGATATAGTAGGGCTATCAGGTCTCCTTGTGAAATCGGCGCAGCAAATGGTGATTACAGCCCATGACTTGAAAAAAGCAGGAATTTCGATTCCAATTTTAGTAGGAGGAGCGGCTCTTTCGAGAAAATTTACAGAAACAAAAATTTCAAAAGAATATGATGGAATTGTACTGTATGCGAAAGACGCCATGAATGGTCTTTCACTGGCTAACAAGCTTCAAAATCCGGAAGAGTATGAAAAGCTTCTTGCTGAAAAACATGAAAAAACAGTATCTATGCCTATTCAGCCGAGTTACCAAGAACGGTCTGCTGTAGCAACAGCTGTTAAGACTTCATCAGCCGTGTCAACAGAAGTTCCGGTATTTGTCCCAAAGGATACAAAGCGGCATTTATTAACGTCTTATTCCCTTTCTCATATTGAGCCTTATATTAATCAGCAGATGCTATTGGGACACCATCTTGGCGTGAAAGGCAACATTGCAAAGCTCCTTGAAGCAGGTAATGAAAAAGCAGTCAAGGTAAAAGAAATTGTCGATGGGTTGATTGTTGAAGCGAAGAATAATAATTGGATAACTCCAGCTGCTGTTTATCAGTTTTTCCCTGCCCAGTCTGACGGCAATAAAATATATATTTACGATCCGGTTGAGCAAAATCAGATTATAGAAGAGTTTGAGTTTCCAAGGCAAGAATTTTCTCCGTTCCTTTGTCTGTCTGATTATTTAAAACCGGTCGATAGCGGGCAAATGGACTATGTGGGCTTCTTTGCAGTTACAGCAGGCCGGGGAATTCGCGAGGTGGCAGAACAATTAAAACAAAAAGGCCGTTTTTTAGAGAGCCATGCCCTGCAGGCGTTAGCATTAGAAACAGCTGAAGGATTTGCCGAATTAATCCATCGGCAAATGAGGGACCGCTGGGGCTTCCCAGATCCGGTCGACCTTACAATGCGGGAACGCTTTTCCGCCAAGTACCAAGGCCAGCGATATTCATTCGGATATCCGGCCTGCCCGGACCTTGAGGACCAAAGAAAGCTATTCAAGCTGATTCAGCCTGAGGATATTGGCATTTATCTTACGGACGGCTTCATGATGGAACCGGAAGCATCAGTTTCAGCAATGGTATTTGCCCATCCGGAGGCAAGGTATTTTAATGTACTAAAAAATTAACGAAAAGGAGAATGACTCATAAGGGTCTGGCCCTTCCAATAATGAATGACTGTTTGTCATTTTATTGTATTGGAAGGGGTCTGACCATTTTTTACACTTCCGCATTAGCACAAATTAAAATAGTGACTTTATATGTTCAAGATCCAGTATGATTTGCTTTACTTCCTCTTGTGAAAGTTTTACCGGCATTTGGTCATAAAGCGTAACAACTTGTCCTTCTTCTTTATCAATATTGCTTTTTAAATATCGATACAAGCTATTTACTTGTTTTTGATTCACAACCGATTGTGTTTGAAATTCTTTCACTTTTTGGATAGCAAACTCTTTCATTTCTTTATCGTATTCCCCCGAAATAATAAATCCTTCATGATAGGACATATGTTCACTCCTTTTCATTTGATTCCCTCTTTTTTTTACTATGTACTTTTTTCTATAAAAACAATCCCGTTCTTTCCATAATCCACCACTTATTATTCCTTCTATTAACCTATTAATGACTTTCTTTCTTATTTATAATGGAAGTAAGTCTAAATAAGGAGTTGTCGCAAATTGAAATTACGGTCAAAAAAGATTGCAAAGTTTATTCCGCTGATTGCGTCAATTGTTATTTTAATTTCAAGTTCCATCTTGTTAATGGTAAATAGAAGCAGCGAAACAGTGATCCCTTTTTCATCACTGGAACATATCCTCCAAAAACAAAACGGAAAACCTGTTAAATTGAATGAACAGAGTGATGGAACGATCTATGTTTCGACAAAAGACGGTTTGTACGTTACCCACATACCTCCCGGCAGTGAAATGGCAGCAAAGCTTGTGGAAACATATAATGTTCATTATTCTTACTCCAATAACAGCCAGTACGGAAAATGGTTATTCGGCGGAATCGTTTTAGTGCTTATAGCATCGGCACTCTTAATTCAAAAAAAGTCAAAGGGCGGAATTGGTATTACAAATTCAATGAAAAACAGCGTTTCGAAAGCAAAGTCGCTTCCTGACATCACTCTCAATGATGTAGGCGGACTGCCGGAAGAAATGAAGGAAGAAATTTTACAAACTTTGTCTATTCTTAAAAATCCTGAACAGTCGAAAAAAATGGGGTTGAATGCACCGAAAGGAATTTTGCTATACGGGCCGCCCGGTACGGGCAAGACCCTTCTTGCGCAGGCCATCGCACATGAACTTGGAGCCAATTTCTTCTCTACAAGCGGTTCAGCGTTTAACGAATTATTTGTCGGAGTCGGAGCGTCCCGTGTCCGCAGTTTATTTCAGAATGCCAGAAAACAAACCCCCGCAGTTATTTTTATTGACGAAGTAGATGCCCTGGCAGGAAAACGTAAACAATATGGCGGTGAAGAAGCTGAAAAAACTCTTACAGAACTTCTTGTACAGCTTGATGGCGGCCATTCCAATGACGGGATCTTATTTATTGCAGCAACAAACCGGAAGGATATGCTTGATGAAGCATTTTTACGCCCCGGCCGGATTGATTTTTCTTTCCATGTTCCTCTGCCGGATCGGAAAGGAAGAAGAGAAATCATTGACATTCATTTAAAAGGAAAGCCTCTTGCAGTAGATGCAGCCGCTTGTTTGGACGAACTTTCGGAAAGCACATCAGGCTTTTCCGGTGCAGAAATTCAGTCACTTTTTGAGACAGCCAGCAGAAGAGCTCTTCGTAACGGGCAGGATGTAATTCAAAAAAGTGACCTTGATTATGCGCTCGACCGGATCATTCTCGGCAGCACTTCCCGCAATCTTCATGATCCTGCCACGAAACGAAGGGTAGCTATTCATGAAGCCGGGCACGCTCTTGTCGCGGCTGTAACTAAACCTGGTTCAGTCAGAAAAGCAACGATTATTCCGCGCGGCCAAGCTCTCGGTTATGTCGCACCTATTCCGAAAGAACTCCATTTATCAACAACAAGTGAGCTGATCGATCAAGTTGCAATGATCCTTGCCGGAGGCGTTGCTGAAAGAATCATTCTTGGGGAACATAGCATCGGAGTCAGCGGTGATGTTCAGCAAGCAAAACAAATCCTTGAGCAAATGGTTGACACCGGGCTCCTTCAGGATGGTTTTACATTAACATTTAATAAGACGGAAAAAGAAGCAAAAATGCAGGCTCTTTTTGACGAAGCATTAGAAAAAGCGGAAGCTTTGATACGCACAAAACGCAAAGTATTTAATCACCTTGTTGAAGCATTGCTGAAAAAAGAAACGCTTGAAGGCTGGGAAGTAGAATCGATCGTTTTGGGAAAAAATCATAATACTTCGAATGAATTGTTGATGGTTTGATATAAAGGGTCTGACCTCCTCTAACCATGACTATATGGTTGTATTGGAGGGTTCTTACTCTTTATTTTTTTTATAAGGAATTTTTACCACGGCAAGTCGGTTCCGAACCGTTTGGCCAGGATTTCACTTTCTTTTTTCCGTTTTTTTCGTAATTCAGCTCTTTCTTTCGCAGTATTGAATAAGTTCTTTTCCTCCTCTGTTTCAGGTATAATTTGTGGAACAGGAGAAGGTGCACCGTTGACATCAATGGCAACAAAAGTTAAAAAAGATAGTGCACATACATTTCGCTCACCTGTTAACAAATCTTCGGCAATCACTTTTACAAACACCTCCATGGATGTTTGTCCTGTATATGTGACAAACGCCTCCAAACAGACAGAATTTCCTTCATATATAGGATGCAAAAAGTCGACGGAATCTGTAGAAGCTGTTACTACGGGCTTACGGGCATGGCGCATAGCAGAAATTGCTGCGATGTCATCAATGTAGGCCATTAGTTTACCCCCGAACATTGTTCCATAACTATTTGTATCCGGAGGCAAGACGATACTTGTTCTAACAACAAATGAATCTCTGCAGCGCTTTGAATTTTCCATGATGTGAAACTCCTTCTGTAAATTATATCTTTAGTTTATACTATATTTGGAAAAAACAAGCCAAATATACCTTTCATAATCTTAATTGCGATTTATTTTTTCCTTTAGTTCTTTTATCCCTTCTTTGCAAACCCCGTAAGGAAGCCACGAACATCTTTTACATAAATAATCCAAGTCATCAGGTTGTACTTTTGAGGCTGTTAACAAAACTAACATTGTTTTAGAATAGCTTATATTCTTCTCTAACCCTAAATGACGGATGACTTTTTCATCCATGGAAAGAACGTGTTCATTTGAATTTTCGTCAGCTTCACATTTTATCATCCCTCGATGGGGACACGCCATACATGCATCATCTAAAGCCGCTACTACTTTTATATTAAAATCTTTCTCTTCATTTCTTATATCTTTTACGATACCAGCCATTTTTTCTACAAATTCAGGGCTGTAGCCCATTCCGCGGAATCCGTGCACACATAAAAGATGATGCCCTCTTAAAGTTATTTCCATTCTTAAACCTCTTCCTTCTATTAATATATAATACTATTTATTTTTTATTGTAATTGAATGGAACCGAAAAAAGAACAAGCATGTTCTTACATTACCAAAAACCCGATTTTCTGCCACATTAAGGACAGATGTTCGGGTTTTTGTAATTATATTTGATCGACCTCAAGTAAGGATAAACGGATTTCCATTTTCAACTAATTTATTTAATGTTTCCATTAATGTACAGCTATTAATTTCTTGCGGGCGATCGCAGCTGCGGCAACCATATTTTTCAGAGAAGCGATTGTTTCTTCAACGCCTCGTGTTTTTAATCCACAATCCGGGTTAATCCAAAACAGAGTCGGTTCAAGCACTTGCAACCCTCGTTCGATAATGCTTGTGATTTCCTCAATAGATGGAATTCGAGGACTGTGTATATCATATACTCCAAGTCCGATTCCTTTGTAATACGAATGATCTGTGAACGAAGAAACCAATTCCCCATGACTGCGCGATGTTTCAATGGAAATCACATCCGCATCCAAATCGCTTATAGAGTCAATAAAATCATGGAACTCGCAGTAGCACATATGAGTATGAATTTGTGTCGTATCTTTCACCGAAGAAGTCGTTAAGCGAAATGCCTTAACAGCCCAGTCTAAATAGTCATTCCAAGCGGCTTTTTTAAGGGGCAATCCTTCACCGAGTGCTGGTTCGTCTACTTGAATCATCTTGATTCCGGCAGCCTCTAACGCTTCCACTTCTTTTCGTAAAGCAAGAGCAATTTGGTAGGCGATTTGCTGCCTTGATAAGTCGTCGCGAACGAATGACCAGTTTAAGATGGTTACCGGACCCGTAATCATTCCTTTCACAGGCTTATTTGTTAATGATTGGGCATATACACTTTCCTTTACAGTCATGGACTCAAGAAACTCAACATCACCGTAGATAATTGGAGGTTTAACACAACGTGAGCCGTATGATTGTACCCAGCCATTCTGTGTAAAAGCAAATCCTCCTAACTTTTCTCCAAAAAACTCCACCATGTCTGTCCGTTCAAATTCTCCATGGACAAAGACATCGAGTCCAATCTCTTTCTGAATATTAATCCATTTTTTTATTTGTTCTTTGATAAACTTATCATAGCTTTCTGACGTCCATTCGCCTTTTTTCCACTTCTGTCTAGCTTGTCGAACTTCTGAGGTTTGCGGAAAGCTTCCTATTGTTGTAGTTGGCAATAAAGGAAGATCGAACAATGATTGTTGTTTCTCGTATCGCTCTTTAAAAGGTAAATTTCGATGAAAATGATGTGCTTGGATTTGATTGACAGACCGATGTACTTCAGAACGATTTCTTCCTTGGGACCGGGCCAATTGTTTGAGAATTGTCTCGCTGTTGGAAAATTCCTCGTCAACACAGCTTTCTCCATAGTGAAACCTTTTGACTAAGGATATAATCTCATCTAATTTTTCATCAGCAAAAGCTAATGCATTTTTAATTTCGAGTTCTAGCTTCGTTTCATGTTTTGTTGTAACAGGAACATGTAATAAGCTGCAGGATGGTTGAAGCCATAATCGATCTTGTGGGATAATATTCGAGATCGTTTTTACTAACTCTAATTTTTCATGTAAATTAGAACGCCATACGTTCCGTCCGTCGACAAGTCCAACACCAAGTATTTTATCATGAGGGAATCCGACCGTTTTAAGATTTTGCAGATTCTCTTCCAAACCATGAACAAAATCTAATCCAATTCCTTGTACAGGCAGCTTCATCAACTCTGAATACCATTCGACAGAATCAAAATAAGTTTGCAGCATGATACGAAGTTTTGGAGCTGCTTCGTGAAGCTGTTTATAAATGTAAGCGACCGTTTCCATCTCTTCCTTTGTGATTGAAGTAACGAGGATTGGTTCATCCAATTGGACCCATTCGACTCCTTCCTTCTCTAATTCTTGTAAAATTTGCACATACAATGGAACCAGTTGCAAAATAAAAGCAGGTAATTGCGTACATAAATACCCTTTAGAAAGTTTGATAAACGTATAAGGTCCAACAAGAACAGGTTTTCCTTCAATTCCCAACTTTTCTTTTGCCTCTCGATAGGCGTTAAGTGGTTTGTTTTCTGTCAAGGTTAGTTTTGCTCCTTCATACTCGGGAACAATGTAGTGATAATTCGTGTTAAACCATTTTGTCATTTCACATGCTACTGCTGTCTGATTCCCTCTCGCCATTGAAAAATATGTTTGAAATGGAACGACTCCACCTTTATAGTTGAAACGTTCAGGTATCATCCCAAACATAACAGCCATATCCAACATATGATCATAAAATGAAAAATCACCGACTGGAATGAGATCGATTCCTTTCTCTTTTTGTTTTTGTAAATGGGAAAGACGGATCTGCTCCATTTGATCAAGAAAGTCGGATTCTTCTATTTTGCCTGCCCAAAATGCTTCTAGAGTCTTTTTCCATTCACGCCTTTCCCCTAATCGTGGATAACCTAACTGACTGCTTTTGATTCCACTCATCTCCATACCTCCTATTTAGATATAAAAACACAAAAATAAAAAGGCATCTCTAACGACCAAATAGAAAGTTAGAAATGCCTAAATAAGCAGGAGTAGACGATCAATTCTACCCATGATCAAATTTTTGACACCTCCCTATCTCCCGTAGGTCCAGCAGTGTTGTTGAACCAGGCAGGTCTCCTGACTTAAGTCTCATCATCAGCACCACACCTTCCCAATCCTTAAGGACCAGTGGCAATTCGTTGTGCTGACTCCTCTCTTACAGTGGCGGGACCGTGTCGGATTTTCACCGAACTTCCCTTTTAATCCTTGAATGCTGTTGATTCAAGGAACCTGATTCCTTCATTATGGAGTTGTTATTTATGTAAAAGCCTTTTCTCCGAAAAGAGAAAAGCTTTTCATACGATACCTTCAGAAACAGTTAACTAGAAATCTTTCAGAAATACTTAAATGACCTAAGAAGCTACATCCATCTAGTCCGCTAATAAAGAATAGCGTCCGTAATATACTGAGAAAAAATCTGTTGTGCTAAGATTACCACTTCCGATTAGGTTCGTCAATTTTTGTTTTCAAAGAATTGCTAATTGATTAATTCTTTTTCAGATCATGTTCTTGTTTTTAGTTAGGTTTTGACAGTAATGTTAACACTTTTTGTGATCCATTCACGTGTTTTCGATATTAGGTCTTGAAAATATTCTCCACTTGAAAACGTATGATTGGCTCCGATTACTTCCTTTCTTGTACAAGTTCCTGTTTCTCTTCTAAGAAAAACTTGTTCATAATCAGCGCTGTATTTTGCCGGAATTTCTTTGTCGTTTGTACCATGAATAAGCAAGACATCTTTTGAAAAATTTCGTGCAGCGATGAGTGGATGATATTTTTCAAGCGAATGAAAAAATTTCGATGTTAATGAATATCCTAAATGGTCTATTGCTGAAACTTTTTTCAAGTTTGCCACTTTCTCTCTGCCGACGATTTTTCGAATGTCCTCGTATGGATGGGCTACAGCTGACCAGAGAATAAGTTTGTTTACCCGGCTATCTTCGACTGCAGTCAGGAGAGCAGTTGCACCGCCAAGACTGTGACCTAAAAGCACAATTTGCTTGCGGTCAATATTTTTCAATTTAATTCCAAAATCAATAACAGCTTTTGTTTGTTCAATTAATTCATCCAATCCACTATTTCCATAAACGCCCGAACTCTCTCCGCATCCTTCATAGTCGAATCTTACTACAACAAATCCGTCCAATGTTAATTCCTGTGCCGTTTTCACAAATAGACGGTCTACCCCAATACGGCTGCTCGTAAATCCATGACAAATAATAACTAATGGATAAACAACTTCCTCATTTGATCTTTCATACTTAGATGGAAAATCAATCGTAGCCGCTAAATAATGTTGTTTCCATGGTATCTTTACATATGTTCCCATTTGCTGTCTCTCCTTTTCTTTCATTTGTGTTATTGGGCTTCCAGTTCACAGTAAGCAAAACCGGAAAAGACGTAACAAAAATCAAAGAATTCCTAATCGCTCGGTTTGTTTTCTGTTAACTTTTCGTACTCTTCTTCAAGCTCACGCAATGTAAGTTCAAATAGTTGAAAATTCCCTTTTTTATAAACACCGGAAAGGATAAGAAAATCAATTATTTTCTCCTTTTTCTCTTCGATATGTTGAAAACGGTCTAGATTCATCAGCGTTCTCCTTTCTTTTTTCTAATTAAACCTATAATATTTATCGGATTTATAAAATTAAAAAACCCCTTCTTATCGTTTACTTCCAACGACAAGAAGGGGTTGAATGATTACCATCCGCTCTTCTTATCTTTCAAGCAAAAATTTTGCTTGTTGGAATTGGCACAGTGCTCAATGGGAGTCTGTTGCCGAGGTTTCAATGGGCCAAGTCCCTCCACCTCTCTGGATAAGAATAAAATAAATATTCAATTAGTTAAATTTTAATATAAGTGAATTTGATCGTTTTGTCAATTATTAATGTTCTTAATAATAAATGGAAATGTTTCAATCTCATAACACTACCTTGTATTGCTTATTGTTTTGAACGCTGTTTTTTCAACTCAAAATACGTATCCAGCACTCTTCGTCCAATTTCATAATTTGCGGTATGTCCCGAATTGCCCTGATATGCCCAAGGAACGACAACAGCCATCGCAATTTCCGGATTGTCATGTGGTGCATATGCAACCAAGCTTAAATTCATCACTTCAGGCGGCAGGTTATAATTTTTTCGATGGGGACCATCGTAAAAGGCTTGGGCGGTTCCGGTTTTCCCTGCAGGAGAATATGGTGCATCTCCGAATCTTCTATAAGCTGTTCCTTCACTATGCTGCATAACCTGGCGAAAGCCTTCTTTCACTTGGCTTAACCAGTCGACCTTTAAGTCGAGCCTATTTAATACAGCAGGATGAATTTCGGTTACTAACGGCCCAAGTTCATCGTTCACGGATGGTTGGCGAATTTCTTTCACAAGATGGGGCTTTATCCTATAACCGCCATTGGCGATCGTGGACACATATTGGGCAAGCTGCATTGGTGTATACGTATCATACTGTCCGATTACAAGATCAAGCAAAAATCCGGGATTGGTTTGCGGCCCTTTATAGCCTATTTGTTCTTTCGGAAGGTCAATCCCTGTTCGCACTCCAAGTCCGAATTCGCTGAATGAATCTCTAATTGTTTTAAATGCTTCCTTATTTTTTAAAATTAGCGGCTGGTTCGGTATATATGTTCCCTTGCCGATTTCAATCGCTGTCTTAAACATATAGACGTTTGAGGAAACTCTGAGTGCCCGTATATCATTAAGGTATGCGTTAAAGTTTCTCCATGAACTTTTTTCAGGTGTGTCTTTAATATACAAAGGAGAGTCATAGAAGGTTGACCATGGGCGGATAGCCCCCGTTTTATAGCCTGTTAACACCGTTGCACCTTTTACCGCAGACCCGACATTGTAGGATGAAGAAATATTCCCTAATGCGTAATCTTGAATAATTCGTTCACCTGTCTTTTCATCTCTGGCAAAAACTTTTCCTGCCATTGTGAGCACTTCACCCGTATTCGGATTCATTAAGACGACAAACGCCCGGTCCAACAATCCGGTTCTTGGCTTCGATCTTGCTCTTAAAAGTTCGTCTTCGATGATCTTTTCAACTGCAATCTGCAAATCCATATCTATTGTCAAAACAAGGTCATTTCCCGGCTTACCTTCCGAGATAATTTCTGATTTCAATAGATTTCCAGCTTTGTCAGTAATGTTTTTTACTTTTTTCTTCTGTCCGTGAAGTACGTCCTCATATTGCATTTCGAGGTAACTTTTTCCTACCCGGTCATTGCGGTTGTAGCCTCTTGATAAGTAATAATCAAGCTGTTCTTTCGGAAGGCCTTCCTCGGAAGTCGTAATGTTTCCTAGAACGGTTTTAAGTGTATCGCCAAAAGTGTAAGATCGATCCCAATCTGTAATCGTATCAACTCCCGGCAAATATTTCAGATTTTCATTCACTCTTGCGATTTCCTCGTCAGTGACTTTTTCATTTTTAACGATTTGAGGAGTAAACGCATAACCGCTGTTAAATTTCCGGTAAATCGCAAGAATCTCCAGATCTTTTTTCGTTAATTCGCCAAGTTCCTTTTCAGTAATCCTCTCAAGCTTTAATTGATAAATTTGTTTGTCCGTAAGCTTTTTGTTCTTATAAAGTTTCCATTCTTTTGCCGTTATTTTTTTATCAGCTCTTTTAGGATTGTTAATAATCCAATAGTCTTTTTTGTCTCTCTCAGGGATTTTGTCATCTTTCATTTCGATTAGAGTTGACAGTTTTTTGGCAATGGTCATCATTTTATCCTGGTCATAGCCTTCGTTAATAAAGATAATTGCATTTTTTGGAGTATTATCAACAACGATTTTGCCGGTGCGGTCAAACATTTTTCCGCGGGGGACCGGATGGCTTACGGTAACATCTACCGTTCTCTCAATTTCTCTTTTGTAGTCATTCCCATAGACGATTTGTACAACACCAAGCCGGACAATAAGCATTGAAAATAGTAAAAAAACAACAAAGAATAATAGATTCATCCTGAATTGCACGAACACTTTTTTCTTCTTTTTTCCCATTGATAACCCCTCTTCTTTATATACCTAATGATACCATTTTTGTTAACAAAATGGGGGTTATTTTTCTTTAATTTAGAATTTTTTACTTATTTCAACTTCTTGCTCTACATTACCAAGCGAGACTGATTTATTGTATTCTTTTTCAACAGCAATATCTTCCATCACAATTCTTTTCGTTTCTTTTCGAATCAGATCAATGGCTGGCTGTTCTGAAAGCGATTGACGACAGCCATGCCCCAATAATTTGTTCATCAAGAATTGTATCTTTCTTTTTGTACGCTTTTAAAAAAGTTTCGTGTATGACATCTTCGGCAAGAAATCGGTCTCTTATGATAGGATACACCACATGAAACAGCCGTTTATAAAACCGTTCATATATTTCGTGAAAATCAATTTTGCTGCACCACTTTTATTTCACCTTCTTATTGCGTTTAGGCTATTATTTTTCGAAAAATTCTTTGATAACTACAGGCACCTGTTCATCATATATATGGTGGATTTCTGGAAACTGTTCGTTTTCATAAAAGAAGGCTGCTACATATTCCCCTTCGTCCATACTCGTATTTTTGATGCACTCTTCTATTTGTTTTTTATCGGTGATCCTCAATGCTTCACCTTTTCTTTCCAATTTTCGTAAAAGTTCTTCAGTTTCCATATTATAGCTATCTGGTAGATCTTTCTGCTTTATCACGAGAATGTGAGATATTTCATCAGGCATGATTCTGGCATTCTCGAACAATCCTTTGTCTCGAAGCCATTTTTCAAAATCTTGATAGGATGGCTTCCACTCAACATGGATCCTCTTATTGTCTTGCAGAAGAATCTCTATATCGGAAAAGGCTTCCTTGCTTGAATTGATTTCTTCATATGATTCTTGGACTATTTCTTTTTGTAGGATCCTTATCGCTTCATTCAAGTCAGCAGGATCTGTTATAACAGCACGTTTATTAACTGGTCCTCTCGGCATGATTGTTATTTTATCTGCGTCATTTTCATCTAATCGTAATAACTCATACGTTGCCATTTTATATTCTTCAGATTCCATGATCGGTTTCAAATACGCCGAGTAGTCTTCTTTTACGATTTCGTATTGGCGTATGAGTTTATCACCATTTTTCAATTCATACACAATAAAAATTGGTTCGGTCGTGTTGTTATCTGCGATCCTTTTTCGATTCTTCGTTATTTGTTCATGGAGAGTTCGGACAGCGTTCAAATTTGATCGGTCTTTTAAATAAAATTGGGAATGGTGGTTTTTATCTGTATACTGATAGACAAACGGACTAAAATGAACTCGCTCGATCTCTTCAAGTTCAGGAACCGCCTTCTCATAATTCGTAAAATCAAGTTGGAAGACAGCAATTATTAGAGCGGCTGTAGCTGCATAAAAGAAATATCCTTTGATGTTACCAAAAACTCTCCACGATTTTTGCAACACCATTTCTGCAATAAAATATCCAAAGATCGAACCAGCAGCATAACCGAACCAAACCCAGCCGAAATGGTGCTGCATCATTCCGAAATACAATCCTCCCAGCAGCATAAAGCACGCTGTTGTTCCGTATTTAAAAATTGGAACTAGCTTTCGAAAAGCGATCGCCTGGGAGGCAGCTTCAAGTTTTCGCTTTTTATATACAAATAATGAAAGCCAATAAAGAAGAATGATAATTGCTATTAATACGGAAACAGTGCGTGTGCCCAAATGCATGTAATTTACATTTATCGCAATTATTAACGGCGAAATTTTTTCACTTAGTCTGGTAAGAAAATATTCTGTCGGAAAACCAAACAGTAAGTATTTCAAGTTAAAAACAAGCAACACGGATATTCCTGCAGGAAACAGTAAAAAGATATATGTCAGCACTCCCTGCACGGCGGAAATCCCGGTAAACATCCCGACAAAAATTCCTGCTGTATAAAAAACAAAGTTAAATAATACCGTTACACTAGTCCAGTAGGTAATATCTTTCAATCCATATAAATGTTCCAAACCCATAACCTTTTGTATAATGAGTAGAACAACCGACGTCAAGACAACAGGCAACAATAATAAAATGGCTCCTGTAAGGGCGTAATGGTGGTAAATCTTTTCCCTTTTTAATGGCAAACTATGAACCAAGTCTGCCGCCTGCTTTACTTGTAAAAAGCGGAATAAAAATACAGCCAGCAGTACTGGTAAAACAATCATTAAGATTAATTGGATATCGAAATAGAATTCAAATAAATTTTTAACCTTTGCGTAACTCAAAAATTCGTCATTGCTCGCTCTCATAAAAATTTTAAGTGGAAGGGCAAAGAATAGTGCCAAGAAGTAAACAATTCCTATCCAGCCGACACTTCTTAAAATTTGAAAAACTAGTTCTCTATTAAACCAAGATATTTTTGATTGCATAGCCCGCATCCCCCATTTCATAAATAAAGATTTCTTCAAGTGTAAGAGGAAGCAAATCAAATATTACCGGACTGAACTTTTCAATATGAGAGACGATGTCTTCTTCACTTCCTCTCACAATACATAACAGGACGCTTCCCCGTTTTTCTTTATGTAAGACGCTGATATCACGGAACAATCCTTTAGGAACATCATTCTTGAACGCAATTTGTATTTTGTGTATATCTGTTTTTAAATCATCCAGCTCTTTTTCAAGAAGCAGCGAACCTTTGTGAAGAATCCCGACATGGTCACAAATGTCCTCCACTTCCCGTAAATTATGGGAAGAAATTAAGACTGTCATTTCCCGGTCAGCTACATCCTGTATGATCAAGCTTTTAACCTTTTTTCGGATAACCGGATCAAGCCCGTCCATTGGTTCATCAAGGATAAGAATTTCCGGCATTGTCGAAAGCGCCAGCCAAAAAGCAATCTGTCGCTGAACTCCTTTTGAAAATTTATGGATTTTTTTATTAATGTCCATTTCGAAAACATTAGCCAACTCGGAAAAACGGCTTTCGCTCCAATGTCTGTATATGCTTTTATAAAAATCGGCCATTTGTTTAACTGTGTATTGATGGAAAAAGTAAGGATAATCCGGAATGAAAAATACTCTCTCTTTAATCGATGGATTTTCAAATACAGGTTCATCTTTGATCAAGACTTGGCCATGATTCTGTTTCATGATACCGGCCAAAATTTTTAAGATTGTCGTTTTTCCGGCTCCGTTTGAACCTAGCAAACCGTATATGGATCCTTTCTGTACAGTGATATAGACACGATGAATAGCATCTGTGCCTTCAAATGATTTCGATACATTTTTTAATTGAATCATGAGGATTTCCCTCCTCCTGTCGAAGTTTCAATTTCTTTTATCATTGAATAGAGTTCATTTGATGTTATTCCTAAATACAGTGCTTCCGTTATTAGTTTCATAAGTTCTTTTTTTATACTTTTAATCTTTTCTGTGTTTTGTATATGACTTGAAGGGTTCACGAAGCTTCCTTTCCCTTTCACAGAGTAAATATAATTCTGGCTTTCCAGTTCCCGGTATGCCCTTTGAATTGTGTTTGGGTTTATCATTAATTGCTGGGCTAACGTCCTGACTGACGGCAGCTGTTCATCAGGCTTTAACACTTCATTTATGATCAACTCTTTAAATTTATCCACGAGCTGTTCATAAATAGGTTTCCGGCTCCTTAGATCGATTTCGAACATAACTCCCCTCCTATCTGTATTAAGTGTACTATGAGTATTAATACAGTTAGATTATATAACATTCCTTTCCAAATGACTACATGTTTATAAAAATTTTTAAAAAATTTTTTCAAATAAAAAACAGCCCTGCTTAAATTAGCAGAGCTTGTGGATGTTTTTATACGGACTAATTAAATTCTTTTTGTTCAAGCACTGACAGCATCACTTTTTATGCTTTCCTTTCTTGCCGAAATCCAGCTATGCAGAACCATCCCAATAATAACTAGCATCATTCCGAAAAGCGAGACAGCTGAAGGAAGCGGAGCTGATAGAATGATAATCTCACCGGCAACAGCAAAAAGAACCTCCATCGATTGAGTCGCTTCAACAGCTCCTAATTTTTTCATATTCCCTTTTACGAGATCCGTAGCAGCAAAAAATAAAACTGTAGCGAAAACACCTGAAAATATGGCAACTAATCCGGATTGGGCAACCTGTTCTTTACTTGGCAGACCTACAATAAAATAGCCGAAAATCGACAAGAAAAACCAAAATGGCAGGCTTGCAATCGTCATTCCTAAAACCCTTTGATATGCGTCCAATTTGCCATTACAAACTTCCATCATTTTTCTGTTTCCCAACGGGTAAGCAAATGAAGCGATTAATATCGGTATGACACATAAAACAGCATCTTTGACGGAAAGTTTGGTGGCATGTTCTAATTGCATAATGGCAACGCCGATTAAAATAATGAATGACATTACAAGGCCTTTATATGGAATTTGACCTCTTATCCTGATCAAACCTTTTTCCGTTTGAATCGTTTCGTAGAAAATTGGGACAAGGAGAGAACCGGAAATAATAGTAATTTGCCAAGTACCTGCAATCAGCCAGCCGGGCCCATAAGCAGATGCAAAACATAAAGGAGCATAAAACAGCACAAAGCCGATAAAACTCCATAAAAGCCAGTTATGAAATTCTTTTTTCATTTCTCGAAAAAGAGTTAATAAGCCTTTTCTCCATCCAACGATAAACAAAAGCAGTGGAACCATAAAAAAATATCGGAGTGAAGCACTCCATATCCAGCTCCCGCCTGAGAGATCCATTGCCCGATTAAGAACAAATGTAAACGCAAAAAAGAAAGCCGCACAAATTCCTAATATAATGGGACGCAAACGGCTTCACCTCACAATCCATAAGGGAATTAAAACTTTAGCGTGACACTGCCTTATGACCATATAAAACAAATATATTGCATTTATCTATTTACATCAATTATTTAAGAAATTTTCTGTAATTTATGGAATAACTCTTTCTGATTCAGTATTGCAGTTAAATTTTAATTTTTTGTAAATATGGATCATTTCCTTTTATAGTTTGTTATCCTATTGCTGTAATAGGTAAAGATTAGATTGGAGGATTGTTCTTGGCAAAAGATACACATAATAATAGATTCAAAACGTTATTGGAAATTTTGCTTGTTTCAACAAAGTTAGGGATGACTTCTTTCGGCGGGCCAATTGCCCATTTAGGATATTTTCATGAGGAGTATATCCGAAAAAGAAAATGGATGGATGAAAAAACATACGCGGATTTAGTTGCATTATGCCAGTTTTTGCCGGGTCCGGCGAGCAGCCAGGTTGGGATTGGAATTGGTATCATGCGGGGTGGATTATTTGGCGGCCTACTCGCATTTTTGGGTTTTACTTTTCCTTCTGTTATAGTACTCATTCTCTTTGCACTTCTTATAAAAAACTATGATATCGGGAGTGCCGGATGGATCCACGGTCTAAAAATTGTAGCTGTGGCGGTTGTGGCTCATGCAATATTCGGCATGGCGCAAAAACTGACACCTGATTTACAACGCAAAACAATTGCTCTGTTTGCCGTTGTGGCCAGCTTGATGTGGCAATCAACATTGACGCAGGTTGGAATTATTATTGTCGCAGGACTTGTTGGACTTCTATTATTCAAATCTGAAAAAGAAACAGAGTATTCGAAAATAAATGTTCCAATTTCAAAAGGCTTTGCTGCCAGTTGCTTAATTTTGTTTTTTGCACTTTTAATCATCCTCCCTGTAATAAGAGAGCTGTCACCTTTTCATTGGCTCGCAATGTTTGACAGTTTTTATCGCTCCGGTTCACTTGTGTTTGGCGGGGGTCATGTTGTTTTGCCTTTACTGGAACGTGAATTTGTACCTACCGGATTTTTAAGCGAAGAATCATTCCTTGCCGGGTACGGAGCAGCGCAGGCAGTTCCGGGACCACTGTTTACTTTTGCTGCTTACATCGGCGCAGCAGCAGACGGATGGCAAGGCGGCTTGGTCGCGACAATCGCCATTTTTCTGCCTGCCTTTTTATTAATAGCAGGAACACTTCCTTATTGGGATCAATTACGGCAAAATCCAAAAATGAAAGGTGCATTAATGGGTGTTAATGCCGCAGTCGTAGGCATTCTGATTGCCGCCTTTTATGAGCCTATTTGGACCAGTTCTATTCTTGCTCCTATTGATTTTTCTTTGGTCGCCGTTTTATTCAGTATGTTAGCTTATTGGAAGGTTCCGCCATGGGTTGTTGTCTTGACTGGTGCTATCGGCTGTTCGATTTTATCTATTATTGGGTAAGAAAAATCGGGTTAACGCCGACATTTTCAATTTATTCTAATGAAAGCCCATAACCTTCTCTTGATTATAATTCAGAGCGAGATTCCCCTTTACTACAAGATAAAAAGCGCCGTTCTGTGATCAAATTTTAAAAAGGCTGCCAAAAAGAGGCAGCTTTTTCCTTTTACTTAAATTAATAGATTAAATTTAAAATAATAATATTATGTAAACAAATCTCTTTTTTATAATTTAAAAAATAAAAAGGTGCATATTTTTGTAAATGGCTTTAATGTACGAAAATAATAATTTTTCTCCGGCAGTTGCTGTTGACCGAATTGTTTCTGGTACCGTTATCGCCAGAAAAACCTCTCCAATTTTTTCTTTTTCCCCATTATACTACAAAATTTATGTTCGTTCCCAAATTTTTTAAGTAATATTTACTATATTAAAATAGTTCATATAATGAATTGAGACTAACTTTCTTACTGCCAAACTATCATCTTATTAAAATATTTTACAAGAGTTTTACTACAATTAAATATTGGTTTTCAGCAAGAATTTTATCAAATTTTTTCTCAATACACAATTTTTAAAATATATTATTTTAATATATTTTAAAAATTGACAAGCTTTTAACACCACATTAATATATAAAATGTGGATTTTTTTGTCGATTCTTGTAGCTTTTAAACAGAAAGGGTGAATATATTGAAAAAACTCGGATTGGCATGGCAAATACTAATCGGACTTATTTCTGGGATTGCTGTTGGCGCCATTTTTTACGGTAATCCGCAAGTACAAACCTATTTACAGCCGATTGGCGATATATTTATAAGATTAATTAAAATGATTGTAATTCCAATTGTTATTTCAAGCATTGTAGTAGGAGTAGCAGGTGTCGGAGATATAAAAAAACTCGGTAAGCTTGGCGGAAAAACCATTCTTTATTTTGAGATTATTACGACAATTGCCATCGTTGTGGGGCTGCTTGCTGCCAATATATTTCGACCTGGCGACGGTATTATTATGAATGCTTTGGAGAAAGGAAATATTGACTCTTACTTACACACAACAGAAGAAGTAAAAAGTCATAGTTTTGTTGATACATTTGTCAATATTGTCCCATCTAATATATTTGAATCAATTGTCAAAGGCGACATGCTTGCAATTATTTTCTTTTCTGTTTTATTCGGACTTGGCGTTGCAGCCATCGGCGATAGAGGAAAACCGGTACTTCGCTTCTTTCAGGGAACCTCGGAAGCCATGTTTAATGTTACCAATCTTGTAATGAAATTCGCTCCATTTGGTGTTTTTGCATTAATCGGGGTTACTGTATCGAAGTTTGGGGTTAGTTCATTAATCCCTTTAAGCAAGCTAGTTCTTCTCGTATATGGAACGATGTTCTTTTTTGTCGTCATTGTTTTAGGTTTAACTGCAAGATTATTCGGTATTAATATATTCAAGTTGTTCCGTATTTTAAAAGATGAATTGATACTTGCCTATTCAACAGCAAGCTCTGAAACAGTTTTACCTAAAATTATAGAAAAAATGGAACGGTTTGGATGTCCAAAAGCGATTACCTCTTTTGTTATTCCAACCGGCTATTCTTTCAACCTGGACGGTTCAACCCTCTATCAGGCAATTGCCGCTTTATTTATTGCCCAAATGTACGGGATTGATCTCTCCATCGCTCAGCAACTTTCCTTGCTGTTTGTTCTTATGGTGACATCGAAAGGAATTGCCGGTGTACCGGGCGTATCTTTTGTCGTGCTTCTTGCAACGCTCGGAACGGTAGGAATACCGGTCGAAGGTCTCGCGTTTATTGCGGGAATTGACCGCATACTGGATATGGCCCGAACCGCAGTAAATGTCGTTGGAAATTCCCTTGCTGCTGTTATCATCTCCAAATGGGAAAAACAATATAATATACAAGAAGGAAAAGCTTATTTGAAAGAAGTTTCTTAATCTCAGTTTCAAAAAGGCTTTGGCTCAAACGTTCATTGAGCAAAGCCTTTTTTTTATTCCAAAAAAACACAGAGGGTAAAACCCCCGTGCAAATGTTCAAAAGTGGAAAAGCAGCTAACTTTATGAGCTTTTTCTTTTTTGATTTATTAGAAAATAAATAACTGCCAATACAGTAGCAATAACAACCATTGGCAAAATATACGGACCGGCAACTTTCTTAATTTCTGCCCAATTTTCACCAAGTATAAGCCCTAAATATAAAAAGAAAATGGTCCATGGGATAATGGCTGCAACTGTATAAATAATAAACTTGCTAGCAGGCATTTTCGCTATTCCCGCAGGTATGGAAATCGCATGCCTTGCGACAGGGATAAATCTTGCGGTAAATATGACCCCATTTCCATATTTCTTAAACCAATCTTCGGCAACATCGAGATGTTTTTTGTGTATGAATATAAATTTTCCGTACTTTTCTAAAAATGGTCTTCCTCCATAATAACCGGCCCAGTATAAAAATAATTGGGCTAAAGTACCGCCGATTGTACCTGCAATGACAGCACCGACGAAATTGATTGTACCTTGGGAGATCATGTATCCGCCGTATCCGAGAACGATTTCACTAGGTATAATTTCGATCATCAAGCCGAGTGCTATTCCTATGTATCCAAGATCTGCGAGCCAATATAATATTGAAAAAATAAATTCCTTCATTAAACCACCTTTATCTTTTTGCATTAGAACATGAACTTATTATAATCATCATTTTTGCAAAAAGTAAATCATTTATCGGACCAAATCATTTTTACTTGGTGTCAGTTTTAACCTTATACTCAATTTTTCGCTTTTTATTAAAGAACATTCTTACATTAGTTGCAGAAGGTTTCTTAAATTTTTTCAAAGATATAAAGTTTTCCATTTTCAGGTCTTGTTATTTTTTTCCCTATAAAACCTCTTTTTAAAAGCTCCTTGCTCATCATCATCAAAAAGGCGCCATGTCCTACAATCAAGATATTTTCATTTTGACTTTGCATTATTAGATCAAGTACTGAATTAATTCTCTTTTCAACATCATACTTCGTTTCCAGCTGTGATTTATGGTTAATAAGCCATGCTGTCCTTACGAGAATGGCCCACATAAGAAAAGGCAGTTTCATATTTCTATTGAAAAGAGGGTACATAGGAATTTCTCGCAATTCTTTCATTTTGACAATCTCACCTGAAAATATTTGCTGTGCTGTTTTTACAGCCCGATGGACATCACTGGAATAACACTTTGTCCATTCGATACCGCCTAAATCCACTGTTCCATCCTCAATATCGGATGTTTCGTATTCTTCTATCCATTGAAAAAGCTCTTTTTGTGAAATGATTTTTTTCTCAGGATACCCACGTATCACCTTAAAATGCCGAACTAAACCTATTTTCATTCGATTCGTCCTCCTTTTATGACTCACAATGGCAAAAATTTTAAGCAATTACCTAATTACTTTCCTTTACAAAGCCTATATTGTTTTTCGGAGGGCTTCTGCCGATGAGCAAAACCATGCTGTTTGGTTTTTATATTTCTTGATGAAAAACAAAGGTTAAGACTGCTCAAATATAATACAAGCTTTACCCTCATAAATCTATTCATCATTACGAACGTTATGATAGATAATCTAAAGATAATGTAAGGAAGGATGTTCGAAATGATGTTGGTAAATACTGATATAGACCAAATATTAGAAGCTACCATTAATATAGAAGAAGACGCTTATTCTTTCAAATTGATTGAAATTGAAATTGATCAACTTCTGGAAAAGACGAAAGAATGGTAAGTTATTAGACATATATTTTATGAAAAGGGTCTGTCCCCCTCCTTGGAGGGGTCTGGCCCTTTACATTTGTGAAGCAAAATATTTGAGAATATTGCCCAAACATGTTTTACTAAAATATGTAAAGTCGATCAAAGGAGGATGGTTTTGTCATGTTTGATATTGCTGTAGTCGGAGCTGGACCGGCCGGGGCAAGCGCTGCCCTTTTTGCCGCGAAGGCAGGAAAACATACGCTGCTTATTGATAATGGCCAGAGCATTACAAAAAAAGCGTGGATCGAAAACCATTATGGTGTTATGGAAATCACGGGTCCTGACCTTGTTGAACTTGGAAAAAAACAGGCGCAAAAATTTGGAGCAGAGTTAGTTGAAAGTAAAGCGTTAAATATTGAAAAAAGCAACAGTGGATTTACCATTAAAACAGAAAATGGCCAATTTGAAACGAAGCATATTATTCTTGCGACTGGATTATCTGTTGAGCTAGCCGAAAAAGCAGGGGTTACTACAAAGGAAGGTACAGAACCGAGAATCAAAAAAGTGATTGATGCAGATGCAGCAGGCAAAACAAATGTTGAAGGGATCTGGGCAGCCGGTACTTGCGCAGGTGTAAGTGTTCACACGATTATTACTGCAGGTGACGGAGCAAAGGTTGCGATTAATGTGATCAGTGAACTGAATGGTGAGCGCTACGTTGACCATGATATTCTAAAATCTTAAAAAATGGCTGCTCGGCTGCCAAAAGGGGAGAATTCCTCTCCCCTTTTTGATTTTTTTAATAATTTAAGAGTAAACCCGTAAATAAAGCGGTCCAAAAACTGTATAACTTCAGTTAGTATTCTTGACCCGCAACAATTTGTTATTCGATCGACGTTTCCAACTCTTCTATTCTTTTTTCTACATATTTTTTGTCCTTTTGGGCGTGAAACGTTTCTGCTTTTTCAACGATCACACTTGTATTGTAATCAGGAATTTTTGCATGTTCTTCATAGATCCCTTTTGGCAGCAAAACATTTCCTTCCGGCCAGTATACTGCAATATTTCCTTGCTTCACACTCTCAAATTTTGCACGGCCCTGAAAAGTTCCAAATTTATTGTATACGACGATGGGATCTCCTTCACGAATTCCAAGTTTTTTTGCGTCATCTGCATTCATAGCAACATCATAGCGGTCGGCTCCATTAAACGGGTCTGTTTCACTGTAAATCATCGAGTTGAATTGTTTTCCCCTGCGGGACGTAACAAAAAAATGCCCCTCGGCTTTTCGAAGTTCAGGAATTTCAATAGGGATAAGGTTTCCTTTGCCATCCTCAGTCGGACAAACTCCGCCTTCGCACAGCCAAGCGCCTCCCCATTGAAAAAAATCTCCCCGGTTTTTTAAATGCTGGATGCCATCATAATTTCTGTTGGCAACAGCGATTTCGTTGCGAATCTCCTGTGCACTGCTAAAAAAAATAAGTTCCTTTTTCTCAGGGTATACACGTGAAGCAAGATCGACATAAATTTCCCATTCCGGTCGTGCTTCTTCTATTCTTGGTCCCTCAATTTCCGGACTGAAGTAAACCATTCTCTCGGTACTCGTAGATGTTCCTCCGCCAGGCTGCTCATACCGGGTCATTGCCGGAAGAATAATGACTTCTTCTTTTGCATCAAGTAATGTTGACGTATTAAAAATAATATCCTGATGAACACGCATTTCAACATTTTCCAGAGCTTCTTTAATGAATTTAGGATTCGGCATCGTTTCAAGAAAGTTCCCGCCGCTTGTATAGAACACTTTTACGTTCCGCTCATGCCCCTCCGGAAGCATAATATTTTCGATCGTTTGTCCGACTGTATCCCCCTGCCATCTCGGAATCTTAAATCCCCAGATTTCTTCCATCCGCCGGGCATTCAGTTCATCAAAATCACTGCCGGGCAAAACGAAAGGATCGGCACCCATTTCTCCTGAACCTTGCACACTGCTGTGGCCGCGGATCGGCATTAAACCGCAATGTTCTCTGCCAATAAAGCCGCGAAGCATTGCGAGGTTCGCTACTTGCGAGATGTTATCGGTTGCAAAGCGGTGCTGCGTTAATCCCATACTCCATACAAAAACACCGGTTTTCGAGTCGGCAAGCAATTTTGCGAATTCATACATTCGTTCTTTTGTTAAACCGGAAGATTGTTCTAACAAAGCCCAGTCCTGCTTTTTTATATATGCCTTCAGTTCATCAAAGCCGTTCGTATGCTCCCTGACAAAGCGGTGGTCAATTGCAGATCCTGGAGTCTTTTCCTCCATTTCAAACCAGTGTTTCATCACACCGTTCATGAAGGCGATGTCTCCGCCGATGTTCACTTGAAAAACGTCATCAACAATTTTTGTCCCAAACAGCGCACTTTCCGGTATTGATGGGATCCAGTATTTCTCCATTGCCGGCTCGCGATACGGATTGATTGTAATAATTTTTGTCCCTGCTTTTTTCGCTGCATACATATATTTTGTTGAGACAGGCTGGCTATTAGCGGCAACGGAGCCCCAGAAAACAAGGACATCGGTTCCAATCCAATCTTTATAGCTGCAGCTTGATGCCCCAATTCCAAGGGAACGTTTCAGTGCAGTTTTACTTGGAGAATGGCAAATGCGCGAAGCGTTATCAATGTTGTTCGTACCGAGAAAACGGGCGGTTTTCGCTGCAGTATAATATACTTCATTTGTAATTCCTCTTGCCGTCAAGTAAAACGCCAGTTGTTTCGGATCAATTTTTTTGATTTTCTCTGCGATACGGTTCAATGCCTCGTCCCATGAAATTCTCGTAAACTTCTTTTCTCCTTTCTTTCTTGAAAGAGGATAAGGAATCCTCCCAAGTTTACGAAGCTGTGTACTGTCAAGTTCCTTCATTTTTTCTACATCTTCGAGCCATTCCGGATCAATTGCCGGCATCGTGTTTAAACGGAGAACATTCAGACGTGTCGTACAAATGTGGGGGCCGGTGAGCGTCCGGTCATATAACCCGGATACACCAAGTGCACAACCGTCGCAAACACCTTGGGTTATGATCCGATAAGCATACGGCAATTTATCTTTGTTTTCCCAGACGGCTTTCATTGTATCGCGTATGTGATGCGGCTTAACTTTTCCGAGGCCCATAGGTGCAAGGCTTGCCCATAATGATGGCCGAGGCCGTTTATCCAATTTAATAGGTCCAGTATGTTGTGTTTTTCCCATATCCAATCCTCCGCATAAAAAATATTAGGATAATAAAAAAACGTCAAACTGGCCGGGATAACAGTACCGGATTCGATTGACGGCAAATGCGGACAGCAGCGATGCCATGTATTAAAAGTACATGAAAACAAAAAAAGTAATTGTTAAGCGTCAACAAAAACGTATTAAAAATTATTACAAATTTATGAATTTTTTAAAATCGTATCATTTTTTTATTGTTTGCACAAGTTTTTCTAAAAATTTTTACTATTGCGATTTTTTCATACTATGCTAATATTTTGAGTAATTCGGTTTGAGTGGGATGGTGAATTTAGTATGGAGCACCAAATCAGCTATAGAAACTATATTTTGAAGTTTGAAAATGGAATTTTTCGTGAGCAATTAGATGAAATAGTCACGGAATTTCCATTTACCATTATTTTAAATGGCGAAGAATTTGCAACAATGGTTTGTACCCCGACACATTTGGATGAACTTGTCATTGGTTTTTTGGCTTCTGAAGGAGTCATTCGATCAGAAAATGAAATTGTCCGGCTTCAGATTGATGACAGCAAAGGATTTGCTTACGTGGATTTAGATGTAAAAGTAACGACAAGCCAGCAATTCTACTCGAAACGATTTATCGGCTCATGCTGCGGGAAAAGCCGGCAGTTTTATTATCACAATGATGCACGAACAGCTAAAACTTCAACTTCGAAAAAGAAGATTAAACCAGATCAGTGCATATCGCTTATGAAAGCACTTCATAATAGTAGTACTGTATTTAGAAATACGGGAGGAGTTCATAATGCCGCTCTTTGCTCCGAAACTGAAATGCTCATTGCAAGAACGGATATCGGACGGCATAACGCACTGGACAAAATCTTTGGCTACTGCATTCAAAACCGCGTTCCGGTTCAAGATAAAATTATCGCTTTTAGCGGAAGAATTTCCTCAGAGGTTTTACTGAAAGCAGCGAAAATCGGTGTTGGGATAATTTTGTCGAAATCTGCACCGACAGACCTTGCGATCAAGCTTGCACACGATTTAAACATTACGGCTGTCGGATTCATCCGCGGCAACAGTTTTAATGTGTATTCCCATCCGGAAAGGATAGCCGGAAAATTAGAAAAGCTGAGGCTGTCTCAAAAGCCTAAGGGTCAGACCCCATAACATAATATATAAGACATAAGATTGCATAAATGTGTTATATATCGATAAATGCACATGGGGTCAGACCCTTATGAGACAGCCTCAGCTTTTTCATTTTTTTCTTGGAAATGTTTTTCCCGATAGATTTGAATTATTAATGATTAGATGATTTAGCGGTTTTTCATCCACTCCGGTTTGCCGAAACCTTTAAATTGTTCATCAATTACTTTTTCAAATGCTTCTGACTCAACAGCTTCTTTTATATCTTTTACAAACTGGGCGTCTTTGTCTTTTGTATTAATAACGACGCGGTTGCGATATTGGTCAGGCATGTTTTCCAGTTTAAGTGCGTCTAAAAGATCCATTTTTGCTGCTAAGGCAAAGTTCCCTGGTACTGCTGAAAGATCAACGCTGTCGACAGCGCGCGGAAGCTGGGCAGCTTCAAGCGGCTTAAATTTCAAATTTTTAACGTTTTCTTTTACATCCTTCTCAGATACCGTTAACGGGTTGGCATTTGAGTCAAGAGTAATTAGTCCTGCATCCTGTAAGATTAAGAAAGCGCGTGCCGCATTCGTCGGATCATTTGGGATTGCAATGGAAGCGCCGTCCGTAACTTCATCAAGAGAAAAGAATTTCTTTGAAAAGATGCCCATAGGTGCAGTAGGCACGACAATAACTTCAGAAAGGTCAAGATTATGCTCTTTTGCAAATGTTTCCATGTAGATTTTGTGCTGGAAAAGGTTTGCATCAAGATCACCTTTCGAAAGTGCAAGGTTTGGCTGAATATAGTCGCTGAATTCAACGACTTTCACTTTATATCCTTTTTGTTCCAGAATTGGTTTAATGGCTTTATTGACCATATCACTGTATGGACCTGATGTTGCACCGAAAGTGATTTGTTTTGTTTCACTCCGCTCAGTGTCTCCTGATGAATTTTCCTTTCCGGCACCGCATGCTGCTAGAATGCCAATTGAAAGCAAAAGGAAAAATGATAGAAATAGTTTTTTCATAGTTGCCTCCTACGTATGTTCTTATTTATCTTTTATCAACTAATCTTGCTATTTTGTCTCCTGCAAACTGGATCAGCTGTACTAAGCAGATAAGGATGATAACAGTAGTAATCATCACCGTATTGTCATATCGATAGTATCCAAAGCGGATGGCAAGGTCTCCAACACCGCCGCCGCCTACAATTCCAGCCATTGCGGAATATGCAATTAAACTGATAACAGTTATAGTAATGCCTTGAATAATACCCGGTTTTGCTTCAGGAATCAGGACATCCTTAATAATCATCCAAGGCGACGCTCCCGCCGCAACCGCAGCCTCAATTACTCCCTTGTCAATCTCGCGAAGCGATTGTTCGACGATTCTTGCAAAAAATGGAATCGCTGCTACTGATAACGATACAGATGCTGCTGTCGGACCAATCGTTGTTCCCGCTATCAGTTTCGCTAACGGCAAAAGTGCGATTAACAAAATAATGAACGGGATCGAGCGAATCATATTAACAATGAAACCAACAATGTTTTTAAAAACCGTATTTTCAAGAAAAAGTCCTTTGTCCGTTACAAATAAGAGCACTCCAGTTGGCAGGCCGGCAATAATCGCTGCTAAAATGGAGATCCCAACCATGTAAATTGTTTCAAAGAACGCTTTGTTCAATTCTGGAATTAATCCTACTAAACTATCAAGCTGCATTTCGAATCACCTCCAAATGTTGAGTTCGTTCAGTGATATAACTGATTGCCCGTTCGACTTCATCCGGGTCGCCTGTCAATTCCATAATAAATATCCCTAAAGGAGTATCTTTTATATACTCGATTTTTCCATGCAAAATATTTCCCTTCACATAAAATTTTTGCAAAGCGTCGGAAATAACAGCCTCTTCGGCAATTGCTCCTTGAAAAAAAACTTTAACGATTTTTCCGCGCCGATCTTTTAAAAGATTTTCTGGAAGATCAAATTGCAGGATGCTGTTGATAAAATCCTTTGTTAACTGTTCCTGCGGATTTGCGAATAGATCATAAACTTTGCCTTCCTCAATGATTCTTCCATTTTGCATCACAGCCATCCTGTCGCATATGTCCTTCACAACTTCCATTTCATGTGTAATCAAGACAATAGTGATCCCTAATTCCCGGTTTATTTTTTTAAGCAGTTCCAAAATAGACTTTGTTGTGGTCGGATCCAAAGCGGAAGTGGCTTCATCGCAAAGAAGAACGGAAGGATTATTTGCAAGTGCCCTGGCAATACCGACTCGCTGCTTTTGACCTCCGCTTAATTGCGACGGGTAGACATCAGTTTTGTCAGACAGGCCGACCATTTCAAGCAATTCTTTGACCCTTTTATCGATTTCTGCTTTTGATTTGTGTGCAGCCTTTAACGCAAATGCAATATTTTCATAAACGGTTTTTGAGCTGACTAAATGAAAATGCTGAAAAATCATTCCGATTTTCAAACGGGCTTTCCTCAGTTCTTTTTTCTTAAGAGAGGTCAACGACACACCGTCAATAATAATCTCACCGGACGTCGGTTTTTCCAAAAGATTCAGACAACGCAGAAGCGAGCTTTTCCCAGCTCCGCTGTAACCAACAATCCCAAAGATTTCTCCTTTCTTTACAGTTAGTGAAACATTGTCAACACCGATAACTTTTCCTTTTTTTGTTTCATAGATTTTGACTAAATCCCTTACTTCGATCATATGTAACCCTCCTTTTTCTGAACGTATAAAATAAAAATACCTCTTTCATTCAGAAAGAGGCATCGTCTTTTATCTACGACTTATCTTTCAGAATGAAATGTTCATTCTGCAGGATGTGGCACCTTTCCAATAGGAGGTTGCCGGACGTCATTGGGCCTGGTCCCTCGGTCACTCTTGATAAGCAACTTATTCACTTTTTATAAAAGAATAATAAAATCTAAAAATTGAGATGTCAACATTTTTTTCTTAAATAAAATTGTGGGGAACGCTTACAATATTGCTGTATCAATGCAGCATTTAA
Source organism: Bacillus methanolicus PB1 (assembly GCF_000262755.1). Classification (GTDB taxonomy): domain Bacteria; phylum Bacillota; class Bacilli; order Bacillales; family Cytobacillaceae; genus Bacillus_Z; species Bacillus_Z methanolicus. The sequence goes on from NZ_AFEU01000003.1 coordinate 251,984, forward strand.
ATATAAAAATTTTTTTGCTAGGGTGTTTACAGGTAAATGAGAACACTTATTCCTAATGCTGTTGGAAAATAGATCCAAAAGTATAGGTGCTATTTATCTCGTTATTCCACCCATGTTATTAATTCTTCGATTTTCAGACGGGCAGACTGATGCCCCGGTTTTAATGCTTTTCCAATCGCAATGAGCATAACAGGGGTATAACGATCATCTACGTTAAATTCTTTTATGAATTTTTCTTTATCAAAACCGACCATCGGGCATGTATCCCAGCCTTTCCCTTTTGCTGCCAGCATAAGCTGCATGGCTGCCAATGAAGAATTGCTGTGTGCCGAAGTCAGTGCATATGTCTTGTTTTGATATACTCCTTTGACTTGACTTGCTTTTCGATCTATAATTTCTTGGCTCATACTTCCTGCTTCTACTAAAGGACGATACACTGCCTCAATTTTTTTATCAGGTTGAAGGTCTCCAAGAACGGCAATAACGGCTGATGATTCAAAAACATGAATTTGGTTGTTTGCGATTGGCAATAATTTTTTTTGTATTTCTTTTCCATGAAAAACCATGAAATGCCAATGCTGAAGGTTCCAAGCAGATGGTGCACGGCCGGCAAGTTCAAGAATTTCCATTAATTCATCTCGCGAAATGCTTTGTTCCGGATCAAAATCTCTTACAGAGCGTCTTTCCTTGATAATACTAAAAATGTCGGTCACAATCATCCACTCCTCTGTTGTTTTTGTTGATAAATTTCATGTCAGTCTTTCCTTGTTTACATTTCGGAATATATATGATTTGCTTTTTAGATGCAAATTATTGGCACTGAAGAAAAAAGAGCCGGCAATGTACTGATTAGTCTTTTGGACGGCCCTCTTCTCTTTTTTCAACATTTATTTTTGATTTAAAGGAATAAAGCCATATTTCTCAAAAACATTCATCGCCTTATCGCTTTGTAAAAAATCATAAAATTTGATCGCTTCCTCTTTGCTACCCGATTTTTTTATGACCCCAAGTGGATAGATAATCGGAGTATGCGATTTTTCTTCAGCTACCTCAACAATTTCGATCTTGTTTGAAGAGAGTGCATCGGTTTTATAAACGATCCCTGCATCAACATTTCCGGTTTCCACATACGTCAATACTTGGCGTACATCTTTTGCATATATAATTTTTCCTTGAATATTTTCCCAAATTTTGTAATATTCCAGCGATTCTTTCGCATATTTCCCAGCCGGAACGGTTTCCGGAATTCCGATTGAGATTTTCTTAATATTCTTATCTGCCAAACCAGTATAGCCATCAACTTTTTTCTGCGAATTTTTTGGCTGGACAAGCACTAGTTCATTGCCGACAAAGCTTGTACGATATTTCTTGTCAATATGTCCGCTGTCCACTAATGCAGCAAATTTATCTTCAGCCGCCGATAAAAATAGATCAACGGGTGCGCCTTGAGAAATTTGCTGCTGCAATGCACCGGAAGCCCCAAAATTAAAAAACAGCTTCACATGTGGATGATCCTTTGCGTACAATTTTCGAATTTCTTCCAAAACGTCCTTCATGCTTGCGGCAGCTGAAATGGTAAGCTCCGCATCTTTTTTGTTTTGATTCATAGTTTCCTTCTTAGAGCCACCGCACGCTCCTAATAGAATAACGACTACCAACAAAGTAAGATAGAATATAAAGTATTTTCTCATCATAACTCCTTACCTTTCATAATGTTTAATTTTAACAAATAACTGAATTATTTTACTAGTAAGATTTTAAAAAAAAATACTGTGTAAGGCATAAATCTAGCAAGATTAATAATAATAAAATTAAAAAGGTAAAGGAGAGAATTATATGCCTAGAAAACGCCCCGAATTTATGAATAGCCCTTATTTTGTCGATGAACCAGGAAACTGGCACTTAAAGCCGGGTGCACCTAAAGCAATGCAAAAAGAATTTTCTGCTTATATGCAGTCACTGGAAGATCCATACGTTACAGGTACAATAAATGGGATTCATATTGAATACCCTTACATGAAATAAATGATTGAACTCTCCATTAGGAAGACCTGACAATATTATAGCCAGATCTTTTGAAAATTTTAAAGGACTATTATTCATCTCTAATCACGTCTAGAAAGTGATTTAATACTCTGGCTGTCAACCCCCATATGACTTTTCCGTCATAAAGGTAAAACAATTCTTCCACTTGTTGCATTTGCCAATTGTAATTTTCGCCTCCGGCTATAAGGTGAAAAGGAAAATTCTCCTCAGGTGTTACCTTAAAATGTACTTTATAACGATCGGGCTTAGTTTTCAGAAAAAAAGAAATCGGGACGGTGAAAAATTCCGCTACCTCGGAAGGATTAGGCTTCATTGAGGCGGGGTCATGAATAGTTCCGACAAATGGGTAAATAATGGTTCCATATGGAGAAACCATATAATCCAACGGATAAACATTTTTTATATTATCAAAACGAACCCCAAGTTCTTCTGATGTTTCACGAATCGCTGTATGCTGTTCATTTCTGTCAGTGCTTTCGATTTTCCCGCCAGGAAAACAAATCTCTCCGGGCTGTCTCCTTAAATCAAAAGCACGAACTTCAAACAGGACGTGAAGATCATCTTCTTTTTCAATTAAAGGCAATAATACCGCAAACTTAGAATACTGATTTCCCCCTAAAATTCCTGGGGTTCGATTTTGCAATTTTTTTAGGACATGCTCAAGATGCATATATTTTTACCTCCACATCCTCATTTTATGGCACATATAAAGACAAGTAATTACATATATCATAATAGTCTAAAAGAGTAACATTAAACGTTTTCTTGTTTCTCAAATAAAACTGATTGATAAAATCCGGCAGTTTTTTAAATCTGTCAAAATATTTAAAATGTGATTGACAATTTACACCAAAGCAAATATAATTATCTCGTGTTAGAATATCTCGAATTAAAGATATTTTAAATTATAACCTAAAAAAGGGGAAATGAACAATGGCAAAATCAAGATGGGCAATTGATACTGCTCACAGTAGTGTCGAATTTTCTGTTAGGCACATGATGATTGCAAAAGTTAAAGGGTCTTTCGATAATTTCTCAGCTACCATTGAGGCAGATCCAACCGATTTAACAACAGCTAATATTGAATTCAATGTTGATGTTGCAAGCATTAATACACGCAACAGTGACCGCGACGCTCACCTTCGTTCAGCAGATTTCTTTGATGCAGAAAACTATCCATCTTTAACTTTTAAATCTACTAAAATTGCGAAAAAAGATGACGATGAATATGAAGTAACAGGCGATTTAACTATTCGTGGAGTTACTCGTCAGGAAACGTTCACTGTAACATTCGAAGGCCAAGGCAAAGATCCTTGGGGAAATGAAAAGGTTGGATTCAGTGCTGAAGGAAAAATCAACCGCAGCGATTACGGCTTAACTTGGAACGCAGCTTTAGAAACAGGCGGCGTCCTTATCGGCGACCAAATCAAAATTTCCCTTTCAATCGAAGCAGCAAAAGAAGCATAAACTAACCAATAAAGAGGCTGTCTCAAACCTCCATGGCATATCAGCCACCACGATAGATGGGTCTTTTAGGTAAGACACCGTATAAAAAGCCTAGGGTCAGACCCCATAACACAATATATAGGACATAATGTTGGATAAATGTGCTATATATTGATAATGCACATGGGGTCAGACCCTTATGAGACAGCCTCTTTTTTGAATGAAGTATTTTCCTTTTCCATAATATATTCCGACATGATGGATTCTCCCTTTTCCTTCTTCCTAAGCAAAAAAGAGCTAGTCTCCCGGTTCGATCTTTTCGAGTTCCACCCTTTCCCCCGCTTTCGCTTGATCACTTGCAGCATTTTCATAAAAATATTTTTACATGATCATTGGATTCCGCAGTCAACAATTAATTGTTTTTTAGCTGTATTAAGCTTTGCTGTTGATCCTAGCGGAACTGCAATATGCGGAAAGCAATGGCCGATCTTAAATCCTTTAATTGCCGGTTTTCCTGCAACTTGGATATAGTGCTCGATGACTTCATCAAGGACAAAGGTTTTATCTCTTTTCGGTTCACAGTTGTGGAAATCACCGACGATAATTCCGGCAGCATCGATCAGTTTTCCGGCCATGTGCAGCTGATTCAGCATTCGGTCAATAGAGCGAGGCTCTTCATTGATATCTTCGATGAGCAGCAGTTTTCTTCTTGTGTCAATTTCAAACGGCGTGCCGAGCGTGCTCGTTAAAAGCGACAAATTACCTCCAACGAGAGGTCCGATCGCTTCCCCTTCAACGAGAACTTCTAACGGAGAAAATTGTTCGGTATACGTAATCTCTTGCGGTTCAAATAGTTGTTTAAAAAACTGTTTAGAAATCGGGTCGGCATCCTCTTTTCCGATATCGGACGCAAGCATTGGGCCGTGAAATGTAATGAGCCCCGTTTGCTGATGAATAGCTGTATGTAAATATGTAATGTCGCTGTACCCCCAGAAGATTTTTGGATTGCTTTTAATAACTTCATAGTCAATCTTTGAGGCGATTCGCGATGTACCATAACCACCGCAAGCACATATGATCGCTTTTACATCCTTATCAAGAAACATATTATGTAAATCTTCTAACCTCTCATTATCTTTTCCAGCCAAGTACCCGTATTCTCTTTTGAGATGCCGGCCAAGTTTAACTTTCAGCTCCAATTCACGTTCTAAAAAGAGGATGGAGCGCTGTAAATTTTCAAGATTAGGCGGACTTGCAGGAGCAATGATGCCGACTGTATCTCCTTTTTGAAGACGCTGCGGTTTGATTGGCATATTTTGAGCCTCCCTTTATCTTTTGGAAGTATAGAAGAGCTTTTACCCCAATTCTTGCCGTAATAAATAGAAATGATTTCGTGGATGTATTTTTTTTCGCGATTATTTTATGAACCGAGCTGCCTTATTATGATTGAAAGAGGCGAACCATGTTGTCACAAAAACTTTTGATGATGGATATTGGTTTTTAGCCTTCGGACATGATCTGGCGGTTCATACCAGCGCAGGGGAAAGCAGTTGAATTTAAATCGTTGGAAAAGTCGTCTCATTTTTTGGCAGGAATCCTTAAATAAAAAAGAGGCTGACTCATATTTGTCAGACACCCTCCTTAAAAATCAATATTTTATTGGAGGGGTCTTTCCCTTTGCTTTTTTCAGTCAGCCTCTTGTCTTCTCTTAAAAATTGTCAATTAATTATTATTTGCGTATCTGGCCGTTCCCATAAATGAAATATTTGCTGGATGTTAAAGCATTTAATCCCATCGGTCCTCTGGCGTGCAGTTTTTGTGTACTGATTCCGATTTCCGCACCGTAGCCGAATTCAAATCCGTCTGTAAAACGGGTTGATGCATTATGGTAGACAGCAGCAGCATCGACATTGTTTAGAAAAATCGATGCATTTTCACTGTTTTCAGTAATGATCGCTTCCGAGTGCTTCGTTCCATATTTATTAATGTGGCTAATGGCATCCTCAACACTTTTTACGACTTTTACACTGACGGTCAGTGATAAGTATTCAGTATACCAATCTTCTTCCGTCGCCTTTTTCGCGGCAGGTAAGGCATCGCAGACCAATTGATCCCCGATGATTTCAACCCCGCTCTTGACGAGGGCCTGCAACAAGGCTTCTCCATGTCTATCAAACCATGTTTCATGAATCAAAATTGTCTCGATTGCATTGCAGACAGACGGGCGCTGGGTTTTTCCGTTTAGAACAATCTGCTCCGTCATTGCCGGATCAGCTGACTCGTCAACAAAGACATGGCAATTGCCTGCACCTGTTTCAAGAACAGGGACTGTTGATTCTCTTACGACCGTTTCAATCAAGTTTTTTCCACCTCTTGGGATTAACACATCTATATATTCGTTGAGATGGAACAGTTCTTTGGCTGTCTCTCTGCTCGTGTCTTCAATAAGTTGGACAGCATCCAGGGGAATCTCAGTTGATTCCAATGCCTGGTGAATCGACTGAATGAGTGCGCTGTTTGAAAATGTTGCGGAAGAACTGCCTCTCAAAATGACGGCATTGCCTGTTTTGAGCGATAATGTAGCCGCATCAACCGTTACATTCGGACGAGCTTCATAGATCATGCCAATTACACCAATCGGTACCCGCTTTTTTTGAATCAAAAGTCCATTTTCTTTTTCAATTGTCTCCAATGTTTCTCCGATCGGATCCTTAAGGCCAATTAACAACCGTATTCCTCCAGCCATGTCCTCGATCCGCTTTTCAGTTAACAAAATCCGGTCAAGTACGGCGTCTGACAACCCTGTACGTCTTCCTTCCTCAAGATCTTTTTTATTTTCTTGAAGCAGGAATTCCTTATCTTTTATTAATTGAACCGCTATTTTTTCTAATGCTTCATTTTTTGCCTCTGTGGATAAATTCCCCAATGAATAACTTACTTGTTTTGCAGCCTTTCCTTTTCTTTTCACTTCATTCATCTTACTTCCTCCATTTCTATGCTTTTACCCACTTATCACGGTGAATAACTTCAATGGCCAAAACTGTATCTTTTTTTAATTCATCACTACGTTTGCCCATTACTTTTTTCAGTTCCTCTGAAGAATAAAGCACTTCGCCTTTTCCAAGTAATCCAGTTGTGCCAAACACTTCAACAACGTCGCCTCGTTTAAATGTACCTGTTATTTTATAAATTCCTGCAGGAAGAAGGCTTTTGCCGTGAGAAAGAAGCGCATCCTCGGCTCCTTTGTCAACATAGATTTTTCCGGAAACTTCTGAATGAAAAGCGATCCATTGCTTGCTGTTCTTAATTTGTTGGGCGACATTAGTCCCGACATATGTTCCATCACCTCTATCTTCCAAAATATCCAGAAGCTTTCTTCTTCCTTCTCCCCTCCCGATAAACACTTTTACACCGAGAGAAAGCGCTGTTTTTGCCGCTGTTAATTTTGAAAACATGCCGCCGGTTCCCACTTTGGATCCTGTCCCTTCCGCAGCAGCCATCATTTCATCAGTAATCTCATGAAGGATGTTAATCCTCTTGGCAAACCGGTTTTTCTTTGGATTCGAATCATATAGCCCATTAATATCCGTTAAAATAATCAGCATATCGGCGTGGACCATTCCGCTTACAAGCGCTGAAAGCATATCATTATCGCCAAATGTCAATTCTTCGACGGAAACCGTGTCGTTTTCATTAATAATCGGCACTATTCCGCGTTCAATCAGCTCCGTAATTGTTGAATATGCATTTCGGTAACGCTCTTTTTTGGAGAAGTCGTTTCGCGTCAGCAAAATTTGCGCAGGAAGGATTCCGTATTCTCCGAACTTCTCCATATAAGCTTGGATCAGAAGGCTTTGGCCAACTGCGGCTGCAGCCTGCTTCCCTTTAATCGTAACAGGTCTTGACGGGTAACCGAGGCGTTTAAAACCGGCCGCCACTGCACCTGACGAGACGATTAAAACTTCATGCCCTTCCAAGCGCAATGCCGCTATTGCCTCTATATGATCCGAAAATTTTTCGTGGTCAATTTCACCTTTAGAATTTGTTAACGAACTGCTTCCAATCTTAACGACAACTCGCTTTTTATCCATAACGACTTCCTCCCGTTTGCAGAAAGTTACGAGAATGAGATTACTATCACTTTAATGCATTAACACATTAACGCAGAGCGGGCCAGACCCTCAACGCTTTAACGCGTTAACGCAGAGCGGGCCAGACCCTCATTAAAAAAAGCCCTTTTTCATCCTTCTTAAAAGGACGAAAAGGACTTCATTTCCATTTCCGTGGTACCACCTTTATTGGATGCATACGCATCCCGCTCTTCATGATAACGCTCTGGCAGCGCCCGTGTTTTTTGCACAGGACTCAGGAGGCAGGTTCTGCGGCTTTGCAGCGGCGAAGTCTTCCAGCTTAAAAACCCCGCTCTCTGTCGCACAAAGTGCCCGCATACTAATCCTCCGTCAACGTTCATTTTTTTCTATTATGTAAAGGAAACTGCGAATCTGTCAATAGAAAAAAGTTTAATTTTTTAAAAAACTTGCGTTAAATTATGCCCTTTTCTGTAGAAAGGGGCGGAGCTAAGCTAACAAAGATATTAATGGCAACATATCTTTAGCAAGATACTTGTTTAGCTGAGTAAATATTTAAAGCTTGGCTTCGCTCACACCGTCTTATTATGTTGGATCTGTTTTACACGAAAGCTATTTCCATGTTTGGGTTGGGAGTAAAAACTCATGCTCGTTTTTTGTCTATAAAGAAAATATTTCACAATTTCATTTCAAAAACTAAACATTCAAAGGAACCGTTGCAAAAAACTCTTCGTATAAAGCTTTTACTGCCCGTTGTTCATCTTCTGCTTTCACACCGAACATCATGCTCACTTCTGAGGAGCCCTGGTTGATCATTTCAATATTGACACATGAATCCGCCAGCGCCTTTGAAGCTCTTGCCATTGTTCCTACATTTTGGCGCATCCCTTCACCCACGATCATAATAAGAGCAAGATTTCGTTCAATTTTCACTTCATCTGCCTCAAGCTCTGTTTGAATTCGTGTAACAATCTCTTCTTCTAAAGCACGATTCAGCTGGTTTTTTCTTAAAATAATAGAGATGTCATCAATTCCGGAAGGGATGTGTTCATACGACAATTCGTACTCTTCTAAAATCTGCAAAATTTTCCGGCCGAATCCAATTTCGCGGTTCATTAAATATTTGCTGACATAAATGCTGCAAAATCCTTTGTCACTTGCTATTCCGATCACAGGTCCATTCGAATTTGACCGTTTATGCACAATTTTCGTTCCGGGTGCCGATGGATTATTTGTGTTTTTAATATTCACAGGAATGCCGGCGCGGAAAGCAGGAATAAGAGCTTCATCATGAAGTACAGTGAATCCGGCATAGGAGAGTTCCCGCATTTCTCTGTATGTTAATTCACGGATCTCCTTCGGTTTTTCCACGATATTTGGATTGACCGAATAAACCGCATCAACGTCCGTAAAATTTTCATAAAGCTCGGCCTTCGTCCCATTCGCTAATATCGCGCCGGTTATATCAGAGCCGCTGCGCGAAAAAGTTGCCACTTCCCCCGTTTTTGTAAAACCGAAAAATCCTGGGAAAATAATAATTCCAGGCAAATTCCGAAGCTCATAAAGCCGTTCATATGATTCCGGAAGCACTTGTGCATTCCCGGGTTCGTCGCTTACAATCAGTCCCGCATCTTTCGGATTAATATAACGCGCTTCCACTCCTTCATGCTGGAAATAAGCGGCCATAAGCTTTGCATTGTTGTCCTCGCCGCTGGCTTTAACAGCATCCATAAATCGTTCAGGATTGCTTTTATCTCCGTTTAACACCGCAAGAAGATCGCTGCGGATCAAATTTGAAATGCTGCTTGAAAGTCCTAGCTCCTTCGCAATACTTGCATATCTTTCAATGACTGCTTCCACTAAGTCATCAGCGATTTCATTTTTTAAATATTTTTCTGCGCATGCAATAAGTAAATCGGTTACCTTTATATCACTCGCAAAACGCTTGCCAGGTGCCGAAACAACAACAATTTTTCTCTTTGGATCAGACATTACTATTTTAAATACCTTTTCAAATTGTTCTCCTGATGCTAAAGAAGAACCTCCAAATTTTACTACTTTCATTATGACATCCCCTGCTCTTTTAGTTTTACAATAACATAATTATTACTCTAAAGGGGAAAAGAATCAAGAACTTTTTCTACACATGGCGCACAAATGTATTTTTACCGTGTACGATCTTCTTTAATTTTCCATTCCTCTATAAAATAACAGGGATCATTCAATAATAATGACCCCGATTTTATCTATTCTTGTCAAATCTCACTCAGAGTCGAACTTTGACGGTGTTTTGCACCAATGTGCGAATTATAACCAATTATAACTAAAAAAGGATAGGATTCACCACAAGCTTGTTGTTTTTTCAGGTGTTCAGAAGAATCACGTCTTATTTTGACAGGTTTTGTCTGCAGGCAGGAAAACGTAATCATCAATGATGAATAATTATCATAAACACTGAAATCTTTTCAAATCTGTGTTAGAAAGGACTGAATAATAAACATGGATAACCGTTTTATGAGGGCATATACGATTAAGGAAGTTTCAAAAAAAATCGACGTCCCCCCGGGTACAATCAGACAATGGGAAAAAGATTTGGAAGGGATTCTCATTATCTCCCGCACGAAGCAAGGTGCAAGGTATTTTACCGATCAAGAAATCTCACTTTTAATGAAAATCAAGGAAATGCGCGACAAAAATTTGAGCAAAGAAATGATCCGTGAACTATTGCAAAAACATTTGAATCAAAATTCGCAAGCTGATTCCGAAACAATCGAAACTTCTTTGCAGTCTGTTTCTGAAAACAACACTCTTGAACATCTAGAAAATTCAGACTCCGGATTCGAGAAGTTTTTGGAAGCTATGGACGCATTTAAAGAAAGCTTATTGGAGGAGATCAAATGTGAAATACGAAATGCCGCCCGAAAAGAAATATTAGAAGAAGTGAAAAAAGAAATATCAAAAAATACCGTTCATACCGTTAAGAGTCTCTCCCACTCTATTTATACATCAAGTGAAAAAACAAAATCGGAAATTCAGGAGCTTTCCGGGCGGATTGCAAAAGCTTCGGAACATAATTCCGAAGAGTTCAAAACATTGAAAAACAGTGTTGCGAAAGCTTCGAAACTCACTTCTGAAACTTTCAGAACCCTGTCCAACAGCATTGCGAAAGCTTCAGAAGATACTTCCGAAGAAATAGCCATACTTTCAAACCGGCTTTCCGAAGCTTCCGAAGCTTCCGCAGAAGAATTCAAGACCTTGGTCCACTACATTTCCAAGTCAACCGAAGTAACCAATCATGAGATAAACAATCTAATTAACAATATTAATAGAGAACGGGATATCCTTATAGAAACTTTGAATCAAGAACGCGAACAATACCTCCAGGAAATCAAACAACGAGAAGCAGCGTTTCAAGATTTAATCTCGGGTTTTCGAAATGCAGCAGCAGACGAAGAAAAACCCGCCAAAAAATGGTGGAGACTTTGGAAAAAACAGTGATTAAGGGTCTGGCCCGCATTGGATTAATGCTTTAAAGCATTGAGGTTTTCGCCCTCTCTATGTTTATGCGGTACTTTAAATTAAGAAAGAGTGGCCGGCCATATAAAACCGGTCACTCTCTGAGATCTACTTTTTATGAATTTTAAACTGGAGGAATAGCTCATTATAGTACGCAAGCATTTTTTTTCCGAGGTTTTCGTAGACTTCCAGCCTTGCCGTCATTTCTTCGTCAGGATAAAAACGTTTATCATTGACGATTTCTTTATCCATATATTTCAGTGCTTCTTTATTTGGAGTGGAGTATCCGACATACTCGGTATTTTGCGCTGCTATTTTTGGATCGAGCATAAAGTTGATAAACTTATGTGCTGCCTCTATGTTCTTGGCAGTTTTTGGGATAACCATGTTATCAAACCACAAATTGGAGCCTTCTTCTGGCACCACATATTCGAGGTTGTCTTTTTCCCACATTAATTCTGCTGCGGTCCCTGACCAGACAACACCGATCGCGGCTTCATCATTTTCCATCAACATTCTGATTTCATCTCCAACGATGGCCTTGATATTCGGAGTCAGCTTGTCAAGTTTTTCTTTCGCCTCAAGCAAATGGGATTTATTCGTATCATTCAGCGAATAGTGCAAGCTGTTTAATCCCATTCCCATTACTTCACGTGCACCATCGATAAGCAATATTTCATTCTTAAAATCTGGGTCCCATAAATCATTCCATTTCGTAATCTTTTTATCTCCCAGAATATCTTTATTGTAAAGGATTCCGACCGTTCCCCAAAAATAAGGAATCGAATATTTGTTGCCCGGATCAAAAGGTAAATCCAAAAATCTTGGGTCGATGTATTTCAAATTCGGAATTTTAGAATGATCGATCGGAAGAAGCAAGTTTTCTTCGTTCATTTTTTGGATGGCATATTCCGATGGAACAGCGATATCATATGCTGTGCCTCCCTGCTCAATTTTTGTCATCATTGCTTCGTTTGAATCAAATGTTTCGTAGATCACCTTGATGCCTGTTTCTTTTTCAAACCTGTCGATTAATTTCGCATCAATATAATCGCCCCAGTTATAAATTATTAATGTATTTCCGTTTGTATACCCTTGGGCTGAATTCAGTTTAAAAACGACATAAAGCAAAAGAAAAGATACCAGCAAAACTGCAGCGAATGCCCGACTAAGCTGCTTCATCTCCGATCCCCCATTCCGTTCGGCCGGTTGCGCTTTGCAATGTAGTAATAACCGATCACAAGAATCATCGTAAAAATAAATAATATGGTTGATAAAGCGTTTATATTTAACGACACTCCTCTTCGTGCCAGCGAGTAGATTTCAACCGACAGCGTCGTAAAACCATTCCCCGTCACAAAAAACGTTACGGCAAAGTCATCAAGCGAATAGGTCAGCGCCATAAAAAAGCCTGCAAAAATACCAGGTGTAATATATGGCAGCACAACCTTTGAAAGAACGTCCCAGCGGCTCGCTCCCAAATCAAGGGCCGCAAACATCATTGTCGGGCTCATTTCCTCAATCTTTGGAAGCACCATAATAACCACGATCGGTACACAAAAAGCTATATGGGAAAGCAGGACGGAAATTAATCCCAGCTTAATCCCGATCATCGTAAATAAAATCAAGAAGGAAGCGCCAATAATTACGTCAGGGCTGACAATCAGGACATTATTTAAGGACAATAGCGTATTTTTTACTCTCCGCTTTCTTGAATAAGCGATCGCAAGTGCTCCTGCCACTCCAATAATGGTCGAGATCGCCGCAGACAAAAGGGCAATAATAATTGTGTTTAATACAATGATCAACAGCCGGGAATCTTTGAACAGCTCCTTATACCAGTCAAACGTAAATCCTTCAAACTGATACATTGTACCGCCGCTATTAAAAGAATAAAAAATTAAATAGAAAATCGGGGCATAAAGGATAAAAAAGACGACAATTAAATACACAGCTGACAATTTCGACATTTTTTTCATATTATCCCCCGCCTCTTTTTCCCCGTATTGTCAAAAATTTTTAGATAAAATTTGGATAATTTATTGATATTTAAGGTTTTATAAACAAAAAACTTGCCACCCCCATTGTTTTAGGGTATTAGTGAGGTAACCACACACACACCAATCCTAAAACAAGGAAGTGACAAGTTGTTACCTCAATTATTAACCTATTTGCTTGAATATATCAAGCACCAAGATCAAATGATTCGAACATTACTTACTCTTCTAATTGGAAAAAACATGTTTGATAAGCCAACAGAAAAGCCTGTAAATAAGCCTTATCAAAAACTTCAGGTGGATGAGCTACCGATTATTGAAACTCTACAAAAGCTTGATTATCAAATTCTTCTCACAGAATATTTGGAGAAGAACGGGAAACCTCTCAAACCTGTTCAGAGGCGTTCCCATTCAAAAGGTAAGGTACCTTCATCCATGAAATGTCCAAGGTGTGGTGCTCCGTCCGATTATCTTTATGCCAATAACGGAGGCAAAGGACAGTATCAATGTAAGGTGTGTGCGTGTCTGTTTAATAAAAAGAACCAATATGCCAAAGAGGCTGTACTCAAATGCCCACACTGTTCTAAAACACTCGAGAAGATCAAGGAAAGAAAAGATTTTCTCGTATTTAAGTGCAAAAACAATGACTGTCCGTATTACAAAAAGAAACTGCAAGGAATGTCTAAAAAAGAGAAAAAGCAGTTCGAAAAGGATCCTCAGTCTTTTAAAGTTCGATACATATTCCGTCAGTTTCAAATTGATTATCAGCCGTTAGCTAAACATTCACCTAAGAAGCCAAAAGTGGATTTGTCCAGGCTTCATGTGTCACCGCATACATTAGGACTCATTTTAACTTACCATGTTAACTATGGCCTATCAGCTCGGAAAACAGCTGCACTGATGAAGGATGTTCACGGTGTAAACATCTCTCACCAGAGTATATTGAATTACGAAAACAGCGTAGCACTGATGCTCAAACCTTATGTGGATCATTATCCTTATGAGCTCTCTGATCAATTCTGCGGAGACGAAACATACATAAAGGTGAATGGCCGTTGGCATTATCTTTTTTTCTTTTTTGATGCGGTAAAGAAGATTATTCTGTCCTACCCTGTTTCTCCAAATCGTGATACGGTGTCTGCCATCCGTGCGATTGATGAGGTCTTATGGAAGATGAAAGAGATCCCGGAAGACCTCACCTTTGTCGTAGATGGCAATCCAATTTACCTTTTAGCACAACACTTTTTTGCCCAACACGGTATTACATTTGATGTGAAGCAGGTCATTGGACTAACCAACGAAGACCTGGTTTCCACGGAATACAGACCGCTAAAACAAATCATTGAAAGACTGAATCGAACATTTAAGGGCAATTACAGATCGACACACGGATTTGGATCCGATCACGGATCCGTTTCTTATGTGACCTTGTTTGTAGCTTACTTTAACTTCTTGCGGCCACATTCAGCCCTAGAAGGCAAAGTGCCTGTAGTTATTCCAGAACTAAAAGAACTGCCGAATATGCCTGCACGTTGGACAAAACTGATTGGTTTAGCTCAACAATGGCTAGTAGAGCAAACTGCCTAACTTTTTGTTTAGCAGAGCCCTTACCAGCATCGGCGAAGCGAACTCTTGACAAACCGAACCAGTCAATGGTTTAAAATGGAAATTGGCAAGGGCTTCTTTGGTGTGCCTTCTTTTTGTTCCCTTCGCCCTTGTTGGTTCAAAATTAAACCATTGACGTGTTTGTCAAGAGCGATTGCGGCGGCATTTTCTCTATTTTCGGTAGAACACATCCTTCCAATACTGAGTTTTCATAGAACTTTTGACACTACCTTTTTCCCTGTGACAATCATGATGATCACCATGGCAATGATCAAGAAGACGGCTATGGTTGATCCCATTCCCCAATCCTGTGTCACGAGAAAATGCTGTTCAATCGCTGTTCCAAGTGTAATAACCCGGTTTCCGGCAATCAGCCTCGTAAGCATAAATAATGATAAAGACGGTATAAAGACGACCTGGCAGCCCGATTTCACGCCATCAAGCGTCAATGGAAAAATAACGCGCCTGAAAGTTGTCCATGATGACCCTCCTAAATCATGGGCCGCATCCACAAGTGACGGATTCAATTCATTTAGAGCATTAAAAATTGGCAAAATCATAAATGGCAGAAAGATATAAACCGATACGAATATAAAGCTGAAATCGGTAAACAGCAGCTGCTTGCTTCCGATGCCGATCATTTTAAGGAAGCTGTTTGCTGCTCTATATGTACCAAAAATACCTAGAAAGGCATATGCTTTTAACAATAAATTGATCCATGACGGTAAAATAATTAAAAGCAGCCAGAGCTGTTTATGTTTCGTTTTCGTAAGCAAATATGCTGTTGGATAAGCAATAATAAGTGTGAACAAAGTTATTAAAAATGCATACCAGAAAGAACTCAACGTCATCCCCAAGTAAACGGTCGTGAAAAATTTCTTGTAATTATCCAGTGTAAAATGGCCTTCTATGTCAAAAAATGAATAATATAGAACCAGGAACAGCGGTGTAACCACGAAGAGAATTATCCACAAAACATAAGGAATCAAATAAAAATTTCGGGAAGTATTTCTCATGGCCGTACCTCTCAATAATTTTCTAACCGTTTGTCGAATTCTTCTTCGGTTTCACCGAGTCGCATTACGTGAATAGCTTCCGGATCAAAATGAAGGCCAATTTCATCACCGACTTTCACTTTTCTTGTTGAATGGACAAGCCATTCGTTTCCATCTTGGTCATAACAAATAATTTCATAGTGAACCCCGCGGAATAATTGGGAGTCAATGCGCACTTGTAGTTTTCCCTGGTCTTTCGGTGTAATTTCCAGGTCTTCTGGACGGATCACAATTTCAACGGTTTCATTAGGGTTAAAGCCCTTGTCCACACAATCAAATGTCTTTCCCGCAAACTCTACGACGTAATCTTTAATCATTTTTCCGGAAACAATATTTGACTCTCCGATAAAATTTGCGACAAAGCGGTTAATAGGCTCATCATAAATATCTGTAGGTGTTCCGCTTTGTTCAATTTTTCCATTGTTTAAGACAAATATTTCGTCAGACATGGCAAGAGCTTCTTCCTGATCATGCGTAACAAAAATAAATGTAATTCCTAACCTTCGCTGCAGTTCACGCAATTCGTACTGCATTTCTGTCCGCAGCTTCAAATCTAGGGCTGATAACGGCTCATCCAACAGAAGTACTTCGGGCTCATTTACGATCGCCCGCACAATCGCCACACGTTGACGCTGACCGCCTGACATTTCACTGATTTCTCGGTTTTCATAACCTTTTAGATTGACGAACCTTAAGGCTTCTTTTACTTTTTCGGTTATTTCTGCATTCTTCAACTTTTTTATTCGTAATCCAAATGCGACATTTTCAAATACATTTAAATGAGGAAATAAAGCATAATCCTGAAAAACAGTGTTGACCTGGCGCTTATTCGCAGGAACATGGTTTATTATTTTTCCGTTAAAATAAATGTTCCCCTGTGACGGCCCGATAAAACCCGCAATTAAACGAAGAATCGTCGTTTTTCCGCATCCCGAGGGTCCGAGCAGCGTATAAAACTTCCCTCTTTCAATTTCAAAGCAGACATCATTCAAAACTGGAGGATCATTGTCATATTGTTTCGTGACATGCTCAAAACGAATGATAATATTATCTTTCATCTTTCTCCCTCTACCACCTGTTTTCTGTGCTAAATCAATTCTTACCATTGTAATTCAAGCAAATGCAATTCATGGTTCATTTGATTGCATCTTTCCAACCGTTATCATAACACAGAATACATATTTATTAACAAAAAAATCAAAAAATTTGAATTACTGATTGAGGTGCGCGACCGCACTACGACACCGATTGAGGGTCTGGCCCGCATTACGACATCGCGTTAATGCTTTAAAGGATTGAGGGTCTGGCCCGCACTTCGATACTGCGTTAACGCTTTAAAGGGTTGAGTGGCTGTTCCCCACTGCACGAAACCCCGGTCGATGATCCAAGAAGTTTTGATAGGCAAATCCTCTCACTTCTTCTTCGGAAAAATGCTTCAATAATTCATTGATGAGCTGCTGGCTTTTGGATGCATCCTCAAGCCCGACGACAAATTTGGAAATGCCGTCAAAATCGGATCCAAATCCGATTTGTTTTTCACCGCCAAGAGAACAAAAATGATCAATATGTTTGATTACATCGGTAATTGCTGCTTTCCCATTTTCCTTTAAAAATGGAGGATGATAGACAACGTGGATCATTCCTCCTTTTTTAAACATGGCAATCGCTTGCTCATTTTTTAAATTACGAGGATGGTCACACAGCTTTCGAGAATTAGAATGGCTGGCAATCGGATAATCAGCGAGTTCCATCACATCCCAAAAAGCTTTTTCACTTAAATGTGAGACGTCCGTTAAAATTTGATGTTTATTGTTAAAGTGAACAATCTCCTTCCCAAATAAAGTAAGACCTGCACCGCGCGGTTCTTCCGCCCCATCAGCTGCCAAGTTGGCATAATTCCAAGTCAACCCGACTGACCTCACACCAAGCTGGTAAAGGATTTGAAGCTTCGTCAGGTCATTGCCGATCGCATCGACACCTTCTAGCGTCAGCATAGCTCCGATTTCACCGTCTTTTAGGCTGTCAAAATCAGACCATTCTCGAATCTGCTTCATTTCAGGATTTTTATCAAGCACTTCCGAATAAAACAAATCAACTTGATCGAGAGCAATCGTAAATTTCTCATCCGTGTTTATTTCAGGATCAACAAAGATTGCAAAACATTGAACCTTTATTTTGCCATCCTTAAGGCGCTGTTTATTAGCATGTAACTCAGGTGCATCAGCAAACCTTAACGTTCTTTTAGATTCTGACAGCTTTAGTAAAACATCGCAGTGTAAATCAATAATGTTCATTGCTTTTCTCCTTGAGTTTATTTTATTCAAAATAAGGGGAGGATAAGTAATTAGGAAGAAAAATAATTCTTAAATAGGTTAATTAAATGGAGTTAGTTATTTTTCTTGATATTACCATTATTCTGATGATAGGCTTTATTCTTTCTCGAAAGACTTTGCATATTTTTGAAAATATCTTTTTATTCATTGTTACTGACATATTATTTTTGAATTATATGGCTGTATCATACAATAATACGGATTTATTTGAACTCCTGTCAATCATTGGAATGACCTTGATGCTTATAATAATAGGCATATTGAAAAATACTTTAAACGCACTCTTCGAAAAGAGGATTTACTATCCTACCTGTTTGTTTATCTATATGAAAAATGGAACTTGAAGGCTATTGTGAATGGTCTATAGGAGAAACAGCTTACGAATGGCTTTCCCATTTATTTAACGTATTTAATTATAAAGATTGGAAAATTTGGTACTCATTTACGTCATATTTATTTTCACAGCCGTTAACTTTGCTGATTTTTACATTTCTAAAAAATAGTTATAATACGAAGCAAGAATCCAAATGAAAATAGGCCGGCAAATGTTCGCCAGCCTATTTTCTTTCCGGTCAATTCAAAAATTGGAATGGATTCTTCAACTTTTCTCCATCTTCAACTTTCATTTCACCCTTATCGCTCATTTTGTAATTCTAAAAATTCGTCCACCTCTTGTTTAGTCGGCATCCCTCCTTGAGCTCCTAATTTTGAGACGGATAATGCAGCTGCAGCGTTCGCAAAACGGCAAGCTTCTTCCAATTCCATGCCAAAACTTAATGAAAAAGCAAGTGCTCCGTTAAACGTATCACCGGCACCTGTTGTATCAACCACCTCAACTTTATAGCCAGAAATCTCTTTTCCTCCGTTTTGAAAAATCTTTACACCTTTTGACCCTCTCGTCACAATACATTTTGCCATTAAATCTTTTTTTTCTTGTTCAGACCATTCAAAAGCTGAAGAAAGCAATTCTTGTTGTTCATGTTCATTAGGAGTCAAATAATCAATTTTTTGAACAAGTTCCTTCGAAAGCGCTTGGATCGGCGCAGGATTTAATATCACTTTTACATTGTGCTTTTTTGCAATTTCAACAGCTTTTTCAACGCTTTTGAGCGGGATTTCAAGTTGAAGCAAGACAATGTCACTTTTCGCAATAACGCTTTCATGTTCTTCTACAAATTCCGGAGTTACCTGATAATTTGCACCTGGAACAACGATAATACTATTATCGCCATCGGAAATTGTGATCGATGCAAAACCAGTAGATTGATGTAAAACAGGTCTCACATAGTCCATATGAATACCTTGAATTGACAGATGTTTTACCAACTCCTTGCCAAAAGCATCTTGGCCGACACATCCGATTAATGTAACATCCGCTCCCAGCCGTGCGGCAGCAACGGCTTGATTCGCCCCCTTTCCTCCTGGAATAGTATAAAACGAATCACCTAAAACTGTTTCGCCGATCCGAGGAATTTTCCTGGTTTTTGTTACTAAATCCATATTAATACTGCCAATGACTGTGATTCTTTTTCTTGTCATCCGCTTCACCTCAAAACAAAAGTTAATTCGCCTACTTTAGAACTCCTTTTCCTTCCATGGTTATCGTTTCAGATCAAGAATCAACTTCCCACTCTTTAATTCGACGCAGCCGCCTGTTCCCCTGCTGCCGTTTTATTCAAATAAAACGTCGTCCCGATAATCATTAATATAAGAAGAATCTGCGGTACTAATGTTTCCATGGTTGGATATAAGCCGATCAGTTCAACATAGGGAACATTTGTCAATGAATGTGTTGGAAGCGTATTTGCCACCTGCAGTGCATGAATGCTGACTCCGAGCATTTTGAATGATAAAACGTAGATAAGAATTGTTGCGACCATAAAGAATGGCCGGATTGGAATGGCTGTACTGTATCGGATAATAACAATCCCAAGAACCACTAAAATTATAAATGCGATCCCGATTCCGAGAATTAACTGGCTGAAATCCATTGACGGAGCCATTCCGGCATAGAAAATGATTGTTTCGGCACCTTCGCGAAAAATTGAAAGAAAACTGAGCATGGCCATGGACAATAAACTTCCTTTTGCCAATGCTTTTCCGAGATGATTCTTGATATATTGGTTCCAGTGGGCAATGTTAGTCTTTTTGTGAAGCCAAGCTCCAACTGTCAACATCATCACAACGGCAACGATTCCAATGATTCCTTCGATATATTCACGGCTTTCCGCAGCAGTAATTTTTGAAAAAAATACGTTCATCACAACTGCGAGAACAGCACTTGCAATGATCCCACTAAAGACGCCGCCCCAAATCCATCCTTGTTTGTCCGCATGATTCGTTTTCTTTAAAAATGCAAGCAAACCGGCAATGATTAAAAGAGCCTCAAATCCTTCACGCAACAGAATAAACAGTGCATCTATATACGAGTAGCTTGTTTTAGCTGAAAGCAGATGAAGGCTTTTAGACAATTCGGTGATAATGGCTTGTGCCTTTTCCACATCTTTATTGTCGGATTCCAACAAACTGATCGCAGTCGGAATTTTATTTTCCATTCGATTGTAAAGAGAGTGGTCTTTTGTCCGCACTTCCCCTTCCACCGCCGGCCAAATGATCAATATTTCGTTTAAATACTCTGCTGCCTTAGACGGTTTATTGACTTTTAGAGCCTGCACGCTTTTTTCTAATAATCCTGTAACATCACCCAATGTGTAGTCATTACCGGCGGACTTTTTTACACTTTTACCCCTTATAAAATTGTCAACCGAAGTCCGAAGCTCCTCGAGACTCCTTAAAGCTTTCTCTCTATCCGGCGGATTTTGCGTCAGCGAAATTCTTAATAAAGAAAGCTGGGTTTCAATCTCACCATACAAGACAACGCTTTCGTTTCGGACAATTACTTCATTGGCCGTCCATGCTGATAGTAATTGCGGATATTTCGCGCTTGCTTCACTAAGTTGATTATTCTGAATCATTTTTTCAAGTTCATCGATAGTTGGAAAAAGCTGTTTCAGCTTTTCTTTTTCTTTTTGCGGATCAGTCGGATTTTGTTCCTCTTGATACGAAACAAGCGCTTTTGATAAGGCTGACAGGCTTTCACTTATTTTAGCCGCATCTTTTTCAGATTCCATGAGTGCGTTTTTCACAATATTTAAATTTTTATCGACTGCAGCTGCTTTTTTACTGTCCGCAGCTTTTACTTCGTTCCATTGCTGCGTAAATTTATCCAGGTTAGCCTGTACGGAATCCCAATCCGCTTCCTTTGTTTTCATAATGGCATCGCCAATTTCAATATATAAGTCATCAAGATTGACCGATGCCATTGCATTATTTAAATAGAAACCCATTGTAAAAAGAAACACGAAGGCAAGAAGGCAAATTTTTTTATACATTATTGTCAACTCCTATGAAAAAAAGAGAAACGAATTATGAAAATAGCGTTTCTCCAATATATCCTCCCTTTTTCACTCCCGGCAGACAGGCAAAAACGGCACTTCCCCGATGGACAATATATTCGTTTAACTCATCCATTTGTGCAAGGCGCTCTTGAATCGGTACGAATTGTTTGCTGATACTTCGCTGGAAGCTGATAAACAATAATCCGGCATCAAACGTTCCTGTTTTTACATCCATTCCTTCTCCATACGAAAAAGAGCGCCGCAAAATTTTCTGCCTTCCATCACCATGTGCGACCCGAATGTGGGCTGTTTCAGGAATGTAATATTCTCCATTCTCATTCATCATTTCAAAATCCGGCTTATCGAACTCATTTTTCTGTCCAAGCGGCGCACCAGAATCCCGGTACCGGCCGAAGGTATTTTCTTGATCCTTTAGAGCGGTCCTGTCCCAGACCTCGATGAACATTTGAATCCGCCTTACAACCAAATAAGAACCGTTAACAAGCCAATCAGGTCCGTCACCTGGCTGTATCCAGACGTACTTATTCATTTCAGCAGGATCTTTAACATCCGGGTTTACCGTACCATCTTTAAAGCCAAATAAGTTGCGGGGAGTTTCATTTTTCGGACTTGCTTGCTTAGTGCGCTGGAAACCGGCCTGGCCCCAGCGAAGAACAGCTTTTCCGCGGGCAATTCTCGCTAGATTTCTGACAGCATGAAAGGCAATTTGCAGATCATCCGCACATGCTTGAATACAGATGTCTCCTCCTGTCCATT
The DNA here is from genome assembly GCF_000262755.1 of Bacillus methanolicus PB1. Classification (GTDB taxonomy): domain Bacteria; phylum Bacillota; class Bacilli; order Bacillales; family Cytobacillaceae; genus Bacillus_Z; species Bacillus_Z methanolicus. The sequence goes on from NZ_AFEU01000003.1 coordinate 274,245, forward strand.
GTTCTTCTAACGAATCAAGAGGAAATTTTGGCAAATCTTTCAGTTCAGCCGGCTGTTTTTTTTGCAACCCAAACCTATCTTGGCCGTTCTTGGTAAATAGAGTCGGTCCGACTCCGAAGGTTAAGGTCAGATTCGATGCCGTAAGCCCTGCAGCTTCCCCCGTATCAACAGGCGGGAGAAATTTATTATCAGATGCATCACCCACCGATTTGCCTTCCGTCATAGCTGCTGCAGCATCAGTCCAGTCTTGAAAAAGTTGAATAAGATCATTTCTGTCGGCTGCCTTCACGTCAAATGCTGCAAAATAAATATGGTTTTGCACTTCTGTTGTGATGCCGGCCTGATGCTTTCCGTAAAACGGCACGATATTATTTGTTTTTTCTTTATTTTGCGAGCTTGGAAACACGTCAGCAAGTGCAAACGCTCCTCCGACTCCTGTTGCACCGAGCAGCATGCCGACTCCTCCGATGCCGGCTGCTTTCAAAACATCCCGTCTCGATACTTGTTTCTTCAAGAGTGAATTCATTTCCTGTTTGTTAAGTTCCGACATTGTCTATCCCTCCAGCACAATCCCTAATTGGGAAAGCGGTTCTGCAAGTTCATTGATCGACTGGCTCAATTCTTTCACTTGATCCTTGCTTAATTTAGTATATGAAACATACCCTTCTCCATTTTTATATTTCTCTAGCAATCCATACAATGCGTCAAAACGTTGTTCGATTTCTTTGGCGAGTTCCTTATCTTTTTCCTTCAGCGCAGGACTCAGCAATTCATAAATTTTTTCAGCGCCCTCTACATTTGCAACAAAATCGTATAAATCTGTATGGGAATAACGATCTTCTTCCCCGGTCACTTTTGATGTTGAAACCTCATTTAATAGGTCCACTGCCCCTGTGATCAACAGCTCTGGTGTCACTTCAACCGTTTCAACCTTTGCCCGCAAAAGCTTTACGTCTTTTTTAAGCTGCTCAGCATATTGCTCATAGCCTTTTGTCGTGTTTTCAACCCAGAGGCCTTTCTCAATCCGGTGATAGCCGCCCCATTCTGACTCAGGGACATCACCTTCACGAGCGTCAATCTTCGGGTCAAGTTCCGCAAATGCCTCGGCAATTGGCTCAGAACGCTCATAATGCATGCGGGCCGGTGCATAAAGTTCTTTTGCTTTTTCCACATCCCCTGCGATCACTGCGTTGGCAAACGCTTCTGTCTTTTTAACAAATTCATCGATTTCCGCGATAGCAAACGTTCGATAATCAGCTGACACCTTGCTTAAGTCCGCCTGAGAGTTCTCCGCAGGAGCCTTATTCTTTATCTGTTCTGTTGATTTATCGTCTGTCTTAGAACAACCAAACAACAAACTGCTTGATAATAATAATGCAACTGGCAATTTATAATGTTTCATGTAATCAACACTCCCGGAATATGTATATAACATAATGATTTTCATTCTCAATTATAATGGGTTAAATTATCAATATCAATAGATTTTAAGATTTGTAACTTGCATAAAGTCTTTGAAATCTATTTTATTACCTAAATTGTCACAAATAAGAAGCCTTCGCCATGCACAAACTGGAATAAAAAAACAGAAAACACGACTGATTTTCGGCTTAAAGCTAAATATGATAAAAGGAGCCAAGCAATCCTAATCGCCGGCTCCTTTTTTACCATATGTGCGATATTGCACGTGTAACGAACAACCAAAAAATTAAGGAAGATGCTTTATTTTCGTTTCAATCGGAGTCCGGGGCTTTGCGTCCGGCACTTCTTCCGGATAGCCGACACCGAAAACACCAATCACATCATAATCATCGGGAACACCGAGAATTTCCCGGTTTTTTGGGCTTGCTCCGATCGAAGACCAAAAAGTTCCGACTCCATCAGACCATGCAGCGAGCATAAAGTTTTGAACAAAGCAGGCGGTTGCGGCTGCATTTTCCTCTCTCTCTGCTTCTGATGCGCCATGCTTAGATAAAACAGCCATAAGAACTGGTGCATTTCCGAAATTTGTTTTATGGTTTAACTTTGCTCTCGTTTCCGGTCCGATAAAAATAATTTCCCATGGTTCCGTCATTCTGTGATTTGGTGCCATGCTTGCAGCCTGAAGCCATGTGACGATCTTTTGATGATCGATCGGATCAGGCTTAAATTTTTTAATAATGCGGCGAGATTTGATGGTCTCGAGTATGTTCAATACGATTACCTCCTTGTTCACAACTGTTCTTAATTTTTGGAATAACTAAAGAGTTTTAAACCTTTACCCGCTATAATTTGGGCAAAGCAGAAAAAACTGGAGTATACTCTCCAGCCAATGTAATTTTACCACTATTAATAGATTAAAAACGAGTCAAATGTTTTGCTAGGATTTATATTCTTTCAGTCATGCAAGATTTGCAGGTCAGACCACTAGTTTCAGTAACATGTGTTTTATTAGGATATCCTTCACAAAAGGGCTGACTCATGAGGAAACTGACTCCCACCGGCTATAACAATATATAGAATATTTTTTATATAGATTGTATTGGAGGGGGCTGACCCTTTGATGTTGAATCAGCCTCTTTTTTTGCATTTGACCAAAATCAGGTTTTTAGACACCATCCCCTCTTTCACCAGGTCCGGTACGGCAGTGATCCGGGCGGAGCATGCATGATGAGATGATAAATCGGAATGGCATACGCTATCCCGGAAAGGGCGATGGAGACACCGATCCAGAACGACCATCTTTCCAAGATCCGCGGTGGATGTTCCGCCTGTTCATTGACAACGCCAACAGGGTATTCGATTGTTTTTTCGGATTTCGGTGCAAAGAACAGCAAATTAATCCAGATATACAGTACCAGGACAATAGCCAGAAACAGAATGGCGCCTCCTGCAGCGATTACCTGGTTGTAAGAAATCCATGTAAGGGCAAGTTCATGTTCGCCGTAAGTGGAGTAACTGGTGCGCCGAGGTGCACCAAGGAGCCCGACAATATGCATGATCCCCGCCATCAAGAACATGCCGATTGCCCACAGGACTGCCTGGATGATGGCAAGCATGTTCAATTGCTTCGTGAAAACCCGTCCGGTCAAGACTGGAATCAGCCAGTAAGAAATAGCAAAGAATGTCAATAATACTGTAGATGCGAGCGTCAGATGGAAATGGCCTGTGATAAACCACGTATTATGCACCATCTGGTTCAGCTGATAACTCGCATTAATAATACCTCCGGCCCCAGCTGGTATGAAGATGATCATGCCCATTACGGCAGTGAAAAAACGGGCATCCTTCCAAGGCAGTTTTCTCACCCATCCGAACAGTCCTTTTCCGCCGCGGGATCTTCCAGCCAGTTCAAATGTGGCCAAAATCGAGAATGCCGTCATCAGGGACGGAATGACAACCATCATCGTCAAAACGACCTGAAGGAATTTCCAGAATGAATCAATTCCCGGTTCGTTCAATTGGTGATGGAAACCGACCGGAACCGAGAACAAAATAAACAGGATAAAGGTCAGCCTTGGAAGAGAGTTGCTGAAAATTTTACCGCCGACAACCTGAGGAATGTTGACGTACCAATAAATATAAGCTGGCAGCAGCCAGAAGTAGACGAGTGCATGGCCAAAATACCAGAATAATGCCCGGCTCAAGCTGACATCCACCCGATCAACGATTCCGAATGACCACGGTATAAGCAGGAAAACGACTTCAATGGCGACAAACAGACTGGCGTGAAGCCACAAAATCATCGTAGCCACAGCCATATAAGCAAATAACGGAGATGATTGGTTTTTATGATTTTTTCGCCAGCGAATGTATGCTGCAAATATTCCGAAAGCGCTAAACCAGCTTCCCACGATCAGCAGTGCAGTACCTATATAAAACCACGGTGAGGCTTTCATTGGCGCATAAAACGTATACAGCACTGTACTCTCATTCGTTAGAATCGTAATTGTGGCCATAATGGTTCCAACAGCCATCAAGTAAAATCCGATCCAGCCAAGTATCCTTGAAGCAGTCGTAAGTTTACCGTCAAGCGTGCGCGCAACCCCTGAATATAGATAACCAACAATGAAAAACGTTGTAAAAACTAGTGCAAGCAGCACGCCATGTGCTGTAAGCAATTGATAATAAGTCAGCCAGTTCGGTAATTGAATCCAGCCGCTTCGCTGCATGACCTGCAGCAATCCGGCAAGCGCACCAAGAAAAACTGCGAAAAAAGAAAATCCGATATGCGCTAGAATTAGATTGGAATCCTTCTTTTCAAATCTGAAATTGGTAAAAGCGTTGTTACGTTCGCCAGTTTCAGCGGCAGTAAAGTTCGTATTCATGTTTCATTCCCCTTTCCTACACCGTATCTTTCACAATGACTCTTCCGTACATCTCCTGGTGGGCTATTCCGCAATACTCATGGCACACAAACAGGAACTCTCCCGGCTCGTTGAATCTCTGTGTATATTCCACAACATGTCCCGGCAGGAGCATCAAGTTGGTTGTTGTGCCTGGTATTATGAAGCCGTGGACAACATCCTTGCTTGTGATCTGAAAATGGACTGTAGCCCCTTTAGGAACAGTAATGGTATTAGGATTATAGCCAAATGTGTAGGAGAGGATCGTCGCTCTATATTCATTCGGTCCGATTTTCTCCAGTCCGGGACTGTTAAATGGTTCAGTCGTTTCCACGTTTTCCGATTTCATTGTCGTTTCCATGCCGTTAGGCGGGTTAAGCCCCATCGAGACACCCATGAACCCCGTGACAATGAGAAAAACGGCCAAGGCCCCTACTCCGATGGCCAGCCAGATCTTTTCGTATTTAGGCATATGCAGCATGCTTCTTCTCCTTCCTTCTAAACTTTATTGATATAGAGATAAAAAACAATCAGCCATGACAGTAAAATGGAAGCACCAATAACAAAAACACTTACAAACGTTCCTTTTAATCTTTCATCATAAGCGGCTGCTTCCTTATCTTTTGTACGGTTATCCATTCAAGCCTCCCCTTTCTGCAGTTCAAACAGTAAATTATCTATCAGTTTTGACAGGACAGGATTTTTTAATTCATCTCGTAACAGATAAACTGTATTTAGTTCACCCAAGAAAGATGCAAACAGGCTTTTCAGGTGATTGAATTGTTATTCATTTATACAATCACAGTCTTTTTCAAGAAAAACTAAACGGCCTTTCCCCGATGGAGTATCGAGAAAAGGCCGCTGTAAAAAATTCTATTTTTTCATACTTTACTAGACAAGTTTATAAGCATGATAAATTAATATTAAATCAGCTGAAGCTCTTGGAGACCATGTCGTATGCCGCCATCATTAATATGCTTGGTGGTAAACTTAGCAAAAGGTTTTAATTCTTCGTGGGCATTTCCCATGGCAATTCCCATTCCGACATAAGAGAGCATCTCTTTATCATTTAGTCCGTCCCCAAATGCTACTGCATCGTCAGGTGACAGGTTAAGATGCTGAAGCATGACCTCGATTCCTATTGCCTTTGATCCGTCTGACGGAAGAACATCCATCGACAAACGGTGCCAGCGAATAAAAGTAAGGTCGGGAAATTTCCCTTGATAAAAATGCTCTTCATGTTCCTGGCAATAAAGTAAAGCTTGGAAGATCTTTGCTTCCTTCCAATAATGCGGATGATAAACTGGAACCTCTACCTTGACAGACTGGAAAGATTCAACAATATGGGGATGATTGTCTGCATTTGCATAGCATTCTTCATGGCCTAAATAGACTATTGGGTGGTTGAGTTGACGTGCATGATTCTCCAATAATTCCAAACTGGATGAATGAATCGGATGTTCATAGATGACTTTTCCTTTATGGACAACATAAGCACCGTTGAAACTTACATAGGAATCAATCCCCAGTTCTTCGGCGATATTTTTAAAATGAAATGGTGCTCTTCCGGTTGCAAAGCAAACTACGACGTTCCGTTCTTTCAGCTTCTTTATTGCCTCTATTGTGTCTTTGGGTATTCTTGATTCTTCATTGACTAATGTGCCGTCAATATCGAAAAATACAATTTTATAAGACATAATTCCTCTCCCTGTATATATATTATTTGAAATGGCTATCTTACTTATTTTACCATTTCGATTATACAAGCATCCAAATATCCATATCTTCTAATCACCTTACAAAAGAACGCAGTGAGTCGGCAAGTGTATTTGACTTGTAGCTCTTAAATTTGCAATTTATATCTTTTGTACATTACATCTCAATATCTATTTTATCAGCAACCAAGATAATTAGAAGCTATTTTACAGAAATTAACCAAATCGTTACAATTAAAACCTCCCACTATTTGCGGGAGGCTCTTTATTAATATGGAATATTACATGGTTTTTTAGTAGATTGCAATAATATACACCTGTATTCTAGCGTATTTTTCGCAGGTTTCTTCATTCATTCCTTCACTCGGTTTTTTCATTTTTAGGTATAAACTCTTTAATAAAACAACTTTGATATCCGTAATGACAAACAGGCGATTCCGGTACAACTTCTAATAATATTGTATCATCGTCACAATCCGCAACGATGCGCCGGACGCTTACAAACTTCCCATCTTCCTCGCCTTTGACTTGTACTCGGCCAAGGGTGCGCCGAAACAAGGTTACTAGTCCAGTCTCTACGGTTTGTTCCCATGCTTCCTCATCCATAAAACCAACCATCAATACTTCTTTTGTTTCTGCATGCTGCAGCACGGCAGGAACAAGACCGTTCAGTTTAGAAAAATCAAGCTTTATATTACTCGAAATTTTATTTTCCACTGTCATATTTAAGGTCCTCCTTTATTTTTTCAGCAATGCAAAGTTTAAAGCCTCTGCACCAAGAATTTTTGCCGCCTCTTTTGGATTGTCGCTCGCATACACTGCCCGGCCTGTAATGGCATAGCACGAACACCCCGGCGCTGCTGCAAACGCATCGGTGATGCTTCCTCCCATTGAACCGATTCCTGTCATAAATAAAGCAGGCTTGCGGTCCGAAGCAGACAGAATCTCATTCACTCGTCTGATCCCATTCAGATTTGTGCTTGGTATGATAAAATGATTTGCTCCCAGCTTTACTGCATGCTCTAATATTCTGATCGGCCCGTCATCGGTTACATATCCGCCGCCGCTAAATTTGTACTCAGTCATCGGAAAATCACCGCCGACAATCGGGCATAACCCTTGACGCTGGGTATGTACAACAAACTCTTCAACAGCCGTTGGTCCCGCCAACGGAAACAACACGAGTGCGTCCACACCGGCCTCCCGGCAGATTGCACAGAACTTTTTGGCCATATCCGGAATGTCCAGCCCCGCTTTCTGGTGGTCGTATAAAATTGGCAAATCGGTGATCTCACGGATTGACTGTACGGCGTTGGCCAGTCCCAATCGGAGTGCCCCGGCAATACCAAGTTTATATCCCACCACTCCTTCAACTTCGCACGTTTCTTCCACCACGCGGCGAATGGCATCAACCGACTCTAAATCGAGTGCCGGAATAATCCCATATTGTGAGCGGAAATTTATCTCAGCCAACTGATATCCTCCTTTTTTTGTGCGCCCTGAGCCAAACTCCTGCAGATTTTGGCACAGAGCGCTCGAAGTTTTCTGCTCAAATTCCAAATTGCAATACTTTATTAAAACATTGTTCAACTTGAATAACTCTTTGCAAGGTATTGTTCCGCAAACTTGTCGATTTTCTCTTGGATTGCCTTCGACAAGATGATTCGTTTTTGATGGGCATCCTGCTTAAGAACCCTTTCTTGAACCTGTTTCCAATGTTCCTCGTTTGCAATTTTGATCGTTGGAGTTCCAGTACCATTATGGTGATAAATGACTTCATACAAGCTTTTGCGTTCACTTTCATTTACTGTTTCAACAACAAGGTCACCTGAAATGTTTACTACTTTCACTTCGCCCGGAATGCTTCGTTTGATTGGCTCCATTCCAAATTTCATGCGGTCTTTACCGTTGCTGTAAGCAGTTTTCATTGCCCAGCTTAATGTGTCGCGAGTCATATGCTGATAGAATCCGGAGCCAATTCCATAGGCGACAAAGTTGAGTGGGATGCCGTGTTCCTCAAGAATTGCGTCATATTTTTTCATCACCTCAAAGGACATTCCATCTCCGATAAAAGCGCTGACTGTATCTAGAAGGTCATTCGCCTTAGCTACCTTGTAGATTTCGATTGCCTGATCTATGACATCTCCGCTATCCGGCCGCATGGCAATTTTGATGCCTTTTTCTCTTGCGTATCTTCCCAATGATGGCAGGTATTCATGGATAACTCGGTAAGCATCGTATGTGTCGATCAACAATGCTACAAACTTTAAACCATCTTTATGGGTGACATCGATCGCGTGAATAAAGCTGTCAAACTCGTTATCGAACTGCTGGGTGACTTTGTGAGACTGTGCCGATACTCCTCCAATCACCGCATGCGGGGTGTGTATGCAAGTATGAAAATCATCGGTTTCGTGCAGCGTAAGATTCCAAGCCGTACCAGCCCAATACGCATCTTCCAAACTGCGATGTGCCCGGAATCCATAGCTATGGACCCGCCAGAAAAATGAATCATCGAATCCGTAGAGTTCTTTTTTCTCCTTTAAATATTTCCGGATGTGAAAGGCTTCCGTTGCGCAATTGCTTGGAAAATACCCATGCAGATAGTTTGCTTCCCACCATGTTACGAGTTCACCGAATCCTTCAATGGTGTTGCGAATTTGAGCAAAAGGCGTGCCAACCGGGCACCAGGTCCCTTCCGGAAGTGTTTCAATCGAGATAGGCGCATATCCATTGCATTCTTCTACGACACGCATAAAGAGTTCGGTTGGGAAGACCATCCCCATCCTTTTGGCATGACTTTCCGCTTCTATGACATGCTCCTTCGTAATTTGGATAGATAATATCGAATTGACGATTTCCCTTAACCCGTACAAGATCATGCCTGCTTTGCGATTGTAAATATGGCTAATTTCCCAATCTCCATTTATTTTGAGCCTGTGATGAGACGGATTGTAACTGTCCGTCAGTACGACTGGATTTCTGTAAATATCTTTTAACATAAAGTATTCCCCCTTAATATTGCGTCAAATTTTTAGGCGGAAACACTTTTGCCTGATAAAAGGCAAAAGACGCCTTGTGAGTAAACACAGGCGCCTTTGGTTGTCCAATCGGCAGCGATTCATTCTGATACATCGAAATGTTGAGTTGAATAGAATTTTACAGTGATTTCATGAAAAAGCGTACAAGAAGTGCATTCGCGAACATTCGGCGTTAGTGTGTCCGAAAAAGATAATGTGTTCTTAAGTTCATCAGCGAACAACATCACTTCTGCTTTGGCAGCATTTGCAAGTACCAATACACATTTCACCTCCCAAAAAAACATAAGACGCCTTGTGGGTAAACACAGGCGCCTTTGGTTGTCCAATCAGCATGGAATTATTCCGATATTTCTTATATTTCCTACTTAAATAGTAGGGTTTAATTTCTTATTGTGAATCCTATCAGAAATATTTCTTTTCGTCAATCCTTTTTTCGCAAATTTTTTCAAAAAAATAGAGCGAAAACGTTGATATTTTATCCAACAAAAAATCCTGTTCACTCATTAAGTGAACAGGAAACCAAAGCTCATATCATGTAAAAGATTTCTCGAAAACGGTAAATTCTTTAATTGTGTCATAATTTGGCTCGTATCCGATACCCGGTTTGTCGGGAACCTTAATCCAGCCGTTCTCTACAACAACCTCAGGTTCAATTATATCACGTTCCCAATATCTTGAAGAGCCGGCTGTATCACCCGGCAGAATAAAATTATCCAGCGTTGTTAATGCAATATTATGTGCCCTGCCTATTCCGGATTCAAGCATGCCGCCGCACCAAACGGGAAGTCCGTGTTCCCGGCAAAGATTGTGAATCCTTTTTGATTCGGTCAAACCGCCGACACGCCCTATTTTAATATTAATAATTTTGCAGCTTCCCAATTCAATTGCTTTCCTTGCATCCTCATAAGAATGAATGCTTTCATCCAGACAGACCGGAGTTTTAATCTCTTTTTGCAGCCGGGCATGGTCGACAATATCATCCGAAGCCAAAGGCTGCTCAATCATCATTAAGTCAAATTCATCCAGCGCCTTTAAAAGATCAATATCTTCAAGGGTATAGGCTGAATTGGCATCTGCCATTAGCGGAACTTCCGGGAAGCGTTTCCGAATTTCTCTTAGTACTTTAACATCCCATCCCGGCTTGATCTTAATTTTCATCCGTTTATAGCCTTCATTAGCATATCCATCAATTAAACGAAGAAGGTCCTCCACTGTTTCCTGGATGCCGATCGAGATTCCGGCCTCAATTTCTTCTTTTTGTCCTCCGAGTGCAGCGGCAAGTGAAATTCCCTTTTCCTTTGCATATAAGTCCCAGACTGCTCCTTCAACAGTTGATTTTGCCATATTATTTTTCCGTATGTATGAAAAAATGTCCGAAACTTCATCAGGATGGCTGATTTCTTTATTCAGTATTGCCGGAATTAAAAAATCCTCAAGCATATGCCAGTTCGTTTTTACCGTTTCTTCATTATACCAGGGTATATGAAATGCAACCGATTCACCCCAGCCGCTCAGCCCATTATCATCAATGGCTTCGAGCAAAAGAAATTCTTTATCCTGAAACGATCCGAAACTTGTTGTAAACGGGGATTTCATTCTCATTTTCAGATGGCGTAAAATTATCTTTGTTAGTTTCATTTCGATCACCTTGTTCGATTAGTCCAGATCCAATGATTCCCGTTTTATGAGCAAATAATAGTTAACAGCTGCTGTTTCACCTTTAACAAGTGAAACAGCAGCATATCCGGAAGAAAATAAGGTTTGAAAAATTTTCCTTGTCTTGAAACGCCAGTCAATCGCCAGTTTATCATCCTTACTTTTTAGAGCCTGAAAATTTGAAGGAACAGGCACATATAACGGTTGATTGTTTTCTCGAACAGCGGATAATCCGATCATAAAATCCTCTAGTTTCGGTAAAGAGAGGTCCGTCATATCCCATTGAAATATATGCCGTGCATCTGTAATTTTAATCGCTTGAGGTTCTGAGGCATGAGAGCTATTGATCCACCATTCAACTTTAAAACGGTCGCTCGGAAGCCCGCTGTTTAAGCTGTCTTGCATTTCACCGTAGCAATTTTCAACATAGGTTGAACAGACAGCACGCAGTTTCGTTAGATTTAAATAAGCGTTCCTGCTCTCAAGCGGATCATACGTCCATGTAATTAAATCATACCCCATATCACTTGCTACTTGCTTTTGTTTTGCTTTCAGCATCGCACCGATTCCTTGATCTTGATAATCGGGATGTATACCGAGCATATGGGAACACAAATAGCTTTTTCCGCCGCGAAATCCAGGAAAACTGTAACTGAATCCGACGATGTTGCCATCGATAAAAGCTCCAAGTAAAAGGCCCCCATTTTGTGAAGCTGTGATCGTTTGGTGAAGTGGAATCGGTTCTGTGTTCCAAACTTCTTTTTCAAGCACTTGAACTTGCTGCAGTTCATCACTGCTCTTTAATACCTTGATTTCAACAGCTGACAGCATTTTGATGTCCTACACTCTGCACTTCAAATGTATTGATGATCGTTTTCGTAAGAATCTCAATGCCTGTAAATATAGCTTCCCGATTAAACGTCATATTTGGGTGGTGGAGTCCGGGAAATAATCCGCAGCCTAATCCGAGCATTGTCGCTTTCAAGTGCGGTTTTTTTAGTGAATAAAAATGGAAATCCTCCCCGCCGGACGTAACTGCCGGTTCTTTCAAATTTTGTTCACCGATAGTATCGAGAATCGCTTTTTTCATATTTTGAATTGCTTCCTCGTGCACTTCTGCAGCGGCTACTGATCCCTTCGTTTCAAGCCGGATTTCAACTCCATACAAGCATGAAACGGCTTTTGCAATTTTCTCGATTTTTTCCGTCAGTACTTCCAATGCTTTGTTCGTCTGTGCCCGCAAATCGATACTAAAAGAGGCTTTGCCGGGAATAATATTGCTGGAGTCGCCTCCCGCATGAAATTTCGTCATCTTCGCCGAGTATGGAACCATCGGATCCAAATATATGCTCTTCATTTCATTTACAAGCGAAGCACCGATTTCGATCGAATTCTGACCGAGGTGCGGCCGCGCCCCGTGGGCATCCTCCCCGATGATCACCCCTTCTATAAATTTGGCGGCGCCATGGTAAATGGCAGGACATGCTTCACCGTCGCCTATTTCCTGTTCCGGTCGAAGATGAACGCCATATAAATAATCAACATCGTCCATAACGCCTTTTTCAATCAGTTTTAACGCACCTGTTCCCTTCTCTTCAGCAGGCTGGAAAATAAACTTCAGTTTCCCGTTTGAAGGAAAACCTATTTTTTGCAAAAGAAGCATTACTCCAATCACAATAGTCATATGAGCATCATGCCCGCACGAATGGTTTGCCTGAAAAGTTCCGTTTACTTCCTGCCAAAGTGCATCCATATCCGTTCTTAATCCAACACAAACATCCCCGCTGCCTACCTCAACAACGAGGCCTGGGCAATCAATAAATGTTACTACCCTAAAACCTTTTTCCTCCAATAATGCACGAATAAATTCTGTTGTCTTATATTCCTGCCAGCTGACTTCAGGATTGCTGTGTAAATACTCAAATACCGGATAAATAATTGGTTTTAATTCTTGCAGATACTCTTTCATTTTCTTACTCCCCTAAGAATCACTATAATAAAAAAAAGATTCTCCATTTAATTTTTCATAATTCTCTTTCCTTTTTTTAAACCGGTCCGGATTTCGGACCGTCACGCCGGCAACCAAGGCATTAATAAAAGACATCAATGCAGGAGCGGCATCAATTGTGGATCTGTTTGATCGATAAATCGGAAAAACAAGTTCAGCAAACTCCCGAATCGGAGCAAGCGGTGAATCGGTAATCCCAATCACATATGCCCCTTGCTCCTTCGCCATTTCGGCTACCTTAAGCGTTTCCTTTAAATATCGATGGAAGGAAATGGATACCAGAAGCGAATTTTCGTTCATACTTGCAATGGTCGAGAAAATATCATCTGTTTCCTTTCTGATGAGCTTGACGTTTTCACGTGCCAATCCTAGTGTGAAAGCGAACCAATGCGCAGCTGTAAACGACGTCCTTAATCCTGAAACAAAAACGTGTTCCGCCTGTGTCAATTTTTCGATTGCTAGTTCAAAATCGTTTTCGCTTATGGTTTTGATCGTATCTTGAATATGTTTGCGGTCCCTTTCCATCACCTTCGCAAAAAAATGAGGCTTGTCCACCCATTCCAATTTTTCTGAAAAGAATTGACCAAGACTGCTTTCTTTGAATAATAGTTGTTTACGAATAATTTTTTGCAGTTCCGAAAATCCGGACAGTTGAATAGCGTAACAGAACCGGATAACGGTAGATTCACTGACCCCTGCCTGAAACCCTATCTCCTGGGCATTCTTTACTGCAAAGTCTTTAGGATTTTCAATTAAATATTTAGCAACCTTTTGCTGTCCTTTTGATAACTGGTTGTACTTTTGTTGTATGATATCTTGTATGTTCATCTTTTTCTCCTGGTGAAGGTTCAGCTTTATTGTAATTTATTATGAAGTTTATACTTCATTTTTAGATAATACTATCAAGCTACCATATTTGAATTAGCAATTCAATAACTATTCTGAAAATTTTAATTGTTTTTTCACTCAAGCAAGTTTATTGTCTTCAATAACATCAATACCGTCTTATAATAAACAAAAAGAAAAGAGCCGTAAAGCCCTCTTTTAAAAATAAAATGACCGATGATCATTTCTTACTATCATTGATGTTACTATACCAACTGTAATAATCGTTAAACATGAAAAGAAAAAACTTTTAAACCCCAATGCTTGAAATCCAATTACCGCAACAAGTCCATCTATCAAAAAAATTATAACACCAATATTAACAGAAAAAGTTTTCGATAGAATTTGTGCTAATAAATCAGTCCCGGCTGTACTTGTTTCATAACGTAGCATAATCCCAAACCCAATGCCATTAATCGCTCCGCCCAGTATGGAACTTACTAGAATAGGCAGTGGAAATTGAGTTTGTAATGGTGAGAGCCAGTCAATAAAAAAGGAGGAAACCATCAATCCATGAAAGCTGCTGAAAAAATAATTCCGGTTCAAAAACCATGCAGATAAGCAAAGAGGTATGCTTAAAACAATCATACAAAGCCCTGTTTGAACATTGAAGTAATAATGAAGAATTAATGCAATGCCAACAATTCCTCCATCTAATAAATGGTGGGGAACCAAAAAACCATTAATGCCCAAACCTATTAACATGCTTCCAATAAAGATTGCCGCAAATTGTTGAATGATAATAATCACCTTACTTTTTTTCATTTAGTTCAAGCATTAAAAAAAATTTTTTTACATGCATGTCCGCTTCATTAATAAATATTCAAAGCCAACAAAAAAATTCTTATCCTTATCCCGTTCCCTTCTTAAAATAAAAAAATGTCAAATTTCGCTGTTTTGATTTCTCCGCGGAAGATGATTGATTTTAACTACGAGGTTTATGTATTTTTCCCGGCTATAGATGGTGCGTACCGGGCTTATAATCGATTTCCTTACTTTTTGTCTTGTCTTCAATACTTTAACACTTTTATGCTTTACTATATTGAATGAAAATTGTGAAAATGGTACAATTAGAGTGGTTAATCCATTCATAGGTTTTGACCCCCAACTATTTGAGGCTGTCTCAAAAGACCAAGGGTCAGACCCCATAACACAATATATAGGACATAATATTGGATAAATGTGCTATATATTGATAAATGCGCATGGGGTCAGACCCTTATGAGACAGCCTCCTTTTTTATGCTCGTAAATTATTTCAAATTATGATGATAGTCCCATCAATCTTTTCAGAATATGTTTGTCTACAAGAAATTGCATAAACTATAAAACTAACAGAGTGCATAAAATAGATTAAAACTTTTTTTTGGCACTGCCGGAATTCGTCCATTTAAAAACATTCCAAATCATCGCCAAAAACAGAAAATAACCGAAGAAAGAATACATATGGTTCCATTCTTCAGAATGAAGAAAGAAACCGATTTGTTCAGACAGCCTTTCGCCCGCAGATGCGGCAGCACTTGCAACAACCATTACTCCCCATCTTCTCCATCTTTCTATTCTTTTAGCAATATAAAGAAAAGTCCCCGTCATAATTGGGAGTCCAATCAATGTAAAGGCAATATTTATCAAAAAAATATCAGCCAAAGGCCGGACGGGAAACTCATATAGATTTTTCCCTACAAAATAAAGGTCTAAATAAGTCCCTGCCAAAGATGCAAACACGATTGAAGGAAAATAGGATAAAAGTTTATTACTTAAAGATCGTTTTCTTGGCGAGTGCGGCAAGTTCGAGTTTTTTAAGTGTTTCGCAATATTCATGAGTGATCTCTCCATCAATTTTTTTCGTCTTGGTCTTGCAAATATTCTATGACTCTCCAATCTTGAAACCAATCTCCGGACTCAGCGTCCGGATGGTCAACATTTTTCCATGCATACTCGAGTCTCGGGCTATATAACCGGAGCGCTCCTTTCCGTAATTGACAATTCTTTAACCGGCGTGTAAATCCAACGTCCGGCAAACCTTCATTTATGTCATTGAAAACGTCCGGCCAATAATCTTTGCGGGAACCGGTATGAGGGTGGCTGACCGCCCAGCTTATGACTTTTTCCAATTGGTTCTTATTGTAAAAAAGCAATCGGTACAGCCGTTTACCGAGCAAGATCCGTTCGTTTAAAGAACCGAAATGATGCAGGGTCTGTCCGATAAATGCAGTTTTTCCGGTCATCTTGCCCTCAAACGGAAATAATATATGAGTAAAAGAAAGAAGATCTTGAAGGATGAACTCGGGCGTATGAAAAACCTTATCCTTATAAAAAGGATTCAGGACGATCCGTTTTTCTAAATAGCTTTGTTCATTAATAACAAGGGCGATTGCTAAAAGATAGCAGTCCCGTGTATGCCAAAAGTAATCCCACATCACCTCCATAAACATGGATATATTTAAAAAAGGCAGCAAATAAAAAAGATTTTGATTTCGTTTCATGGATTCTTCATATACCAAGAATTGCGGATAGGCATCTTGAAAAATCAGCCAGTTTCCTCTTTCCAAAAACGCAAAGAAGTCTTTCTTAGTCTTTTCATTTAGAAGTCTAGAAAGCAGCTCCCCCCTTAAATCAGTCATGTTCCATCCCCCGTTTCTTGAAACCATATGTCCGAGGAATGCCCAGTGAATCTCAGGAAACTTGCGGTAAAAGTCAAGGTACGCCTTCGTTCTTGTTACATTGTTCAAGTTCCATTCATTTGTTTTTATCCGGATTTGATGCAAGAGCAGCAGTTCATCCTTCGATAAACATGAATTGGATTTTTTAGCCTTACTCTTTTTTATTAAACATTCTTTAATTTCTTTCAGATTTTCTGAAATTTGCGGTTTTTTCCAAATGTTTTTCAGAAAAAAAATCGTTGTTCGCCTCCCCCATTGAATTCTTTTTTCCCGCCAAAAAATGTATAGATAAGTATGAATATCAAAAAGGGAGTTGGGTGAATTTTGATAAAACTTGACATTGATGCCGGGATAGGCCGAATTGTTGAGACGTTAATAAATGACCAGGCTCCGGACGGTTCCTGGCATTACCCGTTTGAGACAGTGATTTCGACAGATGCTTATATGATCATTTTATTAAGGACGCTGGAAATAAATGATGAAGATTTGATCCGTGACTTAAGCGAGAGAATTATAAGCAGACAAGAGGAAAATGGCGCATGGAAGCTCTTTCACGATGAAGAGGATGGAAATTTATCCGCAACCGCAGAAGCCTATTATTCGCTTCTTTATTCAGGCTATTATAAAAAGGAGGACAAAAGGCTTCGGGCGGCAAAACGGTTTATTTTATCAAAAGGCGGCATTGAAAAGTCCCATATGTTTACAAAAATCATGCTTGTCCTAACCGGCCAATACCCATGGCCGCCATTTTTTCCAATACCGGTTGAAATCGTGCTTTTTCCACTTTCCTTCCCGGCCAACTTCTTTGATTTCTCCGTCTTTGGGCGAGCTAATCTTGCTCCCATTCTGATTTTAGCTGACAAAAAATACAGCAAAAAAACGAAGAGGAGCCCGAATCTTACAGATTTGTTCCATTCAAAAGCAGATGATTTCTTTTATTGGAGAAATTCATCTGAATGGAAGTCCATTTTTTCTGTTTTAGAAGAGGGAATAAAAAAATTGATCGGTTTTCCGATGCATATTCACTCGCTCTCCATCGAACGGACGAAACAATATATGCTTGACCGGATTGAACCGGACGGCACCTTCAACAGTTATTTCAGTTCCACGTTCTTGATGATTTTTGCCTTGCTTTCGCTCGGTTACTCAAAAAGAGATCCGGTCATCATAAGAGCTGTCAGCGGATTAAAAGCGATGAAATGCAAAATTAACGGCCATACCCACATGCAGTATACAACATCAACGGTCTGGAATACGTCATTAATCAGCTGCGCCCTGCAGAAAGCAGGCATTTCCCCTTCTGAACCGGTTGTTGCCAATGCAAACCGTTATTTACTGGAACGCCAGCACTCTAAATATGGGGATTGGACGGTCCATAGTCCATGGAGTTTGCCTGGAGGATGGGGATTTTCAGACATCAATACGATCAACCCCGATATAGATGATACGACTTCATCATTAAGAGCCATTTCAAAAATTGTTCATCAAGAACCCCTTTATCATCAAGCTTGGGACAGAGGGATTCATTGGCTTTTCTCAATGCAAAATGATGACGGCGGCTGGCCTGCTTTTGAAAAAAACGTTGACAAAAAAATATTGACCTTCCTTCCGATTGAAGGAGGAAAATTTCTGCTCACTGACCCCAGTACTGCAGATCTAACCGGCAGAACTTTAGAATTTTTCGGGGCATACACGAATTTATCGAAAAATCATCCATCAATTAAAAAAGGTGTTAACTGGCTCATCAAACATCAGGAAATGGATGGTTCCTGGTATGGACGATGGGGAATTTGTTATATATACGGGACGTGGGCGGCGATAACCGGCCTGATTGCATCAGGTGTTTCCACCTATCACCCTTCTATTCAAAAAGCTGCCAACTGGCTACATAAAATCCAAAATCATGATGGCGGCTGGGGAGAGTCTTGCAACAGCGATATCAAGAATACGTACATTCCTCTCAGGGCAAGCACATTGACCCATACCGCTTGGGCGATCGATGCGCTCATAGCCGCTGCGGACCAGCCAACACCGGAAATTCAATCGGGAGTCCGATTTTTACTTGAGGCTTTCGATAAAAACGATTGAACCAGTTCTTACCCGCAAGGACAGGGAATGGCAGGAGGATTCTACATGCACTACCACAGCTACCGCTACATTTTCTCTTTGCTCGCTTTGTCTCATTATAAGCAAAAGTTTCAAGGGTAAATGTATTTCACGACATTGATTGAAGAAATGGGGCTGCCTCAAAAACAAAAGGTCAGCCCCGATTTTATTGTTACCTCTAATTTAGCATCACAATATTAATTAATAGAACACCTTTTTCCAACAGCTCCGGCACGAATATAAGATTGTGAGAATTACCTACGTTTTTTACGATAAATTTTTTTTTTTTGCAATTTTCGCAACTTTTTTCTCTTTTTTTTCGTATTATTTGTTGGAGGAATATTTAGCCAAAAAAAGAAAGAGGGAGAATTATGTCTCAATATGCACTTGAAGTCCGATCATTAACAAAAAGAATTGGAAAAAAGCTGATTGTGGATGATGTTAGTTTTGCCATTGAGAAAGGAGAAGTATTTGGTCTGCTTGGTCCAAATGGCGCAGGGAAAACGACGATTATCCGCATGATCGTCAGTTTAATCAACCGGACAAAAGGAAATGTCGTCATTAACGGCTATAGTCTCGATGATGATTTTACCTCGGCCATGAGCGAGATTGGTGCGATCGTTGAAAATCCGGAATTCTATAAATATATTAGCGGTTATAAAAACTTGCGCCATTATGTCAATATGGCAAAAAGAAAAATTCCTGAATCCCGGATCCAAGAAGTGATCAAACTGGTTGGACTTGAACAATCCATTCATCAAAAAGTAAAAACATACTCTCTCGGAATGCGTCAGCGCTTGGGAGTGGCTCAGGCTCTCTTGCACAATCCGTCAATACTCATTTTAGACGAACCTACTAACGGGCTCGATCCTCAAGGTATCAGGGAGTTCAGGGAATATCTTCGTACACTTGCCAGCGAAGGAATGTCTGTTTTAGTTTCATCCCATTTACTTTCTGAAATGCAGTTGATGTGTGACCGTTTTGCGATTATTGAAAAAGGAAAGTTGATACATATTTCCAAAATGAATGAGACAGAGGAAGCAGAAAAAACTGCTCAGGAGTTTATTTTTGATATAAGTGATCCGGTAAAAGCGGTATCGATCTTAAAAGAACATGGGCTGGACAAAGAATTTAAGGATTTGAATGATCAAAAATTCAGCCTTGCCCTTCAACGGGAGGAAGTTGCAAAAGCCAATGAATTGCTTGTCACCAATCAAATAAAGGTATATGAGATAAGCAGTAAAAAGGCTACTCTCGAAGACCGTTTCTTAGAAATTACAAATAAAGAGAACAAGGAGGTACCTGTATGACCGGTTTACTTCGGAATGAGCTGATGAAAATTTTCTCAAAAAAAGCAAGCTGGATTTATATGATTATCATCCTGGCTGCTTGTATAGTCGGAGGAATCATTTATCAAAAGGTAGGTCCCGAGCCAAAGGAAAATTGGCGGAAAGAAATTGAGGCAGAGATACAGCAACTTGAAAAACAATTAGAAAGTGCTCCTGACGAAGAGAAAGACTGGATCCAAGATCAAATCAAGCAAAATCAACAATATTTGGATAAAAATGTTAATCCGAATGCTAAAAGCAACTGGCATTACATGAATAGCGTCGTAACAGGAATCAGCTCCCTTGTCACGTTATTTGCGGTTATTGTATGCAGTTCCAATGTATCTGCTGAATTTACTGATGGAACGATTAAGCAATTGTTGATCAGACCGCACAAAAGATGGGCAATTCTACTGTCCAAATATATTGCTGTACTAATCTACTCTCTGTTGCTTGTTCTGGCGTTGATCATGTCAGGGTATTTGGCAGGGTTGATTTTATTTGGCAACGGTGATTTTCATGCAAAAATTTTTGAAATGAGCGTCGATGGGCAGAAAGAAGCTGTTGTCGGCACCCAATTCTTCTTAAAAATGCTTTATGATCTGCCTGGTTTATTCATCATTACAACCATTGCATTCATGCTCTCAACACTGTTTAAGAGCCAGGCACTTGCAGTAGGTATCGGGATTTTTGTTCTATTTTTTTCCACCACAGTAGGTGCGTATATCGTTGTACTAGCCGAAAAATACGAATGGACAAAGTTTTTAATCTTCCCTCACCTCGATTTAACTATATATGCAGTTCAGGATAAAATCCTTCACGATATCACTTTGCCGGAATCTTTAGGAATTCTGGCAGTATACTATATCGTATTCATCATTATTACGTTCGTCTTTTTCGAAAGAAGAGATATTAGCATATAGATTTGTAAAGGGCAAGACCCCTCCAATGGGAGTCAGCCCTTTTTTAAACCAGAATTCGCAGGAGAAATTTATTCAACGAATTGATTTGTGGCAAGATTCAGAAATTTGCGGGTCCAAATAAAATATAATCTGCTTTATTCGCGAAGGTGTTCGGCAAAGTCGGTTAACGCTTTTTGAAGTCTTTCGTTAGCTTCAGAATCTAACTCATACTGATTATCTTCAATCCGTTCAACTTGGGAATCAAGCGTGTATACACCATTCAAAATGGTCGTTGCTCCCAAAGCAGACAAGACCGGTTTTAATGCATAATCAATCACGAGAAGATGTCCGAACGTTCCGCCAATAACGAGAGGCAATATGATTTTATTTGCAAAACCTTTTTGCGGAAGCAAGTCTAAATATGTTTTTAACACTCCCGTAAAAGATGCCTTATAAACAGGTGTTAACACGATGACAGCGTCGGCACTTTCTACCTTCTTATTGGCTATTGCGATTTCAGGACTATCGAATTTTCCGTAAATTAAATCTTCCGGAGGCAACTCACGGACTTTGATTTGCTCAAACTCAATCCGCTCACGGGTTAAAAAAGCTAAAACTTCATTTTCGATCCCGTTTAATCTTGAATTTACTGAAGTTGCCCCTGAAATTATAACTGCTTTTGCCAAAAAAACTCCACTCCTTATTTGATAAATTTTGAAAAATCATTTCTTATTTCTTTACTTCAAGCTTCTTATTTTTCGCAAGAGGAAACCGTTTCTTTTCGGTAATATCGATTTGCGTAATTTCACTATCGTGTACGGTGATCACCACGCAGCCATACTCCAGTTTGTCCAGCGATGACAGTATATATTTGATTTTCTCTTCATCTAATTGTTTCATAGCAGCCCCCTTGGTAAGATATTTTTGATACTTGCAAGTCTAATTTCAACCATTTTTCATTAAATCACGGTATTCTTTCTCAAGTTCCGATAAAGTCAGCCTATTCAAATAATGAAGATCTCCAATATAGCGGCCTGAGTTAACCAAGAACGAAATTAGAAAACCTTTCCTCTTTTTGATTGCTTCCTGTAAAATCGTTGCCATGAAACATTCCTCCATTTTTGGTTATTTTCAACCCATCACGGACTGAATGATATTTTTTTCCGGGCACCAATAGCAACAAATTTCTGATTGATTTACTTCATTAATCCTATGATATCCAATATAAATAGTCGGTTTTATTTTCAAAAATAAAACCTCTTCTTGGATAAGAAGAGGCGAAAGAATACAATCTTTTTGCTCTTCTTATCTTTCAAGCTGTCGCTTGCTGGAATTGGCACAGTACTTTAAAGTCTGTTGCCGAGGCTTCACCGGGCCAGTCCCTCCACCTCTCTTGATAAGAAAACATACGAGAATATTAAACTTGGAAACAAAACATGATGTCATAATGGGGAGTAATCCCATTCGGTTCATTAACTTTTATTTGATATTAATTTATACCATGGCCTACAATACTGTCAATATAATTTTTTAAAAAATTTTGAATTGGTAAAAAAGAAATAGGGGCCAGTTATTTTGTTCGATTATTCCCATGTAACATTTGTCTTTCCGGCTTCATTTATTGTCAGCTGAAAGACATCAGGCCGAGAATAATGACCATTCACATCAAAATCGAAACGGCTTTTAACAATGTCTTTTAGATCTAAATCCGCAATAAGAATGTCTTCTTTTCCGTATACCGGTCCGACGATATATTCACCGAGCGGACCGATAATAGCACTTCCTCCGTTGCACATGATTTCCGGTTCTGACTCCAGTTCATCATAGCAGGCCAAATCTGTCGGGTACATATCTTTTGTCACAAATTGATTGCATGACAAAACGAAACATCTGCCTTCCAGGGCGATATGCCGAATCGTGGATTGCCAAACTTCTCTTTCATCAGCTGTAGGCATAAGATAGATTTCAACACCCTTGCTGTACATTGCCATCCGGGCAAGCGGCATATAATTCTCCCAACAGATCAAACCGCCCATTTTGCCTATTGAGGTATCAAATACAGGAAGCGTGCTTCCATCTCCCTCTCCCCATATAATTCTTTCTGATGCAGTCGGTTTAAGTTTACGATGTTTTCCTAACAGATTACCGTCTGGACTGAAATAAAGCACCGTGCAATAAAGGGTTCCGGATAATTGTTCTTTTTCAATCACTCCAATAACGAGATACACGCTGTTATCTTTCGCAATGGAACCTAATATTTCCGTTTCTTTACTAGGAACGAAGATCGAATTTTCCCAATACCGATACCAATCTTCCCGTCCTTTTTTCGACCGGCTCCCTACCACCGTTCCAAATGTCATTCCTCTCGGATAGGCCGGAATATACGCTTCCGGAAATAAAACTAATTTTGCTCCCTTCTTGGCGGCATCAGCGGTTAACAATCGGACTTTTTCAATCGTTTTATAAAGGTCCATAATAACTGGCGCCGCTTGTACAACGGCAACTCTTACTTGATTTTTTAAGTTTTCCATTGAGAACATCTCCAATCAATTTGATGTATAACAACCTTTCAGCATTTCAATTAGGGAATTCCGTTAATTAAAATTGTCAGTTTTTGCATAATCTTAATATTTTAAATTTTGCTCTCATTTTACAATTCCATCTGACACAATTCAACAAAATTGCCTTTCAATAGTCATTTTCACTATAGAATAAGAGTAGACTTACATTCTATGAAACAAGAACTTTCTTATATTGATGAACAGGAATACGCTGCTGCGGCATAGAATAATTATAAATAAAGGTAGTGTCAAAAGTTCTATGAAAACTCAGTATTGGAAGGATGTGTTCTACCGAAAATAGAGAAAATGCCGCCGCAATCGCTCTTGACAAACACGTCAATGGTTTAATTTTGAACCAACAAGGGCGAAGGGAACAAAAAGAAGGCACACCAAAGAAGCCCTTGCCAATTCCCATTTTAAACCATTGACTGGTTCGGTTTGTCAAGAGTTCGCTTCGCCGATGCTGGTAAGGGCTCTGCTAAACAAAAAGTTAGGCAGTTTGCTCTACTAGCCATTGTTGAGCTAAACCAATCAGTTTTGTCCAACGTGCAGGCATATTCGGCAGTTCTTTTAGTTCTGGAATAACTACAGGCACTTTGCCTTCTAGGGCTGAATGTGGCCGCAAGAAGTTAAAGTAAGCTACAAACAAGGTCACATAAGAAACGGATCCGTGATCGGATCCAAATCCGTGTGTCGATCTGTAATTGCCCTTAAATGTTCGATTCAGTCTTTCAATGATTTGTTTTAGCGGTCTGTATTCCGTGGAAACCAGGTCTTCGTTGGTTAGTCCAATGACCTGCTTCACATCAAATGTAATACCGTGTTGGGCAAAAAAGTGTTGTGCTAAAAGGTAAATTGGATTGCCATCTACGACAAAGGTGAGGTCTTCCGGGATCTCTTTCATCTTCCATAAGACCTCATCAATCGCACGGATGGCAGACACCGTATCACGATTTGGAGAAACAGGGTAGGACAGAATAATCTTCTTTACCGCATCAAAAAAGAAAAAAAGATAATGCCAACGGCCATTCACCTTTATGTATGTTTCGTCTCCGCAGAATTGATCAGAGAGCTCATAAGGATAATGATCCACATAAGGTTTGAGCATCAGTGCTACGCTGTTTTCGTAATTCAATATACTCTGGTGAGAGATGTTTACACCGTGAACATCCTTCATCAGTGCAGCTGTTTTCCGAGCTGATAGGCCATAGTTAACATGGTAAGTTAAAATGAGTCCTAATGTATGCGGTGACACATGAAGCCTGGACAAATCCACTTTTGGCTTCTTAGGTGAATGTTTAGCTAACGGCTGATAATCAATTTGAAACTGACGGAATATGTATCGAACTTTAAAAGACTGAGGATCCTTTTCGAACTGCTTTTTCTCTTTTTTAGACATTCCTTGCAGTTTCTTTTTGTAATACGGACAGTCATTGTTTTTGCACTTAAATACGAGAAAATCTTTTCTTTCCTTGATCTTCTCGAGTGTTTTAGAACAGTGTGGGCATTTGAGTACAGCCTCTTTGGCATATTGGTTCTTTTTATTAAACAGACACGCACACACCTTACATTGATACTGTCCTTTGCCTCCGTTATTGGCATAAAGATAATCGGACGGAGCACCACACCTTGGACATTTCATGGATGAAGGTACCTTACCTTTTGAATGGGAACGCCTCTGAACAGGTTTGAGAGGTTTCCCGTTCTTCTCCAAATATTCTGTGAGAAGAATTTGATAATCAAGCTTTTGTAGAGTTTCAATAATCGGTAGCTCATCCACCTGAAGTTTTTGATAAGGCTTATTTACAGGCTTTTCTGTTGGCTTATCAAACATGTTTTTTCCAATTAGAAGAGTAAGTAATGTTCGAATCATTTGATCTTGGTGCTTGATATATTCAAGCAAATAGGTTAATAATTGAGGTAACAACTTGTCACTTCCTTGTTTTAGGATTGGTGTGTGTGTGGTTACCTCACTAATACCCTAAAACAATGGGGGTGGCAAGTTTTTTGTTTATAAAACCTTAAATATCAATAAATTATCCAAATTTTATCTAAAAATTTTTGACAATACGTAAATAAAAGAAGGGGGTATCACATGATTGTCTATGAAAGAGAAAGTGATTTTGTCATGGTGACTCAGGATGATCATGCAAGAGTTTCAGGTAAATTTGCAAAAGCTTGGCGGAACGAATATTTTATTGCATTGGATCGAAAAGAAGATGTTGAGCTTGCTGTTTTTGAACATGACCGGGGATGGATCGATCTTGATGAAACACCATTTTGGAATGACGAAAAGCAGCTGCCCTTCTCCTTCCGTGATTTCCCGTTAACCCCTAGATTTGTTTTTTATAAAAAAGGTATTGACGAGGTAGAGAGCAAAAATAAATATGCTGCATTATTGTGCAGTTTACAATATACAACCTTGTTTGAAATGATTCAAGACGATGCCGTACCGGCTTTTTTATACTCCGAATACGAAAGGCAGCATAGACTTATCAATGATTTGAATCTAACCGATAACTCCGCACAGGAAATGATCAAATTTCATTTACAAATCCTTCGCTTTTGCGATGATCTGTCTTTATACATTTGTATGTATGAACCGATGGTACAGCATTCTGATGCGGAATGGTTTTCTAAAGGATTCAGTCAACGGTTTTCATTTTTTAATCATGAAAAAATCACGCTCGAATGGGCTGAAAAAGAAAAAGTGATCCTTTCTCATTTTCCATTTTCTTCTGAAGTTGTTGTAAAAGTGCCATTAAAAGAAGTCAATAAAGCTGATATAGCGAAAAACGGCCTTTCAAAAGCGTACAAACATGCACCGAAAAAAGAACGAGCGGTTCGATTCATACCAAAATGATTCTGGTTACATCCGGCTTCCACAACTTTTGAAAGCGGTTGCAATAATTTTAAACTAGATCCCTGCTAATGTTTGAGAGAGCCTCTTCAACATGCGGGGATGGGCAATCCTACACATGTTGAAGAGGTTATTCTTTTTGCCTGCACAATTATTTTGTTTCTTTGCCGTTTAGTTTTTAACAGTAGAATAGGTCCCTCTATATTGGCTGCCAGGATGATCTTCGGGCAATAAACTGCTTCCATGGTCAAAAAGTTTTTCCCTTAATGTACCATGTTTATATTCTGTTTTGTAAAGGCCGCGCTTTTGCAGGATTGGCACGACTAAACCGATAAAATCCTCCAGGCTTCCTGGTGTAACAAGGTGGTTAAGGTTAAATCCGTCAACACCGGATGCTTCAAATTGATATTGGATGGCGTCTGCTACTTCCGTTGGATTTCCGACGATAACTTGCTCCCGGTCAATATTTTCGAGCCTGGAAAGTGCTTCACCGACTTTTAGTTTTTTCGATGCATCCTTTGTCAAGGATGCTGCTTTATAATGTCCGTGTTCTGTCGGTTTAAATTCAAAAGGCTGATCCAAATCTGATTTTTCATACCGCGACAAATCATAACCGCTCGCCCCGCCAAATTGCGCTTTTGCAGCATCCGGGCTCCAAAGGCGGTTTAATTCCTGATATTTTCGTTCCGCTTCCTCAGTTGTTTCGCCCACAATTACTGTAAGGAAAGAAAACACTTTAATATTGTCAGGGTTCCGGCCATATTTTTCGGCACGTTTTTTAATATCCTCTGTATAGAACCTGATCCTCTCAGGTGTTGGCCCTCCAACAAATACACATTCCGCATGCTTTGCAGCACATTCCCTTCCCCGTTCGGATACCCCGGCCTGATATAGAACAGGCGTACGCTGCAAAGAAGGTTCACTTAAATGCGGGCCTTCCACATGAAAAAATTCTCCTGAATGGTTGATTTCATGGACTTTTGAAGGGTCTATCAAAACACCTTTCTTAACATCCTCAATTACAGCCCCATCTTCCCAGCTTGATTCCCATAATTTATAACAAACTTCCAAATACTCATCCGCAATATCATAACGCCGGTCATGTCTAATCATCTCCTGCAGACCGAAATTCCTTGCTGCATTAGGCAGATAGGAAGTAACAACATTCCACGCGATTCTTCCTTGCGTCAAATGGTCCAAAGTGGAAAAACGTCTTGCATGGGCAAAAGGAGGTTCATATGTCGTACTAACCGTAAAGGCAAACGATAAATGTTTTGTCACGCTTGCCATAACCGGTATGACAAGTGCAGCGTCAATTAAAGGAATTTGCATACCATCACGTATGGACGGTTCCTTGCTTTGTTTATATGTATCATAGACTCCCAGTACATCGGCAAAAAAGACTGCGTCAAACTTACCCCGTTCTAACAACTTAGCCATTTCAATCCAATAATCAAGTTCCTTGTAACGTCTCTGTCTTTTGCTTTCCGGATGTTTCCACAGCCCATGAGAATTATGCATCGCACTTGTCATTTCAAACGCATTCAAAATAATTTGTTTTCCCATTATCTTCTCCCCGCTTTCGATTCATTTTTCTGTGTCGTATCCAATTTGACTAAATAAAAAACCCCTTCTTTGAAAAAAGAAGAGGTTCATGAATGAAACTCACTTCTTTTCTCATCTTTCAAGCATTTCGCTTGCTGGAATTGGCACAGTACTTGAAAAGCCTGTTGCCGAAGTTTCATCGGGCCAGTCCCTCCACCTCTCTGGATAAGAAACGAAGATATATTCAGTTATGATAAAAACTCTGATGCAAGTATAATCCCTGATATTCTATAGATTTTGTTGGTTTTTAATTTAAACGATGCTTATTAAACTGTCAATATTATTTTATAAAATTTTAAGAATTCACTAAAAAATCGGATTAAAAATAATCAATTTTCAACTGGACCTAAATTATTTCTAGTTATTTTCGATTTCAATTTGTTTTACTGCAACCAAATTATGATACAATTTAAATAAAGGGAGGTGAGAAAAATGGCAAAGGAAATTTTAGGAGAAATTTTAAAAGATCTTCAATCAATGAAGACTGATTTTGATGAGTTAAAGCAAGGACAAAATAAACTAGAGCAAGGACAAATTGAATTAAAGTCAGATTTTGCTGAGTTAAAAGAAGGACAACATAGATTGGAGAAAGGCTATATTGAATTAAAGTCCGATGTTGCCCAGCTTAAGGACGGACAACTTAGACTGGAACAAGGTCAAAATGAGATCAAAGATACTCTCAAACACTTTGCGACTTTAACGATTGAGAACTTTACGAACATTAGAAAAGAACTTAGAATGGCAGTAAACGAAATTAAATCGGATGTGGAGGATATTAAACAACAAACAAATTAGGAAATCCCGCTTACAAGATAGGATTTTGTCCATCAGTCTATCATATGAGATTTCCTCCGTTTGAATTCGTTATCGACCCCTTCATATACCTGCTTGTTCCCTTTGCAAAATAAAAAAATGAGCCAATGTTTGGCCCATATCATTTTGTCTCAATTTATAAGCTTACTAAACTCCTCGTTTATTACCCCAAATGTACGTATGCAATTGCGGGAGAACTTTCACATTTTTCAAGTCAGAATCCTTCATAACTTTGTTGATAAGCCATTCATATTTTCCTAAAAGTTGGGAAATAAGTTTTTCTTTCTCAGTCGAGGTAATGTCTTCATTTCCCACCTGCAAAAAGAACGGGACATCAGGATATCTTTGATGAACTTTCTTCGCATACTCGTAATCTTGATCATCAAATACGACAATCTTCAAACTGATGTTTTGTGCAGAATTTTTTTGATTAAAGTTTTTTATGATCGCATCAAGTACGTCAAAATCTGTGACCATGTTTGAACTTGGCGGTTTCGGTGAAAGTGTTAATTCATCAATTTCAAAGAACCAATCTTGCCACTTGCTTCCTTGTGTTTCTAAACAAATTTTAATGTTATTCTCTTTTAAAAGCTGAATCAAGTATCGTAAATTTTTTAATAATGCCGGGTTGCCTCCGGAAATTGTTACAAAGGAAAAACCGTCGCCGCCAAGCTTTTTAAGCTCAGACCAGATTTCTTCAGCTTCCATTTGCCTCACTAAATCCTTGCCTGTTCCGTCCCACGTAAATGAAGAATCACACCAGGAACATGAATAATCACAACCGGCAGTTCTTACAAACATCGTTTTTTGTCCAATCACCATTCCTTCTCCTTGGATGGTGGGTCCAAATATCTCCATGACCGGGATTTTACTCAACTTCCATCCACTCCCGTCTAGCTTCCGCATAACTGGTAGGAGTTTCATAAAGCCGCACAAACTCTACTCTTGCCCCGAGATATTTTTGCTGCCTATCTTCTTTTTCCAACGCTTCCTTCATTTTTTCATAAATCCAGACGACCATGTTTTCTGCAGTCGTATTCATAGGCGGAAGTGTTTCATTCAAGTATTTATGGTCAAGAAAAATTTCAATTTCCTTTTTCCAAATATCCTTTATATCACTGAAATCAATCAGTAATCCTCGATCGTCGACATATCCGCTCAAGCCAAAGATGACTTTATACGTATGGCCGTGAAGATTTTTGCATTTGCCTTCATAACAATGCAAATGATGAGCTGAATCAAAGGTAAATTCCTTGCTGACAAGGACACGCTTCGAATGGTACTTTAACTGATCGCGCCGGATATCTTCATCTATTTTTTGGAGTTTATCAACAATTCGAAAACCGTACATTGTTTTACAAACCCCCTCGAACCTTTAAGTATTCTTCAAGTCCTTTTTTTCGAAGCTTGCACGCAGGACACTCCCCGCAGCCATCTGCAATGATTCCATTATAGCAAGTTAACGTTTTTTCTCTCACAAAATCAAAAGCGCCGAGTTCATCTGCCAGCTTCCAGGTTTCTGCTTTGTTAAGCCACATTAAAGGTGTATGAATGACAAACTGGTAATCCATTGAAAGATTCAATGTTACATTTAAAGATTTGATAAAAACATCTCTACAATCCGGATAACCGCTAAAATCCGTTTCACAAACACCGGTTACTATGTGTTTTGCCCCTACTTGATTTGCCAGCACACCGGCAAATGAAAGAAATAATAAATTTCTGCCGGGAACAAACGTTGACGGCAGCTCCCCTTCTCCCCCATCTTTTACAGGAATTTCATCCCTTGTTAAAGCATTCGGTGCCAATTGGTTTAACAAGGACATATCTAAAATATGGTGTTTAATGCCAAGTTCTTTTGTGATGTTTTTCGCACATTCAATCTCCGTTTTGTGTCTCTGGTTATAATCGAAAGTAACTGCGATTACTTCTTCAAATTGCTTCATCGCCCAAAATAAACAAGTCGTGCTATCCTGGCCTCCGCTAAACACGACAATGGCCTTTTCTTTTTTCATTTTCCAAACTTCCTTTCAAAGAAAAAACAGCACTACTAAGAAAGTAGCACTGTTTTCTTAGTTTTTTTAAAGAGGGTAGCTAGAACCTCTACCGTAATAAACGGATTTTTTATTCACTTACTCTTATTCTAACATAATTTTATTGAATCGAAAAATAATCTTTCTGCCGAAAGCAAAATTGACTTTATTAGGTTAATTATTGATAGACTATTAGAATTATTTTATTATTTTCATTAAAAAGTAATAACTTATCTTATGAATAAAGGAGACTAAATATGCACTCTTATGTGGATCAACGAACAGGTGTATTTCCATCCGTCTGTCCTTTGGATTGCCCTGATCAATGCGGCTTGCTTCTACATAAAAAAGACGGAAAAATCGTAAAAATAGAGGGAGACCCTAACCATCCCGTGACAAAAGGGAATATTTGCAACAAAGTACGAAATATGACTGAACGAATTTACGATGAAAAACGCTTGAAATATCCATTGAAACGCACCGGAGCAAAAGGGGAAGAGAAATTTGAGCGGATCAGCTGGAACGAAGCGATAAAGACAATAATTTCCCATTGGAAAGACCTTATTCAAACATATGGACCTGAAAGTATTCTCCCATATAGCTTCTATGGCAACATGGGAAATCTTAGCGCTGAAGGAATGGACCGGCGTTTTTTTTATCGGTTAGGATCTTCCCAGCTGGATCGATCCATCTGTTCAACCGCAGGTAATGCAGGGTATAAATATACGATGGGCGGCAGTTTTGGAATAGACCCGGAGGATACCATTCATTCAAAATTGATTATTTTTTGGGGGATTAATGCTGTAAGCACGAATATGCATCAGGTGGTTCTTGCCCAAAAAGCCCGAAAAAACGGAGCTAAGATTATTGTCATTGATGTACATAAGAATCAAACTGGCCGTTTGGCGGACTGGTTCATTCCTATTTTGCCGGGGACCGATAGTGCTCTCGCACTGGGGATCATGCATATTTTATTTGCCGAGGACATGGTAGACACTGCTTTCTTACAGAAATATACAGTCGGACATGAAGAATTGCGTGAGCATGTTGTTCAATATGATCCCGTCACTGTTTCCGGCATTACTGGAGTTCCGGTTGAAGATATTTATAAACTTGCACGGATGTACGGGAAAATTTCACCTTCCTTTATTCGAATCGGTAATGGGCCTCAGCATCATGATAATGGAGGCATGTGTATTCGAACCATTTCCTGCCTTCCTGCCCTGACCGGACAATGGCTTGTAAAAGGCGGCGGAGCAATCAAGTCAAACAAAGGTTATTTAGCCCATAATACAGAAAGATTACAACGCCCTGATTTATTAAAAAATAAACATACACGCATCATAAACATGAACTTGCTAGGCCAGGCATTACTGGAGTTAGACCCGCCGGTAAAGTCTTTATTCGTGTACGGTTCGAACCCTGCGGTTGTTGCTCCTGAAGCCAATAAAGTAAGAAAAGGACTAGGACGAGAAGATCTCTTTGTCGTCGTGCATGACTTATTTTTAACAGAAACGGCAAAATACGCTGATATTGTACTTCCTGCAACATCTTCATTTGAAAATACTGATTTTTATACATCCTATTGGCATCATTATATTCAGATTCAGCAGCCGGTCATTGAACGATATGGAGAGTCTAAATCAAATACAGAAGTATTCCGATTGCTTGCAAAAGAAATGGGTTTTGATGATTGCGTTTTTAATGAGACAGATGAAGAAATGATTATGCAGGCAATTGATTACCCAAACAACCTTTATTTAGAAGAAATCGATTATGAAACATTGGTTGAAAAGCAGTATGTCAAAGCAAAGGTAAAACCTTTGTTCCCCGGAAAACTGCCAACACCAAGCGGGAAAATTGAGCTTTATTCAAAAAAGATGGAAGTTGACGGGTATCCCCCGCTGCCAACCTATACACCTCTAGTTAACGATGGAGACTTTCCGTTTTTATTTGTTCCCGGGCCAAATCATAATTTCTTAAACTCAACTTTTTCCAATAATGAAAAACACATTTCTTTTGAAAAAGAACCGCGCTTGCATATGAATGTCAAAGATGCATTAGCGAAAGGCATTAAGGATGGAGATCAAGTCCGAGTTTGGAACAACCGCGGAGAATGTGAAATGAAAGTTTCAGTAGGAGAAAACGTACTTCCAGGTGTCGTCGTCACTCAAGGACTATGGGTAGGTGCGAAGCAGCTTGTAAACTCACTTACCCCGGACCGGGTAGCAGATATGGGCGGCGGAGCAACGTTCTTCTCCGGCCGTGTAGATGTGGAGAAACTGTAGGTTTGTTATGCTCATAGATTGGAAGAATCAGAGTCAGAAGGCTCTGGTTCTTTTTTTACGACTTAAACATTCTAAAACTCCTATTTTAATGTAAATTTTTTTAGTGAAAATTCACTATAAATTTTTATCTAAATATTTACACTTTTAAGAAAAAAAGCAAAGTAATTTTTCACAATTCTTTTTTAAACTGAAAAGTGCTTGTGAAATCAAGAATCAAACAAAAACGTTTGGGGAGGGATCTTGCTAATTTGAAATAATTTTACTTTGGCTTTGTTGTTTTTACAGCCTGTTCATGGGACCAGAAATTTTTGTGTAATTAGGGATATGAAAAAGGAGGAACAGAAAAATGAAAAAGTCCATCTCTTCACTCGTACTACCTTTCTTTGTAGTACTCATGATGTTTTCCGGATTATTTCCGCAAGTTTCTTCAGCGGCCACTTACACCGCAACAATT
This sequence comes from Bacillus methanolicus PB1, assembly GCF_000262755.1. Taxonomy (GTDB): domain Bacteria; phylum Bacillota; class Bacilli; order Bacillales; family Cytobacillaceae; genus Bacillus_Z; species Bacillus_Z methanolicus. Next base: position 307,487 of record NZ_AFEU01000003.1, read on the forward strand.
GACCGTGTAGTCGATGGAGATACTGTGTATCTTAAGGAACTCATCAAAGGAACCAATAAGGTAAGAATGCTTTCTATCGATACTCCTGAAACCAATTATAATGGCCAGGCGCAAGAGCCATGGGGAACGGCAGCCAAAAATTATCTTACCCAGCTTCTTCCATCCGGTACAAAAGTGACCATTGAAACAGATACAGAAGAAACAGACGCTTATGGCCGTTTACTTGCCCATATCCATAAAGGTACTCTTGATGTTAATAAAGAAATGGTTCGCCAAGGCCATGCCGTGACGTATTATATTTGGCCAAATATGCTCCATTTTGAAGAATACCAGCAAGCCTACCTCGAAGCGAAACAAAATGGCAGAGGAATGTGGAACCCTTCCAACCCGATTAATGAACTTCCTTTCGAGTTTCGTGACCGAGTCTCCGGACAGCCTCAAGATAAGTATGTGGGAGATTTCTACACGAAGTTATATGTTTCTCCGGCTGATTACCAGCAAGTTCCGATCGAAAAGCGTGTATTTTTCTTTACAGAATCCGATGCCCAGGCTGCCGGCTATACGAAAAAGTCTTCAGGCGGCGGAGGTTCCACTAATCTAGTTATTAATGAAGTACTGCCTGCTTCCGGTACAATATATACAAAAGAATTCGTTGAAATTTACAATCCTGCCGATTCTGCTGTTGATTTATCCGGATATGTACTGGATGATATCGTGAATGGCGGTTCCTCCCCTTATACGATACCGAACGGAACGATCATTCCCGCAAAAGGATATTTTGTTTGGGAAACCAACAACTATTACAACAACACCGGAGACGATGTAACATTAAAAGCTCCAAATGGAACCATTACAGACCAATACCACTACTCCACATCCAGCGCGGATAAGTCGTGGGCACGCATACCAAACGGAGGCAATTGGTCCACAACTATGGATTCAACTCCGACCAAAGGTGCAATCAATAACTAACCTGATAGTCATATACCTACTTTCGAATAAATAGACTGCTTTTCATGAAATATCAGACTGCTTTTTTAATATATCAACCAGTATTGGTGATATATCTATCGATCAATTTTTAAAAATATCGAGCAATTTTGGTGATATATCGACCACTTTTTGAATATATCGACCAGTTTCCATGATATTTCGACCACCTTTCATGATATATCGGTTACATTTAACGAAAAAGCCGCCCGAAAAGGCGGTTTTTTTATAGATTTGAAAAATTAAATCGAGCATAAAACCGAATCTAGTCAAATTATTTTAAGTTCATCGGTTCCTCAGAAATTCGTCTTGTGTTTGTCGTGTCTGAAACGAGGCGTTTACACAGAATATTTTTCCAGATTAATTTTTTATAGAAATTTATTTCGTAAAAAAGCTGCTTTTTAGCTTGAAATTTGATAGGTTTACCCACCCTGAATCACGATCAAGGGAAGGAATGAGCCTTTATTAGTCAAGTCCTTAATATTGTGTAAAATTCTAATTACAAGGTTTTAGCCTGATTTTGCTTTTAGTATTCATTTAATTTGATTGGAAGGGGTACCCCCTTCCAATCAAATTAAATTTCGCGCTCGCGCGGGACATAGAAATGATAATTTAAATATGTACACAAATGCTTGAATAATAATGTACAAAATTGACTTTAGATTTCATACTAATCATGAGGTGGTTAGTATGTACATATCGATAAATGTGGAAACTGATTTTGAGATTAAGAGTCTTGAAGACTTACCAAAATTAAAACAACTAATGGAGAACTTGAAGATGAAAATTAATAAAAGTCAATTAGCTAGAGATCTAGGTGTAGATCGTAGAACCATTGATAAATATTTAAATGGATTTATTCCTAAACGTATACGAAAGAAGCCTTCCAAAATTGATGAATACTATGAAATCATTGCGGCACTACTTTCGGAAGATGCTAAGCAGAAATTTTATTATCGTCGTGTGCTATGGCAGTATTTAAAGGATAATCATGGACTGGATTGTGCAGCATCGACGTTCCGAGCGTATATTGCGAAAACGCCCGAATTTAATGCTTACTTTGAAGAAGATAAACGGATTCCTTCTCCTAAAGGCACAGCACGTTTTGAAACGCCTATAGGAAAACAAGCACAATTGGATTGGAAAGAGAGTATTTCTTTTGAAACAAAGGATGGTCAGAACGTTGAAATCAATATCGCAGTACTGATTCTATCTCATTCACGTTTCAGAACCTTCCTAATGAGTATTTCTAAGTCACAAAGTGTCCTGTTTTCCTTCTTAACAGAAACATTCGAAGCTCTTGGAGGGGTACCAGCTGAAATAATCACGGATAATATGAAAACCGTTATGGATGAGGCAAGAACAGAACATTCTCCAGGAAGAGTGAATGCCAAGTTTGCACAATTCGCTAAGGATTTTGGTTTTGAAGTGAAGCCATGCATTGCTGGACGTCCACGGACAAAAGGAAAAGTCGAAACCACAATGAAAATAATAGATGAAATTCATGCTTATCAAGGTCAGTTGACCTTGGAAGAATTACATCAATTTGTGCAAGACTTATCTCATCGGGTGAACCATGAGGTCCACCAAGGAACTGGAAAAATTCCTGCGATAGAATTCAAAAAAGAAAGGAATCACCTACTCCAGTTACCAGCTGAGAAAGTAAGAGATTCCTATCGGATCAAACATACGCTTGTAAAAGTCAATGCATCCAACATGATTTCCTACAAATCAAACCAATACTCGGTACCAGCACAGTACCAAGGAAAGAAAGTAGGCTTACAAGTGTATGATAATCAATTATGGATTTATTATAACACGGAACTGATTGCGCAACACCCTATAAGTAACAAGAAATTAAATTATCAGGAAGCACATTATCAAGAAGCCTTGGGCGTTTCCATGCCAAATTATCCGGATATTGATGATCTAGCAAAACGGAATTTAGCGACGATTGGAGAAGTGTATAAATAATGAATCCAACAACAAACTATCAACAACTCATACGAAACTTAGATTATTTGAAGCTCAAGCAAATGTCCTTGCATTTAAATGAAGTCTTAGACTTCAGCGTTAACAATCAATTGTCACTGGTAGACACGCTAGTGAAACTGACAAATTACGAAATTGATGTACGTGAACAAAATATGATTCAATCGATGGTGAAAGTTGCGGCTTTTCCGCATTTGAAAGAAATAAAGGATTTTGATTTTAGTTTTCAACCGTCAATAAATCAAAAGCAAATTTTAGATTTTTTAACGCTTCGATTTATCGAAGAAAATGAAAACATAGTTTTTTTAGGACCAAGTGGCGTAGGAAAAACGCATTTAGCTACTTCCATTGGGATTGAGGCAGCGAAGAAACGTACAAGCACTTATTTCATTAAGTGCCATGATTTAATTCAAAATCTGAAGAAAGCACGTCTAGAAAATCGGTTAGAGAGCAGATTAAAACATTATACAAAATACAAGCTATTAATTATCGATGAGATCGGTTATTTACCGATTGATGCCGAGGACGCAAAGCTTTTCTTCCAACTCATCGATATGCGTTATGAGAAGCGTAGTACGATTTTTACAACGAATGTGAATTTTAAGGCATGGGATGAAATCTTTCAAGAACCCAAGCTGGCCAATGCAATTTTAGACCGCATTTTACACCACGCAACCGTTGTCACTATCGTTGGAGATTCTTATCGTTTAAAGGATCATTTAGCGAAAGAAAATGAGTGATTTTGTACATCCTTAAACAAGCAAAAGTGTACATATTTGTGTTGACATTTATACGGGACATTCTCATTATTCGTAAAAATGTTTTTTTTCTTGGCTTGTTCTTCATCATAATCCATTAAGACAGCTCCAATCAGTCGATAGGCAGACTGCGTATTTGGAAATATGCGGATCACCCTTTCACGACGGCGAACTTCCTGATTTAATCGTTCCAGAGAGTTGGTGCTACGGATAAGGCGATGCCATTTTGCGGGCTGACTTAAATATTGGATGGCGTCTTCAAAGCCCTCATCTAATTTCTCCAGTGCCTTTTCAAGTTTCGGATTCTCTTCATAGCGCTTAAAGAACTCATTGCGAAAGAAACGGGCATCTTCTACCTTTACGGCTTCGAATATCCTTTTTAGGTCGACAATGACCTCTGCCATGCCTTTTTTAGGCAATGTTTCGATGATATTTCGTTTGAAATGAACGGTACAACGCTGCCATGATGTTCCGATAAATTCCTTTTCTATCGCTTTCTTTAATCCTTTATGGGCATCTGAAATCACCAGCTTTGGGGATTGCAACCCCCTTGACTTTAACTCACTCAAGAATTCCCGCCATGCTTCATAGCTTTCTTTATGATCGATACTACTAATTCTTCTTCCAATAAATAATGATTTTGTTAACCTCTCTTGTTTCAAGGGAGGTTTTTTATGGACTGTATTATCGGATAACAATATACGGTCTCATCATCTCATAATCCTCGTGCTCCAAAATATGACAGTGCCATACATACAACCCTTCATAAGGGCCAAACTTCATAATAATTCGAGTTACCTGGTTAGGATTAGCTCTTACAGTATCCTTCCATCCTCGTTCTTGTGGTTCGGGAGGCATCGCCGGATCCGTATAATGGATCATTCTCTCCTTTTTATACTTTTCTACATCGAAATCTCTCCGGTCTAATATTTGAAAATCAATTAAGTGAAGATGAATAGGGTGTGTATCCGTAGTTAAGTTAATTAGATACCATATTTCGGTTGATCCCAATTTTGGATTTTCGGTTATGGGGGCATCCCACTGTTTATTATCCAATAGCATGAATTCACGACCGTACTTATCCATATTATCATTTAATGTTAGGTATCGGACCTTTGAAGCTGTCTGTTCTTTCATTTTTGGAAGAGGCCTCATATAAGCCGGAATAACACTTGTATCAACACTTGACAGCGGAAGAGTCACTCTAAACTCCATCACAGTACCTGTATTTTCATTTGCCGGATCTCCGGTTGGAAAAGGCGCGGGTGCATCGTTTGTCATGATTATATTCTTGCCCTCAAGATTGGTAAAATCAATGATCACATCTGCTCGTTCTGCAGGTGCCAACATGATTTCTTTGACTCCTATCGGGTGTTGCATTAATCCTCCATCCGTCCCGATTTGATAAAAAAGTTGTCCCGAATCAAGCTTTAGCCTATAGAAACGGGTGTTAGATGCATTTAACAGTCTGAATCGATATTTACGGGGTTCCACTTTTAGAAACGGCCATACTTTTCCGTTCACCAAGATGGTATCCCCAATAAATTCAGGAACTATCGACGTTTCTAATTCCGGGATTGGTTTTTCTGGCTGCTTCGGGTAATAAAGAGAACCATCTTTATTAAAAGTCTTGTCTTGTATCATAAGAGGGATCTCATATTTCCCACTTGGTAAATTCAATAAACGTTCCCGATGATCTCTGATAAGATAGAATCCTGCCAATCCAGCATACACATTTAGCCTCGTGATACCAAGCGTATGGTCATGATACCAAAGGGTGCAAGCTCGATTGTAATTATCATATCGATATATTTGCTTTCTAAAATATGGACCGACTTGTTTGAATCCCTTTGTAAACCAAGCCTCCGGGTAGCCATCGCTTTCCCATTCAACACTTGCGCCATGAACGTGTACCACCGTTCGTACTTCCGGTACATCCACATGGGCACCATGCACCGTATTGTCTACCGGTAAAAGATGCTTATCTGGAAGATTGTTGATCCATTTAATAAACACTTTTTCTCCGCTTTCTACTTCAATTGTAGGTCCTGGGTAGCTGCCTTCATAGCCCCATACAGTTGTATCACTTAGCTCACTATGGAGTGATTGCTTAAATTCCGTCATCTTCACTTCATAATAAGTATGATACTGATTTTTCCATCGAGGGTTTAAAATAGGGGGAATGGGGAGTTCATCTACAAATTTAGAGAGAATCATATTTCCGCTCCTTTATAACCTGCTGAGTATAATTACTTCATTCTAAAGGTTATAAAGATTACAAGCCCTGTATGACAAATTCAAATGGTTTGTGCGGTTGACAAATAGTGTGATCGCGCGAGGAAATCAAAGAAAACAAAAGAGAAGTTGATCGCTGTACACATAGTGCGTACTATTCTGAATCATTGGAATAGGCGGTTGTTAACTAACCTGAGATTGTTGTCTTTTTCCAATTTCATGAAAATTTAAAAAAATGATTGGATTTTTAATTAATAGTCGTTATAATGATTTCAACTCATGTAACTGAGTTAAATATGAAAGGTTAGAAGGAGACGAGCTGAGCATGACAAGTATTAGCACAGAAAGATTAGGGTATTTCGGGGAGTTTGGAGGAAGTTTTGTACCGAATGAACTTCAACATGTATTGAACCACTTAGAGGAACAGTTTTTGAAATATAAGGATGATCCGGAATTCCTAGAAGAATTCACGTATTATCTTAAAGAATATATCGGCCGGGAAAATCCGTTGACTTTTGCAAAAAATTTATCGAATCAAATTGGCGGAGCGAAGATTTATTTAAAAAGAGAAGATTTAAATCATACAGGCGCCCATAAAATCAATAATGCAATTGGTCAAATTCTATTAGCGAAACGAATGGGAGCAAAGCGGATCATTGCTGAAACAGGAGCAGGGCAGCATGGAGTCGCCACCGCTACTGCGTGTGCGATGTTCGGCATGGAATGTGTGATCTATATGGGGAAAACAGACACGGAACGGCAAGCTCTCAACGTATTTCGAATGGAACTTCTGGGAGCGAAAGTGGTCCCTGTTGAAAAAGGCCAAGGCCGGCTAAAAGATGCTGTTGATGAAGCTTTAAATGACTTGGTTCAAAATTACGAAAACACCTTTTATTTGTTAGGTTCTGCCGTCGGGCCTCATCCATATCCAACCATGGTAAAACATTTTCAATCAGTAATAAGCCAGGAATCGAAACGTCAAATTCTCGAAAAAGAAGGGAAACTCCCTGCTGCAGTAATCGCTTGTATTGGCGGGGGAAGCAATACAATTGGTGCGTTTGCTCACTATATTGATGAACCAAATGTCCGTTTAATCGGTGTCGAACCAAGTGAAGCTCCTACTTTAACTGAAGGGGTTCCCGCTGTAATTCATGGTTTTAAATGCTTAACGTTGATGGACGAAAATGGGCAGCCTAAACCTACCCATTCCATTGCAGCCGGCTTGGATTATCCAGGCGTCGGACCGGAACATAGCTTTTTGAAAGAATCGGGTAGAGCTGAATATGTGACAGTTACCGGCCAAGAAGCATTAGAAGCTTTTCAGATGTTATCCAAAACCGAAGGAATTATCCCTGCTTTGGAAAGTTCCCATGCCATTGCACATGCTGTTAAATTGGCAAAAGAACTTTCAAAAGACGATGTAATAATCGTGAATTTATCCGGCCGCGGTGATAAAGACGTAGAGCAAGTGTTTAACATGTTAAGAAAGTAATTTTGTCAGCATGACATACCGATAACGCAAAAGCCGCCCGAAAAGGCGGTTTTTGCTTATTCTTCCATTCTTTAAGAAAAATAACTAAATTCGTACGACACGCCCATTAAACTTTTGTTTCCAATAACCAGTTGACATATCAGCAATTGCGACGCCGGTGGAGCTTTGCGATCCGATGAATTTCCCTTTTCCTATATAAATGCCAACGTGTCCATCCTTTTTAAAAGTATCAAAGAAAACGAGATCTCCCGGCTGCATTTCTTTTACTGAAATTTGGCGCCCTGAATTTTTTAATGAATCTGTACTGGAACCCACTTTGATGCCTGCTTGAGAAAATGCCCAATGAACAAAACCGGAACAATCAAATCTTCCGTTCGCAATATCATAAGCGTTTCTTCCGCCGCCAAACACATAGACTGAGTTTCCGATATATTTGTAGCCTGCTGTAATGACAGTTTTGATGTTTCCATTCGTTCCTCTATTCGTGTTTTGCGCAGCAGCACCGTCTGTTAAATTAGCCTGACTGTCTAATTTTTGCTTCGTAACCGTAAGATTACTAGCTTTTATGTGTGATTCTGCCTTTGAAGCAATCTTTTTTTCTTCTATTTTAGCAAGCTGTTCCTTTCTCAAAGCATATTGTTTTTGTTGTTCTTTGAGTTGTGCCTGCATTCCTTCAAGGTCAGCTTTCTTTTCAGACAAATCAGCAAGTTTTTGTTGTAAAGAATCTTGTTTGTTTTTATGATCCTTTTTATCAGCTTCGTACTGTTCCAAAAGCTCCCTGTCTGCTTCTGCAATCATAACCACTGCTCCTACTCGATCTACAAAATCACTAAAGCTCTCAGAACCAAGCAGGACTTCCAGATAACTGACATCACGACCGCTTTCCTGATAAGATTTTGCACGCTCCTTTAATTGTTCATTTCGTTTTGTGATTCTTTTTTCTATTTCAACAAGCTCTTTTTCCAGCTGTTTGATTTCTGAAGTTGTTTCAACAATATCTGCTTCTGCCTTTACGATCTTGTTTTGATTATCTCGTATTGCTTGATCGACTTGCTGTATTTGTTTATTTAATCCGGTAATTTCATTATTAACCTGGGAAACTTCTTGATCTGCCTTTGATATGCTTGCTTGAATCTTCTCCTTCATTTCCGCTTTTTTAATTGCCAAGTCATTAACGGATTCTGCCTGTACTAATGGAGTCACAAATCCCATTGCAAACATAATAGACGTGCACAGCACCATCACCATTCTTTTCATCACTCATTGCACCTTCTTTCTCTTTTGTGAAACAAAAAAGATTTTTCAGTAAACCGCCAACAAAAAGACAACTTGTAAAAACTCTTCTATACAAAGAAATTTCTCTCTCTCGAAAATCCATAAGAAAGAATGACAACATTCATTTCGAAACTATTTTCAGACTATTTTGTACATTCAGAAGTATAGCACCCAAATTTGTTACGTTGGTAATAGGAACATTACATTTAGATTAAACCGCTTTTTATTAAATTTTACACATATTTTTAGAACAAAGAGTTTTCTCTCATCCGTATTCTTTACAAAGTTGGACTTACTTTAAGAAAAAATTCTAAGTAATAAAAAACACTCGTTTGTAAAAAATAAATCAGAATCGTAACGAAAGGAGGTTTGAAAATGACAAACCGCAATGATAATCGGGAACGGCAAAATAAATACCCGAATAGCCAAAAGCAAGAAACTGAATTCTCGAAAGAAACGAATATTCGAAGTGAAATCACAAAAAGAGATTTACAAAATAAATCAAAATAATAAAGAAAGGATCGATTGTCGTTGAACAAACAATCGATCCCTTCTTCTCTCAATTTACTGTACATTCTTTGTTTGGTTTGCTCAAAAGCAGTGGGTGATTTCAGGACGATAATACTCTGAATCTATAGGAGTTAATCGGATTTTTTGTACGCATAAATACACACCAACCATTAAGATTTATAAGTTATTTATAACCTAAATCTCAACTTGGTTTTATTTATTCCAACTTAGTTTTTTGATAAGATCTCTTCATTGCGAATTTTTTCTCACCTTCAAATTAAAATTCCGCAAAATATTTAATATGCTTGTCTTATACAAATATTGGTTGAAAGAATATATTACTAACTAAGAGCTCTTACAAAAAATATATTAGGGGAGAGATCAATATGTATTATCCTTATGGTTGTGGTTTTGCACCTGTTTGTTATCCTTATGGTTATGGTTTTGGAACTGGTTATGTTTATGGCTATGGTTATGGTTATGGCAATGGCTATGGAAACGGCTTTGGTTATGGAGGTGGCTTTTGTTTAATTATTGTATTGTTTATCCTATTAATCATTGTTGGAGCATCATGGCTAGGATAATAGATTTTTAGAAATAAAAAAAGGTTGTCTCATAATGGAATTACCCCCTTCAGGTGACGGTAAAAAAGAGGACATTTGATATAAGTTCTTAGAAATCTACCTAAGAGGGGATTTTTTTTGGCTAAAAAAGACGTTTAATGAAGGGACTATGATTCAAGAAAAATTTAGCGGTCTTTCCCCCGATCAAATATCAAGAAAAGACCGCAGCTTAAATATACTATTTTTTCAGTATCTACTCGAAAGGGTAATGTGCAGAACGAATCGGCCTCCCTTTATATTTTTGTTTCATTATCCTTCTTCTTATATAGATCCATTAAATACGTAGCAATCTTTTCAAGTTTTTCAAGTTTTTCTAAATCAATATCAATTTTATCGAGTATGTTAAAAGGAAATTGGGATTGAGATTGAAACGGTGGTTGAGATGTTTGCCATAGATGAGGTGGTTGCCATTGTTGTTGCGGCGGTTGCCATTGTTGTTGCGGTTGTTGAATCCTTGTTAATTCCTGCAATATTTTATTTATCTCTTCTTCTTGCTGTTTAACTTGTTGTTTTGTTTCTTGTATCATTATTTCTTGTGCTTGTAACTGTTGTAAGATATGATTTAATGTTTCTTGCAGTATTGTTCCTTCTGGTATCGTTTCACGTGCCCGAAGCTCTTGTAGGATTTTATTTAACATTTGAGTCTGCTTTACCATATGTTCATGGACTTTTTCGAATTTACACATAAACTACTCTCCTTCCTTCATAAAATAAAAGTAAATATAGTCAAAAATAATATTACAAATGAATAAAATATTTGCTTACTCACAGGAGTTAACTTGCTCTAATAAGACAATCTGGAATATGTTATGTTTTACAATAATTCAATGTATAGACAAACATTATGGAGATGGAATTTTTAGTTAAATATCATGTGGATGAAATACTTAAGAACATGTCATCTTTAACTTTCTTCCGAAAGAAGTTGCGTGGATGAATTTTTATTGCCATGAACAATAAAGGAGAAGTACAAGAGCCGAGTTTCTTAAAGAGTTCTTTTCATATAAAAAGCTATTCTTCCCATATCTTTTGAGAAGAATAGCCCTTTTTTCTATTTAATCAAAACCTTTGCCAGATCTTACTTCTTATAATTTAGGTTGGTTGTTTCATACACCAACAAATATGCGTCATCGTCATCCGGCACAGCGTAAAGCCGCAGCTCATCACCAGCATTCTCGAGGAACACCGGGTTACGGGTTATGACATGTCCTTGAGGAGAAAACTCCATGGATGGTACTTCAAGAATCGTAGTCAAATTTTTCATATCAATCAATGCTAATCCGCCTAACTCGTAAGGCTTAGTATATTCAGTTGCAGGGTTTGGAAGTTCAGAAATACCGCTGCAAACCATTTTACTTTGACCTACACCTTCACAATCTTGATAGTCAATAAAGTGACTGGAGTTTGCTTTTATACTCAGCTGTTTACCTTTTTCATTCCATTCATAGAATTTACGTGAACCCCAGCTCACTCCAATAAGTTTTCCACTTTGTGCGTCACGAACCATTCCACCGATATGGTCATTGACCCGGAATGCTTCTTCGACTTTCAATGTCTCATAATTAACTTTGTAAATAATGGAGTGGCTGTTAGGACGATATTCTGCTACAGGAACCCAAATGTATTTGCCGTCGAATGCGATGCCGCCCGGATGATAAATAATTCCTTCACCAAGTTCGATGTCTTTCAGCAGTTTACCTTCTTTATTAAAGACAAACAAATGACCTACTCCTTTTCCAGGAGTGCGATCATAGCCATCTTGTGGCTGGTCATACTTCACCGGTTTTTCGATGATTTCCACAGAGGACATATAAAAGAGGTCTCCGATTCGAGTCATTCCTTGAGGGTGATAAACATTAAATTGCAATTGAATCTTTTCTTTTTCCTGCCACTTTGTGTTACGGGAAAGCTGCTGGAACTGATCATCTAGTATTTGCTCTTTTGCACTGTAATGTTGCGATTGAGGCATTGCTAGAGCTGTGGATGCGGCACCAATTAAAAGTGTTGCGGTAACAGTGAATACAATTTTTCTCACGATGATCCTCCTATTCAATATTATTTTCCCTTTTTCAATTTCATTTTATTTTTTCCCGCAACATGCAAAAAGACTTTCAATATAACTTTTACAGAAAATTTAGTAAAGGTTAACATCGTTTAAGAAAATATACATCCGAGTAATATAGTTAATAGATGATATATAAAGTTTTGTGTACGGCATTTTGCTAGACCAAAAGAAAAAAGCAGGGTTGTTTCTCTGATTTCACCGAAAATCATAGAGAAATAAGCACCCCGCCTATTTTTCCAGTATTCAAATTTGGAGGAAAAATCAATTGGAAAACGACATTTGCAGTTTGTAAAGGAATCATTAAAGATGATCATGTGAATTTCTTCGATAATAAACAAGCTGAAACGTCAAAGTGATGGATATAAATGCAGCCATGTCTCTCCCCAATATGATTAAACTTATATGTCAAGTTCAAAGAATACTTTTTACTTCTTTTAATAAACCTTCAAGGTTGTCGATTATTGGAGAGTGACCTGTGTTAGGTAATAAATTTTTTCAACTACCTTTAAATCTTCAAGAATTTCCTCTTGCAAGGATTTCGTTACAATTAAATCACTTCCCCCCAAAATGACCAGTGTTGGAGAAGTAATATAATCCGCCTCCCCTGTCCCTTCAATAACACCATAATGATGATGGCTATTAATATGAATCAGCGAAAAGTTTATATTAAGTAAATTTCTTTGTGTTAACACATCATCTATGTAGGCTTCATATCTTTAAGAGAGTTTTACGATAAAAAGAGTGTTGAAGGAAAGCCTTATAAGGTAGCCAATTATAGCCAGTGAAAATAAGCTATTACATTGGATATTTGCCTTATTAAAAAGACGAACAACTTTCCAAGATATACCTTAAAAAACTATATATAACAAAATTAAGTATAAAGGAAGGTTATTTTAACCCTAGAAATGTATATCAAAATGCTTCTAGAATACCAAAAGCACCTATCTAAGCTTGAAGACGAGATAGATGCTCTGGCAAAAGAAATTGAAGAATATAAGATTATCCAATCAATCCCTGGTATTGGAGAAAAAATCGCGGCAACGATTATTTCTGAAATTGGTGAGATTGATCGGTTTAATCACCCCAAAAAACTCGTGGCAATTGCAGGAATTGACCCTAGTATCTTTGAATCTGGTAGATTCAAGGGCACGGTAAACCGGATAACCAAAAGAGGTTCGAGTAGATTACGGCATGCCTTATATATGGCTGTTCGTTTTGCCATTCGTGATTGTCGCAAAATGAAAACGACTGATGAAATCATCCCCCGTAATAAGAGATTACGTGAGTTCTATGATAAGAAACGTGAAGAAGGAAAGCCCTATAAAGTAGCAGTTATTGCATTTGCCAATAAGCTCTTACAATGGATACATGCACTTTTAAAAAGTAATTCGCCTTTCCAAGATTTAACCTAAATGAAAAATGTATTTAAATAACACAAAACCTTCCAAAATTATAAAATGGAAGGTTATTTGGCATGCACATTATTAGTATAGCATGAAATATTTTAAGTTTTTATTGAAAAATGTTGACAAACTATTAACTGGTTTAGTTCAAGAAAAGTGTACCTTTCAGCAAAAATCCAAAGGGTACACTTTTGTGTGCAGTATTTTTCTTTTCTTAGCTGGTAATGCGTAAGCCTGTTACACGTTAGTTTGCTTATACTCTACGAATCACTTTTTTGTTTTTTTCCATTTTAAAATATTTGATTGAGTGTTACCTGCGATCTAAAAAGGAGTTCGAATGAACGCAAAGTGAGGTAATATCTTAAAGTTTGATTAATTTATTTTCTTATCGAATGTACTTGTGCGAGCCGTCACAGTAGGGCTGCTTTTGAGATAGTCCACAAGTGCAATCATTTAATCCTTTTCCATTGAGAATTTTTTGCATACATTTTTCAACCCTTGACTCTCGAGTTTTGGATTTTTTGGCTTTAGAAAAATAAAGAATGTATTCTCTTTGTCGTCCCGGTGTCAATGCTTCAAAAGCAGTTTTCAAGGCAGGGATTTCATCGAATTTATTTTGAAGTTCTTCAGGAATTATGAATTCTGTATTCTTTTTAAAATTCACTTCCAAACCGGCTTTTTCAACTTCAATGGCTTCATAAATATAGGCTTTCAAGATGGTTTCCATTTCAATTATTTCTTGAACATTGGTGAACCTAATCTGGCGCGCCGCCTGTACATTCTCCGTTTGTTGGATTAGAATCCCATGGGCATCCTGTAACAAGGCACCTTTGTGAAACAGAAGCGCACAATATTCTTTAAATCCATGTATTAAAACTATGTTTTTTTTCTCAAACGTGTAACAAGGATGCATCCACTTAAATTCTTCGGTCAGCTCACAGTCAAGAACGATATTTCTCAACTTCTCATATTCTTCCTTCCACTTTTTGGCATTACTTAAAAATTCATCAACCTTAGGATTCATTCTACTATTTGTCATCAAGGAACACCCCTTTTCAATATTTCGATCAGCTGACAGTCAAGAATGATCATTCTCAATTTCTCCAATTCTTTCTGTCACTTTTTGGCTTTACTTGAATATTCATCAACCTTGAATCATTTTCCATGACCTACTTGGCAAGCTTGCTTGATCTTCGGGCAAGAAGGCATCTAAACAGTTAATATTGTTGGCAATTAATTGATTTATTTTCATATTGATATCCTCTAAATTCACAAAATTTAGTCTTTCAAAACAAACGGCTAAGTCCTATACTGAGCCGTTTACTTTTGACTATTCGCTAGCTAAGCTAAACTAAAAAAACAGGTTCAGAGGTTCTTACATTTCCTCTAATATTTTTTTAAGTTCTTCAATCATTTTCGCCCAACCATATTTCGCACCATTGAACGCTTGATCTTCTTTTTCGAATCCAGTTTGTTCAAGGTGTAAGTAGGTTATTGCATCCTCTTGCTTCAATGTCCATGTGACTGTAGTGTTTATCGGACCACCTACCCAAGTGTAAGATAACTTATAAGGCTCGTCCACTACTAATACTTCACAATCAACAATTAAATTCCACTGCTCATTTCGGAATTGACATTTATGTCCTACGATTGGTTTAAAGTTATTTTCCATTATCCATTTTGCAAGAGTATCCGAATCTGTTAATGCGTTCCAAACTGTATTAATTGAACTTGTAAACTGAAAATCTAATGATAAATCTGCCATTATTTATTCCTCCGATAATAAATTTTTTAAAAGTGCCACTTTTTCCTTCCAAAATTTCTCGTAAAAGGATACCCAATCTTTAATTTCCTGTAGGGGAGCTGCAATTAGTCGATACCTTGTTTCTCTACCAACTTTACGGTCAGCAACTAGAGCAGCTTCTTTAAGGATAGCCAAATGTTTAGAAACAGCGGTACGCCCCATTTGAAATTGAGCGGTTAATTCGTGAAGAGGTAACTCTTCTGCATCTGCCAACAAACGTAGCAATTTACGTCTTGTTGGGTCAGCAATGGCTACATAAACATCACGCTCTTGATTTTTCTCGCTCAAAATCCCCCCCTTATAAAATGGACACCAATTGGTGTCCTGTCAATTTATAGTGGAACTACTACGACAGCTGCAGTGGTGACATTAATTAAGACAATATTTCATTAGTTTTATTCTCTTATCATCAAGTATACTTCTTCAACTAACCTGCCCGATTGCGGAAGATCGTATCCTCGAGATTCTTTAGTACAATTCTTCCAGAAATCATACCCATTTACGGAAGATAGCTTGTCACATATCCCAATCTTGTATCCATTGATTTGGCATTTGTTGTCTATTTAAATAAGAGGTGTTTTCGGGAACTTATATTCCAAGGTATCTTTAAAGACGCTTGAATCTTTTCCAACCTCTGAAACTGTCTTGAGTGTTAGTGAGGATGTTTTGACAGACAAGATTGCTTCTTTATGTATAAGTCGCTCAGAGAAATGGGCAATTGAAAAGGCACAGAAATTAAGAAAGGCTGCATTACGTAACCCATTTCAGAGTAATCTGTATGAAAGCCACATCTTTAATCTAAAAATGTTAATTAGTATCGTTCTTCAATACGAAGAGCATCTATCTAAGTTAGCAGCAGAAATAGATGCCCTCGCTAAAGAAATTGAAGAATATAAGATTATCCAGACTATCCCCTGGTGTAGGAGAAAAAATTGCGGCAACAATCATTTCAGAAATTGGAGAGATAGAAAGGTTTAATCACCCTAAAAAGTTGGTTGCGTTCGCTGGAATAGACCCCAGTGTGTATGCTTCTGGCAGATTTACAGCCTCCATTAATCGAATAACCAAAAGAGGCTCTAGCCGACTGAGACATGCATTATATATGGCTGTCCGTTGTGGTATTCGAGATGCACGCAAGCAAAAAACGACTGATGAGATTATTCCTAGAAACAAGAAACTACGAGAGTTCTATGATAAGAAACGTGAAGAAGGAAAACCATTCAGAGTAGCCGTCATAGCCTGTGTAAATAAGCTCTTACACTGGATCTATGCACTTTTAAAAAGCAGAACGACTTTCCAAGATATAGCTTAACCACTACATCTAACTATAAAAAACAAAACCTTCCAAAATAGATAATTTGGAAGGTTATTTGTCATGGACTATTTTAGTATAACATGAAGTATTAAAGGTTTTTAATGAAAAATGTCGACAAACTATTAGCTGGTTTAGTTTAAGTGAAAACCTTCACAATTTCATTGATATATTCAAACTCGAATAATCTAATTGCCTGAAAACGTTCCTCAACAATCTGGCCCGTTTGTTGAAGAACTATAGCCTGTTCCAGCAACTTAAGGAGTCTATATAAAAAGACCTGTTGCTCACATCTCAACAAGTCCCCCAACATAATTGAACTTATAACTTAAATTCATCATACATTTAGTTTTACTTATTTTTTTATCAACCAAAGATATTCACCCAAGAAAGTAGATGGGTAAATGCATATTCTTTATTGGATAAGAAAATGAAAATGGAGGTTTCTCTTAATGAATTCAGAAATGCAATTTTATCCCAATGTATATTCTCAGGAAAATCAAGTAGGCAATCCAGATGAAAGAATATTTGGCAGACCTTTTGGTGGATTTGGATTCGGCAGACCTTTTGGCTTTGGCGGACCTTTTGGTGGGTTTGGATTCGGTGGGCCTTTCTTTTAGCAGGTGGTTTATTAGCTGGTACGTTACTTTCCCCATATGGATACGGCAGTTACGGATATGGATCCATATAGATATGGTGGTTACTAATTATTATAAGCTTTTTGCCTTTTGAACATAAGTCAGGATTATTGATGAATTATAGCTCTTATTATTTTTCGTTTACTATTGCCCAACGCATATGGTCTTCCCAAATACCATTTACTTTTATCATTTTTCGGGATAAGCCCTCATAATCAAAGCGGTCTTCAAGCTCTCATGGTGTTTTTTGCAATCGAAAAATACAGAGTTGTGCAACGGGGAATGCAGAGAATTGCAACTTGACATGGAGCCTCTGTGGACTTGACTTCGAAGCCAGAAAGCCTGTAATTTTAAGGGCTGACTTCACCGAACAAGGCTATCATGCCCACCTCTCCATGTAAAGTTTGTACAGACCAAATTCTCTGCAACTCTCTGCACTTTTATTTTGCAATAAACACTTTCATGGTTCTCCTGAAGAACATCCCCCCTTAGAGAATTTTTAACTTATCCCTTAAAAAAATTTATAGCCTATAAAGATTTTTAATCCACTTTAAAGAATTTTTATCCCCCAAAAGAAACCTCATTTTCTTTCAATTCTCTTTTTATATTGTAAATGCCTTACGGTAAGGCTCTAACCAGTTATCAATTTCTACTAGTGGTTCTGCACGCAAATGATAAATGCACTTTTGCGATTCCTTGCTAATTTTGACCAATCCAGCTTCATGTAATTTTCGAAGATGTTTAGACACGCCTGGTTGACTTAATTGAGTAAACTCGACCAGTTCCCCAACAGACCTTGGGCTTTTTCTAAGATGGTCTATAATTTTTCTGCGGTTCGTGTCAGCTATTATCTCGAACATGTTTGAGAATTCTCTTTTACTAAGCATATTAATCACAGCCATGTATATATTGTGTTCATAACTTTATGGTTATTACCCTATGATGTCCATGTAGGTGGAATGCAAAAAGTTAAAACACATGTTTATCTGAATGCCATTGTCCTCTTAGCCTCCGCATCGACCATGGCAAAGATGAAGAGACAGGATAAAGCTGCTTAAAAAAGTACTTTTCTGAAATTCTGGAGGTATGCTCATATCATTTTAAAACTTTAAATAAATGAAGTGAATCTGTGTTAGGTATAATATGTCTTCTTTTTCTCTTGCGGTAAAATCTCTAATTTTTAAAAAGTCTCAATTAAAAAACTACGCCAAATCTTATCTGTGATTAATTTATATCCTTCTTTAATTCTATATGTGATACGGATGCTTTTTTTCCATGCATTTCTTCAGATATATTTAATCCAACAACACCAGCGATTATCGCAAGTATTGACAAGAGTTTAATTAAAGAAATAGATTCCTTAAAATATAAAATTCCTATGGTTGCTATAATGGCGGTTCCTAACCCTGACCATATAGAATAAGCAATACTTACATCAATATGTTTTAAGGACAATGTTACAAAAGTAAGACTTAGTCCATAAAAAACAAAAATGGAAATGGACGGTATTGGCTTCGTAAAGCCTTCCGACAATTTCATAGACATCGTACCTATTACCTCCGAAAGAATTCCTAACAAAAGAAGTAGCCAACTCATTTGCTTCCCTCCCTATTTTATAAATGGCCCCTATAACAAACAATAAATGGAACCTATTAAGGTTCCATTATGCACCACCTTTAATGGAGATCTAATATGGACGATCCCCAACAATGGCAACGCGTTCAGCTTTACGCGGGTATGGATAATAGTCGGAAACAGCGTAATGTTGAGTCGCCCGGTTATCCCAGAAGGCAATGGAGTTTGGTTCCCAGTGAAAACGAACCTGGTACTCTGGGACATGTGCCTGACGAAATAGAAATTGGAGTAGTTTCTCACTCTCATCAGGGTCAAGACCAACAATTTGGGTTGTAAACGATGGATTCACGAAGAGAGTCTTACGACCGGTTTCTGGGTGAGTTCGAACCACTGGATGCTCCACAGCCGGGAATTCCGCCTGTTTGACTGCTAACTCTTCCAATGTCATTAAATGACTGAAAGCAGGAGTGAAGTCGTGTAGCGCAGTGAGACCATTGATACGCTCCTTCACCTCTTCGGGTAGATTATCGTATGTTGCGCCCATATCCGCCCAAATTGTGTCACCACCTACAGGGGGCACTTCAATCATTCTTAATACCGCAGCTTTAGCAGGATTGACACGAAAAGTAACGTCGGCATGCCAAACGTTTTCGGAGCCTGCTTTCTTATTATCTCTTGCGAATCGTACGATTTCTTCTGATTGCCCCTTTTCAACTTCATAAAACGGATGAACTTCCAATTCACCCCATAGCTTAGCAAATGCCAGCTGCTGCTCACTGGTGATTTGTTGGTCACGGAAGAAGAGGACCTTCCACTCTAATAGTGCTCGATTTAACTCTGCTTGTAGTTCTGGAGTAATCGTCTCTCTTAAGTCTACTCCGACAATTTCAGCACCAATTATAGGGCTTAGTGGCTTCACATCAAATAACGAGTAAGGGATCTCTTCTACCCCTTCAGGCAGACGTCTCAAAATGCGAGGTCCTTCGTGGATGTCGCGATTTTCGAATTTAAGTGGTCGTGTTGGATCAATTCTAAGTTTTGACATATGGCATGCTCCTCTCAATTAACTTTTATTGTTGAAATTAAATAATCTCTTAATTCGTGAAATACCCTTAACTGTTTCAGTTCTTTAAATGGTTTATTGTGATTGGATAATGGATTGACTATGTCTTTTACAATTCTTCCAGGATTGGGGTGCATGACTAAAATTCGCGTCCCTAACAGCAGGGCCTCTTCTACATCGTGAGTTATAAAAAATACGCATTTTCTCGTTTTCTTCCAAATCTTGTGAAGATGGTTCTGCATGTTTTCACGCGTCAAGGCATCTAATGCACCAAAAGGTTCATCCATCAAAATCACTTTTGGATCCGTAGCCAGTGTTCGAGCAATGGAGGCTCTTTGTTTCATACCACCAGAAAGTTGAAAAGGCCACAATTTTGCTGAAGATTCTAAACCAACCATGTTCAAATAGTATGAAACAATTTTCTGCCGTTCCGTCTTTGAAATAGATTTCATTTTTAATCCAAACTCTATGTTTTTTGCAATAGATAACCATGGAAATAAGTTATGGTGTTGAAATACTACACCTACATCAGAATTAGGTTTCACATGTTTTTTACCATCAATGATCACTTCACCTGTAGTAGGCTTTTGAAACCCGGCCAGCACATTCAAAAGTGATGATTTTCCACATCCTGATGATCCTAAAACACAAACAAAATCATTTTTATAGAATTGGAGATTTATATTATCTAAAACATGTAAAGTATGATTCTTGCTTTCGTAATATAAACTCAGATCCTTTACCTCTATAAGAGGCTCTTTGATTTGTGGAGAAGATAAGGCTAACACAAACTCCCCCCCTTATTTGTAAAGATCACTTAACAGAGCTTGTTGATAGGTATTTACATCCGGTGCAGATGGTATTGCTTTTTGTGTAACCATAAAGTCCCCCGTATCCTTTAACACCTTAGCTAATAGTCCTATTTGGCCAGATTCCCCGAAATATTTTTTCTGTTCAGAAACATCTAACCAAATGATTTGCCGCATCGTCTTTAGACTTTCTTCTGGAGATAGCTCCAATTCTTTAGAGAGTAATTGAGCTGATTGTTCAGGTTTTTCACGATAATAATGAACAGCTTGATCCAAGAGGGATATATATTCTTTTACAATGTCTGGATACTTTTTTACAAAGTCCTTATGAACGATTCCAAATTCGACGGTAACAACCCCTTTATCCGCTAATTCCTTAGACGTTACGATTATATTTCCGCCATCGCTCACAAGTTTCGCTTGAGTAGGCTGCCAAATATAGGCACCATCAATATCATTTCTCTTCCAAGCAGCATAGATATCCGGCGGTTGCATATCAAGAAAGGTTATCTTATCTTTTTCCGGATCCAGCCCTGCTGTTTTTAAGGCTCCCAATAAACTAAAATGAGAGGTCGAACTAAAGGTTGTTGCTATCTTTTTCCCTTTAAGATCATTTAATGATTGAATACCTGAACTTTTTTTCACGACTAATGCTTCGCTTTCCCCGATGACATCATGTAAATAATACACTTGGTAAGGCAAACCTTTGGCTATACCTATGGCACCAGGAGGTGTTCCAACAAGACCAAAATCAATGCTGCCACTAGCTATCGCTGTATTTACATCTCGTCCTGAATCAAACTTGATCCAATTTATTTTCGTATTCGGGTATTTCTTCTCTAATAAACCCAGAGCTTTCGCTAGCAGTTCTCCATTTGGTGAAACTTGATAACCTATCTGGATTTCTTTTGGTATCGCCTCTGAAGTTGAAGATGATGATACCTCTGTTGAAGGATTTGACTCTGTTAAGTTTACTTGATTCGAGCAAGCCGTGGTTAGAGTCAGCAATACCGAAAATAGAGTAAATAACAACCATTTGATGTTTTGTTGAAAAGACATGTAAGGTTCCTCCATTATTAATGATTAATCTTCGGCTCCAACCCATGGAAATTGACGGCGTTGAAACCATCTAATGATCCAGTCCATGAGCATAGCTATGGTCCCCATTAAAATAATTCCAACGAAAACAATATCGCTTCGCAAATATTTACTTGCGTCTAAAACCATCCAGCCTATGCCTGAAGTTGCTGCTACCATTTCTGCTGCAACCAATGTCGCATAGGTGACTCCGATAGCTGTTCGGAACCCAGTAATGATGTCAGGCAGGCAAGTTGGAAAGATGATATAAACCAATACCTTCCACTTTGATGCTCCTAACGATAGAGCTCCATTGATTCGATCACGAGGCACCTTCTGTACACTAAACACTGTTGTAATGAATAAAGGTGCAAAACCGGTTAGAAATAATAGTGCAACTTTCGATTTATCATCGATACCTAACCATAAGACAAGTAAGGCATAATAAGCTAATGGCGGAAGAGGGCGATAAAATTCAACTATTGGATCAAATATGGCACGAAAGTATTTGGAGTATCCGCACAGGATACCTAATGGGACAGCAATAACCAAAGCAAGAATCAATGCCAGAAATAACCGATTAAGACTGTTTAAAATGTGATGGAGTAGGGATGCACCTTTATATCCTTGTTGTAAAAGATCTAAAAATGCGATCCATACAGATTGTGGAGACGGTAAAAACAAAGAATCAGCCCATTTCAAATTTGTACTAATTTCCCATAGAAGAAGTATAAAAGCCACACTGACAACTGATACCGCCTTAACTGGGACAATATTTTTGCGTTCAAACAACCTCTTTACCTCCTTTCACAAATGTATTAACTACAAAACCTTCCCAACCAAAAATAAGGAGGTCCAAACCCAAGCAATAAATGCAAGGATGTGGACCTCCAGTTCGTCTGGTCGGTATAAATAATTATATTCGTATTGATTTACTCGGAATTATCTTATCATGGGTTATTTTCTAAGTCAATCATGTTTAAGAGAATTTTATCCAATAGATCCCTTCTCTCCTTTGAACATCTTGCTGATTGAATTCTCGAAAGAAACGAATATTCGAAGTGAAATCACAAAATGAGACTTACAAAATAAATCAAAATAATAAAGAAAGGATCGATTGTCGTTGATGAAACAATCGATCCTTTTCTCTCTCTCTTTTGGCAGTGCCAAATAATTTTCCATTCTTTTTCAGCCCAACAAAAATGTTTTAGATCTTCTCGCTAATCTCTTTTCTATATTGAATAGCAGAAAGTAATTTAAGGCCTCTTAACTTTGGTATTTGTTCGTCAAGCATATTCAACGCTTCCGTTTTCTTACCTTCGCAAACTCTTTCCTCTGCTTCAAGCCAAGTTCGATAAACCGGGTCCTTTACTCGTGCTTTATATTGCTCATATGTGCTGTGATCGCCTAGTTAAAGGCAATGGTTGCACCATAATACCACTTATAAACGTTATCTTTCATTTGGTGAAGAAGCTCTTTTGCTTCATTGTGCCTTTTTTGTTTCGAAAGCAGTATCAAATTAGAAATCACTTTCATTTGCTTGGAACGGATCCGAGGAATTGTTTTTTCAGCCTCCGTAACATTATCATTATATAGTGGTAAATAAACTGGTAGTGCGCTTGTTTCGATTTTCTTAAGAAATTCATGATCTTATTTACGTCTCTCTCAAATAGAACCGGAAAATACAACATGTAAAGCAGAGCTAAAACAAAAGGAATAAAGACTGATAGAAAAATCCATTGAGGAACATCAAAGACCCCCATGAAAAAAGATACGATGAAAAGTAACAAAAACAGCCAAACCAATTCCAACACTCCAATATAATTTCAATTGCATATAAACTGTGTAAATTTCCTTGTTTTACACATTCAATAAAAACTGATATCTATCGATCGAAACTTACTGCTTTAAAGTTGTTGCCTCTTCTGCCCTCATCTGTTATAAGAACAGCACTTTCAGAAAGAATCATTTCGTCATCGGATTTTGTCTATAAACAATATCATGAATTGCTCCGGAAATGGCTGTGAGTATAGCGTGGAAATCCTTCTTATTATAAAGACTGTTCATTGCCTCTATAATTTCTCTCTTATCAGCCCAATTTTCAATTTTCACAGCTGAAGTATAGATTCGGGTGTACTTAGCTCCATTTTCTTTTGATTTTTCCTTTATTTTGACACCTTTATTTTCCAGTGTATTGAGAAGGATTAATCTTTCTTCATAATCTAAAGGTCCAACCTCGACGGTAAGCTTTAATCTGTTATTCCAAATCCGCTCAAACCAAATAATGAAGGCATTGTTCAACCACCATTCCTCTTTTGGAACGCCTAAAATCTCATCAAGCTGTCTCCATTCCGGAAAAATAAAGGAAGGTACTCTTATATGATCGCGGTAGCATTTTTCAGGGATTTCATTTTGAAAAACAAACTCCAAAAAGGCTTCCCTGATAATGCTGTTACCGACCGAATAAATAAAGTTAATCGTTTCTTGATAGTTCAAATAAATTTTATCGATTCCGAATTTATCTTCAGGGCTAAGCGCCGAAATTTGAGTTAACACTTCGTTACTGATAAACTTGTCAGCCTTTTCATTGTGAACCGCATAAAGAAAATCAATCGCATCTTTATGTTTTTTGTATATATGAAGGGCTAATTCAATATCCTCTTCATCACGGACAAGCTCGTCTTGCAATATTGAAATATAGTAATTAATAAATTCTTTGATTGGCTCAAAAATTTGGTCTCCATTCACGTCCATATATACTTTCAAAATATCTAAAATATCATGATAGTCCAATATAAAGTACTCTTTGTTCGTAGGAACGGAACTGTCCAAGCTTAAGAATATTGGAATAATTGTATATCCGCTGTATTTTTTACGGACAAAGTTTAAGTAGTTATTTAACTGGCCATCAGACTCTGAAGACTTGTATTTATTTTCGATTAAAATAACGGCTTTCTGTGATTCCGAAACAGCCAAAATATCAATTCGTTTATTATTGGATGTTTGAACTTCCCGATATACTTCTAAATCATTAAACGAATGTTTGTGAAGCTGAATTAAATTGTAGCTTTCCAGCAAATGTTCATTCTCTGCTTTTACAAACGTTTTGGCTAAAAGTTTTTTCACAAAAAACGATCCGAGATTATGATTTTCACTTGGATTCAAAAGCCATGAAAGAACATTTGAATGCCGTATCTCGAATTTATCGACACGCAATATTTTAAATGGATTAAAACGGCTAAATTTACTATGTAATTTTTAAAATTCGAGGGAATTATCCAATAAGGATAAAATTTCAAAGTTGTAGTCCATCATGTCTAAACCTTCCTTATTCAAATACGTCTATAAATTCGGAGCATTGCATCTAATAACCAAATGATAAATCTATTTTCACTATGAATCAAAATGGAATTCTTGTAAATATTACTTCGCCTTCCGCTCAAAATGATAGTGCAGCCGGTATTCACAAATTTGCTTAGTCCAGTCATAAAGGATTTCTTCATCTTCTTTCAAAACATCAAAATTTAACTGAAAAATCCCATTTTCAAATGATACCAACCCTTTAGAACTGCTGCTCCATTTTGTCATCGGCATAGTAGCAATCAGTTTGCTGACGGCGTCCTCGTTATAATCCCATAACTTTTTGGATGCCTTATCGGAAAAGTCGATTCGTTTCCGGTATTCTTTTTCCATTAAATAATGATGAAAAAAAGGCGCCGCTTCTACAGGACTGATCGGCTTATACCAATCAGACGGACCGCGTTCAAGCATACATAATAAGACTATCATCTTATAGCTCTTTGACATTGACGTTTTTTCGGCTTCAATCAGCCAGTTTTCATACCGGCTAAAAACTTCCTTCTCCTTAATAGAAAGTTCATTTGCCCAATCCAGAAAACCAAAATAAGTCTTAAATTCCTGACGATATTGAGCTGAATCTGATGCTCCCCTTAAGTGAAGCTCCAAATAAGTCGGCCTTCTGCCCAACTCCTGTTTCAGCTTCATATAGTCTTCAAACAGTTTTTCTTTTCTCGGCTGTTTTTTTCGAGCCATTTCTTCCAATAAATTTATGACTTTGAGATCAAGATCGATTTCACAAAAATCCGGAACTTTCGGCATAATCTTTTTTGATTTTGAATCAATGGATTCAGTATCAAACAAACTGAGCTTAATATCAGCATTTCGGTAGTTTCCAATTAAATCTATAATGACACAATGCTCTTTCCCAGGGTGCAGGCGCAGCCCCCGGCCGATTTGCTGTGTGAAAACGGTCAAAGATTCCGTCGGACGCACAAACAATAAAGTATCAACAGATGGAATATCCACACCTTCATTAAATAAGTCCACTGTAAAAATGACATCAAGTTCCCCGGCTTCGAGCTTTTCAATCGCACTCTGCCTGCCAATTTCAACTTGTTTGGAATGCAGGCTGACTGTTTTATATCCCTTTCGATTAAAAAAATCGGATAAAAAATCAGCCTGTCTTATTGAGGAACAAAATCCAATTGTTCTAGTTTGCTTTTTCTCTTTCCAAACATTAAGGATTTTTTCCGCCATTTCATCCCTTAACTGAACCTGCAGCAATTCCTCTTCATCATATCGATTGCCGAGCCAAGTGATCTGGCTGTAATCCGTATCATCGTATACCCCAAAATATTTAAAAGGAGATAACCACTTTCGTTCAATCGCATCTAAAAAGTCGAGCCGGAATGCAACGTTTCCATCACAAATGGCGTAAACATCTTTATTATCATTACGTTCAGGTGTGGCGGTAATTCCAAGTAAAAACTGTGGATTAAAATATTCGAGAACTCTCTGATAAGAATCAGCCGCAGCATGATGAAATTCATCGACAATGATCAAATCGAACTCATCAGGCTGGAATTGATGAAGATGGTGTTTCATGCTTAAGGTGTAAATAGACGCAAATACTGTATCTGCTTTTCCTTCTTTTACTTTGCCATTATAAATCCCGTATGATCTCTCCGGCATAATGGCCTGAAACGATTTCTTTGCCTGATGAAGAATTTCTTCCAAATGAGCAACGAAGAGGACACGCTGAAAGTTTTGGGCAAAAAACCCGGCTAGATAAGTTTTGCCTAACCCCGTCGCCATGACAACAAGGGCCTTATTATAATCCTCTTCAAGCGTCTTGTTTAATTCCTCAAGCGCCTCCACTTGAGCAAATCGTGGCTTTATCTCCCCATATGGTACCGTCTTTTCTCTGATGACTTCAGCCGCAGCTTTATCATCTGTTTCAGATGGAAGCATTAAGTCCAGTTCTTCTTTCTCCGACCATTCCTTTACAAACCCCGGAAAGCGTTTGTGATATTCCTCATAAGAACTTTTATATTCCTTAATCGTTTCTCCATTTAGAGGAACCGTTTGCACAGCGTAGAACGTTTTTAAAAACTGCTCTAACGCCTCTTCAAACACATCTTTTTCATTGCTTATGGAAATATTCCACTCCACCCCATTGCTTAGAGCTGATCGGGACAGATTGGAAGAACCGACAACTAGACAGTCATTTTCTTCTGTTTGAAAAAGATACGCCTTTGGATGAAAAGAAGTCCCGTTGCTTTTCCAAAGTCGTATCTCAATATTGCCACTAATATTCAGCAGCTCTTCAAGAGCTTCAGGCTGAGTGACATATAAATAGTCCCCGGTGCAAATCTTAATATCTGCGCATCTCGCAGCTGACGTTTTAAGAGATTTCTTTAAATATTCGACTCCGGACTTCATTGTGAAAGATGTCAAGATGCAAATTGACGAAGACGTCTCAATTTGCTTTATTAAGTGATTTCCAAGTCTTTTCGTAATTAACTGAACCTTACTCATCCTCAACCTCAATTAAAAAGATTTTTTCCTTGAAGCCTCCTCTTTTTTCCGCCTTCCGTTTGCGAACTTCTTCTACTTTTTCGAAAGAGGATCCATGATACTCGGCAATTGCATGGATGATTTCCAATAGATCTGCCAGTTCTTCAATGGCATCTTCATTATTTGATGTGTTTACATACTCTTCAAGTTCTTCAAAACTTTTTTTCTTTAATTCTTTTATGTATTCCTCATTACTTAAGATTCTGGTAGAAAACTGTTTTCCGGTTGATTCAATAATTTCCGGAATGCGGTCGCGGACGAGTTTGTTGTAAATTGGCATAAAATTTACCTCCAAAAAATAATCTAAAACAATAATATCAAAAAGGGATCTTAATTTTTATTTGGGCTAAAAAATAAAAAGGGGGAAGTGTTTGACCAGCAACACCCTTAAAAAGAAATGATACGTAAGTCTTACAATCTAATTAACTTCAAGAAATATTTGCAAGGTTTTCGCTATAATTCTTAAAACTACTTCATGCATTTGTTCCAAAAGCAAATGAGGACAATACTGAAAAGAATTTTATTTTATTTGAAATTATAGAGACGATAGGACTCCTATTATATTGTGTTAACGGTGGGAATAATCAAGAAATTATTAATCATATTAATTTCCGATTTCAGCTAGTAAGAGTTGTAAAAGACTTCTATCTCTTTCATAAGATATTCTATATAATGTAATAAACCTCATAAAATATCCAGAGCGTTGCTAACACTTTTATTCGAAAATCAGGTAAGTAGTCAGGAATTTTGGAATTATATTGCAGATTGCTTCTTGGTAAAAATCTAGATGAATTGCTAACAAAAACCATCTTGAAACGCTCTAAATAGCTTCTTCTATTCTTTTCATTCAAAAACTATTCTTTTAAGGCTTTTAAGGCATATTATCTATTAGTTTACTTAATTGCGGTTATGCAGAAAATTCAGACCAGTATGCGTTATTTGCTATGGAAGGATAAGTCAATGGAATAATATGAATATCAGATTCTTTTATATTAAAAATCGTTTTAAATGTAAATGATTTTAATAAGTATCACGACCAGTTACACTTACCCCATGCTTTCTATTTCTTTTAATAGTTTTATGAAAGTTGATGTCATCGCTCTTCAAATAATAAATTTCAATATTTACCATTACGGACTTTACTAATTCAGTAAAGCAAACCTCGTGTTGCAGTTTTATTTGGATGATACAATATCATATATCCTTTCAGGTCTTGGATAAATTCCTATACCTTTTTGATGATTCTTGATAAAAGTCTTGGGTAAATTCTTTCCAAGAATTGTTGTTTCTTTGGTAAGTTTTTTGAAGATAGCTATGAATAAGACTATATACAGTTGAAACAAACATAATTGAAATACTTTTTCCAAAGTTTTCTGTTAAAATATCAGGGCACGGAGAACAGCCGATATTGATTTCCCCTTTAATAAATTCGATTCCAAATTTTTTCGGATTTAGCACTTCGAAGGCATCTAGGTTTTCGTAATGAAGGTGGCGCCAAATCAGATTATTAATGAATTTCATAGATTGTCAGGAAACATTTAACTTTCAACTCCTTTACTTTACCTTATTTATTGCATTGTTAACCTGTGCCCAATGTTTAATTAATGGACATGAGAGTTATAGTTTATTTTTTACTATTTTCCCTTATCATTTTTATCACCGAAGTGCTTTCTTAAAAAACCGCCTTTTTTAGATTCAACTTCTGACTTTTACTCAATATTTTTATTCAGCCCCCATCTCTTGTTTTTGGAAAGTAAAAATGTATCACTTGCCACTCCGAATTACTTTGATTGTATAGATAACCCCTATGGTATAGGGGCTATACCTATAAATATACAAATCTTCTTTAATGCCCAAATTTGCTTTCCTACGGTATATAGAGCATGCTGGGTCTTATTAGGACCAAACTAGTACACAGTTTCCTACAACATATCAACGGAAAATTTCTATTTCTAATACTGTCAATTAATTAATAAGGGCTCTTTTTGTAAATAAATTATCGAAAAGAGTTGACAGACTTTCAACTATTTTGATTATTAATAAATTTCATTTAGTCATAAAGAATTATTTTGATCAAAGAATGATCGCTGTATAAAACTGTTTTTATGACTAAAAATTCTGAAAGCCTATTATTTAAGGGCTAATTTGAAAAATATTAAATCTTATTCACTTTACTTTTTGTAAATGTACTATTATGCACTTAAGTGTTCAGAAAGTTAACAATTTCTTATTATTCTTAATAGTTAAAAAATCCGATTGTATCAAGGTTTAAATCCCCTATGATAAGAGCTCGGTCTAAAAAGCAGTTGAATTCTTCACATGCTGTTTCAGGGACAAGTCCACAATTATGACAAGCAGCAAGATTCGA
This sequence comes from Bacillus methanolicus PB1, assembly GCF_000262755.1. GTDB lineage: Bacteria > Bacillota > Bacilli > Bacillales > Cytobacillaceae > Bacillus_Z > Bacillus_Z methanolicus. The sequence continues at coordinate 337,353 of NZ_AFEU01000003.1, forward strand.
GGAATAAGGCCCTTGGCCTCCTTGAGAACCGATTTCCATACAGACTGGGTCAGCGGAACACCATCTTGCATTATTAATTGCTTTGTTAATAATAGATTCTAGGTAGCCCGGTTTCCCCATTTTTACTAATCCGCCCATCGTACCATCTGAATCTCCTGCTGCTGTATAGATTAATAATCCACACATATTATCTTCTTTATGGTTGGATACATATAGCCTTTCTCGTAACGCAGCCGTACTATATCCACATTCAAAGGTAAGCTGGTTTATTAATAGATGGGCTAAAGTGTGAATCAAAACAAATCTTGGTGTAATAGTTTTGTTTTCCATTCTCCCTTCACGGTATAGCTCACGTGCTTTGTCTTTTAACGGTTTTATTCTTTTTAAAACCTCTGGTCGCTGCTCCCATTTCGTGAGCTTGTCCTCGTTTAACTTTAAGAAGATGCCTTCACCATATACTTCGTAGGCAGGTAGCCAGTTTTCTTCTCTTTCGTCATGTTTATGCAGGCGGAGCATTTCCTTTAATTCTTCGGTTCCTAGGCCATTTTCACTCAATATGCGTGTAAAGCCAGCGAAGACACGGGTTTCTTTTAATTTTTCTACTAAAAATACGTCCGAAAAATAATTAGAAACATCCGCTTTATAGTCTGCGATATTTGATTTTTTAATTCGTAAGTTATGTTGATCTGTTTCATGATTAAGCACATTATATTCTTCGATTCGAAGCTTGTGTTCTAAGCTAACTTCTTCAGAGTCCTCTACCTCAATAATTTCAGAACCTGTTTCAATGCGAATCAATGCATCCTTAATTTGACTATCAGTGAAAGGACTCAATTCCTTATTTGCTAGAACTCTTAAATCGTCTATCTTCTCATCAATAGAGAGAGGATGTCGATTTAGTATTTTTAAATAAGATTGGAACATTTCACTATGAAACATCTCCAATATCTCATCAACTTCTTTGACTGTATCCCCAGGGATATAAATAGCGCTTTTTACCTTTGCAAAATATACATTAGAAGCATTTCGTAAAGTAGCTCGTAAATGATTCGAACAAGGCTGACTTTTTTCTGTACCTAACCAAGGTGTTTTTCCTTGACAAGTAAAAACCGAATTCTTATCCTTGTCCAAATGCTCGCTTAAATAAGTCGTTCCATTCGGATTGACAGAAGTAATTCTCATTAAGCTTCTTGGCTTAACACCGCATTCGCACTTCACAACCATAGAAGCGAGACTCGTTCCCCCTGTACTTGTTAGATACATAGGTTTATTGCAACTAGGATTCCCAGATTGATGCACCCATTCCCGCCATGGGAAATCCTGCAGGTGCCCATTCTGACACATGGCAACATATGGAACTTGCACTAAATAGTTTTTATAATTTTGTTCCTTACAACATGGACACTCAAGCCGATTTAAACTCGTATGGAGTTTAAACTTTTCCATCCTCCCACAAAAGCGGCAATAATGCCATTGCGGGAATCGTAGGAAGGGAACATGCAAGTATAAATTGATTCCTTCATCGGATTGGCCTTTTTTTCGAAAATCGGGAGGTAAACGGAAATGGTCTACTTGTAATAACCTTTCCAAACGCCATTCATGAATTTTAAAGTGCTCTATATCCAAATTATCATACTTACCGTACATATCTTTGTACCAATGATCTAATCCTGCACAAATAACGGATACTCCCTCTTTTGTAACCATCATTGCACCGGGACCAAAAGGAGCAATCAATTGAGCTCTTCGGATTGGTATATCGACCATCGATTAAAACTCCTCCATTTCTACATATAAATCTGTAATCTTCCCTTTACATTGGGCATCTACGTTTCTCATTGACATCATCGTTGGCCATGAACGAATTTTTGCTTTTTTATTTGCATATTGACCCGCCACTCGCAATAATGGATAATCTTCACCATCTGGATTTCCGCTCCATCGTAGAGGCCCATATCCTATCCATTCTCTTTTTCTCTTCTCAAAAACCCGCTTTACATTTTCCAATTCGGCAGGGTCAACTGCTTTCACTCTTTTTAAAATAATCGTTTCAATTTCATTTATTAAATCATCTGGAAAGGGTCTTGGTGTTTCAACTTTATGTTTTTCCCCAAATTGACGAACATAGGCAACCATAATCGCATGAAGTGCACGGTCAATTACTCTTGGGGAAAACGGGGTCACACTCGTTGGTTCCACTTGGGCATACAGCATTTGATGATAGCTGCGGAATTTTTCAAAATGTGAACGGTCCCTAGGCTTTGTAGCGCTATATAATGTGATAATTAATCCGGGTCGTTCATACCATTGTCTTCCTACCCGACCGGTAACCTGAATATATTGAGCCGTTGTTTTCGGCTGACCAACAACGGACATAAGGGATAAACGGTCAATATCAACACCTACCTCGATAATATTGGAGGCTAAGCTAATATCAATCACTTTCCCTGTGTCATCATACTTTTGCTTTAGTTTATCAATTGCTACAGATACTTCATCATTAGATAGCCTAGAAGTTAACTCTTCAATTTTCTTTAATTTTCTTACCTCGTTATAACTGAGGCCAAAACGATTTTTCAGTACCTTTAAATGATTCGGAATATCCGAGTGCAGTAATGTAATTGTTGTTCCCAATTCTCTTAAACTGTTAAAGAATATAAGTAATGTCCACCATGGATCCCTTTCATCGTCAGGTAATGTCATAGGGGCTTGAAGTAAAGAGGTTAACGCCCGAACTTGTAACGTTTGCATCGAACCTAATATTGGAGAATTTATCCCTAAGTACTTCCTTCCAGGCATATATTCCCCATTTTCATCAACAGCATACGTTGCGAAAAAGGAATCATCTTCATCCAATGCAGGTGCTGGGAAAAGCTTAACTTCTTCCCTCGCATATAAAGACCTTACTTGCTCTTTATAACGACGAATCGTTGCTGTTGAACAAACAATTTTAGGACGATAAACATTTCCATTTCTTCTGTCGGTACAAAGTTCATCGATAATGGTTTCGAAAAAACCTGTTAATGATCCTAGCGGGCCAGAAATAAGGTGAAGTTCATCTTGAATAATTAATCCGGGTGGTGATACTTCCCTTTGGCCTTTATTATTTATCCCGAATAGTGTCCTAATATTCGGGTTCCAGGCTAACATTGCAAATTTATCAACTGTGCCTATAATAAAAGTCGGTTTCACTTTATAAATCTCTTCATCTACTAAATAAACTGGAAGATGATCCGAGAACTGGCATTGGTTATCCGGGCAATGGGTTACAACTTTATCCACCATTCCCTTATAGCCATAAAACGCAATGTTATTTCTTTTTTTTCTTCGCCCAAAGTGATTGTCTCGTTGCTTTAAATTCTGTACTCTATACTCACCAAGTTTCGCACCACACCATGGACAAGCGTTTAAAATAAATGGATTATTTTCTATTTTGCCATTTTTAATTTTGTTTAATGCTTTTAGTGCATCATCATTTGTGTTTGGGGTTGTATCTCCTCCTAGCCAAATCCCAATTGAAAATTCTTTTGTTCCAAGTAAATCCTCGTGCTGTCTACGCAAATACTCCATCGCACAAATCAATCTTGAAGAACGCTGAAATTGATCAGCTGTTAATAACCGCAACGTATAGCGCATTAATACTTCGACACCATGATCGTTTTTATCTTTAATTCTTCTCATAAACATAGAAAAAGCTGCTAAGCCTAAATATGCCTCCGTTTTACCACCACCGGTTGGGAAGAAGATTAAATCAATAATTTCTCTTTCTACAGAATCTTTCTCTCCAGCAGAATGGATCGACATTAATAAAAACGCAACCTGGAAAGCACGCCATTTTCCTTTTGTTTCAGGAAGATTGTTAAGATTTGGCTCCTCATAAGGTTTGTTAAAAACTAAATTACCATCTTGAACAACACCGGAGCGACGGTCACCAGTAATTTGTTGCAGCAGTACCGCATGGTTTGCAAGGCGGAAGGCAGTAAGAGCTTCTTTGTCTGTTTTTAAATACGATAATCCCCTTTCCATCCTGTCAGCACATTCTTCACAAATATCTAAATTAGCATTAGCAACCTTATGAAACTTTGGATCAAGCAAAGCCACTCGTTTCCTTTGCTTTTGTATCCATAGGCGATACAAAGAAATAATTTCTTCAAGCTCATGGAACCCATCCCTTTCGGGATATAACCCCGCTAATTGTTTCATTGACACTTCAATTTTTGTACCATCTTCACGTTTAATATCCGGTGTCATACTCCTAGTTTCAAATGTCGGGAGAAATTCCGTCCTCACACTATACACTTTATCTTCCTTTATTTCCCCCCAATCAGCAGCACACCCATGACCGACAGCATAAGTTTTTAAATTACGGTACAAAAGAGCAATCGATTTTTCCTCATCATCAAGGTTATCAAAAATATCCCCTTCTGGATAAGGAAGAATGCAAGGTGCACCTGAAGGGTGTTCAATTGTCACAGTAAACGCTGATTGAAATAAACAAAGGCTATCTATCTTACCTTCACTAGATCCATCTGTCCGATTAGTTAAACTGACCGTTATAAGTCTTGTTCCATCATTCTGTGGACGCGAAATTACTTTTACTTCAAGATCAAGGCACTCGATTGGTTGCATTTGTTCGGCGTTGTTTACTGTTTTTTCAAGAAGCACTTTTCCCGAACAAGTAAATGTTCCTTGAACGGGACTGCGTAACCACCATTCCTTTTCCTTATCACGAATGAAAACCGTTTTCGGAGTATATCTACCTCCCGTTACATGTACGATTAAATTCGATTGCTCGGTAATGTTTGCCTTAAAACTCACTGCCATACTATTTGGACGAAATGAATTCGCGGTCGAAATATCAAAATCATCTAGAACCTCTTGTCTATAATCCGCTTCACGGTTTTCGAACTTTTCTATTTCCTTCTTGTCAATGAAAATTTCATTTAACTCATCAGAATCAGTAAAACTAATTTCTGAATCCTTTTGCTCATCCATTTGCTTTTGACCTGTTGGAAATAAAATTGCAACCCCATACCTTGTCAGTGGTGTTCCTCGCTGTATAATTTCCTCTTTGGAACCCTTTTGAATATAAAGCTTAAATGCCTCTTCTTCATTTTCAAAAAAGACTTCCTGAGTGCAATCCAGTTCCTCTCCTTCAAATGGCCCCTTACCAATAAACTCCATTCTTAAAGCATCAATCATTTTTTCACGGTTCTCAACATTACGCTTTCGTATTTTAGTTAAGGAATCGACGACTTTTGTTTTTTCTATAGAATCCACATCTATACCTCCTATCTTAAGGAAATAACCTCTTTTAATTCATCGGATGGAATGTAGTAGTTTTGCTCCGAAATGTGCTCTACTCGATACGCTGTAAAGGCAACACCTTTTTCGTCTGGCAAATTGAATACGTGTTCTCCTCTAAGCTCTAAACTGGATAAATCGGTATTTTTAATTTCTTCAATAAGCTTTTTACGAATTAATGAACCTGCTTCCTGGTGAGCCCTACGCAAAAGCTTTGCGACTTTAATATGTTTAGATTCATCCTCTCCTAACTTAACAAACTCTAAAATTGCCTTAAAATCGGTTTCAGAAGCAGGCATAATATTGTCTTCCGACATCCAATTGCGAATATTTGCTTCAGTCGGGTTTTTTACACCAAGTTTCTTTAATGCTAAATGAACAGAACCTATTCCATTACGTTGCACAATTTTTTTAAGCCTATTTTTCCATCGCATATGAAATTTCCGGTATGTTTGTGCACTTATTCCAATTATTTCATCCGCCTTTGTACGAATTAAATCTTGTTTTGTCCCTGTTCGAACAAGAACATATGAATTTGGTTCTATTTCATTGATTGATGTTCTTCCTATTGTAAAGCCATCCGAATCGGAATATATCGAAAAGATATTTTTTAAAGAAACATCTTCAAAGAAAATCCCTTTATTGCCGCTAAGAATCACAAGCCTGGCTGCGACTATATCTTTCTCGTCATTTTCATTTTTCTGCTTTTTAGCCTTTATTTCCTGTTCTAAGTGTGAATAGTCTACCGTCTTTTCGATATTCGTATCAAAAATAACCTCTTCTAACTCATCTCTTTGAAAGAATGGATCATGATACGTTACACAACGGCCTGAAAAAATAGTTGATTTTGTCGTTTCCCCCTCTAAATAAGACTCTTCTTGAAATTTTCGTTCTAGCCATTTATAAGTGACAGTATGAATCTTAGGAGCATGAGGACTATTATAAATAAAGTTAGGAAACCAACGGGAAGGGCCGATAACTATTAGCTGTTCAAAAAAAGTATTTGTTTTTAAGACCTGTGATCCGATTAGCTTACATTGTGATTGTACAGAAAGAGATTCTATAAGTTGTTTCGTGGCTTCATAGTCAGAAGTTGCTTTCAGTATTACTCCTGTGTACAACCTTGTATCTATATTTTCTTTTATGTAGTGTAATACAGGGTTTTCATCCGATTTTATAAGACTCTCGAATGCCATATAGCAATTTTCTAATTCATCTAAAATGTTTGGAAATAACAAGCGGCATCGATTATACAACTGCTCTAGTTTATTTTTATCAAGAAAAGTATTATAATTATCAAAGGAAATTAGAGAAGCCACTACATAAAAACGATATTTTCGAAAGTTGGAGATTAAATCGCCTAGTAAAAGGTCGTGAGATAATTGACTTCGGCTAATTGCCTTCTCTAAGTGATACAGTGCCGTTGAAAAGTTCCTTAGGCTGTAGTGTTGTAACCGATGAAAATGAAGCTCATATTTATTGGCAATTTCATAGATTGTATTGACTGCTTGAAATGAATTCATTGTTTAATAAGCCTCCCAAAACATCATTTCGACACCTTTAGGAATAAGTCGGATATCCATTGGAAAATCCTTGTCCATCTTCTGCGATAATATATATTCATCATTTAACTCAAAGAGAGCGCTTTCGAATTGTGTATCGGTTCTATCTAAAATAATAATCGAATGTGTATATTTAAACCTTTCGCGCCAACGCAAATAGCTGATCGCACCGTCAAATATAGTAAATGTGGAAGGACTGAAATTTATTAAATCAAATTTATGACTGGCCGCACTAGAAGATAATAGATGGGACTGATAAGAATCTTGTTCACCCATAAATTCTTTCATACGCAGCAATTCATTGAGATTACCTTGAATGTACTCATTCTTTTTTGAATCATACACGGCTATCTCGGTGTCAATTGCTTCGTCCTTTACCCATTTTTTACGCCCGATGTAATAAAACTGCGGCTGAGAAAGGGTAAGGAGACGATTATAGTTATAGTCTTTAAATCCAGTTTTCAGAAAATTGGAAACCCTGTTTTCTCTACCTATTGGATTTTTAGGAAGCCTAAAGTTTTTGTCGGTTGCTATTTGTACAGACAGGGATTGCTTACGGTTTAAGATTTCCGTCAAATTCCCTGCCTTCTTCTCTTGAATCGTAATTCTAATTCTTTCTTCCCCCTCTACCATTTCAATCCCTGAATAAATTCCACGATAAGTTCTACTTTGTTTTCGATAAATAACGGATGTACCGATTTCCATCCCTTTAATCTTTTGGAAATGCTCGTTAATTGTTTCGTCATCGACTTTATCCGATATCGATGACAAAATAGCCCCATATGCGATACATACACCTGCGTAAGATCTCGTTGGTAATGTCAACACTAGCCTTGCCTTTGCTTTCGTCGGCAAGTTATCATAAAACACTTTTCCTACGTTTATGTAAAAATACGCCCAATCAGAAAGAGAAGCCCAACCGTCTTTATTTTTCACATACAAATTTGCCCCATTTGTCTTGGTAATCATCTTTACCACAACCTTGATACTATTTATAAGAAAAAGTTACATTTTGTTTTAATTATATCAAAAGAATTCTCAATTTCTGTCGAAAATTGTCGTAATAGTTTAATTGTCACATGACTAATAAATTACTAGTTAACAATAGTGTATGGGTTTTTACTTCGATCAATTGTTTGAGGAGTGTTTATTGCAAAATAGAAATGGCGCAAATTGCAAAATAAAAATCCTGCAGTAAGAAAAAAAATCATTGCCAGCACCCCTCTTCTCTACTAACCTTCTAATTGGCGAGAAATGTCAGTTAGAGGAGGAAGAAAGGATGCTTTCAATGATTCAACAACATCATATCAAGTATTTGCATCAATATAAAGGGCTCTCTTTACAAGCCATAGCCAGAGAGACTAATCATGATTTTAAAACTGTTCAGAAATATGCCTATAAAGAGGATGATAATTCCCTTCCTTCAGAACGGAAAAAAGTTAAAGGATCAAAATTAGATCCTTATAAACCTCTTATCGATCAGTGGCTTCAAGAGGACATGAAAGCTCCAAAGAAACAACGCCATACTGGAACCCGTGTTTTTCATCGCCAAAAAGCCATGTTTGGGGATGACTTTAATGTTTCGTACCGGACCGTTCAATATTATGTATCCACAAAAAAGAAAGAGCTTTATGACTCTAATGAAGGATACTTGCCACTTGAACATTCTCCTGGAACAGCGCAAGTAGACTTTGGGAGCTATACTTATCAAGACGAGTCAGCAGGAGTTGAAAAAGAAGGTTACTATTTAAATTTATCATTTCCTTACAGTAATCCTGGCTTTATGCAAGCGATGCCAGCCTAAAATCAAGAATGTCTTCTTCAGGGGTTAAAACAGATATTTGAATATATTGGGGGCGTTCCAAAAAAGATTTGGTTTGATAATTTATCGGCAGCTGTCATTAGTATTTACAAAAATGGGGAACGCAAGCTAGTACCGCAGTTCGAGAAATTTTCCCTCCATTATAACTTTCAGCCTATTTTCTGTAATCCTAACAGCGGCCACGAAAAGGGGCATGTCGAAAATAAAGTGGGCTATCATCGACGTAATTTCCTGGTTCCCATCCCAATCATTAAAGATATGAACGCCTTTAATCAATCCTTACTTATTCGCTGTGAGGAGGATATGAAACGACCACATTACCGAAAAGAAAAGCAAATCACAACATTGTTTGAGGACGACAAGAAATCCATTTGGGAATTACCTAAAACATCATTTAATGTTCACAGGTTGATAAAAGCAAGAGCAGATAAATATGGCAAGGTTCGCTTTGAAAAAAACCGGTATTCTACCTCACCTTCCCTCGCATCCCAAGAAGTGTGGTTAAAAATTACATACGAAACAATAGTCGTATTGGATGATGAATACCATATGGTGGTCGAGCATCGAAGGTTGTACGGAGAGAACTTAGAATCTATGAAATGGATTCCTTATTTGGATTTGATGGCCAGAAGACCTAAATCTTTTGAAGAGATGCCGTTTTTTCGTGAATTGCCGGATCCATGGCAAGATTATTTATCATATACAAGCAAAAAGAAAGAAGCCTTTGTAACTGCTAAACTAAAATCAACAGTTTCCGCCAGATAGAATTGAACACTTTTTTACCAATATTTATTCAGCTAAGCTATGATAGATTTATATCTTTTACTTAGCTGGAGGGTACGAAAGGTGGAAAAATTACTATTGTTTGTTGAAATACATCAATTAAAAAGACAAGGATTTAAAGTAGCAGCCATCGCAAAAAAATTAGAGATTTCTAGAAACACAGTTTATAAATATTTGGATATGACTTTAGAGGAGGCTTCGGAGTGGATTTTATCTTTAGGAAGCAGAAGCAAGAAGCTAGATCCCTATCTGACCGGATTATCAGTTGGTTAAAAGAACATCCAGATCTGTCTTCTGCTCAAGTGGAAGATTGGCTAAAAGAACGATTTCCTACACTAGATGTTGCAGGAAGTACAGTCCGAGCCTATGTAAGTGAAATAAGAGATATCTATCATATCCCTAAAGTAGTTCGTATACGAACACATGAAGCTGTGGAGGAATTACCAATGGGGCAACAGGTGCAGGTGGATTGGGGAGAAACCACCGTGAAGAATCCTGAGAATAAAGAGGTCAAATTATATTTCATTACCTTTGTCCTTTCCCACTCTCGTTACAAATATGTGGAATGGTTAGATAGGCCTTTTACAACAAAAGATACGATTCGGTGTCACGAGAAGGCAGTTCAATTCTTTGGAGGAATACCCGAGGAAATTGTTTATGACCAGGACCACTTAATCACCGTAAGTGAAAATGCCGGAGATATTATCTTAACTGGGGAATTTCAAGCTTACAAGCAAGAGCGTGGATTTCGAATCTATTTATGTAGAAAGGCAGACCCTCAGAGCAAAGGAAAAGTGGAGAATGTAGTGAAATATGTAAAAATGAACTTTGCAAAAAATAGAGTATTTCTAAATTTAGAGACTTGGAACGAGAAGTGTTTAGCATGGTTAAAAAGGACAGGAAATTACAATGTACATCATACAACGAAAAAGAGACCGGTAGAAGTGCACGCCCTGGAAAAGCAACACTTAAAGCCAGTCTCCACCCTGCTTTCTTTCGAAAGCAACCTTGGTTCTAGTATAACAAGGACTGTTCACAAGGACAAAGTTATAAAATATAAATCCAATCGTTATTCCCTTCCAATTGGAACTTATCGTCCAAGGGGAGATAATACGGTATATATAGAAATTCAAGGAGAAGAGCTCATTATAAGAACAGAACCGCAAGGAGAAGTATTGGCAAAACACCTATTATGTCATGGAAAAGGAGAATTGATAAAGAATCGCCAACATACAAGAGATCGATCAAAAGGAATTCAAGCTTACAAAGAAACCATTATTCGTCAGTTTAAAGATCAAGAAAAGGCAGAGCATTTTATACATGAGGTAGGATGCCGTTATCCGAGATATATACGTGACCAGCTTCAAGTCATTCAATACGCCATCAGCCATTTTCGATCAGAAATAGAGGAAGCCCTAGCTGTTTGTATCAAAGATCAGTTATGGAGTGCTAATGACCTCCGGGATATTGCACAACACTTGACTCGACTAAAACAAGCAAAAAACCCTAATCCTCCTTCGATTCAAGAATCAAGAAATGATAACCCCGCTTTAAAAGCCTCAGCAGCAACTAGGGAAATGGATGACTATATAAAAATATTAGGAGGCGTTTCATAATGACAAGCACTGTACATACTCTACAAGATCAATTCCGCCATCTTCGGATGGTGGAAACGGCTAATGAGCTGCCAGAATTACTTCGTAATGCCGAGAGATCATCATGGACCTATCAAGAGTTTTTGCAGGAACTTCTTATGTATGAATTAAAACGGCGAGAAGAAAAAAATGTAGAAAAGAGGTTGAAATGGGCCAAGTTCCCTTATCTTAAGACGTTAGATGAGTTTCATGTCGAAGAACAGAAATCCCTAAGTACTCGTCAATTAAACCAACTGAGAGAACTTAATTGGCTGGAGCAACAATACAACCTCATTCTACTAGGGCCTCCAGGGGCAGGGAAAACCCATATTGGGATTGGACTAGGAATAGAAGCCATTCAAAAGGGTTATAAGGTTGCCTTTTCTACTATGGGTGAACTGGTGCACCTATTAAAAACCGAAGAATATATTCGAAAGTCACAAATGCAGCTTAAAAGAATAAAAGAATCAGATTTGGTCATTATTGATGATTTAATGTATATGGCAATGGATCAACGGGAAGCTAATCTGTTCTTTCACCTGATCAACCATTTATATGAAAGAAGTTCAATTATTTTGACTTCTAATAAAGGGCCTGAACAGTGGGGAGAATTGATGGGGGATCAAGGAATTACTACAGCTATTCTAGATCGATTGCTTCATAGAGTAGAAGTTATCCAACTAAATGATAATGACAGCTACAGGATTAAGCATCGAACTACCATTTTCGGAAAAGAAAGTGTTCAAAATTAATTAGCAAAAAGTGTTCAAAACTACTTGACGGTTACAGCCTTACGTCTCCTGTCCCAAATCATTAAGGAAGAAGGAGATATTGAAACCGCAACACAGGCATTGGTCGAGAGTATAAAACTGGGGCAAACAGATACAGACAGCATTTTAACCACCTGGTATCGAATAACTGGGAAATTAGAGGATTTACCAGAAATTCAGATTTCGGAACATTTAAAACAAGAAGTGGTTTTTGAAGCAAATTGGACCAGTTATGATCAACTTTTAGGTGGTGGTATGAAATGAGAAGCCGAATTGAGGCATACTGTAAAGAACTGAAACTCGGAAACAGAATAGTAGAACATTATTCGAGCATACAAGCAGAAACTCATGAAGAGTTTCTGGCAGAGCTCCTTGCATTGGAGGTAAAGCATCGAAAAATCAATAGAAAAAACCGGTTATTAAAACAGGCCAACTTTGATACCTTTAAGACATTTGAAGGATATGAATTCGGAGGAATAGAACTGCCTGCAAAGCTTTCGATAGACGAATTCAAAACGGCAGCATTCATTGATAGAAAAGAAAATCTAATAATGTATGGAGGTGTTGGAACGGGCAAAACTCATCTGGCGACGGCTCTTGGAGTGGAAGCGTGTAATCAAGGAAAAGTCGTAAAGTTCTATCGAACTGCAGCATTGGTGAATGAATTAATCGAATCAAAACAGGTAGGTACCTTGCATAAAACAATCAGTCATCTAGAAAAGGCGGATCTCTTAATTTGTGATGAATGGGGCTATATTCCAGTTAGCCGGGAAGGAGCGCAGCTTCTTTTCCAGGTGTTTGCATCGTGTTATGAGAGAAGAAGTATTATCATTACAACAAATCTTGAATTTAGCAAATGGAACAGTATTTTTCATGATGAGAGAATGACAACTGCAATAATTGACAGACTAGTACATCACAGTTATTTACTTACATTTACCGGACCAAGTTATCGATTAAAAAATTCCTATATGAACCTATAAAATGGAAGAGCAAGGTGCTGGAAAAAAATCTTGCAAAATGCTGGATTTTTAAGTCGCAAAACACAAGGAGGAAAAATGTTTAAAACATAACACTCCAAAAATACTCCAAATCTTCAAGAACACCAAAAATAACGAATGTATGTAGCAAATAAACATCCCCTGAAGCCTTGTGGATAAAGGGATTTCACTGGATGATTCCGAATGGACTCGAATCAACGACCTCCAACCTGTCAAGGTACCGTTCTCACAACTTTGCTAAGGCATTATATGATATATCGCTAAACTTAATATAGTTTCAAGCTAGTATATTGAGATGTTTGTAATAACTAAATGACAAATTTGTGACCAAAACACGCTGGGTGTGAATGAAAGTTTTCTTTAGTTAATTCTATCCTTTAATACAAAAGACAGGGAAATTATACAATCTCCCTGTCTTTTGTATTATTATCTAACGGTATAAGCCTAATGTTATAAGTCACAATATTGAATTAAGGCTTTCACCCGTTTTTGCCGCTGAGTTTTTGACTTAGTACTATGTGACATACTATGCTTATAAAGCTTTATAGCTTCATCTTTTATAGGGTCAGTCTCTCGTTCCTTAATTTTCATCGTAAAGAACATTGTCTGCAATGACTCCCTTATATCTTTAAGCACAACATTTTTATCTGAGCAATACTTTACAAATGACCACAGACCGTATAAGTGACTAACCCCCTCAATCTTAAACTCTTTATAATTTAGCTGTAATGACTCCATTAGGTCTGTTAGCTGTTTGAACCTGCTTTTTACAATTTCACACTTTTCTTTATCATCTTCAAGCAATTTATGCCATTTTTCATATAATTCATCAAGTGTATCAGGGTTTGATTCTATTATCCTATTCTCTAATAATGTAAATAACAACTCAGAAATAAATTCATCGTTTTCCATTCGTGAGAATTTTAAGCGTTTTTCTAATCTCTCTTGCCAAAATTCTAGTTTTGCCAACTCCTCAACTAAATTGATTAAACGTGAATTATTGAACCTCGCATGCCTAAGTTCCTGCTTATTCAACGGTTCTCCATTTCTGTTCAGTCGGTCAAAAATTCAATTCACAATCTCCTCGTCTTCTGTATCAACATATTCAATAGAAATAGTATACTTCCAAAAATTTTTCTTGTAGACTGAGCTTTTATCTATTTCACTAAATTTAAGCCCATTTAATTCCTCACTGCCAAACTCATCATCCCCAAAATTCTCAGGTAGTTCAATTTCATCATTAATAAATTTAATAATTGAAGTCAACCGCTGCTTCCCATCTATCACATCGTAGACTGTTTTTCCAGTTTCAGAATCTACTTTGGCATGTAGAAAAATAGGTGGTATTGGATAGTTCTTCATAATACTGTCAATGAGAAATGCCTGCTTATCGATGCTCCAAGCGTCACTTCTTCTCTGATATTTTACATCATAGTTGTACTTTCCAAGTGTTTCGTTTTCGTAGAACTCCGATACAGTAATATTATTAGAAAACCTGTTAAGAGTAAGCGCTCTTTTTTCACTCATCTTAATACATCTCCCCTAAAACCGATGAATTTTTGTAAGTTATATGATTATCAAACAAACTTGTTAGCACAGCACTTAGGGTAGTCGGTGGGTTAGGGTTTATCATCTTAACATTTATTTCAGGATTAATACTGATTAATAGTTCATCTATTTCCTGCCTATCTACATGCCAGTACGAGATACCACACAATAAAAATTCATCTCCATAGTTAAGACTTTTCGCTTCCTCTAAAGCCAGTTTTCTAAGTTCATACGCCCAACTAGATTCAATACGAGATGAATCGCCTGCTGGTGGGATCATGGCATTAAACATATAAACATTCTCTAAGCCATCATAATTAACTGTATAGTCAGATAAATTACCATTTGTTAGCTCTCTGGTCTTTGAAGTTATCTGAAAAGCTGATGCATCAATGGGCTTTCTGTATGCGAAACTAATTGACCCATGTGGTTTTATTATGTTAAATTTATATGCTTCATTAGGATTGTATTTTCCATTACTTACCCCTAGTACTTCGAAATTTATATCTGCATTAGCAAGTATTCTTTCCAACCATATGTCATAGTTGTAAGTGACAATTGTAACTTTATCACAGTCTGGGGACTCGTTAAGTTTCTTAAATAATTTATACCATCCCCATTCCTTTAAAGACTTAATCTCATCATCCGAAACCTTTTTGTTGTAGTAGACAAACAAATACTTTAAATAATTAGTTAACTCTTGATAAGCCTGAATATAAGAAGAAGCTAAGTACCTGTTGGCAGTATTGGAATTACTAGCCTTATTTGCACAAGTAATTATATCTTCAATTAAATTTACTGCATCTTTCAACTTCATATTTGGCCTAGCACCAAGATTCCAGAGATTTGCACATCTCTTATGAGATAAGAAACCTGGTTCGTTATCTGCAGGCCAAGGTACACAGTCTCCTTGGGGAAAAAAGGTTTCTTACATCGATCTCATTTGCTTTCGCTAGATTGTTTATAAAGTCAATAGTAAATCCATTACCCAATAATATAAAAAAACTTTTTGCCATCCTTACCACCTTGTCGGTTCATATTATGGAAAATATTATAAGGTACGATATTCATAGATTTTATTATAATTTTCTAAAATAACTTTGTAAAACTAAAGTATTAACAACTTCTATTTAATTGAAAAACCATGAATTCTGTTTGTTCTAAATTTGTTTGTTTGCTTTGGTATTTAATTCTGTATACGGGAAGTAGAATGTTCAACCGCCGTTTTGCTTGATAAGTTCCAAGGTTCTATTTTAAAAATTCGTCTCGTCATGTACAATAGTAGTTAATATTTCACGTTCAATAGGACCGTATACTAAATGGGTTCTGATAAAAAAACATTAGATGAATCCGTTTTCTTTATGGATGAATTTGAATGAAGAATGGGATAAAATAGAAGATGTTCATCCGGTGAATTAACAAAAAAATATCCGTTTTATTTGGATTATTTCGTGGCTTGATTAAGAGGAAAAAACATCGAAGCAAGAACAATGAAAGGAAGTTAGTAAGTATGAAATCTCCAAGCATATTTAGCTTTTTTTCTGGGGCTGGCTTTCTTGACCTTGGTTTTGAAATGGCTGGCTATCCAATAGCATATGTAAATGAAATCCATCCTCCATTTTTGAAAACATACAAACATGCCAGACAGATTCTTAATATTCCAGAACCCCAATACGGATTTTACGAAGGTGACATTTCCGACCTATTAGATAATAATGCCAATTCGGAAATAAAAAGTTTAATCAAGGATTGCAAGATGGGAACCGACATTATTGGTTTTATAGGTGGTCCGCCTTGTCCTGACTTCTCCGTTGGTGGTAAAAACAGGGGGCGAATGGGAGACAACGGGAAACTTTCGGCTACATACGTTACGTTAATATGTGAACAAAAGCCTTCATTCTTTTTGTTTGAGAATGTAAAAGGACTTTGGAAAACAAAGAAACACCGAGAGTTTTATGAAGAATTGAAGTACCAGTTACATCAAAGCGGATATGTAACTACAGAACGTCTCATAAATTCTTTGGAGTATGGGGTTCCCCAACATAGGGAAAGAATTATTCTTATTGGGTTTCAACGGGAATTATTGAACGATTTGGGTTACAAATTCGGCGACATCACATCGCTACCTGAAGATTTGTTTCCGTGGAAATCACATTTTAAATACCCTTTGAATGAGGTCTTGTCATATCCTTGGCCTACAACCAATCCTTTTAATGCGGATTCTGAACTTCCTTGTCCAGACGGTATACCAGTAGAATTGACCGTTGAATATTGGTTTAGAAAGAATGATGTGCTGAATCACCCAAATTCATCGCAGTATTTCCAACCTAGAGCTGGAAAAACAAAATTTGCAAAAATTGATGAAGGAGACGATTCCAAAAAATCACATAAGCGTCTTCACAGATGGAGGTATTCACCAACAGCCGCTTACGGTAATAACGAAGTACATTTGCATCCATACAAGATTCGTCGAATTTCCGTTGCAGAAGCACTCGCAATACAATCATTACCACCAGAATATGAACTCCCCCTTGATATTTCTTTAACCGATGCATTTAAGACCATTGGTAATGGGGTTCCATACCTTGCTTCATTAGGAATAGCCCAAACAATTCTAGACTTTTTGGGGGTGAAAACAACGTGCGACTTACCGCTTCTAAATTCGTCTTGGCAATCGACTAGTTGTCAAAAAATCGAGCCTATACTTACGTAAATCCAAAAAACAAGGGTTTAATAAGAATTGTTAGATTAGACGTCTGAGGGACTAAACTTTATCAAACGATAATTCCTAAGAAAGTTGCCGCCAGTTCTAAAGCTCACTCTTCCAATAATAGACTAAAATCCTTTGGCTCCGTCGAATTGAAGATTTCGATCAAGTAGACAAATATTACGGTTTGCTAAACAATCGAATGTTTTCGTTTGATGATGATAGGACCAAACGAAGTATCGATCTGGACTTCCCGTTTATCTTTCAACTGATATCTCTTTTTATCCTGGTGTTTCGCAATTATTGATTCAATGTTCTCCAAAATCTCTTCCATGATTTCTCCATATGTTTGCTGGAGGAAGATAAATAATCCTTTCTCAATCTCTCTAAAAGTTGGGCAATATTCGGTAGAATGTTCCATGAGGGTTTCTCTTTTTTGTATGAGTTCTTGTTAAACTCTACTGTACAAAAAGAGGACCCTCTTTTCTTGTTTTTTGCTCTATCTACCGCTCTATCGCTTGGTAACCACTTCATTAGGTGAAGGATGTCCCCTCCTTCACCTTATGAGGTAGTTATTCTCTTTTGCCCACAAACATTTTACTCATACCTATGTAGGAAAAAGCATTAAAAAATCTTCAGCATACAAGAAAAAACAGCAATAACAAAGGTGCCATCATTTCAGCGACGGGAACGGGTAAAACATATTTATCCGCATTTGACGTGAAAGAATTTAATCCGAAAAAACTTCTATTTATCGCTCTTTTCATTTTGCTCATTATAAATGACCGCACCAACGAACGAACTGTTTTTTTCACGGCAATATTCTCCTTTTTCATTGTCTTTTTCTCGATTATTTTAACAAACAATTGGATTGGCGGGAACGGAATTGTCGGCACTTGTTTTTATTCATTGCCCCAATGACTTGACTAACTGGATGTACTAGTTCTGCTTCCAATTTCGTTCTAAATCTGAAAAACATTCATTAAAGTTATTTACTAAATTGGATATAATAAATATGATTTTCTATATTTTCACCAGGAGGAAACCGATGAAAAAACTCACATTATCATTAGAACAATTGTAACCGTAAAATAGTACCCACCTATTAACCAAGATGATACTATGAGATAATCTCTTCAAATCAATATTTGAGGAGGTTTTTTGATGTCTCGAGCGGAATTGCGAAAAGAATGGGAACTTCGTATCGATAAGTTTAGGGCAAGTGGACAGACCCAATCCAAATGGTGTGCTGACAATAATGTAAAGCTCCATCAATTAAAATATTGGCTTAAAAAAATTGAAAACACAAATCGGATCTCAGCACCATCACCTAAATGGGTATCAATCACAATGAATGAACAAGATGCCGAATCAAAAAACACTTCATTATCCTTACAGATTAATATAGGGCAAGCATCCATAGAGGTTAAACCTGGCTTCGACCCATCTTTCCTTGCGGATGTCGTCCGGACCTTAAGATCGCTGTGTTGAACGAAGCAATGATCGTGCATGTTTACCTCGCCCGAGGGAGCACAGATTTGCGCAAGTCCATTGATGGCCTGGCTGCGTTGGTGAAAGAGTCGTTTGATCTGGACCCCTTTTCGTCTAGCTATTTTGTCTTCTGTAACCGTAATCGGGATAAATTGAAAATTCTTCATTGGGAGCACAACGGATTTTGGCTCTATTATAGACGTTTAGAACGCGGAAAATTTCAATGGCCAACGGATGAAAGTGATGCACCGTTAAAAATAAGCCGCCGGCAGTTCCGTTGGTTGCTTGATGGACTTCCACTTGATCAACGCCAGGCTCATCCTGAAGTTATCGCAAGGACAGTCATATGAAATCATATTTTTTCATTTTTTTATTTAAAACTCCAATTTTTAAAAGGGACTGATCATAATTTGTCGAATAGATAAAGTATGAAAAAGACAACGAAAACACTCACCCAACCAACTGAAAATCTTCAAAAACGATGTGAATCCCTTGAAAAGCAAGTCGCTGAACTGACTGCGAAGTTAAAATGGTATGAGGAACAGTTTCGCCTCAGCCAAAAAAGACGATTCGGCTCTTCAAGTGAAAAAACACATTCCGATCAACTAGAGCTTTCGCTCTTTAATGAAGCAGAGGTAGAAGCAGCCTCCAATTTAGAGGAACCTGCTTCTGAAACCATTACCTACCGTCGTCGTAAAAAACGCGGCCAACGTGAAACGATGCTAGAAGACCTGCCTACGGAAACGGTTGAATACCGCCTTTCCGCAGAAGAGCAGGTCTGTTCGTGTTGCGGTGGATCTTTACATGAAATGAGCACGGAAGTGCGTCAAGAAATCAAAGTCATTCCAGCTGAAGTAAAAGTGGTTAAGCATGTCCGTTATGTCTACGCCTGCCGCCGTTGTGAACGTGAGGAGATCCATACCCCGATTGTGACAGCGTCTATACCGGCACCTGTCTATCCGGGCAGTTTAGCTTCTCCTTCAAGTATGGCGTATGTGATGAGCCAAAAATATGTGGAAGGGCTGCCTCTTTATCGCCAGGAAAAGCAGTTTGAGCGATTTGGGTTTACATTATCCCGGCAGACGATGGCGAACTGGATGATCTATGGCGCAGATCAGTGGTTACGTTTGATTTATGATCGGATGAAGGATCATTTACTCAAGCAGGAGATTCTCCATGCGGATGAAACCACTTTACAGGTACTTCATGAACCGGGTCGAAAGGCAACATCCACTTCTTATATGTGGCTTTATCGTACAGGAAGAGAAGGTCCGCCGATTACTCTTTATGAATACCAACAGACACGAGGAAAGGAACATCCTCGTAAGTTTCTGAATGGTTTCAAGGGCTACCTTCATGTGGATGGCTACTCCGGTTATCAAGGGCTGCCTCATGTGACCCTGGTAGGTTGTTGGGCACATGCAAGGCGTAAGTTTGATGAAGCCTTAAAGGCTCTTCCGGCTTCAAAGCAGTCGGCTCCGGTAGCTGCCAAGGAAGGACTCCATTTCTGTAACCAACTTTTTGCGATTGAGCGTGAATTAAAGGATTCAACTCCTGAAGAACGCTATCATAGTCGTTTGGAACGCAGCCAGCCAGTACTGGAGGCTTTTTCAGCATGGCTTAAAACTCAAAGGTCAAAAGTCCTTCCAAAAAGCGCCCTTGGCCAGGCAATCCAATATTGCCTGAACCAATGGGATAAATTAGTGGGCTTTTTAAAAGATGGTCGGTTAGAAATCGATAATAACCGTAGCGAACGTTCGATCAAGCCATTTGTCATTGGCCGCAAAAATTGGTTGTTTGCCAACACCACACGGGGCGCTCAAGCTAGTGCAACAATATACAGTATTATTGAGACAGCTAAAGAGAATAACTTAAATCCATTTGCCTATCTCACCTATATTTTTGAGAAACTACAAAAATGGAAACCCAAGATAAAGATGCCTTGGATCAATTAATGCCTTGGTCATCAACGATCCCATTAGTTTGTCGTGTGTTTAAAAAGAATACTTAAATCATAACTAAATCCCCATCTACTGTAGGTGGGGATTATTTGACGCTTACGAACAATTTGATCTGAATAAATTTTTAGAAGAAACATCTAATTATGAGAAAAACTTTTTAAATGTTCCTGTATTTGCAGTAGAAAATATTGAGGAATTTGATTTTGATGTTTGTTTTGAGGAATATGAAAATAGTAGTGTTGATCATTTTTATCAAGAATTACTAAACGGCAAATACCTTTTTGCTTCCTTTAGTAATTGCGGTGTAGATTATCCGGACGTTGCATGTATAGACGGAAACGTATACCAAACAATAGATGAGGTTGAAGAGGAAGACTATTTTGATGACGGAGCACCGGCTGATTTTGTCTTTACAAATAATATCAAGTTAGGTGATGATAGTAATATTGGATATTTGTTAAAGTACCAAAATGACCAACTAACAATTCATTCAGCACAGTTTTTCATAGATGTAACCGGTGGAATAGGTCCTTGCTCAACAAGACATTTTACAGCTTTTTCAGCAATAGAAATTATAGAAGATGTTGAGGTTTTTGAAAAACCAATGCAAAATTATTTACATAGTTTCATAAAGTAAGATTTTAGAAAAAAAGCGGCTGCTTATGTGGTAGCCGCTTTTTTTTTGGGTTTATCATAAAAGCAAAAATCTGACTGCCCAGTTCCCTTCATCATGTAAGTAAACGAGGATTGAAGTAATATTAAAATAGATAAATATTAAGTAATCGCCTCAAGTAAGACGTCTATAGATCTATTCAATCTCTGCAATCTACGTATTCGGCCACGTGAAATCCTTTTTGTAATATTCCTTTTTTAGCCTTGATAAATCATGTTCCCATTCGGATATCGCATATGAATACTTTTTCAGTCCATCTTTTTGGCCTTTTCTAAGCTTAACATTGTATGCAATTGTATAGGCAACCTTCTTAAGCCCTAATTGAGGCACTGCTTTTCTCAAAATATCCCATCTTTTTTGCCGGTTTAATCCGGTAATTTGATAGCCCATCTTTTTTAAATCGCTAAGCTCTTTAAGTGTCTTTGTTTCCTGATTGGATTGGTTTTCCTTCAATTCAGTGTCAGGCCACGGAAATGAAACAGTTTTATCTAAAATCAGTTTATCACCAGGTAAAATACCTTCATCTTTCTTCATTTTTAAAACTAAAGGCGTATTGGCTTGAAGGATTACATCCAATTCTTCTGTCGTCAAATATGCTTTATTTCCGTCCGGGGTTACATGAGCCTCTGTTTCAATCAGGCGGCTAATCAGGTTGTCATTTTTCTGTTTATACAACGGCAAAGTCACTTTTGTTCTTTTTAATTGATATCGGTGTATAAAATCATCCAGATATGAAGGATCGATGACAATTACTTTCTCATAAATGATAGGCGGAGCAGGCCTTGCCGATAAAGGCTTTAACACTGATTCAACCTTTTGTAGTACTTTTGACTTCTCCAACTCGGTGAGAATTTCTGTTGATTTCAATTTTTGAATACACTGTCTGTATGTATTACTATCTGGATAACGTTGTAAGTTTACACTCTCATATAAACAAAAATATAAAGCCAACCCCTTACAACTTTCTTTAAACCACTGCAAACTTTCCTTCGCCGTGTCAATCAACTGCTGATCGAAATTGTAAAGGAAGGCATACCATAAAATGAAAACAAATTCTTCCTCATTGATGGAGCTGTCTAAAAACTCCCATTCAACCTCTACAATTTGCTGTAAAGCTTCGCGAAGTTCATCCTCCATTCCGTATATTAAAAACAGTCTCAACAATACATTTATTATTTTGGGATTATTCAAATATAAGACATTGTCTAAAATGTCTGTGTAAAAATGCTTTAAATGTCCAACAATCCAATCCTTTAATTTTGTATTTGATAGAGTCATCAGCAGGTTTAAAAACAAACTGTATACACTATCAAACTCTGCTTCATAATTTTTTGAATCACTAGCCAATGCCAGATTGATTATTTCCGTGAAGAGCTTTCGTACTTCCTCATCTTCATGTAATAAAGGATTCGGATTATGCCCGAGTAAATCAAGAATATAATGAACTTTTTCATTATCCATATTTTCAATAAGCTTCTTGCAGGCAGTCAGCAAAAAAATAGCATCATCTGCCGACGTTGACAGGCACCATTCATCAATGATGTCATATGTAAGACCGCCGCTTAATTTTTCTATGAATTTCCTTATTTCGACGTTTGTTTCTTTTTTTCGTGTTGACGCCATTTTTTCGCGGAGTATTTGATTCTCCAATTCCAGCTCCATCACCTGATGATGCAGCTGATCCTTTTCTACTGTCAGTTCATAGATCTGCTTTTCGTAAGACAGAATCAATTTAGAAATCTCGTTGTCTATTATTTTCAAAATGTGTTCTTTGCTGACCACTGATTCCACCTTGCCTCCTGCTGCATGTTAATAATCAAATTGCTTTTCTTTGATACCCAGAAATCGGAAAAAAGCGTTATCAATTGAATAATGATACAACACTTCATTTTCTTGATTGTATATACTTTCATTCTTTTCTCTGTCAAAGTTCCATTATAGTAAATACTAGATTAATCTCGTGTTATATCTAGTAAAATTATATCGATAATTCTATTTTAGAAATATAGTAATAAAAACAAAAATTGGTTTCTTATACTAAACTCGAAAAAAGTAAAATGTTTGTGGAATCTAAAAAAGTAGTATTTGGCAATTAATTGTGCAGGCCTTAGGGCTTGTACGAATTCAAAAAACCACTTGCCAACAATCCCATAATTCATACCCTCCTATTTGGACAAGTTTTCAACGGGAGGTATTTAAGGAGATGTTAGCAGTGGCTGAAATCAATTATTTCAGACAGGAAGAAAACTCTTGATTCACTTAGATAAAAATCAATGGTATAATACTTCCACTTTAATAAATGTCGCTTTTCCATACTGATTACGCACCTTTTTGAAAGTAATATTACAGTATATCCAATTTTTGGAGATTAATTGCAAGATGTTCAAGATTTTTGCACCAGAACCAGAATGAATACTCTATGACAAACACCGTTCAAAAATTCTTGAATAAATCAAAATAAAAAGCATTGGCCGAAGCGGTCCTCGGACAATGCTCTATCCTTATTTTCTCTAAAGTTAGTTAAACCCGCAACTTCAAAAACTGCTCTAATTCCTCCACACTTGGATAGGAGGTCTGAGTGCCTCGCTTTGTAACACTTAATGCTGCAAAAGCTGTGGCCATTTTAATTGCATTCAGCACATCGCCATTTTGCACAAAGAAATGAGCGAAGCACCCAATGAATGCATCACCGGCTCCCGTTGTATCGATAGCCGCAACTTTATGTGATTCAACAGTGTGGGTTTTCTCCTTCGTTACCCACATCACTCCGCGGCTGCCCATTGTAACAATTACGTTTTTCAAGCCTTTTTCAATCAAAGTCGATGCTGCCTCTCGGATTTGCTTTTCATTCTCAACTGGCATACCTGTTAAAATCTCCAGTTCACTTTCATTAGGAATAAAAAAGTCACTTTTGCAAACATATTTAAAATCTAAGTCCTTTGATGCAGGCGCAGGATTCAAAATAACAGGAATGCCATGTTTGTTGCCAAACTCAATCGCATGATAAACCGTCTGGAGCGGGATTTCCAACTGCAGAACAATGAGTGAACACTTTTTAAGCTTCTCTGCTGATCGATCAACATCCTCAGGCAGAAGGTGCTGATTCGCTCCCTTAATAATCAGGATACGGTTTCTTGATTCTGGGTCTACAAAAATCGGAGCAACACCGCTTGGGGTTCCAGGAACTTTACTTGTAAACTCTGTGTCAATTCCGTAGCTTTTCAGGTTTTTAATTGTGTTATCTGCAAAGATGTCATCTCCAACCTTCGTTACCATCATCACCTTTGAACCCAATTTAGCAGCTGCCACTGCCTGGTTTGCACCTTTGCCGCCGCAGCCGATTTTGAAGTCTGGCGCCTCAAGTGTTTCCCCTTCTTTTGGCATTTTATCAATATATGAAATGAGATCCACCATGTTGGAACCGATTACTGCTATATCCATGTCTTTTCCTCCTTATTTCTTTCCAGTTACAACCGTGAATGATCTTTCTTCCCCTGCACCGAGCTTAATTAATGTTCCTGACTTTTTGGCAGCATTAAACCCTTCAGGCCTGCATGTCGCAGGCAGCACAAACGCCCCTACCTGCTGGTCGCTATTATATAATATCCATCTTGTTGCATAATTCAATTCTGCTGTTGAAAATCTGGTGAAGAAAGTAACTCCATCCGGTGAAACCATTTCAAACTCAGCTTCTTCCTGATAACGATCCAGCTCATCTGCAAAAAACACAATCTCCGGATCATACATATCCGGCTGGTTTAATACTGTGAGTGTTTCCTCGCCACTAAGCAGCTTCTTATTATATTCCAGCCACTTTTCAGTCGGCTTCACATGATTTGGAACCGATTCCCTAAGCGTAAAAGCACTGTCTGGAATGTTCTGCTTCATTACTGCATTTTCAAGATAAGCATAGTTTGTGTGGCACATATACTGAAGCGGCATCTCTGTGCCTGAAAGATTTTTCACATTCATGTTGATTTCAATGAACGCTTCCCCGTTAAACATTTCAACACTAGGACGAGCAAGGTAATGGTGTCCGAATCCTTTTACATACTCTGTCTTACCACATACTTTAATCCCCTCATCAGTTATTTCAAGCCAAACCTGGTCCATCTCGGCACATGGCATTTCACCGTGCAATTCATGGTCGTCGTCAGGTCCCGGGCAGCCATTTCGGATCAAACCCGAATGGAAAGCAAAGCATCCATATGTATCTATAATCCCATCCGCCTTTTTTGGCTGAGTGAACATGTTCTTCATTTTAAGATCCACACCGTCAAATTCCAAATCCCAAATAATCTGGCCCATATAAGGAAGAACAACCATTCTTCCCCGTGAATTTGTCAGCTCAATCGCTTCAATACCTGATGGATAACGAAATAAACTTGCGGTGAATTCATCGTTTCTAAAAATCACTTTGCTGTTTTCTTTAAAAAACTCCCGTTGCAGTTCTATCGTCCCTGTCATACTTTCCATCCCTTTCCTATTTCAAACAACCGGGCAGCCAGATTATCGACTGCCCTTGTAAGATCAAGTTTTCTTACTGAACTAATTTCAATGATTCTGCTGCAGAATTTTCCGCAGTTTTCTGTTTCTTCATTGACCGAAGAAATAGAAGCCTACATATATAAAGCATATCATTGGTACTAGGAATGCGATTTGCATAGAACCGAATAAATCAGATACAAATCCTTGTACTGCAGGTACAACAGCTCCGCCGACAATGGACATAACTAGAATTGCTCCGGCCAGCTCTGTGTATTTCTTATCTTTTACAACGTCAAGTGTTTCCGCATAAATCGTCGGCCAGCACGGTCCAAACAGCACGCTTACAACGATTGCCGCGTATACCGCTGTCATGTTCGGCACGAATGCAACATAAGCAAGAAGGGCTGAACCGATGATAGAATAGCTAATTAATACCTTAGAAGGCGAGAAGCGAGCCATTAAGAAATTCGCAATAAACTTACCTACAAAAAAGGCGATAAAGCTAAATACCATGAAGTTTGAAGCCGTACGCTCATTGATGTCAGGGTTAAGGTCGAGCGCAAGACGAATCGTAAATGACCAAACAGTTACTTGCATTCCTACGTATAAAAATTGGGCAACAATCCCTTTGCGAAAGCGTCTATTGCCACCTAAATATTTCAGTGTCTGTACAATGCCAGGTGATTTCTCTGAAGCCTTAGTACTTTCGACAACCGGTTTACAAGACGGGAATTTGGTAAGAACAAACATGATCAGTACACACACAAGTACGAAAATAATATACTTATATGGCTCAAGAGTATGCTGCAGCATCTTTAGCCCGAAAGCATGCGCCTCTGCCGGAGACATATTTGCCATCTGCGCCTCAAGGCTTGCTCCTTCCTGGAACACAAGATATTTCCCTAGCAAAATCCCTGAAATCGCTCCAATAGGATAAAATGTCTGGCTGATATTTAAGCGAAGGGTCGCATACTTGCGCGGGCCAATCATTGAACTGTATGTGTTCGCAGCAGTTTCAAGAAAACCTAAGCCAATCGCAATGGAAAAAATCGCAAATAAAAACATTGTGTATGTAGCCATATGTGAAGCCGGGTAAAATAACGAGCAGCCTGCAATATAGAAAAGCAATCCCGTAATAATGGCGAACTTATAATTCGTTTTCTTAATTACCATGGAAGCAGGTATCGCTACTAGAAAATAGCCGCCATAAAATGCACTCTGTACGAAAGCGCTTGCAAAATCACTTAATTCAAACACATGCTTGAACTGTGTGATTAGAATATCGTTTAAGCTGGCCGCTACCGCCCATAACGGGAACAGCATTGACAACAGGATAAATTGAAAAATAGGTGTACGATTCAAATACCCATCTGGAAGTTGAATTATGTTTTTGTTTTTCATTAGTAACATCCCTCTGTGTCTATAAATTTTCTAAAACTCTTAACCTATGATATTAGTATCCACTCTCAGCCACATCACCGTTCATGATCTTCACGCCAGAGCTTGCACCAATGCGGTTCGCACCTGCTTCAACCATCGCTTTTAAACCTTTAAGATCACGAACACCCCCTGAAGCTTTTACTCCAATGTCTGGTCCTACTGTTTTTCTCATTAATGCGACATCTTCGACGGTTGCCCCGTGTGTTGAAAAGCCAGTTGATGTTTTAACAAAGTCAGCTCCTGCTTTTACAGCTAATTCACATGCGCGAACTTTCTCTTCATCTGTTAATAAACATGCCTCTATTATGACCTTCACTAAGGCTTTTCCTTTTGCTGCATTTACAACTGCACGAATATCTCGCTCTACCAGTTCATCATTTTTATCTTTCAATGCCCCAATGTTGATGACCATGTCAACTTCCGTGGCGCCATTCTCAATTGCATTATTTACCTCAAACGCTTTTGTTTCAGGAGTATTGGCTCCTAATGGAAACCCAATAACTGTACAAACCTTTACATCACTCCCTTTAAGTTCCTCTGTTGCTGTTTTCACCCATACCGGGTTTACACATACAGAAGCAAATCCGTATTCCTTTGCCTCTGCACAAAGTTTAATAATCTGTTCTTGTGTAGCCTCTGCCTTTAACAGTGTGTGATCAATCATTTTTGCTGTGTTCATTTGGATACCTCCACATTCTTAATTGTGATTTATTAAATAAAAGCGCTCTCAATTTTTGAAGAATTAGTGGGCACCTAGTTGGATAATGTCCACTAATGCCCCTTTTTCATCATTAAATTGAGAACATCGCTTTTCATACAAACCATTTAGAATAAAGTCTTCACTAACCGGCAAGACTGCCTGATTTTCAGTTCAGGAGACAATAAATATTTCCTCTTTGGGAGATTTTCTTTAAAACAAATTCGCTCGTGCAATAGCTGAAACGCAATTTCCCCAAGCGCATACATTGGTCTTGAGACAACACTAAGCTTAGGATTTAAGAATGTCGCTATATCTACATCATCAAAGCCAATAAACGATACCTCACTACCAAGCTTCCAGTTCAACTCCTCCAGTGCTTTCACACAGCCGATTGTCATCAAGTTGTTTGAAGAAAATATAGCAGTCGGCTTATCATCCAGAGCAAAAAGTTTCTGAGTTGCCAGATAACCACTTTGCTCCCCGAAGTCCCCTTGAATCACATAGCGCTCATCCAAAGGAATATTATAGTTCTCAAGTGCCTTCTTATAGCCCAAGAACCTGTCCCTCCCAGGCGTCGTAGTTTGTGGTCCGCAAATGATCGCAATTTTCTCATGGCCCTGAAGAATCAGATGCTGAACCGCCTGGTATGCCCCCTTCACGTTATCGACCAGAACAGTGTCTACTTCAAAACTTTTGATGCTGCGGTCAACCGCTACAATCGGAATCCCCTGCTCCTGAAGTAGCTTTAGATGGTCACCATTTTCATTGGCAGTTGTAATAATTACGCCATCCACACCGCGCTCAATAAAATTCTTCACAATCTCTTTTTCTACTATGGGTGACTCATTTGTACTACTTAAGATTGTGAAGTATTGTTTCTCACGGGCTTTCTGTTCAATGCCAGCCATCACGAGCGGAAAGAAAGGGTTTTTAATATCTGGAACAATTACGCCGATTGTATTGGTTTCTTTTCGCTTCATTGTTCTAGCTGCAGCATTGCGGATATAGCCAAGTTCATTAATAGCCTTTAGTATCCTCTCCTCGGTTTCTTTACGAACACCACCCTGGTTATTAATCACCCTAGAGACTGTTGCAATAGAGACATTGGCAAGCTTTGCAACATCCTGAATATTTGGTTTATATTCCATTTTTAAAACCCCTAAAATGTAAACGTTTAGATTCTTAGATAAAAAAAACATATTAATAGGAATTTATTTTAAAAATCTCTTAAAATTTTATGTAAACGTTTAGATTTTTGTTCTTGGAAATATATTAGCATTATTGTTGTTGAAAAACAAGAGATTTTTTGTATACGCTTCCAATAAAAGTTTAACAATAAAAAATAAGAAGATCGATCACTTGGCACTTACTCGGGTTGGACTTGCACCAACAAGCACCCTGCAACTAGCTGGGCGTGCAAAATAAAAACAACCTCAACTCCTTAAAAGGAATTGAGGCTTTAGATTTTTAAGAATGTACATTCTATAATACTTGATTCTGGGGTTGTTTAATACAGGTTATAGCAATCTGTGAACCTATTATGCCTAACTATGCAACCCCCCCCTCAACCAAGGGCGAGGTCGATAGGGACCGATCGGGATTTGAATTAGGCTGGTTTTTCCTAGTGGATCCATCTTGTAAATTTCATCACACAAGTTCGCATCAAACCCGAGGAGTGGGTGCCCCCCCATCCCGATGGCTGACGCCGCTAACAGTAATCGTTGCACGAGCATTCCTGCTTCCATTTGTTGAATACGGTATCCTCTGTACCCAAGTTCGGTTTTAAAGTAATCCTTGTCACCTGCCACATGGAGGCAGAGGGGGACTTGGATCAAATTTACATTATCCAGAGACATTCCGTATTGCAGCCTGAGCCGATGATCTCCGGGATGTACCTGCCGTAACGCATGTGCAGTGCTGTCATAATGATAAGCACCATCCGGAATGCCTTCAACATTATACAAACAGCCATATATTGAGACACGTGTCTCGTTTTTATGTGGTCCATCCAAATCATTTCGGTACGAGAAGGAAGCCGTCGCCTCCTGCAGCAAAGTGGCCAGTTGCAGTTGACTTACCTTTCCCAAAACGAAATCCATGTCCGGTGAATATCGCTTACGGCAGGCCGACGCCAGATCATACGACAACCGCTCCACGTGAGGCAGAGCTACCGCTTCACCCTCACAATTCTTACTCTCCTTCGCCCTGAACTGACAAAACGATCGCGTTGATTCGAGCATAGACGCTTTATTCATCTTTGTTAACATCGGATACTCTTTGACCCTCCGTGACCGGACGTAGTGATTATGCTGAACCGCCGGCAACTCTCGGCACAATTCGGCGGCAGAGGCAATCCCGTCTATGTCACTCCCGTTTGAAAACCAGCTTGTTGGTTCCACCGATAGCGGGATAACCGCATACACGCTCTCCTCCTGTTCGGATAGCCCAAGCAGATGGTTGACGGCCCGATCAAGAAATTGGAAGTACACCCCCGATGCAAAGCCAAACCGTTTCGCCACTTCCAGCAACTGTCCAATCAATACACCGGCATCCAGCCCTTGCAGACGGTAGGCAAAGTTATTGTATTTAAAAAAATTTTTCCAAAACATTGTCGATACAAAAACAGTACCGAAACAAGCGGACACGTCACAGCGGTTGCCGAGAGCCCGGGCTATATATGAATCAAAATTGCCTTCTCGCAACAATACTAAGCGGTGGTGTGCCACATCATAATGGTACACCCCGGCAGGCAAATCCTCGATCTTCAGATACACATACAATTCGTTTGGATACAGCGCTCCACCGGAAGGAGCAAACCGCCGATATGACTGCATTAGGTTTGCCGCTTGTTCTGTGGAATCCAAGGTTAAAACTGACTGGGAAAATTGAGTAAGTCCGAATACATACCAGAGAAAATGACCGATTTCACAAAGGTCAGGCATTACGGGTGCTTCTTGTTCTTCAAGTGTCAGCGGTACTTCCGGAGACAATGGAACTACAGGCAAACCACGGTAGAGCTTATACGCAAGCGGTGCATCTTCCCAATCCACTTCCCAGTCCGGCGGGCTTACCTTGTCAATGTCAAAATGTAGATTGTGCAGAAATTCCTCTAGATTCATCCTCCTGCCTCCTTGTCACCGATTATGGAAACGGATGCGGATGTGGATTGAGTTGTTCAAGTGTCAACGGTTGTTTCACATACCCGAGTTCCATTGGTACCTTCAGCACCCTCTCCAGCCCTGTTATGCGGGTAAGGTGATGTCCGAATGTCATCGGCAACATCCCCGGAATCAGCACTTTCACGCAATACAGTCCGTTTCGTTTCGTTTCCGGTGTCGTCTGGTCCACCACAATCACATCGAGGTTCAATCGACGAAACACCTGAAGAATGTCTTTCAGATCATCGGTCAGGTCTGCATGCCTCGTCTTCCACTTGAATTCCTCGTCAAACGTTCGCAACGGACGATGATCATCCAGCAAAAACTGCAGGCGCTCTTCCGCTTCCGGCAAACCGTACAGCATGCCATGATCATCCATGTTCTGTACCAGGGAAGAATCTTGAAGCATTCGCAAATATTCCTCCCGGTTCGCTTCAAATTTCTCGTCAAGCGTCAGCATCATGGCAGCCAACTCGTGAACCGCACTTTTCACCGCCCGAACCGGGTCCGGATGAGCTCCGGCCGCACAAATAATATTCAATCCCTTTTCCTTCCTGTTTTTCGCCATCGCCCAAACGCTTGGAATTCCGTGCTCCATCGTCGAGTTAAACAAATACAGATCATATCCCGCCACCGCCCGAACACGGTCGATCATCAGCTGCAGCTCTTGGTCGTTGGCCGAATAAGGGTCAAGCCGCGGGAGAGTCAGCTGCGCATACCAAGTCATCAGGAACGAATCACGCTCTACCACTTCCAAAATACCGTAAAAAATGGCCTCCTCCAAACTTCCTCCTAACGCGCATCCGTTGGACGTTTCATAGACAAATCCCTGGTGTCCGCAGCCCAAACTGTAATAGGCAAGAAGCTCCGGAACCAGAATCGAACGCTCTTGCAAAAACGAATAGCCCCAAACCCAATGAATTGGGCGATCAGGATTAAACGGTTTAAATGGAAAACCGGGCCTCACATACTGTTCCTTAGCGTGCACGCCTACCTTG
This sequence comes from Bacillus methanolicus PB1, assembly GCF_000262755.1. GTDB lineage: Bacteria > Bacillota > Bacilli > Bacillales > Cytobacillaceae > Bacillus_Z > Bacillus_Z methanolicus. Next base: position 369,393 of record NZ_AFEU01000003.1, read on the forward strand.
ACAGGATTGAGCGCTTGATCTTCCAGATTGCGGTAACTGTCATAAACCACTGTCCGTTTGCCGCGGGGCTCCAAACCGCAGTACCGCTCCAACCCCTCCAAAATGGCAGTCAACTCACTTGCTGCGTATGAATGTGTCCGGCCTGCTGCTCCCTCATCCCCCGTGAACAAAGGGAGATTGACACTTACATCGGCAAATGGCGGCACGAGGTCATACATTTTACCATTCAAAAAGCCGGTCCGTTGGTCCAGATAGTCTTTGACCAGAACTTTGCTCAAATCATCCATCGAACGGCAGCGGTAACTGTCGGTGCTGATCTTCGGACTTGGCTGCAGCGAAATTCGGGCCGCCGCCGGTGAATCGTCGGGTAATCCACCGCAGACCGGACACAACGGGTCGGGAAGAAAGGAATGCCATGAACTCTTTAGTGTTTTCAAGTTGATTAAATATACCCGTCCTTCCGAATAAGCCTGATCACCTTGCAAGACCCTCTGTGCCTCTGCCCCGAGCAGGTGAGCCAACTGCAAAAGTCCCGTGCGCGATGCCCATGCGTCACTCGGCATTCCTTCGCGCGCCTCCAGTCTCTGCTGTATCTCCCACGTTTCTTTACGGTCGCGTCCTGCCATGAGATGTCGCAGGTCTGCACACTGGGAGCATCCCGGTGTACCAGGGCGAACGAGCGGCCCGACCACACCCTCGCCAAATGAAACGAAACCTCGCAGCCAAGGGGTGCCGGTTGGCCGCAACACCTCTTCCGCTTTTTTATGAACAGATGGATTCCAGGCATCGTGCAGCACCAGAGCCAAATCAGCCGTTTCCGGTATTCCTGCCTCAAAATCGGTTTGACGAATTACCTTGTATTGGCTGGACAGTTCTCCGTACACGTAGTCCGCCAATACCCCTTCTCCAACAACCGCCACGACAGCAATCACCTGGATTCCTCCTCTCGCAACAAAACACCAAACACCCCTGCCAGTTTCTCTTTTAAAAATGGTTCCAGCTCTAGTTCGAAGACCAAGAGCCGCTTCCCGTTCCGTTCCAAGATCTGCATAGCAGACTGTAAAACCTCGGATTGTGTCGTTTCTTCACACGCAGGGATTACAAAGTTTTGCGGAACTTTTTCTTCCAGAAGCACGGACGGTGCCTCCAATGCTTGCGTCGTGAGGTTAGCCGCCTGGTTTTGTGCCTTCATAAGCGCCTGTTGCAACGCTTTCCGTAACGCCATTGTGATATTCAAACCTGCACTGCCATACCAGCCTTCCCTCGTACCGACCCATACCACAGGGAAACCGGAGACTTCTTCTCCCAAGCCGATTATCGGTGCTCCCTGCATCGTGGTCAGTGCCTGCAAATAAAATCGGCAGCGTTCATCTTCTACCGTACCCAGCTGTACCCGAGCAACAACATTCTTCTGATTGACCTGTTGCTTTTTCAGCTCCTCGTCCAAACACTTTTGCAACCCGCGGCAAACACTTTCCGAAAACGTTTCTCCTGTTCCAATCCCAACAAATTCCTGAGGTTTTACCATCCTTTTCTCTACTTCTTTATGAGGAGGCAGAGTCGTAACGAGCAAACCGGCCATTCGTGACACATACGCTTCAATCCCGGCCAGACCCGCTTCCCTTCGTGCCTCCACATGTGTCAGAGCTGTACAAACAATGTCCGGCAGCAGCTCAGCCGGTCCCTCCGACAACGGGTCGACTGCCTGAACGCGGCACTGAGCTAACGGCAGCTGGGTTAAATCTCCCTCATCCCAAATATGGAAAATCCCTGATTCCTCTGATGTCAACTGGTTGAAGAAAAGAAGCAATTCACTCGGCTCGCCTTGGCTCAAGCCTTGTTCGAGCCGCATATCAAAATCTTCAACCCATTTAGCTGATGTTCGTCCGGTCACCAGTGGATGAGGCAGGAACGAATGCCAGTTTCCTTCCAACGTATCGAGATCAAGCAGAAAGAATTGATTCTTTTGTTCCACTTCGGTTACTCCTGTTACCTTTTTAAACAATTCAAACACGATCACATTAGCCAACATCGCTCCGGCTGTGGAAGAGAAGGCGGGTAATTGCTGGTCTCTGCATAATACAGATTGGTGGATGCGGCACCACGTAGAATCCCAGCACCCATCAGAGTCCGGATGTACTAACGGACCCGCCAGACCCACCTGTTGCAGGCATATAGCGGGGAGAAACACCTTCTTCTCTTCCCTGCAAACTTTATGAAGAAGCCGCAGTTTCTCTACATCGCCCTCTTCGGACACATACAAAATCGAATCAAACGGTTTCACAATTTCCCGCCAAGAACTTTCCCCCTCCGTCTTTAGTGTAACCTCCTCTACCGCTACTTCAGGGTCTGTTTTACGGGCATGTGCCACGAGTTCCATCAACCTCCGTCGATTGGTCGGTACCGAGTCTGTGATTAGCACTTGAAACTTTGGCAATCCGGATTCAATCAACGAAGAAACCAGCGAAACAAAAAAAGGACCGGAGCCAACTGCCAACACTTTGGATTGGCGATAGGCTTGAAAACCGTACGCCCCTGAACCGACAAAACTGTCCACAAATTCAATTTGAGAAGCATATTTTTTAAGAACTTGATCCGACAATTGATGCGGACGGTCTTGGCTTACATCTCTAACAAACCCATTTCGATACAGCACTTCTGCAATTTCATACACCCTGTCCCGGTATGGACCCGGCAATCCTTCTGTCAATTTCCCCAACGTGTACTCCCCGTTGAACATCGGTATCAGCTTTTCAACCCACTGATCGATCGTACTGCCTTCCATACGGAACGAACATAAGTTGTTCCGAAAATACACACCGCTGTTTGGATCAGGGAGAAAAAACGTGTCCCTTTTCACTTTCAGACGCATAGAAGGGTTCAAATTTGTCATTTCGCTCCTCCTTAGCCGTTGCTGTTCTCAAATCTGCATGATCACCACTATAATCTTATGTACTGCAATTTGTCCTTTATGTTTAATCTTAGAGAGAAGAGCCCCTGCAACAACTTATGCAGGGGCGGTTTCTTCTCCTTAGGCAACCACGGTTTCCGTTAGGAAACTAGAACTATTAACCGCCGCAACGACCGCCGCCGCAACGAGAGCAACGAGAGCAATTGGAGCAATTAGAGCAACGTGAGCAATTAAAGCAATTAGAGCAACGGAAACAATTAAAACAGTTAAAACAGTTAAAACAGCTAAAGCATCTAAAACAACTAAAACAACGACCAAAACCACCAAAACCACCGAATTGTCTAGTCTGATCAACATAGTACTGGTTTGGGTCAAAAGGAACTGCCTCGTTCGCCTGGAAATCTCCAATATTCAATGTTTGGAGTTCGTTTTGGAAATCATACATTTTCATAACCTCCTAAGATAATTTAACAAGGGGCGAGCAACATCAAAGTGGGAGCAGAACGAGCATCATCACAAAAACAACTGTGAAATAGGTGGATCCATTACTATTTCGAATACTTTCCTCAACAAAATATGAACGATCATTGGGTATTGTTACTGATTCAAATACCTATTTTTATTGGGTTCGTAAAACCATTCAAAACGGAAACAGGATGATCATATAATCAATAAGGCGAAAGAGTACAATGAAAAACTTTCGAGACATTGTCGAAAAAATCCTCAACTAAAATTGCGTCATTTAAGATAGGTTCATCACGATTCATTCTAAACAAAAAAATCCTACCGATGATTCGATAGGATCTGAACTCATTATTACATCCTTTATTTATCTTTCCTAACAAGCAGTGAACTGCACTCCACATGATCCGAATGAGGAAACACTCTTCTCCATATTACTCCTGTTATATATCATCAACCGTTTGGATAATAGGTAAAGGAGCTTTTTAACATTACTTATTTCAATTTTTTGATCGCCTTATAAATCATCCCTACCAGTCTTTCTCGGTCCACTTCAAACGCTACATTCGCATTTTTTTGCTTACCTGTTATATTTTGTTTGTCTACTACAGTTTGTCCTCTCGTAAATTCGCCTTTTGTTTCCACTTCAACGTTGCAAGGCATGACCGTAAATAACGATGGATCAATAAGATAGGCTACTGCACAAGGATCATGAATGGCGTCAACACGATCGTCTCGAAAATAAAAGTCCAACATGCCCGCAACGATCTTACCTGTTTGATTGCCAATATGGCGAATTCGTTCAATTTCCTCCTTAAACATCGGAACTTGATGGGTGACGTCCAGCCCGAACATGGTAATTGGAATTCCTGAGTTAAAAACAATCTGAGCGGCTTCCGGATCTACATATATATTGAATTCTGCTACAGGCGTACAATTTCCTCCAAAACAAGCCCCTCCCATGATTGACAGTTGTTCGATCTTGTGAACGACCTCCGGATACGATTTTACTAAAAGAGCAACATTGGTGAGTGGTCCAATTGCGACGATAGTCACTTTTTGATCGGAAGTGAAAATCACATCTCTCATCGCTTCCAATGCCGAACGTTTGCTTACTGAACAGATAGGCTCTCCCAATTCTACTTCCCCAAACCCTGACTCGCCGTGTGCTTCAGGTGCAATGACCAAATCTCGCAGTAAAGGCTTGTCTGCCCCTTTTGCGACTTCAATTTGTTCCTCGCCGATAAAACTTACTAACTTTAAGGCGTTACTTGTAATCTTCTCTATCGTTTGATTCCCTGCACAAGTTGTAATAAGTTTCACGTCCAGTTCCTCAGAAGCGAATGCAAGAAGAATGGCCAAAGCATCATCAATCCCGGGATCACAATCAATAATAATAGGTTTAGACATTCAAATCTCCCTTTACACCTAGTTTTTTGGTCTCTCTCGAATAATTAAAGCTGGGAACGTTTTACTTAAATTATAGAATAATTTAGTCTTTTGTAAAAATTTAATTCGTCACAATTAGCTATATCATTTTTTACTGAAGTAAACCAAAAAAGTGCCCCAAAAGTTATACTTTCGGGACACTCTCACATCAATTGAATGTTTCCACGTTTTCCTTTGCAACGCTCGTCACTTTACATTACGTAAATCCTACTCCTGTCTACCCGGAATCGCACAATTTCCATCAACGCAGCTGGCATCTTCTGCACTGTCTGTTGAAAGATCCTGGAACTTTGGTGCAGAGGATTCCTCTTGCCATACTTTATTAATTGCATTCACAAACGTTTCAGTTGGCTGGGCACCGGAGATCGCATATTTTTGATTGATGACAAAATAAGGTACCCCGCGAATGCCATATTGCTGCGCGATTGCTTCGTCAATGCGTACGTCATTTGCATAAGCATTCTTATCTTGAAGGACATTTAATGCTTCTTGTCGATCTAATCCAACTGATTCTGCGATATCAGCCAGAGTTCCATGATCACCTATATGCTTAGATTCTGTGAAGTACGCATAAAGCAGTTTTTCGGTGATTTCGGCTTCTTTTCCTTTGGTCTTCGCAAATTTAGCCAACCGGTGGGCATCAAATGTATTCGTCGGCTTCATTGTATCAAAGTGATATGTCAACCCGACACTGGCTGCATGCTGTCTGATACCATCATTCGATTGTTTGGCTTGTTCAACACTCATCCCATATTTCGATGCAAGTAATTCGTGAATGTTCTTTTCACTATCCTTTGGTGCATTCGGATCAAGCTCAAAGCTTTTATATTCAATCTCTACTTGATCTTTATACGGAACTTGAGCCAACGCCTGTTCTAACCGACGCTTCCCAATATAACAAAACGGACATACAAAATCAGACCAAACTTCAATTTTCATGTCAACACCTCATTTATTCATTATTCCTAACTATAGTAGCACACCCGATGATGAAACCCATCCATAAATGCTCAGTCGTACCATTTACAAAGGTAGGATGCTTTTCCACATTCGCCTTGTGACATCAACTATTCATCCATCAACGTTTGGACATAACCTATTAATGGCTAGAAATTTGACAAGTATATGAGAGGTGTATGGATAAATGTCTGTTCAACGTTATTACCATATGTGTAATCGCGGCATTGGAAGAGCTGTGCAAATTAGAACGCGTGACGGACGTGTTCATCGGGGAATTATTGAGCGTGTTTCTCCAAACCGAGTGTTTCTTCGTCCGTTTGGCAGACCCCGAAACTATGGGGGTTACGGTATGCCTTGGGGCTTTGGCTTTGGCGCCGGCTTTGTTTTTGGAATTGCCTTAGGAGCGATCATCGGATTGGCGTTCATCTGGTAGAAATTTTTTAAACAAATATTGATTTCTCTTGATGAAAATTTGTGATCGACCTCATGGAATAAGCATTAATCAGTGAAGAACGAAAACACTTTGAAAAAAGCAAAGAGCTAAAGTTTGATGAACTTTGGCTCAAGCTCTTTTTAAGCTGCTTTCTTTTTTTCACTTACTTTCGGTGTGTTTTTCATGATGAGTGGATATAGCAATAAACCGAAAATAAACAAACCGATCCCTAATAAAAAGGTTTTCATGTCACCGGTTCCTGTTTTAATGACCCATAGAGAGTAAAATAATGCAAGGATTGTCATCACTCCGTCCATTATTCTTGAACCTTTTATTTTATCGTATGTTTCTCCTGTAATGACTAGTTTTAATTGATAGATGGCAGAAACAAGATAAGGAATTAAGTAGGCTAGTGTAGCAACGACAATGGCGAAATTATAGGCTTCTGCAATTGTTTGGGATACCGTTGAAAAAAGGAAGAGCTGAGTCATGATATTTGTTAGTGTCAAGGAATTGACAGGACTTCCTTTTTCGTTCGTTTTCGCGAAAAGTGCCGGAAATAATTGTACCTTGGCTGCCTGGTATGGTACTTCCGAACTTACAACAATCCATCCCACGGTTGATCCGAAAAGAGAAATAAGGGCAAGTAATGCCATAATGGCAGCACCGCTACCTCCAATTGCCGCTTCTAATGCATCCACTAAAGGTTTTTGCGACTCTCTAAGCTGATCTTGCGTTAATGCTCCCATTGTTAATAAAGTGATTCCAACATAAATAAGAATGGAGATGACTAACCCGATGATGGTTGCTTTTCTTACATCGCTTTGAGATTTTGCACGGTTGGACAGCATCACAGCCGATTCGATGCCAATAAATGCCCAAAGAGTCGCAATCGCAGCTGCATTGATTTGGCCGCCTAATGAAACTTGATCCCCGGTTGAATCGACAAATTCTTTCCCGTTTCCAAGATTCGCTGCATCAAATACAAAAATGGTCAAAACAATAAATAAAGCAAATCCAAGTATTTTTGTGACCGTCGCTAAAAGATTCATTTTTCCCGCACTATCAAAGTTATGAGAGAGAATAAATTGTATCCCCCAAAGCATAATCGTGCAAACAAGGACTGTGATCGTTTTACCTAGCTCTAACTGAAATGAACCGATCGAGAACAACGGTTTCACACTCTGCATAATAGGAAAGAAAGTAGATAAATATCCGGCAAATGTAATAAAAACGGAAGCAGTTGCAGCCCAATTGGCAGCCCAGTATCCCCAAGCCATACTATATCCGGCAATTTTCCCTGCTTTTGGCAAAGAAAACATTGCTTGAGCGTAGCTCTGAGGTCCTGCCTTTAAATCCGGTCGTCTCAAAGCTAAATTCCCGAATACAAGAGCGATCATAAACACGCCTAACCCGGTCACTCCCCATGCGAGAGTCGAGCCAATAGGGCTTGAGACTTGTGCTAAATTAGCCGGCAGCATGAAAATTCCGCCACCTATCATGTTTCCTATGACAAATGTTGTCAGGATCCATAATCCCCACTTTTTGTTACTCAATTCAAAACTCACCTTTCTTTCTTCACTCAATAAAAGATTGTGAAGATAATCTCTTTATAATGTTATCTTAAAATAATACTTTAGTTTAGTAAATTGGTAAATTAACAAAGTATTATTTAGAAAATTTCGATAAATAGGTTTATAACACAAATCACATGTTTTTATTTCCATATAATAAAAGCAATTGACAATCGTTAAGAAAAAACACTAGAATAAGTATTGTCACTTGTTTGATATAAAGCTTTAAAGGGATAAAGCAAAATTTGTTTTTATATAAACGTATAAGCAAGTTTGAATCATATTCTTACTGTAAAAAGTTTTTGAAGAAAAGACGGCAAAGACGGAAAAAAGCTGTTATAACGTAGAAGCATGAAATATCTAGCAAACACCCTGGTCATACCCGCGATCGATTTCGTCCCTGCTGGATTTCCAGTAGGGATTTTTAACTTATATTCGAAATTTTTTATACATAAATTTTGACAGGAAGGCAGGAGCAACATGGAAAAAAGTCAGCAAGAGTTAAAGAAAGGTTTATTACCGAGGCACGTCCAGTTAATTGCTTTAGGTGGCATGATTGGAACGGGAATTTTTAAAGGAAGTTCAGATACTCTTAATATAGCGGGTCCGAGTGTCGTTTTTGCCTATCTTTTAGGCGGACTGTTATTATTTATCGTCATGGCCGCGTTGGCTGAGATGGCAATTGTTTATCCAAACTTGAACGTTCAACATCTGATCCATAAAGCTTTCGGGTTTCGCGTATCCTTTATCGTAGGATGGCTTTATTGGATAAACTGGATTATTGTGACCATTGTTGAAATATTAGCAGCAGGTAGTTTCTTGAAATTTTGGTTTCCATCTGCCCCATTATGGCTTTTAAGTTTCCTTTGTGCAGTTGTGATCGTGGGGATTAATTTGTTTCAAGTGAAGTACTATGGTGAGCTTGAGTTTTGGTTTGCAGGAATCAAAATATTGGCATTAATCGCTTTTATTATTTTAGGATTTTTTATTTTATTAGGATTCATCCCGAGTTCTATTGGTGATCCTTTGGCCAATTACACTGCAAACGGCGGGTTCTTTCCTCATGGAATGGGAGGAATTTTGGGTGCCTTATTAGTCGTTATGTTTTCATATGGCGGAGCAGAATTGATTGGTGTAGCCGTTACAGAAACTAAAGATGCCAAACGTGTATTACCGAAAGTAATAAAAGGTGTCGTATGGAGAGTGATCCTTTTTTATATCCTTCCTATTCTTATTATTTGCGGCTTAATGCCATGGAATAAAGTTTCGGGCGAAGATAGTCCGTTCGTTCAAGTGTTCAGCATAACAGGACTTCCCGGTGCAGCTCATGTCATGAATTTTGTCCTTTTAACAGCTGTATTATCGGCTGCAAACTCCGGTATGTATGCTACTTCCAGAACACTTTATGCCATGGCTCAAAGCGGTGATGCACCGAAAAGATTATTAAAGATTTCGAAGCAAGGAGTACCGATAAAAGGCATTATGATTACCGGAATCTGCCTTATGATTGGTGTTTACTTAGCGTATATGACTCCTGATCAAGTCATTAGTTATCTTATGTCCATTCCTGGTTTTACAGTGATGTTAATATGGATGAGTATTTGTTTCGCTCAACTAAAGCTACGTTCCCGTTATGAAGAGAAACCATTCTTTCAGCTAAAATGGTTCCCATACACAACGATATTTGCCATCTTTTCTTTATTGATTTTCTTCATCTCTTTTCTTTTCAATAAAGAAAATATTATCGGTACTACCGTTTGCCTTTTCATATTATTGATCTTGGCAACACTCTCTTTCATTACTGGAAACCGAAAAGAAAAAACGATGATATAAATGATAAAAGAGGTTGGCGATTCATTCGGCAACCTCTTTTTTTGAATGGTAGGAAAAATTTGATCACTCAACAAGGAGTTTTTCGCATTTTCAAGGGATAAAGCTGAATCCTTCCAAATTATTCTATCGCTTTTCGGTTTTTTCGTAATTCGTTTTGTCTTTGTTGTGTCAAAACGAAGTTTTTTACAAAGTTTTACACTCTAAACTTCATTTTTTATAGGAATTTTAACGTAAAAGGAGCTTTTTTTAGTAAAAAATGAGATGTTTACTCTCTACGAATTATAATCAAGGGAAAGTTATGAGCTTTTATTTTCATTTATGAGTCTTTATTTCGATTTATGAGCTGTCATTTTGATATATGAGCCTTTATTTCAATTTATGAGCCGTCATTCTGATTTATCAGCCTTTATTTTCATTTATGAGCCGTCAACCCACATTTCTAAGCTTCCATTCTATTACATTAAAAGAGACCGGGTTTTCGGATACCCGGTTTTTCTTACAACTACCTCCTTCCAAACCCTGTTTGCATTTTCCGGTTAAAAATCCACTTCATCATAGGCGGAGTGACAATAGTTGTCACGAGTATCACGGCAACAATTACTGTAAACATATCTTGACTCAATAGCTTCGTTTCTAAACCAATGGCGGCGATAATTAATGCTACTTCACCACGGGACACCATTGCCGCCCCTATCCCGAATGAGCTATTCCATGAGAATCCAGCTGCTTTTGCACCTATTGATGCACCGATTAACTTAGTTAGAACAGCTAATATACTTAATAAAACGATAAGCCCTAATTTTTCAGCAATACCAGAAAACTGAGCAGTAATCCCAATAAATGTAAAGAATACAGGAACAAAAATGGAATAACTAATGGTTTCAATTTTTTCGAACACTTCTTGTTTGAAATCAGTTAAACTTATCGCAACTCCTGCTATATAAGCTCCGATAATCGCGGCAACACCTGTGTATTCTGCAAAGAACGCATAAACAAAACAGATAATTAAAGCTGACGAAATGACAGTTTCCGTAACTTTTATCGATGCAAACTTTTTCAAAAACCAAGGAACTAATTTCCATCCAATAAGGATAGCTCCCGCGAAAAAAAACAATTTCTTTAATACAACCGTGCCTAAATTGACATCTTCGCCGGCAAGACTCATTAAAAACGCCAATGCAATAATAACTAATATATCATCAATAACGGCTGCTCCCAAAATGGCTGCCCCTTCACGAGATTTTAAAAGATTCATCTCTTTAAGTGCTTGAACAGAGATGCTTACACTGGTAGCTGAAAGCAATAAACCCAAAAACCAAGATTGGACAGGTGTAAGATTTAGTATCATTCCGGACAAAAATCCTGAAACAAGCGGAACAATTATCCCGCCAACACCAACAAAGGCGGAAGCTTTTCCAGTTCGTTTAAACTCATCAATATCCGTTTCTAATCCCGCAATAAACATAAGCAATATCACACCAATTTGACTAAACTGTGCTAGTGTATCTGTATTCGTCACTAATCCTAAAACAGAAGGTCCGAGTATTATTCCAATCAGAAGTTTCCCAAGAACGGAAGGCTGCCCTAATCTTACGCTTACGTCCCCGGCAATTTTGGATGCAAATAAAATAATCGCTAATTGAAGTATGAACATCTAAAAACCGCCTTTCTTTATTTCTAAAACTAAAAAATACAAAAGGAGCCTGTCAACAATAGACATAGCTATCCCTTGTTGACAGGCTCCACCAATTAATCTCAATATTTTGTTTGTCGATAAAATTAAATTTTTTACAATTAAAACAGGTTTTGTTGCTTTAATTTGATTAAGAGTCACTTCATCTTATTTTTTCAATAACTTTTGAATCGTGACAAGGACTTCATCTAAAACTTCCATGTCACCTTCTTGAATTCTTTCCAAAACGCAGTTTTTTAAATGGCCTTCCAGAAGAATTTTTGCCACGCTGTTTAAAGCTGATTGAGTTGCTGAAATTTGTGTAATCACATCGTCGCAATACGTATCTCTTTCAATTAACCCTTTAATTCCGCGGATTTGTCCTTCAATCCGATTTAAGCGGATAATGAGATTTTTCTTCACTTTATCGGAATGATGGCTTTTTCTGTTACTTGTAACGGTCAAGCAGGACTCATCTTGCAAGGAATCATTTTCTAATTCAAAAACCATTCAGATTCCCTCCTTCCTTTAACTTTATCATATCCCTGTACAGTACGCAAAGAGAAAGGTGATAAAGTTCTCAAACGATTATTGGAAATAACTTGATATTAATATAACTCGATTATTTCAATTTCCTGGAATTTAAACTTGTGTAATTCGTAACAAACTTTTCACAATTTTACACCAATAGATATGTTAATATCATTTATACATTAATAATAGTAAAAATAATTACTATCTATTTATGTCGAGATGTGAAGAAATGAACTAAATCGACTTTTATTTTTGTCAGATTTGTGAATTTTTGAGCAATATTTTGTGACATTTGTTCGTTTCTTCGTTTCATTCGAAAGGAGATGCAAAATGAAGTCAAAGAGAGGATTTTTAGTTTCGTTCATTACCATTCTGTTTCTCCTGCTTTTAAGCGGATGTGAAACAAATATGGTAGTTTTTGAACCTCAAGGACCGGCAGCGAGAAGCATAACCGAGCTCATAAACTGGTCGCTCATTCTTATGGCGCTTGTCATTGTCGTGGTATTTGGCCTGTTTGGCTGGATTGTTTGGAAATACCGCGAAAGACCGGAAAACAAAGATTATGAACCTCCGGAAGAACATGGCAGCACCGTTTTGGAGATTATTTGGACTGCCATACCGATTTTGATTGTGATTGCCTTAACGATTCCTACCGTGAAAACGCTTTATCAATTAGAAGAGATTCCAAAAGGATATGAAAAAAAAGATCCGATCACCATTCATGTGACTTCGGCAGATTGGAAATGGATCTTCAGCTATCCTGAACAAGGTATTGAAACAGTCAATTACGTAAATATCCCTGAAGATACACCTGTTCAATTCAAGCTTACTTCTGCAGGGACTATGCAGTCCTTCTGGGTTCCGGCTTTATCAGGACAAAAATATACAATGAATAAAATGGAAACAGAATTGTACATTGTTGCCGATAATCCTGGATCTTACTTGGGACGCAACTCAAACTTTAACGGTAAAGGTTTTGCGGAAATGGAGTTTGAAGTCCAGGCCCAAACGAAAGAAGAATTTGACAAATGGGTAAAAGATGTAAAAGAGAAAGCACCTAAGCTGACCAAAGCAAAATACGAAAAATTGCTTGAGCCAACTCATCTCGGACGCTTAACTTACTCCAATACGCACCTTGGATGGGTAAACCATGCTGACCCGAACTCAAAAACGTACACAAACCCTGAACTTTACAGAGGCCATGGTTATCAAGGGAAAACGTTTGAAGATCCTGAGAACTCAGGAAATCACCATATGAATCAATCTCACCTTGAAGCCAGCGATATGAATCATCACGATCTTACCGTAGACAAAGAAACTCACGGAGGTGGACATAGTGGGCATTAAATGGAATGAAATCTTAATTACCGGGGATCCGTTAATTGTTGGTTCACAAATCGCGATTGTCTTGACAATGGTTGGAATTATCGCAGCACTCACTTATTTTAAGAAGTGGAAATGGCTTTGGACAGAATGGCTTACTACGGTTGACCATAAAAATATCGGAATTATGTACATTCTTTCCGGTGTATTAATGTTTTTCCGAGGTTTAGTCGACGGTCTTTTGATGAAAGCCCAAACAGCACAGCCTGAAATGGGATTTTTAGATGCCCAACATTATAATGAAGTTTTTACAACCCACGGCGTCATTATGATCCTTTTCATGGCGATGCCGCTTCTTATCGGTTTGATGAACGTAGTTGTGCCGCTGCAAATCGGGGCAAGGGACGTTGCTTTCCCGCAGTTAAACGCACTGAGCTTTTGGCTCTTCTTCAGCGGAGCCATGCTGTTTAATATTTCGTTTGTTATTGGCGGTTCACCTGATGCCGGGTGGACAGCTTACTTCCCTCTTTCCGGGAAAGAATTCAGTCCTGGCATCGGGAACAACTATTATGCGGTTGCCCTGCAGATTGCCGGAATTGGTACATTGATGACAGGCATCAACTTTATCGTGACAATCTTGAAAATGCGGGCTAAAGGCATGACATTGATGAAAATGCCGATGTTTACATGGACGGTATTTATTACTTCCATTATTATTGTAGCGTCATTCCCGATGTTTACGGTTGCTCTTGCATTAATGACATTTGACCGTATTTTCGGAACACATTTCTTTACATTAGCAGGCGGCGGTCTTGACATGCTTTGGGCAAACTTGTTCTGGTTATGGGCACACCCGGAAGTGTATATCGTGGTTCTTCCAGCCTTTGGCATGTTCTCAGAGGTTATTGCAACTTTTTCAAGAAAAAGTCTTTACGGTTATAAATCGATGGTTTTCTCAATTGTTGCAATTTCAGTATTAAGTATGCTCGTCTGGGTGCACCACTTCTACACAATGGGCTCCGGACCGGCTGTTAACTCTGTTTTCTCGATTACAACGATGCTTATTGCCGTTCCGACCGGTGTTAAGATGTTTAACTGGCTATTTACGATGCGCAAAGGTCGAATTAAATTTACAACCGCTATGCTGTGGGCACTGGCGTTCGTTCCATGCTTCGTCATCGGCGGTGTGACAGGGGTTATGCTTGGTATGGCTGCGGCTGACTTCCAGTATCATAATACTCTGTTCCTTGTAGCACACTTCCATTACGTGCTAATACCAGGTGTTGTCTTTGCCGTCTTTGCAGGGCTTTATTACTGGTGGCCAAAAATGTTCGGCCATATGCTGAATGAAAAAATCGGCAAGGTTCACTTTTGGCTGTTTACAATCGGTTTTAATGTTACGTTCATGCCGATGTTCTTCCTTGGATTAAAAGGAGCGGTTCGCCGTGCCTATACGTACTCGGCAGAATCAGGCTTTACACCGCTTTTCGTTGTTTCGGCAATCGGAGCCGTCATTTTAGCGGCCGGTTTCATTGCTTTTTGTTACAACATTTACTGGAGTGCAAGGTACGCTGACAGGAATGTGTCCCACGATCCTTGGGATGCAAGAACACTAGAATGGATGACAGCTTCACCGGTGCAGCACTATAACTTTGCAAAAATCCCTGAAGTTCATTCACTTGATGCGTTCTGGCACATGAAGAAAAATAATATAGACTTAACATTGAATGAGGATGAATTAGAAGAGATTCATATGCCAAGCAACTCATGGATTCCTTTTTACATGGGAGTCGTATTTGGCGTTGCCGGTTTCTTCCTTGTATTCGAATGGACAATTGCAGCGGCTGTTGCAACAATCGGAATTCTTGCCGGTCTTGTTTTCCGTTCCTTTGACTATGATGATGGCTATCATGTTCATATTGATGAAATTATTAAAACTGAACGTTCTTGGAGAAACACTGATAAAGGGGTGAAAAATCATGTCGGCTAAAGTGGATTCATCCTTGACTCTAGAATATCAAACAGAACAAAACAGAATGAACATTTTAGGCTTCTGGATTTTCCTTGGTGCGGAGATCGTCCTGTTTGCGACGCTGTTCGCTACTTATGGAGTCCTTGACACTCGGTACGCCGGCGGACCGACTCCTCATGATATTTTCAAGATCAAAGATGTCATGGTGGAGACCATTCTTCTTTTAACAAGCAGCTTTACGTGCGGAATTACGATCTATGAAATGCGCCGAAACAATCTAAAAGGATTGTTAACATGGCTGATTCTAACCTTGCTTCTCGGTGCAGGCTTTATATTCATGGAAGCAACAGAGTTTATTCATTACGTCCATGAAGGTGCAACGATGCAGACAAGTGCTTTCTTATCAAGCTTTTTCGTATTGCTTGGCACGCACGGATTGCACGTCAGCATGGGGATCGGCTGGGCTGTATTGATTATCATCCAGCTCCTGAAACGCGGCTTGACTCCGGTAACAGCCCGGAAAACATTTATTATCGGTCTATACTGGCATTTTCTTGATGTTGTTTGGATCTTCATTTTCACATTTGTTTATTTAGCAGGGATGGTGTCGTAATATGGCTAAGAAATCAAAAGGCTTTCCAGTCAGTCATGTCGTTGGGTTCATATTGTCACTCGTGTTGACGTTTACTGCTGCCGGTGTTGCTCTTAAAACGTCCTTGCCATTGAAGACGATAATTTGGATTATTGGATCTCTTGCAATTGTTCAAGCCGTTCTTCAATTGTATATGTTCATGCATATGAACGAAGGCGAAGACGCCAAAGCGCAAACGATCAATATTATTTACGCATTTTTTATTGCGGTTGTAACAGTTGCAGGCTCCATTTGGGTAATGTCTTCCGGACATATGTATCATATGTAATAGATGGCCTGCTCCATCTCAAACAAAAGGCGGTTCACCCTTGCGGTGGCCGCCTTTTGTTATTGTTTTGCACTCCGTATTAGCTTTAAATGCGGCTTTTTTGCCTCTTTGCGAAAAATCTTATATAACATCAAATTAAAAAATGCTAAGCATAACAATAAAATTGTATGTTGGTACTCTTGCATCTGAATGCTTAAGAAACCGTTTTCAAAACAAAATATAGCAATCAGCAAGTACATATATGGAAGAAACTTGATCATTTTTCTCTCCTCTCCTACTTTTGTTCGTACCTTTATTATAACTATATTTTTTCTAAATTAACAGAATTTATTCACAAAATGTTCACAAATTGCCTGCTTTCATTATCTATCGATAATTATGTAAATAAAACGGCGAATGGTAATGAGTGGATTGTTGAAGAGGTCACTGTAACAAAGTGGATTTTGGTTCAAAATAATTATCGTAAATACCTGTTTTAACAAGGAAGACTTCTGTCTTTATGTTAAAAACGTAAGTAATTATTACTAAAAACGAGTAAAACCTGCCCAAAAACGGACAGGCGGTCATGATGAGGTTTTTTTGTGATTTCATTTTATCTAATTTGTGTTTATGTCTGTATTAGATTATAAGAATTTCCTACCTCTTTCTACAATCTGACCTTTTGCAAACGGAGTGAGTTAAGCACTACGGACACGGAGCTGAACGCCATTGCAGCCCCTGCAAGCCACGGTGCCAAGAAACCGATTGCGGCAACCGGGATTCCGAGCGAGTTATAGGCTAAAGCCCAGAATAGGTTTTGCTTAATATTCTGAATCGTTTTCTTGCTCATAAAGATTGAATCAGCAATGCTGTTCAGGTCACCTCGGATCAGTGTGATGTCAGCTGCTTCCATCGCGACATCCGTTCCTGTTCCGATTGCCATCCCGATGTCCGCAACGGCCAGTGCAGGTGCGTCGTTAATACCATCCCCTACCATTGCTACTTTTTTGCCCTGCATCTGAAGTTTCTTCACTTCTTCCGCTTTACCTTCCGGAAGTACTTCCCCAATTACATTTTCAATCCCTGCCTGTTTAGCAATGGCACGGGCTGTCTGCTCGTTATCGCCAGTAATCATAATGACTTCAAGTCCCATCTCTTTCAAACGCTTAACAGCTTCAGTTGAAGTTTCTTTAATTGTGTCCGCTACCGCAACAATACCGGCAAATGTTCCATTAATCGCCGCAAGCATGGCTGTCTTACCTTGTTTTTCAAGACTGTCCATTTGATTCATTGCATATTCAATTTCCACATTGTATTTATTCATCAAACGACGAGTACCAATCAGGACTTCTTTCCCATCAACCTTTGCTTTTATCCCGTAGCCGGGGATTGCTTCGAACTCCTCAGCATTCTTAAGATTTATATTCTTTTCATTAATCCCTTCTACGATCGCTTGAGCAAGCGGGTGTTCAGATTGCTTCTCGGCAGAACCGACAAGCGTTAAAAATTCCGCTTCGTCCATTTCTGTTATCACATCCGTCAAAACAGGGGCACCGTTTGTGATCGTACCCGTTTTGTCTAACACGACGGTATCGATCCTGTGCGTCATTTCAAGGTGCTCTCCGCCTTTAAAAAGAATGCCATATTCAGCTGCACGACCCGAGCCCGCCATAATGGAGGTAGGTGTTGCAAGTCCCAGCGCACAAGGGCAAGCAATGACTAGAACAGCGATTAATTTTTCTAATGCTTCTGGAAAATCCCCGGGTGCAACCCATAAATACCAGATAAAAAACGTAACAACCGCAATTCCGACAACAATCGGTACAAAAACGCCGGAAATCGAGTCGGCCAAACGTTGAATTGGCGCTTTTGAGCCTTGAGCTTCTTCAACTACTTTAATGATTTGAGCAAGAGCCGTATCCTTTCCGACTTTTGTTGCTTTTATTTTAATAAAACCATTTTTGTTGATAGTGGCTCCGATTACCGTATCGCCTACTGTTTTATCAACAGGGACGCTTTCTCCCGTAATCATCGATTCGTCAAGTGCGGTGCGTCCCTCCAAAATTTCACCGTCAACCGGAACTTTCTCACCCGGTTTAACTAACAAAATATCACCGACAACGACTTCTTCAAGCGGAATTTCTTTTTCCTCTCCATCACGCAATACGGTTGCCGTTTTGGCCTGCAAGCCCATGAGCTTCTTGATTGCTTCTGAAGATCGTCCTTTTGCCTTCGCTTCAAACAATTTTCCAAGAATGATTAACGTAATTAAGATGGCACTTGTTTCAAAATACAGTCCGACTGAATGAGTATTATTAACAATCGTCTGAATGGCTAAGAATACACTGTAAAAATAAGCGGCAGACGTACCGAGTGCGACCAGTACATCCATATTGGCACTTTTGTTTCGAAGCGCTTTATATGCACCGACATAAAACTGTTTTCCGATAAAAAACTGAACAGGTGTTGCCAGTGCCATTTGTACCCAGGGATTCATAAAGCTTTCAGGGACGTAAATAAACGATGTAAAGCTGAAATGTCCAACCATAGACCAAAGAAGCGGGAGCGATAATATCATAGAAAATATGAACTTTCCTTGTTGAGTTTTGATTTCTTTCAAACGATAATCGACTGCTTCTTTATCATTATCTTCACTTTTCACACTTGCACCATAACCAAGTTTTTCCACCCTTTGAATCATATCTTTAGGCGAAACAATGGATGGATTATATTCAACCGCTGCTTTTTCAAGAGCAAGGTTAACAGTGGCATTGATAACCCCTTCCATCTTATTTAGCCCTTTTTCAATCCTTGTAGCACAAGCGGCACATGTCATTCCTGTAAGGATCAATTCCGCTTTGTCAGTTACAATATCATAGCCAAGATCTCTTACTTTTTTCTGAATATCAGCCGGTCCCATTACGGAAGGATTAAACTTTACGGTGGCTTTTTCAAGAGCCAAATTCACATTGGCATCCTGTACGCCTTCCATTTTCTTTAAACCTTTTTCAATTCGGGTAGCGCAGGCTGCACAAGTCATACCGGTTATTTGAAATTGGCTTTCTAACACTTTTTCACTCATCGCCAAACACCTCATACCTATATAGGGTATATTTTTTAAAAAAGAGAGCGTGCTGCACTGCCGGCACGTCACTAGTTAGACAACTTCATAACCTTGATCGTCAATTGTTTCCTTAATTTGATCAAGAGTTACTTCATCTGCATTGTATTCAACATCTACAGTGCCATTTTCAAGATAGACCTTTACATTTGATACACCTTTCAGCTCACCGACACTGCCTTCAACCGCCTTAACGCAGTGACCGCAAGACATTCCTTGTACATGTAATGTTACTTTTTCCATGCTTGTCATCTCCCTTTACAGCTTCGTTAATTTTTGGATTGTAATAAGGACTTCGTCTAAAACTTCCATGTCGCCTTCCTGGATTCTATCGACAACACAGTTTTTTAAATGTCCTTCCAGAAGAATTTTTGCCACACTATTTAAAGCTGATTGCGTCGCTGAAATTTGTGTAATTACATCATCGCAATACGTATCTTTTTCAATTAAACCTTTTATTCCGCGGATTTGTCCTTCAATCCGATTTAAGCGGGTAATGAGATTTTTCTTCACTTTTTCGGAATGATGGCTTTTCCTGTCACTTGTAACGATGCAGCAGCTCTCTTCTTCTTTGAAGGGATTATTTTCTAATTCGAAAACCATACGATTCCCTCCTCGACTCTGATCATATCATACCCCCGTATAGTATGTAAAGGAAATTGTTTTCTTCAATTAATTAAACTGCTGCAATATCAGCAAGCTTCCAAAACAATATTTCCTTCCTTTGGCAATCGCATCCCTGTCAAGCGGCTGTATATTTTCCATATCTAGTTTACACCTCTGAATCTTCTTTATTAAATATATTCTAAAGAGTATTTATCAAAAATCTATGCAGAATCCAGTAATTTTTTAGATTTATGACTCTTATATCGAAAAAATCCGTTACGTTTTTTTGCATCTATGAACCATCAAAATCTTCAGAATTATAATTTTATTTATTGTAAAAAACCTTAAATACTTAGTAATCAATAATTTTTTATTTAAATTTTTTTAAAAAGTGATGTTTCATTGTTTAAATACAAATATTCGATAAATTAAATCCATATTTTCTGCAAAATTCTCAACTATGATAGAGGTTGAAAAAATAAGGAGGTGCTTCTATGAAGCTAAAATTGATAGCGCTATTGTCCTTCGTAATATTAATATTAGCAGCATGTTCTTCTGCTCAAAATGGGAAAATGAGTGGTATGGATCATGAAAATATGAATAACGTGGGGGAATCAAAAAATAACGGAGAAGAAACCCAAATGGATAGTCTGAAAACTACAAATTTTGAAACACTGACAGGAAATGAATTTACAATTGTCGCAAAAGAAGCGATCCACCAATTAAACAATAAGGTCAGTGTAAAAGCCTGGACATTTAACGGTTCCGTTCCCGGTTCGCAAATTCGCGTGAAAGAAGGAGAAAAAGTGAAAATCACACTTAAAAATGAACTTCCAGACCCGGTTTCCATTCACTGGCACGGAATTCCCGTTCCAAATGAAATGGATGGCATTCCGGGAGTAACACAAAATGCCGTTCAACCGGGAGAATCTTTTACCTATGAATTTATTGCCGCCAATCCGGGAACATATATGTACCATACCCATCAAGATGGTGTCAATCAGCTTGATAAAGGGCTTTACGGTTCTTTTTTAGTCGAACCAAAAGAAAAAACTTATGACCGAGATTTCACACTTATGCTTGATGAGTGGATGAGTAATCCTAAAGAGGCTGATTCATCAATGAACGGCATGAATCATGGCAATATGAGTGGAATGGATCACAGCAATATGGGCGGAATGGATTCAAATAAAAGCTCAGATCCGAAAGAAAGCAGCAATGACAGCGGCATGGACAGTGAGTCCATGAGACACAGCATGAATAATTATGATATTTTTACGATTAACGGAAAAAGTGGAGATTTAGTGGAGCCTCTTAAAGTGAAAGAGGGAGAAAAAATTAGAATTCGTTTAGCCAATATCGGTTTTATGTCACACAAAATTCATTTGCACGGCCATAAATTTAAGGTCGTGGCAGTAGACGGCCAGGAATTAAATGAACCACAAGAATTAAAGGACCAGTTAATATCGATCGCACCGGGTGAACGCTATGACATTGAATTTACTGCTGACAACCCCGGTGAATGGTACCTCGAATGCCATGGCGATATGGAAGGCACTGATGGTATGAAAGCGAAGATTCAATATGAAGGTAATACTGAATCAAAAGACCAGTCCGATCAGGATAAAAATTTGCCTGAATTTACTTTTACAAATTACGGCGGTACGAAAAACGGAGAATTTAAATTAGATCAAAAGTATGATGTAGAATATACAATGGACCTTAATACAATGATGGATGGAAAAAACATGGTTTACACCATTAATGGAAAAACATTCCCTGACACTGAAAAGATCAATGTTAAAAAAGGCGACCTAGTAAAAGTGAAATTAGTCAACAATTCAATGATGGATGACCATCCTATGCATTTACACGGACATTTCTTCCAAGTATTAAGTAAAAACGGCAAACCCGTCAAAGGATCACCGATCATTAAAGATACAATTAATTTAAAACCGGGTGATGAATACGTCGTTGCTTTTAAAGCTGATAACCCAGGAAACTGGCTTTTCCACTGCCATGATCTGCACCATGCTTCAGCGGGAATGGTGACTATGGTAAAATATGATGGCTATCGGCCTAACTTTACTCCGGACCCAAATGCAAATAATAAACCTGAATGATATTTTTGTACCCC
The DNA here is from genome assembly GCF_000262755.1 of Bacillus methanolicus PB1. Taxonomy (GTDB): domain Bacteria; phylum Bacillota; class Bacilli; order Bacillales; family Cytobacillaceae; genus Bacillus_Z; species Bacillus_Z methanolicus. The sequence continues at coordinate 391,279 of NZ_AFEU01000003.1, forward strand.
CTTTTATTCATATAAAAATGCGGCCGTTTTTACAGCCGCATTCATTATTATGATCACTTTCCAGTTTGTAAATTTCCTTCTTTTACAAGAAGATCCCATGATTTCGTTCCATCATTTGTTTGATAAATATCGCCATTAAAAGTAGAGAAAATGATTTCTTTATCATCTTTTGGATTTTGAGCTAAATACATGACAGCATCCTGTTGCATTTTTGGAAGAGAAATCTCTTCTTCTGAACCATCCGTTAAAGAACGTTTGATTAAACGGGCCTCATCGTTATATCCTCCGTACCAGAGGTGATTCTCCGTTAAAAACACTGCGGTTCCTTGCATCCCTTTCGTAATCAGTTCAAAATTCTCACCCTTATCCTCTGATAAATAGATGTCTTCTTTCCCTGCAATTGCAACGATATCAGGGTTACTAGGATGAACAGCAATGCTGAATATTTCTTTGCCTAATCCTTTGGCGCTTATTTCTTTCCAAGTTTTCGCTTGATCTTCACTCACATATAATTTATTCGCTTCCATGAGGGAATTCTTTTGTGGATTTAATACATATATCACATTATTCTCATAACCAACTCCCATTGCATGAAAATCAGTCTCCCCTTCAAGCGCTAACTTTTCTAGAGTTTTCCCATTATCGAAACTTCTTTTTATGCCTAATGGATTCGGAAGCTGTGAATCCTTTCCCGGATGGCCGCTGGTATAAAAACCTTTTTGTACTGCGCTGAAACCCATATAGTCATTATTTTCGGATTTAGTCTGATACCAATTTCCATTTTCATAGACTTTTAATCCGTCATGCGATGCAAAAAAAACTGCATTTTGGTTGCCGGCATATCCCAGCCCATGAATATGTTCCAGCTTCCCATCAAATGGGGTAAAGAAATTATTTGATGCAATGTTCCCATTCGTTTCTCCTGTGGGCTTTGTTTTTCCCTGTTCCTGCTCAGTCCGGTTTGTCGTCTCGTTTTGTTTTTCAGCTTTATCATCATTTTGACTGCATGCAGTGATACTTAAAGCCAATCCCGATACAGCCAATAAAAAGAAAAACTTTTTCAAAATAATCCTCTCCCTGTTTTATTAACTTATCATGAAATTATATAACAAAAATGGATTTAAGCCGAACCCGCCAACAAGAGTAAAGTCAAAATCTTTTTCATTCCTTGTCTCCTTCCGGAATTATTAATTTGTATTAAAATACAACGAAAAAATGCAGAAATTGTGCAGTCATGTGGTAATGGGAGGCATAGGGATTAGAAAGCTTCTTAGTGATCCTAATAATGTGCATATATTATATATGCCTTAAAACAGAAAGAAAAATACGATAAAAAGAGCCTGTCACATTGAGATCTAGGATCCCTTTGTGACAGGCTCCTTAAAAAATTCATTAGTTTTAATCAATATAGCCTAAAGGGGTATTTTCATTCATAGTAGAAATCCTTTCCCTATTAAACTACTTTACTGCCAACTTTTTCCTTGCTATAAACAGGGGCAACAGTGATGCCTGTTGTTTCTTCAAAATTATATAAACTTACAGGCAAATCCATGAACCGTTCTAATTCGTTATAAGCAGGAATCCCGTGATAGGACATATCAAGACCTTCTTCTTCTTCACTTTCACTTACTCGGAAACCGACTGTCATTTCACATATCTTCGCGATAATAGCACCACCGATAAGACCCCAAATAATTACCATTACGGCTCCTAATAATTGTATTTTGAACAGGGTGAATTCACCGGTCGTCAATAGACCTTGTGATGTATCAAACAGCCCGACCGCAATGGTTCCAAATACACCATTGAATCCATGTACGGCTACAGCACCAACAGGGTCATCAACTTTTAGATTGTCAACGAATAAAGTAGCATAAATCACAATAAAACCACTGATAGCTCCAATGATAATTGCACTCCATTGAGAGACATAGGCACATCCTGCCGTCACCGCAACCAAGCCGGACAGCACGCCATTGATGGTCATACTTGGGTCGGCTTTTCCGAATTTTTTCATAGTAAGGAACAATGCAGCGGTCCCCCCGGCTGCACCCGCAAGCATCGTATTAATCGCAATCGATGAAAGGGCTGCATTGGAAGCATCTAATGTACTTCCTGCATTAAAAGCAAACCAGCCAAACCATAAGATGAATGCACCGGCTGATGCTAAAGGAATGTTACTAGGTGCAAATACATTGGCACTGCCATCCGAATTAAATCTCCCTTTTCTAGGTCCCAACAGTTTTGCCATTGCAAATGCAGCAAAGCCGCCTACTGCATGTATCGCAGCGGAACCGGCAAAATCCTTCATTCCTAATTTCGCCAACCAACCATCACTGTTCCAAATCCAATGACCTGAAAGTGGATAAATAATGATACAAATAAGAGCGGCTGTTAATACGTAGGCTTTAAAATTCATACGCTCGGCTACCGCACCCGACACAATCGAGATGCAAGCTACCGCAAAACCCATTTGAAAAAGTACAAAAGCTGTACTTGGTAAATCAATAGATAGCGCAATCTTTTCAGGGCTTCCAAATAATGTAGTTCCAATGATTCCAAATGCATCTTTCCCAAACATCACTCCAAAACCAACCAGCCAAAAAGCTAAAGCACCTACTGTTAAATCGACAAAAATCTTCATTGTTACATTGACAGCGTTTTTGGTTCGAACAAAACCGGCTTCCAGTAAACTGAAACCACCTTCCATAAACAACACCATTGCAGCAGCTAATACAGTCCAAACTGTATTTAAATACATCAGCTTCATGAAAGTCACCCCTCCTGATTAAGTAAATCATCGATATCAAAGTCTGCTTTGCCCGTTCGAATGTTATAAGCTTCCAAAATTGGATAAACGTAAATTTTACCGTCGCCATCTTCTCCGGTATTAGCTGATTCAAATATCTTTTTGATCGTTGGCTCCACCATATAATCAGAAAGGATTATTTCCAATTTAACTTTTGGATGGAGAGTCACTTGATAATTTTTTCCGCGATAGACACCTTGAGTATCTTTCTGTTTCCCTCTCCCTACTACCTGGGACACGGTAAAGCCAGTAATTCCGATCTGCCTCAACCCTTTAATCGTATCAGTGAGCCTTTCCGGTCTAATGATTGCTTCAAGTTTTTTCATTTAAACCACCTATTCATGTGAGGTTTTCTAACATTATATGTTATACAATATAACAATAAATTCAATAAGTCAATAGTACAATAAATAGGAAATATGATGAATATTTAAAGTGCATACGATTTTCTTTGTTTCTGATTCTGAGATTGAATTTAAACACTCTAAATAAAATTCAAAAAAAGCAGTAAGATTTTTATAGTGAGAATCACTGCTTTTTATATTTGTTACTGTATGTTATTTCCAAGAAAAACCCGGATGGAATCGAATCCTTTTAGACCAAATAAATACTTTTCCTTCTCCTCACATTTGCATTAATTTTCCTTTTTTCCTTTTACCTTTGTACAGGCAATAAAAATCCAGTGGACCTAGAAAAACACGAGAGCCCAAACCGACTTTTTTACAACAAATGCCTAACGAGTTGCTTTTACTGTATCTGGGAGATTCGAAGTACTTTTCTATTTCAGATAAAAATACAATCTAATTTATAAATAATCGAGGTATATACAATACTATGTGGAGAAGTATTTATTAAAAAGGAGGAAGCGGAAGATATGGATGAGAATAATAATCAAAAGCACGATCACCACCATTCTGCTAAACAAAAAATGAAATTTTTATGGAGGAATGCAAAAATTTCGTTCTTACTTCATAATGATGTTCCCGAGAGATTTCTCGTTTAAGTTCAAAATTTGGATAAATCATTTCTTATGAATCTATTGTCTGAAAGTCTTGGGGCAAATATGTAATAGCCTGTCTCCCCATTTGCGTCCAGGCATCTCTGAAATCCCCCTCCGGGATCTTCTTATTTTTGACACCGGTAATGGGGTCATTAAAATAAATATATTTATCATCGTAACCAGTAATCAGCACAGAGTGTTCCTTATTGGTAATCTTTACTTCCCCACGGGGTGTCTGCCACTTTTCAAAGGAACTTTACGGCAATTTACTGTAAGTCATATTCGAAGGATTTTGATGTTTCAATCACAATATTTTTCCGTCGCCCCTTTCATTTCTTATATTTCCTCTTGTTAAAAACAATAAACTTCATAAAAAATGCACATTTAAAAACATACTAATGAAGTGCATACAACTGACTACCACAAAAGGAATGGATTCTTTTTTATTAATCATAATGCTTCCGATCTTGCCCTTTATGCCATCAGGTATCGTTAACCTGGCGGCAGCATTAAGCAAAACGAATTTACTTATTTTTTCTGCTGCCAGTACTTTAGGAAAACTACCGGCATTGATGATAGAAGCATACTCCGTTAAACAAATAATTGAATGGGATTTCGGTGGGAAAATTCTTTTACTTGTGTTTTCTTTCTCATTGTTTATCATTTTACTCAAAAGAAAAAAGCGGAAAAGAGTTTGTTAAACCAGCTTGAATCATCAAAAAGTAATGATTGTAGGAGAGTGAAAATGAAAAAGATTTCCCTTAAAGTTGGGTTTTTAGTCTTTATTAGCATATTTATTATCGATACTGTGCTTTTTTTCTTTTTGCATAATGGAATTATTCATTCACGAGTAGATGAGGAATTAATGTCACTTAAGGCAAGAGGCAATAATCATCGGGATGTATTGGAAGAATCATTTAAAGAAGAAACTCTGCAACATATTGTCCTGATGGAATCCCAATCCGATACAGATGTAGTAATTACTGATCAGCATGGGAAAGTCATCGCCAGTTCTGATACCATTGATGATGAAATCATACAAGAGCTTTCAAAAAAAATATTATCACCTCCGAGAGATGGAATGGTCCTCGAAGACAACTGGAAACAAGAACAATATTTATCAACAGTCAGCCCCTTTTTTATCAATGCAAAAAACAATGGCTATGTGTATATGTTTAAAAGAACGGATAAAGTACAGGAATTAATTTCTAGGTTAAATGAACATTTTTTTCTGGCCGGATTATTAACAATACTATTTATGATCATCACTATATTGATACTTTCAAAAGTTCTTACCACCCCTTTAATAAAAATGAAAGAAGCAACAAAAAAACTTAGCAGAGGCGACTTTACGGTGACTCTGCCTCGATTGGGGAACGATGAACTTGGGGAACTTGGCCAAGGAATTCAACTTCTTGCAAAAGATTTAAACTACATAAAACAAGAAAGAAATGAATTCCTTGCAAGCATTTCTCATGAATTAAGAACACCTCTTACTTATATAAAAGGTTATGCGGACATCTCAAGAAGAAAGAACATATCAGAAGAAGAAAGAGCAACTTATTTAAATATTATTTACGAAGAAGCGGATCGCATCTCCCTTCTCGTAAAAGACTTGTTTGATTTAGCCAAGTTTGATAAAAATTCTTTTACGATTATGAAAGAGAAAATCAATTTATCGGAAATGTTGCAAGCCATTTACCAAAAAATATCACCGGCATTTATCAACCGCAATGTTCAGCTTGAAATGCATTGCAGCAGTAAAATCTTTATAGATGCAGATCCGGTGCGATTTGAACAGGTATTATATAATTTACTTGATAATGCACTGAAATATTCCGAAGCTGAATCCAAAACAACGGTTGAAGTAAAAAAAATAAATCAAAACATTCATATTTATATTAAAGACCAAGGAAAAGGGATCCCGAAAGAAGATTTGCCTTATATTTTCGGCCGCTTCTACCGGGTGGATAAATCCCGTTCAAGAGCATTAGGAGGAACAGGGCTAGGACTGGCGATTGTGAAAGAAATAATCGAAGCTCACGGCGGGACAATTTCAGTAGAAAGCAGTTTAAACAATGGCACTTGTTTTGAGATCATTATAAAGGAGAATAAAGAATGAAGACAGCTTTATTAGTAGATGATGAACAGAGAATGCTTGATCTCCTGTCATTATATATTTCTCCTCATAACTATCGTTGTATAAAATGCGCTTCAGGAATGGAAGCAATCGAGTATCTTAAAAAAGAATCAGCTGATGTTGTGATTCTTGACGTGATGATGCCGGAAATGGACGGGTGGGAAACATGTGAAAAAATAAGAGAGTTTTCGAATGTTCCTATTATAATGTTAACGGCAAGAAATGATAAGAATGATATAGTAAAAGGATTACGAATTGGTGCAGATGATTATGTAACAAAACCATTCAATGAGGAGGAACTGCTCGCGAGAATTGAAGCAGTGATCAGAAGGTACGAAAATCAGAATAAAAATAAAGTCGCTTTTAAAGGCTTAATATGGGATCACAATTCGTTTGAATTAAAATATGAAGGAATTTCCATCAAGGTAACTCCTAAGGAATTTGCTTTAATTGGTTTATTTTTACGAAATCCCAACAAAGTGTTTACACGGGAGCATTTGCTTTCCAGCGTATGGGGCCAGCTTGCTGAAACAGAGGACAGAACGATTGACTCACATATCCGAAATATTAGAGAAAAATTGCGCAAGGCTGGCTTCCCGATCGATGAACATTTATTGACTGTTTGGGGAATTGGCTATAAGTGGAGAGTTGATGATAATAAGTAGTTTGCCACCTACATTTTCCGTTATATTTTCTCACGTATAATCCTGTGCACCCGCTTCTTAATTTAAAACAATTTTGAAGCCACTACAAAATGCAAAATAAATATATGCTGCGGCTACCTTAATTATTAATAATAGCGTTTGGACAAATCACCTAATTCGTTCTTAGGCATAAAATGGAACAGAATGAAAAGAGAGAGGATGTCTAATTTAATGAATCATTATCAACAACATTATTATCCAGTTAATCCTTATGGTCAGTTCCCTCAGTACCCTTATTCAGAGATAATGGCCCATCAAGTGACTAAGAAAATGCTATACCCTCATTTCAAGAATACTACTTTAGCAGCAATCAGCCCTTTTGTAACCTATGGTTTAAAAGAAGGAGCACACACTTCTTATAAACATGCACTTGAAGAAGTGGCTGCAATGGCGTATTTGCTTGGAAAGGGATTTGATCCTCAAACCGCTTATTTGACAGTAGAATCATGGGAAATAAACGAGCATTTTTAGATTGATTTTTTAACGAACATACGATCATGTATGTTCGTTTTGTTAACGAATCGACATAATAGTTTTTAAGCCCTGTAAAATCAAGAGAAAGTACATATTATTTGCTGATTGCTATCGTATTAAGGGTACATAAGAAAAATAAGCAGAGCAGAAAACTGCTTTCAGAAGGGGATGGGATTAACTGTCTTTTTTCACTTAACAGTTCATCATGCTTTATGTCGGGTTTTCCTCATCTGCATTCCGCTGTCTTTTCCAATGGCGTTCGTTATTCGTTAGTTCTATGTCCTATACACGAAGTTCTCTCTCTTGGTTACTTATCCTGCACAGCAAGAAAGTTTAGACACATCCTTATCGACAGTAAGTGCGACTAATTTTAATCCTTCTGCCATCGTTAAATATGGTGCCATAGTCTCTTGCAGTTCTTCTACAGTTAACCCAAACTTCACGGCTAATGTAGCTGCATAGATCACATCTCCTGCATTTTCTGCTACTACATGAACTCCTAATACTTTCAATGTTTTCTCATCTGCAATTAATTTAAAGACACCAGTGGTTTCACGGTTGACGATAGCCCGAGGAACAGCATTTAGTGGTAATACCGCTGTTTTGACTTGAATTCCTTTTTCCTTTGCCTGTTGTTCTGTCAAACCCACAGTGGCAATTGATGGAGTAGTGAAGGTGACAGCTGGAACCACTTCTAAATTTAATTTGCGATTCATACCACCAATCGCATTATCCGCAGCAATTCCTCCTTGATAAGCAGCTGCGTACACAAATTGTGGTCCCATTGTGACATCTCCTGCTGCATATATGCGAGGATTTGTTGTTCTCAAGTATTCATCAATAACGACTTCTCCTCGAGAACCTACCTCTACATGAGCTGCTTGCAAATTAAGGGATTCAGTATTTGGTTTTCTTCCTGTAGCAATCAATAGTTGTTCTGATTCAATCACTTTCTTTTTGCCATCGACCTCGACATAAACTTTTTTGATTTCTCCTTGTTGTTCAACACGTTCAAACGTTGCGCCAGTTACTAATTGAATTCCTTGTTCAATTAACATTTGTGTCACGACGTCTGAGATCTCAGGATCGTATTCCTTCAGCAATCGGTTTCCTCTTTGCATTAGCGTCACTTCAGAGCCCAGGTTATGGAACAATTGTCCCAATTCCATTCCAACATATCCTGAGCCAATAACAGTGAGTCGTTTTGGAAGCTCTTTTAATTCAAGTATGGTAGTGCTTGTTAAATAATCAACTTCATCAAGTCCGGGAATATTCGGAATAGACGGAGCCGCACCTGCAGCAATTAAAAATCGTTTTGCCGTCAGTCGCTTTCCGTCAACTTCAATCATTTTTTCGTTCACAAATTTTGCTTCACCTTTAATCAACTCAAATCCATATTCACTAATTAAATCTATATATTTTTGTTTGCGAAGCTCACTTACAAGTTCATTTTTTTGTTTTACTAATGCGGCAAGTTCTACATCAGTTGCAAATGTATGCACACCCATAAACGGATTGGTTTTTGCCATACGATTCATTTCTCCTGCTCGAAGAAGGGTTTTTGAAGGTACACAGCCAATATTTACACAAGTACCGCCAACCGTTCCGCGCTCAATCATCGCTACTTTTGCGCCATATTCAACAGCTTTTATGGCAGCAGAAAAAGCGGCGCCGCCGGAACCAATAATAATAAAGTCATAATCTCCTTCTTCCCCTAAAACTACTGTCTCTTGTGCTTCAACCTCTTCCACTTTACCTGGTTGATAATTAGCCTCATCAATGGCCCTTTTGGCACTCTCAACATCGATATCATTAGGTAATTCAAACCAAGCTTCTCCCCGTTGATAACTAACATCGATATTTTGTGCTCCAATATTTTTTAATGCCTCAGCCACATGTTCTTCACAACCTGTACATGTCATACCCTGGATATCAATCTTATAGGTTTTCATTAGACATCCTCCTATTTTATCCACAACAATCACTTATTCTCTATTAACGATTCAATAATCGGACAATCATAAATATCCTTATTCTCCGGACACCTTTCTTTAAGATTAATTAACATTTGTTCAATTCTTTTCAAATCCGCGATTTTTTCTTGTATATCTTCTAATTTAGAAACCGTAAAGTCGTACATATCCTTACACTTTGCTTCATCTCGATCTACCACCCCCAAAAGTTTATCTATTTCATTTAAAGTAAAACCCAAGTCTTGCATGCGCTTTATAAATTTGAGGCGTTCAACTGTCTCATAGGGATATAAACGGTATCCAGACTTTGAACGAGAAGGTTCTGGCAGTAGACCCAAGCGTTCATAATATCTAATGGTTTCTTTATTTACATTGCATTTATCGGCTAATTCTCCAACACGAAGATACATCTCTTTTCACCTCACCTTTAGTATAAACTATGTACCTAAGTACACGGTCAAGAGCTTGTCAACAAAAAAGTCAACCAGAAAACTGGCTGACTTCAATCTGCGAAGATTTACTAACAATAAGTTTTACGATTTAGAATCTGTTATGCAACTATACGTTAATGACCGCATGGGATCGAAACGGCACCCTTTAGACCAAATAAATTCTTTTCCTTCTCCTCACATTTCCATTACTTTTTCACTATGCATCATTTCTATCTTTTTATACGCCAAAACCGAAGCAAACAAGAATGCACATGTAATCAACGACCCTAGCGGCAGCTTCGCTACGAGGTCATCAGGGAAGACAAACGGAAGCAGCGGAAAGGCGTACACCGCCGGGACACGGATTCCGACAATTTGTAAAAGAATAAGCATCAAAATCATATCTAACATCGTTACCAATATCCACGAATCGACAGCAAAGTACAACAGTGTTCCGACAGTCGCGGATATTGTCAGAACAAACCCTTGTTTTAAAGCCATTTTTCCGTTATACATCGGCTTTTGTAGCGACTCATAGACAACAACGAGAATAGGAGGGATAGCGATCAATTCATAGCCAACCGACCAACATATACCAATCCACGCGAAAACAATTACTAAGTACACTAGCTTGTACTTATACTGTATATTGACTTTCTTCTCAAGTCCTTTATTCAATCCACATGCGAGAACCCCAATCATCAATATAAAGGTAAGTACGAATACCGAGACAATAAATGACCATTCGTTAGCATCCGTCACGACCGGCAGTAAACCCGTTGCAATGGATGGCCCCAAATTCGATCGAATGATGCGCAAAAAGAGCATCAATAGAATAAAGGTAAGCATTACTTTTCCTATTAATGAAATGTGTAATTGATTCACGAGAAAACCGATCACAGCAGTGAAAGACGGAGCGAGAAAAATCTTCGAAGGCTGCCTGATCCATCCCGCTTCCCGGTACACCCACATGGCAATCGCCATTGCTGCAATTTCCGGCAAAATAATTTCAGAATCTTTCAATACTACCGAAGATGTTATCATCGCAAGAATAAATATAAAGGCGATAATATATGAGAAAATTGTTACTTTCTTTGAAACAGCTGAATCCAAGTTTATACACTCCTCATATTCGTGTTATTTCCAGATTTGGTTTTGACAAATTTATTTATTCGCCAGTTTCCGCAAAGCGTTTGATCCGATCCCCAATTTCATCACGTACACGTTGGAACACTGCCCACTTTTCTTCTTCTGTTCCTTCTGCTTTTGCCGGATCGTCAAATCCCCAGTGCACCCGTTTCACACGAGGAGGAGTGGATGGACATTTATCATCTGCATCCCCGCATAATGTCACGACTAAATCTGCGTTATTTAAGATTTCAGGGTTAATGATATCAGAAGTTTGGTCAGAAATATCGATTCCTACCTCTTTCATTGCTTTTACTGCATTTGGATTTAATCCATGAGCCTCAATTCCGGCACTATATACATTCCACTCATCACCTAAATATTTCTTTGCCCATCCTTCTGCCATTTGGCTGCGGCATGAGTTACCTGTACATAAGAAATAGATTATCTTTTTCTCCATGTTTCATGTCTCCTTTGTTGTAAAAAATTAAGTTATAACAATTTGTTTTATACAATCAATAACCATAAATAAAGTCCTAAAAGGGTGATGAATAAAGTAGGAATTGTCAAAACAATCCCTGTTTTAAAGTAAGTTCCCCAAGAGATTTTCACTCCTTTAAGAGACAATACATGCAACCAAAGAAGAGTTGCCAGGGATCCAATCGGTGTAATCTTCGGTCCTAGATCAGAACCAATGACGTTTGCGTATATCAACGCTTCCTTCATTGTGCCCGTTGCATTCGTCGCATCAATAGCCAATGCGTCAATCATAACCGTTGGCATGTTGTTCATAACAGAAGAAAGAATGGCTGCGATAAAGCCCATCGCCATTGTTCCAACAAACAATCCTTGATCTACGCCCATTTGGATTACGTCAGCTAGGATGTTAGTTAAACCAACGTTTCGCAATCCATAAACTACTACATACATACCAATAGAGAAAAAGACAATAGCCCAAGGTGCTCCTTTCAGCACCTGCTTGGTATGAACCGCAGGGCTTTTTCTGGCCATGATTAAGAAGAAAATTGCTGTAATGCCTGCAATAATTGATACGGGAATACGGAAGAATTCACTGATAAAATATCCAATCAGCAATACACCGAGAACAATCCAAGATAAGCGGAACATTTTTTCATCCCTGATTGCATCTACAGGCTTTTTCAACTGGTCTAAATCATATTGTTTTGGAATATTTCGTCGGAAGTATAAATACAAAACAACAATACTTGCAAACAATGAGAAGAAGTTCGGAACGATCATATGAGAAGCAAATTCCGAGAATTGGATTCCAAAGAAGTCAGCTGAAACAATGTTCACTAAGTTGCTTACTACCAATGGCAAGGATGTTGTATCCGCAATAAATCCACTAGCTATAATAAATGGGAATACTTTTTTTTCATCAAAATTCAATGCTCTGACCATGGCAAGGACGATTGGCGTTAAGATTAAAGCTGCCCCATCGTTGGCGAAAAATGCTGCCACAAGAGCACCCAAAACCGAAACGTACACAAACATGCGTATACCATTTCCTTTAGCTGCTCTAGCCATATGAAGAGCTGACCATTCGAAGAAACCAATCTCATCCAGAATTAATGAAATGATAATAATAGCAATAAATGCTAAGGTGGCATTCCATACAATTTGTGTAACATCTAAAACATCCTGAACGTCAACAACACCTACAAGCAAGGCCAGTAACGCTCCCCCGCAGGCAGACCATCCTATGGATAAATTTTTAGGCTGCCATATCACTAAAATAAGCGTCACCAAAAAAATCAATGATGCCAATATTATAGATAACAATGTACAAACCTCCGCTGATTTTACTCACAAGAGATGCGCAACCCTTGTTTTTCAAGCTCTTCTAAATGTCCCTCTTGACTTGGAAGATAATTTAGAATGCTTTGTACAAGGTCATAAACATCACTCTCTTTATTCATAGAATAGTAAATCCATTGTCCTCTTCGGCTCTCTTTCACAAGGCCGGCATCCTTCAATTTACGCAAATGTTGGCTGATAGCTGGTTGACTCGTTTTAAAAATGGCTACAAATTCACATACACAATATGTATTCTCTTGCAGCAATTTCATCATTGCGAGTCGAGTCTTATCCCCAAGTAATTTCAATACTGTTGCGGTTTTCTCGATTTCAACCATTGATTTTACGTTCACCTTTCCTGTCACCTCCAATGTCATTAATTATCATATAATAATAAACTTATATAAGCAACAACTTTTATATTTCGTATCTGCTTGTAGTACTTGTTAATGAATATTAAAGAGCAATGGTATATAATGGGGAAAGTAATCCGTAATATGCGGAAGGTAATTCTAATAATTTAGCGAATCTATTATTTAGAAATCTTAGGAGGGATTTTTTTGTTCCAAACATTAGATCATTTTTTTAGCTCTTGGGGATTCGAGGAAAAGGCAACTAAAAAAATATTAGAAAATCTTACTGATGAGTCACTTAAACAGGAAGTTACTTCACAGAACTGGACATTAGGACGAATTGCATGGCATACCGTTACCGCTATTCACATCATTTCCTCACATACAGGACTAACGTTTGAAGCCCCGTCTGAAGATTGGCCCGTTCCTGCTTCTGCTCAGTTTATTGCTGAAAGCTATCATCAAGCCAGTGCTGCCTTTGTACAGGCAATGAAAACCCAATGGACCGACAATAACCTGAAAGACCTAACCGACTTTTTTGGCCAACAAATGCCAAACGGGCTACTTTTGCTGTTTTTGATTCAGCATCAAGTCCACCATCGAGGACAGATGACGGTTCTTATGAGGCAAGCTGGATTAAACGTTCCCGGTATTTACGGTCCTTCAAAAGAGGAATGGGCCAATATAGGTATGGAAGCTCCTAAAATGTAAATTAGTTATAACAAAAGGTTTAGCTCTGTACGGACAGTATTATTTTACATCAGAAGTAGCCTAAACACCTATGTTCATTTGCGACTAACAGAAAAAAAGACTAATTTTTTTCGGTCTGTTTCCTATGTGATAAAAATTAACACTATAATTTAACAGAGCCAATATTAAAAAATGGGAGCTTGCTATTCCCAACCGGATCGAACTACATTAAAAACGAGGCTGTCTCAAAAGCCTAAGGGTCAGACCCCATAACACAATATATAGGACATAATGTTGGATAAATGTGCTATATATTATAAATGCACATGGGGTCAGACCCTTATGAGACAGCCTCGCTCTTATTTATCCCTAACCTTTAAAAGACGCAGTCCATTTAATGTTACTAGCAAGGTTGCTCCCATATCGGCAAAAATTGCAATCCATAGAGTCAGCCAGCCCGGAATGACAAGCAGAAGGGCCAATAATTTAACACCTATGGAAAAAATAATATTTTGTTTTATGATTGCCAAGGTTTTTCGGCTGAGTTTTACCGTAAACGGAAGTTTTCTTAAGTCATCCCCCATTAAAGCGATGTCAGCTGTCTCCAGTGCTGTATCGGTCCCGGCTCCACTCATGGCGACACCTACTGTGGCAGATGCCAAGGCAGGCGCATCATTGACTCCGTCTCCGACCATGGCGACTTTACCATAATCATTTCGAAGTTTTTTAATAAACTCCAATTTATCTTGCGGCAATAACTCTGCTTGGATATCCGAGACGCCAACTTGTTCGCCAATTGCCTTTGCAGTGCCTTTATTGTCGCCGGTAAGCATGATCGTTTTTTCAATTCCAAGAGAGTGAAGTTTCTCAATTACATCTTTGCTGCTTTCTCTGAGTTCATCTGCGACTGCCACAATAGCTTGAACTTCTTCATTTGTGCCGAATACCATCACGGTTTTTCCCTGGTCCTGAAGAGCCCTTATTTCTTCCCGAATGCGAGGGGCGATACCTTCTTTCAGGACTTCTTCAAACAAATTTGGACTTCCAATGTAATATGCGGCTCCGTTAATTGTTCCTTTTATTCCTTTCCCGGTAATGGATGAGAAACCATCTAGCTGCACTTCTTTAAATGCTATGCCCTCTTCTTCTGCTTTTTTCATTATGGCAGAAGCAAGTGGGTGCTGCGATCGATATTCAAGTGCCGCGATAATGGAGAAAAGTTGTTGATCCTCCATTGTCGTAAGATTCTTAAAATCTGTCACAACAGGGATACCCTTCGTCAGCGTTCCCGTCTTGTCAAAGGCAATTGCTTTTAAAGCCCCGGTTTCTTCAAGATAGATTCCGCCTTTAATCAGCACTCCATTTCTGGCTGCATTACCGATCGCTGTCACAATCGAGACTGGGGTTGAAACAACTAATGCACATGGGCACCCAACGACTAAAACGGCTAATCCTTGATAAATCCATTCATTCCAGCTTGCGCCGAAAAGAAGCGGAGGAATGATCGCAACCAGCGCAGCGATTATCATGATTACAGGCGTATAATACTTGGCAAACCGGTCTACGAATGCTTGGGAAGGTGCTCGTTCAGCTTGAGCCTCCTCGACCAGGTGGATAATCTTCGCAATGGTTGTGTCATCCACACGTTTTGTTACCTTTACTTCCAATATTCCTTCTTCATTTAATGTCCCGGCGAAAACTTCATCATCCACCGTTTTCTCAACAGGTACAGACTCTCCGGTTATAGCCGCTTGATTCACCGAAGATCGCCCTTTTATTACTGCACCATCCATGGCGATTTTTTGCCCGGGTTTTACGATTATGATGTCACCAACCTCAATATCATCAACATGAATCATTGTTTCTTTGCCATTGCGTCGGACTAATGCTTCCTTTGGAGAAATTTCCATTAAAGACCGAATAGAAGCTCTCGCTTTATCCATTGAATAGGTTTCTAAAGCCTCGCTTATGGCAAACAGGATAACGACAACGGCCCCTTCGCTCCATTCGCCAATGATCGCTGCCCCAATAATCGCGATGGTCATAAGGGTTTTCATATCAAATTGTAATCGGGATAAATTCTTGATCCCTTCTTTGAATAATGAGAATCCGCTAACAAGAATTGACGTTAAAAAAGCTAATATCGTAGTAGTGTTTTCTTCTCCATTCATAAATTGAGAAAGATATCCCATTGCAATAAAAAGCAGTGACACCAGAATGTTTGAATAATCTTTCCAGAAAGGTTCCTTCTTTTGAGAAAGTTGTTCTCCTTTTTCCGGAAAAACCTTCAGATTTTCAAAAGCTCCTGCTTTTTCTAATTCTTCAATCGTTGTATTTCCATAAACCGTGAGTTTTGAAGCTCCAAAATTGACTTTTGCATCCAAAACACCATCCAGGTGTTTTACGTTCTGTTCGAACTTTCCGGCACAGCTAATTCAGGAAAATCCTTGTACTCGGTAAACGTGTCGTTCCACGTGCTGTTCTTTTGCTTCAGCCACGGTTCATCACCTCCTTTTGGTGAGTAAAGGCCAATTGAATCAACTGCTTTACATAATCGTCATCAAGCGAGTAGAAGACAAGTTTTCCTTCTTTCCGGTATTTTGCCAACCCAAGGTTTCTTAAGAGTCTTAAATGATGCGAGGCTGTAGCGGTAGAAGCTCCAACAATATTAGCAACATCACATACACAAAGCTCTTCTTCTATTGATAATGCATACGCAATTTTAATTCGTGTATCATCAGATAAAGCTTTGAAAACTTTCGCAATTTCAATCGTTTTTTGTTTTTCCAGGTTTTTACGCACACGATTTACTTTTTCTTCATCTACACAAGATATTTCACAAACATCGTGTTCTTTCAAACGATCCACCTCATTGTAAAACGTTCAAATAAATGTTTGATTATATAATATTCAAATATTTGTTTGATTGTCAATCAAAATAATAATTTGAAATCTGTAAAATGCGGCATTTTCATCCATTGAAGAAATTAACGATTTTCGATATTCTTATAACGAATTATCTAGATGGTATTTTTGTTGATATTAGAGAAATAGAAGAAAAGAGGTGAAAACTATGAGAAAAATGATATTTTCTATCATCGCTTCAGCAACAATAATGGTTGCTTGTTCTTCAAATACTGAGGAAATGACAACCGGGGATCATAAGAATCAAAATGAATCGGTGCTGCAATATAAGATTGGCAGCAATGATTGGTCTGATGTTACATCTGTCACCGAAAGTCCGGAAATATTGGAGGCCTATCAATTTGCTGTTGAACATCCAGAGGTCTTGGATTATATGCCTTGTTATTGCGGCTGTTACGAAGAAGATGGCCACACCAGTAATACCGACTGCTTTGTAGACAAAGTTGAAGGTCAAGTGGCTACTCTCGACACGATGGGCTTTGGCTGAGGGGTTTGTGTAGACATAGCCCGTGAGGCTAAATCAGAGTATGAAAAAGGAACTCCTTTGAAAGAGATTCGCCAAATGATTGATAAAAAATATGAAGGAATAGGTACACCGCCTACTCCAACTCCTATGCCAAAAGGATAAAAGTAGCATCAGATTTCCTCTTGTTTTTTATTCCGAAAATTAATAGGGATTTTTAATAACCTAATATTCCATTTTATAAACGAAAAAAAGCGAATGGACAGGTTCTCTCATTCGCTATTTTTCGATTAAAGCAATATTTACCTGTTAAAGAAGGTCTGGTAAAGAAGGAATATATTCAATATGACAATTAATCCGGCAATGAACCAAGAAATAACAGTGGTTATTCGATGATTGACTAATCCACCCATCAGACGACGATTGCTAGTAAAAATAATTAAAGGGATAAGCGCAAATGCAATACCAAATGATAAAACAACCTGACTTATAACCAGGGCTTTTGTAGGATTAATCCCCATGGCAATAATGGCAAGTGCCGGCATCATCGTGATCAACCTTCTTACGTATAACGGTATCCTCCTATTAATAAACCCTTGCATAACGATATCACCAGACAGAGTCCCCACCGATGAACTTGATAAACCGGCTGCCAGAAGACCAATTCCGAACAGAATAGCAGAAAAGGGACTAACGAGGTTTCCTAATTCTTGAAATGCAACATCTAAATCTTGTATGTTAAGTCTATTTTTAAAGAACAGAGCAGAGGATATAATTAGCATACTCGCATTGATTGCGCCCGCAATAGCCATTGCAATCAAGATATCAATAAATTCAAACCGAAAAATTTTCCGGCGTTCTTCGTCCGTTTTTCCAATAACCCTTCGCTGAGTTAAAGCAGAATGTAAGTAAATCGCGTGTGGCATTACGGTTGCTCCAAGGATACCTGCTGCAAGCAAGACACTATCTACACCTTGAAACTGAGGTACAAAAAGTCCATTTAGAAGAGGGCTAACTTCTGGTTTTGCATAAAATACCTGAATTCCAAACGCAATGACTACAATGAAAACCATACCAGTAATGGCAGCTTCAAGTGGCCGAAATCCTCGTCTCTGTAATTCAAGAATTGCAAAAGAGCTTGCTGCTGTAATAAAGGCTGCCGGTAACAAAGGAATACCAAAAAGTAAATTCAATCCTAATGATGCACCAATAAACTCGGCGAGATCAGTTGCCATGACAACGAGTTCAGCCTGAATCCATAATCCTATGGAAGTAGGTTTAGAAAATTGTTCACGAGCAACTTCAGGTAAGTTTTTTCCTGTAGCAATTCCTAGTTTTGCTGACAATGATTGAATCAGAATACCCATTAAGTTGGAAGCGAGAATCACCCAAAGAAGTAAATATCCATACTGTGAACCTGATGCAATATTGGTTGCAAAGTTTCCAGGATCAATATAAGCTACCGCGGCAATAAAAGCAGGGCCTAAAAACGGCAAAAATCTTTTCAAACCCCGTGTTTGCCCATCTAAAGCAGCACGAGCAGTCTGTATAGTTTTGTTTTCCATGGGAAAATGTTCTTGTTTAACAGCGTTGCCGTTCATAACATTCACTCCTCCTATCTTATATTCTTAAAAACCAATAAATTGGATTGTCGTTAAACCATTTGTTTTGCCCAAGGGAAAATTTTAAGGTAAAAAAATATTGTTATAAAAAACGTTAATTATTAATTTTATCAAATAGTGATATATTTTCCTCTTTTTTTCCTTAGGGAAACTTTTTAGGTATCGTCTATAATATATTTGTTGGACCAGAACATTGTCAAGATAAAAATAAAGCCTATCTGAGAAGATAAATACAATCGAAAATGAATGATGGATATACACCAAAGGAGTTTTACTTGAATTTGTATTATAGTTTATCAACTACCGCCTTAAGGAACCAGCTTTTTTCTGTCAAAAATCGTGTTGATGAAATCGACAATAAAAAGTTATGTAGCTTTCAAAATTTTAGAAATGTACCTATTAACAAAGAAAAATTGGGTAAGCTAATTTTTTGAAGGGAGGCTAAATATGAGAGTCAAAAAATTGCTTACCGTTATCGCTCTATTACTGTTTATCGTTGTGGTCGGCTTTTTCATCATCACATTCATGGAACCTGAGTACGCCTACATACCTTCAAAGGAAAAAGTGATGTCAAAAGAAAATAGGATGATGACAGGTGCCTTTGATATTTGGGGTGAAATGATTTCGAAAGAAGAAGCAGAAAAGCAATTAAAAACACCCAAGGGTCGTGCGTATTTATCTGCTGAAAACGGAGCTGTCAAAATCGATAACAAACTGCTTAACCTTGGGAGAGAAACCTTTTATAAGGAAACGTTTGGTAATGAAGTCTTTTTAACGGATGTGTTAGGGATTGTCAATGGACCGATTACTGTGGCCAATATGGCGAAAGCAATCGTTGCACTGAAAGGAAAAGGAACAACGAATCTTCAGGTTGAACTAGCGGAAGCAGTAAAAATCGGGGACAAAACATTTAAGAAGGGAGATAAAATCGATACCGGAATCGATGTGCCAAAAGGGGTTTATGCACCGCTTGGCATGCCAGTGAAATATTCGGAAGGTAAAATCAAAGTTGGAATTAGTTGCGCTGCTTGTCATGCAACCGTCCACCCCAAAACACTTGAGGTTATGGATGGTGTTACGAATCCTGATTTAAATACCGGCCTTATCTTAGCTTTAGCGACAAATTCAGCTGCTTATTTCCCTCATTCAGAAATAAAAAGTATTAAGAACTATTTAAAAGATCTTGATCGGAAGGTTGTTACGACAAATGGAAAAAAGGAACCACTGCCAGATCCAAAAAAATTAGAAGCTGCGGTAGATCAAGTATTTATAAAATGGCCGCGAGGAAATTTTGACTCATCGATTGATATGAAAAGTAATCCGACACAAATACCGGATGCCTTTACATTGGGCGATCATCCATATAGTTGGAGTGGCGCAGCCATGGCCGGTCCGTTTAAAGGTTTAACTGTGTTCAGTAATAATGTCCATGCGCAAAATTCGGATGCGCTTGCACAGGCTCCTGTTAGTCAAGCTCTTTTTGGAATCGACCCAGAGGTTTATATTGGAACCATTCTACAAAATGCAGCTGACCAAAAATATAGATATGACCCTAAAAGAGGAGAGAAACCATCTGTGTTTTTTGCCAAAATTGATCCTACACCAGGGGTTCCGGGGATTAATCAAATGGAGAAACCCCCTTCTTTTCCAAAAATTACGTTGGTGGCGCCAGATGGACTGCACGTGAGTTCCCCAGGCCACAAAGTGAATGAACAAAATAACGCAGTAGCAGGTTGGCAACTTACGCTTGAGCCTCCAACACCACGAAAAAAAGTAAATAAGGAAATGGTCACCGAGGGACGAAGGGTGTTTGCAAAAGCCGGGTGCATCACCTGCCACGCAGGTAATTATTTGACCAACAATAAGGTGATTTCAGCAAAAGTGATTGGAACTGAGCCTACAAGAGCAGGAGCTTTTAAGAAAACGGAAAAAATATTTGGAGAAAGTACAATCTATTCACTAGATACACCTGTCCCTGTTGCTAAAAATGCAAAGGTATTGAAGGTGCCTACAAAACAGCTTGATCCTGAACAAATCAAACTTGCTTGGGCAAAAGGCGATTCACCTGGTGGTTATAAAGTGCCAAGCTTAATTGGCCTTTATTGGAGCGCCCCTTATTTACATGACGGCGGTGTTGCTGTTGGAAAGTCACTAAAACAGGCAGGTCTACCTGAGACAATGTTAAAAGGAATATCCGCCGATCCACACAATAGTTTGCTCGCGTTAATTGATCGAAATATAAGACAAAAGGTGATAAAAACCAATCAATCATCAGAAGATTTAAATGTAGTTAGAATCACAGGAAAAGGTCATGAATTTTGGGTTGATTCCGGCTCTGGTTTTTCAAAGGACGAGCAAAAAGCACTTATCGAATATTTATTGTCTTTGAATTCAGTATCACAAAATTAAGCAAGAAAGATGACAAAAAATACCTGCTTTATTTGAAGTTAGGTAGTTTTATACCATATTGAAAGTCGTTGTAGATATGTATTGAGGACTTCGATAAATGAGGTTATAAAGAATCGCTATTAACTGCTAAGCAAAACGCATCATTATTTGCTACGCACCTTGCTTATTTTTTTCTCACTTTTCCACGTTGCCAAACATATGGCAGCTCCCTCAATGCTTATATATATTAATGAATCATTGGCATAAAAATCGTAAACATTTTCATTAAGATGACCCCTAACAAGGTGGTCATCACCACTTTTATTAGGGGTAAAGCTAAAGAATGCTTCCATAATATTTCATAAAAAGATACATAACTTAAAGTGCCAATGGCTGCACCGCTTAATAACGTATAGAATTTTACAGATTGAATTTTTAATTCGATACCCCAAAAGGTATTTAATCCAACAGCAAAGGAGAGGATGAAGCAAAAGAACCAGAATATTTTTAATTTCATTTTTGAGTGCAAAATGGAAGCCATCATAATGACCCCTTCAGGAATGTGGTGAAGGACAATGGCAGCTATTAAGAAGGAATGATTTAGAATCGGTTTTTGAAGATTCATTCCTAATGCAACACCTGTTGGAATACTATGGATAAATAAAGCGATAAATAACAAAATGAACGATTCTATTTCTTCCTTGTAACGATGTTTCGTTTTATGCACTAATCGGTCGATTATTTCCATGAAGATTACTCCAAGCGATATACCTGCATAAACTCCTATAGGATTTAAATATTGAAGTGTTTCTGGAAGTAAGTCAAATCCTATCAGCCCTATTAATAACCCACCACAAAATACATTTATGTATAAGTTGTTTACCTTTAGATTGGAAGATATATACTTGGTAATCCATCCTCCCAGTGTGGTGCCTAAAAAAATGAATCCCATAACATAAATACTGAATTTTAACTCGTCGATCATAAAAGGCCTCCACATATGTGTTAGTTTGTACAAGTATATTCACTTAAATTAAAATCAATGTATTCATTAATAATTCTCTAGTCTAAATAATTAGATACTAAAAATCATGGGTGTAGAAAGCCCATGATTTTGCTTCAATGCAACTATCGTTATAATAAGACTAGGAGGATGATAACTATGGAGAAAGATAAACAACAGCCTAATGCAAAGGAACTTGATGAAGAGACCTTATTTATTGTTTCTCAAACTTTTAAGGCATTATCTGATCCAACCCGGATTCGGATTCTGCATTTATTGTTCCAAGGGGAACATTCAGTAAACGAAATCGCTGAAAAGCTATCCTTACTCCAATCAACTGTTTCGCATCAGCTGCGCTTTTTAAAAAACCTGCGTTTGGTAAAATTCAGACGTGAAGGAACTACCCTATTTTATTCATGTGATGATGAGCATGTAATGGATCTTCTAAAACAAACGATTGAGCATGCCAATCATCATTAATTACAGCTTCCATGATGATTCGGACATCCATGCTCCTCTTTTTCTACCTGGATCGTACTATGCTCGATTCCGAAATCATCATGGAGGATGGATTGTGCACGATGTAAAACTGTATCATGTACTCCATCTCCTTCAATGGAAATGTGACAACTTAGCATTGGCATACCGGAAGTAATCGACCAAATATGCAAATCATGAACTTCTTTTACCTTTGGTATTGCCAAAAGGGAAGCTCTTAATTTTTCCAATTCAAACTGCTTAGGAGTTCCTTCCATCAAAATATGGATGGAATCCTTTGTTACCCTCCAGCCACTAATGATAATGAGTATAGCAACGATCACACTTGCAATTGGGTCGGCAATGCCCCAACCAAAAAAGAAAATAAGTAAGGCAGCGACGATCGCACCAACAGAACCAAGCATGTCTCCTAAAACATGAAGAAACGCACTTCTTACATTAAGGTTTTCGTCTTTATCCCCTCTCATTAAGATCCAGGCAGCGATAATATTTACCAATAATCCTATGGATGATATTGTTAACATTCCCAAACTTTGCACTTCAGGTAGATTAAAAAATCGTTGATACGCTTCATAAAAAATATAAAGAGAAATAAGGATGAGGGTAATTCCGTTTAATGCAGCTGCAATAATTTCAAATCTCTTATACCCGTAAGTTTTTGTATCTGAGGCCTTTTTTTCCCCAAGTTTAATCGCAAAAAAACTTAAACCCAATGCGGCTGCATCGCTAAGCATATGACCTGCATCTGAAAGCAAAGCCAAACTATTTGTTATAATACCGCCGATAACTTCTACAACCATGAATGATGAAATTAATAACAAAGACAAAAATAAAGCTTTTTTATTCCCTGTATGTGCATGCGAGTGGCCATGTCCATGGGAATGTCCATGATGATGTCCCATATTCTTCTTCCTTTCGTTATATGAATATATGCTCATATATATTATGTGTTATATTCAAGAATAGTTCAACTTTTATTTACAATTTTCCGTTTTTTATCCGGATAATACCAATTTCTATTGGATTATTCAATTTATCTTCCACCGGCTCTTAATTCATATATTATTTGATTTTATAAAAATAAATAAAACATTCACAAGCAAATCATTACACACTTACACATTAAATATATAAATAAACAAAAGAACCTTATAAATGTGCTCCTGTTTTAAACTATTCAACCCTAAACAAAAATCTTTCATTTCATTTGTTCCCCCCAAATTTCTTGCGATCTTATCCTATATAAGGCTTTCTCTCCAGTTTTTCAACATTCTCATGATAAAAAAAGTGAAAACTTATTTAACTTTAACATTACCGCTTTTTTTCTTAAACTTTTTGTAATAAGATTTGAAAAGATCATCTTTTATTAAGTATTAAAAAGGGGTTAAAGTGCAGTAACTGTTAGGAGTGTTAAATGAAATGTCAACTAAAATAAAATGGTTAAAGTGGTTAAGTTTTTTGATCGTTATTCTGATCATCATACTCGGCGTTTTTTTCTTCGTACCTTTTAAACAAACTCCATCAGACGATACGAGAATGATACTGGACCATAGAACGAAAACATACATTGCTCCAATCTGTTTTGAGCAATCGATTGCATCCAACTGGCTAGAGGAAACGACATTAAAAAAAGTGAAGAAAACATATTATGAACCAAACACAAAATGTACAAAAGAAGCTTTAGAGGGAAAACAAACCACACTATTTCTTATGCTTGCGGAGAAATTTGGTATAGTAGAGAGCAAATGGGATTGGTAAATTTGGATTATTCATTAAATTAAAAAAGGGATATAATGTTATTTCTCCAATGGCTGTCGACTTTGTCGACAGCCATTTTTATTCTAAGAACAAGTGAATCCAAAATTAAATATCCTTTCGAAACGTATTAAGTCTGTACGAACTTTAGGTTCCCATGATCAATCCCTATATTATAAATACAAACTTTATTGTAAACTTAATTATTTGTCCATTATGAATATTAAAATAATATTGACAAAATTTAGCCGTTGGAATAAAGTTTAGAAAAGGATCATACTTTTGCACAAAGGAAACTTTTTAGAGGTTGTTCAAAATTGTCTAAACAAAACCAAATATCTAGACGAGATATATTAAAATTGGGAGCTACTGGCGCCTTGGGGTTGACAGGGAGTTATTTTCTAAATGGATTAACATCATTTAATTCCCCAGTTAAAGCTCAATCGCATAATAAGAGGCACAATAATATGGACCATAATCAAATGATGAACGATAATACGAAAACTTCTGGTTACAAAATGGCTGAGAAACTATTAACTGAATTTGATTATGGAAAGGTAACCAAACTTTCTAACGGCCAGACCCTGCGAGAATATGAAATTGTTGCTATTGACAAAGAAATTGAAATTGCAAAAGGCATTAAATTTCCAGGGTGGACGTATAACGGAACCATTCCAGGCCCTACGTTTCGTTGTACGGAGGGAGACTTACTTCGTTTTCATTTTACAAATAAAGGAAGCCATCCTCACTCTATTCACTTTCATGGCATTCATCCGCCAAATATGGATGGAATTACTGCGATTTACCCAGGGGAAAAGTTCACTTATGAGTTTGAAGCCAAGCCATATGGATTGCAGATATATCATTGTCATGTATTACCACTTGCCCGTCATATTCATAAGGGGTTGTATGGAAACTTTATTATTGATCCGAAAACACCAAGAGAACCGGCGTTAGAGTTAAATATGGTAATGAATGGGTTCGACTTGGATTTGGACGGTGAAAATGAGTTTTACACCGTTAATGGATATGCCTTCGCATTCATGAATCATCCAATAAAAGTAAAAAAAGACCAGCTAGTCCGTATTTATCTTAGTAACTTAACGGAATTTGATTTAATTAACTCTTTCCATCTTCATGCTAACTATTTTACGTATTATCCCACAGGAAGAAATGATAACCCGGCTCAATTTACCGATACGATCATGCAGTGTCAGGGCGAGCGCGGGATTCTAGAAATGAGATTTCCATACAAGGGAAGCTACATGTTCCATGCCCACGTCAGTGAATTTGCTGAATTGGGATGGATGGGATTTTTTGAAGTAGAGTAAAGGAGGTTGGCAAAATGAAGGAAAAATGGATTATCTCAGGTTTAATTCCTTTAGTAATGTTTATAGGGGTATTATCATGGGTGTTGAAAAACGGAGCAGGTGTCGAACAAGATCCTGCTGCACCTATCGAAGTATTGAATATTGAAAGGATTAAAGTAACAAATTCAGGGTTTGAACTTTCGGTAAGTAATACCGGTCCAGAAACGCTTACGATTTCACAAGTGATTGTAGATGATTCTATTTGGAATTTCAGCGTTTCCCCTAATCCTACACTCAAACGATTTGAGAAAGGAAAAGTAACAATTTCTTATCCATGGGTTGAAGGAGATCCTCATACCATTAAAATCATCACTGAAAATGGCATTGTAACCGAAAGAGAAATTGCTGCGGCAACACTGACTCCTGAAGCTAGCTGGAGTAACTTTTTAAACTATGGATTTATCGGTTTTTATGTCGGAATTGTCCCTATCACTCTTGGTTTATTATGGTATCCATTTATGAAGCATTTTAAGCGAAAATGGATTAATGCCTTACTTGCACTCACTGTCGGACTCTTATTGTTCCTATTTGTTGGAACACTTGCTGACGGATTTGAAATCGGCGCCGAGGCTCCTTCTGTCTTTCAAGGGAATATGGTCGTCATAATAGGAGCTGCAATTACCTTTTTACTATTGATCGGATTTGACCAATATCAGAATAGAAAACTAGAATCAAATGGCTACTCACCTTACAGATTGGCACTTCTTATGGCCATTGGAATTGGGCTTCATAACTTTGGGGAAGGATTGGCAATCGGATCGTCCTTTGCTCTGGGAGAAGCCGCACTAGGAACATTTTTAATCATTGGGTTTACTCTACACAATATTACAGAAGGTATCGGAATAGCTGCTCCACTTTTAAAAACCAAACCACGAACAAAGGACTTTTTGATTCTCGGAACAGTCGCTGGTGCACCTGCGATCCTTGGTACTTGGTTTGGTGGGTTCATTTTCTCGCCAATCTGGGGTGCTCTATTCTTAGGAGTTGGAGCAGGGGCCATTTTGCAAGTGATTTATGTCATTACGAAAATTCTTATTGAAGACCATAAAACCTATAGGGAACCATTCGTCTCATGGTTAAATCTTTCCGGGTTCACAATTGGACTGTTAATCATGTACTTTACAGCATTTTTTGTTAAATATTAAGCTAGCAACTTTTGAATGTTTGTCCCTTCAAGTGCTGTCCAAATAGAATTTTTATCCTTAATCTTGTGTCATTTTACACCCTTGAGAAGGATGGGAGGTTCAAGGGAATATATAATAAATAAGGCCTTATTAGCATATTGTTATATGTGAACATTTTTAAAATAAAAAATGATGGAGGAAAAAAATCATGACACACGAAATTAGAAAAGCGAAAATTAAATGTGAATTCACGAATGGTTTTTCTCTATCCCCCGATACTTCAACAGAAAATGCTTTACGGAAAATTTTAGATGCAGTAAAAAACGGGAAGACTGCAGAGGTAAAAATTGTTGCAGAATATATGGATGGAACAGAAGCAGATTTTGAATTTGCAGATGAAGAAGATGAGGAGGAGGACTAATTCAGAACTCTTACCGTTCAAAAAAGGAGAAGATAAGATATGATATTAGGTCAATAAAGTAGACACAAAAATTTATAAATTTTTTAGCAGCTACCGCGCTATCGCTTGGTGGCCTCTTCAATAGGTGAAGGATGTCCCCATCCTTCACCTATTGAAGAGGTTATTTTCTTTTACCACAAACATTTTACTCATACCTTACTTTAAAGAAGTTTTAAATACATAACTTACTTTATCATAATTCATTTTATTTTCGTAAAATCGGTGTGCTTCTGTACGTTGTATACCTGAAGATAAAGCAACACTTTCATAATTATTTTCTTTCGCCCATTCATGAACATATGTAAGCAATCTCTCACCGTACCCTTTTGAACGCTTATTGGCATCTGTAACCAAGTCACAAACCCAAACAAATCTGCCATAATAAAGTGTTATCATTGGCTGAAAACCAACAACTGCAACAATTTCATCGCCATCAAATAAAGCGAACATTTTATATTCTTCTTTTTCTTGCGCCTCCTTTATTAGTTCAAGGTAAGAACTTTCATCAAGATGAGTTCGCAACTGCTCATAACTGGAAATGCTGCAATAATCTCATTACGTGATTGAAGTTCTTTAACTGTTAAAGTGTTCATAATAAACCCCTTTTCGTAATTATTTGTAAATTAAGTTTATCAATTTTTTCTGTTAAACTGAATACTCCATACATTTAATAACAATTATTAAAATTACAGCAGAATTGAAAACGCAATTCTTATTTAGACTTATGTTTCTAAAATTACGTCATCTAGTCCAAAAAGGTTTAAATAAAGGGAGAAGCCATGAATGGAATGTAAGAGGTGCCCCATCGAACATAATTATTTCAATTTCTACACATAATAATTTTCGGGTCTTACCATCAATTAAACCTACTAAGGAGTGATCACTCATCTTTAATCAGCATTTCTCAAATCCAAAGCACGTTACAACAAATGCAAAGCTCAGTACAAAGTATTCACCAGTGATTTAACAATATTTAACAGCGACTTATTTGCTTTAAAATGTATCCTAATTTATGTTCGTGAATGTACATTCATTGGGAGAATGTTATTAATTGCTTCTATGAATAGACTATCAAAATGAGGAGGATGTTTGTATGACAAACACTCAAAGTATATTTTACATACCTTCAGTCAATTTGTTTGGTCCAGGATCTGTTAATGAGGTTGGAACTCGATTAGCTGGCCTTGGCGTGAAAAAAGCTTTATTAGTTACAGATGCTGGTCTTCACGGCTTAGGTCTTTCTGAAAAAATTGCCAGTATCATTCGTGAAGCTGGTGTGGAAGTATTAATTTTTCCAAAAGCCGAACCAAATCCAACTGATAAAAACGTCGCAGAAGGTTTGGAAGTGTATAACGCTGAAAACTGTGACAGCATTGTCACTTTGGGCGGCGGAAGCTCGCATGATGCTGGAAAAGGCATTGCATTAGTAGCTGCTAACGGTGGAACAATTTACGATTATGAAGGTGTCGATAAATCAAAAAAACCAATGGTCCCGCTCATTGCGATTAATACAACAGCTGGTACAGGCAGTGAATTAACTAGATTTACAATCATCACAGATACTGAACGTAAAGTGAAAATGGCGATTGTTGATAAACATGTAACACCTACACTTTCAATCAACGACCCAGAACTAATGGTCGGAATGCCTCCGTCTTTAACAGCTGCTACTGGATTAGATGCATTAACTCATGCAATTGAAGCTTATGTTTCAACGGCTGCTACTCCAATTACAGATGCACTTGCCATTCAGGCGATCAAAATCATTTCTAAATACTTGCCACGTGCATTTGCAAATGGCAAAGATATGGAAGCACGTGAGCAAATGGCCTTCGCTCAATCATTAGCTGGTATGGCATTTAATAACGCTTCTTTAGGCTATGTTCATGCAATTGCACACCAATTTGGCGGATTCTACAACTTCCCTCATGGCGTTTGCAATGCGATCCTTCTGCCACATGTATGCCGATTTAATTTAATTTCTAAAGTGGAACGTTTTGCAGAAATTGCTGCTCTCCTAGGTGAAAATGTCGCCGGCCTAAGTACTCGCGAAGCAGCTGAAAAAGGTATTAAAGCGATCGAAAGAATGGCTAAAGACCTTAACATTCCAAGAGGCTTTAAAGAACTGGGTGCTAAAGAAGAAGACATTGTGACTTTAGCTGAAAATGCGATGAAAGATGCAACGGCATTAACAAATCCTCGTAAACCTAAGTTGGAAGAAGTTATACAAATTATTAAAAATGCTATGTAATTCGACAAAAATGAAGAGGCTGTCCCGACAGTCAGTGGAACTGATTGCGGGACAGCCTTTTTTAGCTTACGTATGCTGAATTTGTAATGTACCCCGAATTCTCCTTGTTTTCTTCGCTTTTTACAAAACCATGTATGTTTTAATCATTCTTCCGGAATATCGGTGAACTGTGTCTAGCCCACAACATAAAATGGTTTAGAAGCGTGTCTGAAAGGAGATGGGGTAATGTCTAATAATCTTCATGCTGTCATGACTGGCTTGGATCAGGAATATGCCGAAAGGCTGGCTGATGCTTTTAATGTCTACTTAGCCAATCTTCACGTTACACTAATAAAAATACACAACTTTCATTAGAACGTAGTTGGTGTTGATTTCTTCGATTTTCATAGAGAATTGGATACGGTTTATGAAGAAGTTAACAAGGAAATTGACCGGATTGCGGAACGCATTAAAATGTTGGGGTTCTACCCGCTTGGCTCGATGAAGGATTTTGTCCGCAATGCTACTCTGGAAGAAGATCCCAGCATGCCTTATGATACATTTACAGTTGCATATCTTGTTGCAAATGATTTTGCATCTACCACCCGCTGCTTACGTGAAGTCAATGAATTTGTAAGGGAAACAACGGATGAATTTTCGATTGATCTCATTGCAAATGCATTAGCTTTCTTAGAAAAATTTGTCTGGTTCTTCACGGCATACTTAAAAAAATGAACTGCCCACAAGTTCCCAAAACAGTGAGCACACAAAAAATCCCATTTCACCCGTTCCATTTGAAATGGGGTAATATCTATTTACGTGCTCTTATTAACTTACATATTCCCGATATATTTTCTGAACCAGTCTACTGTTTTCCGGATGGCTTCTCTATGTTCTGTCACTTGAAACGGAAATGCTTTTGCAAATTTTGCATGGCTGACAATAAACGGTTTATTGAACATATACATCATTTCCTTGAATTCACGCATGTTTTTATCAAAAAGTCCAAGAACATTTACTATTTGTGAAGTTGCGACACGGTATGTTGGCTTTTTGCCAATTTCATCGCCAACCATTTCAATTAATTCTCTTGTAGATACTGTGGGAGCAGCCGGAATATGCCAAACTTGACCAAGTGATCCATCGTTTTCTGACAAGGTTACAAGTCCGCGTGCAAAATCTTCAATAAAAATGTGGGTATGAGGGAGATCGATGTTCCCGATTGCCTCGGCTTTCTTCCCCAATAATAGATTTCCGATTACCCTGCTTCCCAATGTCGCCACTAAAGCTCTTGGACCGAAAAAATCAGGGCCTCTTCCGATTACTGCCTTAATCTTTCCTTGCTGATGACTGTTAAGAAGGTTTTCAGCTACTTGAGCACGCACCTTTGTTTTAGCTCCAATTGGCTTATAAGAAAGATCTTCATGATAATCAACATTAACCGGACCATAAGCATACAGATTATCGGCATAAATTAATTTCGCTCCTGAAAAAGCTGCCGCTTCAATTAATCCATCCATTATCGAAGGTAAATGATCGGACCAATCTGAATACGGTAAACCTGCACAATGAAATATTTTTTCTGCATCTTTGCAAATTTCTTTTGTAAA
Source organism: Bacillus methanolicus PB1 (assembly GCF_000262755.1). GTDB lineage: Bacteria > Bacillota > Bacilli > Bacillales > Cytobacillaceae > Bacillus_Z > Bacillus_Z methanolicus. The sequence continues at coordinate 422,247 of NZ_AFEU01000003.1, forward strand.
ATTTCGGTCACGTGCGTCACCTTTGATCATTTCCACTCCTTGTGGAATATCTGCTTTTCCTGTCCGATTTATGACCTTCACCTTTTGCCCGCGGTTCAAAAGTTCCCGTAAAACGGCCATTCCAAGCGGACCTGTTCCAAAAATATAGTTCATCTCTCTCCCTCAACTTTCTTTTCTTAAATCTTTACCTTTTGTTTACTCAAATTAAATAGTTTACTTATGTTAATTATTTAACATGAATTAATAAAATTTGTCAATTGTCTTTTTAGAAAATTTTTCATATAATTTTCGACATAAAAAAGGGTCAGACCCCTCGAGTCAGACCCTTGAAGAAAATTTTCACCTATTTACATTTTATTAAGTCTAGATGAAGCCGGTAATAATCCATAAAATCACGGGAACTATAAATATGTGATGTTAAGTAAGCACCATAAAAAATCGTAAATAATATTTTTACGAGATCATCTGTTGTTTTATCTGTCATAATGACACCGTCTTGTTTAGCTTCTTCAATATATTTATAGAAAATATCGCCAAGATTTTGCACTTCCGGCTCGACAAGCTCCTCGTGTTCAGGAAAAAGCAAATGAATTTCCGTTTCTGTTAAAATCGGCATACGCGGATGCATTTTTTGCTCGGACAAAAAGCTGATCAAACTTAACATTAATCCTGGACGAACCTTTGCACTTTCAGCAATGCTCTTAAATAAAAACTCAATGGCTGCAATTCCTCTCTTCGGTTGAAGCTGCAAATCGATTAACCGCTGCGACAGCCATATTCTCATACAATAGACTAACAGGTCATCTTTTTGCGGAAAAAACTTAAAAAAAGTAACTTTTGATACTTCTGCCTTTTTGCAAATATCCTCCACATTAACTTCCCGAAAAGTATTTTCGCCGATAAGGTCCAGCCCCGCCTGTAAAATAGATATTTTTGTTCTTGCTTTCTTTATTTCCCGTAACGAATGATCTTTCATTGCAGTACCACCTTACTTTTGATTAACCATAATTTAAAAATTAACACCGGTAAATTGAAATGTCAAACAATACGGGAAGCAAGTATTAATAAAAGCGGCCTTATTTGACTGTACATTTAAAGCGGTTTATGTTTGAATTTGGCTATCGTTGTTTTTCGATTTTTTGAAGAAGCCAAATAGAACTGAAATGAATAAGATTCCAAAAACAAGGATTGTAACACCAGCAGCCCCAAAAGAATTTGCCATATAGCCGAGTATTATACCTGTCACACCAAAATCACTGTCTGAGAATGTTGTGTTTGCAAAGCCCAAATCTCCTAAAACCGGAAGCAAAAAAACTGGAAGGAAAGTGATAAGCAGTCCGTTTGCAAACGATCCAATTATTGCTCCGCGGATTCCGCCCGTTGCATTACCAAATACACCGGCAGTTGCTCCGGTAAAGAAGTGAGGTACTACTCCCGGCAGGATAATGACTGCCCCAAATGCTCCGAGGATGATCATTCCTGTAATCCCGCCGAGAAAACTGCAAAAGAAACCAATTATAACTGCATTTGGTGCATATGGAAATACGATCGGACAATCAAGAGCCGGTTTTGAGTTTGGCACTAGCTTCGTGGAAATTCCTTTAAAAGCAGGAACGATTTCTGCTAAAACCAGACGTACACCTGAAAGGATGACAAATACACCTGCTGCAAATGTTACAGCTTGAATTACCGAGAATACGAGATAATGAGTCCCATCGCTCAGCTCTTTTTCAACATAAGTTGGCCCTGCAAAAAGAGCGATAATACTATATAAGATCGTCATCGTCAGCGCAATCGTTACAGATGTGTCACGCAAGAATCCAAGTCCTTTTGGAAAATTAATGTTTTCCGTAGATTGTGAGCCTTTTCCGACAACCTTTCCGACCAGCCCTGAAAGGACGTAGCCAACGGTTGAAAAATGGCCGAAACCGACATTATCATTTCCGACAATTTTTCTCATAAAAGGCTGGGCCATAGCCGGAAATACAGCCATTATTAAACCAAGCGTTATAGAACCAACAACAATAAGCGATACCCCTTTTAAACCCGATACAACAAGAATGATGGCGATCATGCAAGCCATATACAATGTGTGGTGCCCCGTTAAAAAGATGTATTTAAATCTGGTAAATCTAGCTACTAAAATATTTGCCAGCATTCCAAAAAACATGATGAGAGCTGTTGCAGATCCGTATTCAGTCAGTGCCATAGCCACGATTGCTTCATTTATTGGCACAACGCCGTTTACATGAAAGGCTTCCTGAAACATTTTTCCAAATGGTTCAAGTGAACCGACAAGAATTTTAGCTCCAGCCGCTATAACAAGAAATCCTAGGAATGATTTAGTTGTTCCTTTTATAATTTCATTAGCCGGTTTTTTCTGAAGAATGAGGCCAATTAATGAAATAATTGCGATTAAAATAGCCGGCTGGCTTAAAATGTCCATCATCAATTTAAAAAATCTTTCTCCCATCACCTATTCTCCCTCTCTGATCCTTAAAGCAGTCCTCTTCTTTGCAATTCTTCCTTCAACTTTTCACGAAGTCCATCCATATCAATAATACTGTCAATAACAACAACATCCCCTAAATGGGAAGCTCCTTCAGCGATATCCTTTGCTGCAATAAACAAATCCGCCATATCAGGTGTTGCAGAGCTTAAATCGGAATGGCCGACTTCAATACCTGTAACCCCAAGTTCATTAAGAATTTCTTGAACATTGATTTCCAGCATAAAGCTGCTTCCCAGGCCTGAGCCGCATACTGCCAGAATTTTCATATTAATTCCTCCTATTCCATCGTTCTCCAAGTTTAGTAGTTACATAATATTTGAATATTCTTGAATAAGTCCAAGAACCTCTTCGACTTCATTAAATCCTTTCAATTTTTGTACGTTTTCTTTTTTGCTTAACAGTTTTGTTAATTGGGAAAGTGCTTTTAAATGTGTGGAATTATCAATTGCCGCAATACAGAACAATAATGAAACAGGGTGCTTTTCATCATTCAAAAAATGCACTGGTTGTTCAAGTTTCAAAAAACTCATCCCCACTTTGTTCACTCCCGTTTCAGGTCGTGCATGCGGGATCGCAATTTCCTGGCCGATAATAATATATGGACCCATTGTTTTAACATTATTGATCATGGCATCTATATATGAAGGTTCAATCACCCCTTTCGAAAGCAGCGGTTTGGCTGCTTTTTTAATTGCTTCTTCCCAGTCTGATAACTGATCCGCAAATTGGATTGTTTCTTTCGTCAATAAATCACTTAACACTGGTCGTTTCCCCCCTAAATCCGACTGCCTTTTTTTGAAAGGTCAATTTGTCAAATTCCTGTCTAAAGCTTAATACAGTAATATATTTCTTTTATACCCTTAGACGATATACCGTGCTGCCGATTGCAAAAAGAAGATGGAAAACTTCTTTCACTAAGCTAGTATCAAAATAGCTTTACAGGTTTGATTTCATTATACAGCTTGTTTCTATACTTTTTGAAGCATATTTATTCCCCGGAATGTACAGCGGCCATATCGTGTATTTTCTAATCTTCAAGTATTTTTGTTGACTCTATTACACTACAAATATATAATAAAAGTAAAAAGTGGTAATTTTTTTAAATAATGTAAATAGAAAGGGGGATTTAATTATGAAATCAACAGGAGTTGTAAGAAAGGTGGACGAACTTGGGCGTATTGTAATTCCGAAAGAGTTGCGAAATACGTTTGATATTAAAGAGAAAGACCCGCTTGAAATTTTCGTTGAGGAAGACAGGATTATTTTGAAGAAGTACAGCCCTTACAGGGCCTGCATGATAACTGGGGAAGTTTCTGATCATAATATTTCCCTTGCTGATGGAAAAATTATTTTAAGCCGTGAAGGCGCTCAAATTCTCCTAAACGATTTACAACAGTTGCTTAATGAAAGTTAAATTCAAAAGGCTGGCTCATAAAGGTCTGACACCTTATTAGAGGGGTCTGACCCTTTGATTATGAGTCAGCCTCTTGCTTTTATTTGAATTCACTAATTTTGGGAAGTCTATTTTCTTCCGGCCAATATGTTTCCCCGATTGTTAACACTTTTTGCATTTTTTTGTCAAGCATCAGTCTGTCCCATTCCTTCTGCATCCTCTCAAGTGCTTCCGGTCCGGTATCATCGGCAAGACGGTAAGCTCCATAGTGCATTGGGATAAACACATTGCCTTTCAACTCAAGAAATGCTTTGATTGCATCTTCGGGATTTATGTGTGAAACCGACATAAACCATTCCGGTTCATAGGCGCCGATCGGCATTAAAACAATATCAATTTTGAATCGGTCGGCAATTTCTTGAAAGCCTCTGAAATAACCGGTGTCTCCGGCAAAATAAACGGAGTGTTCTCCATTTTCAATAATCCATCCGCCCCAATGGGAAGTGTTTGTATCACAAAGTAACCGTTTTGTCCAATGCTGGGCAGGAACAAAAGATATTGACAAAGTTCCATCCAAAAATGTATCCCACCAGTTGGCTTCAATGACATTTTTATACCCTCTTCGAGTGAAAGCAGATTTTAAGCCGATGGGAACGTAAAAAACCGGTGAACCTTTCAGTTTGCGGATCGAACCGAAGTCGAGGTGGTCATAATGGCTGTGCGAAATAACAACAATATCAATCTCTGGCAATTCTGCAATTGGAATTCCGGGTTCTGTCAAGCGTTTTTGGAAGCCCATCCATTTCGCCCATACCGGGTCGGTTAAAATATTAAGACCATTCATTTGGATAAAAAAAGTTGAATGGCCAATCCATGTGATCGACATTTGCGTCCGATTTTGCTGTAATTTCTCGATTTCTTTTTGAGCTGACTGAGGAATTTTGACAGATAAATCTTTTTTCTTCGCCCGCCGCTCTCTTGACCAGCGCACCATATCTGAAAAGGACTTTGAAGTTTGTACATGATCATAATTTTCGTAGCGGACCCGTTTCATTCTTTGATCTCCTCTTAATCTTCCATTCTCTTTATGAATGTCTATAAATATTTTAATGCTCCTAAGCACTTTTGACAAAATCAACGCTTCATATTCCCGATGAAATTCTTGCTCATCTATTTGTTATCGGCCGCTTTTCGGTTTTTTCGACCAGTTTTTCTTAATGAGAGTTGTTATTACTAAGAAAAACCGGGAATCCGAAAACCCGGTCTTTTTTCATATAATAGAATGGTAGCTTATAAATTTGATCGACGGCTCATAAATTGAAATAAAGGCTCATATATCTGAATGAAGGCTCATAATTCGAAATAAAGGCTCATATATCAAAATGAAAGCTCATAATTCGAAATAAAGACTCATATATCAAAATGAAGGCTCATAAATGAAAATGAAGGCTCATAAATTCCATTGATCCTCATTAAAAGCGATAAAGGCGGCAATAATTTTTAAAAAATAATGCCGCCTTCGATCATTTTATTAATTAGCTTTCATTATTGCTTAATTTTCCACGCACTGCCCTTTGTTTATTTACGTGCCGAGGACGGTCAGAAGCACTTCTTAACGGAATTTCCTTTAAAAAGAAAGTTAGGACCACTCCTATTAACATTGTTAATGTTACAAACAGAAACACGCCTGAGAGTGCGTACGTTAAGGCTTCCTGTAATGAATGGATCATGTTTCCAAAAAATGGAATCGCTTCTTTCGGAAGCATGCTTTTGACTTGATCTAATTTTTCATGGTCCAGTAAAAGCTGAGGGTTTTGCAATGATTCCATTTTGCCGGCAAGTTCAGGTGAAGCGGCCATGTGATTTGTTTCATTGTTTTGCATCATGGTTTCCATTTTGTCTTTCATACGCGAATTTAACAATGTACCCATGATCGCTACTCCGACTGTTCCACCAATTGAACGGAACAGTTGGGACGAGGCCGTTGCCACCCCGAGCAGGCTCTGATCAACCGCATTTTGAACGGTCAGTGTAAAGACAGTCATTCCAATCCCGATTCCTAACCCGACAAGAACGAGGTAAAACACTAGTACGAATTGAGAAGTATTCATATCCATTGTCGAAAGCAAATATAAACCTAAAGTCGAAATACAAAGGCCAACAATGGCTTGAACTTTGTATTTTCCTGTTTTTGTAATGATTTGGCCGCCGATGGCACTTGCAAATACGAGCCCAAATGTCATCGCCATCGTAAGAAAACTCGAGTGTGTAGCAGAAAAACCAAGTACACCTTGAATAAAGTAAGGAACGTACATGACGCCCCCAAACATCGAAACCCCAATCACAAAACCGATCACATTTGAGATGGAAAAAACGCCGTTCTTAAACAAGTCAAGCGGCAATATTGGACTCTTTGCTTTTCTTTCAAAAATGATAAAAATGAAAAGGAAAACAATCGTTGCTCCGAACAGTCCAAGTATTTGTGCTGAATCCCATTCATATTTTGTCCCGGCCCAAGAGAAGCCAAGCAAGGCAAATACAATCGTTGCTGTTAAGAAAAGAGAACCCGCGTAGTCGACATTTTCCCCCCGCTTTTTTTCAACTTTAGGGAACAGTTTCCAAATGAGGACGAGCGCTACTATTCCGAGCGGAAGGAATACCCAGAATACCCATTTCCACTCAAGATTATCAACAATATAGCCGCCGAGTGTCGGTCCGAAGACGCTTGAAACCCCGAATACGGCGCTCATCGCGCCTTGCCACCTGCCGCGTTCTCTTGGAGCAAACAAATCACCAACCGCAGTAAACGCTGTTGACAAGATCATCCCGGCTCCCAGCCCTTGAATGCCCCGGTACGTAATCATTTGAAAGATATCTGAAGACGTTCCGGCAAGAAACGCACCGATAGAAAAAATAATGATTCCGATAATAAGAAAGGGTTTCCGTCCATATATATCAGACAGTTTACCTACTAAAATCGTTGTAATGGAGCTTGTCAGCATGTAAATAGTAAAAACCCAGCTGTAATAATCAAGTCCCCCCAATTCGGAAATGATTTTTGGCAAAGCATTGCCAACGATCGTCTGATTAACCGCAGCAAAAAACATCGCTGCAATGATGGCAATCATGATAGCAATTTTTTCTTTGTGACTTAAATGTTCCATCCAGTTTTTCACCCCAACTTCATTTACCAATGATTAATCTGTATTAATATCTTCAAAAACTAGGAATTTCATAACGCCTGCGTTCCTTAATTATATAAATATTTCACTTAGTTAAGTATTAGTAAATATAATTCCTAATTTCCTTCTTGTCAATAGTAAAGGGCCAGACCCCTACTAAAGTAGGGGCCAGACCCTTTACAATTTATTTTTGGTCTGCCGGAAATACGACGCCAATTTGTTTGCGTGCTTCATCAATCACTTCCATAGCGGATACTGAATTAGCAAATGAATTTATTGAAGACTCTCTTTCGCCGTTTTGAATTAGTCGTATGAATTCTTTTGTTTCATAATACATCGAGTGTCCCTGAGGCTGAGAAATGTCTTCGATCGTTCCGTCCCTGTACTGGATTTTCACATCTGTCGGTGTGTGTATTTTGTCAATAATAATGTTTCCATTTTCACCTTGTATTTCAGACGGAATAAAAGAATTAGTGATCTTAGAAAACATGATGACGGCTTCTTTGTCTTCATATTTCATAAGGATGCTTCCTTCTCCGTCAACTCCCGATTCAAGAATAAGCCCGTTCGCCTTTATACTAAGCGGTTTACCGAACAGAACAATGGCGGGAAATATGCAGTAAACGCCAATATCCATTAATGCTCCGTTTGAAAAAGCCGGATTAAATGCATTAAGGATCGTGCCTTGTTTATAAGCATCGTAACGGGACGAATACTGGCAAAAACTCGCAAAATACCTGCGGATTGTTCCGATTTTATGTATGTTTTCTTGAATTGCTTGAAAGCTCGGAAGGAGAGTCGATTTTAATGCTTCCATTAACAAGACGTTATTAGCTTTTGCCGCCTCAACCATCTTTTTAGCTTCCGCAGCATTCGATGCGATCGGTTTTTCGCACAGCACATGTTTCCCTGCATTCAAATAAATAATCGCTTGTTCAGCATGCAATGAGTTAGGGCTTGCAATGTATACGGCATCAATATGATTGCTTTTTGCCATCGTTTCGTGATCTGTGAAAATGTATTTTGCCCCATGCTTTAAAGCAAATTCATCGGCCCGTTCTTTTGTTCTGGAATAAACAGCCGTTAAAGCAAAATCCTCTATTTCTTTTGCTCCTTTTAAAAATTCATCAGTAATCCAGTTCGTTCCGACAACCCCAAATCGTATCAAAATGTTTCCCCCTTTGTGCTAAAATCAAAAATGATACATGTGAAAATTTTTCAACTTCATAGTAACAGTATAATAGTGATTTTTCCATAAATGTTTAAGAAATAACTTAATACAAAAAAAAGCCCGGATTTGTCCGGAACCTTTATCTTGTATATTTATTTGTTTGTTAAAAACTCGTTGCTGGATACGAATCCCTTCTCATTTGCCACGTGCTTTCAAAGCAAATCTCAGAGTCTATCAATTTCAAAGTTTAATATAATACGAAATGTTTTCATCTTCACAATAGTAAAAAAGTCCCAGAAAACAAACTCAGTTCCATCGGCCGGTTTTTGATATTTCTAGCAGCGCCCAAATTAAGTGAAACATAAACATTGCGATTGTAATCGGAACGAGCATCAATAAATTTTTGCCGTATTTTTCTTTAATTTCTGCTACATAGAAACCGCAGAAAAACAAAACTACCATTGCAACTATAAGCATAAATGTGTAAACGAAATACATTCGCTAAATCCTCCTTGGCAACTTCATTAGGCGATCATTTTATCATAGATCACCTTTGTCTATTTATCCTTGATTGCCATTATAAGTAAGGAAAACGCTTAAGTAAAGGCATTCAATCATGGATTTGGCATTGTTCATATATTTGTCAGAATTTGTTCGATTTCTATTATTATTTCGGTTTATCATACTTCATAGCCCTGTCGCTATCTTGATATCCTTTTGTTGTTGGATCCTGAATGACCCCTAGCATCGACAAAATAGCAAAAACGGAATTGGCAAGGGTAAGAACTTCGTTTTTCACTTCTTCTGTAAGCTGAAAATCTGTTACTCCCAAGGAATTTAATGCAGATAAAATTACTTGAGCGACAAGCATAATTTGTGAGAGGAATGAGATGACCCATATTCTATTTTGAAAACGAACCTTCCAGTTTATCATGTTTCAATTCTCCTTTACTGGTAATTTTTTACTACTAACATATGCTTGTCTTCTCAATTGTTGTATGCTTTTACACTAAAAGATAGACAAAAAAAATTAAAGAGGCTGTCTCATAAGGGTCTGACCCTTAGGATTTTTATACGAAAATGTCCGGTAAAAAGCAAAAAAAGCAACGACCTTTGTCCCGCTAATTTCATTAAAAATTGCAGGTCAAAGGTCGAAAACATTTTCATTCATCGTGGTGGCTGATATGCCATGGAGGTTTGAGACAGCCTCTCAGATTTTTAATTAAATATAAACAATTAATTTAACACCCATTTCCGGATCGCTTGAGCTACTCCGGCTTCGTCATTTGTTCCAGTTACATCATCAGCTGCTTCTTTTACGATATCCTGGGCGTTTCCCATTCCAATTCCCAGGCCTGCTTCTCTTATCATTGCAATATCGTTTAAACTGTCACCGCACGCCATTACATGATCCATCGAAATGCCAAGGAAATTGCATATTTTGCGAATCGCTTTTGCTTTGTTTATCCCAATCGGATTGACTTCGATGTTGGTAGGGCTTGAATTGCTTATTTCGAATTTGCCCATTGCTTTCAATTCATTCAAAATGATTTCACGGACATTGTCATCTTCAACATCAAAGCCGAATTTCAGCCATTTCGATGCAGCGATCAGCTCGGGGCTAAGTTCCCTGCTGTAAACTTTGTCTGTACTGACAGCCCAAAAGTATGTTTTATATGTTTGTGAAAGGTCCCACAGCCACTTGATCAGTTCGGAATCAATTAAGTTTCTTTCTACAAGCTCGCCGTCAGGGCCCCAAATTTCACTTCCGTTCACTGTAACGAGATAAGATGATAGTTCCAGCGACTGGGCATAATCACGGCAAGTCAACAAACTTCTTCCCGTACTGAGCACGACATGAATACCTTTTTCCATTGCTTCTTTAATTGCTTTTCGATTTTCTTCCGGCACTTCACACTTTTCATTAAGCAAAGTCCCATCCATATCGAGTGCAATCAACTTAATATCCAAATCTTTCTCTCCCATGTTTCTTCCTCCCGCCGTTTGTTCGTATTGTCTCTGATTATATCGGACTCAAGTGAGTTAAAAAGAGAGCAGCCTATTCTCTCCCATCATTCTTTATTGTACACCATTCAATATATAATAGAATGTTTTTGTATTTTTCAGCAATTGGCTAAACACGTCATTGACGGGAATCTTTTTGATTTTCGCCATTTCTTTCACGGATTCTGCCATCATTGCCGGATGAGTCATTTTTCCTTTAAAAGGGCCTTCAAACGGCCAAGGACCATCTGTTTCAATCATGATTCGTTCCAGCGGATAAGCTTTCACAAGTTGTTGAATCTCATATTCATAAATGACATCAGGCGTTACGGATATAAAATAGCCATTGGAGATCATTCTTTCGATCGTTTTACTGTCGCCTTTAAACCAATGAAAATGGGCTTTTTCTATCGAATGTTTTTCGAGCAGATCACAGGCAATTGGCGCATCGTCATATACCGCATGTAAAACAATCGGTTTTTCCCACTCTCTAGCCAATTTGATAAAAAGTTCGAGAAGCTCCAAATACCGTCCGATTTCGTAAGAAGCAACTTTCTGTTCACTCCGAAAATAATAAGGAAGTCCGACTTCACCTACAGCAGCCATCTCGTCTTTGTGTTCATTCATCCAGCCAACAAGTTTTTCAATCTCGTTTTCATTGGGAAGCGGCTGTTCCGGATGAAAACCGAAAGCCGGTTTGACTTTATCATATTTTTTTGAAAGCCGGAGATTTTTTTTGCATGATTCAAGATGGAATGACACAGAAATTAGCGCTTCAAGAAATGGAGAGTTTTCAATGATCTCTTTAATCGCCTCTTCTTTATATTGATCAAGATGGATATGGGCATCAATCATTTTTTCCATCACGGCTGCTCCCCTGCAACGTGTAAAAAATCTCCCTTTTCCATTTCAGAAAATCGTCTGTAAGCATCATACTTTCGTCTCTTGGCCGTGAAAAAGGAAGATGAAATTCAGCTTTCACTTTCGCCGGTTTATTTGACAGTACGATGATCCTGTCTGATAAAAACAAAGCTTCGTCAATGTTATGGGTGACAAACAAGACTGTCTTGCGATTTTCCTCCCAGATCGACAATAGCCATTTTTGCATATGAAGCCGGGTTAGCTCATCCAGCGCAGAAAACGGTTCATCCAGGCAAATAACGGATTGCGGGCTTAATAATGCACGAATGAAGGCAACCCTCTGCTTCATTCCGCCGGATAATTCATGAGGGTAAGAATTCAGATAAAAAGCTAATCCTGCTTTTGCGAGCATATTCTTTGCTTTTTCCTTGTCCGGTTTCCCTTTCAATTCTTGGCTGAGCACAGTGTTTTCCAAAACGGTTCTCCACGGGAAAAGCGACGGGTTTTGCGGCATATAGCTGATTTCTCCCCTTGTTCCATTGATCGTTTTGTTTTCAAGCTGTATCGTTCCATCATCAGGTGTGATGATTCCGCCGATCATATGAAAAATGGTGCTTTTCCCGCTTCCAGACGGACCGATGATTGAAACAAATTCTTCTTTTCCCACTCGAAAGGTAAGGTCACGAATAATTTCGTTTCTGCCAAATCGTTTTGAAACTTCTTTTATAATAAGATGGCTCATCTTTGATCCTCTCCTTTGCCCTGCCAATGAACAATTCGCTTTTCAGCCAAAACAATCAGCAGGAAAAACAGCAGGCTGAGAAACATAATCGTAAAAATCGCGACAAATACGCGGTCGGTGCGAAACGAGGAGGAAGCCAGCGTCATGTAAACGCCAATTCCTTTTTCCGCGCCAAGCCATTCTGATATGACTGCTCCCATGACACTGTATGTCGCAGAGATTTTTAATCCGGAAAAAATCGACGGAAGCGAATGCGGCCACTCCAGCTTCCAAAACAGCTGCTGTTTTGTAGCCCCCGCCATCATCATGTAATGTTTAAGTTCCTGTGGAGTTTGCCTGAAACCGTCCATAGCGGCGATCGTGATCGGGAAAAAACAGACAAGCGTGATGACGATTATCTTCGGCAGCAGCCCAAACCCAAACCATATGACAAGAAGCGGTGCGAGCACAATAATCGGCACATTTTGCGATAAAATCAAGAGCGGATAAACGGATGTCCGAAGGAATGGAACGAGATGCAAAACAATGGCCGTGAAAATGCCGACGCCGGACCCGGCTGCAAAACCGAGAAGGGCGATTTTGACCGTTGAAACTGCATCCGGATAAAAATTGGACCAGCCAGCCGCCCCTTCCGCCACAATTTTGGATGGGGCAGGCAGGAGCCATTTAGGGATTCCGGCCGTTTTTACTCCAATTTCCCAAGTGATAAAGAAAAGGAGGAGAACCAGGAGCGGTCTCCATCCTTTTATGATTGCTTCTCTCATTACCGATACTTCTCCGTCAGTTGATTCATTGTAATCCCCTCTGGCTGGTATAAAATTTTTACTTGAGAGATGACATTTTTACTGCCCATTTCAATCATCCGCTCATTCATATCTTTGATGACTTTTAATAGCTTGTCCAGTTCGCCTTCCATTGTCGTTTCAAGCGGGTGCACCTCATATGCAACCCCTGAATCATGTATCACTTTTATCGCTTCGTCCACATACGGTATCACATCTTCCCCATTTTTTGTCTTTGGCAAAATTTGAATGCTTACAAGCGCGTCAGCCATCTTGTTTCCTCCCTATTCCGGCAAAAATTCATTGGTGAATGCTTTTTTGGCATCAAGCTTTTTTTCCAATAAGCCATTTTCATACATCCAGGACGCGTAATTTTCCCATACCTCAAGCTTTTGTTCGCCCCATCTCGGCGCATCATCCTGATATTTTGATGCCAGCCATTCTTGGCTCTTTTTCACTAATTCCGGATCAAGGTCTGGCTCCGCTTTAATTAAAATATCTGCCGCTTTTTTAGGATTTTTAATCGCAAATTGATAGCCTTTTGATGCGGCGCTCACAAATGCTTTTACAATCTCAGGTTTTTTCGAAATAATTGTTTCGTTTGTCGTTAACACCGGTGTGTAATAGTCGAGTTTTTTGGAGTAATCGGTTAAATATACCATGTTCAATTTCTCGCCGCGAAGCTCTGCTTCAATGCCTGTCCATCCGTAATAAATCCATGCAAAATCAATGTCCTTTTTTACGGCGGTAAAGAAATCTGTATCTCCTATGTTTACAATCTTTACTTTTTCGACATCGGCATTTTCTTTTTTCATTAATGAGCTGATCACTGACTTTTCAACCGGTGAGCCCCAACCGCCGTAAGTCTTTCCTTCAAAATCCTTCGGTGATTTGATATTTTTTTCAACCGGCGATGCAAATCCTGATGTGTTGTGCTGAATGATCGCCGCAATCGACACAATCGGAACTCCCTGGATGCGCGCCTGCGTAATTCCTTCCTGGTAACCGACCCCAAATTCAGATTTTCCGGATGCCACTAGCTGATCCGCTCCCGTCTCACCCGGCTTAACTATTTCTACATCCAATCCTTCCTGTTCGAAATAGCCTTTTTCTTTCGCTACATATAATCCGGTGTGATTGGTGTTCGGCGTCCAATCGAGCACGACCGACACCTTTTCAAGTGATTTTTCTTTTTTGTCTGATGATGAATCATTCTTGTCAGTACCGCAGCCCGTTAAGAGCATGGCTGAAAAAAGCAATGCAAGCCATTTTTTCATTTGATAGTTCCCCCTTTATGTAATTATGAAATCAAGCAAGCCAGGACGCAAAAAAAATGCGCCCAGGCCAGAACCTGAGCGTGCAGACGAACAAACATTCAATCTGTAGAAGATTCATGTTCCCTCCGCTGGTCTGAACCAGTTCAGGTTCCAAGGGTCATCATCTTACGGATGAAATCTCAACCGGCAACACCGGTCCCCCTACATTTCATACTATGAAATTATCAAATCAAAACAATTATAGCAGATTACTAGAAACGGGGCCAGGCCCCCTTCTTGCTTTAAAGCGGTAACGCTGTAATGTGGTGCGGGTCAGACCCGCGGCGCTTTAAAGTGTTAACGCGGTAATACTTTGCAAACTCGACCCGCATTGCGGTTAAAAATATGACATTTGTCATCTGATTTTCATGACATTTCTGACTAAAAAATGGTTTTCCTGCATTATACAATGAAATCAGTAATCAGGAGGTGTTACATGTTAATGAATGAAGTTGTGAGTGTAAAAAATGTAACAAAGACCTTTCAGGATAAAAAAGCAGTGAATGATATATCCTTTTCCATCGGGAAGGGTGAGGTAGTAGCAATCCTTGGCCCGAACGGCGCCGGGAAAACAACAACCATTTCGATGATGTTGGGGCTGTTAACGCCGACAGCTGGAGAAATTCGTTTATTCGGCCGGCTGCCACCGGAAAAAAACGTCCGTGAGAAGATCAGCACGATGCTGCAGGAAGTCAGTGTCATGGAGGGTTTAAAGGTTAAAGAGCTGCTGGAATTAATCCGAAGTTATTATCCTCATCCCTTGCCATTACACGATCTCATTGCTTTAACCGGGTTAACGGAACAGGATTTAAAAAAAATGACAGAAAAGTTATCAGAGGGACAAAAGCGCCGGCTGAGTTTTGCATTAGCACTTGCTGGAAATCCTGAGCTTATTATATTAGACGAGCCGACAGTCGGGATGGATATTACATCAAGAAATCGATTTTGGCAAACAGTTGAAAAACTCGCCGGCCAAGGGCGGACCATTATTTTTACAACCCATTATCTTCAAGAAGCGGATGATATCGCACAACGAATTTTGCTGTTTAAAAATGGCGAGATTATTGCAGACTTAACCTCTTCAGAAATAAAAGCGAGACTTTCAAAGAAATCTGTTACTTTTGTGGTCGATCCGGCAATGTCTCTCGTTAGTCTGTTTAAACACCCAGTCATCGACAATATTTATCGAAAAAATGACCGGGTCATTGTCCAGACCGATGACACAGATAAAGTATTAGAACTTCTTTTCATAGAGAAAATCGGGGCACGTGATATCGTAATTGAACGCGGAAAATTGGAAGAGGCGTTTAAGGAGCTAACCGCCGAACACAGGGAGGTAAAAAAATAATGAAGGTATTGCAGTTGCAATGCAAAACAGAGATATTAAGGGTATTGCGGAATCGTTACTTTCTTTTTTGGTCATTGATGATGCCTATCCTTTTCTATTATATTTTTACAAATGTCGTGAATACGAATGTACCCGACAAAGCCCTTTGGCAAGCACATTATTTAATGTCGATGACGGTTTATAGTGTCATGGGTTCTTCAATGATGACGCTAGGCATTCGCATGGTTCAAGCACGCTCCGAAGGCTGGGCCACGTTTATCCGCATTACGCCGCTTTCTGACAGCGTTTATTTTGCCGCACAAATGATCGGCCAAAGTGTCATTCATATTCTTTCAATTACAGTTATTTTTACGGCCGGAGCCATTATCAATAACGTTAGCCTAACTCCATATGAATGGATCATGAGTGGAATATGGATTTTAATTGCCTCGACACCTTTTCTGGCCTTAGGAACATTGATCGGCTTGATGAAAAAAGTTGAAACGGCAGCCACCATCAGCAATGTGCTATATATGGTACTGGCGATCACAGGAGGATTGTGGATGCTTCTTGAAGTCATGCCTGAATTGATGCAAAACATTGGAAAATGGCTGCCTTCGTATCATTTTGGAAATGGCGCATGGGAAATTGTTCGCGGGAGAATGCCTGAATGGAAGAATTTTCTCATATTGGTATCCTATTTGCTCGTATTCATGACAATATCTAAATAATTAGAAGAAAACAAGAAGCGGTGTGAGGAAGGTATGCTTGACTTTAAGGGCAGGCAAATTTCGATTTTTCCCAGGCGTTATGGCTTTTTCCCATATATCTTTCTAATTTATGTCTTGTTTCCAATCTTTTATTTAATGAGTGAGACAGGTTTTAAACAGGTATTTGGCTATATAATGGTTTTCCTTTTTTTAGTTACGTACCGCCAACTGTATTTCGCAGCTGAAAGAAAGAGCTTTTCCTGCTGGCTTGCCCTGCAGCTGTTGATCATCTTTATTTTCGGCATGTTCTATAACCTAAATTTCTGATTTTTAGGTTTTTTTTTCCGCAAATTTTATCGGCTGGTACAAGGATAAAAAAATGTTTAAGTGGGGGATCATCAGTCTAGTTTTCGTTGAATTAGTTCCAATATTTTATCATTTGATTCATGCTCAGTTTGACTTTTCAACAAAAGATTTACTGTATTTTGTTCCATTTTTGGTCATTATGTTCATCTCGCCGTATGGAATCCGTTCCTTGAATAAACGAATGGAACTGGAGAAACAGCTCGATCAAGCCAACCAGCAAATTAAAGAATTGGTGAAGCGCGAGGAATGGCTGCGTATTGCCCGCGACCTTCATGATACGCTCGGTCATACGTTGTCTCTCCTTACGTTAAAAAGCCAGCTTGTCCAAAGGTTAACGGCGATTGATCCGGAGCGGGCCCGGTTCGAGGCAAAGGAAATGGAGATCACCTCCCGCGCCGCACTAAAACAAGTGCGCGAACTTGTTTCCGACATGAGAGCTGCCGCTATTGCGGAGGAACTCATGCAAATTCAACAAATTTTAAAAGCCGCGGATATTGCTTATCATTACAATGGGGAAGTCGATTACAAAGAGATTTCCCTCTTTACACAAAACATGTTAAGCATGTGTTTGCGAGAAGCAGCAACGAATGTCGTAAAGCACAGTCGCGCAAAAAATTGCTTTATTTCCATTTATCGGACGTCTGACTATTTTAAAGTAATCGTAAAGGACGATGGCATTGGTATAGCCGATCGCCATCAGTAATGGCAATGGGTTAAACGGAATCAAAGAACGGCTTGATTTAATTGACGGGACTCTATTACTTTTCAATCATAACGGAACCGTGCTGGAAATGACAGTCCCGATTTTACAAAAAGCTGAGAAAGAAGGTGCCGCTGTATGATCCGCCTGTTTATTGCCGAAGACCAGCCGATGCTTCTCGGAGCATTGGGGTCATTGTTCGATCTTGAAGACGATATGAAGGTAATCGGCCAAGCATTGAATGGAGAGGAAGCCCTTCATTCCATTCTGATTCTTCAGCCTGATCTGTGTCTAATGGATATTGAGATGCCGGTGAAAAACGGGCTGGAAGTAGCGGAAGAATTGTCCAAACGCTCAGTTACCTGCAAAGTGATCATTCTAACAACGTTCGCCCGTCCCGGTTATTTTGAACGGGCGCTGAAAATCGGGGTTCATGGTTATTTACTGAAGGATGGTTCGATAGAAGAACTGGCTGATGCAATTCGGAAAGTAATGGCCGGAAAGCGGGTTTTTAGTCCAGAATTAACGTTTGATGCAATCCGGGAAGAAAACCCGCTCAGCCAAAGAGAACAGGAAATTTTGCGACTGGCAGCTGAAGGAAAAACCACAAAGGAAATTACGGCCTCGCTCTATTTATCATCGGGAACACTCCGAAACTATATTTCTGAAATCATTCAAAAATTGAATGCAAAAAACCGTATGGATGCTGTCAGTATTGCAAAGAAAAAAGGGTGGATATAGGCTCCAGAATTATATTTAGAGTAAACCCCTAAAGGTAGCTGCTAAAAATTTATAGATTTTTGTGTCTACTTTATTGACCTAATATCAAACTTTTAATAGATTTAATATTCTCATTTTTGGTCCTGTTTTTTTCAATAATTGTTACTTTCTTATTCATTGAACCAAAAGTTGCTGCACTTCCAATTACACCAATGAGAAATAATGTCAGGGCAATAAAAGAAAGCTTTTTAATCATGCATCATTCCACCTTTTAATATGGCTGCATTGTATTTCAGATAACGAAGAAAGCACTTTTTTACACCTATCGTTATATAATACATGCCTATTGTGATGAACAAACCTATGCCACAAAATGCAATCGAAACAAATACATCAAACCATTCGAAAGTTCCGGGAAAAGCAATGGCACATACGAACATTATGAATGGACTCAAAATCCCGGCTATACCACTAATCCAACCAGCACCCAAAAGACCAAGCAGCCCTAATAAAGGACCAAGAACAAAGAATAAGTTAACAAAACCTATACCAATAACTGTCCATATAGTTCGAAACATATTGTCTACAGCTCCTCTTCTGGTATAAGGCCGAACTTTTTGGCTTTTGCGATTGTATCGACCCTCGTCCTAACCCCAAACTTTTGGTAGAGCAATATTCAAGGGATCGTTGGCTCATCGATAAAGAATTAGCCATTTCTCTTGTATTTTTACCCTTTGACAATTCTGCCAAAATGTCTTCTTCTGTTTTCGTCAGGATTACCGTATCTTGCGAATTGGTTCCACCGGAAACGATCCCCGGCCTTCTTAGTTCTCTTACAAGCGAAAGCGGCAAGACAACCTGTTGACGCAGGGCGCTTCTTAACCCAATCACTAATTCTTCTCTTGAAGAAGTTTTTGATAAAAAACCGGAAACTCCAGCCTCCACCAATAAATTAAAGTGTGGTTTAATATCAAAACCGGTGTAAATCAATACTATTAAATCCTGGTTATACACTAAAGCTTTTTTTGTTAGTTCAAGCCCATTCAAGTGAGGCATATACAAATCAAACAGCAAAATATCATAATGTTGCAGCTCAATTTTATTTAATGCGTTCAAAGAACTGTTTTCTATTGAAATATTAAAGTCGGGTTCCTGCTCCAATAGCATTTTTGTAACTTCAAATATAGATAAATGGTCGTCGACAATCAAAATATTTATCATAGTAAAACCCTCTCAAAATTTTTTATCGCCAATGCTGTTAAATGGAATTTGCATGGTAACTTTTAACCCGCAATTCGGCTTTGAATAAAACTCTACATGACCAAAAAGGCTCTGGACGTGTTGCTTAATGCTTGTTAAACCCATATTATTAAAGACCGCTATTTTATCTCCACTACAAATGGGAACGCCCTGACTTTTCCATTTTGCTTGAACTCGGCCCATATCTTATAAATGCCAGGCTTTTCGAACTGTGTTTCAAAAACCGTATCCTTGTCATTTGCCGGATGCACATGGAGGAAATTCTGGGCATTTTCATCAAGAATGACCACATGGCCCATCGCTCCCAGATAAGGGGTTAATTTTGTTTTATCAAGATCAAAGGTTAACTTTACCGGTTCATTGGCCTTAAAAGAACTCATAGTTAGTTTTACGGTTTCGCCATCGACATTCTTGCTTAATGTTTTGTCCGGCTGAAGGCCATGGCTATGTGTTGACATACCCGGATTTCCTACGATAAATGGAACCGGCGCTACATGATAAGCTAAACTTTTCGGCTTAATGTCAACGAACGCCTTATAAAATCCATCAGGAAGACTATTCCCAATTGTAAATTCACCTTTGCCTGTCTGTTCAGGGTGCAGGTGGTAATATTTATGCAGCTGGTCATCCACAACTATAAGATGAAGCAGCTTCTCATGATTTACTTCTAAATCTTCCACTGGATTTCCCGACTTATCTTTTAAGAAAATCTTTAACTCATCTTGATCCGATTGAAGAAACACACTTACCTCGCTGCTGCCCTCAAGTGCCGTGCCGCTTCCATGCTGATGGCCGCTTTTGTTCACTTCACCTTGAACACTGTGGCCCTGGGATTCACCATGTGGCTCACTTTGTTCCTGACTTGTGGATGCTCCATATGACACAGATTGATTGTGGCCATGTGACTCGGTCTGTTTTTCATCGGCAAACCATTTAGCATACACTGAATATCCTCCTATTACTGCAGCCAAATATAGAACGGCCGCAATACTCCATTTTTTCATCGCTTTCACCCTCCTATTAGGAAAATTATTCCATATTATCAAGTTCCTTAAATGGCATACTTCACCGCCACTTCTGATTCTGCTGGATGCTGCCTTGAATATAACTCCTTGTAATAACCATTTAATTCCAGTAATCTATGATGGCTGCCGCTTTCGACGATCTCCCCGTTTTTCATCACAAAAATTGTATCGGCATCCACAATGGTTGAAAGCCTGTGGGCAATCATAATAATTGTTTTACCCCCTTTAATCCGATTAATTGATTCCTGGACAAGTTTTTCACTTTCATTATCAAGGGCGCTCGT
This sequence comes from Bacillus methanolicus PB1, assembly GCF_000262755.1. Classification (GTDB taxonomy): domain Bacteria; phylum Bacillota; class Bacilli; order Bacillales; family Cytobacillaceae; genus Bacillus_Z; species Bacillus_Z methanolicus. The sequence goes on from NZ_AFEU01000003.1 coordinate 442,602, forward strand.
CGCTTCGTCCAGGATAATCAGTGATGGGTCTTTCAAAAATACACGGGCAAGTGCAATCCGCTGTTTTTGGCCTCCGGAAAGCTTTATTCCTCTTTCGCCTATTTCTGTATCATATCCTTGAGGCAACGGTGCGATGAAATCATGGGCGAAAGCTTTGATCGAAGCTGAGATGATTTCATCATCGCTTGCGTCAAGCTTAGCCATTTTTATATTATCTTTAATAGAAGAACTGTATAAAAAGTTATCCTGGGTAACCATTCCAATATGCTTCCTTAGACTTGATAAGGAATAGTCTTTTATATTTACGCCATCTATCAAAATTTCACCGCTATCCACATCATACATTCTGTTTAAAAGCTGTAATACCGTACTCTTGCCTCCTCCGCTCTCTCCGACAAATGCATAGGTTTTGCCTTTTTCTATTTTAAAGGACATGTTTTTGATCACTTTGCTGTTTTCATTGTAAGAAAAAGATACGCGATTAAACACGATTGAATCTGAAAACTCCTTTAATTCAACAGGGTCATCCTTTTCCTTTATCGTTGACGGGATATGGAAGAAATCAAAAATCCTTTGCAAAGCGACCGTTCCTTCCGTGATAACGGGGAAAGCTTGAACTAAGGCGGCAACAGGGCTTCTCATTTTATCAACGTAAGCGAAGAAAGCAATTAAACTGCCGGCGGTTAAACTGCCATCGATAACAAAAAGACAGGCGGTCAATGCAACAATGAAAGGAGTCATGTCACTTAAAACGTTGACGGAAGCCAATGTGATCGCATTTAACCTTGCATGCTTATCTGTAAGGACTTCGTAATATTCCAAATGTTTATCCAGTTCTTCTTTGTCATGTTTCTCGGATGAAAACAATTTTGACAGAAAAGCACCCTGTATTTTTTCAAAGATAAACCCGCTTAACACGGACCGGTAATTCATCATGCTGCGCGTTGATTTCTTAAACCTTTTTGAAAGAAAATGTGCCACTATAAATTGAAAGCTGACCAATAAAACAGAAAGGATTGCCAGTTTGATGTTTAACGTCAACATCACAGCAGTAACAAACACCAAAACGATCATTTCAATCCAGATGTTCCCGAACAAGGCGGTCAAATATCCTCTTACTTTTTCAATATCATCAAAGAAGCGGGTTCCGATTTCGCCGCTTTTATTGTCCGCAAAATACTTTGCATCAAGGGAATGGATTTTATTAAAGGCCTCTTTCCGAAGTGCCTTTATGATGTTGTTATTGGCCTTATGGATGCAGAATTGCCTCACGTATTCCATCGGCTTTCGAATGAAGATAAAAACAACAAGCATCGAAAAAGCAATAAATGACAATTGGCCGATTTTTTCGGCACTGGACAATGCTCCGTTTTGCAACAAATGATCGAAAATGTATTTTAATATCAAAGGGACGGTGAGGGGGATCAGAAAACGGAACAAACTCCCGACATATCCCCACATATAAAGCTTAATTTCTTTTTTTATAAAAGGCAGAAATTGTTTAAACTCATTCACCTAAAGAACTCCTCTCATTTTCTTTTGACATATAAGACTAATCATTTCTTCACAAAAGATTCCTCCCTCCTGTTTATAATTAAATATTACTGTTTATTACCAGTTAAATAACGCAATCTTTATGGGCTGCTACCGCAATTATTTTGCGGGATGCCGCATTTGTTTTTCGTGTCTTTTAAACTACTCTATAAGTCCCTTGTTCTTTCATTGACATTGCTTTTAACTTTGATCCCATTTAATAAGCCTGGAACTATAAACCTTATTCAGCCATAAAAAAACCCCTTAAAGCAGTGCTGCCCAAAATGGTTTTTCAACATCTGCTAAAAGAGGTGCAATCGATGAAAAAAGGGCTTATTCTCGCCAATAAAACCTGCCCAAAATGGACAGGCAAGAAAATTTAGCGGCTTCTTGGGTCATAATCAGGATAATCAGTAATAATTCCATCAACTTTTGCATTATGCAATCGACGAATATCATCATTGCTTCGGACAGTCCAGCTCATTGTCCTCATTCCAAGAGCATGAATGCGATCAGTCAGTTTCTTGCTTACCAATGACTTATTAGGGTTTACGAAATCTGCATACCTAGAAAATTCCTGAAGCATTGCATTTGAATGATGTTGGGCTCGATAGGTCAAGACACCGACCGGCACTTCCGGAAGGATTTTGTGAAACGTTTTGATCGATTCAAAGTTAAATGACTGCACAATAATTTTTTCATTGGCAGGCGAGTGCATGTTCCGTTCTATTAATGTATCTGCAACCTTTTGTTCAATACCCGGGTAAAGTTCAGGGAATTTCAGTTCAATCAGAATGCCAATTTTGCCTCGGAATGCATCCAAAGCTTCCTGTAAGGTAGGAATTTGTTCTCCTGAAAATTCTGGACCAAACCAGCTTCCCGCATCCAGTGACCGCAGCTCTTTTAAAGTGAGCTTGCCTACTTTGCCTTTGCCATTCGTTGTCCTGTTAACAGTCTTATCATGCATAATGACGAGTTCTCCATCTTTGCTCATTTGTACATCCAGTTCAAAGTAGTCAGCATTCATGTCAAACGCTTTCTCAAACGCAGCTATTGTGTTTTCCGGCGCATAACCTGATGCACCACGGTGAGCAACCGTTTCAATTCTGTACTCTTTTTCAAATAGTGAACTCAATTTCGCTTCAAAGGACGGTGACATCATCAAACCAGCAAGAAGTGCGGCAGCAGAAGCAGTTGCAAAACTGGCAATCATCATATCATCTCCTTTATCAATCTATTAATAAGATTAATTGGAGACTATAAAGAAGCGATTACAACGAATCGGAATCTTTATTAAGATACGTCGATTCTTTTGTAAATTAGGAATAAAGTCGACGCCATGATCATTTCCTTGCATGCTATTAAGCTCCAACCGGCTAAAAAAAATAAAAATACAGAGCCAACTATACTTGTTGACTCTGTCTTATAAAAGTGCCATTATCCGTTTCGTATAACAACTTTTTGAATAACATATGTGAATTCCCGGTGCGGGCTGCAATTCTGGGCTGAAAAGACCGCGATCATTGAAATATAGGCGGCGGTTCAAATTAAGCTTAATTCATTTTTTCACACAGGCCTTGCCGTTTCCTTCCGGGTGACTTCGTCAATTTTATGTACAAACATTTGGAAAACGCGCCTTTTTTCTTCTAAATCACGGATAGACTCTTTCAGCTGTTCATATTTCTCCTCGAATGGTTTATGGTAGCGCTGGCGAATCGTTTCAATGATTTCTTCGTTCACTGTCGACTGAATTACTTGCTTTGTGATGCCGTATTTATATGCATAAACTTTCAACTCTTGTTTGACTTCCTCATATTCTTGATCAATCTGGCTCAATACTTCAGATATATCTTCCTTCCATTCTTCAAGGGATTTCTGTATGTACGATTGTTTCGTCATTTCATCCATGAAAACACCTTCCCGCCAATGATATAGTTTGTCCCGTTTCCATTTTAACGCAGCTTTTTTACAGCCCGTTTTCTGAACAATTACATTGTCATTTCATTTATGGTTTATATTTGGCGGGTTTCCTTTTCTGTTACTACAAAAATGATTAAAACATATCAGTTGACTTGTCGGACGGACAGTATATCTTTATTTTCAATTTCATTTTTTCAAAAAAATTGAACCAATAACCGCTTTTTCATTGGTTTTGGTTCAGCTGAAATCTTTCCCTTTTGCTATTCTTATAAGTGAAGCAATATTGGCTGCGGCTCTTTCCACATATTCTGCCGCATATTCGAAAGCGTCTGATAATGGTATTACACCTGGAACAATGCTGAATACAGCATCAATTCCGTGCTCGCGGAAAATCTCGAAGTCGCTTGCAACATTTCCAGCTAACGCGAGCACTGGAACCCCATATTGCTTTGCTGTTTTGGCTACCCCGATCGGCGTTTTGCCGGAGATCGTTTGTGAATCGATTTTTCCTTCCCCGGTAATAACAAGTGATGCATCTTTTACAAGTTCACGAAAGTTTGTCGCTTCTATTATTATATCAATCCCTCTTTTTAACTCGGCCGACAAAAAGGCAAGAAGTCCCCCGCCGAGACCGCCGGCAGCTCCTGAGCCGGGCACCTCTCCAATTGATTTTCCTAAATCTTTTTCAATTATTCGCGCATAATGGCTGAGATTTTTATCGAGCCGGCTGACCATTTCCGGTGTTGCACCCTTTTGCGGACCAAAAATTGCCGAAGCACCTTTTTCACCTGTTAATGGATTAACTACATCGCAAGCGACTTCAATTTTCACTAATTTGAGACGGGGATCCATACCGGATACATCGATAGATGCTAATTCGTCCAAGGAACCTCCGCCTTCGCCAATTTCACTACCTTTTTCATCCAGCAGCTTTGCACCGAGTGCCCGCGCCATACCGGCACCTCCATCATTTGTAGCGCTGCCGCCGATTCCGATAATGATTTTTTCAACATCTTGTTCAAGAGCGGCAGAAATCAATTCACCGGTACCTCTAGTCGTTGTAACGAGGGGATTTCTTTTGTCCGCAGGTACAAGATGAAGCCCTGAAGCAGCTGCCATCTCGATGACGGCCGTTTTCCCACCATTTCCGAGTAGTCCGAAAAACGCCTGAACAGGCTCGCCGAGTGGACCTGTTACTGTTTTTTCAACAATTGTTCCATTTGTGGCGTCTACAAGAGACTTAACCGTTCCTTCTCCCCCGTCAGCCATCGGGATCTTTACAATATCCTCGTCAGGAAAACTAGTGCGGAAACCTTTTTCGATTGAGTCAGCAACTTGTATAGCCGTTAAGCTTTCTTTAAATGAATCCGGTGCAATCACAACTTTCATGCAGACACACCTCATATCCAAAAATTTTAATACTTAAAACTTCAGTCAAAATAAAAGTGGGTTATTAGTAGAATTTATTTTTAATTAAGTATAATATTGCATGAAAAGTTCATATTTTTGAATTGTTATTTAGATTATAAGGAAAATTTTTCTTGTAGATAGATGAAAAATTCATTTTTATTATGTTTTTACGACATAAAGTGCTCCTTCGAAGGCAAATGAGATCCTTCCTGTTTCTTCTGAGACAACAAGGATTAGTGCGTCTGTCTGTTCTGATAGACCAAGTGCCGCCCGGTGGCGGGTGCCAAGCTTTCTCCCTTGATATGATTGGTTGGATAACGGCAAAATATTGCCTGCCGAAATGATGCTATTGTTTTGGATGACAGTCCCGCCGTCATGCATCGGATTACCGGGATAAAAAATGGTTTCAAGCAAAGGCTGGCTGATTTTTGCATCTATTGGAATCCCGTTATTGATAAGAGGTGCAACCGGAACCGTCCTTTCAACAACAATCAAAGCACCGTGCCTTTTTTCGGAAAGCTTTTGTGCAGCAAGAGAAATCGCAATATACTCATCCGTATAAGGCGCTAAATACGATTTTAAATAATATGAAGAAGCGATTGTTTGAATATCCGTTACAAGACGTGCCAAATGTTCAAAATTAGATAAAATACAGCAATCCGTATCATTCAGGTTTTCTTCAATTTTCGTCAGATCTTCCTTAATTTCAAAAATATATTTTGTCAGATCAGCTATAAATTGATCTTCATCTCTTTTCAATGGTCTTCATCCTTCTCCTTTAATAAAAACTCTGTTCATTTTTCCCACATTTAATTAATATTATCAGTCTCACGATCATTATTCTTTTAAATTGAAACACAATGTTCGTCCATTTTCTTATAATACCAAAGTTAAATCAACACCTGTCCCATTCCTTTTTATTCTTTATTCATATCTTATAATACGAGGGATAGAAGTCTCTCGAGAAAACCCAACTGCATGAATCCGCCGCCCATGCAGCAGTCTCACCTCCACATTGGTAGAAGCGTGTGCGAATGCATACGCTTCTATTCATTATTGTTTAGCTAATTATTTTTAAACAATTTTAGGTAGAAAACGAGTTTTCATTTTTTAACATGATCTTTTTACGTAAATCAGTGATATTCATGCGATTATTTCCGGCAAATGTTGATTCTCTTATTCTTGTGACCTTTGTCCAACCGAATTCTTTTTTGAAACATATTTTATAGTGAGGTTGCTAATAAAGCATTCCTTAATTATTCCAATAGGAGGTGAAATTTTATGTGCTGGGGATCTTGCGGTGCTGGATACGGTGGTTATGGTTACGACGGTGCTGGATACGGTGGTATCGGCAGTAATTTTGCGTTGATCGTTGTTTTGTTTGTTCTATTAATTATCGTAGGTTGTTTTTGCTTCTTTTAATGGATAAGAAGATCGCGTAGTTTTATTTGGGGCAAGCAAAAAACAAACTATTCTAAAAAAACGACTATTCAAAGGGAATTGGAGGTGTTAAACATGAGTGATGGATTTGGAGGAATTAGAAACGCTTTTGCGTTAATCGTTGTATTGTTTGTTTTACTCATCATTGTAGGATGTTCTTGTAGAAACATCTATTAAGTTGCTGCAAAGTAAAAATTTGAATTTCTTGAAAAAACAAAGGACAGATTTTAATGATCTGTCCTTTATTATAAGTTCTGTTTTTCAAAAAAAAGTTAAGCAAGCACTCTACAAACATGAAAAAAATGAGTTTCCATACTCTATATGCTGGTACGTACCCTGCTTGAGAAAGGAAGTATAAAATGGGAAATTTAATTATGAGATACTATGGACAACCAGTTGAAGTAATGGATCGATACGGAAGAGTTCATCGAGGAGTAATAGATGGGGTAAACCAAACAAGAGGTATGTTTATCCGCTCCGGCTTTAGGCGGAGATTTATCCCTTTTTTCTTAATCGCTTCCATTTTCCTTTTAAGACGAAGACGACGTATTTTCTAAAAAATAAAGTCTTTTAAATGATGTTTCACCCGAGAGAAAGATCTTTTGCAAGCTTGTTCATAAAACTCGCTTGCCAATTTAGCAAGCGAGTTTTTATTATTTATACTGATTGAAAAGAATTTGCCGCCTTTATTAAATTTTCAATACCCTTCAAATCTCCCTGTTCAAATAACTCGATAATTTTGCTACCGACGATTACGCCGTCACAATACTGACTCATTTCTTTCACATGCTCCGGTGTTGATATGCCAAAACCGGCAAGAACCGGTTTGTTGCTGACACTCTTTACCCGTTTTAAATAGTCTCCAAGCTCATTTTGAAAACCTGAACGGGCTCCGGTGATTCCCGTTACTGTAACGGCGTATAAAAATCCTCTGGCCCGTCCGGCAATTTCTTTTATCCGTTCAAGCGGGCTTGTTAATGTAACGAGACGGATCAATTCGATACCTGAATCTTCCAACATTCGAGCAATCAGTTCTTCTTCTTCAATCGGAAGATCCGGAATAATACAGCCGTCCACGCCAGCTTTTTTAGCATCTACAATAAACTTGCCCATTCCATAGGCAAGGACAGGATTTACATACGTCATCACGATCAGAGGAATCGAAACAAAGGGGCGAATTTCCGCAAGCGCAGATAAAACTCCTCGAAAAGTGGTTCCTTCCTTTAAGGCACGGATGCCGGCACGCTGTATGGTCGGACCGTCGGCAACAGGGTCGGAAAATGGAATTCCGATTTCAACCGCGGTTGCACCCGCTTTTTCCAAGAAAACAATTTTTTCTTGCAGCGAATCAAGTCCGCCATCCCCGGCCATTATATATGGAACAAATGCTTTTTCATTTCTTTCTTTTAAGGATGCAAATGTTTTTTCAATCCGGTTCATGATTCCAGCTCCTTTCCCAATCTTGCTTTAACTTGCGGGACATCTTTATCTCCGCGCCCTGACAAGCAAACGACGATCGCTTCTTCTTTCTTCATTTTCGCTGCAAGTTTTAATGCATAAGCCACTGCGTGGGAACTCTCGAGAGCCGGTATAATTCCCTCCAACCGGGTAAGCAGCTGAAATGCTTCAAGAGCCTCCTCATCGGTGATCGATTCGTAGCTGACACGTCCTGTATCTTTTAAATAGCTGTGCTCTGGGCCTACGCCGGGATAATCAAGGCCGGCGGAAATCGAATGAGCCTCCAAGATTTGTCCGTCTTCGTCCTGCAGTAAATACATATAGGCTCCATGCAATACTCCCGGCTTACCTTTTGTAAGCGATGCCGCATGGCGGCCCGTATCAATCCCTAATCCGGCAGCTTCCACTCCGAACAATTTAACTTCCTCATCTTCCAAAAACGGATAAAACATGCCCATTGAATTGCTGCCCCCGCCAATACAAGCAACAATCGCTTCAGGAAGCCTTCCTTCTTTTGCAAAAAATTGCTCCTTTGTTTCCTTCCCAATTACACTTTGAAAATCACGGACAATCATCGGAAACGGATGCGGCCCCATCACAGACCCCAGAATGTAATGAATATCATTGACGTTTGCAACCCAGTATCGAAGCGCTTCATTCACGGCATCTTTTAATGTGCCGCTTCCGGACGAAACACTGACAACTTTGGCTCCGAGCAGTTCCATGCGAAACACATTTAGCTGCTGTCGTTTTATGTCTTCTTCTCCCATAAATATTACGCATTCGAGATTTAATAAAGCACATACCGTAGCTGTTGCAACACCATGCTGGCCGGCCCCTGTTTCAGCCACAACTTTTTTCTTTCCCATTCGGAGAGCGAGAAGTGCCTGGCCGATTGTATTGTTGATTTTATGGGCTCCGGTATGGTTTAAATCCTCCCGTTTCAAATAAATTTTGGCCCCGTTTCCGTGCCTTGTTAAGTTTTCTGCATAGTATAAAGGCGTTTCCCTTCCAACATATTCCTTAAGTAAATCTTTCAATTGCTGTTGAAAAGCCGGGTCTTTTTCAGCTTTTTTATATTCATCTTCCAATTCAATGACGGCCTGCATCAGCGTTTCCGGAATAAACTTGCCGCCGTACGGTCCAAAATGCCCTTTGTGATCCGGTAATGTATAGGTTGTCATTAGATTCTCACTCCTTTTGCATGTTCAATGAACGCTGCTATTTTTTTGATATCCTTTTTTCCGGCTGTTTCGACACCGCTGCTGACATCAACCATAAACGGCTTTACCGTCCGAATCGCAGTGCAAACATTGTCGGGAGTTAATCCCCCGGCTAAAATAATCTTTTTTTCTGATTGAATCCCTTCGGCGATTCGCCAATCAAACTTCATGCCATTTCCTCCGCGGTATTTCCCCTTTGGGCTGTCTAGAAGAATGTAGTCGCATGGAAAGTCGCATGGAAAATCGTTCAGTTTTTGCAAATCATCTCTAGTTCCTATGCTTAAGGCTTTTATTACCGGAACAGAAAATCCATTGCAAAATTCCGGAGGTTCATCCCCATGCAGCTGAATCATGTTCAATCCTGCTTCTTCCACTGTTGCCTCAATCACATCTTTTTCCTCATTCACAAACACGCCGACTTTCATCACATCCGCCGGAAGATTTAAAGCGATCTCTTTTGCATTCTTAGGGGAAATTTTCCGCTTGCTTTCGGCAAAAACAAAGCCAATCGCATCTGCACCAGCTCTGACTGCTTCAAGAGCGGTCCCACGGTCTGTGATGCCGCAAATTTTTACTTTCACGATTGTTTCACTCCTAATAGAGGCACTTTCATTTGCTTCAACGTATTTTCCAGGCTTTCAACTGTCATAAATGTTTCTCCGACCAAAATTCCGTTTGCGCCAGAGCCGACGACTCTCTCCACATCCGCCCGCGTTTTCATACCGCTTTCGCTGATGAGAAATGCGCCCGATTGCTTGACTTTCGGCGCAAGCCTTTCCGTAACGGCAAGGTCGACTTCAAACGTCTTTAAATTCCGATTGTTGACGCCAATTAATTTCGTTCCCGTCTTTAAAGCTTTTTCCAGTTCTTCTTCATTGTGAACTTCAACTAATACCTCCAGGTCTTTCGCAGTTGCATAGTTATAAAGATCTTTCAGCCTTGTTTCCGAAAGAGCCGCCGCAATCAAAAGAATGATGTTTGCACCGGACGTATATGCCCGGTCGATTTGGATCGGATCAATGATAAAATCCTTGCACAAAATCGGCACATCGACTGCTTTCCTAACTGCCTCAAGATCATTGAACGACCCTTTGAAATAAGGAGTGTCCGTCAACACGGAAATAGCATCAGCGCCGTAACGTTCATACGCTTTCGCCTGTTCAACCGGATCAAGCCCGGCATTAATGTCTCCTTTTGAAGGGGAAGCCCGCTTAAATTCAGCGATGATGGCAACTTCTTCTGCATTTTCAAGGATTGATAAAAAAGACCTTTTTTTATAAGGCTGACCAATGGGGGGCTTTTCCGCTTTCAGCCTTGTGATCTCCTCTTTCTTCGTATCAAGAATTTTATCTAAAATCGTACCCACTTAAATCACCTCTATTTGAATTACCTTGCTTTTTTCAATAAGCAGCTGCAGCTTCTCAAACGCCGCTCCGGAATCAATGCTTTCTTTTGCCAATTGAATGCCTTCCTGGATGGAATCCGCTTTTCCTGCGGCAAAAATGCCAATTCCGGCGTTAAGGAGAACGGTATCACGCCTTGCGCCTTTTTCGCCTTTAAGTATGTTTGTTAAAATTTCAGCATTTTCCTTCGCGTCGCCGCCGCGGATGGCTTCGTTGTTGTAAACAGACAGGCCGACCTCTTCCGGATGTACAGTCATTTTCCGAATGGACCCTTCTTCAAGTACAACTAAATGGTTTTCTCCTTGAAGAGAAGCTTCATCCATATATCCAGCACCGTTTAAAACAACAGCCCGTTTTCGTCCTAATGCGTTTAAAACTTCTGCAAACATCCCGATCAGATCGCGGCGGTAAATACCGAGCAACTGATATTCAAGATCGATTGGATTTGTCAGCGGACCGATTAAGTTGAAAATCGTTGGAATTCTTAAGTCTTTTCGTACTTTCATGATGCGTTTGATCCGGGGGTGAACATTCGGCGCAAACAAAAAAGCTATGCCGATTTCCTCGATTAATTCCTCCGTTCGTTCCGGCGGCAAATTAATATTTACCCCTAAATGCTCGAGAACATCCGCGCTTCCGGTCTTGCTTGAAATGCTGCGGTTTCCGTGTTTGGCTACCGGAATTTCCGCACCGGCCAATACAAATGCGGACGTTGTGCTGATATTAAAACTTTTCGAACCGTCGCCGCCCGTTCCGCAATTATCCATAACATTGGGAATTTTCTTTCTAAATGGAAGGGAATGTTCCCTGAGCGCCTTTACTAATCCGGCAATTTCGTTTACGGTTTCCCCTTTTGTTTTTAACCCGATCAAGAAAGCGGCAATTTCACTGTCAGTAACTTCTTCGGAAAATAAAAAGCTGACGGCTTCCTGCATCTCATTTTCAGTTAATGATTCTCTTTCAGATAATTTTTGAAGAAAAGCTTTCATGGCTGTTCTCCTTCCTGATATTTTTTAAAAAATTGTTTATGATTTGCTTCCCTGTTTCAGTTCCCACCGATTCCGGATGGAATTGAAGCCCGTAAAGAGGGCAGGATTCGTGTTTTATCGCCATAATTTCGTGATCATCCATCGATCTTGCAAGCACCTTAAAAGCTCCCGGCAGCGTGCCGTTTTTAATGACTAACGAATGATAGCGCATGACTTCTACCGGCTGAGGCAGATATTTGAATAAGTACGTTCCGGTATGAGTCAGTTTTGACGTTTTTCCATGCATGACTTTGCCGGCCTTTTCAATCCTTGCTCCAAACGCATGCCCAATCGCTTGGTGGCCCAGGCATATACCGAGGATCGGAATTTTTTGATAAAAAGTTTTGATAACATCAACACAAATTCCCGCCTCTTCAGGCCTTCCCGGTCCCGGCGACAAGATAATCGCCTCAGTATTCATTTCTTCAATTTCTTCGATGCTGATCTTGTCGTTTCTTGCCACTTTCAATTCTTCACCTAATTCGCCAAAATATTGATATAAATTAAACGTAAAGGAATCATAATTGTCGATTAGCAGTATCATTTTTGATCCTCCAAAAATGCTCTTAATTTATGAAGCGTTTCTTCGTATTCTTTTTCCGGGATCGAATCATGGACAATCCCCGCACCTGCCTGTATATAAGCCTTGTTGTTTTTTACCAGCATCGTCCGGATCGCAAGTGCAAAGTCCATATTTCCATTAGCGGAAAAGTAGCCGATCGCTCCTGAATATACGCCTCTTTTTATTTCTTCAAGCTCATTAATGATTTCCATCGCCCTGATTTTTGGCGCCCCGGACACTGTACCGGCCGGAAGGCAAGAAATTAAGGCATCAACCGGTGTAAATTGCTTTTTTAACGTTCCGCAAACTTCAGAAACAAGGTGCATGACATGTTTGTATTTTTCAATTTCCATATATTTTTCAAGCTGGATGCTTCCAAATTCACAAACCCTGCCAAGGTCATTGCGGCCAAGATCAACAAGCATCCGATGTTCGGCAAGTTCTTTTTCATCTTCCATTAGTTCCTTCTCAAGGCTTTTGTCCTCTTCTTCACTTTTGCCGCGCGGCCGTGTTCCGGCGATTGGGTTTGTCGTAATTTTCGTTTGAACTTTCTTTACGATGCTTTCCGGAGAAGCGCCGGCAACTGCATAGTCTTCAAAATCAAGGTAGTACATGTATGGCGATGGATTATCGATTCTTAGTTTCCGGTAAAACGAGAACGGGTCCCCTTCAATTGCTGCTTCCAGACGCTGCGACAGAACAACCTGAAAAATGTCTCCTTCAAGAATGTAATTCTTCGCGATTTTTACTTTTTCAATGAAATCTTCTTTCTTCATGGAAGCCTTAAAGGACGATATCGAAGCTTTTATAACGGGAGTGATGTCTGAACCATTCAGTACTTCTTCCTTCCGTTTAAGAACTTTTTTTCTGAACTGTTCACTTGTTGTTTCCGGCTGAATCGGCGTTCCGATAATGAATACCTTTTGCTCCAAATGGTCATAAACGATCACTTCTTCGAAAAACATCAGATGTACATCAGGCACTTGCAAATCATCGTCAAGTTCCTCTCCGATGCGTTCGTATTGACGAATCGCATCATATGCGACATATCCTACCGCTCCGCCGATAAAAGGGATATCTTTCACCGTTTGATCTTTATTCGGGAGGAATGCTTTTAATACTTCAAGCGGTTTTTCGTCTTTTATTTTTCTGGTCTTTCCTTTTACAATTTCTGTCTTTTCCCCGTATCCTTTCAGCTCCAAAGCCGGTTCTGCCCCGATAAACGAATACCTTCCAGTTTTCTCATGCTTCAGTGAACTTTCCAGCAAAAATTTTTTTTTCCCTGATATTCGTTGAAAAATCGATATCGGCGTCAGTGTATCTCCTTCCAATTCCACAACGATTAATTCATCCATGTTGAGCATTTTCTCCAAAGGGCATAGCTCCTTTCTTTTTTGTGAAAATAAAAAAGTCCTCTATACGCACGAGAATTGTGCATATAGAGGACGGTTTTGTCAGACCGCGGTGCCACCTCTTTTGGAGCAATTAGAATGCTCCCTCTCTTCGGGTACGTGAATGACGGACTTGAGTTTTGTGCAAACTCCGCTTTTTGTTTTGTCCAGCTCCGTTCGCCATGGCCGGCCAGGTGCAGAGATTTTACTCCAGAGTCTAACGGCTTCTGCTGCAAATGCCTCGATCCTTGACGAGCAACTCCGCCTTTCATTTTGGCCAGTTCCGTTTGCAAGGGTCTAACGACTTCTTCGTAAAATGTCTTTTGCTTATCGGCCATAGACGAGCAAACTCCGCCATTCTTTATACCCTATCCTTTTAACGGTGGAATTCCGAGCAGCCCTACTTAAGTTCAGGCTGCCACTCGTAAGCCCATTCAGCTGAATCCTTCATACCGGCTCTCACCTGGTCCGGCTCTCTGTCATGAAGTTCCATCAGCTTACTATTCTTACTCATCGATTTACCATTTTCTTTTTTTGTAGTAAAAGGGTGCGGAGCTTCGGTAACAACGAATAGAAGTACCAACCAACTCTAAGCACTGTAAATTTTTAGAGCCTGGCTTCGCTCACACTGCCTTATTTTTTATAATAAAACCTATTTCCACGTTATGGTTGGGAATTATAATTGTATGCAAGTTTTCTGAAAAACAAAAAGGGTTTCAAGCCTGTAAAGGACGAGAAACCCGTGGTGCCACCTTCATTAGCTGAAAAAATTCAGCTCACTTTATAGGTATCAAAGCATCATGCTTGAATACCTGTCTCTTGTAACGATGAGACCGTTCGCCAAAGCCTACTGCTCGTAAAAGAGGTTCAGTTTTGTGGCTCGGAAGCCCATTCGCTATTACTTCCACACTGATTTGCACCAACCATCAGCTCTCTGCAGTCTCCATAATAGCTACTCTTCTTCGTCAACGCCGTTTCCTATATTGATTTACATCATATTAAGGATTAAAGAAAATGTCAAGAGTATTTATTAAAAAATTTATTGTTTTCTGATTACTAATTCTTCTAATTTTTTCCGCCACACCGGAGCCAGCTCTTTCACTTCAAGAATTTTTTCAATACCGGCGATGTTATTTCGATCATGAAAAGATTCGCAACACCGTCGCCGATAAATCCTCTTTTGTTAGCAGAACTTCATCGATTTCTGTCTTGCCGATTCCTGACATTTCTTCTTTGCCATTCCAAAAGTAATCCTTAGGCATACCAACCTGCAAAGATCGTAATCGTCTATTGCTCACTAAATCCTACTCCTCTGTTTTTGATTCTTTCTTCTATTTTATCTAAAAAGTTTTTCAATTCCACAAAAATCCAATAATTTTGTCTTCTAGTATTTCAAAAATCGCAAATAGTAATGGATAGAGAATTCTAAAGGCAGGTTAAAGAGATGGAACATTTGGAAAAGCTCCCAGAAGGAATGACAAAAGAAAAGTCAAATCGGTCTAAACAAAATTTTCAAAAGCGCTTGGCACTCATGTCGCTATCATCGATTCCCCTCATTATGACTCTTGGGAATTCAATGCTTTTTCCTGTATTGCCGGTGATGGAAAGAAAGTTAAATATTTCTTCTTTCCAGTCGAGCTTGATCATAACTGTCTATTCAGTTGTTGCAATTTTTCTCATACCAATTGCCGGTTTTTTGTCAGATCATATCGGCCGCAAAAAAGTAATTATTCCAAGCCTATTAATTTCTGGTATTGGAGGGATTATTTCCGGCTGGGCATCGTGGCAGATTAATGAAGGTTACTGGTTTATTCTCGTCGGCCGGGCATTGCAGGGAGTTGGTGCTGCAGGGGCTGCCCCGATTGTTATGCCGCTTGTCGGGGATTTGTTTAAGAGTGAAGACGAAGTCAGCAGTTCACTTGGCCTGATTGAAACTTCGAACACACTCGGGAAAGTTCTAAGCCCTATTTTAGGTTCATTTTTGGCCGGGTTTATATGGTTTATGCCATTTTTTGCATTTCCTTTTTTTTGTGCAATTTCTATACTGCTTATGTTATTCCTTGTTAAAACGCCAAAATCAAAAGAAGATCCGGTACGCTTTAACATTTTTTTTCAAAAAGTGAAAAATATTTTTATAAACAACCGTCGCTGGCTATGTGCAATTTTCTTGATTGGTGCTATTTTAATGTTTGTCCTATTTGGAGTGCTATTTTATTTATCAGAAGTATTGGAAAAGAACTATGAGATTGTAAATGTCAGGAAAGGGCTGCTTTTAGCCGTTCCTCTCGGAGCACTCTGCCTTTCATCTTTCATTACCGGAAAAAATATTAAAGAAAATAAAGTGCTTATGAAATGGATTACATTTGGGGGAACCTTGCTGTTGGGAACCTCGATTGCCTTTTTAAGCTTTTCTAGAGCGTTATGGATTATTATTTCAATGTTTTTCTTAAGCGGAATTGGAATCGGAGCAGTGCTTCCATGTCTTGATGCATTGATAACAGAAGGAATTGAGAAAGATCAAAGAGGAACAATCACATCGATATACAGTTCGATGCGGTTTGTCGGGGTTGCGGCAGGCCCTCCGGCCATTGCCATTCTCATGAGGAATGCCGAACAGACTTTATTTTTTTTGTTAAGCAGCTTAAGCATTCTAGCCGCACTTGCCACATTTTTGGCGATCAAACCTGAAAATGAAAGAGCGGGCAAATGAGGCCGTCTCAAACTTCCATGGCATATCAGCCACCACGATGAATGAAAATGTTTTCGACCTTTGACCTGCAATTTTTAATGAAATTAGCGGGACAAAGGTCGTTGCTTTTTTTGCTTTTTACCGGACATTTTCGTATAAAAAGCCAAAGGGTCATACTCCTAGTACAATATATAGGACATAATATTGGATAAATGTGCTATATATTGAGAAACGAACATGGGGTCAGACCCATATGAGACAGCCTCACAATTGAACTATTTTAATCTGCAAGAACTTTTTCCGATAAAAAACCTGTTATCAATTGATTGAACAGTTCCCATTTCTTCGTTGGCAGCTGATGGGATACTTTCGAAATTATCGCAATTTGGCAATTCGTATGCATTTTGTAGGCGCGAACATGTTGATTTACAATATCTCTTGAACCGTATAACAAAAGTAAAGGGGCCTGCAAATTATGAAGGCGGTCCAGGCAGGAATAGCGTAGAGATTGTGCATAAAAATCGAACCAAGTTTTCCGGTCAGCTTTTTCCATATGATGCAAAATGTCATCCCTCAATTCCTTATTGTCCGTATGGCTCGTCGCGATTATGTACCTCAAAAATCCGGGAGCATACTTTACTAAATACATCCCAATAAGATGTTCATACTTAAAGGCCGGAGACATTACTTGCGGAAACCCTCCGGAAAGAATAAGTGCGAGTGTCCGATCCGGATTTTGAAGAGCAAATTCCTGTGCAACAATTCCCCCGGATGAATAACCGCAAACGGCGGCACGTTCAATCCCCAGAAAATCCAACAAGCTTTTAATTTCACCGGCTAATCCGGGGATCGAAACTTTTCCAGCCGGGCCTGTTGTGTCCCCGTGCCCTCTTAAATCAGGCAGCAAAACACGAAAATGCTTTGAAAGCTTTTTTTGATAATAAAAAACTTTCCGCCCCATCGCAGGCGGGTGAACAAAAACAATCGGAACACCTGAACCGATATCTTCAAAGAAAATATTATTTTCTCCACAGGAAAAATAGGGCATAACTTTCAGTTCCTTTCAGCAATTTTTTCGGAATATACTTTAAAAAAAGCAGTATTATTCTGCCCCATTCGTTCACATTTCTATTATTTTGGCCGTGTTTTTTCAGCTTTTTTGTCGGCCGGTTTTAATCGACCGGCAAAATCGCGATCGGTGATACTTTTTACACTTTGAAGTCCGATTTTGTTTTCCAGTTGCGTTTTGTCATGTTGTTACATCCTAAAAATTCGGCATTCATTGCATACTATTCCAATCTCGTCTTATATTCATACAGCCATTCATTAATCCGTGACATTCTCTAATTTATATGGTATTCTTTAGGGGAAGAAAGGAACAATATAAAAACAATTGAAATAGAAAATGACCGCAGGTGTTGCAGCACCGGCGGTCACTGCCATAGTCGTTCCCACAGAGGATCGGCCTACGAAACAAGATAGACCTCTCCCTCAATTTGCGGTCAAGGGAGGTCTATTTTTTTTGGTTGAAAGTTAAAACAGCGATGATCAGAATTGCAAAAGAAATCATCAACGTCATCGCTTCAAAAACTGTCAAAAGGCCTCACCCCCTTTCACGGGGCTAGCCGACCGCCCTTGCGAAACGAACTATCGCTTCTATAGTATATCATATTTTCGTCCACTTAATAGAACATGTGTTCGAAACTAGTAAAATTGAGTCATTACTCCTATGTTTTCCAGAAAAAGGTCCTATCTTATTTCCTGGAAAGTGGTTGATATATTAAAAAAATGGGCGATAAACAAGGAAAAGTGGTCGATATTTTCCGAAAAGTGGTCGATAAATCAGGAAAAGTGGTCGATATTTTCGAAAATCCGAAAGTGTTTCATGCCAAAAAAATGACCCACTTTGTAGGGTCTACGTTTTCAATCTCGGCTTTGCCGGGTCGCAATCCGGTTTTTCGATTCCAGCAGATTCAGCCAGCTTTGATAAATAATAGCATTCTTCCCGGAACATATGGTCTGCCATGAGCGGAGCAAAAGTGCCGAGAGCCTGTGCGCTAAGCTCAAGTTCTTCGAGTTCCTGAAGAAAATTCATAAACAGCCGTATTTCAAGTGACGCTTCTTTGTTGAATCGATCAAGGGCAGGAAATGAAGTAAGATTTGTCCGCAAAAAACTTGTCATTTCAACAGCCTTTAGATAAAATTCTTTTCGTATATTCCTTACTTTTCTTTTTTAATCTTTTTTCCACGTGATCCATATTATCTTCAATGGCTCCTGCGTGTCCCGCTGCATCAAGAAGCCAAATTAGATGATGATGAAGTTCGTGAAAAACAGGAGGAATTTCCCTTTTTTGCAAGTATCCCAATATTCTTGCGTATTCGTCCAGCTCGTTCACCATATGGTTAATAAAAGTTGGCGAAAGGTGTATTGAAATTTTCCCCTGTAAATGCCTCCGGATCAAATCAAGTTTAAATTCCCGGAATTTTTTTACTTCCCCCTCTGCTTTTTCACTTAATTGAATTAAATCAATAGATTCTACCCGCTCGAGCAAGCGGTCAAATGTATTTTTAAAATATTCTGCCGCTTCTATTGCAGCTTTCTCTTTCGGGGCAAGTGATTCATGTATAAACCTCGCATGATCTCCCAAAATTTGCAGCCAAAAACCATGTTCGTACTTTGCAGTCTGCTCATAGCCGGAAACCACATAATCTCCCCTTTCACCTGTATTCATTACGCTCTTTTTCTAACAGATTGTTGCTTTTAGAAAATCCGTGAGTTCCATGATGTCTGTTCCCATCAAGCGCAGCGTGCATTCACAGCAAAACAGAAAATCCTATAGAATTCCATATTTAATATAGAACAAACGTTCCCTTCATATGCATTAGCAACAATATCTGCGAAAAGAGCCATTCATAAAATCATATCAAGCAATTTCCGTTTTTATGACTGTAACTAAGAATTTAGGAAACAAGCCACTCCTTCCAAACATAAATGATTACTTTTCAGGTAAAAATAAGGTTAATACCAAAGATGTGATTGCAGAGGGGAAATGGGCTTGTATATCATTACTCTGATTTTACTTGTTTTTATTGTTTTTATTTCTGGAGCGTGGAGGCACTGGGAGAAATACCTGTCAACTCTGTTATACGGATCCTCGATGAATCTTCTTTCATATGTCATTATGGGTAGTGACCGATTATGGTTTCATGTACCTTCAACACTATGGAAAGATATCACTGACACTTTTGTACTCCTTCCCTCCATACTTTTGCTTTATCTTGTTTTTTTTCCGACTGAGAAAAAAAAGAAATGGACCTATTATTTGAAATGGGTGTTTGTCTCCCTACTATTCGAATGGCTGTTGGTTCGTTTCGGGCTATTTGGATATAATAAAAAATATCATTTTTGGATGGAACTCCCCTTTTATTTTATTATGTACGGTTTCATAAAACTGCACACAAAAAGACCGCTATTGACATACGGTTTATCGATTCTTATCATTGCATTTCTTATTATCTTTTTTGATTATTCACTTGAAAAATCTTATTTAGAAAGGTAATCATTTTATGAAAGACTAGAGCGGCTAATGTTGAGGATCATATATTTGATTGAAGGCTCATAAATGAGATTAACGGCTTATATTTTCGAATAAAGGCTCATAAATCAAATTAAAGGCTTATATTTCAAAATAAAGGCTCAAATATCAAATTAAAGGCTCATATTTCAAAATAAAAGCTCATAATTCGATTTAAAGGCTTATAAACCACAATTTCGAGCCATAATTAATCCCAAAAGCTTCGTTATCTCCACAAAAGATATGCTAAACCAAAAAAAGTCACAGATGTCCTATTTGCCATGAGGGACAGTCGTTCGTCATCAAATAAAATATTTTCTGCCAGTAAAGCTGTCATTACAGTTACTGGAACGAAACTAAGCCATGTTAAAAAACTCTTGGGAAATTCAATCCTGCTTAAAAATATCAGAGGTAATACTCTGGAGACTAATGTAACTATCCCTGTACCACAAACTGTTATAATCAACACTTCAAGTCTGTAAAATAAAAATCTTGAAAAACCAATATTTCTACTTATACTCTTGCCGAGTTTAAATGAAATGTTCCCCTTAAGCGCTTCTACTCACCTTTTGCTTCGACAGCGGCAATTACAGCTGTCGCTTTTTAATTACTTCTGCCGTCAGCACATTTTTTTAATTGAAATGTGAGGCAATAATTTTTCGACTTTATCAGAAGTGCATAACCCAATTGAAAAAGCGGTTGCACTTCCGGCTGCAACACTGTATCGAAACGATTCTTTTACGTCTTTTGTTTCTTCGTATTTTGCAAGAAAACCGGCAACCATCGAGTCTCCCGCTCCAACCGAACTTTTCGCTTCCCCTTTCGGCACATCTGCAATTAAAGCGAAACCTTCATTGACAAAAACTGCTCCTTTTTCTGCCAGTGAAACAATCACATTTTGGGCGCCCATATCCAAAAGCTTTTTCCCATATTCGATCGCTTTTTCTGAAGAAATAATTTTTGTATCAAAAAGTTCACCAAGTTCATGATGGTTTGGCTTAATGAGGAACGGCTTGTATGGAAGAACTTTCTTAAGCAAGTCTCCTTCGGCATCAACAACAAACCCGGTTCCATTTTTGAAACAGATTTTTACAAGCTCCTCGTAGGTTGTTTCCGGCATGGTCGCTGGAATGCTCCCCGCTAAAATAAGGAAGTCTCCTTCTGTCAGATGATTGATTTTTTCTTTGAGGGCTTGAAAGTCACTTTCAGAAATGTGAGGGCCTTTTGCATTGATTTCTGTTTCTTTCTTTGTTTTAACCTTGATATTGATTCGCGTATCTTCTTTAATTATTACAAAATCGGTTTCTATTTTTTCATTTTGCAAATAATCTTCAATGTATTTTCCGGTGAAACCGCCAATAAAGCCGAGGGCTCTAGTTGTCACTCCCATTTCTTTTAAAACTCGGGAAACATTTATCCCTTTTCCGCCGGGGAATTTCGCCTCGCTTTTAGACCGGTTTAATTCTCCAATCTTAACCTCTTCCAATTGGACGATATAATCAACGGACGGATTTAATGTCAAAGTATAAATCATAATGTCACGACCTTAATTGTTGTTTTGTTTCTATATGCTTCGTAAAACCACCAGTCAAATACGTTCTTAAAGTTACATGATTCATTGATGACGTTTCTAATTTATCTTTTGATCAAATCTTACTGAAAACGATTGCGGCAATCAATTATTTTCGTTGAAAAAATTTCATTTTATGAGCGATTATAAATGTTTTAAAAATTTTTTGACCAGTATAATTTTTTCATGATTATTATTGATCTTGCTTAATATATATGATAGAATATTTTTCAATATATAGTATTAAGCATGTTAAAAACATACTATATATCGTTTTCTTCACAAATGTTTTATTGGTCTCTTTTTCTATTAAAGATTCGCTCGATGTGAGCGAATTTTTTTGAATAATAAAACCCTCTACTTGAAAGCAGAGGGCAAAATTGAGAAACTACTTCCCGATTGTCATGTCACTTTCTTTTCTATTAAAAATCCATTCTCCGATAGAAAGAAGACTGCTTCCACTGATTGCAAGAGATAAAGTAATGGCTAAAAGAGCGAGATCTAATTCCCAGCCGGCTCCTTGTCCATTGCCCATAAAGCCTGCAGCCAGTTTCACTTTTACAATCGCTCCGATCATTACAATCGCCAGCAGACTTGAAAAGATTCTCGTTCCCAGACCTATTATGAGGCAGATTCCCCCGATTAATTCGATTAAAGCAATACCATAAGCAAGGAAACCTGGCAAGCCAATGCTGCTAAACCATCCTGCCGTATTTTCGATTCCGCCGGAAAATTTCGCAAAACCATGGACGGCGAAAACCGCACCTGCCGTGATTCTTAGTAAGAACGATCCTATTTCAAATCTGTTTTCCATTACAAAATCCTCCATTAAATATCATTATTCAATATTAGCAGAGCAATTAAATCTCTTATCCCTGCAGCAACAAATTCAGCCGCCCTGCATCCCGTTTAAGTTCATAAAAAATGATGATTAAAAAATGATGGCGTCAATTGAATAGCTTCCTGCTCCGATTAGTGCAACCCCAATTGCTGCAGCTAGCAATACAAGATTAAATTCGTAACCGTTTTGCGAAGCCCAAAAACCGTTAGAACCATGAACTTTTACAATTGCCACTAACATTGTTCCGGCAATTAATGCAGCTGCAAGTGGAGTGAACAGCCCAATAGCAAATAAAATTCCGCCTAAAAATTCAGCTAGTCCTGCTAATAATGCCATCTGATATCCCGGTTTGATTCCAATTGATTCAAAAAATCCGCCTGTGCCTTTCAAACCGTGGCCGCCGAACCAGCCAAACAATTTTTGAGCTCCATGTCCCATAAAAGTAAGTCCAATTACTAGCCGAATAATTAAAATTCCTGCATTCATTTCTCTCCATCCTTTCGTATTTTATTTTTATTTCGAGATATTGTTATTCAATTATCTTTAATTCAAGATAATTATAGCTGTTACTCCTAAAAATGTCAAATTCTTTTTTGCCATTACTGCTGGCGCAATTAAGCCTCTTACGTATCCCTCCTTTCATTAAAAATGAGAGTGAATTGTGTTGTAACAACAATTGTTACATCCAGTTTAAAAAAAATACTTTTAATTAGATTTTATTTTTTTAACAATGCCGGCCGTTATTTCCTCCATCGTTATTTCTTCAAGCACTTTTTCCATCGCATTTTGTGCCCTAAGTAAAACAAGTTCAAGAACAGGTTGAATACTTGATCCGACCGGACAATTCGGATTCGGGTTTTCATGAAATTGAAACAGTTCTCCTTCTTCGACTACATCGACAGCCCGATATACATCCAAGAGTGTAATCTTATTCAGGCTTTTTGTGAGGCTTGCCCCGCCGGCACCCGCTCTAACGTTAACGAGTTTTGCCTTCTTAAGCATTCCCAGTACTCTGCGAATAACGACAGGATTCGTATTAACACTTCCGGCAATCCATTCGGAAGTACAAACTTTATTTTTTTCTAATGCCAGCAATGATAGAATATGAACCGCTACCGTAAAACGGCTGCTGATTTTCATTACTTTCACTCCCTTGTTGTAACCATTATAGTTACAATATGTTAAAAAGTCAAGTTAAAAAGAAACCGGGAAAGCCCTTCTTATTTACATTTTAAGAAATGGAAGCTCATAATTATGAACGCGGCTCACAAATCGATATGAAGGCTCAAATATTAGATCAACGGCTTATAAACGAAAATATAGACTCATTTATCAGATCGAAGGCTCATAAATCGAAATAAAGGCTCATATATCAAAATCAAGGCTCATATATTAAAATAAAGGCTCATATCCTTCGCTTGATCATGGATCAGAGCGAATAAACTCTCAGCTTTTATCTAAAAACGGCTGTTTTACGATAAAATCCCTAAAAAAATCCATTCAAAATAGAATGAATTGTGTAAACGCCCCGTTTTGATAAGACAAACCAAATACGAATTGCAAAAAAGCACAAAGACGTTTAAAATGGCTAGATTCGGTCTTATGCTCTAAACGCAGAAACGCCTTGTTGAATGATAAACTTTTTATTTTCCTTTCTTTTAAAAATGATTGAGGGAAAAACACTCCCTCAATCATTTGCGATCTTAAGTTCTTTCAACACATCTTTCAAATCATTCAAAGGTTTTTGGCACGTAAAGTTTTCACAAATATAAACAGTTAAATCAGAATCGGTTGCTGCATAGCCTCTCTCATAAATTTTTTCCAATTCTTCTTGATTATTTGAAGTTAACGGAGCGAGTTCCGGAGTATAAGCTTTCTGAATGATACCGGCTAATTTACTGCACTTTTCCGGTGTGCCGACGATAATCACTTCACGCATTGGAAACTCTTTCAAGAGCAGGCTTTGCAGAAAAAATGTATGGCCTGGTCCATATGATTCTACGTCATGTTTGAAGAAACGTTGCATGTCGTCCACTACATCAAACCATTTCGTCTCACCCGTAAAATGGCCAAGCCGAAGAAGGCTGACAGCCGCTACACTGTTCCCGGACGGCAGAGCCCCGTCATACACTTGTTTTTCGCGGACGATTAATGCTTCCCCGTCGCTTCTTGTAAAATAAAAACCGCCATCCTGTTCATCCCAAAAATGCTTTTTCATCTTTTCGGCAGTATTTCGTGCTTTGTCCAAATATTCCATTGAGAAAGTTGCTTCATACAGCTCCAATAACGCCCATAAAAGAAATGCCCAGTCATCGAGATATGCGCGGAACTTCGATTCGCCGTCACGGTATCTGGCCATTAGCTCCCCATTCACCACTAACTTTTCCTCAATAAACCGCAATGCTTTTTCTGCCTTTTCAACATGATTTTTATTTTGAAATGCCTGTCCTGCTTTTGCCAGTCCGGCAATCATCAACGCATTCCACGAGGTCAAAATTTTATCATCAAGATGTGGATAGACCCGCTCTTGTCGTTTTTCAAAAAGTTTTTGACGGGATTCTTCAAGCTTCGCCTTGCCTTCTTCTAGATTCAACCCGGCTTCAGCAACGGTTTTCACAATGTTTGTATGGATGAGGTTCGGAATATTTTTCCCTTCAAAGTTTCCACCAGACGTAATATCATAAACTCTGCAGAAAAATTCCCCATCTTTATCACCGAGGACATCTAAAATTTCCTCTTTCGACCAAACATAATATTTCCCTTCTTCCCCTTCGCTGTCAGCATCAATGGCCGAAAAGAAGGCACCTTCTTCATTAGTCATTTCTCTCGTGATAAACTCAATGATTTGCTCAGCAATTTCCTTATATTTACTGTTTTTTGTCACTTGATAAGCTTCGGAATACGTATAGAGAAGCAATGCATTATCATAGAGCATTTTTTCAAAATGGGGAACGAGCCACATCACATCGACCGAATATCTGGCAAAACCGAACCCAATATGATCATAAATACCGCCATTCGCCATTGAAACGAGCGTCTTTTCAACCATTTTCAACGCCATTTCTTTGCCGGTCCATTTATAATACTTCAGCAAAAACATAAGATTATGCGGAATCGGAAACTTCGGGGCATCTCCAAATCCGCCGTAAAAGCTGTTAAAGCTGCCGGCAAGCTGCTGATACGTTTTATGTAAAACATCCGCTGAAGGCAATTCCGCGCTTGATTCCCTTGCCGAATGTTTCAAAGCTTCCGCCGCATCAGATGCAATCTTTTCAATTTGATCACGATTTTTCATATATTGGTCATGCAATTGAGTGATCACTTCTTTAAACCCCGGGACACCATAGCGGCTTTCTTTTGGAAAATATGTCCCTGCAAAAAACGGCTTCTGATCCGGTGTCATAAACACGCTTAACGGCCAGCCGCCGTGGCCGTTCATCATCTGGCAAATGTTCATATAAATGGAATCGATATCCGGACGTTCCTCCCGGTCGACTTTAATGGAAACGAATCTCTCATTTAGAAGCCGTGCAACCTCTTCATCTTCGAATGATTCACGTTCCATGACGTGGCACCAATGGCAAGTTGAATAGCCAATACTAACAAAAACAGGTTTGTTCTCTGTTCTTGCTTTTTGAAACGCTTCTTCTCCCCATGGATACCAATCGACTGGATTATGGGCGTGTTGAAGCAGATAAGGTGACTTTTCGGCGATTAATCTATTGGGTGTCTTATTAGTTGGCATATGACCACCCTCTTTCCTAATGAATTTTTTGGTTAGTAAAATTTACATAATTACCTTACCACAAATTCAAATAAAAAATTCTCTTAATGTTAAAGAAAGCCTTAAAGGTTCAATTTTAATTAAAAGGTTTAACAACAAAGAGTCTCCAGCCAGGAGACTCTTCCAACATTTTTTCCTTTTTTCCGCTTAGTGTCTTTGAATGATAAACTGATCTTCAAGCAATTTCCAATTTTGAGGGAAAGGCTCACCAAGCACCCAGTAGGCCACACCATTTAGCCCGTATTCTTTTACGAGATTATACTTTGCCTGCATGCTCTGTTCATTTTCAAACCAAACAACATGTTTTTTGTTTTGCTCATCAGTGTAATTAAACCAAGGGGCCTGTGACTCGTTGTCATAATGTATTTCAGCTCCTTTTCTCGCTGCCAGGTCGGCTGCTTCCTCCGGGGCGATTCGTTTTGCGAATTTGCCGCCTTTTTTGTAAGGTAAAGTCCAATCGTAACCATACAATGGGGCACCCATCACAATTTTGTTCCGCGGAATCACGGAAACGGCATAATCAAGCACTTTGCGGACTTGCGGTACAGGTGACACTGCCATTGGCGGGCCGCCGGACCATCCCCATTCATAGGTCATAAGAATGACGAAATCCGCTAACTCTCCATGCCTCTTATAATCATGGGCTCCATGCCATGGCCCTCTTTGTTCATCGCTCGTTTTTGGGGCTAATGCAGTTGAAACAGCAAAACCGGCTTTGCGAACCTGTGGCAAGATCGTTTCGAGAAAGCCGTTATACAACTCACGGTCCCTTTCCCGAATATGTTCAAAATCGATATTTAAGGCTTCGTAACCTTTTGCTTTCATCGTTTGAATAACACCTTTGATCAAGCTGTTAGAGGCTGTTTTATCTGTAAAGATGCGATGAGCAATATCCGGTGAAAAGTTTCCTTCTGCAAAATTAGTAATGACCATCATTGGAATCGCACCGGATTTTTTAGTAGCCGAAAGTGCTTCAGTGTCTTTAATTGGTACAAGACTTCCATCAGCGTTGACTCGGTAACTGAAAAAAGCTACATACGATAAATGCTGGCTAACCCCTTTTAAATCTGAAACGGATTGCTGTGGAGTGATCGGCTCAAGAAATCCAATTGAGTTAATTGGTCTTCTATCGTGGGCCGTCTTTGCCGGGTTGACCTCTTGAATCCGTTTTGCCGGAGATTGGCTATGCTGAATACGAACAGCCGAGTTATCTCCTTTATTCTGCGCTGTTGCGCCTTGTTGTTGTTTATCTCCAGAAGCGCCCTGTTTATTATCGTTTCCATTTCCGCATCCAGAAAGAACGAGAGAAAGGCAGAGCAAAATTACAAATTTTCTCATGACAACATCTCCTCTTGTTTTTTCTTATACTTCCTAAACAAGAGGATGAATATTCTAGTGTTTTTCACTTAAATCATGGTATTTAGATTCAGCAGAGTGCAGCGGAGAACCATATTTATATTTAGTACCAGCATTACCTTGATTGAAAATAAAAACCTACCTCAAAACAATATCAACCATTCAATCTGGAGTTATTTTATTAAGCATAATTCATGTAAACCCAGCATACCGTAAACCAATTTCTATATAGTAAGGTGGTTTCACATGGATATAGGCATACCAAATTTCAAAGATCAAAAGTTTCTAAAGCAGCATATTATTGATACAGTTAATTTTCTGGAGGAATTTGAAAAAGAGAGCCGATTTTTGGATAATAACAAGTGAGAGTTTACATTAAGTAGGTAATATTCAAAGTAGTTTTGCTGTCTGAGTCTTTTTGCACCAGAACCAAAAACTATAAACTATAACAAGGAGGGAACGTTATTACTCAAATTACTAAGATTAACTTCAATTTAGTTTAGGTCACATCAACTAGCGAAATATTTTAAGGAATAAGACATTTAACAATAAATTTTGCACTTGCTAATGGATCTATTTTTTGTTGAAATTCCCTCATTTTATTATGTAAAAACTCTATTTCTCGGGAAGAAAAGAGTAAATTTTCAATCAAAATGTCGATATTATTGGTGTCATCAATTTTAATTGCTAAATAATTATTTACTAAAAAATCACAATTTTTTTCTTCGTGACCCGGAATTGGTTCATATATATACATAGGCAACCCCTTTGTTAATGCCTCAAAACAAGTTAATCCACCCGGTTTTGTAATGAGTAAATCAGCCGCATCCATCCACTCGTCAATGAGATCAATAAACCCTAAAATATATACATGAGGATGATGGAATTTTGTATCCCTTAACAAAGAACTTCTTAGTGTTTCGTTATTTCCAGTGCATATTATGACCTGAATTTTTTCTTTCCATTTCAAAAGAGCATAGGCAAGCTGCTGTATTCCGCCTAATCCTAATCCTCCTCCCATAAGAATAACAGTAGGAATATTATTTAATTTTAATTTTTTTCGCATTTCCTGTTTGTTTTTCTTGATCCAAAAATTCGGCCTTATTGGCAAGCCTGTTACCACAATACGACTACTGGGAATTCCCATTTTTATTAATTGATTAGATACATCTTCACTTGAAACCAAATAGACATCTACCTCTGAATGAACCCATGCCCCGTGAACATGAAAATCGGTGATCACCGAGCAAAGAATGAATGGATAACCCATCCTCTTTAGCCGGGATATTGATGAACTAGTAAATGGATGGGTGCAAATGATAAGGTGAGGTTTTTCCTGATCAAGAAGAACCTCAATTTGGCGGTGAAACAATTGATAAATAATAAATTTCTTCCAATTGGAAAAAGGTTTGTTTTGTTTATGGTCATACATTTTTCTCCATAATGAAGGTGAGCGAATAATTATTTTAAGGTAAGAATTAAGCAGCAGCTTTGTCGTAAGAGGATGAAGTGTCTGCCCTACTTCTAAAATTTTTGTTTGAATTGAAGGGGCCAAATGAGAAATTCCTTGCTTTAACCCTTCAGCGGCTATCGTATGACCACTGCCAATGGATTCTGATAGAATCAATACTTTTTTGTTCACGATTACACCCCCTTACTAGTTATTGAATTTGCTGAAGCTATGGTTCGTGAAGAATCTTACATTCTTTTTCAATTTAGACGTTATGTCACGTAGGGACTGCAAACTTTTGTTTATTTAGAAACAAATCTGTTATAACCTTATAGCCTAAATCATTGGGATGAACTTCATCTGCCAATAGGTGAGGTTTGTTTAAAAAAGAATCCATAGGATTAATGGTATGTGCACCAAAATGTTTTGCCGTTTCTTCGTATGATTTATTTATTCTTCGAATCAATTTATTGGCTGTCTTATATAATTTGTGGTCCATAGCACCAGGATTATAAAGGCCCATTAACAATATTTGTGGGTTTGGATTCGTTTCGGTTATATTGTGTAATATGTGTCTCAAGTTCTGCTTTAACGTTTGAACCGTTCGAACGTATTCTAAAAAATTAGCGTTATTCTCATAGGCACGAATCATATCGATTCCGCCTGTTGTAATCGTAATATGAGTTGCTCTCTTTAATAAATCGTGTATTTTGGAATCGGTAAGAAATTGAAGCAATTCTCCGCTGCTGCGCCCTGATTTACCAAAATTCATGTATTGGCATTCTTTTGTTTGTTTTATGGCTTGAAAAAAACGGGCCGTAAATGACTGCTCGTGTGTAGAAGCTCCTACTCCCTCAGTAAGAGAATCTCCAAGGGCAATATAAAAAACTCGATTCTCCATTTGTTCCTCCTTTTATACGAAAAAATTTGTAAAATTATTTTTATATTTTTGATCATAATTTATTTTTTATTGATCGATTTTAAGGGAGTTTTTGGTATATTTCATACGATAATTACCTCTATCCGGATGCTATTATTTTGGAGAACTTTCAAAAATGTTAATAATAAAGTGCTTTAAATCGATTAACCGAGGCGGTTCTTTAATTCGATGTTCTGTTCCGGTTATGATAAGAGGAATTGTTGAATCATACTTGTGCAAAGAACCGTGGCTTCCGCCATCTAAATGAACGGGATAAAACCGGCTTTTAAATTCATATCTTGGTCGGGTTGTAACCACAATCACAGGAATCTCCTGAGAATACATGGCCCCATATAATCTCGAAAGTGCATCAGGATAATCACCATAATCCACTAGCCCATCGTTGAGACGCAAATCCAGGACTTCCCATTCTCCATTAATTATCCATGTTGAACCATAAATATCTCTGTATTGTCCATTCTGTTTAAAATAGACCTCTCTGCCTGATCCACCTTCTTTTACCCGGATCCCTCCATTCTCCTTTGTTGCGATAATATCAATTCGTGATTCCGACAATAATCGACGTAAAATTTGTTCTTCCATTTCTGGCTTCAGGGTATAAATATAAGCCATCCGTTCGTTGTTGCAAACTACAATATCATGGTCTTTCACATCTTCTCCTAATTGAAGAACTTTAAAGTGGTCAAGAA
Source organism: Bacillus methanolicus PB1 (assembly GCF_000262755.1). Lineage (GTDB taxonomy): Bacteria > Bacillota > Bacilli > Bacillales > Cytobacillaceae > Bacillus_Z > Bacillus_Z methanolicus. Next base: position 472,864 of record NZ_AFEU01000003.1, read on the forward strand.
GGCTGTCAAGATCAATGTTAAACTCTTTTCCATTTCCTATTCGCGTTTGGCCATGGTCGCTGGTGACAATAAATATAAACTGACTGAGTGCTTCATCCCAAGAACTAAACGTATTTAAAATCTGCTGTATGCACTTGTCCACTTGAATCAAGGATTCCTCTGCATGATTGGGGTTTTTCTTATGTACTCGATGATCGTTATCCGGAAGATATACGAGCAAAAATTCCGGGATATTTCCGGATCGAATAAGTGATTTTACTGCCGAGATGGCATAATTATCGTTAATCCCATACAATTGTTTAAATCCTTGTATTTGCTTTGGGATCTCTTGTAGATCTGTTTGAACCATTGCCCCTAATGTCATGATATCAGGACCGGAAATATTTTCTTGAAAGCGAAACCTTGTCGACAGGTTGAGTAAAAAAGGTAGCCGGACACGATGTTTTTTAACACCCCTGTGAACCATTGCATTAATGGAACCTGATGTTCTGCCTCTCATTGCTAGTTCCTCAAAAATAGTGGACACTTGTTTGCTTAAATGTTTCTCATTGAGGTTGTAAAGAACATTTTTCGTACAATTTGAAAGACCGAGTTTCCTTACACACTTCCAACCGTTAACATAATTAATGATTTCTTTTTCTCCGGGATCAAACCAAATAAGTCCAGGAACCCGATGAACATCAGGATATACGCCTGTTACCAATGAGCTGTCAACGGAGGCTGTCATAGTAGGAAAACTTGTAATGCAATTAGACCAATATCTTCCCCGATCCACTAAAAACTGAAGTGCTGGAACTGTTCTCTGCTGCATGCAATCTTCCAGTACGCCAGGCATTAATGAATCAACAAGAAGTAAAATTACTTTCTTCATGGTTATCTTACCCTTCGTTTTATTAGACAAGTACAGTATGGTACAAAAACAAGGATATTATGAAATGTTCACGATCCAATAATGGGGGAATACTAGCATAACTACTACAATCCGAAAACAGACTTTTTTAGTACTCTTATCACGACATTGGGGAATATTCTAAAAAACCTATAATTCTTGGATAGTTGATAAAATATATGCAAAAATCAAAGGGAAAGGATATACCTGTATCGTACAGTGGATTTCCGAAGGTAACACCATTAATTTTTATCTAAGTGAATCAAGGGGTAAACAAGCAGCCAAGCGCTTTTCAAGAAAGCCTTGGCTTTTTCGTATGGTTCCCAGATAAGTGTCACAACATTGAAAAAAACCCTTCCTATCCTGTAGTAATACAGGAATTAAAAAAAGAGAATACGTATGGCTGAAGGAAAAAGAGCAGCAGGTGAACTGCTGCTCTATTTAATCATGTTGTATCTCCTATTTCAAGGCAACCTTTGTTTTTCCTTTCAACCACCAACGGTAAATCAAAAAAACAACAAGAATAAATCCTAAGTAAATCGCAAGACTCAACACAAATGTTTGAACAGAACTAAACAATTGATTTCCTAAATATGCATAAACGAACATTCCAGGATGTTCATATAAATGGAATCGATATCGGGACGTTCCTCCCGGTCGACTTTAAAAAATGCAAGCAATGGCCGGATTTTAACGAAAAGTCGAAACAGCCACAAACTAGAGCATCACCTGTTTTAAGGCCGGTAAAGTCTATTATTAACAAGTGGGTTTTGAGTAGGAATTGAAAAAGAAAAAGAAGTTTCACCAAAAAGCTAAAAGGATCTGGGAACAACTAAAAGAAATGTTTGAGTTTCAAGGGTCCAGCTTTTTTTCCTATTGTTGATCTACAATTGAATAGCCTCCAACTGAGATTTGCCATTGTGAATAAGAAATTCTACTTTTCTTTAGATTCCCCACCCTTTCCACACATTTTCAAAATGAGAAGCAAAACGAAAAAACACCTGACGAATATATTTTGTGTATTCATCAGGTGTACCTTCATAAACCAGTCTTGTTTTTTCGAGCTTCCTTTTTTAGCTGTTCCACTTGTTCCCACATTCTCAACTGGACTATTGAATAATTTTTTATTTTCCGTTCTGTAATTGCTTTTTTATATTGATCGAGGTTCATTCCTGTAGTCTGTTCAGCCTCTCTTATAATTTCTAGAATTTCCTCATTAGAAATGAGCTCTTCTTTCTGTGCGTCAATCTCAGCTTGGCGTGTTGGTTCCCACTCATCTTTAACTCTTTCCACTGATATCACCAGCCAAATTTTTAATTATTTATTTTTATTGTATTAGTTGTTCGTTTTATATTCAAGGGAGTTATAATAATTGTGGGATTTATTTGAATTAAATGGATTAAAAAGGTGGGATGTTTTTACAAATGCGGCACCAATGACAAGTTGAAAATTATGCCATTATAGGAATACCCAAAAGATAACCATTGCCTATTTGAAAGGGCAATGGTCTGTTAAAACGTATGTTAAGCAGTCCTTTTTTGGATTCTCCTACCTAAAAAATTGTTATGATTTTAGGTAGGAGTAGTTTAATCTCTTGACCAGCCTATTCGTCCATCTTAAGCACTTCAGACTCGAACGATTGAAAAGCATTTTCCATTCCCATGACGACATCTTTGATTTTCATATATCCTTTGGTATAAGTTGACGAATCTCTGATTTCCTCCCACATGTAATGATATTGACGCAAGTCCTCCGTCTCACATACTACAAAATCAGTAAAACCCTTCCCTGGTAATGCATCTGCATCAAAAAAACGCACCTTAACGTGCTGACTGTATTTTTGAATAATCTCCTGTAAAGAAGAAGCATACTTCCTGCGTTCCTCTCGAGGCAACGCGAGCCAAGAAGGGTAGAACTCCAACAAAACAATCATCATATACCGCATTTTATCAACACCCTTAACCATGTAATTATTTTAAAAAATAAGACAACATCAATGTGTCGGCTTTTTCAATTACTTAATAAACTAACGTGCGGAATAGTCCAATCGTACAGAAATTTGATGAAATTTAACATTATCATTTAATTTTTGAACCTCTTCATACTTATCTGGCTCCGATACGAAATATAGAAGGTATTTTCCTAATTTATAAATTATAAAAAATTCCCCATGAATAGAATCATAACCGGTATTGTTGGTTGTTCCAAAAAACTTTCTTAATTTGTGCACAGGTATACGCCTTATTGTTACTAAATCTGGAATGAATAAAATCAATCATTAGTAGATGGTTTATCCCTTACATTTAACTTTGAAGCATTTACTGTTGCAGAATACGATGTAGCTGCCTCAGCATTATATGCGATAGGAACTATAATATTAAAAATAATTGAAAAAGCTAAGGCGATTTTTAAAAACATTTTCCATTTCAATGATTCTCTCTCCCTATTAATTAATTGTACTATATTAGAGTATAACAAATATTCCTAATTTTTGGGATATATATTTCTGGAATCTTTGAAACAACTATCCATCTATGTCGCATTATCGTCCCAATGTGCAATAAAAAATCACCCCTTAAGTTCACTGTTGCCCAACTGAGGGTTTTTTCAACATCTACTTTAAGGGGTGCAGGTTACAATCTGGAGTTATCTTATTAAGTATATTTCTTGTAAACACAGCATACCGTAAACCAAATTCTATTTAGTAAGGTGGTATCACATGGATATAGGCACACCAAATTTCAAAGAGCAAAAGTTTCTTAAGCAGCATATTATTGATACTGTTGAGCGCCTGATCTATTGTCGCACTACAGGAGATTTTCACCACTTATTTTGTCAGATTATGTACAAAGAAAGAGCCGACAGCTTCTTTGACTATGGTACAATGGTCAGAGAAGCTGTCGGCTCTTTAAACTATAACTATAAAGGAAAAGGTTATTTGTTCCTCCCTGCTTGCCGGCCCGGAGAACAAACGACCCTCTCACACTATGCCTATCATACTAGAATGTTTTGTCTCAATCAAGAGATATATTTCCACTATAGAAACGAGTGAACTTGAAATCTTATGTCCCTGCTGCGGAAGGCGAACTAGAAAGCATGGAAAATATAAGAGGACGGTGCACTTTAAAACGAGATCTCATGAGATTCCGATTATGCGTAGAAGGTGCCCTGACTGTAAGAAGACTTTTTCATTGATACCTTGCTTTATTGTTCCATGGGGACGATTTGCCAATCACATCATTGAATTCCTTCTTCGGTGGATCTTTTCCGGCCTCCCTTTGGTCCTCCTTCCGGAGCGCCTGTCTACTGAAGAAGTTTCCGTTGTCTCCCAAAAAACACTATACAGGTGGAAAGCCAAATATTTCGCCCGTTTTTTGAAATGGTGGAAGAATGAACGGAAGAGGATGGCTGAATACTACCAGGATGGAGACGGGTTGCTAGCCCTTTATCGTAAAGGAATTGGTTCGGCTGAAGAATTCCTTATCCTGGTTTCCTCCTTTTTTGGGGAGGATCGATCCATTCCCGGGCCAGGGAAACTTTTTTCATCCATACATTTCCGCCAATCCCCTATCCGGATTTAATCAGTGGTCTGTCTTTTCAACTGGCGGACAATTTGTAAATTTGAGGATGAATATCCATTTCCTTGCTCCACAAAATATGTCCCTTTTCTGGAAAGAAAAATGAGAGGAAAATAGAGTTTGTTTTATCATTTACCTATTTTGTGGAAAAAGGAGAAAAAGAGAATGAATGAAAACCTGCGTAATGACATTGCCGCTTTCCGATTTGGGTTAATTGCCCAAGTGGTTCAGCGGAAATTACAGCCCGGGGAGAGGTATGCCCTATTGTGTTTTTTTCAATCGAAAAATACAGAGTTTTGCAACGGGGAATGCAGAGAATTGCAACTTGACATGGAGCCTCTGTGGGCATGACTTCGAAGCCAGAAAGCCAGCTATTTTAAGGGCTGGCTTCACCGAACAAGGCTATCATGCCCACCTCTCCATGTAAAGTTGGTACAGACCAAATTCTCTGCAACTCTCTGCACTTTTATTTTGCAATAAACACTATTGCGGGAAATAGCCAAACAACGCTATACGATTCCAGGCAGTGAGAAGACGACCATCAGTATTCGATCCCTCGAAAGATACCTCCAGGCATATGAACAAGGAGGTTTTGAAGCCCTGAAACCTCAGGTCAGGGAAAAGAAAGGCAGCCTTCGGAAACAGGATCCCGAGGTACTGAAGCGTGCCATTGAACTCAGGAAAGAGCTTCCAAGCCGAAGTGTGGAACAAATTATCCGCATCCTTGAGCTAGAGGGGAAGGTGCCGGTTGGATTCCTGAAACCCCGTACTCTTTCCCGATATTTTCAGGAACAGGGCTTGAGTAAGAGAGATCTTCATCACGCAGTAAAGAAAGAGTTCCGGCATTTTGAACATGAAGCACCAAATGATTGTTGGCAGGCTGACACCCAGCACACCCTTTATTTGCCGGATCCAAAAAATCCTGAAAAACGCAAGAAGGCCTACCTGATTGCCATTATCGATGATCATAGCCGGCGTATCATGCATGCGGAATTCTTTTTTGAGGAACGGTACCCCAGATTAGAAAGGTGTGTTCAAAAAGCCGTCTTAAAGTATGGAGCCCCTCATCTTTTCTTCTGTGATAATGGTTCCGTATACAATGCCAAACAATTCAAAGTGATTTGTGCCCGTATGGGCACTAAGCTGATCCACGCGAAGCCTTATTCGCCGGAATCAAAGGGTAAAATTGAGAAGTTTTTTCAATATGTAGATTCCAGTTTTACAGGCGAAGCCAACCTTTTAATCAATCAAGGAAAGCTTACTACGCTGAAGCAGTTAAACGAGTATCTTCGTTCGTGGTTGGAAGCCTACGATAACCGGGTTCATCGAAGTACAAAACAGACACCTAGAAAACGGTTTGAAGCCAACCAGGAAAATCACCGTCTGATCCCCGCAGAAATGTTAAGGGAAATTTTCCTGTGGGAAGAGGAACGCACAGTGCGCAAAACCGCCGTAATAGAGTTGGAAGGAAACATGTATGATGTCGATTCATCTTTGCGGGGGAAAAAGATTCAAATCCGCTACAATCCGTTTGACCTTTCGTACATACAAGTTTGGAAAGATGGGCAGCGTTTTGATGATGCCAAACCAGCAGAACTCCTAAGTCAAAGCCATTCTAAACTGCCGGATGAATCGGTTGACGACTCTTCTTCCACATATGTCTCCAGCTTCCTGGAACAACTAAAACAGAGGCAAGAAGAGGAAAAGCGTAAACAGCTAGGTACACCTAGTTTTGTGCAGTGGAAAGAAAAACAGTCAGGGGGGCAGGCCTGATGTTAGAATTTTTCGAAATGAAGGATGTCCCATTCACTCGTGAAATTTCACCAAGTCAGTTATTTGTAGCTTCCAGTCACACAGAGGCTGCAGCCCGGCTGGAGTACACGGCTCGCCACAGGCAGTTCTGCCTGTTGACAGGAGAGGCCGGGATGGGGAAATCAACCGCGGTTCGAGCTCTAATCCATCAATTGGATCCCATGCAATATCGGTATTTGTACATCTGTGATTCTGCTCTGACTCCAAAGCTCTTTTACAGGGAAGTCCTACAGGACTTTGGCATACAGCCTGCCTTTCGGTCAACCGATGTCAAACGGCAGTACCAATCATTAATGCTCGATATTTATGAAAATGAAAAAAAGATTCCCGTCGTGATTCTGGATGAGGCTCATCATTTTTCTGAATCGATGTTGCAGGAATTGCGCTTTATCCTTAATTTCCGGGAAGATTCAATGTCTCCATTAGCTCTCATTATCGTGGGACAGCCAAGTTTAAGAAACCAACTCAAGTCCAAACATCTGGAGGCAATCGACCAACGGATCCAGATGAGATATCAACTAAGTGGGTTAACTGAAAAGGAAACATATGCATATATTCGTCATCAGCTGGATGCGGTAGAAACCCCTCAAGAAATTTTTTCAGAAGAGGCCATCCAAGCGATTTTCAACTTCAGTCATGGGGTTCCAAGGAAAATCAATACCCTGTGTAGCCAAAGCTTGTTGGATGCCTTTGTTCAGGGACATAAAATTGTGGGTGAATCACACATTCATCGGGTGATAAACGATCTTTAAAAGAGGGATGGGCATTGAAGAGACTTGAAGAGTATTTTGTACAACTGCAGGATGGCATTGCAGAAATGGAGGCTGTAATCGAAGTACTTAGATGATGAAATTTCTGAATTGAGGAACAAAGGGATACACTACTAAAATTAATTATTAATTACACTACTAAAAAAAGAGCTAAAGAATTTGTTATTCTAGTAGGTCGATATCGACATAGAATTAGACCATTACAACTGCCAGTGGCATTGTGGGTGACTGATATTCACTTGCCATGTCATTGCCACTGGCAAACAATCCGACATCGAAGGTGTCTGCGGACATGATACGGTTAAATTTTTATGCTCCACGCTGTATTGATAACGAGGCGGGAGGCTATATAAACTGCTATCATGATGATGGAACAATTTGTGATCATGAAGCATAGTATCTTGTGGGTTTATCAAGATTTGTTTGTATTTTCAGCATTGCTTTTATGCTGAATCATTCAAAAAACTATAAACAGCTGGCAGAGCACGGTCTGAAGTTCCTGCAAAATCATCAACGTGATCAAGAACATGGAGGATATTACTGGAACCTTAAGTGACAAAATATTGAAGATTCAACGAAACAAGCATATGGTCATGCCTTTGCACTGTTTACTGCTTCAACATCCTATAAAGCAGGCATTTCCGATGCAGGAAAAATAATAGAGGAAATTTTTGAAGTTCTTGAACTTTATTTCATAATGTTCCAAGATTAAATTACCTGATTGAGGGAGCAGTTTGAACATGACGGAATAAAAAATACGATGTGCTCTATTCAAATAACGCTCATTACCTGTGACTTCATATGCTGAACCTATTTAGGAGGGATAAGTCTTTAGGAGATATAAATGTATTTTGTATGGAGTGATGGGGGTAGCCGTGCGCCACATTGTACAGATAATTCGAATGCCATGTATAACGATGTTAAAGTTGATATCATGTATTATGCTAGCTTGCACAACTACAAACTTAAAGGAAAAAAAGAAACAAAATATAAAATTTTAACAATAAACTATGGGAGGAATTTACAAATAAATACATAATAGAAATGTCTCGAGCGGAAAGGATTTACTCACTTCTTAACTCTAACCTTTTAAGATCAATGATAAATTCCCCTTTTTTTAATAAATCTAAACAAATCCATTAATATCAAAACCGTTCAAATTTCCGAAATCAATGCAAACATTGCTAAAACTTTTATCACCTAGTTTAATAGCGTCTATTTTTTTCGAAAAGCAATATTCCTCTCCGCCAATTCCAACAATACTCACTAATTTATCGCCGGGTTCAAAATATATTCCAATGTCATCTACTTTATCTACAACTAAAATCGAAAGAGAAGCACCTGTATCAATAGCTACACTGTCAATCCATCTTGTTTTTCCTTTAAATCTCAATTCAACTGAGGTAAGAATTAGTCCGTTCTCATAGAACAACTTCATCTGCCTAACCCTCTTATTGCAGATGGTCTTCTTACTTCAATGACAAGCTCTTCATTTTCTGTATGAGAAACAATTGTAACTTTTTTTGCTTTTAACAGTTCCGTGGTCGCTTCTTGTGAATCTTTAATAGGACGAATTAAAGCAACATCATCGATAATCTTTTTATTTCCAACCGTATGGGCACTAATCACAGATAACAATACGTATTGATTAGGGTAAATTTCACGTATTTCTTGCCATTTCATTAGATTCACCTCGTTTTCCATATGTTTCTTCCAATTCTAATTTAATTGTATTAGTGAACAATACGCTCACTTATCGACACTTAATATACTACATCCAGTTAGTAGTAATATTATACCTAAGGATGCTCATATTCCTCAAACCGCTTTTTCGGTGTGACTGAGTCAAGTTTTTGTGGGGATTTTTTCTTTTTGTACAGAAGAGCATAAAGTGTTTATTACCAAAACGCTTTATTGAAATAAAAAGAACTCATTAGTAGATGGGCTCAACTATTACGATATAATCCCGCTTCCGAAGAAAAAGCCCTTGAAATCCATCTAACTCCCCTCCTTGAAACACTATTTTATAAAAAATATTCTTTCATTAATTCTTTTGACCAGTTTGGCTGTTTTACTATTTCACGCGGTCCAAATTCTTGCATATAAGGTTTAATATCAATGATAGGAGTTCCTTCGATTGCATCAAGTGCTTGAACCGTTATTTTAAGACCATCAACTCTAAGTAGTTTGCAAGTTGACACTCCAATTCGATTTGGACGATTCTTCCTTCTTTGGCTAAATATTCCTACCTTAGGATATTCCTGCTTATTCCTCGGATGCCGTGCACCTTTCTGAATTTTAGAAGAATCTAATAAATGAAAATGATATAGGATATCAACATGCGAGAATTCTTCTAAACCATCTAATACCTCTTCAGTAAATTGTGATGAATCAAGTTCAATCGTTGCTACTTCAGATCCCCAATAATCATCTTTGATATCTATTCTACCTGAAATAACTTTCCCGATTGGAGTTAGTAAGATTTGTTCTATCATTTTATTAATCTCCTCTATATAAAATTGTGTTCTCCTGTAACATAACCCGGTTTGGGCACAGCTTACACAAAATCATTCATTATTAAACGCCGTTAGAACAAAACAGCCATAGTCATTACCTATTCGCTTATTCCACTCCAGGGTTGAAATAATCTCCCAACTTGAAGATTCCCCAGTTTAAAAGGATGCACCAGCGGTAGCTTTTTGTTGTTGTCCACGTGCATTCGCAAGGTCTCAATCAAAAAACATAAGGTAATATTACGATGAGAAAGACATCTGCTGTCATATGAGAAATGACTGCGTATTCCAATCCTTTTTTCCAATAAAGATAACCGAACAACATTCCCAAAACACCATTCCCAATTAGAGTTCTTACAACCAAGGCGGTAGTTAATTGCCCAAACACAATGGCGGCGAAAGGTAAATGCAGCGCTCCGAACAACAATGAAGCCACAATCATCCCGATCCAATAGAACGAAGAAGGTATGTTTTCTGTATTTTTGGAAAAGAGTCTAGCGAGTATCCACACTACCAGTGTCATTAAGAACAATCGAACAAGAATTTCTTCTACAATTCCCCCGTAAAACATAGCAAGAATGCCTTTCCACCAAACAACTGATTTCATCTCTGTAAGGTTGGGGATAACAGGTGAGAATATCAGTTTATCTAACAAGACAACCAAAGTGGCTCCAATAAAGCTTCCCAATACGGAAACCACTACCCATTTTTTTGATAGCGCTGGAAGTTTAGACTTGTAGAACCAGGTTCGGAAGATAGGAACATCTAAACCCACTTTAGGTCCCAACCTCAATCCCACGAAACTGGCGAAGAATATCAACAGTCCTGTTTGCAAAGTACCAATACCCAAAACAACAGGGATGGAAAAGGGAGCTCCGTCTATAGAATCGGCTAAAATGTGCCCTATTATCTCCATCTGATAGGGAATGAAAGCAATTCCTGCCAATACTGACAACAGGAAAAAAAGGAATGCTAAGCCAATGTTTTTTTGTTGTTTCATTTTTTTGCTCCTTCCATTTACTCTTTGTCTTCCAAAGAGAACACACATATACGATATCAAGGTCCTTCGAGTCAAAGAATGGACAGCGTTCTTCTATGTCAAACTAATGTTATTTGAACTATTTTTTGAACTCTTTTGAATATAAAGCTCAACAACTATTAAATTTCCGATCCAGGACAACCATGTTGACACCACATAACCAAATGTAAAATCATCCAACGAAAAACCTATCACCGCTGACCAAATGCGAAATGTAACTGCTGCAAAAGTGACAGCATAACTTCGATACATCCATTCTTTATGTTGCTTAATCCGCTTGTTTCGAATGTACTTATAAGCGAAATAAGTAGTATAAAGCCAGGACAGATCCAGGAATAAAAAACCTAATTTTGCAACAATCCCACCAAATGCAAAATATGATAAGTATAGGCCGAACACTCCACTTGTCAAAATAGAAATGACATATATTTTGCCCATAATTCGATGCAATCTCATCTGACGATAACGAAATGTTTTTATAAACTGAAACGGTCCTATAAAAAGTGATAAAGCAGCAGTGAGAATATGTAAATACAATGCGTAGTTCCATGGTTTAAAATGGAAATCATACATTTCAAATCCCAATTCAATCAGCGTAGCATTTGATCTGACTGGATCTAAAATAAAATATCGTATAAATACAGATAAAACAAACAGAAACCCAAGTAAAAAAACGATACCGAAAGACACTTTTTTGCTCAATGACTGCATTTGATTCCCTCCCTTGATTCTAACTCAGCCCCCTTACTGGAACAGTTACCGGAATTTCATATTATTTTTTTTCCATGAAGTGAAAGATTTTCACTTATTCTATGCCTGTGAAGTTATAGGGTGTTTGAAATATCGGGGAAAATTTATCGAGTCATTCGTTCGGATGAACAGCACTTCGTCAGGCACAGATTCCCTAGGCTCCGTTTCGATCTCTTTAAAGTCAGGCGTAAAATGGAAAACCACCTCATGTAAATTTTTTTGGGAAAGTTTTGTTAAGACACTATTTATATCTATCTCTTTCTTACTAATTACATCATAGATATGAAGTCTATCGTTTTCAGTTCTAAAAATAAGAATCACGTTCTCATCTTTTAAATAGTAGAGATCATTACTAAAAACATTTATACAATGGAACATCAAAACTCCTTGCGAATGATCCACTCCAAAAATTCTGGATGCGGGAATTCTTTCCAAAGCAAAACTCATTGATAAAATTTAAGTCATTTATGTTTTTGGGGTCTAATTTTTGCAAATTTCTTAGGTGAATATCATTGGATCATGTTTGTAGTCTGTTATTAACGTGAAAGTCTCCAAAGTCTATTTCCCCTTTTTTAAAAAATGCAATTATCCGTGTTCAGACACTCTAATTCGGAAGCTGCGAATATTTGTTCAGCCATCCCTTAATGATCTCTTTTAATTCTTGATCCACTGGTCTTTTCACTTGTTTTTTGTAGTCTTTTAAAATAACACCTATACGATGTTCTGCATCTGTTTTCCTTAGTATATGGGTCATATCCTCGATAAGGTGATATTTACACTCACCTTGCACCAAGTCACAAATCTCTTTCACTTGTTCCGGCTTCACTTGTACATCCTTTGTCCCCGTTATCGCTAGGACAGGACAAGTTACATCTTTTAACAGTTCTCTAACATCATACCCATGATGCTCCCGGTTCCATTTTGCGTTAACCTTTTTGCCTTTGTATCGGATAACCGCCTTATCGGTTTCTGTTATTTTTTGTACCAATTCTTCATTCATTTCTACGATCTTTTTATCGACCTTAAGTGGGCGAATTAACCAGCCCGAAAAGCCTTTTTCTGCCCTCATATCCTCAATTAGTTGCTCCCTTTGCCATGCAGTAGTCATAGATAATGGTTCAGCTGAGCCGGCAATGAGAATCATGCCTTGAACCTGCACTTTCTGATTCACAGCAGGCACGATCAGACATCCTTCACTATGCCCAAGAAGTATAATTTTCTCCGAATTGATTCTTGGGTGTTGTCTGGCAAATTCAACTACAGATACAGCATCTTCAATTAAATCGAAAAGTCCAGTTTCATAATAATTACCTCCGCTTTTTCCAATTCCCCGCTTGTCATATCTAAGGGTAGCAAATCCCTGTTCCGCCGCTAAGCTGCTTAATTCAGCAAAAGCATTTATGCGAAGGTTTTTTGCATCTTCATTCCGATCTACTTTTCCGCTACCATGAACCATAACCACGACAGGATAGGTTTCTTCATCCCCTTGTGGAATCGTTAATGTACCTGCCAGCATAAATTTACTCGGTATCAAAACTTCCTGTTCAGTAAATCTCATAGTTATTCCATCCTCCAACCAAAGTTGCTTGAAATAGTATCACCTTACATTGCAACATCAATAGGCTATTGTTGCTTCTTTCTCCTCCATAGTAATGTACATTCGTTACTTCAATAGGCAATCTCATTAAGAATTACAGATCCTCCGAGCAGAAGGTCCAATTGCAGTTCAAAGTGAAGCCGGTTGACCACTTAACTTCCTAGGAGACCTCCAATTCCTGTCGAGGAAAGGACGACAGCCAACAAACCAATAGAATCACGAACGACCGGTTTCGCCATAATGGAGGCCTGTCTGGATGTAACCACGACCGACTTTCTTTCTTCCCCTTCCGATTAAGATCTGATATCTTAATTGTAAGATCCTGATCTAACAAAAAAAGGGCAGAGAAACGAAATGAAATTTCTACTTTTTGCAGTACTTGCAGGGAGGATGGACCTGAATGCAGGCAGCGATTGAGTATCTTACCTTACGCAAAGCCTATCCCAAGATTCCGGAACAGGTACCGGTTCGCGTCTCAATGGAGGAGCTTTCTCAAATTCTCTATTGTACCCCTCGTAATGTGAAACTCATTCTTGCGAAGTTATCCACCAACAAGTGGATCGAGTTCATCCCGGGACGGGGCCGAGGCAACCTGTCTACCCTAACTTTCTGTGTTCCCGGGGAAGAAATACTCTTTATGGAAGCAACACGTCTCATTCAAAAAGGGACCTTGGACAAGGCAATGGAATTGATTCGACAGTACGGGGAAGGAAGTTCCACTAAAAATCGTCTGATTTCCTGGCTGTCCGGATATTTCGGGTACAGTGTGGAACACAACAGCCAACATAAATCTGAAATCCTCCGTTTCCCCATTCACAGAAAGATGAACACCTTGGATCCGGCTTATGCCTACTACGCTTTTGACGTTCACATTGTGACCCAAGTCTTTGACACCTTGGTACAGTACAATCAAAGTTCCGGGAGAATACTTCCCCATCTTGCGCACCATTGGGAATCGAATGTCGATTGCTCCCGATGGGTTTTGTACTTGCGTAAGGGTATACAGTTTCACAACGGACATGATCTAACAGCTTATGATGTGATAAGCTCTTTGCACAGATTGCAAACTTCTGACGAGCACAATTCCCAAGCTTGGTTGCTTAGGGATGTGGAGTCTTTGGAAGCGCTAGATTCGCATACAGTCGCAATCCGGTTGAGAAGACCCAATCATCTTTTTTTGCAGATTTTGAGTTTTCCTCCTACTTCGATTGTTGCACTGGAGGCTTGTGAATCCACTGCCTTAGCACCCTTTCCTATAGGGACAGGCCCCTTCCGAGTTGAAAGGCAAACAGATGACTTCTGTATTCTGGAAGCCTTTCGTCACTATTTCAAAGGTCGTCCATACTTGGACCGGATTGAAATTTTCAATGTGGCGGTCCAATCGGAAGATCTGGGCTTTCTAATGGAACCGCATGTAGTTGTCAATACAGGCGAATCCCCTAAGCAGCAAGTACCCTCTTGGATCGAAACAGAGGACTTCTATCCCGGAAGCAAATTGCTGACCCTGAATCAAGTGAAGTCAGGACCTCTTCAGGACGAGAGACTGAGAGAGGCAATTCACCGGTTTCTTAACCGGAAACAACTGGTGGAGGATTTGGGGGGTAACCGATTATACCCTTCGAACGGGTTTCAATTAAAACGCCCTCCTTCTTATGAAGACAAGGAATTTGACGAGGAGAAAGCACGGAAATTGTTAAGGCGGTCCGACTACAAAGGGGATACCTTAACACTGTATGTCTATGAACGGCATGTACCCGATGCATATTGGATTCAGAAACAGTTTGGCAAAAATGGGATTCAACTTGAAGTGAAAATTGTGGAATGGAGGGACCTTCTCCTCCCGGAGACAATAAAAGAGGCCGATATGATTCTCTACGAAGCAAATCTGAGTCACCCGCAACTCTCTTTGCTTGAAGCTTTGCAATCTCCTTTCAGCTTTATTCGGAACCACATGGGCCCGGAACTTGCCTCTGTTGTGGACGTGAAGGTCTCTCAGGTGCTTTCGGAATCAACAAATGAAAAGCGGGAAAGAATCTTGGACTCAATCGAACAAATCCTAAAGCATAATTTTGCTTTATCCTTCCTTGTTCACATGAAGCTGGAAACATCTTTCCATCCCTCGCTTCGGGGGGTACAGATAACTACCAATGGCTGGGTCGATTTCAAGGACTTGTGGTACCAGCCAAACGAGGCAGTTCGTTTTTTGACTTCTACCTAGTCATGCTAAAGAATGTCATTAATCATTTAAAAGCAGTTGCTCATCTCGGAGCCGCAACAAAGCGGCTCCAAACGACAATTCCAGATGTACTATTGTATTCGTGTATTTTTGAATAATCTCCTGTAAAGAAGCAGCATACTTCCTGCGTTTTTCTCGGACAACGCCAGCCAAAAAGGTTAGAACTCCAACAAAACAATCATCATGTACCGCATTCCATCATCACCCTACCCATGTTATTATTTAAATGTACAAATGACAAGGTGACTCTGTGGGCATACTCTCCAGAGAAAGACGCAACGGAAATACTTGTTTTGCAAGGCAAATAACCTATCACGCCCACCACTTCTTGTTCAGCCGTGCTTTACCGTTTATTAGATTATCCGTTCTTAAATCATATGAAATTCACAATCTGAAATAACATGACAATTTACATTTGAGCATTATAAATTTTCATGTGTGAATATAACAACTTATAAGAGCTTTGACATGTAATACTCGTCAACATATTGCCCATTAACAAGAAGCGAATCCTTTTTAATTCCTTCTTTTTGAAACCCCATTTTACTGTACAAAGATAGTGCTGCACGGTTGCTTGTAATCACTGATAATTCCAAACGGTGAATTTTATGTTCTCTTGCCCAATTTTCTAACTCGGTAAATAATTTATTTCCTATACCTTTACCTCTATATTGGTCTAATATACCTACCACAAGATATACAGTATGCTTGTTTCGTCTTGCACGTCCACCTATTGCAACCAAGTAACCAACGAGGTTACCCTCTACTTCCGCTACAAGTATTGTAGAATTTCCCTTTTTCTGCATCGCTTCAATTTGGCTTCGTTGCTGTTCTGGAGTAACTTTTCTTTCATTAGCCTCAAAAAGCATAAAATCCGATTCACTTTCAACTTGCAAAATCAGATTTACAAACTTTTCTGCATCATCAGATGTAATGTGTCTAATTTGCATATAATTCTCTCCCATACGAATATATAATAGATAATTCAATGCAAATCATTATAACCCTTTTTTAAATCAACCCGCCCCTGGCCTAATAAAAGAGGGAAGTTTTGATATCAGGAGTGGACAAGTATGGTAATTTAAAACTAAAAATAATAAAATAGTTAATATTTTGTATTTGTGGAGGGCTTTCTATGAAAGTTGCATTTATTCTTTTCGACAAAATGACAACTCTTGATTTTATTGGTTTTTATGACTCAGTAACACGCTTGAAAACAATGGGCTTTAATGAGGATTTAAGCTGGAACTTGTGTGGAACGAAAGATGAAATTAGTGACGATCGGGGAATTACATTCAAGATTAAAGAAGTCTCTCCTGATTTATCCCAGTATGATTTGCTATATGTCCCCGGGGGATTTGGTACTCGTCAATTATTGCATGATTCTGAATTTATAGAATGGTTGAAAACGGGTAGAAATGCAAATTATAAAGTGTCAGTTTGTACAGGTTCCTTACTGTTTGGGGTTGCTGGTTTTCTGAATGGGAAGAAAGCTACGACTCATCCCGCTGCATATGATTTGCTTCGGCCTTATTGTTTAGAGGTCATAGAGAACCGAATTGTTAAGGACGGTAATATTATTACTGGCGGTGGGGTAGCAACAGCGATAGATCTCGGATTATACATTTGTGAACTGCTTGGAGGTGCGGATGCTGTTCTAAGTATTCAAAAACAAATGGACTATCCGTATTACAAAGTAGGGCAATACAATTTAGACTAATTGCTCCGTACTAAGGCTTTAAATCGGGTACCAGGTGATAAATGGCATTAAACTTTGTCCCAATAAAACTGTACGTTGATCGTCTCTTCTAAGCCAATTTCGTCACAAATAGCAGATATCAACTGAGACGGCTCATGATAGATTAATAGTTACTGAAGCGATGACAAGTATAATTAAAAACAGCCGCTTTCCCAGAGACTGAGGAAGCGGCTTAAAACCAGCTGAATGCCATAAATTGAAGTATTCACAATCATGATGAAAAGAGATAATTCGATACATTAATGTACATAATCCTTCAGTTCAGAAGAATCCTTTATTTTGCTCCTTTTTCAGTATAGTAGTTTATGAGTTCATGATTTTGTCCAAAATATTTTTCTCTAATAACGTCAAAGAAACATCAGAAAATTCACGTGGTCTTTTGGCAGTGTTCTTAATATCTAACGTGATATTTCCGTCCTCGATTAAGATAATGCGATCTCCTAATTTTACAGCTTCCCGAACGTCATGTGTTACGAGCAATGCTGTAAAACCCTGTTCAAGCCAGAGTTTTTCAATTAAATTTTGCATTTCCATACGAGTTAAAGCATCTAAAGCACTCAATGGTTCATCTAATAATAATAAAGACGGGTCGTGCACTAACGCTCGGGCAAGAGCAACGCGTTGCTGTTGCCCGCCTGAAAGTGTTGATGGCCATTGATTTTTATAAGGAAGTAAACCGACATTATCCAAAGTTTGTTCAGCTTTTTCTTTCCAGTTTTCTTTTAAGCCAAGACCAACATTATTTAATACCGTTTTCCAAGGTAAAAGCCGAGAATCTTGATACATCATAGTAGCACTTGTATTAGATTCTTTAATAGGTAACCCATTAAAGGTAATTTGGCCGGCATTCGGCTCTTCTAAGCCTGCGACCAATCGTAAGAGTGTACTTTTCCCACTCCCGCTTTTTCCAACGATTGCAACAAACTCTCCTGATTTGATTTCAAGAGAAAGATTTTTTAATACAGTTTTTTCTCCAAAAGTTTTTTCAATGTTCTCTAATTTTATATGAACACCCTGAGCTCTATTGACCTCTTCAATAGTTAATGAAGGTACACCCACTATGAAATCCCTCCATATATTTAACGATTATAACTCTTATGCCAGCGAAGTACTTTCCGTTCACCAAATCGTGCAAGTAAATCAGCTAATTTCCCGAATAGTGCATACAATATAATCGTAATAATGATAATATCTGATTGCATAAATTGTTGAGCTGTCATAGCCAAATAACCAACACCTCTCGTTGTCGCTATTGTTTCAGCGACAATTAAGGTAATCCACATAATACCTAACGCATAGCGCAAACCTACAAAAACAGAAGGTAATGCACCTGGCAATAAGATTTCTTTAAAAAGATTCCATCCTTTTAATCCGTACATCCTTCCCATTTCAATAAACCCTGGATCAATATTTTTAAGGCCATGTAGTGTATTAATATAGACTGGAAACATGACACCGATGGAAACGAGAAAGATTTTTGCCCCTTCATCTATGCCAAACCAGATAATAATAAGTGGTACAAGTGCCAGGTTTGGAATATTACGAATCATTTGTATTGAAGTGTCCGTAAAAAGGTATAAATATTTAGATACCCCATTCGCAACACCTAGAATAAATCCCAACCCTCCTCCAATTAGTAAGCCAACGAGCGCTCTAGTCACACTTACTTGCATATGATAGATCAATTCTCCAGAAACAACTAAATGATATGCACTCTTTAAGATTGTGAGCGGAGCAGGAAGCAGTTTAGTTGAAATCCATTCATTCGTTGAAACAATATGCCATCCAACAATAAATAAAAAAGGAATGATCCAAGGTATGATTTGTAATAATACTTTATTCTTCATAAAATTCTCCCCTCTTATTTAATTGGCATATCTTTAGAAACATCTACTTTTTTAGGGATTAAGCCGATTTCATAATATATATCCGCCTGCTTCTGCTGGGCAGCAATGATTTCTTCATTGATGCGATCAACACCGTATTTACGGCGATTTATTGCTTTGTCAATAATTTTTTCATCAATCCCTATCATCTTTGAAAGCAGTTTAACTACTTCTGGCTTGTTTTCATTTGCCCATTTATCAGACTCATCTATCGCTTCTAAAATAAGATCCACTAATTCAGGATGTTCTTTATTAAAATCTACGTTCGCATAATAAAACGTTCTATTAGGATAACCATAATCTTTACCTTCCGTTAAGTTAATCGTATTTAGATCAATTTCAGCAGCTGCCAAAAATGGATCGTATGATGCGAGTGCATCAATTCTTTTTGTTTCAAATGCAGCACGAGCTTCAGCTGCTTCTTTAAAAAATACCCACTCAACATCATCAACGCTCAAACCGGCATCTTTCAATGCAAGAATAGCCAAATAATGATGATTTCCACCTTTTAAAGCACCAATCTTTTTCCCTTTCAATTCTTTTATTGACTTTATGCCGGACTCTTTATGTACTAGAACACCAACTCCTTCTGGATTTGGCAAGTCAGCTCCAGCATAAACTAATGGCTTGTCACTAGCTTGAGCAAATATTCCAGGTCCATCCGCTGCATGGCCAAAATCAATGTTCCCTGCAAAAAGACCCTCTAATAATCCATAACCGTGGCTAAATTCTTTCCATTCTACTTTATATCCATCTTTCTCAAGTTTTTTTTCCAAGATGCCGCTTTCTTTTAATATATTTATAGTATTTCCTTTTTGATATCCTACACGAATTATTTTATCTGTCTTGCCTTTTGTTTCTTCACTTGGTGCTTTTTTAGAATTATCGGCGGAGCCGCACCCTGCCAGCATAAATGCAATTGCAAGAATAAAAATCAAAAACTGACTTATATTTCGTTTTTTTCTCATTTTTTCTCCTCCATTCTTAGATAGTATATAGGATTACTAGGATTTAAAGTAAAATAAAATAGTGATGTATTCATCACAAGTAAAGCTTTTTAATCTTATAAATTCGAACCAATAATTCAAACGTTACATCACTTCTATCACTGGAAAAATTAACTTGAAATGGTCTTTCCCCTCTCTTCTTCAGTACTTCAAATTGCAACCCGCGAAAACCCTTCTGTGAACCTGTCATTCACAACGGTTTCCATTAAACTGTGTTTCGGATGCTCGGTTTGCTCAACTAGTTTTCTATCATATGTACTAAGAAATTCTATATAACTTAAATCAAAGTAACTAAGTGCATTGTATGTACCACAGTTTTCGTGCACTCCTCCTTCAACGGCGTATATCCCATTTTCTTTTAGAATGGCAATTGCTTCTTCTGGTTCTTCTACAAAATGGACTAAATGATCAAACGCAAAACTCATTACTACTCCTCCAGTACTTCAAACATACAATGGGAAAGAAGCTACGGAGACACCTTTTCCTCTATTAAAGAGTCCCGAATATTATTTAAGCTCGTATTTTTTCCGAAGATTGGTTTGTATGAATGACTTCCCCTTCGATCTGTTGAGGGTTTTTCAATAAATTTAGTATTGGACATACTTTTTCCACTTCCTCATGAAGCTTTGCTATGGTTTCTGGCGACTCCTCTGACTGAATAAAAAGTTTGTAGCGAATATTATGAGGGTAAATTGGTACATCTTCGAATCCTTCTTTACCAGCTAGATGATTTTGTATCCCCGTTATTTCTACTTCTAATGAATCTATCGATATTTGCAACAATGAAGCTTGAATTAATGTAATATGTGTTAAGCAGCTTCCCAAGACTCCCAACTGTATTTCCGGGGAAGTAGGTCCAAGACTGTATCCGGCAAAATTTTCGGGGCTGTCACTAATAATTTGAAAATCACGAATTCTAATCTCACGAACTCCACTTCGTCCCTTTGCTTTAACTCTTGCTTTTATTGGTTCGACTGCAGATTCAGGATGCTTTTCATAATGCTCTTGCAATTTTAATCCTGCTTCACGCTTTTGAACAAGATATTCTTTTAAAGTTGACATAAAATCACTCCTATTATTTTAAGTTTTATTATCATTTATATCTTTAGAAACTAATTAATGTTTTATCAAAATAATCTATGAATTTTTAAATATACTAGTTCACCATTGCTTCTACTCGGAAACTTAGTTCATTCTTCCCTAGGATTATTAAACATAATGCTTGGACTGCCTCTTCGATAACTTTTCCTGCATCCATAAAAACGGCATGATTAAATACTTCTTGGGCAAATGCGAATTCGTTTTATAGAGGTTTCCTCTATGATTAATTTCTCATAATAAAAAATATTTTATGGATTTTTTATGAAACGATATCCGATTTATATGAATATGTTCACCTCCTCTTGCAACAAAAAAAGAGATTCACCACACATTAAAGTGAGGTTGAATCTCCAGTAGTCTGGTCGACACCATAATAATAATATCCGATTGAAATACTTGGTTTTTGATTAAATAATATCAGCAATTATTAAAAAAATCAATACATATTTATTAGAAATTTAAAATAAGGGTTAATTTTATCATTTTCTCCCAAATATCTTTCATTACAGCAGGCAATTCGTGAACTTTATTCTTTGCCTCTTCCACAAGGAGGTTGGCATTTCTATTTTTGTTTACGTAAATCAGCCCCTTTTCCACAAAAAAAGACCGCCATATTGACGGTCAAAATCAAGAGTTGCCGGGAAAAACAGCCCCGGCCAGGTACTATTCTTCCACTTCTAATTCCTTACTCTTATCGTCATTGATTTTATCCAACATCGATATTGTATCGATGAGATGGTTGTTAAAAATTTGTCTGGCAATATTCAATAAGTCAATAATCATTGGGTCGCGAAGAGAGTACAACACTCGATTGCCATCTTTCGTTCCATTTACGATGTTTTTTGAACGTAATACACTTAGTTGCTGAGATACAGCTGATCCTTCTGTGCCAATAAGCGTTTGCAGCTCATTGACATTTTTCTCGCCTTCCGCTAACAGTTCTAAAATTCTTATCCTTAACGGATGGGCGAGAGCTTTGAAAAAATCAGCTTTAAATTGTTGTAAATCTAGATCCATTATGTCCTCCCTATCAGGATTTGTGAGCCAAACCCGTAAATGCTATGCCTCTTCTCTTTTCCGATTCCCATTCAGAATTTGAAAGCGCTGTACATTCTTGGAATGCGAAATGATTACATCCGATGCACTTTTTATAATCCAAATGAGCTAAGGCAAAATCAATTGCTTCTCCTGTATGGTCAAAGAAATTTTCTTCCCCAATCTCCTCATAAAGTCTTGTTTTTTTCAGGACTTCTTTCGGTTGGTTTTGGATGCCTGAGATAAGGATGATGCCCCCCCTTTTTTGAAAATGCCGGACAATGCTTGCAAAATTTGCTTCTCCTGTTGTATCCATATAGGGTACTTTTCCCATTCGTAAAATCAATACTTTGGGACGGTGGTTAATCGTATCCAATATGTACGATTCAAACATTTGTGCCGCTCCAAAGAAAAGAGGACCTTCCACTGTAAAGATACTGATTTGAGGACAGTCATTCCCCTTGCTTACCAAGTGCGGGCTTACTTTCTTACTTGAATCTAATGGATCTGGAAGCACTTTAGCAACTGTAAGAATTTCACTCATTCGTTTAACAAACAGGATTACAGCTAAAATCAATCCCACCTCAACAGCGATAGTAAGGTTTGCAAATACAGTGAGAAAAAATGTAATAACCAAAATTAAAGAATCACTTGTCTTTGTTTTAAGAATATGGACGAACTCATTTCGTTCACTCATATTCCACGCCACAACCATTAAAATGGGGGCCATACTTGCAAGCGGAATATCGGAAGCATATGGAGCAAAAAGCAATAACACTGCGAAAACAATTAGACCGTGAATGACACCGGACATTGGTGAAGCCGCACCATTTTTTATATTCGTTGCCGTTCTTGCAATGGCTCCTGTCGCAGGTATACCGCCGAATAAAGGCGTTATCATATTGGCGATCCCTTGCCCGATCAGCTCGCGATTGCTGTTATGTTTACTTCCTGTCATTCCATCAGCAACAACAGCGGAGAGCAATGACTCTATTCCGCCAAGCATGGCGATAACAAAGGCCGGACGAAGCAATTGTATTATTTTTTCAGTTGTTATTTCAGGTATTTGAAATTCAGGCAAACCGCTCGGAATTTCACCAAAAGTAGAACCGATTGTCGCTACTTTTCCTGCAAAGAACATTGAGGCAACGATACTTGACACAATTAATCCAATTAATGGTCCGGGAACTCTAGGAAATATTTTAGGTGTAAGCAATATGAGAGTAAGTGATACAATTGCTGTGATTACGCTATAAAAGTTCATCGTATCCAAATTCTCGAAAATCTCTTTCATATTGGACAAGAAATCCTCATGCTTTTCGATTCCTGTAAGTCCAAAAAAGTTGGCAAGCTGGCCTGTAAAAATAATCACTGCGATCCCCGACGTAAAACCTATTGTCACAGGGCGTGGAATAAACTTTATTAATGAGCCGAGTCTAAGCACCCCCATTAGAAATAACATAACACCGGCTAAAAATCCAGCAATTAATAAATTTTCATAACCGTACGTCATGACTATTCCTAACAGAATGGGAATAAAGGCTCCGGTTGGACCTCCAATTTGATACTTGGAACCGCCGAGAAGTGAAATCAAAATTCCCGCAATGATTGTCGTATAGATGCCATACTCAGGCTTCACTCCTGACGCAATAGCAAAGGCCATGCCAAGCGGAATAGCAATAATACCGACAATTACACCTGAAAGTAAATCCTTCCGAAAATTCTGAAAACTATAACCGTGATATCTCCCTAATGACAATTGTCTCACAAATACCCCTTCTCCTCAATTTTCTATATTTGAATTTTTGAATATACATATAATATTAATATCTATTTTTTGATCTGTCAAAGCAAATTATAATTTTTTTAAACCAAGCTGTTTAGCCTGAAGGGAATTCGCAAACATTATGTATAAATACAAGATACAGAGGATGAAAATGGAAACAATAATCACTACTTCTGCTCGGTTTCTTTGTCTTATTTTTGTTAACACATGTCCTCGGAAAAAAACAATTAAGTCAAATGACTTTTTTTACATATATCACCGGGATTGCTTTAGGGAATATTGCCGGAGATATGGTTGTTCACCGAGATATTAAATTAATTGACGGAGTCACAGGTTTGATTCTATGGGCTTTATTAACCTTCACACTAGAGTTCATCAGTTTAAAATCTTCCAAAGCAAGAGTCTTGCTTGATGGAGAACCAACGATTGTGATAAAAAACGGAAAGATTCTTGAAAAAGCAATGGCATCCAACAAATTAAACATGGATGACTTAAGCATGCTTCTTAGGTTAAAAAACATATTTTCCGTCAAAGATGTTGATTACGCAATCCTGGAACCTAACGGACAATTGAGTGTGCTGAAAAAAGTCGAACTTGAACCTGTCACAAAGAAAGATTTAAAAATTACATCCAGTTCCCGGCTGTATTTACCGACTGAGCTGATCGTTGACGGCGAAGTTGTTAAGAAAAATCTTCAGGAACTGAATTTAAGTGAAGAATGGTTGAATCAACAATTGCTATTACAAGGAATCCATAAATTAGAAGATGTGTTTTTTGCGGAATTGCAAAGTGACGGGAGCATCTATATTGACAAAAAAACAGATAATGAATAAGAAAGGGCATAAAATCACCGTACAATTCAAAAAATATAGTGACTTTATTGAGGGAGTGAATACGAATGGATGTCAAACGAGTTAAGCAAATTTTGTCTTCTCCTGCTGATATTGAGGTAACGTATAATGGTGCATCAGTATGGATCGATCAGCTTAATGAAGACGGGCGAACGGCTACCGTCCATCTGCGTGGTCCTTTAGAAGAAAGAACAGTAGTGGATATTACAGAGCTAAAAGAAGAATAAACGATTGAAAAACCGGGCATCTGCCCGGTCCTTCTTATTTGCTAAATTGAAATGGAAGATCACTATTGTGTCCGACGGTTCATATACCGGAACGACGGCTCAATAATCGAAATAAAGACTCATAAATCAAAATAAGGGCTTATTAATCGAATCATAAGCTCATTAACTTTCCTTGATAAGCAATGAGAAGCGACTAAAACAATTTGGAACCCCCCTCTTACGGTTTATTTTTTAAATTGTATTTTTCTTTAAGCGATTCTGGTGCCATTTTTACGATTTGCTGCAAAATGAATGTTAACACTGTGATGTCATCAACAACCCCAATAAATGAAAAAAAGTCAGGGATTAAATCAAATGGAAAGAAAAAATAGCCCGCTACCAATAATACGGAAATCATCTTTTTTGATATTGCCACTTCTTTTGAAAGAAAAAAATCCATTAAAAATGGAAATGACCTGCGCACATTTAAAACAAACTTTAGTCTCTTCCAGAATTTCAACGAAAAACCCTCCTCGTATAGTATTTTTAGAATTCTCTTTTGAGGTATTTTCCAGTTAGATTTCTGTTCATTCATAACTTCATAGGAGCTAGTTCAGATAGTGGTGGGCTAGCCCACCACTATCTGAAGAATTTCCATTTTAGGGGTGGACTTTTCGTGATGTCCCTAGATAATGGTTTTAAGGATCATTTGGGGAAATCCTTCTCCCTCCTGTAGCTTTGACTACTTAATAAAGTCTGTTTCTCCAGCTCTTGTTTGAACTTCTAACCCGCAGGCTGTTCCCTCTGGCAACCCATGCTGGAAGTGGCAGCTTCCAGGCAGCTCATGGATCAGAGCGAGTTCTCATACGCGAGGGTGATTGATCAACAAGTGCGCTGGGGACATCCCGAAGAGTCCTTCCCACTGATCCTAAAATGAAAGGAGGTTTCTCCCATGAAGTTATTTGTCGGAATAGACGTCAGCTCTCAAGATATGAAAGCTTGTGTCATGAATTTAGATGGTGAAACATTATCTTCTCAAACTGTTGAAAACAATTTAACCGGGGCATCTTATCTACGAAATCAAATTGTAGATATTGCCCAAAAAAACTTGATTCAAGAGATTCAAATTGGAATGGAAGCAACATCTGTTTACAGTTGGCATCCATCCATGTTCTTTCATGAAGATGAATCCTTGAAAAAGTTTAAAACGAAAGTGTTTACGATTAACCCAAAACTAATTAAGAAGTTTAAGGAGTCTTATACGGATCTCGATAAAACAGACCATATCGATGCCTGGATTATTGCGGATCGACTCCGTTTCGGGCGCCTTCGACTTTCGGCTGTCATGCAGGAACAATATATTGCCCTTCAAAGATTAACGAGAATGAGATATCATCTCGTTCACAATTTAACTCGTGAAAAACAGTATTTCCTCCAACACCTTTTTTACAAGTGCAGTTCCTTTACGGCTGAAGTGGAAAGCTCCGTGTTTGGGAACGCCATGATGGAGCTGTTACTCGAAAAGTATAGCCTGGATGAAATCAGCTCCATGGATATCCAGGAACTTGCGCATTATCTTCAGGAAAAGGGCAAAAATCGCTTTACTGATGCCGAATGTATAGCCAAGTCCATTCAAAAGGCAGCCAGATCTTCTTATCGTTTATCCAAGTGTGTAGAAGACTCGATTGACCTTTTGTTGGCAACTTCCATTGAGTCCATTCGCAGTATTACCAAGCAGATCAAGGAATTGGATAAAGCTATTCGAAAGCTACTAGATGGCATTCCAAACACCTTACAGTCGATTCCTGGTATCGGACCCGTTTATTGTGCCGGAATATTAGCTGAAATTGGACAAATTGAACGCTTTGATAATCAAGCATCATTAGCGAAATATGCCGGGTTAACATGGTCCAAGCATCAATCAGGAAAGTTTCAGGCAGAGGAAACAAACATGATACGATCAGGGAATCATTATCTTCGTTACTACCTAGTTGAAGCTGCCAACTCGGTACAACGACTTGAACCTGAATTTCGGGCATACTACCTGAAAAAGTATCATGAGGTTCCAAAGCACCAACATAAAAGAGCACTCGTCTTAACTGCAAGAAAACTTGTGCGTTTGGTCGATGCGCTGCTACGTAACGACCAAATTTACACGCCTAGAAGGAAGGTGGATAAATAGGGAGTAACAAGACCCTAAATCCTTCTATTATTTCCAGTAAATGTAATAAATTTTACTGGGTTTCTTTAGTATTGCCTTTTTTAGAACTTTTACGGTTTAGAATTTCCAATTCCATTGATTTTGGTGCTTGACATATTACCGCAGGACTTTAAACAGGTTCCTGCAAGAAACAATACTATATATCATCCCCTATTTTCTTTTAAATAATGCGTTTGTTGCTTTCAAGCTTTTTGCATATAAAAAGGGGCTGACTCATAAGGGTCTGACTCCCTCCGACTTGGAGGGGGTCTGACCCTTTGCTTTTGAGTCAGCCTCGGAAATCGTCACACTAGATTTTTGTTGTAGTTATGGACAACTTGGAGCATTTTAGTCGTCTCTTTCATTTCACTTTTGCAAAGGGGGCATAAAGGTTTTTCACTGCTTTTAAAATTGTCTCTCATCCAACCTTTGCACTCATCGGATGTGCATTCCCATATCTTTGTTTCTTCCGTGACAATCTCTTCATCATTTCTTCTTCCGAAAGCCATTAGAAAGCCCTCCTTTTGTAGGACTAAAACACATCCATTATATGCTCCGACTGCAAATATTAGAGCCATTTTTTATGAAAATGTTATTTTTTCAGTCCAAAGTAAAAATACTGTACAATTATAGTATACAGTAACTTTACTTTTTTGACCAAAAAAAGAGCCCCATTGGGACTCTTTTAGTTTCTTCCTTCATGATTTCTGGACATTGACGGCTTGAGGTCCGCGTTGTCCCTGTTCAATATCAAATGTAACACTTTGTCCTTCTTCCAAAGTTTTGAATCCTTCACCTTGAATGGCTGAATAATGTACAAAGACGTCATCTCCGCCATCAACTTCAATAAATCCAAAACCTTTCTCGGAATTAAACCATTTTACTCTGCCAGTTGCCATTGGATTCCTCCTGATTTCAATAATAACGTTTATAAGTATTGCCAAAAGAACAAATTCTTATACCCTTTTTTTTCGATTTTACCGCGATTGCGGCCAGTACTTGAATTGATTTCATTCAGCAGTCCGGTACAGATGCTTTTTTTATTTCCTTTTCTAATTCTTCCTTTCTATTCAATGTTGTTTGTTCGTCCCATTCAAAATAGTCTGCCATATAATTTACAGCTTCATCTTTCCATTTCCGGACACCGGCAATATTAAACAAAAGCATTCCTGTTCTTCGGTAAAAAAAATCCACCGGGGTTGCTGCCATTTCATGTTCGAGTGCATATTGCAATTGAGCGAACAATGCAAGAGGCAATTCATATTGATCGGCTAGCGTTTTTTGCTTTCCGGAGATGTCAAATAATATCGGTGCATTTGACCCGTACATCGATATCAAAAATTTTGCTTCTTCATTTGTGAGTCCATTTTTGATCCCATTGGTTATTTGTTCAGCAATATACTTGCTGAAAAAGCTTGATCCGCCGACATCTCCTCCGGATATCGCCAAGTTTTTCGTTTGGCATTCCTTGTATGAAACACCGGTCTCTTTTTGAAGTTTCCCTGAAACTAAGTCAACAACAATTTCAGCCATTTTCCGATAGCCAGTCAGTTTCCCTCCGGCGATTGTAATTAATCCAGATTCAGATTCCCAAATTTCATCTCTACGGGAAATCTCAGATGGATCTTTTCCTTCCTCATGGATTAAAGGACGCACTCCTGCCCAGCTCGATTCAATATCTTCTTCCGAAATGTTCGTTTGCGGAAACATATAATGAATCGCGTTAATGAGGTACTTCCTGTCTGCAGACGTTATAATCGGAGACGCAAGATCGGCATCGTAAAAGGTGTCTGTCGTACCTACGTATGCCTTACCGCCGCGGGGAATTGCAAATACCATTCTTCCATCAGGCGCATCAAAATAAACAGCCTGTTTTAGTGGAAATTTGGATTTGTCGATGACGATATGAACTCCTTTTGTATGTTTTAACGTTTTGCCTGTTTTTGAACCGTCTTTTTCACGGACTTCGTCGACCCATGGACCAGCTGCATTGACTACTTTTTTAGCGCGGATTTCATAGCGTTCACCAGACAAATGATCAATGATCACTGCCCCTCTAACATTACCATTTTCGTAAAGGAATTTTTCCGCCTTTGTATAGTTCAAAGCAGCAGCCCCTTTTTCAACAGCCTTTTTCATCACTTCGATCGTTAATCTTGCATCATCTGTGCGATATTCGACGTAATACCCGCTGCCTTTTAGCCCTTCTTTCTTAATAAGAGGTTCTTTCTCTACTGTTTCATTAATATTGAGCATTTTTCTTCGTTCGCTTTTCTTTACCCCCGCTAAAAAGTCATAAAGGCTGAGGCCGACTGAAATGCTGAATTTGCCGGACGTTCCTCCTTTATAAATGGGAAGCAGCATCCATTCCGGGGTTGTCACATGAGGCCCGTTTTCATATACAATTGCCCGTTCTTTGCCAACTTCCGCGACCAATTTTACTTCAAATTGCTTCAAGTATCGAAGGCCTCCATGAATAAGTTTTGTCGACCTGCTCGATGTTCCGGCGCCAAAATCCTGCATTTCTACCAATGCTGCAGCCATCCCTCTCGTTGCCGCATCAAGAGCGATCCCTGCTCCTGTGATTCCACCGCCAATCACAAGCAAATCGAATTCTCTATCTTTTAGATATTCGACTATTTTTTTCCTGTTTGTATTTGAGAAATTCATTAAGCTACCTCCTTGCAGTGATGAAGACAAAAAAGAAAGAGAGACCAAATAAACATTACCGGTCTACGATAATGATATGTGGTCTCTCCGTTTCTCCTGCTCAAATATTTACTTCAAGTCAAGATTTTTAAAAAAAATTTGGCGAAATCGTATTACGCTTCTCTCTTTGTTTTTGTGGCAGTGCGTTTTTTCCTTGTTTCCGTCTTTTTCGGTTTTGTCCTGTCAATGGAAGCCTGCAATGCAGCCATGAGATCCGTTACATTCGAAACAGGTTCTTTTTCTGCCGGTGTCACGACTTCTTTTCCTGTACGTTTCGCTTCAATTAATTCAAGTAATGCCGTCCGGTAGTCATCCGTATATTTTTCTGGTTGAAAATCCGTTGTCAGCTGGTCAATTAATAAAATGGCCGTATCAATTTCTTTCTTCGTTACTTTATTTTCTGCCGGCACATTCGGAACGTCGGCTGCAGATCTTACTTCATCCGGATAATGGATCGTTTCCATAACAAGCGTATTTTCATAAACCCGGATAACGGCGAGCTGCTCTTTTGACCTGATGATGATTTTGGCGATGCCGACTTTTTCCGATTCTTCAAGCGCCTTGCGCAGTAATGAATAAGCTTTTCCCCCGCCATCACCTGGTGACATATAATAGCTTCTGTCATAGTAAATCGGGTCGATTTGTTCCATTTTTACAAAGTCAATGATTTCCACTGCTTTGTCTTCATTTTCCCTTTTCAAATTTTCCAAATCTTCTTCATCAAGAACAACAAATTTTCCTTTTGTGTATTCGTAAGCCTTTACGATGTCTTCATTTTTTACTTCCACATCACAGACAGGACAAACTTTTTCATATTTTATTGGCGATTTGCATTCTTTATGAAGGTTGCGCAGTTTAACGTCCTTGTCTTCTGTTGCTGCATGAAGTTTAATCGGGATATTTACAAGTCCAAAGCTTATGCTGCCTTTCCAAATTGTATGCATGTTCCATTTCTCCATTCAGTCATTGATCTATACTTAATTTGTATGAATTGATAAAGACCATGCATTTAAATATTTGGAAAAAGAATAATTTTCAAAGTGCTTTTACTCTCGTTAGACTGGCGTTTACTCCCTTTCGGCAGTGATTTACTCCCGTTCAAGACGCATTTACTCCCGTTCAGCCGAATTTCAGACTAAATTAGGACGAAGTTAAAGTTTTAACATACTTTGTCCGATAAAAGTTAAAGCTATAAGAGAACCCATAAAACGAGAAAGGATGAGTGTTCGGATTGAAACCGATGCTGCCTACTCTCACCTTTGATGTCCCAAAAGGAGATGATTGGCTGTTTGAAGTGAAATATGACGGTTTCCGGGCGATTTTGGAAGTGGGCGAAACCGTTTCGCTTACAAGCCGAAACGGAAAAGATCTTCTTCCTCTTTTTCCGGAAATTGAACATTTTTTAAAAAACTCCTTGGATCACTTATCACCTTACCTGCCTTGTACTCTTGACGGCGAACTTGTTTTTCTTAAAAATCCATACAAAGCAAATTTCGCTGCCATCCAAGTTCGCGGCAGGATGAGATCTCAGCAGCGAATCATTGAAAAAGCACGAAAAGCTCCCTGTCGCCTGCTTATTTTTGATGTCTTGAAATTAAAAGGCAAACAAGTAAGAAATATTGACTACCAAGAAAGAAAACAAATGCTGTTTGATTTTTTTGAAAAAACAGGACTTCCCCTCGCTCCCGATGAAAATGATGAAAGACTTGTACAGTTCATACCGGCAAATAACAACTTTCACACCATTTGGGAAAACATTGTCATTTATGACGGGGAAGGGATTGTTGCAAAACAGTTGAAAAGCCGCTGGGAAGAAGGAAAAAGGACAACAACGTGGCTGAAATATAAAAATTGGAAATATGTTTCTTGTTTTATAACGGCATATGAAAAATCGAACGGCTATTTTTACGCAGCAGTTTATAAGGACAAAAAAATTTACCCAATCGGGCAGTTTCTTTTTGGACTAAAACCTGATGAAAAGCAAGCACTTTTTCAGATCATAAAAGAGAATATGACCGGTGAAGACAAACAGTTTATTTACGTCGATCCGGCCATTTGCGTTGAAGTGAAGTACCTGGAAATGTATGAGGAACAAATGAGAGAACCTCATTTTAACCGCTTCCGTTTCGAGCTTTTACCGGAAGACTGTACATATGAGAAATTTCTATTACAACAGAAAAATCTCCCTGTTGAAGTAGAAATTACTCATCCTGAAAAACCATTATGGGAAACTCCCCCCATTCAAAAGATGGACTATCTTCACTACTTACGGGAAATTTCCCCTTATATGCTTCCATTTTTAAAGGACAGGCTATTGACGGTAATCCGCTATCCACATGGAATTTTTGGCGAAGCTTTTTATCAAAAAAATTGCCCGGATTATGCTCCGGATTTTGTCGACACTCACGAAGAAGAAGGCATCCAATATATCGTATGCAACAATCTTAAATCATTTTTATGGCTTGGAAACCAGCTTGCCTTTGAATTCCATATTCCTTTCCAAACGATCACAAGCCAAGGTCCGAGCGAAATCGTTTTTGATTTGGATCCGCCATCAAAAGATGCATTTCCTTTAGCAATAAAAGCGGCCATTAATATAAAAGAGGTGCTGGACCATCTGGAGCTGATCAGCTTTATTAAGACATCCGGAAACAAAGGTCTTCAAGTGTACGTCCCTTTGCCGGATAACCGTTATTCCTATGAGGATACAAGACTGTTTACGTCTTTTGTTGCCGATTATCTTGTTTCGAAGGATCCGGGTTCCTTTACAACGGAAAGAATGAAAAAAAAGCGCGGAAATCGGCTGTACGTGGACTATGTCCAACATGCGGAAGGCAAAACGATCATTGCCCCGTATTCACCCCGCGGCAACTCAAAAGCGACTGTAGCTGCTCCGCTCTTTTGGGAAGAAGTAAATGAGAACCTGTCAATAGAGTCCTTTCAAGTAACCTCAATTTTAAAACGTTTGAAAGACAGCGGAGATCCGTTTCAAACTTTTTTCAAGGCAAAAGAATTGCAAAGATTTCAGCCTGTTCTCGATTTCCTAAAACGAAAATGATAAAAAGAGGCTGGCCCATAAGGGTCTGACACCTTCTAACTATGACAATATACAGAATGGTTTTAATATATTTTGTCAATATACTGTATCGGAGGGGTCTGACCGCTTTGCGAGTCAGCCTCTTATAAAAATTTGCTTAAATGTTCTTTTACATGACAGCCTAATTTGTCATATTGTATTTGTTCTTCCGCAAAATCTTGTTTCTCACCGACGGTGAAAGATTCCGGCTGATTCACATCAACATGAATTTCAGCTCTATACACATATGTCGCATTGCCGATCAAATCAATCGTATAAGCTCCGTCCTGTTGGTGAACAACACAGCGGACCTTTCCGCCATTGTTGTACACTTCAATCGGTTCTTCAACAGAATTGAATCCGTTCAAACATGTAACAAGGCTTGAAGCAGACATCGCCGTGCCGCATGCGTTTGTAAATCCTACCCCGCGTTCAAACGTACGGACATATATTTGCCCCTTTTCAAGCGGCATGACAAAGCTTACATTTACGCCATCAGGGAAAAGTTCATTTGGGCCGTTCACATATTCACTAATATGTTTTTGTACTTCTGAATGAATTTGATCCTTGTCTACGATCGAAACGAGATGCGGATTTGGTACGGCAAGTGCGGAAAACACCAATTCGTTTGAAAGTGCAGGAATTTTTTCATTCAGCAATGTATTTTGGTCCAATACAAGCGGCAAATCGTTTAATTGAAACGAAACCGGAGAAATCTCCACCTGGTAGGTAGGAACATTCGGAAAAATATCTTTTTGCTTTTTTACCGGAAGATCTGCTTTCATTGTATTGATTAAAGCTTCTTCTTTGCCGTAGAGCTCACAAACATAACGGGCTACACAGCGCAATCCGTTTCCGCACATGGACGCTTCTGACCCGTCCGCGTTAAATATGCGCATTCTCGCGTCAGCATTGTCTCCTTTTTGGACAAATAAAATTCCATCCGCTCCAAGATCCGTTTTACGATCGCACAGTGCAACAGCCAGTTTTGACCGTTCTTCTTCTGTAAAAGAATAGTCGTTTGAAATTTCATCTATTAATAAAAAATCATTGCCTGAACCATGAACCTTTAGAATTACAATATTCAATGAATAAAACCTCCACATAAAAACAATATCCTTAGATTTCCATAAACATCAATTTCATTCAAAATCCATTTTTTCTAATCGTTCTTAATTTGGTCTCAAATTTCATTCGGTTTAATCTTGCTTTATTTCTGTTGTCGCTTTCTGCGATGTCTGTTGAATCAAGGATGGACAGGATCAGCTTTAAATTGTCACTATCTTGAAGCAAAGCAAACAATCTGTCAGCTAACTCCTTTTTCTTTGAACCTGCCTTCTCCATCCAGCTTGATGGTATTCTTTCAATTATTGAATTTGCATCTTCCCATTTAATGGACCGGAGTTTTTGAAAAAAATGATCGGGTTTGATTCCTTTTTTGTAAAAAGGATTACGTTTTAACAACAAAATTGTCTCTTTTTTACAATAATCTTTTCCTTCCAGCAATCCCCTCAGCATAAGTGATGAACCATAATCTGTCGCATATGTTTTCGATTCACCATAAAGCAAATTTTGATTCTTTTCGTAGCGGTCAACGTTTAGTAACAAACAATCATACAAAAAAATTTCTTCCCGTTCCTTTTCGGAAAAAGAAATCTTTCTATCCGATTGCAAAATAAAAGGAAAGGCGATATTTTCCCCAATGCTCTTTTTCCATAAATCTTTCCCTTCATCGTCTAATAACTGGATATTTTCACTGCCATTTATTTCGATCGTTTCAGGTTTTAAAACAGGGAGACCGAGCAGAAGACCGAGTCTATTTGCCACCCACTCGTTGATGGAAGAAAAAGTTCCGTCTCCTGCCCCTATTAATTTGATAAACCATTTTTGCCCTTTTGCATCCTCGCCGACTACCGGAAGCGAAGAGCCGCTTCGGATTACTTCAACTATTTTCATCCGATGTTCCTCTTTGTTAATTAGTTTTTTTCATATTATCCGAGTTGTCTTACTAGATTTGCCATTTCGATCGCTCCGACTGCAGCTTCCCAGCCTTTATTGCCTGCTTTTGTTCCGGCGCGTTCGATCGCTTGTTCAATCGTTTCAGTCGTTAATACGCCAAAAATAATCGGAACCCCGCTATTCAAGCTGGCCGCCGCTACCCCTTTCGCTACTTCTCCGCTTACATATTCAAAGTGAGGCGTTGCACCGCGGATGACTGTGCCCAGTGTAATGACGGCATTAAATTGACCGCTTTCGGCAAGTTTTTTTGCCACCAGCGGAATTTCAAACGCCCCCGGCACCCATGCGACTGTTATATCATCTTCATTTACTCCATGGCGGTGCAATGCATCTTCAGCACCACTTAATAGCTTACTTGTAATGAATTCATTAAATCTTCCTGCAACAATCGCAATTTTAAGACCTGTTCCAATTAAATTGCCTTCCAGTACTTTTTTCATTTTCTTCTTCTCTCCTCGCTATAATTTAAGTAAATGACCAAGCTTTGCCTGCTTTGTTTGCAAATATCGCTCGTTTTCTGCCTTTACCGGCATTTGGATTGGGACCCTTTCCGTCACTTCGAGCCCATATCCTTTTAGACCGGCAATTTTCCTCGGGTTATTCGTTAACAGCCTCATCTTCCTGACGCCAAGATCACGGAGCATTTGGGCTCCAATTCCATAGTCGCGGAGATCGGCCTGAAAACCAAGCTTATGGTTTGCTTCCACAGTGTCATAGCCTTCTTCCTGAAGTTTATAAGCTTTCAATTTATTGATAAGGCCTATTCCTCTCCCTTCCTGCCTCATATAAAGAAGTACCCCTTTACCTTCTTGCTCGATTTGCCGAAGAGCTGCCTCAAGCTGCGGACCGCAATCACACCGATAAGAACCAAAAACATCTCCTGTTAAGCATTCCGAATGAACTCTTACAAGAATCGGTTCATTTCCATCGATTTCGCCTTTTATTACAGCGATATGCTCTTTTCCATCCAGTACGTTTGTATAGCCGACTACTGAAAAACTGCCAAATTCGGTCGGCAATTGGATTTGTACTTCTCTTTTTACAAGTGAATCATGATCAAGGCGATACTGGATTAAATCCTGGATCGTAATTATTTTCAAGCCGAATTTTTCTGCAATTTCCTCTAACTGAGGCACACGTGCCATCGTGCCGTCTTCATTCATTATTTCGCAAATGACTCCGGCAGGCTTGGCGTTGCACAGTCTTGCTAAATCTACAGCTGCTTCCGTATGGCCGGCCCTTCTTAACACACCGCCTTCTTTGGCAACAAGCGGAAAAATATGGCCGGGCCGTTTAAAATCAAATGGCGACGCATTTTCCTCAAGCATCTTTTGAACTGTCAATGAGCGTTCAAAAGCACTGATTCCTGTTGTTGTATCAATGTGGTCAATACTGATCGTAAAGGCCGTTCCATGTGTATCCGTATTGACATCACTCATTGGATTCAATTCTAATTTTGAGGCCAATTCCTCTGTGACAGGTACACAAATAAGCCCCCTTCCCTCTTTTGCCATAAAATTAATGACTTCCGGGGCTGCATGTTCGGCAAGGGCGACAAAATCGCCTTCATTTTCCCTGTCCTCATCATCGCAAACAATTACGACTTTTCCTTGTTTCAAGTCTTCCAGCGCTTCTTCGATTTTATGGAACATTCTGTTTCCACCTTTCATTTACATAAAGCCGTTTTCTCTTAAAAGATCAAGTGTGACCTTGCTGTTCTTATCCTGCCCGTTTTTCCTTTCCATAAATGAATGGATGTATTTTGCCAGCATATCGAATTCGATGTTCACCTTCGCCCCCGGCTCTTTCAAACCAAGCACGGTTTCACTATATGTGTGTGGAATTAATGAAACCGTTATTACGTTATCTTTTATTCCAAAAATCGTTAGCGATGTTCCATCAATGGCTATTGAACCTTTTAACATTGTATATACCGTTCCTGAAGGCGGCACTTCAATATCCACATAAACTGCATTGTCCTTTTTCTCTTTACGGAGAATCATTCCGGTTCCATCCACATGGCCCGTAACAAAGTGCCCGCCAAAACGTCCATTCGCTCCCATCGCTCTTTCAAGGTTTACGCTTGATCCTGTTTTCAATTCGGCAAGGGTTGTGGAATGATACGTTTCCGGCATAACATCAACGGAAAAAGAGAACGAAGTATAATCGGTTACAGTAAGGCAAACGCCGCTTACGGCAATGCTGTCTCCAAGCTTTACATCTTCCAGGACTTTTTTGCCCTCAAGGACTAATCGTAAAGCTTCCCCGCTCCGGGTGATCCTTTGCACCTTTCCTATTTCTTCAACTATTCCTGTAAACATTTGTTATCACCTTCCGTTCTTGCCGGTTTTGCGGTTATTTTAAGATCCGGACCGATACGCTCTACAGAAGTAAACTCCAGCTTTTCAGCATCCCGAACAAAGTCCAGCCCTTCACCGCCAATTGCCGGAATTGCATCCATGCCTCCGATTATTTTCGGAGCCACATAAAAAATCACTTGCTGATATGCTCCAGTTTTCATAAAGGAAGCATGAACCTTTGAACCGCCTTCTACAAGCACGGACATGATCCGCCTTTTACCAAGCACTGTTAAAAGCTCGTTAATATCAATCCGGCCGGTCGATAGCGGAACAACTTCTGCTCCTAACTCTTGCAGTTTGCCGGCTTTTTGCTGATCGAGTTCATTTCCGGTTATGATGATCGTTTTAGCAGTCTTATCTTTTATCACATTTGCATCAAGTGGAATTCGCAGATGTGTATCTAATATAATTCGAATGGGATTTTTTCCGCCTCGGGGCAGTCTGGTGGTTAAGAGAGGATTATCTTTTAGGACGGTTTGAATACCGACGAGAATCGCGTCGTGTTCATGGCGTAATTGGTGAACATCACTTCTGGCTTGAGTGGATGTAATCCATTTGCTGTCACCTGTTTTTGCTGCTGTTTTTCCATCTAATGTGACAGCTGCTTTTAATGTGACAAATGGCTTTCCTGTTTGAATATAATGAAAAAACGGTTCATTTATATTATCCGCTTCTTCTTTGCCGACACCCACTTCTACCTCAATTCCGGCCTGCCGCAATTGCTTGATTCCACTTCCGGCAACGAGCGGGTTGGGATCTAAAGTGGCAACGACAACTCTTTTGATTCCTGCTGAGATAATCAGCTCGGTACATGGCGGGGTTTTTCCATAATGGCTGCACGGTTCAAGTGTTACATACAGATCCGCACCCCGTGCATTTTCGCCTGCTGTGCGAATGGCGTGTACTTCTGCATGCGGAGTCCCTGCTTTAAGATGAGCGCCCATTCCGAGAATCTCGCCATTTTTTACAACAACCGCCCCCACGCTAGGATTGGGGCTTGTTTGGCCGACCGCAGCACGCGCCATGGAAAGCGCCAATTTCATATACTCATAATCCTGCATGCCTGAAAACCATTCCTCCTTAATTTATATATAGCCAGAGTCCGGAAATGCCACCACTCATTTTCCATAAAAACGAAATCCCCGTACACGAACATGTACGGGGCCAAAATACGCATGCCTAAAAAAGCGTTAAAAAGGAGATTTTTAACGCAATACTTCCTTCTCCCATCCAGACTTTAACTGTCGGCTTTGGAATTTCACCAAATCCACCGTTTCCGAAATAATCGAAAACGGGTCACGGGCTAAAGAGGACTGCCTCTATCACCGCCGGTTAGG
The DNA here is from genome assembly GCF_000262755.1 of Bacillus methanolicus PB1. GTDB lineage: Bacteria > Bacillota > Bacilli > Bacillales > Cytobacillaceae > Bacillus_Z > Bacillus_Z methanolicus. The sequence continues at coordinate 511,380 of NZ_AFEU01000003.1, forward strand.
AATTTCACCTGACCCCGAAGGAAAAAATATTCGATTTTAAAGCTATTCTAACATATTATGGGTCTATATTAAAATAAAAAGTTTATGCAATAATAATTTTTTTCGAATTAAATTACAAGAGACACTCCTGAATTTAAGGGAGTCTCTTTATTTCTTTTTCAATAAATCGTTCATTCATTTCACCAATAATCCTGCTTCGAATGACCCCATCTGAATCAACAAAAAAACTTGTTGGGTACGATAAAACATCATACATGGATGATACTTGATTCTTTTCATCCATTGGAACCGGAAAAGTAAGTCTATGCCTCTCAACAAAACGAACAGCGTCCTCTTTTCTTTTTTCAGTAACTGTTGAATTAACTGCTATAATAATAAAGTTTTCGTCTTTATATTTTTCATATAACTTTTGCAAATGCGGCATCTCTTTTTTGCACGGTGGACACCAGCTTCCCCAAAAGTTTATGAGGACTCTTTTTCCCTTATAATCAGCAAGCTGAATTTCCTTTCCATTTATATCAGCAAGGGTAAAATTTAGAGCCTTTTTGCCGACGTCTGTTCCTTCCGGGAGCTGATCCGGGTTTTCGATCTTCTCATATTTCTCAATTTTTGGACTTTGGCTTTTCTCGCGAAAGAATGTTTGATCTATTGTAAATAATAGAAGAACAGCAGCTGCGGCGGCGATTAGCCATTTCTTCATTATTGAGGCACCTCGTTTGTTGATAAAATGATAGATTGTTTTATGAACGAGTTTTTCGAATTTATCGACCACTTTTCATGATTTATCGACCAGTTATGGTGATTTATCGACCACTTATGATGATTTATCGACCACTTTCCGAATTTATCGACCACTTTCCGAATTTATCGACCACTTTCCATGATTTGTCAACCCGGTTTCAATTTTAACGAGCATTAACATTTCCATCATACTATATTTCTGAAAAACGCGGAATTAAAGTTAATGATTCCGATATCTGTATTGTCGGACCAGGAAACTGATGACAGCAATTTTTTCTTCCTTGGTTGCCAGGTGATGAAAAGAAATAATCGGTGTGTTTGGATCTCTGAAATATTTTCCCCATTCAAGCGGCATCCAGCCTTTTTTATATTCACAAACATCCTTCCCTGATTGATCATAAAAATGCATCTCTTCATTCAATTCCGAACGGATCGCACAGAACATTCTCTTCCCATCTTTAAAGGTAAATTTGCCTTTCTTTCGTTTTTTTCTAAAATAAAGACCTAATAATTCTTCGTTTTCATAGATTTTGATAAGTTCTTCTTTCCCGCTTTCAACATGTATGCGTGCCGCTAATTCTCCTTTTTCATTATACAAACCGTACTTGCCAGGAAACAGCCTGTCCAAAAAATAAGGCAAAAACCATCTCCAATGCCAAAACCGCAAGTCTTTCACTTCTCCTAATAATTTGCCGCTCGGGGCATACAATAACATTCTCAAAGATGGGGCGGGCAAATAAACAATCAGCATATGATCTGTCTCAAAGAAGGATTCTGAATTGTTTGATTCCAAGGAAAAATCCGTAACTTCTTGAAATCTTTTTATCCCAATTAAATAATTTTGATAACAAAAGAAACTATAAATGATAAATGGAAGTGTCATCACCAGTATTGGCAGTTTATGATCTACAACAAGCCATATTATTAAAAAAACAAACGGCGGGATACAAGTAGCCAAGCTTGCATTCAATGATACTTCAGCATATTTCTTGTAATATTGTTGTATATCCATTAATTTTTCTCCCTTAAGGAAATCAAATAAAGGCCTATTAACAGTCTATTAATCCAACTAGGAAAACATGAGGGTTGAAAAATGATAAATTGATCAACTTTGATTTGAAAAAGGTTCATTCAGTGCAAACCTGTTATGCAGAGGTATATTGGGAGTACAAGTAAGAAGAGATTCCTTGGCTGTTTTTTGCTCACACTAATAAATGAATAACTAAAAAAGGCTGACCATAAGTCCCCGGCGCTCGTCTGCAGTTACGAAATATTGTAGACAAATGAGATATCCCGGGTCTTTATTTTGGATCAGCCTTGTGCGGGAAATGATAGACCTCTTATATGAAAAGGCATCAACTAAAATATTTGATTGCAATTTTTTCAGCTGTTCTTGTAGCCAGAGCTTGAGTCGTCAACGTAGGATTCGGTCCTCCAATCCCGTTAAAATGGGCGCTATTGTCGGCGATAAAAAGCCGTTTAACTTGATATGCTTCACAATTACTGTCCACAACAAAACCCATTCGCATCGTAGATTCAAGATGAGCAAATAAGTGAGACGGCCAATCGGAGCGGATAATCTTTTTCGCTCCCGCTTGGCGAAGAATATCGGCTGCAATTTTGGCCAACTGATTTCTCTTCTGCTTATCTTTTTTACTCGCAGTATACCGTACAACCGGAATTGGGCCATGTTCATCTTTTACTGCAGGATGTATGGTCACACCATTCATTTTATTGGGCTGGTCATCGGTGAGAATCATTATGCTTAACGTGTTTTTGTAATTGTACATCCATTCTAATAATTCATTTCCTACCACTCGTCCTTGCAGATCCCAAGGGTTTGCAGACGATGAATTCTGTGCAAAATGATATCCGCTTTCGCTGAACCCGAAAGTTAAGGAAGAAAATAAGCCTGGGCTGAGTCCGGATGGCTGTATACATCCCAATCCCGGATAATCAAATCGTCCCCCTGATGTAGGACCAACAAACGGATTCACATTATGCTGTCCCAATATACTTAAGAGATCCTTTTCATCAAATACACCGGTTATCCAATCCCAATAATGGTTGGTTAATCCCCGTCCAACCCACGAATTTTGCGGCAGTTCTGAATTTAGCCATAGTCTTGGACTTTCTATAGAACCGGCTGCCATTACAATCACTTTCGCGTATAATTCTCCTGACTCGCCTGTCCATGTATCTCTATACTGAACTCCAATTGCACGAATCCCTTCTTTGAAATGATTTTCCGTCAAAATCTTGATTGTATATGTATTGGGCCGAATTTCTACATTTTTGGTTTTTAAGGCAAGAGGAACATAACTTATGTTGGTCGAGCGTTTGGCCACTTTATCAATCGATGGTCCATGTGGACAACCATTCATACAATGGCCGGAAAGCGTACATCCCTCCATTTTTGATAATTCATCAAGACTGGTATTTTCATCCATTAACCGTTCATTTGGGTTCAGGATTGCATTTGGCTGAGGGCGGTAACCGGGAGAAGTAGGATTTAACGTATTCAGCATTGACCAACCGGCTTTTTTTGCACCGTAATAAAACAATTCCTCTTTTGCAGAAGTGGGAGCAGGCCGAACCGGCAATGTATCTTCTACCTTTTCATAGTAGGGTATCAATTCCCGGTAGGATATTGGCCATACATCATCAATAGCCATTGAATAAGCACGCGGCGAGTTTGCCCAGTAATGTTGTGTTGACCCGCCAACGCCGGCGGATTGCCAAATCAGACCGTTTTTAGGGACATTCCGGTGCCACGGCGGGCGGCGCCGATCCGCAGGCCCCCAGCGAAAACGGCCAAATTCAAAAGAATTCATCGTATGTTCATGCTTTGTATATTGTTGGCGCAAGAGATTAATATCCAAGTCATCCACATCGCAGCTGCTGACAGATCCGCGTTCTTGATTGGGATTGGCCCATTTTTTATTCCCATACCAAGGACCTGCTTCAAGGACGACAACTTTGATTCCTAATTCTCCTAATTCCTTAGCTGCAACCGCTCCTCCTCCACCGGCGCCAATAATAATTACATCCGCATCTAGTCTCATTGTTCACCACCCCTATTCTGAAAATTTATCAACCAAAAATCCTCGAAGTGCCCGATAACCAAATGATGGACCCGGATAATTCAGTCTCTCCCATATAAAGCGATGTCTTTCCAACCGGTAATTTTCTGGATAAGCTAATCGTGTAGATCCAAAAGAAAACCATTCTGAATAATAGCCAAACATAACCATTTGATGGAGAGAACTTACGACATTCTTAACCAATCCTGCATTGTTTCGAAATGGATAGGGAAGAACTTCCAGATCCACTTGAATGTTGTCCAATAAACTGATAGCTTCAAACCGATCGACAGGTGAAAGGGCTGCAAATGGACCGCCATCCGGATAAGTAGAAAAATCGGGAGGTACTTTCACCTTTCCGGAAACGATCAGTTGAAAAGCAGCTATATCCAATATTTGCGCAGTTTGAGCAGCCAATGGGACGGTTTTCACACTCCAGTCTCCCTGGATTGAAACATAATGCTCCAATGTCCAAACGATGTATTCGTCAAGCCGCAAATCCAAAGCCCCTAATGTTGATGGGATCATCGCATCCGCAAACGCCATAAAGGTAGCTTTTATATGAGGAATGCTGACAGCTTCGGTTAATTGTACAGGTAAATTGACCGCGGTGGATACAGACGAAGAAGGTTGCTCAGCAGATACGAGATTCGTCATCATATTTTTTATTTGTTCAAAAAATTGTGCTCCCTGATGATGGCCGGATATCGGATTTTCTTCTAGTTTATCCATAATGTATCTTTCCTCCCTATTTTCAAAGGTATTTATAGACTATCCATTCGGCTCGCAATATCCGAATTATATAAATTATTATTTGTTCTCATTGCCTTTTTGATACATTGTTACAATGATGATCGCCTATTTTTCCCTGTACCTGTACACTTCGTTTTTTATGACCATTGCAACCGGCAGTTAAGCGGATCAGATCGTTTTGTTCGTATAGCTAACAAAACAATTTATTAATAAAAAATAAAAAAGCAAGACACAATAACGTCAAAAGGAGGTATTGCTTATGAAAGATAAAACTATATTACACATATTAACAGGTATGGGGATCGCAGGCTGGTCTTTATTATTTCGTAAAGGATCAATAAAAGATTGGTTTCTTGTTTATTTATTCAAAACACTCCTTTCTACCTTGACTGATTTGCCAGTAGCAAACAAAAAAATAGTGAAATACCCAGTAAGATATTTTCCAAATGCTTTTAACACAAATATTGTATTTGATTATTTATTATTCCCATTGTTATGTGTGATTTACAGCCAATTTACAAATAAATTGAAACCGTTGAAAACAATTTTAAGCGTTTTTATTTTAAGTGGACCTATGACTGTCATACATTATTGGCTTGCAAAAAATACTCAACTAATAAAATACAGCAGGCGCTGGAGCTGGTTTCATACTTTAGCGCTTCTTACAGCGACGTTCTGGTCATCACGAGCATTCATTGCTTGGATAAGATTTTTAAATAAAAAAAGAAATAATTTACAATCAATAAATGATTAACTAACGTTCATATGGATGAAACAGGGACGGAGGGCCTTTGCATGATAAAAAAATCAAAACCCGGTGCAGAAGCTTGCACCGGGCATGATTATTATTTATAAAATTCTAAATACAAACGGAATTCGGTATTCCTTCCCTTCATAAGCTTTAATTGCCGCAACGATCGTAAAGACAACCGTTAAGATCCCAATAATCCATATCGTCAAAAATCCGATTAAGACAAGCATAAGCAGCAGGCTGATGATAGAATAAACCCCGTATGAAATCAAAAAATTTAAATATTCCCTTCCATGATAATCCACAAAAGACGATTCATTCTTCTTTAATAACCAAATAATCAACGGTCCGATAAAAGTTGTAAAAAAGCTGCTTACATAGATCGCTGCAGCCAACAGTCTTTCCTCATTTGCAGGTATTTTTCCTTCCATTTATCCTTCCTCCATTAACAAATAATCTAAGTTCTTACTTTATTTACGTACAGTTTATTGAAAAGTTTCGCAATTTTCATTTTCCTGCCGCATCTTTCAAAAATCCAATTCCATGTTCTTGTTTTGGACAACTAGAATAAATATGGAATATGGATATAGACTGAATTGATAAAAGGGTGAATCATGATGATGTCGAAACTGGAAGCATTGATTCTAGGAATCATACAAGGATTAACAGAATTTTTGCCTATCTCGAGCACCGGTCATTTATACTTAGGAAGGCATCTGTTCGGGCTTGATGAAGCGGGGCTGTTTCTTGATACGATGCTTCATGTCGGAACATTGCTTGCAGTATTTGTCATTTATAAAGACGAATTAAAAAAAATAATAAAAAATCCTTTTGGAAATCTTTCCATGCTGCTGATCGTTGGAACAATTCCTGCCGTGGTTGTCGGCTTTTTATTCAGCCATTTATTTGATTCGATTTCAAAAACAGGCATTACAGTCGGTTGGGAATTTTTGTTCACAGGATTTATTCTTTGGTTGGCAGATGGAATGAAAAACGGTTCAAAAAGAATGGAAAGCATTGGATTTGGCGATGCTCTTTTTATCGGATCTTTTCAAGCTTTGGCCATCTTTCCTGCTGTTTCACGTTCCGGGTTAACGATTGCAGCAGGCCTGTTTCGAAAATTAGACCGTGAAACCGCAGCTTATTTTTCTTTTTTATTGTCGATTCCGGCCATTGCCGGGGGAATTGTTCTCCAATGTGCAAAAATGGCAAGCGGTCATATTGAAGCGGTTTCGCTCGGCAGCCTGCTCGTTGCAACGATCACATCGGCGCTATTTGGCTATGCGGCGGTAGTATGGATGATCAATTTTCTCAAAACGAAATCCTTAAAAATTTTCGCAGTATATGTATGGATTCTCGGGTTCACGGTTCTATTTCTCCAGTTCTTCCATATTTTTTAAATTCATATTAAGTTAGAAAGCAGAAATGTTGGTCAGGCGTATGTGTGAGCATTTTTTTCGAAGAACATTCCCATCTTGATCACGGAATTATAAAATAGATAGAATGAAAAATAATGATCACAAGGAAAGGTACTAATGACAAAGCTATTATTAAAAAATGCAATGGTTTATCCGATTTCATCATCACCGATCCAAAACGGTGATGTTCTAATTGAAAAAGGAAAAATAGCAAAAATCGGCACTAATCTTATAACAGACAGTGATGTGAAAATTATTGATTGCCATCAACAATATTTGTTTCCGGGCTTTATTGATGTCCATACACATTTAGGTCTGTATGATGAGGGAACTGGCTGGGCTGGAAATGATGCCAATGAAACGATAGAAACAATGAGTCCCCATGTTAGGGCAATTGATGGTGTATATCCATTTGATCCAGCTTTTTCTGACGCTGTTAAATACGGGATCACAACAGTTCATGTCATGCCCGGAAGTGCTAATGTAATCGGCGGAACAACTTCTGTTATAAAAACAGCAGGAAAAAATATTAAAAAGATGGTAATTCAAGAGACAGCCGGATTAAAAATTGCACTAGGGGAAAATCCAAAAAGGATTCACAGTCATGGCAATAAAGAATCGATAACAAGAATGGGCATTATGGGAAAGTTGCGCGAAGTATTTTATGAAGCAAAAAAAGCAGAAGATCCAGACTCACTGCGGATTGCCCCTCTCATTAAAGCTTTAAGACGGGAAATTCCTGTTAGAATTCATGCCCACCGTGCAGATGATATTATTTCGGCTGTCAGATTTGCAGAAGAATTTAACCTGGATCTTCGAATCGAACATTGTACAGAAGGACATCTTGTCGCCGAAGAGCTAGCCGGATTAAATTTAAAGGTTTCTGTTGGACCGACATTGACCAGAAGATCAAAGGTAGAGCTGAAAAACAAAAATTGGAAAACATATCAGGAGCTTACGAACCATGGTGTTGAAGTATCAATTACGACAGACCATCCATATACGCCCATTCAATATTTAAATTTATGTGCCGCTGTCGCTGTCCGCGAAGGATTATCCGAACAAAAAGCCCTTGAAGGAATTACGCTTACTGCTGCCCGGAACTTGCGCGTTGATGACCGTCTCGGCAGCATTGAAGAAGGAAAAGATGCAGATCTCGTATTATGGAACCATCATCCATTTCATTTTCTTGCAAAACCAAAATGGACAATGATAAATGGGAATTTTGTTTATCAAGAAAGTTAAATTATTGTTGAAATTTGTTAAGAAATATCCACAAAAAATTAACAAAATACCCATTTCCTTTTTGATTTATTTTTAGTATTATACGTTCAGTAAGATGTTTTTAATTCGAAGCAATTATTTTACTACAATAATAAAGAACATAACTTATGATCTAGGGAAGGCAAATGGTGCGCCACCAGGTTACCTGGTTCTAGTGGGTTCGATTCCCACCCCGAAATTTTTTAGCAGCATTACAAAAAATTTCGAGGGTGGGCCAAATCCTCATTTGGCATGGGGTTGGACTGTCCTCATATTGGAGGGATAAAAATGCTCAAGAAGCGAGATCTGCAGGATTGCCATGCTTTGTACGATCTTATGACGCACCCGGATGTCTTCCCGTTTGTGCGTCAAAAAGCATCTTCATATGAAGAGTATCTTTTTATTACAAAACAGACAATTGAAGCAGAAGAACGCGGTGAAATCATTTCACGGACGATTCTTGACGAATGGGGCACTCCAATTGGGACGATAAGCTTGTTTGATATTGAAGATAATGCCGGTTTTTTAGGAACATGGCTGGGAAAACCCTACCATGGAAAAGGATATAACAAGATGGCTAAAGATGCGTTTTTTGAAGAGCTCTTTTATGAACTTGGGATCGAAACGATTTTTATGCGGATTCGAAAAGAAAACGTTCGCTCTCAAAAAGCAGCGGAAAAACTTCCTTATGTGATTCCTGCAAATGAAACAAGAAAATCACTGTTTGAACAATTTAATGCAGTGGGGAATATTTACAATTTATTCGAAATACCGAAAGACCAATATACCCTTCACGTAATGCGAAGTAGCACACCTCACCAAGAATCGTCACAATTGATGGAAGCATAATTTAAAAAATATTTACGCTCCGGATACCCGGAGCGTTTTTAATGCTTTAAAACACTGAGGGACAGGCCCGCTCCACTTTAAAGCGTTAATGTGTTGAGGGTCTGGCCCGCTCTGCTTTAAAGCGTTAATGTGTTGAGGGTCTGGCCCGCTTTCGGTTCAAAATTCGATTTCTTTTCGAAAAGATGTGTTATAATTCTTTCGGTATACGAAAAGAAAAAGAGGACGGAAAAATGAACCAAACCTTTACCAAAAAACAAAAATTAATGCAGCTAATTAACATCTTAATCCCGATATTAATCACCCAGCTGAGCATGTATTTAATGACTTTCTTTGATACGACGATGGCCGGCCATTACAGCCCGAAAGATCTGGCGGGAGTAGCTATCGGCTCTTCTCTTTGGGTACCCGTTTTTACAGGGCTGAGCGGAATTTTGCTGGCCATTACCCCGATCGTATCCCAGCTTGTCGGAGCGAATAACAAAAAAGAAGTATCCTTTTCTGTTATTCAAGGAGTTTATTTGGCCGTATTTATGGCTCTCATTGTTTATACAGTTGGCGCTTTTATATTAAATCCTGTCCTGAAAGGAATGAACCTTGAAAATGATGTCAGAGAAATAGCCCGAGAATTCTTATTTGCATTAAGTTTTGGCATGGTGCCCTTGTTTGTGTATAACGTGCTCCGTTCTTTTATCGATGCACTCGGAAAAACAAGAGTAACAATGATTGTAACCTTAACCGCTTTGCCGATTAATGCCGTTTTTAACTACTTATTGATATATGGAAAATTCGGTTTTCCGGAACTTGGCGGAGTGGGGGCAGGCTATGCTTCGGCGATCACGTATTGGTTAATTACTTTCATTGCTGTTTTTATTATCATAAAATACGAACCTTTTTCCGGTTTTGCTGTATTCCGCCGGCTTTATAACATTTCTCTGAGCAAATGGAAGGAAATCTTAAAAATTGGCGTTCCGATCGGATTTTCCATTTTCTTTGAAACAAGCATATTTGCAGCCGTCACTCTCTTCATGAGCAAATTTGACACGACGACGATCGCATCCCATCAATCAGCACTCAATTTTGCATCATTATTATACATGGTTCCGCTCAGCATCTCGATGGCACTTACGATCGTTGTAGGTTTTGAAGTAGGAGCTGAGCGGTACAAAGACGCGAAAGAATACAGCTGGCTCGGTGTTTTCTTAGCTGTCTTAATGGCTTTTGTTTGCGGGCTAGTATTGTTTCTTTTTAGATATGACATTGCTGAAATCTATACTAATGATCCGAATGTTTTAAAATTAACAGCCCATTTCCTTTTGTATGCAATGTTTTTCCAGCTCTCAGACGCAATCCAGACTCCTGTCCAAGGTGCTTTAAGGGGCTATAAGGATGTAAACATTACATTTATCATAACGCTTGTCGCTTTTTGGATCATTGGACTTCCGTTGGGCTATTATTTAGCCAATCATACTGACTCGGGAGCATTCGGCTACTGGATCGGTTTAATCAGCGGCTTGGCTGCAGGTGCTGCTTGCCTGGGAAGCAGGCTTTACTATATTCAGCTGAAAAAGTTTAAACCAATCAATCAAGGATAATCGATTATACTTATACTGAAAAACCGGCTGCATGAACACAGCCGGTTTTTTTTTGATATTGAAATTTTCCCCTTCTAACCACTGATTATTCATAATAAATTTTGCTGAGAACATCTTTCCCTCCGGTTACGGAAATAATACTTCCAGTAATAAAACTTGACTTTTCATCTGCCAGAAAAGATATAACTCTTGCGATATCTTCCCCTGTTCCCGGTCTCCCAACCGGGGTAAAAGAATCAGCAACATTGATCGCGTCCTCGATGTCTTTTTCCTTCCATTCACCGACTATGTCTCCCGGGCAGACCATATTCGCCGTAATACCGTTGTCAGCTTCTTCGAGAGCAATTGTCTTTGTTAAAGACGTTAGACCGGTCTTTGCTGCAGCAAATGCCGACCGAAAAATCCAACCAGGAGCTGTTTCTGCACGGTCAAAACCGATGGTAATGATTCTTCCCCATTTGTTTCCCCTCATTTTAGGTATAATAAATTTCGATAAATAAAATACTGCGCTTAAATTTCCATGAATTAAATGGTCCCATTCCTCGAATGAATATTCCGTCAATTTCTTCCGTTCATGTATGTACGGACCTGCATTATGGATGAGAATATCCACACTGTCAAACACCTTAAAAGCTTCAATAATTAAGTTTTCACATTCATCCCTTTTTGAAATGTCTCCCTTAAGCGTAATGTTTTTCGTCCCGTACGTTTCAGTCAATTGTCTCGCTAATGCAACGGCCCGTTCCTCGCTTGTCCGGTAGTTAATAATTAAATTAACCCCTTTTTCAGCCAGTTCTGCTGCTGTCCGTCTTCCAATCCCGGAAGCTCCTCCCGTTATTAAAGCAGTTTTTCCTTTCACAAAGATACCCCGCTCTATTTTTATTTTTCCTTACCCCTACTATATGAAATTTCCAGACCTATTTGCAAATAATAAGAAGTTCGCTTAACGGTCAGGCTTTTTCGTGCATAAATTAAAGAAAAAAGGAATGTATACGGCAAACGATTGTTTTGAAAGGGTGAAAATGATGTTTCCCTGGAATCTATTTCCATTCAACAAAGAAATGAAAAATTTAATGCAGCAAATGAAGCCTGAAGAAATTGAAAAATATATTAAAGATATGATGAGTAAGATGCTGCCGCAAAATATGCAGGGAATGGTTAATCCTTCTGATTTCCTCAATAACCTTCATACAGGAGATGGATTTGCAAATGCTTCTACAAATACGGATCAGCTCCGATCGTCTGTATTTGAAACCCATGATCATATTTATGTAAGGATCCAAATAAAAGAAGAAGATTGGCTGAAGAAAATGAGGCTGTATCATACTTCCAATCAAATAATTATTGAGCATATTCCGAATTCAAATGACAAGCACACATTAACATTGCCTGCACTCGTAAAAAAGAAAGGGGCTACTGCAAGCCATAAAGACGGCATGTTAGAAATAAAAATACCTAAAAGTATCGACATGCAGTTTTCAGAAATTGATATCAAAAATTTTCATTAAAAGTCATTATAAAAAGAACAGCCGGTGAATCATGGCTGTTCTTCAAAGAATTATTATTTTCCGATAAACATTTGAGTCCAGTAGTTGCCGTTTGCAACATAGCCTACTCCGATGTGTGTAAAGCTTGAGTTAAGGATATTTCTGCGGTGGCCGTCACTGTTCATCCAAGCTTGTACTACTTCTTCAGGTGAACGTTGACCCATTGCAATGTTTTCGCCTGCAGTACGATATGTGATACCGAATTTCTTCATCATATCAAATGGAGAACCGTAAGTTGGGCTATTGTGGCTAAAGTAGCCTTTTGCCTGCATGTCTCTTGATTTTTCGCGGGCCACTTTGCTCAATTGTCCATCAATTTTTAATGCTGGAATACCATATTTTGCACGTTCTTTGTTTGTAAGCTCTACAACTTTTTGTTCAAAAGCACTTAATTGAGAAGTTGCAGGTGTTGCTTGTTTTTGTGCAGGTTGTTGTGCTGGTGCTTTTGCAGGCTGTTGAGTTTGACCAGCCGGCTGTTGCACTTTGGCAGGCTGTTGCTGTAACGGCTTGTTTTCTGGTGCATTCCATTGAATGTTGTAGTTCTGAAGGTATTTTTGAAGAATTGCGTTTAATTGCTCATTATTGAGATTACCAGTTTGATAAAAAACTTTTGATTGAACTGGTGTTGGGCAATTTGATGCGGCATCCGCCTTATTTGCTGCCGGATTTGACATTAATAATGCTGCTGCAGCTGCTACTGAAAAGATCATTTTTTTCTTCATCTATGAAATCCTCCCTGTTGTTTGTTTTCTGGTGTTGTTTAACTTGCAAATTCATCTTAACATACGATTTTTGTAATAATAGAGGGAGAAATTAACATTTTCATAGTTTCGGAAGCAGTTTTGGAAAAATACAATAAAATAATTATTATAATTAACGCTGTAACCTTTATGAATAAAAGGTTTTTTAAAAATGTCGGCGAATCTTCATTCAGTGGATCAAATTTCTACTATTGGAAAAGCTTTATCTTTGTTGCCAAACATATACTAATAGATTTGTGTTGACAAGTTTTTGAAAAGAAGATTTGTTTTACATTTGTTACGTTCATTTTACAAAAGTGAAAATGAAATTAATATAATTAATAAAACCTCCACATATTTAGAGCGGAGGTCTTTTAAATGAATAAATTCCAAAAGGTGCGGCTGCCCGCCTTATCGCAATCAGCCATCTATTCATGGTGAATAAAGTAAATTTCATGTATATTTGGATTTTTTCTCCTGGAGACGATTTTGTCGATTCATTGGCTTTCATGCAATCGGTCAGGCAGGCTTTGAATCGATTGGATGACAACGTCGAGCTTTGCTTCAATCCTGTGAAGCAAGTACAAAGTGACAACAATCGGAAAGCCGACATCACTTATGAATGGAATGACCTGTTCCATCGTACCTTCTCCTTTCTTTTTTAGACAAAAAGCCGGATTCTGGCATGAATCCGGCTCTTTTGTCTATTAAGAGATTTCATACTCGGTTACATTTCGTTCAATGACTCTTGCCCCCTTAATGGCTGACAAGCTGCCGTTCGTTGATACAAATATGTTTGACGCGATAATTTGTGCCATCGACTGTTTGACTGTATTCGAATTAACCGGTTCTTTCGGATTGTCAATGGACAAACGTGCGTTTTTTCCAGTATCTGTTACAAATTCAAGCTCCAGTATTTTTGCCATTCTTGCCACCCCCTTTTCATGTTATTTTTTTCAAATTAACCGATGATTTGAGAACTGTCGCTCCGTTCCACCCCGCTTAGCAGATCGGCGCTAAGTGCCGCGATTGCTTGAGCAGCCTGATGAAGCTGGTCAGCCGTTGCCGATTTTGTAATATTGCTAAATGTTTTTGTTTTAAGAATCGGCTTGCCTTTCTCATCAATACCGGTTTCAAAAATAAGCCGAAGCCTTGACTCCGTCAATATTTCCTGTGCCATCCCATTCACCTCCTTTCAAACTTTATATATAATAGGAAGAAGGTGAAAGGACATGGTGATGTCTAGCAAATTTGAAAAACTATGAAACAAAGGCTCTCTTATCTGAATAAACATTCATATATTCGGATAACGGCTCATTTTTCATATAAAAGCCATTTCTCGGAATGAGGACTCTTATTTCGAAACGATGGCTCATATTTCATATAAAAGCTCATTTTTCGAAATAAGGGCTCAAAAATCCAAATAACGGCTCATATTTTCTTATGAAAGCTCATATATCGAAATGACGGCTCAAATATAAAAATAAAGGCTCATATATCGTAACGACGGCTCAAATATGAAAATAAAGGCTCATTTATCAAAATGACTGCTCATAAAATCAAATAACGGCCCATTTATCAAAATAAAAGCTCATAACCTTCCCGTGAACATAATCCGGAGCCGGTTAGGCCTTCTTTAACTATTTCAAAGTACTCCTCATCCAACATTTTATTGCAAATCCCCCAATAATAGCCGAAAACGTTTTTAATCCTTGTCTTTTTCAGTTTAATATTCCGTACCAACTGCTTAAACGCTTTTACTGCCAATTCAAGCTTGTCCTCTTCTTTGTAATAAGAAAGCCATCGAGTGCTCACTCGAACAACTTTGTAAAATTCCTCGATCGTCCAGGCATCATCATAGAAACATTTCACAAGGTTTGTAAAAGCAGATGGGATTTTATTACTGACGAATGAAGAGTTTAGCGCCATTTTACGTTTATTTTTTTAGATTGATAGTTTCATTCTTTGATGGTTTCTTATTTGGTACTTCAATTGATTCCGCATCTGCTGCATCATTTAAAATAGATGACGCGTCTTGCTTTGTCGGGTATTTTTGAAAGACATAAATGCTGTGGGCTTGTCTGCCATTTTGGGATTGAGTATGAATAACATGAATTAAGCCAAACTTTTTCGCTTTTCTTAACATACGTTCAAAAGTGGAACGGCTAATGCCGCCCATTTCAGAATGTTGATGGGTTGCAGATACAATCGTTTGAATTTTCGCATTGCAAACCCCTGGAATCTTTGCAGAAAAACGTACAAGCCTTTTTAGTGCGATCGTTTCACTTTTCGTAAACTGATCTTTCAAATCTGTCATCCACTGTTCAAAATGATTATTGAAATCCTTCAAATCACGAAACTGCGATAGATCTTTAAAATTTTCAATTCTCCCCGACTGCATGAAAAATGCCCCTTTCTTTTTGGGGCATACACTTTCAATTTAAT
The DNA here is from genome assembly GCF_000262755.1 of Bacillus methanolicus PB1. Lineage (GTDB taxonomy): Bacteria > Bacillota > Bacilli > Bacillales > Cytobacillaceae > Bacillus_Z > Bacillus_Z methanolicus. The sequence continues at coordinate 526,562 of NZ_AFEU01000003.1, forward strand.
TGTTGTTTTTGCTGCCCCAACTTCTTTCCACTCGTTATATATAAAGAAAGAAGGCAAAAGGACATGGCCATGACCAATAAACTTCAAAAAAAAAAAAAAAAACGGCCATGTCGGCCGCTTTCCAGTTAATGATTATGACTTTCGCCATTTTCCGTACCATGTTCCATTTCCATCGAATGATTTGAATCTTCCTCCGGTTCGCTGGGCCGTCCGACGACAAATTCAGCTTTCGGCATATTATGCATGTTTCTCGCTGTCACATGGGAAACAATATAATATGTTCCTTCCCTGTCAAAACTTTTTTCAAGACGGTAAATGCCGTTTTCAGCATGTTTTACTTCGATTTTTTCATGATTTTTATCATGAGCCCGCCAAATTTCAAATTTCACATCATCTGCATCGGTTACTTCTTCATCTCCGTATGTTACTTTTGCTTCAAAAGTAACGGGCTCATTTACATTTGCCTTTTCAGGATTTACTGAAAGTTTGACATCCAAAAATTGAGGCTCTTCTTCCGTTTTTTTCTGATTGTTGTTTGAACATCCGGCTAAAATAAATGCAAATACAATTGAAAAGATTAGCACCGCTTTTTTCATCGTCAAATCCCTACTTTCGCAAATTTTTATGAGTTTATATCTTTAAGGAAGGCAGCACAATTGCGACAGTCGTGCCTTTCCCGATATCACTTGTAATTGTCAGTTTTCCATTATGGAGATGAACGAGTTTCTCTACGATTGCAAGCCCGAGTCCGGTTCCGCCATCATTCCGCGACCTTCCTTTATTCACACGATAAAACCGCTGTGTTACTTTCTTCAAATCCTCCGGAGGGATTCCTGTCCCCGTATCGGCTATTTCCAATTTGCAGCCTTCGGGATCAGCCATTAATGAAACGGAAATAGTCCCTCCTTTCTCTGTATAGCAGATCGAGTTATCGATTAAATTTTGAACAATTTGTTCCATTCTCTCTGCGTCGCCGTTTATGATGAGATCCGGATCAAGATTAGTATGTAATTGAATTCCTTTTTCCTTTAAAATCGGCAAATATTTTTGGATGGCGTCTTCGATAACTTGTGCAAGCGGAATCGGCAATTTATTAAGCTTATATTCTTCGGCATCCAGTTTGGAAAGATCCAATAAATCATACACAAGGCGTTCCATTCTGCCTGCTTCCCGATGGATGAGCTGCAGATACTTATTCATTTCTTCCTCATTCTTAACAATTCCTGATACAATCGCTTCACTGTATCCCTTAACGTAGCTGATTGGAGTACGCAGCTCATGTGAAACATTGGCGATAAATTCTTTTTTTCGCTCATCCTCTTTCTGAATCGAGGCTGACATATGATTAAATGCATTGGCAAGCTGCCCGACTTCATCATTGGACTGAAGATGAATTCTTGCGGAATAATCCCCCTGTGACACTCTGTTGGCCGCTTCTTTCATTTCGATTAACGGTCTTGTCAATCTTCCAATCCATTTCGTTCCTAACAGGACAGCAACCAGGGCAAATACCGACCCCGCAATGATCCAAACAAAAACAAAATCATTCGTCAGCTCTGATATTTTTGCCAGTGGCACATATAAATAAATAATTCCTTCAAGCCGGTTTTGATCAATTAGCGGGATGATCACTGCAAGTATCTTCCTGTCAAATCTTTCCTCATAACCGGACTTTTTAACAGGTTTCCCTTTTAAAAGCTGTTCCCGCTCTTCCTCCCCTATAAGTGTTTGATAATCGATTTCAAACGGAAGACACGCGCTCAGCTCTCTCGGATTGTTAACGACTAACACTTCATAATTTGTTTTCGTGCTATACCATTCAATTTTCTCGATTAATTGTTCCGGCAACGGTCCGCCCTTATAGTCGAGAGCAAGCCGCTTCCCTTCTTCCACAAGAGACTTCTCCACGTTGTCAACATAAAGCCGTTCGTAAAAAAAGTAGGATAAAAAATAGGAATAAAAAATCGTAATGAGAATGGCCGCCGTAATTGTAAACCATAGTTTTTTAACAAGACTTCCGTTAAAAAACCTCATTTGCCGGGCACCTCAAATTTATATCCAATCCCCCAGACCGTTTGAATACAATCGGGTGCACCAAGTTTCATTCTTAATGTTTTAATATGAGTATCAACGGTTCTTAAACTTCCTTCGTATTCAATGCCCCATACATGTTCAAGCAATTGTTCCCTGCAAAATGCCTGTGACGGATGAGAGCATAAGAACAACAACAATTCATACTCTTTTAAAGTTAATGGTACATCTTTTCCGGATGCTGTCACACGCCTGGCTTTTTTATCAATTGTAATCGGGCCTATCGTCATTTTTTCCTGTTCACTCATGACATTTCCGGCTCTCCGAATAACTGCTTGGATTCTCGCAATCAATTCTCCGGGGCTGAACGGCTTGACAATATAATCATCCCCGCCAAGCTGCAATGCTTTTACTTTATCCCATTCTTCCCCTTTGGCTGATAAAAATATAATTGGTACGTAAGAGTATTCTCTTATTTTTTCACAAACTTGAAAGCCGTCTTCATCAGTCATCATAATATCGAGGATAACGAGATCAGGTGAAAACGTTTTGACAGCTTGAAGCCCTTCCGTCCCGTTTGATGCTTCTATACAGCGAAAGCCAGAATTTTCAAGGTACATATGAAGCAAATTTCTCATATCAACTTCGTCGTCAATCACTAATATGCGAATGTTGCTCATTGTCCGTGTCTCTCCCTCAAAATCAGTGTGAACGGCCCTTTCCCTACTTTTATTGTTTCCTTAATCGTTAAATTGTCTTTATCTACGATATGAATATCATTGCTGTCATAGCCTGCGATTAAAAGGTCATCCTTAAAAGTTTCCATTACAAATGGATTTGCACCGACTTTTATTTGCTTTTCTAAATGGCCTTTCGCATTCATTTTATAAAGTGTATTTGTTCCATGGCTCAACACATATGTGAAATCATCAACTTCCAGAAAATTCACAGGCATCAACGGGGCGTGAATCGTTCTTAACAGCCTTCCCGTATGCACATTGTATATATATATATTTTTTTCGGTTTGAGAACCTTCGCCATGTCCGCCAATCCAGATTTCATCCTTTTCTTCCCTTAGCAAAGCCCCGACAGCGGCTGAGGGATGAATCGGAAAATGCTCGCTGACGCTTGTTTTATGTAAATCGATGACCGTTAAGTCCTTATGGTTGAAGCTGATAACATAAAGCTTTTGTTCTTTTGCTCCCTCTATGGTTGTTAAAGGGCTTTTACTAACTCGAACCGATTTTTTCTCTTCTCCGTCAAGAGTAAAAAATCTGACGGCATCTTGATTTTGATCTGCAAACGCAATTTCTTTTCCATTTTTTAAAACTTTTGCGGCAACAATTCCTTCACCTGTTTCCCATTGGTTGATTAATTTCCCTTTCGACAAGGAATAAAGATCGACTGTATCGCTTTGTTTGCCATATAGGAGCAGTGTATCACCATCAGGTAAGATGACTCCGCCAATATAAGGCTTTTCCATCTTCCACCGCTCAATTTCTTTATTAGAAAATAGATCAATAAACGAAATTGAATTGTCTTTGATGTTGACGCTTACCAATAGTGACACATCTTTCGGAACCTTCTGAAAGGAATTGTCCGAACACGAAGTTAGTATACATAACATTATTACGATTGCCACTTGAAACAGTAATTTCATATATTTCACCGGTCATCATTCATATTCTTGTCTCATTATATAGGATTTTTGTGTTAAAACTGTGAAATCTCTTTGAATCTTTTTCATTAATATATGAGAAAAGAGCTCCCTATAAGGAGCCTTTTTACTGTTTAATCATTTCCATCGCTTGAATATGTAGTGTAATTAACGCCAGTTTATCTTCATCTTTTAGCGGAGATTCCGCCATTCTTTTTACTGCCAAATAGAATTTTTCATGAACCGGCCTTCTTGCCCTTGGATGAGAGTTTTCATCCAATAATTCTCTCTTAATCGCTTCATTGAGGATTTCTTTACTGCTTAAATCTGATTGGAGCAGACGATTATTCCAAATGGATCTATATTGATTTAATAAATAGTCGTAATTCATTTTAATCCCTCCTAACCCTATGTCGTATTTTTACATAATTAAAAGCTATATTGCAAAAAATAGACTAAAACTCTTAATGAAAGGAGAATCATATTTGAGTACGCCATACCGTTGCCCAAATTGCAAAACGAACCGCAGCCGCTTTAACATCATCAATCAGGTTCCTCGTTCGGTTAAAATGGACCCTCATACAGGCGAAGTGATTCAGGAATTCTCCAATGAAAACCTTGATCCTTTTCATATTCCGTACAATGGCCCGGAATATAAAGTTCAATGCGGAGCTTGCGGCCTTGTAGAGGATGAAAAAACGTTTATCAAGTTTGGAGAAAAAAAATAATGCAGGTAGGGGCTGTCTCATAAGGGTCTGACCCCATGTGCATTTATCAATATATAGCACATTTATCCAACACTATGTCCTATATATTGTGTTATGGGGTCTGACCCTTAGGCTTTTGAGACAGCCCCCTTAAACGTCCGAAACGACAGCCTATAAAGAGATAAATTGGTTTTCAGCAAGGAAAGTTATCGAATCAATTTTCCATGGACCATATGGAGAAAAGCGAACCAAATAAATCAATCCTTTGAACTTGCTTTTTCCTTCGCCTTTTACAAACCATTCCACTTCCACAGGGACTGATAAAGCCAATTCATCTTTTACATCTTCAGCATATAAAACAGGCATGCGGCAAAGGGCAGCATTTTCAATCATAGGAAGGATATTTTTCCATTCTATCTTTTGCAGAGATATGGTTTTTACGACTTTTTCATCCTGCTGTTTAAATCCGGCAATATAGGCGCATATCACATCATTGGGACTGGCGCCTGATAAGTAAGCTTGAAGCCTGCCTGCCGCTTTTAGAATCATTAATTTATGAGATAAATCCATGTGACTTGTACGATGTGTCGTGCTTCCGTAAAAATGAATGCAAAAATGCCCGGGAAAATTATTTTCCAATGCTCCCGCCCCATGCGGCATCCCGTGCATGGAAGCTGCAATTCTCCTTTTTCCATGTTTGACGATAATCGCCCTTCGTTTCCAGCTCCATTTTCCATTGTATATTTTTTTCATTAATTTTGTGTCTTTTGGAGTTAGCGGCTGCACATCGGCATGAGCGCTCCCCGCTCTTCTTTGCACTTTAAACTCAATTCCAGTTTCTAAGTCGTGAACAATGAACTCGCTATATTTAGGTATCAGTTCCTTAGCTTCTTTCCACGAAAGCATTTCGACTGGCTGTTTTTTATCTGCAAACACGGAAGAAGGCTGAAAAGCCAGCATCACAATGATGAATCCAAATATGAAAAAATTTTTCATTCGCCCCACTCAATCCTTGCTTCAAAATTCTTTTTAGAGTTTTTCCTGAATGGGGAGAAACGATTCAAACTTTTACTCATTTAATTTTCGAAATAACCGGATAAAGTCAGCAAGTTCCCGCTCGCTGAATTGGCTGAATTTTGACTGCAAATAAGCTGATTTTTTTTCTTCAAGATCCTGAACGAGCAGTTTTCCGGAATCTGTCAAAACCATTTCAACAATTCTTCTGTCTTGATCAGACCTCCGTCTAATAATCAGCCCCTTTTTTACAAGCGAATCCGTAACGGAAGTGATATGGCTTGCTGATACATTCAATTCTTTCGAGAGATCAGAAGCTTTGGCATGGTCAGAAAAATATAAATATTTTAAGACCATAAATTCATTGAGACTAACCTCTCTTCCGATGATAGTATTTATTTCCTGCCTCAACTTTCGATAAACTGTCCGCAACAGTTTCTCAAGTTCAACCATCTGACTTTGTTTCAAAATGATCGATCCTTTCACATTCCATTAAAAGCCGACAAATTATTAGCTCTTTTTGACTTCTGCCATTTCATTTCATCCTTGCACTGCAACCTATATTTATTATTACACTTCTTCAAGCATTTCCAAACTGGAATATAAGCATCCGGAAAATATTCTCCATCTTCCTCAATGCCTGTTTCTATATATGACTCATAATTTTCTTCAAAAATGTCGTTTGCGGCAGCTATTTTTCCTTTTTTTTCACGTATAAGTTCAACTGTCAATCGTTTCCTTTTCTTGTTGAACAAGTCTTCAAATTTTTTCTGCTGACTCCGGCAAATTTCCTCGCAGCTTTTTTCAAATTCCATGATTTCTGTTCTTAATTTGTCATCCAGTTGAAAGATTTGCCTCAAGTTATCACCTCACTCTACCTCCTATTGAAGCGAACCCTTCTTCTAAAGTCACATTTTATAGGATTTCCTGTGTGGTTACAAACTATATGATATTTTGCAGGAGAAAGATCAAATCGGCATCGTGTATTGTACAAAAGGAAGGGGCTGACCCTTTGTTTTTATGAGTCAGCCACTTTTTTCGTTAAAAAATTGCTGAATTGCTTCAACGTTTTCTTTGTAGTCTAATTGTAACACTGCACCGGCATGTTCATAAGTTTTATTGGTAAATCCATCTGCAACAGGAATTCTTAATGTTTTTACGTCTTTTACCGGTTTTAAGGCAGCTGTTGCTCCCAGTGATAACATATCTTCAAGCTGAAGATCTGTCTCAACGTATTGAAACGTTTCCGAAATGATTTTTGGCAGTTTAGTGATTCCTTCAACAGAACGGAGCTGTTCAACTGCTTGGTTTTTTAAGGAAACTAATATTTCCTGCTGACGATTGACACGTCCAAAATCGTTCTCACTGTCATGGCGAAACCGGACGTAAGAGAGCAAATCTTCTCCCCGGAGGATTTGTCGGCCCGGCTTAATAGATAAGTCCATGCCATCTGCCATTTCCCTTGTTATATTTACCTCGATTCCATTTGGGGCAAGGGTATCCATCAGCTTAATAAACCCCTTAAAATCGACTGTTACAACATTGTCGATGTCTACTCCAAAATTATGTTCAATTGTATCTTTCAATAATTTTGGACCACCCAAATAGTACGCATGGTTAAGTTTACTGCGGTAATTTATATATCCTGGGATTTGAACATAACTGTCCCTCATAATCGATGCCAGTTTTAATGATCGCTCTTTCGGTTCATATCGGGCAATCATAATGGCGTCTGATCGTGATTTTCTTTCCCCGCGGCTGTCAATCCCTATCAACAAAATATTTTTATTTTCTTGATACAGACGAAAAGTGGAGAAATACGGAACAGATAGATCGCTGTCTGTTTCGTTTTGCAAATAAGAATTTTCTTCGACTGTTTTCTTTTTTGTAATACCGGAATTTATGTTCTCTTCTTGCTGCCTTGAAAACTTGCCAAACTGGCAGCCGGTTATAAGAATTAACATCATTATTATCGTAAAACATTTTCGCGCCATTACACCATTCACCTCAATATCATGGCTTACTTTCATTGTTGGGCAATCCCGATTATTCTATTCGACAGCAAAACAAAAAGGGTCAGACACCTAAACAATATATAGACAAACAGTAAGAAAACCATTCTATATATTGTCATTGTTGGAAGGTGTCAAACCCTTATAAGTCAGCCTCTTTGTTTAAGACCTCATTTGTTGTTTTAAAACTTCAACAGCTTTTTGTACTTGGGTATCATTCTTTTCAATTTTTTCCCTGAGCCGCTCCATCAATGTCAATGTTGATTGGCCGGTCAATATTCCATTTGCTTCAAGTTTTTCGGCTTTCTGAAACAAGATGACAGCCTGTTTTGTTTTTTCATCAAAAAATCCATCTTCACGGCCCGGATCATAGCCGAGAGCTTTCAACATTTTTTGTGCTGCCTTTACTTGTGTAGACGCTGATGATAGCTTCAGTTTCAGGTCAGGATTAATGTAAGGCAAAGAAGCATATTCAGGCAGGGCAACTTCATAATCAGGCTTTATTCCTTTTTCATGGATCCAGTTGCCTTTTGGTGTGAGCCATTTCTCCGTTGTAATTTTCATATTCGACCCGTCAGAAAAATCCTGGGCTCTCTGTACGGTTCCTTTACCAAACGACTTTTGTCCGACCAGCGGCACATTTGCAGATTCCTTGACAGCAGCGGCAAAAATTTCTGAAGCGCTGGCACTTCCCTGGTCAATGATGACAACAAGCGGGATATCCGGATTATTATTATTTGATGCTTTCTGCTCTTGGATATTTCCGTTTCTGTCTTCGATTTTAAAGAGAACTTTTCCTTCTGGAACGAACAGGCTTGAAATTTTCACAGCCTGATCTAAAAGTCCTCCTGGATTTTGCCTTAAATCCAACACAAGGCCTTTCATTCCTTGCTTTTGCAAATTATTCAAAACATCGATGAGCTCTTTCGCTGTATTTTCCGAAAAACTCGTTATTTGTACTTTTGCAATCCCATCTTCCAGCATTTCGCCATAAACGGTCTCAAGCGGAATTGTATCCCGAACAATCGGCATTTTGATCGGTTCATCAATCCCGGGGCGTTTAATGATTAATTCAACCTTTGTTCCTTTTTTGCCCCTGATTAATGTTACTGCTTCCGTGGAACTCATGCCTTGAAGGCTTTTCCCGTTTACAGAAACGACAATGTCATTCGGTTTTAATCCTGCTTTTTCTGCAGGAGAGCCTTTTAACGGCGAAACGATAACAATTTGTCCATCTTTTTCCTGGATTTCAGCACCTATCCCTTCAAAAGATGAAGAAATACTTTGATGAAAACTTTCTGCTTCTTCCTCATTCATATAGTCTGAATAAGGGTCTCCAAGTGATTCAAGCATTCCGTTTATTGCACCGTCTATAAGCTGCTGCTTATCAACTTCTTTATAATAGGATTCTTTAAGCGTATCATATGCTGTAAACAACTTATCAAACTCTCTTCTTTCTGCACCGACGGTCATTGCTTTCTCATCCTTGAATGCCAGGGCAAGTGTTGTAATTCCTGCAGTTAATAACACAGTGAAAAACAACAGCATGACAAAATGGAACTTCTTGATTTGAATAAATCCGGATTGATTTTCACTCGTTTCTCGACTCGTTTTTTCTTGATCCAAATCCATCACCACTTTCATAACCATCAAAAAATCGTTCATCTTAATGATTAGAATAACATTTTAATTAATAGTTTTACAAAGAAACATATAATCTTTAAACCCTAAATTTTTTCAACGATGTCAAAATACTCTTCCAATGTTAAATTCTTCTCATAAATTACTTTTGCTGCTTTCGTTCCAACATAGCGAAAGTGCCACGGTTCGTACTGATAGCCGGTTATTGACTCTTTATCTTTTGGATAGCGAAGGATGAATCCAAACTTATGAGCATTTTTAACAAGCCATTTTCCTTCCGGTGTTGTTCCAAATTGTTCTGTTAAATCCAGGTTTACGCTTTTGCTCGAAATGTCGACAGCTAGTCCGGTCTGATGCTCACTTGTACCGGGAACGGCAACTGCCTGAACTGCTTTTTCCTTGCCGACTCGGTTAATCTCAGCATGAAATAATTCTTCCTGCCTCTCGTAGGAACGGTAGCCGGATACGGCATATAATTCAATATTTTGTTTTTTTGCTTCTGCGAACATTTTTTCTAGCGCAGCGGCAGCTTTTTTACGCAAATAACTTTTTTCAATATTTTGATTTCCAAATGAAAACGCAACTTTCGGTCTAACTAAATCGTTTGGGGCATATGTACTCGGGAGGCCAAATTGGTGGTTTACAAGCGCCAAAACATTTGCCGGATTTTGAATCACATACTTTCCATCTACTTGTTTAACCTGATTAAAATACTTAGCCTTAAGAGTAATTGAATCGTCTAATTGTCCGGGGTTTGAAGAATTTTTGTTTCCGGTGTGATTGTTTCCACCTTTGTTGCCAATCTCATCATTCAGTTGATTATTCTGTTCTTCTGCTGTGTCGTCCATTTTTTTTAAAAAAGGAATATTCTCTTCCAACTTGCTGCATCCAGCCAATAAAATACAGGTTCCTAAAATTAAAATTGTTTTTTTCATATCATCCACCTGTCTAGTTAGTCATTGAAAATCATGCAATACTTATTTTAACATGACTCGTCAAGAAATCTAAAAGTTTGAAAATGCCAAAAAAAGGGGAAAAGATGCCTCATATTTCAGGCATCTTTTCCAATCGCATCAAGCAGTTATTTACATCTTCACAGCAGCTTCCAATGCCACTTCAATCATATCGTTGAAAGTTGTCTGTCTTTCCTCGGCAGTTGTTTCTTCACCAGTTAAAATATGGTCGCTGACTGTCAGAACAGATAATGCTTTTCGTCCGAATTTTGCAGCAAGAGTATAAAGAGCTGCAGTTTCCATTTCAATTGCTAAAATTTGATATTTTGCCCATTTTTCATGCTCTGCATTATCATTATAAAACATATCCGCTGTTAATACATTCCCGACTTTTAAATTTAATCCTTTTTCGACTCCAACTTCGTATGCGTTCTTTAATAATTCAAAGTTTGCTGTCGGTGCATAGTCGACGCCTCCAAATGTAATTCGGTTCATTTGCGAATCGGTCGATGCACTCATCGCCAAAATGACATCCCGGACTTTCACATCTTTTTGAATCGCTCCGCATGTTCCGACGCGAATCAAATTTTGTACGTTATAGCTTTGCATCAACTCATTAATATAGATAGAAATGGAAGGAACACCCATGCCTGTTCCTTGAACAGAAACTTGTTTACCTTTATATGTGCCAGTGTACCCAAACATATTTCGAACTTCATTATAACAACGGGCATTTTCCAGAAAAGTTTCGGCTATATATTTTGCCCTTAAAGGGTCTCCAGGCAAAAGCACTGTTTGTGCTATTTCATTTTCTTTTGCGCCAATATGTATGCTCATTTCCCATAACCTCCAATTTTATGAAGTATTACCGTATTACCGCTATAAACCATCATCAATTCACACTATATCATATTCTTGTCAAGCTGAAAAATCTTACCTGACGGCATGAGATAAGTCATTTAGGAGAAGCTATTATCAAAGGAGGGTTCAATCATGCCAAAGCAAAAAATGAGCAAAAAGCTTGAACAGGCTGTAGAGCACGCCAATCAAACAAATCCGTCCTCGAGAAGCAGGACAAAACCTGCTTCATCAAAAAGCGACAGAGAAAAACTATAAAATGGAGGAACACGATGGGAAAAAAACATCGGAATCGTATTAACTCGCCTAAGAAAAATAATCATATCCCTGCTGAAGTGATTGTAGCCGAACATGAAGCACATGCAAAAGAACAAACAGCAACCGGAAGAAAAAACGGGCCGGGGAATCATCAATAAATAAGATTTTGTTGGTAAATCATGGGAGTAGTCGATATATCGTAGAAAGTGGACGATATATTCGAAAAGTGGTCGATAAACTATGAAAAGTGGTCGATATATTCGAAAACTGGTCGATAAACTATGGAAAGTGGTCGATAAATTCAATGATTCAACCAAAAACTGACCCAAAAGGTTTTTTTGCCTTTTGGGTCGGACCTTATCGAATATGAATCCGATTTATTTTTTGCCAGCCACCCGGCTTCAGCTGGTAATAATGCTGCCCCTTTAACCCTTCATCAATTAATAAAATATCACCTGTGCCTAAAAATCTTCCATTAAAATCCGAGGGAATGGCATCCGGAACATTGAAAAGCCTGAATGTCTCGTTTAGACAGCTTTCGTGGTTTGTGCTCTCAACAGTTAACCGGTAAACTTGTCTGTACCCTTTATATTGTCTAAATATTGGTGTCTGAAAAATTGTCACATCGTACTCTTTTTGCCTTTTTCTCACAAGTTGTTTTATCATCCTTTCCCCTCCAAATCTTAATCAAATATTTATCATTATAGTTAGAATAGTTAGAGTTTGCCTTTGTCGATTCCTTTATCTAAAAAATTCTATTTTTGTCGATAAGTGATTTTTATCAAAGTTTTTTTCTCGAAATTTGCGATCGACGCATAAAGTGCAAAAAAAAAAAACGATGCAGCATTGCTCCATCGCTTAAGTTCTATTCAATTTACGAAAATCTTTGAATAACAGAAGAAATTTTTTGCTGCATGTTCGGCATATCGGCCGGCGATACGGTTATCCTTACATTGGTTTCATCCATTTCCAGCGCTTCTGCGAGAAAACCTCCCAGCCCTCTCGCACGCCTGTCAACTTGCATGATTAAATCCATTGCACCGCCTGATGCAGGGAAAAAGACAAGTTCCAGTTCGTCCAAACGGCCCTTGAACGGTCCGGAAACAGGGACGAATTCAAATTGCTGAATAATCGGCAAACGCCGGCGCAAACGGTACGAAGCTTCTTCACATTCTGCTTCGTGCAGCCTGAAACCAAGGTTTGAAACTGCTTGAAAAACAGCATTCATAACCGGGTTAGGAAGCACTTTAATAAAATCCTTATCTGTCGGATCAACCGCATTCTTAATATCAAGGCCTGTTGAAATCCATATTTTAGTTTTTCCTGCTGTAATTGGGGTATCGTCCGGAAGCTTAAAAGAAAAAGGAACTATTTTTGTTTGATTTGGATTAATCGTAAATGATTCTGTAAGACGAAAACGATCAATAAGAGCTGTATCCGTAAATTTTTTGTCATCCACTTCTTTTATAAAAGTTGTATAAAGACTCAGATATATTTCATCGATTTTCTGCTCGGTGCTCCCGCCTTTAATTTCAACTTCTCCCCATACTTCTTCACCAGCCGTAAGCGTGTCTTTTTCAAGCTTTGTGTCTACAGCGGCAGCTCCAATCCCGATACTGGCAAAAACTTTCTTAAAAATTGACACCCTCATTCACCTCTTCATTCTTTTTCAATATGTATTTACGGACTTTCTATCGGAAAGTTTCATCTAACCTTGAGAACTTTCTATAATAATTTTTTTACATGATAGATTTTTTCCAAAAAAAACTTGAGAGGCTGTCTCAAACCTCCATGGCATATCAGCCACCACGATAGATGAGTCTTCTAGATAAGACACCGTATAAAAAGCCTAAGGGTCAGACCCCATAACACAATATATAGGACATAACGTTGGATAAATGTACTATATATTGATAAATGCACATGGGGTCAGACCCTTATGAGACAGACTCTTCAAAAATCTTCAATCTCTTCATCAATAATGCACTTTTCTACCAAGTAGTCGAAGGTTATATCTGCGAGTTCCTCCAGTTCCTCATTAGAGGGAACGAATCCCCTTTTCAAAAGCTCCTGAAAGAAAAATTCTGCAATCTCCTCCGTATCGATAAATACTTCGATTTCTCTCATCATCGCCCCCCCTTTTTACAAAATGTATGCTGCTCATTCATCTTTCATGCAGGCCTTGTAATTAAAAATCTTTCCTTAATAAGCATTTTTCAATCAGACAAGCATAAGAATGAATTAAAGATCTTACATTGGGGGTTTTTCTATGGCGCATTTGAGGGATTGGACGGAAAAATTAAGGGAAGATGTTAATCATGAAGACAGTATACTAATCGCAGCTTTTGGAAAAATGACTGATCTTCTTTTTAAGATCACCATTTTGCTAGGTTTGCCTTTTCTTTTTTACGTATTCATAAAATTTCATTCATTGTCCTGAGCGTTGCTTTTCAATCTTTATTTACGATCATTTTCAGCTTTCGAATCACAACCCGCATCACTTGTTCATATTCTTTGTCGTGAAACATTTCGTATAAAGTGCGGTAATCGTTATAAATATCAAGTAAGCCGTCGATCAATTCTTTTCGTTCGTGTTTTTTCTTTAAGTATTCCTTTTCGGCTTTGCGAAACGAATTTTTCATTTCCGTCTTTTTTTGAGCATGAGGGTCATGGTGTTTATTCACGTATGATAACAGACCGAGCTTTTGGATAAAAATATCCGCACTATCTGCGTCAGCCACAAGTGTCAGTTCATCCTCACCGGCTTCCAGCCATTCTCCATCACTGACCCTCGATAATTCGTATATTACGTCTTCCCATGCATTATCTTTGTATCGCCATATTTCTGTCCGGAAACCGACGACCTTAAATAATTCAGTTCCGAACCCTTGTACATGTACAAGGTCGCCAAACAAATACTTATAATCTATATCAATATGTTCTTTTTCAATTATTTCTCCTTCATATTCAGAAAGCTTTTGCAAGCTGGATTCCAAATATAATCCTTCGCTGTTATTAATTTCATAAACATAAACTCCGCTTAAGTATTTTACATCTGTTACTTTGCCAACCGTTCCATATATTGTGATCACGACTGTATCACCGATCTTATATTTTGGTTTTTTACGTTTGTCCATGTCCTCCATCCTCTCAATGATTAGTCGTGAATAATTCTTAACAATAATATATGCGAGCAGAAATAAATCGCCATTTATAAAAAGCATGAAAAAATCGCCTCTTTTTTTTAAAAGGCGATGTGATGTTGGAAGTTCATCGAACTAGTATAAACTCTTATTTAATTTGCCTACTATTACACCTTTCACAAACGCTGATGCTGTTTTACAGGGTTAGACCTATTTTCTTTTAATAATTCATTCAAACCTCTATCCTTCTGACAATACGTATAATTCCCACGCTTCATCAAATGTAGACATACTGTTCAAATAGTGGCCATTCAATTCTAAATACGAACTAATTTCATCGTAATCTGCAGATCCTTTCGGAAAGCTGTGATCTTCATATGCATTGTTTGCAAATATGCTAATATCGTCTTTCGGCTCCGGATGACGATATTTCATAAGAAAATGATAAAAAGATTTTGCCATTTTTAACTCCTGCCCGTAAAAAATTTATCATGTCGAAGACTTTACCAAATCATATGATGAAAATAAAAAATTGTGAAATTTTGATAACTTTTATGGTGTATACTATAAACGATTCCCCGCCCTTTCGTCCAACATAATATATAAGTTTCGGTAACAAAAAACAACCCTATCCGGGTTGGGACATGTCGAGCTCTTATTCAAAAATTTTTAAGATGAAAAATCGAAATAATTTCTTTTTAACAGTTTCGGCATGTTCATCAATTCTTGATAAGTAACCGTTTTTCCGAGAAGACGGGTGTTAATGATAAACAATTGGTTCTCAATTTCTTTTACGATATCTTCCGACTGGTACACCATATGACAATTATGGCAGAAAATTGACGGAGTTTCGCTGATTTCAATCGCCTTTGTTCCATCCGGAAGTTCCCAATAAACTTTCGTTGTATCCCGGGAAATTTTGTTACTGTTGCACCATAAGCAATTTTCTTCCATTCCGGCCCCTCCCATCATTAATTTTTTTCCGTCAAACTTTTAATTTGTATCTTCATTTGGATTGCTTTCTCCGCTTTTTTGTCTATAATTTGCTTGTTGGGAAAGGAATTTTTTCTCCTTTAATTCATCTCTCTTTTCCCGCTTGTCTTTCAATGAAGTATGAAGAGGATCTTGTTCATAGCTCTTTCTTCGATTCAGCCGGCTAAGCCCTTCCGGAACAAGATTGAACTGGACGTCATTCATTAATCCGGCGATTCCATGATGAGACCGTTTCTCTTCCATATCCGGATAAATCTCTTTAAAATAAGCTTCTGCACGGCCGGGAACATAATTTTCCGGTTCCGGATATGTCGAAATCACACCTTCGAAATTGCGGAGGACAACTTTTTCGGCGCTTTGCGAGATTAAATAATTCGGCTGCAGTGCGATTTTTCCCCCTCCTCCGGGTGCATCGACGACAAATGTTGGAACCGCATATCCACTGGTATGGCCTCTTAACCCTTCGATAATTTCCAATCCTTTTGAAACCGGTGCACGGAAATGGCCGATTCCTTCGGATAAGTCACACTGGTAAATATAGTAAGGACGTACACGAATCTTTACAAGGTCATGCATCAATTTCTTCATAATCGGCACACTATCATTTATTCCTGCCAAAATAACCGCTTGATTGCCGACCGGAACTCCGGAATCAACCAGCATTTCACATGCTTTTTTTGATTCCTCTGTTATTTCAATGGATGTATTAAAGTGTGTATTCAGCCAAATTGGATGGTATTTTTTTAGAATGCTGCAAAGGTTTTCGGTAATCCGCTGCGGAAAAACTACAGGTGCCCTCGTACCAATGCGAATAATTTCCACATGATTAATCGCGCGCAAATTTTTTAAAATATATTCGAGGATATGATCATTTATAAGAAGTCCATCACCTCCGGAAATGAGGACGTCTCTAACTTCAGACGTCCGCTTGATGTAATCAATCGCTGCATCAAGCTGCTTTTTGGGCACGCCCATGCCGATTTGTCCGGAAAACCTTCTCCTTGTACAGTAGCGGCAGTACATGGAACATTGATTCGTTACCAAAAACAAAACGCGGTCCGGATAGCGGTGGGTCAAACCCGGAGCAGGGGAATCTTCATCTTCGTGCAATGGATCTTCTAAATCATACTTCGTTTTATAGATTTCCTTCGAAATAGGTACGGACTGCATTCTAATCGGGCAGCGCGGATCATCGGGATTCATCAAGGAAGCATAATATGGGGTAATATTTAACGGGATTGTTTTCGTTGATATTTGAACTCCTTCTTCTTCATCAGGAGTAAGATTAATAACCTTTTTTAAATCATCAAGCGTCCTGATCGTGTTTGTAAGCTGCCAAATCCAATCATTCCACTGTTCATCAGTAACATCCTTCCATAGTTCAATTTCTTTCCAATGCCTTTTCGGTTTATATAAAGTTTGTTTCATTTTCTTTCCTCCCAATCCACTTTACTATTAACACATGCAAGTTTTATGCCAACTTGATGAATCCGGGAGGAATGTGTTTTCATCCGGAGATTTTCAAAATAAAAATGCCGATTATTCAGCACCTGTAAGAGAATATTTTTGCAGTTTATATTGTAAAGTTTGCCGGGGAATACCGAGCAATCGAGCAGCCTGTTTAATATTGCCTGCTGCATGTTTCATCGCTCTTTTTATAAGGTCCATTTCCAGCTGTTTCACGTTTTCGCGCAATGAATATCCTTTTTCAAAAGAATGGTTGTTGAGCTTGTTCATCTGCTGTTTTAACATAGCAGGGAGGTCATCATAGGCAAGATCATCGCCTTCACAAATATTCATCATATATTCAACTGCATGCTTCAATTCACGTACATTTCCCGGCCAATGATATGAGGAAAACAACTTTATCACTTCCTCATCGACACCTTTTACCGCTTTATTCAGCATGTCGTTATAGTAATCAATAAAGTGCTCTGTTAAATAGATGATATCTTCCTTCCTTTCCCTTAATGGAAGGAGCTCAAAGGCCAGCACATTTAACCTGTAAAATAGATCCGGTCGAAGTTTTTCTTTTTCCACAGCAAGCCGAGGATGAATATTCATGGCTGCAATAACCCGGGTATTAACATGTATCGTGTTCGCCCCGCCGATCCTTCTAAGCGAGCCTTCTTCGAGCACCCGGAGCAGTTTCGCTTGAAGCTCGATCGGCATGGTATGAAGTTCATCAAGGAATAATGTTCCCCCATCCGCTAATTCAAAAAGACCGGGTCTGTCAACAGCCCCCGTATAACTGCCTTTTGCCGTGCCGAATAAAACACTTTCAAGAAGCGTTTCCGGAATCGCGGCACAGTTTTGAGCGATAAAGGGCCCCTTAGCCCGCCTTGAAGCATGATGAATGCCTTGGACAAACAATTCCTTTCCCGTGCCGCTTTCGCCATATACAAGAATAGGAGAGTCCGAGCTTGCCAGTTTTAATGCTTCGTCTTTCACTTTTTGAAACTCGGGGTTTTTCGTCAGTAAATTTTCAAATGTAAACTTTACGTTTTTTCTTTCTTGCTTTTTTTCGGAGGGTCTTTTAATCTCTTTCTGCAAATCAAGGAGCCGTTCCGACAATAGCTTTAGCCTTGAATAGTCTTTGGCAATTTCAACGGCGCCAATCATTTTTCCGTCCACAATGATCGGCAATGTCGTATTGATTGTTTCAATTCTTTTTCCATGCATATTTACATAACTTTGCGTCTGGTTATAGATTGGTTTTTTTGTTTTTATTACTTTTAACAAAGTACTTGTTTTTTCATCTAAAGATGGAAAAATTTCGAGCAGAGGCTTGCCAATGACTTCTTCCACTTCGAGGCCGTCATGCTTTGCCGCTACCTCGTTATAAAAGGTCGTTATTCCCTCAATGTTGACAACGTGTATTCCTTCATCAATACTTTTTAAGATTGCCGCAAGAACTTCTTTCGTCATATTCATTCCTTGCATTTTCTTCACCATCCCAATACATACATATGAGACAGTGCCGAATATTAGTCATTTTGCTGCCGAAAAACCAGCACTTTACGAAATAGACAAATTTTTGCACCAAACATTCATGTCTTCTAGCTTATCGAATATATAACAATTGTTTATCAACCTTCCCCTGTACGTGTAGCCAAGCTGATGAAATGCAGCATTCATTCCGAACGAAAGTGCTCTTGCAATTGTATAGACGTGGAAGATTCCGTTTGATTTCAACTCTTCTTCAAGTCTTTGAAGCAAAATTTTCATTAATCCGTGTTTGCGATGTTCTTTATGCGTAGCGCAATCCGCCAATTCCGCATTTTTGTAAAAAGTCTGAACTTCAGCGGAAGCGGCACTGACAATGTTTCCATGGAAGCGAAAGCAATAATACACCGTTCCATCCCTCATTGTTTTCTTAATATATTCCGGGTTATCCAATGGCGTAGGATACACTTCAAATACAGCTTTATACAACTCCGCAAGTTCCATTGCATCGGTTTCTCCGGCTTTTTGAAGGACATATTCCTTCGGAGGCGTCACTTGCTGTATCTGCCGGTCCAAAGAAGTGACATTTTGGACGATTTGATCTTCTTTTATCCAATTGTCTGATCTTTTTCGTTCATTTGTAAAATATTTTGCAAAAACATAAGCATCAGATCCAAGAAAGTAACGGTCAATGACCGCTTCAAGTTGAAAACAAGATTTTAGCAGCTTCGTAAAATCTTCACGTCTTGCTTTAAAGATTAATTTTTCAGCCTTTTTTTCTTCGGAAAGTGTTTCTGCTTTTTGAATCACTTTTAAAATATTGCCTGCATAATCATCCACTCTGAGCCGTTTGTTAAACGGGTCAACATAAACCTCAAGAGAATAATGATCTCCGTTAAGTGTTAAAACATGGGACGTATCGTTCAAAGCCCGCACCCCCTTTCTCTCCTTTCTATCCCCATTGTCTTTTCTTAATTGACTTCGCACCATTTAAGCAGAGTTAAGGCAATAATCTCAGCCGCTTCAAACATATTCTCTAAAACAATGTATTCATTTACGTCATGCGCTGCCTTTGTCACTCCAGGACCAAAAACAACTACCGGAGTTTGGCCGACATTTGACAGAATGCCTCCGTCTGTTCCCCATGGAGAGGCTTCAATCACAGGTTTTGATTTTTTTACATTCTCAAAGCTTTCAGAGATGACTGAAATAAGGGGATGATCGGCTTCGAGGTTTCCGGGCAGCCACTTTCCTCCAAACCATTCAATCGTTAAAGGATGATCAGCAAACCATGAATCGGTTTCAGCCAATTCTTCAAGACTAGCAATCATTTCTTTTTTGGTATGTTCCAACGTTTCCGCTGGTGCAACACCCATTCTTCCCTCTATTACGGCCAGATCAGGAACTGATGACGGCCACTCTCCGCTTTGAATTTTTCCGATATTAATCGGGATCGGAATTGGAATGTCTTTATAAAGAGGATCTGTTATTCGTTTATTTCTCTTGTTTTCAAGTTCCTCCAGCTTTTTAATAACTGCCATTGATTTTTCAATCGCATTGACACCTTCATATCTCGTTCCGCCGTGTGCAGATCTTCCTTTCACTGTAATGCGGAACCACATCGATCCTTGCTGTTTAGTAAACAGTTTCATGTTTGTCGGTTCGGGAATAATCGCCCCGTCGGCTTTATATCCTCGTAAAACGGCAGCAAGTGTTCCTGCCCCTCCGCTCTCTTCTTCAATGACACTTTGAAAAATAACATCTCCTTTTAGCTTTATTCCCGAAGAAATAATGGCCTCCAATGCAAGAAGCATGGCGACTGTGCCGCCTTTCATATCGGTTGCGCCTCTGCCATAAAGCTTTCCTTCTTCAATGTGCCCGCTAAAAGGATCGTCTTTCCAGTCATTTCGGTCTCCAGGCGGAACAACGTCGATATGACTGTTTAAGATGATTGACTTTCCTCCACCGCTCCCTTTTAATACTCCAACCACATTAGGATTTCCCGAAAAATCCTTCCGGTCGGAGCAAAAAACGGGATGGTTCAGCAATTTCTCTTCACCTATTTCCCAAATATCTAGCGAAAATCCGAGCCGCCTGCATTTTTCGATGATGACGGCTTGCGCACGGCTTTCATTTCCTCTCATGCTGTCTTCCTGTACGAGTTTTTGCAGCAATTTGATGCCTTTCACTCGATTTTCTTTTAACCACAGCTTTATCTTCTCTTCCATATTTGCCTTCCTTTCTTCTTTGGTGTGCCTTCTTTTGTTCCCTTCGCCCTTGTTGGTTCAAAATTAAACCATTGACGTGTTTGTCAAGAGCGATTGCGGCGGTATTTCCTCTATTTTCGCTAGAACACATCCCTCCAAAACTGAGTTTTAATAGAACTTTTGACACTACCTTCATGAAATAGATAATTCAGCTAGAATTGTATGAGTTGCTCACTGATTTTAAACAAACAGCCTGTATGGCGTCGGACATCATCAATTGTAAAAGGAGAAAAAACTTCGGTTAGCAGCAAATGTTCTTTTTCCACTTGAAATACTGCCATTTCGGTAATAATCAAATCGATGCATTGACGCGAGGTTAATGGAAGTGTACATGTTTCCACGATTTTGGGCTGCCCGTTTTTATCCGTATGGTTCATCACGACGATGACTTTTTTGGCTTTTTGGGCGAGGTCCATTGCTCCTCCCATTCCCGGAACCTTTTTCCCGGGTACTATCCAATTTGAAAGATCGCCTTGGCTGCTCACCTGCAATGCTCCGAGAACAGTCATATCTATTCTTCCTTTCCTGATCATTCCAAAGGCAACGGCGCTGTCGCAATAGGATGCGCCCGGAATAATAGAAACGGGAAATCCTCCGGCGTTGCATAAATTTTCGTCTTCCAAACCTTTTTGCGGGGATGGACCCATTCCGACGATGCCGTTTTCTGCATGGAACATGACGTGGATGTCATCCGGCAAATGATCAGGAATTAATGAAGGAATGCCAATCCCCAGATTTACAACCATACCATTTTTTATTTCCTTCGCTGCCCTCTTTGCAATCCGGTTTCTTATGTCCGTTCCCATGCCCATTTCCAATTCACCCCTCCGGAAGGTATAATAAAATCGACAAACACTCCCGGCGTAACAATTTCTTCCGGATGAAGACTCCCTAAAGGAACGATTTCTTCAGCCTCAACAATTGTGATGTCACCAGCCATTGCGACGAGTGGATTTGTGTTCCGGGCACTTTTGTCATAAATTAAATTTCCGTACGGATCTGCTTTTTTGGCAAAAACAATTGAGACTTCCGCTGTCAGAGCCGTTTCTACCAAAAATTCCTTTCCATTTATCATGACCTTTTCTTTGTCTTTTGTGACCAGCTCATTATCCATCCCAATATCGGTTAATACTCCCGCTAGTCCTACCCCGCCGGCACGGATCCGTTCAGCCAGCGTTCCTTGCGGCGAAAATTCTACTTCCAATTCACCTTCATTCATCATTTTACCGGCGATTGGATTTGAACCTATATGAGATGCAATCACTTTCCTTGCACGCCCTTGACTGACAATTTTTCCGATCCCGATATGGGGAAATCCTGTATCATTCCCGATTAATGTTAAGTTCTTAACTCCTTTGTCGAGAATTCCGTCAATTAATGTCGGCGGTGAGCCGACCCCGCCGAAACCGCCAAACATGACGGTCATGCCATCATAAAAATGCTCTAAAACTTTCTCAAGCGTCGTAATTTTACCGAAAGGGTTTTCCATTTAAACGCCCCCTTCCATAAACGGCTGCAGAACTTTTTGATTCAAACGATCAAGGGAAATTTGAAGTAGCCTAACCAGTTCATCAATTTCCCGCTTAGTAATCGTAAGTGGCGGTGCAATGAGAATGGCATCTCCATTTATACCATCTGTCCCGGCAGCAGCCGGATACAGCAGCAAACCGTTTTCCTGGGCAATTTCGATCAGCGTCTGTGTCAGTCTGATGTTCCGAGGAAAAGGGGTTTTTTGTGAATTTAGGACAAATTCAAGCCCTATTAGTAAACCTTTTCCACGAACGTCTCCTATAAAGGGGAATTTTTTTTGAAGCTTTTTCAGCTTTTTATATAAGTAGACGCTTTTCCCTTCTACCCCTTCGATCAATTTATTTTTTTCAATATAGTCAAGAACTGCAAGCGACACTGCACAAGATTGGGGATTGGCGCTAAATGTGTGGCCGCTCATAATTATTTTGGAACCGTTTACAATTAGGTTGATGATTTTTTCACTCACGAGTGCTGCGGCAATTGGCGCGTACCCGGCTCCCATCCCTTTCCCCAGGGCGATTATATCCGGAATAATCCCCCAATGTTCGCATGCAAACATTTTTCCCGTTCTTCCAAACCCGGTCATCACTTCATCTGCAATAAAAAGAATATCATTTTTCTCACAAATTTCTTTGATCACTTTGTAATAATCTTTTGGAGGCGTGATCGCACCGCCTGCCGCTCCAATAACGGGCTCTGCAATAAAAGCAGCGATTTGGTCAGCACCAATTCGGCGGATGGCAGTTTCAAGCTCTTTTGCACATAAATATTTACATTCGGGAGCTGTCAGATCGTATGGGCACCGGTAGCAATAAGGAGGGTGAATCGTTGGAAAATCTTCGAGCAGCGGAACGAACCTCGCTCTTCTGGCTGTATGTCCCGACATCGAAAGCGCTCCGAGGGTAATTCCATGGTAGCTGAGCCATCTTGATAATACTTTTGTTTTTGTGTGAATTCCTTTTTCCTGCCAATATTGGATCGCAATTTTCATTGCTGTTTCTGTTGCTTCAGAACCGCTGTTCACAAAAAAACACCATTTTAAGTCGCCAATTGAGTTTTCAGCAATCTTTTTCGCTAAATGTTCGGCTGCTTCACTTGTAAATTGGGACCGATAAACGAATGAAATCTTTTTCGCTTGTTCAAGCAACGCATCAATAATTTCTTCCACCCCGTGGCCAATATTGGCTGTGACAGCACCCGAGCACGCATCTAAATATTTTTTCCCTTGCTTATCATATAAAAACACACCTTTGCCATAATCAATCATAGGATATTGTGCATCCAAAAAAGGCTTAATTAAAAAAGACGGATCCATGCCCTTTCCACTCCATTCATACTAGAAACATTTCCAAGAAAATAGAACAATTACTAAATTGTATGAAATGGAAGATTGAATCTTTCATAAACAAAGAAAAAAAAGCCACCGGGAAGGTGACTGTTTAACACTTTAACACTTTAACGTGGTGAGGGTCAGGCCCGCGTTGCTTTAACGCGGTAACGCTTAGCTATAGTGCTGCTTTATTTTCAATTACAGCTTGTACCAATGGATCTCCATTTTGTTCACTTAACATGATTGGCAAAAAGCTTGTAACAGCAGGTGAATAAATATTTGATGCACCTCGCAAATACGTTTCCATTGAATCTGTACAGACATTTTCTCGGTCACCAATTCATGGTCATTCTCCATTACAGGATGACAGAATTGGTTTCAATGCATCCTTTTACATTATTTTGCCAAGAGACTGTTTCTCTTAATATGCTAAATCACTGCAACTCGATTAATCGAGGCATGACATTATATTACTGAACAAGATGATTGAACAGTATAATGCTCTTGAATAATATTGGAACGGTTCTGCTTTGAATAATTTATTTTACCCATTTCTTTTCATATGCAAGCTTCTTAACTCCTATAACGGAAATACATTTCTAAAGAACGTGAAATGAGTTATACTACTTTACAGGGAGGTGAAAAAGATGGCAAAAGATCGTTTGGACAAAATGGAAGAAATGCTCTCCACATTAATTTCCATGGTCGGGAACATCAATGATAAACAAAATCAAATGGTCGAAAAGCTGGACAGAGTGGAGAACAGGCTCGACAAGGTGGAAGAAAGACTTGACAAGCTTGAGAACAATCAAAAATCGATGAGGGATGAAATTATGGCAAAACTAAAAGATATGCAAGCCGACCAGGATCATATTTGGGAAAAAGCCGTGAGAAATGAAAGGGAGCTTGCAAAATTAAAAATTCATCTTCAGCTTTAACCCCCTCAAAAATTTCTGCGAGTGTTCATAGTAACGTCCACTGAAATCATCTCTACTACTGGTTTTTGTCTTTTTTAACCATTGTACGGAAACAAAATGTTTAGGAAATGCGGGAAAAGCTTCAATGTTTCTACCAGAAAGTCTTATGTTATTTCAAAATCTTGCTCATTAATTAAAGTGTAAAAATCACCCCCATTCATTAAGGGAGTGACCTCTATTTCCAATTTGTTCTATTATACGAATGCCGGCTCTTTGCGTTCTGATTGCTTCATTTTTTCCATTATATCCCGGGCAATCCAGACACCGCATGCACTTGCCTGCGCCAGCCCTCTCGTAATCCCTGCTCCGTCTCCTCCAACATACAGGCCGCTGATCTCCGTTTCAAACCGGTCATTTAATTTCGGGCGAGCAGAATAAAATTTCGCTTCTACACCATAGAACAAAGTATGTTCAGATGCAATGCCAGGGGTAACGTGGTTTAATGCTTCTGTCATTTCGATTAAGCTTTTTAACGTGTTATACGGCAAAACAAGGCCAAGATCACCAGGAACGGCTTCTTTTAGCGTAGGTTCAATGAAGCCTTCTTTAATTCTTTTCTCGGTTGATCTTCTTCCTTTTAAAAGATCTCCGTACTTTTGTACAATAATTCCACCGTTTGATAAGCTGTTTGCCAAGCGGGAAATTTCATGTGCATATTCATTCGGCTTATCAAATGGTTCAGAAAAGGTATGGGAAACGAGAAGTGCAAAGTTCGTATTTTTGCTTCCCAATTTCGGGTCTCTATAAGCGTGGCCATTTGCCAGCATAATTCCTGAATGATTCTCGACCACGACATGTCCGGAAGGATTGCTGCAAAAAGTTCGCACTTTTGTTCCAACCGATGTATTAAATACAAATTTTCCTTCATACAAATGATCATTAATTTCTTCCATGACGATATCGGAAGTCTCTACACGAACTCCAATATCAACCTGATTGTTGATCATTTTCAACCGGCGTGATTTTAACAACTGAGTCAGCCATTTGGAACCGTCTCGGCCAGGGGCAATGACTACTTTTTCTGCGGTAATCTTCTCGCCATTTTTAAGCTGGATCCCGTTCACTTTCCAGCCTTCCGCTGTTTTCTCCGTTAATAAATCCTCTACTTCTGTTTTAAAAGCCATGTCAATTTTTTCTTTTAAGTATTCGAAGATGCTTTTTAATATCTCCAGGTTGCGTTCTGTGCCTAAATGGCGCACTTGTGCTCTCAGCAGCTTTAATCCGGCTGCATAGGCGCAGCGCTCAATCTCTTTTACTTTGTCTGTCATAGGATCGGTAATATTTGTTGTTGCACCGTGCTGCAAGTTGATTTCATCCACATATTTAATCAACTCAATTACTTTTGAGTCTGGAAGATAGTCCGTCATCCAGCCGCCGAATTCACTTGTAATGTTAAATTTTCCGTCTGAGTACGCACCTGCTCCCCCGAAACCATTGGTGATCGAGCAGGCAGGCAAGCATCCTGCAAAGTCTTTTTTTCCTGCCGGCGGCGGGCATTTTTCAATTTTCTTTTGAAGGATCGGGCAATTTCTCCTATATATATTATGTCCTTTATCAACAAGCAAAACGTTTGCTTCAGGCATTTTTAAAGTCAGTTCATAACATGTAAAAATTCCGGCCGGACCAGCGCCGACAACGATTACATCATAATTTTCTTTCACAGGTTTATACCCCCATGCATCCCTTTATTTTCGGTTTTTCTTTTACCATTGGTTACTATAACAGAAACTATAATCATCGTCAACATTTTTTTACGAACTATTATCGCTATATATAATTTTAATGTTCGTTTTTTATTATTTTACAAAAAAAATCAGACTATTTTCAAATAAAAAAGGATTGTCTCGATAAAAATGAGACAATCCTATTTCTTTATTCAATTTTTTTACCATTTTCCAAAACAGCTGGCGCCGATGATAATCAAAAGAATGAACAACACAACAATTATCGCAAATGAATTATGGCATCCGGCACCTGCAACAGGGTAACAGTAGGCAGGTCCTGTTGCAACAGGTGAAGTGTAACCACAGCTGTCATAGCCGTAATACATGGACATCACTCCTTTTTTTGTTGGCAATTCCCTTTTACATTATGAATTGTGTACTTGACCTGCATGTGTTTTCGCCCATTTTTTATGAAAAATACATAAGATAACTTGTTTCAAAAAAGTGAATCTTTTTAGCAATTTTGTTTTAAGTTATATTTAAGGTGAAGTTTAACTGTTTGCTACAGGGGGCGCTGCATGGATGAAGACAAAAATGATTTTTGCTCTCGGGCCGCTGATTGTTATGTTTTTGATCTTATATCTGGCAGAAAATTTGACGAAAGCCGAACTCTCTAAAAGTTTGACGATTTACGAGAAGCTTTCCAACGAAGAAACCTATCATTACCTGATCATAGGCGACAGCATAGGAAGAGGTTCCGGTGCAGAAAATAAAAGCAAAACCTGGTTTAATCAGCTTGAGGGATTCATTAAAAATAAATACGGAAGCAGCGCAAAGAGATATTCTGTTGTACAAAGCGGAGCTACTGCTTTCGAAGGAATTTATAAGTTTCAAGAAGCAGTTCTTCCTGAGCAAATCGATTTAGCTTTTATTGTGTTTGGCGAAAATGACCGCAAATATATGAATTCCCGCCAATTCGCTTACTTTTATGAAAAACTGATCAGGCAAGTAAAAAAGCATTATCCTTCTGCAGAAATTTTCACTTTTACTGAAAGCTGTTTAAACGCTGAGCCGTTTGCTGAAGCAATCAGAAGAATTTCTAAACATTATGGCGCAACCAACATTGATATGAGAGTTCCGTTCAAGCAATCAACATTCTCAACCGCCGAATTAACAACCGATTTCATCCATCCAAACGGAAAAGGATATAAGCTGTATGCGAAAGAAGTATTTAAAACACTGGAAAAAAACATGTTTAAAAAAGAAATAAAGCCGATATTCCCTCCGCCGTTATTTGAACATGTCGACAGCAAGCTTCAAAGTATTAGATCTTTCAAAGAGAAAAATGGATTTTATTATCATCAGGGGTTTTTGTTCAGCACTGGTAAAAATGATTTCATTGAATATGAATTCAAAGGACCTTTTCTTGGAGTGACCGTCCTGCAAAACGAGCAAGGCGGGTTAGTGGATGTTTATCTTAATGATGAGTATTATACAACCATATCTACTTGGTGGCCTCTGGAAAAGATAAGGCATTTGTATATTGCCAGTGATTTAAACGAAGGACCGAACCGTGTAAAATTTGTCGCAACCGGTGAAAAGTCGCGAAATAATGTTTCCAAGAAGACAGATGTTAAAATTTCTTCGATTATTGTCGCAGATCAATAGGAAGACAATGGAAGTCTTTTAATGCTTCCTTCCTTCAAAAAATATTTGATATTGCCAGAAAAAAAGTGTATATATCTAATTATCTATAAAACGAAAACAGGAGATAGAAAATGATGAAGAGTATTTTTCGAAATTTTATTAACGGGATTCTGACGATTGTTCCGATTATCCTTGTTATTTATGTTGTCTTTAAGACATTTCTTTTTTTAGACAGCTTGCTCGGGAACGTACTGAAGCCGTATTTAAAAGAGGATTACATTCCCGGAATCGGCCTGCTTGCAACGCTTGTTTTGATAACAGTTTTAGGCTGGTTGTCTACGAAATTTTTAACGGGAACTATCATCAAATTAATTGACCGGCTGCTTGAAAAAATTCCGATAGTAAAAACGATTTATTCCGTTATTAAAGATACAATCCACTCTTTTCTCGGCGAAAAAAAATCTTTTTCAAAAGTCGCACTTATAACCGTTCCGGGAACAGAAATGAAAAGCATTGGGTTCATCACCGCTGAAAACCTTGAATCTTTTTATGATCCATTAAAAGATTACACAGCTGTTTATATACCGCAAACCTTTCAAGTCGCTGGATTTACATTTTTAATTCCGAAAGAAGAGATTGAAATAATTGATGTAAAGCCGGAAGATGCCATGAAGTTTATCCTTTCCGGCGGCATGACTTCAAAAAAAGTAAATCAAGCTGGATAATTGTATAAGGGTCAGACCCCATAACGCAATATATAGGACATAATATTGGATAAATATGCTATATATTGATAAAATGCACATGGGGTCAGACCCTTATGAGACAGCCTCAAATTATTAATTGTCTTCAAATAAAGACAAATATTCGCCGTAGCCCTCTTCTTCCAATTTTTCCTTCGGGATAAATCTTAATGCAGCTGAATTAATGCAGTATCGCAAGCCGGACGGCCCCGGTCCGTCATTGAAGACATGGCCCAAATGAGAATCAGCGCTTTTACTGCGCACTTCAGTCCGTACCATATTATGGCTCAAATCCAATTTTTCTGCGATTTCCTCTTCATCAATCGGTTTTGTAAAACTTGGCCAGCCGCAGCCGGCATCATATTTATCCTTTGAACTGAACAATGGCTTACCGGATACGATATCGACATAAATTCCATCCCTTGTTTCATTCCAGTATTCATTGTGAAAAGGCGGCTCTGTACCATTGTTCTGTGTAACTTCAAACTGCATTGGAGTCAATTTCTTTTTTAGCTCGTTCATATCTTTATTAATCATCTTATCTCGCCAATGCTTTCGGATAAAGTCTTCCCTGCCCGACGCTTTATTATACGCTTCATACCTGATCGGATTCTTTTTGTAAAAATCTTGATGATAATCTTCCGCATGATAAAACGGCTTGGCCGGCAAGATTTTTGTCACAATCGGCTTGTTAAACCGTCCGCTTTCCTCAAGCTGCTGTTTTGAATGCTCTGCTAACTGTTTTTGCTTGTCGTCGTGATAAAAAATGGCAGTTTGATAGGATGTTCCCCTGTCATAAAACTGGCCGCCCGGATCGGTAGGATCAATTTGCTGCCAATAGATTTCAAGCAGTTTTTCATATGGGAAAACTTCCGGATCAAATGTAATCTGAACGGCCTCAAAATGTCCTGTCGTACCTGAGCAAACCTCTTCATAAGTGGGATTTTCAGTCTCTCCTCCGGTATATCCGGATACGATTTGAATAATTCCCGGCTGTTCATCAAAAGGCTTGACCATGCACCAGAAACAACCTCCGGCAAACGTTGCAAGCTCATAATTTTTTTCTGACATAACAAAATGCACCTCGTTTCAATCAGCATTCATCTCTGTATTTATAGCATATAGAAAAACGGAGGCGTATGCAAAAAAAACCTCTTAACGATTGTGTCAAACGTTTTTATAGGAGAAATAGATCACGGCTTGACTTTTCGCCGGAGAATCGTGAAGATATTTTCATGTAGTGTTGATGCCGGCATGGCCGAGCGATAGGAAAGGAGCTTGTTTGTGAAACTACCTGAAAATTTTATTGCGAAAATGTCCGGTCTTCTTGATAACGAAGCTGAAGCATTTTTTCATACATACACGAATGAAAAAGCAAGCGGATTAAGGATAAATCCAATAAAAATATCTTCTGAACAATGGGAGCGTCTTTCTCCTTTTTCCCTGCAAAAAATTCCATTTGTTCAAAACGGCTATTATTATGACCCAGACATAGATCAGCCCGGAAAACATCCTTATCACGCCGCAGGTTTGTACTATATTCAAGAGCCGAGCGCCATGTTTGTCGCCGAACAGCTCGATCCTAAAGGGACTGAAAAAGTTCTTGATTTATGTGCTGCACCAGGCGGAAAGACGACCCAGTTAGCCGGGTTAATGAATAATAAAGGCTTGCTTTTGGCTAATGAAATTCATCCAAAGCGCGCCAAAGCACTGTCCGAAAACATTGAACGCCTCGGCATTACAAATACGGTTGTGACAAATGAAACACCGGAGAAATTGGCAGAAAGATTCCCCGGCTACTTCGATAAAATTCTTGTCGATGCCCCATGCTCCGGGGAAGGAATGTTCCGAAAAGATGAAGAGGCAATTGAGTTTTGGAGCGAACAGCATGTTGAAGCCTGTGCTTTACAGCAAAGAAAGATAATGGACTCAGCTTATAAAATGCTGAAAGAAGGCGGTGTTCTCGTTTATTCGACATGCACGTTTTCTCCCGAAGAAAATGAACAAGTGATTGAATATTTTATAGAAAAATATCCGGATATGGAATTGATCGATATACAAAAACCACCAGGAGTAGATAATGGCAATCCCGCATGGTCAAAAACGAAAAATAGTGAATTAGCGCATACAGCAAGACTTTGGCCGCACCACCTGAAAGGTGAAGGGCATTTCGCAGCAAAGCTGCGCAAAAACGGGACCGGAACCCCGGTACGTGTAAAGCAGGCCTTTAGCAATGTCACAAAAAATCAGGTGTCTGATTACTTTAAGTTTGTGAAAGAAAGTTTATCCCGAATCCCTTTCGAAAATTTATTTTTGTTTAATCACAAACTTTATTCCCTTCCGGAAGACTGCTTTGATTTGTCGGGTTTAAAAGTTCTCCGTGCCGGCCTTCACTTAGGGGAATTGAAGAAAAACCGCTTTGAGCCGAACCATGCACTTGCCCTGGCGCTAAAGCAGGAAGAGGCTGTCCATACATTTTCTCTTACAGATGAAAGTGACAATTGGCTTCGTTACGTAAAAGGAGAAACTTTTTCCAGCGAAGGAGACAGGGGCTGGATGCTGATTACGATAGACGGCTTCCCGCTTGGATGGGGAAAAGAAGCAAAAGGAACATTAAAGAATTTCTATCCAAAAGGCCTTCGAATACAGGGGGCATAATTAAGTGAAACTACCATCAGCGAAATGTTTACCGCCCGTAAATGAAGGTTAAAGAGGGCAGGCAAAATACGGTAGAAAATCCGTAAGAGCCTTGCCCTTTTTTTACTTAGTTGGAACTACCAATGTGAATTGAATATCGTCTTCTTTCAAATCGAATTTATTTACTTTCACTTTAATATCGCTTTTCAGCTTCAATTTTTGAAGAGCTACATAAACCATTTCGTCATTTGGAACAATTGTTACCCAATCGGGAAGATGATAGCTGTCGCGGACAATATTTAGAACGTAGGAAACCGGCAGCTGCAGCTGGCCGATGGAAATCGATTTTTGCTTTAAAACGAGATTACCGTTCTTTAAAGCTTCCGGTTCAAATGTTAATTTCAACTCAAGATCCCTGCCGAAAACAGGCATCGTTCCGTATAATTCCACTTCGTCCCTGAGCAAAACCTTGTAATCGACAGGACCGGTTAACCCTTCTTTTTTAAGATAATGATTAATGACTTTGTTCAAATCTTCTTTATTAGTATCAATAACAAACTTCACATCCTCGCCATTATCCACTCTTGCCATTTCTGTTTCCTTATTATCAGAAGGCAAGTTAATGAGAAAAAATAAAACAGCAACAAACACAATATTGATCCCAAGCAAAAGAAAAAACACTATTTTCCATTTGTTTTTCATCTTATCTAGTTCTCCTCTTTTTTCGCAGTGATCCTTTCTTTAGTGAGCTCCTCAAATCCCTGGCTTTCAAGGGTTTGGAACATTCTTTCTGCAATTAGTTTATACCCTATATCATTTGGATGAAAATAATCCTTATGCAGTAAATTCTCCGGCGATTCCATGAAAATATCTGCTACCTCAACAAAATAAGCTTTGTCATATTGTGAAAGAATCGTTTTGCTTGTATTGTTCCAGTCAGAAATGACTAAATTCATTTCTTTAATATCAGAAAACCATTTAAAGAATGGATTGTACAGTCCAAGCAGCAAAACGGTGCTGTCCGGATTAAGCGTTTTAATCCTAAAAATAATTTTATTTAATCGGTCCTTATACAATTCTTTTTCCCCTTCAAAATCCTTTAGCCTTAAATCCGAAAAATTTTCCCGGACCACTTTCATGACGTCATTGCCGCCGATCGTAATGACAACAATATCAGCCTCTTTAACAGCTTTCTTCACTTCAATTGTTTCCAGCCGTTCTAACAGCTGTGACGTTTTATGTCCTCTTACTCCAAAATTATAAAATTCGGCATTGTTGATGGACTTCTTTTTTTCAAGCATTTTTTCAAGATAAGGCAAATAACCGCCACGCCCCGTACTGTCGCCGACACCTTCTGTCAAAGAATCTCCGATAGATACAACTTGAATATCCTTTGGAAAGAATTCTTCGGGAAGTTCTTGTTTTAAACTAATTCCGGTTTGTTTAATAGAATTAACCCTTTCGGTTCCGGGAAAAGGAGAATAATTGCAAATAACGAAAAGAAAAAAGCAGATAAAAAGAAAGGTTAGCACCTTTTTCATCAAATCACCTGCCTCATAATTTTATCCTTTATTATAACATGATTAGGAATCATCAAAGGAAAAATGCATCTGTACAGAAAAAAATAGGCCTTCTTCCGGCCTATTGTAGTGCTTTTATATCACTTATTATTTCATCGTAAGGTACTTCATTTAAACCTGAATATTCTTTCATCACATTTCCATTCTTGTCAATTAGGTAGAAGCTTGTTCCATGAATCACCTGATCGCCCTGCTCCGGTTTTTTTACTAACGCTTTAAAATTGTCAAGCGCAAATTTTTCAATTTCTTCCTGCTTATATCCTGTTAGAAAATGCCAGTTACTTTGATCGGCGTGGTACTTTTCGCCATACTTTTTCAAAGTTTCAGGATCATCAACAGCCGGATCGACGCTGAACGAAACAAATTCTATCTTCTCAATTCCTTTTTCTTTCACCTTTTTTTGCAGTTTTGCCATGTTAAAAGTCATCGGAGGGCAAACATCCGCACAATTCGTAAAGATAAAATCCGCAATCCAAACTTTTCCTTCAAGATCTTTTAAACCAAAAGGTTCTCCATTTTGGTTTGTGAAATTAAAATCTTTAAGGGGTCTATTGATCGGGTTCTCTATTTTATTTTGACCGCACGCAGAAAGGATCAGTACGAAAATAAGTACTGTCAAGCCCATCAACTTTCGATTCATAAATTACATTCACCTGCTATTCTTATATACTTGAGATTTATTCTAGCAAACGATTATGAAAGAAGAAAGAAAAATATTTAACAAACTTGTGAAACTCGACTTGAAACACATAAAAAGAGTACCGGCGCCCCGATACTCAGAATGTTTTAAGCATTATTCTTTAATTCTGTCGAATTGAAAATTTGTTCATAAACAGGCCATTTCAGCACTCGCTTTAAATGGTTCCTGAATGAATAGCACTTTCTTGCCTTTCTCTCGTGGTAAAGTGTTGTAATAAACGTTTGCAAACGGACTTGGATTATTAAATAAAAAGGGTTATCTTCCTCCAATACAGGAATATCAATGACTTTTACCTTCTGTCCAACAACATTTTTGAACTCCAGGCTTTTAAATAACAAAATATCAATCCTCTTTTTCACCCGTTTGATTATATTATACCCTATTTCCCGCTCGAAATGTGTCTGAATATGAGAAAAAGAAGAAAAATATTTGTGAAGAAAAAATTGGAAAAAATATGTTACTTCCGTATGTTTTTTTCATACCATGACCTTATACTTCCTCACCATATTCTTCGTTCCATTCCTGTTCTTTTTTCAATTTGCGTTTGTAAACGATTTTGGATAAGTTGATGCTGATTTCGTAAAGGAATAATAATGGGATCGACACTAAGAAATCCGACATAAAGTCAGGAGGTGTAATAACAACTGAAATAATAACTAAAACAAAGTATGCATATTTGCGTACTTTTTGCAAAACGTACGGATTAATAATGCCGAGAGATGTCAGGAACATAACGACGACCGGAAGCTCAAAAAGAACACCAAACGGCAAAGTCATGTGCATAAGAAAGCGGAAGTATTTTTCCGCGGTAAAATTTGTTTCCATCAGATCTCCGGTCAACTCGACCAAAAAGTTCAAGACAGTCGGGAAGATGACAAAATAACCGAAACAAAGACCTGCAATAAATAGAAAAAATAATGCCGGAATATAAGTCAGGGTAACTTTTCTTTCATTCGGCTTCAATGCCGGTCTTACAAACAGCCATGCCTCGAAGGCGAATACCGGGATCGTTGCAGCAACAGCCATGACTGTAGCCAGCATAAAGTAGACCCAAATGACATCGCTTGGACCTAAAACGATTAATTTTGCTTCCAGGTCGCGGACGAGCCATTTATAAATATCCTTTACATAGATAAAACTAACGATAAAAAAGACCAAAAATGACGCAACGGTTATAATCAGGCGCTTTCGCAATTCTTCTAAGTGCTCGACTACATTTAATTCCTTGTCTTCCATACCAATCTCCTGCCTATTCTCTGCTTGAGAATAAAAAATAAAGAAAAGGTGCAGAAACTTCTACACCTTATTTCAGTTCTTTCTTTTTGCCATCTTCAAATTCTTCCATGACATCGTTTGTCAAATCACGTGTTGATTTTTTAAATTCTCGCAATGTTTGTCCAAAAGCACGGCCAATTTCCGGAAGTTTTTTCGGACCAAAAATAATTAACGCCAGAACAAGTATAAGTATTAAACCTGGTACACCGATATTTGACATATAAATACATCCCTTTCAGTCAGCATTGTGAATCTACCATGATTATATTATTTTTTCATAAAGCTTCAGTTAATTAAAGAAAAAGTTCATAAGATCTTCATAAATTTCATTGATTTTGGGTTAATGTAATCGTTTATATAGTACACTAAACGAGCAAATGATACAAGTTGCTGTCTTTATTAATTTCCTGAAACGGAAATCCCTTTTTTTTCATTCGCAAAATTAAATCATGGTAGTCTTCTCTATGCTTCAGTTCGATCCCCACGAGAGCCGGCCCATTTTCTTTATTATTTTTCTTTGTATATTCAAATCTTGTAATATCATCAGTAGGTCCGAGAACTTCATCCAAAAATTCCCGCAAGGCCCCTGCACGCTGCGGAAAATTTACGATGAAGTAATAAAGCAATCCTTCATATTGAAGGGAGCGTTCTTTTATTTCCTGCATCCGCCCAATATCGTTATTGCCTCCGCTGATCACGCAGACAACCGTTTTTCCTTTTATTTCGTCTTTGTAAAAATCCAATGCCGCGATTGGCAATGCTCCGGCCGGTTCAGCTACAATCGCATGCTCATTATACATTTCCAAAATGGCCGAACAAACTTTTCCCTCCGGCACTAGCAAAATGTCATCAACAAGTTCACGGCAAATATCCAGCGTTTTTTCACCAACAGATTTTACCGCTGCGCCATCAACGAATTTATCAATATCTTCAAGAGTGGTGACAGCTCCCAATGATACTGACTTTTTCATTGCCGGTGCTCCCTCAGGCTCTACACCAATTAGTTTTGTAAGAGGAGAAATACTTTTAATATATGTGCTTAAGCCCGACATAAGTCCGCCGCCGCCAATGCTGGCAAATACAAAATCAATCGGCTCTTCACAATCATTTAATATTTCTACCGCAACAGTGCCTTGGCCGGCAATGACGGTTTCATCATCAAATGGATGGATAAATGTGCGGTTTTCCTTTTCTGCGCATAGAACTGCTTCGTTATAGGAATCATCAAATGTATCGCCGACAAGAATGATTTCCACATTCCCTCGGCCGAACATTTCCACTTGGCTGACTTTTTGTCTTGGGGTTGTTGACGGCATAAAGATTTTTCCGTTGACCCCAAGCTGCCGGCAGGCATAGGCAACTCCCTGGGCATGATTGCCGGCACTAGCACATACAACACCATTTGCTAATTTTTTTTCGCTTAGTGTTTTCATTGAGTAATAAGCTCCACGCAGTTTAAAGGACCGCACATGCTGAAGATCTTCCCTTTTTAAATATATATTGCACTCGTACTTTTCCGATAATCGTTCATTTTTTTGAAGCGGTGTATGAGCGACGATATCTTTAAGATGCTGGTAGGCGATCAAAATATCCTCAACATGTACCCATTTCTTTTTCAACACTTTCTGTTCCATATTTCATCCTCTTCTCTCTTAACCTTTATGATTTGTACATTATACCATGTATCTATGCACTTTCAAGATAAATATTTTAAATTTTTTGTTTTTTTGAACGATCATACACCAGATCTTCACCATTTGAAAATGCTTTTTATCCGCCAATTTTGGTCATCAACCGCCAATAGCCTTTTTCTAACCTCAACTTTTTAAGCTGAAAGAAAAAACAGCCGAAAGTCCAGCTGCTTCTTCGGTTTATTTTCGATAATAAATTAGAAATTCATAATCGTAAGGATTTTTTTCATCTTTTATTCCTTTTTCTTGTGTTATAAGTTCCCAATCTTCCATATTAAGCTCAGGGAAGAATGTGTCCCCCTTAAATTTGTTACGAATTTGCGTCAAATAAAGCCGGTCTGCAAAAGGTAATATCTGTTTAAAAATTTCCGCTCCGCCGATAACGAAAACTTCTTCATTTTTTTCAGCTGCATAATCGACAAGCTCTTGAACGGAATGAAGAACTGTACATCCGTCACATTGAAAATCCTTTTGTCTTGTAATGACAATATTTTCTCTTCCTGGGAGATTCCTGCCGATCGAATCGTGCGTTTTTCGGCCCATCGCAATTGGATGGCCCATCGTCACCCGTTTAAAAAATTTTAAGTCTTCCGGCAGGTGCCACGGGAGTTTATTATCTTTTCCGATCACCCGGTTTTCATCCATAGCCCATATTAAAGAAATCATACACTGACAACCCCTTTAATATGAGGGTGCGGATCATAACCATCAAGAACAAAATCTTCGTAGCGGAAATCAAAGATATCGTTTACATCCCTCGCTATTTTCATTTTTGGAAGCGGACGGGGATCCCTTGTTAATTGAAGTTTTACTTGTTCAATATGGTTGCGGTAAATATGGACATCCCCAAACGTATGTATAAATTCACCGGGTTCAAGGCCGCAAACTTTAGCAATCATTAATGTCAATAATGCATAGGAAGCGATATTAAATGGAACTCCGAGGAAAACATCTGCCGAACGCTGATAAAGCTGGCAGGAAAGCTTCCCGTCTGCTACATAAAACTGAAACAAACAATGGCAAGGCGGAAGCGCCATTTTCGGAAGATCGGCCACATTCCAGGCACTGACGATCAGTCTTCTGGAGTCCGGATTGTTTTTAATTTGATCAATAAGCTCGCTGATTTGGTCAATCGTTTGGCCGTCTGCTCCGGTCCAAGACCGCCATTGATGTCCGTACACCGGACCAAGATCACCATTTTCATCGGCCCATTCGTTCCATATCCGCACCCCATTTTCCTGAAGATATTTGACATTTGTATCACCTTTCAAAAACCAGAGCAATTCATGGATAATTGATTTTACATGAAGTTTTTTTGTTGTTAACAGTGGAAAGCCATCCTGCAAGTCAAACCTCATTTGATAGCCGAACGTGCTGATCGTTCCGGTTCCGGTGCGATCATCTTTCACTATTCCATTATTTAAAACATGCTCGCAAAGCTGCAAATATTGCTTCAACGATACCACCTCTTTTTTCACGAAATACTTGCCTTGTGTGTCTTTCTTATTGTAACTTAATCTTAATTTATATTGAACCAGAGGATTTCCTGCTCTGAAATCATTAATCTAAATTCTTAATAAATCGGTAAGTTGCGGGAGCTTTTTGTATTAATTCCTGCTTATATTCTCCGCCAAGGAAAAACATTGCAAATGCTTCTGCAAAATATTCTTCAGGAAATGTCAAAAAGTAGGCTCTCCCGGGGAATAAATTATTTCTTTCTAGTTCCCATATTCTTAAAAAAGATTCATCGTTTCGAATTTCATTATATACATACCGGTCGATTGAATGTGCAAGTTCATGAAGTTCGAGATTGACCGAACCGTGCCCTTTTCCTTTTTCACTTGAGCCAATCTTCACTAAAACTGTCTTCGCCCCTCCTATTCCGGGCACCTCATCCCATGTTGTCCCATTTCTGTAACCCCGGGGAATCATGCCGCGCAAATGTTGTGCAGTAGGATTGTCAGTCAGCTTGCCTTCAAATAATTTTATTGTAATCCCTTTTTGGGCTGCTTTTTTCAGCATAGATGCAGGGAGATTATCGATGTGAGAGATGATTGAAGCCGCTTCTTTCTGGTCAAACGATCCCTCCGGCAGCAAAATCATGTCACCGAGAATATCGGGAGATTGGAGGTTCAATTGATCCTTGAGGATTGAATGGCTTGAAAAATTTTTTAATTTAATAATGTCAATTGGAGAAGGGGAATTTCCCAATAATGCAAGGGAAACAGAGACAACGGAAACCATTAAAAACCACTTGCGCATAAAAATCATCCTTCTGCAAATCTTGGAAGCTAGTTAATAGGAACTATAGAAAAATCGAAAAATATTAATCATATTATAGCATACGAGATTTGCATACAGAATTCGCTAGTCTTTGAGAAATTCAGGAAGTATTGGGAAAATTGCCGTTGCGCACGCGAAACCCCTTTCATCTTTATTCTTGTCCGTGCATATAGTTAAGTATGGAACTCAAGAAGGTGAAATCAGTGAGGTTTTTATACGGAAGAACGTCTCCAAAGCACCTGTCCTCCGAGTTGGAAGCCGTTCAATCAACAATGCTATCAAGTTATTTTATCATCGTTGATTTATTGATCTACTCTGTTTTCTTTACCATTTTTCTTATGAAAATTTTTCACTCGTTTTTTTCCGCATTGACATTTTGCCTAGTCTTATTTTTTTTTGGAACCATCTTGTTTTTGATTTTACGAAAGTGGTTTAAACAAACGCGTTAAGGGGCCAGACCCCTACTTTAGCAGGGGTCTGGCCCCCTTCTCTTTTTTATGTTCAGCTGTACCTTTTTTCTTTTTCAAGTTGTGAAAGACAAAGGTGATGCCAAATGTAATTAACAGAAGAATCAAGAAGTAAATATGGTCTAAATGGAAGCCGAATACTCCAGCTATCATTTTTGCAGCAATAATGAAAATCAGCACATATGCAGCAGTTTCAAGCTCAGGCACTCTGTCAATCAGTTTTATAAATATACCGGCTACTCCGCGCATCATTAAGATACCAAACATTCCGCCCAATAACAGGATCCAGATCTCCTGGCTGATGCCGAATGCAGCCAAAACGCTGTCGACAGAAAAGGCAATATCCATTAATTCTACCGATATTACTGTTCCCCAGAAAGTACCAAACAACCGAATCAGCAAACCGTTTTTATTTATACCTTTAACTACTTCTGGCTCATGTTCATCGGCTTTTTTCTTATCCATAAAATATTTTATCGATAACCAGGCTAAATACGATGCACCAAGTACCTTAACCCACCAAAGTTTAATTAAAAATACACCTAAGCCGATTGCAATGAACCGGAAAGTATACGCTCCCAACAATCCATAGAAAAGCGCTTTTCTCCGTTTCTCCATTGGCAAATGTTTTACCATTACTGCGAGCACCAATGCGTTGTCGGCTGACAATAATCCTTCGAGGATGACAAGTGTTCCAATTAACCCCAAGCTGACAGGGTCTGTTAAGACTTTTACCCACATATCCCTGTCAAAAAATTGGGAATATGTTTGAATAATACCTTCTAATAATGACATTAATGTTTTTCCTCCCGGTTGTAAATCAAAGCATAGAAAGGGGCTGACTCATATGGGCCCGGCTCCCTCCGACATATAGAATGGTTCTATTAGAGCTTGTCTATATGCTGTCTTGGAGGGGTCTGGCCCTTTACTTTTTAGTCAGCCTCTAATTAATAGTTTTAAAAACTCATAGATACATTTTTTCATAAAAAAAGTTTTTTTTCAATTCTGCTCTACACACTTTTCCACTTTGGCGGCGTGTTTTTATCCCAATAAATAGACCCCAGATGGTGATGGGCCTGGAAATTGTCAAGGTGTGTATGGTAATGAAAATTAAACCAGTACCCTTCAAGTGGCGGATGGTCCCTTCTTACATGAAAACGGATCAAATCTGTTTTCGTCCGGCCATCCACGATATGGAAAATTTTCTCTGAAGCGCCTCCTCCTGGAGCTTCCGTAACTTCAAGACAAGATAATTGTTCTTTCGGATACTGGGCAGCAACCGATGCAATTGCTTTTTCAATGTTGGGAAGAACCAATTCTTTAAATTCATCCTCAATGACCGGCTTGATTCTTGGTCCGAATTTTCTGTATGATTGTTCCTCTGCTTCCTTCATCATATTTTGTATAAATACATCCTTGAATGATGGTGCTTCCTCAAAATTGCTTTCTTCTGCGGAAGTTTCATCCAATTTTTCTGCAGAGTCGGATTCATATGTATCACGCTTAGGATGCTTTTGTGCGTTTACATTGTCATATAAAAAATCCGGAGACGGGGTAATCATTCCAAACGTTAATATAGTTACAAGTACAACGAGTGATTTTCGAAGCCATTTAGGCATAATGGTCAACACCTTTCTTGGATTAGTTGCTGAAATTTGAGTAAAGATGCCGGGGATACGTTTTTTAATTGCCTTTTTAATAAATGGCATTCATGTGGTCAGCCATGCTGTTGTTCATTGAAAGTCTGACCAGCATATAATGCCTGCTTCTTTTCCAATCTATCATACTTTTTATTACGTAAAAATGGGTGAAAGTGTTTCATTTTTTTTCATAAAGGTTAAAATAAAAATAAAATCATTCTTCTTAGAAAAGTCATAATTTTGGAACTACTACTGTTAATAGACAAAGGGGGTTTTTTTTATGGACTGGAGTTTAGCAATCGTTATCGGCTGCCTTTTAATGATGGGCTATTTTGTTTATCTGGCAATCGCGGACTAATACAGGGGTCTGGCCCGCAATCAATTAACGTATTAACGCATTAACGCAGTGAGGGCCTCGCCCTCACGCATTCACGCTTTACTGTTTCTCAAGTACTCCAAAATGAAATTTAGCCGTTTTCCTCTTATAAACATGAAAGCCGAACTTTTCAAACCGCGTACTTCTAAAATGATCTTTTAACACAATCCGTTTTCTTGCAACCCTCATCGCTTCATTCATTAATTCTGTATCCAGATCATGATAAACTGCAAATTTCGTCAGTGCCTGAATTCCATCTGATTCCAGAATATTCTCTTCAAACATCGGATCAAAATAGATGACATCATAGCTTTCATCTGCAAGAGATTGCAAATATCTTTTTGCAAAACTGGAGACGACATTGATTCTTTTCATTGCTAAATCCATCGTCTCAAGACCAGAATTCCACTTGCTTAAACCTTTTTCTACGATATAAGCTAAATATGGATTGGCTTCAACTCCTGTCACCTCACCTTTTTCCCCGACAGCGAAGCTTGCAATAATACTGTCGGAAGCAAGACCGAGTGTACAATCAAGAAAGCCCATTCCCGGCTCTAATTGTGCTGCTTCAAGAAATGGATCATGCTCCCCTTTTAACATCCGTTTAATTCGAAACATTGCCGAATTCGGATGAAAAAAGAAAGGATCTTTTTCCCAAAAAGGATATAATTCAAGACGTTCTTTCCCAACTACGATACAATCATCTTGCAATATGAGTTGAATTGATTGTATAGAACGCTTTTTCCTTTCTACATATTTCACTTGCAATTCTTTTGCAATTTGTTTTGCCTGCTCAATCATTGCCTCGTTTGTTCGTCCTGCAGTCGTTACAAACATGTTTTCACCTGTATATATGTTTTTTTAGAAGCGTAAAAAGAAAAAGGACGCCTTTCGGACATCCCTTTCATTCAAATCATATTTTTTTGCCGTTAACAATGTTGTTCAAATGCGGCTAAAAGGTTTTCCATTATCTCTTCCATTGGATGATCTTCTATATCATGGCGCGGAATAAAATGAACAACTTCTTTTCCTTTTAAAAGAGCCATTGACGGAGAAGAAGGTTCATAGCCAGTGAAGTATTCTCGCATTTTTGCGGTTGCTTCTTTATCCTGTCCGGCAAAAACTGTAACTAAATGATCCGGTTTTTTTTCACTCCGCAATACTGCTTGCGTTGCTGCAGGGCGGGCAAGTCCGGCTGCACAACCACATACTGAATTTACAAAGACAAGTGCAGTGCCTTCAGCGTTCTCCATAAATTCTTCTACTTCATTAACTGTAAGAAGTTCTTTAAATCCAGCCTGCACGAGTTCCTCACGCATCGGTTTTACCAATTGCTTCATATATTCTTCATATGCCATTGACATATGGTTACCCCTCCCTTTCTATGTTTGCAAAGTAAGCATACTATAATTACTGCTTACATTGCAATTTTACATTCGGGTTTAGAGCTTTAAAGTTTCTTTTGCCGGTGCATCTTCAAAGTAATCAGTCACTGCACCTCTGGATGCACATGAAACGAGTCTAGCATATTTCGCCAATGCTCCTCTGGATGGCAGCGCCGGCGGCTCCCAGTTTCGTTTTCGTTCTTCCAATTCACTCTCCGTTAAGGCAACGGAAAGCTCCTGCGTTTCACTGTCAATTGTGATCATGTCACCGTTTTGAATAAAGGCAATTGGACCGCCGACTTGGGCCTCCGGAGCAATATGGCCCACTACAAGGCCATGGGTTCCTCCTGAGAAACGGCCGTCTGTTAAAAGCGCTACGCTTTCGCCAAGGCCTTTTCCGACAAGAATTCCGGAAATAGAGAGCATTTCAGGCATTCCCGGACCGCCTTTAGGCCCTTCATAGCGGATGACTAATACATCGCCAGGTTGAATTTCTCCGTTTAAAACGGCTTTCGTTGCTGATTCTTCGTCATTAAATACTTTCGCAGGTCCGGTATGCCGTGTTACTTTCAAGCCCGAAACTTTTGCTACAGCACCGGCAGGTGCAAGGTTCCCTTTTAAAACGACAAGAGGGCCTTTTTCCTTGAGCGGCTTATCAAGCGGATAAATGATTTTTTGGCCTTCTTTCAAGT
Organism: Bacillus methanolicus PB1; assembly: GCF_000262755.1. Taxonomy (GTDB): domain Bacteria; phylum Bacillota; class Bacilli; order Bacillales; family Cytobacillaceae; genus Bacillus_Z; species Bacillus_Z methanolicus. The sequence goes on from NZ_AFEU01000003.1 coordinate 569,659, forward strand.
CAGGGGCTTCAGCAAGGTTTTCTGCCAATGTTTTTCCGGTAACTGTCAAGCAGTCTCCATGTAACAGGCCAGCTTCAAGCAGCATTTTCATTACTGCCTGAACTCCACCAGCCTCATGCAAGTCCTGCATAACGTATTTGCCGCTCGGTTTCAAGTCAGCGATATGAGGAACTTTTTTCTGAATCCGGTTGAAATCTTCAAGTGAAAGATCAACTTCAGCAGCATGGGCAATCGCCATTAAATGTAAAATCGCATTTGTTGATCCGCCTAGAGCCATTACAACGGTAATCGCATTTTCAAATGCTTTTTTCGTTAAAATATCGCGTGGGCGAATATCTTGTTCAAGCAAACGGTAAACAGCTCGTCCCGCTTCATAACAATCATATCGTTTCTCATCTGTTTCTGCAGGGTTTGAAGAACTTCCCGGCAAGCTCATACCGAGTGCTTCAATCGCGCTTGCCATAGTATTGGCAGTATACATTCCCCCGCAAGAACCGGCGCCGGGACATGCATGGCATTCAATCTTATGCAGGCCTTCCTTGTCGATGTCTCCTTTATTATATTGGCCGACACCTTCAAATGCGGAAACGATATCAATATCTTTTCCATTTAATTTTCCTGGTCTGATTGTTCCTCCATATACAAACAAAGAAGGCAAATTCATTCTCGCTATTGCCATCAAACAGCCGGGCATGTTTTTATCACAGCCACCGATTGCGACAAAACCATCTAAATTTTCAGCACCTACAACCGTTTCAATTGAATCGGCAATGAGATCACGGCTCGGCAGAGAATATCTCATTCCCTCTGTTCCCATTGAAATCCCGTCCGAAACGGTAATCGTATTAAATACAAGCGGCGCACCGCCTGCATCCTTTGCTCCTTGTTTCGCTTTAAAGGCTAGTTCATTAATATGTATGTTGCAAGGGGTTACCTCGCTCCATGTACTGGCAATCCCGATCATCGGTTTTTGGAAATCCTCATCGGCAAATCCAACTGCCCGAAGCATTGCACGGTTCGGAGCTCTTCTTTCATCATCACTGATTACATGGCTGCGAATTCTTAAGTCTCTAGTCATCTGATCTTCCTCCGAATTTTATTTTCTTTCAAATATAGACCTTTTCACAAATATTTTCAATAATTTTGCAAAATTTTAATGTTTTCAATTAAATTAAAGCGCTTTCAATTTTATCTGCAGTATTATCAGTAAAACGCAATAATCGCGGCAAAAATATAAAATTCGGCTCCAATTTGATAATCGCCGCTATTTTGAAAAAATAGCTGATATATCAAATTTGTCGCAGTTATATTGAAAAAATCGCAATAATAATGAATTTTAGCGGTAAATTCAAAAAAAGACTAACCTTTGAAGGTTAATCCTTTTTGTTTGTTTGGCTATCTTGTTTTCTTGCTTCGGTCATTTGCTTCCAGACTGATCCCTTCGCTTCCTCGCCGCCTTCAATCCGGGCGATCGCAAGTTTTACTTGCATGCCAACTTCGAATTCAGGATCATCCTCAGCAGCTTTTAAAGCAGGAAGTGCCCTTTCATCGCCTGCTTCATACAAAAACATGGCTGCCCGCCAGCGGACAAGCTTGCTCCCATCTTTCAACGCTTCCACCATTTCGTCCATTGCTTCTTCAAATCCTAAATCGGACAAGCAATCTCCTGCCGTCCTCCTTACCGTAACCGTTTTATCTTTTAAACCTTTATAAAGCAACGGCAGAACTCTTTTATCTTCAATCATTCCAAGATAAACAACTGCGAGCCTTCTAATCGACGCCTTTTCGTCATGAAGTGCTTTTTCCAAAATCGGAAGATCATCGATTGTCGGGTCATCCATTTGTTCAAGCAGTTGATATCGTTTTCTCCAATCGGGATCGTTTAAATCGTCAAGGGAAACTTTCTTCCTTTCCCGAATTTGTTTTGATTGATTTTTTCTTTCAGGATCTTTCGCTGCTTTTACAAGCGCTTCAAGCCTTTCATCGGGATAGGCTGCCATTAATTCCTCTTTAACATCATGGCCAATCTGATCGAAATCTCCGTAGCGGACACCAAATTCTTTCCACTTCCGTTCAATCACAATATTATCATTCGGGTCCTGTGCGCGTTTTACTGCATTTATGAACATTTCCGGCAATCCGTACCGTCTTTCTTCCGTTCCGTCCGTTAATTTTATTTGCATCGGGATTCCCTTATACATTTGAACAAGCACTTTAATTTCACCAAAATGATCATTAATGGCTGATTCTGCTGCGCTTACGTCATCTTGGTCTTCCCCAAAAGCTTCTCTTACTTGTGGCAAAATAGTTTTCCAGTCATATTTCGCATTTCTTTCAACGGCTAAAAAATCTGCTACATGATAAACGCTCTTGACACCTTCAATTTCGAGTATGTTCCGGATGACTTCCGGCGCACCTTCACTCGTTTCTTTTTTATAATTGTTCCTCTTCCCCATAGGAAGTTCTTCATCCAATATGATTTTCATCGTATTTGGACTTGGAGTAGGTTCGATTGCAATGATTTTCATCTAGCTTCATCCTTTTTCAACATAATCACATTGATTATTCATTTTAACATACGAATATGAACGATTCACATTTTGTGCCCTTTTTGGCTTAAAAAAAGAAACCCGGTGAATTCACCGGGCACGAAATTGTTTTTTATTCATTTTCCGCGAGTTCTGACAAATAAGTCCACCGCTCTATTAAATGTTCGAGTTTTTCATTGAGCTCCGCTTCTTCTTCCACTAGCTTCTGAGCTTTTTCAAAATCGCTGCCTGTATACGCCATTTCCTCTGAAATTTCACGCAGGCGGGATTCGATTTTTTCGATATGATCATCAATCTCTTCCCACTCTTTTTTCTCCTTAAAACTCATTCTTTTCTTCTTCGGTTTTTCTTGAACCGGCGTCTTCTCTTGTTTTTTAGGTTGTTTAGGGTTTGCTGTGGCTGACTGTTTTTCCAAATACTCGGTATAGTTTCCGTAAAAAGACTCAATGATTCCATCGCCTTTTAATACGAGAAGCTGTTCGGCAACTTTATCAAGGAAATAGCGGTCATGGGATACAGTTATCACAACGCCGGGAAAATCATCTAAATAATCTTCAAGAACCGTCAATGTTTGCGTATCAAGATCATTGGTCGGTTCATCCAGAAGGAGGACATTTGGTTCTTCCATCAGGATTTTCAATAAGTAGAGCCGGCGTTTTTCCCCGCCGGACAATTTTCTGATCGGCGTTCCGTGGGTATGCATGGGAAAAAGAAATCGTTCAAGCATCTGGGCAGCGGAAATCGTTTTTCCGTCAGATGTTTGGACTACTTGAGCGGTTTCTTTCAAATATTCAATCATCCGCTTGTATTCATCCATGTCCTCGCTTTCTTGCGTGTAAAAAGCGGTTTTGACCGTTTGGCCGGCAATGAATTCCCCGTGATCGAGCGGAATCTTTCCGGCAAGAATATTCAGAAGCGTGGATTTCCCGGTGCCGTTCCGGCCGATAATTCCGATTCTGTCACCGGGTTTGACAAGCAAGTTAAAATCTTTTAAAATGATTTGATTTTCATAAGATTTTGAAGCAGATTTCAGTTCAAATACTTGTTTTCCAAGCCTGCTTCCGCTTAACGCAATATCCAGCTTTTCAGTGCTTTTTACATTTGACAGCTGTTCATCCAATTTTTCAAAACGCTGAATTCTTGCTTTTTGTTTTGTTGATCTTGCTTTTGCTCCTCTCCTGATCCACTCAAGTTCACGGCGGTAAAGATTCTTTCTTTTTTCAACGCTAGCTGCTTCGTTTTCTTCACGGATTGCTTTCGCTTCGAGAAAAGCAGCATAATTCCCTTTATAGCTGTATAAATTTCCTCCATCCAATTCAAAAATGCGGTTTGTTACCCGGTCAAGGAAATAACGGTCATGAGTGACAAGCAAAAGAGCTCCATTGTATCTTGCCAAGTATTCTTCGAGCCATTTGACAGATTCGTAGTCAAGATGGTTTGTAGGCTCATCGAGGATAACCAGGTCGGGTTCTTGAATCAAAACTTGGGCAAGAGCTACCCGTTTCTTTTGCCCTCCTGATAGTTCTCCAATCTTTTTATTAACATCATCAATTCCAAGTTTTGTTAAAATTGATTTCGCGTTTGTGCTTGTATCCCATGCATCCATCGAATCGATTTTCCGCTGATATTCAAACACTCGTTCTTGAAGTGTTTGATTATTTGGCGAATGAGTTAGTTCTAATAGCGCTTGTTCATATTTCCTCAATAATTGGTATACAGGAGCATCACCTTCAAAAACTTGTCCCAAAACGGTCAATTCAGGGTTTAATTCCGGTTTCTGAGCTAAATAAGAGATTTTATAATCCTTTGCACAGATGATTTTGCCTGAATCCGGAATGTCAACTCCGGCGACAATTTTCAGCAAAGATGATTTCCCTGTACCGTTCACGCCAATTAAGCCTACTCTCTCTTTTTCCGCAATCGTAAAGGAAATGTCGCGAAACAACTGTTTCTCTCCGTATGTTTTTGATACTTGTTCAATCGAAATCATTTTCATGCTTGACCATTCCATTCGCTGTAAAATTGAGTGAGAAATGCTTCCATAAATTGATGGCGTTCCTTTGCCATTTCTTTGGCTGTTGCTGTATGTAAGCTGTCTTTTATTTGAAGAAGCTTTTCATAAAAATGATGAATAGAAGAAGATTCACCATTTCGGTATTCTTCAACCGTCATGTTATCACGTACGGAAAGGCTCGGATCAAATATTGGCTGGCCTTTTTTTCCGCCAAATGCAAAAGCCCTGGCAATGCCGATCGCCCCAATGGCATCAAGCCTGTCTGCATCCTGAACAATTTTAGCTTCAGCTGAAGAAAGCTTCGGGCCTTTTCCGCCTTTAAAAGAGATCGAAAAAATAATCTCCGTAATATGCTTTTTAACCGCCGGAGGCAAATCAAGCACATCCATGAAGCCTGCAAGTTTATGCCGGCCTTCTTCATGACTGTTATTCAATTTATCATCCGGGATGTCGTGGAGAAGCGCAGCCATCTCAATAATAAACGGATCACCGGATTGTTCTTTTTTTGAAATATTTAAAGCATTCCTCCTTACGCGGTCAACATGATGCCAGTCATGGCCCGTTGAATCCCGGCCCATCATCTGTTTGACGAATGCTTCTGTTCTTTTCATTATTTCCTCTTTCATAAAGACACCTTCTTTCATCCCAAAATTAATTTTAGCATGAAAGAAAGAGAGCCGTAAAAAAGAAAAAGTGCCTTGACAGCACTATTTCAAATCCCGGAACCAGCTGATTCCAAGAGTATGTTCTCCTGCGTGGACACCGATGGTAGCTCCGAGCGGGCAGCAAATGAACCGGATGTCAGGGAACTCTTCCTCAAGCTCGGATAGCCATGATTTCGCCGGATCTTCATGAAGCCCGTATAATATATATACTTCTTTAAACGAATGCTTCTCCAGGGATTCTCGCAAGTATAAAGCAATCTTTTCCTTTGCTTTTTTTTCGCTTCTCGCTTTTTCTTTTACATGGAGGCTGCCGTTTTCAATTGTAATGATCGGCTTGATACTCAGCATGCTTCCAAGCAAAAATTGCACTCCCGACATTCTTCCGCTGCGATGAAGCTGTTCAAGACTTCCGATCAGGACGTATGTTTCATTGCTGCCGGCGACCTGTTCCATTCTTTTTTTCGTTTCCTGTATGCTTAACCCTGACTCAATACAGCTTATACCAATTTTGATAAGAGCAGACAAAGGATAGGTAAGGATTTTTGAATCAATTGTTATTACAGGAATATCAACCATTTGGGCCGCTTGTTCACTTGAAGAAACGGTTCCGCTTAAGTTTGAAGATACATGTACGGAAATGATGGAATCATATTTTTCCGACAGACTTGTATAAAGCTTTTGAAAAGCTCCAACCGATGGCTGAGAGGTTTTCGGCGGTGTTTTTAACGATTTCAGCCTTTCAAACAGCTGATGCGGCGAAAGATCAATGCCATCTAAAAATTCCTCTTCATCGAGAAGAATCGTCATTGGAATCGTGTAAACATCGGGATGGTTTTTTAGTTCTTCGTCAATATAAGCAGTGCTGTCTGTGACCCAGGCAACCCGTGACATTAAATCTCACCCTTTATATTTATATATTCTTCTTTGTAAAAAAAGAAAAAGATTTGTACACTTCAAAGGACTTATTAACTAGATTGAAGGCTCATATATGAAAATAAGGACTCATTTATCAAAACGACGACTAATTTATCAATTTAAAGGATCATATATGAAAATGAAGGCTTATATTTCAGAACGACGACTCATATATTAAAATAAAGGTTCATATAATATCAAAAATACCGTTTTACCACTATTTTTTGACTTCAATTAGAATCCTCGGATCGCAAAAATAAGTTCATCGCTGCTTCCTCGTTAATCTCCTATAATAAAAAACCTTGCCAATTACGGCAAGGCCATCCGTTTTTAAAAATTTTTCAAGATCTCCTAATATTTTATGTAAATTTGCTGACATCCAATCATTGTGAAAGCCATCGCATCAACCTTGTTCATTATACAATTGCAGCCAATTTTTTTAAAGTTCGTATCATGAAAGGGATCATTTCTGCCAGATCATCAATTTGTTCTTCACTAATCAATCGATTAAAAGAAACAGTCGTTTCACTTTTAATCGATTTGTTGTCTGCAGACGGATATATAATGATTTTTTGTGTGACGGTTCTATTTTCTCCCCAAATTTCCTTGACCGTCTTCAATATTTTCTTATTGATCTCCGTGTCATTTTCATGCTCGGCGATAAAAACGATCATAACATTGGAGCCGGAAAGCTTGACTGATTGGGCTGCAGGAAGCAGTTCTGCAGCCAGATTTTCAAGCTCTGCCTTCATTATGAATTTTGCAATTATTTTTTGCGCTTGAATTTCTCCAGCATCGATAAAAGAAATGTTAAATTCTCTGGAAAGCTTGGCCGTGTTTATCAAATCATTTCGATCGATAACGCGTATTTCTCCGCTAAGATCGCGGTCATACACAGCACCTTCGATTACAACTTTCATATTTTCAAAAGCAGTAGGATCAAACATTGTATCACTCCACATTTCGCCTTGACAGGCACAATTGGCTAAAACAATCCGACAGCTCTTCCGTTTTCATCCACGTCCATGTTTAAGGCTGCGGGCTGTTTTGGCAAGCCCGGCATTGTCATTACTTCTCCGGTTAAGGCAACAATGAACCCGGCACCGATTGATGGCTTTAACTCGCGAACGGTTATTGTAAAATCAGTTGGCCGTCCGAGCTTTCCGGGATCGTCTGTCAAAGAGTACTGGGTTTTCGCCATGCACACAGGCAAATTGCCCCAGCCATTTGCTTCAAATTCGATAAGCTGCTTTTTCGCTTTAGGAGAAAATTCAACGTCTTTCCCTCCATATACTTTTTGCACAATGGTACGGATTTTCTCTTCCAACGGTTCCGAAAGATCGTATAAAGGAGAGAAATTCGCTTCTTTTTCTTCGATTACTCGTAATACGGTCTGCGCCAAATCTACTCCGCCTGCACCGCCTTTTTCCCATACTTCCGTTAATGACACAGGAATATTTTCCGTTCTGCACAAGTTAAGAAGTGTTTGAATTTCGAGATCTGTATCGGAATGAAACTTGTTGATGGCCACAACATAAGGGAGACCAAAGCTTTTAATTGTTTCAATATGTTTCTTTAAATTGGCGAATCCTTGAGTCAATGCGCCGATATCTTCTTTTTTTAATTCGGATTTTAAGAGACCGCCATGCATTTTTAAGGCGCGAATCGTGGCAACAATGACGACAGCTTCCGGATGAAATCCTGCACTTCTTGCCTTAATATTCAAGAACTTTTCCGCACCTAAATCCGCGCCAAATCCTGCTTCGGTGACGACATAATCCGCAAGCTTTAATGCTGCAGTTGTCGCAATCACACTGTTGCAGCCATGGGCGATGTTGGCAAACGGTCCGCCATGAATTAACGCCGGAGTATGTTCAATTGTTTGAACGAGGTTTGGTTTTACAGCTTCCTTCAATAATAAAGCCAATGCCCCCTCAACCCCTAAATCTCCAACAGTTACCGGCTGTTTATCGTAATTATAGGCAATGACCATTCTTGAAAGCCTTCTCTTTAAATCCTCGAGGTCTTCAGCCAAGCATAAAACAGCCATGATTTCAGATGCAACCGTAATATCAAAGCCATCTTCGCGCGGCACTCCTTGTACAGGGCCGCCTAATCCAATCACAACCTTTCGCAGCGCACGGTCATTTAAGTCAAGAGCACGCTTCCATACAATCCTTCGCTGGTCAATCCGCAGTTCATTGCCTTGCTGCAGATGGTTATCAATTAATGCTGCCAGTGCATTGTTCGCTGTCGTTATCGCGTGAAGGTCGCCAGTGAAATGCAAATTGATGTCTTCCATCGGAAGTACTTGGGCAAAGCCGCCCCCGGTTGCTCCTCCTTTAATTCCCATAGTTGGACCAAGTGAAGGTTCGCGCAAAGCGATCATCGCCTTTTTGCCGATCTTGTTAAAAGCATCAGCAAGCCCGACAGTCACCGTTGATTTCCCTTCCCCGGCCGGAGTAGGATTTATCGAAGTTACCAAAATAATTTTCCCATTTTCTTTTGTTTTCAATTTATTTAATGTATCAAAGGATAGCTTTGCTTTATACTTCCCATATAATTCAATATCATCTTCAGTTAGACCGATTTTTTCTGCTATTTCACGTATCGGTTTCAGTTTTGCCATCTGGGCAATTTCAATGTCTGACTTAAATTCTGTTTTAATTTCCATGTCAATTTCCCCCTGAAAACATTTGAATAGTTTCCCCCATTATTGTAACACCGGAATGGGCTTTCTAAGAGAAAAATATTCACTTTTTTCTTAAAATAAGTTTACATCATTGCTGACTAAATGATTGGTAGTTATAATAGAAATAATTGAAAATTCAAACGAAGGAGGATACGCGATTGCCGATTAAAATACCGAAGCTTCTTCCTGCACGGGAAATTCTTGAAGCTGAAAATATTTTTGTTATGGATGAAGACCGTGCCAACCGCCAGGATATAAGGCCGTTAAATATTTTAATTTTAAACTTAATGCCTGAAAAAGAAAAAACGGAAGCACAGCTTCTCAGGCTTTTGGGAAATACGCCTTTGCAGGTAAATGTTACTTTTTTGAAGACTGCAACGCATATATCAAAAAATACGAGTGCTTTGCATTTGGAAATGTTTTACAAAACCTTTTCGGACATCAAGGAAAGAAAATTCGACGGGATGATCATAACCGGGGCACCGGTTGAACTACTTCCTTTTGAAGAGGTGGATTATTGGGAAGAGTTGAAGGAAATCATGGATTGGTCGGTTGAGAGTGTGACTTCCACCTTGCATATTTGCTGGGGTGCACAGGCTGCTTTATACTATCACTTTGGAATCGGTAAATTTGAACTTCCGAGAAAATGTTCCGGAGTCTTCAGACATAAGGTTTTAGATAGAACGGAAAAGCTGTTAAGAGGCTTCGATGATGTATTTGTCGCTCCTCATTCCCGCTATACGGACGTTTCGATAGAAGAAATCATGAATTCGGACAACATAAAATTACTTTCTGCATCAGACGAAGCAGGGCCATTTATTATGAGTGCAAATAACGGTAAGCAAATTATGATTACCGGGCACCTTGAGTATGATGCCGAGACATTGAGCCAAGAATACCGCCGCGATATTAAAAAGGGACTTGATATTCATGTGCCTGAAAACTATTTCCCGAACGATGATCCATCATTGCCGCCGGTTAACCGCTGGCGTTCCCATGCACATCTATTATTCTCCAATTGGTTAAATTACTACGTCTACCAAGAAACACCTTACGAATGGGATTAACAAAATCAGGCGTGAGAGAAAGTCTTGCGCCTGTTTTTTGTTTTAGGATGTTCCATTATCCTTAAACAAGTTATAAAACTTTCTAATATCCTTTACAATTCATGAATATTTCTTCATATTTCCTATACAAAAACATGATATTCTGAAAAAAAGTAATTGCTAGGGGGATTTCACTTGAAGCGTCCATCCGCTCTTATTCTTACAGCCCGTTACGGAAGTGGCCATTTACAGGCAGCAAAAGTAATTGCTCAAGAAATAAACAGGAAAGGTTTTGAATCGGTCGTTTCCGATTTGTTTGGTGAATCTTATCCTGCTTTTACAAATTTAACACAATCTTTACTTCTAAAAAGTTTTACGTATGGACCTTCCTTTTATAAATGGTTTTATTATGGAACAAATAAGCTCCATTCGAAAGGACTTGTCCAGTTCTCCAAATACTTGGGGCGCAAGCGTTTATTGGAGCTGATCGCTCTATATAACCCGTCGTTTGTCATCACAACTTTTCCGCTTCATACAGCACCTTTTCTCATCAAGAAATCAAAATCTTCCATCCCGGTTTATACCGTCATTACGGATTATTGTGCTCACCCTTATTGGACCAATCCTTTAATTGACCATTATTTTGTCGCATCAAAATCCGTCAAGTTGTCATTGCTCGCCAAAAATATAGAGGAACAACGCATCACAGTCAGCGGAATTCCTATTCGCTCTTCTTTTGAAATGGATTTAAACAGGAAAAAGGTTTATCGAAAATACAAAATATCTTCTCATAAAAAGGTCATTACTATTCTTGCGGGCGCTGATGGAGTTTTGAAAAATGTTAAAGAGCTTTGTGAAACTCTTTTACAAAACCCCGCTTATCAGATCTTAGTGGTATGCGGAAGAAATGAAAAGTTATACGAAAAACTTTCCCCGCTTGTTTCACGATTTCCTGATTCCATCCGTCTGTTTCGATATGTCGAAGAAATTCATGAAATTTTTATCGTCTCCAACTGTTTAGTGACAAAGCCCGGCGGGCTTACGTTGACGGAATCAGCCGCGTTACAAATTCCATTAATCCTTTACAAACCGGTGCCGGGACAGGAAGCGGAGAATGCAAAGTATTTTGCAGAAAAGGGTGCGGCCCTTATTTCCTATTCAAATAAAGAAACATTCGATCATATACAAAGGCTTTTCCGGGATGAATCACTCGTTATTAAAATGAAAAACTCTCTAAATGAAATTTACCAGCCATTTTCCACAAAAACCATTGTTGATTATGCCATTCAGCAAATGGAGGAAAATTGCGTTATAACGCTATAAAACAAAGATGATACAAGAAGGGTCTGACCCCCTCCGGCAAAGACAAAATATTGAATGGTTTTATCAGTGTTTGTCTTTGAGGGGTCTGACCCTTTGCATTTGAGTCAGCCTCGATATTTGTTACGATTGCTGTGTTAGGTAAATTTCCTCAAACGGCTGGACGACGACAAAGCCGTTTCCTGAAAATTTCATTTGAATCGATTCTCCGCTTCCTCTTCCAAGGAAGGTTTTATACGAAATATCTGTCACAAACTCAGGCACAAGCGTACCTGACCATGCGACCGTTGCGTTTGGGTCGGTATAAACCGGATTATCAGGAGTAACCAACAGAGTCAAAGGTTCATAGTGGGACGTAATCGCGACCATCCCCCGGCCTTCAAGGCGGACGTTAAATAACCCTCCGGAGATCATTCCTGCGACTCTTTTCATAAGTTTAATATCCCAATTAATGGAGGGCTCAAATGCTAATAGGTCGTTGCCGTTTACAAAAATCGATTCGTTCTGCAAATATAAAATTGAAATTTTCTTTCCTTGATCTGCAACATACAGCTTTCCGTTTCCGGTTGCTTTCATTAACGAAGTACCTTCACCGGTTAATGCTTTTTTGAACATTTTTCCAAGGCCATGTTCAAAAATTCCTTCCCGTTCAAACTTTATGTTTCCCCGATAGGAAACCATCGCTCCCGCTTTTGCCCATATTTGACCGTTCAGATTTATTTCAAGTATTCTTGGTGTTTCAAGCTCAAACACGCCTTCCCCTTTGTCATGCTGCTTCGTTTCGTTAACAAAATCCTCGATGGAATACCTTCTCACTTTCAATTCTCCCTTTCTATATTTGGTTTGTCTCACCTGCTCTTTTGTATATTAGTACGTTTTGCCCCGCTGAATCGTTTCATTAACGATCATTTCCAGAAAAATATTTTTATTCCTTTTTGATTGTCAAAATTGGTAGGGTGCAAAACTATGAGTTTAATAAATATTAGCGAAAACGAAGAGGCTGGCCCATAAGCAAAGGGTCTGACCCCTCCGATCGAGGGAGTCAGACCCTTATGAGCCAGCCTCTTTTAATTATCGTTCATTTTTTGAATTGCTCTTAATGCTTCAATTCTGCTTTCATCTTCTTCGAAATATTGGACCAGGTCGCCGATTCGGTCAATTGCGTCCCAGCTAAGATGATGTTCAATTCCTTCAACATCTTGGTAAATGTGTTCTTCTTTCACACCGATGATACGCAATAGCTGTTCAAGAAGCTCATGTCTATATACAAGGCGCTTTCCGATTTTTTTCCCTTTTGGCGTTAAAATAAGGCCTCTATATTTTTCATATACAAGATATTCATCTTTATCAAGTTTTTGAATCATTTTTGTGACTGAGGAGGAATGGACGGACAGCGCTTCGGCAATATCCGAAACTCTTGCATATCCTTTTTCTTCAATTAATATATAAATTTGTTCAATATAATCCTCCATACTTGGTGTCGGCATCCGGTACCCTCCCATTATTAAACGATCATCAATAAGAGTTTACTATATATACAAAACAGAAACAAGGCAATCCAGCTTTCTTTTCCATGTCTTTTAGTCCTCGGCGGAAAACGTAAAGCGGGATTGTTTCCATTGCCGTAATTCAGGCAGAAGTGATTTTTCGTTAAACACAATATTGTTATCGTGATCAATCATCAAAATGGTAGAAGCTCTTGTTCCGTATTGGCTGCTCTTGATAAATATCGGAGATAACATTTTTTCCCACTCTTTCCCTACCCCGGTGTCAGGCAGCTCTTCTTCCGGTGCTTCTTCAGAGTCGGACAAAATTGACAACAAAAGTGCTTCGTCAATGATTTTATAGCTTATTGCTTTTGTTAGTTTTTCTTTCCCTTTTTTAATTTTAGGCCATGGCGTATCCAACACCGCGTTGCTTAGGCCGTGGATGGCCGGTGCAACTTTGCTGATTTCGTCAAGGATCGGTGAATAATAATAAAGTGATTCAGTATCCCCCACCAGCAAGTTGAAGCCATTGTAAAGTCCACGATCTTGCTGTACTTTTTCGAGATATTCCTTCGGTTTATCTGTACCGGTTAGATAGTCGCTGACGAGAAAACCGCGTGATTTGGCGTCCGGACGGTCATGTCCGGGAGCGCGGTAATTTGTAATCGCAGCGAAGCGCCCGGTCCGGGTAACTCCCATCCACGTACCCCCTTTCTCCAAATCGCGTCCGGCCAGCACAAAAGGATGATCATCCCAAAATGCCGCAGGAGCTGTTGGACGTTCGTAAAACTCATCGCGGTTGGCAGCCAAAATGAGTGGGTAATCAGGATGAACACGATAAGCAAACAAAATAAGGCACACGTTAATTAACCCCCAATATAAACTATACAAGTATAACGCATCAAGTGATAAAAAGATTGAAGAAAAACCATTTGAAAACGCCTCAACAAAGATATTTTGAAAAGAGGCTGTCTTAAAAGCCTAAGGGGCAGACCCCATAACAATATATAGGACATAATGTTGGATAAATGTGCTATATATTGATAAATGCACATGAGGTCAGACCCTTATGAGACAGCCTCTTGTTCATCGCTAAATTATATCAATAACCATTGGTATATCAAAATTTAAAGTGTTATATAACTGAGTCCAGTATCTGTAGATGCTTTTACTTCCGTATTAAAAAACAAAGGGTCAGACCCCTCCAATACAGAGGAGGTCAAACCCTTATGACTCAACCTCTCATTTTTGTTCAAGCAGAAATTTCAGCTTATTTTCCGACCATTCTAACTTTGCATCGAATGTTTTCTCACCTTTTTTGAATCCTTTAATCAGTTCAGTTTTTCCGTCTTTAAGCAGTTTCTTTATATTAGCCTGTGATATCGTCTTGCCTAAAATTTTCTTGGAAATTGTAAAGTCACACTTCGTCGCCGAGTAATTTGAGCAGCCATAAAAAGTTCCTTTGTCAACTACATCCCCTTCACACTTCTTGCATTTTCCTATTTTTGTTCCTGTTGTTGTTTTCTTTTTTCCTTTATTCTGCTTCTTGAATTCTTCTAAATCATATCCTTCAAACTTCCAAGTTTTACTTTGTTTTTTCGCATCTTCAATTAACTTTATTGCCAGCTTTTTCGCCTGTTCTATAAATTCTTTAGGCGATGCCTTTCCTTCTCCTATTTCATGCAAACGTTGTTCCCATTTCGCTGTCATTTCAGGTGAAGCCAATATGCTTTCGCCTATAGACTTAATCAGCACTTTTCCTTTATTCGTGGCAAACACTTGGTTTTTCTTAACCTCAATGTATTTTCGATCTTTCAAAACACCGATAATTCCTGCACGTGTTGCCTCTGTTCCTAACCCTTCGGTTTGATTTAACACTTTGACAAGTTCCTCATCTTCCAAATGTTTACCTGCCGTTTTCATTAATGTAATAAGCTGGCCTTCTGTATATCGTTTAGGTGGTTGCGTCTTCCCTTCCTTAACGATTACTTTTTGAACGATTCCTTGTTCTCCTTCTTGTAAGGACGGCAAATCTTGTTCATCGTCTTCAATACTCTTTTCATTTTGCCCGCTATAAATCACTTTGCGCCAGCCTTCTTGAATCTGCTCTTTTCCTTTAGAGATAAAAGCAGCCCGGCCATCTACTAATGTGTGAATGGTTGTATAATCAAAAATTGCTTTATCGTAATGCGCAGCAATTAAACGCTCTACGATCAAGTTATAGATGTTTTGCTCATCACTGGATAATGTTGCCGGGTCTGTTACCTGTTCCGTTGGTATAATCGCATAATGATCTGTGACTTTTTTTTCATTAACGTAGCGTTTATTATTCATGATCGAATCTACAGGCAGGGGGAAAAATTTATTATATTGTTCTAACCGGCTTAATTTTTGAAGAATTTCTGGAATCATTGCTGCTTCTTCTTTAGTTACAAAATTTGAGTCGCTTCGGGGATATGAAATAATTCCTTTTAGATATAATTTTTGCGCAATATCCAGTGTTTTTTGCGGAGGGTATTTATACCTTTTATTTGCTGTTGCCTGTAAAGATGATAGATTAAAGAAATACGGGGGTTGAAACTCTTTACGTTCTTTTTCAACCGATTGGATTTCAGCCGGCTTCCCTTCACAAAACTGAGCAATTTTTTCAGCCATTTCTTTTTCTCTCAATCGTGTTTCTCCATTTTTATGCCACTTGCCCTTATATCGTTTTCCGTTCATATGAAAAATGGCGGCCGCTTCCCAATAAGGTTCTGATTGAAAGTTTTCAATTTCTTTTTCCCTTTTTACAATAAGCGCAAGTGTCGGCGTTTGTACACGTCCTGTCGAAAACACATCCGAAATGCCTTTTTGTTGAAGCAAAAGTGTATAAGCACGTGAAGCATTCATTCCGACAAGCCAATCTGCACAAGCTCTGCTGAGGGCTTCATAATATATGTTTCTTGTTTCCGATTCATCCAATAAATTTTCAAATCCTTTGATCACAGCCTTTGGAGTTAAAGAAGAAATCCAAAGACGCTTCATTTTTTTATTATTTTTACACTGGGAAAGGATAATTCTGATAATCGCTTCTCCTTCCCTTTCCGCGTCGCCCCCGATAATAATTTCAGAGACATCCTTTCGAAGAACGAGTTCTTTTATAATTTTAAACTGTTTCCACTTCGCTTTTACTACACGATGTTGAAAGCGATCCGGGATAATGGGCAGCGTTTCCAGCGACCATTTCTTCCACTTTTGATCATAGTCTTCGGGTGGAACGAGCTCACATAAATGGCCAATTGCCCAAGTCAATAACGCACCGTTAGGAAAAATATGATTGGGTGCTATTTCTAAATAACCATCCTTTTTCTTAAAAGAGAAAGGAGCTGCCAATTTTAAACCTTGATCGGGCTTTTCTGCAATGATTAACTTCATATTAATCTCCTAAACTCTAAACTTTCCAGGGTCTGACCCTTTGCTTTTGAGCCAGCCCCATGAACTGAATCGCCGTTGAAATGGCGAGCTTTGGGTTCCCTAATTAAAGAGAATATATGTTCCTATTTAAATTTTACCATAGATGAATAAAAATTGAGCAAAAAATTTTAAGTTATATCCAATAAAACGTGTTTTATCTCTCCATAAAAAAAGAGACGACTTCCTTAACGGTAATGGCTCAAATTTCCTTTTATTATTTCTACAGTTTTTCTGATGGTTGCGGATTTGGCAGAACCTTTCCAGGGTTTAAAATATTTAACGGATCAAGGGATTGTTTAATGCGGGTCATAATGTTAACAGCAGAACCATGTTCCTGTATCTGGTATTTTCTTTTCCCAACTCCAACCCCGTGTTCTCCGGTGCACGTTCCTCCCCGGCTCAATGCATATTCCACCAATCTGGCATTAAACTTTTCCGCTCGGGACATTTCGCCGGCATCTTCCGGATTAAACATCACTAAAGCATGATAATTTCCATCCCCAATGTGGCCGAGCAGCGCACCGTCTAATCCTGATTCATCCAGCTCGTACCTGGCAAATTTCACTGCATCTGCAAGTTCGGTAAGTGGGACGCAAACATCTGTAACCATCATCTTTTTACCTGGCGATCCATGCAGGAAAGCATAAGCGAGATTGTGGCGGGCTTCCCATAATTGGACACGTGCTTTCGTCTCTGTCTCAAACGCCCATTCACTGCATTCTTCCTGAACGGCCAGCTCCTTGGCGAGTTCAACATCCTGTACAACACCTGCTTGATTCCCGTGGAACTCTAAAAACAGTGTAGGCTCTTCCTTGTAATCTCTGTCAAACTGCCGGTTAATCTGACGAATCGAGCGTGCATCCACAAGTTCTACCCTGGCGACAGGGATGCCCGCTCCAAGAATGGAGACAGCCGTATTGACCGCCTGTTCTACAGTCGGAAAGGAAGCTCGTGCCGCCACAATTTCCTCAGGAATTCCATGCACCCTCAGCACCAGTTCGGTAAAAATACCGAGCGTGCCTTCTGAACCTACGAACAGTCCGGTCAAGTTATATCCGGAAGACGATTTAGCTGAAAGTCCGCCGGTGCGAATGATCTCTCCGTCCGCTAAAACTACTTCAAGATCTTTCACTTGATCCCGCATGACACCATAACGAACCGAAGTTGTTCCGCTTGCATTCGTTGCGGCCATTCCTCCTAACGTAGCGTCTGCTCCCGGGTCTACCGGGAAGAATAGCCCGTATTTTTTCAGTTCCTTATTGACTTGGGAACGTGTAACACCCGGTTGGACTCTGACAAGAAAATCCCTCGGCCGCACTTCTAAAACTTTGTTCATTCTTTGAAAATCGAGGGAGATTCCCCCTTGATAAGGAATGACGTGCCCCTCGAGGCTGGTCCCCAAACCAAACGGGACAACCGGAATTTTATTCGTGCTCGCAAATTTCATCACCTTGCTTACATCCTCTGTTGATTCAGGAAAAACGACCACATCAGGAAGATGAGGTGTATGGTATGATTCATCTTTGCTGTGCTGCTCTAAAATTGTTTCATTAACGGTTATCTGGTCTTTCGATAATATTTTTTGCAATTCCTCATGCAAAATCATATATATCGTCCTCCATTGATTCCAGTCTCTCATCTATATAAGTATCTTAGCCTGCTATCTAGGCAAAAACAATACAAATTCTAAATATTCAGACTTAATAATTTCCGCCTTTAGAAAGATTTTTAATAAAAAACGGGAATGAGTTTAAAACTCCCAACCCTAACATGGAAATAGCTTTCATTATAAAACAGAACCAACATAATAAGTCGGTGTGAGCGAAGCAAAGCTCTAAATATTTACAAAGCTAAACAAATATCTTGCAAATGATAAGTTGGCATTTCTAATTTTGTTAGCGTAGCTCCGCCCCTTTTCCACAAAAAATGAGGCTGTCTCATAAGGGTCTGACCCCATGTGCATTTATCAATATATAGCACATTTATCCAACATTATGTCCTATATATTGTGTTATGGAGTCTGACCCTTAGGCTTTTTATACGAAAATGTCCGGTAAAAAGCAAAAAAGCAACGACCTTTGACCTGCTAATTTCATTATAAATTGGCGGGTCAAAGGTCGAAAACATTTTCATTCATCGTGGTGGCTGATATGCCATGGAGGTTTGAGACAGCCTCATACTAGCTTTTTATGTTTTTTTCAAGTAAATGTCCTGTTATGCCGCCAATAACTCCTAAAAGCATTCCGTTAAATACGGGGCTAATAAATATTTCAATTAATCGGTCGGTATGAAGAAAGTGAGGTTGCCAAATAACGCCAATATTCATACCAAGTGCTAATCCTAAACAAAATCCGGTTAAATATGTTTTTTTTGGCGGCTCTTTTCCTTTTCGCTGATAATTTATGGTGATTGCTTTGTTATAGGCTTGCCACATTGAAAAACCATAAATAGATGGATAAAAAATTCCCCATTGATAACTGACAACATCATGAGCCATTTGGAAATTTCCATGAAAAGAATGAAGAATCGACACATTTAATTTAGAAAGCACATTGACCATACCTTCACACAACAAAAGCACCGTACCAAAAATATATTGTTCGTTGTAGAACTGACCGAAACCGCACATCAATACTGACCATAATAAAGCTGTAATTGGTGATTTATACTCATGAAGTTTTCTAGCTTCCATAGTTGAACCTTTCTAAACATCAAGTGATAATTAAGAGGGTAAATATTATTTCCAAATAATAAAAAATAATACCAATGACAGCGATTTATTTACTTTCAAATTGCTCTTTGCCTATCTCTTTTCTAATAAAGGCTCAAAATTTTTGCCTGAAACAAGGTAATAACCAATCAAAAATTTAAAAATATAAATAGGAAAAGAAAAAAAGGGATTCCAGTTTATTGATTTATAAAACCCTAACCATTCAAAAAATGGTTCACCAATAAATGCACCTAAGACCCCATATAAAATAGCCTTGATCATAGGCGGAATATTTGTTTTTATTTGTACAAGAAAAAGAAAGAGCACTGGAGAAAACTTAAATCCCAAGGCAAAAACGACGGTAAAAATGGGACAGGTTCATATCTGTAATCCCAAAAACCTAATTCCGTTCCGAAAGAATCCAGGATCAAAGAAATCGTCATGATATAAAATGCCCCTAATATTAAACGGTTAGTGCTTTCTTTTTTTCTAAATTTCCACCATAAAATCCATGGAATAATTGTAAGTGCAATACAAAGCCACCATTGCCAGGATAAAAACACATATTCAAACCAAATTTCATGATCTTTTTCATCAGCGAGAACTAATTCCCTGTACATCTCATCAAATTTTTTCAAAACCTCTTTTGGAATAATCATTTTTCCCATTCCCTTTTTGTATATTCACTATCAAAGCTTTATTCTATGTAGATGACTGGTTAATATTCGAAATCCATTCCGAGCAGGCGAAATACATGGGATTGGGGCCTCTTTTTCGTGTTTTTATTAAGAATTGGCAAAAAAAGTGAACTCCCCCCAGCTGTGGTTAGCTTTGATGTGGGGTAGAGTTCACTGATAATTTCTTAGAAATAATTCCTTTTCGGGGAGCGAACAAGAAAACAACAAAGAAGATCAGTCCATTTACTGTTGCCATACTGCCTGATATCGAAACGTCCAGCCAGCTGGCCGCATAATAGCCAATAATTGCCGAGAACACGCCAATGACCGCACTGAGAACAAGCATGACGCTAAGCTTGTCAGTTAAAAGGTATGCGGATGCGCCCGGGGCAATCAGCATCGCCACAACAAGAATGGCGCCGACACTGTCAAATGATGCAACTGTTGTTACAGAAACCATT
Source organism: Bacillus methanolicus PB1 (assembly GCF_000262755.1). Classification (GTDB taxonomy): domain Bacteria; phylum Bacillota; class Bacilli; order Bacillales; family Cytobacillaceae; genus Bacillus_Z; species Bacillus_Z methanolicus. Next base: position 589,648 of record NZ_AFEU01000003.1, read on the forward strand.
CCCATTAACAAATAGTGAATCAATAAAACCGGAATACCAATGGCTGCTGCCATTTGCGGATCAAATGTTGTAATTTTAAGTTCTTTATAAAATAAGAGAATGAAGATGAGATTAATGATGAAAACTGTCCCCAGCATCAGAAATGCCTTTGGCACTTCAGGAAGAAAGCCGATCTTCACCAAGTCCCACGGTACAAACGTAATTTCTCCCATAAGCGCATGGTCAACATCTAAATGAACATTATCGGCAAAAATTGTGATAAGAATGACACCGACTGCAAACAAAAAGGTAAACACAACACCGATTGAGGCGTCCTCTTGAATTCCGCTGCTGTGTAAAAGCTGAACGAAAAATGCCGTCAACAACCCGACTGCAGCAGCCCCGATCAACATATAAAACCCGTTCATACTCTGGCTGACCAGAAATGCCGCGACAATCCCCAGCAATACAGTATGGCTAATCGCGTCTGCCAGCATGGCCAGTTTTCGCAAAATGAGGAAGCAGCCAGTGATGCCGCAATTTACTCCGACAAGAGATCCGACAATTAGAATCCACAATTCATAGTTCATGAGATTCCCTGCCCTTCAAGTGGAGTTCTTTCCTTATTTGCCTGTTAAACAGCATCATTTTTAGCCCTTTTGTTACAAGACCTCTTTCCGGAGCAAACATCATCGAAACAAGGAAGAGAAATGTTGCTGTAACGACGATGAATGGTCCTGTCGGCAAGCCTTCTCCCAAAGTGCTCATAATTGTGCCTGAAATTCCTGACAATGCCCCAAAAAATCCTGAGATCACAATCATTTTTCCAAGCGAATTCGTCCAGTAACGGGCTGCAATAGCAGGAGTAATCAGCATGGATGCCATTAAAATAACGCCGACCGCTTGAATTCCGACTACAACAGCAGCAACTAAAAGGGATAAAAAGGTAAAGTTTAGAAGCCTTGTCGGGAGTCCAAGTCCTTTTGCAAAATCAGGATCGAATGTTAAAACTTTTAATTCTTTAAAAAGAAGAGCTGTCACGATGATTAAGACTGCTGCAGCTCCGGTCATCAGCATGACATCATTTCCTGTTAATGATGCCGCCTGGCCGAAAATAAAATAGTCAAGACCGCTTTTATTGCCTGAAGCAGTTTGTGATACTTTTGTCAAAAGCACAATCCCGAAGCCAAAGAATACCGAAAGAACGAGACAAATTGCTGTATCCTCTTTTAAGACCGTGCTTGAAGTAATGATTTGAATACAATATGCTGCCAAAAGCCCCGAAATCGTTGCACCAATCAGCAAGGCTGTCATCGATTTTTCTCCAGTAAGCAGGAATGCTATGCAAATTCCCGGTAAAGCTGCATGAGCCACTGCATCACCGACTAAACTTTGCTTTCTAAGCAGAGCAAAACTTCCAAGTACTCCGCTGGCAATGCCTAGAAGCATCGTTCCAAGAAGGACCCATTGCATATTTGCATCGAAAAGAATCATAGCGGTTATCTCTTTCATGCTTCTCACCTCACATTTGTTCAGCCATAAGCTTATCCTTTTCAAGGAAAGCTAATCTTCCCCCATATGTCCGATAAAGATTTTCTATCGTAAAAACTATTTCCGTCGGGCCCGCTGCGATTGTCTTCGTATTCAACAGCATCACCCAGTCAAAATATTCCTTGACGGTTTGCAAGTCGTGATGAACGACAAGCACTGTTTTTCCTTGTTTTTTTAATTCATTTAACAGAGCGATAATTGCTTTTTCTGTCGCTGCATCAACTCCGGCAAATGGTTCATCCATAAAATAAATTCTTGCATCCTGAAGAAGGGCTCTCGCCAAAAACACTCTTTGCTGCTGTCCTCCGGAAAGCTGGCTTATTTGCCGGTCTTCATAATTCTCCATTCCAACTTTTCTTAAACATTCTCTTGCGAGTGAAATGTCTTTTTTTCCGGGCCTTTTAAACCATCCTATATATCCGTAGCGGCCCATTAACACGACATCAAGCACATTTGTTGGAAAATCCCAATCGACCGAACCGCGCTGCGGAACATACCCGACTAGTCTGTCTTTCGGACGGTATTGTTTCCCATAAATTTCAATTTCACCTGAAACCTTTGGAATTAAACCTAGTGTTGCTTTGATGAAAGTAGATTTTCCGGCTCCATTAGGACCGATTATGCCAATTAGTTTCCCGTCCGGAGCTTCAAAATTAACATCCTTAAGTACAGTTTTCTTTTGATAGGCAACTGTTAAGTTCTTTACTTTTAGAGGCTTCATCCTTTTTCCTCTCCTTATTTAAGTGCGTCCACAATTGTTTTGATATTATGGCGGTACATGCCGATATATGTTCCTTCGTCTGTCCCTTCTTCTCCCATTGCATCAGAGTAAAGCTCTCCGCCAATTTTGACGGTATGACCTTTTTTCTTGGCCCCTTGAATGACGGCATTTATCGATCTTTCTGAAATACTCGATTCCACAAATACAGCTTTAATATTGCGCTCGACAAGTGTATTCACAAGCTTTTGAACATCACTCAGTCCATACTCCGCATCAGTGCTCAACCCTTGCAAACCCATTACTTCCATGTTGTAAGCTGCACCAAAATAGCCGAATGCGTCATGGGCAGTAACCAAAACTCGTTGTTCGGCAGGTATTTTTGCCATTTCTTCCTTGGCAAACGCATGTAATTCATCAAGTTTTTTAAAATAAGCATCAGCGTTTTTCTCATAGAAGGATTTATTTTCCGGATCTGCTTTTATTAATCCGTCCTTTACGGTTTCCAATGCTTGTTTCCAAAGGCTTATGTCAAACCAAACGTGGGGGTCGACCGCTTTTTTATCAGCCGCATTTTTTAATAAATCTTTTTCATCAATGTTCTCAGCAATCGCATATGTCGGAATTTTGTCATTCATTTTTTCAAAAATGTCAAGCATTTTCCCTTCGAGGTGAAGGCCGTTATAAAAAATAATGTCCGCTTCCTGGAGCTTCTTTATATCCCCCTGGGTGGCTTTATATAAATGGGGATCTGTACCCGGACCCATCAGGCTTTGTACCTTTACTTTATTTCCTCCGATATTTTTTACGCCATCTGCAATTTGGCCGGTCGTTACGGTTACTGTCAGTTTTTCTCCGTCTTCAGAATGTTTCGACGTACTTTCCGAACAGCCAGCAAATAAGAAAAAGGCTGCCATTAACAACATTGCAAATATCTTTTTCATTGTCTTCACCTCTTTTGTAAATTTGAGATTTTGGCACATTTCTAACATATGCCCAACTTTTTAACTTCGTTCATTCTTTTTATACTAACACCAAAAAGTTTCCTATAGTGAACATTTTAGTGCAATCATAACTTTTGTCAATAAAAAAATCTGAAAACATAAAAAAATCGGCCTAAGCCGATGTAAATGATTATTTATTTTTTATTTGTAAGACCTGATCGTTCCATTTTTCTGGATGTACCATTTATCATTTGAAACGATTGTGACAATTGTCAAGATGAGCGAAGGGATTTTTTCGACCCGAAACACTGCAACTTCAAGCTGTTTATTAAAGATAAGAAAAGAGTCTCCATGTGAAAAACTTTGCAGGACGGCACCCATTTTAAGCAAGGAATTGACAATCGCTTCCCGCTCCTCTGTTTCGATCATTATGTGAGGAGAGAAATTTACAATCCAATCTTCATTACCTATTGAAAATCGGTACATTTCCTCACCCTTTGTTTTGTTGGAGATATTAATAAAAGATATGAATAAAACATGTTTTTATGTATTGCAAATTTTTTTAAATTAGTTGCGCTTTCGTAAAAAAATTCTCACAATTATTGACGCTTTATATTGTTTTCGTGTATATTAAAGACATCATTTGGCTGAATAAATTTCCGTCTCCGGAATATATTCTGTCGTATGATATTATTTTACGTGGACACGTTTTGTGTCTCTAAGGTTTAGGAGGAAAGTGTAAAATGCAAAACGGTAAAGTAAAATGGTTCAACAATGAAAAAGGTTATGGATTTATTGAAGTTGAAGGCGGAGACGATGTATTCGTTCATTTCAGCGCAATTCAAGGCGAAGGTTTCAAAAGCTTAGAAGAAGGCCAGGAAGTTTCTTTTGAAATCGTTGAAGGAAACCGCGGACCTCAAGCTGCTAATGTTGTAAAACTTTAATTCTAATAAATAATAGAGGCTGACTAATAAGGGTCTAACTTCCTCTGTGATAGAGGGGGTTTGACCCCTTTGTTGATCAGCCTCTTTTTTAATGCCGTACATAATATCATGACAATTTCTCGCCAACAGCTTTGATTTTTTCTCCCACCGTGCATTGTGTTATGCAAAACCGATGGGCATACCTTTTACCTTTTTCTTTCCGATGGTGTTTATATAAAAAACAATCTTTGCAGTAATAATTCATAAGTTCTTCCACTTCTGCCAACAATGCTTCACGATCCAATTTTTTCACACCATTCAACTCCAAATCTAAAGTATTTGCATTTTACTGTTTATCATTTTTCCTTCTAAAGCCTGGCTTGCCAGTTTATCGGCTTCTTTGTTTTCTTTTCGGGAAACAACGGTATAACGCGGTTCAATTCCAAGCTCTTTCAGCTTGTTTTCGATCCGGTCAAGCCATTTGTTTAAAACATCCTCATAACATGGCCATTCCCCTTCAAGCTGCTTCAACACACCTTGTGAATCACCAATAAACTCGCAAGGGAGATGGTGAACGCCAAGCTCTTCAAGAATAGTTAACGTAAAATAAAGCGCCGCGTATTCAGCTTCATTGTTTGTTTCCATCTCATCAAACAATTGGTTTGCACGGATTCGGTATTTTTTCTTGCCTTGCTTATAATAAATGACTGCTCCAAGACCGGCCTGATTCAATTCTTTATGAAATCCGCCATCAAAATAAACGACAACATCATGTGGTTCTTCTTCAATTTTGGCAGTTAATTTTTTTATTTCCTTCATCTTCCATGATGACCCGAGCTCATCATAAAAAACTAATTCTGCTGCTTTTCCTGTTTTTTCAATCTCTTCTCCGGCCTTAATTGCGAGATCTCCATCCAGCAAATCAGAAATAAACAATATCGTTTCCTTACTTTTTAATTTATATTTCCATTCCAATTGAAATTTCATTTTTTTCAGCCCTTTTTCTAATCTTTTATTATACTATATTGTGTAAATAAGGCTCATTTACTCACTTTTTATTTTAACCGCGACTCTTTTATGATACACTTTTTTATATTTTTTGATAATTATGGGAGGAATCATTTTGATTGAAGTCTATATTGACGGAGCAAGTGCCGGCACCCCCGGGCCAAGCGGAGCCGGAATATTTATTAAAGCGCTCGGGAATGTAGAAAGATACTCAATCCCGCTCGGAACGATGACAAATCATGAAGCAGAGTTCCATGCATTTATTAAGGCGATGGAAATCTGCATTGAAAAAGGATACAGAACGGTTTCATTTCGCACTGATTCTGAATTAGTCAACAGAGCCATTGAAAAAGAATTTGTAAAAAACAAAAATTATGCACCTTTATTAAAAAAGGCATTAAAGCTCTCTGAACAATTTGATTTATTTTTCATGAAATGGATCCCGAGCAGCGAAAACAAAACGGCTGATCATTTAGCGCGGATGGCTGTTCGAAAAAATAGCTGGAAGGAAGTTTGATCGTACTATGAAAAAAACATTTTTTGCTGATGTTAGCCTCCTCTTCGTTGCTTTCATTTGGGGATCCACTTTCGTCCTTGTACAGAATGCCATTTCTTTTTTAGCGCCTTTTTCATTTAATGGGATCCGTTTTTTTGCTGCTGCGGTTCTGTTAGGAGGCTGGCTGCTTTTATTTGAAAGAAAACAAATTCGCTATTTTAATCGAAAAATGCTTTTATCAGGAATGTTATTAGGCGTTTTGTTGTTTATCGGATATGCATTTCAAACAGTCGGTCTTCTTTATACATCTTCATCTAAGGCCGGATTCATTACAGGTTTAAGTGTCGTAATGGTTCCAATGTTTGCGATTTTTCTGTTAAAACAGCGGCCCGGCATAAATGCCGTTGTCGGTGTATTTATCGCCACTGCCGGCTTGTATTTGCTTACAATGACGGACACCTCAAAGTTAAATATTGGTGATGGTTTTGTTTTTATTTGTGCGATCGGGTTTGCTTTGCATATTATTTTTACAGGAAAGTTTAGCAATAACTATCCATCCTTGCTGTTGACGGTTGTGCAAATTTCAACGGTAGCCATTTTGTCGTCCATATTTGCAATTGGATTTGAAAATTGGCAGAATGCTTTTCAGCCTGATGTCGTGTTATCAGAAAAAGTCCTTGCTGGACTGATTATCACTTCTGTTTTTGCAACGGCCCTTGCGTTTTTTGCACAAACGAATTTTCAAAAATTTACAACGCCAACGAGAGTCGCACTTATTTTTGCCATGGAGCCTGTTTTTGCCGCTGTCACAGCATTTATCTGGGCAGGAGAACGCTTGTCATACTCTGCGATCATCGGTTGTATCCTTATCTTTTCAGGAATGGTGATTGCTGAACTTCCAGTAAAAAAAGGTGTGTTTCTTGGTAAGTTTAAGCGGAAACACGCTGCGTAATAAATTTGAGTAATACCGAACTGAAACCAGGTACTTTTTGTTCATATCTTGGAATGAAAGCTCATAAATGAGGTCGACGGCCATATATCGAATCGAAGGCTCATATATCGAAATAAAGGCTCATTTCTCGCAGCGAAGGCTCATAAATCCAAATAAGGGCTCAAATTTCGAAACGAAGGCTTATATATCAGAATAAAGGCTCATTTCTCGAAATAAAAGCTCATAACCTTATCTAATCATATATCAGAGCGAGTAATCCCATTATCTATAAACAAAAAAAGCTGGTTTTACTTTAAAATCGTAAAGGGACTGGCCTTAATTTGATCCAAAAAAGGTCAGCCCTCTTTTTACCAGTTCAAATCACGATTAAATGGTTTTCCTTCACAAATTGAATCGCTTCGTGCCGGTTTTTAATTTTGTTTGCGATTAATGTCTCAAGTAAAGAGATATAGAAACTTCCGTCAAATTCCTTTTGCGCTTTTATGGTTAGTTCGATTGCCGTGTTTGTAAGTTCATCAGATGCATTTGTATAATTTTTTCCAAAATAAATAAATCCAACAGCATCCTCCCTAATTCGAAAGCCTTTTGTTTGCAAATAGTGCAAATAATCTTTCACTGTCCGCACTGACTTTTCCATCCCTATCCCCCGGATCTGTAATTTTCCCTAACTAATTTTACTTTAAATTTCGACAAGTTTCTATCGTTTTTTTGTGGAAAAGGGGCAGAGCGGCACGAACAAAAATAGAAATTTCAACCTGCTTTAGGCTTTGCTTTCACCGCCTTATTTTGTTGATTAACTTTCAAAATTTTTAGGATTGGGTATTTAAGATTAATGCTTTTTGTTTTTCGTCAAAAAATAGCCGATTGTGCCGACAAGAACTCCGAGGAGAGCACCTCCTATAACTTCTTCCGGTTTATGGCCAAGCATTTCTTTCAATTTTTTCGGCGACTTTTCTTCAAATTTTACACTTTCATCTTTATGGATTTTCTCAACTAATTCCCCTAGGTCATTTACTTTCAACGTCAGCTCGCCAGTCTGGCGCCTAATTCCCTGTGCATCATACATAACAATTAACCCATAAATAAGGGACAAGGCAAAATCAATCGTCGGCATTCCTCTTTTTAATGCAATATACGTTGTTAATGACGAAACCCCTGCCGAATGGGAACTTGGCATACCGCCCGTTTGAAAAAAGAGCTCGGGCTTCCATACTTTGTTTTTTACAAAATAAATTGGAATTTTTAACACCTGAGCCAGTCCAATACTGAGCAATGCAATGTAAACCCCTTTATTCATACCTTCACCTCTTTGTTAGTTTGAAAAAAGCCGAGTGAATTTATTCTTTTTGGTTATGATAAAAGTAATGTCCTCTATTTTTGGGTAAATTAAGATGATTACTAATTCATGTAAAATTCAACCATTAAAGTGTGGAGGTATCTTCGAATGAGCAAAAAACACAACAGAAACAGAGGAACAAGAGCACCGGGAGTAACTCCTCAAGGGTATGGACAGGATGCAGAGTTTGATGAAGATCCGAAAAGCAAATTAGAAAATGCTGCCAAAAAGAAAAATACGAAATAGAAAAATTAAAACAGGTAAAGGCTGTCTCAATCCTAAGGGTCAGACCCCATAATGTTGTATATGTGTGCTAAATATTGATAAATGCACATGGGGTCAGATCCTTATGAGACAGCCTCATATAAAAAAACCGGGCACATGACTGTTCCCAGTAAAGTGGATCGTTCACGAATACCCGGTCTCTTTTTAATATATTGGAATGAAAAGCTCATAAATGTGATCGACGGCTCATAATTTTAAATGAAGGCTCATTTATCGGAACGAAGGCTCATATTTCGAAATAAAGGCGTATAAAACAAAACGAAGGCTCATATTTCGAAACGAAGGCGCATAAAACAAAACGAAGGCTCATAAATCAAAATAACGGCTCATATTTTTCTCAAGCATATTCTTTTTCAATCTCTAAATACCTGTGCAGCCCTCTAAATTCAAGTTCTTTAAATTTTTCAATCACTTTTTGCCGGTCGATTTGAAATAATGCATCATTGAGGCTGCAAGACACCGGGGCATCGCACTTAATTTCGGCCAGCTGTCTGCTTAAGTACATCATTTCAAGGTCCTGTTCGATTTTCGTTCTCTGTGCTTTTGACAAGTTCTTAAGATTGGAAACAATCCCTTCAACATTTTGAAATTGCTGCACAAGCTTTAAAGCTGTTTTCTCGCCGATCCCTCTTACTCCAGGATAATTATCACTTGAGTCTCCCATCAAGGCTTTGAGATCAATCATCTGTTGTGGATAAATGCCTTTTTCCTCAAAAAATAACTCTTTCGTATAAACATGATAATTTCCGAAACCTTTTTTTAACAGCGCGACTGAAATATTTTCGTCAATCAGCTGCAATATATCTTGATCCCCGGTAAGAATAAGAACATCCGCATCTTGACAGCTTTGTATTGCCAGCGTTCCAATACAGTCATCCGCTTCAAAACCTTCGAGGCCGATATTTGGCACATTAAAAGCTTCCACGATCTCTTTTGCAAGATCAAATTGTGGGAGCAATTCAACCGGAGGCTCTGAACGGTTCGCCTTATATCCTTCAAAAAGCTCCGTACGAAATGTTTTGCTACCCATATCCCAGCAAACTGCCACGTGTGTCGGATGAAATTTATTCACCGCTGTAAAAAAGTGTTTGATAAATCCGTATACGCCGTTTGTTGGAATGTCTTTAGAATTTATCATAAATTGACCGGCAACGGCTGTAGCATAAAACGAACGAAATAATAGCGCCATGCCGTCTACCATCATAAATAATGGCTTTTTCATTTGTATACTTTGTCCCTCCGATTGTAAAGTCACAATTCTCATTATAGCATTGGATAAAGGAAGATTGTTTCATAAAGCCTTTAATTCCATACAATATTTTTTAAAGGCCCCTTTCCTTCTTTCGTTTTTCCATAAGTTTTTTCACATGTTCTTTCGGAGTCCAGCAATTGAATTGATAATTTGGCTGCGTTTCATACCCGAGCCTTATACAATGATATTTCATATTCTTCTCTTTCCCCGTTCTTTCGGCATGAAAATGGATACATGTTGCACATGCGTGAAATGGATTCATTCATTCTCTCCCGCCTTCACCTGTAAAAGCTCCCAAAGCAAACATTTAAAATTCCCGTTAGATTCATTCCTTTATTTGATTTTGCGAGTATTCAAGCAATTTTTTTTGTTCCTCTAAATAGAATGTGTGTTTATTGACATTCACGACCGATCTCAATGTCATAGCGTTTTTCCAATTCTTTCAGCTAATCCTTCATTCGATCCAAACCCTTATGAAAAAGAATTCATTTGTTTTTCAATTTCTTTTAATTGATCAATCGGAATTCCTTCGCCGAGGGCAGTCATCAATCCGTTGCAGTATTCTTCCGTCTGCTCTGCCAAATTGTGAAGCAGATTGTCAAAGTGAAGGCTCAGAAGCTTTATATAATGTTCCTTCAAACGGCTGCTTTCTGCTTGTAAATACTTTTCGGCAAGTTCTTGAAGGATTCCTTCCAACTCTTCTGCCAGAAAGCGCTTTTCGTTTTTTTCGAAAAAAGATTTCAGATTCTTTACTTGGCCTAAAGCTTTTTTGAACATGCCTCTGTCGAGTTCTTTAAAAGCATTGTGAAACTCAATTCCGGTAAACTCCGGCGCTTCAAATTGCGAGAACGCAATACCCTCTTCGCTTTTGGCGGCCAATTCTTGTGTAAGGGCAGAATAGAAGTTTTTAAGGATTTTTGTAATAAACGCCTCAATTCTTAACGATGTCGCTCTCATTTCCTGAGCAAAATCAAATCCGATGCTTTCAAGCAATTCTTCCAAGGAAGTTTGCAGAGCCTTCTTTATATTTCTGCCATCATCCTTTAGCACTGACGGATTAAATGCTTCTTTGAAAAAATCGCCGAATCGGAAAAACACCCTTTGTTTTATATAAAAAACTAATTCATCCGCTTCCTGGATCAGCTGTTTTGTCAAAAAGTCCAGAGATTGAGATTGAAGAAAAGCGAGCAAGCGCTCTTTTTCCGCTTTCACTTTTTCATATTTTTGTTTTTTTGCCGATTCGTCTTCCATCGCGGAAGCAATAAGCCCGCGGAGAAGGTCGGAAGCGCGGACAAGATCTGCCTCGGCTGACGATTCAGCAATTTTCATTAAATCTCCACAAATAAAGGAATAGAAAGCCTTTTCAAAAACGTTTATTCGAGATTCTTCAGTCTCTAGCTGCAGTGTTTTTTCCTTTAAAGCGAGCAAGCTTGAAACCGGGAACAAATTCGGCCGGCGAATGCCGTACTGTACAAGCTGATCTTGTACATATTCCATAACAGAAGCCATTTCCTCCTCATTATTGGCAAGGTCAATCGCATTGACAATAAAAAACATTTTATCAAGTTCAAATGTCTCTTTCACCCGGCCCAATTGAATGAGAAATTCCCGGTCTGCTTTTGAGAAAGCGTGGTTATAGTAAGTGACAAACAAAATCGCATCCGAATTTTTAATATAGTTAAAAGCGACTCCGGTATGGCGTGCATTGATGGAATCAGCACCGGGCGTATCCACCAAGGTAATGCCTTCCCTTGTTAACGGACTATCAATGAAAACTTCAATCTCTTCAACAAAACACGATTTTTCTTCATTGGCTACAAACTCGCGAAATTCTTTCAAATCGGTTCGAACAATTTCGCCGAGGCGGTTATGAAAAAGTTCAAAGCCTTTGCAAAATGCAGACAGAAAAGCAAAATGCATTTTTCCGGCAGCATCCGAAACAACTTCTTTTCCAACTATTTTTTTAATAGAAGCCATTCCTTCATGAAAATCTTTCACATCGTATCCAAAGAAATGCAGCGACCGCTGAACTTCTTCAAAAAGCGCGGCGGATTCTTTTAATTTGACAATCACAGTGCCATGCGGATGTTTTTTGTCAACAGGCTTAATTTTATTGATGGCAGCCGTTGTCGGGTTTGGCGAAACCGGAAGCAAATCTGTTCCAATTAAGGCATTGGCAAACGAAGATTTTCCTGCGCTGAATGCACCGAACAAAGCAACGGTAAATTGCTGGTTTTCAAGGCGTTCTGCTTTGCGAAGAAGCTCGCCGCTCATTTTCTTCATGCCGGGTATAGAGCTGATTTTCTCTCCTGTTAACCTTAGTTTTCTTGCTAATTTTTCAAAATTGGAATCAGAAAGCGTTTCCAGTCTTCCTTGTTTAATTGAATCATCGGAATCGCCTTTATTCCAGGCAGTCCATCTCTTCTTGTTCTGCTCAGAAGAATCGTCTTTCACATCTGTTATCATTTCAGGCTCTTCCTCCTCAAATGAAAGAAGAGAAAGGATGGTATCATAATCCACGTTTATTTCATTGCTGCCCATTAAAATCCCTTCCATGGCAAAACGGGCAGACATCTGCTTTTCCTGTATGGCATCCAGATTTCTTTTCGCGTCAGCAAATTTTTGCAATTGATTGAATTCTGCTTGCAGCTTACTTTTTGCGTCAGCATTTTTCACTTGAAGAAAGCTGCTAAAACTTTCGATTAAAGGAAAGATTTCTTGCTTCGCTGCTTTTTTTAATAACTCAGCTACTTCATTTGTATAATTTAAAACATATTCCCCTGACAGCCTCGCCCCTGGTTTTACGGCCGACTTTAATAACTCGGTCGGGAATGGGACCGCAAAGTTTTGGGCTTTTTCGGCAAGCTCCGGATGTAAGACTCCTTCATTCTTTAAAGAATTCAGAATCAATTCGCGCAAATGCCATTCCAGCTGGGTCTTAACCTTTTTAGAAAGATCGCTGTAAAATTGTTCAAGCCGTTCATTCCGGGCTTCTTCCGTTTTTTGTTTCGTAAAAAACAAGCCAACTTTAAAATCCGGCTGGAGGGACTCCAAATATTTTTCGGCAAGCTCTCTCGTCTGGTAAGGCATGAGATACGCATTTCTTAGTATTTCGTTCAATTCAGTTAGCAGGCGCTCTTTTACTTTGGAAGCAGCTGTATCGATTTCATCTAATTGCTTTTTGAGCTCTTCCAGTTTTTCGGTTACATTTTTTTGTTCGTCTTCTGTCAACACTTCTAAGATTTGCTTGTTGGCCTCGATCTCTTCTTCATCACGGGCAGCCAAATACGCATAGTGATCATCTGCAATTTTTTTTAGTGAATGAAAGATGGTTATCGGTAAAAGATCATGTCTTTTTGAAATTTTTTCCTTCAACAAATTTTGAAGCATTGAAAATTGGTTCGCTGCATGTTCTCTGTTTTTTAAGCTTGTATAAAAAATTCCTGCAGGTTTCACACCCCAAGAAGCAAACGACTCCTGCACACTTTCCTTGAAAGTTGCAAAACTTAATTCTTCTTCTCTATGTTTGTCAATTTGATTGATGACCAAATAGACTTCTTTCCCTGCTTCCGAAAGCGCTTTTGTAAATAAAAAATTCAATTCGGATTGAACATGATTGTAATCCATCACATAAAAGATAATGTCTGCCAAATGAAGGGCAGATTCGGTCGCAATATGGTGTCCATCATCTGTAGAATCAATCCCGGGAGTATCCATAACTACCGTGTCTTCAGGGAAATTCGCTTTAGAATGACTGATGACAATTGATTGGATTTCGTCCCCATTTTTTGCATACGCTTTCAATTTGTCTAAATCGTAAGGAGCCGGATATAGCCGAGGTTTTCCGTGTTTAAAATAAACCTTCGCATAATCCTTTCCTGATTTAATTTTTACGACATTTGCACTCGTCGGAATCGGACTCGATGGAAGCAGATTTTCACCGATTAACGCATTGATCATGCTTGATTTTCCAGCCGAGAAATGGCCGCAAAATCCTATTGAAAATTCTTTTTCTTTCCATTTTTTTGCAAGTTGCTTTACTTTTTGTTCATTTTCAAGGTCATTATTTTCTTTGAAAAATGTATATAAGGCAGTGATTTTTTCAATAAGCGGCAGATCTTGCTGAATAATTGTCTTAATCATAAATAAAATACCCCTTATCTGAACATTTCAATATTGATTCCATTGTAAACGATTTTTCTATACTTTCATATAAGTCTTTGTTGATTTTCCATTTAACAGTTTATAACAAAACAGCCCGGGAGGTTCCCCGGGCGGTAAGCATAACAAAAATGATATTATTTTGTTGACTGGGCAGGTTTGGTCACATTTTGAAGAACATATTTCATAACAAAACCATAAACAACAACCGTAGAAACAACAAATAGAGTCACCATATGTAACACCATCCTTGGAAAATGATAGTGAGAATAACTTTCAAATTCAATTAGAATTTTATCATGAACGATAATCATTTTCAATATGAAGGTTCAATTTTTCACAATTTATTAGCATTATTTGGAATGAATCGATTTTTCCTTTTAAAAGAAAGTTCGTATTCTGTCAATTTCTTAAGCGCTTTCTCTTCGGCGGGTATGCGAACCGATAAGACGAAAGTATTTAACAATGAAAAAAGGATCGCAGTAAAATAAGCTTGAAACATTAAAGGTATGATGATAAATTCAAGCGCCACTACACAATAATTCGGATGTTTCAAAAATTTATAAGGTCCTTTTTTTACGACTGATGCTCCCGGCAGGACAAGAATTTTTGTGTTCCAGAATCTCCCGAGTGATAACAGCGCCCATATGCGAATGGCCTGTGCAGCAAGAAAAGCAACTAATAACAATGTCCAAAGGGGCGAGATGTCTTTATGAAAATATTGTACCTCTATTATCAATGCGAAGAAGAATAGAATATGCACAATTACGATTATTGGGTAATGTTTTTGGCCGAATTCAACAGCTCCTTGACTTTTCATCCACTTTTCATTTTGTTTCGCCACTATTAATTCGAGTAATCGTTGAATGATGATCACTGAAATGAATAGCCAGAATGCCATTATACCCACCTCATTAACAGTAATTCAGAGCTGAATCCCGGCCCAAGAGCGGCAGCCAAGCCTATTTCACCTTTATTCGCTTTTTCCATAATCCTCCGTAACACATATATGATGGTTGCCGAAGACATATTCCCATATTCCTTTAATATTTCGAGAGAATCTTTTGTCATATCTTCAGGAAGATTAAGTTCTTTCACATACGCTTCCAGCACTTTTTTGCCTCCGGGATGGGCAATGAAATGATCAATGTCATTTAATCCGATATTCCACTCACGGGTCAGTTTTTCTACATTTGGTTTTAGCCAAGTCTCAATCTTCGTTGGAATATCTTTTGAAAAAACAACAAACAGTCCATCATTCTTGACATCCCACCCCATTACATCAAGAGTGTTTTTCATTGTCGACGATTGAGTGGCAAAAATGTTTGGAGATGAAGCCCGCTTTTGATATTTCGATAGATCCGACTCACTGCCGCATACGACAGCACAAGCTACGCCGTCAGCAAATAAGGAAGTTCCGATTAAATTGCTTTTGGAACGGTCGTTTCTTTGAAATGTTAAACTGCATAATTCAATTGATAAAACAAGAACCTTTGCTTTCGGAAAAGCAAGACAGTATTCAAAAGCCCTTGATAATCCGGCAGCTCCTCCGGCACACCCTAGACCAAAGATTGGTATCCTTTTCGTGTATGAGGAAAATGGAAGGATATTCATAATTCTTGCTTCAATACTCGGTGTTGCAATACCGGTTGTTGAAACAGTAATGATCGCATCAATTTCTTCATAAGGAATTTCGTTTGTTAAGAAAGTAGAACTTGTTAAACATTTCTTTATTGCTTCCACACCTAATTTTACTGCTTCCTCAACATAAGCATTGTTTTTTTCCTCGAATGTTCTGCTGCCCTTGAACCATTCGAGCTCTTTTACGAAATGGCGCTTTTCTATCTGTCCGTTTTGAAAAGCTTTTAACAGCCTCTCAATGTCTCTGAACGAATCCGAAAAAAGCTCACCCGCAAATTCCATCGCTTGCTGCTGTTCAATGACGTAAGGCGGAATCGCTTCTGCTACAGACAAAATGATCGGCATTGTTTCTTACTCTCCTTTAGGATCATGTAAAGTTACTTTTTCCATTAAAGTGAAGAGTATACAATCAAACAATCGAAACACACGATAAGAACTTCGATTTTTGAAAAGAAAAAAAGCTTCCCCCATTAGGAGGAAGCAATTCGTTTTGAAGGAGTTGTTGTGCAATCTTATTATATACTTTGCACGCCAAAATATCACTCTCAATCATTTCCAGTATCATATGGACGGGGCTATTTATCTTTCCATTTCTCAATAAATGAAGAAATGCAATGGAAAATCCTATGCCATCTTTACTGATTTTTTTCATTATGTTTTTGGACTTCGATCCAGATTGAGTTTGAAGCCAACAATCCGCATGATGTACAAATTTGCTTTTCATTGTATAAACGGCGGCAACGATCACAATAATACTTTTTCATTCTTTGTTCACTCTTCCCCTGCTAGTCAATCTTGCTTTATTTTATTTAAAGCAAATCGGGATTGTGACAAAGAACACCTTTTCCGAAAAAATAATCTTACATCTTTGATTGCTGGCGGGCGATGGTTTTATTTCGTTCACCGCCATCTGCCAATTCTTCAGAGAATTCATGGCCAACCCGCTGATTCTTGCCGGCTATTTTTGAGTCCCGGATGGTATTTGATGGCAAATTATTGTTAGGTGCAGCTTCCTCATTCCATTTTCCCAAGGCAAATCCTCCTTTTTTAGTTTTGTGCTAGTATTCGTCCATTTCCATAATTTCATTCTTGTTTAAAAAAAGAGCCTGGATTTCTCCAAACTCTTTTCAAAGATATGTTGTACATTATGAAGCTTCCTGTCCACTTATTTTTCCAGAAAACTGTGCCGGTTTTCTTTTCGGCAGCAAGTTAAAAACGATATTTAGGAAAATCGCAGTTAAACTGCCTGCTACAATTCCGTTGTCCGTCAAAATGCGTAAGCTTTCAGGCATTTTCGCAAACAAATCCGGTACGGCTGTAACACCCAGCCCCATTCCTACAGAGCAGGCAATAATAAGCAAATTCTCCTGTGACGTAAAATCTACCTTGCTTAACATTTTGATGCCGTAAGCCATGACCATGCCAAACATTGCCACCATGGCACCGCCGAGGACAGCCGGTGGAATGACGGTTGTAAGCGCGCCAATTTTAGGAACAAGTCCTAGGACAACAAGAAAAGCGCCTGTTGTATAAATCACTTGTTTTCCTTTCACTCCGGACAGCTGAACGAGGCCGACATTTTGGGAATAGGTTGTATATGGAAACGCATTAAATAAGGCACCGAGTATAATCGCAAGGCCTTCAGCCCTGTAGCCATTTGCAAGATCCTTCTCAGATAATTTGCGATTGCAAATATCGCCTAAGGCAAAATAAACCCCAGTAGATTCAACCAAGCTCACGATCGCAACTAAAATCATCGTTAAAATTGCCGTCAATTCAAATGTCGGCATACCAAAGTAAAACGGTTTTGCCATATGGAACCACGAAGCCTCTCCGACAGCTGTAAAATCCACTTTTCCCATTAAAAAAGCAACTAGCGTTCCGGCCAACAGCCCGAGCAAGATGGAAATCGAACGAATAAAACCTGTAAAAAAGCGATAAATAGCAATAATAAAAAGCAATGTTCCAAATGCCAGTGCAATATTAGAGAGTGACCCGAAATCTTTGCTGCCCTGCCCCCCGGCCATATTGTTCATCGCAACCGGGATCAGTGTGATTCCAATAATAGTTACAACCGATCCGGTAACAACAGGCGGAAAAAATTTCACAAGCTTGCCAAAATATTGAGAAATTAAAAAAACAAATATTCCGGAAACTAAGATTGATCCATAAATCGCTGAAATTCCGTATTGCCCGCCGATGGCGATCATTGGTCCAACAGCAGTGAATGTACAGCCTAAAACAACCGGCAAACCAATCCCGAAAAATTTATTTTTCCAAACTTGAAGAATCGTCGCAATTCCGCACATTAAAATATCTATGGAAACTAAATACGTTAACTGTTCACTTGTAAGTCCTAATGCTCCGCCGACGATTAACGGCACAACAACGGCACCGGCATACATTGCAAGAACATGCTGTATTCCGAGTGAAGCGATTTTGAACATGTTCGGTTTCATACATTTACTACCTCCGATTCATTTTCAATAAATTGGACTAACCCGTCTTCAAGCGAATCAATTCTTGCAAGAGACTCCACCCTAAATCCTTTAGACCGCAATAATTCGCTTCCTTTCTGAAAAGACTTTTCAATGACGATTCCAAAACCGGCTACTTTTGCCCCGGCTTTTTGGACAATTTCCGCCAAACCTAAAGCTGCCTGGCCATTTGCTAAAAAATCATCAATAATCAAAACTTTGTCATCTGATGTGACATATTTTCGAGAAACAGATATTTCATTTGTTTCTTGCTTTGTAAACGAGTAAACAGAGGCAGTAAGCAAATCGTCCGCTAATGTAAGAGACTTTCTTTTTCTTGCAAATACAACCGGCACCCCGAGCTGTATAGCAGTCATTAGTCCCGGTGCAATTCCTGAAGACTCAACTGTTAAAACTTTCGTAATCTTTTCGTTTTGAAACAGCCGGGCAAATTCTCTCCCTATTTCTTTCATTAAAACAGGATCAATTTGATGATTAAGAAAAGAATCCACTTTTAAGACCGAATTTGAAAGAATGACACCTTCATCCCGAATCTTTTTCTTTAGTAAATCCATGTTCTCCTCCTTTTCATAATGGCTAAAAGCATAAAGCCTGAAGATCATTGCATTCCTCAAAAAAATGAGTGAAGCAATGACCTCCAGGCTTCTGCATTGGAGGTAATAAAAATGACGCTGATTAATAGCGTTCTCTCCATTGCTCACCCATAGTCGAAACATTTACGGTGTTCCGGTAGAGACTCGCGGGCCATATCCCCGCCATTATATGAGTGAATGCATATGAAATTACTAACATTATAACATCAATGAATGATAAATCAATAAACGAATATTTCCGAAAAAATAAAAAAATATTCGGATTTATCACACAGCCAAATAGAGAAAAATTACAGTATTTTAAAACAAAAATTTGGTTTCCATTTTTTAATGAGCTTAATAATTGAAACAAAAAATGAATCCCTTTTTCTTCCTAATATCGTCTATCGTAAAACATCTCCTATTACAATCTTCACATTTTCTTCACATTTTCAAACCTCTATATGTGACTTTAATCACTGATATTTCAATTTTTCACTATTAACATAGTAATTACATAAGGAATGAATACTTTGTGAACATATTAAAACCATATGGAAGTTTCAAAATTGTTTTGTATTATGAAAGTGAAATCATGTATTTATTCCAATTTCCAGAAAGGAGGGATATACAATGGCAGAACCGCAACTTGCCAAAAAAACAGAAACTAAAAATGAAGAGAGCACTACATTAAAGGGAACATTAGCTTCCGTTTTCTTGCTCGGTTTTTTCATTGTTGTTACTTGGTTAGGGGTCTATTTCCTATATTTAGAGCGTTTTTAATCGTTAGAGAGGAGCTAAAAAGCCATGCATCTTCATAAGTTCGAAAAAATTTGGCTAATATTTGGTGTCGGGATGTTAATCGTATTCTTGTCGACCGTTGGTGTAAGTGCTTTCTATTTGGGCAATCAACCGCCAAGCTGTCTGGCGACCATCGATCCGGAAAAGGTAGACGAGACAGCCCCATTTAATAAGCCCGGACTAAAGAAAGTGGAAGGAAAAGATTGGGACTATGAACTTGTATTTGTTGCTTCTGCTTTCAATTATAATCCAGGTCAAGTACAAGTTCCAAAAGGGGCAAAAGTAAAAGTGATCGCTACCACAAAAGATGTTGTCCACGGATTTGAAATTGCCGGAACAAACATCAACATGATGCTTGAACCCGGATATATATCAGAAATAGTCACAACCTTTGATAAAGCGGGAGAATATACGCTTGTATGCAATGAATACTGTGGTGTCGGTCACCATATGATGACTTCAAAAATTGAGGTGGTTGAATAATGAATAGCCCATCAGCTTATTTAAAGGTTGACCGCCGTGATGGCAAATTGGCAATGGCCCATTTTTATGTGGCATTTATTGCATTAGCAATTGGCGGACTATGCGGATTATTACAAACGTTAGTTCGTTCAGGTAAATTTGAATTGCCTGCCGGAATCGGCTACTATCAAATATTGACCGTTCATGGTGTTGTTTTAGGACTTGTCTTAACTACTTTCTTTATTACTGGATTTCAGATAGCAGCTGTCAGCCGTACTTCCGGTACGCTGTCAAACGGCCAGCGGAACATCGGATGGACCGGTTTCTTGTTAATGACAACCGGTACAGTAATGGCTGCTGTTATGATATTACTGAATAAAGCATCTGTACTTTATACATTCTATGCACCTCTGCAGGCTCATGCTATTTTCTATCTCGGGCTTACTCTTGTAATTGTAGGAAGTTGGCTTGGCGGAGTGGTCGTCATTATGTCATATGTAAAGTGGAGAAAAGCCAACCCTGGCAAACCAAGTCCTCTTCTTACATTTATGGCATTAGTAAACACCTTATTGTGGATTATTGCAACCCTCGGAGTTGCGATCAGTGTACTGACTCAATTGCTTCCTTGGTCTTTAGGCTTAATTGATACAGTAAATGTATTACTCACTCGTACTCTTTTCTGGTACTTTGGGCATCCGCTCGTATACTTCTGGCTGCTGCCTGCGTATATGGCATGGTATGTCGTTATTCCAAAAGTTATTGGCGGAAAAATTTTCTCTGATTCATTGGCTCGATTATCTTTCATATTATTATTGCTTTTCTCAATCCCGGTTGGTTTCCACCATCAATTAGTTGAACCAGGGATTGACCCAGGCTGGAAATTCTTGCAGGTTATTTTAACATTCTTGGTTGCAATTCCGTCTTTAATGACTGCTTTCTCTTTATTTGCAACATTTGAAAATTACGGGCGCTCAAAAGGTGCTGCCGGATTATTCGGTTGGATTAAGAAGCTTCCATGGGGAGACGCACGCTTTGTCGTGCCGTTTATTGGAATGCTGGCATTTATTCCTGGGGGTGCAGGCGGTATCGTCAATGCTTCCCACCAGATGAATCAAGTCGTCCATAATACGATTTGGGTAACAGGACACTTCCATTTAACAATTGCAACGGCTGTTATTTTAACATACTTCGGTATTTCGTACTGGCTAATACCGCATTTAACCGGACGGACACTTACTAAAAAAATGAATAAGCTTGCGATCGTACAAGGTGTCCTTTGGGCAATCGGGATGACCTTTATGTCAGGTGCAATGCATGCTGCCGGTCTTCTTGGAGCACCAAGACGTTCAGCATTCTCAACTTATGGTGATTCTCAGAAAGCTTTGGAATGGATTCCATATCAAATTGCACAGGCAGTTGGCGGTACGATCTTGTTCCTGTCCATTATCCTGATGCTTTACATCTTTATTAACCTTGCATTCTTTGCACCAAAAGGCGAGCAGGAATTCCCTGTTGGAGAAGTTGCTGAAGAAGCTGAAAAAACGCCAATGGTATTGGAAAATTGGAAATTATGGCTCGGCGTTACAGCTGCCCTGATTTTATTCGCGTACACAATTCCGCTTATAGATATCATTCAAAATGCTCCTCCGGGATCAAAAGGTTATAAATTCTGGTAATAGATAACTTGCAGAACCTGCCTCAATTTTTGGCTGAGGCAGGTTTTTTGTTTTCTGAACCGTCCTTCCCTGCTGTTATTAAATTTCCGTTTCCGGCAGGAAGGTTGACAACGATTACTGATGCAAGAATCAATAAAGAACCTCCAATTTGCAGCCATGTTAATTCTTCATGATAAAAAACAACTCCAAGAATTGTTGCCACAATTGGCTCGACAGTAGCGATAACTGCCGCCTTGCTGCTTTCAGTTCTTTCCAGTCCCCATGTATATAAGATATAGGCAAGAACAGTTGGAATAAATCCAAGCCCGGTGGCATAGACCAACACGTTAAAATCCAATAACCGTTCACTTTTCTCCCATAAACGAACAATCGGAAACAAGACGATATCTGCAACAACAAAAGTATATAGTGTTACTGTAAACGGGGAATATTTTCGTAATGCAAATTTCCCGAAAATACTATATAATGCATAGCCAAGCCCTGATCCAAGTCCTATCAACAGAGCCCAAATCGATATTGTTTGCTGCGATTCACCGGTTAGCCCTGCAATAAGAACGCAACCTGTCATCGTTCCGATCACTGCTGTTATCTTTTTAACCTTCAACGATTCCTTCAAAAAAATAAACGATAGGACAGCAACAAAAGCCGTTGACGTGTAAAGCAATATAACGGCTAGTGAAATGGGCATATAATCAATTGCTGTAAAATAACACCAATTAAAAAAGACGATACTTAAAATTCCCGTTCCAAAAAACATCGGCAAATCTTTCATTGAAATTTTTATTTGGCTTGAAAATTTTATAAGTCCTATAACCAATAGCAAAATTGCTGCAGCAGTCACCCTAATGGCTACAATTTCCATTGCCGTGAATCCAAAGCTTGAAAGGCCTCTTACAAAAAAAGCAATCAGCCCCCATAATGCAGCACCACAGGCAATGCATAAATAAGGCAGATAGTTTCTCATTTTCCTCTCCGTTTTCCAAGTAATTTATCGCTTCGATTGTATAACTCGAATTTACATAAAAAAAACCTTGCCAAACTTTTTAAGTAACAAGGTTGCGTGGCTGTCGCAAAAACATAAGGGTCAGACCCATAACACAATATATTGTACATAATGTTGGATAAATGTGTTATATATTGATAAATGCACATGGGGTCAGACCCTTATAAGACAGCCTCAATTTTACTAGCTTAATTGGTATACTTTCTGATACTTTTCATACAAATAATCAATTAAATATTTAGCGTTTAACCCTTCTCCGGTAACATCTTGCAATATTTCCAAAGGTTTTTTCATTTTACCAAATTGATGGACTTTTTCAGTAAACCATTCTTTAATAGGAAGCAAATTTCCTGATTCAAGAAGTTCGTCATAGTTCGGCAATTCCTTCAGCATTGTTTGTTTAAACTGTGCTGCATACATATAGCCTAAAGCATACGAAGGGAAATAGCCGAAGCTTCCTCCTGACCAGTGAACATCCTGAAGTACGCCATTCGCATCACTATCCGGACGGATTCCTAAATATTCCTCATATTTATCATTCCAAATTTGCGGGAGGTCTCTCACATTGATCTCATCATTAAACAATCCCTTTTCAATCTCGTACCGAATGATGACATGCAGCGGATACGTTAATTCATCTGCTTCAATTCGGATAAGCGACGGTTTTGATTCATTGATCGCCCGATAAAACTCATCCAGTTCCACATCGTCGAATTGGCCATTTGCGTATTTTTTCAATAAATCATAGTTTTTCTTCCAGAAAGAATAATGCCGCCCGACAAAATTCTCATAAAACAATGATTGAGATTCATGTATTCCCATCGATGTTCCTGTACAAAGCGGCGTACCAATTAAGCTGGAAGAAATATTTTGTTCATACAAAGCGTGTCCGCCTTCATGAATCGTTCCGAAAACAGCAGTACGGAAATCGTTTTCATCATATTTTGCCGTAACTCTCACATCACCCGGGTTTAAGCCGATAGCGAATGGATGAACGGTTTCATCCAACCGTCCGGCGTCAAAATTATAACCCATTTGTTTAAGTATCTCGAGACTAAATTCGCGCTGCTTTTCTTTTGGAAATCTTTTAAATAGGAAGTCCGTTTTTGGTTTATTTGGAGATTCGAAAATTGCCTTAATCAACGGAACAATTTTTTCGCGTAATTTAGTGAAAACACGGTCAAGTATGTCTACGGTTACACCCGGTTCGTATAAATCTAGAAGCGTATTATATTTATTACCTGTATAGCCCCAATACCCAATAAATCTTTTATTCATTTCAACCAGCTTTTCAAGGTATGGGCGGAATAACTCAAAATCAGATTTTGCTTTTGCCTCTTCCCAAATACATTCAGCCTTTGACTGCAAAATGACATATTCTTTATATTCTTCTGCAGGGATTTTTCGATTGCGGTCATATTCTTTTTTACATTCTTCCAACGTCTTTTTCGTCACTTCTGATAAATCTTTTGCTGATGACAATTTTACTATGTATGCTGCCATTTCTTCCGAAGTAGACATTTTAAAAACTTCCGATGAAAGTATTCCGATCACTTCTGAACGCTGATCTGCTCCCTTTTTTGGAGCTCCTGTTCGAAGATCCCAATAAATCAGGGAAAGCGCTTCCGAAAAAGCACTCATTTTCTTTACATATTCTAAAAATTCATATTCTAAAAGTCTTAATGCTTCACTCATGCAAAAATTCCTCCTAAAATAAGCCTGCTTTTAAATTTTATCATATTTTTCTGATAAATAGGCTTTTATTTACAGTAAAATTTCGTTTTCCGAAAAAAAAAGGGGATGAGGGCATATACAATGACCATCATCCTCTAACATTCAAATTTCAATGACATCCGTTGGCAAAACTCTTTTCACTTGCTCAATCACTTCATTATTTTCTTCCTTATTTATCAAAATGTGAACGTGACCCTTATCATAACGGCTCCTAATCAGCCTTCCGACCCCTTGTCTTAAGCGCAGCAGCATGTAAGGAATGTCGACTTCCCAAAAAGGATTGTCTGATTCTTCACTTTTCGCAGTGAAGACAGGATCTTTCGGCGGAAATGGAAGCGAAAAAATAATGACATTTTCCAAAGATCTTCCGGGAATATCCAGCCCTTCCCAAAGATGGGTGGAACAAAGTACGGATTCTTCTTCATTTTGAAACTTGGAAACGAGATTACTGATTTCTGCATCACCTTCATAGTAAATTGGAAAAGGTGCAGACTCTCCTGCAAACTTCTTAAACTCTGACAAGTGGTTTAAATCATTAAATAATACAAGGGTTTTCCCGTTTGTCTTCTTTATATCCTTCAGTGTATAAACCAACTTTTCCGATAGATCGTCTGATGGAAATTTCTTCAAAAAAATCTTCATATTTTGATTATAGTCAAAAGGCGAAGCAACTGAAAAAGATAAGTATTTATCAATGCCAAGACTTCTTGCCATATATTCAAAAGATTGATTTTCAGATAGCGTCGCTGAAGAAAAAATAAACGGTATATTTTGAGAAAATACTTCTTCCCTCATAATCTCTTTAACCATTTTTGGCATAATGACGAGTGTTTTTTCTTCGCTGTTCTTTTCAAACCATGAAATCCCTTTTGTATATTTCAGAAAAAGGGACAGAGAGTACGTGATTTGTTCCAAGTATTCTTCAACTATTTTTAAATCATAGTCGTTGATCGTAAACATTTCACTTTCAAACACTAATTCTTCTTCCAGGTCATGAATGGTTTTAAGAAGCCTTTTTCCACGCTCAAAAACGGATTGGGTTTTCTCGATCACTTGTTTATCAGATCCGGCTACTTTCGAAGAAGCGCTTGTTAACACATCAAAAAACGTTTCACTTTGAAAGATCACTTCTTCTATTTTCATTAACGTTTTTTCTCTAATATCATTCGGTGATAATCTTGTCAAAAGACTTTCTAATGTTTGTTCGGTTAACCGGTATGTTAACGCTTTTTGAGCCGCAAACTCGAGAAGATGGCCTTCATCAAAAACGACTGCACAGGCATCCGGCAAAAGCGGAAGCTGACCTTCGCGTTTTCTCGACTCTTTCGTCCAAATATGTTCCATATAAAAATCGTGTGAACAGATGATTAAGTCTCGAGCTCCGCGATAATATTCACGATGAAGAGTTTGCCCGCACCGATGCCGCCTCACGCAGCTGAAACAATCTTGAAGAGGATCCCACGCTACTTTATCCCATTGCTCATCCGTCAGCTCAGGGTAATCTTTCCGGTCACCATAATGATGGAAAGACTGCATCGATGAATCTCCATTAATAAACGCAGGAAGCCTTTCATAAACATCAGTATATTCCTCTTCTTGAAGATAAACATGATCCAGTTTATTTAAGCACAAATACTGATCTCTCGACTTTGCAAGCCGTACATCAATATTAAGGGATAATGCTTTTTCTAATTTCGCGATATCCCCTTCCTTCTTGACTAGCTGCTCAATCAATGTATCATCTGCACAAGCAATAATCGCCGTCTTATTCGTGTAACGGGCATACGCGATGGCGTATAAGAGATAGACGATCGTTTTTCCCGTTCCAACCCCGGCTTCGGCAAAAATCACCTTCTTTTCTTTAAAAGCTTTTTCAAGCTGGAATGCCATATAAACTTGTTCATCCCTCAGTTCAAATCCGGCTTCCGGAAGGATGTCGTAAAATACATCTCCGATCCACTCATTCAATTTTTGAAAAAATGACTCTGTCTTAGATATCGTAAAAGGCAATCGGCTTTTCATATTATTCCCCCGCAAATAGAAAAGGAAAGCGCCTTTGTAAAGACGCTTTCAATTTCTTAAATGAATGTATTAAACAGACATCATTCATTTTAGCTTATGAACTAGCAGAGTCAAGTAGAATGATTCAGCAAAAAAATGGAGTGGATTTTCGTTTGGTCAAATATGGAATAAAAGCTTATTAATGTGAGCGAAGGATCATTTATTGACAAAAGGCTCATATATCAGAATTAAGGCTCATATATTAAAAATAGAAGAAAGCACCATGGCATATCAGCCAACACGATGAATGAAAATAATAAACAGTCGTTAGACAATGACCTTCTAAATCAGCCTCTCTATTTTCGTTATTTCAGGCGTTTTTCAAGCTCTTCTTTTTTCTCTTCAAAGCCCGGTTTTCCGAGCAAGGCAAACATATTTGCTTTATATGCTTCAACTCCGGGCTGATCAAATGGATTAACTCCAAGCAAATATCCGCTCATTGCGCATGCCTTTTCAAAGAAGTACACTAAATAGCCGAATGTATACTCATCTAATTGCGGAATGGAAACAACAAGGTTCGGCACTCCTCCATCTGTATGGGCAAGCAATGTTCCTTCAAATGCTTTGTTATTAACGAAATCAACTGTTTTGCCGGCAAGGTAATTCAAGCCGTCCAAGTCGTTTGCTTCTTCTTCAATCGTCAATTCATGCCGCGGCTTTTCAACTTTTATAATGGTTTCAAATAAATCTCGGCGGCCTTCTTGAATATATTGACCTAATGAGTGAAGGTCCGTAGAGAAATTTGCCGAAGCCGGGAATATTCCTTTTAGGTCTTTCCCTTCGCTTTCGCCAAATAATTGTTTCCACCATTCTGCAAAATATTGAAGGCCAGGTTCGTAGGTAATGAGCATTTCAATTGTTTTGCCTTTATTGTAAAGAATGTTTCTTATTGCAGCATACTGATAGGCAGGGTTTTCTTCGAGCTCCGATTTTCCGAAGGCCTCCCGTGCACGGGCTGCCCCTTTCATCATTGCTTCAATATCGGCGCCACTGACTGCAATAGGAAGCAAACCTACAGCAGTTAATACGGAGTAACGGCCGCCTATATCATCAGGAATAACAAATGACTCATATCCTTCTTTATTGGCAAGTGTTTTTAGTGCACCTTTTGCTTTATCTGTTGTTGCATAAATACGTTTTCGCGCCACTTCCACCCCATACTTTTCCTGAAGCAAGTTGCGGAAAATCCGAAATGCAATCGCCGGTTCCGTGGTCGTGCCTGATTTGGAGATGACATTGATGGAGAAATCTTTGCCTTCTAACAGGTCCATCATGTCTTTCATATATGTTGAACTGATATTATTTCCGACAAACAAAATTTGCGGTGTGCTTCGTTTTTCTTTCGGCAGAACGTTATAAAAGCTGTGCTGCAGCATTTCAATTGCTGCGCGGGCACCTAAGTACGAACCGCCGATACCGATTACTAATAATACATCTGAATCATTTTTTATTTTTTCTGCCGCTTTTTGAATTCGGATAAACTCTTCTTTATCATAATCAAACGGCAGATCAATCCAGCCTAAAAAATCGCTCCCTGTTCCGGTTTTTTCATGCAGCGAATGATGAGCTGCTTTTACCATATCTCTCAAGTATGTAAGTTCATGTTCACGAAAAAACTCAATGGCTTTCGAGAAATCAAAGCGAACGTGCGTCATATCTGACCCTCCGAATAAATTATTTACAACTTCACCTTATCGAATGCTTATTTAACAACATCCAGTCTTGATAATGGATCAATCCTTTAAACCAAAAATAGAAAATTTTATGTATTGTTACATGTATTTGAAACGTACTATTATTTTTAAATTACATGACATGGTTTTTTTGAAGTTAAAAGTAAATTGTTTTCTGAAGAAAACGACAAAGAAATAGTATTTGTTTTCCTGCATATAAGCACATAGGTTTTCGAGATGTTAAATAGATTACACCCATGCAAGAAGCACAAAAAAAAGGGGCTAACTCATAAACAAGGGGTCAGACCCCTCAAACTTTTCGATAAGCAATTTTACCGCCGCCAATGACAACACATAGTTTATTGTTCATATCAAGCATAATAGGATACATTTTCAATTCCTCCCGAAAGTTCAGTAAAACGTTCCTTCAATATGTTTCCGATCAACGGGTGGTATCCGAGATAATCGCATAATATATATTCCTTTTGTCCATCAGCGAAGCGGGCATTAATGGTTTTTTCAATGGTATTCATTAAAATTCTTGTAAAGAGCAGATATGGGATGATGAATTTTTTTTTCAGGATTTTGATCCATACATTTTTTTATAAAATCAATGGCCTGCTCACACGCTTTTTTCACCCTGCTTCCATGACATATATAAAGAATAGCTTCCATTATACTCCCTCGTTTACAAGCAGTTTTTCATCGATATTCAGCTGCTCGAACCAACTGATTTTCTCCCGCATCTTGACAACCTCTCCAATAATAATAAGAGTAGGATTTTCAATTTTTTGCTTTACGGCTGTTTCTGCGGCAAATTCAAGAGTGCTTACGACCGTTTTTTGTTCGCGGAACGTTCCCCAATGAATGAATGCTACCGGCGTATTTGGATTTTTCCCATGTTCAAGCAGCTTTTGCTGGATGTAAGGAAGATTTTTTACCCCCATATAGATGGCGAGAGTATCGATCCCTTTTGCAAGTGCATCCCACTTATGGCTGTCTTCTTCACCGCTTTTTCGGTGGCCTGTAATGAAGGCAAATGATGAGCCGTACTCGCGATGTGTAACGGGAATGCCAGCATATGCCGGCGCTGCTATTCCCGCTGTGATTCCCGGTACGATTTCAAACTGTACCCCATTTTTCACAAGATCTTCCGCCTCTTCTCCGCCCCTTCCAAAAACGAATGGGTCCCCGCCTTTCAATCTCGTCACAATATTTCCTTTTTTTGCATACTTCACAAGAAAATGGTTGATTGTCTCTTGCTGCAGCAAATGAAAACCTGGCAGCTTACCGCAGTAAATCAATTCCGCATTCGGTTTGGCATAGTTCAGCAATTCATTATTTATTAATCGATCGTATAAAATAACATCTGCTTCTTGGATACATCTCAATCCTTTTAATGTAATAAGCTCAGGATCACCAGGTCCTGCACCAACCAAGTAAACTTTCCCCATTTTCTTCATCCTTCCCTCTTGCTTAAGCTGTTTCTAAAAACGAAAAGCCATTCCCTCTCGATTTTTTTCAAATTATGAAATTTTCTTTCTATTTGGTCGTATCAAAAATGCGTAGCAGTTTAAACATTTTTACTGTTCGAAAAGCAAATAGACTTCTCCATCTTCTACTATTGTTTCATACGTTCTGACGCATCCTGTATCCGGCTCTTGGACTTTTCCATCCTCTAAGCATATTTTCCTATCATGCATCGGACAAAATACAAACTCACCGCTGACTATACCTTCTGCCAAAACCCCTCCTTTATGAGGACAGCGATTTTCAACCGCTCGTATTTTTCCATTTGACAATTTAAATACGGCAATTTCTTTATCTTCAATTCGGATGGTTTTCCCTAATCGTTCCGGCAGGTACAAAACAGGACCTACCTTTACTTTTGCAATGCTTTTATTCACCATATGTTCAATTTCCTCCTATACATTTTCTTCCTTTGAAGATTATGACATGACAACATTTTCAAACAGTTCCTCTTTTAATTTTTTATTTTCAACAATTTCTTTCCAAGGATCTTTGTATACTGATAATGCCTCATCCATTCGAGCATTTAACTCTTTCCGTTTATTCTTATCATCAAGTATGGATTGAATATGCGATAAACCAACACGTTCCACCCATGCGGATGTACGTTCTAAATAGTTTGCCGTTTCACGATAATATTGCAAAAAAGCACCGGCGATTTCTATCACTTCTTCAGCTGTTTTTACTTTAGTTAATAGATCTGCTGCCCGCAAATGTGTACCGCCATTGCCCCCGACGTAAATTTCCCATCCTCCTTCTATTCCAACAACGCCGAGATCTTTTATTCCTGATTCAGCACAGTTTCTTGGACATGCAGAAACAGCCATCTTAATTTTATGAGGAGTGTATAAGCCTTCAAATTTCTTTTCCAGTGCGATCCCTAATGAAATAGAATCTTGGGTTCCAAACCGGCAGAACTGCTCACCCACACATGTTTTAACTGTACGTACCGATTTTCCATAAGCAAAACCGGATGGCATCCCTAGTTCTTCCCATACTTTCGGTAAATCTTCTTTTTTCACTCCCAACAAATCTATACGTTGTCCCCCGGTTACTTTAACTAAAGGTATTTGAAATTTATCGACAACGTCTGCAATGCGTCTTAATTCCATCGAATTGGTCACACCACCGTACATACGAGGGACAACAGAGTATGTTCCGTCTTTTTGTATATTGGCATGCATACGTTCATTAACAAATCTGGATTCTTTTTCATCTTCGTATTCTGTTGGATTAACCATCCCTAAATAATAATTGATTGCAGGACGGCATTTTGAACAGCCTTCCTCGTTCCGCCATTTAAGAACATTCATCACTTCTTTTACATGGGTCAATCCTTTAGATCGAATTTCTTCGACAACTTCATCTTTTGATAATGTAGTACAGCCGCAAATTGCCTCTTTCTGAGCGTCAGCATCAAACTCGGATCCGAGTGTATATTTTAAGAGATCTGCAACAAGTGGCTTACAGCCTCCACAGGAACGAGATGCACTTGTACAAGCCTTTATTTCATCAACTGAAGAACAACCGTGTTCATGAATCGCTTGGATAATGGCCCCTTTTGAGACCCCGTTACATCCACATATAATTTCTTCCGTACTCATGCTGGCAACTAAACTTTCGCTTACCTCTTCTCCTACCGGCTGCAAGATTGTTACTTTTGTAGTATGAGAAATGTCCTCTCCCTTTTTAATCATGGAAAACAGGCGATTTCCTTCTTTTGTATCACCAAACAGAACAGCACCAACAATTTGGCTGCCTCGTAAAACAATTTTCTTATAGATACGATCTTGTTCATCAAATATTTTAATGGCTTTTTTATCTCCGCCCTCTTTAAAATCACCGGCAGAAAACACTTCGATACCTGACACTTTTAACTGTGTGGATAAAACGGATCCTTTATAAGGTTTAGCTTCGACCCCGCAAATATGTTCGGCTAATACTTTTGCTTGCTCGAATAGTGGTGAAACTAAACCATATGCAATTCCTTCATGCTCTGCACATTCTCCAACTGCATAAATATGTGGAATGCTAGTCTGTAAATAATCGTTTACAATAATCCCGCGGTTTACAGCAAGGCCGGATTGTTTAGCCAATTCAATATTTGGACGAATACCAACAGCCATTACTACTAAATCTGCTTCAAGCTTTGTTCCATCTTTAAACTGTATGCCCTTTACCCGAGAGGTTCCAAAAATCTCTTTTGTATCTTTTCCCAGAAGAAAGTTGATACCTAGCTGTTCCAACTCTTTTTGGAGCATTTTTGATCCAGTTGGATCAAGCTGTTTCTGCATAATATATTCCGATTTATGGACTACATCCACTTTCATCCCCAACTTTGCTAATCCACTGGCAGCCTCTAAACCTAATAGTCCGCCGCCGATTACGACTGCCTTTTTATAAAGCTTAGAAATTTCAATAATTTTTTGACAATCATCCATTGTTCGGAATGGAACCACCCCTTCTTTTTCAACTCCCGGAATTGGAAGCATGGTTGGAAGCGATCCTGTGGCGATAATGAGTTC
Organism: Bacillus methanolicus PB1; assembly: GCF_000262755.1. Lineage (GTDB taxonomy): Bacteria > Bacillota > Bacilli > Bacillales > Cytobacillaceae > Bacillus_Z > Bacillus_Z methanolicus. Next base: position 621,429 of record NZ_AFEU01000003.1, read on the forward strand.
ATCATAAGATTTCGTTCTTCCTGAATCTGTAACAACTTCTTTTTTCTCAGAATCTACTTTAACGACCGTCTCCCCTGTATATAGCCGAATGTTGTTCTTTTCATACCAATCCCAATCATTTATAGTAATATCCTTTATTTCTGTATCCCCCTGTAATACCTTTGTAAGAAGGATTCTATTATAATTCGGATGGGGTTCACGTCCGAAAATCGTAATCTCAAATTGACCCTTTGATATTTTTAATATCTCTTCGATAGCTTTTACACCCGCCATTCCATTTCCTACAAGCACTAACTCTTTTTTTATCAACCGAAGTTCCTCCTCTTAATAAGTTTTTTAAACTATATCACAACAAAAAAATATATATAATTTTTATGTAAGGTTTTCTTACATTATTTTTTATTTAAAAATTCTGCAAAATAAAAGACACACTCGGAACTAAGCGTGTCTTGTTTTATCCTTTATTTGGCTAATTTTGTTTTTAAAATTATTTGAATATTTTAGAAATATAATTTGAGAATTCTGCATTCCTTTTAACTTGTAGGCAAAAGAGGTTTTATTCTTACTGCACTGACTTTAAAGCCCGGCATTTTACAAGCAGGATCTAATTCATCTGAGATCAATAGATTAACGTTTTGAGAATCCGCCCAATGAATTGGAACAAAAATTGTATCTTTTCTAATCTTTTCTGACCATCGACTTCTTACGACAATCTTTCCTCGTCTTGACTCAATTTCAACTAATGCATGATCTTTAATGTTGTATTTCAATGCTGTTTCAGGATGTATTTCCATATATGATTCAACGTTTCTGGCTGCTAATGATGCACTCTTTCTCGTTTGCACGCCTGTCAAATAATGGGACATCACTCTTCCTGTAGTTAAGTACAACGGGAACTCATTGCTTGGCTTTTCTTTTGAAACAACAGGATCATTTTTAACAACAGCCATTTTCGCCTTACCATCAGGGTGCGCAAAAGCTGTTTCAAACAGCATTTTCGTTCCTTTATGGTCAGGATGTGGACAAGGCCACAAGATGCCTCTTTCTTTTCTTAAACGGTCATACGTTATACCGTAATAGTCAGCAATACCACCTCGACTCGCTACTCGTAACTCATTAAATATGTCTTCAGCGCTTGAATAGGAAAAATATTTTCCTTTACCAAGGGCATCTGCTATTTCACAAATAATTTGCCAGTCATGTTTCACTTCTCCCGGACAAGGACGACTAGCCTCTCTCAGAGTAACTCTCCCCTCAAGATTGGTCATCGTTCCTTCATCTTCCAAATAAGACGAGGTTGGTAAGATTAAATCTGCTAATCTGGCAGTTTCCGAAATGAACATATCAACCGCAACAAGGAACTTTAACTTTTTTAGTGCCCTTTCTACAAAATTGGCATTTGGACTCGAGACAATCGGATTAGAACACATAAGAAACATGCCTGTTATTTCACCTTTATCGATTTTCTCAATCATTTCATAGGCTGACACGCCTTTTCTTGGCAGGTCTTCTGGATTTATCCCCCATACACTTGCAATATATGCCCGATGTTCTTCATTTTCTATACTGCGGTATCCCGGCAGCTGATCTGCCTTTTGCCCATGCTCTCGAGCTCCTTGACCATTCCCTTGCCCGGTAATGGCGCCAAAACCACAAGAAGCTTTTCCAATCTTTCCGGTTGCGATCAGAATATTTAGGAAATTTCGGACAGTTGCAGTACCGTTTGTCTGTTGTTCGACTCCCCTTGCCGTAAAAATCATTCCAGTTTCTTCTTGCCCGAATTTAATCGCAGCTGTTCGAATCAGTTCACTTGATATACCTGTTATTTCTGCAATTTCTTCAAGATTTAGCGAAGAAACATAGTCTTTAACCTCTGCAAATCCAACAGCACGTTCTTGAATAAATGTTTCATCAATAAAGTTTTCTTCAATGATTACTTTCAATATACCGTTTGCTAAAGCTGCATCCGTTCCGGGCTTTACTTTCAAATGTAAATCCGCTATTTTCGCAGTTGCTGTTTCACGAGGGTCAATGACAATAATATAGGAACCGTTTTCCTTCGCTTTTTCAAAATACGGCATGATCGTCGGCTGACATTCAGCAATATTTGTTCCTGCTAAAATAATTACACGTGAAAATGGAATTTCTTTTAATGTATTCGTCAATCCCCGATCCATACCAAAGGTTTGGCTTGCAGCCGAAGCTGCTGCCGACATACACAAACGGCCGTTATAATCAATATATTTTGTTTTAAGGGCAACACGAGCAAATTTTCCGAGTAAATATGCTTCCTCGTTCGTAATGGATGCACTTCCATATACAGCTAATGCATTCAGTCCATCTTCAGCTTGAATTCTAGTAAAATTTTCTTTTATATGGTCTAATGCTTGTTTCCAAGAAATCCGAACAAACTCACCATTCACTTTTAATAATGGATATTTAATTCGATCGTGATTGAAGGAATGCTGGTGTGCATTCATTCCTTTTATACATAATCGGCCCTCGGATGTTGGGTTATCTTTTCCTACGGCACGATATTTTTTCTTTGTTACAATCGTTTGTTCGATTAACTGCATTTTGCATTGCATGCTGCAAAACGGACATTGTGAATCATATATTTTTTCGAATTGTACTTCCTGTTGTTTCGAACGAAAATATTTTAAAAATAAATCAGTCAAGGCGCTTCATCCTTTTCTTAAATTTTTTATGCACCAAAAATTCATTAGGAATAACTTTTCTCGTACAGGTTTTTTTTCTTAGAAACATCCTCTTCCAATTGTTCAAGTAATTGTTTGCGTAGTTCTTTCTCAAACAATACTTCTCTAACATGAATTAAACCCACTCTTTCAATCCATTGCCAAATCCGCTCCAAATAATATGCTGATTCACGATAATATTGAATAAAACCGCAAATCATTTCCGTAGCTTCTTCTACCGTTCCCGCGATGCATAATAATTGTCCGGCGCGTACATCGTGCCCGCTCCTTCCACCGACGTAAATCTCCCATCCTCGATAAATCCCAACTACTCCGATATCTTTTGCAGTACAATCTGCACCATTATGCATGCAAGCGGAAACGGCTATTTTTACACGATATGGTGTGCTTAAAAATTCTGTTTTCTCATCCAAGCTGACAGCCATTTGAAGGGACGGCTGTTGATCACATTGACAAATATGTTCTCCAAGACAAGTCTTAACATTTTGAACTTTGTGTCCATATGCAGAACATAATCGCATGTTTAACTCATTACACACATTTACGATTTCGTCTTCTCTTATACCGCTTAATTGAATCCGCTGTTCACTCGTGATTGCAATGTCAGGTATGCGATATTTCTCCGCAACATCCGCAATCTTTCTTAATTCTTGTGGATTCGTCAAGCCGCCGTACATTTGAGGAACAATAGAGTACGTACCATTACTTTGGACCGACGCACTCATTTTTTCATTAACAAAATAAGTCTCTTGTTTATTCTCATATTCTGGGTATATCATTCCTAAATAATATTGTATGGCAGGATAACAAATTGAACATCCTTTCTCATTTTTCCAATTAAGCTCCTCCATTACTTCCTGAACAGATAATAGATTTCTCATCTGGATCTCGTATACAATCTCGTCTTCTGTTAATACGGTACAAGAACACATTGATTTTTGTTCAGAAGTTTCATCAAATTCATTACTCTGTATATATGATAAGAGTTCTGAAACTAATGGTTTGCAACCGCCGCAAGAACTTGTAGCTTTCGTAAACTGTTTTACTTGTTCAACCGTTTTTAATCCCCCTTTTTGAATAGCCTCGATAATAGCGCCTTTTGATACTCCGTTACAGTTGCATACCATTTCATTTTGTGCCATAGAAGCAATTGACTTCGAACTATCCTCCGGAGTTTGAAGGAGGACGACCTTTTCGATATTGGCTACATCTTTCTTCTTAAGCATTAGGTCCAGCAATTTTGTACTGTCCCTTGTGTCTCCAAATAGAATGGCACCTACCACTTTATTTTTTTGGAACACAACATTTTTATATACACCATTTAGTTCATCAAAGATTTTAATTGCCTTAGTTGTTTTACCGTCATCAATTATCCCTGCTGAAAAAACATCGACGCCGGAAATTTTTAACTTTGTAAATTGGACAGATCCCTTGTAACCCTCACCGCTGATTCCGCAAAGGTGCTTCGCTAACGCTTTTGCCTGTTCATAAAGCGGTTGAACAAGCCCATATACAATTCCTCGATGTTCGGCACATTCACCAACAGCATATATATCTGGTGAATTTGTTTTCATATAGTCATCTACAATGATGCCCCGGTTTGTATCAATATCGCTTTCTTTTGCTAATTGAATGTTTGGCTTAATCCCTGTGGCCATGACAACCAAGTCAGCTTGTACTTCCGTTCCATCTTCAAACCGTATACTTTCTACCCGAAAGGTTCCATAAATCTCTTTTACATCTTTTCCGAGAAGAAAGTTCATACCTTCTTGTTCCAACACTTTTTGGAGCATTTTTGATCCAGTCGGATCAAGCTGTTTCTGCATAATAAATTTGGAATTATGAACTACATCCACGTTCATACCCAATTTTACTAATCCACTGGCAGCCTCTAATCCCAATAGTCCGCCTCCTATTACGACTGCCTTTTTATAACGTTTAGAAGCTTCAATAATTTTCTGACAATCATCAATTGTCCGGAATGTAACCACCCCTTTTTTTTCAACTCCAGGAATGGAAAGGACGAAAGGCAGAGAACCTGTCGCCAGTATAAGCTTGTCATAGAAAACTTCACGATTATGATCTGTTTTGATTACTTTTTTTTCCTTATCAATTTTCACAACTGTTTCCCCTGTAAAAAGCGAAATATTATTTTTGATATACCAATCATGATCATGAATAGTAATTTCTCTTAAAGATGTCCTTCCTTGTAATACTGATGACAATAAAATCCGGTTATAATTAACGTGGGGCTCGCTGCCGAAGACAGTTACCTCAAATGTATTTGAATCATATTTTAAAATTTCCTCAATACAGCGAACACCCGCCATCCCATTTCCTACCAATACCAATTTTTGTTTATCCATATTTTAACCCCCAGTAAATCATAAAAATGGTGCAAGCTAGTGTATATTTTTTATTATTTCATAAAATGTAAATTCAGAAATTATTTGTGTCATATAATCTTACATAATTTCATTTCGGGAATTTTTAATAATTTTTTGCGTCATTTTTTCTTACATAAATCTTTTTTAGTTTAGATTTTCTTTTTATAATTTCATTTAATCACAAATAACCGGTTGTTTTGTGAAAAAAAAGAAAACGCCAGACCATCATGTATTGACAGACTATATTTAAAAATCAGTTTTGAAAGGAGTTAACCATGAAACTATCTGAACTAAAAACAAGCGGTCATCTATCAACACTTTTCTCAGCATTTTTATATTTTGATGTTAGCTTTATGATCTGGGTAATGCTCGGAGCACTCGGGGTTTTTATTTCTCAGGATTTTGGACTTACGCCGGCACAAAAAGGATTGGTTGTGGCTATTCCCATACTTTCGGGTTCCTTTTTCCGTATGATCCTCGGTATTTTAACGGATCGAATTGGTCCCAAGAAAACAGCAATTACGGGGATGTTAATTACAATGGTTCCGCTTATTTGGGGATTTGCAGCTGGACGATCATTAACAGAACTTTATGCTATTGGTATTTTACTAGGCGTAGCCGGGGCCAGTTTTGCAGTAGCATTACCAATGGCCAGCCGATGGTATCCTCCTCATTTACAGGGTTTGGCCATGGGGATTGCCGGAGCCGGAAATAGCGGAACACTGTTTGCAACGTTATTCGGACCTCGGTTGGCTGAAAATTTTGGCTGGCATAGTGTGATGGGATTTGCATTGATCCCTTTATTATTGGTGCTTATACTCTTTATTTTCCTTGCGAAGGACGCTCCATCTCAACCAAAACCACAACCATTAGTCAATTACTTTAAAGTTTTTGGCCATAAAGATACATGGTATTTCTGTTTACTTTATAGCGTAACATTTGGAGGTTTTGTCGGTTTGTCGAGCTTTCTCAGTATTTTCTTTGTCGATCAATATCATTTATCAAAGATTCAGGCGGGTGATTTTGTTACATTATGCGTCGCAGCAGGAAGCTTCTTTCGACCTGTTGGAGGCTTTATAGCTGATCGTTTTGGAGGGACTCGAATCCTTTCAATTCTATTAATCATTGTCTCCTTATGTATGTTGGGAGTTAGCCAGTTGCCTTCCATAATGTATATTACAGCATTACTATTTATTGGAATGATGTGTCTTGGTATGGGCAATGGTGCAGTCTTCCAGTTAGTGCCGCAGCGCTTTCAAAAAGAAATCGGTATGGTAACCGGAATTGTTGGAGCTGCGGGGGGTATTGGCGGATTCTTTCTGCCAAACATTTTAGGTACATTGAAACAATTGACAGGTACATATGCATCAGGATTCCTAATCCTTTCATTTATTGCATTACTTGCATTAGGAGTTTTGATTCTTGCCAGTTTTTCTTGGCGCAAATCTTGGAACATAAAAGGAGAAACAGTAAAAATATAGTCACATTTGTAAAATTTTATAGTTTTCAAACAATCATTTTTCTCTTTAACTGTCTTTAATTCGATACGTTCAAAAGGGATGACTCCCTCCAATAATACTAATAAATCGAATGCATTGGAGGGGTCTGACCCTTTCCTTTTGAATCAGCGCGGCGGTCTTTTCCCCCAATATTGGTAATAATCGGACCTTATGAAGCCGTTAAACAGTTTGCGCTTTTTCGTTGCCTGCTTTCCGTAAAACTTCTCGAAATCAGGGTGGGAAGTTAACATATAAATAGACCATGTTTCTAAAGGAGCGAATGTCTGTCCCATTTCCCTGTACATTTGCTCAACTGCTTTTTTCTCGCCGAGCCTTTCTCCATAAGGCGGATTCCCAACGATGACTCCGTATTCCTTTTTTGTTGTAAAGTCCGTCACTTGCATTTGTTTAAAATGGATTAAATCGCCAAGTCCTGCTTCAAACGCATTTTCCTCGGCAATTTTGATCATGCGATGATCAATATCCGATCCGGTAATATCCAGGGGCTGGTCGTAATTCGCAAGGTCCTCCGCCTCAGTTCTGACATCTTTCCATATTTTATTAGGCATCCAATTCCATGTTTCAGAGACAAATTCGCGATTAAATCCCGGTGCAATATTTTGCGCGATCAAAGCCGCTTCAATTGAAATCGTGCCCGATCCGCAAAACGGATCGACAAACGGTCGGTCAGGCGTCCAGTTCGTCAGCATAACCAATGTCGCTGCAAGAGTCTCCTTTAATGGAGCATCGCCCTGTGCGGCACGGTAGCCGCGTTTATGGAGCCCGCTTCCGCTCGTATCGATCGTGATCGTTGCAATATCTTTCAGCAGAGCCACTTCAATCCGAAAAAGCGCACCGGTTTCTTCAAACCGGGATGTTCGTTTATAAGTCAAATTCAATCGATCAACAACCGCTTTTTTGACGATGGCCTGGCAATCAGAAACACTAAACAATTTCGATTTAACCGACTTCCCGATGACCGGAAACTGAGCATCTTCCGGCAAATATTTTTCCCATGGAAGTGCTTTCGTTTTCTCAAATAATTCATCAAAGCTGGTTGCTTTAAATTCTCCAACTTTTAATTTAATCCGATCCGCAGTTCTCAGCCATAAATTTGTGCGGGCGATCGCCTTTTCATCACCGGAAAAACTGATCTTTCCGTTTTCCACTTGACATTCATAGCCTAAATCCCTTACTTCTTTTGCAACCAGTGCTTCAAGCCCCATTGCAGAAGTTGCAATTAATTGATAATTGTCCATATTTTCCCCCTTGTTACAATAATTCAGGATCCCATTCTTCCAAAAATTTTTTAAGTTGTTCAAATCTGAGTGGTTTCGTTATGTAAAATCCCTGGACTTGATCGCATCCTTCCGTAAGTAAAAAATCAAACTGTTTCTGATTTTCAACACCTTCGGCCACAGTAATCATCTTCAGCTGTTTAGCCATTGTTATGATTGCTTTCACGATAGAAGAATCCTCTTTATATTTATGAATGTTTTTTATAAAGCTTTTGTCTATTTTTAATGTATTAATAGGGAATTTATTCAAATAACTAAGAGATGAATAACCAGTTCCGAAATCATCAACCGACAATTTAATCCCGAGCTGTTTCAGTTTAACCAGTTTTTTTATTGTTTCAGGAGCATTTGGCATGATAACCCGTTCGGTTAATTCAAGTTCAACACAGTATGGATTAACATTAAACAATTGAACCATTTTTTCGATAGAGTTTGAGAATCTGTCCTGAGCAAAATGTTGAGCTGAAATATTTATTGAAACTTTAAGATTTGGATAACCATTTACATGCAGCTTTTTGATTTCTTCAAATGCTGTTCCGATGACCCATTCACTGATCGGGATAATCAAACCTGTATCTTCTGCTAACGGAATAAAATCGCCGGGAGACACTCTGTCCAATTCAGGTTGATCCCAGCGGAGCAGAGCTTCAACCCCGGAAATTATACCAGTTCTTGTTTCCACTTGCGGTTGATATTCAAGGAAAAACTCATTTCTGTCGAGGGCTTTTCTCAAATAGTTTTCCATTTTCATTTTTATTGGTAGATTGCTATGCATTTCCTTATGGTAAAACTCAAATTGATTTTTTCCGCGCTCTTTTGCCTGATACATCGCTTTATCGGCGTTCACTAATAAGTTTTCTACATTTGCCCCATCAAACGGAAAAAGGCTTATTCCAATACTTGTTGATATATAAGCTTCATGTTGTTCAAGCATAAATGGTTCTCTAAGTGAATGAATAATTTCTTCCGCATATTTGGCTGCATCTTTTGGATGTTTAATATTAGGAAGGACAATAACAAATTCATCTCCGCCCAATCTGGCAATTATGTCTTTATTCCTTAATAGCCCCATTAACCTTGCAGCAACATTTTTTAAGAGCAAATCACCGTAATTATGTCCAAGTGTGTCATTAATATGCTTGAAACGGTCCAAATCCAGGAATAGGACAGCAAGCTGCTGGTTGTATTTTTGAGCAGTGTTCAATAATTCTTCGAGCCTTTTTAGTAAAGAGTAACGATTGTTCACACCAGTCAATGAATCTTGATGGGCAAGATAACGCAGCTGCTCCTCTGTTTCCTTTCGGTCCGTAATATCTGAAAAAACTCCAACGTAATTTGTCACGTTTCCGTTTTCATCCTTAATCGTGCTAATTGTCAGCCACTCCGGATAATTTTCGCCGTTTTTTCGCTTATTCCATATCTCTCCTTTCCAATTTCCCTTTTCAATAATATCTTTCCACATTTTTTCATAAAATTTTTGATCATGAATACCTGATTGCAGCAGATTTGGGTTTTTGCCAATTACTTCTTCTTCATGATAACCGGTCACAATCTCAAAAGCAGGATTTACGGAAAGTATTTGACCATGTTGGTCCGTTACCATCACACCTTCACTTATGTTTTCAAGCACTTTTGCTGCTAAACGAATTTCGCTTTGCGATTTTTTCTGCTTTGTTAAATCTCTAAAGACAATCACGCAGTTAATAAGCTTACCGGCCTCATTGCAGACAGCACTGGCATCCATCCATTCCTGATAAATTTCTCCGCTTTTCCGTTTTTTCAAGATTTCACCTTTCCATAATCCTTCACTGAGCAAATGGTTTTTTATACTCTTATAATCGTTTATGTTTACAAATAAACTGGAGAAATCAGTGCCACGTAATTCATCCTCGCTGTATTCGGTAACATTTTGTCCCCATGGGTTAATATAAAGTATTTGAAAAAATGGATCCAAGACGAAAATACCCTCGTGCATCCTTCGAAATACAATGTCTGCCAGCGATTCAACTTCTTTTTCGTTCTTTTCGTTTAACATTTGAAATTTCATGCCCCCAGTCCCCAATTAGACATACTTTAAAGCATATTAAGAAAACAATATAAGAAAAGCTCTCCTTAACAGAGGAGAGCCTTTGTTTATCATACTTTTTCCATTAATAACGTTCTGTAAGCCATGTTCTGTACCATTGTACTATCACGACTTTCGTCTCGTACTCCGGCGGTAATCATCTATCTACAGATTGAATCTTCAATCTGTCCTTCTCCTTGTTCATTTCCTCAGAGAAGGTGCCCCTACCATTATTTGGGTTTCTCGCTCGCGGGGTTTACCTCGTTCCACCCTTTTCATTTCTGAAAAGGCTGCGTCACTGTGGCACTTTTATAGGTACTCATGCCATATCCTGCAGGACTTAGGCATTTTCCCAGCCGTCAGCCGAGCCCGTACGGCCCAACTGCCCTAGCTTATGATTTCGCTAGGCACGAACACTACAAGCATCTCAGCTCGTGCGAGCATGGACTTTCCTCTGCAACTGAAAAGCCAGTTACAGCGATTACCCGAACGCTATTAATGACTTCAAATGATATTATATGTAATACAGGCATCAATATCAATGGTTTTCAAATAGAAAATAGCCCAACGATTATCAATCGTACAATTTGTTGCCAAACACATGTTTTTCAAGGTTAGAGAGGCGTTTTAAAATATCAAAGTTCGTTGTACCGGCAACCGCCTGTGTGTTTTGGCGTTTTGAAGATTCTTCCAACTGTTTTTTCAACCTCAAGTTTTCCTGCTTTAAATCTTCAATTTCTTGATGAAAGGTTTCATAATCTTTTATAATTATATCTAAAAACTTATCAACATCTTCCTGCTTATAACCGCGCATTGCTGTTTTAAATTCTTTTTCCAAAATATCCTTTGCTGTTAACTTAATTTTATCAGACAGCATGACACTCACCTCAATATTTCGCCAATCGTTACATAATATTCTTTCAAAAATATGCATAATTGTCAATTTACTTTCAAATGTTATCGATTGAAGCGCTTCATTTTTAACTGTTCTTCCTCTTTAACGGCTTGTGAGTCAAATTTCAATTTACATTTACGCTTAATAATTAGTCAGCGAGTCATAGTTGCTTGCATACAAATACATGATATGAAATTATATCGCAAAATATGTATGTAAGTAAACAAGGGCCGTTTCAGCCCTTGTTTTCTTATTATCTCCAATTTGGCGGTTTTTGTGCACCCGGAAAATACTCACCGGCTACTGCATCTGGTCCCATGCCAGGTCCATATCCAGGATAATCAAACGCTCCGGCTACTGCACCTGGTCTTGGCCGAGGACCGAATGGACCAGCCACAGGGTATGGAGGATTAAAGAATTGTTGATTGGTTACTTCATTCACGACCGACTGCGAATGCGGGAAGTAATGCTGGTGTTGGTAATTAATGTGGTTTACCGTTGTTGTATGAGTCGGATGGATATGGGGAACCACATTATTAACGAAATTATGATCTACGCAGCATTTTGTAGGATGAACAATTGCAGGCAATACATGACTTGGTTTGCAATACATATCGTTTTCTCCTTTCCTAAAGACTTACTACATTAACAGCCTATGTAGGATTGGAGGTTCTTGTACTAGTAAAAAAACCTAATTTCTTAAAGTTTAGGCATATTCTTCAAATAAAAACGGTTTATAAAAATGTATAAAAACTATCTTTTAGTGTAGTAAATATAAATGCAGTTAAACAGATTACTAGGAAAAACAAAAATAGTAGAGTTCTATACACTGCGATCAGCCTCACAAAAATTTTCCGTTTGAAACATTCCATTCAATTTTACATTTTACTCTTTTCAATAAGTACAGACAACTGGAAAAAAGCCGTTTTCGGCAGAAAAATGTTAAAAATTTGTTACAACTTAAAAGACTAAATTACTGTTTTTGATTGTCTCTATGTGCTGTTATTTTTTTCGATAATCTTGTGATCCTTCTATTTATTTCCATTAAAAAAGAGTCGCTTTTTACCCGTAATACTTTTAATTGCTCTTCATGAATCTTCTTGGCTTTTTCTGCATAATTAAGGGCTTGATCATAATCTTTTTTCCAATGTTCAAGCAGCTTTGCCGCCTCAATGAATGCTTCTTTTTGTGCCTTTTTATTTCCATGCTTACAAACTTCATTAAAGAGTGGCAAAGCTTCATCCCAGTTCTTCTGCTTTTTTTGCTCGTATGCCAAGGCAAGCTTGGCAGGAATTGCTTCTTGTCCCGAAAGATTTGCAAGCTGTGAAAATACGCTCCGGGCAGCCTTTGATTCCCCCAGTGCAGAATACCATCTTCCAACTTCAAAAGTTTCTTTACTCGTTTGATTGGCGTCGAGCCCGAGCAATTGAAAGGAAAGGTGGGTATACAGTGTAATTAAAGACAGAATATCCCGTTCATTGTGCTTCAATATTCCAAACATACCTTCAGGATTTTTTCTTTCCACAAAATCAAAATAAATCATTGGTGCAAGGAAACCCGGAATATCATCTTTTCTTTCTATTTCTAGTATTTCTTTTTCAACTGTCGATAATTTTATATTATCGAGTTTATGTTTCCATATTCTTCTGGACGCATGATACAGATCAAAATGCCCGAAAGGAGGAAGCTTAGGCACATGCTCCCTGATTAATGTATGCCTTGTTTTTACTTGAGGCCAGTCAAAAGATTTCCCGTTGTACGTTACTAGCGTCATATAATCTACATTTTCCAAAAAGCTTTGATACAACGGGATTTCCGCTCCCGGGTGGGGAAGAATATGCTGTTTCAAAATAATATTCAATCCTGAAACACTCGCATGTCCCAGCAAAAAAATGGTATTGCCCGCACCTCCGCCAAGGCCCGTTGTTTCCGTATCAAAAAAGAAAAGATCGCCCGGTTCATATCCAGCCGCTGAAAGCGGATGGGAAATGTCTGAATGATTCCATGCATGGACGGCTTCAATAAAATCACTGAAGCGATATTTTCCATGCTGATATGAAAGAGGATAGACGACTTCGCGTACAAAGCAATAACTGTTATCGAAAAAAAATGGCAATGCATTTTCCTTTTTCCACTCATCTAAAAAAGGAATTTCCATTACATTTTGTTTTTCAATATGAATCGATTTTTCTTCCCTCACAAGATGGGATTTGAGCCGGTTTAATTTATTTTTAATTATCATGATTTCTCATCCCTTGTGGTACAGCACCTGGAATTAATATGTCCAATAATTTCAAAACATCATTTTTCACTGTGTCGCTTTCGCTCTCTATACCAATGCATGATGGACAGCCATGTTCGCAACGGCAAGTTTGAACCATTTGTTTTGTTTCCTTAAGGACTGTTTCCATTCCCTCGTAAATTTTTTCGCTTAAGCCGATTCCGCCCGGATAACGGTCATAAAAGAAAATGGTTGGCTTTTCATTATGTGCCGCCTTTACTTGCGGAACAACATGAATATCCTGAGGGTCACACATCACGAACAATGGAGCGATATGTTTTAAGGCATGGGCTGCACCGATTAACCCCTGTTCAAGCCGGTCCTGTCCCATATCTTTCAACTCTTTTTGAAGGGAGATCCAGGCTGAGCTCGTATGAAGTTCTTCCTCGGGAAGATGAATAGGCCCCGATCCGATATTTTCATGGGTTTCGAATTTTATTTTTTTAAAAATCGTCGCCATCGCGAGGACGCTCACATCGCCGAACGCAACTTCTGTTTCGTTGTCGTTCCTCGTTTTATCTACTTCTAGGACTTTCAGCTGTACGGCAAGATTCGCATCTGTAAAATAATCGACATTTACTTCCCTTACATATGCTTTCTTTTCTTCCCAATCAAGCTTTTCGACTTGATATTGTATTCCTTGATGCAAGTAAATGGCCTCTTCATGCAATAATGTCATCGCTGAAAAACGGTCCATTTCACCGATCACTTTCACATTCGCCACATTTGACTGGTCAATGATCACAACATTTTCCTGTGATGCCGACCGCAAGCTAATATTGTGGGCCGGGAACGAGTCGTTCATCCAGTACCATTTATCACCGTTTTGAAACAACACTCGTTCTTCCGCTAGAAATTCCAAAATATCCTCTGTTTCGGCTGTGCCGAATTTCTCTCCTTGCTTAAACGGCAATTCAAATGCTGCACATTTCATATGATCGACTAAAATAATGAGATTATCCGGATTGATTCTGGCCGTTTCGGGGCTTTTATTAAAGAAATAATCCGGATTTTGGATAATATATTGATCTAAAGGGCTTGAACTCGCAACAATGATAACAAGTGACTCTCCGTGCCTTCTGCCGGCCCTTCCCGCCTGCTGCCAGGCGCTTGCAATTGTACCGGGATAGCCTGTCATAATGCACACTTGAAGCTGCCCAATATCAACGCCTAATTCAAGGGCATTCGTACTGACAACCCCATAGATTTCACCTGAACGAAGACCTTTTTCAATTTCCCTCCGCTCGGCAGGCAAATATCCGCCTCGATATCCCCTGATCGATTTTTTCCCTAATTGATGCTTCACAAGGTTCTGCAAATATGTAAGCAAAATTTCAACCCGCACCCTGCTTCGTGCAAACACAATTGTTTGAATTTTGTTTTTCAAAAACTCTCCTGCAAGCTTGCGTGCTTCAAGGGTAGCGCTTCTTCGAATGTTTAAAGGCTTGTTGACAACCGGAGGATTGTAAAATAGAAAATGCTTTCTTCCGCTTGGAGCACCGTTATTGTCAATCAGCACCATTTTCTTTTCAGTAAGCGTTTCAGCAAGTTCAAGCGGATTGGCAATTGTTGCTGATGTGCAAATAAAAATCGGATCTGTTCCGTAGAACCGGCAAATCCTTCGAAGGCGCCGGATGACATTGGCAACATGGCTGCCGAATATTCCTCTGTAAATATGAAGTTCATCGATCACGACATATTTTAAGTTTTCAAATAAAGAAACCCATTTTGTATGATGAGGAAGGATAGCTGAATGGAGCATATCAGGGTTCGTTATGACAATGTGCCCGGCTTTCCGGACTTTTTGGCGTATATTTGATGGAGTATCACCGTCATATGTATAACTGTTGATACTCAACCCTGTTTCCTGAATCAACTCATTGATTTCGCTTTTTTGGTCTTGCGCGAGCGCTTTTGTCGGGAAGATATATAAAGCTCTCGCATTCGGATCATTGATGATAGTCTCGAGAACCGGCAAGTTATAACACAATGTTTTTCCGGAAGCAGTCGGAGTGACAGCAACAATGCTTTTGTTTTCCATGACAGCATTAAAGGCTGATTTTTGATGGGTGTATAGCTTGTAAATTCCTCTATTCGCAAGTGCTTGTCTTAAGGACGGATGGATTCCTTCAGGCAATTCGACTGTCTTGGCTTCTCTTTCTTCAATCGTGTGCCAGTGGACAATGTTTTTCCTGAAGTCATCGTTATTTTTAAAAATCGACAGTATATCTTGTAAATTTTTCCGAACGTTCAACTCACTCACCTCATACCATCTATTGTAGCGAATAGACGTTCGTTATAAAAGAGAATTATCCGCTTTTATGTATTTGCCAATTTTTACATAATATTTCTTCTTTACAGCTTGGGATGATCGGTTATCATTCCCTAAAACATAATCATTTGTTACACTTTATTTAATAGTTCAATCTTTTGAGGTGAAAACATGAAAAATGAGGAAATAACAACCGCGCTTTTTGCTTTTGATCTTTTTAGGGAACTAAATGTACAGGAAATTGGAAAAATTGTTTCTGTTTCTTTATCGAGAGAATGAAATAAAGGCAGCCATGTCTTTATGCAAGGAGAACCACTCGAAAACGTATATTTTATTCTTGATGGAAAAATTAAAATTTACAAAACAGATATACATGGAAAAGAACAAATCATCGCAATCCTGAAAAAAGGTGATATGTTTCCCCATGTCGGTTTTTTCCGTAAAGGTGAATACCCTGCCTTTGCAGAAGTAATTGAAAAATCAACACTGGTGGTTGTGCCGATATCCGGTTTTGAAAATGTGCTTATCGAAAACCCTAAATTATGCATTAAAGTATTTAACATTCTTGGCGAAAAAATTGTGGACCTCCAAAAACGGCTAGAAGAACTAATATTGAATAATACATACGAACAAATCATCAAACTTCTTATCAGGCTTGCCAAAGAACATGGTGTAGATTTAGGCAACGGCAGCTTATTATTAAAAGCAGAATTTACGAATAAAGACCTGGCAAATATGATTGGTACGACAAGAGAAACAGTAAGCCGCACACTGACCAAAATGAAAAAAGTAAATTTAATAGAAATGGACGTAAACGGAAACATGATTTTAACCCCTGAACGGCTATTAGAAGAAATATTATGATTGAAAAACCCGCAGTTGTACTCAAACCGCGGGTTTTTTTCTATTTTTACAATTCATTTATTGAAGCATTTCTTTCATATCTTCTTGGGCAGTACCGATTAATTTTAATCCAAATGCGTCTTGAAGGACCTTCATAACTCCTTCAGAGATAAACTCAGGCGGTTTAGGCCCTATGCGAATATCTTTAATTCCGAGACTGAACAATCCTAGCAAAATGGCGACAGCCTTTTGCTCGAACCAAGAAAGGACGATGCTAACCGGCAACTCATTGATTGGACATTCAACCGCATCGGCTAACGCTTTTGCAATTTTTACTGTAGAAATTGAATTGTTGCACTGTCCAAGATCAATATATCTCGGAATATCCGTCCCCGGAACTGTTCCATAATCAACATCATTGAATCGAAATTTTCCGCAAGAGGTTGTTAAAATGACAGTTTCAGGCGGCAAAGATGTTGCCAGTTCCCTGTAATACTCTCCTCCTTTTCCAGGGGCATCACATCCGGCAATCACAAAGAATCGTTTAATTTTTCCTTCCTTTACAGCAGCAATTACTTCTGGTGCCAATCCTAAAACTGTTTCATGGTGAAATCCTGTTAATAGTGTTTCTTCTGATTCTATATTTGCTTCAGGAAGCTCTAATGCTCTGTTAATTAATGGTGTAAAGTCATCATTGATAATTTTTTGAACGCTTTCAAGACCGGCCACTTCATAAGAGAACATGCGATCCGCGTATGTGCCCTTAATAGGCATAACACAGTTTGTTGTCGCAAGAATTGCACCGGGGAATTTTTCAAATAATCTTCTTTGATCGTACCATGCCTTGCCAATATTACCTTTTAAATGAGGAAATTTTTTTAACTCCGGATATCCGTGCGCCGGCAGCATTTCTGAGTGGGTATAAATATTTATTCCTTTACCTTCAGTTTGCTTTAGAAGTTTTTCGAGCGCAAATAAATTATGGCCTGTCACCACAATGCAATTTCCTTCAATCTTATTTTGTGACACCCGGATCGGCTGAGGAATACCGAGCCTCTCCGTATGGGCCTTATCAAGCACTTCCATGATCCGCACTGCTGACTGGCCTACTTTCATGGCCATATCAATGTGCTCCTGCAAATTAAAATTGGAGTTTGTTAAGGTCATATAAAGCGCTTCATGAGTAGTGGCATCAACGAATGAGTCGGTATATCCGAGTTGATTCGCATGAGTACGATAAGCGGCAATACCTTTCAGTCTAAAAATAATCGTATCCTGAAGGCTTGCTATTGTTTCATCTTTTCCGCAAACACCGACAATTTTACATCCTCCAGCCGGAGTTTGTTCACACTGATGGCAGAACATAAAGCAAATCCCCTCCCTCAATTTATTACACAGTTCTAACATACAATCATTTTTTACATGGGCCTGTGATGGACGTCACATCGGTGCATTTTGTCATAAATCGTTCAAATTTTTGTGAACATAATTGATGGAACCCTTGTTCTAATCAAAACATAAAATATTGTAAATAATTCTGTTAAAGAGAGGAGATTCCCTATGTCTTCAAATCTTCCAAGCGACCCTAAACGGAACAGGCAGGAACCATTCGGAGAAATAATAAAGTCAATGAATGATTTCTTCAACGAAAAGCCTGTCAAAGGTTTCCTGCAATCCATTGATGAATTTTTCAAGTCCCCTTTTCCTCTTTCCTCTTTTCCTGTAGATGTAACAGAAACGGACAGAGAACATATCGTGACAGCTGAATTGCCGGGGGTAAAAAAAGAACAAATTGATATTAATGTATTAGGCAATTTTTTAACAATTTCCGTTAACAGGGATGAAACAATAACAGAACAAAACGAAACTGCCAAATCATACCGAAAAAGACAATCATTTCAGCGAACAAGCAGAACGATCGGCTTTGATCAGCCTGTCAACGAAAAGAATGTCAAAGCCTCCTATAAGAACGGATTGTTAGAAATCCGGGTTCCGAAGCTCAAAGGAAAGCAAATCATAATTGACGCTGAATAGATCAAAAAGGCATCCGCACAAAAACGTGCAAGGATGCCAAATAATGAATTAAACAAATTTATTTGACCAAAGGCTTTTACATTGTACATATATCGGCAATGTAAAAGCCTTTAATACTTATTACTTTAGTCTTAACTTACTATTTTTTGAATATAAATTAAGTAATATTATGCCTTAAACATTCCTCCAAGCCCTTTTATCATCGAAGAGACTTGGGATACTGCATTCATCATTTGACTTGTTGTATTGATCATTTTGTTAAAATCAATCGTTCCATCCTGGTTTTTAAAGGAATTCATAATCGATTGTACTCCTGAAGGCTGCTTTGCCATAAACTGAAATTTCGGATAAGGATTTACAGGATATGGATTTATTTGCTGTGAATAAGGCTGTGAATAGCCCTCTTCTGCCGGCTGCAATGGGTTTTGAAAAAGGATGTTCGAGTAGCTTTGCTGTCCATTGTATGGATTTGCGTTATTCTGGAGATTCCCGTATGAAGGATGCATCGGATTCATTGCCGGTACAAATTGTTGCTGGTGGGCGTAAGGGTTCCAGTACATCGGCTGATTTAAACCCGTGATTGGAACAATCCGCCGGGTCGAAAAGTCGATGCCCGGTACAGGAAAATAGTAGGGATATCCAATTTGTCCTTGCCAAAACGGAAAAATTATTTCATAGGCTGGTCTCTTTTTTCGGCCAAACATGGCGAACGTCCTCCTTAAATATTTCACTGCTACATTTTATGCTATTTCGAGAGATAGGTGAAAGCGGAGGAAGTTCTTCCCTATTTTGTGGAAAAGGGGAAGAGCTACGCAAACAAAAATAGAAATGCCAACTTATCTTTAGCTAGATACTTATTTAGTTTTATAAATAGTTAGAGCTTTGCTTCACTCATACCTCCTTATTATGTTGGTTCTGTTTTATAATCAAAGCTATTTCCATGTTAGGATTGGGAGTTTAAAACTCATGTTCGTTTTTTTCGAAAGGAGTAGGATATTGTCATAAATTTTGATTTTTCAAAAAATAAGAATTTTTCATTATCTATGATAAAATAATACAAAAGGGGATTAAGATGAAGGAGGAATTGAACATGAACATTCACGAGCTAAAAATGAAATTTGGTCAAACACGTGATTATATTACAGAAAATGTAAATCAATTATTGGATTTTGCGAAAAAAGCGTACATCCATAATGAAATTTCCATTACTGAATATCGCAATCTTGTTCGTGAGCTTGAAGCTTTAGGCGCAACGATACCTGATTCTTTGAACAACGACTCCCTCATCGAAAACGCCTAAAATGTAAGCGTATTAATGTAAGCGTATTAATAAAACGAAGCAATGGGTCTGGCTCAAAAGCAATGAGTCGGACCCTTTTTTAGTTGCTTTCTAGTTGCATTAATATTCCTGTCAAAAGAAAACGTACTGACTGAAAATGATCGATGAACCGCTTTCGGCTCGTTGTTGAATAGAACGCTTGAATCGAAATCATCTCGATATTTTCCGAGCAGATTTCAATCTGTTTTATATGAAAATTTCTGGGGGTTTCTTTCGTAATCCAATCGATCGCAGCTTTCTTCCATTGGTTATTTAATTTTGCAGTTTCATCCGCAAAAGGCTTCACTTCTTGATAGAAATCAGCGTCGGTTTTCGACTCTTTTATCTCCTCAAAACGAGCATATGCTTTTTCTACCGCCTCTAAAACGGCTTTTGTATAGTCATAAAGCTCTTTATAGTCACTCATTTTTTCTTCTCCTTATAAAAAAATAAAAAAAGTAGCCATTATTAAAGCTACCGACCACGTCTTTTCTATTTATTTATTTTATTTGATTTTAATATCCGAGCTCAAGTATTCCGCCTGAACCTTTCACGCCCGATCTTTTTTGCTCCATTATTTCAACCATATCGAACTTTGTTTCCATAGCAAGAAGTCTTTCCTCACAAACGGATAATGTCTTTAAATGCTCCTCCTGAATAGTTCTTTTGTATTCTGTTATCGAGATATGAAGAACAGAATCTAATTCCTCAAGATTGTCATATAATTCGCTTAATCTCAATAAAAGCTCTCTTTTTTGAACATTCGGCTCCTTCATGATAACAATTACCTCCTCCCGTTTCTTAACTACCTAATTCGCTCTTGTATTTGTTCTTCCTCCACTATTGACAAAACTAGAATTAATTCGGCAAAGAAAGTGCAAAACTCTTTATCTTTGCTCTTTTTTTCGACACAATTGAAAATAAAAAAACACGCCTTCCTCACTTACTATTGAAAAAAAGATTTTTAAAAGCAATGAGACAGTGCAGCTGTTTTTGTTTTTTCAAATACCAATCGGTGATTAGAATTGGATGGCGATGGTGAATATGAGGATGAAGCCATTTCTTTTTCAAATGACCATTTTGAAACCAATCGCTGAACCCGTCCAACTGGTTGTTGATGACCGGATATGTTTCCCGCAATATTGGCGTGTCTCTTTCCTTTTCTTGAATAAAATACTGCTCATAATCATATCTTGAACCTGTATGCGGAGTAACTTTAGCGAACTGAAAAAATAACGGAAACAATTCAGGAGAAAACAGAATATCCGAAAGCCTCTTTCCGAGGTCAATTCTTTTGCTGACATTGCGAAAACCATTCACACTTGCGCCATAAAGCTGGCCGCTGCAAGTCGGAAAAAGGACGGAATTAAAGTGAAGCCAATCTTGAAAAAAAAACAGAAAAGAATGAAACACCAACCGTTTATAGACGGGATGCTCGATCACGGGTTTTTGGATCACATTTTGTTCATTAATAATGAGAGCAATCATCAATCTATTTTTATTTTTTTCTTTCCAAAATGTTAACCATTCATGTTCCATGAACGCAGAGATTTGAAAAAAACTCCTTAAATGAAACATTGGACGATTTATTTTCGTCGAATAATGGTAGAGCAAAAGCTGGGGAAAAGCATCCTTAAAGATAAGCCAATTTGCACGCTCATATGTTAAAAAGAGTTCTTTCCTGACTTGTTTACTTAATATATTTGGAAACCATTTCCCTTCCAAGTCGCACATATTCCAGCCGGCATTTCGTGAAACCATGCTCGCCAAAAATGCCCATTTAATTTCGGGATAATTCAAGAAAAATTTAAAGTATGCATTTGTTCTGGAAATGTTATCTACATTATTTTTATTCGTTTCAATAGTAATCAGCTTTATAAGATCCTGTTCGCTAATCGTACGTCCGGGATTCATTTGATAAAAGCTATTTTCTGTCATCAGCCTCTCCTTATGGCAAAACATATGCTATGTTTAGTCTGTGAAGGATTTATGTTTTTATTCAACCAAAGGGTGTGAAGATTTGGTATGATAGGTAGTAGTTTGTGAGGTGGCTTACATGAATTTTCACTATCCGAATGGAAAACGTTATAATCCGAAACAGACCGAAAGCATAAAAAAAGGAAAAAATGTAACCTATAGCAACAGGGGAATGACTCTCGAAGAAGACTTAAATGAAACAAATAAATATTATTTAATTAATAACATAGCTGTTATTCACAAGAAGCCTACTCCTGTGCAAATTGTTCATGTTGATTACCCGCAAAGAAGCGCGGCAGTTATTAAGGAAGCATATTTCAAGCAGCCGTCTACTACCGATTACAACGGTGTCTATAAGGGGAAATATATTGATTTTGAAGCAAAAGAAACCCGTTATAAGACTTCCTTTCCTTTAAAAAATTTTCATGAACATCAAATTCACCATATGAAAAATGTTTTAAAGCATGGCGGAATTTGTTTTGTTATTCTCAGGTTTTCATCTACTGATGAAGTTTATTTTCTTAAAGCTGAACATCTTCTTGAGTTTTGGGAAAGGATGGCCAATGGAGGAAGAAAATCGATCACGAAGGATGAGATAGAAAAGTTCGGGCACTATGTACCTATTGGATTTCGCCCCCGAATTGACTATATTAAAATAATAGATTATGTTTATAGTCTTACATGAATGTTTCAACAATCCTGAATGAACTTAGAAAGGAAGGATTTAATATGGCAGAAAAATACCAGACAAGGGAGGAGCGCCGTAGGCAGCAGCTTGCAGCCAAGAAAAAAAATAAAGGCAAGAAGAGCCCTTCTGGAACCTTTAAAAAAATTTTTCTGGCTTTAATTGTCCTTGGTATTATCGGTATGTTGTCAGGTGTAGCAACCTTTGCTTATATGATTAAAGATGCGCCGAAGCTGAATGAAAAGCTGCTAAAGGACCCTATTTCTTCAAAGATCTATGATATGGATAATAAAATTATTGCCGAAGTCGGTTCGGAAAAAAGAGATTATGTTGAATACGAAGATATTCCAAAACTTGTTGAAAATGCAGTTTTAGCAACTGAAGACGTCCGCTTTTATAAGCATCACGGAGTAGATCTGATCCGATTAGCCGGCGCCGTTGTCGCCAACATCAAGGATGGGTTTGGATCCGAAGGAGCGAGTACGATTACACAGCAGGTCGTAAAGAATTCATTCTTGACTTTTGACAAAACATTAAAGCGGAAGGCCCAAGAAGCATGGCTTGCCTTCCAGCTCGAACGAAAATATACAAAACAAGAAATATTTGAAATGTATGTCAACAAAATTTATATGTCCGAGAACGTCCATGGTATCGCGACTGCTGCAAAGGTTTACTTTGGAAAAGACGATCTTAAAGACTTGGAAATTCATGAAGCAGCGTTACTCGCGGGAATGCCGCAAAGTCCTAATAACTATAATCCTTTTGAACATCCGGACAAGGCGGAAAAGCGCCGCAATATAGTTCTTTCACTCATGCATCAGCACGGATTTATTTCGAAAGAAGAGATGGAGAAAGCTCAAAAAGTTCCTGTTGAATCAACACTTGTAAAAGAAGAAAAGCGCCAGAAAAATGACAAGCCTTTCGATGCGTTTGTCGACGCTGTCATTGATGAAGTTGAAAAATACGGCGATTTTGATATATTTTCAGACGGATTGCACATCTATACGACACTTGATCAGGATGCACAGACATATGTTGAAGAAATGCTGAATTCAAATGAAATTGTTCAGTTCCCTGATGATGAGTTTCAGGCAGGTATTGCACTCTTAGATACAAAAACTGGTGAAATCAGGGCAATTGGCGGCGGCCGGAATCAAAAAGTAAAACGAGGATTTAACTATGCTATTGACACAAGACGCCAGCCTGGTTCAACCATTAAACCAATACTCGACTATGGGCCAGCGATTGAATATTTGAAATGGGGCACGTATCATACGTTAGTTGATGAACCGTATACGTACTCAGATCCGGAACGCACTCCTATTAATAACTGGGATCACAGACATATGGGACCGATGACAATGCGTGAAGCTTTATCCCGCTCCCGAAATGTTCCTGCCTTGAAAGCATTGCAGGAAGTTGGGTTGGAAAAAGCAAAGGATTTTGCAAATCGATTAGGAATTCCTTTGAAAGAAATTTATGAATCCTATGCGATCGGCGGTCTTGGGAACAAGGATAAAGGTGTTTCTCCATTGCAAATGGCCGGTGCATTCAGTGCATTCGGAAACAACGGTTTTTATACGGAGCCACATGCCATTAGAGCAATCGAATTTCGCGACGGAACAAAAATTGATACAGCACCTGAACCTAAAGTAGCCATGAATGACTATACCGCTTTTATGATTACAGACATGCTGAAGAGTGTTGTGAAGGATTCTTACGGAACAGGAACACGTGCAGATATTCCAGGTTTGCCTGTCGCCGGAAAAACCGGTACTACAAACTATTCTCAGGCGGACAGAGAAAAATATAGCATTCCTGACGGGGCGGTTCCGGATTCCTGGTTTGTCGGTTATACGACCAAGTATACTGCAGCTGTCTGGACAGGCTATAAAGATCAGATGGAAAATTATATACCGGCAGGCGAAAATCAAAAGATTGCCCAATACTTGTTTAAGAACTTAATGGAGCACGTTTCAAGCAATGTCGAAACGCCTGATTTTGAAATGCCAAACAGTGTGGAACAAGTAAGAATCGAAAAAGGCACCGTTCCTGCAAAACTGGCAAGTGAATATACACCTGAAGACCAAGTACTTTACGAATTTGCTGTGAAAGGCCATGCGCCAAGCCAAGTTTCCGAGAAGTTTTATAAGCTTGCAGCACCTGGAAATGTCCAAGCAATGTATGAAGAAGCAACAAATGAAATAGTCCTGTCTTGGGATTATGACTTTAAAGGTGACAACGAAGGTGTACAATTTGAAGTAAATGTATCAATCAATGAAGGACCTGAACAGCAATTAACGGTTACTGGAGAAAAAAGTCTCCGTATTTCTAACCCGGTTCCGGGGGGCATTTATAAATTTAGTGTCATTGCCGTGAAAGGAGATCAGCGAAGCGATCCGGGAAGTGCAGCAGTTCAGGTTCCCGATCCATTCGGAGAAAACAGCGAAAATAGTGATGGCCAAAACAACGGAGACCAAGGAGATAATTCCGGAAATAATGGAAACGGTCAGCCGGGTTCCGGAAACAACCAGGGAGGCAATGGCTCCGAAGATGATAATGCCGGAGACGAATCCGGAGACGGTAATACCGGCGGTGACGGTGCCGGCGGCAACGGCGGCAACGGCGGCGACGGCAACGGCGGCAATGGCGGCAACGGCTCCGGTGGCAATGGCGGCGACGGCAACGGCGGCAATGGCGGTGACGGCTCTGGAAGCACCGGCGGTGGTGACGGCTCCGGCAACAATGGTGCTGGAAACGTTGGCAGTTCAGGAGGAACCGGCTCCAATGGAACCGGACAAACTGGAAATACCGCTCAATCAACAGGAGGATTTTTCAGAAACAGGTAAATATTATCTATCAAAAAAGTTCGAGCACTACGCTCGAACTTTTTTGAAAGCCATATGTTTCACAAATTGTTTTTCCTGTTCAGCCATTAGTTCTGATAACTGTTTGAACGAATGATAAAGTCCGGGCCGGTTCATAATGAACAGAAGCCTTTCATCCGCATTAATGGGTTTAACTTTTAACTTTTCAAAACTCATCCCGTTAAGCTTAACAGGAACATGATTGCTCCAATAAACAGCCTCAAGGAATAAACCGACTCCCTTTTTCATATGCTGTTCGGCTCCTCTGCTGTCTCTTTTTTCATAAAACTCAAACAGATTTTGCTTTACTTTCTTCCATTCGTTAAAAATTACGGGAACATATTGTTCAGCATCGTCCCATGGCTTTATCGCATCTATTCCCGAAAAATAAGCTGCTTCATAAACAAATGGAATTTCAGGATTCAGCTGATTGGCGTACTCTCCCTTCCACATCACTTTCTCTATCGGAAAAAAGAAAGGACTCTTTAATTCAGACGGAATCTTAATCTCTTTTTCGATGCTGTTCACGATTGATCCTTCCTTTTCATTCTTTTCTTTCCTTCCCTGCACAAATCGAGAAGCGGACAAACTTCACATTGTGGATTTTGTGCTTTGCAATGGTATCGGCCGAAAAAGATCATTCGATGGTGGGTAATCGACCATTCTTCTTTTGGAACTTTTTTCATTAAAGTCTTTTCAACTTCCAAAACGGAATCTTTCCACCGGCAAATGCCCAGCCGCTTACTCACTCGTTCCACATGGGTATCAACAGCAATGGCAGGCACTCCAAAAGCTACGGAAACAACAACATTGGCCGTTTTTCTGCCTACTCCGGGAAGCTTAGTCAACTCATCTCGGTCTGTCGGTACCATTCCCCCATATTCATCGATAAGCATTCTGCAAAGCTTTTGAATGTTTTTTGCCTTGTTTCTGTACAGCCCGATCGAACGAATATCATTTTGAAGCTCTTCTAAAGGAACATTTAAATAATCTTCAGGTGTCTTATACTTCTTAAACAGATTTTTCGTAACCTTATTTACTAGAGCGTCTGTACATTGTGCTGAAAGAAGAACAGCTATAAGCAATTCAAAAGGATTGCTATGATTCAGCTCACCGTGTGCATTTGGGAACATTTCCGCCATTTTATCCAAACAATATCGTATTTGACTGTTATTTAACATTGATTCTCACCTAACAAAAAAGTATTACAAAAAAAATGACATTTCCCCTATTGTTCAAGCCAGTTATAAAACGGGATGGTTTTCGTTTTTTCCGGCTGTTCATTCTGCTGTTCCATTCTCTGAGACTGAAATTGCCTGAACTTTCTGCCGTAGCTTTTTGCCTGCTCAATCGTTTTAATTCCGTTTTTCTTCCAATCAAATAAGATTCGGTCGATATATCGAAAGTTTAGCTTCCCGGAAATAACCGCTTCTCTGAGAGCAGCTTTAATAATAACCGGATCATGATGATCATCATCCAGCCACATTGTCAACGTTTCAATTTCAAACGGGGACAGCGGCCGGCCAAATTCCCTTTCAAAGATTGTATATAAGTCTGTTTCTTCCTGGTGTTGATTTTCCAGTTTTTGTTTTTTTTGTTCTATTAAAAACTGCTCAATCAGTTTTTCCCAAAGTGGCTGCAATGAATATTTCTCAAAGCGGATTCCATCCTTAGAATACCCGTCAATAATTAAAATAAAGCCTTTTTGAATTAAGCCTCGCAGCATGTCGGTACATTCAGCCGCGGAAATGGTCATGCGGGCTGATAGTTCATCAGGTGTGGGAAATTCATTCCCTTTTTCTAAAAAGGAAATGACGTGCAGCAGTAATGTTAATTCTTGTTCGTTTAATTTCATTTTTTTATAATGGCTTAACAAAGCGGCAGGTATCGTAATACTGCCTTCTTTAAGCCAAGCTATTAAATTTTCTTTCATTGATGACACCTCTCTTTCAGTATATCATGGACAAATCGTACAAGTAAGTGAACACCTCATATGGAAAGTGCTTTCGTTTGTTATTTCCGCGAAAAAAAGCATGAAAGCCCGCAATAATGCGGACTCTCTACTATTATGGATATAAACGATTTAACAAACGAGGAAAAGGAATCGTTTCACGTACGTGTTCAACCCCGGAAATCCATGCAACCGTTCTTTCAAGGCCGAGACCGAATCCGGAATGCGGCACCGAACCATATTTGCGCAGCTCGAGATACCATTTGTAAGCAGCCGGATCCAGGTTATGCTCCTCAATTCTTTGGTTTAACAAATTATAATCGTGGATACGTTCTGATCCTCCTATAATCTCGCCGTATCCTTCCGGTGCAATTAAGTCGGCACATAACACGACATCATTCCGGTTTGGATCAGGCTGCATGTAAAAAGGCTTCAACGAAGTTGGATAATGGGTAATAAACACAGGTTTGTCAAAGCTTTCAGCAATCGCTGTTTCATGCGGTGCACCGAAATCATCTCCCCATTGAATATCATCAAAGCCTTTTTCGTGCAATAAATTGATGGCCTCATCATATGTGATTCTCGGGAATGGAGCTTTAATATTTCCAAGCTTGCTTATGTCACGGCCGAGTGTTTTTAATTCAAGCTTACAATTTGCTAAAACAGATTGGACGATATGAGAAACATATTCTTCTTGAACTTTTAAATTGTCTTCAAACTCGTAAAAAGCCATTTCCGGTTCGATCATCCAGAATTCAATTAAATGCCGGCGGGTTTTTGATTTTTCCGCACGGAATGTCGGTCCGAAAGAAAAAACCTTTCCGAGCGCCATCGCTGCTGCTTCCATATAAAGCTGCCCGCTTTGAGAAAGATAGGCATTTTCATCAAAATATTTTGTAGCAAAAAGCTCAGTAGTACCTTCTGGTGCACTTCCCGTTAAAATCGGCGGATCTACTTTAACAAACCCATTGTTATTGAAAAATTCATATGTTCCCCTGATAATTTCATTGCGGATTTTCATAATAGCGTGCTGGCGCCTTGAACGGAGCCAAAGATGGCGGTTATCCATCAAAAATTCTGTGCCGTGTTCTTTAGGAGTGATTGGATAATCAACAGCCTGATGAATTACTTCAACGTTTTTTACAAGCAGTTCATAACCAAGAGGTGAACGATCATCTTTTTGAACAACACCTGTTACATACATTGATGATTCCTGAGTAATGGATTTCGCAGTTTGAAATACATCCTCAGGCACTTCACTCTTTACAACTACTCCCTGAATAAAACCTGTACCATCACGGAGTTGTAGAAAGGCAATTTTTCCGCTTGATCTTTTATTAGCAAGCCAAGCACCAATTGTTACTTCATTGCCAACAAATTTATGAACTTCTGAAATTGTTGTTTTAGTCACGATTATGTTCCCTCCAAAAAGATGAAAAAACTCTTCTCTCTGCACCGAATTTTATTATAACGTTCGCCTTATTAAGAAGCAACATAACAGGGCCCTCAATATTTCCATGAGAGCCCTGACAAAACGAACGACTGTATTTCTGGTTTGCATCCGATTATTTTGTTACTATCATTTTGCTTTCAACAAATTGCTTCATTCTTTCAACTGCCTGTTCAAGCAACTCAAGAGAAGTTGCATACGATAACCGGATGTTATCAGGCGCTCCGAAACCTGAACCAGGAATAACAGCTACTTTTGCCTCTTCTAATAGAGCTTCTGCAAATTCATCTGTATTCTCATATCCGGTTAATTGGGCTGCTTTTTTTACATTAGGAAATAAATAAAAGGCTCCTTGTGGTTTTATACAAGTAAAACCGGGAATTTCTATGAGCTTATCATAAATAACGTTTAAACGCTCCTCGAATGCTTTTCGCATCTCTTCAACAGATTCCATAGTTCCTGTATAAGCTGCAATGGCTCCGTATTGCGCTGTAGTTGTCGGATTTGAAGTGCTGTGGCTTGCAAGATTGGTCATCGCGGTAATAATTTCTTTGTTTCCTGCTGCGAAACCAATTCTCCATCCTGTCATCGAATGTGATTTCGCTAAACCGTTAATGATAATCGTTTGTTCTTTTAACTCAGGTGACAACTGGGCGATCGAAAAATGCTTATTGTTTCCATAAACAAGCTTTTCATAAATTTCGTCGGAAATAATTAAAATATTATGATCAATACATACTTTTCCTAATTCAAGCAATTCTTCTTTTGTATATACCATACCGGTTGGGTTGCTTGGTGAATTGATGACAACTGCCTTTGTGCGGTCAGAAATAGCTTGTTCCAATTGGGAAGGTGTAATCTTAAATTCGTTTTCTTCTGAACCTTCAACGAAAACTGGTACCCCGCCGGCTAATTTGACTTGCTCAGGATAGCTGACCCAGTAAGGAGTCGGAATGATGACTTCGTCTCCTTCATCAAGAATGACTTGAAATAGAGTGTACAGTGCATGCTTTCCCCCAACGGTGACAATGATTTCGCTTGTGTCATAGTCAATCCCCTGGTCTCGCTTGATTTTTTCAGCAATTGCTTTTCTTAATGCAGGAAGACCTGCGGAAGGGGTATATTTTGTATGGCCTTCATTCATTGACTTTGCTGCTGCATCAATAATATACTGAGGAGTATTAAAATCAGGCTCCCCTGCTCCGAGTCCAATAATATCGTGGCCTTGTGCTCTTAATTCTTTTGCCTTTGCAGTAATTGCAAGCGTTGAGGAAGGTGTCAGTGCTTTTACTCTTTGTGCTAGATTGATCTCCATGCTATTTCCTCCTAAAATTTATAAATTTTCTATTTTTGTAAGCCATTCTCCTGTTTCAAAATCCACATAGTAATAATTTATTAAATCATTATCTGAAAGATAATATATTTCCCACGAAGGCCTGTTTTTTAACATTCCAAGACGAACTTCCAGTATTTCTTTAGGATTTTTTTCCTCTTTTAGTTTCCTGATTGCATCTTTTTTTGAAATACCGTCCTTTTCTTTTTTAACAATGACTTTTCTAGCTTTTTCAGAAATCCAAACGATAATGTTTTCACCATTGCTGTCTTTACCCCATATAACATAATATGGTTCGAGCCCATTATATAATGAAAAATCTCTTACACTTTTCAAATCCGTTTCTTTTTTGGCAATCATTACCGCTTTTTCTTCGGCGGCCTTAACCGGCTTGAAAGCATTTAAATAAACAACTATGAAAAATCCTAAAATAATGATGACTGCAACAGAGCTGATATAAATCAACTTTTTCATCTAATCACTTCTCTATGTACGATAGATTGTAAATACGGCTGTATTTTGATCATCCTTATCAAGCGCAAGACCGAACATTAAATTTTCCCCTTTGAGCGTCCTGTTTAATGTATCGACTATTTTATACAAATCCGGACTGCTCTGGACTTTAACTGTCGATAATATTTCAATTTTACTTTCCATTCTGGAATTCCTCCTAAAAGCACTGCAAAATTGGTTGATTATATCATTCAAACAGACACAAGGCAAAAACAGTGAAATTACTTCACAGCTGACTCTCAAAACCAATTATAACAGGAAGAAACCTCTAATGATAACATTACATGCATGTTTTAAAAAAATTTCTAGTTATTTGGAGGGGTCTGACCCCACCAAGTTTTAAAGCCAGCTGTGAATGAACTGAACCAGCTCATCGATATTGCTTTTCTTGACAGGTATTTTTGGAATTGAATTTAAGAACGTTTTTCCATATCTTGTTGTAATTATTCTTCTGTCAAATACGACAATAATTCCCCGGTCCTGTTCAGATCGTATCAGCCTGCCAAACCCTTGTTTAAAGCGGATCACTGCTTCCGGCAAGGAATGGTCGAAAAATGGATTGCCGCCATTCTTTTTAATCGCTTCGCATTTTGCTTGAATGACCGGTTCATCAGGAGGAAAAAAAGGAAGCCTAACAATAATCAAGCATGACAAGTCTTCTCCGGGAATATCAACACCTTCCCAAAAACTATTCGTTCCAAACAGGATTGCTTTGTCAAATCGCTGAAAATTTCGTGTAAGCCTTGTCCTGCTTCCGCCTGAGATCCCTTGGGCAATTAAAACATATTCCTCTAAAAACCCGCTTTCTTTCATCAATTCATACGTTTTTTTCAGCATGTCATAAGCTGTAAACAATATAAGCATTCTTCCTTTTGTCGCTTCCGCAATTGAAATGATTTGCTCAGTAATCGAGGCGGTATATTCTTCCGCGGAAACCGCATTTATTTCGGGAAGATCTTCAGGTATAACTAGTTGAACTTGTTCAGAATAACGAAATGGCGAAGGAATTATTTCTGTATGATAATCATGGTTTTCAATACCAAGCTCTCTTACGATAAATTTGAATGAGTTATTTACGGTTAACGTTGCGGATGTAATGACTACACTCTTTTTAACATCGAAAAACTGCCGCTTCAAATAAGAAGAAACATGAATAGGCTGAGCATAAACAGCAGTAGCATTTTGAAAAGCTCTTACGTCCGTCTCAATCCATATAACATACTCCGGCTGCTGGATAATAAACAGGTGCTTAACGGCATCTTTGATTTCCTTCAACTCTTTCAATACAGAAGCCATATCTTCAAGCATCCCTTTATGTTCAACGGAGAGCTTATCTTTCAATTGTTTAATGACATTTAACCGTTTTTCAAAAAGGCAAAGCAAGTCTTTTAATAAAAATAAAATTCGCTCAGTAACCGCTTGTAAAGCGATCCATTCCTTCCCGGACTCAAAGTTCGTTATCCGGTATTTTATTTTGTTAAAGGTTAAGTCTCTATCCTTTGTTTTTTTTTCTGCATAAAAACTGATTATTTTAAATAACTCATCAAATTCAAACGATAAATCTAATATCGTTTGGTTGACTACAAACGTATGAACGATATCGCCGGAAGCCCAATTAAGGTCATTCAACAGCTGTTCGAACCTATAAAACAGTTGTTTCTGCTCATAAGTACCAAGCCTGCCCAGCAAATGCCTGATTGCCAAATAGTCAAGTGAAATGCCAAACTGTTTGCCTGCAGCTTTTTCAAACAGATGGCCTTCATCAATAATCGCAAAATGATAATCAGGAAGAATCGGTTGTTCTGATGCTGCATCAGAAAGAAGAAGAGCGTGATTGGTAATTATGAGATCAGCTGTTTGCGCTTCATTTCGCGCTCTTAAATAATAGTCATGAGAAAACCATGCCTTCCCTTGAAGAAATGAAGTCTCATCATTCTTAATTTGATTCCAAAAAAGTCTTCCCCCGCTTGATAAGTTCAGTTCTTCATAATCGCCCGTTTCCGTTTCCAACAGCCATATGAGAATTTGCATTTTTGTTAAGCACGTATCGTAATTATCATCCTCTTCTTTTAAAGATAGCTCAAATTTATAAAGGCTTAAATAGTGATTTCTTCCTTTTAAAAGAACAGTTTTTACCGGAAAGCTGAACATCTTATTTAATAGTGGGATGTCCCGTGTTAAAAGCTGTTCTTGGAGCTGGGTTGTATATGTGCTGATAACAACTGGCTTATTTTTCAGCCTTGAAAATATAGCAGCCGGAATAAGATAAGCGATTGATTTTCCTACTCCTGTACCTGCCTCAATTAATGAATGCTGCTGATTTAATAAAGAACGGTAAACAGCATCCATCATTTGAAACTGCCCGGTTCGTTTTTCAAATACTTGAAACGCTTTTTGAAAGAGGGCTTCTTTACTTTCAATATCAACAGGATACTCTATTTGAGATGGAATTGAAACATTCTTCGGAAGATTCTTTTTCTTTTTTAAGGCAATACCGCGAAAGATTTCAATTGATTCAGGCAAAACCTCAATTGTTTGTTCCTTATTCATTATCATATCTCCGAGCAGCATATGTAAATCACTTTTAAGTCCATCAGAAAGCTTATAAAGCTGACGCATTGTGCATAACGGTATTTTTTGAAGCTTGTCAAGTAAAATTAACAGAAGCTCCGCTGTAACGTAAGCATCACTGTCAGCTTGATGGGGACGGTCATGGGATAATTTCTCCTTTAGAGCTAAATCCGATAGTTTATAGCTGTCAGCAGTAGGCAGCAGAATTCTGGCAAGTTCAACCGTATCGAGAACAGGCCCGAAAAAACCTTCATATCCTGCATGAATAAGTTCTTCCTGCAGAAACGACAAATCAAAAAGAACGTTATGTGCTACAAAATAAGCGTCATCAAGCATTGTTAATATTTTGGGAGCTATTTCCGAGAAAAGCGGAGCATCCTTAACCATTTCATCGTTGATTCCCGTAAGCTCTTCGATAAAAGGCGGAATCTGTTGTTCGGGATTTATAAAAGACGAGTATTGTTCAATAATTTTTCCATTCTCGATTACAACCGCCGCAAACTGAATGATCCTGTCTCCTCTTTTTGGAGCATTGCCGATTGTCTCCAAATCAATAACTGCGAATTTATGTTGATTCATAATGAAACACCTCAATTATTCAATCAAAGCTACGGTACCATAAATCAGGAAAAAGTAAAAGATCGCTTGCTCAGTCAATTGTATTTTCTTTCACACGAAAATCAAGAAGAAAACCCCCTGCAGCAAAGGGGGTTAGAAAATTGTTTTTTCCGGTTCAGCGTGAAGCAGTTCGACAATTTTATTGTTTTCATCCATTATGGCCACTTTCGGTTTATGCGACTTTACTTTCTCTTCATGAACCATTACATAGGAAATAATAATTACAACATCGCCTTCCTGAACTAGACGGGCGGCTGCCCCGTTTAAACAAACAACTCCGCTTCCTCTTTTTCCGGGAATAATATACGTTTCAAAGCGGGCTCCGTTGTTATTATTTACAATTTGCACTTTTTCATTTGGAACCATTCCTACAGCATCCAGAATATCTTCATCTATTGTAATGCTTCCTACATAATTTAGATTTGCCTCTGTTACTCTGGCACGATGGATTTTTGCATTCATCATGGTGCGAAACATTTCTTCTTCCTCCTATTCATTTACAGTAACGATGATATTATCGATTAAACGTGCCCGGGAAAACTTAACAGCAAGAGCAATAATGATTTTCCCCTGAATCTGTGTTAATGGCTTTAAATCCGGATATGAGTAAATTTCAATATAGTCAATAATTCCTGATGTTTGGCGGGAAATATGCTGAGCCATCGAAGAGATAATTCTCTCCGGATTCCTGACTCCTTCGTTGATCATATGTTCCGCCAATTTTAAACTTTCATATAAAGCCGGAGCCTGTTTCCTCTCTTCCGGAAGCAAGTTGACGTTTCTTGAGCTTTTTGCCAAGCCGTCCGCTTCTCGAACGGTTTCAGCAGCCACTAACTTAATCGGGAAATGAAAATTATGAATTAGTCCCTCTACGACAGCAACCTGCTGCGCATCTTTCATACCGAAGTAAGCACGGTCGGGAAATACAATGTTAAACAGCTTTGTAAGCACTGTAGCTACCCCATCGAAATGGCCCGGACGCGATCTTCCGCAAAGAACTTCCGTACGGTCTTGGACAATGACTTTAACAGATGGTGTGCTTGGAAACATTTCGTCCTCATCCGGGTAAAAAAAGTAATCGACTTCACAGTCTTCTGCTACTTTCTTATCGTGTTCAAAATCTCTCGGATATGCATCAAGATCTTCAGATGGCCCAAATTGGAGCGGATTCACGAACACACTCAAAACAACGATATCATTCTCTTGTCTTGCTCTCTTAAGCAAAGACATATGTCCTTCATGTAAATACCCCATCGTTGGAACAAAGCCGATTGATTTTTGATTGTTTCTTTCTTGAATGATTTGTTTTTGCATTTCGGCAATTCTCGTTATAACTTTCATCATTTTCCTCCATAAAGTGCTCCCAGCTCTTCTTTTTTCATTGAAAAACTGTGGTTTTCCTCAGGGAACGCGCCTGATCTTACTTCAGTAACGTATGCGCTGAGGCCTGTTTGCACAAGTTCATTAACATTCGCATATTGTTTTGCAAATTTCGGCACTTTCTCCACGCCATAGGTTAACACATCATGATAAACAAGAACCTGTCCGTCGCACTCCGGACCTGCTCCAATTCCAATGGCAGGGATTGTAAGCATGCATGAAATTTCTTCTGCCAGCTGTTTCGGAATACATTCCAAAACGAGCGCAAATGCTCCCGCCTCTTCTACCTTTTTGGCATCCTCAATTAATTTTCGGGCAGCCTCCGCACTTTTTCCTTGAACTTTGTAGCCGCCGAGAACACCGACAGATTGCGGTGTCAGCCCGAGGTGTGCGACAACCGGAATACCGGCTCCTGTCAACGCTTTAATCTTTTCCGCAACATCATCGGCTCCTTCAAGTTTGACTGCATGGGCTCCCGTTTCTTGTATAAGCCTGGCACCATTTATAAGTGTATCACGAACAGACAAATGATAACTCATAAATGGCATATCTACGACGATAAACGTATTCGGTGCTCCTTTTTTTACGGCTTTGGCGTGATGGATCATATCCTCTAGTGTAACAGGTATGGTAGATTCGTATCCAAGTACAACCATTCCTAAAGAGTCACCGACCAGAATCATATCTACTTCAGCTTTTTCGGCTTGTTTTGCAGAAGGGTAGTCATAAGCCGTCAGCATAACAATTTTTTCATTTGCGTTTTTCATTTTAATAAAATCAGTTGTTTGCTTCATCTGTTCTCCTCCTTATGATTTGGAAAAGAGGCGATAAAACAATGCAAAAAGGATCCTTTTTTAGGCAGAAGGATCCCGTTACGAGCAAATCAAATATTGTTTCATCCCTCTGTCCCGGTCCTTAACGGATCTAGGCAGAAATATGTTTTTAAAAAAATAGAATTTGGTGCAGTTCTTGTCGAGATACTGCCCAGTGTGATTATAACAAAACAGCGACTCAGCGGCCATTATAATATTTTTCCGAATAAATCGATATCAGCAGAGAAAACATGATGAACTGCGCCGTTTTCATCTTCAATCATTAAAACGCCGTCATCGGTAATCCCTAAAGCTCGTCCGGAAATATTGCCGGACAATGTTCTGGCGAATATCTTTTTGCCAATGCTGACCGCGTAGCTTTCCCACAAAAGCTTGATCGGATAAAATCCTTTTTCCAAATAAAGCAAATAAAATTTTTCAATGTTGGAAAGTACCGCTCTTATTATAGCAGGCCTTGAAATGTACTCGCCTTTTTCAATTGATAGGGAAGTAGCAATTGAACGAATATTTTCAGGAAAATCGTTCACCTTTTGATTTACATTCATGCCGATGCCGATGATGATCGTTTTGACTCTGTCTGCTTCTGCTTGCAGCTCTGTCAAAATTCCGGTTACTTTTTTGCCGTTTATTAAAATATCATTCGGCCATTTAATTTTCGGCGATAAAGCAGTAACTTCCTCAATTGCTTTAACGACCGCAACAGCTGTCAAAAGAGTAAGCTGCGGCGCTTTCGTAGGCAAAATATTTGGCCTCAAGATTACACTCATCCAAATTCCGGTGTATTTTGGTGAATACCATTTCCGGTCCATTCTTCCCCGCCCTGACAACTGTTCTTCAGCGAGAACGACTGTTCCTTCGGGTGCTCCATCATAGGAAAGCCGATGTGCGATTTTCTGGGTTGAATCGACACTTTCTTCGTAATGGATTTGCTGGCCAAGAAAATCAGTCTTTAATCCAAGCCTGATCTCGTCCGGCGTTATATTTTCAGGAGTTTTAATAATCCGGTAACCTTTTCTTCTGACCGCTTCAAGAATAAATCCCTCTTTCCTGAGATCTTCGATATGTTTCCAAACTGCTGTCCTCGAACAGCCAATTAAATCTGCTAAATACTGGCCGGATAAGAATTCTCCATCTGCACGTGTAAAGGCATCAAGCAGTTTCTTTCTCAATTCTGATTGCACTTGATTACCCACTCCTTTATCTTTTCTTTCTGATTAAGAAGCTCCCCGTTAAGCACTGCATCTTCAATTTTTTGAAATAGCTCTTTTACCCATGGTCCGCCTTTTCGATCCAGCCACTTCATAAGCTCACTGCCCGTGGCTTGCAACTCGGACCTGTCTTTAATAGGAAGCCTGTCATAGGCTCCAATCCATTTTTCCGCTGAAGAAGAATAATTTCCGGTTATTACATTTAGCACATTTTCTGTATGAAAAATAACTTCTTTCTTCGCTTCGAAAAGCTCTCTGTTCGTCCATTCTGAATCCAGCCTAGCAAATACATAATGAACAATTTTCTGTATCATTTTTATTTTCTTTACAGGGAGCTTCCATTTTCTTAAGAATTCTTCAATAAATCGGTTTTTCAATCCGAGCCTGTATATTAACAGCACCCACATTTCCAAAGCGGAAAGACGATCAAACGGATCTTGAAGCATTTGTTCTAAATCGTTCCGACAATTTTCAAGTCCAGGAAGATACATGAACAACTCTGTTTCGATTATTAACTGTAAAGCCTCTCTCCGATTTACACCCTTTAGCAGTTTCTCAAACTCTACAGCTTTTCTTTCAACGGCAATTTCCTTTAATAAACGTTTATTTTCTGTCAGTGCCTTTTTTGTTGATTCTTCAAGGGAGAATGACAGCTGGCTGACAAAACGGATCGCTCTCATCATTCGTAAAGCATCCTCGCTGAGTCTTTCTTGCGGGATGCCGACCGTTTTAATCCGTTTTTCGCGAATATCTTTTTGACCGTCAAAAGGATCAATTAATTTTCCATCCTTGTCCATTGCGATTGCATTCATTGTAAAATCGCGCCGCTTCAAATCTTCATTTAATGACCGAATGAACGTAACGCCTGCAGGCCTCCTAAAATCCTCATATTTCTCTTCCGTACGAAAAGTTGTTACTTCATATGGTGTTCCATTAAAAATAACAAGTATTGTTCCGTGCTCAATTCCTACATCGACTGTTTTCGGGAAGATCTTTTTTACTTCGTCCGGTGTTGCCGATGTTGCAATATCCACATCTTCGATCGGCTTTTCGAGGAGATAATCTCTTACACAGCCTCCGACAAAATATGCCTCAAAACCGGCATTCTCAATTTTTTCAAGGACAGGTTTTGCTTTCTCAAATACGGGATTCATCATTTTCACCTGTATTCAGTAGATTAAAATAGATCTCTTCATAATAAGAGACTGCCAGTTCTGCATTGAATTTCTGTTTTACCGTTTCAATTGAATGATTTGAAAACCTCTTGTGCAGGTCGGAGTTTGTCAATATTTGCATCGCCTTTTCAAAATATTCATCGATGCTTCCAAGTTCACAAATAAATCCCGTATATCCGTCTTTAATGACTTCAGGAATGCCTCCGACATTAGTTCCGATGCAAGGAACCCCGCAGGCCATTGCTTCAAGAGCAACAAGCCCAAAGCTTTCCTTCGTAGATAAAAGCAGCTTCAGATCGCTTATCGAATAAAGTTCTTGAAGGTTTTCCTGTTTGCCTAGAAAAAGGACCTTGTCATTTAATCCGAGATCCATCACCAGCTTGCTTACAACTGTCATTTCAGGCCCGTCGCCAACAAGGAGCAGCTTCGCAGGCAATTTTTCGGCAACTCTGGCAAATGTTTTTACAACATCAGGAACACGCTTTACCGACCTGAAATTAGAAACATGAATCAATACTTTTTCATTTGGCTGAATACCGTATTCCATCCGCAAATGGTTCGAATCAACCTTTTGATATACCCGTTCGTCTACAAAGTTATAAACGGTTTCAATCTTTTTATTCGGCTTTAATAAATCGTATGTTTGTTCTTTTAAAGAATGGGATACGGCTGTAACAGCATCCGATTTTTCGATTCCAAACTTAATTGCATCCGCCAAGGAAGGATCATATCCAAGAACAGTAATATCCGTTCCATGGAGTGTAGTTACAATTTTTAATTCTTTTTCGCACATTTGTTTCGCTAAAATCGCACAGACCGCATGGGGAATCGCATAATGAACATGAAGCAAATCTAATTGTTCTCTATTAACGACTTCCGCCATTTTACTTGCAAGAGCTATATCATATGGCGGATATTGGAATACCGAGTATTGATTTACTTCCACTTGATGAAAATAAATATTGTGGTACATTTTTTTCAGGCGGAAAGGAAGCCCGGAAGAGATAAAATGGATCTCGTGTCCGCGCTCCGCCAAAAGCTTGCCTAATTCTGTTGCAACCACACCTGAACCCCCAACGGTTGGATAGCAAGTAATTCCAATTTTTAGTTTTCTCATTTTTTATCCCCTATTAAATCATAATTTACAAGAAAAGGCTTTGCAGTTTTGAACCCTTCGGCAAAATCTGCCCCTGCCTCTTTGCCAAACATTTTTTCTCTAGCTTTAACCGCTTCAATATATCCGTTTACAAGTGGCGTCTCAAAACTTTCTTTCGTTTTTACAAATTGGCTTTCGTACGCTTGAAGTGCTGCAATTTTTTTGTCGATAAATGCAGAAATATCGATGACAAAATCAGGAACATGAAACCCGTTAATCATATAGAAATAAATATTGGCCACTTTATGAGGTTCAGGAACTGCTTTAGTTTTAAACTTTTTGATTCCTGCTGAAAAAACCGCCTCTTTAACAAGGCGGGCACAATTACTATGGTCGGGGTGGCGGTCTTCAAAATAAGGAGCAAATACAATTTTCGGGCGGTAGCGGCGGATGACATCCGCCACTTTCGTTATGTATGTTTCAGAAAGAAAAAGCCCTCTGTCCGGGATATCTAATGTTTCTCTCACACTTGTCCCAAGAATTTCAGCTGCCCTGTTCGCTTCTGCCTGCCGGATTTCAACCGTTCCATTGGAAGACAGTTCAGCTTTTGTTAAATCACATATTCCAATTTTGTACCCTTTACTTGCATATTTTGCAATCGTACCTCCCATCCCGATTTCTACATCATCTGCATGGGCTCCAAATGCCAGTATATCCAAATACTGCAATTCCATTCTATTCACCGTTTTCCTTCACTATTTTTCGCCATTCTAAATCTCCGCGTTCAAGGCCTTTGATCAGTATTTCAGCTGTTCCCATATTCGTGGCAAGCGGGATAGAATAGACATCACAAAGGCGGACTAGCGCAGACACATCCGGTTCATGAGGTTGTGCGGTTAACGGATCGCGAAAGAAGAAAACCATGTCCATTTTATTTTTTGCAATCATAGCGCCAATTTCTTGATCTCCTCCAAGCGGGCCTGACTGGAAGCGTTCAATTGAAAGTCCGGTTGCTTCATAAATTCTCAGCCCAGTTGTTCCGGTAGCAAATAAATTGTGCTTGGAAAAAATATCTTGATACGCGGTAACAAAACTGACTAGATCATCTTTCTTTTTATCATGGGCAATTAATGCAATATTCACCATCCCACCCCATCTCTATTCAATAATATTTTCTAATCCGTAAACAAACGTATCAATTTTTAAAACCGTCTCAACGGCATGCTTTACGCCAGACATGAAAGATGCCCGGTTATACGAATCGTGGCGGATCGTCAATGTTTGCCCGTCTGATCCAAACATCACCTGCTGATGGGCAATTAATCCCGGCAAACGAACAGAATGAATATGCATTCCTTCATAATCCGCACCCCTTGCACCGATGATCGTTTCTTTTTCATTTGGATGACCCTGCTTCTTTGCTTCTCTCACTTCCGCAATCATCTCAGCTGTTTTGACAGCTGTTCCGGACGGTGCATCCAATTTTTGATCATGATGCAGTTCAATAATTTCAATATCTTGAAAATACTTGGCTGCCATTTGTGAAAATTTCATCATTAATACAGCCCCAACCGCAAAATTTGGCGCTATAATGCAGCCAAGTTTCTTTTCTTCGCAAATTTCTTCAATTTCTTTTAATTGATCTTTCGTAAAACCCGTCGTCCCAACTACAGGCCGCACTCCATATTCGAGAGCCGTTTTTGTATGATAGTAGCCTACTTCAGGAGTCGTCAAATCGATTAAGACATCTGCGCCGGTATCTTGAAAACAT
The DNA here is from genome assembly GCF_000262755.1 of Bacillus methanolicus PB1. Lineage (GTDB taxonomy): Bacteria > Bacillota > Bacilli > Bacillales > Cytobacillaceae > Bacillus_Z > Bacillus_Z methanolicus. Next base: position 662,466 of record NZ_AFEU01000003.1, read on the forward strand.
TTTTCAATATTTGTATACACAGGGGCATCAAATCCTTGAAAACCTTCCAATTCGGAAAGATTTTTTCCGTCATTCTTATTATCCAGCACTGCTGCCAACTCGAAATTTTCTGTTCTCCCGACAAGATGGACTGCTTCCCGCCCCATTCGTCCGCGCGGGCCTGCTACAACAATTTTTACAATTTCCATTTTTTTATTCTCCTTTACTTACTCTTCGATTCTTGTCCAGCGATCTTTATCGCGGATTTGAAATTTGTTCATAACAAGGTTATGGGCTTCTTCTAAATCAATATGTAAAGAGTTTGCAAAACAAATGAGAACAAACAGCATATCCCCTAATTCTTCCTCGATTGTCCGTTCTTTCTCTGTTGCCTTCTTTGGTTTTTCCCCGTAATAATGATTAACTTCCCGGGCGAGTTCCCCCAATTCTTCTGTCATTCTGGCGAGCAGCGCCAACGGGCTGAAATATCCTTCTTTAAATTGCCCGATATAAGCATCAACTTCCGCCTGAACGTCTTTCAAAGTTTTTGAATTGCCCATTTTTTCACCTCAACTTTAAACAGTTCAATCAGTATATCGTAATTTTCTTCTTACATGTTAGCCTAAACATGCCCCTTTTACAAATATTTTTGATTTCACATGATACACTCTTTTGATACCGGAAGAATTTTGGATATCATTGCTAATAGAAATGATATTTTATATAATTAAATACACTTTGTTTGTAGAACATACGGGATCAAGGAGGAATGTATATTGGTTTTTGGATTGAAACTTAATAATATCCTCTTCATTTTACTGGGAGCAGCAATTTTTTCTTTTGGGATTGTTAATTTTAATATGCAAAATAATTTGGCCGAAGGCGGATTTACCGGTATCACCTTATTATTATTTTTCCTGTTTGATTTGGATCCTTCATATACAAATTTAATATTAAACATTCCTCTTTTTTTTATTGGTTGGAAGCTTCTCGGGAGAAATGTGTTTTTATATACGATTATCGGGACGATCAGCGTTTCAGTTTTTCTCTGGATTTTTCAGCGTTTTCCGGTGCATATGCCGCTTAATAATGACATGGTGCTTGCCGCCCTGTTTGCGGGCGTATTCATCGGAATAGGCCTCGGAATCATCTTCCGATTTGGCGGCACAACAGGAGGCGTCGATATTATTGCCAGGCTGGCCCACAAATACATCGGCTGGAGCATGGGGAAAACGATGTTTTTGTTCGATGCTGTTGTTATTACCTTATCGCTCGTCTTCTACTTAACGTATCAGGAAGCTATGTATACATTAGTGGCAGTATTTGTAGGAGCCCGTGTGATCGATTTTATGCAAGAGGGCGCTTACTCAGCCAGAGGTGCAATGATTATCTCTGATCACAATGAAGAAATTGCCGACAGAATATTGAAAGAAATGGATCGGGGAGTTACTGTGTTAAAAGGGTACGGTTCATTTACGAAGAAAGAACGGGAAGTACTCTATTGTGTAGTTGCAAAAAATGAAATCGTAAAGCTGAAAAATGTGATTACTTCCGTTGATCCGCACGCATTTGTATCAGTCAGCGTTGTTCATGATGTACTAGGTGAAGGCTTTACACTTGATGAAAATAAAATGCCGCTGGTAAGATAAAGAGGCTGACCCTTATGAGTCAGCCTTATCTTATTCCTCTCTCGTCATTCCTGTAAAAATCAATACTAAGCGAACTAGTTCAAGTACTGCAACTGCTGCTGCGGCAACATATGTTAAAGCCGCTGCATTCAATACTTTTCTCGTTTCCCGTTCTTCATCATTCCGAATAACGCCAAGGGAAACGACTTGATCCATTGCCCTGTTGGAAGCATTAAACTCAACCGGAAGAGTAACAACCTGGAAAAGCACGGCTGATGCCATAAAAATAATTCCTAAAAGCAACATTCCGCTCAATTGAGCAAAAATACCAATCATAATAAGAATCCAGGCAAAATTTGAACCGATATTTGCAACAGGGACAAGCGCATGGCGGAAACGCAAAAATGCGTAATCTTGCTGGTCCTGAATTGCATGGCCCACTTCGTGTGCAGCAATCGCAGCTGCTGCAACGGAATGCCCATGATAGTTGGCGGAAGATAATCTAACCGTTTTAGTGCGAGGATCATAATGGTCACTTAAATATCCTCCTGTTTCCTCGACACCAACATGATACAGTCCGTTCGCGTCTAAAATCTTTCTCGCTACTTCAGCACCTCTCATCTGCGATGACGAAGGAACGCGCGAATATTTTTTATAAGCTCCGCTCACTTTCAGCTGCGCCAAGAGAGGTACAAGTATAATGACAGCGAAGTAAAGTAGATACATTTTCAACCTCCATTTTTAACTTTTGATCCTAATGCAGATAGATCCCGCCTAAACAGCAAATAAACTTTGAAAAATGTTAATCCCTGCTTCTAATTTTATTGTAATAAATGTGTTGTTAAGGGTCAATCTTTTAGCTCTCTTGACCTGTTCCTTTCCTTTTCACGGTCGCCTCTATATTTTCTCCAACCAACGTAAGACAATGTTAGTATAATAATGCTTCCGGTTGAAATCATTACCCACCAGAGGGACGGATCTGCTTCATCTTCGTTCATCTCATCAAAAATCTTTTGCAAATCTAATTGCAACGCCTCAAGCTCCTGTTGGCTTGAAGCCTGTGAAAGCACTTGTGGGCGGAATTGATCAATGAAATTAACTCTGGCATCAACTTTTTCCATTCTTTCAGGCGGAATATCAAGTCTCATGCTCGGATAGATGACTTCATAAAGAGATAAAAATGAATTCAGATTAGAGTGAAAATGTTCATTGTCCCCATTATATACAGATTGTTTCACACTGTTAAATGCCGACATAATCGGTCCTTCCATTTCTGCCCATAAAGGCTGATGGGTGGAAGTAACAGCATCAACAACAAGCCGGAACTTAGTAACACGATTTATTCTCTCTTCATATGGCATTGCTGCACTGACGGTTGCTTCCAGGGCATCTTTATGAGCAACCGTTATAATTCTCAACTCATCCATCGATAATGATTTTTCCTTAATAGTAAACGTTAAAAACTGTTTTGAAAAATACTCCAGTATTATTTTTGCATCGTCATATCTTCTTAATTTTACCATTTGCAAAGCTTCATCTGAAATTTCATCAAGCTTATCTATAGGCGGCGTTTGTTCTGCGAATACTGTGAATGGTGCCAGCAGGAAAACAGCCAGCATGACTATGGCAGCAATTGCTCTCATTCTTGTCCCCCCTACAATATCTAATAAAATGTATGTGGGCTTGGACAAGGTTAGACCAGAAATTATCAATCATCGATTATGAATTTAATTCTAAAGTAAATCTGCCGGGCCTTACACAATAATAATAAGCAAGGAACAGTGATGCAATACTGAGCCAAAACGTAAAGTACCCTATTTCTTGCAAGTATAGATGCAAAACAGGATAACGAGGCATTTGTAAAAACACATAGTCAATGATTTCATTGTGCAGCACCCAAATTCCAGTAATAATTAAATGGAGCATTTTGATCCGGTAAAACGGAGCATATAAAACTCCTTGAATTGCCATTCCCAGATGGGAAAAAATTAACATGTACGATTCAAAATCGAGTTCTCCTTTTACGGTAAAAACCAATAAATTCATAATAACTGCCCAAATTCCGTATTTAAGCAAAGTGACAATTGCAAGTGCCTCGAATAATGGCCAGTTCTTGTTCAAAAGAAAAGCGATTAGTACAAAAACAAAAAACAAGCTGGCTGTCGGACTGTCCGGAACAAATGGCACGAAGATCGCAGGCGTATCAACAAGCTGCCACTTGTACCAATGGTAGCCATAAATCGTTCCCGCAATGTTGATGAGAAGCAAACACCATAAAAAAGCCCTGCTAGCAATAAACGGATAAATCCACTTCATCAATTTTTTCCTCATTTCAATATGTATGATACAATATTATCATATTAAAAAAAGCTGGCGAAAAGCCAGCTTTTTTCATTGATTATTTGCTTTTAATGCTAGAGATGAATTCTGCAAGTTTTTTCAGTTCTTCATCAGTGCCTTTGAACATACCAGGCGGCATTTTTCCTTTTCCGTTTTTGGCAATGTCAGCCACCTCTTCAGGTTTCAATTCGGTATCAATTAGTGCAGGAGCACCGGCACCGCCTGATAATTCAGCTCCATGACAGTTAATACAGCCTTGAGCTTCGTAAATTTTGTATCCTTCCGCTTCCTTGTCAATATCTGCTTCAGCTACAATCTTTCCTTGCTGCTCTGCCGCTTCCCAGTCGTGATGTGCAACAGCTTGCCAAGTCAAGAAAATGATCGAAGCTAAAGCCAACAGCATAAATCCTGTTGCTAAAGGACGTTTAGTCGGACGGCGTTCAGGCCCCCGGTCAATAAACGGCGCCAACAACAACGAACCGAAAGCAAGCCCGGGAATGACAATCGCGCCAATAACATTATAAGGACCTGAAGCATATGTGTATTTTAATAATTGGTATAAAAATAAGAAATACCAGTCTGGCAATGGGATATAAGCTGTATCAGTCGGATCTGCCACCCTTTCTAACGGAGAAGGGTGAGCGACTGTCAGACACAAAAAGCCGACGAGGAAAACTGCACCTACCATCCATTCTTTCAGAAGAAAGTTAGGCCAGAAAGCCTCAGTCTTTCCAGGGTATTCCGAATAATCTTTCGGAATGTTAGGCTTGCGTTCCGCAGGAACACGGGAGTCTCCTACGAACTTCATACCTTTTCCACGATGCATCGAGCAATCCCCCTCCTTTTTCAAAACATCGGACAATCTTTTTAACGTTGCTTGATCGGCTTACAAAGGACCGGAAATACCTTGTCTGCGGATCATGATAAAGTGCGCAGCCATTAAACCGAGCAATGCAGCCGGCAAGAAAAATACGTGAATCGCAAAGAATCTGGTAAGCGTTTGGGCTCCGACGATGCTCTCATCACCGGCAAGCAAAACTTTCACCCATGTACCGATAAGCGGAACGGATTCCGCAATCTGCAGACCTACTTTTGTCGCAAACAAAGCTTTCATATCCCAAGGAAGCAAATATCCTGTAAAACCTAAACCTAACATAACGAAGAAAATTAATACTCCGACGATCCAGTTTAATTCTCGGGGTTTCTTATAAGCTCCTTGGAAAAATACGCGAAGCGTATGTAAAAACATCATTACGATAACTAAACTTGCTCCCCAATGGTGCATTCCGCGGACAATCTGACCGAATGCTACTTCATTTTGAAGATAGTATACAGATTGCCAAGCATTCTTAATATCTGGTACGTAATACATTGTTAAAAACATACCAGAAAGGATTTGAATCACAACTACGAAGAATGTTAATCCGCCGAAACAGTAAACAAATGCTGAAAAATGGTGTGCAGGGTTTACATGCTCCGGAACTTCATGGTCTGCAATATCACGCCACAAAGGCGTAATATCTAAACGTTCATCGACCCAATCATATATTTTGTTTAACAATCATTACGCCCCCTTCCGCGGTTTTGCTTTCCCGATTTGCAAATATCCATCCTTTACACGATATTCATACACATCCAGCGGTGCTGTCGGCGGCGTGCCTGGAACGTTTGTACCGTCTTTCGTGTATAAACCATAGTGGCACGGACAGAAGAAATGGTTTGGATTAGACTTGTCCGTATTCCAGTCAACAGTACAGCCTAAGTGTTTACAAACAGGAGAAAGTGCAACAATTTCACCTTTCTCGTCCTTATAAACCCAAGCTGTATTCGTTACTTCAGATTCATACCAGGCATCCTTCTGTGTGAATGTGAAGTCTACACGTGTTGGTTCAGTTGTAATTTCGTCTACTTTTTTGTCAGTTGGCACGAAATCCCCGCCGCCTTTGTCTTGCAGGACTGGATCAACAGCAAAACGAACCATTGGCATTAACATTCCTGCAGCCATGAAACCGCCTACACCGGTAAGCGTATAACTCAGGAATTGACGCCTGGAAACTCGATGCTTGCTCATGCTTTTCCCCCCTCTATCATGAAAATCAGTCCAACGGACATATTTCAACACATATAAAACTAGGACATAACAATGATATATCATTAATTACACAAGGTCAATATAGTACTGTACCTAAAAAAAAGCAAGTGTACAACAATACTCCCACTTATTCATTTTCCCGCCATTTTTGAATAAAAACATTTAACAATTGTTTGACCTGATCTTCTAAAATTGACTTTTTATATTGTTCATCCATATTCTCTAGCGGCAATGAAGGGATCCAGATTAACGACCCATTTAAAGCTTTTTCACTCGTTTTCCATTGCGAATCCGATGTTACATAAAAAAAATATTTAAACCCTTTTTGAAGAATTTCTGTTTCCCAAACTCTTAAATTTTCCACAAGCTTGTCCTCTTCAACGCTTTTTAAATACGAAAAACCGGGAAGAAGCAACAGCCTGCCTTTAAACTGCCTTTCCAGCTGAATGCTTAATAGTGTAATAAATTCAGTCATCGAAGCAGTTTGTTTTATATCCGCATCAAACGAAACAGGCAAAAGGGGCAAAACAGCCGTATCGACATATTCTTTTGCCTGCAAATACTGATCAATGTCTTGCGGGATCCATTTCATCGTCCACACTCCAATCTTCACCAAATTCCTTTTTAATCATACCATTTCATAAACGAAGATAAAATGAAATTCAAATAAAAAAAGGGTTGGCTCAAAAGCAAAGGGTCAGACCCCTCCAATACAATATATTGACATTGTTGGAGGGAGTCAGACCCTTATGAGCCAGCCTCTCGTTATGATTGTTTTTTCATCATTTTTAATTGTGCCGTAAGCTGTCGAAACGCTTCTTCATCCTGCTCATCAAGAGCTTTATCAATCAGCTGGAGCAGCTTTTCCTCCTGAAAGCGCTGAATGCTTTCCAAAAGGAAGCGCTCTGCAATGATCCTGTCTTTTTCTGTTATTTGAAGTTTTTTCGGCATATACGGGTTTTCTTCCATTACTGCTGCATACTGAGGGGCCTTATAAGATGCATGGAAATTTAATTGAATGTATATTTCCTCGTCCCGGTTCAAACGGATATCATGGAATGATTTCTCCGCATCTGTTGTCATGACGTTTTCTTTATAGAAGCGGAATGGCACTTCATCTACACAGTGTGTGGACATTACAAGCCCTCTAGGACAAAATTGTGCCTGCTCCACAAAATGAACCTTTTCCATAAGCTGATCATGGCTCATTAAGTAGTTTAAGATCCATACGCACTCTCTTCTTTTTAGTTGATAATGGTTTAAAAACCAGCGAATAAAATCTTTCTTCTCGTTGACAGAAACAGGGGCCGTCATATTAATTCCCTCCTCTGCATGATTACTTTTTCAGAAAGAAATGTTTAATATTCATCTGAAAGGCGATCCAAAATATCGAGGTACTCCTCATTGGTTGGATCATTTTTTGCTAATTCACTAAAAATTTCGACAGCTTCAGCTCGTTTACCTTCTTCCATTAAAAAATATCCGTAATCAGTTAAAAAATCTGGATGATTCCTAAAAAAAGTATATGCGAGTTCATATTTGTTTAATGCCTGTGAATAATCTTCAAGATTCTGAAGTGCTACAGCTTCATCCCAAATGATTTGCGGCTCCTCTTCCCCTTGGGCTTCCAGAGATCTTGCAATTTCAAGGACTTCTTCATATCGGCTTTGTTTTAACAACAGCTTATTCAGAGTCAATGCGGCCTCGGTAAAGCCGGGATCTAGGGCAAGCGCTTTTCTTAACAGCTTTTCAGCTTCTTCTTCATCAGCGAGCTTTAACGCCAATTTCCCGCCGTAAAAAAATAGATCTTTATTGTATTCATCATATTTAATTCCTTCTTTTACTGCTTTCAAACTGTTTTCAAGATCTTCTTCTCTTTCGTACGCTTTTGCCAAATACAAATATAATGAGTGATACTCAGGGTCCAATTCTTTTAATTCTAAAAACTTTTCAATGGCCGTTTTATTAAAACCGGCTTGAAGCGCTGTAAAAGCATAGCCGAAAAGGGTATCAATTTCAAGTTTCTCATCAAGAGCTTTTTCATAATATGGAAGCGCCTCTTCAAATGCTCCTGAAGAACTTAACATCTCGGCTATACGGCGGTGAATATTTACACCGGCAATTTCCGTTTCCGATTTTAAAACAGCTTCATAAGCCTTTATTGCTTCATTAAATTTTCCTTCTTCTGCATACAGCTCTCCGAGGGCAAAATCAATAACAACCTCATCCGGCAGAATGCGTTTCGCCTTCAGCAATTTTTGCTCGCTTACTTCGTAAAGGCAATTCATTTGATACAAATCTGCAAGAAGTAAAAGAGATTGCGGATAACTTGGATCTTCCGCGCTAATTTTTTCAAGCAACAGAATCGCCTTTTCCTCATCCCCCAGTTCTAAATACACTTCAGCCAGCATGACAAGAAGTTCGCCTTCATCACCGTATGTTTCCAGCAGATTCTCAAGCAATAATTTTACTTCTTCCAAGAAACCGAATTGAAACAATTCTTCTGAAAGGATAAATTTTTCTTCGTCAGACCCTGTGTTCAATATTTCTTTGTAAAGATTTAATGCTTCTTTATGTTGACTGTTTTCTATTAAAGAGATAATTCTTTCAACTTTACTCATTTACAAATCCTTTCTAACCGGAAATAAAGTATGACGGAGTTTTTACGGTAACATCTTCACCAAACCCCGGCCGATAAAATACATTGCTGCCTGCACGAATAACATTTCCCTTGTGAACCGTTACAAGCAGTCTATCATTATGATAATGAAACAAATCCAATTCTTCAATCATCGTGATTTTCCGGCTGTTTAAATATAAATTATAACTGACTTCCCCACCTTGATGTAAATAGGATTTTAATGGATAAATGCCTGTTTTTTTTAGGACAGAGACCGGAAGAGGCTCATGTTCTGTTAGTTCTTCATCGATAAAAGGTAACTTTTCCTGCTTCATCAGCTGAGACCAGATGAATTTTGCCTGTTTTCTGTCCCTGGTGTTTTCAATTTGAAAAACTGGAATAAGCGGACTGTTGTAAGGAAACATTGCTTCGCGGATCCAGCCCCAAGGGATGGTAAAGAGCTCATCGATTTTCGTTATTTCAATAAATAAAGCCGGAATCTTTTCTTTTTTGCAGTGTCTAATAAATGTTACGGTCAGAAGGTTTAACGGTATTTTAACCCCTAAAACGAAGTCGATCGGACTACCAGCAAGCTTAGCCTTCATTCGTTTCACTTTATTAATTAATTCATATTCATAGGAGATGGATTCTAACGTAAAAACAGTCGTACAGCCTTTCAAAATAAAATGGTTAATAAAATACTCCTTCATTTCCGGGAAGGGCTGTTTGACAGGAAGGTTTTGATCAAAAAAAACATAAGAGGGAGTCATTAAATATTGACCTAAATCCATTTGCATAAAGCGGAATTTGTTAAAATTATTTTTAACCGACACCACTTGTGATCTTTTCACGAGAAAAGAAATTTTTTGCAACTTCCCATTAAATAACAGATTTGCATTTGAAATAATATATGTCATAAAACCACCTCTTTACGGTCTTATGACAAGCTATGTTCATTTTATGAAAATATGACTTTATTTTCGTTGAAAATAAGAAAGGCTGACCCATAAGGTACAACATTTTACCTTTAGGGCCAGACCCTCCTTATTTCATTACACTATGTAAATCTCTAAAAAATCCGGGATAGGAAACAGAAATTGCCTCGTCTCTTTCGAGAAATACTTCTTCTTTGCAAATAAGAGCAGCTACTGCAAGCATCATTCCAATCCGGTGGTCGCCATGGGAGGAAACAATGCCGCCTTCCAACTGCAATTTTCCGTGGATGATCATGCCATCGTCTGTCGCTTCAATTGATGCTCCAAGCTTGGAAAGTTCCCCTACAACTGTATCAATACGATTTGTTTCTTTCACTTTCAATTCATGGGCGTCCTTAATAACCGTCGTTCCTTCTGCCTGAGTAGCCAATAGGGCGATAATCGGGATTTCATCAATAAGGCGGGGCAAGATATCCCCTTTTATTTCGACACCCTTTAAGTTTGATGTTTTGATGATAATATCACCTAAAGGTTCAAATCCCTCTGAATCTTTAGGCATTACGGTTATATCTGCCCCCATTTCTTTCAAAACATCAATTATTCCCGTCCGCGTCGGATTTAACCCAACGTCCTTAAGCAACAGTTCACTGTTAGGCGTAATCGCGGCGGCTGCCATAAAGAAAGCTGCTGATGAAATGTCACCCGGCACCTCTACTTTTGACGCAGTTAAGCTCTGGCTGCCTCTTATCCTAATAGTTAGTCCGCTTTCTTCCACTTCTCCGCCAAATTGGCGAATCATCCTTTCGGTATGGTCTCTCGATTTCGACGGTTCAACTACAGTCGTTGTACCTTCTGCTTGGAGGCCGGCGAGCAATATCGACGATTTCACTTGCGCACTTGCTACAGGTAACTGATAATCTATGCCCGTTAAGTTTCCGCCTCTGATTGACAGAGGAGTAAACTCTCCGCAGCTGCGGCCATCAATGTGTGCGCCCATCATTGCCAAAGGTTTCGTAACCCTTGTCATCGGTCTTCTCCCGATTGATTCATCTCCTATCAGTGCAGCATGAAAAGGTCTTCCGGCTAAAATCCCCAGCAATAAGCGTATAGTTGTCCCTGAATTACCTACATCAAGGACGTCAGCAGGCTCCATCAACCCATCAAAACCGTTTCCAACTATTTGCAATTGATTCCCTTTTTGTTCTATGGAAACACCGAGCTTGCGAAAACATGCAATCGTACTCAGGCAGTCTTCACCTAAAAGAAAATTCGTTACGGAAGTTGTACCTTTTGCTATCGCTCCGAACATAACAGACCGGTGAGATATCGATTTATCACCCGGCACTTTCACGGTACCTTTCAAACCGCTCATGCTTTTGTCTAAACGGCGTGCTCCCACTTCTTGACCCTCCTCTGGTAAGAAAATTAAATACCGATTGAAGTTTCGTAATCGGTATAATGCCTAATGCATTTTTCCGCCCTCATCCTATCTTCCTCTGTTTGAAAACTAATAACAAGGACTCCGTAAATTTCTTCTCGCGTTTCTAATATGCGTATATTTGTAATGCTTATCTCCTCTTGCGCTAAATAACCGGTGATCTCCGAAATAACGCCGGGATAGTCAGGGACATCAACAAATAAATCATAAAATGCCGGGATAGCCCCTTTCTCTTTTTTCGGCAATTCATCGCGAAATTGTTTGGCGCTTAAAAAATAATCAAATATTCTTTCATGCCTGCATTCCAGAAGCATCTTTTTTACTCTCTCCATTTCTTCCTGCCACTCATCAAGCAATCTAAGAAGAATGGATCGATTATGGAGCAAAATGTCTCTCCACATAGCCGGGCTGCTGGAAGCAATCCTGGTAATATCGCGAAACCCCCCGGCTGCAAGCCGGGGAATTAACTCTTGATTTCTGCTTGACCGGTAAGCCTGATGAACTAGGGACGCAGCAATAATATGCGGGAAATGACTGACTACACCAGTTAAGTAGTCGTGCTGAGCGGGCGGGAGAATAAGAAATTTTGCATTTGTTCCGCTCAGCCACTCTTTTATTTTCGTTACTTCTTCCTCGGGAGTATCTTTGTCGGGCGTTAATAAATAAAAGGCATTTTCAAAAAGGATCTTTTTTGCGGCAGTCACACCGCTTTTATGAGAACCTGCCATTGGATGTCCGCCAATAAAAGTATAGCCCTTATCCTTTAAACAGGATGCTTTTTTAACAATTTCTTCTTTCGTGCTTCCAGTATCAGTAATAATGACTCCATTTTTCAAATCCATTCGGGCCAAAGCGGAGATAATCTCTTCTGCCTGAGTCACCGGTGTAGCAATCACAATCAAGTCCGCGCTCTTCGCTCCTTCTTCGATAGTTTCCGCTGTTTCATCTACTACATCGAGCATTTTTGCCAGCTTGCTTTGTTTTTGGCTTATATCATAACCAATGACCATTGACTCCGGATGCTTATCTTTAATGCAAAGAGCGATCGAACCGCCAATTAATCCTAAGCCTATAATAAATGCGCGGCCTTCCAAGAAATCACCGCCTTTTGATTTATGATAGAGTTTTTATTGTTAAGAACTGCTTCATGGCTTCAACAACGCCTTCGTTTTGTTCTTTCGATCCGACTGTCACCCTAACTGATGTCGGAAATCCGAGAGGTTTTCCTGATCGAACGATATACCCTTTTTCCAATAAAAATTGAAAGACTTCATTCCCGTCAGTCTTAAAGTCAATTAATATAAAATTTGTTTGAGAAGGATAGTAATCAAGATTGCTTTCCCGGCAAAATTGATAAAACTGCTCAAGCCCCTCTCTGTTTTTTTGTTTGCAAAATTGAATAAACTCTTGATCTTCCAATGCAAGAGTGGCAGCTTTCTGGGCAATTGTATTCACATTGAACGGCTCTCTTGCCGGCTCCAATGCCCGTATGGTATCAGAAGCCGCAATTCCGTATCCAATCCGCAAACTTGCAAGGCCGTATATTTTGGAGAACGTCCTTAAAACAATTACATTTTCAAACTGTGAAACTAGTTCATTGACATGATAACCTTCATCTGCTACTACATATTCATTGTAAGCTTCATCAAGGACAACCAAAACATCCTTCGGAACCATTTCTAAAAATGCGTAAAGTTTATCTTTTGGAATATACGTTCCAGTCGGATTGTCAGGGTTGCAGACCCAGACGACTCCGGTATTCGCATCGATTCTTGACAACATTCCTTCTAAATCATGATGTCCATTTGCTAAAGGAACTTCCCTTATTTCAGCACCTTCAATAACCGCATTATGTTTATACTGAGAGAAGGTTGGAACGGCCATGACCGTATTCACGCCTTTTCCCAAAATTGCTCTTGAGATGATTTGAATAAGATTATCCGAACCGTTCCCAAGAATTAATTGCTCAGGTGCTACTTTATAGAATGCTGCAAGGCTATTTCTTAAATCAGTGGCATAACCATCAGGATAGATCGCAAAAGAAACGGGCGCATTTTTTAAAGCTTCAGCCACTTTTACTGAACATCCAAAAGGATTTTCATTTGAAGCAAGCTTAACAATTTTCTCAAGGCCGTATTGTCTTTTTACTTCATCTATCGATTTTCCAGGCTGATAGGGAGCAAGAGTTAATAATTGCTCTTTCCATTTCATCAAATTCACCTCTTCTAAACACTTTTGTATATTATCATAATTAAAGTATAAAATTAATTTTAGAAATAGTCATATTCTAAATAAGTAGTATCGAGAGGTATTTTTCAATTTTTTTATGGAGTTTTATGTAAAAAACGAAATCTCAATAGTATTTGCCATTACTTTTTTAAATCGGGCCGCAAATGAACTGCACCCTCTAAGTAAATATGAATCATTTCATCTTGAGCCTTATCAGTATTTACATGCATCATTACCCGGATGCAATGTGACAAAGCTGATGGAACAGGTATTTCTCTCATACACATAACAGGAACATACGTCCAGCCTTCCAAATGGCGCAAAGCCTTTGCCGGAAACACAGCCGAAATTTCATCTGTAACAGAAAAAAAAACCGAAGCAACATCATCAGGCTGAATACGATTCTTTTCAATCATCTGACGTAAAAGCCTTTCTGTTGCTGAAATGATCTCCTCTTCCGTGTTTTCATTAACTGTGATTGCACCTCTTAATCCTCTGATCATTTACACACCACCCCCTGCCCGAAAATGTTCAAGATGAGCCATTAATCGTTCATCTTCCAACTCTTTTAAGACCGGTCGGCCAACTTGTTCCAGTAAAACAAACCTGATTTTTTGTCTAACGGTTTTTTTGTCCATTTTCATCCGATTTAACAATTTTTTTGCAGAAAGATGATTCGGGAAGTCTGTCTTATAGCCTAAAGCCCTTAACCATTGCATGAATTCATCTTTTTTATATGAAAAACCGAGCTCTCTTTTACTCAATTGAAGAGCAAAACAAATTCCGATGATAACTGCTTCACCATGTGTGATTTTTCCATAGCCTATTTCCGCTTCAATGGCGTGTCCAAGAGTATGCCCTAAGTTCAAGAATGCTCTTATCCCAGTTTCCTTTTCGTCCTCTGAAACGATCGATTCTTTTACTTTAATCCCTCTGGATAGCATAAATTGCAAGTCGTTATTCGAAACATTTTCAAGCGACTTTATATTGGCTTGAAGCCACTCAAATAGTTCTTTATCTTTTATAAGGCCGTGTTTAACAACTTCAGCAAAGCCAGACCTTTTTTCTTCAGGAGGAAGAGTTGACAAAAATTCGATGTCATAAAACACAGCCTCCGGCTGAAAGAAAACTCCGATCATGTTTTTGCCAAGCGGATGATTGATTGCTACCTTCCCTCCTACCGCACTGTCATGTGCAAGGATCGTTGTCGGGACTTGAATAAAAGGAATTCCTCTCATAAATGTTGCAGCAACAAAACCTGCCAAATCACCAACGGCTCCTCCGCCAAAAGCAATGATTAGCGACTTTCGATCAAGCTTTTTTTCGAGTGCAAAAGTTAAACAGCTGTAATATATATCAAAAGTTTTTGCTTTTTCCCCGGCAGGTACGACATAAGTTTCAGGATGGAAATCTTTAAGCAGCGAAGTCATCCGGGGAAGAAAAAGTCCTCCAACGGTTTCATCTGTTATAATCAAGAGCGAAGTTGCATAGGAAAAATGATCGTGAATAAAAGAAGGCAGTGTTTCTATTACATTCTGACCGACAAACACCGGATACTGCCTTGATTGTGTTCGAATCCATATCGTTTCCATTAAAACTCCCTCGCATATTCTCTATGGCGGTTCACTGATTCTAATAATGCATCAAAACGGTCTGCATAAAATTGTTCGACAATGGCTGCCGCAAGTTCCCAAGCAACAACATTTTCGGCGACTACTGCGGCTGCCGGCACTGCACAGCTGTCAGATCTCTCGATACTCGCAGAAAACGGTTCTTTCGTTTCAATGTCCACACTTTGAAGCGGCTTATATAAGGTAGGAATCGGCTTCATGACCCCCCGGACAACTATTGGCATACCGGTTGTCATTCCTCCTTCAAATCCGCCGAGCCTGTTTGTCTTCCGTATGTACCCTTGGCTGCTGTTCCATTCAATCTCATCATGAACTTCACTTCCGGGTTTCCTGGCAGCTTCGAAGCCGATGCCAAACTCGACTCCTTTAAATGCATTAATGCTGACAATGGCTGCCGCAAGTTTGGCATCCAACTTTCGGTCATAATGTACATAGCTTCCTACACCGACAGGCATCCCTTCCACAATTACTTCTACAACTCCTCCGATCGAGTCGCCATTTTGTTTTGCCTCATCAATCGCTGCCATCATTTTTTTGGCAGCTTCATCATCAAGACACCTGACAGGCGAATCTTCTGATCTCTCTTTTAAATCCGCAATAGAGCTGTATGAAGAGTTTTCAGCTTTAATTCCTCCGATTTCAATCACGTGTGAAGCAACTTCAATTCCAAGTAAAGACAATAATTTTTTTGCAACAGCCCCGGCTGCTACCCGTACAGTCGTCTCCCGCGCTGAGGAACGCTCTAATACATTTCGCATATCCCTGTGACCGTATTTAATACCTCCATTCAAATCTGCATGTCCGGGACGGGGGCGAGAAATTTTCCGCTTGATTTCCTCTTCATGATCACTAAGAGGTTCCTGGCCCATTATCTTTGTCCAATGCTGCCAGTCATCGTTTTTGACAACCAGTGCTACAGGTGAACCTAGCGTATATCCGTGCCGAACCCCGCCAAGTATTTCCACTGTATCCTTTTCAATTTGCATTCTCCGGCCTCTCCCATAGCCTTTCTGCCTTCGGGCGAGTTCAATATTAATATCCTCTGCAACTAAAGGCATCCCTGATGGCAATCCTTCTATAATCGTTGTAAGCTGAGGTCCATGGGATTCGCCAGCTGTTAAATATCTCATTATACTTTCCCCCTTCAACTCGTTAAAGGATTATGTACAAATATAACACATGCTTAAAAATAAAAATAGTCAATCATTCAAAATTATTAAAATAATTTTATTATCCTTTGATAATGATTGGTTTCATTGTTAAAAAATGTGGAAAGAAAAAAGGCCCTGTTTGCAAGCGGCCCTTAAATTTATTCCATTTTCCTGTAGAAGAATGTATCTTCTATTTCAAAATTATATTGTCCCGGGTTAAAAATTTGTTCAGTACTTCCAACAAAAAAGATTCCCCCGGGATTTAAAGCTGCACTAAATTTTTTATAAAGCTCATTTTTCGCTTCTTCTGTAAAATAAATTAATACATTTCGGCAAATGATCAGGTCGTACGGTCCTCCAAACGGGTCTTTTAGTAAATTATGTTTCTTAAAAGTGACTGTTTTCTTTAATTCATCGGAAACATGGAAAAAATCTTGGCTTTTAGTGAAATACTTTTTTTTCATTTCCGGAGGAATTTCATTTAAAGACCTTTCTGGATATACTCCAATTTTCGCTTTGGCTATTGCATTCTTATCAATGTCCGTTGCCAAAATATGAACTTGCCGGAGAGGCAAAAAATTCGACATAATCATGGCGATCGTATACGGCTCCTCACCTGTTGAACAAGCCGCACTCCATATTTTCAACCTTCTATTGCGATTAAGAAGCTTCGGCAATATCTGCTTTTCAAGTACTTCCCATCTCGTTCGATTTCGATAGAATTCAGTAACATTAATCGTCATTCTATCCAAAAATTCATTCATCAGCTGACAGTCTTTATTCATTGCAAGGAAAAATTCATGGAATGAGTTATATCCTTTTTTCTCATAAAGGGAAGTCAGCCTTCTTTTCATTTGTGTTTCTTTATATAAAGCTAAGTCGATCCCTGTTTTCCTTTTAATGTTGCTGATAAATTCCAGGTAATCTTGAGACATTAGTAATTCTCCTCTAGCCATATCAAAAAATATCTGTTTAACAAATTTAGTATAACGGAAAACAATGGGCAATGAAGCATTTTTTCCACAAATTTTTTACAAAATAACCTTTACTGGAAGCGGATACAAAAAAGACGCTCGGGTTGCCGAACGTCAGATTTATTAATAAATCCATTCGTTTACTAGTTTTGAGTATTCCACTAATTCTGATTCATTGAAGAATAAGGCAATTTCACGTTGTGCACTTTCTGGCGAATCAGAACCGTGAATAACATTCTTTCCTACCGTCAGGCCAAAATCACCCCGGATTGTTCCTGGTGCTGCATCTTTCGGGTTTGTCGATCCCATCATTTGGCGTGCAGTTGCAATCACATTCTCTCCTTTCCATACCATGGCAAAAACCGGTCCGGAAGTAATAAAGTCGACAAGCTCTCCAAAGAATGGACGCTCCTTATGCTCACCGTAATGCTTCTCAGCAAGTTCTTTTGAAATGCTCATTAGTTTTGCTCCAACTAATTGGAAACCTTTTTTTTCAAAACGGGCAACAATTTCTCCGATCAAGTTGCGCTGTACGCCATCTGGTTTGACCATTAAGAATGTCTTTTCCATATGCTCACTCCTAAAAAAGTTATGTATAATAGATTGTCCGCAATTTGACAATACCATGAAAAATATTACCATTGTTTAGACAATTCCGCAACTTCTAAAATTTACGTTTTCCAATGAATTTCGCTATATCCCGCAGTGCTTTTTTCGCTCTATTGTCAGGCAGTTCTTTTAAAATTAACAATGCTTTTTCCAAATAACGGTCGCTTACTGCTAAAGAGCTTTCAATCGCACCCGAATTTTTAATAATCGACAATAACTCATTAAGCTCTTCACGGTCCATACTTTCATGTACTCTTTCAATTTTTTTTCGGATATTCTCGTCTTTCATTGCAAATAAAACCGGCAGTGTAATATTTCCCTGCAACAAATCCCCGCCTGCGGGTTTGCCTAGGTCTTTTTCTGTCCCGGTAAAATCAAGCACATCATCGGTTATTTGGAAGGACATGCCAACAAAATAGCCAAAGCGAAAAAGCTTTTTATGGATTTCTTCATCTACTCCGGCCGCAATCGCTCCCAATTGACAGCTGGAAGCTATTAACAAAGCCGTTTTTCTTTTGATGCGCCGCAAATAGTCTCTTAAATTCTGGTTAAATCTGTATTTATCTTTAATTTGTTGAATTTCCCCAATGCAAACTTCAACAATCGTATGCGAAAGTATTTTATGGGCGAGAGGGTTCTCGATTTTTGTCATTAATTCAAGAGATCGGGCTAAAATATAGTCTCCCGTATACATGGCAATCCGGTTATCCCATTTTGCTTTTATCGTCGGTTTTCCTCTCCTGAGTTCGGCATCGTCAATTACGTCGTCATGTACCAGTGTAGCCGAATGAAGCAGTTCAAGAGCAACAGCAACATTTTTGATTACATTGATATCATAATTTCCAAACTTTCCTGCCAACAACACAAAAACTGGGCGAATTCTTTTCCCCCCGGCCTGCAATAAATGCAGGGATGCTTGACGCAATAAAGGGGACTTTGACTGTATTGTCTCCTCCAGCTCTTTTTCAACGATATTTAAATCCGAATTCAAAAATGAATACATCATTTTTAATTTCATTGTATCCACCCAGCTTTAATTTCCTGTCATTTTCTGTTACCTGATTAAATAAGGCATTAAAAAATATCAATGCCCGGCCGCTCGGTAATGGGTCAGGCATCTCTTTTTGATCCAAAATGAACAGCGGCTACCCCTCCGCTGTATGGCTTATAATGTACTTTTATAAAGCCCGCTTCTTGAAACATTTCTGCAAGTTCTTTCATTCCAGGGAACTCGCGTGCGGATTCCTGAAGCCAGGAATACTCATCATAGCTTTTCGCAAAAATTTTTCCGAAGAACGGCATTATAAACCGGAAATAAAAATAATACAGCTGTTTAAAACCAAACAATGTCGGCTGTGAAGTTTCGAGGCAGACTGCCATACCTCCGGGTTTTAACACCCGGTTCATTTCTTTTAACACTTGCATATAATCAGGGACATTTCTTAGGCCGAAGCCAATTGTAACATAATCAAAGGATTGGTCAGGGAACGGAAGCTCCATTGCGTTTCCGTGGATAAGTGAAACTTGATTTAAATTTTTGCTGCTGACTTTTTCTTCCGCAATCTTAAGCATATTTTTGCTGAAATCAAGGCCGATAACTTCGCCTTCGGGGCCGACAGCTTCAGCAAGGGGAATCGTCCAATCCCCCGTGCCGCAACATACATCCAGAGCTTTGCTGCCATTTTGGACATTCATTCTTTTCATCGTGTCTTTACGCCATCTTTTATGCTGTTGAAAACTGATAACAGAATTCATCTTGTCGTAATTTTGATAGATTTTTTCAAAGACATGATGAACACGCTCTTCTTTAGATTGATGCATGTTATTCTTACCCTTCTTCCACAAAAGTTTTCGCCAGCGTATGATGCTGGTTCAAAATAAATAATGTTCTTTCCTTCAAAAGTTCATTCAGGAAAGGTAATTTTTTAATTCCTTTTTCAATTAAATGCTTCGCAAATTCAATGTAACGATCACAAATCAGCAATAAGAACCGCTGCTGCTCATTGGATAATTCTGACAAATACTGATCATTTTTTGGAAATACAAGTTTTTTTAATCCCTCAAATAATATAGATGCCTCTGCATGTAAAAATTTCTTTTTCTCATTGATAAGACGTTTTAAAAATAACAGGTTTGAGGCATATTCATCCCAGACATCCGCTTGAAAATACTCTGTCAGTTTTTCAAACAAAGAGGACTCAATCATCTTTATACTGTTCATTAATTTATCAATACCGTCAGAATCCTTTTGGTAGACGGAAATTTTGTGCTCGTTTACATCCTTTATCCCTGCTGCCAATGTCCTGATTACACCAATACTGTTTATTTCTGATAAATGCTTGTAATATAGACCGCTGTAATAATCACCAGCTAAAACAGTAAGCTGGCGATTTTTCAAGCTGTGATAAGTATCTTCCTTGTTTTTGTTTTCCGTTACATGTTCATGGGTATCAAGGGCAATTTGAATAAGCATCGTTGTTAAGACATAACTTTCCATCTCATCATTTGATATATTCAAATGTTCCATAAGGGAAACAAGCAAGAGCAGCTTATCTTCATCGACCGTGGGAGCTTGAATATATTTCAGCAAATATGGATGTGAGACGTTTTGCATAATCTGCTCTTTAATTTTTGTCAGTTTTATTTGTATGTCTTGCAATTCAATCACCCTTGCTTCCCAATTTATGTATATCCATATAAAGACAGTTCGCAATTTATTGAAATAGATAAGCATTTACCCAATCATCATACATTAAAAGCAGAGACAATTATACCATAAAAAAAATTGTGTTTGTGGTTTCAGAAAATAAAAAACTTTCGAAATTGTTAATTATGTTTAACATTAATTATTAAAATCAGATATTAATTCCCGCTTTCAATTTCCCCGTTGGAAGTCATAATTTTTGCGCGCCCTCTGATTTTGATTGCTGAAGTATGCTCAGTAAATTGGGCGATCATTACTTCACCTTTGTCTAACTTCTCTGAATGATGGAATCTCGTGTCAGTTCCTCTTGTTAAGCCGATCACGTTTACACCGTCATCCAATGCCTTTATAACAACAAATTCCCCGTTTTGAAAGCTGCTCTTCTTTTCTATTTTCTTCACCCCTACAATCATTGTCGAAAATGATAAAGCTATTAGAGCTTATATTATTTATGAAATTAATTCTTGATTAAAGAGAGCACTTCAGCCCTTGCACGTGCATCGTTTTGTAAAATTCCGCGCACAGCAGAAGTGACCGTTTTCGATCCCGGTTTTTTTACTCCCCTCATTGTCATGCACATATGTTCCGCTTCTACAACTATCATTACTCCATGAGGGTCAAGCTTTTCCATTATTGTGTCGGCAATCGTCGAAGTAATCCGCTCCTGCAGCTGCGGCCTTCTGGCAACTGCTTCAACAGCTCTCGCAAGTTTGCTCAGACCGGTTACTTTCCCATTTCTTGGAATATAAGCAACGTGTGCATGTCCGAAGAATGGAACAAGATGATGTTCACACATGGAATAGAAAGGAATATCTTTAACAAGCACTAATTCT
The DNA here is from genome assembly GCF_000262755.1 of Bacillus methanolicus PB1. Lineage (GTDB taxonomy): Bacteria > Bacillota > Bacilli > Bacillales > Cytobacillaceae > Bacillus_Z > Bacillus_Z methanolicus. Next base: position 683,629 of record NZ_AFEU01000003.1, read on the forward strand.
TCATGTTCTTCTCCAAAAACTGTTTCAAAATATTCTTTTGGATCTTTATTTAAACCGGCAAACACCTCCTCGTACATTTTTGCTACACGTTTTGGAGTATCAAGCAAACCTTCACGATTCGGGTCTTCTCCGATAGCTTCTAATATTAAACGCACCGCTTCTTCAATTTGGGCACGATTGAAGTTCGACATCACATATCCTCCTACTTTTAATTCAATACAATAATTTGCAAGCGAACCCAGCTTTAATTCTACTGCTCCGCTTTTAATTTTGTCATTACCATCTATATTAGCATAACCATTTCAGTACAAGCAAAATAGAAGATTTATTAGTAGCTTAACCTATTGCGCGAGCCGCCCATTTTAGCCCTGGGAAGAACTAGGCGATTCTAAGCAAGAGTAGATTAAAAATACAAAAGGCCACGGAATTCCGCAGCCTTTTGCTAAGCATAGTTTTAAGCACTTGTATGTAATTATTTGACGGCATCTTTAAGCGCTTTACCTGGTTTGAAAGCAGGTACTTTGCTGGCAGCAATTTCGATTTCTTCTCCGGTTTGAGGATTCCGGCCTTTACGGGCAGCGCGCTCACGTACTTCAAAGTTTCCGAAACCGATTAATTGTACTTTATCACCATTCTTTAAAGCATCTAAGATTGCATCAAAAACAGCATCAACTGCTTTAGTAGCGTCCTTTTTAGATAACTCAGCAGCTTCTGCAACTGCATTAATTAGTTCTGTCTTATTCATGCCTTTCACCTCCTCCCAAAAAATCAAGGTAAATTCAGTAAAAGTAAGTCTCTTACCTACATTTCTAAACAAAATTACCGAATTCTATACATTGTGGAATATATTTGTTTAACTTAGCCCTTATATTAAATGATTACGAGCCAGTTTTCAATCAATTTTTGGCAAAAACCCTTTAATCATAAGGGTTAGAGCCCCCCACAACATGAATTCTGTTAAAAGATTATCATATTCATTTGCGCATATCAAGAAATATTCATGAAATAATGGTAATGTTTTCTTTTTCGAAACATTTTTGTAAAGACCGATAACAAAAAAGACTCCCTAGAGGAGTCTTATTCCTATAATATGATGGCTATTAGTCCGCCTGAGCCTTCGTTTATGATTCTCTCGAGAGTTTCCTTTAATTTGTATCGGGCATTCTCAGGCATTAACGAAAGTTTTGCCTGAATTCCTTCTCTGACGATTGAGTTCAAACTTCGGCCGAAAATATCTGAATTCCAGATGGACAGCGGGTCTTCCTCAAAATCTTGCATTAAATAACGGACCAATTCTTCGCTTTGCTTTTCCGATCCAATGATCGGTGCAAATTCAGATTCTACATCGACCTTAATCATATGAATGGATGGAGCTACAGCTTTCAGGCGAACACCGAACCGTGGTCCTTGGCGGATGATTTGCGGCTCATCAAGGCTCATATCTGTTATGGACGGAGCGGCAATTCCATAGCCGGTTTGTTTTACCATTTTTAAAGCATCAGAGATTTGGTCATACTCCGCTTTTGCATAGGCAAAATCCTGCATAAGTTCGAGCAAATGATCTTTTCCTCGGATTTCAACCCCGACGATTTCTTTTAAGATTTCATCATATAAATCATCCGGGGCGAATAAATCAATTTCAGCAACTCCCTGCCCCATTTCTATTCCGGCAAGGCTTGCACGGTCAATGAATTCAAAGTCGCTGAACTGATGTACAACCCGGTCCACATCTCTTAATCTCTTAATATCTTTAACCGTTTCCTTGACAGCTTCTTGATAGTTTTGACGCAACCAATGGTTTTCACGCAAGACCATTACCCAGCTGGGAAGATTCACATTCACTTCTAGCACAGGGAATTCGTATAAAGCTTCGCGAAGAACATTTAAGACATCACTTTCACGCATGCTTTCTACACTCATTGCCAGTACAGGTATATCGTATTTTTCAATTAATTGGCTGCGGAGTGCTTCTGTGTTTCGATGGTAAGGCTGGGCACTGTTTATGACAATGATAAACGGTTTGCCTACCTCTTTCAGTTCTTCAATTACCCTCTCTTCCGCTTCAATATAATTTTCTCGCGGAATTTCGCCAATTGTGCCGTCCGTTGTAATAACGACACCGATCGTCGAATGCTCCTGTATCACTTTTCTTGTTCCAATTTCTGCTGCTTCATGGAATGGAATCGGCTCTTCATACCATGGAGTCGTAATCATGCGCGGCCCGTTTTCATCTTCATACCCTTTCGCTCCGGGTACTGTATAGCCGACGCAGTCAACAAGACGGATATTTACATCCAAACCTTCATCAACATGAACGGTTGCGGCCTGGTTTGGAACGAATTTTGGTTCTGTTGTCATAATGGTTTTACCGGCTGCGCTTTGCGGAAGTTCATCCTGTGTCCGGGCACGGTCTGCTTCATTGCTTATATTTGGTAAAACTACAAGTTCCATGAATTTTTTTATAAAAGTAGATTTACCTGTTCTAACTGCGCCTACAACACCTAAATAAATATCGCCGCCTGTCCGCTCGGCAATATCTTTAAAAATATCTACCTTTTCCAAGTGATCTCCCCTCCCGAATGAGTTAGTGGGATAATATTATCCATCTTTGCTAATTTTTTGACATTATATGTTTATGATGTTGTCCTATTATGATATGCCTGTTTTCTAAAATTTTTTGCCTCCTTATCAGAAACTCTTATCAATTTTACATAAATCGATTATTTTCTTTCGTTAATTTCAAATGATTTAAAGATTTAAAAAGAGAAAAACCCTTCTCCTTACATTATATTTTGCAGAAGAAGGGTTATGACTATTTCACCAAAAAGATTGGTTCATTTGTTTTTGGATCAATTGTATAAGGCAGCGAATATGCCGGCACAAAAACGGAATTCTTCACTAATAATTCCCGAATATCATCACCCGGTTTATAAGAATGTTTTGTCGATTGCAGCATTTTATATAAGTCACTCCGATAATCAACAATTACTTCGGCATTTCCGGTTACAATGAAAGGCAAATTTTGATTTGAATATGGACTTGTAGCAACCGGTTCTTCCTTATAGCCCAGTTTCTTGAAATCAATAGAATACACATTTTCTGCTAATTTTTCTTTATATGGAGGATACCCCGATGCTTTAATCCGCAAATTTATTTCTCTAATAGTTTCTGCGATTCTTAGATCGAATATTTTCACCGTTGGATTTGTTTCGACATCCACAAGGACATATTGAAAAACCCCCCCGCTTTCATAGCTGTTGCCCGGAGGTTCTGCTATATATTTCGACACAATTTTTTGGAAATCAATCGGATATTTTTGATAAATTGGTGTTGATGAATCTCTTGTTTTTATTGGCAATATTCCGCCATTATCTTTCTGAAAGCGATCAACGGCACTTTGTACGGATTGCACTTGATCATCATACGGCACTTGATTTTCAGCAAGCTTTTCTTTCGGATACATGCAGCCTGAGAGTATCGCAGAAAAAATGACTATCAAGGAACAAAGCATACCTTTTTTCACAAAACATCAATCCTTTAATATATGTATTATTCACTGGCAGGCCCGCTGAACACGATTAAAAAAATAATGATTCCCGAAAGTATCAATAAAACATACGCAATCAGTGCAGTTATGAATCGAAACACGCCTTTTAATTTATACCGGCTGAAATAAATAAAGATAATAGATAAAACCATAAAACCCATTGCACCAAAGGAAATCCACATTTTCATTAAAGCAGGTGACATATTAACCACTCCTTTACAGGTATGTATTATATCATAGGTGTAAAACCAAAAAACAACATCATTCATTTAGAGACAAAAAAATGACTGAAATAAAGGGAGGGGCAGCACCTTTATTTCAGCCTATTTCGACTAAAATACCCAAATACCCAGTTCAATTTACCAGTTTGCTTCGTTGCATAGTATGCGAATTGCAATACAATCGCATCCTCTAATGCCTATATATTAAGAAATAATATTTTGTCTAAGTCCGCGTTGTTATTCTTTTAAGTCAAGAACATTTACCAAATCTTCCATTTCGTGCGTTTTTACCCTGGCCATTAACGTATCTACTGCATCTTTTGGGTTCACACCATTAAATAAAACATTAAATAAAGCGTCGGAAATCGGCATTTTGACGCTGTATTTTCTTGCAAGCTGATGGGCCGCCTTAGTAGTGGGAACCCCCTCAACAACCATTCCCATATTATTTAATACCTCTTCAAGATTCTTCCCTTTCCCGAGAAGGTTCCCGGCTCGCCAATTTCGGGAATGAACACTTGTACATGTAACAATTAAATCGCCAATTCCGGCCAGGCCTGAAAATGTTAACGGATTGGCACCCATTTTTGTACCGAGCCGGGCTATTTCTGCAAGGCCTCTTGTGATCAAAGCAGCCTTTGCATTATCGCCATAGCCGATTCCGTCTGAAATTCCGGCTGCGAGTGCAATAATATTCTTAAGTGCTCCTCCTATCTCAACGCCGATCATGTCCGGATTTGTATATACCCGGAAATTTTGATTCATAAATAAATCTTGAATTTTTTCTGCAGCATTCATATTTTTAGAAGAAACAGTTACAGTCGTAGGATGCCGGAGGCTTACTTCTTCAGCATGGCTCGGCCCGGAAAGAACAACAACATCTTTTAAATGAGTGTCAGGCATTTCCTCTTCAATCATTTCTGATATGCGAAGCAATGTATCCGGCTCAATTCCTTTGCTGACGTGGACAATTGTTAACGGTGTTTCTTGAATATCCCTTAGTTTCCCGAGAACTTCCCTGATCGCTTTTGTTGGTACGGCTAAAATCATCACTTCAATATCTTTCAAAACTTCTTTGAGAGAAGAAAATCCGATAATAGATTCCGGCAAGTATATGCCAGGCAAATATTTTTGATTTGTATGCTCCCGATTGATTTCTTCTATTTGAGAATGCTTATGTCCCCAAATCCTGACTTCGTGACCGTTATCGGCAAGTACCATCGCTAGAGCTGTTCCCCAGCTTCCTGCTCCGATCACAGCTACTTTTTCTCTTTGCCGTTCCATTTCATACCACAACCTTTACCTTATTTTCTTTCTCTCGCATAAATTTTGATTGGTGTACCTTCAAAACCAAATGCATCCCTGATTCGATTCTCGAGAAATCTCTCATAAGAAAAATGCATCAGCTCCGGATCATTAACAAAAACGACAAATGTCGGAGGCTTTACAGCTACTTGAGTAGTATAATAGATTTTCAGCCTTCTGCCTTTGTCTGTCGGCGTTGGATTCATGGCCACCGCATCCATGATGACATCGTTCAGTACGCTAGTTTCAACGCGGAGTGCATGATTTTCACTTGCCATATTAATCATTGGCAATAATGTGTGCAGTCTTTTTTTTGTTTTAGCTGATAAGAAGACGATCGGAGCATAATCCAAAAACTGAAAATGATCGCGAATATTTTTTTCAAACTCATTCATCGTTTTTTCATCTTTCTCAACTGCATCCCACTTATTAACGACAATAACAACTGCCCGGCCTGCTTCGTGTGCATATCCTGCAATCCGCTTATCCTGTTCAATAATCCCTTCTTCCCCATTCAATACAACAAGAACAACGTCTGATCGTTCAATTGCTCTTAATGCTCTTAAAACACTGTATTTTTCAGTTGTTTCATAAACCTTCCCTTTTTTGCGCATTCCAGCTGTATCAATTATGACGTATTTCTGTCCGTTATACGTGTAATGGGAATCAATTGCATCTCTTGTTGTACCGGCAATATCACTTACGATTACGCGTTCTTCCCCCAGTAAAGCATTTACAAGTGAAGATTTGCCCACATTTGGCCGGCCAATTAAACTAAACTTAATAACATCCTCTTCATAATCCTCATCGTGCCTGCTCGGAAAGTGTTTTGCTACTTCATCGAGTAAATCTCCCAATCCAAGTCCATGGGTGCCGGAAATTGGAATCGGTTCGCCAAAACCAAGAGAATAAAAATCATAAATTTGATCGCGCATTTCAGGATTATCGACTTTATTTACGGCAAGAACAACAGGCTTTTTCGATTTATACAGGATTTTCGCAACTTCTTCGTCTGCCGCGGTAACCCCTTCCCGTCCGTTTGTGATAAAAATGATGACATCTGCTTCATCAATTGCAATTTCAGCTTGTTGGCGGATTTGTTCAAGAAAAGGCTCATCTCCGATATCAATGCCACCCGTATCGATGATATTGAAATCGTGTGTTAACCATTCAGCTGAACTATAAATCCGGTCACGGGTTACACCCGGTATATCTTCGACTATCGATATCCGCTCGCCGGCAATACGGTTAAAAATTGTTGATTTTCCTACATTAGGACGGCCAACAATGGCTACAACTGGTTTCGCCATGCATTTCATCCTTTCATATATAAATTAAAATGTTTGTTTCATTTGATTTTTTTCTTAATAAACATAAGAAAGAACCCTTCAGATGCTAGAAGGGTCTAACTTCATAAGTTTAACAAAGAGATTGATAACAAGCAATGGAAACTTAAAACTATGGAATATTTGTCAATGTTTTACAATAATGAAAAGTTCTTCTGTAACTGCATGGGCAATGCCGTCTAAGATTGCTTCTAAATTCGTACATACTTGTTCCATTTCTTTTTTTGATTCACAATGGAAAACAGCCGCTCCGCTTGGAACTTTATTTGGATCTGTTGTCACAACTGCAAGAATAAATTTTTCGAGCATCATGCCTAACCCCTGCCTTCCTTAGCTTTATATCTCTCTGTCGGCATTCTGATTGCATTTTCGAGGGTTGGAACTAATCCGATGATCTTTAAAGCTTTTTCCACATTCTTTTCCTGCGGCAATATGAAAATCCCAACCCTTCCGTCATTCAAGTCTCTTTTTGCCAGCGGAACAAGTGCAGGCGTGCCGGAATCGCGGTATACACCAAGCGCATTTGAGACGTCATGAAGTATCGCCTGACGCTGTCCGAGGTTGGCAATTGTAGACCGGGCATTGAAGTTTTTAGGCTTTAAAATAAATCCCATACCATAGCGGAGGACCTCTTCCCGGCGTTCAGGCAAACCGATATTCATAATATAAATGTTATCCACATACAATCCTGCCCCTTCAAACTTTGGTTCAACATAGTCAATATCGACAATGTCTTTTAGCTGTCCCCCGGCCATCAAATACTTTGATATGATGAATGCAACAGCTGCTGCTGCAATTCCCGCCCAAATATTTAAAAAAATATATGCAAACGTACTTATGAGAGATGTAAAAATGACAAGATAATTTCTGCTTTCAAACGCGATCGCAATCCCCTCAATATATGTCTTTCCCCTCGGGACAAGTTCATAGCTGTCAAGTTCGGTCAATGTATTTCTTTCCATATTGCGTACTTCCCGAAACTGAGATGCAGCAAGCGTCAAAAACGTTATTGCTGTATACTCTTCTTCTAGCATGGCAGGTACTGCTACCGTTCCCAGCCCTGCAGCAATAAATCCCAATGCAATATGAATAATTTTGCCATGCAAGTAAGTCGGATATTGCCGGTAATCAGTCCTCAGCAAGTAGATTCTTGTCAGTGTCCCGACGATCACTCCAAATATAATAGGCAGTGTATATTCATTCATGATGATTTATGTTTCTCCTTTTCAAAATGGTTAAAATAAGTGTTAAAATAAGCTGCCGTAAATTTGAGGCCGCTCCACAATAGCAGAATGGCAACTGCCAATGTTGCAAGATCAAGAAATTCCAGTGACCCGATCGGGTAAATTAATCCATTTTGACGCAAGACAAATGCATAAAGCAGTTCTCCTTGTACAATGCCCGCCAGCATTGTATACATTCTCATCCGAACATCAGACTGAAGCACAATAGTTAAATATATTAAAATAAAAGCGAGCAGCCAATCACGATTTATAATTACCCATACCGGATCGTATAACTCAAACATAAGGAAACTGACATAAGCAAGCATTATAATAAAAGAAGATATAAAAAAATAAAGAATTGTCCCGTTTCTCAGTCTTGAAATATCCATCATGATTGAGAAAAAAATGAAAACAACTGCTGCGTAAACTTGAAAGTGAAAGACAGAAAAGTGAATAGGAGACAAGATTATGATGACAAGCAGCCTTTTTGATACGGTATAACGATATTTATTTTTATTATCCAATAAAAAAGTGGCCGCCACCCATATAAGCCAGCAAAACCAATAAAAGAAAGCCCCATCCAATTATACTACCTCCTATCATTACCATTATGACAAAATATTATGTACCTTAAACTTTCCGGGTATAAACTTTCCTGTGTGAATTATGTTAAAGGATAGGAGGTGGTATGGTGGGTAAAGACCGGCAGGAAAAACGTCTTAGAAAAAGCGGCAGAGTGGAATCGGACCGTGACCAGGCTCTACACTATCCAGGTGCATCAAAATTGCAAAGCCCAGAAGAAGCGCGATCTTTAAACGACGGGAAATATAGCTAAATATAATGATAGCAAAAAAGAGCTGCCGCTAATTAGCGGAGCTCTTTAATTCCTGTATTGGCTGTATTTTTTTGTATTAATTCCCCGTTCAGAAAGCCAGTGATGGGTTGCCCCCGATATGACAATCCTTCCAAGGAAATATCCGGCAAGCTTTGGTGGACAAATTAAATATCATCAAAACCGGAAAGCCGCTTCTGACCTGTTTTTAGTGCGTATTTTATATGATCCCATTTCCTTTTTGGTCTTGACAAGTTAAATCACCATTAGTTTTTGAGATTTTTTAATTTATCACCGATTACTTCACCAAGCTGAAATCCTTTTGATTCTTCAGGAAGTTCGTAATCAGCCGGTGCTGCCTGTTCTCTTTCCTGCAGCTCTTTGATACTTAATGAAAGCCGTTGCTGCTCTTCATTCACATCAAGCACTTTCACTTGTACCGTTTGACCCTCTTTTAAAACTTCATGTGGTGTTCCAATATGTTTATGAGAAATTTGCGAAATGTGTACAAGTCCTTCCACACCCGGAAATACTTCTACGAAAGCACCATAAGAAATAAGGCGCTTTACTGTACCTTCAAGTATACTTCCTTTAGGTGCCTTTTCTGAGATATTTGTCCATGGACCAGGAAGAGTTTCTTTGATTGAAAGGGATATACGGTCTTTATCGCGATCTACGCTTAGTACTTTCACATTTACTTTCTGGCCTTCTTCAACAACATCAGATGGTTTTTCAACATGCTGATGGGATAATTGCGAAATATGAACGAGGCCGTCAATACCGCCGATATCTACAAATGCTCCAAAATCTGTTATCCTTTGAATTGTTCCTTCCAATACTTGACCAGGCTGTAAAGATTCCAGCAGGCTTTGTTTTTGTCTGATTTTTTCTTCTTCGACTACTGCGCGGTGTGAAAGAATTAAACGATTTTTTTCTTTATCAAGCTCTACAATTTTGAAAGTTAGTGTTTTTCCTTTATAATCAGAAAAGTCCTCAACAAAGTGGTCTTCAACTAGAGAGGCGGGTACAAATCCGCGTACTCCCAAGTCTACGACAAGACCGCCTTTTACAACATCCTTAATTTCAGCTTCGAAAATTTCTCCGCTTTCAAATTTTTTCTCAAGGTCATCCCATGCTTTTTCCGCATCAATCTTCCTTTTTGAAAGAATTAATGCTTCTTCTTCTACTTTTATTACTTCAAGTTCAAGTTCATCTAAGTCGGAAACAACATCTTCCGCTTTTTCAACGTGAAGGCTTGAAAGCTCACTGATTGGAATGATGCCATCAAGCTTGCTGTTTTCAACGCTGACAAGGACATGTTTTTCTTCTACTTTTATTACTTTTCCTTTTACCTTGACTCCTACTTGAAAAATTGTTGCTTCTACTTGATTCATATCTTCTGACATATGTAACTCCTCCTTAATCCAGTCACTGCTCAAATGAATATAAGCAATGTGATGGAATCACCACATTTTAAAAACAAGATTGAGTTCAAAGAATTTTTCTAAAACCTCTTCTTACTAACTTCTTACAAATAGTTTTTTTTGTCAAGCATGAATACTTACTTATGCTCATTTATCAGTTTGCGGATTTCTTCCATAATTAATTCAGTGGCTTGTTCCGCCGTTGCTTTATTTTCACGCAGATTTTTAAAATCAATCGGCTTTCCGTAAATTACTTTTAATCTCTTAAAAGGTTTATATGGACCGATAATTGCACAAGGAACAACATGGGCATCCGACCGGAGAGCAAAGAAACCTGCCCCTGCCAGGCCTTGGCCTAATTCGCCTGTCTTGCTTCTTGATCCCTCAGGAAAAAGTCCTAAAACTTTTCGTTCTTTTAAGATTGACAGACCTTTTCGCAAGGCTTCGCGATCGCTCATTCCCCTTTTAACAGGAAATGCGTTTAAATTTCCCACGATTCTCCCTAACACCGGAACAGAAAAAAGCTCGGCTTTTGCCATAAAATGCACCGGTCGAGGAGCGGTTATTCCGACAACTGGAGGATCCAGATTATCGAGATGATTCGCGCAAAGAAGCACTCCTCCATCTTTGGGAAAATGCTCTATGCCAATTACTTGAATTCGGTAGATAGGCTTTAAAATCCAAGATACAATCGCTTTTGCAAAACTGTAAAACGTCAAATTGACCCGATCCTTTCTTCTACCAATGCCATGATTTTGTCCACCACTTGTTCAATCGATAGGGAAGTTGTATCAATCTCGAAAGCATCATCTGCTTTTCTTAGAGGAGCCACTTCCCGTTCTGAATCAATTTTATCACGTTTAGCAATTTCTTCTTTTAATTTCTCCAAATTTGAAGAAAATCCTTTTTGAAGATTTTCCTGATGGCGCCTTTGGGCCCTTTCCTCTACGCTTGCTAAAAGAAAAATTTTCACCTCAGCATGTGGAAGTACATGCGTTCCAATGTCGCGCCCGTCCATGACTACTCCTCCACCGGAAGCCAGCTTCTGCTGCCTTTTCACCATTTCTTCACGCACTTTTCTATGTTTTGCAACGATAGAGACGGAGTTTGTCACCTCGCTTGTCCGAATTTCATCAGTAACATTTTCTCCATCAAGAAAAACTAGCTGCCCTTTTTCCTCCTGAACTAATTCAATCGTTGTGTCAAGCAGCAAATCCATCAACTCTGCTTCATTCTGGATATCCACCTTTTGCTGAATCGCTTTATAAGTTAATGCACGATACATTGCACCGGTATCGATATATAAATATGACAGCTTTTCTGCCACAATTTTGGCAACTGTACTTTTTCCTGCAGCCGCAGGCCCGTCAATAGCAATTGAAATCCTTTTGTCCATACTTCCTCCTACACTCAAGATGTTTCACTTTATTTTACCACAATTAATCGAAATACTTGACCAAGAACATTGTTTTTAAAAATATAAAAAAGCAGGTGATACCTGCCTGTTTTTACTGTCCCTGAAACGTTTCAAGTATTTGTGTAAAATTGTTTTCACTGACGCCTTCATATTGTGTTATTTGCTTTAATTCTGGAAAAATATTTAGTTTATGAAAAAACAGCTGTACTAAAAGCAAACAGATTAATTGAATAACAATTACTTTCATAAGAATCCTTTCAAACGTCTTCATTAATCCGCTCCTATCGATAATACTTATTCTTATTATGGGAGCGATAAGATTTATTTATTCATTAACCAATTAATCCTTTTTTCTTTATATCCAACTGCCTTTCAAAACAAAAACGAATCAGGAGCTGCCGATCCTGTCCGGTGATTTCCGTGAATTGCAAAGAAATTTTTTTTCTATCTTCACTTACATCTGCAATACGGACAATACGGCTCCTAAAAGTCTTATAATGGTATTCTCCGCTCTGAAACGGAAGAACAAAAGTCGCCTCTACAATCATGCCTTCCCTTAACAATTCGCTTTTTCCTGTCAAAATTGCTGCAGCCCCTCCGGCACTAATATCTTCAGTGAGGGCAGTAAACGGCTGAAATTCCCCGTTCAACGGATAAACAGCGACATCTACAGGAGTTTCTACCCGCACATACTGGCGGCGCTGTATCTTTATCAAATATTCGTTGCCAGGGTAGGATAATATTAGCATTGGTATATTTTGCTTAACCTTCCCCTTAATTTCAGATTCAAACAAATATACGGAACCGTCATCTCCGACGAATGTGACTTTTAATTGTGTTCCGTCAAGCAAAAAAACGGGCCGTTTTGTGATCGTATTAACCGGATAATCAATGTATAAATCGCTGCCTATCAAATCTGCAATTTTGCATTTATATGTTTCGATAACGTTCGAATACTTTGGTTCAAGCATTAAAGTATCGCCAATTTTTAACACGATGCGTCACTCTTCCTCTGTATAATAATAAAAATCTTTAACGAGTTAAACCATTGAGGGCCAGACCCGCACCGCGTTAACGCGTTAAACCATTGAGGGTCTGGCCCCCTTAAATGGATTGTTCTTTTTCATTATAATCAGAAAGCTTGGCTTAAATAAAGAAAAAAATTATTAAAATCAAAGACCCAAAAGGATGTGAATGATCCTTTTGGGCCGCTTTCTTTTAAACAACATCTTCATAGATTGGTTCGGAATTCTTTAATTTTTCCACTTTCTCCTCAACACCGCTCTCCGAGTTAATGAAAATTCGGTACGTGTCATCACCTAAAGTCCCGAGAAATTCATAACAGAGAACTTCCTGGTTCAAGTCATTCATAATGACAGCCTTACCTTCTTCCATTATTTTAACGTTCGGATTGATCTTTGTTCTCGCATTTGCAATAGATTGTGCAGGAGTTGGAAGTTTCCTTGTATGATGCGATTTTAAATAATCCTCTGCCGAAAAACCAATGACTTTTCCATTATCAAGCGCAATCTTCATTTTAATGCTGTCTGGATAGATTCTAACATCATCCTGTTTTGCGACAAATGTAAATACACCAACATTGTCATATTGGGCGCTTTCAAAAAGATCCATATTCTTAAACTCATTTTCTTTTAAGAAATTAATCGCTCGATTGCTTGCCTCATTTAAGCTTATTTTCTGTTTATTAACATCCCTTGATAAAATAAACCAAATTGGATATCCGCCTTTTTTCGTAATGTCCATGCTGGCTTCAATATTATTTTTCCGATCTTGTATCGTTACACTGTAAAATCCATATCCAGAGCCTTTTCCGTTCTCTGAGACTTTTACATTTACATCATTTCCAAGAGAAGCATATTTCTTTGCAATTTTCACCGCTTCATTTTTTGAGATATTTTTTCCTTCAAGATACTTATAGTTCTCGTCCCTTTTTTGCAAATTGACGAAAGCGGGACCAAAATCCGTTTCTGAATACCCTTCAACAGTTTTTTCAACTGTTTTAAAGCCATCGATAATCGTATTGTCAGCTGCTTCCTTTCCCGTAGCAAGCGCCAATTCAACGTCCATCCAGCGAAGGTTATTTTTAAGCACAAGATGCTGTACTTTCCGCAGTTCATTTTGAATGTCTGCCGATTGTTTATATAGATTTTGAAGTGTTTTATACTCTTTATCTGATAACGGTTCCTTTTCCAAATCTCTTACAGCAGTTCTGTAACTAAAATCGCCAATCTTGGCGAGAAACTCTTCTGTTTTATTAAAAGGCAGAAGCGTCAGCGGTAATTGGCCGACATTGCTGTGAGCAGCAGATGTAATTCTCCAGACTTCAGCAAGAGCCGGAGAAAGTGATTTTTTTGAGTTCATAGCCAATGTCGTTCCAATTTCATCATGCAAAAGGTCTAATTGATATGTCAAATCATGAAAGGCTCGCTGATAATTGTTTTCAGCATTTAAGAGAATGGCATTTTTCTCCCGATGCTCCTGATATCCCCAGTAGGCTGTACCTGCTATTCCTACCACTAAGACACCTATTAATATTCCTCTAAGCAAAGTTCATCACCCCTATTTACAGAAAATATGTTTTCCGATCTGTTTTATTTGAGGCCGCGACCAAATCCATGCACTAGTAGCTGTATCAGGATTAAAATAATAGAGGGCATTGCCGGTCGGATCCCAGCCATTAATTGCATCTAGAACTGCTCTCCTTGCCGTTTCATTAGGCGTCAGCCAGATTTGCCCGTCGGCTACAGCCGTAAATGCACCAGGTTCAAAAATGATCCCTGAAATTGTATTCGGAAACGAAGGGGATTCCAAACGATTTAAAATAACTGCTGCAACTGCAACTTGTCCAACATATGGTTCACCTCTTGCTTCACCGTAAACGGCATTGGCCATTAATTGAATATCATTTGATGAAAAACCATTTGGCGTGTTTGTTGCAGTTACTCTTTGCGCCCTCGCGGCATCCCCGCCTCTCCGGTTCGCCTGTCTGCCCCCGGAAGGCTTTTTTTGTTTTTCGAGCGATACTCCTCCATAATGGGAAAATTTATTGCCTTTTTTGATTTGCTCCTTTACAAATTGCTCATTATACCTCGATGCTTTGATGAGTTTTTGTTTCGTTGCCGTCCCTGCCAAGCCGTCTATCGGGAGGCCAAACTCATATTGAAAATTTCTTAGAGCCCAATACGTGCTCCACCCGAATACCCCGTCTATTTTTCCGTTATAAAAACCTAAATATTGAAGACGGGCTTGTAATTCGATTACATCATCTCCGACAGCGCCATGCTGGATAACCTGGTTTGAGAAGGCGTCCGCATGATTGTTTCCTTCTAAAGGAAACAGAAGTACACAAGCGGAGAAAATAGCAAACAGCCTCATTGCCAGTAGCTTTTTATTCATTGTTTGTTACCCCCAGATGTAATTCATATTGCATTAACCATATATTTTGTAGCTACTGGATTTTTATTCAATATAAAGAAAAAACTCTTCATTTTTCATAAATGAAGAGTTTTTTTGTACTTTTATTTGTGCTTCAAAATGTTTTGTACTTAATGCATGAGCATTTTTCACTTTTCGCAAGCCTAGCCACCACAAGAAAATCATAAAAGGAAACATTAATACCAGCCAGTCTTTTTGAGAAATCAAAATATAGTCATAAATTCCATGCAAAATAAGAGGGAGTCCGAGTGACAATAAAATCCATTTAGACTTCGAATTTCCCGAGAATTTTCCTTTGCCAATGTAATATCCCATTATGACCCCGAACAAAGCATGGCTTGATACAGGCAAAAGCGCTCTTCCAAGAGCATGTTGAAGTCCATTTGATACAAGGTATAAGATGTTTTCTGCGGTGGCAAAACCAAGAGAAACAGATGCACCGTATACAATCCCGTCATATGGCTCGTCAAAAGCGACATGCTGATATACTGTGAAAAACAAGATGAACCATTTAAAAAATTCTTCAAGCAAACTTGTTGAAAGAAAAGCTTCTATTATTCCTGATTGTATAAGATGTTCCGTATCCAATACATACTGGATAAATGAAATTGGAAACACAAGTATAGCCCCAAATATAAAAGTTTTGAAAACCATAGAAAGGGGTTCAGTTTCGTATTCGTCTTTTAAATAGAAATAGCTTAACAATGCCAAACCGGGAGCAAACCCGGCAGATAATATTCCCAGCATTAGCTGTCACTCATTTCAATCCGTTTCCTTAATCGTACCATGTTATAAGCCGAAAGAAAATGCAATTTTCCATTATCGGAAAAGAAGAATTTAACGCTTTAACGCACTGCGGGCCTGACCCTCAAAGCATTAACGCTTTAACGCACTGCGGGCCTGACCCTCAATGCATTAACGCTTTAACGCGGTGCGGGCCTGACCCTCTATAAAGATCGCGTGCTAGATTCGAAATCCTTTTTCGATGTCCTCTCCCGCTGACATTAACACTGCAAGTTTGATTCTTGCTTTTTTAGAGTCATAATCCTTACCAAGGACGGCTCCGCGCAGTTTTAGATCATATGCACTGCCCCTATAGTCGTATGAAGTATGAACCTGCCCTTCTTCAGCACTCGTCGTAACTACAACTTTCACACCTTTTTTAATAGCATAATCAATATCATCTACCATCAATGGAGAAACCTGTCCTCTTCCGACCCCTTCAAGAACAATCCCTTGCACCCCGCAATCTACTGCATGGCGGATAAATTTCCCGTCTGCACCGGCATAACATTTAATAATATCCACTTCAGGAAGCTTATCCCCGATTTCATAACAATCCCGAATCAGCGGCTTTTGATAGACACTGACGACATCATTATCAATGATGCCTAAATATCCGTATCCGAACGATTCGAAACCTTGAAGGTTTGAGGCATGTACTTTCTTTGCATATTTGGCCGACCAAATTCGTTCATTAAAAACAATCACCGTTCCAACATTTTCTAAACTTTCGTCAACTGCAACATAGATCGAATTGCGAAGATTTGAATAGACATCTGTTCCTAAATCGTCCGGAGAACGTTGTGAACCGGTAACGACAACCCGTCGGCTGTCAGTTACCGTTAAATCCAAAAAGTAAGCCGTTTCTTCCAACGAATCTGTACCATGAGTAACAACAACCCCGCACACAGTTTTATCTTTAAAAACTTCTTCAATTTTCTTTTTCAAGACAATGAGTTTATCAAACCCGATATGCATGCTCGGAAGCTGAAAAACACTGTGTATTTCAATTTCAATATCAGAGGGCAAACGACACAGACTGGCTAGTTCTTCACCTGACAATTCACCGGACGACAGCAGCCCGCTCTCCGTTTTTTTGCTTGCAATCGTCCCTCCAGTCGAAAGCAACGCAACTTTTTTCATATGTTCATCTTCCCTCTTTTTCTCGATTCAAAATAGCTTTTGCAATTTGTCCACCATGAAACCTTCCATTTTCGATAAAAATTTCATTTGCATCGTTCCCGGCCGCAATGACTCCTGCAATAAAAATACCTTTTATATTCGTCTCCATTGTCTCTAAATCATATACAGGCCTGCCAGTTTCTCCGTCAATCTCAACGCCGATTGCCCTTAAAAACCCATGATCCGGATGATAGCCGGTCATAGCAAAGACAAAATCATTTTTAATTTCATATTCCTTGCCATCTTTTTCATACACAACCGTTTGTTCAGTAATTTGTTTTACATGAGCCCGGAACTCCATTTTGATGATTTCCTTTCGAACGAGTGAGTCAAATTCAGGCAATATCCATGGTTTAATGCTCGGAGAATAGCTTTCTCCACGGTAAAGGACAGTTACTCTAGCACCTGCCTTAACGAGTTCAAGAGCGGCATCAACACTTGAATTTTTCCCGCCAATGACAACAACATCCTGATCGAAATACGGATGCGCCTCTTTGAAATAATGGGATACCTTTGGCAAATCTTCACCCGGAACATTTATGTAGTTTGGGTGATCATAATAACCGGTTGCAATAATAACATAAGGAACCGTATACATGCTCTTTTCTGATTGAACAATATACATGCCGTTGTCTTGTTTGGAAATTGAGGTAACCTTTTCAAAGGAATGAACCCTTAAATTTTTCCGTTTTACCACTTCCCGATAGTAGGCAAGTGCTTGAATTCGTTTAGGCTTATAGTTTTCTGTAATGAATGGAACATTGCCGATTTCAAGTTTTTCACTTGTGCTAAAAAAAGTTTGATGAGTTGGGTAATTGTAAATGGCATTTACGATGTTCCCTTTTTCAATAATAAGCGGATTTTTGCCGATTTCTTTTAGAGAAATGGCAGCAGCAAGCCCGCAAGGTCCTGCTCCAACAATAATTGCGTCTTCGTATTTCATCTATGTTCACTCCTTAACAAAAAATTCGAGCAAATGAACTTTTTAATTAAAAAAACTCCCATCAATTAATGATAGGAGATTCTCGTTCAAGTTTCAATGAAGAATCAAATTTATAAAAGAAACTTCTATTTTCTATTCAATTATTAAACCCAGCCTCTGAACCTGCTAGCTTCTGCCATCTTGCGAACACCGACCATATATGCTGCAAGGCGCATGTCAACTCTGCGTGTTTGAGCAGTTTCATATATATTATTAAAAGCTTTGACCATTACTTTTTCTAATTTTTCTTCGACTTCTTCTTCAGTCCAGTAATAGCCTTGATTATTTTGGACCCATTCGAAATAAGAAACCGTCACTCCGCCTGCAGAAGCGAGAACGTCAGGAACAAGCAAAATGCCCCGTTCTGTCAAAATTTGGGTTGCTTCTAACGTTGTCGGACCATTTGCTGCCTCAACCACGATACTAGCACGGATATTGTGTGCATTTTCTTCAGTAATTTGGTTCTCTATAGCGGCAGGTACTAAAATATCGCAATCCAATTCCAAAAGTTCTTTATTCGTAATTGTATTATTAAACAATTTTGTAACCGTTCCAAAACTGTCGCGGCGGTCAAGCAAATAATCAATATCAAGGCCGTTCGGATCATACAATGCCCCATAAGCATCAGAAATGCCGACTACTTTTGCACCGACATCATGCATAAATTTTGATAAGAAGCTTCCGGCATTGCCAAAGCCCTGTACAACGACGCGGGCACCAACAAGATTGATTCCTTTCTTCTTTGCTGCTTCACGGATACAAATTGTAACACCTTTTGCCGTTGCAGTTTCACGGCCGTGTGAGCCTCCAAGCACAAGCGGTTTACCCGTGATAAACCCCGGAGAATTAAACTCGTCAATCCGGCTGTACTCATCCATCATCCATGCCATAATTTGCGAATTTGTAAATACATCCGGTGCAGGAATGTCTTTCGTCGGCCCAACAATCTGGCTGATTGCCCGGACGTAACCTCGGCTTAACCGCTCCAATTCGCGGAACGACATGTTTCTTGGATCACAAACAATACCGCCTTTTCCTCCCCCGTAAGGCAAATCCACGATCCCGCACTTTAAGCTCATCCAAATCGAAAGTGCTTTAACTTCTTTCTCAGTTACATTTGGATGGAAGCGAATACCTCCTTTAGTTGGACCAACCGCATCATTATGCTGGGCCCGGTAGCCAGTAAAGACTTTTACAGAACCGTCATCCATACGAACCGGAATTTTAACTGTCATCATGCGTAAAGGTTCTTTAAGGAGCTCGTAAACTTCTTCGGGATAACCAAGCTTTTCCAAAGCCCTATGAATGACAGTTTGAGTTGACTTTAAGACGTCATGTTTGTCCTCCCTATTTATATTTTCAGTACCTTTCTCGGCTACCATTTGTAAACCTCCTAAAGATATCACTATTCACGGATGTTGTCCGCTTTCATGACATAGTATACACTTTTGGTTATTTTATGCAAGATAAAAATACAGCACTTATCCGCATTTTTTGATTACTTAATAAACTCGCTTTCAATCCCTTTGTTTAAGTAATTTACCGATAATTTTCTTATGTTCACACTTTATTGAAAAACGAGTAGTACGATTATTGAAAGTGCCGTTTACAGAAAAAATGAATTTCTTAATATATAGCTTTCCTTAAATTAAGTATTTTCTTACACAGAAAAGATGCAGGAGAAAATAAAAAAAGAGACGGCATTTCCCGTTCTCATCATTTCGAAAAAAAATGAACGAAGGTCTCTACCGCCTTATCCTTTATAATTTCTTTCCCATATTCTAAAAGCCGGTGAATGCTGATGATTGATGAAGAACCATATTCAGCTAATATGGAGATCGTTTTATTCAAATCTGCTGAAGAAATATTATTCATCAACAGAAAATAGCGACCATTCATCGAATATAAATTTCCGCCAAATATATTCATGGAAAAAAGACGGATCGCCAACTGAATAATTTCTTCAATATTTTCGAACTCAAATAAAACACCTTCATTACCATCGACAGCTGTCACTTGCATTTCAATGAATCCGTCTCCTAAAGATTCCTCTTCCTCATCCTGCTCCTCCATCGTAACAATCATAACCATTCCTTGTGCATGAAGAGAGAAAACCTCTACAGCTACTGAACCATGAATTTCAAAACCAAACTCGTTGCTTGCCTCTTCAAGCATATCGTGGAAAAGTTGTTGCCATTTCAAGGAATCTTTCCAAATATCTTCCTTTGTCAAACCTCGATCAGTTAAATCGTCAAAAGTAAGAAAGATTTTTATTTTATTATAAGTTAACCGTTCCAAGCGCATGATCATGCCCCCTGCCGTGAACAAAAGCTCTTGTTTTAGTTTATGAATAATTTGATTGTTGGTGAATTGTCTTCCTTAGCTCATACGCCCCTTGAGTCATGTTGTTTATCATGATTATATATTTATTGAAGTTTTGTGTAAACTTAATATGCTTTAACCATTTTTTAGTGAAATTAGATGCGTTTCAGATTTCGCCCTTAAACGCAGTGGCAGAAGAGTTGTTCCATAGCCGTTGCTTATTAAAACAGTTGTTTGTTTCAGTTTCTTTACTTTTCCTTTTTCATATGGACTAAATTTCTTTTATCATATAAAGAAGGGAAAAAAGCAAAAAAAAAGGATAATAAGAAACTCCATAGTGCCCCCAATTTACAATTTATTATTTTTAGCAAGTATGGTATTTTTATAATCTATGGAAATCATACCATATAGAAGAGAAAAACAAAAAAGGACAATCGTCTGCCAAATCCCATAACGTGTCATTATTAAAAAACTGAATATGACACTGTAATTAACTGCTATTTCATAAAAAGAAACATTCTTTCTGCGGATAAAAGCAAATGTTTTTTCGATTCCTTCCCGGAACAGATACCCATTTGCGATTAATCCGATAAGAAATGCTATGGCAGCCACTAAAAATTCAAGCGGATCCAAAACGAACTCAGAAAAAAAATCAGAAATAAGAAAAGGATATTGAATCGGCATCCAATTAATAAATAAATAGCCGCATATGAAACCCAGTCCTAATTGAATCAATTTCTTCAACATAAAGAATCCCTCCCATAACATTTGTATGAGGGGGATTTTTAGAATTTGCTCACTGTTTTAGTAGACAAATTCATTTTAAGGAGAGAATGTTAACAAGTTATGAATATGGGCGTCTTGCATTGCTCTTTCTTCGTAAGACCGGTGGATTTAATCTGGATAATAAATAAGAGAAAGCAGCAGTCAAGATGCATCCTCCTATTTATTCTCATGGTATAAGTTAATATCATATTTTTTTTTCATCATTTCAAATACTATATGGCGGTTTTTCCATTCATCTTCTTTTTTCCATAAATCTTTGCTTTTATCTATAATTTCACACCTTAATGCATGAAATTCTTTTTCTGCTTTCTCTCTTTTCTCCCTTAATAAATTCATCAATCCATAAATGCCGACGAAGATGACAAGGAAATAAAAATTTACAGATTTATTCACAAACGCAGAAAACATTGCTGCAAAAGAATAAGAATATGGCTGCATTACCGTGTAGTACAAATAGATAAAAAAGAAAAAACCAAGAGCGATCGTTAACCACATTACAAATAAATGCCTATTTTTATAGCTGTCAAATTTTCGTTTCCGTTTTACAACGCTCTCAAGCATTTCTTTCGTTGCTTGATCCGTCCGATCATCAAGCATCAAGATTGGCGGCTCCATTCATCCTCCCCCTTCACCTTTTTCTATATTAAAATTGTATGAACCTGTCCGGATAGATATGATTTTTAGAAAAAAAGGGCCAGCCCCCCCAACAGAGGAGCCGGACCCTCACCCTCATTTTTCCAGCGGAATTTCCAATACTTGCCCTGCTTGTATTTCGTTTCCTTGAATTCCATTCGCATCTCGAATGATATCAATTCCTGCTTTTGAATTATAGTATTTTATCGCAATCCGGAATAAAGTTTCATTTGGTTGAACAGTATGATAAATGATTGTCTTCGGTCCAGAATCTTTATTTCCTTCAAGCACCGCTGCTGCATTTTCAGCAGATGAAGAATGACTTTTTATTATGGAATCACTTAAAGCGATTTTCTTCTCTTCTTCATGATCTGCATTGTTAAGCGAGCTTTTCTTTGTTTCCTTTTCCGTATTTGGATTCAAAGGATCTTTTCTTATTTCTAATTCAATCGGTTCATATCCTTCAGCACCATTGCCAATTACTTCTTTCTTTCCTGAAAATTTTTGTCCTTCCAAATATGTATAAGCGCTATAAATCGTAATTGGCAATAGGATAAAAAACAAGACAAGGAGACGGATGACCGGATATTTCAGCTTCCATTTATTTTTCTTCTTTTTATTGCGGTGAATTTCACTGCGAGGCGGAAGTTTTCCCGATTTTTCTTCATTTTCAATTGGAACCCGCTCAATTCTTTGTCTCAGCTTTTCAGCTTGATCTCTGTAAGGATCTTCTCTATTCATGGAATATCCCTTCCTGTTCATTCTGTTTTTTCTTAACCATTATCCATACACCTAATAGAAAATCGATTAAGAAATGCATAAAGATTGTGACGAGTAAATTATCTGTCCATCCAAAAATGAAACCGATAAAAAAGCTTAGTATTGCAATATTCAAAAATAAAAACCAATTAAATAAATAACGGTAGTGAACGAGTGCGAAAATAACACTTGAAACAACGAGCCCAAAATGGGTTTGAATTATTCCGCGAAATAATAATTCTTCACTTATTGCAATACAAGCTGCAATCCAAGCAATATGCGGAACCGACTTTCCGGCGAAAATCCGTTCATTGAGCCCGCCATCATTATAATAGGAAGAAGGCAACAGCTTCATTAACAGCAAATCTATGAAAACAATCATCAGTCCGGCTGTGCCGCCGACTAATAAAATATTAAAATCAGCAAAATGAAATAAGTCGAAAAATGCAGAAAAGCTGTCAAACAATATCATACCTAAAATGACTGATATCGTTAATAGTAATATTTGCGTAGCATATAAATGAAAAATCAGTTCTTTCGTGTCAAGTCCGCTAATTAAATCTTTATACCTATTTTTCATATCATCCGCTCACTTATTTTAAAAGAATCTCTGCTAAATAATTTTTCCAGTCAAAAGAAGAATTTGCAAGAGATTTTTCTTTGTGCAGTTTAAAAAATTGATTGTAATGAATTCCGCATACATCACAGCAATGATCTGCTTTCATTGTCGGTGTTTCATTAAAATATTTCAAGATCAAGTCTCTCCGGCACGTATCCGCCTCGATCCAATTTCTCATTTCCCAAACTTTTTTCCTTTTCATCGAACCGCGATCTGCTATAAATCTCTTAAAATGAATAAATTCAGTTTCCCATCCATTGAAAGAAAAATCGATCCGGTCTAAAAAGTGATGAACGATACGCCACTGAATTTCGTTAAACCCGCAAACCATGCTGATTTCATTCTCATATTCAGCAAAATTTGAACGATTGTCCGGGTTCGATTTTTGCCAGGAAAGCAAGCGATCGATTTGGATTTCTTCCGGCAATTCGCCTTCTGCCAGCTGAAATGCAAGTTGTTCATCACCCGGGGAATATAATAAAATCGCTATACTTTCTTTTCCATCACGCCCCGCGCGGCCAATTTCCTGAAGATAGGATTCAAGCTGGAGAGGCATATGATAATGGATAATAAATCGGATATTTTCTTTGTTGATCCCCATGCCAAATGCGCTTGTAGCACAAATGATATCAAGTTGATTATGAATAAATTGCTGCTGAATCAAAATCCGATTCTCCTGGTCCATGCCTCCATGATAAGCCGCAATATTCCCGATATTTTTCTCCTTTAAGAAAGAAACCATTTGTTCGGCCATTTTTTTCGATGAAAAATAAATGATTCCCGGGCCTTGTAATTCCCTTGCAATCTCTAATACACGTTCATTCTTTTCTTTGAGATCTTCGACTTTTTCAACCGCTAAAGCGATATTTGGGCGGTCAACAGAATAAATGAATTCATTGCAATTTTGTATACGCAAGGAATCTTTAATGTCCTTTCTGACTTCTTTTGTTGCAGTGGCTGTTAAAGCTAGAGTGAGAGGATTCCCTAATTTTCCCCTTATTTCTCCAAGTGTAAGATAATCCGGTCTGAAATCATATCCCCATTGAGAGATGCAGTGGGCCTCATCCACAACAAATAAGGATATATCGATCATTTGTAATCGTTTAATAATATGTTCCATTTTCAACATTTCAGGAGAAACAAAGATAAACCTATATTTTTCCAGTCCAGAAAGAGCGTCTCTCCTTTCAAGCGGTGAGAGAAATGAATTCAGAGCAACAACACTCTTTTCCCCTCGCCTCATCATTTGTTCAACCTGATCCTGCATAAGTGATAATAAAGGAGAGACGATGACTACCTGACCAGGCAATATATAAGCGGGAAGCTGGTAACATAATGATTTTCCAGTACCTGTCGGAAGCATAGCCAGCGTATCTTTACCTTCTAAAACAGAGGTAATCGTCTCCTTTTGCCCCGGTTTAAAGGAGTTGAAATGGAAATATTCCTTGAGTAATTCATTTAGTTGCATTTTTGATCACCATATTTCGCAAGGACTAACCGAATTTCAAAATAACTTGCATTTCCCGCTTGTGTACGGATGTGCTTCAACTGCTTCGATGAAACTTTTTCTGCAGCTTTTATTATGTTTGTTTGTTTTGAGCGATCTACATAAGGACTGATATCAAAATCTTTCATATTTAAAGCAATTTCCACAATATGGTCCTCTATTGTGCTCCTTTTTAGATTTCGTACTTGAGCTATTCTTTCCAACGGCATACCGGTATTAAGAAGTTCATACGTCTTTTTTGCCGAATTAGTAAGGGGTATGAATTTGCCTGCCTTCTGTATAAGGGAATGTAATAACGGAAACCGGGCCGGGCTTTTTGTAATCGTTTCAATCATATAGTGTAGAAGGTTTAAGAAAGACACGCGGTAATATGTATGTTCCATTCCCAGTTTTTCAGCTGCCTGGTGTTCCGTTAACCCGATTCTGTTATATCCAGTGAACCTAATGACAAGGATGGCAGGCTCGATTTGATGATATGCTTCGAAATAAGCTGTTAACTCATTGTAAAGCTGTTCAGCAAGAAGGAATCGATCTTTTTCTTGTTTCGCTATAAAATTCTTGAGCCAGTAAAGAGTTTCTTTTTTCTTTTGAACGGGAACATAATCCGGCTTTCGATTGATTAAATTTGAACAAACTTGCACAAATAAGGACAGGCGCTCCCAAAAAAGTTCCGTGACATTGTGATACTTCCACCCGTTTAAAAATTCGGGGAAGGGTTTTCTATGAAGTTCTTCATCAAGCATGTCTCTTCCTTTTTCCGTTAAGAAAAAATATTGGTCATTCTTTTTTTCAATCCAGCCTTCTTTTTCAAATTTTCGAACCATTTCTTCAATCTCAATCCTTGTAATAGATGGAAAAGCTTGAAAGAATGGATAAAGCTGAAACAAGTGGGTATCCTGTATGGTCTGGGATGATTTTTTCCCTTTTAAGAGATGATAAATTGAATAAATCGTTCTCTCACCGTTAATTTTCTTTAAGCAATATAAAATGATTAATTCCAGGCAGGTGGCCGTCATTTCATCACCTATCCTTCCATAATTCATGTTTCATAACTTTTCCGCATCATGATGGTAATAATATTGTAAGAAAGTTTTTTTGATGCTTTTTATGTTCATTTATTTTAACATGAATATGATTAATGTTTTATCAAGAAAGGTATAAATGAAAAAACCCTGTTATGATAAGGATTCTCAATAGATTTTCTATTGAAAAGTTCTTTACACAGTTTTACAATAGGGATGAGGAATACGGCTCCATTATTTCAAATGGATGACGATAGAATAACTCGTTTATTGACTGGGAGGTTTTATCATGGCAAAATATACAATTGTTGACAAAGAAACATGTATCGCATGTGGTGCATGTGGAGCTGCAGCGCCGGATATTTATGATTATGATGACGACGGCATTGCATTTGTAACTCTCGATGATAACCAAGGCATCGTAGAAATCCCTGATGTTTTGATCGATGATATGATGGATGCTTTCGAAGGCTGTCCAACTGACTCCATTAAAGTTGCAGACGAGCCATTCGATGGCGACCCAACAAAATTCGAATAAAAATTTGATGAATTTTTATAGTTAAGTTACTGGCACCCCTTCTTTTAGAAGGGGTTTTTCATTAAAAAGAGGCTGACTCATAATAAGAGGCTGACACCCTCCGACAAAGACAATTGATTGTCTATATATTGTATTGAGGGGTCTAACCCTTTGCTTATGATTCAGCCTCTATTGTTAAATACTTTCATATACATTTTGCTTGCCGATCAACGATTGCAGGCGTGAGAAGATCAGCATAAAGACGATTGACAAAAGGAAGCCTTTTATAATATTAAATGGCAGAATAGCCGTAACAATCAATTGTCTCGTTTCAGGAGCAGACATTGCAGGTGCGTTCAAGAAAAATGTATATGCCGGCAAAATGACAAAATAATTTAAAACACTCATAAGGACAGACATTACAATTGTTCCGGTCACCAAAGCAATTGTCATGCCTTTTTTTGTTTTAAGTTTGTTATAGACAAACCAGGTCGGCAAGATGAAAATGATTCCGGCAGCGAAATTCGCAATATGTCCTACAGGTACGCCTGTCGGGCTCCCTTTCATCAAATAATCCAGAATATTTTTTATTAATTCAACAAGTATCCCGGCAGCCGGTCCAAAAACAAGTGCAGCAATCATTGCAGGAATATCACTGAAATCGATCAATAAAAAACTTGGAAATGGCGGAATCGGAAAATTCAAAAGCATCAAAACATATGCAATCGTACTTAGCATTCCCACCGTAACTATAGTCTTCGTGTTTAATTTTTTCATGTTCCTCTCTCCTTTTGAGATCCATCTCATTGAAGGAAGAAAGGTTCAGCATTTAATGCAGCCCGTTAAAATGAAAGAGGCTGTCTCATAAGGGTCTGACCCCATGTGCATTTATCAATATATAGCACATTTATCCAAAATTATGTCCTATATATTGTGTTATGGGGTCTGACCCTTAGGCTTTGAGACAGCCTCATTGGAAGGCACACTTAATAAACGTTCAATTTCCTTTATTTTTTGAACGTCCGCAGAACCTCCATCTTCTCCCATCCAGACTATACTGTCGGCTTTGGAATCTCACCAAATCCTGCCTAAATCATATCAATTAGGCTCGCGGGCTTAGAGAATGCCTCATCACCGCCGGTCGGGAATTACACCCTGCCCCGAAGATAGATCATATTATTTTTTCAAAACTTATTATACTGAAAAAAGTTCTTTTTGGGAAGTATTGTGACATTATCATTCGATCTTCATTAAAAGCCGAACATTCTTTCTTAATAATTATAAAATCATTAGCTTTTACATACTTTAAAAATATTTAAAAAAATAGTAAATATTGTCCATTCAAGCTTTAAAAAGTTTACAATATAAAACGGAACAATATTTTAAATTGACAGATAAATGTTCGTCTTGTAAAATAGCAGAAAATTGTTCTTCAAAACATAGACAGGTGGTATGGAAATGCACTATATTTTAGTATCAGACGCAATCAGTGAGGAAGGGCTTGCGCCATTGCTTGAAATGGAAGATGCCGAAATCATCCAGAAGAAAGTTGACGATCCGGAAGTTCCTCTCGACAAAGTTGAGGCTCTATTAGTACGAAGTGCTACAAAAGTAGAGGAAGAACTTATGGAAAAAATGCCGTCATTAAAGATTATAGCCCGTGCAGGTGTAGGAGTTGACAATATTGATGTACAGGCTGCCACAAAGCGGGGAATCATTGTGGTGAATGCTCCAGACGGGAATACGATTTCAGCTGCTGAGCATACTTTTGCGATGATGGCTTCATTGATGAGAAAAATCCCTCAGGCTCATCAATCGGTTAAAAATTTGGAATGGAAAAGGAATGCGTTTGTTGGCACTGAGCTATTTGGAAAAACACTTGGCATTGTCGGCTTGGGCAGGATTGGATCAGAAATTGCCAAACGGGCAAAAGCTTTTGGCATGTCCGTGCATGTATTTGATCCATTTTTAACAAAAGAACGTGCACAACAAATGGGAATAATATCAGGTTCAATCGATGACGTATTAATGAATGCTGATATCATCACCGTGCATACACCTTTAACTCCTAAAACAAAAGGGCTAATAAATGAACAAACATTAAGCAAAACAAAGAAGGGTGTTTTTCTCCTGAACTGTGCCAGAGGCGGCATTATTGACGAAAAGGCACTTGCCAAGTTTATAGCAAACGGGCATGTTGCCGGTGCAGCTCTGGACGTTTTTGAAACAGAGCCGCCAGG
The DNA here is from genome assembly GCF_000262755.1 of Bacillus methanolicus PB1. Classification (GTDB taxonomy): domain Bacteria; phylum Bacillota; class Bacilli; order Bacillales; family Cytobacillaceae; genus Bacillus_Z; species Bacillus_Z methanolicus. The sequence continues at coordinate 711,755 of NZ_AFEU01000003.1, forward strand.
GGAAAATCCTTTATTTAAATTTGACAATGTGATTGTTACTCCGCATCTTGGCGCCTCAACGAAAGAAGCTCAGCTAAATGTTGCGACCCAGGTTGCGAAAGAAGTTAAGATGTTCTTTGAAGACAAACCAGTTTTAAACTCAATTAACCTGCCGGCTATGTCAAAAGATATATATGAAAAAATCCGGCCGTTCCATCATTTGGCCAAACAGATAGGATCGATGCTGTCTCAATGCGTCAAAGAAGGCGTAAATGAAATATCTGTTACTTATTCAGGTTCTGTTGTCGATCTTGAGACTTCCTACTTAACAAAAGCATTACTTTCAGGGTTTTTTAAAAACCGTATAGATGCAAATGTAAATGAAGTTAATGCTATGATTACAGCAAAGGAACGTGGAGTTACAGTCGGAGAAAAAATTTCTTCGAATACATTCGGTTATTCGAACTGCATTTCTGTCACAATTAAGGGCGATGATCATGATTATTCAATAAGAGGAACCTTTATTGAAAATTATGGACCAAGAATTGTATATATAAATGATTTTAATATAGACTTTTTCCCTGATGGAAATCTCCTCTATATTCAGCATATAGACAGACCGGGAGTAATCGGGAGGGTCGGAAAAATTCTTGGTGACCATCATATTAATATTGCAACGATGCAGGTCGGCCGAAAAGAGGCCGGTGGGGAAGCGATTATGGTCTTATCTTGTGACAAACCGCTTGATGATGAGAAAGTTAAATTGTTGCAGGAACTTGATGATATAGTATCCATTAATCCAATCATACTCTAATCAACAAGCTATTAAATACATAAGGCTGATTCATATGCTATGAGTCAGCCCCTCTCTATTGTTATCCTAGTGGATATTCTATTCTTTCTCCTTTTGAAAACGTCATGATTGTCTGATAGCCCGTCTCTTTCGCAAAACGAACAGCTTGGTCAAAATCTGCGCCAACATGCTCCGGAACATGGGCATCAGAAGATAAAACAATCGGAATTCCTTTCTGAAAACACATTTTTAATAATCTCGGATCCGGGTACAACTCCCCGACCGGCTTTCTAAGACCGGCTGTACTGATTTCCACACAAGTCTTAGATTCAGCCAAAGCAGTCGTCGCCCTATCATATTGTTCCAGCAAGAACTCTTCATTTTCCGGAACATACTTAAAAATTTTAACAAGGTCGAGATGACCTACAATATCAAACAAATTCGATTGAGCAAGTGTAATTACTTGATCAAAATATTTTTCATAAATATCATACAAATCCCTTTTATCCCATTCGGTTCTGTACTCTGCAAGGTCAATTCCAAAATCATCAATCCAATGAATGGAACCGATCACATAATCAAACTCGTATTGTTTTATGAACTTTTCCATTTCCGAATGCTTTCCGGGCGTATAATCCATTTCAATTGACATTTTTACATCAATTCCCTCGTTCCATGCTTGATAAAAAAGTTTTACATAATCTTCCATATCATAATATCTACGCTCATTTACCCATGGGTTCTGTAAAATATCTGCTGTTTGATAAAAATGGTAGGCATGTTCGGAAATGCCGAAATGTTCGATGCCCTTTTCTTTCGCCGTACCAGTGAATTTTTTTAAATAGTCGAGGGTAAGCGTTCCTCTTTCCAAATGATTATGATAATCTGTCAGCATATGTTCTAATTCCTCTCCCAATTTTTTTACTCATTATACTTTTAAAAAGGATAAGCAGCAAGAATTTTAAAAAAAAGAAAATAGATTATCAAACTTTTTTCTGATAGTATCTTCTCTCAAACATTATGTAAACCTTGTCTCGTCCCAAATAGATCTGTTAAAGTTCCTTCAGCAGGCTATAACCAGTGCGATGTCAGCGCTCCATCTTCCATCATATCTGCGTGGGCCAGTTTTCCTCCCAGAAATAATAAGCTTACAAAAAAAGCGATTATTCCCGCAATTAAAAACCTCTTTATGTAATCCAGCATGTTTTTCCTCCTAACGAATGTACTCTCCCAATTACAATATGACAGCTTGTACTCTGTTAGAACGATTGTAAGGTTGGGAGTATTCACATAAAGCACTTTTGTTAGTATTTGGAGCATTCCATCAATTTTATGAAAAAAAGGAAAAGAAATGAGGCTGTCTCAAAAGCCCAATGGTCCCATAACAAGTTGGATAAAAGTGCTATATATTGATAAATACGTTTGGGGTCAGACCCTTATGAGACAGTCTCATTGTTATTCAATTGAGAGCTTATTTGCCGCGACCGGAACTTGAAGTTCTTTTGACAAATCAAACGGTCCTATATTTTTAACAGGAGGATTTTCAACCTTGACAGCTTTAAAACCGAAATTTTTTGCCGTAAGTAAAATCGCTTCAATGGAAAACACCATTTCCTGTAAATCAGTTGCATTAGTGGATTTAGTAAGAAAAATAGATAAAGTGCCATTATTATCAGGTACCACTTTTTCAAATTGCAGTCCTTCTGAAAGTGAAGGTTTAAGCTGGTGAGTTTCCAATTCTTTTCTCATTGCCGCATACGCTTCATTAATTGTTTCATACTCATCCGGTGTAGGAACAATGAAAGGTTTTTTTCCTTTAGCCGGGTATAAAAACAAATAACCGTGTGCAGGGGTGCTTGATTTTTCAACAACTAGCTCTGTAATTTCATCATTTCCTAAAACAATTCCCTTTTCATTCTCGGTTGTGAATGTGATCTTTTCTACTTTGTCACCGTCAACAAAAGAGCTTAAAAGGGAGCTTTTAAACATAATTTCACTTGCTGAACCGAATCCATATTGATGATCTCGGGGAACATCGACATTTAAGACCTTTTTCAGAGAGTCATAAGCAAGATTTGCATGCAAAGGGTAATATTCACTAAGGCCCCATTCTTCTTCTTTCAGATCGGCCATTGTTTCCTTAAATTGATCAAACCAAGTTTTATTGTCTTCTTTTTGAACAAGAACACTGACCGGAACAATATTTTGGCCATTTGCATCCGGAATCGCATAAGTCAGCAGCTCTTTTCCTTGTAAATCTTCCTCGTATACTGCAGTTCGTTCAACATCATCCGCCAATGTCTTTTCACTGGAAGGATTATTCTCATCGGCTTCAAATTTTACAGGATTGTCTTCCTGGAAAGAAACATCTTTACTCTTATCCTCAATAGCTGCAGTATTATCATTTCGGGCCATTTCCATGTTTTCATTTGAAGTGGCTGAATTCAGACTCATGTATTGTTGTGACGGCTCCTGCCAATTTATTAAGTTAGGAGCAAGAATAATAAATAGAATCACAGCGGCTGCAGCAGCAAGACTGGGCATTATCCACATCTGTCTTTTCCTCTTTTTAGCCTTCAGGGCAATATTTTGATAGATGTCGCGCGGATCTCGATTATCGGATATTTTCGGCAGCTGCAGAAGTAATTCTTCGAGTTCTTTATCGGTCCACACTGACTTTTTCACAAATTGCCACCTCCTTTTCGGCTAATTGTTCCATTTCTTTCTTCAATATTTTCAATGCCCTGTGCTGTGTCGTTTTTACTTTGCTTTCAGTCCAGCCTAAAGCTTCAGCTGTTTCCGCTATGGATAATTCATGAAGATAGCGCATAACGATGACCATTTTCTGATCAACTGAACATTTATCGAGACAATCATATAGAGATCGGATTTCTTCATTTTGCAAAGCGACTTCTTCGGGTATTGGATGTTCGTCTTTGACTTGCTGCGTTGACCAATCGAATTTCTCCAATAACCGTTGTTTCCATCCCTTTTGTTTTCGAAAAAAATCAATCGCTACATTTCTGGCGATAGAAAAGAGCCATGTTTTTTCACTGCTTTTCCCTTCAAACCGTTTATATGACTTTAGTACTCTTATATAAACCTCCTGAACAAGATCTTCAGCTAGTTCACGATTTTTTACCATATAATATAAGAATTGAAAAACATCCTGATGATATTTGGAATAGAGTTCTTCAAAAACGGAGTCCATCGATTCTCCTCCCCGTTTGAAATAATAGTCGAAATCTATGTATAAAAAGTTACATCTATAAATATAGACTTTTTCAAGTGAAAAAGAAAGAGCCTAAAGGTAATTCTTTCCTCATGATTTTTTTAGAGTGTTTCACCATTTGTTCTTTCAAAGAAATAAGAACAACCCCTGCCTTAATGACAGAGGCTGATAAAAATTTTTGCAATGTTTCCCGTGGATCAAGACTAATCGTCACAAAACAAGAATTTATTCGATATTTCGTGGAATCAAAAAGGAAAATGTCGTACCGTGGCCAAGTTTGCTTCGAACAGATATATGGCCTTTATGAGCATTGATTATATGTTTTGCGATCGAAAGTCCGAGTCCTGTACCGGATCCGCGCTTTCTGGCTTTATCCGCTTTATAAAATCGCTCGAATACAAACGGCAAGTCTTCTTCCGGAATACCAGAACCTGAATCGCTTACTTCAACGTGCAGACCCTGTTCATCAGCATCTACTGCAACTGTTACAGATCCTTTATTAGGGGTATGCCTGATCGCATTGTCGATTAAATTTGTTAAGACTTGTTCGATTCGGTCGGGATCAAAACGGTATGTTGTTTGTTCGTTGTTTAATTTGAAGCTTAAATGAATATTCTTTTCTTTAGCCAAACCTTGAAACTTCCGGATAATCCTTTGAATGTACGGCTCAATTACTACTTCTTCAATCGTAAGTTGGAAATGCCCTGCTTCCATTCTTGCAAGATCCAATAATTCATTAACGAGGCGTCCCATTCGCAATGATTCATCATAGATAACTTTTGCCATTTCTTTTTTCTCTTCGTCCGTACTTGCCATGTCATCAACGATGGCTTCACTGTACCCCTGCATCATCGAAATTGGAGTCCTCAATTCATGTGAAACATTTGCAATAAAATCATTTCTGAGTTTATCCAGTTTACGCTCTTCTGTCATATCCCTGATAACTGCTACAGCGCCTCTAATATACTCATTGTTATAAAGCGGACTCACAATAATAACCCAGAAACGGCCCTGAATTGAAATTTCTCGAACTTGCTCTTTTTCAGTATTAACCGCCAGTTGAAATAGCTCCATTACCTCTGAGGGAACTGCCTCTTTATTAGAATGGGTTTCATCTTGTTCAAAATACCAATTTTGCAAGAAACGCTCTGCCGGCGGATTAGTGATCAAGATCGTACCGTCGCGATTAAAGGTAATAACTCCGTCTGCCATACTGCTTAATATGCTGGCTAACTGTTCTTTTTCCTGGCTTAAAGCATTCATATTAAACTTTAACTGTCTACCCATCTGGTTAAAGGCAGTCGCAAGTTCACCGATTTCATCATGGGTCATGATCGGAACTTTTGTATCAAACTTTCCGCGAGCCACCTCAAAAGCGGCTTCCCGCATTTTTCTCAATGGAGATGTTATTCTTGTTATGAGGAAAAACGCAAAGCTAGTTATTAAAACAAACGCAACTCCTGCCGCAAGAAAAATAAACTTTGTCGTTGTACGGGTGGTCTCTTGCATAACTTCTAAAGATTGGTAAATAAAGACAGCGCCTTTTTCACTATCAAACTGAATCGGGACACCGATAATTAAAATTTGCGTCTCTTCATCATCCTCTTTACCTTTCTTCGGTGGAGAATAAATGCTCTTGACGAATTTTTTTCCATGAAATACCGGTGATAAATTTTTTTCATTCAAGAAAACATTTAACGGCAAATGTTGTCCAGATTCAGTATTAGGAGAAAAGTAAGCATGGTCTTTATCCCTTACAACCACTGCCTTAGTCACTTCATCTATCATTTTCCAAGAGATTTCAAGGCTTATTTCAAATTCTTCAGGAGCATGTTCTTCAAGAACTTGAGAAATTCTGTTTGCTGTTTCCGTTAATCCTTTTTCCGTTTCTTCGATATGATAGTTTTCAAAATAGCCAAGAAGCATGACTGTCAGAATAAATAAAACAAAAGAAACTAGAAAAATAATGGTGATCCATAGCTTGCCAACTACACTCCGCCACAACATCATTCATTGACAACCTCAAACTTATAGCCTACTCCCCACACTGTAACAATCATCTTCGCTGCCTGTTCAGATACTTTATTCAATTTTTCACGCAATCTTTTTACGTGCGTGTCTACTGTTCTTAAATCTCCGAAAAACTCATAATGCCATACTTCTTTTAAAAGCTGTTCCCTGTCAAATACTTTATCAGGTGATTTTGCCAGAAAGTGTAATAATTCATATTCCTTTGGTGTCAAGCTGACTTCTTTTCCATCTGCAAGAACGCGGTGTGCATCGTTATCTATCGTCAAATGAGGGAATACAATAATATCTTTCGTTGTCGTGTCTGTTTTTAAGTAGCTTGTATTAGATGATCTGCGCAGCAATGCTTTAACCCTGAGAACTACTTCCCGAGGGCTGAAAGGCTTTACAATATAGTCGTCTGTGCCAACTTCAAAGCCCTGAACCCTGTTCACTTCTTCTCCTTTTGCTGTTAACATGATAACAGGTGTAGCTTTTTTCTCCCTTAATTCCTTGCATACTTCAATTCCGTCTTTTCCTGGCATCATCAGGTCAAGAATTATGAGATCATATTCACTTCCGAGTGCTTTCGCTAATGCTTCATTGCCGTCTTCCGCTTCCTCAATTATATAATTCTCCCTCTCCAAATACATTTTCAACAGACGTCTGATTCTTTCCTCATCATCAACTACTAAGATCTTAACATCTTTTTCCATATCCATATCCCCTTACAGACAGTTTTATTAGTAGCGTTATGATATTGCAAAGAAGCCCCCACCCCGGTGAATGTGAAGACTTTCTAACAGCGAATTGCCTTTAAGTGCCTGCGTAAGAATGCAGTCCGGCAATAACAAGGTTAACTGCGATAAGATTAAACATGATGATGACAAACCCGATTACAGCAAGCCAAGCGGACTTTTCACCATGCCAGCCTTTTGAAAGGCGAAGATGGAGAAATGCTGCATAAAACAACCATGTAATAAGAGCCCAAACTTCTTTCGGATCCCAGCCCCAAAATCTTGTCCAAGCTATTTGCGCCCAAATCATCGCAAAAATCAAGGCACCGAGTGTAAACACCGGAAAACCGATCAACACAGAACGGTATCCGATTTCATCAACGAGGTCTAAATTAACATTTTTAACGAGCGGCTGTAAAGCTGCAGCAATCCGCCGCCGCAAAATTAAGCGGAGCAAACCATATAAGACAATTCCCGCTCCACACGACCAAATCACTGTGTTTAATTTTTTTGCGTTAATAAAAGCAGGCATTTCAACAAGCGGTTCAAACTTGCCCTTTGTGACAAGTTCGCCTTCGTTCGGTCCGGTAATTGCAGGAATTGTATAATCGATTGTTGTTTCCTTTCCATTTTTATCGATCCAATGAAATGCAGCTTTATAATCTGCAATCGAAAAAGCAGTCGATACAGCAACAAATCCGAGTGTAACGATTAATCCAAACAATACAACTTCGAGCCAAAACGTCCTCTTGCTTCCTTTCGACTGATCAACTGACTTAATTAAATAGATCAGTCCTGCTGCAAAACTTATAGCCAGAATTGCTTCGCCGAGCGCAGCAGTCGTTACATGAATATGAAGCCAGTCGCTTTGCAGCGCTGGAATCAACGGAGAAATATCCCTTGGAAACATGCTTGCATAGGCAATAATCAGTACTGCCACAGGAAGTGTAAATACCCCTAAAAGAGATGTTCTATAAATGAAATATATAACGATAAATGCGAGTACAAGGCACATCCCAAAAAAGGTTGTAAACTCGAACAGGTTGCTGACAGGAGCGTGACCTGCCGCAATCCATCTTGCTATAAAATATCCTAATTGGGAAAGAAAACCGATCATCGTTATCCCGAGGCCAATTTTCGCCCAGCGGTTAGTACCCTTTTCAACAGATTTTTTATCTTTAATAGAGCCAGCGAAAAACACGATAGCGACTAAATAAAGTATAAATGCAGTATAAAGCAAATTAGAGCTGAGTGCTGCCACCTGGTTCCCTCCTAATTTTTATTATCGGATTGCAGCTGATCTTCCGGTTCCTTTATTCCAGTGTCAGCAAATACCGTTTGTATTTCTCTTTTAAGACCGTGCCAGTTTTTATTTGTATGAGCAGCTGCCCATACTTCATCACCAATTTTTCGAATCCATATCCGGCGGTGGTTCCAGTATGCTCCCTGTACGACGCCTATCATAAAAATAACACCGCCAAGGCTAATTATCCAGAGAGTTAAATCTTTTCGGACCGTTAATCCTGAAACATTTTTTGTTTCAACCCCGCTAAATGCCATTTTATATTCATTATTTCCAAATGGCTCAATCGTTTGTTGAATTGCAACAAAACTGACTTCTCCTTCAAGCTTATCGGGAGTGAACATTTTAAAAACGAAAGCGGGATTGTTGGGAATCCTTGACTTCGTTACAGGCTCATTGTTCTCGTCAAATTCAAAATCAGGAAAATAGCTTAATAGCTCAACGGAATATCCATTTCCAAGATCATATTTAGTTTTAGGGTCATACAAATCAATTATAACTGTTCCGTATTCCTTTTTTGTCTGTTTGTTAATTAACTTAAATGTCATCTTGTTTAATTCATCTAACTTGTAGTCAACTTGATAGACAGCAAATTTTTCAAACTTCAACGGCTTATTTACACGAATTCCATAATCTTTTACTTTTTCAAGTTCAGGCTTTTCCCCCGCCACTGTATTACCCTTTTTCTTGTAAAGGGTAACATTGGATTGATAATTTTTTACAACCATACCGGCCCGGTCGATCGCTTCTTTAAATACTTCATTATCTTTTTCCTTATCATAAACTTCTACCTTAAATTTATCGTTGTATAAATAATACTCTCCGTTCGTTTCAGGGATGACCTTTGTTTCCCCTTCACGGATCCAGAGGACCTCGTCAACATACATGCCGGGGACAAACCGGAGCATAGCGCCAATTAAAAAAATGATTAATCCAACATGATTGACATACGGACCCCAACGGGAAAAACGTCCTTTTTCAGCAAGAATATTACCGTTTTCTTCTCTGATATTGTATCGTCTTTTTTTCAGCCGAGCCTTTACTTTCTCTAAATTTTTATCGTTAACAGCTGAAGCATCCGTAATTCCGAACAACCGCTGACGCTTTAAAAATCCTTCATGTCTTGTAACTCGCTGATTTTTGAGAGCGCGATACAACGGAACTACCCTGTCCAGGCTGCAGATAACGAGTGAAATTCCGATTGAGGCTATTAAAGCAAGATACCACCATGAACTATATAAATTATGGAATCCAAGATCATAATATAATTTTCCAAACCAGCCGTATTGGTCTTTATAGTATTCTGCGGCAGGCATAACCGGTGGAATGTACATTTCCTGTGGCAAAATCGTGCCAAGTGCTGAAGCAATTAAAGTAATAACAATGAGCCAAACCCCGACTTTTACTGATGAAAAAAAATTCCAAACTTTATCGATGATCGATTTATTATAGGTTTGTGACCGCCTTGCGCTTCCCTCATAACGCATATCGACAAGTGTTTTATCATTCTCTTGCTCCTCGAGTACTTTTCCGCAGGCTTCGCATAATACGGTGCCGTGCGGATTTACGTGCCCGCATTCACATTTTACTTGATTCATAATAAAAACTCCCTGTAACTTATGGTTTTATTTGCTCCATAAAATCGTTAACCATTTCTTCGGTTAGTTCCCCTTTGTGATATTTAATGACTTTTCCTTCCTTATCTATCAGGAAAGTTGCCGGAAGCGGATTTATTCTAAATGCAGTTTGGACATCCCCGCTTTCATCGATCACAATCGGAAAATCCAACTTATATTTTTCTGCAAATTTCTTCACAGCAAAATCTGATTCACCTACGTTTACTGCTAATACTTGAACACCCTGTTTTTTGAATTTTTCATATTGATTGTTAATATATGGCATTTCTTTTTCGCACGGTTTACACCACGTCCCCCAAAAATTCAAAAACACGCCTTGTCCCTCATAATCGGAAAGACGGTGTTTTTCCCCGTTTAAATCTGTTAACTCAAAATCGGGCGCTCTTTCACCAATCGCTACTTTTTCAATTTCATCTTTTTTAAAGTTTGCATAAATTGTATAGGCAACAGCAGCCCCTAATACAATTAAAATCAAAGTTCGAATAATCAAACGTTGTTTTTTCATGATACCATTACCCTCCGAATTCTTTTGTGCAAACGCATACGGAAAAGTGTTGCTTGGATAGGCGCGCTAAAGACATAAATCCCTTTTTTGTGACATTCTTCAGATTATTATAACATTAATCATGGTACACACTTTGTTAATAATTAAAATAGAAGTGTGAAAGTTATTTGAACTTTCCTTTCGTTTATTTTTGTGCAAGAGCTCTAAGCTGTTTAACCTCATGGGGAGTCAGTTCCCTTATATCCCCGGCTTTTAAACCTTGGAGCGTCAGAAAACCGTAGCGTTCGCGTTTAAGTTTTAGGACTGAATGTCCGATCGCTTCAAACATTCTGCGCACCTGCCTGTTGCGACCTTCATGTATCGTGATTTCAATAATAGCTGTTTGCTTTCTTTTATCAAGCGATAACAGTTTTGTTTTTGCAGGGGCAGTTTTTCCATCTTCTAGATGAATGCCCTTCTCCAAGCTTTTTAGTTTTTCTTTCGATGGTATTCCCTTCGTCTTTGCGACGTACACTTTTTCGATTTCATTTCGGGGGTGCATGAGGAGGTTGGCGAACTCCCCGTCATTTGTCAAAAGCAATAGTCCTGATGTATCATAATCCAGCCTGCCGACAGGATAGACCCGCTGCTTTATATCCGGAAAAAAATCCGTCACTACTTTTCTTTTTTTATCATCTCTTACACTGGAAAGCACTCCCCTCGGTTTATAAAAAAGAAAATAAACCGGCTCTTCTTTCTCGATTGGTATTTCATTCACTTCTACTTTATCAGAGGGGCTGACCTTTACCCCTAATTCTTTCACCACTTTTCCGTTCACTTTCACTTTTCCTTGAAGAATCAGCTCTTCTGCCTTTCGCCTTGAAGCGACACCTGCATGAGCAATTACTTTTTGAAGCCTTTCCATTTCTGTCACCTCTTTGAATGGTCAGCAAATTTCGTTTTATCCTTATGAATTATGACACAATTTAGCTTGAAATCAAAGTGTTCCCGCTTTTAATGGCAATAAAAAAGGGACTGGCTTAAAATCAAAGGCCAGACCCTTCTATTACAACATATAGACAAACACTAGCAAAACATTCTATCTATTGTCTTTGTCGGAGGAAGTCAGACCCTTATGAGCCATCCCTTTTTCTTGTCTTATTATTTTCCAAAAATAAACGTCACAACGGCAAATGCTGCTGCAAAACCGATGAGGTCAGCCAGCAATCCAACTTTCAAAGCATCGCCCATTTTTTTTATGCCGACCGCGCCAAAATAAACAGTCAAAACATAAAAGGTCGTATCTGTACTTCCCTGTACAACTGCAGCAAGCCTTCCAATAAAAGAATCAGGACCGTATGCTGCAATTAAGTCGCTTGTCATTCCTAACGCCGCGTTCCCGGATATAGGCCGGATGATGGCAAGGGGAACAATTTCAGGCGGAATTCCGATTGCCTTTATTCCCGGCCTGATTAAGTTCATCAGGAATTCAAGTGCTCCGGATGCACGGAAGACCGATATGGCCACGAGCATTCCGACCAAAAACGGAATAATGGATACAGCAATTTTGATCCCTTCTTTCCCGCCTTCTACAAAACTTTCGTAAGTAGGAACTTGCTTGTATGTTCCATAAATTAAGATTGATCCGATGAGCACCGGAATAATCCAGAGCGAAATGACTGATATAATTTCCATCACATTCATCCTTTACGGCTTCGCCGATAATAAAAATAACGGTCAATCAAAACAGCTCCCACTGCAGAACAACATGTTGCAACTAATGTCGGTCCGACGATATCTGTCGGATTCAGAGAATGATAATTCATGCGAATGGCGATCACAGTTGTCGGGATCAAAGTGATACTCGAGGTGTTTATGGCCAAAAAGGTAATCATGGATCGGCTCGCACTGTTTTTACCCCCATTTAATTCTTTTAATTGTTCCATCGCTTTAATGCCCAACGGCGTTGCTGCATTACCAAGTCCGAACATGTTTGCGATCATGTTCGAAAGGATATAACCCATTGCAGGATGATCGGGAGGAACTTCCGGGAATAATCGTTTGACTAGAGGCCGAAAGAGCAAAGACAGTTTAACTAACAGTCCCGAATCTTGGGCAATCCTCATCATGCCTAGCCAAAACACAAGAATGCTTATAAGTCCAATGCAAAGTGTGACAGCTTCCTTTGCTCCCTTAAATATTGCTTCATTGACTTCATTCATAGTTCCATTTATCATGCCAAAGACAATTCCGATTACCATCATAAATACCCAGATATAGTTAACCATTGCTTTTAACACCTATAACTGAAGTGAATATATTGCGGAAAAAATCAAAAAACGATTCATCTTTCTTTTCCGGAATGCGATAATATATTGGCTGGCTTGACACGATTTTTTCATCTAAATATACAATCGCCTTGCCGGCTATGTAAGGGACGCCGCATTCCTTTCCCCATTTTTTATCAGGTTTGATTAATTTATATTCTACTCTTACCTTGTCTTTTTCCTCTTCAGTTACCGGAAACACAACCCGATGATTTAAGTATAAATTATTCTTATAAAATGAATTTCTCACGCCTTTTACAGTACCTTTCGGTAAAATTTCAGCTAATTTATATAAGTTAAACGCCATTTCATACATTTGGATATGGTCATTCCAATCATCCGGCCCATTTAAAGTAACAGCAATCAGATTCATTCCATCCTTTTCGGCGGTTGTAACGAGTGTTCTCTTTGCTCGTTTCGTATAACCTGTTTTTCCCCCTGTACAATACTCATACATCTCCGTTAACAGACGATTTTTATTTCGCCATATCCGATCCCAGCTTTCATCCGGGTTTGGAGCTCGGTAAATCTTTGTCCCGGATATTTCCCGGTATTTGTTGTTCATCATGGCATACCTTGTTAATAATGCCATATCATATGCAGTAGAATAATGATCCTCATGGTCATCAAGCCCGTGCGGATTAGCGAAATGAGTATTTGACATACCAATTTCTTCCGCTTTTTTGTTCATTAAATAGACAAACCCTTCAATGCTTCCTCCAACATGTTCGGCTATTGCTACCGCTGCGTCATTGCCAGATCTCAGCATTAATCCGTACACTAAATCTTCTAATTTAATCTTTTCACCCGGTTTTAAAAAAATCGAAGATCCTTCTGCTCTTACTGCCCGCTCCGAAACTTTAACGGTTTCATCAAGCTTACCTGACTCGATCGCAAGAATGGCAGTCATGATTTTTGTAATACTGGCAATTCTCCTCTTCGTAAAAGCATCTTTCTCATATAAAATCCTGCCAGAATCCTGCTCAACCAAAATGGCCGAGGAAGCACTAACAGAAACAGAAGCTTCAATTTTCTGCGGGATATTTAACCATAGCAAAGACGTTATGAGAAAACAGATTGCTCGTTTCCACTTTCCGATCATTCTATAAACCTCGTCTCTTTAAATTGTTTGTACAAGTCTATGCCTTGTCCAGTTATGAAATGCATAAAAAACGAAAACCCTCTTATAGGTTTTCGTTCATTTTGTAAATTAATATGGTTAAAATGGTCTCCATTTTAATTTTTCAGCTTTATCAAACCGCTCTTCGACATTGCGCCAGTTTACAATTTTCCACCAATTTTCAACATACTCTGCACGTCTGTTTTCATATTGCAAATAATAGGCATGCTCCCAAACATCAAGAACCAACAGTGGAATGGTATCCCATTGGGTTAATAGCATATGAAGCTCGGATTGAAGAATTTCCAAATGCCTCGACCTCGGAGACCAAACAAGAAGTGCCCAGCCAACACCTTCTACTTGTTTCGCAGCTTCAGAAAATTGCTTTTTGAAAGCTTCATAACTTCCAAAATAATTTTCAATTTCCGAGAGCAGTTTTCCTCTGGGCCTTCCACCTCCGTTTGGAGTCATATTATTCCAGAAAACCGTATGCAAGTAATGTCCTGAACCGTGAAAGGCAAGTTCTCTTGACCAGTGTTTTACAAGAGAAAAATCCCCAGATTCTCTTGCTTTTTGCAGCGCCGTTTCAGCTTTGTTCAATCCTTCAACATAAGAGCGGTGGTGTTTATCATGATGAAGTCTCATGATCTCTTCTGAAATATATGGTTCTAAAGCGTTATATTGGTAAGGCAAAGGAGGCAATTGATGTTTTCCGATTGCAACAGACGGTTCGCGGATCCAGTTCGATCCAACCTGCCGCCGTTCAGCAAAATAGCGTTCCATCTCATCGTGCAGCTCTTCAACCTGTAACTGGAGACGAGCAAGTTCTTCCGGTGAAAGCGGGTTGCGAATCCCCTCAATAATTTCTGTGAACGTATCAAGTCTCGACCAGATCTCTTCATCTTTGGCAACTTGTTCTGATTCCAAAAATTCTCTCAATTGATGATTCCATGCAAACACGTTTTTTACATAATCTTCAAAACTGCTCATCCGAATCCCCGCTTTCCTAGTCGTTACTTTTTCATCGTATGAAGCGGGTGAAAAAAACATTCTTTATTCTTTTTTAGAAATGGGCTGACTAAAAAGCAAGGGTCAGACCCTTATGAGTCAGACCCTTTACCAAGTTCGTTATTTCGACTGAATCATTTTTGTCCGATAATCGGTCTCATAATACTCCAGTTCTTCCCGAATTCGCTGAAAATCTCCTTCAAGACCTTTTAGAACTGCGCTTATGCTGTCAGGTACCTCTTTCCGCATTTTAATTGAATTTTTACCGGTATAGGCAGATCGGCTGTCTTCATACCAGACGTCGTTTTTAGGAGAGAAAAATTCTTCAATACATTGATGATAAATCCGATAAAGAATTTTTTCAGCGGCTCCTTTTGAAAAAGGTTCGCTATTGATGATGACCTTGCATGCATCCAAACCTTCTTCGCAATGGACAAGCAATTTACGAAAATGGGAAAGGATGACCTTATAATATTCTGCGTCGCCCGGGAACTCTCTTTCTAATCTTGACAGGGTCGTCTCATTTAGAAACTGCTCCAATTCTGACACCGTTTTTTCCAAAAAGTTCTTTACTTCTTCAACCTGATTTTTAACAATCGTATTCCCCATCTTTGCACCCCCGAATATCAAAGAAAAAAATTGTTGCGGCTGAACGATAAATTCAAGCAAAGAACGCAGTTTGAAACCCCGTTTATTTTCCATTGACCCGAAAACATCGGGGAGAATTGCGATGTCTAAATTTTCATAGGATGAAGCGTCCTTAATAGTTAAATATATTTTATCATAAAATTGCTTCAAATATGTCAGAAAAGTCAAGAATCTATTTCTTGAAACTTTTCAAAAAACAAGTCTGCTTCTCCTTGTGCCAAATTTTCCTCTACATTTTTGGAAAGAGGAGGAAGATCTTCAATGCTTTTTAATCCAAAATAATTTAAAAATTCCTTTGTTGTTCCATATAAAATTGCTCTTCCTGTCCCTTCCGATCTTCCAACTTCTTTGATCAGTGCCTTTGCTGTCAAAGTCTGAATCGGACGCTCTGTTTTCACACCGCGAATTTCTTCAATTTCAGCTCTGGTAATTGGCTGTTTATATGCGATGATTGCCAAAGTTTCTAGTGCTGCCTGAGAAAGATAGGCACTGCCTTTTGATTCCACAAGCTTTTTTAAATAAACCGCATTTTCTTTTTTCGTTACTAGCTGATAGGTTCCTGCCAGCGGTACAAGCATAATTCCTCTTGAGTTATTTTCCTCATATTCCTTCTTCAATTCATTAAGAATTCCTTGAGCTTTCTGTTCCTCTACTTCAAGAGCATCTGCAATTTGCTTTAAAGAAAGCCCTTCATCCCCTGCGGCAAATAAAAGGCTTTCAACAATTCCTTTCCAATTAATGTTTTCCAACCGTTTCTACTCCTTCCATTGAAAAAACAAAAATCTCTGCAAAATTTTGCTCCTGTTCCACATTTATTTCATTCCGTTTTATTAATTCAAGAATAGCCAAAAATGTTACGACGATATGCTCCTTTTCCAGGGAAGGGAACAGGTCAAAAAAACTTTTTCGCCCTTTGAAATGGTGTAAATCCTCCATGATTTCTGCCATCCTTTTTTCAATGGAAATTTCCTGCTTGGAAATTTTCGTTGCCAGAGGTTTTTGGATTTTTTTTCTTCGCAAAAGTTTTTGAAAGGCACTACCCAGATCGTAAATAGTGACATTAAGATCCAGTTTTTCGTTAGCCGCTTCTTTTATATACTCCGATAAATCGCTTGGAGCTTTTGTAAACATCAGGCCCCGCTCTGTCTCAAGTTCCTTTAACGATTTTGCCGCCTCTTTATATTTTTGATATTCGATCAGTTTCTCTACAAGTTCATCCCTTGGATCTTCTTCCATGCTCATTTCAAAATTGTCACCAAACTGTTCCTCTTCATGTTTTGGGAGAAGCATTTTACTTTTGATCGCAAGCAGAGTGGCAGCCATAACTAAATATTCGCTGGCAATATCAAGCTCGAGTTCCTTCATCGTATGTATGTACAAAAGATACTGTTCTGTTATATCTGCTACCGGAATATCATAAATATCAATTTCAAGCCGATTAATGAGATGAAGGAGCAAATCAAGCGGTCCTTCAAAAGCATCAATCTTTACTTTATATTGCATAAATTACCCACCAAAATCGTAATTTGCAGCAAACAGCTGCGGCTATTATTAGTATAGAGGATAGGCTAATGTTGTCCAATAGAAATTTGATCTATAAATCGCTCTCTCGTGATTTTTTCATCCATCCGCCCATACAAATTATCCATGACAAACATATGATGTCACTGAATAAAGAAATAGACCCAACAGGAGGTATATCTATGTCTGATGGAAAAGGCTACGGCTTTAGAAATGGTTTTGCATTAATCGTTGTTTTGTTTATTCTGCTAATTATTGTCGGTGCTTCTTGGTTTTAAATAGATAAGCGGAAGCGAACAAAAAATGTCCGGGCAAATCCGGGCATTTTCTTTTTCATTCCCGGATTGGAATGTGTTAAACTTATATGTACCTTTGCAAGGGAGTGAATATATGTATTCAAAAGAGTATATTCAATTTCTTACTCATTTTCATGGAGATCGAGACTATTTTGAATGCCATGAAATATTAGAGGGATATTGGAAAAAAGTTACAAAAGGGGATAAAGGCTCCGTTTGGGTTGGATTGATTTTAATGGCAGTAGCCAATTATCATCATAGACGCAATAATTTCAGCGGAGCCTGTCGGACGCTTGAAAAATCCTTAAAAATCTTTAAAAAAAAGAAAAATGAATTGTCTCAGCTTGGCATTGATTCCGGCAAACTTATAACAATTCTTTCAAAGCACTTAGAAAACATTAAATCCAAAAAAACGTACAGAAGCTATAATCTTCCTATAGTCGATGAATTATTACAGGCCGCCTGTGTTAAAGAGTGCAATAGAAAAGGTTTTATCTGGTGCAAGAGCAGTGATTTAACGAATGAATTTCTTATAAACAGACATTTGTTAAGAGACAGGAGTTCGGTCATAAAAGAACGGGAAATCGCCAAGCTAAATCGACAAAAAAAAGAGGCTGAGGGTCAGACACCTCCAAACAACTAATTAACCATTCCTTATATGTTCATTGCCAGAGAAAGCCAGACCCTTATGAGCCATCCTCATTCTGAAGACTAATATCACATTTATGCATGAAAGATGCTGTATATTCATTTGGTATCAATTCTTTTTCTGGGTAAAAGTCTTTTAATGCCTTTACCATACTTTTGCCGATTCCTTGATGACGGTGTGAAGGGTTTACGGATATATGGTGTATTTCGACTTCATAATCATTAACCACGAGTACACCTATAAGTCCGATAATATCTTCCCCTTCCTTCCACAGAAACAACTGGCGGCCTTTATCGTTTTCATACTGCTTCATCGTTTGCTGAAGTTTCTTCAAATCCTTCTCATTAGGCATAAAGGATAAAAGGCCCATTGCTATTTTTTCAAATGCTTTCTTATAACGTATTAACATAATGACCCCTCATTAATGAATTCGAACTTTTGTTCGACCGTATTTAAAATTGTATTTCATTTGTTCAACTTTGACATTTATTATATGTTGGATTTTGTTATGATGTGTCTTGTAATTGTCCTTATCATACAAAAATAATGTCATTTCTTCAATTTTTTATCAAGTTTATTTTATATCATTGTGATGGCGCAAGGAAGAACCAGTAGTAACAACCCCATATTAAAGATAAGGCAAGAATAAAAGAAAACAATAACCAATTGCTTTTTTTCATAAACGAAACGCTTCCTCCCAGCCTGTAATGATACATAAGCTGTCCATTATTCTACACTAAAATGCAATAATAATCCATCTTTCAGTAAGAAATTAAGCTGCCGAGAACCGGCAGCTCAATTTCTTACTTTTTCTTTTAAGGGCAGATCATAGCGGACAAGATCCTCAAATGTTTCACGTCTCACAACAAGCCTTGATTCCCCGTTCTCAACAAATACTACGGCCGGCCTTGGAATCCGGTTATAGTTATTTGCCATTGAATAACCATATGCTCCGGTACAGAAGACAGCAAGTATATCTTGACTATCCGCTTTAGGAAGAGGCAAATCCCAAATAAGCATATCTCCGGATTCACAACACTTGCCGGCGATAGAAACAGTTTCCTCCTGTTTCGCAAGTGGTTTATTTGCCAATACCGCTTCATATTTAGCCTGGTATAAGGCGGGACGAATATTATCACTCATACCTCCGTCTACAGCCAAATAATTCCGGACGTGAGGGACATCTTTTCTTGAACCGATCTCATATAAAGTTGTTCCAGCGTCGCCAACGAGTGAACGTCCCGGTTCAATCCAAATCTCCGGCATATTCATGGAACAGGCAGAAACTTGTTTCTTTACTTCCGCAATAATTTCTTTTACATATTGTGAGGCCGGAATCGGATCATCTTCTTCTGTATAGCGGATACCAAATCCGCCACCTAGATTTAATACTTTTGGCTCATATGACAGCCTTTCCTTCCAGTCCTTTAATTTTTCATAGATCTTTTTTGCTGCCAAAACAAATCCGGTAGTCTCAAAAATTTGTGAACCAATATGGCAATGAACCCCTAAAACATCCATAAAGTGTGAATTTAATGCAATTTGAAGTGCATTTTCAGCCTGGCCGTTTTGAAGGTCAAACCCAAATTTAGAGTCCTCCTGTCCCGTTAAAATATAGTCATGCGTATGAGCCTCAATACCGGGCGTCACTCTTAATAGTATGTTTGTCTTTCGATTCATCTCGGAACAAATGGAATCAATAAGCTCCAGTTCATGGAAATTATCCACAACGATGCAGCCTATTTGGTGCTCCAATGCCATTTCCAGTTCGACCTTGCTTTTATTATTGCCATGAAAATGAATCTTGTTGACAGGGAAACCTGCGGTCAATGCTGTATAAAGTTCTCCGCCTGAGACAACATCCAGTGACAAGCCTTCCTCTTCTGCAAGCTGAATCATTGCTACTGTTGAAAATGCTTTGCTTGCATAAGCAACTTGAGCTTTCACACCCAGCTCATCAAAAGTATTTTTAAATCCTCTTGCCCGCTCGCGAATTAACGCAACGTCGTATACATACAAAGGAGTTCCATACTTTTGTGCAAGTTCGATTGTGTCCACTCCGCCGATTTCAAGATGTCCCTTACCATTTACTTTTGTTGTGCCATGAAAATACATTTCAGCTCCCATTCCCCTTATCTTTCGATATGTCGATTCCCGAATATTAATTTGGAAATTAATTATTAAGAATATAAACAAATAGACAGCATCTTTCAAGTAAAGTATCTTTTTGTTTCTATCCTTTAATAGAGTCTTTAATAAAAACAAACTTACCATAAGAAGAGAAAATTCGCAATTAATACTTTTTTCTATGGAAAAGGGGCGGAGCTACGCTAACAAAGATAGAAATGGCAACTTATCTTTAGCAAGATACTTGTTTAGCTTCGTAAATATTTAGAGCTTGGCTTCGCTCACACCGCCTTATTGTGTTGGTTCTGTTTTATAATGAAAGTTATTTCCATGTTAGGGGTTGGGAGTTTAAAACTTATGCACATTTTCTTTTCAATTATCATCATGCTTCCGCTTTTCTTACGTCGGTTGTCGGTAACGATTTTTTGTATGAATGATGCTTGGACGTATTTTTGACCCGGGAACAGCCCGGCGAAAAAGGATGTGTAAAAACGCCTTTGGATTAAATGGGAGCAATGGCCATAAATAAGGAGTATTTAATGAACGAATATTTGCTAAGAAAAGAATAAAAGCTGTAATTCCAATTATCAGGCCGGGTGCATGAAACATCGCAACTGCAATTAAAAGAAACAGTCTAACCATTTTATTGGCTATACTTAATTCATAGCTTGGTGTTGAAAAGGTTCCAATAGAAGCTACAGAAATATACAAAATCACTTCCGGTACAAAAAGGCCGACATCAATCGCAATCTGACCGATCAAAACAGCGGCAATTAAACCCATAGCCGTTGATAAAGGAGTCGGCGTATGAATGGCGGCAATTCTTAAAAACTCCACTCCAATATCAGCAATGAATAATTGTACAACAACCGGAATGTTGCTATGTTCATTTGGTCCTACATATGCGATCTTTTCAGGAAGCATAGACGGTTCTAATACAAATAATAACCATAATGGGAGCAGGAACAATGATGCGATAACCCCTATAAATCGAATCCATCTTAACATAGTTCCTACCGCAGGGGATTGCCTGTATTCCTCAGCGTGCTGCAAATGATGAAAATACGTCGTAGGAGTAATAATAACACTTGGTGATGTATCAACGAAAATAAGAACGTGTCCTTCCAATAAATGAGTCGCAGCGACGTCCGCTCTCTCTGTATATCTGACAAGTGGATAAGGATTATATCCTTGCTTCAGCAGAAATTCTTCAACGGTTTTATCTGCCATCGTAAGGCCATCTATCTTTATTGCCTGAATTTCTTTGCGTATAATATTTATTAGATCCGGACTTGCAATATCTTTGATGTAACCAATTGCGATGTCTGTTTTTGATCTTTCGCCGATTTTATAGATTTCAAAACGAAGTCTTCCATCTCGGATTCTTCTTCTTGTAAGGGCCGTATTGACAATAATATTTTCAACATATCCATCGCGCGACCCGCGCACAACCTTTTCAGTGTCCGGTTCTTCCGGCTGGCGGCCCGGATAGCTTCGGACATCGATGACAAAACCCGTTTTTTCTCCATCTACAACAACAACGATCAATCCAGAAAGAACCTGAAGGACTAAATCATCAAGAGTTTTTATCGGTTGAACTGATTGATGGACAAGGCGATTTTCAATAATTCTGAAAAGGTTGGTTGACATTTTTTCCTGATCATTGATCGCAACAAGCTCTTCAACAATTTCAATAATAAATTGGGTATCGCAAAGACCGTTCACATAGTAGATATGGACATCTTTTCGTAAGAGTTTCAGTTTCCTGACACCAAGATCAAAACTTTCGCCAAGACCGATATGCTGTTTCATATAATTTTCAATTTGATCAACGGACCCAGGCAACGGCTTTTTAACTTCTTCCCTTTTTGTCATGAAATACATTCCTTTCCAAAATTAGATCAACCGCTTTTCTCATTTTAATCTTGTTTTGCAAAGCTACCGGTCGACAAAATATATCCATTGGAATAAAGACCCGAATACTTTACCGAAAACGATTGCCATCAAGAGAGAAATAATCTTTTCTTGAACCCCCACTCTTTTAGCCAGAATAGGAAATACATTTAATACCTCGGTCAATGCAGCAGCAAGCAAACCAATAAAAATCCCTCCCGCAAGACCAAGCGGAATCAAAAAGAAAGCTGCAAGCGAGAAACAAGGATCTCTTAATGTAGCGAGTGCTCCAGACACGGCGCCAATCACAACCGCCCATTCGTAAAAGCGAATCATATTCATAGTTTTTGAAAGCTGTGTTAGCCTCGGAATAATTCCGAGAACTGTTAAGAACGCTACGAATCCAGCCCCCACTGTTAAACCACCAGCAAAGCCGATAATAATAACAAAAAGACTATTAATAATCATTTAATTTCTTTTGATTTTCTTTATTTTCGTACATAATGACGTATTGATCCAAATTTTGCTGGTAATTAAACATTTCCACTTCTAAAGGGCTTGGTTCTTCATTGATTCGCTTCTTAAATATGTGATTGAAAAAAAGGATCATTCCAAGTCCTAATCCAATTGAATAAGGTATTTGAAATAATAATGGCTTCTTTACTTCTTTGCCGGTTATGATGGAAAAAATCTTCTGATGAACGCTTTGCATGCTGACATCTTCATGAAAATTCATGATCGCCAATGCGGACCCGAAAAATAACAAAAACCAGATTAACGCAAAAAGCGGAACAGATACCCCGCTTTTTTTATAGATCACTTCAATAATTGTTTGTGTCGGTCCTATCGTCTGAACTTCCAAGTTGCCACATTCTTCTTTAATGTATGAGATTACTTTCATCACGTCGATTACAATCATATTTCTGTCTTCTTTTGTGATTTGGTAAATCTGAATTTGTTCCAGCCTGCCGATCAGCGTTTCATCCGCAATAATTTGGGCAATATCTTTTAGAAATACGGATTGTTCCGGATTGGCTTGAATTCGGCTTCTCATGCGAATGTAGATCGTATTTTCCATTACAATCACTTCCCACACATGAATTTCCTCATAAATAGTATTAGTTTCTTGCTTTTTTTCATGAAGGCCAAAAATTGCTCTGTAAGGAAATATTTGATAAATCATGATACATATAAAAATAATGTCAATAAGCAAAAAACCGTATGGAATTAATCTTCCATACGGTCTTTCATTTGCTGAAGGATTTTTTTCTCCAGCCTTGATACTTGCACTTGTGATATGCCGAGTCTTGCTGCTACTTCTGACTGCGTTTGATCTTTATAATACCTTAGGTAAACGATTAGTCTTTCCCGTTCATCCAGTTCGCGGATTGCTTCTCTTAAAGCGATTTTGTCAAACCACGTTCCTTCATCTCCATCATCAATTTGGTCCAATAAGGTGATTGGATCCCCATCGTTTTCATACACAGTTTCATGTATTGAAGCAGGAGTTCGGATCGCTTCCTGGGCAAGGATAATATCCTCCGGCGCGATTTCCAAATAATCGGATAATTCTGTGATTGTCGGAATTCGCCCCAGTCTCTTTGATAGTTCATCCTTTGCTTTACGGATACGGTTTCCTATTTCTTTAAGAGACCTGCTGACCTTGACAGTTCCGTCGTCACGTATAAATCTTTGAATTTCTCCAATGATCATCGGAACTGCGTAAGTAGAAAACTTTACATCATAGGAAAGATCAAATTTATCAACCGACTTGAGCAGGCCAATGCATCCTATTTGAAATAAATCATCGGGTTCATAGCCTCGATTTAAAAACCTTTGCACGACAGACCAAACGAGGCGCGTATTATTTTGAACAATCAAATCCCTGGATGCCTGATCTCCTGCCTGGCTCTTTTTTATTAATTCCTTGACTTCATTGTCTTTAAGGTAGGTTTGACTATTACCGTTTTTGACCTCCACATCCATAAGCAAGACTCCTTAATTGCATAGCATTTTGCTCTTTGATAAAAGCTTTCTCAAACGGATTTCCGTTCCACTGCCAGGCTGCGAATGAACCTCAACCTCATCCATAAAATTTTCCATTATGGTAAATCCCATGCCTGATCTCTCCAATTCAGGCTTTGTCGTGAATAGAGGCTGTCTAGCCTCTTCAATATCCTTAATGCCTACCCCTTCATCCTTTATTGTCATCTCAACAATTCTGTCTTCAATGAACACAGAAATATAAACTATCCCTTTCGGATCATTTTCATACCCATGAATAATCGCATTCGTAACAGCTTCTGAAACAACCGTTTTAATTTCAGTCAATTCATCCATTGTCGGATCAAGCTGGGCGATAAAAGCTGCTACAGCTACTCTCGCAAATGATTCATTTTGACTTAAAGCACTGAATTGCAAATGCATTTCATTTTTCATTGTCAGGCAACCCCCAATCTTTGCAAAGCATATTCTTCCGTCGGCTCCAACCGAATAATTTTAAAAAAGCCGGACATGTCGAATAATCTTTCAATAGATGGGGAAATTGCACAAACAATCATTTCGCCGTGGTTTTGTTTGATTTGTTTATATCTCCCGAGAATGACTCCAAGCCCCGAACTGTCCATAAAGGAGAGGTGCTCCAAGTTTAAGACAATATGACGAATTTGATACTCCTCAATTGCTTTTGCTGCTCGTTCACGAAGATGATCTGCAGTATGGTGGTCAAGCTCTCCGCTTAAGCGAATGCAAAGAACGTCATTCTTCACTTCCATTTCAATGTTAAGACTCACTATACGGCCTCCTTTTCTGGTATCAAGTTTAACTGACCGCGCTTTTTCCCCGTTGTATGAAGAAAAAATTACGGCCATTAACCCGACAGGTTGTTTAACGACTATCATTAGCATATATTTCTTTTCTGCTTATGAAAGTGCCGCCACCTTATAGTGAGTCATTCGCGATTGAATGTTTTATATCCTTCCTTTAATACAAAACTAGTTAGAATTCGCTAAAAGTAGAATTATTTAGGCTGAATTCGACAACATTAAACGCCGGAATTTGTGAACATTCCAAATGACCGTTTAAAAAGCTGCCACCATGTAGCTTTTTCAACGTTTTTATTCGCAACAAGTGGACTCTCGACAAGAACTTTCCCATCTTTGATTAGTTTAATTGAACCTATTTCGTCTCCTATCTTGACTGGAGCCTTTATATTGTCATTAATGGCAACTTCCTTTTTAACGCTCTTAATGTTTTCGCCTTTTTTCGTTAACAGTGAAATTGGTTCACTTGTCACAGCTTCTACTGTTTTCATACTTCCTTTGCTTACTTTTGCCTTACCCATGATATGCTGCCGTTTGTACATCGGATGTGTTTCATACTGGCTGAAAGCATAATCAAGCAATTTCGTTACTTGTGCATTTCTTTCCTTAGAAGTTGGAGAACCAAAAACAACAGCAATCACGCGCATGCCGTCTTTTTTGGCAGTTGCCGTCAAACAATATTTTGCTTCATTAGTAAAACCGGTCTTCAACCCGTCTACTCCCGGATAAAAACGAACGAGCTTATTTGTGTTTACCAGCCAAAATTTTTTATCCGTGTTTTCACGCAAGTATCCTTCATATGTACCCGTAAATTTCGTTATTTGATCATACTTCAAAAGTTCTTTTGCCATCATGGCCATATCATATGCTGTACTGTAATGATCCTTCGCAGGCAAGCCTGTTGCATTTTGGAATTTTGTATTTTTCAAGCCTAATTCCTTTGCTTTTTTATTCATCATATCGACGAATGCTTCTTCCGATCCTGCAATCCTTTCTGCCATTGCAACAGAGGCATCGTTTCCTGAAGCGATTGCGATTCCTTGGAGCATTTGCTCGGTAGTCATTTCTTCACCCGGTTCAAGAAATATTTGCGAACCTCCCATTGAGGATGCATATTCACTTGTCCGGATTTTCTCATTCATTTTTAGTTTTCCTTCGTCTATAGCCTCCATAATTAACAACATTGTCATTACCTTAGTCATGCTGGCAGGCGGCAATTTTTCATGAATATTTTTCTCAAACAATACTGTTCCAGTATCCCGTTCAATTAATATAGCAGACCGGACGTTATCAACTAGCTGTACATTGTTTTTCTCTTCCGCAAAAGCAATGGTTGAAAAAGCGGAAAACATTAAAAATGAGATAACCATCATAGAGAATATTCGTTTCATGGCATAACCCTCCATTCTTTATAACTCCATTTTTTCCATTAGAAACATTTTTATACAATTATTTCCTTGATTAAAATAAAAAAGCCAGGGATGCCAATTTCCCTGGTTTTTTTCCATAAATTCTTATTCAGTAATTACTTCATGAATCAATTTTGGCGGGTTCATTATTTCAGGCGTTATTTTGATGTTTACATATAATTTTTCTTTTATTTCGTTTATATTTTCAAAATTGCTGTGGATTGTGACCAATGATTCTCCTTTTTTCACATGGTCGCCAATTTTTTTGCGAAGGACGAGGCCTACTGCCAAATCAATGGAAGATTCTTTTGTAGTTCTGCCTGCACCGAGAAGCATGGCTGCTGTTCCTACTTCATCAGCAACGATTTCTGACACAAAACCGTCTTCTTTCGCCTCAAGTTCAAAAGTGTATTTTGCTTGCGGAAGCTTCGATGGGTCATCCACCACCGATGCATCTCCCCCTTGAGAGCTTAAGAATCTTTTTAACGATTCAAGCGCAGAGCAGTCCTCTATTGCTTTCTCGAGCATTTGCCTTGCTTCCGTCAATGAATTGGCTTTTTTGGCAAGGAGGACGATATGGCTTCCGAGAGTCAGGCAAAGTTCCGTCAAATCTTCCGGCCCCTCCCCTTTCAGCGTATCAATTGCTTCTTTTACCTCCAATGCATTTCCGATCGCCAAACCGAGCGGCTGGCTCATATCCGAAATAACAGCCATTGTCTTCCGGCCGACATTGTTGCCGATCCGGACCATTGCCCTTGCCAGTTCCCGGGAATCTTCAAGCGTTTTCATAAAAGCTCCCGCACCTGTTTTCACATCTAATACAATGCAGTCTGCACCTGCGGCGATTTTTTTGCTCATAATCGAGCTTGCAATAAGAGGAATGCTATCGACTGTTGCGGTTACATCTCTTAAAGCGTAAAGTTTTTTATCAGCCGGAGTTAAGTTCCCGCTTTGGGCGATGACAGCTATTTTGTTCTTATTGACGAGATCAATAAATTCTTGGTTATCAATTTCTGCGTGAAAGCCCGGAACTGATTCCAGCTTATCAATCGTTCCCCCGGTATGTCCAAGTCCGCGGCCGGACATTTTCGCAACAGGTACACCGACAGATGCTACAAGAGGCCCAAGAACAAGCGTTGTCGTATCACCGACTCCCCCTGTTGAATGTTTATCAACTTTAATTCCTTCTATTTTCGAAAGATCGATTTGATCTCCTGATTCCGCCATTGCCAGCGTTAAATCAGCTCGTTCTCTTTCCGTCATGCCTTGAAAGTACACGGCCATTGTCAATGCACTCATTTGATAGTCAGGAATCGATCCATCTGTATAACCTTTAATAATAAACTGAATTTCCTCTGTCGTCAGTTCTTTTCCGTCGCGTTTTTTTTCAATTAAATCAACCATTCTCATCGTTCATCACCACTTCTTCCGAACCTTATTTCCCTATTTCTTTCATTATTTTAAATCACCGAGAAAACTTGTTCCGTAGTTCGGCATTTTTACATGAAAATTATCAGCTACCGTTGCGCCGATATCTGCAAACGTCTCACGAACAGGCAGCTCTTTTCCTTCCGCAAATTGTTTTGAATAAACGAGAAGCGGCACATATTCACGGGTATGATCAGTCCCTTTATGAACGGGATCATTCCCATGGTCAGCTGTAATAATTAATAAATCATCTTCCTTCATTTTCGAAAATACTTCAGGGAGTCTTGCATCAAATTCTTCAAGCGCTTTTCCATATCCTATCGGATCGCGGCGATGCCCGTAAATTGCATCAAAATCAACTAAATTTAGGAAGCTCAGTCCTGTAAAATCCATATCAAATGATTGGAGAAGCTTATCCATTCCATCCATATTTGAACCAGTCCGCAATGATGTTGTAACGCCCTCTCCGTCATAAATATCTGATATCTTTCCGATCGCAATCACATCAAATCCGGAGTCCTTTAATTCATTCATGGCCGTGCGGCCGAAAGGTTTCAGCGCATAATCATGACGATTGGATGTTCTTTTAAAGCTGCCCGGCTCTCCTACGAAAGGTCTTGCGATTACCCGTCCGACCATGTATTTTTCATCCAGAGTGAGCTCCCTGGCGATTTTGCAAATTTTGTATTGCTCCTCAATTGGGATGATTTCTTCATGAGCTGCAATTTGAAGTACGGAATCTGCAGAAGTATAGACGATTAATGACCCGGTTTTCATATGTTCTTCGCCAAGTTCTTCAATAATTTCTGTTCCGCTTGCCGGTTTATTTCCAATTACTTTCCTTCCTGTACGCGATTCCAGCTCAGAAATTAGTTCAGCAGGAAAACCATCAGGAAATACTTTGAACGGTGTAGAAATATACAATCCCATTATTTCCCAATGTCCTGTCATTGTGTCCTTGCCGCTTGATGCTTCCTTCATTTTTGTGTAATACGCAAGAGGTTTTTCCGCTTTTTCAATCCCTTTAATTTCTCTTATATTGCCAAGCCCGAGCTTACCCATGTTCGGCATATTGAGGCCGCCCATTTTTTCAGCTATGTGGCCTAGCGTATCAGCACCTTTATCATCAAACTTTTCAGCATCGGGTGCTTCTCCGATGCCGACCGAGTCCATGACAATTAAGAATATTCGTTTATATGTAAATGAATCCATTTATTTTCCTCCTTATTCTGAATACGTCACATGAAATTCAATATAAGTAATGTTTCCCTCTTATTTATCGATTAACCATGTTATATTCGTCGGAAGTCTGATCTCATAATATTTATTTTACAAATAACCGAAAGATAAAGATATAAAAAGCTGCCAAATTTTAAGGCAGCTTTTTGAAATTCTATGAATCTCCTATGCGCGTGGATGGAATTGGCTATAAACATCTTTCAATCTTGTTTTTGTCACATGGGTATAGATCTGCGTTGTAGAAATATCCGCATGCCCGAGCATTTCCTGAACTGCACGAAGATCAGCACCGTTTTCAAGAAGATGGGTAGCAAATGAATGACGCAGTGTATGGGGAGTCAATTCTTTTTCGATTCCCGCTTCATTTGCCAGACGTTTTAATATTTTCCAAAAACCTTGCCTCGTTAACCGTTTTCCATGATGGTTCAAAAATAAAGCTTCCTCTGTACTCTTTTTTGTCATAAATTTTCTTCGTCCGTTATTCAAATAGCTCTCAATCGCTTTAGCTGCCGTTCTTCCGAGCGGAACGATTCTTTCTTTGTTTCCTTTTCCAATACAGCGGACAAATCCCATTGTCAAGTGGATATCTCCAACATTAAGGCCAATTAACTCACTGACACGGATGCCTGTTGCATACAGCAATTCCAGCATTGCTTTGTCTCTAAGCCCATAATGGTTGTCCAGCCGAGGCGCATTAAGCAATGTTTCAACTTCTTCGAGGGTCAATACTTTCGGCAGTTTTCGCTCAAGTTGCGGAGATTCAATATGTACAGTTGGGTCATGGTCTGCCGCTTTTTCCCTCAGCAAAAACTGATGAAAAGCCCGGACAGATGCCACATGCCTTGCAAGAGTTTTCGAAGATTTGCCTTGGTCTTTTAAATACTTGAGAAAATGAACAATATGTGTTCGCTGTACAAGATTCAAATCTGTAATTGTTTCAATGTTTTTTAAGTATTTTAAATAACTTTTCAAATCCCGTTCATAAGAAACAATCGTATTTTTAGCCAAACCTTTTTCTACAATGAGGAAATGCATAAAGTCTTTCAAACGGTCTTCCATATATTCATTACTCCCCATTTAAATAAAAAAGTTTCAAGCGGTCCAGCCAGGAAGCGTCCTTGCCCGATTCATAACCGGAAACCTTGACTGCCGCTCCTTTCGGTTCATCGTAGCGGTGATAATTTTGATATTCTTGATTTATCCACATAATACCATAATAAAAAAGAATTGTGCATCCTGTGAACAAAATAAACACTTTAACCGTTTGAAAAACGAGCTTCAGCCAAGATTTCATAACCGATCCTCCAAAACATCAATCTAATAGTAAAAGGTATGCCAAATTGGACAAGAATTATACCTGTTTTTTGAGGTGTCGGTTGCTTTAACTGAAAAATAAGAAAACCTTTTCCATATTAGAAAAGGCTTTATTCTTGTTTATTTTCTTTTTCTTGGCATCGATGACAAATGCCGTGAAATGTTAAGCGATGGTCTTTAATTTTAAATTTCCAATCCCTCTCTACTATTGCTTCTACATCTTCAAGTAAATCTTCCTGAATTTCATCTACGGCTCCGCATTCAATACATACTAAGTGGTGATGGAAATGGTCAGCACCCTCCTGGCGTAAATCATACCGGGAAACACCGTCGCCAAAATTTATTTTGTCGACTATTTTCAACTCCGTCAGAAGTTCCAATGTGCGGTATACAGTAGCAAGACCGATTTCAGGCGACTTCTCTTTAACGAGGAGGTATACATCTTCCGCGCTCAAATGATCCTCTTCGTGTTCAAGCAAAACACGGACTGTCGCTTCACGCTGAGGCGTTAATTTATAGCTTGACGTATGCAACTGTTTTTTTATTCTATCGATTCTGGTTTCCATTCCGAAGGCCCTCCCTTGCACTGTCATTATCATTATAACAGATAGAAAGATAGATTCAAAATAAAATAATTATAAATAAGAAAAAATAATTCTTTTTATTTAAGAGTAATTATAAAATATATTACATATATATAAACAAAAGAACTGCCCGGCAAAGAGCAGTTCCATCTATTTGTTCATTTTCCTGAACTTACAATCGCCTTCATCAAAACAGGAGAAATATATGCTTCAATCCCTGCTGCAGCTGAAATGAGTACGACAGCCAGGAAAAATGCAAGGACATATCGGCCAAATAACGGCATAACAGGCGGGGTGATTTTTTTAAGAAATTGCCTGCGAATCATTTTTAAAGAAAAGCTAACCGACAGTGTTGCAGTAATAATAAAGATCGGAATTATAATCAAATTTTGCGGAAGAACGGAAAGAAATGAAAGGATGAAACCATCCCATCCCATTTGGTTTACGAGAAAGCCGACAGTAAATCCAATGACCAATCCTTTTATAAATAATAAAATTAAGATGACAGGCAGACCAATAATGGATATTCCAAGCACCCATATTAACCCGATAAATTTACTGTTATGAAAAAAGCTTTGGAAAAATAAATCATTTGCTTCCGCCACCTTGCCATCGGAAACCTGGTCAAAAAACTGTGACAAATAATAAAATAAATCTTCTTTTTGACTGAAACTTAAGCTATTGACAACGATTGCACCAAAAATAACCCCCATCAAGAACAAAACTATGATAAATAAATAAATTGAGGAATGCTCGCGAAAATGGATGGCAGCAGCGTTCTGGTACATTTTTTTCTTCATTGCCCTTCCTCCTATTAATCGGTTATTAAATTCATATGCTTGTCTATCAAATGTATAACCTAAACTATGAGGAAATTTTGGGCATGTTTCTTCAACGGGGGTCTGGCCCTCAACGCTTTATCGCGTTAACGCAGCGCGGGTCTGGCCCTCAATCCTTTAAAGCGTTAAAACCTTTTTTTTGAGCTATTCGGATATCCTACCGTACTTTCCTCCACCGCCTGCTTGTAAAGTTAATTCTCCGGCACGGGCTTTCATTATAAATGTTGCGATTTTTTCCGGGACGACTTCCTTTAGAGCAGAAAAAGGAACTTCATGAAGAATTGCCATTTCTGTACCAAAATGGCCGAGAAGTTTTGCCCGCAATTTTAGACCAAGACCCGGAATGAATTCAAGCGGTACTTGGTGTATGTATGGTGGTCTGCCTTTAGGACCTGTTTTTGCTGTTTTCAATTCATGAATCCGGTCGGATACCCCTTTTATTATTTTAGAATGACCGCAATGACTGCACCTTTTGCTTTCAATATCAACAGATGAAAAACATTTAGCACAGACCGTTTGGTGGTATTTTCCAAGTAGAGGATCCATCCCGTAATTTGCAATGATCTTTCGTTTTCCTTCACCTTGTAATGCTTTCCTCAGCTCTGCAAATGAAGGATCATTCATTTGAATAATCTGATATTCCCGAGCGATTTTGCCGAGGGAATGAGCATCAGAGTTTGTGAGAAACGGATATTCGTGCAATTCTCCAAGTTGGTCTGCCATTGATGTATCAGCACTCAAGCCAAGTTCAATTCCATCGATCAAGTCGGGGTAAAACGCTTCTGCCAAAGATCGCTCGACACCGCTTCCATAAAGGCTTTTAAAAGGGGTAAAAACATGGGCGGGAATAAACAGCCCGCCCAGTTCTTTTACTTTATGCTGCAATTCTTTTCCCGATACATAAATTCTTTGTGAGCTGAGATTTATGTTTTTCACATGATGTTTCAGCCATCTTGAGAAAATGCTCATGGCATTCCATCCTGAAAAAAAGCAAAGCACATGGATTGGTCCTTTACAATTCGCATCAAAAACTTCCAATTCCGAACCTGGGATTATGGCCATGCCGTCATACATCAATCCGCCGTCCGAATATTCTGTCAAATAACCTTGCTCTAATAATGAGTGCATTTCCTCCAAAACCTCAGGTGAATGGCAGTCGATGACACCGATCATGTTAAGTCCTTTTTCGTCTCTCGCATGCGTGATCATGTTTGTAAATGTCAGTGATTTTGCACCGGTTATTTTAACGGCTTTCCCGGATTGTGTTCTGCCTATATGGATATGCAGATCTACATAAAAAAGGTTCATTTATTTTTGAGAGCCTCTTGAAGCTGCAAATATTGAACGGCAATTACAGTTTTTGAATCGTAGATTCTCTGTTCTTTTATATATTGAAGCGCTTCCTCAAGTGTCAGTTCAATAAGATCGACAAACTCATCCTCATCCAGTCCTGCTGCATTTTCCTTTTTGGACAGTCCTTTTGCTACATATAAATGAATAATTTCATCCGCAAAACCAGGAGAGGTCGCAAAAGAGATCAACCATTCCATCTGTTCGCATTGATATCCCGTTTCCTCTTCTAACTCGCGCAATGCGGTAATACGCGGATCTTCACCTTTTTCCAGTTTACCGGCAGGAATTTCAACTATTGATTTTTCTAGTGGCTTCCGGTATTGTTCCACCATCACGATTTTATTTTCATTTGTTACTGCGATTACAGCTACAGCACCAGGATGCCTAACAATTTCCCGCTTTGATGTTTGTCCGTTTGGTAGCTCAACATCGTCTACTTGCAATTTGACAACTCTTCCCGAAAAAATTTGTTCTGTTTTTATCGTTTTTTCCTCAAATAATTTTCCCATTTATCTACACTCCTTTTCTATTCATAAATTTTGTGTCCATACATTTTACCATACATTAGTTAATGGAGTATAGAATAAAAAATATAAGTTCAAATTAAAAAAGTTTGAGACGGCAGGAAAAGCTTGAGAAAATAGCGTAAAAATATTAAAATAAATTCCAATTGTCTGAAGATTATTTTATCTCTTCTAAACCAACCAAAAAAGCCAATTCATTTGTGGTTGTTTCGGATTGTTCGATAAAATGAAATAAAAGATATGAAACGAGGTGAATTTTTTTGGAAAAAAAACAGCTGGGAAGATCAGACTTGATGGTGAGCAAACTCGGTCTTGGATGCATGTCCCTTGGAACGGACCAAAAAGCAGCAAGAGAAATAATTGAGGCTGCCCTTGAGGAGGGCGTCAATTATTTTGATACAGCCGATTTGTATGATTTCGGCGAGAATGAAAAAATCGTCGGTCAATCATTAAAAGACGTCCGTGAAAAAGTGATCATTGCAACAAAAGCAGGAAATCGCTGGAATGACGACAAAACGAGCTGGAGATGGGATCCTTCAAAAGAGTACATAAAAGAAGCTGCGAAGCGAAGCTTAAAACGGCTTGGGACTGATTATATTGACCTTTTCCAGCTCCACGGCGGAACAATTGACGATCCGATTGATGAGACAATCGAAGCTTTCGAAGAATTAAAAGCGGAAGGGATTATCCGATATTACGGAATTTCATCAATACGCCCGAATGTAATCCGGGAGTATGTGAAAAGGTCAAATATTGTTTCCGTTATGATGCAGTACAGCATTTTGGACCGCCGTCCTGAAGAAGAGGCGCTTTCACTATTAAATAACCATCAAATAAGCGTAGTTGCTCGGGGACCTGTTGCAAAAGGCTTGCTAAGCGGCAAAATGCTTGAAAAAGCTTCAAAATCAGTGAAAGAAAATGGATATTTGGACTACAGTTATCAAGAATTAGAACAAGTCCTGACAGCTTTAAAAGAAAAGGCTGCGGGTTCCCGTCCTCTTACTGAAATCGCCTTACAATACGATCTGTCCCATCCTGCCGTCGCTGCGGTCATTGCCGGCGCCAGCTCCGTGCAGCAAGTAAGAGAAAATGTGCGTGCTGTCATGAGCGAGCCGCTTTCACAGGAGGAAGTGGAGCTAATCCAATCTTTAACAAAACTAAACAAGTATGATCAACATCGATAATGTTAAAAAAAGAACTTGGTTTTCTTTTATAATATTTAGATTGAAATAGAATCGGTTCGACGGCTCATGAATGAAATGATAGTCTCTTAGTTTCATATTGTTGGCTCATAAAATGAAACAAATGTATAATATCCTCAAGTTTTGGTGAAGGTTAAAGCTTATATCAGATCGATGGCTCATAAAATGAAACAAAGGCTCATATTTTGAAATAAGGGCTCATATATTAAAATAACGGCTCATATTTAGAAATAAAGGATCATATTTCAAAATAAGGGCTCATAACCTACATTAAAACGAATTACGAAGGTGTCGATAGACTAAAAATGCCAAGCCTGACGATAGATTCGGGTTCAGCCTGGCAATTTTCAGATTAAATGTGCCTTTTATCATTGGTTTATGCGCCACTTTTAATAAATTATAAGCCAGTTTTAAACATTTATGAGCCACTTTTCAATAAATGAACCACTTCCTCTCTTTTCATAGGTTCAACATTATTTAAAGTCCTTCCAGTTTAAATTGCTTTCTGAAAGCAGTTCTTCAAATGATTTATTTTTTTCCCGCTGGCGCCGTTCTTCCCTTTTTCTTTGTTCTTCTTCTTTCTGTCTTCGTTCTTCTTCTGCCTTCAGTTCTTTTTGTTTTTCTTTTAATTGCTTCATCAAATCTTGATTCAGCATATCGCCTAACGTAACCATGCTTTCATCTTTTTTCGGTTTATGATTGGATGGTTGTCTTTTCATTCCTCATTCCTCACTACCAAATAATTTGAAAAATATTATATCATCATGTTTATAAAAAATGACAGGGAGATACTCACAAAAGTTGTTTGTCATATATATTGCACATTAAATATGATTAAAAAGAGCTCACAGTGTACACTGTAAGCTCTTTTTCGATTCTTCTCTTAGAGGAGCAAAATCTTTTATGTTATAGTTTCATACTTGGCCCGAAGAATTCGTAATGAATTGCTTCTTTTTTCACGCCAATATCTACTAATGCTTGATAAATGGCTTTCATAAATGGAACAGGTCCGCACATATAGTAATCAGCATCTTTGTTTTCAATTACTTCTTTCAGCCATTCAGACGTAATGTATCCCTCTTTATCAAAGTTTTGCGCAAGCTTATCTTCTTCAGTCGGTTCGGAATAGCAGAAAAGAACTTTTGCACCTAATGAAGATGCTTCTTCACGAAGAGCATGATATTGTCCATTTCTTGCTGCATGGATAAATGTGATATCACGTTCCGGCTGTTCTTTTGAAGCAACCTTTAACATACTTATTAATGGTGTAATCCCTACTCCGCCGCTGATAAGTACAAGAGGCTTTTTACTCTCCATATTTAAAACAAAGTCACCTGCAGGAACACTTACT
Source organism: Bacillus methanolicus PB1 (assembly GCF_000262755.1). Classification (GTDB taxonomy): domain Bacteria; phylum Bacillota; class Bacilli; order Bacillales; family Cytobacillaceae; genus Bacillus_Z; species Bacillus_Z methanolicus. The sequence goes on from NZ_AFEU01000003.1 coordinate 747,581, forward strand.
TCAATTGTATCTCCCTCATTTACAAAGTTATGCAGGTAATTAGAAACTACTCCCTTTGGTTTGTGTTCTTCTGCTTCGCGCTTAACCGAAATGCGATAATACTCTCCATTCGGAGCATCAGATAAACTGTATTGGCGAATTTGTGTATACTCGCTGCTCGGTATTTTGACGCGGACACTAATATACTGACCCGGCATGAAAGAAGCTACCTTTGAACTGTCTTTTGGTTTTAGATAAAAGGATGTAATAACATCACTTTCTTTTATTTTGTTTGCAACATAAAATTCTTTGAAATCTCTCCATCCGCCTTCTTTGCTTTCTACTTCTTCATACATCTCTTTCTCAATAGAAATAAATGTATCTGCCAGAACACCGTATGCTTCTGTCCAAGCTTGAATGATTTCATCTGTAGCTGCATCTTTTAATACATCTTTGATCGCTAAAATTAAATATTTTCCTACGATTGGATAATGCTCCGGTTTAATTCCGAGGCTGCGATGTTTATGAGCAATTAGTTTCACATCAGGCATGATTTTTTCAATCTGGTCAATATAAACCGCAAATGCATAAACCGCATTAGCTAATGCTGATTGCTGTCTGCCTATTTTTTGATTCGTATGGTTAAAAATATTTAAAAGTTCCGGATGCGCCTTTAACATCGTCGCATAAAAACGCTTTGTAATTTCTTCACCATGTTTTTCCAATACAGGAACAGTACTTTTTATAATTTCAATCGTTTTCGCACTTAACATTTTCACTCATCCTTTTTAAATATGCATTTTAAATACATCTTTATAGTAAAAGAATTTGAAGTAAAAAGATATATTTTATATACATCTTTAAAAAAAATGTCACAATTTCTAATGTGATTATGATGAAAACAGCGGCTGCTTTTCTTAATTCTTTGCCAAAGTTAATATATTTATTAGCAGCTTATTTCTCATTAGGAGAGCGTAAACCTTACTAATAGTTAGGAAAAAATGCTATGATAAGGATACCTTAAATGAACCAGGGGTTAGTGAAATGAGATTAACAAATTATACGGATTACTCGATTCGTGTTTTATTATATCTGGCATTAAAAAAAGATCATGAATTAAGCAATATTAAAGAGATTGCAGAAGCCTATCACATCTCAAAAAATCATTTAATGAAAGTTATTCATGAGCTCGGAAAGCTTGGTCTTATAGAGACGATCCGGGGACGCAACGGCGGCATACGACTTGCAAAGCATCCCCGCGACATCAATATCGGGGAAGTCGTAACCCACACAGAGGAAGATTTTCACGTGGTAGAGTGTTTTCATCGCGAGGGAAATCAATGTCTCATCTCACCCTCTTGTAAATTAAAACATGCTTTTTATGAAGCACTTCAAGCATTCATCACTGTCTTAAAAGGGTATACATTAGAAGATCTGACTCAAAACAAAGACGAGCTCCAGCAGCTTTTACGTTCTAAAACGTAAATTATAGAAAAAATCGGAGGGAAATTTACATCGCCGCCATAACAACACCTGACTATACTAAGAAATCAAGCGTACAGTATTGAAGATGTACGCTTTTGCTTTCTTTTAACTACCAATTCCATGCTCTTTTATTGAATTAAATAATACCTTTTTTAGTTCCTTGGCATGATCTTTGTCTAAAATTCCAAAGTTTTCTGTTTCATCGGAACTAATAATGGTTGCTGTTCCATTTTCCTGATTGAACCATATCAAATATTCAACCAATTTCTCAAGCATATTTTCGTCAATCTCAAAGAAAAGAATAGCTTTTACATCTTCTTTTCTCGACATCTTTGCCTCTACATATTGTTCCCATTCAATTTTTTCAAATATCTTATTTAACATATTCACCGTGTCTTTATCTGTAATCATTACAGCTTGGCTATAACTTCCGTCTGATTTCACTTCTTGAACATCGACTCTCGTTAGTTGTTTTAAATCACTGCGGCAACCAATCAATAGCAAAGTGAAAAAGGAAAATACCAAGAAGTTTACAATCCATTTTTTAATATCCAAATACCTCCTTTTAACTACAAGAATGATCAATAGTTATTCTGTAATTCCTTATAAATTCCTTTAATTAGGTAAGAAAATTCAAAATTCATAAAATATCAATTTAACTCTTATTAAAATTTTGCTGTTATTATTTATTTCTTTCGTAAAAGAAAAAAGGAAAAGCGAAATTAATGAGGGGCGATACTGGCATATTAATTCAAAAAAAGAAATTAACTGCTTTTACATTAATTGGTAGGTAAAAAAGGAAAGTGTTATGTTATATAGTAAAGCTAATGATTAATAACTCTAGAAAAAAAATGAACCGGTAGTAGAACGTGATATACTAATATTGCGGGAGACTTTTTTATGAGATTATATGAAACTAGATGAAACCTTTGCTTTGACAGTATTAAATTATTACCAAAGGAATAAAGAATTTCTAAAGGAATGGGAAGTGGGAAGACCACATGAGATGGGTATTGTTAAATAAACCTTATAAGACAAAATAGCTTAGGAGCGGTTATTTTTCTCTTTAGCTACTTTAAAGACTAAAACAAAAAGGCAGGATTATTACACCCTGCCTTTTACATAAAAAAATACTAGAAAGCGTCAGTCAAAACCGTTTCATCGATGATCAATTCAGGTTCGGTTGAATTTACAATATCTTCAATTGTGAAGCCTTTTGCCGCTTCTACAAGCTTCAGACCGGATTCTGTTACATCGATAACGGCCCGCTCTGTAATTATCCGGTCTACAACTCCCTTTCCTGTAAGAGGCAAACTGCACTCTTTCAAAATTTTAGAATCGCCGTTTTTATTCGAGTGCTCCATGATCACAATAATCTTTTGCGCTCCATGGACAAGATCCATTGCCCCGCCCATTCCTTTGATCATTTTGCCGGGTATCATCCAATTGGCGAGATCGCCTCTCTCGGAAACTTCCATTCCTCCGAGGATGGCGAGATGAATATGCCCTCCGCGAATCATGGCAAACGATTCGGCACTGTCAAAATACGAAGCACCCGGGATTGCCGTTACGGTTTCTTTTCCGGCGTTAATCAAGTCAGGATCGACTTCATTTTCTTCAGGATACGGACCAATGCCAAGAAGGCCGTTTTCCGACTGAAGCACAACTTCCTTATTTTTCGAAATATAGTTGGCTACAAGAGTCGGCATTCCAATTCCAAGGTTCACATAAAAGCCATTTTCAATTTCTTTTTTGCCACTCGTCTGGCAATCCTTTCACGAACAGCCGCTTTGTCTTTGCTCATGTTTTCTCTCCTTTCATAAAAACTATTTTTTTACTGTAAGCCGTTCAATCCGCTTCTCCTGTTCTCCTTCAATCAATACCTGAACGTAAATGCTTGGCGTATGAATGAAATTCGGATCAAGTTCCCCTGTTTCATAAAGTGTTTCAACTTCTGCGATTGTCACTTTTCCTGCTGCCGCGATCATTGGATTAAAGTTTCTTGCCGTTTTGTGATAAATCAAATTTCCCATTTTGTCTCCTTTCCAGGCGCGGACAAGACTAAAATCTGCAGTAAGCGCTTCTTCAAGAAGATATTCTTTTCCGTTAAACACTCTTGTTTCTTTTCCTTCCGCAATCGGAGTGCCGACACCAGCCGGGGTGAAAAACGCCGGAATTCCCGCTCCGCCTGCCCGGATTTTTTCCGCAAGTGTTCCCTGAGGAATTAATTCAACTTCGACCTCACCGTTCAATACTTGCCGCTCAAATTCTTTATTTTCCCCCACATAAGAACCGACCATTTTCTTGATTTGTTTGTTTTTCAAAAGAAGTCCAAGTCCCCAATCGTCTACGCCGCAGTTATTTGAAATGACCGTTAAGTTTTTCACACCTTTTTCAACCAGGGCCAGGATAAGGTTTTCCGGTATTCCGCAAAGACCGAAACCGCCGACCATAAGTGTGGCGCCGTCATGAATGTCAGCTACTGCCTCATGGAAGGATGTGCATATTTTCTTCATTCGCATTCACTCCTATTGAAAACGCTTCCTAATTTTAATAAAGTTTACTATATTTCTATAATTGTCTCTAAAACAGGACCGATTCACATAATCTTCTGGTCTACTCCAGCACTTTCATTTCACATTAATTTTGCGAAAATTTTTATTATTCTTGCTTTTTTAAATTTATTCCCTCTAAAATAATTTATGAGAACAGGAGGGTGAAACATGACGCTGCATTTGCCCGAACATGTAACAATTATTGAAGTTGGACCGAGAGACGGGCTTCAAAATGAAAAAAATTTTATACCTACTGACGCAAAAAAGGAGTTTATTAACGCTTTAAGGCTTGCCGGCTTGAAAGAAATGGAACTTACTTCTTTCGTCTCTCCGAAATGGGTTCCGCAAATGAGTGATGCGGGCGAAATTGTGGAAGAGTGTCTTGATGATGAAACAAGAAACATTGTGCTTGCACCAAACCGGAAGGGGATTGACCGTGTATATATGACCGGCTGCAAGGCAGTCGCTTTGTTCGTCGGGGTCTCCAACAGCTTTAATCAAAAAAATATTAATAAAACTACGAAGGAAAGTATGAATGAAGTAAACCCGATGATTAAAGAGCTGAAAGAGAAAGGATATTTTGTCCGTGCTTGTATTTCAACAGCCTTTTACTGCCCTTATGAAGGAAAAATTTCTGAAGAGGACACAATCAAGCTTTGCGAAGAGTTTGTTGCTGCAGGTGCTGACGAGCTGAGCGTAGCAGATACGATCGGCATGGCGGCTCCCCATGAGTCTTATTCTTTATTTTCAAAATTAACGAAAGCGTTTCCAGACACTTTTCTGACAGCCCACTTTCATGATACGCGGAATATGGCCTTAACGAATATTTTCGCTGCGATGCAGGCAGGGATTTCCCGTTTTGATACATCTGCCGGAGGTCTGGGTGGATGTCCCTTTGCACCCGGTGCGGCGGGAAATGCAGCAACAGAGGATGTTGTTTACATGCTTGAGCGGATGGGTATCCGGACCGGCATTGATCTAGAAAAAATTCTGCACGCGATTGAAATTATCCGGCCTCATCTTTCCCGCCCGATTGAAAGCACCTATTACTGGCTTAACACTCAACCTGAATAAATAAATTTTTGATGAATAAGCATTCATGAGTTAACTCATCTTATAAAGTGAAGACGAACTTGAAGGGAGAATGACGATGACCGATAAAAGAGAAAAAGGTTACAGCCAAAAGGGAAAGCCTGTCGCTGATACAGTAAAACAAACAATCGCTGCAGAAGAACTTGAAAAAGCAATCCACCCGACAAAACGGCAGAATGCTAAACAATAAAAAATGCGCGCAATAAGAGGCTGACTCATAAGGGTCTGGCTCCCTCCAACAATCACAATATATAGAATGGTTTTATCAGTTTGTCTATATGTTGTATTGGAGGGGTCTGACCCTTTGCCTATGAGTCAGTCTCTTTTTCGTTTTAGAATTATTATGTTTTATCCGCCTGAAAAATGGTAAAATAAAGAAGACTACATTTGCGGAGGGATCGTCTTTGAAAAAGGCATTCCGTTTCCTTTTCTCTTTTCTTATTTTTCTATCATCAATCGGCGTTTATTTTACAAACCGCCTGATGTACATAAAAAAGAAAGAGGATACGTTCATTCTTGACCGGGAAAAAAAAGCCGGTCGGCTAAACCTGTCTGAATATGAAAAATTGCCAAAACGGGAAATATTGATCTCTTCCCCTTTCGGCTACTTCATTAAAGCAGTTTTGGTAGAACCATACTATACAAATCAATATATGATCATCAGCCATGGAGTAACGGAAAACAAAATAAATTCGATCAAGTACATGAATCTATTTTTAGAACGGGGATTTAATGTCCTCATCTATGACCATCGCCGCCATGGAGAATCCGGCGGAAAAACGACCAGCTTCGGCCACTACGAAAAGTTTGATCTAAAAGCTGTTGTTGATTGGCTGAAATCAGAAAAAGGACCTGAAATTCTTCTTGGAATTCACGGGGAATCAATGGGGGCCGCAACGATGCTTTTGTATGCCGGAATGCTTGAAGACGGTGCCAATTTCTACATTGCTGATTGCCCGTTCTCCGATTTTAAGGAACAGCTCGCCTACCGGCTAAAAATGGAATTCAAGCTCCCTTCGAAGCTGTTTTTGCCTGTTGCTGATCTGTTTTTGCGGGTACGCGATAAATATTCCATCGGGGAAGTTTCGCCAATATCGGTTATTGAAAATATAAAAAATCCGGTCTTATTTATTCATAGCAAGAAAGACGACTTTATACTGCCAACGATGACAGAAACACTGTATGAACGAAAAAAAGGGCCGAAAAAGCTTTTCATGGCCGCAAACGGTGTTCATGCCCAATCTTTTAATGAGAATAAGGAAGAGTATGAAAAGATGATTGATGAATTTTTGCAGGAATTTGTTCATCGAAAATATCCGACAACGGAATACTTGTCTTATTAAAAAGGAAAGAAATAATCATATTTAAAAGCATATTCATTGGCAGGACCGAAGCGACCTCAAGGGCATAGGGCTCCTTGAAAAATTTGTGTCCACAATCGAGATGATTTTGCCATTATTGTTAAAGGTTGTTTTCGTGCCGTCCGTTTCCGTTATCGTATATGTGCCATCACTGTTCTTGACTAAAGCAAGTATACGCCGCCGCCAGCTTCGTATCCGCCTCCAATTTTTTCTCTAAAAATATGGCGGGTGCTGTCTTCATCAACGTAGGTAATCGGTCCGCTTCCTGCATCCGTAGTCTTTCTTTCCCAATTCGTGAACCAGCCTTAGTCGAATATCCCTTTTGTTAATGATTTCCTGCTGCATTTGCAAAATTGGACACTATGAAACTAAAAATAAGATAAAATGACAAAAACAGTGCAACATGACGATAGAACGATCGAAATGCTGAAGACATATCCTGTGCTCTTCCCTTCTGTAGTTATGTATTATCCGGATAATTGAAAAAAATTATACTTTAATTTTCAAATAATGAATATTATCAAAATACTGGAAAATATAATTCTTTTCTCATCGAATTCTTGTATTCTAGGAACGACCTCTTCCCGGAGAATTCATGATTTAGGTAGCAACAAGTAATTTACCATAATTTAATTAATGTAACTATTTAATATCACCTCTATAATTAGAGGCAGTGTGACCCTAACATTGGAGGTGAACGTATGTTTAAAAAAATTACTAGATTGGTATTGCTTTCCTTGGTATGTGTTTTTCTTTTTGGAAATCTAGCGGAGGCTGCAACTTATACAGTACAACCAGGGGATACATTATGGAAAATTGCTTCAAAATATGGAACAACAGTAGAAAAATTAGTAAACCTGAACAAATTGACGTACACGGCAATAAAACCGGGAGAAAAATTAGAAGTTCCGGCTTCTAGTACTTATAAAGTGATTTCAGGTGATACATTCTATAAAATTTCGGTTAAGCTCGGTGTTTCTATGTCCGAACTGAAACTTGCAAACCCGCAAATCAAAGATCCTGCCCGGATTTTTCCCGGACAAGTTGTAAATATTCCGGATAAAACCCAGACAAGAATGATTTACATGGGAAATTCAAGCAAAAAAAGGATTGCCCTTACTTTTGACGATGGTCCTGAAGACATTTACACTCCGCAAATATTGGAGATTTTGCGGCAAAAAGGTGTCAAAGCCACCTTTTTCGTGGTAGGGCAGCAGGCAAAAGCTTTTCCTGAATTGCTTAAACAAATTTACAAAGAAGGCCACGTCATTGGAAATCATAGTTGGGATCACGGGAAACTAGGCAATTTCACAGAATCGCAATTGATAAATGATGTAGAATCAACTTCCGTAGAAATCGAGAAAATTACAGGATATAAACCAAATTTATTCCGTCCACCGTACGGCTTTTTAAAAGACGAACAGGCAGAGAAGCTTTATAATCTTGGATATCGAACAATTATGTGGACAATCGATACAATTGATTGGAGCGGAGCGTCTTCTGAAGAAATTTTATCAAGAGTACACCGAAATGTGGTTCCGGGGGGCATTGTTCTCCAACACAACTTCCGCGTCCCGGGTAAATTAGACGGAACTGTTGAGGCATTACCTCAAATGATTGACGAATTACGTGCACAGGGTTATGAGTTTGTAACAGTTAATGAATTAATAGGAAAATAGAATTGATCAAACCAAATAGTAAAAATGAAGGAGGATATTTTTATCCTTCTTTTTTTACTTTTTGTTTGCCTTAATAATACTTCTTATTTAAACGGACAAATTCCTCCCAAGGCATTTTTCTAGTTCACAGTTTCATAATGTATATGTTCAGCATACATTAGGGATATGACCTAATCGGGGAGGTTCTTATTACTTATGATTATTCATGTTGTTCAAAGAGGGGAGACGTTATGGCAGATAGCTAATCGTTATGGTGTGAGTATTTCACAAATTGTCGATGCAAACAAACTACCTGATCCTAATCGATTACTTATAGGCCTGTCCCTAGTAATTCCTGTAGCTGCTCGTCAGCACACCGTTCGAGCCCGGGAAACGTTATGGCAAATTGCGCAAAGATATGGGGTTTCAGTCGGAGCCATTGTTCAAGCAAACCAAATTAGCGACCCTTCTAGGATCTATCCGGGATTGGTTTTATACATTCCGGCTCGTGTGCATACCGTTCAACCCGGAGAAAGCTTACGGCAAATTGCTCAACGGTATGGGACAACCGTTCAGGAAATAATCAGAACAAACCAAATTCAAAATCCTGATCTTATTTATCCGGGAATGGCGTTAACGATTCCTTTTCCTAAACAAGTCATCGATGTAAATGCATATACTATCAACATTGGGGAAGAAGGAGCTAGAAATGTTCGTGAAGTTGGTGATCATTTAACCTACGCATCCCCTTTTGCTTACATCATGAGAACAGACGGCGGTCTAGATGCGATTAATGACACGCCGATCATTCAAGCCTCTCTGGCTGAACGAGTTGTTCCAATGATGTCTATTACAAATTTTACCTATAGAGATCCGGGGTCACGACTGGCTCATACAATCCTTTCAAGTTCAGAGTTGCAAAATCGGTTATTAACCAATATTGTTAACACAATGAGAAATAAAGGCTATCGCGGCTTAAACGTTGATTTTGAGAATATTTATCCAGCCGATCGCGAGTTGTATAATCAATTTCTGCAGCGTGCAGTTGACCGATTGCATCAAGAAGGCTATTTCGTTTCCACTGCACTTGCGCCTAAAACAAGTTCCGAACAAAAAGGACTTTTATATGAAGCACACGACTATGCTGCTCATGGAAGGATTGTCGACTTTGTCATTCTAATGACATACGAATGGGGATATAGATTAGGACCTCCACAGTCGATATCTCCTCTTAATCAAATCAAACGTGTTTTGGATTATGCCGTAACTGTCATTCCAAGAAATAAAATTTTTATGGGCTTCCAGTTGTATGCTCGCGACTGGCTTCTTCCCCACGTTCAGGGCCAGGAAGCAGAAACATTTGATATGCAGGAAGCTGTTCGCAGGGCAGTGCAACACGGCGCTGTAATTCAGTATGACCGTACAACCCAATCCCCATTTTATCGGTATGTAGATGAACAAGGACGTACTCATGAAGTTTGGTTTGAAGATGCACGCAGCGCCCAAGCAAAATTTGATGCAGTGAAAGATTACGGTTTGCGTGGAATTAGCTATTGGGTAATCGGTTATCCATTCCCGCAAAATTGGATCTTACTTGAAGACAATTTTCGGATACGGAAATTAAGTTAATATATTTTGAAACAGACATATAAAAGTGCTTATTTACTGTCGAACTCTGGCTGAACATTTTTGTCAGCAATATCAATTTGCTACCTTTTCCTATCTCCGGCGTTTCAAACCATCATACAATTAAAAAAAGCAGGCCCATTTTTCGATGGCCTGCCTGTTCATTTCTCAATTTTTTTATCAATAATACTCATCTAAATGTAAATAATGGGATCATCTTTTCCCTTTAACATAGTCTGCATCAAACAAGAATAAACGCATCAGCAAAATAATCGATGGGATTAAAAGCAATAAACCTAAAATAAATGCGATAACAAGCGCAATCCCCATTGTCTCATTCGTATAGCCGCTGTAAACGGTGACATAAGGGTATAAAAGATGCGGCAAGTGGGATGCCCCATAGCCAAAGAACGCGAAGAAAAATTGAAACATTACGAAGATAAAGGCCGTCCCGTAATTTCGGCGCATCCAGATCAACATAGATGCAATGATGAAACAAATCAAAGAAAGCACAAACATCCACCAGTAACGATCGAGAATATTTTCAAAGTGAGTGAAATTATGTTGTCTTAACGTAACAAACACTAAGAAACTTGCCAAAATCGTCGGCAGGCTCCAAAAAAGGGCAAATCCGCGCAAAAGCTCAAGCGCCTTATGGTCATCTGCTCTGTCCGCATAATACGTAAGGAAGCTTGCACTTATAAATAAGACCGACACAATCGCCAAAATGACGACACTCCAAGAATAAGGATTTGTAAATAATTCTTTAGCTAAGAAAACCAATTTGTCTCCTCTTTTTTCAATAAAACCTCCTTCCGAAATCGTCAGAGCAGTTGATAACGAGGCAGGAATCAGCAGACCTGTTGCTCCATATAAAAACATATAAATGTTATTATCTTTTGCTCCGTAGTTATTGAATGCATAAAAAGAACCGCGAATCGCTAATAAAACGAGTGAAATACTTCCCGGTACAAGCAAGGCTGTTCCAAAATAATATGCTGTATCAGGAAAGAATCCGACAATTCCGACAAAGAAAAAGACAAAAAATACGTTCGTTACTTCCCATACAGGTGATAAGTAACGGCTGATAAGCTTATTCATAATATGATCTTGTTTTGTGATTTTTCCATAATATGCAAAAAAACCAGCACCAAAATCAACGGAAGCAACAATTAAGTACCCATAAAGAAACAGCCAAAGAACAGTTATACCTACCAGTTGAATTTCCATCTTAAGAATCCTCCTTTCCCGGATTAATCGCGGAATCGATATTCAAGCTCTGCTTCAGCCGGGTTGTTGATAAACATTTTGCGAAGCACAATTGTACAAACTATGGCTAGCAGTGCATATAAGCCAAAGAACAGCCACAACATCTCTCCTACTCCGTTGGAGGTTGTTGCTGCTTCCGATACTTTCATATATCCTCTTAAAATCCACGGCTGACGGCCAACTTCCGCCAAAAACCAACCTAGTTCAATGGAAATCATCGCTAAAGGGCCGCAAAGAACAATCGCACGCAGCAGCCACTTATGATGCATCCATTCTTTTTTCCATTTGGAAAAAACAACATATAAGAAAGATATAAGGACCATAAACATAGCAAACATTACTTTAATATCAAACAAATAGTGTATATATAGTGGAGGAATTTCATCTTTTGGAAACTCATTTAATCCTATTACTTCCCCGTCAAAATTGCTGAAAGATAAAAAGCTTAACATCTTCGGCAAATGAATGGCATATTTAACCTCTTGTTTTTCTTCATCTAATACACCGAATAAAACAAGATCGGCTCCTTTTTCCGTTTCAAAGTGCCATTCAATCGCAGCTAATTTTTCAGGCTGGTACTTTGCCAGGAACTTCGCGGACAAGTCGCCTGCGATTCCTGTCAGTATGGCGAAAATAAAGGCTGATGCAACTGTTAAGTGCAAAGCTTTTCTCGTATACTCTGTATTTTTTCCTCTTAAAATTTGGAATGCTCCAATCGTGGCAAGTATGAAAGCAGATGTCACGTAAGCAGTTGCCAACACGTGAAAGGTTTTCGTTGGTGTTGCCGGATTAAACATGGCTTCGATGGGGTCTAACGTCTTAATGACACCATTTACTATTTGGAAGCCTTGCGGTGTGTTCATAAACGCATTGACAGTCGTAATAAAGAATGCAGACATTGAGGCTCCGAGCACAATAGGAATTGATAACATCCAATGATAAAGCGGGTTTTTAAACCGATCCCACGTATATAAATAAATTCCTAAGAAAATGGCTTCAAAGAAGAAGGCGAATGTTTCCATAAATAAAGGTAAACTAATCGCTTGTCCCGCAATCTTCATAAAGCTCGGCCATAAGAGCGAAAGCTGCAAACCAATACATGTTCCGGTAACTACTCCGATCGCTACCGTGATGACAAACCCGCGTGTCCAGCGTCTGGCAAGAAGTAAATAATGGGAATCGTTCTTTTTAATTCCAATAAATTCCGCAATCGAAACCATTAAAGGGATGCCAACCCCAATTGTTGCGAAAATAATGTGGAAGGATAACGTTAAAGTAGTTAATATGCGGCTTAGCATGACATTATCAAATTCCATATGCTCCACACCTCTCCATTTAATCGTTTTCACTATATTCATAGTATAAAGCGTGTTTTCCCTTATGAGCTACCAAGCTTTGAACACTTTGTGACAGATTTCACGAATTTTTTGTAACAAACATTCATAAAGTCAGGATTACGTCTTGGACAGAGTACCTTACCCCGGACTCATCAGAATATCGCATAAGGGTTTAATATAAGGTGCATTTCACTCGCCTGTTGATATTGTTCGACACACAAAAAAACGGGGCTGAGAGTCAGATCCCTCCAATACAATATAGACAAACAGTAATAAAGACATTCTATATATTGTCAATTTTGGAGGGAGTCAGATCCTTTTAAGCCAGCCCCGCCTGATCTTATTTTTATTATATTGTTTTATCAATAAAGCTCATTCTTCCGTTTATGATCTCGCCCGAACTTTTTAATTGAAAACAATTGGCACTTTCTAAAAAATCAATTTTCATTTTTTCATCCAGCAAAACTTTTGCCGACTTCTCTACAAAAATACTCCTGCTGTTTGTGACAATCTCTTCGTCGTCACTGTCTGTTTCGCTGACGAACCAAAGAGCCGTTACACCGTTTACTGCGCAGCCGCACCCGTTTGTATCGTATTTTAGCTTTAAATAACCTGTTTTTCCCGCCGTTTTCTCATCTAGTTTACTGGCAGCCTCTTCTGTTAATGTGATTTCCACTTGAATGCTCCTTCCTTGTTGTATGACCTTATTATAGCATTTTGAGCTCCGCTTTTCTTTTTCCACCTCGCTTTTCTACTCATCTGCAAACCGGACATTAGCAATACTTGAAATTTCAATCTGGTGCACTTCTTCAAAGCGGTCGACCACATGGAGTTTTTTGGCTGTTTCATCCCAATAATGAATAGTGCCGATGACGAGCTGATACTTCCGTCCCCTGTAATACGTAATTGCCACGCTTTTTCCAAACTCCATTGCTTCTGCCATCACTTCATTCATCACTTCAAGCTGCTGTTCATCAGGCTCGATTTTGTTCTCGTACATATCTTCCTTTGCCCAGTCTCTGAGCAGCTTTACATGTTCAGGAAGCATCATCGATGTCCATTTTATCCTTCCCCGGTCCCGTATCATCGTTTCTCCACCTCACTCCAGTTCATTTACATTTTATGGCCGCCAACGAGAGTCGCCCGGTGTCTTGCTGTTCCGGCTTCCGTATAGGAAACAGCCCGCAGCAATGCCCCTGATCCAAACCGGCTTCGAATACGGTCGACAGCATAACCGAGTTCGTGCTTTTTCCAGCCGTTTAAATCAAACAGGCTGAGCTGCATTTGATTATCATCAACGATGTTTCCAAGCGAAATAGAAATTTTTCGAACCGTTTTTCCTTCATAAAATTCATGAAAAAGCTCCAGACAAACCCGGTAAAGATCCATTGTTACGTTTGTCGGCTGCTTAACCGTCCGGAATCGGTAAAAGCCGCCGCCGAATTCATCCTGGCTGTAGCCGAGGCCAAAGCTGATCGTTCTTCCCGCCTTTTTGTGGTTTCGGGCTCTTCTCGCCACCTCTTCACACATTTCCAATATGACAGCTTTAATTTCATGCTCTTCCTTGTAGTCACGCAATAGGATCTGGCTTTTTCCAAAACTGATCTGCCCTTCCATAATCGGCGCCCCGATATCGGAAAGATCGACTCCCCATGCATGATAATAAAGCTGGTTCCCCATGATTCCGAATTTTTTTTCAAGTGATTTCAAATCGTAGCGGGCCAATTGCCCGACTGTGAAAATTCCCATGCTGTTGAGCGTTTTCTCGACGCGCCTGCCGATTCCCCACATTTCCCGGAGCGGGGAAACGTTCCACAGTTTTTTTGGCACATCATCATACGTCCATTCGGCAATCCCATGTTTTTTCGCTTCAAGATCAAGACACAGCTTTGCCATAAGCATGTTGGGACCGATGCCAATCGCGCACGGCAGCTGAAACTCCCGTTTTAGGTCATCCCTGATTTTTTTCGCAATGGTCATCGGATCACCCCAGAGATCAACAACGCCGTCTACTTGGATAAAACTCTCATCGACACTGTAAGTATGAATCGCTTCTTTCGGGACGTAACGGTGAAATACGCGGGTAATTTCAGTGGAAATCCGCAAATACGTCGCCATTTTCGGCTCTACTAGTTGGATACGAGGATCATCGGGAATTTCAAACAACCGGGAACCGGTCTTAACGCCGAATTCCTTTTTCAGCCGGGGAGATGCGGCAAGAACGACACTTCCCTCCCGTTCTACATTCCCGACAACAGCCAAGTAACATTCAAGCGGATCAAGACCAAGCATGACAGCGGAACAGCTTGCATAAAAGCTTTTCATATCAATGCATAAAATTTTATTGTGCGGCATCTTGCTGTAATCAACCATGATCCCGTCCTCCTAAAATAATCGAACATCAGTTCTATATCATTATACCCATACATTAATCGAATATGCGTTCGATTTCAATGGAAATTTTACGACGAATTTCTTGAAATCGGCTTTCTTGCCAGTGTGGCACTTTTTCCGGGAAGCGGTATAATCGAACTTGAGGTGCAAGCAATGGAGAAAAAATTTGTGATAAAAATGATCGAAAATTGTTTCAAGCAATACGGGCATAACCGCGAGTCGCTTCCGTTAAGCGAAAAAGAATGCGAACAGCTTTATCAAAAAGTGATGGATTTGATAGAAGAGGAGCCGCTTGGTAATTTGTATACAATCGTCAATGATGTTGTTTATGAATACTTAACAGAGTGAGATGAGGAGGCATTTCTTCACTTTTATTCGCAAAAAAATCGAATAAAAGTGAAGAAATCGCCAGCAGCGGTTTCTCATAATCAGTATATGGGTCGCATACGGGAAATGGCCGTTATATCTGAAAAAGTGGTCGATATACACGGGAAAGTGGTCGATATATCCGAAAAGTGGTCGATATAAACGGGAAAGTGGTCGATATATCCGAAAAGTCGCCGTTATCGCGCCGGAACCCGTAAAAAATATTTTTTGTTTCCCTATTTTTGATTAAATGCTTTCTTGCCGAGCCTCTCAAATAACCGCGGAAATAACGTATAAAATATGCTTCCCGCATTCATCCAGCGGGGAAGGTTAATTTCCCTGACAGGGGTAAAAATTTTGTCAACGACTTTTCTGGCTACATATTCAGGCTGAAGCATAATTCTCTTGACATTCTGAACGTATGTACCTTTCTCATCGGCAATTTGAAAAAAGTTGGTCGCAATCGGCCCCGGATTGACTGAGGTCACATACACATGATAATCGGCAAGCTCCATCCGCAAACTGTTTGAAAACCCAAGAACAGCATGTTTCGTTGCTGAATAAACACTTGATTTCGGCGTAGCAATTTTTCCGGCTTGGGAGGCAATGTTGATGATATGGCCGGAACGCTGCCCCCTCATTTTCGGAAGCACCATGCTTGTGCAAGCCATCAGCCCGATCACATTGACATTGAACATCCCTTTCATTTCATCGATCGTCATTTTATGTGCTTCACGGAAAATTCCAAACCCCGCATTATTAATTAAAACATCGACCCGGCCGATTTCTTCGAATATTTTTTGGAATATTTCCTGAATTTGATCAGTATCGGACACGTCTAGCTTATAAACATAAACTTGGACACAGTGCTGATCTTCAAGCTTTTTCTTCAAAATTTCCAGTTTATCAATGCTTCGGGCAAGCAAGACCAGATTTGCTCCCCGTTCGGCACAAAGCGCGGCAATTTCCGCGCCAATTCCTCCTGATGCCCCGGTAATGATGATGTTTTTGCCTTTTAATCTTTCCAATGCTTCAGGTCACCTCATTTATCTTTAAAAATATAAGTTTGATTGTCTTTCATAATATCAATCTCACCTAATGAGTCTAAATAGTCAAGCTGGGCGATAGTCTCTGAAATTGTGAGCGGTAATTCCCGTTCATAAACGGCCGGGAATAGACGCTTGCAAATCTGAAACACAGTCAACTCTTCTTTTTCAAGCCATTTTTTTACTTGCATCGCCCTTTCATGCTGGCGCTCCAGTCTTTTTTCCACCAATTGATGAACGTCCGTAATATCCGTGCCATGTCCCGTATACATCCGTTCAATCGGAAGATCAAACAGCCGTTTTATCGAATTATTATATTGAAGCTGAGGCTTTGGACGCTCGGTCATGCCTGGCAGCGGGGGCTCAAGCAAAGGATTCGGGGAAATCGATGCCAATAATAAGTCTCCGCCAATTAAAACCCCGTCTTTTTTGCGCCATAGCGCAATATGGCTCTGTGCATGGCCCGGTGTTTCAAGTACTTCCCAATTGTCCAGGCCGGGCGGATTTCCGCCTTCGGTCAGCGTTCCGGTGAGAGACCTGTTGCATGAAAATTTCAGTGACTTTTTCATTATATCAATAAAAGAAAAGAACTTTTCGGGAATGCCAAATTCGGCAAAAAGCTTTCGATAAAAGTCATCATGCTCCTCAAGAAAGGATTGATTCCTGTTTATCCATCTCTCGTTTAAATAGTGGCCGTATACATCCAATGACGGCGGAAAGCAGTCAAGCAAACCAGAGTGGTCCGGGTGGTGATGCGTCAAAATAACTTGTTCAATATCTTCTGGATTTAATTTCAAATCATTGAGCTGGCTTTTCAATGCTTCCCATGCTGATTCAGTTTTCGGACCGACATCAACAAGGGTCAGCCGATCCCCTTTTATCAAGAAAACATTAACGTCACCGACCGCAAATGGCGTCGGCAAGGTAATCTTTGCAATTCCGCTCTTCCATTCAGTCATTGTTTTAAACTCCTTAAATTGTTATATTTGTATAAGTCCATTATTTGTATAAAAGCATCCAGTCGTGCATATTCTAAAATACATTAATTAGTTTATCGCTCTTTTTGTAAATTGTCATTATTTTCACATAACTTTTTTTAAGATAATTTAAAAAATAGTGCAAGGTCCTACTTGACAGATAAGGATGTTTTCTTGCATAATCACAATTAAAACTATTATGTAACGAAGCAATGAGTAAGGCCAGTAGATGGAAAACGGCGAAAGAGAGTGAAGCTCATCGGCTGAAAGGCTTCACCGCCCTCTTGACCATTGAACCTACCTTACGAGCTGTTAGGCAAACCTAAACGCATATCCGGCGTTATCGGATCAGAGCTGCACCTTTTCTATTAACCAGACTTGTTACCGTTGAAAAGGTGAATGAAGGTGGTACCACGGAAGATAGACCTTTCGTCCTTTACGGATGCAAGGTCTTTTTTGTTTTCAAAAAATCCAGAATGTTGAAATAAAAGATACAGGAGGGAACAAAATGAAGAAGCTTACTTTTGTCGGATCAGGTTCGATGGCGGAAGCAATGATCTCGGGAATGCTGAAGAGCAACCTGATAGAGAAGAACGGAATATGGGTGACAAATCGAAAAGATGACAACAAGCTAAACCGCATGAACCGGGATTATGGCGTGAATACCTCTTACAATTCAGAAGAATTGTTCAGAAATGCAGATGCAGTAATATTAGCGATGAAGCCGAAAGACGCTGCAGAAGCCATTACCCGTATTAAAGATTACTTAACAGAAGATATGCTGATTATCTCCGTTTTGGCAGGAATATCGATTTCCAGTATTGAAGAACTTTCCGGCAAATCCCTGGCAATCGTAAGAGCGATGCCGAATACATCTGCAGCAATCGGGAAATCTGCAACCGCTATAGCTGTTAATAAAATGGTTACGGATCAACAAAAGAAAATCGTAAAACAAATGTTTGAAACAATCGGGCTGACAACTTTTGTTGAAGAAGAACAACTTGATGCAGTAACCGGCCTGTCCGGAAGCGGCCCGGCTTATATTTATTATTTTGTCGAAGCGATGGAAAAAAGCGCTGTTGAAATTGGACTTGAAAAAGAAGTTGCAAAACAATTAATTGTGCAAACGCTGCTCGGAGCAGCGGAAATGCTGACGAAATCATCAAAATCGCCGGAGCAGCTGCGCCGGGAAGTAACTAGTCCGGGCGGAACAACAGAAGCCGGCATTAAAGTTCTTGAGGCCCACAATGTTCAGCATGCTTTTATATCCTGCATTAAAGAAGCAACCGCCCATTCAAAACGCCTTGGGAGCATGTTAAAGGAAGCAGTAACAGTAAAGCAGTAGTCACATTTACGATAAGTAAAGTCCTTGACAAATAAAGCAACTTCCTTCAGTGGGGGATTCTTTCATCCCCCACTTTAGCTTTTTTGAATCCTCTAATCCACGAAGCGGGGAGCTTGCAGCCCGTTAATGCGAGATAAAAAAGTTTGAAAGAGAACAAAATACCGATTAAACAACTTGCGAAAAACGGTTGAGCTGTTCTTTTCCTATTTCAATACAGCACTGCTATACTTAAAATATACGAAAAGGAATGGAGGCAATTCGTTTGGAAGCAAAGCTGTTTTCACCATTTACGATCAAAAACACAACATTTAAAAATCGAATCGTTATGTCGCCTATGTGCATGTATTCCAGCCACAATCAGGACGGCAAAGTCCAAAATTGGCATTATACACACTACGTAAGCCGAGCGGTCGGGCAAGTCGGGCTAATAATGGTAGAAGCCACTGCCGTTACTCCACAAGGCCGAATTTCTGCTCAGGATTTGGGGATTTGGAGCGATGACCATATTGACGGGCTGAAGAAGTTAACAGATTTAATAAAAGAGCATGGTGCGAAAACCGGGATCCAAATCGCACATGCCGGACGAAAATCTACGGTAGAAGGAGAAATCGTTGCGCCGTCTGCCATCCCGTTCAACGAACAAATGAAAACGCCAAAAGAAATGACAACAGCAGAAATAAAAGAGACTATTCATGCGTTTAAAAAGGGAGCAGAGCGTGCAAAAAAAGCGGGATTTGATGTAATTGAAATACATGCAGCCCATGGTTACCTGATCAATGAATTTTTATCGCCTTTATCCAATCAACGTACGGATGAATATGGAGGTTCGCCGGAAAACCGTTACCGCTTTTTAAGTGAAGTCATTGATGAAGTAAAATCCGTTTGGGGCGGCCCTCTTTTCGTCAGAGTGTCTGCAAGCGATTATCATGATGAAGGCTTATCAATAGACGATTATGTTGTGATAAGCCAATGGATGAAAAAACAGGGAGTCGACCTTATTGATGTCAGCTCAGGCGGCCTTGTTCCCGCGCGCATAAAGGTTTATCCGGGTTATCAAGTTCCGTTTGCCGAAAAAATTAAACAACAAGCCGACATTTTGACAGGAACTGTCGGGTTAATCACTTCCGGCCTTCAAGCCGAGGAAATTCTGCAAAATGACCGTGCTGATTTTATTTTTCTCGCCCGGGAACTGCTAAGAAACCCATATTGGCCAAGAACCGCCGCAAAAGAGCTTGGTGTTGAAATTGAAGCACCAAAGCAATATGAGCGGGGTTGGATTTAATTTAAAAATATTGATGAATCCATCCAAGCGCTGAATCAGAATAAGAAAAGGACCGGGCAAACCCGGCTTTTCTTATTTACTAAATTGGAATGGAAACTCATAAATGTGATTCTCGGCTCATAAACGAAATTACAGGCTCATATATTAGATTGACGGCTCATAAATCGAGATAAAGGCTCATATCTTAAAATGAAGGCTCTTAAATTAAAATAAGGGCTCATATTTCAAAATAAAGGCTCATAAATTAAAATAAAGGCTCAAATCTCAAAATAATGGTTTATAACCTCCCTTAATCTTGTTACAGAGAATGAAATTTATCATCAAAAACTTCTTAAGATAAAATCTCCATTAAGAGAGCTTAACAAATCCAAAAACATTTGTCTGATTTACCAAGGCATTCCTGCATTAAACCAAACAAAAGGTTAGGGCGCCATGTTCCCTAACCTTTTCACTAGATATCCGCTTCAACTCTCCTTTTTAGAAAGGATATGAATTTCTTTAAAATCTTCGGCAATCTCAGTGTCGTGAAAAATTTCCTTTGCCTCCTTGACTAATTCAAGCCAATCGTCCCGGTTATACCTTGAACTGATATGTGTTAAACATAATTTCTTGACATTTGCTTTTACTGCCGTTTCTGCAGCCTGGCGAGTGGTCGAATGAAAATACTCGTATGCCATTCTTTCTTCGCCTTTTGAAAATGTAGCTTCGTGAACCAGCAAATCGGCATCTCTCGCTAATTGGACAGCATTTTCACATACTCTTGTATCTCCAAGGATGGAAACGACTCTCCCTTTTTGGGGGGGACCGAGAAAATCGGCCGCCTCAAGTACCGTTCCATCATCAAGAACAACAGATTCGCCATTTTTTATCTTCTTGTAAACAGGCCCCGGTTTGATGCCGGCCTTTATCAGTTTATCTGCCAATAGTGTTCCTGGCCTGTCTTTTTCGATAATCCGGTATCCGTAAGATGGTATTCCATGATCAAGCAGCCGGGTTTCTACGGTAAATTGATCATCTTCAAAAACAACACCTTCTTCTATTTCAACGATTTTCAGCGGATATTTTAAAAACGTCTGGCTTACAGATAAACTTATGTACACATATTCCTTTAACCCTTTCGGCCCGTATAAAACAACCTCTGTTTCACCGCCTTGAAATGACCTGCTTGAAAGCAGACCCGGCAAGCCGTAAATATGGTCGCCGTGAAGATGGGTTATAAATATTTTTTCAATTCTTCTCGGTTTAATTGACGTATGCAAGATTTGATGCTGTGTTGCCTCCCCGCAATCAAACAGCCATATGGCGCCCCGCTCTTCTAACAGCTTTAAAGCAATAGAAGTGACATTTCTTAACTTGGCAGGAACGCCGGCACCTGTCCCTAAGAAAAAAACATCCATTTCCTTCAATCCTTTCAAAAACTGCCGAATATAGATAAAACCAAAGCACTTCATGACATCGGATACGAAGATTTTTGTTACATTCAACTATACCACACTTATAAAGAAAGCAGCTGGAATTGCATAGTTCCAACTAAAAGTAGAAAAACTAATCAGGTAAGAAACATTTGCTAAGTGAGCATGAAACCTATAAAATTTTATACTTGAATAGTCTTTAGTTTTTGTACATATTTCGAAAAAATAAAAGAGAGGTCCATAAATCGTGAAACAGAACGGAAAACCTACTGCACTTATTATGATCTTCGGAGCAACAGGAGATTTGGCAAAACGAAAATTGTTCCCATCCCTTTATAACTTGTATACAAAAAAGAAACTGGAACGGTTTGCAGTGATCGGCGTGGCAAGAAGGCCGCTTTCCGCCAACGATTTTCAAACAACCGTGAAAAATTCGATCGATACATCGAATGTTAATCCGTCAGATGTCAATGATTTTATTTCAAGATTTTACTATCATTCACATGACGTAACTGACTCAAGTTCCTATACTGCCTTAAATCAGTTGGCTGAGGAACTTGACAGAAATTATGGCTTGGAAGGAAACAGAATCTTTTATCTTGCAATGGCGCCAGAGTTTTTTGGGACAATTGCTGAACATTTGAAAAAAGACGGAATCACAAATGTTAGAGGCTTCAAACGCCTCGTGATTGAAAAACCGTTCGGTCATGATCTCGAGTCTGCCAAAGCACTGAACAAGCAGATTCGAACTGCTTTTTCAGAAAAGGAGATTTACAGGATCGATCATTACCTCGGTAAGGAAATGGTTCAAAATATTGAAGAGATCCGATTTGCGAATGCGATTTTTGAACCGCTATGGAACAACAGATATATTGCAAATATTCAAATAACATCAAGTGAAATTCTTGGTGTTGAGGAGCGCGGCCGCTATTACGAGAAAAGCGGCGCTTTAAGAGATATGGTCCAAAACCACATGCTGCAGATGGTCGCACTTTTAGCGATGGAACCGCCGATCCGCTTAACGACAGACGAAATCCGCTCTGAAAAAGTAAAAGTGCTGCGGGCTTTGCGCCAGTTGAAAGCTGAAGAAGTCAATGACTATTTTGTCAGAGGCCAATACGGAAGCGGCAAAATTAATGGAGAAACGGTGCCGGGATACAGGGAAGAACCGATGGTGGATAAAGAATCAAATACGGAAACGTATGTAGCAGGCAAATTGATAATCGATAATTTCCGCTGGGCCGGAGTTCCTTTTTATATTCGAACCGGAAAGCGGATGAAAGCAAAATCGACAAAGATTGTTATCCAGTTTAAAGATATTCCGATGAATTTGTATTATCAAACGGATCAAACTTTAAACCCGAATTTGCTCGTTATCCATATTCAACCTGAAGAAGGAATTACCCTTCATTTAAACGGAAAAAAAGCGGGACAAAATATGGAGACTACTCCGGTAAAATTAAACTTTTCGAATAAAGGAGCCGACGGAATGAACACCCCTGAAGCTTACGAAAAGCTTTTGTATGACTGCCTGCGCGGTGATGCTACAAACTTTACCCATTGGGACGAAGTGGCCTTATCATGGAGCTTTACCGATAAAATTTCTGAAGTATGGGAGAATACAAAAGAGGCGAGCTTCCCTAACTATGAAGCCGGTACAATGGGTCCAAAAGCGGCAGCCGAGCTGTTGGAGAAAGACGGCTTCTT
Organism: Bacillus methanolicus PB1; assembly: GCF_000262755.1. GTDB lineage: Bacteria > Bacillota > Bacilli > Bacillales > Cytobacillaceae > Bacillus_Z > Bacillus_Z methanolicus. Next base: position 770,472 of record NZ_AFEU01000003.1, read on the forward strand.
CTGGTGGCCGGTCACAGATTTTGATGTAGAAATATGTTAATGTTTTTTAAATAAAAGAGGCTGTCTTAAACCAAAGGATCAGACCCCATAACACAATATATAGGACATAATGAACATGGGGTCAGACCCTTATGAGACACCTCTTTACCATTTTTAAACAAAAAAACAAGGGAAAAATCCCCTTGCTTAGGAAAATATACTTTTTATCGTTTCTATCAGTTCTTTAAAGAAATTAGAAACGGCATCTAAAAAGCCTTTGTCTCCGACCGTCTCTTCAATTCGTTTGTGGATGTCTTTTGTCAAGTCATCGAGCTGTAATTGGACGTTATCAAAATTAATGTTAAGATTGCGCATTTTTTCAAAAAGATCAATGAGCAGCTGACGGTCTTCCGGGCTTAATTGGATTTCAAGCGTATTTATTTTTTCATCAATAATTTGTTCGATCTCTTCTTTAGTCGCCGGATTTTGTTTTGCAATTTCCTTTTTAATTTCTGTTAAAAGCTCACTTACTTTGTCCTGGTCGAGCCCTTCTTTCTTAGCCAGGTTTGTGGCAAGGCTTAATTCTTCATTCGCCACTTCCGTACGCTCTTTATTCAACTCCGTTCCTTCCCCGTTATCATATGCTTTATAAATTCCAACGAGAGCGGAGTGTCCGCTTACTTTCACCGGGGAAGCGACTTCAACAACTGCATCTTCAATCCCCGCCGTCAACAAGGCATTGGCATACATTTCATTTGTTACTTCCGTAATGTTTTCCGGTGTAACTTGTTTAACAAGAAGACCCTCACCTTTTTCCTTTCTTGTAATTTTTGCTGATGAATACATATTGGAATGAGGGTCTCCATTAATATAAGTGACAAGATCCTTGCCTGTTACGGTAATCTCTTTTACTTTGCTTGTATCTTTAACACCTAATAGTTTTCTAACCTCTTCTTTTTGAGCAACGGATAATGCTTCACCGTAAACAACAATGGGAAGGCCGAATTTTTCATTAATGCTTTCTTCATCGCTGTCCCCGTTTGCGGCATAAGCCATGTTTCCCAAACTAAAGACAAAAGTGAATATTGCTGCGACTACTCCCCATTTCATAAAACGTTTAAACATTTTAGCAATCTCCTTTTCTTTAATAAGAATTCTATATTTATTGACTGGTTTAGACAGAAAAAAGTTACAAAAAAACAGCACACCACAAATGATGCGCTGCTATTTCCTATTACTTCATCCAATCAGTATGGAAGCTTCCTTCTTTATCAATGCGCCGGTAAGTGTGAGCACCGAAATAGTCGCGCTGCGCCTGAATGAGGTTGGCAGGCAGTGTCTCCATTCGGTAGCTGTCATAGTAAGACAATGCCGCAGAAAAACCGGGAACCGGGATACCGTTTTGAACAGCAACGCTGATAATTTCGCGAAGTGCATCTTGATAGCTTTCGACAATCTCTTTGAAGTATGGGTCAAGAAGAAGATTTTTTAGGCCTTGGTCACGGTCGTATGCTTCTTTGATTTTTTGCAAGAATTGCGCGCGGATGATGCAGCCGCCGCGGAAAATCATCGCAATTTCTCCATATTTGAGATCCCAATTATACTCATCAGATGCCGCCCTCATTTGCGCGAATCCTTGCGCATAGGAACAAATTTTGCTCATGTACAGAGCTTTCCGGACTGATTCGATGAACACTTCTTTATCCCCTGTAAATGTCTTGGCACTTGGACCGCGAAGCTGCTTGCTAGCTGCAACACGTTCTTCTTTCATCGCAGAGATAAATCGTGCGAACACTGATTCCGTAATAATAGGAAGCGGTACTCCTAAATCAAGGGCGCTCTGGCTTGTCCATTTGCCGGTTCCTTTTTGTCCGGCTGTATCTAAAATAACATCAACAATCGGCTTGCCTGTTTCTCCATCTATTTTTGTAAAAATATCAGCTGTTATTTCAATCAAATAGCTGTCAAGTTCACCTTTATTCCATTCGGCATATACTTCATGCAATTCTTGGGCATTTAATCCGAGTACATGCTTTAAAAGGAAATAAGATTCCGAAATAAGCTGCATATCTCCGTATTCGATTCCGTTATGAACCATTTTCACATAATGGCCGGCACCATCAGGGCCAATGTATGTTGTACAAGGTTCACCATTGACTTTTGCAGCAATGTCTTTAAAAATTGGAGCCACTAAATCATATGCTTCTTTTTGACCGCCGGGCATGATGGACGGACCGTTCAGAGCACCTTCTTCCCCGCCGGAAACACCCGTACCGATAAAATGAATTCCATGTTCGCTTAATTCTTTATTACGGCGCTGTGTATCAACGAAGAAAGCATTTCCGCAGTCAATTAAAATATCACCTTTATCAAGGTGCGGCTTCAATTGTTCGATTATTGCGTCTGTTCCTGCACCGGCTTGAACCATTATTAAAATTTTTCTTGGTTTTTCGAGCGAATGAACAAATTCTTCAATCGAATATGTACCAACAATATTTTTTCCTTTTGTTTCGGCTAGCATATTATCGGTTTTCTCACGGGAACGATTGTAAACAGACACTGTATAGCCTTTGCTTTCAATGTTCAACGCGAGGTTTTTCCCCATTACAGCTAAACCGATTACACCAATTTGCTGTTTCGTCATTTTTCTAACGTCCCTTCTTGTAATAAAATTACCTAATGTTTTGAAAAATCCACTTTTACTTTAGCAATTTTCAAAATAAGTTGCAACCAATGAAACCTTTCTTTGGAGAAAACGCTCCCCCCTTATTGTTTTTTATTTTTTTCTCCATTTGTAAAAGTTTGAAGAAAGTCCTTGTTAAAACTTGTATCAGTTCCTATTTTTGATTTTATATCGATATCTGCTTTTGCACCGGCATTTTCAATAATATGCTTTCCGTATTTTTCGCGAAGTTTTTCAAGAGCATGGATCAGCGGCTCTTTTTTTGCCTCTTTTTCAAATGAAAATAGATCAAGCTGCTTAACTGCATACCCTTTTTCCTGCAAATCCGTACCGGTGATCCCTAACAGTCTGACTGGATCTCCGTTCCAATGTTTGAGGAACAGAGTTTTTGCCGCCTGACTAATTTCATCCTTTTGGCTGACAGGATTTCTCAATTTTTTGCTTCTTGTGATTGTTTTTCGATCCTTATACCGGATGGTAATGGAAATATTAGCAGCTAAAACCTTTTTCCTTTTTAATCGGGCTGCAACTTTTTCCGCCAATCCATCAAAGACTTGAAACAAAACTTGCTGATTGGAGATATCTTTCGGCAGAGTCGTTGAATTCCCGACACTTTTAAAATCAGACACAGATTCCGGGTCTACTAAACGCCTGTCATTGCCGTTTGCCCGCTCCTTTAATCTTGCACCGTTTATCCCAAGAAGATTTTTAAGTTGGATCTCGTTCGCATTTGCTAAATCACCGATTGTTCTGATCCCGATTTTCGCAAGCTTTTCTGCCGTTTTTTTGCCGACGCCGTGCATTTGTCCAACATCAAGGGGCCAGAGGACATTCGGAACATCTCGCTTGCGGAGTATCGTGATCCCAAGGGGCTTTTTCATATCGGAGGCCATTTTGGCGAGAAATTTATTTGGTGAAATCCCGATGCTGCACGGAAGATCAAGCTGTTCGAGTAATCTCTTTTGGATCGTTCTGGCAATTTCAATCGGCGTTCCAAACTCATCGCTTTCAGTAATATCCATATAACCTTCATCAATCGAAACAGGTTCAACGAGATCGGAATATTGGCGCATAATTTCAAATATTCTAATGGAAGCAGCACGATATCGCTCAAAGTTAGGCTTCATCACAATAAGCTGCGGGCAAAGTTTCTTAGCTTCCCATAAAGGCATGGCCGTTTTTACCCCGAATTTTCTGGCTTCATAGCTGCAAGTTACGATAATTCCCCTTCTTTCTTCCACGTCTCCCGCAATGGCAAGGGGTTTGCCTTTTAAGGAAGGGTCAAATGCCATTTCGACGGAGGCATAAAAACTATTCATATCAACATGCAGAATCACTCGCCCTTTTTTCGGAACCATTTCTTTCATTCCTGCACTTCCTAACAAATGTTCTATTGTTATTTTACCAAAAGAATCAATGATATATGAAAAATGGTGCGGAAAAAGACTCCGAGTATAAAATAGAATAAAAAGAACAGCAGTACTAAGAATGCTGTTCAGGTCTTGCTTGTGTTTTCATATATTCTTGTATCTCACGGATTCCTTCAAGCGATTGAATGAGTTTTAAAGGGTCGATAACGGTTATTAAGCGCTTGTCAAGGTTGGCTACACCGGTAAAATAACTTGTTTTTTGATAGGCAATTAAACCAATTTGCTTCAGATTGTCTGAAGGGATTTCAGCAATTTCCTTTGCTTCATTCACGAGAACGCCGAGAGACATCTCCGGTGTATGTAAAACGATTAATCTCGTTCCTTCATTGATTACTAATTGGCGGTTATATAAGATATTTTCAAAATCAACAACTGGGATCAACTCTCCTCTGACTTTCACAATTCCTTTTACATATTCGGGCAAATGTGGAATTGGAGTTGTTCTCTCCATTTTTTCAATTGAAATGACATACTGAATTGGAAATGCATATTCTTCGCTGCCAACCCGAAAGACAACGGCCTTGTTTATTTCGCTCATTTTTAAACTCACCTTCTTTCTTCCCCAGCCATTTTTTTCCCTATAGTCATCTTACAAACAATAGGACTGCTTTGTCTATGAGGCAGCTCCGATTTTTTCGAGAAAAAAAGAGAACCTCATGTGGTCCTCTCCAATAGTTTAAATTATGCCGCGACTTCCTCTATGATAGCAATCACCATCTCAGCCAGCTTGTTGAGCTCTTCAATTGGCATTTTTTCGTTGGTTGTATGAATATCTTCATAGCCGACTGCAAGGTTAACAGTCGGAACGCCAAATCCGGCAATGACATTTGCATCACTTCCCCCGCCGCTCTTCAACAACTCACAGCTCCTGCCAATTTTTGAAGCCGCTTTTCGTGCAATTTCCACAACATGGTCACCTTCGCCGAACTTGAATCCCGGATACATGACTTGAACTTCAATTTCCGCTTTACCGCCCATTTCCTCTGCAGTCCTTTCAAATGCTTCTTTCATTTTCCGAACTTGTTCTTCCATTTTTTCAGGCACGAGTGAGCGAGCTTCAGCTAAAATATTTACCCGGTCACAAACAATATTCGTTTGAGTTCCGCCTTCAAAACGGCCGATATTTGCAGTTGTTTCTTCATCAATTCGCCCAAGCGGCATTTTCGCAATGGCCTTTGCAGCAATCGTAATAGCGGAGACGCCTTTTTCAGGAGCTACGCCGGCGTGAGCAGTTTTCCCTAAGATAACGGCTGAAATCTTTGCTTGGGTTGGTGCAGCAACGACAATATTGCCAACTTTCCCGTCGCTGTCAAGCGCATAACCATATTTCGCTTTCACTAACGATGAATCAAGCGCTTTTGCCCCCACTAAACCTGATTCTTCACCGACAGTGATAATAAATTGGATCGTGCCGTGCGGAATGTTTCGTTCCTTTAATACCCGTATTGTTTCAAGCATGACTGCCAGTCCGGCTTTATCATCAGCACCTAAAATCGTTGTACCGTCAGTCACAACATATCCATCTTTAATCGAAGGTTTGACACCCTTTCCCGGAACAACTGTATCCATATGGGAAGTAAAATAGATTGGATCCACACCGTCTTTTGTGCCCCGCAGCGTACAAATCAAGTTGCCGGCACCATGGCCCGTCTGTGCAGTTGTATCGTCTTCATAAACATCCAGTCCTAATTCCGTAAACTTTTCCTTTAGAACTTTTGCTATTTCCGCTTCATATTTTGTTTCTGAATCAATTTGGACCAATTCCAAAAACTCATTCAATAATCGTTCCTGATTAATCATGCATTGTATACCCCCTGAAATTTGCTCACTAATTCAGTATACCTATTATTGAATCAATCAGGCAATTATAGCGGAATGTTGCCATGTTTTTTGCGCGGGCGGGATTCTTTTTTGTTTCTCAGCATTTCAAGAGCCTGAATCAGCTTGATTCTTGTCTCACGCGGATCGATGACATCATCGACCATTCCCATTTTCGCCGCGACATATGGATTTGCAAATTTCTCCCGGTATTCCTCAATTTTTTGCCGCCGAGTTTGTTCCGGATTCTCACTGTTTTGAATTTCTTTAGCAAAAATAATATTCGCCGCACCTTGAGGACCCATCACGGCGATTTCCGCATTTGGCCAAGCGAACACCAAGTCAGCTCCGATCGCTTTACTGTTTAATGCAACATAGGCTCCTCCATAAGCTTTCCGCAAAATAACGGTCAGCTTCGGGACCGTTGCTTCTGAATAAGCATACAAAATCTTTGCCCCGTGGCGAATTATCCCGCCATGTTCCTGTTTAACGCCCGGAAAAAAGCCGGTCACATCTTCAAACGTAATGATTGGAATGTTAAAAGAATCGCAGAATCGAATAAATCTGGCCGCTTTATCAGAACTGTCAATATCAAGCCCGCCGGCCATGAACTTCGGCTGATTGCATACAAGGCCTACAACTTCTCCCTTAATTCGAGCAAAACCGACAACGATATTTTTCGCAAAATCTTTGTGTATTTCCATGAAAGAGTTTTCATCTGCAACTTGGTTGATCACACTTCTTACGTCATATGGCCGGACCGCGTCAAAAGGAATGACATCGGTTAAATCCGGGCGGTAATCATCCGAATTTTCCGCTTTTAATCTCGGCGGTTTTTCTTCATTATTTTGCGGAAGGTAACTTAAAAACTTGCGAACCATCTCAATAACTTCTTCTTCCTTTTCTGCACTGAAATGGGCGTTTCCGCTGATTGAATTGTGAACTCTCGCACCCCCAAGATCCTCGGCAGAGATCTTTTCCCCTGTCACTGTTTCAATTACTTTTGGCCCGGTAATGAACATCTGGCTTGTTTTTTCAACCATAAATACAAAATCTGTAATTGCCGGCGAATAAACAGCTCCTCCGGCACAAGGGCCCATTATAACTGAAATTTGCGGAATGACACCGGAATAAATCACATTGCGGTAAAAAATATGTCCGTATCCGTCTAAGGAAACGACACCCTCCTGAATTCGCGCCCCCCCTGAATCATTTAACCCGATAAACGGTGCACCATTTTTTGCTGCCAAATCCATCACATGTGCAATTTTCTTAGCATGCATTTCCCCTAAAGCTCCGCCAAAAACGGTAAAATCTTGTGAAAATAAAAAAACCGGGCGTCCGTTTACTTTACCGTAGCCTGTTACCACTCCGTCTCCGGGTCCTTTTTGTTTATCAAGGCCAAAATCAGTCGAGCGGTGTTCAATAAACGGATTTAACTCCACAAACGTTCCCGGATCTACTAAAAGATCGATTCTTTCACGGGCTGTTAATTTTCCTTTTTCATGCTGCCTTTCGATTTTTTCATCGCCCCCGCCCATTTCGACTTCGCGGCGGCGGTCGTACAATTCATTTATCTTTTCGTAAATATCAGCCATGCTGCTCGTTCAATCCTTTCTTTTCGCAAAATTCATACAATACGCCGCCTGTTGATTTTGGGTGCATAAAAGCGACAAGAGCCCCGCCTGCCCCTGTTTTTGGCCGGTCATTAATCATCGTGATCCCTTTACTCTTTATTTCATTAATTCGCTCCTGAATGGATTCAACACCGAGAGCAACATGATGGATCCCCTCTCCGCGCTTTTCGATAAATTTTGCGACCGGGCTGTCTTTCGCAGTAGGTTCTAATAATTCAAGCTTTGTTTCACCAGCTTTCAGGAATGCAACTTTTACTTTTTCGCTTTCTATTTCTTCGATCCCAAGCAGTTCAAGGCGAAGAACTTCCGTATAAAATGAAAGCGTTTTAACTAAAGATTTTACAGCAATCCCTATATGATCAACTTTTTTAATCATCTGCTCCCCTCCATAAAATTTACTCTATTAAAAATGTTTTTATTATTTATTATACTAATTATACTAAAAAAATGTCGAAAATCTTTCAAAAACTGAGCGGTTGTTCGATTTTGCAATTCCTAGTAATATATAGACAGAGAATTTATTGATTTTCTGGAGGATGATTGTTTTGTCTAATCGAAAAATGAGAAAACTGATTGTTTATTTGATGATTTTCATCATGCTTGCTTCAACTCTCATTACAGGCCTTTCAATGTTCTTTTAACATAACGATTTTCTGATAGTCTTCCAATGAATAGAAATAGCATGGAAATAATAAAAAACTGTTCGTTGTGAACAGTCCTTTATTAGTATAACCTAATTGAACTAAAGTATTTTTTCCAAGAAACCCTCGGCACGCTTGCTCTTTGGATTGTTAAAAAATCTTCAGGAGGGGCATCCTCAACTAAAATTCCTCCGTCAAGGAACAAAACACGGTCGATGTGGTTTTCAATTTTAATTTCTACTTTTTTTCTGATTTCTTCCGCTTTTCCTTCTTGAATAGATCCTAATTAAACACCAACAGTTTTTCCTTATAAATCTTCTATACTTTCAATGCCGCTGTTTTTTTGGTACGATCATATGTTTCTCATTATAATAGATATCACTGAAATCAACATTCTTTCTACGGTCTTCTGTTGGTGTCATCCCTGCTAAAACAAAGTCTACCTGGCCTGATTTTAACGCTTGAACAAGACCGCTGAATTCGATATCCTTCACCTTTACTACATATCCAAGTTTTCCGGCAATCGCTTTTGCCAGATCAACGTCAAACCCGATTATGCTAGCAAATACTCTATCCTACAATCAAGCAATCTTGCTCCTTGAAAAAAAATTATTTAGAAAAATGAGAATTTTACAAAAACTATATTGACAAACACATATATTAGGATTTAAACTAGCATTGTAAGCAATTACATAAAATAGGAGGTAGAAAAAATGACTAAAACAAAATTTTTCATTCCATCATCCACTGTATTTGGACGAGGCGCTGTAAAGGAAGTAGGTGCAAGACTAAAAGCTATTGGAGCTACGAAAGCACTTATCGTTACAGACGCATTCCTTCACAGCACAGGTTTGTCAGAAGAAGTTGCTAAAAACATTCGTGAAGCTGGCCTTGATGTTGTAATTTTTCCTAAAGCTCAACCAGATCCAGCAGATACACAAGTTCATGAAGGCGTAGAGGTATTCAAACAAGAAAAATGTGATGCACTTGTTTCTATCGGTGGGGGCAGCTCTCACGATACAGCAAAAGGAATCGGCTTAGTTGCAGCAAACGGCGGAAGAATCAACGACTATCAAGGTGTAAATAGTGTAGAAAAACAAGTCGTTCCACAGATTGCAATCACTACAACAGCTGGTACTGGAAGTGAAACAACATCTCTTGCGGTTATTACAGACTCTGCACGTAAAGTAAAAATGCCGGTTATTGATGAAAAAATTACACCAACTGTAGCAATTGTTGACCCAGAATTAATGGTGAAAAAACCAGCTGGATTAACAATAGCAACTGGTATGGATGCATTATCCCATGCAATTGAAGCATATGTTGCAAAACGTGCTACACCAGTTACTGATGCATTTGCGATTCAAGCAATGAAACTCATTAATGAATACTTACCAAAAGCGGTTGCAAATGGAGAAGACATCGAAGCACGTGAAGCAATGGCTTATGCACAATACATGGCAGGAGTGGCATTTAATAACGGAGGTTTAGGATTAGTACACTCTATTTCTCACCAAGTAGGTGGAGTTTACAAATTACAACACGGAATCTGTAACTCAGTTGTAATGCCACATGTTTGCCAATTCAACTTAATTGCTCGTACTGAACGCTTCGCACACATTGCTGAGCTTTTAGGCGAGAATGTTTCTGGCTTAAGCACTGCATCTGCTGCAGAAAGAACAATTGCAGCGCTTGAACGCTACAACAGAAACTTCGGTATTCCATCAGGCTATAAAGCAATGGGCGTAAAAGAAGAAGATATCGAATTATTAGCAAACAACGCAATGCAAGATGTATGTACTCTAGACAACCCTCGTGTCCCTACGGTTCAAGACATTCAACAAATCATCAAAAACGCTCTGTAATAATCATTTTGGAAAAGCGTCTCTTGAATTTCAAGAGACGCTTTTTCGTGATTTCTAGACTAAACAGTAGACATAGATTAATAAAAAAACCCCGGACAACCGGAGCTTAAGAACTATACTTCTTCACAATATTCATCAAATGCTTTTTGTAATTTTATCACAACTTCCATTGGCTCATGTCCTTCAATTTCATGACGTTCGATCATTGTGCAAATTTTCCCGTCTTTTAGTAAAGCAAATGAAGGAGAGGATGGCGGATAACCTGTAAAATAGCTTCTCGCTTTCTCAGTTGCTTCCTTATCTTGGCCGGCAAAAACCGTAACTAAATGGTCAGGCCGTTTATCATAGTGTAAAGCATGACGAGCAGCAGGACGAGCAATTCCGCCGGCGCAGCCGCATACGGAATTTACCATCACTAAAGTAGTCCCTTTCTTCGCAAATGAAGCCTCAACTTCCTCCGGCGTTTTTAATTCTGTATAACCGGCATCTACAATTTCTTGGCGGGCCTGGCGAACAACATCATTCATAAATAAATTAAAATCGATGTTCATACGATCGCTCCTTATAAGTAATAATATAGGGTTACTTACAATATACCACGTTTTCCATTCAGACAAAGAAATTTGCCTGATAAAAGTTTAACGAAGCGAACAAAGAGTAAAAGATAAATACAGCTGGATCCCCAATATTCCCTAGTTTTTTGAAGCTGACTCAAAAGTAATGGGTCAGACCTCTCCAATACAATATATTGACAAACACTAAAAAACATACTTTATATTGTCATTGTTGGAGCGAGTCAGACCCTTTTGAGTCAGCCGCTTTTTTTGCAAATATTTGAAAAAAGAGCTGTAAAACACAGATCTATTTATGTTCCGATTGTTTAAAAATCTTAAATAATTCTTCCACAGCAGAAGCAACAGTCCGATCCCCGGAAATTACTTCATTTTCGATTTTCGGAAGCTGTTTTTTTATGTCTGGATGACGAAAAAAGCTGTAATGGAGCTGATCTGAAATCATCGAATAAATCCATTCCTTCGTTTGCTTTCTGCGCCTGTCATCGAAAACGCAGGATTGTTTCGTCTGTTTTTTGAATTTTTCGATTTCATTCCAAATTTCGGCAATCCCGGTACTGTAAAGTGCTGAACAAGTGTATGCTTTTGTTTCCCAGCCTTTCGTGGCGGGCTGAAGAATATGCAAAATACGGTTATATTCTTCTTTTGCTTTTTCCGCTTCTTTCTTATTTAGTCCATCTGCTTTATTAACAATTACCGCATCTGCAAGTTCCATGATGCCCTTTTTCATTCCTTGAAGCTCGTCACCAGCTCCTGTTAACACTAAAAGCATAAAGAAATCGACCATATCCCTGACAATGACTTCACTCTGTCCAACTCCGACTGTCTCGACAAGAATTACATCAAAACCGGCAGCTTCGCATAAGAGCATTGTTTCTCTTGTTTTGCGATGAACGCCTCCGAGTTTTCCGCCCGAAGGTGAAGGACGGATAAAAGCACGCGGATTCCTTGCAAGCTTTTCCATTCTTGTTTTGTCCCCGAGTATGCTTCCCCCGGTTAAACTTGAACTTGGATCGACCGCAAGGACGGCAACACGGTAGTCTTGTTCACAAAGGAAGGTTCCGAACGATTCGATAAACGTACTTTTTCCTGCTCCTGGAACACCCGTAATTCCGATGCGAATCGATTTTCCCGTATAGGGAAGAAGATTTTGGAGAAGCTCCTGAGCTTGTGAAAAATGCCGTTCAGCATTGCTTTCAATTAATGTAATCGCTCGGGCAAGCAAACCTCTGTTTCCTTCCAGCACTCCTTTTGTTAACTCTGCAACAGTCGGGCCGCCGGAACCTTTTTTTTGGAAACGGCCGCTTTTTTGAAAAACAGCCGCTTCCGCCTCCGTTTCTACACCTTTGCGAACGTAAGAAGAAAATGCGTCCGGGCGTTCAGGATCAGACCATTTAGGCTTCATATCTCTGCTCATTCATTTGCCACTTCCTCATAGCCGAGCTGTTCATATATTGCTTTTATTATTTTTCGGGCTGCAACAGGTATAACCGTCCCCGGCCCGAAAATAGCAGCTGCTCCATGATCATAAAGATATTGATAGTCTTGCGCCGGAATGACTCCTCCTACAACAACGAGAATATCTTCTCTGCAGAGCTTTTTCAATTCGGCAACCAATTGCGGCAGAAGTGTTTTGTGCCCCGCGGCCAATGAACTGATCCCGACTACGTGAACATCATTTTCAACTGCCTGCAAAGCAGTTTCTTCCGGTGTTTGAAATAGCGGTCCGATGTCAACATCAAATCCAAGATCCGCAAATGCGGTGGAAATGACTTTTGCTCCTCTGTCATGTCCGTCTTGGCCCATCTTTGCAATTAATATTCTCGGTCTTCTGCCTTCATTTTCTAAAAATTCATCGGTCATCTTTTTAACTTCAGCTATTTCTTCCTCATTTGAAAAGTTCGAACTGTAAATGCCGCTGACGGAGCGAATCACAGCCTTATGCCGGCTTGCTACTTTTTCAATCGCATAGGAGATTTCCCCTAATGTAGCCCTTGCTCTCGCCGCCTGTACAGAAAGCTCCAGCAAATTGCCTTTTCCGGACCTCGCTGAATCCGTAATTGCCTGAAGTGCTTCTTGCACTTTTTGTTCATTACGGGTTGCCTTCAATTGTTTCAGCTTCTCAATTTGCCTCAACCGCACTGCTGTGTTATCAATATCTAATATTTCAATTGGATCCTCTTTTTCAAGGCGGTATCGGTTAACACCAATGATCGTTTCTTTTCTTGAATCGATTTGGGCTTGTCGTCTGGCCGCAGCTTCCTCAATTCGCATTTTTGGCAGCCCTGTTTCAATTGCTTTCGCCATTCCGCCGAGATTTTCGATTTCTTCAATATGTTCCCACGTCCGTTCGATCAGCTTATTTGTTAAGGCTTCAACATAATAAGATCCACCCCATGGATCAATTACGTTCGTAATCCCGGTTTCTTCCTGCAAATACAGCTGCGTATTGCGGGCAATCCTAGCTGAAAAATCAGTCGGCAGCGCTATTGCCTCATCAAGAGCATTCGTATGAAGAGACTGTGTATGACCCATTGCTGCAGCATGGGCTTCAATCAGCGTTCTGACTACATTATTGAAAGGATCCTGTTCTGTAAGACTCCAGCCCGAAGTTTGCGAGTGCGTTCTAAGCGCCATTGATTTCGGGTTTTTCGGATTGAACGATTTCATCATTTTTGCCCAAATATGGCGGGCTGCCCTCATTTTCGCAACTTCCATAAAATAATTCATCCCGATTGCCCAGAAGAATGACAGCCTCGGAGCAAATGAGTCGATTTCAATCCCGGCTTTTAAACCGGTTCTCACATATTCAAGCCCGTCTGCAAGTGTATAAGCCAATTCGATATCAGCCGGTGCTCCCGCCTCTTGCATATGGTAGCCTGAAATACTGATGCTGTTAAACTTTGGCATATAGTTTGACGTATATTCAAAAATATCGGCAATAATTTTCATCGACATTTCAGGCGGATAAATATATGTATTGCGGACCATATATTCCTTTAAAATATCGTTTTGGATCGTTCCCGAAAGCTTTTCCTGGCTTACCCCCTGCTCTTCCGCAGTCACAATATAAAAAGCCATTATCGGCAGAACGGCACCGTTCATTGTCATTGATACAGACATTTGATCGAGAGGAATTCCATCAAACAACGTCTTTATGTCCAGAATGGAATCGATGGCTACTCCTGCTTTTCCGACATCACCGACTACACGGGGATGATCTGAATCATAGCCGCGGTGGGTTGCCAAATCAAAAGCTACGGACAGCCCCTTTTGCCCCATCGCCAGATTGCGGCGGTAAAAAGCATTGCTTTCTTCAGCTGTTGAAAAACCTGCATATTGGCGGACAGTCCATGGCCTGTTTACATACATGGTCGGATATGGACCGCGCGTATAGGGAGGCAGCCCCGGTTTATCGTCTAAATGCTTAAGCCCGTTTCGATCTGCTTTCGTGTACAATGGTTTAATTCTTATTTGCTCATTTGTTTCGAAAAGCAAATCTTCTATGGATCGCCCGATTTCTTCTTCCGCTTTTGCTTTCCATTCCTGCTCTGTAGGAATGGATTGATTTTCAAAAAGGGAAATTTTTTTAAAGTCAGGTTTATTCTTCATGCATTCTCGCCTCCATTTCCTCTAAAATGCCAGAAACGACTTTGTAACAATTGCTTTTTACATGGATAAACTCGTCGATGCCGCTGGAACGCCAATCTTTCTCCCCGCCTACATCCGGCAGGCAGGCTAAGAAAAGCTTAATGGATGGGAAAAGTTTCTTAATTTCCCGGACAAGTTCCATACCTGTTTCCGCATACTGTTCATTGCTGCCGCATAAACAATAGTGCTCAAAACCTGTTTCCTTAATAAAAGAAAAAGCTTGTTCGGTCGAATTGATTTCTCCGCTTTGCTTTCCTTCAATCCCTCCTGGGGCAATAAATCCTGTAATAAAATCTGCCCGTGCTTTGTGCTGTTTTAGCGCACCGAGGCAAATCAATCCAATCGCCGGCTTTCTTCCCAATTGATCAGCCAGTTGCTCTGAGCGGCGGCGGAGTTTTTCGAATGGCTCCGATAAACGGATTTGCGGGATTGGCTCCACCGTTTCTTTTATGTCTGTTGCTGAAACATTTTCAGGCTCTTCAGGCAACTGGAGTGGCTTATCATCAAGGTTGGCATATATATTTGTACCGATAATGCTTTGTTTTCTTGTATAAACATCCATCTGCCTTTTTTCACGAATTTCGCTTATTTGCTGTTGTAGCCACCCGGATTTCAGCGCTTCAAAAATCCCGCCGTGATCTTCAATTTGCAGAAAAAGCTCCCACGATTTTTCTGCAAGTTCATTGGTTAGATGTTCTACATACCATGAACCTCCGGCCGGATCCACCGTTTTATTCAGATGGGCTTCTTCTTTTAAAATCAGCTGTGTATTTCGTGCAATTCTGTCTGAAAAAGACGAAAAATTGTTTTCCGGTTCATTATACGGGCTTACATGCAAGTATTGGATTCCGCCGAGTACAGCAGCAAATGCCTCATTTCCGCTGCGGAGCAAATTCACATACGGATCATATGCCGTTTTCGTAAATTTTGAAGTTTCAGCAGCAATAATCATTTTTCGGTTTTCAGGCAATGCACCATACGCCTCTGTTATTTTGTTCCAAATCATCCTCGCAGCGCGAAGTTTCGCTATTTCCATAAAAAAATTTGCCCCTATGGAAAATTTAAATACGATCTTATATAAAATTTTTTCCAAGGAAAGTTTCCGGTCAAGCAGTTCCTGGATGTGGAATACGGCGGCAGATAGGCCGGCGGCAAGTTCTTGAACAGCACTAGCTCCTCCATTATGATACGGAGTCGTATCAACGAGGATTGTTTTTAAATGAGGCATGTTTTGATCAGCTTTTTTTATAAGTTCTGCCCATTGGTCGTAAAGCTCGCTTATCTTTATTGGCAGAGTCCCTTGTTCTGCTAAAACAGCGATAGGATCCATTCCTGTAAAGCCTGTAATTTTTTCTGCGGAATCTCCTGCAATATCGAGAAGGGCCTCAATAAAAACATATTGAAATAATTTTGCATTTACGCTGAAAGGATTTTTTTCATAAATATTACCGATGATTTCCTTAAGGCGACCTGCCGTGTCTGTTTGAACTTCAAAAGAAATGGATGTCTGCCCTTTATCCAGCGAAGACGAAAGACTTGTTTTCAATTCATCTATATTTTTATATTGAATCGTCTGGGCGACGTACCATTCAGACTGGTTATAACCAAGAGAATAGATCCCTCTTCTGTAGTCCGGGAAGCCGGGAAATTGGGATGTTTCCCAATCGACCTCATCCTCTGCCGAGTAAAGCGGTTTCAATTTAATGTTTTCATATGTGCATCTTGAAAGTGAATCTAGCAGTTTTCCTTTTAAATTTTTTTCTGCTGCCTCTTTCCATTCATCTATTGAGAAAGCCGGAAATTGTTCATTTTTCATTTCGTTGATTGTCATCTTGCGCTGCCAGTATCCGGCAGCATTCCCTCCCTTCTAGTATAGACGAGGCCAAAAAACTGTAGTAAAATTCAAATTATTTATGTACAATTATTATTTTAGTATATAAACTTGAAAGCCGCAACGACCACTTTAACACTTTAAAGGATTGAGGGACAGGCCCGCACTACGGTAAAGCGTTAAAGCGTTGAGGGCCTGACCCGCACTGCGGTGATGCGTTAATGCGTAAAAGACAGTTTATATTTTAGAAAAAGAGGCTGCCTCAAAAGTCCAAGGGTCAGACCCTTATGAGACACCCTCTTTCAAATCAGATAGATTAATAAATCGAGGTATTTTCTTTGGATATATTTTCAAGAATCTCTTTTACGCGCTGCATGAATTTTCCGCAAATCAAACCGTCAACCACCCGATGATCAAGGGACATACACAAATTCACCATATCACGAACAGCAATCATACCATTGTTCATAACAACCGGACGTTTTATGATGGATTCAACTTGAAGCAATGCTGCCTGAGGATAATTAATAATTCCCATAGACTGGACTGAACCAAACGAACCTGTATTGTTGACAGTAAATGTTCCCCCTTGCATTTCTTCTGATTTCAGCTTGCCTGCCCTAGCCTTTGCCGCAAGTTCGGATATTTCGCGGGCAATCCCTTTAATCGTCTTCTCATCAGCATGTTTAATAACCGGAACATACAAAGCGTCGTCTCTAGCAACCGCGATTGAAATATTAATGTCTTTCTTTTGAACGATTTTATCCCCTGCCCACATCGAGTTGATTTGCGGAAACTCTTTAAGAGCCTGGGCAGCTGCTTTCACGAAAAAGGAAAAGTAAGTTAAATTAAAGCCTTCTTTCTTTTTAAATTCTTCTTTAATGGAGTTGCGGTACTCAACAAGGTTTGTTACATCGACCTCGATCATTGTCCAGGCATGCGGAATTTCATGTTTGCTGCGGACCATATTGGCTGCTATCGCTTTGCGTACGCCTGTAACTGGAATTTCAATATCGCCTGGAACTGTCGAAATGTTAGAAGCCGGTGCTGCTGGCTTATCAGCTGGTTGTTTCAAATCCGGATATTCTGATACTCTCTGTTGTGCTGCTTGAGCAGGCTCATCTTGGCCAGCTGCTGGTTTATTGACTAGACTTGGAGTATTTCCAGATTCAATTAATTTTTTCAGATCTTTACGGGTAATCCTGCCTCCTGCACCCGTTCCTTTAACCTTGGAAAGATCAATGCCATGTTCTTGAGAAAGCTTAAGGACAGCCGGTGAATAGCGGGCTTTATTTTCATATCCTGCGGTGATAAATGCTCCTTGCTTCGGTTTTTCTTCACCTTTCCCTTCATTTGATTCCTTAGCTTCATCTGAATATCCGCCTTCTACTTCAATCGTACAAATTATTTCGCTTACTTGTAATGTATCTCCTTCAGCAGCAATCAGTTCTTTAATCGTTCCTGTAAAAGAAGATGGAACTTCTGCAGTTACTTTATCAGTCATCACTTCCGCAAGCGGGTCGTATTTGTTTACCTTATCTCCAACAGAAACTAACCATTTACTAACCGTTCCTTCTGTTATACTTTCTCCAAGCTGAGGCATTTTGATTTGTTCTATAGTCAATGGTTAAACCTCCTTTTTGAGTTGCATTTCTGTGCTCTTTTTAAAACTCTGCAAGTTCGCGCATTGCTTTTTCAACTTTATCAGGATTAACCATAAAAAATTTTTCCATTGTCGGCGCATACGGCATCGCCGGTATATCCGGACCTGCAAGTCGTTTAATCGGCGCATCTAGATCAAATAAGCAGTTTTCTGCAATAATTGCGGAAACTTCACTAATGATGCTTCCTTCTTTATTGTCTTCTGTAACTAAAAGGACTTTGCCGGTTTTTGAAGCTGCCTCAATAATCGCTTCTTTATCAAGAGGATAAACGGTTCTTAAATCCAGAATGTGAGCGGAAATGCCTTCTTTCGCCAATCTTTCTGCAGCCTGAAGCGCAAAATGAACACATAAACCGTATGTTATCACAGTAATGTCTTCTCCTTCGCGTTTAACATCAGCTTTGCCGATTGGAAGTACATAATCATCTTCAGGCACTTCGCCTTTGATCAGGCGGTATGCACGTTTATGTTCAAAGAATAATACCGGGTCATCATCACGAATTGCTGCTTTTAATAAACCTTTCACATCGTACGGTGTGGAAGGCATGACAATTTTCAGGCCCGGCTGGTTTGCAAATATTGCCTCAACCGATTGTGAATGGTAAAGAGCGCCGTGAACCCCGCCGCCATAAGGAGCTCGAATGACAATTGGACAGTTCCAATCGTTGTTTGAACGATAGCGGATTTTAGCAGCCTCAGAAATTATTTGATTAACTGCAGGCATAATAAAATCTGCAAATTGCATTTCAGCAATCGGCCGCATGCCATACATAGCCGCTCCGATTCCAACACCAGCGATTGCCGATTCTGCAAGAGGAGCATCAATTACCCGTTCTTCACCGAATATTTCATAGAGACATTGAGTTGCCTTAAAAACTCCGCCTTTTTTTCCAACATCTTCACCTAATACGAAGACTTTCGGATCTCTTTCCATCTCTTCACGGATTGCCATTGTTACTGCATCAATATAGGAAATTACCGCCATGTTCGTTCCCCCTTACTTCTCAGCATAAACATGTTTCAACGCGTGTTCCGGTTCCGCATACGGCGCATTCTCAGCATAGTCTGTCGCTTCATTTACTATTTTCATAACACGGTCATTAACTTCTTTTTCCAAATCATCGGTCATTACTCCGACTTCTTTTAAGTAAGCTCCAAAAGTAATAATCGGATCCTTCGTTTTTGCTGCCGCTACCTCATCAGGAGCACGATAACTACGGTCATCATCGTCTGAAGAATGAGGGGTTAAACGATAGGTAATCGCCTCAATTAATGTAGGTCCCTCACCGCGGCGTCCGCGGTCTGCCGCTTCTTTAACAGCTTTATAAACTTCGAGAGGATTGTTTCCGTCCACAGTAAAGCCGGGCATTCCATAACCGATCGCACGGTCGGATACCTTTTCGCAAGCTACTTGTTTTTCATATGGAACAGAAATAGCATATTTGTTGTTTTCGCACATGAAAATAACTGGCAATTTATGAACTCCCGCAAAGTTTGCACCCTCATGGAAGTCTCCCTGGTTCGACGAGCCTTCACCAAAGCTTACTAATGCAACGAGATCTTTCCCTTCCATACGTCCTGCCAATGCGATCCCAACAGCATGGGGAACTTGCGTTGTAACCGGAGATGAACCTGTCACAATGCGGTTTTTCCTTTTGCTGAAATGCCCGGGCATTTGGCGGCCACCGGAGTTAGGATCTTCAGCTTTTGCAAATCCGGAAAGCATCAATTCTTTTGCAGTCATACCAAAAGTTAAAACAATACCCATATCACGATAATAAGGCAAGACATAGTCCTTTTCACGGTCAAGTGCAAACGCTGCACCAACTTGTGCTGCCTCTTGACCTTGGCAAGAAATGACGAAAGGAATTTTTCCAGCACGGTTTAAAAGCCACATGCGTTCATCAATACGGCGCGCCAAAAGCATAGTTTCATACATTTCCAACACATTATCATCGCTTAAACCTAAAACATTATGCCGATTTTCAGCCATTTCACTTAACCTCCTAAATCAATATCCGGGATCTGGCCCACATTGCTTTAACGCTTTAACGCGGAGCGGGCCTGACCCCACAAATCAAGAATGGATTGCTTTTCCGTCTACTGCGAGTGCGGCTTCTCCGATCGCTTCTGATAATGTTGGATGCGGGTGTATTGTATGGGCAACTTCCCAAGGGGATGCATCTAGGACGCGCGCCAATCCTGCTTCAGAAATCATGTCTGTTACGTGTGGACCAATCATATGAACTCCAAGGATATCATCTGTTTCTTCATCTGCGACAATTTTAACAAAGCCATCTGATTCCCCGAATACAAGCGCCTTTCCAATTGCACGGAAAGAGAATTTGCCCACTTTAACTTTGTAGCCTTTTTCTTTAGCTTCATCTTCCGAAAAACCTACGCTTGCTGCTTCCGGATTACTGTAAATGCATTTTGACACAAGACTATAATCAATACGAGATGGATTTTGGCCGGCAATGTGCTCAACAGCAACAATTCCTTCACGGGCTGCAACATGGGCAAGCTGCAGGCCGCCGATACAATCGCCAATTGCATAAATATGAGATTCTTTCGTTTGAAAGTATTCATTCACTGCAATACAGCCATTTTCAACTTGTATTTCTGTATTTTCAAGTCCTATTCCTTCAACATTTGCCAGGCGCCCAACAGAAACGAGAATTTTTTCTGCTTTAAATTCTTTTTGCACGCCTTTTACTTCGGCGGAAATGATTACCCCTCCGCCTTTTTGAAGAGTTTCAGGGAGAACTTTGGCACTTGTTGCAATTTTTACGCCTTTCCTTTTCATCTGGCGATGCATTTCTCTAGAAATCTCTTTATCTTCAGTTGGAATAATACGTTCCGCATACTCTATAACCGTTACATCAACACCGAAGTCTGAAAGCATGGATGCCCACTCAATACCGATGATACCTCCGCCCAAAATAATGATCGATTTAGGGAGAAATTCCATTTCAAGAGCTTCATCAGAAGTTAAAACAAACTCTCTGTCCGGTTCTAATCCTGGAAGAGTACGTGGTCGCGATCCGGTTGCAATGATTACATTTTTAGGAATAACAATTTCATTTTCTTCCCCATTGTTCATCTCAACGGAAATTGTACCTGGCATTGGTGAAAAAATAGACGGTCCCAAAATTCGGCCAGTACCTTTGTAAACATCGATTTTCCCCTGCTTCATCAGATGCTGGACTCCTTGATAAAGCTGGCCAACTATCTTATTTTTCCGCTCCTGTACTTTGCCGAAGTTAATGCTGACTTCTTTCGCCATGACGCCAAATTCTTCTCCGCGCTTCGCAGTCGCAAATACTTCTGCGCTTCTGAGAAGAGCCTTACTCGGAATACATCCTTTATGCAAGCAAGTTCCTCCCAACTTTTCTTTCTCAATAACGGCTGTTTTAAGGCCGAGCTGTGAGGCGCGAATGGCTGCAACATAACCACCGGTACCGCCGCCAAGGATCACTAAATCATATTCTTGAGCCACTTATCATTCCTCCTCTAATTTACGAGCTCTGCATGTTTTAATTTTCCTGGATATTCCTTTACTTCTTCTTCTTCGCGCAATACCCGCAAAGCTCCTTCTGCCAATGCTTGCAGTTCATTTTCACCTGGATGGACAATTACATCCGCGATCCAATTAATACGTTCACTGATTGTATTTACAAATTGTTTCCCGAATGCAAGACCGCCCGTTAAAATAATTGCATGTACTTTACCGGCTAAAACTGCACTTGCAGCGCCGATTTCCTTTGCAACTTGGTACGCCATTGCAAAATAAATGAGTTCTGCTTTTTTATCGCCTTGTTCGATCATTTTTTCCACTTTTACCGCGTCCTTTGTACCAAGATATGCAGCAAGGCCGCCCTGTCCGACAAGTTTTTTCATGATTTCTTCCCTATAATAGACACCGGAGAAACAAAGGTTGACCAAATCTCCTGCAGGCACGGTGCCGGTCCGTTCAGGGCTGAACGGGCCATCCCCGTCAAGACCGTTATTAACATCAATCACTCTTCCCTCTTTATGGGCGCCGACAGTTATACCGCCTCCCAAATGTGCAACAATCAGATTCAATTCTTCATATTTCTTTCCTAATTCTTTAGCAACTCTTCGCGCTACCGATTTTTGGTTAAGCGCATGGAAGATGCTTTTTCTTTCAATAAGTGGAAATCCGGAAATTCGGGCAATCGGGTCAAGTTCATCTACGACTACTGGGTCCACAATAAAAGCAGGAACGTTTAAGCCTGAAGCAATCTCGTATGCCAAAATTCCGCCAAGGTTGGAAGCATGCTGTCCCGCATAGCCTTCACGAAGATCAGATATCATTTGTTCATTTACGGCATATGTACCTCCCTCTATTGGCCTTAACAAACCGCCTCGACCGCATACGGCACTTATCTTTGAAATATTAATGCCTTCGTTATCCAGTGATTCAAGAATGGTTTTTTTTCGAAATTCATATTGAGAAATAATTTCATCACTAGAATTGATCATTTCTGCATCATGTCGAATTATTTTTTCAAAAACGGACATCTCATTATCGAAAACTCCTATTTTCGTTGATGTAGAACCAGGATTGATGACAAGAATCCGATATGTTTTTTCTTGCAACGTCGTAACCTCCAATTAAATAGAACAAACACTGTATGAATTAAAAAAATTTCATTAATATTAATTCCTTATTAAGGTATATGAAAATAAATAGGGAAAGACGCTGAAATCTCATCCAGCGTTTTTCCATAAAATTTTTATTTACGGCGGCTTAATATGTGATGGCCATTTTGCAGAAATTGACTGCGTGAATTGCGCATTCTTTCAATCCGCTCTTCTGCCATGCGGTCTGCAGCCCTGTATGTTGGTATACTATCACGTTTTGCAATTTCAATAACTCTTTCAATATTGTTGTAGATCATTTCCACTTTTTTCATCGCACGGTCACGATTGTAGCCGTAAAGCTCATCGGCAACATTGATTACTCCGCCGGCATTGATAACATAATCTGGAGCATAGATAATTCCCATTTCGTGAATGATATCTCCGTGGCGAGCATCTTTTAATTGGTTATTGGCTGCACCTGCAATAACTTTTGCTTTAATTTGAGGAATTGTTTCATCGTTAATGACGCCGCCTAGAGCGCATGGTGAATAAATATCACATTCAACTCCATAAATTTCATTTGGCTCAACCGATTTGGCGCCAAATTCTTCGACTGCACGTTGAACTGCTTCCTTATTGATATCAGTCACGATTAATTGTGCACCTTCTTCGTGAAGGTGGCGGCACAGGTTATATGCGACGTTTCCAACACCTTGAACAGCAATTACTTTTCCTTCTAATGAATCTGTTCCAAAAGCTTCTTTAGCTGCGGCTTTCATACCTCGGTAAACTCCGTATGCTGTTACAGGCGATGGATTTCCGGAAGATCCGAATGCCGGTGAAATGCCTGTTACATAATCGGTTTCTTCATGAATAAGATCCATGTCTGCAACAGTGGTGCCAACATCCTCAGCTGTGATATAACGGCCATTTAACCCTTGGATATAACGGCCAAATGCTCGGAACATTTCTTCGTTCTTATCTTTTCGAGGGTCGCCGATAATTACTGTTTTTCCTCCGCCAAGATTCAAGCCGGCAGCAGCGTTTTTATATGTCATTCCTCGTGCTAATCGCAGCGCATCTTCAATTGCTTCTTCTTCTGAATCATAAGTCCACATGCGTGTGCCGCCTAAAGCCGGTCCAAGCGTTGTATCATGGATCGCAATTATGGCTTTTAATCCTGATTGTTTGTCTTGGCAAAAAACTAGTTGTTCATAATCATATTTCTCTAAATATTGAAAAATCTTCATTGTAAATTTCCTCCACCGCGCTCGCGTATTCTATTTTGCAGAGCATAGAGCCAATGCAAGTGAATATAGTTTGCTTTCGGCACTATCTGCTCTTGAAGTTAAAACAATTGGGGCCTTTGCACCTGCAATAATAGCACCGACTTTTGCATTTGCAAAATAAATTAATGACTTATAAAGTACATTTCCAACTTCAATTGTCGGAACTAATAAAATATCAGCCTGTCCTGCAACATCCCCGCCAATTCCTTTATGTTCTGCTGCATATTTTGAAACTGCATTATCCAACGCGAGAGGTCCGTCAATAATGCAACCGCTGATTTGTCCCCTGCGGTTCATTTGGGTCAGCAAAGCAGCATCAAGCGTCGCTTGCATAGAAGGGTTTACCATTTCAACAGCTGCCAGCGGGGCTACTTTTGGCATCTCAATCCCTATCCCTTTTGCCACCATAACAGCATTGTTTATAATTTTTGCTTTTTGCTCAAGGTCTGGAGCGATATTCATGGCTGCATCAGTGACAATTGTAAATCGGTTATAACCGGGCACTTCAAAAACTGCTACATGTGAAAGCACATTTCCTGTTCGCAAACCAAATTCCTTGTTCAACACCGCTTTTAAAATTGTTGCTGTCGGAATATTACCCTTCATTAACACGTTCGCTTCATTTAGCTTTACAGCTTTTACAGCATGTTCAGCTGCAAGTTCATTCGTATTCGCATGAATAATTTTGAGATTCTCATTTTTTTCCATACCAGAATAGTTTTTATTCATAAATTTGAGGATTTTTTCTTTATCTCCAAACAGCAAAAAATCAGCCAAATTTTGCTCAAGTGCCATAGAAACTGCTTCGATGACTTCTTCATCATCAGCTGCAGCAACTGCTACCATTTGTTTTTTTGATTGGGTTGCTTTTTCGATCAGCGTATCCAATTTCATTATGAGCTAAAACCCCTTTCACATAGACGCAGCACTCATTATACTAATTATGCAAGAAACGTGCCAATTTTTCGAAATGAAAACGCTTTATTTACCACTTTTTATTCATGCAATTTTTTTCTCACTATGAAATTTATTGCATGCTATTATTTTCAATACGATACTTCTCCAATTTGTAATACAAGTTACGAACGGAAATTCCAAGAGTTTTTGCAGCTTGTGTCTTATTGCCATTACATTTAATCAGTACATGCCTGATGATTTTTTCTTCATATTTTTCAAGCTGCTCGTTCAGAGATCCCTCAAAAAGCTCTTGATGTGCTGGTTCTGGTACTCTTGTTTCGTCAGTCGGCTTACCTTTCAACTCCGGAAGGTGGAATAAATCAATTTCCGTTTCCGAATAGTAAAGAAAGATCATCGCTCTTCCAAGAACATTCTCAAGCTCCCTCACATTGCCCGGCCAATCGTAAGCCATCAATTGTTCCATCGCACGTTCGGAAATGCTTTCTACGTTGCGTCCGTAATCCTGATTGATTTTTTGAATAAGCCGTACGCATAAAAGCGGGATATCTTCTTTTCTTCTTCTGAGAGGAGGAATATGGATCGGCATCCGATTAAGCCGGTAGTATAAGTCTTCCCTAAAAGTTCCTTTCGCAATGGCTTTTTCTAGATTTACATTCGTGGCAGCGATGACACGAACATTAATCGGAATTGATTTTGTACCGCCAACGCGAACAATTTCATTTTCCTGAAGCACTCTCAGGAGCTTTGCCTGTGTATTTGCACTAAGTTCTCCAATTTCATCAAGAAAAATGCTGCCGTTGTTTGCTTCTTCAAAAAAACCTCTTTTTCCGCCGCGCTTTGCTCCGGAAAAAGCTCCTTCTTCATAGCCGAATAATTCACTTTCCAACAACGACTCTGATAAAGCAGCACAATTGACTCGGATAAATTTATTATATTTTCGGTCACTTGCATTATGGATTGCATGGGCAAACAGTTCTTTTCCCGTACCTGACTCGCCTCTTAAAAGGACGGTAGCCGGTGTTTTTGCACCCAATTTTGCTTGTTCAATAGCAATTTTCATTTCCTCTGATTGCCCTATAATATCTTCAAACGAGTATTTTGCTTCTAACGTTCGGATGATTTGCCGGGCCCGGTTAAGCTCCCTGTTCAAGTTTTGGATTTCCGACATATCATGGATAACACCGACGCTTCCTTTAAGCTTTCCATCGACAATAATAGGCGCAACATTTACAACAACTTCTTTTTTCATCGGGCCAACGCGCATGGCAACTCCGCGTACTGCTCTTCTAGTTTTCAGCACTTTCATATGCATGCTTTCCCCTTCGGAAATATCTGCAGTAGCAGGTTTTCCGATCACCTGCTCTTCCGTTAAGCCTGTTATCCTTGTATAAGCAGGATTAATTAAGATTCCCCTGCCTTTTTCATCAACTACAGAGATTGCATCATCGCTTGAATGAATAATCGCTTGAAGCATTGTTTGAATTTCTTTAAGATTTGTTACTTCTTCTGCAAGATTGACAACTTCGGTAATATCTTTGAAAACAGAAAATGCGCCGATCAATTGATCATTTTCATCAACAATTGGTATTCGAGTTGTAATTATTTTCAAACCATTTTCCAATATCAGTTCCTGATTCGCTTCAATTCTTCTTGTTTCTAATACCCTTGGAAGCAGGCTAGTCGGAATTACCTCATAAATATGTTTCCCCTTTGCTTCCGCTTGTGGAATTCCAATTATTTTTTCCGCACTTTTGTTAAATAAAATTATTTTGCATTGATTATCAATTCCTACCATTCCATCATCGGTTGAATTAAAAATCAAATCATGTTTATAATTTTCATTACGGAATTTTTCAATATATTCTTCTTTTTCTTCGAAAAGTTTTGCAATGAGAAAAGCAACGCTTCCCGGAATAAGAATTGTATCTTTGCTTCTAGCATCCCTTAAAGCTGTGAATACTTCTTTTTTTCCAGTCACTTCAAAAATGATGTCAACCTTTTCAGAAATGTAATCACGCCAATCTGTCCCTGTTTTAATCCCTTCACGTTTTGCAATTAATATTCCTGGTGCATCAGGATTATTGTCAACAATCACTTTTACATCGAGGATGGCTGTTTCTTTTAATATTTTTAAAATGGCAATTCCGCCTTTGCCTGCTCCAACGATCATCGCTGTTTGCATATGGTTCCACTCCATCTTTTATGAAATAATTTTCATATTTGCCCTGCAACATTTTTCAAATTCATTTTAAGGTTATTTATCTTCCTTGACAAATTCCAAAGATGATTTATCATTTTCGTAAGAAACAAAAGGAGTAAATGCGCCGCGATTAGAACCAAAATATTGCGACAAATTCCATTCAAATTGTATACAGTGCTTGAATTTTATATTTCGTGAAAATAGACAAAGATTGAAGGGATTATTTATGAGCAGAATAATAGCATTACTCATATTGCTGATTCCGGGTATTTTCGCAGCCATCGGTATAAAATTGATGAGGGATATGGTGTTTGGTATTTTGCAGACTCCCTTTCCGTTTCTCTGGCTGCAATTTTTAGCCGGGCTGCTTCTTTTTCTGGCAGGTTTGGGGTTTGTGGCAGGTTTTATTTTGCACCGGGACAGGAAAAGAAATAAAGTACAGAAAAGATTTCAGAGGCAATCTGGTTGTGGCGCGAAAAAATAAAGGGACGACCCTTTCGTTTAAAGGATCGGCCCTTTTCTTTTGTCAGTTTTACGCCAAATCAGATAGCGGATTGAATCTGCTGCCGTATTTTCATTGCCTTTTTTGGTTCATCGGTAATTAGAGCCGAACATCGAATCGAAAACAACCGCTTCATATCATCCTCCTTATTTACCGTATATGGCCTTATCTGTATTCCATTTTCAATGCTCGCTAGAATCACTTCATCTGTTGCTGTAATGAGTTTTGGATGGATTCCTTTCGCACGAATCGATTTGGCATAAACCCATGGCATATAAAGGTTCTCTGAGTATAATGGTGCAATTTCAATTTCCGGAGCAAGCCGGTAGCTGTAAACAATGCTGTAATGATTGAATGAAGAAATAATAATCCGGTTCGAAAGATTATATTTTCTCACCATTTTTATTACTTTCTCTTCTATTCCCTCATAAGGAAAAAAATTGTTCTTAAGCTCAATATTGCAAATAAGCCGATTAGTTGTCATCCACTCTAAGAGTTCCTCCAGCGAAGGAATAGGTTCCATTTTGGCTGTAGTTTTCTTATGAAAACCGGCATCGAGCTTTCTCAATTCCTTATAAGTGAATTCCTTTACATATCCTTGGCCGTTTGTTACTCTGTCAACCTTCTCATCATGTATAATGACGACTTCTCCATCTTTTGTAAGCTGAACATCTATTTCCAAAGCATCTGCTCCCGCTTTCTCCGCTTCAATGAATGCCTGCATCGTATTTTCAGGAAATTTTGCAGAATAGCCGCGATGCGCAAAAATCATTGTCATTGTTACCTGCTCCTTCTAAATAATGACGCGGTTTTCATACTTTATGCTTTTCCATTGAAAAAAGGCTGACCGATAAGTGCTTCGCTTTTTTGATTTTGGGTCAGCCTCAAAGAAAATAGAATCAATAATTTCAAATGATTAAACAATTCTTCTCAAGAAGCTCGATGTTCCAACCTTAACTTGTCAGCTACCATCGCAATGAATTCAGAATTTGTAGGTTTTGCTTTTGACATGCTTACTGTATAGCCGAAAAGAGATGAAATTGAATCAATATTGCCGCGGCTCCAAGCAACTTCAATCGCATGACGGATTGCTCTTTCAACACGGCTGGCTGTTGTATTGTATTTTTTTGCGATATCCGGATAAAGCACTTTTGTAATTGAACCAAGCAGTTCAATATCATTAAAGACCATAGAAATGGCTTCCCGCAAGTATAAATATCCCTTAATATGCGCAGGAACACCAATTTCGTGTATGATACTTGTAATGCTTGCTTCCAGGTTTTTTGGTTTTTGCTCAGTTTGAGGGCGGTGACTTGGTGCAGAAGATTTTCGTATAAGTGTGTTAGATTTCCCATTTACTTGGCGAATGTGATTAGCCAGATTTTCCATATCAAACGGTTTTAGAATAAAATAGGATGCTCCAAGGTCTACTGCTTTTTTTGTTACATCTTCCTGGCCGAAGGCTGTCAGCATGATTACATTTGGAAGAGGATTCTTTTTCAATGTTCGAAGTCTTTCGAGCACAGCCAGCCCGTCTAAATGAGGCATAATGATATCTAAAACAAGTACATCAGGATCCGTTTCTTCAAGCAAATCCAAGCATTCCTGTCCGTTATGTGCCACACCGACTACTTCCATATCATCTTGCGAAGATATATATTCTTCAAGCAAACCTACAAGTTCTCTATTGTCATCCACGACACAGACTTTAATTTCTTTCAATTTTTGTTTCCTCCCTGATTCCACTTAATGGTCTCTTTTCCTATCTTATCTTATTTTTTATTCTAAATGACAATTTCGACAATGCAATTAAAATTCCTCTTGTTTTTTTATATTTTCTAAAAAAAGGACCTTAACCTTATTTTTTCTTTAAATTTCTTTTATTTTCGACGTATTTCGCTATTTGACATTTAATTATTTTTGCTTTTGTCGAAAAATCTTTAATTATATTTTACCATATTTGAAAACGACAAAAATAGGCGGAATTCCGCCTATTTTTGCGTCCAAAACATTTATGAAGCTTTTTCTCGAGGTTTTTCATATATATCGATTCCTGCTTCATTTAACATCCATTCAATATGGACTCCATAACCTGAAGTTGGATCATTTACAAAGACATGGGTAACTGCTCCAACAAGTTTGCCATTTTGAATAATCGGGCTTCCGCTCATTCCTTGAACGATTCCGCCTGTTTTTTCAAGAAGCTTTGGATCAGTTACTTTAATAACCATCCCTTTTGTTGCCGGAAATTTTTGCGGAATTGTACTGACAATTTCAATATCGAAGAGGTTAACTTCATCATCATTTACAACCGTTAAAATTTGTGCAGGACCTTCTTTCACTTGATGTGATAATGCGATTGGAAGAGGTTTATCCAATACTCCATTTTTTAATTCTTTGTTTAGTTTTCCAAAAATCCCAAACGGACTGTTTCTGCTTATATTTCCAATAACTTCGCGGTCAGTTGAAAACCGTGCCAGCTTTTCTCCCGGATCTCCGTTGCTCCCTTTTTCAATTGAAGTGACAGTTGAACGGACAATTTGCCCATCCTCGACGACAATTGGCTTTTTTGTGTCCATGTCAGAAATGACATGCCCTAAAGCACCGTATTTTTTTGATTCAGGTTGATAAAAAGTCATTGTCCCTATCCCCGCAGCTGAATCACGTATATAAAGCCCCAGCTTATATGTTTTTTCTTTTTTGTCTTTCATGGGCTTCAACTTTGTTTTGATTATTTGATTTTCTCGATTAATTACAATATCTAAAGGCTTTCCTTCATTGCCTGTTTTTTGCACTAGCGGAGCAACGTCTGCCATTTTCTCAATACGTTTGCCATCAATTTCTGTAATAATATCCCCGACTTTAATGCCTGCAATTTCACCGGGAGAAACTTTTCCTTCCTCTGTATCAATCTGATGGTGCCCTACCACTAAAACACCAACAGTATTCAACTTAATTCCAATTGATTGTCCTCCAGGAATTACTCTAAAATCCTTTAATACATCTACATCGACCTGTTTAATGGGAAAACCGGCTATTTCTAACATCATTTCATTTTTTCCAGGACTATTTGCCTGAAGGGATAATGAATGCCGGTTTTGTTCAAGTGCAATACTTTTATTATCAGCAGACAAAGAAGCTGAAACATTGACAGCCTTAGGCAGACTGAAATGCTGCCCTTCAAAAAGAGTTATCTTTTGCGGAATATTTACATATTCCTGCATCGGTTTCGAAAACCCGATGGCTACTAATGAAACAAGGAGAATTCCACCAATTATTTTTTTCAGCAGTTCATATTTCAAAACCTTCACTCTCCTCGCTTCTAGTCCACATACTTCAAAATGGCTACATCTTTAATTTTGCCTGCTTACAACTCATTTATAACCGCTGGAACCATAAAAAAGCTATCCGGGAATGGATAGCTTTTCAAGTTGTTTTTATTTGGTTGGCGAGCAACAATAATTCTTCTGCATGCTTTTTCGTTAAATCCGTAATTTCAACACCCGAGATCATTCTGCCGATTTCCTTAATTTTTTCAGCATCTGATAAAGGAGTTACCGAAGTAATGGTTCTTCCACCCTTCGTTACTTTTGCAATAAACAAATGAGTATCCGCCATTGCGGCTACTTGAGGAAGATGGGAAATGCAAAGCACTTGAGAGCCGATAGAAACTTTGTATATTTTTTCTGCGATCGCCTGGGCAACCCTTCCGCTCACACCTGTATCCACTTCATCAAAAATGATTGAAGTAACACCTTGGTGTTTCGAGAATATGCTCTTTAACGCCAGCATAATTCTTGAAAGCTCGCCACCTGACGCGACCTTTGACAATGGCTTTAATGGCTCGCCGGGATTAGTGGAAATATGAAATTCAGCATTATCTATGCCTTTTTTCGTAAAATTGCTTTCATCCGATTCGATTTTTACCTCAAAAACAGTTTTGGCCATGTAAAGGTCTTTTAATTCCTGGTGAATCAGTTTCGTCAGTTTTTTTGCATATTTCTTTCGCAGTTCTGTTACATTTTTCGCTTCAACTAATAAATCTTTTCTTAATGAAGCTAGGTCTTTTTCCAATTGCCCGATATGTGTTTCTTTGTTTTGCAGTGTTTCAATCTCTTCTTCAATCGTTGCTGCATATTCAAGTACTTCAGCAATTGTTTTCCCGTATTTACGTTTGAGCGCGTTAATTTCATTCAGCCTGTCTTCGATTTCATTCAACCGCTCAGGATCAAATTCAAGCAATTCAAGTTCGTTCCTAAGTGTATGGGAAACATCTTCAAGCGCATAATAACAGTTGGAAACCGTTTCGAAAAGGTCCTTATAAGCAGGATTCAATTCAGCCGCATCTTCAAGATGGCTCATTACAAGGCCGATCCAATCCAATCCTTTTTGTTCTCCTTGAAGTGCTGAATAGCTTAATTGCATGGCTTCATATATTCGTTCAAAATTGCTGAGCCTTCTTTTTTCTTCATAAAGCTCTTCATCTTCATTCAGTTTGAGATCGGCAGCTTGAATTTCCTCTAATTGAAATTGGATTAAATCAAGTCTGTGAGCCATTTGCTGTTCATTTTCATTCAGGCTTTTCAGTTTTTTCATTGTTTTTTCATATGCCCGGTAAACTTCTTGGTATTCCTTAACAGCAGGGAAAATTTCCTCTGCTCCAAATTGATCAAGCAAAGGCAAATGCATTGTTTCGTCCATTAATTCCTGATGTTCATGCTGGCTGTGAATATCAATTAAGGTGCTTCCAATTTCCCGCAATGCAGAAATCGTCACCAGTTTCCCGTTTATTCGGCATACACTTTTTCCATTCTTGGAAATATCCCGCCGCAAAACAATCATTCCTTCTTCAATCTCAATGCCGAATTCTCTTGCTTTTTCATAACACGGATGGCTTTCATCATCCAAAAGAAAAAGCCCTTCGATTTCTGCTTTATCCTCTCCATGGCGGACAAATTCGGAAGACCCTCTACCGCCGACTAACAAATGAATTGCATCGATGATAATCGATTTACCAGCCCCCGTCTCTCCCGTTAAAACGGTTAAGCCCTTTTCAAAAGATATTGAGAGGGATTCAATAATGGCAAAATTTCGAATGGATAGTTCGCTTAGCAAGAATCGTCACCTCATATTAGAGCATTTCAAGAAATCGATTTGAAACGATTTCTGTATCTTCAGGTGTTCTGCAAATAATTAAGATTGTATCGTCACCGCAAATCGTTCCTAAAATATCTTCCCAATCAAGGTTGTCGATTAATGCTCCGATTGCCATTGCGTTTCCCGGAAGAGTTTTCATGACAAGAAGATGTCCTGCTGCATCAATTTTTACAAAAGCATCCATAAGAGCACGTTTTAACTTCTGTAATGGATTGAATCTCTGATCAGCAGGCAGACTATATTTATATCTTCCATCCATTAAAGGAACTTTTACTAAGTGAAGCTCTTTTATGTCCCGGGATACTGTTGCCTGGGTGACGTTAAAACCTGCTTTTTTCAATTGGTCTACAAGCTCGTCCTGAGTCTCTATGTCATTATTGGCAATAATTTCTCTAATTTTGATATGGCGCTGTCCTTTAGTCATTTCAAAATCACCTCTAGTAAGGATCAAACATCGACAATTTTTGTATATAGCTACTATTATGTTAGCCGAATTCCGAATTCTTGTACATTTCTTTTATGCTCTTTTCTACTAATTTCTAAAAGGTTGTTAACTTTAAATACCCGTGAGTTGCCGGATGTTTTGACTCATCAAGCGAAGCGTGTAATCACGGAAAAAAGCAATCCCGTAGATTTTCTTTTTCATTATAGAACAAATGTTCCTTTTAATGCAACAGCTGAAAAGTTTGCAAAAAATCCTTTTAAAAAAGGAATAAGCGTTGTGCTTATTCCTCGTTTGTTTTTTTCGATTTTAATTCTTGATGTGCATGTTGTACAACATCGGCCGGTAAAACTGATAAAAAGTTTTCACCGCGATCCTTTTCACCTTCCCAATACAAATGGAGCAAAAATTCGATATTCCCATCTCCGCCTGTAATCGGTGAAAAGGAAAGATTTTTGACATGAAAGCCGAGTCCGAGAGAGAAATCAATTATTTGTTCCAGCACGTTTTCATGTACTTTTGGATCTCTAACGATTCCTTTTTTTCCTACTTGTTCTTTGCCGGCTTCAAACTGAGGCTTTACAAGGGCAATTACATCACTATTTGGAACAAGCAAAGTCTTCAGCACTGGCAAAATAAGTTTCAATGAGATAAAAGATACATCAATTGTTGCAAAATCAGGCATTTCCTCTTTAAGATCTGCAGGTGTAACATAGCGGAAGTTTGTTCGCTCCATCACAATCACTCGTTCATCTTGGCGAAGTTTCCATGCAAGCTGGTTGTAGCCGACATCTAATGCATATGTTAATTTAACCCCGTGTTGCAAAGCGCAATCAGTAAATCCACCTGTAGAAGCACCGATGTCGATCATGACCTTCCCGCGTACGTCAATATTGAACTCTTTTAATGCTTTTTCAAGCTTTAGTCCGCCTCTGCTCACATAAGGAAGGACATTTCCCTTCAAAGTCAGATGAATATCAGAGCTTACTTTTTCGCCCGGTTTTTCAAGGCGGGTTTCATTGCTGTATACGAGACCGGCCATGATCGCTCTTTTCGCTTTTTCTCTTGTTTCAAAAAGCCCTCTTTCAACTAATAATACGTCTAATCGTTCTTTTTTACTTTTCATTTTTCATTGAGCCCTTTTTTGTTTCTTTCTAACCATTGTTTTCAATTTTAAGACGAGATTTTCAGTCGTCAGTCCGATTTCTTCCAGAAGCTTATTTACGCTGCCATGTTCAATAAATTGATCAGGAATTCCCATCCGGTCAATTTTTGCTTCATGAAAACCATGGTCATGGGCAAATTCAAGAACAGCGCTTCCGAATCCGCCTTGTAATACAGCTTCTTCAACCGTAATAATTGGAATGTTTTCATTTAAGATGGCATGGAGCATTTTTTCATCAAGCGGTTTTATAAATCGGGCATTGACAACCTTTACGGCAATTCCTTGCTTTTCCATTAAAACTGCTGCTTCCATTGCCATTGGAATTGTTGTTCCAAAAGTAAAGATAGCGGCATCTTTACCTTCCCGTAAAACTTCCCATGTTCCAATCGGAATCGTACGCAGCTTTTCATCCATCGGAACGCCGATCCCGTTCCCTCGCGGAAAACGCATGGCGATCGGGCCGTCATCATATTTTAAGGCAGTATTCACCATATGCTGCCCTTCATTTTCATCCTTAGGCATCATGAGCACAAGATTTGGCAAATGCCTTAAAAATGCAATGTCATAGACACCTTGGTGTGTTTCGCCGTCCGCTCCGACCAATCCTGCCCGGTCAATGCCAATAAAAACATTCAAGTTCTGGCGGCATATATCATGGACAACCTGGTCATATGCTCTTTGCAAAAAGGTTG
Organism: Bacillus methanolicus PB1; assembly: GCF_000262755.1. Classification (GTDB taxonomy): domain Bacteria; phylum Bacillota; class Bacilli; order Bacillales; family Cytobacillaceae; genus Bacillus_Z; species Bacillus_Z methanolicus. The sequence continues at coordinate 805,215 of NZ_AFEU01000003.1, forward strand.
AATAAATCGCCAAAAATGGCTTCATATTTTCCACAGCCAATCCTGCTGCAACCGTTGCCGCGTGCTGCTCGGCAATCCCGACATCATACATGCGGTCCGGAAACTCACCGGCAAACCCTTCCAATTTAGAACCTACAGGCATTGCAGGAGTAATCGCAACAACTCGTTCATCTTTCCGAGCTATTTTTCGGACAGTTTCACTGACGAGCTCGCTCCAGGCAGGCGGAGCATTAACAGGTTTTAAAAAGTCGCCTGTTTCAATTTTATAAGGACCTGTCCCATGCCATGTCCCTGATCTATCATTCTCAGCAGGATAGTAACCTTTTCCTTTTTTCGTGATGACGTGGAGTAAGACAGGTCCATCCGTTTTCTTCGCATAGTTCAAGTTTTCAAATAAATCCTCAAAGCTATGTCCGTCGACCGGTCCAAAATATGTAAAACCGAGTTCTTCAAAAAAGATTCCCGAAACAAGCATATATTTTAAACTGTCTTTTATTCTTTCAGCAGTCGATGCTAGCTTGCCTCCGACAGCAGGAATCTTTTTTAATAGCATTTCCAGCTCATCTTTTACCCAATGGTATTTGCCGGCAGTTCGAAGCCTTCCTAAAATATTATGTAAGGCTCCCACATTTGGAGCAATCGACATTTCATTATCATTCAGAATAACAATCATGTCTTTTTTTTCATGGCCGATATGGTTTAATGCTTCCAAAGCCATTCCGCCTGTCAGCGCTCCATCGCCTATGACAGGAACGATATACGATTTTTCCTTTTTAAGATCTCTCGCAATAGCCATTCCCATAGCTGCAGACAGAGACGTTGAACTATGTCCCGTTTCCCAAATGTCATGAACGCTTTCATTTCTTTTCGGAAAACCGCTCAGCCCTTTATATTGCCTGAGGGTATCGAACTGACTGGCACGGCCTGTCAAAATTTTATGTACATACGATTGATGCCCGACATCCCAAATTATTTTATCTTTTGGACTGTCAAAGCATTTATGCAAAGCAATAGTTAATTCTACAACACCAAGATTCGGTCCGATATGGCCTCCGGTTACTGACAATTTTTCGATTAAGAATTGCCTGATTTCCTTACTAAGCACTTCCAATTCTTTATTTGAGAGCTCCTTTAAAAAGGAAGGGTCTTTAATTGATAATAGATCCATTGACGGATCACTCACTTTCATGTTCTTTTATCACTGTCATTTATCATTCTTGTTTTCCTCAAGAAAAGCAAGGATTTCCCTTGCTTCCATTGATTTTATTTAAAAAATAGCCGCTAACACAAACGTGATAACGGCAATGAACACAATATTTTATCTTATTATACCATAAAAGTTTTATGTCATCAAATGATGATCATTTAATGGTCTCTTGCAGCGACAAGTTCGGTGATTTCTACAAGCAATGAGGTAGAAAGGCTTGAGCTTTTCAAATAAGCCTTCGCTTTGCCAATATGGTCTGTAAGCGCTTCTTTTGCCCCCTCCATGGATAAAAGGGAAGGATATGTGCTTTTTTGATTATTTGCATCGCTTCCAACCGGCTTGCCGATTAATTCCTCCTGCCCTTCTAAATCGAGAATATCGTCGCGAATTTGAAAAGCAAGCCCTAAGTGAAAAGCAAACTGTGACAGATCTTTCATTTGTTCATCATTTGCCCCTGCAAGCATTGCACCTGCTAAAACACTGTATGCCAAAAGCTTTCCCGTTTTATGATGATGAATATACTCTAACTGGCTCAAATCAAGCTGTTTTCCTTCCCCTTCAATATCGGCAGCTTGTCCGCCGACCATACCTTCTGCCCCGGCTGCTTTTGAAAGCTCTCTTATAAGATTCAGCTTTGTGTCAGCTGCAGCATATTCTTCCGGAGTTTCACTGATCATTTGAAAACTGTATGTCAAAAGGGCATCCCCGGCCAATACCGCGAATGCTTCTCCAAATACTTTATGGTTTGTAGGTTTTCCGCGGCGAAAATCATCATTATCCATACTTGGCAAATCGTCATGAATAAGGGAGTACGTATGGATCATTTCGATTGCTGCTGCAGTATTCAACCCCTTTTTGCTGTCATGGCCTAATGCATGGAGAGTAGCAAACAATAATAATGGCCTGATCCGCTTTCCGCCTGCCTCAAGCGAGTAAAGCATTGATTCCTTTATAATGGATGGAGCATTGAGACGTTCAATCGATGCTCGCAAACAGTTTTCAAGCATCTCCTTATGTTCTTTTGCAAAGTCTTTCAGTTTTACAGTCAACATTATTCCTCCTCTTGGATAGAGAAGTTTTCGGTTTTCCCATCTTCTGTTAAGATTTGCGTTAACTGCTCTTCAACGTTCTTCAATTTATCATGGCAAATCTTTGAAAGTTCCATTCCTTGTTTATAAATGGAAATAGCTTCTTCCAGAGGAACATCTCCCTCTTCGAGCCGCTCTACAATCCTCTCAAGCTTTTCCATTGCTTCTTCAAAAGTTATATTATTTTCAAGCATTATTTCCACTCACTTTCTTTCCGGTCACTTTGCAATATAATTGTCCATCAGATAACCTGACTTGAACAGATTCGCCATTTTTTATTTGTGATACGCTTTTTATGAGATTTCCATCATCGGTGTATGTCAGACTGTATCCCCTCTCCATTATTTTCAGCGGACTTAATGCTTCTAATGTTGACAAAATAGATTGAAAATCTTTCTGCTTTTCTATAAAAATTCCTGTCATCGCCTTGTTCAGCGATCGCCTTAACCTTTGATGATTCTCTCGGGCTAATTGCATCAATTGGGCCGGATGATTTCGTTCAAGCCTCTTTAGCAGCTGGTCTTGCTGTTCGGCCTTTAAGCCAAAAATATTGCGTGCCCCTTTCATCAGCTGCTCCGTCAGCTTATCAAGCTGTTCAAGCTTCTGTTCATATAATTTTTGCGGATATTTAAACGCATACGATTTCTGAATTCGCGTTAACTGCTCTTTATGAATCCCGATTTTCTCTTTTATTGCTCTTAAAAGGCGGGACTTTCTGTTCATAATTCTTTCCGTCAGTTCATCAATATGAGGTACAGCAAGCTCGGCAGCTGCCGTCGGAGTCGGAGCACGGAGATCGGCAACAAAATCTGCGATCGTATAATCTGTCTCATGCCCGACTGCCGAAATAATCGGTATCTTAGAAACAAATATAGCTCTTGCTACGATCTCTTCATTAAACGCCCACAGTTCTTCGATGGAACCGCCGCCCCTCCCGACAATTAAGACGTCAATGTCTGCTCTTTCGTTTGCCAATTCAATCGCCTTTGAAATGGAACGCCCTGCCTGTTCACCCTGTACGAGAGCAGGAAAAATAAGAATTTTGGCAATCGGAAACCGCCTTTTAATTGTCGTTAATATGTCCCTGATCGCCGCTCCCGTTGGTGAAGTTATGACACCGACAATTTCCGGAAATTTTGGAATAGATTTTTTCACATCAGGGTCAAACAGTCCTTCTTTTTCCAACTTTTCTTTCAGCTGCTCGAATGCAAGGTACAATTCGCCAATCCCATCCGGCTGCATGTCTTTCACATAAATTTGGTATTGGCCGCTCGGTTCGTAAACCGTTATATCACCTCTAATTAATACTTTCATCCCATTTTCCGGAGTGAATTTCATATAACGATTATAACTCGTGAACATAACGGCCAGAATACGCGCCTTATCATCTTTTAATGTAAAATACATATGGCCGCTCGAATGCTGTTTAAAATTTGAAATTTCCCCTTTAACTAGAACATCTTGCAAATGTGGATCGGCATCAAATTTTCTTTTAATATATTTTGTTAAAGCGTTGACCGTTAAATAACGCGTTTCTTTCATAGAAAGCTCCTTCTATATTACAAATAAAAAACTATCCCTTTCTATTATAAATTCAGATTCCAAATCCGTCACCTAGTGCAAAAGCGGAAAGGAGTAAAAATTAAATAGAAAGGGACTTTTTTCATTTACCTTTATTTTGTTTTTTGCAGCTTTGATTGAAAGTTTTTGGCTGCTTTTAAAGTATTATACATAAGCATCGTTATCGTCATCGGTCCGACCCCTCCGGGTACAGGGGTTATATAACTGGCAATTTCTTTTGCTTCCTCGAAGTCAACATCTCCGCACAGTTTTCCTTCTTCGTTCCGATTAATTCCAACATCAATTACAACCGCACCTTCCTTAATATAATCGGCCGTTATAAAATTCGCCCTACCGACTGCTGCTACAAGGATATCAGCGTTTTTCGTGTGTTCTTCTAAATTTTTCGTTTTTGAATGGCAGTATGTAACAGTTGCGTTTTCATTAAGGAACAATTGTCCTGATGGCTTTCCGACGATATTGCTTCGTCCAATAATCACAACATGTTTGCCTGCAATTTCAATATTCATTTCTTCCAGCATCACCATTACCCCATACGGCGTACAAGGCAAAAAGGCATCCTGACCTGTCATCATCCGCCCGATATTGATGGGATGAAAACCATCTACATCTTTTGCTGGCGAAATCGCCTCTATCACTTTCACTTCATTAATATGGTCAGGAAGAGGCAGCTGAACGAGGATACCATGAATGGCATCATCATGATTTAATTCATCAATCTTACTTAACAATTCTGATTCTTGAACCGTTTCTGGATACTCAATTAACAAAGAATGCATTCCAAGTTCTTGGCAGGCTTTTTGCTTGCTTTTCACATATGTTCTTGATGCCTGGTTGTTTCCGACGAGGATGACTGCCAAACCGGGGATCACATGATTTTTTTTCAATTCGTCTACCTCTTTAGCAATTTCGCTCCTTTTTTTCTTTGCAATTTCTTTTCCGTTAATAATTTGAGCTGTCATGATCTTTCCTCCACTTTATTAAAAATAAAACAGTTTGCTTGTTATAAACTATCTTTTACTTTCGAAAGAACACCGTTAATAAATCTGCTGGATTGTTCATCACCATAAATTTTTGCAATTTCAATTGCCTCATCAAGTACGACATTGGCCGGAACCTCATCACGGCAATATTTTAATTCAAATACTGCCATCCTTAATAAATTCCGGTCCACATTTGCCAGCCGTTCCAGCTTCCATTTTTCAAGATGCTTTTTAATCGTTTCATCTATTTCATCCCGGTATTGAACGGTTCCGTCTACCAATCGGGTTAAATATTCATCACCATGGCCATCTTCCAATACGTGTTCAATTGCTGCATCAGGTTCCGCATTACTTACATCAATTTGGAACAATGCCTGCAATGCTTTTTCTCTGGCTGTCCGTCTCTTCATTTTGTAATGCTCCTTTTTCGGCTAGTTTGTCCACTTTTTCACAACAAATATAATAGCATAAGTAAAAGTGCTCTGCATTGGTTTGTGTTATTATTTTTGTATTTGCAAATTTTTTATGAAATAAAGGGGCTGACTCATAAGTAAAGGGTCAGACCCCTCCAAACAATATATAGACAAACTTTGAAAAAGCCCATTCTATAATATTGTTAAATTCGGAGGGATTCAGACCCTTATGAGTCAGCCCCTGATCTCATTTCTTTCTATATTTCTTGTTCGGAATCGCTTTCAGGTTTTTGGTTTTCGAATTGAATTCCGACAACATGGATGTTGACTTCCTGTGCTTCAAGGGCGGTCATGTTCAAAAGCGCTTGGCGGATATTATCCTGAATTTTTTGGGCAACAGCCGGGATGGAGACACCGAACTTCATTATGCAATACACATCTACCTTTATGCCGTCCTCCGTTAACTCGACTTTAACGCCTTTGCCGTGGTTCTTCCTTCCAAGACGTTCGACGACACCTGTTGCAAAATTGCCGCGCATTTGTGAAACTCCTTCTACTTCAGATGCGGCAATTCCTGCGATTACTTCAATAACTTCAGGGGCAATTTCCACTTTCCCTAAGCCCGTATTTTCTTGATTCATGTCAAGAATTTGATTCTCAGTCATTTATGGCACCTCCAATTAATCGTCTGTTTTCATCACATCATACATTTCAAGAAACTTTGTATTGAATTGACCCTCCACAAATTTTTCGTGGTTGAGCAGCTTTAAATGGAATGGAATGGTTGTATGAATCCCGTCAATCACAAATTCGCTTAACGCCCTTTTCATCCGATCAATTGCTTCTTCACGAGTACTTCCGTATGTGATTACTTTCGCAATCATTGAATCATAATATGGCGGTATGGAATAACCCGGATAAGCGGCTGAATCGATGCGTACGCCAAGTCCACCTGGCGGTAAATACATATTAATCTTTCCGGGAGAAGGCATGAAATTTTTCTCAGGATTTTCAGCATTTATTCGGCATTCAATAGCCCAACCATTAAAGGTTACATCTTCCTGTCTTAAATTTAGCCTCTCACCTGAAGCAATTTTTATTTGTTCTTTAATCAAATCAACACCCGTCACCATTTCCGTAACAGGATGTTCCACCTGAATGCGTGTATTCATTTCCATGAAATAAAACTTGCGATTGCGATAATCATATATAAATTCTACCGTGCCTGCGCCTGTATAATCAACAGCTTTCGCAGCTTTTACTGCGGCAGTACCCATTTCTTCACGGATTTCACCATCAAGAGCCGGCGACGGCGTTTCTTCCAACAGTTTTTGCAGGCGCCGTTGAATAGAGCAATCTCTTTCTCCAAGATGAATGACGTTTCCATATGAATCGGCAAGAATTTGAATTTCAACATGGCGAAAATCTTCAATATATTTTTCAATATATACGCCTGGATTGCCAAATGCCGTTAATGCTTCCTGCTGGGTTATCTTAATACCTTTGATTAATTCCTGCTCGGTCTTTGCAATGCGGATCCCTTTTCCGCCTCCTCCGGCAGTTGCCTTAATGATTACCGGAAAACCGATTTTTTCCGCCAATTCGACTCCTTCTTCAGAACTTTTAATAATGCCTTGCGATCCCGGGACAATTGGCACCCCAGCTTCCCTCATCGTTTCTCTGGCAATGTCCTTCGTACCCATCTTTGTTATCGCTTCAGGGCTCGGTCCGACGAAAGTAATATTTACTTCCCGGCAAAGCTCTGCAAAATCAGCGTTTTCAGCCAGAAAACCATACCCTGGATGGATGGCATCACAACCTGTCAGTTTGGCGACGCTGATGATATTCGTAAAGTTCAAATAACTGTCCTTTGATGCAGTCGGACCGATACAATATGCTTCATCGGCAATTTGCACGTGCAAAGAATCCCTGTCTGCTTCAGAAAAGACGGCAACTGATTCAATCCCCATTTCTCGGCAAGCACGGATAATACGGACGGCAATCTCTCCCCTATTGGCAATCAATAATTTTTTTATCATTTTAATATTCTCCTTACTCAGGTTTTACCAAAAATAAAGGCTGGCCGTATTCAACAAGCTGTCCGTCTTTCACAAGAATTTCAACTATTTCACCGTTTACCTCCGCTTCAATTTCATTAAACAGCTTCATTGCTTCGATGATGCACACAACAGTATCTTTCGAAACGACAGACCCTTTTTTGACAAACGGTTCAGCATCCGGAGAAGGTGCTTGATAATAAGTACCAACCATAGGAGATGTGATTTTATGTAAATTCGCTGTATCAGCGGCAGTTTCTTGCGTTGTTTCCTCTTTCGGCTCTGATTCTTTTGCTTCGGCCTGCACTACCGGAACCGGTTCTGCTGCTGATTTTGGCGTTTCATTAACAGCAGTCTGTATAACAGGCTGTGAAACAGCAATCGTTTCAGTACTGCTTTTTTTCAATTTTATTTTTGAACCTTCATGTTCAAATATGAATTCTTCAATGCTTGATTTGTCAATGAGTTTTATCAGTTCACGAATTTCTTGCACTTTTAACATTTTTTACACCTCAGTCATTCAAAAATTAAGACTAACTAATAACATCATACGATAATACATAATGCAAGTTCAACATTATAAATGTATGGTTGTTTTTCAGTCTTCCAATTTCAATTTGTTTTAAACAATTGCGGTTTTTTTAAAATCCATATATAGAGTGTAAATAATAAAACCGAAGATTCTGTTGAATAAATAATTGAAGATCCAACAAAAATAAAGGAAAGCCCGATCCAAAGGGCTCTCCATATTGCTTATCAAGTATTTTATTTATTCGGCTGAAATTTCACTGCAACATGTTCCAAATCATTGATTTCTTGTTTCACCATTTGGATAATTTCATTTGCAGCAGATGGAGAAAGCTTATCTGCTTTAACGGTAATTCGCACCTGGCCGCCGTCAACACGAACTAAAGCATCTTCATAGTTCATTGCTTTTATTAACGATTCAAGCAATTCTTCTTTTAAGGCAATTTCGTCAAGTTTTTTCATTTCGTCATATGCCTGATTGCGTTTTTCTGTTGGAAGGTCTGTAGAAGCAACAATTTCTTCAAGCTGCTCTTTCCTTTTGCTCCGCTGATCATCAAGATCCATCCTTAATGCTTCAAACACTTCGTCGCTTGCCGTCTCTGATATAATTTTGGCGCCTGAATCGGTTTGAGTGGTTGCCGCTTCATTTTCTTCTCCTTTTACCGCTGGTTTAAGATCATCGCTTTTTTGTTCTATTCCTGCCACTCCGTTGCCGTTTTGTTCTGGCGAGGTAATGTAATAAACTGAAAGAACAACCACCAAACTTAACATTGTTAATAGCCAAACTGTTTGCTTTTTCAATAACATTTATGAATCCCCCTTTGTTTTTTTCGGCATAACTGCAACCCGATGGCTTGGTACATCCAGCACTCTCGTCACAGCCTCAATAATCCATTTTTTTATTTGTATGTTGTCTGCCCCTTTTGCCACAACAAGAACTCCGCGAATTTCAGGTTTCTTCGTTTCAACGACAATCGGAATCTCTTTTTCTCCGTTGCGAATGATAACCAATTGTTCATCTTTAGAAGCATCTTCTACTTTTCTTGTTCCGCCTTCCCGATCCGTTTCGGTCGTCGTTTGAGACTGTGTAACGAAATTTTTTTCTAATACCTGTTTTTCAGTTGCATCCACATTGACTACAACGGTGACATCATCTACACCAAGGATTCCTTCCAGTGCCTCTTTTAACTGGGTTTCATAAGCTTCTTCATAGTGCTGCATCAAACTTTTTTCTTCTGATTTCTTTTGTCCAAAGGCTGGAACATCTTCTGTTTCATTTGTTTCTTTATTGTTAAAAACCTGCATATCCGACGTTGAAGCATTCCCGCTGTAAAGCAAATTGCTTATGAGCATAATCGCTGCACCAAATAAAATAACGAGAAGCAAATAATGGTATTTTCCCGGTTTTTTTTCTGATTGTCCTTCTTTCAAAAAGAGATTTTTAAGCCAAGTCAGCGGTCCTTTATCATTGTTCATTCTCTTCCGGTATCCCCCCTTCTATCATTACTTCGATAACTTCATCTTTCATATTCCATTTTTGCGAGAGAAAAGAAGTGATTTTTTTCGTTTCGGCAGGCTGTTCTGATGGAAGAGGATGTTTTGTATTAATTTCTACTTTTTTTACCACTTCAATTGCTCCGGATTGTTCTTTTGGTTTGCGCAACTGGACCACTATTTTTTCCAGATTTTCCGGAAAGGAACTCTTGTCATCTTCATTTACTAAAAAATCAATTTTAGTAATTTCCAAGCCGTACTGTTCCATCAACTCCCCCTCTGCGTCCTTTTCTAACTGGACAGCCATTTGTTCTAAAATATATGCATGTTGAGAAGCTTGTATTTCTTTTTTCTTCATTTCTATTAAATTTTCCATATTTTTTTCTCTAGAATTTTCAAAAAGAGCAATGGATGAAAGAGCTGTTTCAAAATCGTTGGAAAATAGCTTTAGCACGGGCGTTAAAATAATCGCAATCAACAGCAAGCCGGTCACAATCTTTGCGTATTTTTGAAGATTCGAGTTGGGGAGAAGCATATCGATGACCGTTGCCAATAAGATAAAGAGAATGATATTTGTGATCCATTCCTTTAAAAAATTCATCATTCTCCCTCCTATCTCACCATCATCGTCAAGTTTCCGGCGGCAATGATAACGGTGACGCTTAAAAAAAACATAAGCGATATGATTGCCAATGCGGCAAATACATAAACGACACTCTTGCTGATAACATCAAGGCATGCGATAACCGGACCGCCGCCAAGCGGCTGTAAGATCGCCGCAGCAAATTTGTATATAAAGGCAATCATCAATATTTTGAGTGCCGGAAACGCAGCAATTAACAGTAAAATGACGACTCCTGCTATTCCCACTGTATTTTTTAAAAGAACAGACGCACTGATGACTGTATCTGTTGCGTCGGTGAATGCTTGTCCAATAACCGGAATAAAATTCCCCGTAAGAAACTTCGCCGTTCTAATCGTTACTCCGTCCGTAATCGCGGTTGAAGCCCCCTGGACAGATATTACACCCAGAAAGACTGTTAAAAATAAACCAAGCAAGCCAATGCTCCAATTCCTGAGCAATTGGGCAAGCTGTGTGACTTTGTAATGCTCGGTCAGTATACTGACAATGCTTAACAATGCTGATAAAAATAAAAGCGGGAGAACAATGTTTTGAATAATAAGTCCGCTCGTGTTCATTAAAAAAAGAATAACCGGGTGGAAAAAAGCTGCGGAAATTACTCCGCCTGATGAAGCAATCAGCGCGAGCAAGAGCGGTATCAGGGCAAAGATAAAGTGAATCATTGATCCAATTGCTTCTTTTGAGTAAGTTATCGCAACGTGAAAACTATTTAATGCAATAATGATCAGCACGATAAAAACGATAGAATAAGCAACTTTGCTGACTGTGCTGTTTTCAAATGAATTTTGCAAAGACTGCAAAAACATGCTGAATATCGTCAGCAAAATCAGAGAACCTAGCAGTTTTCCATTCACGATAAATTCATGAAAAACAAATTTCACAATCCCGGTAATCCATTGTTCAAAAGAGAATTTTTTTTCTCCTTTTATAAAATCATACAAACTGCCTTTTTGGCTTTCCGGTAAAAACCCGCCATACTGGCGAAGAATGTCTTCCCAAAATCCCTTCAATTCATCAATATTTAAATTTTCCAGCTGTGAATCGACAAGCATTTCTGCATCAGTGAATTCTCCGGTTTCAGCTTGTCCCGGAGAGGCTTGTACAACCGGGACGATCAAAAAAAAGAAAGGTATTACAATGGATAAAACATGCAAGATCCGCTTCATTATTACACCTCTTCCATAGAAGGAAAATTGCTGTGACTAATTCGGAACCATTTGAATGATTGTTTCAATCAAAACCGTTAAGATTGGAATTGCCATAGCTAGAATGAGGATTTTACCTGCGAGTTCAATTTTTGAAGCAATGGCGCCCTGGCCGGCATCCTTCGAAATCTGAGCGGCAAATTCGGCAATATATGCAATTCCAATGATTTTCAAGATTGTTTCAACATAGATAAGATTGACATTTGCATTGACAGCAATTTTTTCAATCATATGGATAATTTCATTAATCTTATCGACCAGAAATAAAAAAATCGTGCATCCGACAAAAACAATTAATAAAAAAGCAAAGTTTGGTTTCTGTTCTTTTACGATTAGAGCAAGGAAAGTGGCGATGAGCGCAATTCCTGCTATTTTGATGATTTCAATGGGAGAGCCCCCCTTTACCCCTGAAATAAGAATACTGATTTAATCTTTTGAAAAAGATCATCGACGATCGATGCAACCATGAACAAAATATAAATAAAACCAAAAAGTGTAACCCATTGGGCATATTCTTTTTTCCCAACTTGGTCAAGAATTGTATGCAAAAAGGCAACAACAATTCCAACACCGGCAATTTTAAATATTACATCCACCTCTAAACCCATCGTTTCTCCTCCTAAACGCTACATAAGCAAAATGATTAATAATAATCCGGACAAAAATCCGAGACTTTTGACCATTTTCTCGTATTTTGCCTGTTTATCCCTGGCATCTCCTTCTTCCCGTTCCAAATGGGAAAGAGCCAGCTGGATTTGTTTTTGCTGGGACACGCGGTCATGGCGGCCGAGCGTTTCGCCAAATTGTTTCATAATTTCAAATTCACCTTGTTTAAAAGCTGTAAATTTCCATATTTCCGCCATGCTTTCTTCCCATGCCTCTTTTACAGTTGTTTCTGAATTTGTCAACCGGTTTGCAAAGGATTCGAACAACCATGATACAGGCTTAGAGAGCTGTTGAGCTAATCGCCTGGCAGCTTCATGAAGCGGAGTATGCCCGAACATGATTTCCGCTTCCAATGATTGAAGAGCTGATTTTAGTTGCCTCAGCTGCCGTGGCCTTTCGCTTAAATGCCTTGATGCTTCAAAACCAGTCCAAGTAGTTGCAACAATAATCAATAGAGCCCCGATTATTTTCATCATCTAAGTCACTCTCACTTTTGAAGTAATCTCTTTACCGTTTCCGTCTTTAATGAAAGTCACTGTTCCCGGACCATCTTTGCGGCTTAATTCAATAAACCGCTGAAAAATCGGCTGTTCAAGAATGTTTTTTAAGGAAGGGCGCTTTCTAACTTCCTCTAGGGAACTGCCATGTGTAGTCATAATCAGTTTTATCCCTGCATTGACAGCTTCCATAATGGCAAGGGCATCTTCCTCCCGCCCAATTTCGTCAACAACGAGAACATCCGGACTCATCGAACGGATCATCATCATCATTCCTTCTGCCTTAGGGCATGCATCAAGAACATCGATTCTGTTTCCAAATGTAAGCTGAGGTATGCCTTTTACACATCCGGCAATTTCTGAACGTTCATCCACAATTCCAACTTTGGATGCCCCGAACCCAAGGTCTTCATTTCCGGTTGAAATAATTCTTGCAATATCTCGAAGGAGGGTTGTTTTTCCTGTCTGCGGCGGACCAATAATCATTGTATGAAGCCAGCCATCATGAAATAAGAATGGAACGAGGCAATCCGCAATTCCTATTCTTTCCCGGGCAATCCGGATATTAAAGGATGAAATATCTCTGATCGCTTTCACTTTGCTATTTTCAAGAATGACTTTTCCGGCAAGGCCGACACGGTGTCCGCCGGAGATTGTAATATATCCCCTTTTCAATTCTTCTTCAAGCGTGTAAATTGAATAGCCGCTAATTTTATTCAAAAGCTGAAGCGCATCTTCCGGTTGAACAGTGTATGGCAAAAACATGTGGGTTCCTTTCATTGTTACTTCTAATGGTCTGTTAATGCGGACGCGGATTTCTTCTATTTCTTTTTGTCGAAAAGAAGGGATTTGTTCGAGTCTTTCTGAAATTGATTTCGGCAAAAAGTGAATAACAGTTTCCAAATTTGACTCCTCCTCCCGAAATAAATTGTCTCCGCTATTGTTTTCAGGCTCGAAAGTGTACTCTTACTAATTAAAATGTATGCCTGCTTGGCCGCATTATGACTTTTAATAAATGAAAGCATGTCCATGAATTTGGCGCGGAAATTAAACGAATGAATCAAACTCCAAAGCCGTACATTTTATGGAAGGAAATGTTTAATGGGATGAGGTGGAAAGAAGGTGCATTATCATCAGCCAGTTTATCGGGGAACCGGCCAACGAAATGATAAAAATATTTTGAAAGTAATTGGAGAAGGAAGCATTTCTGCCCGGCCTGACAGAGCAACTGTGATTCTTGGTGCAACAACAGAAGATCAGGATTTGGCAAAAGCTCAATCTGAAAATGCAGAAGCTATTTCAAACATTATCGGTTCGGTCCTTGAAATAGGTATACCAAGAGAGAATATTCAAACTTTTGATTATAGGGCTGAACCACAATATCGTTATGAAGACGGAAAACAAATTTTTATAGGCTACAAGGTTACCCATTTATTGAAAATAACGATTGACCAAGTGGATCAAGTGGGAAGGTTAGTGGATACTGCGGTGAAAAACGGGGCTAACACGGTTAATAATATTGATTTTTCGGTATCAGACCCAGTACTTTACTATAACAAGGCATTAGCAAACGCAGTACAAGACACCTTGTTAAAAGCACAAACAATCGCCGGTTCTCTAGGAGTAACCCTTATCAAAACTCCAAGGCAAGTGATTGAAGAAAGCCAAGCGCCAAAACCGATTCCTTTTTTTACAACAACTATGGTAAAAGGGGAATCAACTGTTCCAATTGAAGCAGGCAAGTTAACGATCTCCGCTGTTGTTCGCGCTGAATATCAATACTATTATTAAATGGACGTAGAATGAAGAGAGAAATTTTTCTGCAATAAAGTGAGGCTGTCTCAAAAGCCTAAGGATCAGCCCTTATGAGACAGCCTTGTCATCTCTAAAATATAAAGCCGCTGTTGCCGCCGATCAATATGGAGTTTCAAAACCTGCTCCACCAGGTGGGTGTCCGCAAAAACGTTCGCAGCGTCCTCAAGACCAAATGGGAGGCATGCCGTTCCGGTTTTGATGTAGGACTCCCTTTAATAAATCAAAGGTTGTAACTTCATACACTAACGAACAACTCAGCCTTAAGTATTATATATTTTACAGGGTGACTTGCAGATTTGCAAGTGATAAAGAATGATTTTAAATCCTTTCACTGGCCGGAATTTCTTTATTTTACTAAGCCCGTGAAACGTATGAGCCATCTTCTGTATTGATGATAAGACGGTCGCCTTGGTTTACAAAGAACGGAACTTGAACAACTAAACCTGTTTCAAGAGTTGCAGGTTTTGAACCGCCTGAAGCAGTATCACCTTTAATGCCTGGCTCTGTTGCTATTACTTCAAGTTCAACAGTGTTTGGCAATTCAATTCCGAGTGTCTCTCCTTGGAACATCATAATGTATACTTCCATATTTTCTTTCAAAAACTTTAATTCATGTTCAATTGAAGAAGCAGGCAATTCAATTTGCTCGTATGTTTCATTATCCATGAACACATGCTGGTCGCCGTTTGCATAGAGGTATTGCATTTTGCGGTTATCGATCTGTGCACGCTCTACTTTTTCACCGGCACGGAATGTTTTTTCTTGAATTGCACCTGTACGAAGGTTGCGAAGTTTTGAACGTACAAATGCAGCACCTTTTCCCGGTTTGACGTGTTGAAACTCAAGAACACGCCAAATTCCCCCGTCTACTTCAATTGTTAATCCTGTACGAAAATCGTTAACAGAAATCATATTAAGTTTCCTCCTAATACATACGTTTAAAGAATAATCAGCTCTTTAGTTGAGTGAGTCAGCGTTTCATTATGATCCTTTGTTATTAATGTGTCGTCTTCAATGCGAACACCGCCGAGGCCAGGTATGTATATTCCCGGTTCCACGGTTACGACCATTCCCGGTTCTAATACAATATCGGACTTGATGGATAATGCAGGGCCTTCATGAACTTCCAACCCAATGCCGTGGCCTGTCGAATGCCCGAAGTATTCTCCATAACCTTTTTCGGCAATAAAGTTTCTTGTTAAAGCATCCGCTTCTTTTCCGGTCATGCCGGGCTTTATTCCTGCCATTCCCCGTAATTGGGCCTCCAACACAATATCGTAAATTTCTTTCAGTTTCTCATCAGGTTTTCCGACAGAAACAGTCCTGGTGATATCAGAAACATATCCTTTATAATATGCTCCAAAATCAAGCGTAACAAAATCACCGGATTCAATTATTTTTTCACTGGCCACCCCGTGAGGCAGTGCAGAACGATAACCCGATGCGACGATAATATCAAAGGATGATGATGTTGCGCCGGCTTTTCTCATAAAGAACTCGAGTTCATTCGAAACCTCCAATTCAGTAACCCCTGGACGAATAAACTCTAATATATGTTTAAAAGCGGCATCAGCAATGTCCGCTGCTTCCTTTAATATCTTAATCTCTGATTCCGTCTTAATCAAGCGCAACTTTTCAACAACACTTGAGACAGGCACAAGTTCCGCTCCAACAGCTTTTTCATATGCTTTAAATGATGAATATGATAAGTGATCCTGTTCGAATCCAAGTTTTTTTATCCCCAATTTCTTTACTTGCTCTGCCACTTCGTCAGGGATGGATCCTTTATGCTGAACAATTTCATAGCCTTCACATTGTTTTGCTGCCTGTTCAGTGTAACGGAAATCTGTAATAAATTGTGCATTTTCTATACCGATTAAAACAACACCGGCACTCCCTGTAAAATTTGTCATGTAACGGCGATTATATGAACTTGTAATGAGTATTCCATCAATTCCTAGATTTTCAAAGCCCGAGCGCAATTTTTCAATTTTTTTCATATGATCCTCTCTCCTTCGCTAGTTCCAAAAGGGCTTCAAAGGCCAATTCATAGCCCTTTAATCCCAACCCAACAATCTGTCCCTTTGTCACAGGGGCCGTAACCGATACATGACGAAACGACTCACGCGCATGAATATTTGAAATATGTACTTCAATGACCGGCACTGATATCCCTGCAATTGCATCACGAATTGCATAACTGTAATGTGTATATGCACCGGGGTTAAAAATAATTCCATCATAGTTGTCATCGTTCGCCTGATGAAGTCTGTCAATCAGTTTTCCTTCATGATTCGATTGAAAACAAGAAATTTCCACTCTATGCTGTTCCCCTAACTTCTTCATACGTGTTTCAAGATCTCTCAGTGTTTGTTCACCGTAAATCCCAGGTTCCCTTTTTCCGAGCAAATTTAGATTTGGTCCATTTAGTAACAAAATTTTCTTCATATTTCAGCTCCTGCACATATCGTAAAAAAATAGAATGTTCAATAAAAACATTCTATCATATATATTTCGCATTTAACTAGATGGAACAATTAAGAGGAATTTTCGGCTTGGTCCTCTACGCGGTTTTGCACTTCATTTTCTTCATATGATATTGAATAACCGACAAATACACCAAAAAGAATGTAGAAACATACTGAAGTAATAACCGTATCGCGTTTTAGCTCACCAAATGAACTGATTCCTGGGAATATCGGGTTTAAAACAAAGAACACAAGCAAAAATAATATGATTCCATAGACGGCTCCGGCCCAAATGCTTTTAAATTTTCTTAATGCAGCATAGTATATAAGAGCTGCACCGATAGAAACAATTCCGATCAAAATAATGGAAATCACCGTTCCAAGCCATCCCTTTTTCCAATTGCCGTTTACCCATGGATCCAAAATAACGTTTGGATGAATTTCTGTAAAATTAAAAACGTAAGCAAGATAAGCGATCGAACTCATTAAAATCCCGCCAATCAGCCCGGTCCAAACAACCATTGCTATAAATGACATCGGTTTTTCCCGCTGATCGTGTTCGGACTTATTTTGATTGTCTGCCATAAAGAACACCTCCATTTTTTATTATGTCCCGAGGAAAAAGTTCCTTGCACCGTGAATGTAAAACCATTAGATTATCTGTCCGTTCTAGAGATTTTAGTCATTTTTTAGTAGAATAAAAATTAGTACATACAGCTTTTAGAATTTCATTACTGTTTTGTGCAAGTTTATCGTATAGGTTGGTGTTGACATACATGTCTCAAAAACAGAAGCCGCTTTACGGCGGGCAAGCAGTTGTCGAAGGAGTTATGTTTGGGGGTAAACATCATTACGTAACTGCAATTAGAAGAAAAGATCAATCAATCGAATATTTCCGACTGCCCCGAAAATCAAATCGAGCTCTTACATTTTTGAAAAAAATTCCGTTTATCCGCGGGATTGTTGCGATAATTGAAGCGAGTGCAAACGGTTCAAAGCATTTAAATTTTTCAACGGAAAGATATGACGTAGATCCGGAAAACGATTATCTTATTAAAGAACAAAAGACATCTAAACTAACAATGATTCTTGGAGTCGCCGCTATCGGAGTAATTTCCTTTTTGTTCGGAAAATTTCTGTTTACATTAATTCCGGTTTTTTTAGCAGAGCTTACAAGGCCGATTTTTTCAAGCGATTTCGCGCAAATTCTAGTTGAAGGTTTTTTTAAACTGTTGCTCCTCTTGCCCTATATTTATTTTGTGTCTTTGACCCCAATTATTAAAAGAGTGTTTCAATATCATGGTGCAGAGCATAAAGTAATTAATACCTATGAAAACGGAAAAGAGCTTACAGTTAAAAATGTGCAAGCCCATTCTCGTCTTCATTACCGGTGTGGAAGCAGTTTTATTTTGTTTACAGTGATTATCGGCGTTTTTGTTTATATGCTCGTTCCAACGGAGCCTTTATGGGTAAGGGTAATCAATCGCCTGGCATTAATCCCTGTCGTACTCGGTATTTCATTTGAAGTACTGCAGCTGACAAATAAGCTCCGCAACGTTCCGGTATTAAAGTATCTAGGTCTCCCCGGGTTATGGCTTCAACTGTTGACAACCAAAGAACCGAAAGATGAGCAAGTGGAAGTGGCAATTCTTTCGTTTAAAGAGCTCTTAAGAATGGAAAAAGAAACAAATGAACTATTAAAATCGGAGGAAATTGTGTAAAAGTATCGGACTGAAAGTTTAAAAAAGAGAAAAAATGCTCATCATGCTCTTAGGGAGGTGGCTTTCTTGAAAAATCGGACTGCAAATTTGGTTGTTACAGGTCTCATTATCCTTGCAAGTATAGGCATCATTGAAAGTATGCTTGCAAATCCGGCCGGTTTTTTACAGAGAATAGCTGTCATTATTTTGATCGGTGGTATTGTTTTTTTTCTCGTCCGACGCTTTTACCTATCGACCCCTGAGAAGCAAGAGCAGCGAGCATTTGTTAAAGCCGCAAAAAGATCTAAGAAAAGATTCACGCAAAAGAATGGCAAGCAAACAAATCGTCGTTCAAATGTCGGCTCTCTTTCATCGTTTAAGAAACAAAGCAGGAACAAGAAAAAGTCAGCTGTCCATCTAACTGTTATTGAAGGCAAGAAGGGAAAAAAGAAAAATCGAGCCTCATTTTAGATTCACCCCTTAAAGCAGATGTTGAAAACCTCTTTTGGCAACACTGCATTAAGGGGTGACTTTTTCCGTTCGATGTCTCATTTTGTCAGTCATGGTTAATCAAGAGCTTCTCTATTTTCTAATTTCTAATAACTCCATTTTTTTAAGAATTGCTCAGCCGACTTCCGTCCAAGCGACAGCAATGCTTGTTTGTCTTCTTCTGTTAATGTGAATTCGGTAGCCATAAATCTTTCGGTTGGAATAAAGATAATATTTTTTTCGTGTTTTCTTGAGATATACCGTGCATCGTGGGCATCTTTCATCGTTTCAAAAAGTGCTTCAAATAAATGGAAAGCATTTGAAATTTTGTTTTTCGGACGTTCATACGTATTGCGGCTGAGCTTTATCCCAAGAACAGGCCTGACTTTCTGTACATGTTCTTTATCAAACAGCCACATTGGAAAGTTGCTTAATACTCCTCCGTCAACGATAATGTTTGTCTCGGAATGCGTTCTCAGCTTAACCGGTTCAAAGAAAAACGGAAGGCTGCAGCTCATTCGGATTGCTTTGGCAATCGGAAAAGATTCTTGGATTATTCCATATTTTTCTAAATCATCAGGGAGTACGAGCAATCGGCCGTTTGATAAATCGGAAGCAATGACTCGCAAAGATTTTGGCGGCAGATCTGCAAATGTTCTTAATCCTTTTGCTGCTAATTTCTCTTGCAGCCATTTTTCAAGTGCATTTCCCTTATATAAACCAAGGCTCCAATAAAAAAACAGCCACTTTGCAATTGGAAATGGTATGAACGACGTTCGCGGATCCATAAAAGTTTGTAAATCAAGCTCATCGAGCAGATGATAAATTTCTTCACTTGTATATCCTGCGATGACTAAGGCAGCGACAATCGATCCAGCACTTGTTCCAGCAACGCGTTTAAATCGAAACCCTCTTTTTTCCACTTCTTCAATAGCACCAATTAAGGCAAACCCTTTAATGCCTCCTCCTGAAAAAACGCCGTCTATAAACATGTGCGCCACTCCTGTCGATGTAGTCACTTGATACATCTTTAAGCAAACGTACGTGAAAATAGTACGGCGGACAAGTAAAAAAAGTTCTAAAATATTGAACCTCTGCTTACTGGAAAATATTATACCCAAGAACAACGTGAAGATTAACGGAAGATGGAAAGATCATTTACACTTCGCTATCGTGAATCCAAATGATTAGAAATAACAAGGACGCCCCGATTTTCCTATACTTTGTTACATAAATGAGCAAAAAAAGAGGATGGATATTTTTTCCATCCCTCATTCACGTGTTAATTATAATCCGCACTTTAATTGGGCGCTACAATTTGTGCAAGTATTGCAGCCGCCGATTTCTTTGACAGTTCCTTTGCGGCAGACAGGACATATATTGCCGACCTCAGAGCCAATCGTTACATCGGTCGAGCGAAGTTCGTTGATGGTTTCAACTAGAACTACATGCTGCTTTTGCTTTTCTTCCTTTTGTTCCTCTTGTTCTTCAAAACTGTTTTCTTCTGCTTTTAACGTCAGCACCTGTGAATCGCGAGAACCGTCTACATAGACAGTACCGCCTTTAGCACCTCCACGGTACAAACGCTCATAAACTTTTTCAACTTGCTCCACAGTGTAGCCCTTCGGTGCATTGACTGTTTTACTGATCGAGCTGTCAACCCAGCGCTGGATAACACATTGTACATCAGCGTGTGCTTCAGGAGACAACTCCATTGCTGTTACAAACCAATGCGGCAGATTGTTTTCATCTGCTTCCGGATGTTGATCCAAATATTCTTGAACGATATCGGCTTTCACTTCAATAAATTTGCCGAGGCGTCCGCTTCGGTAGTAAGAAAAGGAAAAATATGGTTCAAGTCCTGTAGAGACCCCAACCATTGTACCAGTGGATCCCGTGGGAGCAACAGTTAGTAAATGTGAATTCCGGATTCCGTTTTCCAAAATTGCTTGTCGTATATCTTCAGGCATTTTTTTCATATATCCTGTATTGATGAAAGCTTCGCGTAAACGTTTTGTCACTTCTTCTGTTTCACCTACTAAATAAGGGAAGCTTCCTTTTTCTTTCGCTAGTTCTATAGAAGCGCGGTAAGCGGTCGTAGCGATCGTTTCAAATACTTTGTCAACTAACTTGTTGCCTTCTTCTGAGCCGTATTCTGTTTCACAATAAATGAGTAGATCGTGAAGGCCCATTACGCCAAGGCCGATACGGCGTTCTCCTAAAGCTTGCTTTTTATTTTCTTCAAGGAAATATGGAGTCGCATCAATAACGTTATCCTGCATGCGGACGCCAATTTCGACTGTGCGTTTTAATTTTTCAAAGTTAACAGTTTTATTTTCTTTGTCAGCCATTTCTGCAAGGTTAACGGCTGCAAGGTTGCAGACACTGTATGGTGCAAGTGGTTGTTCGCCGCATGGGTTCGTTGCAACAACTTTCTGTCCGTAAGCTTGAGCATTAGTCATGTCATTTGCGTTGTCAATGAAAAAGATTCCCGGCTCGGCGGAATATGTTGCACAAATGTTGATTAAGTTCCAGAGCTCTTTCGCTCTGATTTTCTTGTAAGTGCGAACTTTATGGCCGAGTTTTTCCCACTCGCGCACATCTCCAACTTTGTGCCACTCTTCGTTATAAATTTTCATTTCTTCTTCATCATAGCTTTCAACATCCGGGAAGCGAAGTTCGTATTCGCTGTCATTTTCAACGGCTTCCATAAATTCTTTTGTTAAACAAACTGAGATATTTGCCCCGGTTAAAAATTCAGGGTTATGAACAGTATAAGTTCCGCCTGTTCTTAATTTTTCTTCTGCATCTTTAATAATTTTCTCGCTGAATCCGCCATAACCAGGAATGTGTTTGTAATTAACAATACCCTGGTACATTTGTTTTTCTTGCTCCGTTAAAGGCGTAAATTTTAGCTTGTCCTTTGCAAGCTTCTTGATCGTTTCATCATTTGTGTTTTCAATTAAAAAGCGTAAAATGCGTGGGTTTTGCATTTTCGAAATAATAAATTCAATAATGTCAGGATGCCAGTCCGCTAGCATGATCATTTGCGCTCCTCTTCTGGATCCACCTTGCTCTACAAGGTGTGTTAGTTTCGCAATGTCATCTAGCCAAGAAACGGAACCTGACGATTTTCCGTTTACGCCTCTTGCCAAAGTATTGCGAGGTCTAAGCGTTGAACCGTTCGTGCCGACTCCGCCGCCGCGGCTCATGATTTCCATGACCTGCTTGCGATGTTCAGAAATTCCTTCGCGAGAGTCCTGAACAAACGGCATTACATAGCAGTTGAAATACGTGACATCTGTTCCTGAACCGGCTCCGTATAATACACGGCCAGCAGGTATGAAGTTTAAATTCACTAGTTCATTGTAAAACTTTTCAAACCATTCCTTGCGCTTTTCTTCCGTTTTTTCTACAGCCGCCAAGCCTGTTGCGTTGCGTTTCGCAATTTGTTCATAAAAAATTTCAAGCGGTTTCTCAATCACATCCAAAGATCTGATAATAACTCCTGTACTTGCTTCTTCCGGATCATCAAGAACACCTCTGAACTCTTCTTCCACCAACACTTTAGCTGATTTGTTCTCCCAATCAATTTCAAGAATGTATCCTAATCCACGGGCCGGAAATTTTGGATCTTCTTTGATGGTAAGTACGACAAAGTCTCCGTTCGTTAACGTGATTTTCTCCGTATCCTTGAACGTATAACGATCAAGCATGACTAAACGGGAGACCCCTTTGTGAGTGATTTTCATATCAGGGGTAATTGGGTGCACTTGAGGAAAAAGTCCTATGTCCTTGTTTAATCGCTCAATGTTAATATTCATTTTTTGTCCTAACGCAACAGACATGATCACAACTCCTTCAAACTAATTTCTAGACTTCTTTTTTGTTTTTCGATTCAAATAGAATGCTGTGTTGATTCTAGTTATGTTATCGAATTACCCTTAAGTTACCACTTCAAACACAAAAAATCAATATATAGTATGAAAAATATTTTAGATACTACTATATATTGTGTTTTAGTCAAATAATTCTCATTTTGTCAAAAATAAAAATAACTAGAAAAACGAGATTAAGAGAGTTAATAAACGATTTTCGTCATTTAATGATTCATTTTAACAAATTTCGAAGGTTGCAATTTCGGCTAACAGGAAAAAATCTTTTTGACAAATATTATGTAAAAAAACAGCCAAAGTCTCTTTTTTCATCTTCTAAAATTCCATTCATCATTCTCGTACCGCTCTTTTGCGATTTTTTGTACGTATTCAAGCTCTTTTTGTGTCAGTTCATATGGCTCCAACTCAATGTTAAGCCCCTCGCTGAACCCTTTTCGGAAGGCTTCTTTTGCTTCTTCCAGCGTAATTTTCCTGCTACTTATGTCGTTAATGGCAACAGCTTTATCTTTAAACGCTTTTTGCATCCTTTCTTTTACTCGTTCATTTGGATACTTAAATAAGCTGAACAGCTTATCCTCATCAAGATCAAGCAATATCGAACCATGCTGGAGAATGACACCCTTTTGCCTTGTCTGCGCACTTCCGGCTACTTTTCTTCCTTCAACCACAAGCTCATACCAGCTTGGCGCGTCAAAGCAAACAGAAGATCTCGGTTTTTTTAATGATTCTTTTTCATCTGCCGTTTTTGGTACAGCAAAATAAGCTTCAAGCCCTAAATGATGGAACCCTTTTAAAATTCCTTCAGAAATGACCCGATATGCTTCAATGACCGTTTTCGGCATTTCCGGATGATCTTCAGAAACGATCACACTGTAGGTTAACTCATGCTCATGAAGAACTCCTCTGCCGCCGGTAGGCCTTCTGACAAAGCCAAGATTGTGCTTTTTAACTGCATTTAAATCAATCTCTTTTTCAACCTTTTGAAAATAACCGATTGATAATGTTGGAGGATTCCATCCATAAAATCTGATCACCGGAGGAATCTTCCCTTCACTGTGCCATTGAAGAAGAGCCTCGTCCAAGGCCATATTAAAAGACGGTGATCCGTTGCCTGTATCAATAAAACGCCATACTTCTTTACTCATATGCAACCCTCTTTGAAAAGTATTATTGCTTCCTTTTTAGTCTATCAAAATTCTTCCTTTAAACAAACACACTTGCCTGTTATAAGTTCGCAAAGATTTTTCGCCGATTTTCTTTACTCAATAGAGCAGTGGCTTATATAATTAAGATTGGCTTAGCATAGTGAAAGGAGCAAAAAAGGATTGTATACGCTATTTTTTATTTTTATCATGGCCGGTTCTATCATTGTTTACTCAATTATTATGTGGCTTTATCAGCGAAAAATTGTTAAAGCGTTAACAGAAGAGGAGTTCCGCCAAGGGTATCGCAAGGCACAGCTTATTGATGTACGGGAACCGAATGAGTTTGAGGCTGGACATATTCTTGGTGCAAGAAATATTCCGCTTTCACAGATGAAAATGAGACTGAAGGAAATCCGTCCGGACAAGCCTGTTTATTTATATTGCCAAAACGCCATCCGCAGCGGCCGGGCTGCACAAATTTTGCATCGGAAAGGCTATAAAGATTTATACCATCTTCAAGGCGGATTCAAAAATTGGTCCGGCAAGATTAAAACAAAATAATTGAGTTTAAGGAAACCGGGCTTAGCCCGGTCTTTTTGCTTTAATTCAACAGGTAGAGTTTACTTTGATCCCGTTATTGCCTCCACGAACGGGAGTAAACTCTCCTCGAATGGGAGTAAATCCCCCTTGAACGGGAGTAAAGGCTACCCACGTCGTAACCGACAAAAAAAGCATGGTTCCAGAAACCATGCCTTATTTGTACGTTATGCTTGTTTTTCATACCGTAAAACAGGTTTGCGGGCAGCCAATGCTTCATCTAGCCGGCCGACGACCGTTGTGTGCGGCGCTTCTTGTACAATTTCCGGATTTTCTTCCGCTTCTTTTGCGATCTGAATCATTGCATCGATAAACGCATCGAGCGTTTCTTTTGATTCGGTTTCAGTCGGCTCAATCATGATGCACTCTTCCACGTTTAACGGGAAGTAAATGGTCGGCGGATGATAGCCGAAATCAAGCAGGCGCTTCGCAATGTCAAGGGTGCGTACGCCAAGTTTCTTTTGGCGCTTTCCGCTTAATACGAATTCATGTTTGCAATGTCTATCAAACGGCAAATCATAATATTCCGCGAGTCTTCTCATCATATAGTTAGCGTTTAACACGGCATATTCGGTAACAGCTTTTAAGCCGTCCGGCCCCATTGAACGGATGTACGTATAGGCACGGACATTGATCCCAAAATTCCCATAAAATGGTTTTACGCGGCCGATCGATTGCGGACGGTCATAATCAAGGACATATTCCTCATCGCGCTTTGTTACAACAGGTTTTGGAAGAAACGGAATTAAATCCGCTTTCACGCCAACAGGACCTGAACCCGGACCGCCTCCTCCGTGCGGGCCTGTAAAGGTTTTATGAAGGTTTAAATGAACAACGTCAAATCCCATGTCCCCGGGGCGTGCTTTTGCTAAAACGGCATTCAAGTTCGCACCGTCGTAGTATAACTTTCCGCCTGCGTTATGGACAATTTCCGCCATTTCTAAAATATTTTCTTCAAATAAACCGAGTGTATTTGGGTTTGTCAGCATGAGAGCAGCTGTATCTTCACCGACAACACGTCTTAAATCATCCAAATCAACAAGTCCGTTTTCATTCGATTTGACGGTAATCGTTTCAAACCCGGCAACAGTAGCAGATGCAGGATTTGTTCCATGGGCGGAGTCAGGAACGATAACTTTTGTCCGTTTTGTATCCCCGTTTGCTTCATGGTACGCCCGGATCATCATCAGCCCTGTCCATTCCCCATGAGCGCCTGCGGCCGGCTGAAGCGTTACTTCATCCATCCCGGTAATCTCTTTTAAATGCTGCTGCAGGTCATACATTAATTCTAACGCGCCTTGGACGGAGCTTTCGCCCTGAAGCGGGTGAATGTGTGCAAAACCATTAAAGCGGGCAACGTTTTCGTTGATTTTCGGATTGTATTTCATCGTACAAGATCCAAGCGGATAAAAACCGGAATCTACCCCGTGATTACGCTTTGATAAGGCTGTATAATGGCGCATAATATCCAGCTCGGAAACTTCCGGCAGATCAGGCTCTTCTTCCCGCAAATATCCGTCCGGCAGAAGATTGTTTACATCGATTTCCGGAACATCCATTTCCGGAAGACTGTATCCAATGCGGCCCGGCGTGCTAAGTTCAAAAATCAGCGGTTGATCTTGTTTATGCATGGAAATCCCCCAATTCTTTCACGAAAGTATCAATCTCTTCTTTTGTTCTTAATTCCGTTACGGCGACTAACATGTGATTTTCCAGATCTGAAAAATCACCCCCGAGATCATATCCGCCAATAAAACCCTTCTGTAAAAGAGCCTTGTTTATCTCTTTCACAGGCTTATTCATCTTCACGATGAATTCATTAAAAGCAGGACCTTCAAAAACGATCTCAAAACCGTTTTCTTTGAGTACGTTTTTCGCATAAAATGCCTTTTGCATATTGGCTATCGCCATCTCTTTTACGCCTTTTTTTCCTAAAGCCGTCATGGCAACAGAAGCTGCAAGTGCATTTAGGGCCTGATTGGAACATATGTTGGAGGTCGCTTTATCGCGTCGGATATGTTGTTCCCGTGCTTGTAAAGTCAAAACAAATCCGCGGCGCCCTTCCTCATCCACTGTTTGGCCGACAAGACGGCCAGGCAATTTTCGCATCAGTTTGCTCGTAACAGCAAAGTAACCGCAATGAGGACCGCCAAATGATGTTGGGATTCCAAACGGCTGGGCATCACCGACAACAATATCGGCTCCGAATTTCCCCGGAGGCGTTAACACACCAAGTGCCAGCGGATTGCTTGATACGACAAACATCGCTTTTTGGCCATGAGCGATTTCCTCCATCTCTTTTAAAAGTTCGATCCGGCCGAAGAAATTTGGATACTGTACAATGACAGCCGCCACTTCATCAGTCACCATATTTTTTAGCTGCTCTAAATCTGTGATCCCGTCTTTATATGGGACTTCCACTACCTCGATATATTGTCCCTTCGCATATGTCTTTACAACTTCTTTTGCTTCCGGATGAACGGCTGCGGAAATAACTACTTTCTTTCTCCTTGTTTGACCTGCGCTTAACATGGCAGCTTCCGCCAGAGCTGTTGCGCCGTCATACATGGAGGAATTGGCTACTTCCATTCCTGTTAACTCGCAAATCATTGTTTGGAATTCAAAAATGGCCTGAAGTTCACCCTGCGAAATTTCCGGCTGATACGGGGTATATGCAGTATAAAATTCTGAACGGGAAAGAACATGGTCTACAATGACCGGCATGTAATGATCATAAACACCTGCTCCGAGAAATGAAGTATTTTTCTTTAAATCTGCATTTTTCTCAGCTAAAGAAGCTAATTCTTTCATTAGAGATGTTTCAGACTTTGCCGGTTTAATGTTATAGTCGCCCTTAAAGCGGACTTTTTCCGGTATATCGCTGAACAGATCATCTACAGAAGAAACGCCGACTGTTTCCAACATTGCCTTTTTGTCCTGTTCTGTCATCGGTAAATAGCGATGCTTCATCGTTTACTTTCCTCCCTGTTGTTTCTCTCTTTTATAAAATGGTATAGGCGAAATAACTGCTTTTAGACGCTTGCCGCGGATTTCAATTTCAACTTCATTTCCCAGTTCTGCTTCTTCCGCTTTTATTAAAGCTAGGCCGATATTTTTCTTTAAGGTCGGAGATTGTGTACCGGTCGTAATTTCTCCGATTTTTACATCTCCTTTATATACCGGATAACCGTGGCGCGGAATCCCCCTGTCGATCATTTCGACGCCGACAAGCTTTCTCGGCACTCCGTTTTCTTTTTGCTGTTTTAAAGCTTCTTTGCCGATAAAATCAGTTTCTTTCGAAAGTTTCACGGCAAAACCGATACCGGCTTCAAGCGGGCTTATCTCAGGGGAAAGCTCCTGCCCGTATAGTGCAAGATTTGCTTCAAAGCGCAGCGTATCGCGTGCTCCTAGTCCGCATGGCAATACACCGAATTCCCTTCCTGCCTCTAAAATTTCTTTCCAAAGAACAGGTGCATCACTTGCATCACAATAAATTTCAAATCCGTCTTCACCAGTATATCCCGTTCTTGATACAAGCGCTTTTTTTCCATTTATGTTCACATCATACCGGAATTTAAAAAAGCCTATTTCGTTAAGATTTGTTTCCGGTATAAGCTTTTGAAGCACTTCTTCTGCAAGCGGGCCTTGAAAAGCCAATTGAGCCATTTGTTCAGACAAATTATTCATTTCAACATTTTCATCTAAATGCCTTTTGAGCCACTCGAAGTCCTTTTCGATATTCGCAGCATTGACAACAAGCAGATAGTGGCCATCTTCCAGCTTATAAACGAGAAGGTCGTCAACAGTGCCGCCGTTTTCATAGCACATCGCCGAATATTGAGCTCCTCCCGTTTTTATTTTGGAAACATCATTCGTTAACATTTTTTGTAAAAACTCAAGAGTTCCTGTCCCTTTTACTTCAATTTCTCCCATGTGAGAAACGTCGAATAACCCTGCCTTTGTCCGGACTGCTTCGTGTTCCTCTTTAATGCTTGAGAATTGGACAGGCAATTCCCAGCCGCCAAAATCAATCGTCTTGGCACCATATTCCTTGTAAATCTCAAATAACGGTGTACGCTTAAGCTCAGACATTTTCATCCCCCTTCATCCTCCAACTGAATATTAGTTTACCCATAATTTGACTCAATAGGAAAAATGCAAACACCTAGGTCACCTCCGCCAAGCGAAGGATCTAAACAAACAAAAAAGGACAGAAAAACCCCTCAAAATATGAGAAGGTCTCTGTCCTTGCACCTGAAAGTTTACCATAGCGGCTTTCCTCTTTGGTGGCTCCAAATACGATGGAGCACTCTCCAGAGCAGCGTCAGACAAGAGTTCTTTTGCCTGAGAGATTCACAAAGCTTTGCTTGCTCCTTCGGCGCTACAAATGTAGTCTCTCCCCTTGTCGTCATTCGCATCTATAAATTTTTTCCATTATGGTTATACTAATCTTTACGGATACTGCTTGGCTTACATTTCTTAATGATTTTATAATGTGCAAAATTCTAAACTTTCAAAGCTAATATCATCCTACCATTAAAGAGCCTGGTTAGGCAATAACATTTTCTATGAAAGGAGCTGTTTGTCATGACGGTGCAAATTGAGTTCGATTCCTCTTGGCAGGATGAGTTTTTGCAACGGATTACTAATGACGGACCCTGGGGAAACTGGGAGCTGTACAAGCTGGCCGTGGAAGTGGCAAAACATACTGTCATTCCGGAATTTGAAGGTCTGCAGGCTCCAAAGTACTTGCCGAATTTGACTCCTTTGCCTCATCAAATTGAAGTGGCAAAACAGGTCGTGGAAAACATGAACGGTAAAGCGATTTTGGCTGATGAAGTAGGGCTTGGAAAAACGATTGAAGCAGGGCTTATATTGAAAGAATATATGATTCGAGGCCTTGTAAAAAAAGTGCTTATTCTTGTTCCTGCTTCGCTTGTTACTCAGTGGGCGCATGAGCTGAACACAAAATTTTTTATTCCTGCCATTGCCCAGCGAAAAAGCTATGTTTGGGATCAGTACGATGTCGTTGTATCGTCGATTGATACAGCCAAAAGAAGCCCTCATCGCGAAATTATTTACGAGCAGGATTATGATTTAATCATTGTCGACGAAGCTCACAAGCTAAAAAACAATAAAACAAAAAACTACGAGTTTGTTCAAAAATTGAAAAAGAAATTTTGCCTGCTATTAACAGCTACACCGATTCAAAACAGGATTGAAGAAATATTTAATTTAGTTTCTTTATTAAAACCGGGGCATCTTGGCAATGAATCTGCATTCTTTGAAAAGTACAAACGGGACTCACGGTCGCTTAATGATGATAAACACCTTCGTGAGCTCGTAAATAAGGTAATGATTCGAAACCGGAGAGCCGACACCGGAATTGAATGGACCAAACGGCATGTAGAAACAATACCGATCGATTTTACAAAAGAAGAACGTGAGCTTTATGATGCGGTATCGGACCTGAAAAGCGAAGGAAACTGGGTTAACTCAAGCCAATTTTCAGTTATGACCTTGCAGCGGGAGGCCTGCAGCAGCAGGGAAGCTGTCTTTCATACGTTAAGAAATATGCTTCAAAAGCAAGAATCTCCTTCAAAAGCTTATCAAGAGCAAATACAATATCTTGTCTCTAAAGTCGAAGCTGTAAAAACGAACTCAAAAGCAGAAAAAGCTCTTGAACTTATTCAAAAAATAAATGACAAAGTCATTATTTTCACGGAGTACAGAGCCACCCAATTGTTTTTGCAATGGTTTTTAAAACAACACGGCATCAGCTCTGTCCCATTTAGGGGAGGTTTTAAACGCGGCAAAAAAGACTGGATGAGAGAATTGTTCGAAAATCAAGCTCAAGTATTAATAGCAACGGAAGCAGGCGGCGAAGGAATTAACCTCCAGTTTTGCAATCACATCATTAACTTTGATCTTCCGTGGAATCCGATGCGATTAGAGCAGCGGATTGGACGGATTCACAGGCTTGGCCAGGAAAAAGATGTGATCATATACAATTTTGCTACAAAAGATACGGTTGAGGAACATATTTTAAAACTGCTATATGAAAAAATTCATTTGTTTGAAAAAGTGATTGGTGAGCTCGATGATATATTGACGAAGCTTGAGTTTGGAAATGTTGAAGATCATTTAATAGAAATATTCGGACGATCAGCTTCTGAAGGAGAAATGAGAATAAAAATGGAAAACCTTTCTTCGATGATCCAATTAGCAGAAGAAATAAAAGAGGGTGAGCTTCGTGCAGCAACAGGAAATTCATCAATTTCTTGAACGATATTTTCTTGCCAATGGATGTGAAATTACGGAAAACGGCCCAGGGCACATAACCGTTCAACTAACAATCGAACTTGATAAAGAACTTATGAACAGGCCTTTTTACTGGCATTATCTTGAAAAGACCGGCGGAGTTCCAAACCCGATGAAGCTTACGCTGATTACAAATCCGAAAGAAGCTCCCGAACAATTAAAAGGAGAAAACATTTACTTCGGCTCACCCCGGCTTCATCAAATATTCAAATCAACGAAAAACCTTGCCGGATATATAAGGCTTTACGAAAACCGAAGCTTGAAACATCAGCAGCAAACACCCTTGCTTCCTTGGCTGGGCATAAATGTAAAAATATCATATCAGTGTGACAGGAAACGAGATATTTTTAAATCAATCGGTTTGCAGTTAATTAACGGACAAATGGTTGAAGATTTTCATGACAGACTGCTGAAAATTTCATTAACACCAAAAATACCGGATTATTCATTTACCCTTTCCCCGCTTATCATACCAAAAAGCGGAATAAAAAGAATAGAAAACTATATAAGAAACAATCTCGGGCAGGAAGACCATACATGGGCGGACGAAGCCAGACAGCGTTGGCAAAAGGATTTGGATTTATTGAATCATTTTTATGAAGGCGAAGAAGAAAGAGAAAGTTATGAAATCGAAAAAAAATCTCTGCAAGAACAATATGAACCGAAAATAATAATATCTATTATCAACGGCGGGTTATTTTATCTTACGGAACAAGCCATCTAAAGAATGGACTGTCTATATATTTATAAAATAACAAAACGAAGAAAAAGGAAGCAGGTCGTGAAGGCTGCTTCCTTCTTACTTTTTTCTGATTATCGACGCAAAAAGGTATGGAAGGATACCGAACCAGCGAAATAAGAACGTTCCTTTCATTTCTTTCTTTTCCGCACGAATTCGTTTCCGGTCATCTTTTGGCTGGTCAATATATTTGACTACTGTTTGCGTAATGTATTTCACATAATCATTTGTTTTCATCGTACACACCTGCTTTCATTCTGTCGTTAACAAGTATGTCCAATCATTCCTTTGTTAAACCTTCTTCTATTTTTTTTATAATCTCGTTGATGTCCTTTCCGGTTGTATCAATTGTAAAATCGGCTGCTTCTATATAAAGCGGGAGCCGCGATCGTAGAAGCTCTTCTATTGCGGCTTTTTTATTCGTTTTTAGCAAAGGCCTGGAATCATCATTTTCTATCCGTTTAAAAATTTCCTCAGGTTCGGCGTATAAAAATACGACAATCCCATTTTCCTTCATCCACCTGCGGTTTTCATCCTTTAGTACAATGCCTCCACCGGTTGTAATGATCGAACGATTTACTGGCAGCTGTTTCAATATCTCTGTTTCAAGATGGCGGAAGTAATCCTCACCATTTTCCTCAAAAATCTGATTAATGCTCTTATTAACTTTTTTTACAATTTCTTCATCCGTATCAATAACAGGCCAGTTCCATTTAACACCAAAAGATTTTCCAACCGTCGTTTTCCCTGAACCCATAAAACCGATTAAATAAATAGATTTCATCCTATAACCCCTGTCAGTTTTTTTCTACCCATTTTATCATTTTCATAAGGTCTTTGTCATAGAAACAAAATCCGTGAAACTCCTCCCCGGAATCGAGTTTTAATTCGAAAGCGGCTTGAATGATACTGTTCGTTACATGGTTTACTTTATAATACACTTTTCCATTCGTATATTGAAAGATTCCCCCCGACTGAAGATACGGATTTTCTTGCAGCATCGCTTCCATTTTTTTGACCGAACTCATCATGTAATATTCTTGCTTCAAAATGCTTTCTGTTTCTTGCAAAAGTTTTTTTTCAGAAAGATATTGTTCTGCATGAATGAGTAAAAAAACAGACAATACAAGAAATAAGCTGTATGACAACGGAAAAGTAAAACCATGCTCATTTTTGATCATTCTACAACCTCCATTTCAATAAAAGAGCGAATTGACGTTGTTTTCTCCGCTCCTCCTTTATCCGTAACAGTAATTTGGACGCCATTTTGGAGCTTATCAAAATGAATGGATCGAATCTGTTGCAGCAAAACTTCATGGCCTAAAAAATCAACCCTTCTTCTCAAGTTATCTCCATACATTTCATATAAAATGAGTTTCCCGTCCTTTTCCAAAAATAGTTTGCTTCCGCTAATTTGAAGACGATCGCTCATTCTTATTTCTTTTTTTACTTGGCTGGCAAAAACTTCCCATTCCATCATTTCCAAACGCTTATTCAAGCTTTCTTCATGAATGACAATCTTGTAAAAAATAGGTACAAAGGAAACAATAATGCAAAATATCGAAAAAGCGAACAACATCTCTGCCATCGTATATCCTTTATTATTCAATCGCTTCGCATTTTTCGACTGGATGCTGAAACCTTTCCGCAAATTTTATACACACCTCTCTATCATTCTTCCAAATAATATCGTATTCATATCCGTATCTGTTAACGGTTTTATTTCCAGGAACGGATCCATCTGCTATTTTGGCCTGCACTTCTTCATAAAGAAGATGGACTGCTCCAGTTTCCATCCTTACTTTCGTAGATTGGTCCGAAAGCTTCATGACAAACGGGAGCAAAAAACCAATAGCAAGAAGCCAAATTGATAAAGATAAAAGAAGCTCTCCGAGAAAAAAACCTTCACTCACTCGTATCTTTCGTAACATAAAATCGCCCCTCGCCAAGCAAAAAAGTCATACGGTATTTTTCTTTCCCAATTGTGATATAAATGGATCCAAAACGGTCGATTTTCCCGTCATACGTGAATTTGAAAGACAGTTTTAACGAACCTTCTCTAACTTTAATGAGTTTTGAATAGGATCTTTCAATGATGATCTTTCCGTTTAGATAATCGTGAACTAAATAACGATGCTCATCAGGCAAGAAGAATACTTGAATTTGCCGCTGGTGTGAAATTGCATATTGCTGAGCATAATAAAGATCAGCTTTTAAACGGGTGAAAAAAAGTGTTTTTTCAATAAAATCATAATGGGGTTTTACCGTGAAAACGGCGAAAGAAGAAATTATGAGGAATATAGACAATACAAGCAATACTTCTGCCAAGGTAAAACCTCTTTCGGCATTTCTCATGAGGAGCCTTCCTTCACAGCTACGACACCGTTCGTAATTGTAATTTCTTTTCCGTTCGGACATTTATCTTCTTTTGGATTCAGATAACCTTTTGAAATCAGGTCATTTAAAGTTTGCGGATACACTTTATTTTCAATTTCGTATGCCTGGACTTGGGCCTGAACCATTTTTACAAATGCTTCACAGCCTTTATTGTTAATATTGTCGTTGTGCTTTGTAATATTTGGGATCGTAATAATTAACAAAATCGAAATGACGAGCAAAACAATCAACATTTCTATTAACGTAAAACCTTTTTCATTTTTCATTTTGATTTTCTCCTTTCTAAAATCCATCAAGTAAGTGAAACATTGGCAACAAGACAGCCAAATACATCGAGACAATCATCAATCCAATGATGCTATAAAGGAACGGCTGTATAATTTTCAGCCATCTTTCTGTTAATGTCTCTAATTTTGTCAAGCAATATTGGCTAAAAAAGTAAAGCTCCTGCCCGAGTTTGCCGTTATCCTGGCCGTGTTTTACAATTCTCGATAGCTCATGCTCAAAAAACGGCAAAGAAGCCAAGATCGTTTCTAGCCTCTCCCCTGTTGTTAGCCTTTTTTTAATTTCAGTTCCGACTTCTTTATAGAACGGCTGCCTCATATTATTTTCAAATAAGCTTAATGCTTCAAAAACAGAAATACCCCCGGTCAACAAATAACTGAATTGAACGGAAAAATAGTGAGTATAAAGAAGTCTAAATACGGGGCCGACAAGTGGAAGTCGAACAATAGATCGTTTTTGTACAAGCTGATTTTTTTTGCGGAAATACGAATAATAGTAAAAAGAGGTTAGGAGAAGAAGACTGAAGAAAACAAGAAAAACTATCGGTCCGGCATCGCCTAAAAAGTATACAATTCTTGTAAAAAAGTTCATTTGCAGCTGCATTGTTTGAAAAAGAGAAGTAAACTTAGGAAGCAGTATTCTTTCGACAAAAATGAACAGGAACAAAGTAACTGACATTAACAAAAGAGGGTAATATAGAAGCCTGATGAGCCTTTTAAGATCTTTTTCTCTTTTTAAGACCATATTGCTTCCGTCAAGAAAAGCTTCAGACAACCCACCATGCTTCTCGGCAAAATAAACATATCCTATTAAGTTTTTATTGAAATTCAGCTTTGAAAGAGTTTCATATAGAGGATAACCTTCCTTTAAATCAATGAGGCATTCTTCAATTTGTTCTTTTTTATTTCCTTGCAGATAGAAAGACATCGATTCAATTGCTTCTGATAACGGATATCCCCTTGCAAGAAGTTCACCTGTCCGTTTTAAAAACAAAGCTTGTTCTTCAACCTTCCATTTAGAGCGAATCTTCATCATATACCCATCTCTCATATTCTGATTCCTTAATATAGCCAAGTGCAATCCCTTTTCTGATAACCTCCTTTAACGTCGGGTAAGAAACTTCACATTCTTCTCCATTTGCTTTTCTCATAACAGAAGATAGAGCCCTGCCGTGCAAAATTTCGAAAACACTGGCTCTTTTCCATCTTCCGTATGAAAAGCAGTAAGGAGAACAATCTCCTTCACAAAACGGACAGGTTAATTCGACAAGCCGCTGGGCAGTAATCGCTACGAGCGTTTGTTCTACTTCAAGCCAATTTACACCAAATTCCATCAGTCTGTATATCGCTCCTTTCGCATCCCTTGTGTGCATTGTGCTCAATACAAGATGCCCCGTTAAAGAAGCCCGTACGGCAATTTTTGCTGTTTCCGCATCTCTTATTTCTCCTACCATGATAATGTCAGGGTCATGCCGCAATATAGCTTTTAACCCGGCAGCATAAGATACACCCGCTTTTTCATTTACTTGCACTTGCAGAACGGATTCAGCATCTTTTTCGATAGGGTCCTCTAACGTAATTACATTTCGATTAAATAAATGGGAAGTTTCATTAAGGAGTGAATAAAGAGTAGTTGTCTTGCCGCTTCCAGTAGGTCCGGTGAAAATAATTAGTCCATGAGCATGTTTAAGAAGCGCCAATAATTTTCGTGTAATACTTGGAAATAAGGATAATTGATAAAAAGGGATTTGCTTTTGCTGAGGAAGAATACGGATGACAAGACTTTCACTGCTGTTTGCAGGAAGGGTGGATAAACGAAGTCCGATTGTCTCACCATCAACTAAGAAGGAAAAAGCTCCGCTTTGGGGACGTCTTCTTTCTCCGATATCCATTAACGCCGTAAATTTAAAATGAGATATGAGTCTGTCACATTCTTCTTTAGGCAGGTAAAGTCTTGGGACTAGCCGGTTGCCCATTCGAAGCTGAATGAGGGTATCTTTTTTTCTTGGGATAATGTGAATGTCTGTTGCTTGATTTCGGACAGCATCTCTTATAATTCTGTCAGCCAGACGATTTATTGAATTCACAATGTAATGCACCACCTTTATATTTAGTTGATTAATACTTCGACAAGTTTCCCTGCAATTCCTTCTCAATCGGCAAATTTTTTTGAATAAATAATTTCCTTTTTCAAACAATAAATACTGCAGCTTGGTAACGACGAAAAATATTATTATTTGATTGGGCTATAGCCAAGCGGTAAGGCAACGGACTTTGACTCCGTGATGCGCTGGTTCGAATCCAGCTAGCCCAGTAATTGTTCAATGTTTAGCCATTAATTTGTGAACATTTTCTAAAATTATAGTGTTAACAGTGTTAACCTCATTCCAATGTTTTTATGGCTTTATTATAATGGAAGTAACGATATTGGCCCCGAGGTGAACATACGTGGAACAAACATTACGCATTACAAATGTTTTATCCGATCCAACACGATATTACATTTATCAATACATTACGAAACATCATCATGAAGTTACCGTTCAGGAAATTGCAGATGGCTTTAATATTCATCCAAACGTTGCAAGGCTTCACTTATCCAAGCTTGAAGATGTTAACATGCTTGTTTCTGAAACAAAAAAAACAGGCAAGGGAGGCAGGCCGAGCAGATATTACCGTATATCCGACGACGTTATTCAGTTGCATTTCCCATATCGTGATTATCAGCTTTTGGCGAAAGTGGCAATACAAACTATGCTTTCTCTCGGCGAAGAAGGGAAGAAAGCACTTTATATGACCGGAAAAAAATTTGGAACAGAATTGATCGAACAGCAAATTGCAAAGGCTTCCCAAAGAGGAGAAAGATTAAATTTTGAACAAAAGCTGAATATACTTAAAAATGCAGCAACCGTGGCAGGCTTTAATCCTGAGTTTGAAGTGAATGAAGAAAAAACTAAAATTTATTTTCAAATTTATAATTGTCCATTCAAAGAAATAGCGGTTAATAACTCCGAGATCGTGTGCAGCATGCATTATGAATTTTTAAAGGGAATGTTTGAAAGTCTGTTTGATTCAGTTGTATTCGTTGAAAAAGAAAATATGTTCAGCGGTTGCAAGTCTTGCACATATCAGGCAATTGTCACAAACTAAATGGAAACGGTTATTTACTTTTCATTTACAGTTCATTTATAATATTGTATTGATGGACTTGTTTGGTTAAAGGAGGGATACATATGGACCGTATGTACAGAGTTTTGGGATTTTGGACTGGAATCTTCGCTGTCATGTTCTATTTAGGAGACATGTATACAACGTCCCTGATTTTCTTCGGTCAAACAGGATTTTTCTTATTGTTAAGCTACTTAAAACTGTCCGAGCGTATGTATATGTATATCTTTGGTGCATACCTAACCATTTTCTTTGCAGGGTTCACCTATTGGACGACTTTTATGATGGTACCCGGCGCCGGCGGCCATTAATCAAGAGAATCTGGACAGAAAAAAAGCAATGGAAGTTATCCATTGCTTTTTTTGTTGAATTTAAAAAGCTGATCGGGTAATAAATGAAGATTTTTTTGTTGAATAATGATATGAAAGGATCCGCTCATCCCATCCGGCAAAATCAGACTTCGGATTGCCCGGTTTCGTTTGCTCGTTTCAGAGAATGGGTTCGGATCATAATTTTCTTCAAGCTGCATTAATAATCCAATCGCGACAAGAAATTCATCCTGCCTTTGTTTTATAAGAAATCGTAAACCTAGTTTCTCTCCTTTTTTTATAAAAGCATCAAAGTGAACATGACTTGTAATATCCATTTCTCCCGGATTGTTGAGCACATTATGAAACATCGTATGATTGTAATATCCCCTTAAACTTCCATTCCTTCTGTAAGGCTCCAGCCATTCGTCGGTTGTATACCCGTAATCTGAAGTTACGACTAATCCCTGTGCCATCATATTTGAGATCCCGGCTAACATTCGTTCCATTTCAAGCGGGATTTCGATTCGTTGATTTTCGTTCAGCACAATTTGATTTTTTTTTAGAAAACGAAAGATTTGTTCATTTTTGAGCGGTACCTTTTTTTCCAGTAGTTCATTGTGTTCAACTCCAACCATGATCTCATATAACTTTCCGTCATTTCTTTCGACGACATGTACAGGAAGAGCGTCAAATAACTCATTCGAAAATACCATACCCTTAAAAGGTTTTATTTCCCGAAGGCTGGGTATTTGTTTTACATTTGGAAAATTTCTGAGAAGCTCTCTTTGTTTTTTTAAATGGTACGGGCTTGCTTCTACGATAAAATAATGAAGTGGCAAATGATGCTCCCGTTTCCATTCTTCCAGGAATGCCTTTGCAAATCTGCCGTTCCCGGCACCAATCTCGCATACAGAAGCAGGCAAATCAAATTCTCGAACAAGTTTTCTATACCATTTAGCAATCGCTCTTCCATATATATCGGAAATATTGCTTGTTGTTATGAAATCTCCGTGACGTCCGATTTTTTCGCTCTCTCTCATATAATAACCATGTTCGGGATGATAAAGGGCCTCGGCAATATATTGTGCATATGAAATCATTTTTTCAGGCTTGCTTTGAATCAGCTTCTTAAGATATTGAAACATATTGCCTCCTTTTTAATTTTCACTATTGACATAGTGTTTACTTTATCATATTGTTAGTGTAGTAGCTTAACTATATCCCCTCCCATTATGAGAATAGAACATCCCCCAGAAAAACCCTTCTCCGGTGAGAAGGGTTTTTCTATTTTGATCAGATCAATTAAACAATCATTTCGTATTTTTTTTCTTGAATATACAGGAAATAAAAAAACAGTCGATCAAAACCCATGCAAATATGGATTCGAATCCATTTCACGGCCGATATCAGTATCAGGTCCATGCCCAGGAAGTACAATTGTTTCTTCCGGCAGAGTTAACAATTTATCATGAATACTTTTCAATAATTGTTCATGGTTTCCGCCAGGCAAATCCGTTCTTCCAATGCTGCCATTAAACAAAGCATCGCCTGCAACAACAAAGCCCTCATCTTCAAAATAAAATGAAACACTTCCAGGAGAATGCCCCGGGGTTTCATAAACATGAAAGGAAAAATCTCCTACACTCATCTTTCCTTCACTTGTCAAAATATGATCTGCCGGTTTCATTCTGACCATCTTTCCTAACATAAAAAATTGAGAACCGTTGAGTGCCGGATCAATTAGCCATTTCGCCTCTTTTTCATGAATATAAGCGGGAACCTTAAATTTATCTCTTATGTAATCAAGAGCCCCGATATGGTCAAAATGAGCATGAGTAATCATAATCGCTTGCGGCTTTAAGCCTTTCTCTTTAATAAACTTTATTAATTTTTCGGCTTCTTCTCCAGGATCAAAAATCAAACAATTTTTTTTCTGATTGTAAACAATATAGCAGTTTGTCTGCAAAGGTCCTAGAGAAAGTTGAAACCATTCCATTAGAGCACCTCCAATTGCTGGAATACAATCTCTATTTTACACTATTAATAAGTTAATGAAAAAAAGGAACACGCAAAAATGAAATTTATGATCGAGATCGAAGCTTTGTCAAGTATATGACATAGAAGCTTCATTTTTAGACCTCGACAAATTAGCGAAAAAAAGATAAAATATAATTTGAACTTTACATTTGTGAATACATATAAGTTCCAAAATCGTTATAGCAAACGTTTTACGGCATTTGCTGATAACTATACAGTAAAGGGGGCTTCATAATGGGACTTGTTATTATTTTTGGTTTAGTAACATTGCTTGCCGGTTATGCAACTTATAGCACACTGCGAAACAAAAATTTCCTTGGATTCATTTTTGCTGGGGGTACTTTTGCTGTAATCGGCTGGTTTACAATCATGACTGCAATCCATCACGGTATTCCTGTTGCGCACTAAAAATTAGTTTTGAAAAAGACTGCCTATGCCGGGCAGTTTTTTTTTCTGAATGACATATTAACGGCCATTCTTTAAAATCGAAAAAACAAGACTATTTTTTACATCAATAAATTTTTCAAGTTGATAGCCATATAAGCACAATGTCCCTTCGGGTGAACAACTGACCGGTTCATTTTCCCCGTTTTCCAAAATAATTGTTTCTTTTCCTGTTTCAATGTCAAAATAGATGAATTCAAAACCACCTGTATAAGTATCTGCGCCGCCGCTGGATCGAGGCCTGAAAGTATAAAAGCGCTTATTTTCAGGATGAAATTCAAAGTAAGGAACAAGCCAATCGGAATAACTGGATAACAATGGAACACTAAAACTCGAACTTAATTTCAATTCATTTGAATAAAAATCATATACGCCCATATTATCTGACTCATGTGAGAGCCTGATTGTCATAATATTATCCTTAAAAGCTTTAGCTTGAAAGAGATCTGTCATGATTATTTCGATTTTTCGGTTTCCATATTTCACCTTTTTTAAAGGAGCTAAAAGTGAAGGATGGTCTGCATCCCAGTCCAAATAGATCAACTCGTCTTCTGTCAGCCAGCTTGCAAATGGCTCTGCAAGCTGAAACTCGGATAATTCTTTGTCTTCTATGTTTAAAATGTAAGTATGAAAATCCCACTCCTCCGTAAATGATGACACAAGAAGGAAATTTTCATTATAAGGGTTCCATTCAAAAGCGAGCTCATAAGATTTGATTGTTTCAGAAACTAATTCCTCGCCTTCTTCTGTCAATATTTTAATCATTCCCTCGTATGAAGAAAGGGAAGAATGGATTAAGATTCGTTCACGGGAGGGACTGATATATACTGTTACAATCGGTGAATCACTCTTATATAATAAAGTGCTGCGCCCTGTAGGTAGATGATATTTATAAACATTCGACCCTTGCTGTACAGTTGATATGTAGACGATCGTTTTATTGTCCAGCCAACCGATTGCTTTATCAAATTCACCTTCAGGAATTTCAAGGGGAATGATATCATAGCCTCCTTCAGGTGTTTCTTTAGGCAAATTGTCAGTCTGTTTTATATCGTTTTGCTTTTCTTTATTTGATTCGAATGAACATCCAAAAATCGTAAATATGGAAATGAATACGATAAGCAAAAACACGCTTTTATTTCTTATTGTTTTTTTTTGCAAACTTTTCATTTCCACATCACCTTTTTTTGAACTATCTATCTGTACGTAATGTTCTTTAAAATGTTTCAATTTCATGTGAATAGAAAACAGGGCCAGACCCCTCAAATACAAATATATAGACAAACTATAATGTAAAGATTCTATATATTATCTTTTTAGAGGGAGTCAGACCCTTATTTAAAATTATGTTTTATAAATATGATCTTTTCGATACCAACCGTTAAAGGTGATTTTTGCAACGCTTATTCATTTTATAAAGTTATTTGAAAAAAAACAAGTCTACATATATAAAGCTGCAAGAAAAATACCCAAAACATCCTCATAAATTTCATCGAATTGAGAAAGCGGCAATGGGTTAACACCCTCTCCTAATTCAATTGTAAAACCGGGGCGGCGAAATTCCTGGATAAACCAATCTCTATAACCTGCGTGGCTGTCAATGTAGCAAACCGCTTTATATCCGCTGACCCTTTCGAATTCATCTGCCAATCTTTTCGATTCAGGTGGTTCAAATCCTTCATATCCCCAATAAAATTCTTTCCCTTGTGTATGGAGTGCAAGCATTCTGTCAAATTTAAAGCTTCGGGCCAGGTTTTCCATTGCAATGGCCTCCGGTTCTGTAAGCGGGGCATCACCCGGATAATCTCTTGGTGCAGGAGCTTTCGGGTTTTTTCTCTCTTTTTCAATTTCCCATTTTGCCAAATATTGATTATTAAGGTCTACGCCGCGTATATTTGCCTTCCAGCCGTTAAAATTGGTGCTGCCATTATTCATTTTAATGATACTATCCCTTAATTCTCTCGGAGGCCCGTTTAAAACTAAATTGACTCCATCCGGATTGACCATGGGAATCAGCGTTAATTCAACACTATTATAAAGAGGAAGGGTAGATATCCCTCTAATCGAGGTTGAATTTGTTAAAGAAAGAAGGTAAGTGTTTAAATAGCTCATTAGAATCGAAGTTGTGATCCATTCATTCGCATGGAATGAAGCATTTATTTGAATCTTTTTTTGTCCATTCCCGAGCCTTATTTGTTGGATGGGCAATCCAAGCACGCTTTTTCCTATCGAGTTACTATAAATAAAAGGATAAATTTCTTTTAATTGATTTATATCAGCTTGCAAAGCTTGATAATCATAGTTTCTCTTTCCGTTTACAACAGGGGAGGTTACTCTGACAGGCAAAAGAATGTGCTCTCCCACCTTTAACTGATTAGGATTAACATCTTGATTTAAGAGTAACAAGGCATCGACCGACACGTTGCCGGTTGCGGAAAGCTTCCAAAATGTATCGCCTTTTTTTATCTTATAGGATCTTGCAATAAAACCCGGAATTCTTATTTCCTGCCCAACCTGTAACTTTGCGGGGTCAATATCAGGATTGGAATCTGTTATTAAACTCAGTGGAATTCGAAATAGCTGGCTATAGTACCAAAAAGAATCACCGGAACGCACTCGAACATTCATGTTTCCCCTCCTTCCATCATTAAGAAATCTATGATGATAAAAGAAAAAAATTACTTTCTTCTTTTCTTTTTTCATTCAAAAAATTATTACAATAGAATCAAAAAAAGAGGCTTACTCATAAGGATCTGACTCCCTCCAACAATGTCAATATATAGAACGGACTTATTAATGTTTGTCTATATATTGTATTGGAGAGGTCTGATCTTTCGGATTTGAGTCAGCCTCTTCAACTTTAGCTATTTTTATTTTTGTCTTTATCTTTATTTCGATACTCTGTTTTTTCATAGAACCGCAATAAGTCTCCATAAATAATTTTATCAG
The DNA here is from genome assembly GCF_000262755.1 of Bacillus methanolicus PB1. Taxonomy (GTDB): domain Bacteria; phylum Bacillota; class Bacilli; order Bacillales; family Cytobacillaceae; genus Bacillus_Z; species Bacillus_Z methanolicus. Next base: position 848,337 of record NZ_AFEU01000003.1, read on the forward strand.
AGTATTCGAGCTCGTTTTTTGCTTTTTCCATATACGGTTCACATGCATTCTTATTTGCTGCAGGTTCACCTGTTGCCTTATCATAGCATGTTTCACGCGTATATATATAGTCTTTCGTAATAAAGCTTCCATCTCTTAAAACCGTAAAATCCATTTTATTCTTAGAGAATAAATCTGCACCAAATTGAATGTCTTGTTTTGTATCAATTCCAAGCAAGTGCAGAATTGTCGGTTTTAAGTCGATTTGCCCTGAAACAGTTGAAATCGTTTTGCCTTTATGTCCGGGAATATGAATAATGAGCGGAACCCTTTGCAGCTGTGTGCTGACAAATGGAGTTACCTCCTGTCCCAGGTATTCACTCATCGCTTTATTATGGTTTTCTGAAATGCCATAATGATCTCCATAAAGAATTATAATCGAGTCTTCATAAAGCCCCTCATCTTTTAATTTTTGGATAAAGTGCTTTAAAGCTTCATCTTGGTAACGAACCGTAGTAAAATAATTATTTACCGTCTTATCATTTGAAGTATACGGCTCAATTAACATATCTTCTTTCTCTAACTCAAACGGGAAATGATTCGTTAATGTAATCAATTTTGCATAAAAGGGCTTTGGCATTTCTTTTAGGTGCTGTACGGACTGTTCAAAGAAATCCATGTCCTTTAAGCCCCAGCCAACTGAATTTTCCTCACTGATTTCATAGTCGTTCATATCATAAAAGCGCTTATAGCCAAGCGATTTATACATAATATCCCGGTTCCAGAAACTTTTGTTGTTCGCATGCAAAGATGCAGTAAAATATCCGTGCTCATTCAGAATTTCCGGAGTAGCTTTATATTCATTTCCTGAGTGGGTAAAGAAAACTGCTCCCCGGCTTAATGGATAAAGTGAATTCTCAACGATAAACTCAGAGTCGGATGTTTTCCCCTGGCCTGTTTGGTGATAGAAATTATCAAAGTAATAGCTTTCTTTAATAAAATCATTTAGGAACGGCGTAATTTCCTGGCCATTCACTGTTCGATTAATCACGAAGTTTTGTGTAGATTCCATCGAAACTAAAATGACATTTTTTCCTTTCGCAATACCAAACATATCATCATTCGGCAGCTTATAATTAGCACGAATATAGTTATCGATATCCGCTAATTCACTGCCGTCAGCAAACGCTCGCTGAGCAGAAGATTTTGACTGAAGAAAAGCGTCGTAAATATGATAATTGTAAGTCCCAATATTTTTTATAAGCATTTCACGGTCAAACGTCCGTGTCAAAAGCTGGGGGCGTTCAGTTTCTGCAAGGCCCAGATTAAAGAAAGCAATAGCAATTGCAATTAAAAAGTATGCGCGTCTGTCTACCTTTGAATACTTTCGGGAGCCAACAAATTTTGGTTTGAATTTGACTATTAAAAAGAGAATAAAAAAGTCAGAAAAATACAATAAGTCGCTTAAATTCAGCAATTCATTTACACTGCTTCCAAGATCACTCATATTGCTTGTTTGAAACAAGACCGGAATGGTCAGGAAATCATTAAAAAACCGGTAAAACACAACGTTTGCAAACAAAACAGAAGAAACTAGAAAGCTAGTAATCAAGATATACCGGTTTTGGTTTTTTTCTTTTAAAAATAAACTTATGCCAAAAATGAATAACAGGAAGCTTAACGGATTAATAAATAGTATAAATTCCTGTTTCCAGTTTTCAATTTTTATTTCAAAACTAGTTTTATAGACGATGTACGTTTTAAGCCAAAGAAGAACCGTTGCAATCGCTATCAACGATACCTTTGACCACTTAAATTTACGCATCTTTATTCCCCTCCCTGTTACATGGACAGATGTGGACTTTTTTATGTATATCAATTTTTTGGCAAACAATTATACAATATCTTAATACTTTTTTTACAAAAAATCAATTCACCCTTAAGACTATGAATATAAAATTATAAATTAGCCATATTCGTATACCTAAATAAATAGACGCTTGAAACGAAAAAAAGTTTCATGTCCGTCCATTTTTTATATCCGTCTGAATCCTTTGAAGAATTTTCAGTAAACAAATAAGGGCCAGACCCCTCCGATACAACATATAGACAAACACCAAATAAACATGCTATATATTGTCATTGTCGGAGGAAGTCAGACCCTTATGAGCCAGCTCCCATTACATTTGGTCAATTTTATTCTTAACGAGCCAGGCTGCTCCAATAACACCTGCATCATTTCCAAGAGTTGCAAGCAAAATTTCGGTTGATACGGCCACTCTTGGAAATGCAAACTTTTTAAAATAATCTTTGACTGGCTTTAAAAGTACTTCACCGGCTTTCGAAACACCGCCGCCTAAAACGATCTTTTGAGGATTAAGGGTGTTTGCTGAACTGGCAAGCGCTAAACCGAGGTGATAAGCTACCTCACCGATGATTTCATTGGCAAGCGGATCTTGATTGCGCGCACAATCAAAAACATCCTTTGCTGTAATCGCACCCTTTTGCGCTTTTCTTTCTGCCAACTCCCCTGTATTTTCGTTTTCGGCAAGTTTTTCATTTGCGATACGGACAATGCCTGTTGCCGAGGCAATTGTTTCAAGGCAACCCGTTTTTCCGCAATTGCACGGAACTCCTCCTACTGGTATTGAAGGAATATGTCCTATTTCACCGGCAGCGCCGCTGATGCCCTGGACGATATCTCCGTTGGCGATTACACCTCCGCCAACACCAGTTCCGAGCGTTACACAAACTAAGTCTTTTGCTCCGTTACCGGCCCCTTTCCACATTTCTCCTAGCGCAGCGCAATTAGCATCATTGTCAATTACAGCCGGAAGAGATGTTTGCGCTTCCAATAAATCTTTTAAAGGATAATCATTTTCCCATCCTAGATTTATAGCTTCGTATATGATTCCTGTTGTTAAATTTACAGGACCCGGTGCTCCCATTCCGATTCCAATCAGCTTGCTTTTTGGCTGGCCGAGTTCATCCAGTTTTTGATCAATCGTTTTTGCAATATTGGTAGTAATTTTTTTTCCGCTCTCAGATTTGTCAGTCGGGATTTCCCATTTGTAAAGAATTTCACCATTAATTGAAATAAATGCAAGTTTTGTCGTCGTGCCACCCAGATCTACCCCGGCAATCCACTTTTCAGCCATGTTCCTCACCCTTTTTTCTTTTCAGCTTTTTGTCTTTTTCTCTTTCGATTTCATTTCTTAATAGCAAAAGTGCTGATTGGAACTCTTTTGTCTCAATAAGCTGCGACTGGTAAAGTTCTTTTAATTCGGTTTCCATTAATTCCAAATCAGCCAGCCTGTCCCCGATATAAATCAGCGAGCCGTATTTCATCAACAACTGTTGAATATCGTAGATTGATTTCATTTCAAATACCTCTAAATCTCAAATTAAGACAATTTCCTTCACTAATAAAGTATAATCCAAACAAAAACACGGCTCAAGTAAACATATTGCGGCTGGCCTGTCATATATATTCAATATTAGGGACAAACCATAGCTCCAATTCTGTTATAAAAGAGGGTTTTATAATGAGGAAACATATATTTCTTTTTATCACGATATTTGTTATCACTGTATCAATAATTCTCCTAAATCGTCCACAGCAGGTAAAAGAGAGCATTACCTTTTTTCCGATTGATCCTAAAGTAGTCTTTTTGAATGCTTCTACAAAATTGGATTTGTTGGATGAAAAAAAACAGGATCGGTATTCTGTCGCTTGGAAGATTGAGTCAACACTTGAACGGGAGGCTTATTTACGACAGGATATTGGCTTCTTATTTGCTAACGGTCGATTAAAGGGGAAAATGGGAAAGTGGAAACAAAATACAGCGTATCTTTTCCAAGAACAAATCATTAATGATAATGACAGCAGCCATTTAGAAGCAGTTTCATTTCATCATGCCGAAATCCATTATGATAACGAACAAATCTTTAGCGCCCAAACGATGTCAGCGGACAATTTGTATGTCATTCATTCATCATTGAGTCCGTTACATTCTTTTCGGACTCCGGGAACAAACGAAGAAACGGAATGGAAAACCACAATTGACAAGATTACGAATCAAGATCTGGATTCAAGCTGGACAAACGCAATCGAACATTTTATGATAAAGCGTGATCAATATATCACAATTCCATTGACAAAATTAATCGAATACAATAACCGTCCCTTGCCGGGATTTACGAAACATGAGACAGAGCGAATACTTGGAAACTTATGGGAAGGGTTATATAAAAATTATTTCCTAGGAATTAAAAAAAGAGACGGCACCGTCGTTGAACCGGAAGGCAGCATCGTCCCTCTTATTTTGCTGGCAAAAAATAAATCCCATTTACTCACCGTAACGGAAACTGGTGACGGGGAACCGATTATGCTTCGCCAGCAGATTCCCCGGAGCCGTTAATTTTTCGCAATAAGGCTTTATATTCTTTTTGATCAGGTTTTATCCTGACTGCATTTTCAGCATGATTACGCGCTGCTTCTATATTATTTTCATCAAAATAAATTAACGCAAGATTGAAATGCGCTTCATGAAAATCCGGTTTCATTTCAATGACCTTTTGCAAATGTTCCTTGGCATCATTGACATTTCCCAACTTTATCTCCGTATATGACAAAAGAAAATAAAGATTTTCCGTCGGTCTGTTTACATTTGCATAATTATTTAACAGCTCATAAGCTTTATCATAGTTTTCTGATTCGATGTACTCTTGGGCTAGGACGAGAACAGACTGCTCATCAACATTGTGGGCCGCTCCTTCATATCCATACTTTAATAAACCGGTTGCAGCAAAAAAAGCAAGTACAAGAAATAATCCTTGAAATAATATTTTCTTTTTTCCAGGAAAATGAAGAATTCCGGCAGCTAAAAAACCGCCAATTAGACCCCCGATGTGACCGGCATTATCTATCCCTGGAAGCGTAAACCCTAATGCCAGGTTAATTCCTAGTACAACGAGTATATTCATCCCCATTGTCCGAAAAAATAGACCGGGATGAATGACCCCAAAATAAAGCAATGCTCCAAAACAGCCAAAAATGGCCCCGCTGGCACCTGCAGATAAGCTTGGACTGAAAACAAAGCTGGTAAGCGACCCAGCAAATCCGGCAAACAAATAAATAAGCAAAAACCGGACATTTCCATATAGTCGCTCGACAACTGTCCCCAGGTAGTATAAAGAGAGCGTATTCATCAATAAATGGAGCAGTCCAACATGAAGAAAAATAGGAGTAAAAAAGCGCCACCATTCTCCCTCAATGATTAAAAGATTAAATTTTGCCCCAAATCGAATGAGCGTTGACGTATTCGTGCTTCCTCCGTTTACCGTCAATAACAAAAATACAGCAATTTGCAAAAGCATAAAAATATATGTAAAGAACGGCTTCCCGTTACTGAAAACATCTTTTTCAGCTTTCGAATTTGCTTTAGCTGCAAGCAATGCAGAAGCTTTCACTGCTTCAATTTCGCCTTCCGTATAGTCATCTTTTAAGTCAAAAAATAATGATTCGTGAAAATAATGTTCGAGATTTTGTAGAGAACTTTCGGTATTATTTTTTTCAATTAAAAATGTCGTAACCATTGTTCGATCACTATGCGGACTTGTAAAAGGTTTTTCAATCCGGAATCGGTAATCGTCTACAGGCGGATAAGGGGTTACATACACATTGACAACAGAAAGATGTCTCAGACCAAGCTGTTTTCTAATTCTTTCACCGTTCATTGCAGTTAATTCGATATCTCTCTGCATCCAATTGCTCCAATCAACATCATATCTTAACAATCTTATGGTCTGAGCCTGTTTATTCTCCAGTTTTTCAAGCCAAAGCTCCTTTTGGTCAGCGGATAATTGAATGACCCTATACTGTTTTTTCGAAATGAGACAGTGTGCCAACCTCCAAAAAAGAAAATCCTCTCGAAAACTCAACTTTCCCCCTACTTTCTGCTATTCATCTCTTATGCCTAAGAATTATGTTTTGCAAAATATTCGATCGTTGAAAATTACTTTCATGCATTTTTTCCTTATTAAAAATATTATAAACCAAAGAATACAATAACTTTAATATAAGATTTGAGTATCTTTGAATGTACTTATCATAAAAATAAAAAGACCTGTTCGGCCTTTTTAATACTGTCTGTTACTTGGGAAAACTGATTGAATGATTTTATTCTTTACACCCGGAACATTCATAAATATTTTTATTAAAAGACGGCGAATAAAAGAGTTTCCAAAAAGCAGATTAATCAACCGATACCGGTTTTGATAAACAAGATACACCACAGTTCCTATCATTAATATAGATGTAAGCATTCTTATCACATTTCATCCCTCCGTTCTTATTTTAAGAAAGAAGGGAAGTTTTTATCCTGTAAAGTGATTAGAACCTTTTTCCTCTATTTAACTCAATAACCTTTTTATCGGTAATCAGTTTCATGACAGGAATATCATGTTCTTCAACTTGAAAGCGATCAATCAACTGCTCTTCAAATGCGAGAGAAACCGTTTTTCCGTTGAAATTTGTTAAATAGCGGTCATAATAACCCCCTCCGTGTCCAATCCTATAACAATCGTACGTAAAAGCGACCCCGGGAACAATCATAAGGTCAATTTCATTGGCGCTGACAGCTTCTGTTAGGCCTTCAATCGGTTCATATAAATTGAAAAAACTTGATTCAAGTTCGGAAAAACGTGTTAAGGTACGAAAAACCATCCCTTTACTTTCGGGAATGCATTTTGGAACTGCGATCTTTTTTCCGAGTTCCCATCCTTTTCTGATAATTTGCAGCGTGTCTGCTTCAGGCGGATTAGACACAGTAATGGCAACTGTTTTTGCATCTTTCCAATACGGATCTGAGAATAACGTTTGTGCGATTTGATAAGACTTATCTTCGTATTCAGGTTTTTGTATATTTGCGAGTTTCGCTTTTACTGCTTTTCGGATCATTTGCTTCGTTTCCATTATCATCTCTCCCGAATTTAGCAACAAAAAAGCAGCAGGTATCCCCGCTGCTTATTTTGTTTCACGATGTAAAGTAGTGCGCTTTTCTCTTGGGCAATATTTTTTTAGCTCAAGACGATCAGGATTATTGCGTTTATTTTTTGTAGAAATATAGTTACGATCTCCACATTCAGTGCAAGCTAATGTTATGTTCACACGCATGTTTTACTCCCTCCAACCTGTGAAAACTAGTTCGTTCATACGACTTTTCTATAATACCACTTTTTAAAAGGAATTGCTAGTGTGTTTTTAAAAGTGCATTGTTCAAGTTAATAAGCTTTTTCCTTTCATTGCCGTAAATAACCCATGAACTTGCATATTGTGTCTCATGTCCATGCAAAATCAAGTTGAGAGAAAAAATACTTGCAACCGTTCCTTTCGCTAAAGGCATATAGCGAAGAATGCCTTTTTTCTCGCAGCTCCATATGTTTTCAGCTGGAACAGTCCAAATTGGATGAACGGTAGTTGATTCTATTCCATTTCCGTTTGTTTTGCCGTTAATTAAATACATCTTTTTATTGACATGATGAAAGATGACTTTTTCTGACGGAGAAACAAATGCAAGTTGATCATTCAATATACTTTCATTGCTATACATCATTAACAGCTTTACTTCCTTTACATCTAAAGAATGATTCGTGATCATGATGTCATATAAACAAATTTCAGATTGCAGGTCTGTTCTCTTTATTTCAAACGAAACATCTTTTTCTTGAATGAATCTTCCAAAATCATGCTGAGCCCAATATGTTTTTCCTTCTATCCACAACCCTGGAATCATTCTAAGTTTTAATCTTTCTCTTTTACCCCCTGATATGATTAACCCTTTCATCCTTTTCACCCCTTCTATTTGTAGTTAGAGTTTTTTCTTAAAGAATTCTCAGTTGATCCGGATTTTCTGAAATCACTCTATATCTTATATCTTCGTATTTAACAAAACATCCTCAAACGTTCTTTTCGTTTCTTCAGCAATTCTCATCCAGCTGAATAGACTTTCAACAACTTTCCGGCCGTTTTCACCGATTTCTTTTGCTCTTTTCCTGTCTTCAAGTACAAAATGGAGTTGCTGTAATAAGCTAAACGGATTTCCGGGATCCATAAATAGACCTGTTTTGTACGGCTGAATAATGCCTCTTAATCCGCCGGTTTCGGAAACAATGGTTGGTTTGCCAAAACTCATGGCCTCAAGAGCAACAATGCCAAAAGGTTCATAAAGACTTGGAAAAACAGCTGCTTCACATTGCGTTAAAAGTGCATCCCGCTGTTCATCCTGGATAAAACCAATAAAATACACAAAATTTTCCATCCCATTGTCTCTAACCTTTTGCCGGTATTCTTCTAACAGAGGACCTTTCCCGGCAATTACAAAATAAAGTTCATCACTTCTTGCTTTCATTTTTATTGCAGTTTCAATAATTGTATCAAAACCTTTTTCTCTTACCATTCTTCCAATTGAAAATACCATTTTTCTTTCAGGAAAAACCGGAAGTTCATCCAATAATCCATGCAAATTTAATTGTTCTTCTTGTTTAAATACACCATTAGGAATAATCGCTATCATTTCTTCACTAGTATTAAATACATTCTTCAATTCATCCTTCATATGTTCACTGCAAACAATAATTTGATCGGATGCTTGAAGGAGAAGTTCTTCTTTCTTATGAATAAAGTGCTGCATGTCTGTATAAATTCCATTATTTCTTCCGTGTTCGGTAGCATGCATTGTTGTGATTAACGGAATATTTAAAAAAGTCTTTAAGGAAACTGCAGCAGAACCAACGAGCCAGTCATGGGCATGTATAACATGAAAATCATGAACAGCAGCGAGCTCTCTTGCTCTGTTTGCCATCGCCAAATTAAGCCCTGCCACCCATGCTAAAAAGTCATGATCCTTTTCATTTAATGGGGCTACCCTGTGGATAAAAACCCCATTTCGCTTTTCAAAAGAAGGAAGATCAGCAGTCTGTGCGGTGAGCACATGAATTTCATAACCTAATTTTGCAAGACTTTCCGAAAGTCCGTGAACATGTCTGGAAAGTCCTCCAACAATGTTCGGAGGAAACTCCCATGTCTGCATTAAAATTTTCAAGCCTTGACTTTTTGATTCCATTGATAGATTGCTTTTTGCTTTATTGATCCATCCCTTTAATGAAAGGTTTTCTAAAAATGAATCCGAATTTTCCATTTCATCCAGTTCATCAGCCTGCCTTTTGCCAGTCAATATTTCTTTTAATTTATAAAAGGATAATATTTGCTCTTTCGCCGCCTCTTCTGCTTGCCCGCTATCCGCTGCTGAACCTGATAACAAAAGCCAATGCTTAATCATCTGTTTCAATATTCTTTTTTCAAAAGAATTTTCAATTAACCTTCCCATCTTTTTAATTTCTGTTTCGATCAAAAAGCTTTCTTCCAAAATTATTGATTCTTTCGAAATGAGCGGTGAACTGCTTTCAGTTATTGAAAAAGAAGAACAAATATGAACTGTTTCCGCTGTTTTCCCGAATTCTGTTAGAAATTTGGAAGCTTCCATCGAAACGGATGAGTTGATCGCCATATTTTTTGCGAAATCAATAAAGTCAGCTATTTCATCTGATAATATGTTTTCGGCTGCCACAAACACTTGACTTGATTTATAAATAGAAAAGTCGGAGTCACTTGGTCCGACAGAAATTCCTCCTTGCTTTACCACTTTCTGTATCGGAAAAAATATTAGACCGTGCGGAGAGCGTATCGGTTTCTTTCCATTTCCCGAGGGTGTCGGGTCGGCAAATTTAATCGTATTTTCATTGATAAAACTGTATTGAATTCCCTCATTCATAAGAAAAAGGTCAAGCCCAGGCTCAAATGCTCCTTTTGGAAACCAAAATCCTCGCGGACGGACCGAGAAACAACTTTCCAATATCGATAATCCTTCACGAATATGTGCTTGAATGCCTGCAGAAGTTGCAATAAACGGCAAAATTGCCCCTGTTACAGGCACCGCCAGAAGTTCAATTTTTTCTTGACTGATCATACTGCGCAAGCTTTTGTTAACACTTTGGTCCCATTTCATCCAAATATCAATTAGACCAGGAAACTGATCTGTTTCTTTTTCTAAAAATTGCGTCATTTTATCTTTAAATTTTGCTTGTCCTGCAACTTCATAATAGATAGGGGGAATCGCCAAATATATTTTTGCTTTTTTCAGTCCATTTTCAAGTTTAGATAGTATTTCTATTAATTTTGCTGTAAAAACAAATATGTCTTTTCTTACGATCGAGTTGTTTTTTATGCTTATTATTGGTATATCCGTATACAGAATGGGCAAAAAGAAAGGTTTCATCATTTTAGTCCACCATGCCTTCTTTCGTTTCATAAAAACTGTATGTGCTAATATGTTCAACCCACTTAGGCGCACTTTCCCGTCTGTTTTGAAACCATTCAAGTTCTTTCGCCAATTCCCCTGCTTGTTCAACAGCTGATCTAGGTACATGAATTGCATTTGAGCGCAGAAGCGGTAAAAATTTATGATCAGATAATTTTATGCCTAATTCGGCGCAATAACATCTGTTTGGTCTTAATCCTTTAATAAACCAGCTATTTTTATTTTCCGGCAAGAAAATTTCAAATACCTCATGTGCATTGCTCCCATTAAACAGGATGCAAGTCACATCATACAATCTAAGCACAAGCTGAAAATGAGCGAACGGCCTCTGATAATAATGAGAAATCAGTTTTTGCTGCTCTTCTGACAGGCGCCAAAAACTGTAAAGTTTATTTGGCGAAACGAGCCAAATACAAAGATGATCCTTTTGATCGACATGTTTATTTTTTTTCGCAATAAACAATGGTTTCTCTTCTTTATTATGTTGGATTCGAGAACGGGTGACATGGCGTAAAGGTTCGGCTTTCTTTTTCATATATTTCTTCCACTGATATTGAACTTTCCCGACGGTCGTATTCAGCTCAAGAGCAATTTTTCGAAATGACAGGCCTTTTTTGCGAAGCTTGACAATCTCTTCTATCATCTATAGAGGCACCTCATTTCTATAAACTATAAATTGTATGAAATTAAAAACTGAATATTCTTTGTATTAATGTTAGCATTGACCGAATGGCTAAACAATGAACGCATTTTGTCGGAATTTGTTTATGCCAGTTATGTCAAGTACAACGAAAGATAAAATATTTTGTTTTCGACAACAATGGTGCAGTCTTTTCATATTTCGACAGTATCATTTCATAAAAATCTGATTTTTTGCGTCCATTTTCTTTAAACAAAAATCCTCGAATTTTGTCATATGTATGATAAAATATTATTGTTGTTTGTTACTTCTATTATTTCGGGGTGTAATTTATGGAGTGGATTTTTGCAGGACTCCTGATATTTTCAGTTCTTCTCTTATTAATTTCATTGTTTATAAGTGATCCATTAAAAAAGATCCGCGAAGAGATCGATGAGCTTTCGATGCAGCAAATTAAAGAGCTTTATCAAATTAAGAAGAAATTAAAAATATTAGAAGAGGAATTGCTGATCAGCGACGAAGATATCAAAAAAGCATTTACAAAACCTAATATTCCTAAGGAAAAGAAAGAAATACATGCTATCATTCGCAATCAAGTTCTTCTGTTGGCGCAACAAGGTCTTTCTATAGAACAAATTGCAAAGCAATCTTCGTTAACAGTTGATGATGTAAACACAATCTTGCACGATTTTATTCAAATCCGGGGAGAAAACGATGAATAAAAGAAAGGTCAGAGCGTTTGCTTTAGGGATTCTTTTTTCTGTAAGTCTGATTGGAACGTATTATTATTATTTTCAAATTGGAAATGAGTCGATAAGCAAAGCAAAACAAACACTTGAAGATAAAGGATTTATTGTATTGTCGCAATCTGAATATACAAAATTACAGAAACAATTACATCGAAAAAGCGAAGCGGAACAAAATCAGGAAACCGCCAAAAATGTTAAGAAAAGTATACATACTGAAAATGATAATATACAAGCTTCCGATTCAGACGCTGAAGAAAACAACGTAATTTCTTACGAGTTAAAAATAACGAGCGGGATGAACACCGAACAAATCGCTACCATTCTTTCAAATGTCCGTATTATCGAAGATGCTGAAGATTTTGAGGAATATTTAAGTGAAAACGGCTACAGTACGAGAATACAACTAGGGACTTTTCATTTAACAAATAAAATGGATTACAGCCAAATTGCCAAAATTTTGACAAAAAGTTAACAGGGTCAGATCCCTCCAATTTCTATTTTCATTGTTGGAAGGTGTCAGACCCTTTTTAGTAAACCTCTTCATTTAATTATTTAAGTCGAAGCGTCTGCCTTTTACAAGGTAAAAAATACTCTCCGCAATATTAGTGATATGGTCTGCCGACCTTTCCAAATACCGGGATATAAAAGATAACTGGGTTATTTGCGGGAGAAATTCAGGTTTTTGCTGGTTTAACTGTAATAAATCCCGAATTGTTTGCCCATATAAATCATCTACTTCATCATCCATTTCAGCCACCTTTTTTGCTTTTACTACATCCTCCTCAGTAAAAGCTTCCAGCGACATCCTTAACATTTCAGTAGTAGTTTCATGCATTCTCTTGATATGCTCAATAGGTTTCACTAACGGCTCGTTTCCAATTCGGATCGCAGATTTTGCGATGTTGACCGCATAATCGGCAATTCTTTCAATATCAGTTGCTATTTTGATTGCTACAATAATGCGTCTTAAATCGATGGCAACAGGCTGTTGTTTTGCAATGAGCAATATGGCCAAGTCATTGATTTCTTCCTCTAAAATATCAGCTTCTGTATCATCTTCCATTATTTTGATCGCTAATTCAATGTTCTTTTCTTCCAAAGCCTTAACTGCTCGCGATAACGCATTATTTGCAAATTCTCCTAGTTCTATAAGTTTGTTTTGCAATTCTTTTAAATCATATTCAAATCGTTCCCTAACTACCATGTTAAAAACTCCCTTCGTCCTCTTAATATTGAAGAAAAATCGTGCGAAACGTGATATTCCGCACGATTGATCCGATAATTAGCCGAAACGACCTGTAATATAATCTTCCGTACGCTTATCAGATGGGTTAGAAAAAATTTTATTTGTATCAGAGTATTCGACTACTTCGCCGTTTAGGAAGAACGCAGTCTTATCGGAAATTCGGGCTGCCTGCTGCATGTTGTGTGTAACGATGATGATGCTGAAATTTTTTTTCAATTCTTGGACAAGTTCCTCCACCTTTAAAGTTGAGATTGGGTCTAATGCTGAAGTAGGCTCGTCCATTAATATGACATCAGGTTCAATAGCGAGACAGCGTGCAATGCAAAGGCGCTGCTGCTGCCCGCCAGATAAGCCGTATGCATTTGTATGAAGACGGTCCTTTACCTCATCCCAAATCGCAGCTCCTCTAAGACTTTTTTCAACGATTTGATCAAGAATCTTTTTGTCACGGATGCCATGAATCTTTGGGCCATAGGCAACATTTTCGTAAATTGACTTAGGAAACGGATTTGGTTTCTGGAATACCATTCCTACTTTTGTGCGAAGCTCTTCCACACGATAGTCGCTATCAAATATATTTCGCCCGCGGTAAGAAATTTCTCCGGAAGTTCTCACCCCAGGTACAAGTTCAATCATTCGGTTTAGTGTCTTAATATACGTCGACTTTCCGCATCCTGACGGACCGATAATTGCCGTTACTTCATTTTCGTAAATATCAAGATCTATATTTTTTAATGCGTGATTGTCACCGTACCATAAGTTTAGTTGTTTTGTTTCATAAACAGCCTTTTTTTCCTTTTTTGGCATGTTTACTGTCTCATCCTTGCTAAACGTCTTTTTTTCTTTTTCAATAGTTATGTTCATATTGGAAGCCTCCTTTATACTCAAAAGCATAAATGCCATTTTAAAATCTTTTTTGAAACTTATTGCGGATCAATACCGCAACAGAATTCATTAAGATCAACAATGCAAGCAATACGATGATCCCAGCAGCCGCCAATGCATGAAACTCTTCCTGCGGGCGGCTGGTCCAGTTATAAATTTGCATCGGAAGGACAGTAAACATGTCAAAAACTGTTTTTGGCAAAAAGGCCAGGAAAAGTGGCAGCCCGAGAACGACAAGGGGAGCTGTTTCTCCGATAGCACGGGATAAAGCCAAAATTCCTCCAGTTAAAATTCCCGGAATGGCAGCAGGAAGAACAACTCTGACAATTGTTTGCCATTTCGTTGCTCCCATTGCGTATGAAGCCTCTCTTAAATCTTTTGGCACTGACCGGATTGCTTCCTGGGATGCGACGATAATAATTGGCAAGATAAGCAGGCTCATAGTCAATCCTGCAGCAAGTACGCTTCTATCTAACGCAAGTGCACGTACGAACACCGTTAATCCTAATAGCCCAAAAACAATCGAAGGAACTCCGGCAAGATTCGATATGTTCACACGGATAAGATCAGTAAAAGAATTTTTCTTTGCGTATTCCTCTAAGTATAAAGCAGTACCAACTCCGAGAAATAAGGATACCGGTGCTACAACGGCCATGAGCCAGATGGATCCTATTAAGGCGGTGTAAACCCCTGCTTGTTCTGGCTTTCGAGAAGGAAAACTTTGTAAAAATTGAAGATCCAAATATCCAATTCCTTGAGTGAATATCCGATACAATAAAATGCCAAGTACGAGCAAAGCAAACATTGTAGCTGCAAAAAACAGCGCCTTAAAAATTTGATTCGAAACCAGTCTTGGTTTCATCCGATTCAAGACTCTGGAATGATCAATTAATTTCATTAGTATTCCTCCCTAAAACGGCGAGAGATAAATTGTGCAAGCAGGTTCATTGCAAGAGTAAATACGAACAATGTTGTACCGACAGCATATATACTGTAATAAATAGTAGTGCCGAAGCCGGCATCACCCTGACTGACTTGAACAATGTAGGCTGTCATTGTTTGAATCGAACTTGTTATGTTCCAATTTAAGTTTGGAGTTGATCCACCCGCTACTGCTACAATCATCGTCTCTCCAATTGCTCTGGAAGTGGCCAAAACAATAGATGCAATTATCCCGGAGATAGCCGCCGGAAGAACGACTTTCATTGAAACTTCAAACTTTGTTGAACCTAATGCAAGGGCCCCTTCACGCATCGAATTCGGAACGGAAGACATCGCATCTTCTGATAATGATGCAATCATTGGCGTGATCATAATTCCGATGACAATTCCCGGGCTCAGCGCATTAAAGACTTCCATGGAAGGAATAAACTCTCTTAATATCGGTGTGACAAATGTCAAGGCAAAGAATCCGTAAACGATCGTCGGGATTCCCGCTAACACTTCGAGTATCGGTTTGATAATTCGTCTGACTCGATCAGATGCATATTCACTCAAATAAATGGCTGAAGACAATCCAACCGGAACAGCAACCAACACTGCGATAATCGTAACTTTTAAAGTTCCGGAAATTAGCGGCATTATTCCATATGAGCCTTGAGTTTCAGAAAATGGATACCACGATTTCTCTGTAAAAAATTCAACAATTGAAACTCGATTAAAGAATGTAAACGTTTCAAAAATTAATGTAAATACAATGCCGATTGTTGTTAAAATGGAAACGATCGCAGTCAGCAACAATAGAAAAGGTACAACTTTATCAGCAACCCCATTTGCACTTTTCTTTCTTTTCTTAGCCTCAATCATTTCTTGTACGGAAATGGATTTGTTTGTTGATTGGTAGGCCAAAATAAAAACCCCTTTCATCCACACAACAAGATGAGAAGCCAAAATTAGCTTCCCATCTGTCAATTGTTTATCTTACTTTAGACCTTCTAGTGTTTCAAGACCTTTTTTATACTCTTCATCCGGAAGTTTTACGTAGCCAACATCTTCAGAAAACTTGCCGGCATTTTCAAGCGTAAACTTCACAAAATCATATACTTCCGGCTGCTCTTTCACTGCTGAATTTTTTACATAAGTGAAAAGCGGACGAGAAAGCGGTGAGTATTCTCCACTCTTAATTGTTTCGTTTGTTGGTTCTACAGGACCGTTTCCGCCATCAATCGGAACAACTTTTAACTTATCTTTATTTTCTACATAGTAAGCATAACCGAAGTATCCGATCGCATTTTTGTCACCTGCTACACCTTGCACTAGTACGTTGTCATCTTCTGAAAGTGTAGCACCCTTAACGATAGGCGCACCGCCAAGTACTACTTCATCGAAGTAATCGTAAGTACCGGAATCTGTACCAGGAGAATAGAATTTGATTTCCTCATCAGGCCATCCTTGGCGGACATCTGACCATTTTGTAGCTTGGCCAGTCCACATTTTCTTTAATTCTTCAAGTGTTAAGTGGTCAACCCAATCATTATCTTTGTTTACTACTACAGAAAGACCGTCATATGCTAATTTAAATTCAGTGTATTCAATTCCTTTTTCTTCAAGCTGTGCTTTTTCTTCGTCTTTAATTGGGCGGGAAGCATTGCTTAGTTGTGTTTCACCTGCGATAAAAGCTTCAAAACCGCCGCCTGTACCGGAGGATCCAACAGAAACTTTAACTCCAGGCTGTTCCATTTGATATTCTTCAACAACAGCTTCCATAATTGGATAAACTGTAGATGAACCGTCGATTTTAATTTCACCTTGAAGCTGCTTATTTTCTTCACCAGCTTGTTCTTCAGTTGCGCCGCCGTTTCCGTTGTTTTGGTTTTGGTCAGCATTTCCACAAGCTGCTGTGAATGCTAGCACTCCGCTTATCATCGCCGAAAGTGCTAAGAACTTTAAGCTTTTCATTCCTTTATTCCCCCTAAGAGATTTCGTTGTTTTGTCCTACATGTAATAGCATAATGTTAAACTATTAATTCGGTTTTAACAAATTGTTAAGGTTTTGTAAATTAAGGGTGAATAATGAAAAATTGTGTCGAAAAAAAGGGGTAAATCTTTTTGGATATATAAATATTTATTTTCTATGAAGAAATTTATGATTAATATTTCCAAATTTAAAAACTGACTCATGATTTGAGACAGTTTTTATTGTAAACAAGCAATTATTCCCCGTGTTCATTTTCTTTGCGGATCACTTCCTGTCCTTCCTGGACATCTTCAATGTTTTCTACTTTTTGAACCGTGTTTTCAGAATTTTTATTTTCTTCCTGGCGTTTTTTCTTTAGATCAAAATAAGCATCCATTACTCTTTCGCCAATTTTTAAATTTGCCTTATGGTCATAATTCCCTTGAAAAGCCCATGGCACTAAAACAGCCATGGCAATTTCCGGGTTATCGGATGGTGCATAACCGACTAAGCTCAAATTCATTACTTCAGGCGGTTCTTTTCCGAATTTTTTCCGGTCCGGCCCGTCATAAAATGCTTCCGCAGTACCGGTTTTGCCTGCTGGATAATAATTTTTACCGCCAAAGTACCCCACAGCTGTACCTTTTGGCTCCTGCATGACTTGCCTGAATCCTTCTTGAACGCGCTCAATCCATTCTGTTTTCATGTCAATCCGATTTAAAACCCTTGGCTCAATTTCTTCAATAATTGGACCGAGTTCATCTTTATCCATAACAGGCTCTCTAATTTCCTTAACAATATGAGGCTGAATGCGGTAACCGCTATTGGCAATGGTTGATACATACTGGGCCAATTGCATGTTTGTATACGTATCATACTGACCGATGACTAAGTCAAGAAGGAAACCGGGTTTTTTGTCTACTCCTTTAAAACCCACCATTTCATTTGGCAAATCAATTCCTGTTCTTACTCCGAGCCCAAATTGGCTAAAGGATTGGCGTATCGTATCAAAGGCTTCTTCTTTAAGAGGCAGCGGCTGATCATATTCATACCGCCCTTCCCCGATTTCCACGGCAATTTTGAACATATAGACGTTTGATGATCTTCTTAGCGCATACAAATCATCAATAAGCCCCATCGTTTGCCATGATTTCTTTAACGGCGTCCCCTTGATTTTCATTGGAGCATCCAAAAGATATGTTCCTGGCTGAATCGCACCTGTTTTGTATCCTGTTAATACAGTGGCCCCTTTCACGGCAGAGCCAACGTTGTAAGAAGTGGTAATATTTCCAAGGGCATCATCCTGCAATTCTCTTTTTCCGGTTTTTTGATCTTTTACGATGCGTTTTCCGGCCATTGTCAAAATTTCACCGGTATTCGGATCCATTAAGACTACATATGCCCTGTCAAGCAATGAAGTTCCCGGGTAGCTCTTTGCCTTCCATAATTCTTCTTCAATAATTTTTTCAACAGCAAGCTGAAGGTCCATATCGATCGTTAAGACGAGATCTTTTCCCCTTTGCCCCTCTGAAATAACTTCTGTTTTTAATACATTGCCGGCTTTATCCGTTATTTTCTTCACTTTTGCTTTTTGTCCATGAAGAACGTCTTCATACTGCATTTCAATATAGCTTTTCCCTACACGATCATTACGGTTATAGTCTTTTGATAAATAGTAATCCAATTGCTCCTTTGGAAGCCCTTCGTCCGATGTAGACACATCACCGAGAACGGATCTCAATGTTTTGCCAAAAGCATAATAACGGTCCCAGTCTGTCGTTGTATCCACACCCGGCAGCTTTTCAAGGTTTTCACTGACGACCGCAAATTCTTCAGGTGACACATCTTTATTTTTCACAATCTGAGGAGTCAATGCATAGCCGCTATTAAATTCACTGTAAATGGCAAGGACTTCTAAATCATCTTTTGATAATTGGTTCAGTTCTTCGTCTGTTATCCGTTCAAGCTGAAGTTTATATATGTCTTTATCGTCAAGCTTTTTTTCTTCAAACAGTTTCCATTCTTTATCCGTAATTTTTGCTTTCGCTTTTTCAGGATTCTTCAAAATCCAATAATCCTTTTTATCCCGCTCCTGTACTTTGGAATAATCCTTGTGAATAAACTTTGCAAGCTTCTCTGCCACTTTCAGCATCTCTTTTTGGCTTGTTCCCTGACTTTTTGTAAAAGTGATTGCATTGAGAGGAATGTTGTCAACAATCACTTTCCCATTGCGGTCGAATATTTTGCCGCGCGGAACCGGATTGTTTACCGTAATATCTTCCGTTCGTTCAATTTCGCGTTTAAAATCATCGCCATATACAATTTGAACAACTCCAAGTCTTAAAATCAGCAATGAAAACAAGAGAAATACAGCAAAAAACAACATATTTAACCGAAACGGAACATGTGTCTTCTTTTTTTCTTTTTATTCAATTTATCCCACACTTCCTTATTATGATGCTCGCTCTCGACAATTTTCGCTCAACCCTTATTGTATATAAATTAAAAGTAATTTTCTATTACGGAAATTTTTCACAATCCGGTTGCTGAAAAATAGAAAGAAAAAAACGGGAGATGGATACTCCCGCTCAAGTTGAAATTCAAGTAAAACTCCCCACAGTATGGTTCTTGCTATCCGTTAATGCGGGATAAATTGATGTTCCGCACAAAAAAATAAATGCATGTATGCCCTGCGCCCAGCAGCATTAGCAGTACCGGTATGCTCTTCTCTTCATTAAAAAAAGTAACCGCCAGCAAAAATAGTAGGATGGAAACAATTCTCCCCGCGTTTAAAAAAATTTCCCTGACAACAATATACTCGATTCTCATTTCAGCTGCTTTCCATCCTTTGCCGATCACATCATATGTAAGAGACATGTACGGAACAAGCAAAATCGGATAAGCGATGGCAATCGTGGCTGCATAAAGCAAAAGCTTCGGATACGTAACATCAATAACAATTAAGAATATGGCTGCATAAAGAAGAATCCCGCCCAATAAGATTGCTTTTTTCCGATTTTCTTTTTTTATTACTCTTGAAACGCTGTAATATCCAATAAACGCAATTCCTGAGTTAATGAGGCCGAATGTTCCGAGAGCAAATTCGCTCCCCGTTGAAATAAAAACATACATTGAAATGACAAATACGAACGTACCCTCTCTTAAACCTTGAAAAAAATGTGCATCCGTGATTAGGCGCCAATTCTTATTGTATTTTCTCTCGTATAGTATGCGTTGAAACCAATAACGCCCCTTTGAAGGTCTTCGTTCTAAAAAAAAGCTCAGCAACACTGCCGCAGAAAACAATGTTAACGAAAGTCCAAACACTACTGAATAACCTGTAAAATTTTTTAAACGGGAAATGATGTAACCTGCAGCAATTGGTCCGATCATCCCGCCGGCAGATGTTAGAATTCCGAGAAATCCATTAAAAAAATCCCTTGTTTCCGGTTCTGTTATTTCAAATGTCAATACGTTAAATGCAAGCCAGTAAAACCCATATCCGATCCCTAAGAGCCCTCCGAGCAATAAAATAAAATCCGGGGCATTGGACCCAATAACTAAAACAAAAATATAAAATAAAGCTAAAAAAATAACTCCTATTCGAAGAACTATAACACGGTCCACTTTTTTTGCCCAACCACCGGCAATGATAAAGGTGATCGGTTGTAAAACAACGATGGCAAGGTTATACAGTCCAATATCGGAAAATTGTCCCGATTGTTTCCATAGATAAATATTAACAAACGTATTGGAAAGCGATATGCTTAAAGAGTATAACCCTCCGATCAATAATAGCAATGTCAAATCCCTATTTAGCTCAACATCTCCAATCAAAAATTTTAACTTACTCATAAAAAAACTCCCCTTTTTACTCTAAAGGGTAGTTTCTGACAAAACCCAAATACATATGCACTTTTCGTAAAACTAAATACTTATTATGGGTCAGCCTCAATCTTTAGTTTAAATTTTAAAAAATCCCAAAATAATGTAAGCGGTTGAACAAACTTAATGAAAATCATTCCTTGAGACCATTTTTAAATTTTTAAACCGATTATTCTTCATCATCAGCTACTTCGTATGCCCATTCAAAAAAAATCATTTGGCTGTCTATATCTTCGTCATCTGGATTTTTCTTTACATAATAATAACATCCATATTGGTCTTGTTCGCGGGCTTTCACATTTTCACTTAAGAGAACGGTTAATATTCGTTTTAGCCTCTCCTTAAGTTCTTGATTATAAACAGGGAAAGCAATTTCAACCCGCTTTTCCATATTTCGTGTCATTAAATCCGCTGAGGAAAGGAGGATTTTTTCTTCACCGTTTTGATGAAAATAATAAATACGGCTATGCTCTAAAAACCGTCCAACAATACTGCGGACCCGGATATTCTCACTAACCCCTTCGATACCCGGACGAAGGCAGCATATTCCTCGAACGATAAGGTCAATTTTTACTCCAGCCTGTGAAGCTTCATAAAACTTCAAAATTATTTGCTTATCTGTTAATGAATTCATTTTCGCTATAATCCTGCCATTTCCAAATTGTTTATGATACTCAATTTCTTTGTCAATCAGCCGGATGAATTCATCACGAATATCGAAAGGAGACACAGAAAAATGGTAAAAGTCTGGTTTTTCCATGAATCCGCTTAAATAATTAAAAAAATTTGTTGCATCGATTCCGAATTCAGGATTTGAGGTAATGAATCCTAAATCGGTATAGACTTTTGCTGTTTCTTCATTATAATTTCCAGTTCCCAAATGAACAAAACGTTGGATATTGCCATTCATTTTGCGAACAATGAGTGTGATTTTGCTATGGGTCTTTAATAATGTTTTCCCATATATAACATGGCAGCCTGATTTTTCAAGCTCTTTTGCCCAATGTACATTATGTTCTTCATCAAATCGTGCTTTCAGTTCAACAAGGACAAGTACTTGCTTTCCTTTTTCTGCTGCCTTTTTTAGATTTTCAATGATTGGAGAATTTTCACTGACTCGGTAAAGAGTTTGTTTAATGGCCATAACATTAGGATCCTCGGCAGCACACCGTATAAAATCAATAACAGGTTCAAAAGATTCATAAGGATGGTGAAGAAGGATATCTTTTTCAGCGGCAACATCAAAAATATTCTCCTTCTTCCCGCTTATTTCATTGATTAGATCCTTTGATGGCTGGGGAATTAATGTTTCAAAAGTCAGATGTTCCTTTAATGGAGCAATTTGTTTATAAAAACTAAATAAAAAAGATAAGTCAAGAGGACCGTTTAAGAAATATGTATCCTTCTCGTGTATTTCCAATTCACTTAATAAGTAAGCAAGAATTTCCTGATCAATGAAATTATTTGATATTTCCAACCGGACAGCTGCTCCCCAATTTCTCTTTTTTAGCTCTACTTCGATTTCTTTTAATAGGTCTCTCGCACCCTCTTCATGTATTTCTAAATCTGCATTCCTAGTAATGCGAAATTGTGTCACGGATTCAACGTGCAACCCGCGAAACAATTTATGGACAAAGTGGATAATGAGATCCTCAATTAAGACAAATATTTTTTTATCGCTTTCGATTTCATTTGGAACTTCTACGAACCGTTCAAATCCTCTTGGTATTTGTACAATTGCCAATTTTTTTTGGAGAGTTGATTCTTCCCTCTCATCGGATAAAACTACTGCAAGATTCATACTTTTGTTAGCCAGCAAAGGAAAAGGCCGGTAAGCATCAATAGCCATTGGTGTTAAAACAGGAAAAATAACTTGATCAAAATGTTTTTCCAGGTCAATTAATGCTTCTTCCGGAAGTTCTCTAATTGGAAGAAAGAAAACATTTTCTTTTTCCAACAAGGATAATAGCTGTTTAAACGTTTCGTATTGTGTATGCACCAAGTCATGGGTAATTTTCGCAATTTCAGTTATTTGTTGTTTCGGAGTTAATCCGGCTTTATTTTCAGGTTTTGTAAACCCTGCTTTTATCTGGTCTTTAAGACCTGCCACTCTAACCATAAAAAACTCGTCCAAATTTGAACTAAAAATGGCCAGGAATTTAAGCCTTTCAAGTAAAGGATTTCGTTCATCAAGTGCTTCTTCTAAGACTCGTTTATTAAAAGCTAGCCAGCTAAGTTCCCGGTTATTAAAGTAAGCCGGTTGATTGAAATCATTATACTCTGTCAAATTCCATCTCACTTCTTTCACCACTGGGATTTATATTTATTAAAAAAATTAACTTAGCCATTTAAAATCTAAGATTATCGATTTTCCAAGAGCATTTTCTAAGTGCTTGATCTGTTTTTCAGCTTCCTGTTGTTCCACTTTCCAGCTCTTATTGCAATAAAGCTCCAGATGTAAATTATCTTTTCCTTCTGAAAATCGTATATCCTGTACAATCTCTCTTTTGGTGCTGTTTAGAATAAATGAAAATTTTAATAGTGCACCAAAGACCCTTAATTTATGTTTTTCTTGTTTCGTAAACCATTCTTTAAATGGCTGAACATATTGTTTAAAAGAAGTCTTTGAATGATAAGAAGCTAATAAAGCAATTTTTATACGATCACGGTGGGAAACTCCATCGATATTTCTATTCGATAAAATATAAAATGTATGCTGGCTTGCAGAATCTCTTTCGATAAACTCTCCTAAATTGTAAATATAACTGGCGCATCGCAAATCATGTATATCATTTTCATTAACTTCAAATATCCCAGTTTTACGTATTGAATCCAAAAACATCATCACTGTTTTAGTAACGGCTGACCTTTTTTCCATATCTATTTCGAATTCAATAGCCAATTGACGCAGACTTTTTTCCAACGGGTGCTGGTTATTGTATTCATTAATAATATCGTCCCTTATTTCATTAAATAAAATACCTTCTCTAATCCCTTTTTGACTGAATTGAAAAAACGGTGCATTCACAATCTGATAAATTGTCAAAAAAACTTCAATAGCAGGAATAATTATATCTGCTCGTTCTTTTGATAGTCCCTCGACGTTTTGAAGTTCCGAAAAGGATAACGATGTTAATTTTTCTTTTACATTCAAAATATCTTTCAAATTCATTTCATATTGATGGATCGAATCAATTGGATAGCTCTTCATTGCCTGGTCAATCTTCCCCAAATTTCTGGCACTCCCGCCAATTCCAACAATCGGCAGCCGGCAATTTTCCAGCCAATCAATTTCCAGAAATTTAGATCGTAAAAATGCTGCTAAATTGTTCATCTCATCACTAGTAGGAACTTTATCTTTAATAAATTGTTTTTTTAATGTTAATGCCCCAAACGGAAAACTATGAGAATGAACCATTTTTCGATTTAAGAATTTGGTTATTTCCGTGCTTCCTCCGCCAATATCAATTGTTATTCCATCTTGTATCCAAGTTGAGTTAATAATACCAAGAAATCCATAAAACGCTTCTTTTTCGCCGGATAAAATATCAACAGAAAGCCCAATTTCGTCCCTTGTCGATTTCTTAATTTCTTCTCTATTTTTTGCCTGCCTAATCGCAGCTGTAGCAACAACTTTAATCAATGTTCCTTTATGCAAAGACACAATCTCTTTAAATGACTTTAAAGTGTTTTTCAGGATTCCCTGACCCTCGGAAGTTAAAATGTGTTCATTATTCAGATAATTTTGAAGACGCGCTGAAACTTTTATATTTTCGATTTCCTTTAAAACGTATTCCTCAATATGCAGGTAAATAACTAATCTAATCGTGTTAGATCCTATATCAATAATGGCTAATTTCTTTTCCACGTTTTTCATCCTTGTTATTTATTTCCTTCTGGCTGAAGAAGGTATGTGCTTATCTATATTATATTATTTATTGTTGAAGTTGGTATGAAACAAATCGGCTTTAATAAAATTTATGAAAGAAAAAGTACACCACTTTTAAATAAGTGATGTACTTATTTCACTGATTGCATAATATTATTAATTTGACAAAATACCCTCTGCCTTTTTTCTTAGGTTATTATTTTGCATCGCTGTAACGCTTAGCAACTTCAGCCCAGTTAATCAAATTGAAGAATGCGCTGATATACTCAGGACGACGATTTTGGTATTTTAAGTAGTAAGCATGTTCCCATACATCCAAACCTAAAATTGGCGTTTTGCCTTCCATTAAAGGAGAATCCTGATTTGGAGTGCTGGTCACTTCAAGTTCACCATTATTAACAACAAGCCATGCCCAGCCTGAACCGAAACGGGTTGCAGCTGCTTTTGTAAATTCCTCTTTAAAGCCTTCAAAGCTTTCAAATTTGCTGCTAATCGCATCAGCTAATTCACCAGTCGGCTCACC
Organism: Bacillus methanolicus PB1; assembly: GCF_000262755.1. Classification (GTDB taxonomy): domain Bacteria; phylum Bacillota; class Bacilli; order Bacillales; family Cytobacillaceae; genus Bacillus_Z; species Bacillus_Z methanolicus. Next base: position 873,408 of record NZ_AFEU01000003.1, read on the forward strand.
GCCGCCGTTTGGAGAAAGGATTTGCCAGAATAAAGAATGGTTTGCATGACCTCCTCCGTTATTGCGAACAGCTGTACGAACAGCCTCAGGTACTGCATCGAGGTTGGAAATAACCTCTTCGACAGTTTTTGAAAGAAGCTCTTCGTTTCCTTCTAAAGCATTGTTTAAGTTTGTAACGTAAGTGTTATGGTGTTTTGTGTGGTGGATGTTCATTGTCTCTTTGTCGATATGAGGCTCCAGTGCATCATAAGCATAAGGTAATTGTGGTAATTCAAATGCCATTTTTTATTTCCTCCTTATGTAAAAAATTGTTTTTTGCTTTAGAACACTTTTTATTTGTAAAATTCCGAAAAACAATATGATTCTAAAGCTCTTTATGTTAAGATTACCAAAGTTGGGGAATCGTTTCAAATAAAATGCTCATTCAAGAATCATGTTTTTTGTTAAAGGTAAAACATAGACAAATTTACATTTCCCCCCCTCGCTAAAAAAATTATACAGGAAAAAACTATACGGCTCCAATCATCTTTCTAGACGACTGCAAACACAAAATAGATAATCATAATTGCTTGAATGATACCTTTTACAAAGACACTGCTTATAAATCCGACAACAGACCCAAAACCGATTTTTACGGCATCTTTAAAATCTTTTTTATTTACGAGCCACTCAGCGATGATCGCTCCCAAAAACGGGCCGATTAAAATGCCAAAGATCGGAATGATAAATGGTCCGGCAAGAATCCCGATTGTGCTTCCCCAAACCCCTGCTTTTGAACCGCCGTACTTTTTTACCCCAATTAAATTTGCAATATAATCTGCAATAAAAAGAAGAATCACGAACAGCCCTTGTATTAGCCAAAATATCCAGTTGAACGGTTCGAACGAAAAGAAAATCCCATACAGCAAAAATCCGCCCGCAATAAAAAGTACGCCCGGAATGAAGGGATAGACTAAGCCAATAAAAGCAATAGCAAACATTAAAATAATAATTGTCCAATAAATGTACCCCATACATAACTTCCTTCATTAATATAGTGAAAAGTAAGAAGAGTTTCCTCTATAAAAAATATTTTACCATAATCTTGCTTCTTTTTAACAACCTTGGCAATATTTAAAGTATGAACTTTTTTTAATTTTCCTAACTGTTTCCATCAAGTTGTTAACATGTTGTACAATAGCGAAGATAAAGCTAAAATAAAACCGTAAAACTTTTGTAAAGGCGTGTCATGTTATGAATCTTTTTAAGCAATTGTTTAAGAGCCTGTATTCTCCAAAGGATATTGCTCTTTACCGCTATCAGGGCATTGGAAAGACGATTCTTTATGTTTTCTTTTTAACTTTGTTATCAGTGATCCCGAATGTCTATTATTTCTCAGCTGCTGTCATAAACGGATTAAATGCAGCCCAAACTGCAGTAAAAGATCAGTTTCCCGAGTTTACAATTGAAAATGGGAAGCTTGAGGCTCGACAAGATGAACCTATCATTATCAATCGTGACGATTTTGCAATTATTTTTGACAGTACCGGAAAAATTAACGAAGACGATTTTTCCAAGGAAGATAATGCAATCGCTTTTTTGCAGAATGAAATATTTTTTATCGCAGGTGGAAATACTCAATCATATCCGTATTCAATGTTTACTTTTCCAATAACTAGTTCAGACCTTCAAGAATTTTTGGATACGATTGACTCGGTAACATGGATTATGCTCGTGATTATGGCAATCTTCATTTACATTTTTTCAGCCGGTATGAAATTTATTGAAATTTCCATTTATGCTTTATTTGGGCTTTTGTTTAAAAATATGACAGAAAAAAATTTGCAGTACGGTCAATTATGGAGAATGTCAGCGTACTCTGTAACATTGCCGACGATCTTTTTCACGATTATGGCAGCATTGCAAACTTCCGTATTAAATGGATTTCTTATTAACTGGTTTGCCTCACTTATTGTACTGATCCTGACAATAAAGGAGGTTCCAAAGCAAAAACAAATTTAAACGCGCCAAAAGCGCGTTTCATTTTTGTTTCGAAAATTGAAATTGTCTTGTAATTTTCTCAAGTGACTCCGATAGTTTTGTTAATTGCTCGCCCGCAGCATGGCTTTTCTTTACTTTTTCCATTTGTTCATGTGATGCAGCCATCATTTCTTCAGCACTTGCCAGCGTTTCTTGAGATACTGAGGCAAAATTTTCCGAAGTCTTTTCCATTTTCGGCAAAGATTCATTTAAGACATTCAATTCCTCTTGAACCCCCATAATCATTCCGCTGACATGTTCTATCTCCAGCATTAAAGAATCAAAAGCTTTCTGGCTGGTGGTTGCTGTATCGATATAACTTTTTACATTTGTTACCAGTTTTTGGAATTCGTATGTTGCATGATATGAAATGGATTCCATCTCTGAAATGGTTTTTGTAATATGCTCAGTAGCTTCGGTCGATTGCTCGGCAAGTTTCCTGACTTCATTAGCAACCACGGCAAATCCTTTCCCTGCTTCACCTGCTCTTGCGGCTTCAATCGTCGCATTTAAGGCAAGAAGTTTTGTTTGCTCGGCAATTTTCTGAATTAATGTCACTACGTTGGCAATGGAAGCTGAATAATTTTTTACTTCCTCAACTGCAGACTTAACTCCTGTAAATTCATTCTCAAACCCGGTAATCGTATTTACCATTTTTCCAACGCTCTTTTCTCCGTTTTCAGCGGACTTGTTCATTACTCGAGTTTTTTCGATAATTTGATTCATGTGGTTAAAGATTGTGTAAATAGAATTTTTCATTTCTTGAAATCTTTGAATACTTTCTTCAGAACTTCCAGCAGTTTGTTCCGCCCCTATTTTAACAACATGGATTGCTTCAAGAAGCTGTTCATTTTCTTCAAGAACTTGATCGGACACTTCCCTGAGTTCTTTACCTGTTGTTGAGAGATTTTTCGTTGTATTTGAAATATTGGATAAGAGCTCTTTCATCTGGCCAATCATCGCATAGAAGCTTTTCACTAGTGATGTGATTTCAGGTGTTGTCGTTTTGACTTCAACATGTAAATCTAAATTGCCTTCCCTTGCTTTTCTCATGACCTCCCGAAGATCGGAAAGAGGTTTTGTTAAACTTCTAACAAGCAGGACTATAGCAAGCGAAGTTAGCGAAAGGCTTATGATAACCAAAATAAATATGTATTTTGCCATCTCGAGAATGTTTTTCATATAGTTCTCTTGCGGGATTGCAATGACATAAATCCCTTTTAACTCTTGCACCTTATGAAAAGAGATCGTATAAAGTTCACCATTGATATTCTCGTGAAGAATTCCATTTTGTTTTTTACGGATCTTTTCAAGCAGCGGTTCATCGAATTTTAATTTTGTGTTTTTATTTATGTTAAAAGGGTTTATTTCTTTATCGTCAAGAACAAAATACTCTCCCTTTAATCCATCTTTGGCTAGTTCCGAATCCTGCCCCTTTATGACTTGATTCATCCTTTTGAAAAACTTCTCTTCATCGCCTACATATATCATCATCAAATTTTGTGCGATTGCATATACAGTCTTAACTTCTCGTTCTAATCTTTGTTCCATCAATAAAATTGTTGTCTGCTTTGATTTCATAAACGATATGTAAGCAACGGAAGAAACCGTTAGAAGCAGTAGGCTTAAAATTAAGATTAACAAACGGGCCTGCAAAGTAATCTTGGTTAATATTTTGTTAATCCAATTTTCTTTAATAATCTGAATGTTCATCCAAGGCAAAAAAATGCACCCCTCCCATAATAATCAAAAACATTATCGCAAAAAAATGTTAAGAAATTGTAAAGAAACAATAAGATTTTCATAAAACATTACTTTTGGCCATTGCGCAATAATTGAATCATGGAAAAATATTCTTTTCGATTACGAAAAACGAAATAGAGAAAACTTGCCAAAAGGATTAAAGCGGGATATATAAAAATTCTTTCAGCCTCATCCATCCAGCCCTCGAAAACAACCGGCCCTAACGCTACGCCAAGAAATCGAAATGTTCCATACAGGCTGACGACAAATCCCCGTTCCGAGTCCTGAACAGAAGAAGTAACAGCCGTATTGATGGACGGCAAAATAAACCCCATACTTCCGAATGCTAATGTTATGAAAAATAATAAAAGTGAAAATGAGTGAAACAAAATTAAGACAATAAAACAACCAACCATCAATATGTTTCCAAGAAAATGAAGCTTATTCAATTCTTCCCGGTTTGCTTTAAGCCGTTTTCCTGTCCAATAAGAGACAATAGTCATAGCCCCAAGCGGAAACAAAAAAGTGATGCCTTTAAAAAATCCATCAATGTTATACGTTTCTTCAATTAAAAAAGATAGATAATATAGCATACCGAACATGACAAACATGCTGATCCCTCCCGAAAGATACAGAGGAATAAGGAAGTTCCTTTTCTTATTAAAAATTTTTACAATTTTGATCGAATATTTTTTAAGCGAAAAGAAATCCTTTCCGCTTTCAACTTTTGGAACATATTTTTTTATGCCCCAATAGGAAACTATGGCCGTAACAGGAAACAAAAAAAATGCCAGAAACCAGAACTTTAATGCAGCCAAAGCGCCGAGCACGGGCGCTATCACCTTGCTAGCTCCGTTATAAACTTCCAATACACCAAGTACTTTGCTGCGATTTTCGTTGAAAATATCTCCAACGAGAGCCATGGCAAGCGGTGTTGTGCCTGCTGCCCCGAATCCTTGAATGATTCTCCCTGTTAACAACACTGAAAAACTTGTTCTGTTTGATGGAATCAGCCCGCTTAATCCGCAAATTAAACTTCCTAATATTACAAGAAGCAGCGACAAAAGGATAATAAGCCTTCTCCCCCACCGATCGGAAAGAAATCCGATAAATGGGATGATAATTGCTGCAGGGATGCTGAACATACTTAAAATAAGACCCGCTTCAAAACCTGAAAGATTGAGACTTCTTTGGATTTCCGGAAGTATTGGTATAAGCATCGAATTCCCAAGTACCATAACAAAGGGCAAAAGACCGATATAAAAAGTTAACAAACTTTCCTTTTTCATTGATTCTCCCTCCAATTATTGAAAAGAAGGTCTATTAATACATGGACAAGCATACATATTGGCAAAACCCCTTTTTGGAGGATTGCAATATGAAGCGTTTAATTGGATTACTTGCTGGATTATTAGTGATATATGTGATTTATTATGACTTAAATCATGGTACTCTACCCTCCGTTAAAGAACAAAAAATTGAAGCATACAATACAGTGCAGCCATCCATACCATATTTTGAAAAACATGTTGAACCTGGAGATACTGTATTATCAATTGTTGAAAAAAAAATTAATGGGCCCCTCCCTGTTTCTATTTCCGAAGTAATACAACATTTTCAATTGCTAAATGATGGGAAGAGACCGGAAGATATTCAAATAGGGAAAACATACAGATTTCCTGATTATAATAAATAAAGACGTGATAACTATTCAAAAAGACGATGATTCTTGTCAATGCAAGTTGTTCACTGATACAATGATTTTATGTGGACTCGCTTAATTATTTTGAATCCATTAATTATAAAGGAGCGAATCACCATTGAGTGAAATTATACATCGTACAAAAACCCGGCCGATAAAGGTTGGAAATTTAACAATTGGCGGTAATAATGAACTTGTTATCCAGAGTATGACAACAACGAAAACGCACGATGTGGAATCAACAGTTGCGGAAATAAAACGCCTTGAAGACGCGGGATGCCAGATTGTCCGTGTTGCATGTCCGGACGAAATAGCCGCAAATGCAATTCCAGAAATTAAAAAACGCATCAATATTCCGCTTGTTGCCGATATTCATTTTGATTATAAATTAGCCTTAAAAGCAATCGAAGGCGGGGCAGACAAAATCAGGATTAATCCAGGAAATATCGGAAAGCGCGAAAAAGTGGAAGCAGTCGTAAAAGCAGCGAAAGAACGGGGAATTCCGATTCGTATCGGAGTAAATGCCGGCTCACTTGAAAAGCGCATTTTAGAAAAATATGGATACCCTACAGCTGACGGAATGGTTGAAAGCGCACTTCACCATATTAAAATTTTAGAGGATCTCGACTTCCATGATATTATCGTGTCAATGAAAGCCTCTGACGTAAACCTTGCCATTGAGGCTTATGAAAAGGCAGCAAGAACTTTTGATTATCCTCTTCATCTAGGCATCACCGAATCGGGAACATTATTTGCCGGTACCGTGAAAAGCGCTGCAGGGTTAGGTGCCATATTAAGCAAAGGGATCGGAAATACTCTCAGAATTTCTTTAAGTGCAGATCCTGTTCAAGAAGTAAAAGTCGCCAGAGAGCTGTTAAAAGCGTTTGGACTTTCATCAAATGCCGCAACTCTTATTTCCTGTCCAACATGCGGACGAATTGAAATTGATTTAATCAGCATTGCAAATGAAGTCGAAGAATATATTGAAAAAATAAAAGCTCCGATTAAAGTTGCGGTGCTTGGCTGTGCAGTAAACGGTCCCGGAGAAGCCCGCGAGGCAGATATCGGCATAGCGGGAGCCCGTGGTGAAGGACTGCTTTTCCGCAAAGGAAAAATTGTCCGTAAAGTACCTGAAGAAACAATGGTAGAGGAATTAAAGAAAGAAATTGACCAAATTGCTGAAGAATATTTTGCAAAGCAAGCAAAAGAGACTGTCGAAAAGGTGTAGCAATAACTTGAACAGGAGCTGACTTATATGGGTCTGACTCCCTCAACGATAAATATATTATTGTATGGTTTAATCAGTGTTTGTCTATATGTTATATGAAGGGGTCTGACCCTTTGCTTTGAGTCAGCCCCTTTTTGCATGCTCCTATTTTTGAAAAGCTTAGAAAAACGGCCTTATAAAAATACCGAAAATAATTGAGACAACACCAATGCCTATTGCCCAGCTGCCTAAGCTTTCTGCTCCTCTTCTGCGTGCGATAAAACCGAGAATAATCCCTGCAGCCCCGAATAATACCGGCCACACGAACAAAGAAATGATCGAAAGTGCCAAGGCAGCAAATCCAATCCCTTGTCCGCTTGCAGTTTCTTCATCCCTCTGTTCATCATTATCCCAGTCACGTCTTATCGCGGCAGTTTCAGCAATTTCAGCAGCGGTTTCTTCGGTATAATCTGTATCCCCGAGGCGATTCCCCTCGCCTATTTGGTTACGGTAGCGATTATCGGTCATTTGTTTCTCGTCTTCCATGTTGATCCCTCGCTTTCAGATGTGGAGCATTTATATTGTTTGCGAATCACCTCTGTTTCAATATGTCAATTTTTTCATATCGTTGTTTCTAAAAGGAATATTAACAAAATAATACTTTGGCCATTTTATCTAATCTGTTAAGATAATAGTAATGAAATAGGCGTTTGGCCCTCATAAGGAGAAATGCAAAATGAAGAAACGGTTTGGTATTGATATTGACGGTACTGTCACACACCCAACTTCCATAATTCCTTTTTTAAATGAAGCATTTAACATGAACATCACGCTTGATGATATTAAACAATATGATCTTACACCTCTTGTCGATTTGCCGGAAGAAGAATTTGCAGAATGGTTTCTTTCTATGGAGCCCGTCATTTATTCCGAATCGCCATTAGCCGAAGGAGCAAAATCAATTTTAGAAAAATGGCAAGGGAAACATGATCTTTATTTTATCAGTGCACGGGGAAATCATCTTCTCGATATCACAAAACAATGGTTTACAAAACAAGGAATCATCTATGACCATATTGAATTAATTGGTACACATGATAAAATTGATGCAGCAAAAAAATACAAATTGGATATATTTTTTGAAGATAAACATGACAATGCAGTCATGATCCATGAAGAATGTAAAATCCCAGTTATTTTATTTGATACACCTTATAACCGGGAACCGATCCCGAAAGGAGTTATCCGGGTCAGCAATTGGTTTGAGGCATACACGTGGGTCCAAAATTGGCTGAATAAGGGCGGGGTCTGACCTTTTGCTTTCAAGTCAGCCCCAAAACTTGCAAACATTCCGGACATCGACCATATATTTCGAATTTATGCCCGGATACATCGTATCCTTTTAAATTCTCATTCAAACTGTTCATTGGACACGTATCAATTTCTTTTGTCTTTCCGCAATCGAGGCAAATAAAATGGTGGTGGTGTTCATTGCGGGAACATGTAAATCGAAAATTTTTTTCACCTGACAGCTCTGTTGTTTCCAAAATACCAAGGTCGGCAAACAAAGATAAATTCCGGTAAATCGTGTCAAAGCTAAGTCCCGGGTATCGGTCTTTCAATCCTTCTAAAACATCTTTTGCGGTCAAATATTTATCGCTTTCAGAAAATAGCTGAAGCATATCTTCTCTTTTTCCCGTATATTTATATCCATTCTCCTTTAACAGCTGTAAAGCTTGTTCTACATTCATTCCTCTCACCTCGTTAAAACAGGTCGAACAACGGCAAATTTTTTTATTAAGATCGATATAATCAATATTAATACGGCAATTATTACAATTGTTCCTCCCGGAGCAAGATCAAGATAATATGAAATTGTTAAACCGCCAAGAACCGAAATTTCTCCAAAAAGTACGGAATACAGTATCGCCTGCTTAAATCCTTTTGCAATCCGTATGCTCGCAGCGACCGGCAATGTCATTAAAGAGGAAACTAAAAGGATGCCGACAATTCTCATGGAAACCGCTATAACAAGTGCAACCATGATGATGAAAATAAAATGGACGCTTTTTGCTGCTATTCCTGATGCTTTTGCGTATTCTTCATCAAACGAAAGCAAGAATAACTCTTTATAAAGGAGAATGATGGCAGACAATACAATAATACTAATGGCTCCAATAATCCAAAGATCCGTCTTGCTTACGGCGCTTACACTTCCGAATAAATAGCTGAAAAGGTCGGTATTAAAACCATCAGCAAGGGAAATAAATATGACTCCCAGCCCGATTCCTCCCGACAAAATAATCGGAATTGCAAGTTCCTGGTAGTGTTTATAAACAGACCTCAGTTTCTCAATAATTAAAGAGCCGGCTACAGAAAAGCCCATTCCAATGTACAAAGGGTTTAAGCCGTTAAAAATATTGAACTTCTTCTCAAGGAATAAACTGGCTGCAATTCCGGCCAGTGTCACATGGCTTAATGCATCAGCTATTAAAGACAAGCGCCTGACAACGATAAACACTCCTAAAAGCGGTGCGATTACACCAATAATCATGCCCGTAAAAAAGGCATTTTGCAAAAAATCATATTTTAGAATTCCTGAGATCATTGTATTGCTCCCCCGTAAAGATGTTGTTCATGATTATGGGTCAAAACATGAACGTCATGGCCGTAAAAGTCGGAAAAGTCATTCAGACTCAACTGTTCAAATTCACTTGTTTTGCCATGAAAATGGAGATGCTTGTTTAAACAGGCGACGTGCGTTACTTTATCAGAAATAGTACCGATATCATGGGTGACAAGAAGAAGTGTAATGCCCTTTTTTTTGTTTAATTCATCCAACATCTCATAAAACGAATAAACATTTTGAGAATCTACCCCGACAGTCGGTTCATCCAGAATAAGAAGCTCCGGTTCACTTACAAGTGCTCTAGCGATAAAAACACGCTGTTGCTGCCCGCCTGACAGTTCTCCTATGTTTTTCTTAATAAATGATTCCATTCCGACAGACTGCAGTGCGTGAATCACCTGATTATGATATTGTTTGTTCAAAAATTTAAACATGCCGATCTTCTTTGTCAGTCCGCTTGCCGCAACTTCAAACACGGTTGCAGGAAAACCGGTGTTGAATGAATTAGCCTTTTGAGAGACAAATCCGATTTTCTGCCAGTCTTTAAATCGGCTTATATCCTGCCCAAAAATCGTGATTTCACCTTGCTGCAGCTTCAAAAGTCCAAGAAGGAGCTTTAAAAGCGTTGATTTTCCTGATCCGTTCGGACCGACAATCCCGAGAAATGATCCTTTCGGGATTGAAAGATTTATATTTTCGAGAACATTTACCTTTTCATAACGATAGGAAAGATTTTTTATCTTCACAATTGGTTCAAGAGTTTCCATCAGGACCACCTTCAAATTAAGAATCATTCCGATTTAACAAAATGAAGTATACATGATTATTGACTAATTGTAAACAAACAAGAATTTACCAATCAAAAAGGGGCTGTCTCATAAGAGTCTGACCCCATGTGCATTATCAATTATATAGCATATTTATCCAACATTATGTCCTAAATATTGTGTTTTAGGGTCTGATCCTTAGGCTTTTTATACGAAAATGTCCGGTAAAAAACAAAAAAAGCAACGACCTTTGACCCGCTAATTTCATAATAAATTGCAAGTCAAAGGTCGAAAACATTTTCATTCATCGCGGTGGCTGATATGCCATGGAGGTTTGAGACAGCCCCGAATTGTTAATGAATAGCTGATTTAAATCTCGCACCTTTTGTTTCATGAGTATCCATGATTGTTAAAAAAGCGTTTGGGTCTATATCATCAACAATCGATTTCAATTTAGTCACTTCAAGGCGAGTAACGACAGCATAAATCACGTCTTTTTCGTTATCAGTAAAACCGCCCTTTCCTTTAAGCTTTGTCGTCCCCCTTCCTAAACGGTTAAGAATCGCCTCAGATACTTCCTCATAGTAATCGGAAACAATAATGACAGCTTTTGTTTCATCCAAACCTTGAATAACCGTGTCAATCGTTTTAAATGCAATATAGTAGGCCATTACGGAATACATTGCTTCTTCGATACCGAAAACAAATGATGCCCATCCAAAGATAAAGATATTAATCAACATGATAAATTCACCAACTGAAAAAGGGAGATTTTTCGTCAGTAATATTCCCAAAATCTCTGTTCCGTCTAAAGAACCGCCATGCCTGATCACAAGCCCTACCCCTACACCGAGTATTAAGCCGCCAAAAACGGCAGCCAAAATTGCCTGATCTGTAAATGGCTCAATGTGGTGAAGGAGCGATTCAACTACTGCTAAGCAAATGATTCCGAATAAAGATGAAACCATAAATGTTTTCCCTATTTGCTTATAACCATAATACATAAAAGGGAGGTTAAGAATGACCACTATTGTTCCAAAGTTAAGGAAGGGGACACGTTCCGATAACAGGGAATTGAGGATCAATGAAACACCGATGATTCCTCCATCAATAATGTTATTCGGGATTAAAAACAGTTCAATGGAAGTTGCAGCTAGCGAAGCACCGATAACGATCCATACGAAACGATAAAACAGATGAATAAACGTTTCCTTCTTATGTTTTTTCTTGATCATATTCTTCTCCTTTTCATTTAAAATAGATGCGGCTCTTTATCTACATATTAGAGGAAGCTTAATATGATTTTTTCGAATGTACATATACAAAAACTAATTGAAAGGCACGATTCCGTAAACACCTTCATAAGTTACTATGAAGGAGTGATATATATGAAAATTTTTGAAAATATAATTAATCACAAAATTAACACTATAACAACTGATGAATTACTTAAGTATGCTAAACAATTTCATATTAAGATCACGAGGCAGCAGGCTCATGACATTGCAAACTACTTACACGGAAGCAATATAAATATCTTTGATCATTCCGGGCGGAAAACAGTCATTAAGGAAATTGCCAAAATTGCCGGTCCTGAAACCGCGAAAGAACTGAACAAACTCTTTGTTCAATTTACAAAATAGGAAGGCAAGGGGCTGACTCCCTCCAACAATGACTATATATTGTATGGTCTTAATTTGTGTTGGAGGGGTTGGCCCTGCTTCAAGTTACCCTTGCATGATAAGATCGAGAAGATTTTCATCAAAAACTTGTTTGCGGAGCATTTCAATTTCATGCTTGTAAGGAGGTTTTTTATTATTTTTATCTTCTCCGACATAAGGAGTTTCGAGAATTTTTTGGTATGTCCTTCAGTTGAGGGTGATGAACGATGTAATTTAATGCTTTAAATCCAATATGTCCAAATCCAATATTTTCATGGCGGTCTTTTCTCATTCCCTTTTCATTCTTGCTGTCATTAATATGCAAAACCTTTAAACGGTCCAGCCCGATAATTTTATCAAACTCTTCTAAAACTCCGTCGAAATCATCGACTATATTATAGCCGGCATCATGCGTATGGCAAGTATCAAAGCAAACAGACAGTTTATCGCTGTAAGTGACGCCGTCAATTATCATCGCCAGTTCCTCAAACGATTTCCCGCATTCCGAGCCTTTGCCTGCCATTGTTTCAAGAGCAATTTGGACATTTTCTTTTCCGGTCAACACTTCATTTAAACCTTCAACGATTTTTTTAATTCCAACTTCGGTTCCTTTTCCAACGTGCGCACCTGGATGGAGAACAATTTGTTTTGCGCCGATCGCTTCTGTTCTTTCAATTTCAGAACGCAAAAACGTTACGCCGAGCTCAAATGTATCACGATTAACTGCGTTTCCAATATTAATGATATATGGAGCATGAACGATAATTTCCTCGATCCCGTTCTCTTCCATATGCTTTCTTCCAGCCTCAATATTTAAGTCTTCAATTTTTTTTCTTCTCGTATTTTGCGGTGCACCTGTATAAATCATAAATGTATTGGCACCGTATGAAACTGCCTCTTCACTTGCAGCGAGAAGCATCTTTTTTCCGCTCATTGAGACATGTGATCCTATTTTTAACATCCTTTTTCTCCTCTTTATTTATTTTTTCTTTGAAGTTTTCTCTGGCGCTTCTTTATTTTTTCTATTTCTGCTAGTATTTTCTTTTTATAGCCGGGCTTCACTTTTTTCGGCTTTCGGACAAGCAATTTTGCCTTAAGTTCTGCTGCATCTTCCTGCTTTTGACGGTTCTTTCGTTTATTCCGGTCCCCAATTTCAATAAGTTCGCCTCTTTGAATATCAACATTTTTAAAAGTAATCCCCATTTTTTCAAGCCGGTTCAACGCATCTTCATCGGATGGATCATAAACGGTTAGAGCGGTTCCGGAATAGCCTGCTCTTGCAGTACGGCCAACCCTGTGTATATAAAAATCCAAATCTTGTGGCAATTCAAGATTAATGACATGGCTTACTCCCTCAATATCAATTCCTCTTGCCGCAAGGTCTGTCGCTACAATGTATTGAAATTCAAGGTCTCTAATTTGCTTCATTACCTTTTTTCGTTCCCTTGGAGATAAGTCTCCATGAATCCGTCCGACCTTTAACCCTCTTTCAATTAATGCATCCGCTGCTTCATCTGCCATTTTTTTTGTATTGGCAAAAACGATCGCCAAGTAAGGATTAAATAACTTTAATGCTTCATATACAATACCAATTTTCGGCCTGTGCCTGGACGGAATGAGGTAATGGTCAATTTTTCCCGCAGCAATTTGTTTTGGTTCAATATGAATAATTTTCGGATTTTCCATATATTTTTTTATGAAAGGTTTCAATCTCTCGGGAATGGTGGCAGAAAAAACAAGCATCTGCAATTCTTTTGGCATTCTCGCAGCAACTTTATCAACATCTTCAATGAATCCCATATCAAGCATCAGATCTGCTTCATCAATGACAAGGACTGTAGCAGTATGGACAAATAAAGCCTGCTCATTTACAAGGTCATTGATTCTTCCGGGTGTCCCGACAACAATATGAGGCTGATTTTTTAGTCTTTCAATTGTCCGCTGCTTGTCCGTCCCTCCAATAAAACATTTTGCTGATATTCTTTCATTCTCATCGCAATATTCAGTTATTTTTAAAATTTCATGGTAGATTTGGTTTGCCAGTTCACGAGTAGGAGCTGTAATAACAGCTTGGACTTCTTTTTTCTCCGGATCAATTTTTTCGAGAATCGGCAAAATATAAGAATGGGTTTTTCCCGTTCCTGTTTGTGATTGCCCGACTGCGCTTTCCCCTTTTAACACTACAGGAATAAGGCGCTCCTGAATTTCCGTAGGTTCATAAAATCCAAGGTCGTTTACAGCATCTATAATAAACGGTTTAAACTGAAAACGATCGAATTTCGTTTCTTTCATTTTGTGTACTCCTTTGTTGTTTCATTACATCCTTTAATTATAATAAAGATTCTTGCAAATCTCCACTGAGGCTGTTTTTTAATTATTTTCATAATTTCTTCGCATCAATGATTTTTCTTTGCTTCTCGTTAATCCGCATCTGCTTAAACCAAAACTGAACATGAGCATATGTTAACAAAGAAAGACATTTAGAAGGGAGGCTGATTTTATGCCACCAAGACCTAGAGGACCTTTTTCGATGGGAATAGGACCTCGCCACTTTCATTCTTCTCCTGTTTCACCCTTTGGTCCAATGCGCGGAAGAGCCCGGCAAATAAAAAGAGGAGGGCTTCTGGAAAAATTATTTGGACGCGGAAACCGCAACGGCCCGTTTCAAGGTTTACAATCAGGGGGATTTCCAGGTATGAATCCTGCTTCAAGATCTTCGAGCGCTGGCGGGGGATCCTTGTTAAAAACATTGACCAATCCCCAAGCCATAAACGGATTTTTGAATAACACGCAACAAGTACTAAAAGCCGCCCAGTCTATTGGACCGATGATTCAGCAATACGGACCTATAGCCAGAAATTTGCCGGCAATGTGGAAGCTTTATAAAGGTTTAAAGAATGCAACATCTGAAACAGATACATCCGAACATAAAAATGCCGATCCAAATGAGAACTTGGAAAAAAGTACGGATAATAAATCAGAAAAAGGTGTAAAAAATAAAAAAACAGCTTTGAAAATGAAAACAGTTTCTTCAGCTAATGCACAACGCAAAAAAGAATCTGTTCCGAAACTTTATATTTAATGAACAAAATGCTGCCACCGGTTTCTTTTTTTATTCTCATCGCTCTTTGCACTGATGTTTTTGTAATATCTCCCCAACTCTTATATAATAAAACTAAGGAACTTATTTTGTCCTTTTAGGGGAGGAAAAAAATGAATGTGATAAAAATATCACCGCGCGGATATTGCTATGGTGTAGTAGATGCAATGGTTATCGCACGAAATGCGGCATTGGATAAATCGTTGCCAAGACCGATATATATATTAGGAATGATTGTCCATAATAAGCATGTTACCGATGCTTTTGAAGAAGAAGGCATCATCACACTCGACGGAAATAACAGAAAAGAGATAATCGAAAAGGTGGATAAAGGAACCGTTATTTTTACTGCACATGGAATTTCTCCCGAAGTCCGCGAAATTGCAGCAAAAAAAGGGCTGGTTACAATTGATGCGACTTGTCCCGATGTAACAAAGACTCACGATTTAATACGGCAGAAATCGGCTGAAGGTTATCAAATTATTTATATCGGCAAAAAAGGGCATCCCGAACCAGAAGGTGCTGTCGGAGTTGCACCCGAAAATGTACACCTTGTCGAATCGATTAAAGATGTTGAAAACTTAACAATATCAACCGAAAAAATTATTGTTACTAACCAGACGACGATGAGCCAGTGGGATGTAGCAGACATTATGGAAAAAGTGAAAGAAAAATATCCGCATGTCGAAATGCACAAGGAAATTTGTCTTGCTACCCAAGTAAGACAAGAAGCAGTTGCCGAGCAGGCTAAAGACGCAGATGTCCTTATTGTCGTAGGCGATCCAAAGAGCAACAATTCGAACCGTCTGGCGCAGGTTTCAGAAGAAATTGCCGGCACGAAAGCTTATCGGATTGCTGATATTACAGAATTGGATATTGAATGGATCCGAAATGCTTCAACCGTTGCCGTTACAGCTGGTGCTTCCACTCCTACACCAATAACTAAAGAAGTCATTGCGTTTTTAGAACAATTTGATCAGGAAGATCCATCTACTTGGAAAAGAGAAAAGAAAGTTCCTCTTCATAAAATATTGCCAAAAGTAAAAAAGGCTGAGGCGAAAAACTAAAAGGCTAAGGGTCAGACCCCTCCAACAATGTAAAGACAATCATTAATAAACCTTTCTATATATTGTCATTGTTGGAATGTGTCAGACCCTTTTTAAATAAATTGAAAAGGATCAGTATGAACCATCGAAGGTAAAATAGAAACTTTCCAGCCGTTTTGTTCGCACATTTTAGCGAGTATATTCGCAACGCCTTTTTTCATCACTTTTTCAACATTATGGCCAGGGTCAACGATGTTTACCCCCATCATCATGGCATCATGGGCGGTGTGATAGTACATATCACCGGTTACATAGACGTCGGCTCCCTTAAATATAGTGTGGGATAAATATTTGTTCCCGTCACCGCCAACGACGGCGACCTTTCTGATTTTCGCGTTCAAATTCCCGACAACCCGGACCGTTTCAACTTCCAGAGCATTTTTGATGTGTTCAGCAAATTCCTTTAACGTCATTTCTTCGATATGCCCGATTTTCCCTAGTCCCAAAATTTCTCCTTTATTTTCTAAAGGATAAATATCATATGCAACTTCCTCGTAAGGATGGGCTTTTATCATTGCATTCAATAGTTTCTTCTCAATGTTTTCTGGATAAACGGTCTCGATTCTGACTTCATTCACCGCTTCAAGTTTTCCTTGCTGCCCAATATGGGGATTTGTGTTTTCTCCCGGCAAAAATCTCCCTGTTCCGCTTGCGGAAAATGAGCAATAGCTGTAATTTCCAATTGCTCCTGCTCCGGCTCTGCCCAGCGCATCTCTAAGCTCGTCTGCATTTTCTTCCGGAACGAAAACCACTAGTTTTTTCAGTTTTGTTTCAAAAGTCGGATGTAGAATTTCTGTATTTTGGAGGCCGATTGCTTCGGCCAGCATATCATTGACCCCGCCTTTTGCAATATCAAGGTTCGTATGGGCTGCATATACGGCAATATCGTGTTTAATTAATTTTTCAATTAACCTGCCCTGATATGTTTCCCCGGTTATTTTTTGAAGCGGCCAGTAAATTAATGGATGATGGGCAATAATGAGCTGAACATTATTTTGAATCGCTTCGTCAACAACTTCATCAAGTACATCAAGAGCGATTAAGACATTTTCAACAGGCTTATTTAAATTGCCGATTTGTAAGCCCACTTTGTCTCCTTCCATTGCATAGCTTTTTGGAGCAAACTGTTCAAACAATTCAATGATTTGATAACCGTTTACTTTTTTCATTATTTTAAGGCCTCCTCAACTAAACTGATCTTATTTAGAAGATCCTCTTTTTTTTGTAAAATTTCCGGCTTGCCGGCCGCTTGTTCTAGCTGATGTAAAATACGTTCCCACTTGGCTTTTTCGATCGTCCATTTTTTCCTGAATGATTCGTTTTGCTTTGTTTGCAACAATGGCCCGAGCAGCAATCCGCTTTCTAAATTCTCTTCATAACTAGTATATGGGTCGCCTTTTTCTGCTACCAAAACCTCATAAATTTTCTCGTCCTCTTCAAGGATTTCTTCAGAAATCAGCATCCAGCCATTTTCAAGAAACCATTTGCGTATGGAGATAGCTCCTATATTCGGCTGAAGAATCAGTCTTTTAACATCGGACAGTTTTTCTTTGCCTCTTTCCAAAATGTCAGCAATAAGTGTTCCTCCCATCCCGGCGATCGTGACACAATCCACTTCACCAGGTTCGACCACTTCCAGTCCATCACCTTTGCGAACAGAAATATTTTTCGTCAATCCTTCTATCTGTACTTGCTTTAATGCTGACCGATAAGGGCCTTCCGCGACTTCCCCTGCAATCGCAAACGTTGCGATCCCCTTTTTCACTGCATGGCAAGGAAGGTAGGCATGGTCAGAGCCGATATCCGCAATTCTTGACCCTATAGGGATAAAACGAACAACGGTTTGTAATCGTTTTGAAAGATGATCTGAATTCATTATTTCACCACTTTAACATCGTTCAGTCCTTTAACACTTTTTTCACATAAAACGTCTATCTTCCTTTTTCTTTTCATAAGTATAGAAAAAGTCCTTTACATTTGCAAAGGACTTCTCATAACAAACATATTATTATTTTAATCCTGCAAGCCATTCGGCCATTTCAGCTGCTTTCTCTTGAGGCACCAGCCCCGGAGGCATAGAACCTTTTCCATTTACAACAATATTAGCAATTTCTTCTTTTGAACGTCTTTCTCCTACACCTTTAAGTGCTGGTCCTACCCCGCCTTGATACTGGTCACCGTGGCAGCCGACACAGCTTTTCTTATAAATATCTTCCGGTTTTGCATCTGCAACTTCCTCTGTTTTTTCCTTATCTCCGCCCTCAGCTTCTTTCGCGATTTCCTTAGCATCACCAAGGCCTTTAAAAGATAGCAGGAACATGAGACCGATACCGAAAACCATGATCAAAACAAACGGTATGATCGGATTTCGATTCATGATTTAACCTCCCTTATGTAAGAACATTTACGAATATAAATATAAAATACAAACAATTTATATTGTACATTAAGAATCTTTCGAGGAAAAGCCCTAATGTGAACTTTGTCATAGTATGTTCAGAAAATATACAAAGGGGCTGTCTCAAACCTCCATGGCATATCAGCCACCGCGATGAATGAAAATGTTTTCGACCTTTGACTTGCAATTTATTATGAAATTAGCGGGTCAAAGGTCGTTGCTTTTTTTGCTTTTTACCGGACATTTTCGTATAAAAAGCCTAAGGGTCAGACCCCATAACACAATATATAGGACATAATGTTAGATAAATATGCTATATATTGATAATGCACATGGGATCAGACCCTTATGAGACAGCCCCTATCATAAAAAACTTTAATGGATCGTGGATCACCATTAACAGCCAATCAGACGTGCAATAACCATCCGCTGTACTTCAGAAGTTCCTTCTCCGATTTCAGTCAACTTTGCGTCTCTCATGTATCTCTCTACATGGTAATCTTTCATGTATCCATAGCCGCCGTGGATCTGAACGGCTTGGTCTGTTACTTCCATGCTGATTTCCGATGCATATAATTTACACATTGAGGCTTCCTTCGAAAACGGCCTTCCCTGATCCTTGAGCCATGCAGCCTTATAAACCATATTTCGTGCCAGTTCTATCTTCATCGCCATATCTGCAAGTTTAAATTGTATTGCCTGGAATTGAGAAATCGATTTTCCGAATTGTTTTCGTTCTTTGGCGTATTGCAATGCTTTTTCATACGCCGCCCGGGCGATCCCTACGGCCATTGCCCCGATGCCAATGCGTCCTCCATCTAATGTCACTAAAAACTGTTTAAATCCTTCCCCTCTTTTTCCAAGCATATGCTCAATCGGAACGCGCACGTCTTCGAGGACAAGTTCCGTTGTGTTCGATGCATTCAGGCCCATCTTTTCATAATTATTAATGACAGTAAAACCATTGGAATTCGTTGGAACAATGATTGCACTAATTTCTTTTTTTCCGTCTTTTTCGCCTGTTACAGCTGTCAATGCTAAATGTTTTGCATAGCTGGCATTTGTAATAAAACATTTGTTCCCATTTATCACAAATTCACCGTTCTCTTCGACTGCAGTTGTTCTCGTACCTCCTGCGTCCGATCCGGCACTTGGTTCAGTTAGTCCAAATGCACCGAACGTTTCTCCTGTACAGATCGGTACAAGAAATTTCTGTTTTTGCTCTTCTGTTCCAAAAAGGTGTAATGGTGCACCTCCAAGAGAAATATGGGCAGAATATGTTATTCCCGTCGATGCGCAAGCACGGCTTAACTCTTCTGTTACAATCGCAAAACTGATCGTATCCGCACCGCCGCCTCCGTATTTCTCAGGAAAAGGAAGTCCCATCATTCCCATATCGGCAAGCTTTCTAAAAACTTCCAAAGGAAATTCCTTTTTCCTATCTCTTTCAAGTGCACCAGGAGCTACCTCTTCTTCAGCAAATTCCCTTATTGTACGACGGATCATTTCCTGTTCGGCTGTGAAATCAAAGTTCATCATCATCCCCCGCAAACATATTATTGAAATCGTTTTCATAATATTATAATATAAGGGAGAATAAATTTTCATAACATTTGAAATTTTAAAATTCGTTTATTTTATTAAAATAAGAATTATTAATATGATTAGTCCTAAATAACCTGAAATCGTAAAGTACGGAAGCTTTAGTTTCCAACCGGCTAAAAACCAAATAAAGCAGTTTACGATAACGCCAACAACGAGCGGCAGCTGATTTTCTGGGAATACTCCCGAGATGATTTCAACAGAGGAAAATAACAAAATTAGAGCTGTTGCGATTAAAGGGAATTGATAAGGCATTTTTTTTAGAGAAAAATAATAAATTCCTGCGAGACTAAAAAGAATAAGTATTGCCGCAAAACCCATTTGCAAAATGAAAGACAATTCAGTAAAATATATGACGAATAAAGAAAAAAGAATGGATAGGAAATAAACGACATTGTGAAAACGGATTCTTTTTTTGGAAAGCCTATTTTCTCTTACGTTCGGCCGATTTCCTTCGGTATAAACCGTTAATAAAAAATCACAGTATTGTTCGGGAAGCATTCGATTTTCCTTCCAATATAAGATTTCTTTCACTATGATATTTTTACGGTGTTCATTCATTTCGTTCACACTCACTATGTATCGATTGGTAAATTTTAAAAAAATAGTTTACTTCTATTGTAAGAAGTAAACTATTTCATGACAATCTTTTTATTCAAGGAAATCTTTCAGCCGTTTACTGCGGGAAGGGTGTCTGAGTTTGCGCAGTGCCTTCGCTTCAATTTGGCGAATCCGCTCTCTTGTAACGCCAAATACTTTTCCAACTTCTTCTAAAGTTCGTGTACGTCCATCATCAAGGCCAAAGCGAAGCCGCAAAACGTTTTCTTCCCGGTCTGTTAATGTATCAAGCACATCTTCCAGCTGTTCTTTTAACAATTCATATGCTGCATGATCAGATGGTGATGTCGCATCCTGGTCTTCAATAAAATCGCCGAGGTGTGAATCATCTTCTTCACCGATCGGTGTTTCTAAAGAAACAGGTTCTTGCGCTATTTTTAAGATCTCGCGGACTTTTTCCGGAGTTAGATCCATATCTTCCGCAATCTCTTCCGGTGTTGGTTCGCGGCCAAGATCCTGCAAAAGCTGCCGTTGTACACGAATTAATTTGTTGATCGTTTCAACCATGTGGACAGGAATTCGGATTGTTCTTGCCTGATCAGCAATAGCGCGTGTAATTGCCTGGCGGATCCACCAAGTTGCATAAGTGCTAAATTTATAACCTTTACGATAATCAAATTTTTCAACTGCTTTGATTAAGCCCATGTTTCCTTCTTGAATTAAATCCAAAAAAAGCATTCCGCGGCCAACGTATCGTTTTGCAATACTTACAACAAGGCGTAGGTTTGCTTCAGCAAGGCGACGTTTAGCCTCTTCATCTCCTTGTTCGATTCGTTTGGCCAGTTCGATTTCTTCTTCTGCTGATAAGAGATCAACACGCCCGATTTCCTTTAGGTACATTCGGACAGGGTCGTTAATTTTTACTCCGGGAGGAACACTTAAGTCATTTAAATCAAATTCCTCATCTTCTTCTTTCTCTAAATCCTGCAGGTTTGGATCGGATTCCTCATTATCGCCGACAAGTTCCACCCCTTGATCTCCCAGGAACTCATAAAATTCGTCCATTTGGTCAGAATCAAGTTCAAAATTGGACAATTTTTCGGCAATATCATCATACGTAAGGACACCGGTTTTCTTCCCCTGCTCTGTTAATTGTTCTTTTACTTGTTCTAGGGTCAAATCTGATTCGACCTCTTTTGAACGGGCTGATTTTTCAGCCATATGTCCCCCTCCTTCCAAAATCAAGGCTATCACATCCAATCTATAGCGATTTGCGTAATTGGACAATTTCCATTGCAATTTCTGCTGCTCTGGCAAAATCCTTCTTACGTTCAGCTTCCTTTTCTTCAAGTTCTTTTTCTTTTATCTTTAACATTTTTTGAAAATTCAACACCTGTTTGATATAATCTGTCATTTCCTGATCACTGATTTCATCGTTAAGTGACATCATGGCGATGTCGGTAGCGATCCTTTTTAATTTTTCATCTTTTAAATAGTTAATGAAGGCACTTGAATCAGGCGGATGTCCATCTTCGTAAAATTCAAATAAATAAGTTATGATAGCCTGATGTTCATCAATGTTAAAGGTATTTCCTTGAAGCATCTCCTGAACTTTGTACGCAACATCGCTATTTTTAAGCATGTGTGCTATTAGGCACCTCTCTGCTGCATGATAGGCAGGCCTTAACTGATCTTTTTTAATAGCGGAAATAGAGTGCATTTTTTGCATGTTTCTGCTTTTTCCCTGTTTAATCCGCTTTTCAGTAATAGAAACCTGCTGTTTTAACGCTTCTAAAGAAAGAGAAAATTCGGCTGCCAGCTGCCTCAGATAATAGTCTTTTTCAACCGCTTTATCAAGCATACTGATCTCTTTCAATACTTCTTCGATGTATTGGAGCCGTTCTCCTTCAATTTGAAGGTTTTTCCCTCTTCGGTAGTAAAGAAGCTTAAATGACATGAAGGTCATGCTTGCCCCTATTACATCATTACGAAATTTATCAACGCCGTATGTCTTGATGTAGTCATCAGGGTCCAAACCTTCGGGCATGAGAGCAACTTTTATTTGGCATCCTGCTTCTGATAGCATAGCAGCTGCCCGGTAAGCAGCTTCAATACCAGCATGATCTGAATCAAAACAAATGGTCACTGATTGGACATGACGGCGGATAAGTGCAACGTGATCTTCTGTTAAAGAAGTTCCCATTGTTGCTATGCCGTTTGCAACCCCAGAATGATCCGCAGCAATTACATCAGCAAACCCTTCAAAAAGAACAGCTTGCTGTTGCTTTCGGATACTTCGACGTGCCAAGTGAAAATTATATAATATTTTGCTTTTATTAAAGATTGCTGTCTCGGGACTATTTAAATATTTGGGCTCATCAGCCCCTAATGATCTCCCGGAAAAAGCAATCGTATTTCCATTAGGATCAAATATCGGAAACATGATTCGATCACGAAAGCGGTCAAAATAGCTTCCGTCATGTTCCCGCCTGATGATCAAACCGGCTTTCTCCAATAAAGAAGGTGAAAATCCTCTTTTTGTCAAAAACTTATAGACAAAATCCCAGGAATTTAAAGAATAACCGATTTGAAATTTATCTATAGACTCTCTTGTAAAACCTCTGCTTAACAAGTATTCCAATGCGTGCTGGCCTTCTTTTGTGTTTACAAGCAAATGATGGTAAAATTTTCGTAAGAGCTCATGAGCTTCCATCATTTGTTGAAATTCTTTTGGAATAGATTTTTCTTTGGCAACGTCAGAAGCTTCAATTTGAAGGTCAATATCCGCCCTCTCGGCAAGCTTTATGGCTGATTCCAAGAATGATAATCCTTCCACTTCCATTAAAAAAGAGAACACATTTCCTCCTGCACCGCATCCAAAACAGTGATAAAGTTGTTTGTCAGGAGAAACAGAAAATGAAGGTGTATTCTCACCGTGAAACGGGCATAAGCCAAAATAATTTCGCCCCTGCTTTTTCAATTGAACATAGTCACTAATAACATCAACTATATCAACTGATTGTCTTATGGCATCTATTTTTTCTTCAGCGATTCGCTCTGCCATAATGAGGACAACTCCATTTTACAAAATGGTATTCTATAAACATTACTAAAATCCTTCATATTTCGACAAAATTTTCGTCAATTGTTTCACAAAATTTAATCTGTCATTCTGTGTGAAAGGTTTTGGACCTTTTGCATAGATCCCTCGGCGGCGGGCTTTTGCAGAAAGATATCTCAAATCGAGTGCCGTATTAATATTTTTTTCTTCATATAAAGTTCCCCTCGGCGACAGGGCATAAACCCCTTTTACTAAAAGGGCAGAGGCTAATCCAATATCCTGGGTAACGATGATATCACCGGACTTCGCCCGATTCATAATAAATAAATCTACCGCTTCTTTTCCGGAGTCAACATATTCCCAAAAAGAACCTGCCGTATCAGCTTTATAATGGTCGTAGGATGCAATAAAGATCGGTCTGATTGAATATAAAGACGCAATTTCGACAATTTCTTTTTCTACAGGACATGAATCCGCATCCACAAGTATTGTTGGAAGGCCTGTTTTATTACTACTAATTCTACATCCCTCCGTATATTCCTTCTTTCAAAAGATAACTTTTCGAATTTGAGATATGTCGAATTTTTTTCCTGCCGTTTCCTTGACATCTGACAATAAATAGTTTATTCGTTCAGATGAAAGTCTAAACCTTTTCTGATACATTTTTATCACAATTTTTTATTATAGTATAAAAAATTGATTATGCCAATATTTTTTACTATTCGCTTGCAGCATTTCGGGTGATCCAATCGTTTACCAAAGATGTTATCGTTCTTTGCAATATAGAACTTTTCGTTCGTACAACTCTATAAGAAGCGTGAAATAATTATGGTCAATTTACTGTGAATGGTGAAAATGATTTACAGTTGATAGGATGAAATGCTAAAAAGATAATAGGTACCATTTACATTTGGACGGGGGCTGAATTTTATTGAATACATTTCAACGAAAGTCGCTAAAAACAGGGCTAAAAGTCGTAGTCTCCATTACAATTTTAGTTTTCATACTGTTTCAGGCAAAAAAAGAAATAGAAGGAATTTCAATAAAAAATGCTTTTTTACTATTCAAATCGCTTTCAAGCTTTGAGATCGGATCGGCGATCACTGTCGGACTTTTGGCAGTATCTTTTATGTTTTTTTATGACTTGATTCTGACAAGATCCCTTCGATTGCCGATTTCGATAAAAAAAACATTTAAAATTTCCTGGATGGCGAACACTTTGAACGGATTACTCGGATTCGGGGGAGTAATTGGTGCCTGGTTAAGAGTCTTCTTTTATAAACAACATACTGACGAACAAGAAAAAGTTATTCAAGGCGTAACATTCATGGCTTTTTCTATGCTAAGCGGGCTATCTCTGTTGTCAATTTTTGTTCTGCTGAATGTGTTTCATGCCAAACCATTACTAGAGACAAAAAAATGGCTTTACATTGCACTGTTCGGTGTTCTATTATTTTTACCATTTTATTTATTTACGACATTCAGAATGAAAAAAGAAAATGATGATCGTTTTCTCGGCTTAAAATTTACGGTTATCTCCACAATCGAATGGATAGGGGCCGCTTTCACCGCCTATTATACATTGCATTTGATGGGCCAAAATGTATCATTGCCAATTGTCTTCGGAGTGTTTTTCAGTTCGGCCATTGCAGGTCTCGTTAGTATGATTCCAGGCGGATTTGGAACTTTTGATTTAATGTATTTAATCGGAATGACTTCTCATGGATTATCCGAAGAACTGGTCCTATCCAGCCTTCTCCTTTATCGGATTGTATACTATTTTATTCCGTTCGGACTGGGTCTTCTTTTATCCATAATTGAATTCGGAGAAAACGCCATTAAAATGTTTGAAGATAAACCAATCATTGGACCTGCAATTGAAACTTCCAACGTGATCCTCTCCCTTCAAAAAGGATGGATCTCAAAAATCCCTTTTTTCTCAATTAGTATCGTCATTGCGATTACTGGTTTTTACTGCTTGGTTGCGGGTTTTAACAGCTTTTATTATGCATCTGAACTTCAAGGAAATCAATTTCTGCTGGGACTGGAATTGTTTTTCTCATCTTGTACAATTTCGTTTTCAATCATCATTCTTTTGCAAGTGAAAGCAGTCATCAAAGAAACAAAAAGATCCTTCTTCAGTATACTTATTTCTTTAGCGGGACTGATTGTTTCACTGACGATAACAGACGGAACGATCTTTGAAATTGGATGGCTTACGATTGTATTTATTATTCTTTATAGCATATATAAAAAGCTTAAAAGAATTAGAACACCAATCACACTGTATAAAAAAATGTTCAGTACTTTATTTGTTGTAGCTGTCTATTATGTTTATTATGTTTTTATACAAACTGCCATTGAATATGCAAATAAAAGTGATCTTGTCGTTGATAAAAATGCTATGTATGCTACATTTTTTTTAAGTATAGTTATTTTGACGATCGCAGGAACGGCCATTTACATTTTCTTTGAACGGCATCAGCATGAAAAGTTGGAAATGGAAGTCAATGAAGAACTGTTAAAAGATATTCTACATACATATGGCGGAACCTATTTGAGCCATTTGGCATTTTCTCATCAGTTGTCTTTCTTTTTAGGCATGGACAAGAGAGCGTTCCTGCAGTTTTCAACAATTGGACATACAGCGGTTGTGCTGGGTGACCCTGCCGGAAGACCTGAATCTTTTTATCCGTTATTATCTGAGTTTTACGAAAAGGCTGATACTTTAGGATATGAAATAATATTTTATCAAACTCATCAAAAATATATGGGAATGTATCATGATTTCGGAAATATTTTCTTTAAACTTGGGGAAGAGGCGATAATTGACCTTGAAAAATTCAACCTTTCCGGGAAGAAAAATGCCGGCCTTAGAGCAACGATCAATAAATATAAAAGGGAAGGCTATCAATTTAGCGTAATAGATCCGCCCTACACGGACAAATTATTTCAGGAACTGGAAGAAGTATCAAAGAAATGGCTTGGGAAGAGAAGAGAGAAAGGCTTTTCAGTCGGTTTTTTTGACCGCGAATACTTAAGTAAAGCCCCCGTTGCTATTTTAAGAGACAAAGATGAGCGGCTGATGGCGTTTGCATCCATTATGCCTGCGTATCAAAATGGAGTGCTGTCCATTGATCTTATGAGATATTTACCTAACGGTCCGGGCGGTTTAATGGATGCGCTCTTCATTCATTTGTTTGATTGGGCGAAAGAGAAAGGTTATCATACGTTTAACATGGGGATGGCTCCACTCTCAAAGGTAGGAGAGACAAGAAATTCGTTTCTCCGTGAGCGGATTGCGGCAAATGTATTTGAAAATATTCAATATATGTATAGTTTTGCAGGTTTACGAAAATTTAAGGAAAAGTATGGCCCGCAATGGGAACCAAGATATATGGTGTACAGTAAATATCAGTCACTGCCTTTAAAAATGATTGCTGTTGGCCGATTAATCAATAAGCCGAAAGGACCGCGGCCAAGCGAAATGAAACACAAAAAGCAAAGGATCTGACTCCCTCCGACAAAGACAATATACAGAATGTATTTTTAGTTGTCTATATGTTATATTGGAGGGGTTTGACCCTATCTACCTAGTGATTTTTTCTGGTAAATGTTAAAAATCACATTCGCAGTTTCTTCAACTGCTTTGTTTGTTACGTCAATAACTGAACACCCTATTTTATCAACAACTTTCTCGAAATACGCAAGTTCCTCTTTAATCCGTTCGATATTCGCATAGTTTGCCTTGTCGTTTAACCCTAATGATTTTAATCGTTCACGTCGTATCTCGTTTAAGGTTTCCGGATTAATTTTAAGTCCAAAGCATTTTTCCGGCTTTACAAGTAAAAGCTCTTCGGGCGGATCTACTTCAGGAACAAGCGACACGTTCGCCACCTTTAGCCGTTTATGGGCTAAATATTGAGATAAAGGAGTTTTCGATGTTCTCGAAACACCAATAAGGATAATATCCGCCTTGAGTATCCCTCGTGGATCACGGCCATCGTCATATTTAACAGCAAACTCAATCGCTTCTATTTTCTTAAAATAATCTTCATCCAGTTTTCTGACAAGTCCCGGTTCGAAGAGAGGAGTTTTTCCGTACAACATTTGAAGCTGATCCATTAGCGGGCCAATTATATCGCATGCATAAAGCCCTTCCTCATCAGCCCTTTTTTTTAAATAACTTCGCATTTCAGGCTTAACAAGTGAGTATGTAATCATTCCTTGGTCTAATTTCGCAAAGGCAATGACTTCATCTATGTTTTCTTTATCTTCTATGTAAGGAAACCTTTTGATTGTGGGATCTGCACCGTTAAACTGGCTGAGTGCGGCCTTTGTAACCAATTCAGCCGTTTCTCCAGCAGAGTCAGATACAACATAAATGATAGGCAATTTGTTCATCACTCAAAACAATCCCCTCTGACCGAAATTCTATTCTTTATTGATCTTTTGCAAGCGACACAAATGCTTCTGTTATATTCGTTTTTGTAACTCTACCTATTACTTCAAATCCTTTTTCAGTTTCTTTCACAACAGGCATAGCATCAATTTGTTTTTCAATCAGCTTTATTGCTACATCAATTAACAAATCATCCTTCTGGCACATCGTAATGTTCGGCATTCTTGTCATAATAATATTGACCGGCAAAGTAGTTAACTCCTGTTTTCCGATGCTTGCCCTAAGTAAATCTTTCCTCGACAGAACGCCAACTAATATAGACGACTTGTCGACGACAAATAATATTCCGACGTCCTCAAGAAACATTGTCACAATCGCATCATATACAGAAACATTCTCAGGGACGACTACGGGAATGGATTGATAATCCTTTACATAAATTTTTTTCAAATTTTCAGTAAGAAGCTGTGCCCCTGATTTGCCTGTATAAAAATACCCGACCCTGGGTCTTGCATCAAGGTAACCGGCCATCGTTAAGATTGCCAAATCCGGACGAAGCGTAGCCCTTGTAAGATTTAACTGCTCTGCTATTTGTTCACCGGTAATCGGGCCTTTTTCTTTTACAATCTGCAAAATTTGTTCCTGGCGTTTGTTCAGTTCGATTGTACTCACCACCTTAATAGAAAAGCTGAAGCGCCCCGCTTAGGCCCGACAGCTGGTTGCGGAGGCTGGCAGAGAAGAAGTTTTTTGCTTCCCTGGCAGAACCGAAACGACCACGAGGGACTGCGCTGAAGTTGGACAAACAGAAAAGCTGAAGCGCCCGGGCGCTGCAGCTGGATATTAAAGAAAAAGTGCCTAAAAAGTTATACTATTACAATAATATTATATACTAATTCTTTATTTTGAAAAGAGTCTTGATTCAACGAACCAACTATTTTTTCCAACATAATTGAAAAATTGAAATGACTTATAAGGGTCTGACTCCCTCCGGAAATAACAATATTTAAAATTGTTTTTTTAGAGTTTGTCTATATATTGTATTGGAGGGTCTTGACCCTTTGCTAATGAGTCAGCCCCTTTTTGTTAAAAATGTATTTTTTCCTGAATAAAGCTTGCCAATTCTGCTATAGGCACACGTTTTTGTTCCATCGTGTCCCTGTCTCTGACTGTAACCATCTTATCTTCTTGAGAATCAAAATCGTACGTGATGCAAAACGGCGTTCCGATTTCATCATGTCGCCGGTAGCGCTTGCCAATCGAACCTGATTCATCGTAATCAACAAGAAAATGCTTTGATAACTCTTCAAAAATTTGTTTAGCTTCCTCAGAAAGCTTTTTAGACAACGGAAGAACGGCCGCTTTATATGGTGCAAGTGCCGGATGTAAATGCATCACTGTTCTTGTTGTGCCGTCTTCAAGCTTTTCCTCTTCGTAAGAATCTATCAAGAATGCAAGTGTTACCCTGTCAGCTCCCAGTGACGGCTCAATACAGTACGGGATGAATTTTTCATTAGCTTCCTGATCTAAATAATGGAAATCTTCGCCGGAATACTCCATATGCTGTTTTAAATCGTAGTCTGTTCTTGAAGCAATCCCCCAAAGTTCCCCCCAGCCAAATGGGAATTTATATTCAATATCTGTCGTTGCATTGCTGTAATGGGATAACTCATCTTCAGAGTGATCACGCAAGCGGAGATTTTCTCTTTTCATTCCTAAAGAAAGCAGCCAGTTTTCAGAAAACTCCTTCCAATATTCATGCCATTTCAGCTCTTCACCCGGCTTGCAGAAAAATTCCAGTTCCATTTGTTCAAATTCTCTTGTACGGAAAGTGAAGTTGCCTGGTGTGATTTCATTTCTGAAACTTTTCCCAATTTGAGCAATACCAAATGGAAGCTTCTTTCTCATTGTGCGTTGAACATTTTTAAAATTCACGAAAATCCCTTGAGCCGTTTCGGGACGAAGGTAAATTTCATTTGCACTCGTTTCTGTAACCCCTTGAAAAGTTTTAAACATTAAATTAAATTGGCGGATGCCTGTAAACTCTTTACTGCCGCAGTCAGGACATGCAATATCATATTCCTTGATCAAAGACTCCATTTTTTCAAATGGCAGTCCGTCAACAACCATTTCAATTCCTTGCTCATCAAGGGCACTTTCGATTAATTTATCAGCCCGATGTCTCGCTTTACAATTTTTGCAGTCAATCATAGGATCATTAAAGTTGCCGATATGTCCTGAAGCTTCCCACGTACGGGGATTCATCAAGATAGCAGCATCCAGGCCTACGTTATAAGGGGACTGTTGGACAAACTTTTTCCACCAGGCCTGCTTAATGTTGTTTTTCAATTCAACGCCAAGCGGGCCGTAGTCCCACGTATTTGCAAGACCGCCGTAAATTTCTGAGCCCGGAAAAATAAAACCCCTGTGCTTTGCATGTGAAACGATTTGATCCATTGAAACATCCATAAATATCGCTCCTTTTTTATAAAATTAACGTAAATAAAAAAACTCCCGTTCCTATGCCTTTTGCATAGGGACGAGAGTTACCCGCGGTTCCACCCTATTTGCTGTAAAAACAGCCACCTTATGTGCCGAGCTGGCACCACCATTGCTCAGGAACGCCTTCCTTAACTTTCTATACCCCGGCTCACACCGCCCCGGGTTCGCTTTTATAGAAGCGGTTAAGTACTCCTTTCCATCTCAGCAACGTATTAATTTATTATGAATCTTAGCGGATAGATCTTAACTTGTCAATATTATGACAGAAACTTGCGCATTTTATCAATTTGATGCAAAAACTTTTTTGTCTTTAATTGCAATCCTGAATATTCGTCATAATAAGCAGAAATAACTTTTTTCAATTCGACTTTTGTTTCCGGTTTTACAGATATATTCCCAAGCCTGGAAATGTCAAAATAATAGAAAAGCCTCAGTAATTTTGCAGTTGCGGCGGAAATTTTAAACGCATAAGGATCTTTTTCAAGACACCGGTGGCAAATAAATCCTCCTTCCCGAATTGAAAAAGAAAAATGCCCGTCTGTGCTGCCGCAAATGGCACAATGATTTAATTCAGGATAGAGCCCCAATGAGTTGAGCATTTTCATTTCATATATATTCATTAAAATATCAAGGTCATACCCCTCATTTATAAATTTCAAAATTTCAAGCAGCAATTCAAAATGATAAGAATTTGGTTTATTATCTTCTGTGCTTTTATCCGTTAGTTCCACAATGCAGCTTGCATACGCAGTTAAAAAGATATCCTCTCGAATTGAACGCATTGAGGAAATTATTTCGCCTTGCTGCAAGCTGCCAAGACCCCTGCTTTTTTGGATTAAAAAATAGCCGTATGTAAAAATTTGGGTGACAGCAGAAAGGCGGCTGTTCGTCTTTTTTGCCCCTCTCGCCATCACACCAATCTTTCCCCATTCACGGGTAAATAAAGTTACAACTTTATTCGTTTCTCCATAATCTATTGTCCTTAAGACGATGCCCTCACATTTTTGAAGCATCACAAGTCACCATCCATTGTTCGGGACAAACTTATGAGATGGGAAAATCAACTTCAGTTCGCTCGTCTTCTATACTTACGGGTGTTTCTTGTCTTTCCTTCTCCAGTTCTTTGAAGAGAAGATATGTGTCAATGTCACCTGTTTGCAAAAAAATTTTCCAGGTAAATTCCAACATTGAAAACCCCACCTTTCGAGCAATTTTTCTATCCCAAGTCCTCTACAGTTATCATAGCCCGACATCCAAAAATCATAAGACGAAAAAATTGTTAATTTAAATCATGCATAAACGGAGAATCCCGTTAATAATTTAATTAAGGTTGATAAAATGCGGAAGCATTCAGTACTCATCTTCACGAAAACCATAATCGCGAAGCTGTGAAATCTTATTGCGCCAATCTTTTTGAACTTTTACCCACAATTCGAGAAATACTTTTGATCCAAGTAGGTTTTCAATATCCACCCTTGCTCTTTGGCCGATTTCTTTCAGCATTTTTCCTTGTTTGCCGATGATGATTCCTTTTTGGGAATCCCGTTCAACGATCACTGATGCCATTACATGGATAACATTACTGCCTTCGCGCCTCTCCATCTTGTCAATGACAACTGCCAAAGAGT
The DNA here is from genome assembly GCF_000262755.1 of Bacillus methanolicus PB1. Classification (GTDB taxonomy): domain Bacteria; phylum Bacillota; class Bacilli; order Bacillales; family Cytobacillaceae; genus Bacillus_Z; species Bacillus_Z methanolicus. Next base: position 905,490 of record NZ_AFEU01000003.1, read on the forward strand.
GAGGCACTTCTTCACGGGTTAGATGAAGGGCTTTTTCTCGAATCAATTCGGAAACAATAAATCTTTCCGGATGATCGGTTACCTGATCAGCCGGGTAATACTGCGGCCCTTCAGGCAAATATTTCTTAATAATTTCAAGAAGCGTATCAATGTTATTCCCTTGAAGTGCCGATATTGGAATGATTTCACTGAATGTGTACTTTTCTTTGTAAGACTCAATTATAGGAAGAAGCTCATCAGGATGAATATTGTCAATTTTATTGATAACCAGGAAAACAGGCGTTTTTATTTGTTGAAATTTCTCGATGATGAATTCTTCACCCTTTCCGAAACCTTCTTCGGCATTAACCATAAATAAGACGAGATCGACTTCTTTTAAAGCATTAATTGCAACCTTTATCATAAAATCGCCTAATTTATGCTTCGGTTTATGGATACCTGGTGTATCTATAAATATGAGCTGTGAATCATGTAAAGTGAGTACACCTTGAATTTTGTTTCTTGTTGTTTGCGGTTTATTGCTCATAATGGCAATCTTTTGGCCGATTACACGGTTAAGAAACGTTGACTTTCCAACATTCGGCCTGCCGATAATAGAAATAAACCCTGATTTAAACACTTTTTCTCTGTTATTCATTTAAATCCTCCGGTGAAAATGCTCCTGGCAATAATTCTTTAGCAGTTAATTCTTTTATATCACCATTTAAATTTGTTAAAACTACTTTCATATCTTGAGGGCAAAGCTCGGAAATAACTTGGCGGCATGCTCCGCACGGCGGCACCGGACGTTTCGTGTCCGCAATGACCGCTAAAGCCTTAAAGTTTCGGTCTCCTTCTGAAAGTGCTTTAAATAGCGCAGTTCTTTCTGCACAATTTGTCATGCTGTATGCTGCATTTTCGATATTGCACCCATGGTAAATCTTCCCATCATCTGTTAGCAACGCTGCTCCCACAGCAAATTTAGAGTAAGGAACATATGCTTTTTCTCGTGCTTTTTTTGCTTCTGCAACCAATTGTTCGATAATCAAAACAATTTCTTCCTTTCTCATAAAGAAGAATGTTACATCTCTATTTTACCTTATTTTTTCTTTCATTTCATCGTTTGTAGCAAAATCGCGATAAAAAATTTTGAATTTTCTAAATATATTTCAAGATGGAGTATTATGCTCTGTCATTTTATCGAAAACAAGGAGCGAATTCAAATTTAGGAGAAAAAAGGGGCTGGCTCATAAGTAAGCATCAGCCCCATCGGAAGGATTCAAACCCTTTTGAGTCAGACTCTTTACAACTTTATAAAAGATTCAGGAATTTAGGCACAAACACGATCAACCCGATGATTGCTGACATGACTGCATAAATAAGGACTGCTCCGGCCGCTGCATCTTTCGCATGTTTTGCCAATGGATGAAACTCATCGGTTACAAGATCAACTGCGCGCTCAATAGCTGTATTAACAAGTTCCAGTGCGAGCATTCCGCCTATCGCGATAATCACTGCCACCCATTCAATAGCGGACAGTGAAAAAGTAATTCCAGCAATGATGACTCCTGCAGCAATCACAAGATGGATTTTCAAATTCTTTTCTTTCTTTATTGATGAAACAATGCCTTCAAGTGCAAAGACAAACGGCCGGAATACACTGCAGGAAAAGGCTTTTTTATCGTCCGAGCCCAAACTCATCTAAAATTTTCCTTTGCCTGGAAAACATTTCTTTTTCTTGTTCCTCGGTTTCATGATCATATCCCAAGAGATGTAGAAATCCGTGTACAGATAAAAAACCGAGTTCCCGCATGAATGAATGTCCATATTCCTCTGCCTGCTCTCTAGCCTTTGGTACAGAAATAATGATATCCCCGAGCACTCTTGGTATGTCTGCGCCAATAAGTTCCACCTCTCCATTACCTAATTCCTCCATGGCAAAAGAGATGACATCTGTCGGTCTGTCCTTATCCCGATATTCCCGATTTATCTCCCGGATTCGTTCATTTGAAACGAAGGTTACCGACAGCTCACAGTCTCCTTCCAATTGTTCATTTCTTGCAGCAAAAAGCAATAATTCTTCAATACGAATTATTTCCTGTTCATTAAGACTGTTTGTTTCATCAATAGTGTCAATAATTAATCTCATGCTTGTTTCACCTTCTGTTTTGTTGATTCAGGATATTCGATCCTGGAGTGAAAAATCCCTTTTAACGTTTCACACAATGTATGTGCAACTGTTTCAAGTTCTTTGATCGTAATGTCACATTCATTCAACTGGCCATCCTGCAGACGGTCAGAAATAATATTGCGAACGATTGACTCGATCTGTTCATTTGTCGGGTTAGTCATCGACCTTACAGCTGCTTCAACACTATCAGCAATTCCAATAACAGCAGCTTCCTTCGTCTGGGCTTTTGGACCAGGGTAACGAAATTCTTCCTCATTCACTTCTAAACCATTTTGTTTTGCTTTGTGAAAAAAATATTTCAATAATGTTGTACCGTGATGCTGTTCTGCTATATCTACGATTTCTTTTGGCATTCGATGCTTTCTTAATGTCCCAGCGCCGTCCGTGGAATGAGCAATAATAATATTTTTGCTTGTATGAGGCGACAATCGGTCATGCGGGTTTTCAATATTCATCTGGTTCTCAATAAAAAATTGTGGCCGTTTCGTTTTACCGATATCATGATAATAGCAGCCAACTCTGGCAAGCAAACCGTTGGCTCCAATTGCTTCACATGCTGATTCTGCCAGATTCGCGACCATTAGACTGTGATGATACGTACCCGGGGCTTCGGTTAAAATTTTTCGAAGCAGCGAATGATTAGGGTTCGACAATTCAATTAATTTCATTGTCGACAAAATTCCAAACCCTGCTTCAAAAAACGGAATCAGTCCTATTGTCAATACAGCAGAAGAGATCCCGGAAACTAGAGCCGAAATAAAGTAAAAGCTGAATTCCAGTCCTGAATAATGACCGTTTCTTAAAAACATTAACGACAAGATAATTACAATATTTACCGCAGCGGCAAACAGCCCGGCTTGCAGGATTTTCGAGCGGTGGTTATGTTTGCTTAAAAATAGAATCCCGCTAATCCCGCTGCATAAAATATAAATGCCAATGGAAATATGAAGGGATCCGGTAATTCCCTCATTAAAAATAATGCTTCCGCATATGGCCATAGTAATTGTCATAAACACGGCCAATCTTTCGTCAATTAATATTTTAATAAGCATTGGCGCCATCGCTGCAGGAAATAAATAACCTATTTCAGAAAATTCGAACTCTTGGAACAAGCTGATAATTTTCATTATAATAATAGATAGCATAAAAATCAGGCTAAGCATGAGCAAATATGTTCGTTTTCTGACAGTTTCAACACCAAGCTCATGAAAATAATAGTAGAGAGCAGATAAAATAACAGTTATAATAATGGCCAGGCCAAGAAACGGCTGAATCGATTTATCATTATCGAGCATGCCGACAAGCTCAAGTTGCCGGTAAATATCCCGGTTTATCAATTGCCCTTCTTCTACTATAATTTGCCCCTGAAGAATTTTTACAGGTTCTATATCTTCTATCGCCTGCCGGCGTAGTTCCTCGGTCGCAATTGGATCATAAAATTCATTCTGAATTATGGCATATCTCCCCAGCTCTATGGCTGCACTTTTAATATTTCCTGAAAGGCTTGTAAATTTTAATTCTTCTTCCAGTCGTTTTTTTGCATTTTCGACTTCATCTGCCGGAATCCTCTGGCTCATGACGTTATTAATTGCAGTTACTGTTAAATCCTTGGCAATGGATAATTCGTCTTTCGATGCCTGTAATAGCGATATAAACACTTGATCTGATAATTCTTTTGTAACACTTTCGGTCAGTTTTTCTTTTAACCTCGCCAATTTTTCTGAAGAGCCCGGCTCCAATACGGCATCCCGTTTCTCACCTTTTTTGACCGCTTCTTCATATTCTTTTTTCTTATTATCCATTTCTTCTTTAATTTCCCCGTTTAATTCCGATACAGAATCAAAAATCGAAGAGATTAAATCAACCCTGTTTTCGGCATATTCTTTTTTTAGAGTATAAACATCCTGCACTTGATCGCTCGCTTCTCTGCGCTTCTTTTCTGTACTCTCTTTGTCCTCAATCGTTATGGGAGACCGGATTGTTTGATCTGCAATTGAAAAAAGCTTGATATCAAGTTTTTCCGGTTTGACATTGCTGTACATTGACGTATAGAGAACGATTCCTAAAATAACAAATAAAAGCACTCTGAAAAAAGTAATATCCAACAAATTTCCTATTTTTACCAATTGTTGCTGGAGTTTTTGCATCTCTCTCCCTCCTATCAAGGCGAGAAAATTATCTGCCAGTTGAGCGAACAACAAAAATATAAATCTAATTATGTAAAATGATAACAGTTTTTTCTTTAACTTTCATCCTCAAAAATAGAGGCTGTCTCATAAGGGTCCGACCCCATGTGTATTTATCAATATATAGCACATTTATCTAATATTATGTGCTAAATACTGTGTTATGGGGTCTGACCCTTAGGCTTTGAGACAGCCTCTATTTATTCTCTGACTTTTCATATGCTTCAATAATTTTTCCAACGAGGGGATGACGAACAACGTCGCTTTGTTCCATATGGATAAAGGCAATTCCTCTCACATTTTGCAAGATTTCTTCAGCAACAATTAAACCTGATTTTACGCCTCTTGGCAAATCAACTTGTGATTTATCGCCGGTAATTACCATTTTAGAACCGAACCCCAATCGGGTCAGAAACATTTTCATTTGCGCTTGAGTCGTATTTTGCGCTTCGTCTAAAATAACAAAAGCTTCATCCAGTGTTCTTCCCCTCATATAGGCAAGCGGAGCGATCTCAATCGTTCCCCTTTCAATCAGCCGAAGGGTATGTTCAACACCCAATATATCATGCAGGGCATCATACAATGGGCGCAAATATGGATCAACTTTTTCTTTTAAATCTCCCGGCAAAAACCCAAGATTCTCGCCTGCTTCTACTGCAGGCCGAGTAAGAATAATCCTTTTCACATTGCCGCTTTTCAGAGCATTGATTGCCATAACAACTGCCAAATATGTTTTTCCCGTTCCGGCAGGACCAATTCCAAATACTAAATCATGCTTTCTTATGGCAGTAATATATTGACTTTGACCGAGTGTTTTCACCCGAATCGATTTTCCTTTAGCATTTTTCGTAATTTCTTCTTCATATAAATCTTCAAAATAATCAAGTGCACCTTTTTGTCCCAATTGTAGAGCATACATCACATCTCTTTGACTAACGGTAATCCCTTTTCGAATAACGGTTACTAATTTTTCGAGAATCCTGCTAACCATTTCCACTTTTTCGGTATCACCTGAAACAAATACTGTTTCCCCGCGGGTAACAATTGAAACATCAAGTTCTTGTTCAATTATTTTCAGATTGTTGTCGGAATTCCCAAACAAAGCAATTGCTTCATTTGGATTTTGTAAATGGATATCGATTGTTTTCAACTCTTCTGCCATTCTCAATCTCCTTGGATAATTGGTTGTCCTTGTGCAATGTTTTCTATAATTTGAAAGTGGATTACTAAATTTACTTTACCATTCTCTATAGATTGGTGCAAAATTTTTTCGCCTTTAATCACTGCATCTTCAGGGAGGCGGTTTTTAAGGTCATTTCTCGCCGCAATCTTTGCCATCTTAATTGCATCTTCATTTGAATAAATTCTAGTTACCTTTTCACTTTCTCGAATTGTCTCGGTTTCAATTGATAGAGGCAGGGTCCATTTTAAAAAACGAATCTTTTTTTCGCTCCGTTCTTTTTCATATACTGAATATTCCGGGTTTTTAAAGCCCCATACAATAAGCCGCAAGCTTCCTATTTTTAAATAGTATTTCCTATACTCGTTTCCATTAAATACTTGGAAAGTACTTTTAAGAGGCAGTTCTACCTCGGACTTGTACCATGTTTCGCCTAAAATTTCACCTTTAGCTGCAACGTTTACCGTTTGCCCTTCTTTTCCATACGTTCCGGAAACAAGCAGCTGTCCGGGCAGTACAAGGTCATGGACTTTGACGATCGGAACCCCTTTTTCAACAAACATGTCCACTATGACAGCCTTTTTTTTCGCAACTAAATGTCTTGGGCTTAAATATTCAGGTTTTTCCGGTTCATTTTTTTCCACAATTTGAAAATGGAAGGTTGTCCCTTTTAATTCCACGCCAACCCATGTAATCGCCTGAACATTATTCGTTAATTCACGCTGAATTGATTCTACATCATCCAAAAAAAATTGCAGTTTACCTATTTTTATTCCCATTTTGTTTAATTCTTTTCTGATTTGATGTTCTGTAGCAGGGCTTGCCCCTTTTATTTCGATCCCCCAAATCGTATTCGATAAATACACGATGAGAATAAAAAACATTAGGATACCGATGATAAAACCGCTGTTTTTTTGTAGCCGCTTCAGCAAAAAAGGAAATCCGCCACCGTGTAAGAATTCAATCTTGCATTCGCTTTTTCTTGCCGCAACCCGCAATTTGTTCACATCAGGGAGCCGCATTTTAAAGGTAAGCGCGGCAGTCCCATGCCTTTTTACATTCCAAACCAATATTCCGCTTTTTGTTAAATGATTGATAAACCTCTCAATTCCTTTGCCTGATGCCTTTACTGTTACGATTCCGAAATAAAACATAATCCAATGGTTTTTCATCATTTTCCCCCTGAATTATTCATTAATATATATCACCTGGTCTATTTTTCCTTCCAACAAAATTTCTTCCGGGAAGATCGTTTTTATGACAAAAGAATTTCCTTTTACGAGTAGTTGCCCCTGCTTTAACAACAGGCGCAGCTCTTTATCTGAAAAGGCCAATAACCCCTGGTGGTTCTCAATATAAATATGAATTTGTCCGATCATGGTTATTCGGGGTAAATCCATCATGACATCTTGAGGTAGATCCATTTTTTTCGTCATCCAATTTTTAATCGACTGGCCCCATTTTTTTGCCATAAAAAAAGAACCCCCTTTCATCTCATATGTATGAAATAAAAGGAAGTTCTAGCACATTAAAATGATTGGTTATCTTCTTTTATAGCTATGAGGTCTTTTGGTACGCGGAGGCCCTAAAATTTCCGAAAAAATAATCCCATTAAGAAGATTTGCCTCTTCTGCAGTAAATAATTCATTTGCATTATCTTTGCCGGCAGGACTGAAACTCAAGTGACTATTTTCAACTGAATTTCGGATTTGCCTTGCCTTCTGTTCAATCACAGATTGCTGTTTTTTTAAAGCAATAACCTGTTCTTCAACTTTTCTCTTTTGATCAGCATATTTTGCTTCAATTTCATCTGAAATGTCTTTTGGCTCACGCTTTCTCTTTTCGCTCTCCGGTCTTTTATTTTCTTTATGGATTGTTGCTTCTTGTCTCTTCGGGTAAGGCAATCCGCCTGCAGTAAATGGTTTTGCAGGACTCTGTTTCTTTTGCTCTCTGCTTTGATTTTTAAACTGGTTATAAATACTTGAAATGATGCCAATGACAATGGCAATGATAATGGTTTCCATTAGAGGCTCCCTTCCTCCCTTCCCGAGGATTTGGTATTTCTCTTAATCATTTTTATTGCTGTCTTTTTTATCGCCTGTTATTTTTCCAATTGAATTTCTCATTTCAGTATCGGCCGATATATTCTGAATATTCATATAATCCATAACACCGATATTACCTTGTCGCAGTGCTTCTGCCATGGCAAGAGGCACTTTGGCTTCTGCTTCCACAACTTTTGCTCTCATTTCCTGAACACGTGCTTTCATTTCTTGTTCTTGAGCAACTGCCATCGCCCTTCTCTCTTCTGCTTTTGCCTGGGCAATTTTTTTATCAGCTTCCGCCTGATCCGTCTGCAGCATTGCCCCGATATTTTTCCCGATATCCACATCGGCGATATCAATTGAAAGAATTTCAAAAGCAGTGCCCGCATCAAGTCCTTTTGTAAGAACGGTTTGTGAAATCATATCGGGATTTTCCAGCACTTTTTTATGGTTATCAGAAGAACCGATCGTGGAAACGATGCCTTCCCCAACACGGGCGATGACCGTTTCTTCTCCGGCTCCCCCGACCAATCTGTCAATATTCGCTCTAACAGTAATTCTAGCTTTAGCTTTTACTTCAATTCCATCCATAGCTACACCGGCAATAAAAGGAGTTTCAATTACTTTTGGATTAACACTCATTTGTACAGCCTCGAGGACATCCCGGCCAGCCAAGTCAATGGCTGCTGCTCTTTCAAAGGATAAATCGATGTTGGCCCGCTGGGCGGCAATTAATGCATTTACGACCCTGTCGACATTTCCCCCTGCCAGGTAGTGGCTTTCAAGCTGGTTTGTGGTTACATTTAAACCGGCTTTATGTGCTTTAATTAACGGATTTATTACCCTGTTAGGGATTACACGGCGAAGCCTCATCCCTATTAGCGTAAAAATACCCACACGGACTCCGGCAGCCAGCGCGGAAATCCACAGCATAACCGGAACAAATGTTAACAAAATGGCAAGTAAAATAATTCCAAGTGCAACGAAAACTAATATCAACGCAGTTGCTGCATCAATCATTAGAAATCCTCCTTAGTTAATCTTCATTTTTTAAGTCAGGAATTTCTCTGACAACGATTCTCGGACCTTCCGCTTTAATGACTCTTACTCTTGTATTTTTTTGGATAAAACTGCCCTCGCTGACAACATCTAGACGTTCATTATTAATTACAATCGTTCCGGCTGGACGCAGGGCCGTTAATGCATAACCTTCGAGGCCAATTAATTCCGGACGGCTTTTATTAGAGACATAGCCCTTTTCCGTACTTGTTGAATCTGTTAAAATAATTTTCCTAAAAAGTCTTATTTTTTTACCAAACACCTTTACCAATAAAATAAATGCAAGGATAGAAACGCCAATTGCAATCAATAATGAAATTCCCATATGAACGGCATTTTCAGCAGACAAAAACAGACTGGCGATAATTAAAACAAATCCAAGTATGCCGGCAATTCCTCCGGCAATAAAAAATTCCAATAAGATGAGGCCGACTCCGATTACGAATAAAATGATCGTTTCATATCCCGCGAGGCCTGCTACTAAATGGCCGTAGAAAAATAGCAGCAAAGTCGATAAGCCTATAAATCCCGGAAGGCCAAATCCCGGAGAAAACAGTTCTACAACGAGTCCAAGGCTTCCGACAGTTAATAAAATGGGAATAACAATCGGGTGGGTAATGAATCGGGCAACTTTCTCAGCAAAGCTTTCATTTATTGTCCGAATATCTGCTTGATCAAGACCGAGCACTTTAAGCAATTCATCCAAATTTTTGACAATTCCTTCAGCATATCCCGCTTCGATTGCCTGGTCAGATGTAAGTGTCAACAAATCATCCTTTCCGTCTCCATACTGAGGCAATTCGATTTTTTCATCAGCCATTGCAAGAGCATAAATGGGATCCCGGCCATTTATTTTCGCAGCACTCTGCATTGCGGCAAACCAGTAAGATTCCGCTTTTTTTCCTGCCGCATTTCCATTTTGGTCGATAACTGCCGCAGAACCGATTGTTGCACCCGGTACCATGTAAATTTCATCCGCATTCAACGAGATGTAAGCTCCGGCAGATAACGCTTTGTTGTTAATAAAGGCTATTGTTTTTACTTTTGCAGAAGACAGCAGTTTTCCTATTTCAGCAGCCGCATCAACAGCCCCCCCGGGAGAATTCACTTCGAAGATCACAGCATCTGCTCCTGCCTCTTCTGCCTCAGAAACGGATCTTTTCAAAAAAGCATACAACCCTTTTTCTACCGTTTCCTCAATTGGAACGACATAGACGATTTTATTTTTTGCAAACCCGTTAAACGGGATCAACATTAAAAATAATCCGGCTGCGAATAAGAGGACGGCAAGGGTTCGAACCTTTTTCACTCTTTCGCCTCCTTTCCATATAAATCTATTGTATTCCTATTTACGATTTTCTTTAAGAAAAGTTCCAATATATATTAAAATTATGGTTGAAGATCAATTTTCGAGCATAAAAAAGCCGCAAGCAACGCTTGCGGCGAGTTCTGACTTTATGAAAGGTGTTTTTGTACAAGTTTATTGACAAGTGAACCATCTGCTCTGCCTTTAACTTTAGGCATTATTGCAGCCATCACTTTCCCCATATCTGCTTTTGACGCGGCACCTGTTTGAGAGATTGTTTCTTTAACGATCTCTAAAAGTTCCTCTTCAGAAAGCTGCTTTGGCATATATTCTTCTACAAACCGCAGTTCAGTGCGTATTTTCTCAACGAGGTCTTCACGACCGGCTTTTTCGAATTCCTGGAGGGAGTCCTTGGGTTGTTTTACTTCGCGAGAAAGAACGGTCAACTCTTCTTCTTCGGATAATTCTTTTTTCCCAAGCTTTATTGTTTCATTTTGCAATGAAGCTTTAATCATCCGAATAACGGTGAGTTTGTCTTTTTCCTTGCTTTTCATCGCTTGTTTCATGTCTTCATTTAAACGCTCGAGAAGACTCATTAATTACACCCTCTCTTACCACTTACGTTTTCTTGCAGCTTCAGACTTTTTCTTGCGTCTTACGCTAGGCTTTTCGTAGAATTCGCGCTTTCTGGCTTCTTGCAAAGTACCGGTTTTTGATACAGTACGTTTGAAGCGACGAAGAGCATCTTCGAGCGATTCGTTTTTACGGACGATTGTTTTAGACATTCTCTTTCCCTCCCTCCGAACACAGCACACTAACATCCTACATGTAAAATCATGTACCATGCCATTATAATATAATGCTGAAACAAGGTCAACTGTCATTAGCCCCGTTTATAAAAATCTTCGGATATTTCTAATAGAAAATTTAGCAGAAAAGGTAAAAGAGGCTGATCCATAAGTGCCAGGCTTATGTCTTTAGTTAACTAAAGGTGCCCCTGTTACTTAGTTTTAGGTCAGCCTATTGAAAGCATAAAGCATGTTGCTTGTGCTATTTCTTTTAATAATCGGATTCGCTTGTTAATCCTTTTACAATTGATACGCCTGAACTAGCACCTATTCGAGAAGCTCCTGCTTCAATCATGTTTTTAGCATCTTCCGCGCTTCTTACTCCTCCAGAAGCTTTTACTCCGATATCCGGTCCAACTGTCTTACGCATAAGTTTGACATCTTCAACTGTCGCGCCGCCGGTTGAGAAGCCTGTTGAAGTTTTCACATAGTCCGCACCTGCTTTTACTGCAAGCTCACATGCACGGACTTTTTCTTCATCGGTTAACAGGCAGGTTTCAATGATAACCTTTGTCAAAGCTTTTCCTTTTACCGCATCAACAACGGCACGAATTTCCTTTTCAACGAAATCGTTATCGCCGCTTTTTAAAGCTCCGATATTGATAACCATATCTATTTCCGCTGCTCCGTTTTCAATCGCATTTTTCGCTTCAAATACTTTTGTCTCAAGCGTCGTTGCTCCGAGAGGAAAACCAATAACTGTAACAACATTGACCCCGGAGCCTTTCAATAGTTCACCGGCAAATCTAACCCAGCCGGGATTTACGCAAACAGATGCAAATTTATATTCTTTTGCTTCTTCACAAAGTTTTCTTATTTGTTCTTTTGTTGCATCAGCTTTTAATAATGTATGATCAATCATTCCAGCTATGTCCATATTCAAAAGTAGTTCTCCTTTCAAAACAATGAGTTGTACGTACCTCTATAATCATACCATTATGGATTCTAAAATCAACAATTGACTACAAATTATATTTGTCCCATTTTGCTTGAAAGAATTCGATAAAAGGAAAAGGAATTGCGTAATACAATTCCTTGTTTAAATCACAGCCTTTTCTTGTTCGTGAATCTCATCGAGAACTTTTACGAATTGACCTTCATTATACGGGTATCCTGCTTTTGTAATTTTTACTTTTACAATTTTTCCAACCATATCTTCCGAAGCAGGGAAAACAAGTTTTAGATAGTTATCTGTATATCCTTCGTAAAGCCCGCTTTCAGGCGCCTCTTTATAACGCTCTTCCGGAATAACTTCGAGAACTTGGCCTTCAAATTGCGAAGCATATTCTTTGGCAAGTTGATCAGAAAGAGCAATTAGTCGGTGGACGCGTTCATTTTTGACCTCTTCATCAATTTGGTTTTCCATTCTTGCAGCAGGGGTACCTGTTCGTTTAGAATATGGAAATACGTGAAGCTCGGAGAATTTATGTTCTTTTACAAAATTGTAAGTTTCCATAAATTCTTCTTCCGTTTCACCCGGGAAGCCGACAATTACGTCAGATGTGACGGCTAATCCGGGAAGAGCTTCTTTGAGACGGTTTATCCGCTCAGCAAAAAACTCCATTGTATACTTTCTGCGCATTCTTTTTAAGACTGTATTTGATCCAGATTGCAGCGGTATATGCAAATGTCTGACGATTACTTCGGACTTGTCCAATACCTCAATCACTTCATCGGTAATCTGGCTCGCTTCGATAGATGAAATACGAAGGCGTTTTAAGCCTTTTACTTGAGCTTCTAAATCTCTTAACAACTTAGCAAGATTATAATCTTTCATATCTTCTCCGTATCCGCCTGTATGAATGCCTGTTAAAACAATTTCTTTATAGCCGGCATCCACAAGCTGTTGGGCTTGGCGGATTACCTCCTTAGGATCGCGGGATCTCATCAGTCCGCGGGCCCAAGGAATAATACAGAATGTACAGAAATTGTTGCATCCTTCTTGAATCTTTAATGAAGCACGAGTCCTGTCAGTAAATGCAGGCACATCAAGTTCTTCGTATACTCGGTTTTTCATAATATTGCCCACAGCATTGATTGGTTGTCGTTCTTTTTTATACTGTTCAATATGCTCAAGCATTTTCACGCGATCTTGTGTACCGACGACAATATCAACACCCGGAATTGCCAGAATTTCTGCTGGTGAAGTTTGCGCATAGCAGCCTGTTACACAAATAACAGCATCCGGATTTTTTCTAATTGCCCGGCGAATTACTTGACGGCTTTTTTTATCGCCAGTATTCGTAACAGTACATGTATTAATTACATATACATCTGCTATTGCTTCAAAATCAACGCGTTCATAGCCTTGCTGTTTAAACAGCTGCCATATAGCTTCCGTTTCGTAATGGTTTACTTTACATCCTAATGTATGAAACGCCACTGTTGACATAGTTGTGGTCACCCCAATAATTCAAAATGATAAGAAACGGCTGATAATGCGTATAATGGCGCCGTTTCTGTCCGCAATATTCTTGGCCCTAGCCCGCAGCTTTCAAATCCGTTCTCCTTCAAAAGAAGAATCTCTTCCTCTGTCAAACCGCCTTCCGGGCCAAAAACAAAAAGAATTGATTGTCCTCTTTCCAATTTATTTAATGTTTTTGAAAGGACTGATGATTCTCTTTGTTTCGCATCTTCCTCAAAAGCAACTAATTTTTTGTCATAATTCTTGCTTAAATTTATCAATTCAGTTAACGAAACAGGACTTAAAACTTCAGGAATCTTATGCCGATGGGATTGCTCGGAAGCTTCTTTCGCAATTTTTTTCCACCTTTCGATCTTCCTGAAAGCTTTCTTATTATCCCATTTTACAACCGAACGTGTTGCATTTAAGGGAATAAACTCCCATGCTCCGAGTTCAGTGCCTTTTTGGATAATCCATTCAAATTTATCCCCTTTAGGCAATCCGCTCGCGATTGCAACTCGAACGGGTAACTCAGATGTTCCATCAATCCATTTTACAACGTTTGCAATCGCTTGTTCATCGGTAATTTCTGCAATTTCGCAAACCGCACTGATTCCATCAGGATCAACACATATTATGCTGTCGCCTTCTTTCATTCTCATAACCCGTGCAATATGATGAAGGTCGTCCCCAGTAATTGAAAAGCGGTTTTCGATTGCGGGATGACTGACAAAATACCTTTGCAAACGCTCTACCTTCCTTCATAAAGTATTTCTATCACTGTCATTTTCATCATCATAAAAAGGGAGATCCCGGAGGATTCATCCCTTGAAGAACGATTAATTCCTTCGGGAAATAATTGCAACCCAATCTTCCATCTGAATCGTTTCTTCAATTTCAAAACCGGCTTCGATGATCGCATCTTTAACATCTTGTTTTTTTTGCTGGATAATTCCTGATGCTATAAAAAAGCCGCCTTTTTTAACTATCCTCGCTGCGTCATTAGTAAATCGAAGAATAACTTCTGCCAAAATGTTGGCTACGACAACATCTGCTGGACCTTCAATTCCATCAAGCAAGTTGTTTTGGAATACAGTTACGATATTCTGAACCTTATTTAATTTCACATTCAGGCGCGCAGCACTTACAGCAACATCATCTAGATCAAGCGCTTGAACATTCTCTGCTCCAAGAAGTGCTGCCGCGATTCCGAGCACCCCTGAACCGGTACCGACATCAATGACGCAGTCCCCATTTTTAACCGTACGCTCAAGGGCTTGAATGCACATAACAGTAGTTGGATGCGTACCTGTTCCAAACGCCATTCCCGGATCCAATTCTATTATAAGTTCATCGCTGTGCACCGGAGTATAATTTTCCCAAGTAGGAACAATCGTAAATTTTTCTGATATTTTAACTGGATTATAATACTTTTTCCAGGCAGTCGCCCATTCTTCTTCATTTATTTCACTGATGGTAATTTTATTTAAGCCGATGTCGATGTTGTATAGAATAAGATTATTGATCGCTTCTTTTATTTCATCGACCGTTTCTCCTAAAAAGCTGTTAACCGGCAGGTATGCTTTCACAATTACGCCTTCATCAGGATAATCAACCGGATTGAGCTGGTAGATTTCACCGAATCGGTCTTCTCTTTCTTTAATCAGATCATACTGATCTTCAATCACTACACCGCTTGCTCCTGCTTCATGCAAAATATTCGCAATTGGTTCAATTGCCTCATTGGTCGTATGAATACTAATTTCTGACCATTTCACGATCTGCCAACTCCATTTCCTTAATCACCTTTAAAGGCTCGTTTTACCTTCGAAAAGAAATTTTTTTCATGTTCTCCCTGAGGGACTTGACCGCTTATTTCAGCAAATTCTTGGAGCAACTGCTTTTGTTTCTCTGTTAGCTTTGTAGGGGTGATAATCCGAACGTTAACATACTGGTCACCTATGCCATAACCCCTGACATTTGGCACTCCCTTGCCCCGCAGTCTGAATCTTGTGCCTGTTTGGGTACCTGCAGGTATTTTTTGCTTAACCTTTCCGTGCAAAGTAGGCACTTCAATCTCATCGCCTAATGCCGCTTGGACGAAAGTGATCGGCATTTCACAATAAATGTCATCTCCGTCACGTTTGAAAAATTCGTGAGGTCTGACATGAGCCACTATATATAAATCCCCTGGAGGACCGCCATTAATACCTGGTTCTCCCTCGCCTGCCACTCTTATCTGCTGGCCGTCATCAATACCCGCAGGAATTTTCACAGAAATCTTACGGCGTATTTTTACCTTTCCGGATCCGCCGCATGTTGTACACTTTTCTTTAATTTCCTTACCTGTACCGCTGCAGTAATGGCAAACCCGCTTATTGACGATTTTGCCAAAAGGTGTATTTTGTTCAGTACTTAACTGGCCTGTGCCATGGCAATGTTTGCAAACTTCAGGTTTTGTTCCTCTTTTTGCCCCAGAACCGTTACAGGTGTCGCAAGTTTCCTCTCGAGGTATTTCAATATTAGTCGCTTTTCCAAAAACAGCTTCTTCAAAATCAAGGGTCATCGTATATTGCAAGTCTGCACCCTGTCTCGGCGCATTTGGATTTCTTCGTCTTGACCCCCCTCCAAAAAATGCGCTGAAAATATCTTCAAAGCCTCCAAAACCTCCGAAATCAGACCCGCCAAATCCATCAAAGCCTCCAAAGCCTTGGTTTGGATCGGTATGGCCGAACCGGTCATATTGGGTGCGTTTTTGATCATCACTTAAAACTTCATAGGCTTCCTTGATTTCCTTGAACTTTTCATCGGCACCCGGCTCTTTGTTTATATCAGGATGATACTTTTTGGATAGTTTTCGGTACGCTTTTTTTATTTCGTCCTTAGAAGCATCTTTGCTTACTCCTAGGACTTCATAGTAATCCCTTTTACTCATGATTACCACTCCCCGATTCCTTTCACATAAAGGTAATTGTAACACTTCTTAACAAAAAGGTGCAACAAGAAAAGCGCAAGCAAAGCGTCCTTTGTGGATCTGGACAACAATAAGCTTATACAAGAAAAAGCCAAAGCCAAGAATGACCTGACTTTGACTTTTTCAGAAGAATAATGGAAAAAGGATACTTTTTATTTGTCGTCTTTTACCTCTTCAAACTCAGCATCTACAACATTGTCATCTTTTTTCATTCCATCTTGCCCCTGAGTATTTTGCGCCGCTTGAGCTTGTTTCGCTGCTTCTTCATAAAGCTTGACTGTTAAATTTTGTACGATTTCTTGCAGAGCATCCTTTTTAGCGCGGATTTCATCGAGATCGTTTTTCTCGAACGCTTGTTTTAAGGCATCCTTCGCTTCATTTGCTTTTTTAACTTCTTCTTCATCCACTTTTCCCTCAAGATCTTTTAACGTTTTTTCAGTTGTAAATACTAACTGATCAGCTTCATTCCGAAGTTCCGCTTCTTCTTTGCGTTTTCTGTCTGCTTCAGCATTCTCCTCGGCTTCTTTAATCATCCGCTGAATTTCCTCTTCAGATAAGCCGGTAGAAGATTTAATTGTAATCGCCTGTTCTTTATTTGTGCCGAGGTCTTTGGCACGGACATTTACAATACCGTTCTTATCAATGTCAAAAGTTACCTCAATTTGCGGAATCCCTCGAGGTGCCGGAGGAATGTCTGTTAATTGGAAACGGCCCAATGTTTTGTTGTCGGCAGCCATTGGACGTTCACCTTGAAGCACGTGAATATCAACAGCTGTTTGGTTGTCAGCCGCAGTTGAGAAAATTTGTGATTTCGATGTCGGAATAGTCGTATTTCGTTCAATCAGTTTTGTAAATACGCCTCCCATTGTTTCAATTCCAAGGGAAAGCGGCGTTACGTCAAGCAATACAACGTCTTTTACATCACCGGAAATGACGCCGCCTTGAACTGCAGCTCCCATTGCTACTACTTCATCAGGGTTAACACCTTTATGAGGTTCTTTTCCGATTTCCTTTTTGATGGCTTCTTGTACAGCAGGTATACGTGTAGAACCGCCGACAAGAATGACTTTGTCGATGTCAGCCGGAGTAAGTCCAGCATCTTTTAATGCCTGACGGGTAGGCCCCATTGTTCTTTCAACAAGGTGGGCTGAAAGCTCTTCAAATTTAGCTCTTGTCAATGTAACTTCCAAATGAAGCGGTCCAGATTCTCCTGCAGTAATAAACGGCAGTGAAATTTGCGTTGTTGTCACGCCAGACAAGTCTTTTTTCGCTTTTTCAGCAGCATCTTTCAAGCGTTGCAATGCCATTTTGTCTTTTGAAAGGTCAATCCCATTTTCTTTCTTAAACTCGTCAACAAGATAATCAATGATCACTTGGTCAAAGTCGTCGCCGCCCAGGCGATTGTCACCTGCAGTCGCTTTTACTTCGAATACGCCGTCGCCCAATTCAAGAATCGACACGTCGAATGTTCCGCCGCCAAGGTCATAAACAAGAATGGTTTGATCCTCTTCCATTTTATCAAGACCATAAGCTAATGAAGCTGCAGTCGGTTCGTTTATTATTCGCTCTACTTCAAGTCCGGCAATCTTACCCGCATCTTTCGTTGCCTGGCGCTCTGCATCATTAAAGTATGCAGGAACAGTAATAACTGCTTTCGTTACCTTTTCGCCAAGGTAGTCTTCGGCATAAGATTTTAAGTATTGAAGGATAATAGCTGATATTTCTTGTGGAGTATATTTCTTTCCTTCAATTTCCACTTTATAATCGGTACCCATATGTCGCTTAATGGAAATAACCGTATTTGGGTTTGTAATCGCCTGGCGTTTTGCTACTTCCCCTACCAAGCGCTCGCCGTTTTTAAATGCTACAACAGAAGGAGTCGTACGGTTTCCTTCCGGGTTTGGAATTACTTTTGGTTCGCCGCCTTCTAAAACGGCAACACATGAGTTTGTCGTACCTAAGTCAATACCGATAATTTTGCTCATGTTCTTAACCTCCCGATTTACTATGTAGTACGCGCTTATAATTGATTAACTTTTACCATTGAAGGGCGAATGACTCGGTCTTTTAACATGTAGCCCTTTTGAAATTCTTCTACTACAATATTGGCATCATAATTTTCGTCTTCTACCTGCATGACTGCATGATGCAAGTTTGGATCAAATTCTTTTCCCACAGCTTCAATCGGCTCGACACCTTCTTTTTTAAGGGCATCAAGCAAGCTTCGGTACACCATCTCCATACCTTGCAACAATGATTTCGCTTGTTCATTATCTATTTCGAGCTTTAATCCTCTTTCAAAATTATCGATTACAGGCAGAAGATCGGTTACTAAGCTTTGTGCTCTATATTTTTCACTCGCCTCAAGATCCATTCTTGAACGGCGGCGGAAATTCTCAAAATCAGCTTGAAGGCGCAAATAACGATTACTTGATTCTTCTAATTTTGCTTCCAATTCTGCTATTTTTGCATTTGCTGCTTCAAGTTCATTTTCTTTGCTTTCTTTCAATGCTTCCTCTTCAGCTTCGTTTTCTGCAAAAACAGGTTCAGTTGTTTCTTCTGTCATGTTTTCTTCAGCTTGATTAAGATGGTCAGTTGTTTGTTTCGTTTTCTCTTCGGCAATGTTTTTTTCTTCTGTCACATTGCTCACCTCCTTAAAAATATAAGTATGGAATCAGGTGAGAAAGAGCGATTTGAACTAAGAATTCCCACCTGATCGGTTCACTTATATAAAAACACATGGAAAGGCAAGGGTGCGTCCGTATCACAGCACCCTTACTCAATATTTCCAGCGTTAGTTACTTTGATACAGTCTTGTCAGGGCAGTTGACAAGTCTTTGCTGATTAAATCGAGCAGGCTGATTACCCGCGAATATTCCATTCTTGTCGGTCCAAGAATCGCGATTGTTCCAAGCTTTTCTTCCCCCACGGTATACGTAGCGGAAATGAGGCTGCAATTTTCCATTGCAGAATACTTATTTTCCCTGCCGATTTTCACGCTTATACCCATAGGATTTTTGGGGATCAGTTCATATATTCTCTCTTCCTCTTCAATTATTGCCAAGAGATCACGGATTTTATCAATATCATGAAACTCAGGTTGTCTCAACATGTTTGTTTTTCCGCCAAAAAACAGCTTTTCATTTGCCGGTATCTTAAGTATGTCGGCAATTGTATGAAGCAAAAGATCGTAGCTCTTAATGTGCTGCCGCAAATAGGAAGCCACTTCCTTGTAAATTTTTTCGTTTAAATCGACAATCGGAACACCGATTAACCTTTCGTTCAAAATATTGACCAGCTTTTCCAGTTCACTTGAGTCAATTGATGGGGGCAAGTGAAACATTCGGTCTTCAACGTGACCGGTATCAGTCACAATAATTGCAATTGCAGCAGTCATATTTAAAGGGACAATTTGAATTCTTTTTAGTTTATTATCTCTTACTGCCGGACCTAAAACGATGGAAGTATAATTGGTTAAATCTGATAAAATTTGTGCTGATTTTTGGACAATTAATTCAAGCTCGTAAATTCTCTCAGCAAAAATTGATTTAATCTTTTTCACTTCTTCTTGCCGCAATTTTTGCGGTGAAAGTAAATGGTCAACATAGTACCGGTAGCCCTTTTCAGACGGGATTCTTCCCGATGAGGTGTGGGTTTTTTCAATATAACCCAGCTCTTCAAGATCTGCCATTTCATTGCGGATCGTAGCCGAACTTAAAGAAATCTCTTCTTTTTTCGATAAACTTCTAGAGCCGACCGGTTGCGCAGATCGAATAAAATCATCAACAATCACTTGAAGAATTAATAGTTGCCGATCTGTTAACAACTGACATCACCTCTGTTAGCACTCTTATTAAACGAGTGCTAATTCTAACTATTAAATTATCAAATGAAAGGGGATGATGTCAACGATTAGATTACGCCGATAAAGGACTGAAATACCTCATTCCCAAGAAGCCTTCCATTTCTCGTTAAGAGTATTTTATCGTCTGTCACCTTGATGAGGCCTTTCGCTTCGAGTTCATTTATTTCTTCCTTGAATATATCGAGAGGATCGGATCCATATTTTTTAACAAATTGCTGAATCGAAACTCCGGTTGTTTTTCTTAAACCAAGAAACATTTCTTCTTCAATTTTCTCTGTTTCCGTCAATGTATGACATTCCATAATCGGCAATTTTCCTTCTTGGATTCTTTCCATATATTTTTTTAAAGGACCGAAATTGGAAACCCGCTTGCCGTTAATATACATGTGCGCCCCTGCACCAAACCCGTAATAATGCTCATTATTCCAGTAAGTAAGATTATGCCTGCTCTCAAACCCGGGTTTTGCAAAGTTGCTTATTTCATATTGTTTAAATCCATGTTTATCCATCTCATCCATAAGAATTTCATACATGGCCGCTTCTATATCTTCACCTGGCAAGGGCAATCTTCCTTTGTTCATTAGATTGTAAAAAACCGTTTTCGGCTCGATTATTAAAGAATAGCCGGAATAATGAACGATATCTAATGAGAAAGCAATCTTAAGCGTTTCTTTGAAATCATTGATTGTTTGTTCAGGCAAACTGTAAATTAAATCAACATTAATATTTTCAAATCCTATCTGTTTTGCCAGCTCGACAGAATGAAAGACATCCTTTGCACAGTGAGCCCTGCCGATTTTTTTCAACAGTTTATCATTGAAAGTTTGGACGCCAAAGCTTAACCGATTCGCCCCGGCTTCTTTCAATATTTGCAATTTTTCTTTTGAAAGGTCTCCCGGATTCGCTTCAAACGTAAACTCCGTATTGAGATCGTATGAAAGATGTTCCTGAATCAATTCACATAGCTTTCCTAATTGCAGTTCGTTTAAGGCAGTTGGTGTCCCTCCGCCAACATATATCGAATTCAAGCGTTCATTTGGGAACTGTTCAAGCGTTAGCGCCATTTCTTTTCCGAGCGCATCGAGATATTCATTCACCGGCTGCCCTTCTAAAAAAAATTTATTAAAATCGCAGTAATAACATATGTGCTCACAAAATGGAATGTGAATATAAGCGGCATTAATCAAAATCAACACAACCTTGTTTTAAAAATTTTCATATGAAAAAAGGCTAGAACTGCTTTTTTAAAGCCAACTCTAACCCGTTTCAATAATTCTTATTTTTTTGAATTGTTGTCATCCATTTTTAGTACTGCCATAAACGCTTCTTGCGGAACTTCAACAGAGCCTACTTGCTTCATCCGCTTTTTCCCTTCTTTTTGTTTTTCAAGAAGCTTGCGTTTTCGGGTAACATCCCCGCCATAAAGTTTGGCTAAAACGTTTTTGCGCAATGCCTTAATTGTTGAACGAGCAATAATTTTGTTGCCGATTGCAGCCTGGACCGGAACTTCAAATTGCTGGCGCGGGATTAGGTCTTTTAATTTTTCAACGATGACTTTTCCGCGCTCATAAGCAAAATCCCGGTGAACGATAAAGCTTAATGCATCGACCCTTTCCCCGTTCAATAAAATATCCATTTTTACAAGCTTGGACAGTTTATATCCGATTAACTCATAATCAAAGGATGCATAGCCTTTTGTACTTGATTTTAACTGATCAAAGAAATCGTACACAATTTCAGCTAACGGAATTTCGTACACAATACTTACACGAGATTCATCCAAGTATTGCATATCAACAAAATTTCCGCGTTTTTGCTGGCAGAGCTCCATGATCGCTCCCACGTAATCATTTGGAGCCATCATCACAGCTTTTACATAAGGCTCTTCGATATGGTCAATTTTTTGCGGATCCGGCATATTTGATGGATTATCCACTTTGACTTCGGAGCCGTCTGTTAAGATAACGTGGTAAATTACGCTGGGTGCAGTTGTGATTAAATCAATATTAAATTCCCGTTCAATCCGCTCCTGAATGATTTCCATATGAAGAAGGCCAAGGAATCCGCAGCGGAATCCAAATCCTAAAGCCTGGGAAGTCTCAGGCTCGAACTGAAGGGCAGAGTCATTTAATTGCAGCTTTTCAAGTGCATCACGCAAGTCATTAAATTTGGCACTGTCAATAGGATACATGCCGCAATATACCATCGGGTTTAATTTGCGATAGCCCGGCAATGGCTCGGTGGCGCCATTTTTCGCATTTGTAATCGTATCCCCGACCCGTGTATCGCTTACATTTTTGATAGAAGCGGTTAAATACCCGACATCCCCGACAGATAATTCATCGACGGGAACAGCTTTCGGCGTAAAGACGCCTACCTCTGTCACCTCAAATTCTTTTCCGGTAGCCATCATTTTTATCTTATCGCCGATTTTCACCGTACCATCAACGACGCGGATATAAGTAATAACTCCGCGGTAGGCGTCATACAGCGAGTCAAAAATTAGGGCTTTTAAAGGTGCATCAGGGTCTCCCTCAGGGGGAGGAATCTTTTCAACGATTTGTTCTAAAATCTCTTCAATCCCGATTCCGGCTTTTGCACTTGCCAAGACCGCTTCAGAAGCATCAAGACCGATAACTTCTTCAATTTCATTTCGGACACTTTCCGGGTCTGCGCTTGGAAGATCAATTTTATTGATGACCGGCAGAATCTCCAGATCATTATCTAGGGCCAAATAAACATTTGCCAGCGTCTGGGCTTCAATCCCTTGTGCAGCGTCGACAACGAGAATGGCTCCTTCACAAGCTGCTAAACTCCGGGAAACTTCATAAGTAAAATCGACGTGTCCCGGTGTATCAATTAAGTGAAATGTATAGACTTCTCCATCTTTTGCTTTATATTTCAGCTGAACGGAGTTTAATTTTATCGTAATTCCTCTTTCTCTTTCAAGATCCATTGAATCCAATAGCTGATCTCTCATTTCACGTTCAGTTAATGCATTTGTTTTCTCAAGGATGCGGTCAGCTAAAGTAGATTTCCCATGGTCGATATGAGCGATGATGGAAAAATTACGGATTTTGGATTGTCTTTTCAGCCTTTCTTCTCTGTTCATATCGTTCACTCCTACTATTCTCGCACATATACACTTTTTTGATTATATCAGCACCGCTATGAAGATTCAATCAAAAGTCAAGTCTCGGCAGCTCAAATAGAAATTAGGCAATGATGAAATACAATATTGAAAAACAAGCAATAATTTTTAAAAAAATATCGGCAATTTTGGAAAAACAGACCAGAATTATCGAAAAGAAAATAACGGTCTAAACAAAAAAACGGAACCAGGTTGATTCCGTTATTCATTCGCTTTTTCGGTTATGAATTTAATTATATTATTGACAACGTTTGTAAACCATTCAGCAATTTGTTTTCCAATCGATGAAAAGAAATTATAAGCTTTCATTTCTTCAAGCTGTTCTTTTTTCTTTTCCAGATCATGGCTTGTAATATCATTTCCTAAAATGGAAGCTTCAAGCTCTCCGTTTTCCCTTGGTTTAACCGTGAATGCGTTGTTAAAACCCCGATCATCGTAGCCTTTCATCTTATGAATCCCTTCATTGGCCTGCTGCATCCCAAAAAGAACGCACAGAAACATGGCGCTTGCAATAAGAAAAGACTTTAGCATAAATAATTTCATAACCGATCACCTTTTATTATTTCTTTTCAGCTGGTTCACTGGCAGGTTTATTTACTCGCTCAGCTTGCCAATAGTATTCACTAAATACATCTGCCAGAGCTTCTGCCGAACGGTTCAATTCCTCAAACGTATTATCTATCCCGCCGAATTCAATTAAGATTGCATTTTCGGACAAATCTTGATTGAATTTCCCGTTCGTCCGTGCTCCTTTTAATTCAATGATTCCCCGGCTCAGCCCTTTTCCATATTTTTCATCAAGCAATTTGTGGAGCTCGTTTGCAAGTTTAAGATTTTTATCATAGTTCGGATTCTCCGCACCGATTACAAATGCAATTTTTGCATAAGATTTCCCATTAATATCAATTGTCGTGTACTTTTTTCTCCGAGAATCCCTGTGAATATCAATTAAATAATTTAGATCGCGGTTCCTCGCAAGGGCAGCCTGGACAACTTGTCTTGACTCCTGATAAGACTGGGCATATGACCAGCCCTTTTTATTTAAATTCCCTTGAATATCCGTTTTTTCTACTTTCGCTCCTATGCCTTTAGATTCTAATTCTGCCTGCAGTTTTTCACCAACTTTCGTTATATTAATTTTTGAATGGTAAGCCATATCCGCATCCGTTACTCCCTTTAAATACGGGAGAAAGGATTCTCGATTATGAGAGAAATAAATATAGACAACTTTTCGATTTCCTGTATTAATCGGAGGTGTGGCCGCTTTCCCGTTGCTTGTTGATTCATCTAAACCTTCTGTATTTTGTAATGCGGCTTCCCTTTCGGCTTTTAAAACTTCAATAGGCGGAGAGGATTCGATTGGCATATTTGTATAGTTCGTCCCTTCACCGGCCACAAGAATTTTACTGTCAAAAATAGAAAAGCCCGGAAGCTCCCTTCCAAGCAGACTTCTTGGATCATCGAGGCTAATATTTGTTGACAGTTTGAAAAGTGCACTTGAAAGTTTTGTTGAGCTTGCGTTTTCGGGCAGTCCTTGCAGAAAATAATGGTTTTCCCAACCGAGCAACCGAAAAAGGAATTCTCCTGTTATATTTGTTGCCGCATTATTTACGGATGATGAAGATATTCGGTACTCAGGTTTTAGCGATGTCAAAACACCGCTAATGGAAAAAGACATAAACATAAATAATAGAATGGATGCTGCTGCTTTCAGCAGGGTTGTCCCTTTCACTGAGACCACAATCCCTGCCTGTTTGATCTGTTTCATTGTTCCACCTCCCGGCAAGTCTAGTAAAACATATGACTTTGCTAGAAAAGATAGAACATGCATCTTTCTTATCTCGTATAAAAACCTCTGTTTTCTTCATTCACATTCTTATGAAGAGCGGAATTTAATCCGGTAGCCAATAAATTTGCCATATCCTCAATAAATACATCTACTTCTTTAGGCGTAACCATTAGATTGTGGCCAAGCGGCGATAAAACCTCGTGAATAAGCTTGCGTTTTTCTTCATCCGGAAGAGTTCCAACGATACCTAGAAAAGTCTTTCTCTGCTGTTCCTCAGGCAAATCCTCTTCCGTCAATTTTCTCTTTTCCAAAAACGCAAAACCTGCCGGGGCAAGTGATCGGGACGGTCTGTTTCCTTCTTTTAATTCCCGCCCAAAATGCTTTAATATAAAGTCAATTGTATCACTTGTAATTGATACCGCATCAACAACTGTAGGAACTCCAACAGCAATAACCGGCACCCCTAATGTTTCCTTGCTTAATTCTTTCCGTTTATTTCCTACACCTGAACCCGGATGGATCCCTGTATCTGAAATTTGGATCGTTGAATTGACCCTTTCAATAGACATCGAAGCAAGAGCATCAATGGCAATGACAAAATCAGGCTTTGTCTTTTCCACTACTCCAAAAATAATGTCGCTCGTTTCAATTCCCGTTAATCCCATTACTCCCGGTGATAACGCACTTACCGATCGGTAGCCTTTCTCAATATTTTCCGGCTGAAGTTCAAAAAGGTGCCTTGTAACAAGCAAGTTTTCACATACTAGCGGTCCGAGAGCATCAGGCGTAACATTCCAGTTGCCAAGTCCGACAACAAGACAAGATGCATCCTCAGGGATACCGGTATCTTTTAAAAAATGAGCAAACTCTCGGGAAAAAACATCTGATACTTTTTTTTGCAGTTCGGTATCTTTCTGCCTAATCCCAACAACTTCTATCGTCAAGTACCTGCCCGGCTTTTTGCCAACTGTTTTTTCCCCTTCTTCCGTAATTTGTACAAGTGAGAGTTTTATACCTTCATCCTCTTTTTCCTTAATCATGACACCATTTATTTGGGAAAGATCTTCCTGTTGATTCAAACTCGCGTTTCGTTCTATTAAAGCCTTTTCCCGTGCTTCTATTGCAAGGTCTGTACGGACTGAATATTTACTTAAATCAAGCGATTCTTTCATAATGATCACCACTTTCGCGATTAAACTAATTCCTATCTTTTCCGTTCTTTTTCAAAAACATTCATTTAGCACGACTATATTAAGAGGTATTGCATTATTTAAAGGCGTTTGATAGAATATCTTTTGTTCTAAACATTTGCTGTTGAATGTGAAAGTCGAGTTAATATAGTCTCGATGCTTTTTTAGGAGGTGAACGGAATGCCAAACATAAAATCTGCCATTAAGCGTGTAAAAATAAGTGAAGCCAGAAATGCCCACAACAATGCAATCAAATCTTCTATGCGTACTGCCGTGAAGAAAGTTGAAGCTGCAATCGTAAATAACGATGCAACATCTGCAAAAGAATTTTTAGTAGATGCTGCGAAAAGGCTGGACAAAGCAGCTGCCAAGGGTCTTATCCATAAAAAAGCAGCTGCCCGCAAAAAGTCTCGTTTGATGAAAAAATTGAACTCATTAAATGCTTAAGATGGCATTTAAGGGGCTGACTCAATTGAGTCAGCCCCTTCTATTTTCATTTAGCATGGTCATGTAAGCGGAACAGAATGAGTTCAATTAGCAATTGTTTATCCATATCTCCCGTTTTCATCTTGTAATCGGCATTTGCCAGCTGCTCAATAAAAAAGCTTAGCTCGTTGTCTGTAAAAAGCTTTGCTTGTCCGGCCGCCAATTTAACACGGAAAGGGTGAATTTTAAGAAAACTGGCGATTTGCTGCTGCCCGTAGCCTCGCCTTGCCAGCTCTTTTACTTGATAAATCAGACGGAACTGTCCCGAAATAATCGATAAAATTTTGACCGGCTCCTCATTTTGTTTTAAAAGATCATAATAAATCCTGAACGCCTCGTCTATCTTGCGATGGACTACTTTATCCACGAGTGTGAAGATATTTTGTTCTAATGACCTTGCTACAAGCTTTTCGACGATCGAAACATCGATTCTTTTCTCATCTTCTACATATAAAGCAAGCTTGTCTATTTCACTTTTAAGCATGAGCAAATTCGTCCCGGCAAGTGAAAGAATGACGTCAACGGCATCGTCATCAATTTCAACTCCGTTAATGGCAGCTCTTTCCCTTATCCAATATTTTAATTCCTGCTCATTGAGTTTTTTAGCTTCAAGGATTACTGCTTTTCTTTTCAGCTCTTTGACGATTTTTTTCCGTTCATCCAGCTTTTCATACGGGGCAGAAAAGACGACTACTGAATAAGGAGCGGGTTCCTGCAAATAAGCCTCGAGCTTTGAAAGGTTATGCTCAACCTTTTCTTTTGTTTTTTCTGATGTTAAAAAAACCGGGTTATTAAGAATGATCAGCCTTTTTTCCCCCATAAACGGGAACGTTTCAGCATCTTCAATAGCTTTTTCAATCGATGTTTCCTCAAGATCATAGGATGAAAAACTAAAATCCTTTTCTTCATTTTCAAGAACATGGGACAATAAAAGCTGCTTCGTTTCATTAATAAGAAATGATTCCGGGCCATATAATAAATATAATGGTGAAATCTGCTTTTTTTTAATTTGCTTCCATACTTTTAACACCAATGTCCTTCGCTCCGTTCCATTCATTTTCACTAACATTTATCGTAAAGAAGCAAGGCCGATTTGGCAAGAAGCAATGCGGAATGCTCCTGCGAAAAGCTCCCGCTAACCTTCATATGCATAACGTTGCCGAGTGTTTCTTGTAGAAATAACAACGAAAACGGCGGGATAGCCGGCATTTTCTCCACAATTGCAAAGGGAATTGGCATTCTCTCGTTTTGCCAATTCCCGATCTATATTGAACGCCGCTATATGAGGCCTAGGATACTCATATGACGGCGGTACACCTTAAGTACTAATTATTTTTGCCTTTTGAATGTAAACTATTTGTGACAACTCTTGTCATTAAAGGAAAAGCAATCGGGGAACGCTGGATTTTTTTTTTCATATCGCTTATACTAAAAAGGAAAATAGGAGGGGTAGACTGTGAACGAATTTGAAAAGAACGTACAAAGCAAACGAAATGATGCCGTTGACTCAGCCGTAGGATTCATTGTCTCTTTCGGATTTTTTACAACCATGTTTATTATCGCAACTGTCATCAAAGTAATCGGTTCATAATAACGGCTACATAACATGAAATTCACATGAGTGGTTCATCGCCGAGGGCTGGCTCATAATAGTCTGACTCCCTCCGATAATGACAATATATAGAATGTTATTTTAGTGTTTGTCTATATGTTGTATAGGAGGGGTCTGACCCATTGCAAATGAGTCAGCCCCTTTTCATTTTTTCATTTCTTTTCACATTTGAATTCGAATTTTTGTCTACCAAGAATGGAAATGTGCAAGGGGTAAAATGGTTCAATTAATAATACATACTATGGAGAAACAACTGAAAAGGTTCCACGATTACCCCGAAATGAATACGTTACGGCGCCTTGTTGATCTGTTCGAAAAATTTTTATTTTGTGCTCCTCTAATCGATTTATGACTTCTTTGTGAGGGTGGCCAAACCTATTGTTTGCGCCTGCAGAAATTACCGCTGCTTCAGGTGTAAAATGCTTCAACAGTTGTTCCGAAGTTGACGATTTGCTGCCATGATGACCAACTTTTAAAACGTCAATCACAACATGTTTGTAGTTGTTTATCAATACTTCTTCTCCTTCTTTTTCAAGATCACCTGTAAACAGCCATTTCAACCCGCCTATTTTCGCTAGTAAAACAATTGAACCATTATTTCTGTCTAACGCTTGATCTTCAACAGGAAGGAGAATCTGAAATAAACTGTTTCCGCTTTTCCATCTATCTTTCCCTTTTGCAAACGTAACCGGAATGTTTTTTTCTTCTGCTATTCTAATGATTTTCCTTTCCAGTTCCGATTTTTCAGCAGTTAAAGGAAGCAAGATTTCTTTTACATTCATCTCTTCTAGTAATGCAGGTGCACCCCCGATATGGTCTTGGTCACCATGAGTAAGAATCAATTTATCAATCGTTGTGATTCCTTTGCTTTTTAAAAAAGGAACAACGACATCTTTTCCAACTTCAAATGCTTTTTTTCTTTCCTGCCATTTCTCTTTTTCAAACCGGACAGTTCCTCCTGTGTCAATTAAGAATGTTCCTTGACCTCGAGGCAGCCTAATAAAAATACTGTCTCCTTGCCCGACATCAATAAAAGTAACCTCTCCAATAGGTGAAAAATAGTTAATCGCCCCATTGATAATTAATGGAAAAACAAGAATCCAAATATTTCTTAAAAAAAACCCCCTTTTTTCCCAGAGATAGAAAAATAATAATACTGTTAGCATATATATCATAAGAACAATCAAATTCGGCCTGCCTAATGTTACAGTTGCATAGGGGAATTTTGACAGTTTGTCTGCAATGTCGTTTGAATAGATGACCAAAATATTGAAATAATTTAAAAGGGGTGCTGCCAGTTTCGGAGAAATGAAATGGAGTATTAGTGCCAGCAAAGAAGCCGGGGTGAAAACAAAGGAATATAAAGGTATAAAAAGGAGATTTGCAAGCAATGATATAATCGAGATTTCATAAAAATGAAATAAAACGATCGGGATTGAAGAAAGCTGGGAAATAAATGTGGTTGCAAGAAGTGCCAAAATATAGTTTTTAATGCGCGGCAATATAGAAGATGCAGAAACAATTAAGCAATAGCTGACTGTAAATGAAAGTTGAAACCCGACATCGTAAATGATAAATGGAGCTATGAAGATATAGCCCATTAAGGCAAGGCTTACTGCATCAAGCGGTGAGAGCCTGTAATTGAATGTTAATTTAAAGCTGATTAGCACCAGCATCGTCATGATGACGGCACGAATGACAGAAGGAGAAGCACCCGTTACGATACCATACACTGGCAAAATAATGAGCAGGGCATTTTGCATCCTTTCCTTTGTAATGGCGACACGCAATCCGATAAGGAAAATTATTCCTGACAATAGGCTGACCTGAAGACCTGAAATGGCCAATAGGTGCACTATGCCAATTTTTTCATATGTTTCAAGTATTTCCGGTTCATATAAATTTCTCTCGCCAAAAATTAACGCAGCAGAAACTTGTGCTGCATTGTTTGGAAAGAAATGTTGAATGTACGAAATTCCTTTTTGCCGGAGAATTCGGAGGGAAATAAGAAATGAAGATTGAGGTTTGCACGTTTGAAAATGTATGTTGTCTATCTTTAAAACCCAGTGGATTCCTTCCCGATTTAAATAGTTTCGGTAGTCAAATGCATGTTTATTTCGCGGCAGGGGAGGTTTCTCAAGCCGTCCGGCTGCCATACATTGTTTACCAAGGAGAAAACCGGGCAAGGCTTCTTTCTCAGCTTTTGACAGCACTTTATACCTTACAGCGAACTCTTCACCGGTATTTTGATCAGCCGCATATGTCCTCATCAAGTCGCCATCTACATTTAATTCCTTGTTGAAATAGATGCGAAAATTTGTTTCATCACCTGAAAAAGCAGTTTTCATGTACATGGAAGTCCCTTTTGCAGAAAGAAAGAATATGAAAAAAACCGCAAAAATCGCAGAAATTCTAGATTTTGAAAAAGATTTTCCTATAAAAAGAAATAAAACATAAACTGCAAACATGCTAATAAATAAACTTTTATTTTCCAATCCACAAAGTACCCCGAGAATTGAAGCAATGGCAAAATAAATAACTTCTCCGTTCATGTTTCTTTTTCCTGCTTATGAAAATCAATCGAGATATCTAAATTATCCACTTGTATTACGTCTACCTTTGCTTTTTCAAAAAGCTCAATTGCGTACGGATGGTTTTTATAATCCTTTGCATAATACACGGTTTTAATCCCTGACTGAATAATAGCCTTGCAGCATTGAAGACATGGAAAATGTGTAACATATATTTCCGCTCCCGCAGTAGGAACTCCAAACTTTGCACATTGAAGCAATGCATTCATTTCCGCATGAATGGTTCTCACACAGTGGTTGTCAATGACATAGCAGCCTTCGTCAATACAATGTTCCCCTCCGGCAATCGATCCATTGTAGCCTCCCGCGATAATTCTTTTATCTCTTACAATTGTTGCACCAACCGCAAGACGGGTGCATGTGCTTCTTAATGCAAGCAAATGGCTCTGAGCCATGAAATATTGGTTCCAGGAAATACGTTCCATCTAGTAATCCTCCCCTAAAAGCAAAAGTTATTTATGGACATGTACTCCATCAGTTTAATCTGAATAAGGAAAATGCGTCAATTTTGAAAAATAAGTGCAAGCACCCCGATTAACCACGGCAAGCACTGGAAATAAACAGAGCGTAACTAATTGACTGTAATCAAGTCTTTTAGTTTTTCAAAAGTCTTTTCACCAAAACCTCTTATATTTTTTATTTCTTCGATTGTTTTAAACGGACCGTTTTTTTCCCGGTATTCAATAATTGCGGCAGATTTTGAAGGTCCGATTCCCGGCAATGTTTCAAGTTCACTGGAATCTGCACTATTGATATTAACGAGAGTGCTCTCTCCGCCGGCTGTGAAGGTTGAGTTTCCCGAATAGCCTTCCGCTTCTTCACCTTTTTTTGGTATATAGATCACCATTTCATCAGCGACGCGTATTGAAAAATTTACTTTTGAAGCATCCGCATCACTCGTTAATCCTCCTGCCTTGTCAATTAAATCAATAACTCGTTCTCCCTCTTCAGCCTTATATACCCCTGGAGTTTTAACGGCACCTTTAATATCTGCCATAATGATTTTTTGAGTTGTATCTGCGGCTTCTTCCTTTTGAGGCTCCTCTAAATCTGCCATGGACCATTCCGCTTCGTCTTCCTGCGGAATCTTGCTGTTTTCTAAAGGGGCCATCCAATAAAACACACCGAAAAGAAAAGCAGCTGCCCCTAAGATTACATACATCTTATATTGTTTTAGCCATTCTTTCACTTGTAATCAATCCTTTCATAAAGTCATATTTTTAAATTTTTTTCATATTGTTATATGAGAGTCCGCTCGAGATGGAGGGATGGAACAATGAAAATTGGGATCATCGGAACTGGAAATATGGGGAGAATTTTGGCAGAAACAATGCTTGACGGAAAAGCCGTTTCTCCTTCCTCACTAATTATCACAAATAGAACTTTGTCCAAGGCGATCGAAATTAAAGCAGCATATGAAGAAATTATTGTAAAAAACAGTGCATTGGAGGTTGCAAAACAATCAGATGCAATTTTTATATGTGTGAAACCACATGATGTCTACGGGGTGCTCGAGGATATTTTGCCGGTTCTAACTCCTGACAAATGTGTGATTTCGATCACCAGCCCAATCAGTACAGAACAATTGGAGAGGGTTGTGCCTTGCTCTGTTGTAAGGGCAATACCGAGCATTACAAACAGAGCCTTGGCAGGAGTTGTTTTGTTAACCTTCGGAAAACATTGTGATGAAAAATGGAAAAAACAACTATATCATTTATTTTCAACTTTTTCAAAACCGGTGGAAATTGAGAATGAAATAACAAGGGTCGCTTCAGACATCGTAAGCTGCGGGCCAGCATTTTTCAGCTACCTTACCCGCAGATTTATTTCAGCAGCTGTAAAGGAAACCGAAATCCCGGAAGAAACAGCAGTAAAACTCGCTAGCGAAATGCTGATCGGTTTAGGAGAATTATTAAAGAAAAGACATTATTCTTTGCAAACATTACAAGAGAAAGTGTGTGTAAAAGGCGGTATTACTGGTGAAGGAATTAAGGTTTTAGAGAATGAACTGGGGGAAGTTTTTGAACACTTGTTCCAAGCGACACATATAAAATTTGAGGAGGATTTGGAAAAAATAAACCGGCAATACCCCAATCAATAATTTCGGCATAAAAGGCAAAAA
This sequence comes from Bacillus methanolicus PB1, assembly GCF_000262755.1. Lineage (GTDB taxonomy): Bacteria > Bacillota > Bacilli > Bacillales > Cytobacillaceae > Bacillus_Z > Bacillus_Z methanolicus. The sequence goes on from NZ_AFEU01000003.1 coordinate 938,468, forward strand.
TCCTTCCTAAATTACAAGTTAATACAAAAAATTTAAAACGGAGCTGTTGAAAAGCGAAAAGGCTGTCTCAAACTCCATGGCATATCAGCCACCACGATAAATGAGTCTTCTAGATAAGACACCGTATAAAAAGCCTAAGGGTCAGACCCTTATGAGACAGCCTCTTTTTTATTCATTCTTTCTTGCTATAAAAAAGATTCTTTCTGCTTTGTCGTCATGCCGGCAATCATGAAAATCAGAAAAGATTTCCAACATCTCAAACCCTGCTTCTTTCAGCCAATTTTCATAATAATTAACAGAAAACGTTCTCTGGACATGAAGTTCTTCAAAGCGGTCATATTGACCGGTTTCTTCATCTAATACAAAGAAAACAAGATCATGTTCAATGCTGTTAGGATAGTTACCTTTATAGCATTGCCATATGTAGGAGATATCTTCTTGAACTACGGCAAATGTTTCATTCATAAATACTTGCATTATCTTATAGATGGAATGAACGTCAAAAAGCAATACCCCGTCTTTTTTTAGATGCTGTGCAACATTTTTGAAAGCTTTCCTGACATCTTCTTCAGTTTCCAAATAATTTAAAGAATCACAAAAAATACAAACAGCATCAAATTGGCCAAGCCCATCCAGTTCAGCCATACTTTGCTGGAAAAAGCGAATTGACTGTCCGTTTTCATCTGCTTTTGCCCGTGCTACCGTCAGCATATCTGAGGACAAATCAACTCCTGTTACACGAAATCCTGCCTTGGAAAGGCGAACAGAAAGTTCACCTGTTCCACAAGCAAGATCCAGCAGTTCTTTTCCTTCAACATTATACTTTTTTAATTTGGCAAGGACAATCTCCACCCATTTGTCGTACGGAGCATCCTTCATTAACTTGTCATATAAGTATGCAAACCTTCCGTAGCTCATTGACTTAGCTCGCTTTGAATATTCTCTATCGGAGCATCTCCCCATAGGCGTTCCAAATTGTAATAACTTCGTTCATCACGATGAAAAATATGAGCGACTATTTCACCAATGTCAACGAGGACCCATTTAGCTTCATCGAACCCTTCCATTCTTTTGACAATATAACCTGCTTCCTCTACTTTTTCCTTCATTTCACTTGCGATCGCCTGAACCTGTTTATCCGAATTCCCGTGGCAAATAATAAAATAATCAGCGACGATTGAAATTCCTTTCATATTTAAAACAATAATATCTTCTGCTTTTTTATCATCTGCCGCTTTTACTGCGGTCAATAATATTTGGCGTTCATTCATTCATTCAATCCTCCTTAACAGTTACAAGACTATTGTATGTTAGAAATGTGTCAGGATAAATTGGCTGATTTTTTTTTATTAAGAATATGATTGTATTTTGAATCGACCGGATTAACGCTTTATCCAAATTTTCTTTCGCAAGAATCCTTACTTCCTCTACCCCCGGAAAATTTCTTCCGGGTTCAATATAATCTGCAAGATAAATGATTTTATCAAGCAAGGTCATTTTAGGCCTTCCTGATGTATGGTAACGAATCGCATCAAGTATTTCATCATCGTTTACGCCCGCTTCTTTTTCAACTAAAAAGGCGCCTACGGGTGCGTGCCAAAGTTCGGTATTATAATCCAAGAGATCTTGCGGCATGCCTTGATTGATAATAATTTCCTTCATTTCATCTTTTGGACGGAATTTAGCATAATCATGAAATGCAGCTGCAAGCTCTGCCTTTTTTTTATCTGCCCCATATTGTTCAGCAAGAGCCAGCGCTGTTTCCACTACGCCTAGAGTATGCTGATATCGGTGTTCTGTCAACTGTTCCTTAACTAGCTTTAAAGCATTATCAAGATTCATATAGCTTATTCTCCTCTATATATTTTCTAACTGATTCAGGCAAATAATATCGGATAGATCTGCCTTCTTTTCTCCGTTTCCTGATCAAGCTTGATGAAATTTCTATTTCCGGAACATCCACTTTTTGAATACGGAAATGGGTTGCATCACTGTATGCGGGTCTTTTTACGCCGACAAATTCCACAAGGTGCAAAAGTTCGTTTATTTTATGCCATTTTGGCAAATATTCAATCATATCTGCTCCGATAATAAAATAAAAAGTGTAATCAGGATAGATTTCCGTTAACTGCTTCATTGTGTCATACGTATATGACGGGCCGATTCGTTCTAATTCAATTGGCTCTATTCTAAAATGCGGGTTGCCCTCGATTGCCAATTCAAGCATGTTTATGCGGTCGTCATTTCCAATCGATGATTTCTTCTTATGAGGGGGTTCTTGATTTGGCATGAACCAAACTTCATGAAGCTGCAACGATTCCAGTACTTCATTTGCAATCAGAAGATGTCCATAATGAGGCGGGTCGAATGTTCCTCCCAGAATTCCGATCTTTTTCAAAGGAGCTCCTCCTCTTTCGCTTTATCCCGATTTAACGGGCTGTATAATATCATCATTCAAGTTCATGAGAATTATGAGAACACCACTCAAGGAAGTTTCACTTTATGGCAATTGAATTTGCTTATTTTCTTTTGATTCCTTGTAAAGAATAATCGTATTTCCAATGATTTGTACAATGTCTGCGCCTGTTCCCTCTGAAAGCTGATTCGCAACCGTTTTCTTATCATCCTCGCAATTTTGCAGGACACTGATTTTCATTAATTCCCTTGCTTCAAGGGCATTGGAAACTTGTTTGATCATATTTTCATTTACTCCGCCTTTTCCTACTTGAAATATAGGATTCAGATGGTGTGCTTCAGAACGTAAAAATCTCTTTTGTTTTCCAGTTAACATTATTTTCATTTTCCTCCCAGATGTTTCAATACAATTTGTTTCATTCTTTCTATATCGGGAAAAATGCCTGTCCATTTTTCAAAAGCAAACGCTCCTTGAAAAACGAACATATCCAAGCCGTTTTGCGTCCCTGCTCCTCTTCGCTTGGCATCTCGCAAAATGACCGTTTCAAGCGGATTATAGATAATATCACTTACAAAAGCCCCAATACCCAGATTTTCAAGGGACAATGGAGAAGCATTTATGTTCGGTGACATCCCTACCGACGTAGTTTGGATGATGAGGTTATAATTGCTTAACCTATTTTCGGCTTTTTCCCTCGGATATATGTTCGATTGAACAGAAAATGGACATGCCTCTATAAGCTGTGCTGCTTTTTCGGCTGTTCGATTACAAAAATCAATATGCTTTACACCTGCATGTGCCATCGTATAATAAATTGCTTTTGCGGCTCCGCCGGCACCAATGATAAGGACTCTCGTACTGTCCAAAACGGCAAAATTTCGTTTAAGCCCTTCTAAAAAACCCCGTCCGTCTGTATTGAATCCAATCAGCCTGCCACCTTTATTAACAACCGTATTCACAGCCCCGATGGCTTCTGCAAGAGGATCAATGTCATCCAAAAAATTCATGATTTCCGTTTTATGAGGAACTGTTACATTAAATCCTGAACAGTTAATCGCTTTTAAACCTTGAACAGCTGCTTCAAGATCACCTCTTTTAACATGGAAAGGGTGATAATGGGCATCAATTCCATAAACCTTAAATAAATCATTGTGCATCACAGGAGACATCGAATGGGAAATCGGATCTCCTATAACCCCATATAATTTCTTCACAGCCTTTCCTCCCATTCAAATTTTGATTAAATAAGCGATTTTCTTAGCACAACATGTACACCTTTTGGAACATAAGCCGCTACATTCGCTCCCGGTTCGTTGACGGTTACCCAACCAAGTCCCGAAAAGACAATATCTGTTTTTCCTTCCTTAATCATAAATTCATGGCGTACAAGTTTTGGAAACGAATCTAATTGTTCTTTCCGAGGCGGAGAAAGCATTTCACCTACATGGTTGTTGTACAATTCAGAAGCGTTCTCCAATTTGGTACGATGAATCAAAAGATCGTTCGAAAGATAGCATGTAAATGACCGCCTGCCTCCTGTGAGATAATCAAAACGAGCCAAACCGCCGAAGAACAATGTTTGGCCTTCGTTTAATTGATAAACTTTTGGCTTAATCTCTTTCTTTGGGGTAATGGTTTTTAAATCACGTTTATCTACAAAATGAGCCATTTGGTGATGATTAATAATTCCGGGCGTGTCCATTAAAAATTTATCATCATCTAATGGTATTTTAATGATATCAAGTGTTGTCCCCGGAAAATGGGAAGTTGTAATAATGTCTCCTTCGCCGCTGACTTCTTTAATAATCCGATTAATAAAAGTTGATTTTCCGACGTTTGTGCAGCCGACAACATATACGTCTTTCCCTTGCCTGTAATCATCGATTGCAGCAGCCGTTTTCTTTATGAAATGTCCTTTAGCTGCACTGACAAGAAAAACTTCTTCAGGTTTTAAACCGAGCTCCCTAGCTTCTTGTTTCATCCAATGAATCAATTTATTGTGTTTTACAGATTTCGGAAGCAAATCTACTTTATTGCCAACGAGCAAGATTTTATTGCCGCCTGCAAAACGGTGCAAACCGGGAAGCCAGCTTCCATTAAAATCAAAAATGTCTACAATTTTCACAATTAATGAATCGCTTTTTCCAATCTTATTTAATATTTTAAGAAAATCATCATCAGTCAGATTGACATCCTGAATCTCATTATAATGTTTTAAGCGGAAGCAGCGCTGACAAATTACCTGGTCTTTTTCTAATGCTGATTTCGGTGAATACCCTAATTCTTGCGGATCTTCCGTTTGTATCTTTACCCCGCAGCCGATGCATAAATACTTATCGTCACTCACTAATTAATCCTCCCATGTTATCATGCCTTTTTTTCTGAGCCAGCTGAGAATTCCTCTTTCAACCTTTCTGTTAAATCGTGTTAAAAAACCGTCAGTAGATGCTATCGGAACTACTAAAATTGTATGGAAACCGTTCCGGTTGCCTCCTAATACATCAGTAAGTAATTGATCTCCAATGACGACGGTTTCTTCCTTCCTCAGCCCCATTTGCGCCAACGCTTTTTCGAAGGCCCTGCCCATCGGTTTTCGCGCCTTATAAATAAACGGGATATTTAATGGATCAGCAAACGATTTTACCCGTTTCTCATTATTATTCGAAACAATCGTCACTAAAATTTCATTTTTTCTTATATGCTCAAACCATTCAATCAGCATAGGAGTTGCAAAGGGGCGGTCCCATTCAACAAGAGTGTTGTCAAGGTCTGTAATAATTCCCTTTACCCCTTTTTCTTTTAAACTCTCTGGTGTAATTTCAAAAATACTTTTTACATGCTGATCAGGCAAAAAATGCTTTAACAAAACACTGCACCTCATTACTTTTAATCATGCTTCAATCATACCGTTATCATCATAACCAATTTAATCGGCAGTTTCAAAATGAATGTGCCAATTTCCCGTTTGTTTGTTAAAAACAAATTTTATAGGGATTTTTTCGTCAACAACCCTCAAAAAACAGGTACATGGAACTAGATAATAAATATTTTTCGACAAACTTGTATTTATTTCAACAATTGTGGATAACTTTATGCACATTTTACACATTGAATTGTATACTTTTTTCCAATTTATAAACAATTTAATCACAAGTTATCCACTACATACTGTGGATAAGAGAACGGTTGTTCTAGATGTCTTAATTTGATAGAGTAAGGATAAAACAGATAGCTTACCAATATATGTGTTTCAAATTCTTTTAGAACCTGCTATTTTAAATTGGAGGTGAATGGCTGACATGCACAGACTGTCGGACGAATTACTGATTGAATCATACTACAAAGCACTTGAATTAAACCTTAGCCAGGATTTTATTCGCCTCATTGAAAAAGAAATCAAACGGCGTTCATTGTCACACAAAATTAAAGTGTCATCATAAACAAGCCCAGTTGCGGGCTTTTTCTTTTGCTCGCCAACCGATACAAAAAACATGAATGAGTTTTAAACTCCCAACCTTAAACATGGGAATAGCTTTCATTATAAAACAAAACCAACACAATAAGGCGGTGTGAGCGAAGCAAAGCTCTAAATATTTACAAAGCTAAACATGTATCTTGCTAAAGATAAGTTGGCATTTCTATTTTTGTTAGCGTAGCTCCGCCCCTTTTCCACAGAAAACGACAGTGCAAATAATCTTATCTTGCCCCATTTCATTTACAAGCTTTCTTTAAATATCCGATCTTTTCCCCAACTTTAATATGAAATGGCGGTTTGATCGATGGCAATATTTCGACAGAGGCTTTTTCAAACAATAAAACGACCGTGGAGCCAAATGAGAAATAAGCCATTTCTTCTCCTTTTGTTAAATAATCCTTATTGTGAATGGCTTCAATCGAATTTACAAACATTGCTCCAACTTTAACCAGTGCCATCATTCCTGCATCATGCTCAATTTCCGTAACTTTACGGAAATTTTTCGATAAAGGAGCCTTCCCATATTTTAACCCAAGTGCATTTACAGGATAAGATTTGTTTCCGAGTGTCCATTGATTCGTTATTTTCCCTGTTACCGGACTGTGAATGCGATGATAATGACTCGGGCTTAAATAAAAAATCATATAAGTACCACCGACGTATTTGCTTAATGAGCCATTATTCCCCAGCATCTCAGAAATAGAGTAGATCTTTCCCTTTACTTCAATCATTTTTTCTGGGGAAATATTGCCGGCATCTTCAATTACAGCATCAACCGGGCTTACAATTGACAAATCATCCGGATCAATGTGCCGGCTCCCTTTTTTTAATTTACGGATGAAGAAATCATGCAGTGTCTGATATTCTTTCAACGCTTTTTCATTTTCTTGCAAATCAATTTGATAAACTCTTGCAAACGATGGAATGATAAAGCGGCTTGCCTTTGAGCCTGCAAATTTTTTTAGAAAATTTGATGTCCATCTTCGGTTTGTAAGCTCAATAAACAAACGATAAATTCTTGAAATCAACAAGATTACCTCCATCTTGTGTTTAAAGACTCTTTACGTACAGTCATAAAAAGCTTAAAATAAAATATTATTATATAATAGAATTACAAGGTTAGCTTCTTTCCTATATCAAGGGGTGAAAAGAATGTTTTTATCTGATGTTCTTGATCAGACAATCAAAAAAATAAAAGCACAAACAGCCAACGTTTTAACGTTAATGAATTTGGCTTTAGGCGGTTTTGCGATTATTTCAGGAATAAACGGCAACTTAAATTTAAGCTTATTGCTTATTTTTATTGCTGCTCTAGCTGACCGATTTGATGGAATGGTAGCCAGAAAGTTCAATATTGAATCTGAGCTTGGCAAGCAATTAGATTCTATGAGTGATATTATATCATTTGGAGTTGCCCCTGCACTATTATTATATAAAGGAATTTTATTTGAATATGGAGCTCCGGGAACGTTCTTTGCTGTTTTTTATATATGCTGTGGCGCATTTCGATTAGCACGCTTTAACATAAGTGAAAACAACGGATTTTTTACAGGTCTTCCAATAACGGCAGCCGGATGCCTGGCAACGGTAAGCTTCCTTGCCATCCCGTATCTTCCGCCGCAAACATACTTATTTCTTATGATTTTCCTTTCCTTGTTAATGGTTAGTCCGTTTAAACTCAGAAAGGTTTAGACCCGTTAAAAGAGGCTGACTCTTGATTTGAGTCAGCCTCTTTGCTTTCTAATTGCTGTTTTTTCGTTTTTCTTTTTCCGCACGATAAAACTCATGAAACATTTTCATTAACGCCCGCTTCTCAATCCTTGAAACATAGCTCCTCGAAATCCCGAGCTCTTTCGCTATCTCCCGCTGAGTTTTTTCTTTTTGAAGATCTAATCCGAAGCGGCCGACAATTACTTCTTTTTCCCGTTCATCTAAAACATCAATATATTCTTTTACTTTTTCAAGTTCCATATTCAATTGAATTGTATCTATTACATCTTCAGATTCTGATTTCAGGACATCAATCAGTGAAATTTCATTTCCCTCTTTATCCTGTCCAATCGGGTCATGTAATGAAACGTCCTTTTTTGTCTTTTTTAATGCGCGAAGATGCATTAATATTTCGTTCTCGATACATCTTGCAGCATATGTGGCAAGCTTTGTCCCTTTTCCTTCCGAGTAGCTCTCAATGGCTTTAATTAAACCGATTGTACCTATTGAAATAAGATCTTCTGCATCTTCACCGGTATTTTCAAATTTTTTCACAATATGAGCGACGAGCCGCAAATTGTGTTCAATCAACATATTGCGGGCAAGTGTATCACCTTCAGCCATCAACCGCAAGTATTTACGTTCTTCAGCAGCTGACAGCGGTTGAGGAAAGGCATTGTTTTTTACATACGAGACAAGGAAGACAATTTCCTTTACTAAGTAACCAAGTGCCGTTAAAATTCCGGACATTTATCCCACCCCCGCTTTATAGGATTTTCGCCTATAACTAATTCCTATGTAAAACAAAGGTTGGTCGTGTCTGTCCGAACGAAATTAATTATATATATAGATTGAATGATAAAAGAAAGCACCAACCTATTATAGTTGATGCTTTCTTTTATCATTCAATTAACCTTTTATACTCTATACTTCAGCACTAACTTCTGAAACAATTATGCAGCCAATTGTTCCAGTGATCAAAAATGCCATAACGATCATGAACATATTCTGCACCCCTCTTGAAATGTTCGAGTTCTAATTCGAATTTACCATATTTCCAAGCGATTAATCCTGAAGGGATGTGAACATTTTGTTACTATTGTCAATTCATTTATACGCTCCAATAAGATATAGAAAAAACGCCCTAAAAGTTACAGGACGTTTTACTTTTTCATAATATATTCCCGGCCTTCTTCCAATTCCATCAGCCTTGTTTGACATTGTTTTGACAAAATAAAGAACAAGACCGAACCTGCCAGGAATCCGGTTGTAGCTGCCATCTTAATATATAAATCCGCCATCACTTTTGTCGCGGATGGTATCACTGCTCCTAAATAAAAAAAAGCGCCGACTGCTAACAGAACAACTGCAAAACGTTTATAATCAACCATTTTTTCATATAACTTCTTAGCGTTTTGATTCATTTTTACATCACCTGCGCTTTAAGAAAGTCTCTCATTCTACATTAACATAATTAGAAGTTTTATAGATGATGTAAAAAATTGAACGAATGGAAACAATTGAAAAACGGACCCTTTCGAAAAGAGGCCCGTTCTCAGTTATTTATTTAATGCTTGATCTAAATCCTCAATCAAATCATACACATCTTCAAGGCCGACTGATATACGAACTAAACCGTCCGTAATCCCAAGTTCCGCACGCCGCTCCGGAGGGATGGAGGCATGTGTCATCTTCGCAGGTACAGAAATTAAACTTTCTACTGCTCCAAGACTTTCAGCCAATGTAAAATAGTTAATATTCCGAAGAAGCGCATCAGCTTTTTCCTCACTGCCGGCATCGAAGGATACCATTCCGCCGAAGCCTCCGCTTTGTTTCTTGGCTATCTCATGGTTTGGATGTGATTCAAGACCTGGATAATATACTTTTTTTACAGCCGGATGCTCCTGAAGGAATTGAACAATTCTTCTGGTAGATGCTTCGTGCTCTTCCATCCGGACTCCGAGCGTTTTGATTCCTCTCATTAACAGCCATGAATCTTGCGGCCCTAACACTCCTCCAGTAGAGTTTTGAATAAAGTGTAAGTCTTCTGCCAATTTGTCGCTGTTTACAACAACAAGTCCTGCAACAACGTCGCTGTGGCCGCCGAGGTATTTTGTTGCACTGTGAAGAACGATATCCGCTCCAAGTTTGAGCGGCTGCTGCCAGTATGGTGTTGAAAATGTATTATCAACAATCGTCAGCAAATTATGTTTTTTTGCTAATTCAGACGCGGAAGCGATATCAGTAATTTTCAGCAAAGGATTCGTCGGTGTTTCAATATAAATGGCCCTCGTATTCGGTTTGATTTCTTTTTCAATATTTTCTAGATTGCTCGTGTCGACAAATGTACTGTCAATTCCGAAACGGTTTAGAACTTTTGACATGACCCGGTATGTACCGCCGTATACATCATCGGTTAAAAGTACGTGATCTCCGCTGTTAAACAACATCATCACTGCAGTAATGGCTGCCATACCGGAACCAAACGCAAAACCTGCTTTACCGTCTTCTAAATCTTTAATAAGCTCTTCGAGTGCATGGCGAGTTGGATTTCCTGTCCGGGAGTATTCAAAGCCTTTGTGGTTTCCAATCCCTTCCTGTTTGTATGTGCTCACTTGATAAACAGGCACTGAAACAGCACCCGTTAACGGATCGCCTGAAATTCCGCCATGAATCAGTTTTGTCTTCTTGCGCACTTATATCCCTCCTTGATAAATCTTCTTACTTAAATAACGTTCGCTTCCATCAGGGAAGACAACGACAATATTCATGCCTCGCTTGGCTGTTTTTGCTTCATCCAGTCCCGCTTTCATTGCAGCTCCAGATGAACTTCCGACAAGAAGGCCTTCTTTTGCAGCCAATTCTTTCACAAGTTGAAAAGCATCTTCATCGGAAACAGTATGAATTGCATCAAAATAAGATATATCCATATATTCCGGCAAAAACTCCATGCCAATCCCTTCTGTTTTATGGGGGCCTGGTTCACCGCCATTTAAAATTGAGCCTTCAGGTTCAACAATCACGGTTTTAATCTCACAATTTTTTTCTTTTAAGTAACGTGCGGTCCCCATAAATGTCCCGCCGGTTCCCGCTCCTGCAACAAATACGTCTATTTGGCCATCCATTTGCTCCCATATTTCCGGGCCTAGAGTATGATAATATGTTTTCGGATTGGCAGGGTTGACGAATTGCTGGGGGCAATATGAGCCGGGAATTTCTTTAAGGAGCTCTTCAGCTTTTTCAATTGCGCCTTTCATACCCTCATTTGTCGGAGTATGAACAATTTTTGCTCCCAACGCTTTCATAAGCTCTTGTTTTTCAAGGCTGAATTTTTCCGGCACACAAAAAATAACGTTGATGCCTCTATTTATTGCCGCAAGAGCGAGTCCGATGCCGGTATTTCCGGCTGTCGGCTCAATTAATGTACCTCCTTCTTTTAATTTCCCGTTTTCGAATGCATCTTTAAGAAGCGCTAGTCCAAGACGGTCTTTTATACTTCCCCCAGGATTTAAAAATTCTAATTTTGCAAACAGCCTGACTCCTTCAGGAACCTGAAAGCGGGTAAGCTCCACAATCGGGGTATTTCCGATCAATTCATGTACACTTTTATAAACCTTCATTTTTCTCCCTCCGGATTAATTTTTCTTTTTTAAGGAGGTAACGATTTTCATCACGAGTGTAGCTGAATTAACTGCAGCTTTTTCCAGATATTGTTCAAATGATACATTTGATTCTTTCCCGGCAATATCAGATAAGGAACGAATCACAACAAAAGGGCAGCCGAACTGGTAAGCTACCTGGGCAATTGCCGCCGCTTCCATTTCAACTGCTTGAAGACCGGTAAATTTATTCCGAATTACTTCGACCCGTTCGGGGTCATTCATAAAAGAATCTCCGGTTGCAATTAATCCTTTTACAACTTGAATATTTTTGATTTCCTTGGCAGCAGTCTCGGCAATCTGTACTAATTCACGATTTGCTTCAAATGCAGCAGGCAATTGAGGGACCTGGCCGTATTCATAGCCGAAGGCGGTTACATCTACATCATGATGGCGCACCTCTGTTGAAATCACAATATCACCGACATTCAGCACCGGATTTAATCCCCCGGCAGATCCTGTATTAATAACATAGTCAGATTTAAATCTTTCCAAAAGAATGGAAGTGGACATTGCCGCATTCACCTTTCCAATACCGGAGCGCAATAAAACAACGTTCGCTCCATCCAATATCCCGGAAGTAAACTCGCATCCGGCAATTGTTTCAACGCTCCGGTCTTCCATCTTTTCACGCAATAAAGCTACTTCTTCTTCCATGGCTCCAATTATTGCTATTTTCATTATTTGACCTCTCTTTTAAAGTTTTTCGGCCTCCATAATCCAGACAAAACCGTTGCATTGATCAAAATTGGCTGAGAATCCGTTTTCCTCAAGCATGTTTCTTAATTTTGGAATGGTTGTATAGTATTCTCTTTGCAAATCTTCAGCAAGATTATGAAAACCTTTTGATAATGCATCCGAAATCGCTTCTTTATAAGCATCTTCCGATTCATACATTGTATCGGCAAATATTATTTTACCACCCTCATCAAGCTGGTTTCCATAGCCGGCAATCGCCTGGCGCTTTTCCTCATCTGTTAAGTGGTGAAATGCATAAGTGCTGACAATAGTATCAACAGAACAGTCTTTCGGGTAACATAGAAAATCACCGTCCATGATTTCCGCCTTATTTCCGAGTTTTCCTTTCGCAATATTTCTCATTGAAGGAGAAGGCTCAATTGCGGTAACTGTTAAGCCTTTCTCAATAAGCTTCAGGGTAAGGTTTCCTGTGCCCGCGCCAAATTCAAGTACATGGCCAAAAGCCCGCTTTGCTACTTCTCCAAGAATTTTTTCATAATGTAAAAAAACTTCTTTATATTCTTCATCATGGCCAGTCACGCTTGAATCGTAAGAATCAGCCCAATGTTCAAACAGCTCAATAAATTCTTTCCCCATTTGTTCCACGCTCCAGATGATTACTTATAATTCCTATGAGTATACTATGATTTAAAATGTAACTTGTTCTCAATGTATCATACTCAACCCTTATTTAGCAACTGCAACCTGCTGGAAAAAAGCTTTTTTTGCGTAATGCATTGGTGCCGAAGCGTTCCTTGTGAAGCCGGGCATAGAAAAAGAGAATGGGGTTTCTCCCATCCTCTTTGCAATTTTTCGTTTGCTTGATCCTTATCCATGCAATTCTTCCACCTTAATAGGCTTCCACCCTTGGCCGTCTACCCACTCAATATACACCTTGTACTTTCGTTTATCGCTTTTTGAAGATATTGTACCGACTGATTTATTAGGTCCGTTATTGCCTAAAAACCATACGGTCATATTGCTTTGATCAATTCCGGTAGCATAAGATATGGCTTGGAGCATTTCTTGCCAGTCAACTGAGCTTTCATCATAAACAGCAGCCGGATGTTCACCGGTTTGCGAGGTGCCAATCGGCTTCCAGTCAGGGTTTACGATTGTCGCCTTGACATCCGGGCTGCTGCCCCCTTCCGTTACAAAAGGTTCACTCTCTTGAGTTGAAGAATCATCGTCGGCTTCTTCATCTGAAGGATCCTCTGATTCTTTTTCATAATTTGACTCTTCCTGGCTTTCTTCTTCGAATTCTTCTTCCCCATCGTTTTCTTCACTTTCAGAACGGTTCCCTTCATTTTTAACTTGATTTGTTTCGGTTCTCTTCTCATGATTCCCTGCTGTTTTTTCATCGTTTCCTCCGAAAAAAATATTAAAGGAAACGATAACAATAAGAAGGAGTACGATTCCAATTAAACTATTTAAAATGAGATTTGTTTTGCGCCTCTTTTCCCGAATTCTTGACCGGGATGCGAAATCATTTTCATATCCGCCTTTCAAAAGTGTTCCCTCCCTTTTATAAGGTTGTCAACATTCTATCATGTCTTTAAGGAAACATGAAGAAATTTAACATAAACGTAAAAGAGAGAACAGGGTCAAAAGGATTAAGATTTAATAACCATGATCATAGTCATAAATCGCTTTTACCATATCGGCAAACAGAGGATTTACCCCTCCTGTATCTTCATACACTCCCAGATTGACAGTTACAAGTGCATATTTTGGGTTTTTATATGGAAAATACCCTGCAAACCATTTATTGTGAAGCTGTTTTCCATTTTCATAGATGGCTGTTTCAGCCGTTCCTGATTTACCGGCCACCTCATAAGGAAGGTTTTGAAACCATCTTCCGGTTCCATTCTTATTAGCAATAACTTCCCGCAATAATTTCTGAAGCTTCATCGCTGTATAAGGAGCGATTGTTTCTCCTTTCATAATTTTTTTTGGAAACTGAAGCATCGTCGTCCCATTTTTATATTCAATTTCTGTTACCACTCTAACCATTTCTTTTTTTCCACCTCTTGCAATCGTTGCCATCATGTTTGCTACAGCGAGCGGGGTGGCACGGACTTCATGCTGCCCGATCCCTGAAAGAGCAACAAAATTATCATCCTTTTTTTCTTCTTCTTCCAAAAAGACCCTCCCGGAATCTTCATCTTTCAGTTGTCTAAAATTTTCAAAGTGATAAATATCTCCTTCCCAGCCGGTCTTTCCGGTTAAGGAAAGCCGTCCTGCATAATCTTCCAAAATATTAGGATCAATGTTTTTTAATTCTTTAGCAATCGTCCCGAATGTATTATTGCAGCTTCTCGCAAAGCTTTCCGTAAAATTGAGCATTCCGTACTGGTGTTTTTCATCAGGATTACCGTTTATTTTCTTGTTGCAGTCAAACATTCTTGAAGGGTTATCAAGGTTATAATCAATTGCAGCTGCAGCAACTGCTGTTTTGAAAACAGATCCGATAATCTCTTGTTTCAGCATTCTGTTTGTGATTCCATTTTGATCATATGGATTATTTTTGTTAATGCTGGGACGAGATACCATTGCAAGGACACTGTTTGTTTCAATATCCAGTAAAACAAGTCCGCCTTTTTTTATCCCGTGTTGATCGACAAGTTTTTCAGCAATGGACTGCAATTCCTTATCAACTGTTGTTTTTATATTTACCGGGTAAAAAGGATTGGCCGGTTCGACATACTTTACATTTATGCCAAAGAGCGGAGCACCCTCTCCATCAACATGAAATACAAGCTTTGATTTTCCTTCAGGCAGCAAAAATTCATCAAAGCTTTCTTCCAACCCTGAAATGCCTATAAGTGTCCTTGGCGACAAGTCTTTATCCGGGTATCTTTTTTGCAATTCAGATGGATTTTCTCCTGTCAGCCCGAGTAATTGTTCTGCAAGTGTGTTCTTGAATTCATTTTTTCTCTCGACTGCAAATACACCCGGGATTTTTAAAGCATTAATTTCCTCCATTTGGTCGAGTGAAAGCTTCACAGGGTCCGGATCGCCAAAGATAAAAGGATCTTTAGCTGATTCCACTGCCTGTAAAAGCATATTTTTAGACACATGAAGAATACGGGCCACTTCCTCTGCGTTCCAGTTCATTTTTTTCAAAAAAGGGAACAAGACTAGGACAGGAATTTTTTCATAGTTGATCGGCTCTCCGTTTCGATCGACAAAATTCCCCCTTCCGTTGTCAATAACCATTTCCTGCGACCTTTGCTCAACACTCGCCTCCAATAAGTTTATCTTTCGTTTTGAGAAGCTTTCAGTCTGAAACAGTTGAAGTTGCATAAGCCTTCCCATTAAAAGGCCAATGGCAATCAAACATATAATAATCCAGATTTTCGCCCGCTTTCTCCACATAAAAAACACCTCGTCAAAAGTGTTGACGAGGCACCTTATTTTCAAACCTGCTAAATGGAAAACTCTTTCAAATAGCAGGCGTTTCCAATATAACTATTTTATCGAAACAATCCTTACGTTCATTTCTCCACCAGGTGTTTGAACAGTTACTTCTTCGCCGACTTTGCGGCCAAGCAAGCTTTTTGCAATCGGCGAATCATTTGAAATCTTGCCTTCAAACGGATCAGCTTCTGCGCTACCCACGATTGTATATGTTTCTTCATCGCCATCCGGAAGTTCAACAAAGGTAACAGAACGTCCTAATGTTACTGTATCGCTCTCCATTTCATCTTCTTCAATAATTTTTGCATTTCGGATCATATTTTCCAAAATTGTAATACGGCCTTCAACAAACGCCTGCTCTTCTTTCGCTGAATCATACTCTGAGTTCTCGGAAAGATCACCGAAACTGCGGGCAATCTTGATGCGTTCAACAACTTCTTTGCGTTTAACCGTTTTTAAATGCTCAAGTTCCTGTTCCAGTTTTTCTTTTCCAGCTTTCGTCATCGGGAATACCTTCTCTGTCAAACCACTCACTCCTTCTAGTATTCACACAATCCCCCATTAGATTGTGCAATCATTTTATGTAGATGTATTTGCCTTAACACAATACACAGGAGCGCGTCCTGATTAGGGCGCGCGCAGTAACTAATGTGTTTAATAATATTATTGCTATTGTTTCATAAAAATGATTTTTGTTCAAGAATTGTTTGAATTTTTGTGACCATTAAATCGATCGCCACAAAATTATGGCCGCCTTCCGGAATGATAATATCAGCATATCGCTTTGTCGGCTCAATAAATTGATTATGCATTGGCCGGACTACATTGACATATTGTTCGATTACGGAATCCAATGTCCGCCCCCGCTCTTTAATATCCCTTGTGAGCCTTCTGATAATTCTAAGGTCCGCATCTGTGTCAACAAAAAGCTTAATATCCATTAAATTGCGGAGTCGTTCGTCTTCGAGCACTAAAATACCCTCTAGAATGATCACTTCTTTCGGTTCAACGCGGATGACTTTATCAGAACGTGTATGAATCGAATAATCATAGACAGGTTTTTCGATTGGCTCAAATTTAATAAGCTTTTTTAGATGCTCAATTAACAGATCATTATCAAAAGCGAGCGGATGGTCGTAATTTGTTTTTAGCCGTTCTTCAAACGGCAAATGGCTTTGATCTTTATAATAATAATCTTGCTCAATAATTAAGATTGAGTGCCCTTTGAAGTGTTCATAAATGGATTTTGTCACACTCGTTTTTCCGGAACCGGAACCTCCGGCAACACCAATCACAACAGGTTTGCGGTTCAAGAATATTAAATCTCCTTTCGCATCATGTTGTACGGGTAAACAGGCTTATTTACTTTAAACTTTACTATTTGAAGCGGATGGCGGGCTGCATCAAGCTCATTACCGTCTTCATCCCAAATTTTATCAATTACTTGTGTAAAGTTTTCAATTTCCGATCCGAAAAATTCCACCTCTTGTCCCGGTTTAAAATGATTGCGCTGCTGCAAAGTAACCATTTGTGTCTCAGAATTATAATCCAATACAAGTCCAACAAAGTCAAACTTTGTCTTTTTGCCATGATTTCCGAACATTTGTTCTTTATACCCAGGAATTCCTTCAAAAAAGGCAGGTGCTGTATCACGGTTTGCGCATTTATCGAGTTCTTCAAGCCATTCTTTTCGGATGACAAAATTATCCGGGTCAGCGCAATAAGCATCGATCACTTTTCTGTAAACACTGGTTACTGTTGCCACATAATGAATCGATTTCATTCGGCCTTCAATTTTTAAGCTGTCAATGCCCATTTCTATCATTTTAGGGATTGATTCGATCAATTTCAAATCTTTCGGGCTCATTGCAAATGGTGCATCTTCATTGTTAAACAAAGGAACTTCATTTTCGCCTTCCAGCTTATAAAGATCATAATCCCAGCGGCATGACTGACAGCAGCCCCCACGGTTAGAATCCCGCGCTGTCATATGATTGCTCAGTGTACAGCGTCCGGAATAAGCAATGCACATTGCCCCATGAACAAATGTTTCAATTTCAATATCCACTTTATCTTTTATTTCTCGAATTTCTTCCGCACTTGTTTCACGGGCAAGTACAACACGTTCAAGCCCTTCTTCCTTCCAAAACTGCACCGCTTTCCAGTTTGACAAGGATTGCTGAGTACTCAAATGCACTTCAATTTCCGGGGCAATCCGGCGGCATGTTTCAATAATGAGCGGATCGGCAACGATAATTCCGTGGATTCCGGCTTCCTTTAACCCTGTAAAATATTCTTCAAGGCCGTCGATATTTTCATTATGGGCATAAATATTGGTAGTTACATAAATTTTTGCCCCATATTTTTTTGCAAATTCAACGCCTTCTTTCATTTCTTCAAATGTAAAATTATCGGCATTTGAGCGCAAACCGTATTCCTGTCCGCCGATAAACACAGCATCGGCGCCATAACGGACAGCAATTTTCAATTTTTCTAAATTTCCGGCCGGTGCGAGCAGCTCAGGTTTTTTCACAATCACGCGTTTTCCGTTGACAATTTGTGAAATTCGGTCTTTCACAGCTGTCATAACGCATTCCTCCCTTTAATAAACGGTTTCTTTAAAGAAAAATCCAGTGTCAAGAGGACGGTTAGCGGGTTGAATTTCTTCAATTTGGGCCAACAGGTCATCTTTCACTTCTTCATATTGATCAACGTCTTCAGCACAAAGGTCGATTGCTTTTCTGTATAATTTCGTGACTTTAATAATATAGTCTGGAGTTTTTAATATCCCGTCTATTTTAAAAGAATCAATACCTGCTTCAATCAAGTCCTGCAGTTCATCTATTATGCAAATGTCATTCGGACTCATAATATGAGTGCCGTTTTCATCTTCAAATATTGGATATTTGTTATCCCTTTCCTTATCATACAAAAACATATTCTTTTCCTGTTTGCGATTTTCGATTTCCATCACTTTGCCCTGGTATTCAAAATAATTCCCTATTAGAGAGCGCTTTGATTGAAACATCGCCGTCATGCCATGGACTTGAACTTCGATCTCAACTTCAGCATGTTCTTTTATTTCGATAATCGCATCCATGTTAATTTCCCGAGCCAATACAGCCCGTTTCGCGCCTTTTCTTCCCCAATAATTGCACGTATACCAGTTCGTTGCAGTTGTTTCCGTATTCCAATGCAGCTTCATGTCAGGGGCTGTTTCACGTACAGCCATTAATACAGCCGGATCTCCAAAAATGATGGCATCTGCACTAATTTCCTTTAAAAATTGAACATAGTCATTTAGCTCTTTCACTTTATCATTATGAAAGATCGCATTCATGGCGACATAAACTTTTTTATCCTTTGAATGAGCAAGTTGAATCGCTTTTGCCACATCGTTTCTTGAAAACTCGCCGGCAAGACGCAAGCCGTAACGCTGTTCTCCGACCACAAAAGCATCTGCACCTGCTTCAGCAAGAGGAATAATATCTTCCACGCTCGTGGGCGTCACTAATAATTCTGGCTTTTTCAATGTTTTTCACCTCTTCTTACTTATTGCAATCCCGTCACCAACCGGAAGAATGACGGTATGAAAATCCGGATGGCCCATCAGCCAGCGGTTAAATTGGTCAATTTTTTTGACAAGACTGCGTATGCGTTTATTTTCAATTTCCGTTTCGCATACAAGCCCTTTAAACAGGACATTATCGGTTATGATTAGCCCCTTTTCACTGAGAAAAGGAGAATAGATGTCAAAAAAGCGCTGATATTGTCCTTTCGCAGCATCGATAAATATGGCATCGTACGGTCTTAGAGCTTTTATTTCGTCCCTCGCCTCAAGTGCATCCCCTTTAATAAGGGTAATTTGTGAATCTTTTCCGGCCTTTTTTATATATTTTTCAGCAAGGGCAAATCTCTCGGCGTCCCTTTCAATTGACACAATCTTCGTCTCTGGCAGCGCAAAAGCCATTCTTAATGCCGAATACCCGATAGCTGTTCCCACTTCAAGAATCGATTTTGGCCCTTCGATCCTAAGAAGCTGCAGCATAGCTTCGATCCCGAGAGACTCCATGATCGGCACATTATTCTTTTTCGCAAATTGCTCCATCTCCGCCAAAATCGGAGGCCGTTCCGGAAGCAATTGCTCTATATAACCATGCAACTTGTCCCCTTCCAAGCTGCCTTCACCTCTATCCTGCTTAAAAGCTTTGTTGCCTTAGTTCGTTCTTTTTAGACATGAAAAAATAGCGCTCACAGAAGGATTAAGCTCAAAACAAAAGCTCTTTAACCAGCCAAAAAGCCGAAATCCTTAAGATCCGTGGGTAACGCTATTACAGTGTATATTTATATACTTGAACCATTTTAACATAAACGCCGGGGGAATGCGAATTTTTCTCGCTTCCCCGGCGAATTAATTATTGGTAATATGTTCAGCCTTCGCTTTATTATGTTCATCCAGCGTTTTTGTAAAAATTACGTCTCCGTCAGCTGTCGCTAGAAAATACAAAAAGTCTGTTTTTTCCGGATTAAGGGCGGCTTCGATTGACATCGTCCCGGCATTGGCGATCGGTCCGGGCGGAAGCCCTTTATGTTTATATGTGTTATAGGGAGAATCGACTTCCAAATCCTCATAAAGAACCCGTTCTTGATGCTTCCCTTTCGCGTACAGAACGGTCGGATCTGTCTGAAGCGGCATGCCTGTTTTAATCCGGTTATAGAATACACTTGCAATTCGGTCACGGTCTGCTTTTTCCGTTGCTTCTTCTTCAATTAGGGAAGCCATCGTTAATAATTGATGGACTGAATATTGTTTTTTTTCCATTTGTCCCGTATATTCTTTTAAAACAGATTTCGTTTTATCCAGCATAACACTTACAATTTCTTCAATAGTCGGATGTTCTTTATAAAAAGGATAAGTTGCCGGGAACAAGTATCCTTCGAGAGGATATTTGACATTTTTATTCATAATTTCGTCTGTTAAAATATCGGGGTACTTTGCCATCAATGTTTTTACGAAGCTCTTATCATTCAGTTTATTAAAAACTTCTTCTTCATTCTTGTTTGTTTTTTCAGCAATAATGCCTGCGATTTGTTTTAATTGTTTTCCTTCAGGTATCGTAATCTTAAATATAACTTCCTGCATCGCCTTTCCGGTTTTTAATCTCTCAATAATTTCCGGAATGCTCATGGAAGGTTTCAATTTATAATCCCCGGCCATGAATCCCGACTCATTTTTAAATTTTACATAATACTTAAACACTCGGGCATCTTTAATAATTCCGTCATCCTCCAATACTTGTGCGATACCGCTTACTGAAGAGCCGATCGGAATTTCGATATTTTTTTCCGTTTTACTGTCAGGATCAACCGGTTTTAATGCAGATTTAATATAAATATAACCGCCTAAAGCTGCTATACATACAGCAAGAAATAATACAATTGCAATGATAAGTACGATTTTGCGGACGGTTCTCGCTTCAGATTGCAGTTCCAACAGTTTTTGGCGAATGATTTCATTTTTCGTCTCTTTTTTTTCCGTTGACATCCTTCCTGCTCCCCTCCATTTATCAAGGGTTGCTATGTAATGTAACCCCTTCAATCCTTAATCAATCTAGTTTAAGCATTACAACCGCTTCCAATCTACATACATTTGAACCATTATACTATAATTTCTTAATTGATTCGCTAAAAAAATTACAAAATTTCTTTGTTTGTGAGAAAGTTCGACAGCTATATTTGACCACATCCAAGACAGTTTTGTCAAAGAGGTAAAAAAAAAACCGGCCTCCTTCTCAAAGGACCGGTTTTTCGCATCTATTCTCCTTCTTCCTGTTCGTCAAGGAATGTATTCAGCACTTCTTCAATCATATCCCATTCTTCTTCTGTTTCAATCGGCATCAATTCGCCTTCTTCACTATCTTCACCTGGGATGAAGGCAGAAGCATGAATTTCGATTTCATCGTCGTCTTCCCCATCTGAGCCTACCGGGTAGTAAAGCACATATGATTTCCCGAATTCTTCTGAATCAAATGTAAATAATACTTCACAAAGCTGCTCATTGCCTTCTTCATCAATTACTGTAATGTTGTTTTCACCATGATCCATCTTTTTCACCTCTTAACGTATACTGTCCAAATATCCTTGCAATATCATGGATGCCGCCATTTTATCAATGACTTTTTTGCGTTTCTCTCGGCTGACATCAGCTTCAAGTAAAACTCGTTCCGCAGCCATTGTCGTTAGGCGTTCATCCCATAAAATGACCGGGATGCCAAACCTTTTTTCTAATTCACTCGCGTAAAATTGGCTTGCCTCTCCCCGCGGGCCTATCGTTCCATTCATATTTTTTGGCATTCCGACTACGATTTTTCCAACATCGTTTTCTTTTATTATTTTGCCAACCTCATCAAAACCATACTCATTTTCTTCTTCATTAATTTTGATCGTTTCAAGCCCCTGTGCTGTCCATCCCAGTTCATCACTTAATGCAATGCCGACTGTTTTCGAGCCGACATCAAGACCCATTATGCGCATGATTATCCCTCTTTATGCTGTTTTAAGTACGATTTTACCAATACTTCGATGATTTCGTCGCGTTCAAGCTTGCGAATAATATTTCGCGCATCTCTGTGTCTTGGAATGTATGCCGGGTCCCCTGAAAGCAGGTAACCGACAATTTGATTGATCGGGTTGTATCCCTTTTCCTGAAGGGCTTCATACACTTGTAAAAGCACTTCATTTACATCATGTTCAAAAGGCTCTTCAGGAAAATCAAACCTCATCGTTTTATCAAAGGAGCTCATCTAATGCACCTCTCTTCTTGGTTACCAGAGAAAATGGCAAAAAAGCCACACTGTTAACTGTTACCTTTATTTTACACTAGTTTAACCCGATATCAAACGGATTTTATCCATTCTTCAACAAATTGAAGAGCACCGTCAACCTTATTCGGATCTTTTCCTCCCGCTTGAGCCATATCCGGACGGCCTCCGCCTCCACCTCCGCAGCGGGTCGCAACTTCTTTTACTAATTTGCCTGCATGGTACCCTTTTTCGATTAAATCCTTTGTTATCCCGGCAATAATATTGACTTTTTCATCGTGAACACTCGCAAGAACTACGATTAAAGAACCGAGTTTTTGCTTTAGATCATCTGCCATATTACGTAAATTGTTCATATCAGCTGCCTGAACTTTTGCAGCAATAAACTTTACGCCATTTACTTCTTTCACACTTGAAGCAAGGCTTCTTGCTTCAATATTTCCCAATTTTGCAGAAAGAGATTCGTTTTCACGCTGGAGCTGTTTCATTTCCGCCAGTAATGAGTCAATTCTCGCAGAAACATCACGAGGACTTGTTTTTAATTTAGTTGCAGCATCTTTTAAAATACCGATTTGCTCGTTTAACAATTGGTATGCAGCCTCGCCTGTTACTGCTTCAATCCGCCGTGTACCGGCTCCAATGCCGCTTTCTGAAACAATTTTAAATAAACCGATCACAGAAGTATTCGGAACATGACACCCGCCGCATAGTTCCAGGCTGTAATCTCCAACTTGAACAACACGGACAATATCTCCGTATTTTTCCCCGAAAAGTGCCATAGCTCCCATTGCTTTTGCTTCATCAATTGGTTTATAGTCAATTTCAACGTCGATATTTCTCCAAATTTTTTCGTTGACAATCGTTTCGATTTTCTCTAATTCATCAGGCTGAATTTGTCCAAAATGCGAAAAGTCAAAACGAAGCCTGTCCGGTCCGACGAAAGATCCTGCCTGATTGACATGGTCTCCAAGAACATCTTTTAATGCTTGGTGAAGCAAATGAGTCGCGGTGTGATTTTTAATAATCTTGCCGCGGCTGCGTGTGTTTATGGCAGCTTTTACATGCTGGCCTTTCTTAATGGTTCCTTCCTTTATGACTGCTCGGTGCAGATGCTGTCCGTTAGGTGCCTTTTGGACATCATTTACCTGAACAAGAAGACCATCGGAAACAATTGTTCCTTCATCCGCAATTTGTCCTCCGCTTTCCGCATAAAAAGGAGTGGCATCCAATATAATTTGAACTTCGTCGCCTGCTGTTGCTTCATCAACAAGCTGGCCGTCTTTCACGATCACAAGAACGTCGGCTTCTGCTTCGAGCTGATCATAGCCGATAAACTTGCTTTCTTCCTTAATGTCGCCTAATACTCCTCCCTGCACCTGCATGGATCCTACATCTTGGCGGGCAGAACGGGCACGCTCACGCTGATTTTCCATTTCTTTTTCAAAACCGTCATGATCGATCCCCATGCCTTCTTCTTCGGCATATTCTTCTGTAAGTTCAACAGGAAAACCATACGTATCATATAATCGGAACACGTCTTCGCCTGAAATGATTCTGCTTCCTTTTTCTTTCTCTTTCTTGATCACATTTGCCAAAATCGCTAAGCCCTCATGCAGCGTCTCATGGAATCGTTCTTCCTCAATTTTTATTACCTTTTGGATAAATTCCGCTTTTTCTTGGACTTCCGGGTAATAATCATTCATGATTTCCCCAACTGCCGGAACAAGTTCATACATAAACGGACGGTTAATATTAATTTGCTTTGCATAGCGGACTGCCCGGCGAAGCAATCTTCTTATAACATAGCCTCTTCCTTCATTAGAAGGCAGTGCACCGTCGCCAACTGCAAATGTAACTGTCCGGATGTGGTCGGCAATCACTTTGAATGCCACGTCTTTTTCTTTATCTCGACCGTAAATTTCATCGGAAATTTTTTCAGTTGCTTTAATTATCGGCATAAATAAATCAGTGTCAAAGTTCGTAGGGACATTTTGAACAACTGATGCCATCCGCTCAAGACCCATTCCGGTATCAATATTTTTTTTCGGAAGCGGAGTGTATGTACCGTCAGGATTATGGTTAAATTCAGAAAAAACAAGGTTCCATACTTCTAAATAACGGTCATTTTCACCTCCGGGAAATAATTCGGGATCATTTGGATCATCCCCGTACTCAGGGCCTCTGTCATAAAAGATTTCTGTATTAGGTCCGCTTGGTCCTTCTCCAATATCCCAGAAATTTCCTTCAAGGCGAATAATTCTGTCTTCCGGAATACCTATTTTTTTATTCCAAATTTCAAATGCTTCATCATCCTCAGGGTGAACTGTCACGGATAATCGATCCGGATCGAACCCGATCCATTTTTTGTCTGTTAAAAACTCCCAAGCCCACTCAATTGCTTCTTCTTTAAAATAATCACCGATCGAAAAGTTGCCAAGCATTTCAAAAAACGTATGGTGGCGGGCAGTTTTTCCTACGTTTTCAATATCATTCGTTCTGATGGATTTTTGAGCATTCGTAATTCGGGGATTATCAGGAATAACCCTACCATCAAAGTATTTTTTCAATGTTGCAACACCGCTGTTAATCCAAAGAAGAGAAGGATCATCATGTGGAACGAGTGATGCACTCGGTTCGACAGCATGTCCTTTCTCTTTGAAAAATTCGAGAAACATCCTGCGGATTTCAGAACCGGTTAATTTTTTCATTAAAAATCAGCTCCTTTTCTAAAATGTTCGTCATCTTCACAACATAAAAAGCTCTCATCCCCTGACAGGGACGAGAGCTGAACTCGCGGTACCACCCTGATTATGGATGCAAAATATGCATCCATCTCTCAAATCACCTTAACGCGGTTAAACGGCAGGGGTTAGCTGCACTCCGGATTAGCTTTCTGCTGCCCTTCATCTGGAATTCCTTTCAGCCCTGGGGAATTCCTCTCTTCCATGCAAATGCATTCAGATGGACTGCAACATACTTGATCCTTCTTCATGTTTTCATCTATACCTATAGCCGAATTATATAGAGCGGATTTGCGTTTGTCAATCTTACTCATTGATTCGGCTTTGTTTCCATTTCACGATTTGCTCTTATCATGTGGTCTTTTGCATGCAATAAGGCTACTTTTAAGACTGCTAACACGGGAACCGCAAGAATCAATCCTAATATTCCCCCTATTTCACCTCCGGATAGCAGTGCAAAGATAATCATTAATGGATGCATATGAAGACTTTTACCGACGATCAGCGGTGATAGAATATTCCCTTCTAAAAACTGCAGCGAAAAAACGATAATAATGGCAATTACCGCCATCTTTACAGACATGGTAACAGCGATAATAACAGCCGGAACAGCGCCGATTATAGGGCCGAAATATGGGATAACATTTGTTAATCCGACTATTATTCCAAGAAGAAGCGGATACTTAATCCCGGCAAACCAAAATAATAATGCAGCACATGAGCCAATGATCGCACATACGAGCATTTGGCCGCGTATGTAACCGCCCAGTGATTTATCTACATCCCTTAAAAATAAAATCCCTTGCTGCCTCCATTTTCTCGGCGTTAAATACCATACTGCTTTTTTCATGACATCATAATCTTTTAGCATATAAAAAGTGATAAAAGGAATGATTGCGATCATTAAAAGAGAATTGACAATTTTGACGAGACTGTTTACTGTTTTCGAAAGAATTTGATCCAATGTTTTTTCAACAGCTAAAATGCTGCTGTCAATTCTTTCTTGAAATCCATTTGGCCATGCATGCGTCTTGCTATGTATTTTTTCAATCCATGTTCTATATTGTTCAGCAACTTCTGGGGCATGTTCTGTTAAATCTTTTAATTGTAGAATAATTGCGGGAATAGCTTTGTAAAGTGTAAATCCTGCACCCCCAAAAAATAAAATATAAATAATGACAATGGCAACTCCCCTGTGAAGCCCTGTTTCGTGAAGCTTTTCAACTACAGGGTGAAGCAAATACGTAATAAAAGATGCAATAATAAAAGGGGTTAATACAGATAACACGATTTTAATAACTGGAATCCACACTTCTTGAAGTCTTATGAATACAAAGATTACAATAAACAAAAGAAGGAGAAATCCTAACCGGTAAAACCATTTCATTTTTATATCCAATCAAATCCCCTCCTAATCATATTGTTGTTGAACGAAGAAGATTTATTCTTAGTACATAAAAAACCCCTGCCAAAAAAGTTCGGCAAGGGTTAATCGATGTTTAAATTAAAGACTTAAACGGCGGTCTTCTTCATCGAACAAATCATCCAGGGAGCTTAATGAGCCATCTTCCTCAACTTGATGTGTATTAATGATGTCTTTAGAAATGGTCATCTCAATAAAGCAGTTCCAGCAATAATATTGGTTAATACCTATTTTTCCAATATCCTTGCTCTGGCAATTCGGACACTTAAACACATTAGACACCTCACGTAGTTTTTACATTAACAATGATGGCATCCTTTCCGATCGCCGGAGGGTCAGCGGTTTTGACAACACGCTTCCCTTCCGTAATATCTGAAAAGAACCCATCTGTCAATTCATACCCTACGATTGTGCCCATTTCTTCCAAAAAATATACATCTTCCAATAATCCAAGCTTATCGCCTTTATTCGACATAATCATTTTGCCTGTCAAACTTTGCTTATGTTCAAGTGTATAATCAGGCGAATTTATTGGTTCCAATACCTTTTTATCTTGAACCATTACCCCATCCAAGCCGAAGTCAGTGATATTTTCAATCCGGATCATATATGATTTTCGGAAAAAATCGCCATTTTTAATTAATATGCCCTTTACTATCCCGCTGCTCGAAATATTTAAATCATAAATATCGCCAATTTTTTCACCGCTTTTTAGTTCATAAACCGGGAGCCCTTTTAATAATGAAAATGTCCGCAAAGATATCATCCCACCTTTCCGAACATTTTTATTTTCCGCTATTACGGCGATTTCATAAGGTGAAACGTTTTCCAAAAAGAAAAGGGAAACTCAATAACAAAAAAACAGGTGCACTTCAATGCGCCTGTACAACTTTATCCTTCATCCACCATAAAATCGTATGGGGTAATATTTTCCATTCCGATCATCGGATCCTCATTCATCAATATCTCTTCAAACGAAACAGGAGGTTCGGTATTTTCCTTCTTTTCTGTCCGCACAATTGCAGGAATTTGCTCTCGGATCTTTTCGCATAGTGATGTATTGCGGATTTGATCATCCGTTCTTTCTACACCCATTCTCAAAGCATCTTCTTCACCGCATAAGATAAGAAACTGTTTGCTTCTTGTAATTGCTGTATAAATTAGATTTCTGCGCAGCATCCGGTAATAGCTTCTTACGACAGGAAAGATCACGATTTGAAATTCGCTTCCTTGCGCTTTATGAACAGAACAGCAGTAGGCATGGGTTATTTGATTAAGGTCCTGGCGGGTATACGAAACTTCTGTCCCTTCAAAAGAAACCACAACCATATCTTGTTTTTCCGTATTTTCTTTGGCGTAGAAAATCGATACAACTTCTCCGATGTCTCCGTTAAAAACATTGCTTTCCGGCTGGTTTACGAGCTGAAGAACTTTATCGCCAATCCGGTACTTCACATCCCCGAAAGTGATTTCTTTTCGCGACCCGTCAGGATTCGGGTTGAAAATCTCCTGCAATAATACATTCAACCGATCAATTCCTGCAGGTCCCCTATACATCGGGGCGAGTACTTGAATATCCTTTGCTGAATAGCCTTTTTTCTTCGCATTTAAGGCGACCTTCTCGACAACTTGGGCAATTTGTGCAGTATTGCACTTTATAAACGAACGGTCAGGCTTTTGTTCTGATATTCCTTCAGGCAGCCTGCCATTTTTCATTTCGTGGGCAAGTTCAATGATGGATGAGCCTTCAGCCTGGCGATATATATCTGTCAAACGCACCGTAGGAATTCTTTCCGATTGCAGCAAGTCTTTTAATACTTGCCCCGGTCCCACCGATGGCAATTGGTCTTCATCACCGACAAGGATTACCTGAATTTGTTCAGGCAATGCCTTAAATAATTGATTGGCAAGCCACACATCAACCATTGAAGTTTCATCAACAATAAGCAATTTTCCTTCAAGAGGATAATCTTCATTACGATCAAAACCCTCCGTGCCATTCCAGCCAAGCAAGCGGTGAACGGTCAGTGCAGGCAATCCCGTCGATTCACTCATCCTTTTGGCAGCCCGTCCGGTTGGGGCAGCCAGCAAAAACGGATATGGCTCATCTTTTCGATAATCCTCAAGGTTCAATGAACAGCCGTGCAGTTCGGCATAAAGTTCGACAATTCCTTTTATAACAGTAGTTTTCCCGGTTCCCGGCCCGCCCGTTAATATCATCATCGGCGACATAAGCGCAGTTTGGATCGCTTCTTTTTGTGTCGGGGCATACTGTACACCGAGTCTTTCTTCCAATTTTCCTAGAGCTATTAAGAACTCTGATTCAGGAAACTGGTTTTCGTACTCCGTTTGCGATAAGATCCGCTTTATATTTGTTACAAGACCTTTTTCCGCAAAATAAAGGGAAGGCAAATAGATCCGCTTTTCTTCACCAATGATTTTCCCTTCTTCTTGAAGCTTAATAATTTCATTGGAAATATCGGTATAGTCAATTTCTTCAGGCTGGTTTTCTTCAAGCAGCTTTTTGATGCTTTCCAATAAATCCTCTGCGTTTAGGAAGACATGTCCTGCTTGCAGGCTCTCAGTTTCCAGCGTATATAAACAAGCTGCTCTTATCCTGTCCGGATGGTTTCCTGTTATGCCGAGCTTAAGCCCGAGCTCATCTGCACGGCCAAAACCGACGCCTTCGATATCTTCCACAAGCTTGAAAGGATTAGATTGAATAATGTCAATGGTTTGTTCCTTATAAACTTGATAAATTCTCATTGACAGCTGCGGACCGAAGCCATAATGATTTAAAGCAATCATAATTTGTTCCAGCCCTTGATGCTCCATGAGCGTATCATACAGCATTTTTGCTTTATCCGGAGGAAGCTTTGGTACTGAATCAAGCAGTGATGGCTCATTTAAAATCCTTGAAATTGCATTTTCTCCAAGAGTGGCAACAATACTTTCAGCAGTCTTTTTGCCGATGCCTTTAAAAAGTTCACTTGACAAATAATTAATGACACCTTGCTTGGAATGAGGCATTTCTTTCCTGAAATGATTTGCCTGGAACTGAAGTCCAAATTTCGGATGCTCCTTCATTTGCCCAAAAAATGTATAAATTTCTTGTTCATGAAGGCGGGGAAAATAGCCGGTAATAACAGCTTCTTTATCTTCATAATTCTCATTTGTTTCTTCCACTCGTACACGCAATACAGTGTATAAATTTTGATCATTATGAAAGATTGTAACAATAAGTTTGCCTTTTATGTATTTTTGGCCGTCAGCAAACAAGTCGAGTGTGTTTTGTTTTTCCGCCATCGTTTCCCATCCTTCTTCAAACAAAATTACAATTAATGGAGATTGGAATTTCCTTTTTCAATCAATTTTTTTCCATAACCCGCGAGTATATGATCAGGTTGAATAGCAAGAGCTTTTTCAAACATAGCGAGTGCTTTTTCTGCGTTTTCGTTGTAACCGTACCCAACTCCAAGATTGTAAAATGCATCTGCATGATCCGGGTCAATGGCAACACAACGCTCAAATTGCACAATCGCTTCATCAATTAAGTCTTGCCGAGCGAGACAGAGTCCATACTGGAACCTTGCTTCAGCATCCATTTCATTTAATTCAACGCTTCGCTGCAAATACGGCAGTGCCAGTTTTGTCTGTTCCAGCTGAACAAGCGCCATTCCAAGCATAAAGAAGTTGTCGCTAGAATCGAGGCCTTTTTTCATTGCTTTTTCAAACATGTTTTTTGCTTCTTCAAACTGCTGCGTTTCATAGTATAAATTGCCGATGCTGTAATAGGCTGTTGCGGCATTCTCATCCAGCTCGATCGCCTTTTGAAAAAAATTCAAAGCTCTGTCCGTTTCGCCAACAGCAGAAAGCACATTTCCAAAATTTATGTAGAGAATCGGATCTTCTGGATTTTCTTCAATTGCTTCTGAAAAAACTTTGGCAGCTTCTTCCCACTTGCCTTCTTTCATATACTGAATTCCGATTGCGTTCTTATCCATGATTGTCCACGCTCCATTCTATTTGAAAGTATAGCATATTTCTTCGGGGCTTTTTAAGAATCAGGTTCTCAAAAACAAGAGGCTGACTATAGTCAGCCCCATTTTATTGCATCAACCTACATAAGTAAGCAATTCGCCATTTTTAAATATTTGGTCTATCGTACCTCCGCCAAGACATTCTTCACCATTATAGAATACAACGGCTTGTCCCGG
Organism: Bacillus methanolicus PB1; assembly: GCF_000262755.1. Taxonomy (GTDB): domain Bacteria; phylum Bacillota; class Bacilli; order Bacillales; family Cytobacillaceae; genus Bacillus_Z; species Bacillus_Z methanolicus. The sequence goes on from NZ_AFEU01000003.1 coordinate 969,088, forward strand.
TGTGACTGCTCTAACTGGTTCATGGAAAACCACTCTTGCTTTGTTGCCATCCATGAGCTGAACAGTTACTTTGTTGTCAGGCTGTCGATAACGGAATTTAGCTGTGCATTCAAACTCCTCCGGCTTAGCATGTTTAGACACCCAGCTTACATTTGTGGCATTGATCGAATCCGAATAAAGGTGTTCATTATCGAACCCTTGGCCAACATATAAAACATTTCGTTCTAAGTCTTTGCCGATGACAAACCATGGTTCGCCTGAGCCGCCAATTCCAAGTCCATGTCTTTGGCCTATTGTGTAATACATTAAACCGTCATGTTTTCCTTTCACTTCTCCATCAATTGTTTCCATATTCCCTGGCTGAGCAGGAAGATAGCTGCTTAAGAATTCTTTAAAGTTTCTTTCACCGATAAAGCATATTCCCGTACTGTCTTTCTTTGAAGCAGTTGCAAGTCCCGCTTCTTTGGCAATTTCTCTTACTTTTGATTTTTCTAAATTGCCGATCGGGAACATCACTTTTTCAAGTGTATCAGAAGTCAGCTGATTTAAGAAATACGTTTGGTCCTTATTTTCATCAAGACCCCTGAGCATTTTATGTTCTCCGTCCCGGTATTCTACTCTTGCATAATGCCCGGTTGCCAAATAATCGGCACCTAAAATAAGGGCATGATCAAGAAAAGCTTTGAATTTAATTTCTTTATTGCACATGACATCAGGGTTTGGAGTTCTGCCTGCTTTGTATTCATCTAAGAAATAAGTAAATACTTTATCCCAATATTGCTTTTCAAAATTTACGGCATAGTAAGGGATTCCGATTTGGTTGCAGACGCGGATGACATCCTCGTAATCCTCGGTTGCAGTACATACGCCATTTTCATCTGTATCATCCCAGTTTTTCATAAAGATTCCGATGACATCATACCCTTGCTCCTTTAATAATAATGCAGCAACCGATGAATCCACCCCGCCTGACATTCCGATCACAACTCTTGTATCCTTTGGCGCTTTTCCCACTGTTTTCACCTCGCTGTGCCAAACATCTATCTTATTTGTTTGTCATTCTTTTTACAATTTTTGCTGTTTCGAGTGCCGCTTTTTCAATTTGTTCAGTAGTATTGTTAAGTCCAAAACTGAACCTGATCGAATTCCTTATCCTCGCGGAATCTTTTCCGAACATTGCTACGAGCACATGTGATGGATCAACAGAACCAGCTGTACATGCTGAACCGCTTGATACTGCAATTCCCGACAAATCCATATTTACAAGCATTGCTTCCACATTTGTTCCGGGAAAGCTTATGTTTATAACATGCGGCATTGCATTTTCAAGTGAACCGTTAATTCTGAAATCAATTTCTTCCACTTGAAGTTTTTTTATGAGAACATTTTTCCATTCACGATATTTTTCCCGCCTTGCATGCATCTCTTGCTGGCTAATAATGACTGCTTCTTTAAAACCGACAATTGAAGCAACATTTTCAGTCCCGGCGCGGCGTTTTCTTTCCTGCTCCCCGCCGAAAATGCGCGGCAAAAGCTTAATGCCATCGCGGATGTAAAGAAATCCGATTCCTTTAGGCCCGTTAATCTTATGAGCGGAAACGGACAATAAATCGATCCCGGCTTCATTTACATTTATTTTTTCCAGCCCGTATGCTTGTACAGCATCTGTATGAAAGACGGCATGATGTTCTGCTAATACTTTCCCAATTTCTTTAATAGGCTGCAAAGTTCCTACTTCGTTGTTTCCAAACATGACGGATACAAGAATGGTGTCATCCCGCAAATTTTTTTTAAGATCATCAACCGAAACTTTTCCTGTCTCATCAACAGGCAAATATGTAACTTCATACCCGCGGTTTTCAAGCTCTTTGCATGTATTTAGTACAGCATGATGTTCAATCTCGGTTGAAATAATATGTTTTCCATTACTTTTATAAGCTTCAGCAATACCTATTAACGCTAAGTTATCAGCTTCAGTTCCTCCGCTTGTAAAAATGATTTCATTCCGCTTGGCACCAATGCTTTTCGCAAGTATATCTCTCGCCTCATCTACCAAAAGCCGCGCTTCCCGTCCAAAAGAATGAATGCTGGATGGGTTGCCGAAATTGGAATTCATGACATTTACTACAGCTTCAATAACTTTTGGATGCATCGGAGAAGTTGCCGCATGATCCAAGTAAATTCGTTCCAAAAGTGCCACCTTCTCTTCCTGTACGTCTTTTTTTGTGGAAAAGGGGCGGAGCTACGCTAACAAAGATAGAAATACCAACTTTTCTTTAGCAAGATACTTGTTTAGCTTTGTAAATATTTAGAGCTTTGCTTCGCTCACACCGCCTTATTATGTTGGTTCTGTTTTTTAATGAAAGCTATTTCCATGTTAGGGTTGGGAGTTTAAAACTCATACACGCTTATTAATTAAATATAAAACATATAAGAATCCGTTTCGCCATCGCCTGTATAATTTGATAAATCTTCTAATGTTGTATTATCAAGAACTTCTTTTACTGCATCCCTGATGCGTATCCATAATTCCCTCTTAGCCGGCTCTTCGTCTTCAATCCCTTCAACGGGACTGATCGGGCCTTCCAACACACGGATAATATCTCCTGCTGTAATTGTAGAAGGGTCCTTCCCCAAAACATATCCGCCATATGCCCCTCGGATACTTCTAACTAAACCGGCATTTCTGAGCGGCGCTATCAATTGCTCCAAGTAGTGTTCAGATAAGTCGTTTGTTTGGGCAATGGATTTGAGAGAAATCGGCCCTTCTCCATGTCGTTTTGCCAACTCGATCATAATCGTTAATCCATATCTGCCTTTTGTGGAAATTTTCATGCCTCTGCACCTCGATTCGTTTCTTCTCCTGTTTTCCTGAATATCTTTATTTCTTATTTTTTAAAAAATTTAGCCATAAGCCTGTAAACTGCTGGCATCCGGATATCATTTATATAAACATACTTTTTATCTAAATTCTTAGTATGAAGATAGGCTTTTGCCATTATAGCACAATTGTTATCATTCTTGCATTTTTTCATTTTTTCTAAAACGAAAAATCCTTGTTTTGACATTATTTCTTATTCTTAAATTCTTCAAGTTTTTTATAAATAGCAGCAAGCCGTTTTTCTTCGCCGGCTTCGATCGGTTGATAATATTTTGTTCCCTTCAAATTGCCAGGGAGGTAATCCTGCTGAACCCAGCCGCCAAACGTGCCGATCGGATAATCATGTGGATACTTATAGCCTACATGCCCCAACTCTTTAGAACCGGCATAATGACTATCTCGAAGGTGTTTAGGGATTTCGCCCACTTTACCTTTTTTAATATCGTCTATCGCTTTGTCTAAGGCCTTGTACGCTGAATTTGATTTCGATGACAGGCACATTTCCACCACTGCAACAGACAAGGGAATACGGGCTTCCGGTAAGCCTAAACGCTCACTGGCAGTGACGGCTGCCACTACATTATTGCCAACAGATGTATTCGCTAAGCCTATATCTTCATAAGCAATGACTAACAATCTTCGATTTACTGCTGTTAAATCGCCTGTTTCAAGTAAGTGTGCCAAGTAATATAGGGCGGCATCTACATCGCTTCCCCTAATGCTCTTTTGAAGACTGGAAAGAAGATTATAGAAATTAGAACCTTTTTTATCACCATATACACCTACATTGCCAATCATATCGTTAATCGTTTCATCTTCTACAATATAGGTATCATTGTCTTTTCTAGAAGCATATACAATCGATTCTAGTAATGTTAATGATTTTCTGGCATCTCCATTTGATCCGAAAGCAATTTTTTGTATTTGTTCATCAGTAATTTGAATGGAAAATTTTCCTAACCCCTTTTTCTCGTCATGTAACGCACGTTTAAGCAGTTCTTGAAGATCTTCTATTGTTAAACGTGTTAATTGCTTAATTTGTCCGCAACGGCTTCGTATAGCCGGATTGACATCGTGAAAAGGATTTTCGGTTGTCGCTCCAATTAAGATAATATCTCCGCGCTCCACATGCGGCAATAAATAGTCTTGTTGAGCTTTGTTAAAACGGTGGATTTCATCTAAAAACAAAATGACTTTTCCCGTTAGACGCGTCTCCTCCACAACTGCTTCCACATCTTTTTTGCCTGCGGTTGTTGCATTCAAGGCAATAAAAGGAATTTTCGCCGTTCCTGCTATAGCGTAAGCAATGGAAGTTTTGCCGATACCCGGTTCACCATATAATAACATTGACGGCACATAGCCGTTATTAATCATTTTATATAAACTTGTATGTTTTCCGATAATATCTTTCTGACCAACAATTTCATCAATGTTTGTTGGTCTCATTCGATACGCAAGCGGTTCTCCATTCAATTTCCTAACCTCCAACAATGTCCTAAAAAAATTATATACTTAAAAAATGATGAAGCAAATTAAATAAAAGTCAGGGTCAGACCCCTCTAATACAATGTATAGACAAACATTAATAAAACCCTTCTATATGTTGGAGGAAGACAGACCCTTATGAGTCAATCTTTTTTAACATTCCGTCCTTTGCCTCTCGTTCATGATCACATCCAACGATTTTTTCACAAAATAAAGCTGAACACAATTTTAAGTTCATAAAAATAGGAAGCATTAAAAAACTCCACGCTCTTTGCGTGGAGATGAATATCACTATGTTTGACAGAGTCCCAATCGTGCCGTCGTTTTTGATGCCTTCGTTTTGAACCCGCTCTCCGCAGGTGGGTGCCTTGTTCCGGGCTTCTGTAAGTCCTCTTCAAGGAGGCATTTACGCAGCCCGGAAACCCCAGGCTCCCGAAGTTTGGTTGTTCGGTCAAAACTTCAGGATTACCAACGAACACATCAGGACTCTTTATCTGTTGATTGTATATTATCATATTTAGCCGATTTAATTCAAGAAAACAAAAATAGGAAATTACTCGCTTTTTTTGACATTAAGTGACAAATGCAATTCGTCCAGTTGGGCCGAACTTACTTCTCCAGGAGCTTCTGTTAACAAGCAACTGGCACTTGCAGTCTTTGGAAACGCAATTGTATCCCGGAGATTTGTTCTCCCTGCCAACAGCATCACAAGCCGGTCAAGACCAAGGGCTATACCCCCATGAGGCGGTGTACCGTATTCAAATGCTTCCAGCAGGAAACCAAATTGTTCTCTTGCTTCTGATTCACTAAATCCTAGAACGTTAAACATTTTTTCCTGGACGGTTCGTTCAAAAATTCTTAATGAACCTCCTCCAAGTTCATACCCGTTTAATACGAGATCGTATGCTTGAGCCCGGACAGCATCCGGATTTTGGTCAAGAAGTTCAATATCTTCCCTGAATGGCATCGTAAACGGATGGTGGGCTGCATAATAACGGCTTTCCTCTTCATCATATTCCAATAAAGGCCAGTCAGTAATCCATAGGAAATGAAATTTGTTCTTGTCAATCAGATCCAAGTCTTTTCCAAGCTTTGAGCGAAGTGCTCCGAGGGAATCTGTTACAACTGATTTTTTATCTGCAACAAATAATAGTAGGTCACCTTTTTCAACTTCCATGGCTGCATGAATCGCGTTTTGTTCCTCTTCAGAAAGGAATTTTGCAATAGGGCCTTTCAGACCTTCTTTTTCTGCCTTTAGCCAGGCCAATCCTTTCGCTCCGTAACGGGAAACAAACTCTGTTAATGCATCAATATCTTTCCTTGAATATTTGCCGCTGGCTCCCTTTACGTTAATCGCTTTTACTTGGCCGCCATTCTCTGCAGCATTTGCAAAAACTTTAAAGCTTGAATCTTTGACGATCTCAGTTAAGTCGATTAATTCAAGCCCAAACCGTGTATCAGGCTTATCTGTTCCGAATCGGCTCATTGCATCATGATAGGTCATTCGCGGAAAAGGCGTCTCAATGTCCATCCCTTTTACATCTTTCATGACCTTTTTCATCATTTTTTCCATTAAAGACATAATGTCTTCCTGACTCATGAAGCTGGTTTCGATATCGACCTGCGTAAATTCCGGCTGCCGGTCTGCCCGTAAGTCTTCATCCCTGAAGCAGCGGGCTATTTGATAATATCTTTCGATGCCGCCAACCATCAATAACTGTTTAAAAATTTGCGGAGATTGGGGAAGGGCAAAGAATTCACCTGGATGAACACGGCTCGGCACAAGATAATCGCGCGCTCCTTCCGGGGTGCTTTTTGTTAAAATCGGCGTTTCAATATCTAAAAATCCTTCGCTGTCAAGAAAATCACGAATCGCTTTTGTAACTTGATGGCGCATTTTTAATGTTTCAAACATAATAGGGCGTCTCAAGTCCAAATAACGGTATTTTAAGCGAACTTCTTCTGAGACATCTGCATAATCGGCAATGACAAACGGAGGATTCTTTGCTTCATTCAAAATTGTTACTTTCTCAGCTTGAATTTCCACTTTCCCAGTTTTTAGATTTTCATTGATCGTGCCCTCTTCACGGGCCACAACCGTTCCTACTACATCCAGCACATATTCGGACCGGATTTTTTCAGCCGCCTCTAACGCTTCCTTTGATATATCCGGATTAAATACGACTTGAACAATTCCTGTCCGGTCGCGAAGATCGACAAAGATTACTCCCCCTAGATCACGGCGTTTTTGAACCCATCCTTTTAATGTTACTTTTTTACCGATTGCTTCCTCTGTTACTTCTCCGCAAAAATATGTCCTCCCAAACATTTTCGTTCCTCCTCTATTGATAAATCTCTTTAAATTTTTCAACGAATGAAGCAAGTTCCAGCTCCACTTGTTCACCTGATTCCATGTTTTTTAAACTAATCTTATTTTCTTTTAATTCTTCATCGCCTAATACGGCGACAAATTTAGCATTTAAGCGGTCGGCAGCCTTAAACTGTGCTTTTACCTTCCGGTCAAGATAGTCTCTTTCAGCGGAATAGCCTTCATTTCTTAACTTGTACAGCAGCTTCACCGTATAATCTTTCGCATCATCGCCTAATGAAACAAGATAACAATCAAGTTTTTCATTTAACGGAAGTGTGACTCCTTCAGCATCCAGTGCCGAAATAAGCCGTTCAATACTTAATGCAAATCCGATACCCGGAGTTTCCGGTCCACCTAGTTCTTCGGCAAGACCATTGTATCTTCCTCCGCCGCATAAAGTTGTAATCGCTCCAAACCCTTCTGCGCCGCTCATAATTTCAAAAGCAGTGTGGTTATAATAATCAAGGCCGCGCACAAGATTGGAATCGACTTCAAATTCAATATTAAGGCCGGTTAAATATGCTTGTACTTTTTCAAAGTAGGCCCGGGATTCATCATTTAAGTAATCGAGAATCGACGGTGCCGTTTTCATTAATTCATGGTCTCGGTCTTGTTTGCAGTCAAGTATCCTCATCGGGTTTTTTTCCAGCCTGTTTTGGCAATCAGAACAAAATTCACCGATTCGCGGCTGAAAATGGTTAATTAACGCATCTCGGTGAGCGCTGCGGCTTTCTTTGTCGCCGAGGCTGTTAATAACCACCTTTAATTTCTTTAAACCAAGTTCTTTGTAAAGAGAAACGGCTAAGGAAATGACCTCAGCATCAATTGCCGGGTCAGCACTTCCCATCGCTTCAACCCCAAATTGCACGAATTGGCGGTACCGGCCTGCCTGCGGCCGTTCGTAGCGAAACATCGGCCCCATATAATATAGCTTTACAGGCTGGCTGGCATTTCCGTACATTTTATTTTCTATAAAGGACCTTACGACTGGAGCTGTTCCTTCCGGACGCAATGTTAAGCTTCTTTTTCCTCTGTCCTCAAATGTGTACATTTCTTTTTGAACAATATCTGTTGTATCCCCAACACCTCTAAGAAACAATTCAGTATGCTCAAAAATAGGGGTTCTTATTTCTTGATATTGAAACCTGCGGCATAATTCTCTTGCTTTCATTTCAATATACTGCCATTTTTCTACCTGGCCGGGCAAAATATCCTGTGTTCCTCTTGGTATACGGATCGACATGACCATCCTCCTGTTCATTTATTTTGATGATATGTATAAGTGAAAAATAAAAAACCCCCGCTCCCTTGTTTCATAAAAAACAAGGGACGAGAGTTTGTTTTTCCCGTGGTGCCACCCTAATTGAAGCGCAAAAGTCACTTCCACTTTCAGCAGTTAACGCCTGCGTACGTTCTTCTCCTAATAGAGGGCAAAACCTTTTTCAGAGAGAAACCTACAGAGTGTTCTTTCATTAAGTCATCATGCAGAAATGTTTTCAGCCTTGACATTTCCTCTCTTTTCATGTGGGTCTTAATTACTCTTCTCCATCATCGGTATTTCTTAAACTAGTTTTTTTAATTACATTATCATACGGAGAATCTTATCGCTTGTCAAGAGTGAATTAATTAGAGTACATGGATTCCCTTACGAACGCTCCAGTCTTTTTTTCAGCTTTCTGACATCCCTGATTGACAAACCGAATTCAGTAGCGAATTCAAACATGTTTTCATTTTGCTCTTTTTGAATAAAATCATGAAAATCAACACCAAAAATTTGATTTTCTCCTGAACTTGCAGACATTGCTTTTTCACTGAATTTCATCGTGATCACCCTTCGTTCATTTTTCACTGCCTATTGTTCCCATGTTTCCGCGAAAAATATCTCACTTTTTTCCATATTCTTGATCATTCGTTTTAAAACGATAGGATGATAGGCCGATATTAACAATTAGGGAATGATTTTTCGTCGGGTGTCCGCTAAAATAACAATAAATAACAGAAGAATGGAGGGAGCTATTTGCTCAAAAAAAGAGCAGTTTTTTTTCTTATTTGCTTAATTCTTCTTTTCGGCGGAATCGGACTTGCACCTGTTCCCGCTAAGACCAAACAAGAAAACAAGGGAACGGTGTCAACGGACGGATTAAGGGTGCGGAAAGGACCGGGAACAGACTTTCAAGTCATAGGATCACTAGATAAAGGCCAAGTCATAACCATACTTGAAACAAATGAAAACTGGGCAAAAGTCCAGACTTCTTTTGGTGTAGGCTGGGTTGCCAAGGAGTATATAAGCGTTCAAACATCAAATAATGCTATAACGGACAAGCCCGCGGCATCGAAAAACAATACTGGAAAGATTACGGTAAACTCATTAAACGTCCGAAGCTCTCCTTCTTTACATGGAAGTATTATCGGAAAGTTCCAAAAAGGAGAAGAAGTAACTGTTCTTTCACAAAGAGGAGATTGGACAGAAATCAGCTTTTCAGGGAAATCAGCATGGGTCAGCAACGAATATGTACTCGTTGAGAAAAAAGGCAGCAAGAAAAAATCAACACCGCAAGTTTCTTCTAATCATGCCGGTGTTACCGGGACTGTTACAGCCACAACCTTGACTGTCCGTGACAAAGGAAACCTGAATGGAAAAATCATCGGTTCTGTTTCAAAAGGCGAATCGTTTCAAATCTATGAAGAAAAAAATAACTGGGCTAAAATCGAATGGAAGCCCGGGAAATTCGGCTGGGTTGCCAACTGGTTTCTCAAAAAAACTGAATCAGGCAGCAATAGGCCTGATGGAATAATCGTAAAGAACAGCACCTTAACGATTATCCATAACGGAACAAATCTTCGAAAAGGCCCAAGTATCGATTCTGAAATCATTTACCGGGCAAACCAAGGAGAAACATTTCAGATTGTCAGTTTGCATAATGATTGGTATGAAATCCTCCTTCAAAATGGGGCAACCGCATTTGTTGCAGGCTGGATCGTAAGTGTAAAAGGCAACGCGCCGCAAGTGGAGAAGCCGGGTGCCGAAATGTATTTGAAAAATAAAACGATCGTCCTGGATCCGGGGCATGGAGGGAGGGATAATGGAACGACGGGAATAAGAGGAACATTGGAAAAACAAGTCACACTGAGAACCGCAAAGTTATTATATAAGAGAATAAAGGCATCCGGAGCAAATGTCATTCTGACAAGAAACGATGATACATATATCCCATTAAGCTCCAGGGTCAGCACCGCCAATTATCATAATGCAGATGCATTTATCAGCATTCACTATGACAGCATTAAGGACCGCAGCGTACGCGGAATCACAAGCTATTATTATCACTTATTCCAAAAACCTTTGGCGGAATCGGTCCATTCAGCAACAATCAGCCAGACAAAAATGAAAGATCGAGGTGTACGTTTCGGCGATTACCATGTACTCAGGGAAACGAACAAAAATGCAATTCTGCTTGAGCTCGGCTATTTAAGCAACCCTGCAGAAGAAATATTCGTTACCTCTGGACAATACCAGGAATCAGTATCATCGGGTATTTTTCAAGGTCTTGCAAGATATTTTAAGCAATAAAAAAGAGGATGACCGGAAAGGTAAACAGCTGTTACCTTCAGGTCATCCTCTTATTACAAATTTATATTTTAAACGCCTAATTTTATAAAGAAAAAACAAAGAAACGATTTGCTATTTCTCTGTTTTCAAATAAAACATCTTAATTGCTTTCAACAATCAATGTTACAGGTCCGTCATTTATTAACTGAACATCCATCATCGCGCCGAATTTTCCCTTCTCGACCTTCAATCCTTTTTCCTTGAGAAACGTGTTAAATGCTTCATAGATATTTAAGGCATGCTCAGGTTTTGCCGCTTCCATGAAGTTGGGCCGCCTTCCTTTCCGGCAATCACCATACAACGTGAATTGAGACACAGACAGGATTTCACCGCCAACATCCAATAGCGATAAATTCATCTTTCCGTTTTCATCCTCGAATACTCGAAGATTAGCAATTTTGTCGGCAAGGAATTTGGCATCCTCTTCCTTATCATCGTGGGTGACTCCGACTAGGAGAACGAACCCTTTGCTTATTTCTCCAACGATGCTACCGTCTACTGTCACTTTTGCCTCTTTGCTTCTCTGCACGACAACCCTCATAATTGCTCTCCTTAGTTCATAATCCTTCTAACTGCATAAATATCAGGAATTTGTTTAATTCGATCAACTACCTTTTGAAGGTGGCTGACATTATGAATGGCAATGGATATAATAATCGTCGCAACTTTATTACGATCGGATTTTCCGGAAACAGCGGAAATGTTTGTTTTTGTTTCATTCACAGCCTGAAGAACCTCGTTTAACAGCCCTCTCCGGTCATATCCGCTTATTTCGATATCCACATTATATTCTTTCCGATCATTGAGTCCTGTTTCCCATTCTACCGGAATAAGTCTCTCCTTTGCATCTCCCGTATTAATATTCGGACAATCAGACCGGTGGACAGATACTCCTCTTCCCTTCGTTATAAAGCCGACAATTTCATCTCCGGGAACCGGATTACAGCAGCGCGAAAGGCGGATCAATAAATTGTCAATACCTGATACGTGAACACCAGATTCCCGTTTTTTTACAGATGGAAAGGATTTTAGTTCATTAACCGCATGAGAAATAGTTGCTACTTGTTCAAGGTCGCGTTTCTTCCGCCATTTTTCCGTTAATCGGTTCGCAACTTGAAGAGCAGTAATACCGTTGTACCCTACTGCAGCATACATATCCTCTTCATTTGCAAAATTAAATTTTTCCGTAACTCGCTTTATATTTTCGGCGGTCATAATTTCTTTAATATCGAAATCCATGTTTCGGATTTCCTTCTCAACCATTTCCCTTCCCTTTTCAACATTTTCTTCTTTCCGCTGCTTTTTAAAGAACTGGCGTATCTTATTTTTTGCCTGTGATGTTTGGGCGAGTTTCAGCCAGTCCTGGCTCGGTCCATAGGAATGTTTCGATGTTAAAATTTCAACAATATCTCCCGTTTTCAATTTATAATCAAGTGTAACCATTTTTCCGTTCACTTTGGCGCCGATTGTCTTATTTCCAATTTCGGAGTGGATTCTGTAGGCAAAATCAATCGGTACGGAACCGGCAGGCAGTTCAATGACATCACCCTTCGGTGTGAACACAAAGACCATATCTGAAAACAAATCAATTTTTAATGATTCCATAAATTCTTCTGCGTTCGCAGTATCATTTTGAAATTCGAGAATTTCACGGAACCATGTAAGCTTATCTTCAAAGGAAGAATTCTCTTTTACCGATTTCCCCTCTTTATATGCCCAGTGAGCAGCAATTCCGTATTCTGCTATACGGTGCATTTCAAAAGTGCGGATTTGCACTTCCAAAGGGTCCCCTTTTGGACCAATCACTGTCGTATGAAGTGATTGGTACATATTCGGTTTCGGCATTGCAATATAATCTTTAAATCGCCCCGGCATTGGCTTCCAGCACGTATGAATGATGCCTAGAACAGCATAACAGTCTTTTATGCTGTTTACGACAATTCTGACAGCAAGAAGATCGTAAATTTCATTAAACTGTTTATTCTGAAGTGCCATCTTTCGATATATACTGTAAATATGCTTTGGCCGTCCGGAAATTTCCGCCTTAATGGAAACTTCATTAAGCCTGTTTCGGACTTCTTCTATAACTTCATCAAGATATTGCTCCCGCTCTGCTCGCTTTTTCTTCATCAAATTGACAATTCGATAATATTGCTGAGGATTTAAATATCTTAATGCCGTATCTTCGAGTTCCCATTTTATCTTTGAAATTCCAAGACGATGTGCAAGCGGGGCAAAAATTTCCAGCGTTTCATTAGAAATGCGTCTTTGCTTTTCAAGTGGCAAATGCTTAAGTGTCCTCATATTATGAAGTCGGTCGGCAAGTTTGATTAATATGACGCGAATATCTTGAGCCATCGCTACAAACATTTTTCGGTGGTTTTCAGCTTGCTGCTCTTCGTGCGATTTATATTTAATTTTTCCGAGCTTTGTTACACCATCGACAAGCATGGCCACTTCATCATTAAAAGCTTCTCTCATTTCCTCTAACGTTACATCTGTATCTTCGACAACATCGTGAAGAAAGCCGGCGGCAACCGTAATTGGATCCATCTCCAAGTCAGCAAGTATCCCCGCCACCTGGATCGGATGGATAATGTAAGGTTCTCCGGATTTCCTATATTGATCTGAATGAGCAGCTTTGGCAAACTCGTAAGCCTTTATTACAAGGTTCACATGCTCTTCATTTAAATATTTTCGAGTGCAGTCGATGACTTGTTCGGCGGTTAACACTTGATCATTCGCCATGGAATCACCTTTGTTTTCTTTCATGTATTTTTAAAATTTCTAGTTTTAATATATTGTTGCAATCATCATTCCGCTTATCTTGTGATTGTTTACTATTATCGAAAAAAAATCGGGAGATGTAAAGGGAAGAATACTATTTTTTGTGTCAAAAATAAAAATATGTCGAAAACTGTCATTTCGCTCAAATTTTCAAACAGCTAGCTATATGCAAAAAGAGCACTGCGAATCGAGTGCTCTCTTCCATTATTAATACTGCATTAACGTTAAAATATCATAGCCTTCAAGCTTTCTGCGTCCTTCCAAGTAAGTAAGCTCAATTAAAAAAGCTATTCCGGCCACAATTCCCCCGAGCTTTTCAACTAATTTAACAGTTGCTTCAATTGTGCCGCCTGTTGCAAGCAAATCATCCGTTATTAAGACTCGCTGGCCTGGTTTGATTGCATCTTTATGAATTGTCAATACGTCTTCTCCGTATTCAAGACCATATTTGACCTTAATTGTTTCACGCGGAAGTTTTCCATCCTTTCGGACAGGTGCAAAACCGACTCCCAATGAATAAGCGACAGGGCAGCCGATAATAAAGCCTCTTGCTTCAGGACCTACGACGATATCTATATTCTTTTTTCGCGCATATTCAACAATCTGGTCTGTTGCATATTTGTATGCATCACCATTATCCATTAATGTAGTAATATCTTTAAATTGAATGCCCGGTTTAGGCCAATCGGGAACGATCGTAACGTATTGTTTTAAATCCATTCTTTTATTGCCTCCTCATTTTTCATCGGTTCCTGGAAGACCTTGTCGAACCAGCTTTTTAACTGCTGAAACGAAGAATATAACAAATCATTTTCCAGAGAATATTGCGCCAGCTTTTTCTGATACGTTTTTGAATCTGATAGATCGCGTTTGTTAATATTTTTTTCTAGTGTTATAAAACCATTGTTTATTGTAACAAAATTCAATTCAAAAAACACCTGTGACATAAATTCAATTGTTTCTTTCGTCCAGCCTCTGTATTTGGCAAGATCATCCCCATGGCGTTTAAGATCAAATGGTCCTTTTTTTGCTAAAAAAGCATAAAACCACTTGAAATGGTCCCTCGTGGGCATGGTGCTGAAAAAGTCACTGTCTTCTTTATAGAATTGGGCATATATTCGGGCAGGCTTTTTGCTGGCTAAAAGATATTCCAATATTTTCCTAGACAGCGGCAGATCAGCCAAGACGAGATTTAAACCGTCAACGTCCATTTTTATTGCTTCTTCATATGAAGTTATTAGATGGATTTCATCAACTGGCATCCCTTTAAATTTCGAAACGTTCTCTTCATTAAAAACGATCCATTTTCGATTTTCCTGCGGAACAAACTCTGCAATTTTATCAAAGCGCTTAAGACCGCGAAAATCAAACAGCTGCCACGATTCAACAGCTAAATCTTGAAGTAAAACTTGCGGTTTGCGGATATTGTTCCACTCATTTATAGCCAATTCTCCAATTACCGATAATTTGGAAAAAGGAGAAATATGCTCATATAAATGTCCCATCCCAAAACCGACGCCATCAAGCAATGCCCCATCATTTTCAAGAGTTATTTTCAGATGGCTTTGATCAGAGCCGATTTTTCGAATGGCTGCAATATTCACATTTTCTATCAGAACTTTCGGCTTTGGATTATCCGCACCGTAAGGAGCAAGCATTTGCAGTTGTTCGATCGCGGTTAAACTAATATCGCTTAATTCAATTTTACCATCCAAATTGGTTTTCGGGATAAAATCTTCTTCTGTCAACTGTTCTTTTGCCAAAGCATTAAGCCTGAAGCGAAGCTCATCCACTTCTTCCAGATACAAAGTCATCCCTGCCGCCATTGGATGGCCACCAAAATGCGGCAAAATATCTCTGCATGCAGAAAGGTTTTTGAACAAATCAAAACCTTCTATACTTCTTGCTGATCCTTTAGCCAACCCTTTTTCAGAATCAAAACTAAAAACAATCACGGGTCTGTAAAACTTCTCCACCAGTCTCGAAGCAACAATTCCAATCACTCCGGAATTCCAGCCTTCTTTTCCAATAACAAGAACTTGATATTCTTCAGGCGGATAAAAGCTTTCAACTTCTATTACTGCTTCTTCTGTCATCGCATTAACAAGCTCTTGCCGTTCTTTATTTAACAGGTCGATTTTTTCTGCAAGCATTTCTGCTTTATGCTGATCTTCTGTTAATAACAATTCGACTGCCGATTCTGCACTCTCAAGCCTTCCGGAGGCATTAAGCCGCGGAGCAATGACAAAGCCGATCGTTTCTTCATC
Organism: Bacillus methanolicus PB1; assembly: GCF_000262755.1. Taxonomy (GTDB): domain Bacteria; phylum Bacillota; class Bacilli; order Bacillales; family Cytobacillaceae; genus Bacillus_Z; species Bacillus_Z methanolicus. Next base: position 984,489 of record NZ_AFEU01000003.1, read on the forward strand.
AATCGATTCCGGTTCGATGCCGCTTAATCTTATTAGCGTTTGTAGTCCGATGTTCTTCGTGATTTTCAGTTGTTGAATTCCTTTTTGGGCAATCAGGCGGTTTTCTCCTTTAAGAGAAACAAGGTCTGCAATCGTCCCAATTGCTGCAATATCAAGAAGGTTTTCCGGCACATTTCCTTTAAGTGCGTGCGCTAGCTTAAAAGCTACTCCTACACCCGCCAATTCTCGAAATGGATATGTACTGTCTTCCCGTTTCGGATGAATAATCGCCAAAGCTTTTGGAAGAACGGGTCCCGGTTCGTGATGATCGGTAATGATCAAATCGATCCCAAGTTCACGGGCAACGTTTGCTTCGTGAATGGCCGAAATGCCTGTGTCAACCGTTATTATGAGCTTGAATCCATTATTTGCTGCCAGTCTGAAAGCCGCTTCATTTGGACCATATCCTTCAGTAAAGCGGTTTGGTATGTAATATTCAACATTTGCTCCCAAATCTCTTAATGCCATCATCATAACAGAGGTGCTGCTGACTCCATCAGCATCATAGTCGCCATATATTAATATCGGTTCCTGCCTTTCGATTGCAAGTCGAATCCTTTCAACAGCTTTATCCATGTCCTTTAATAAATAAGGATCATGAAAAGACTGACGTTTTGGAAATAGAAAATACCGTGCACTTTCCACGGTATCAATTCCGCGATTAACAAGCAACGATGCTACCAGGGGAGTAATGTTTAATTCTTGTATTAACATTTCGGATTTCTGCCGGTCAGATTGTCGGACAATCCACCTTGTTTTTGACTTTAACATACGTTCACCCCTTAGCTTTTCTATTATACAAAAGGGGGTAAACAGATTCAATGAAAAGCTGAAAGCAACTCTATCAGGGTGAATCGATATACTTTTTTAATTGGAATAAAGTCTTTAAAATATAATCAACGGGTCATATTTCGGAATGAGGGCTCATATATCAGAAACAACGGCTCATAACCAACCTCTCTCATGTTTCAAACTGAGTAAATCCATCTTCTGTCAGCTAAAAACTCTCTATTTACGTTGGCTCGATTTCTTCGTCACTCATCTGCATTGTATGGATTAATATGAACCAATACATTGTGGACATTGGCAACTTCAAGAAGCTTTTTCTTTACTCTCTTGCCGACCCGATGACCTTCTTCAACTGTCATTTGCGGGTCAACTGATATTTTTAAATCAATAATAATGTAATGACCATGTTCTCTCGCAAGTAAAGTGTCAATTTTTTTCACTTCGGGTATGTTTTCAACTATTTTGCGAAGTTCCTCGGTATCCTCGTCGTGCAATACATGATCAAGTGTGTTATGAATCGATTCTTTTCCAAGATCCCAAGCCATTTTAAGAACCATCATTGATACAATGACTCCTACTAAAGGATCTGCGTATACAAGCCAACCTATCCCTAATTTTCCTCCAATGATCGCGGCCCCTATGCCGACAAGAGCAGCACTAGAAGAATAAACATCTGACCGGTGCTCATATGCGTTGACTATCAGTGCATCACTATTTAACTTTTTTCCTAAATTGTATTTATATCGAAACATCGACTCTTTTATGAAGATGGAAATAATCACAGCCGCCACAGCAATCAATTTTGGCGGTCCAATCGGGTCAAAAAAAGCTTCTACGGAACTTTTGCCTATTTCAATTCCAACTAGAAGGAGAAATATTGCTACGATAATTGCTGCAATAGATTCCGCTTTCCCATGACCATATGGGTGATCTTCATCTGGCGGCCTTCTTGCAGCCCGTAATCCGATATACACAGCTAACGAACCGGCTATGTCAGAAGCTGAATGCACCGCATCCGCAATGAGAGCTTTACTGTTGGCATAAATCCCTATCACATATTTTAAAGCAGCCAATATAATGTTTCCTGCAATTCCAACTATCGCCGCAAACTCAGCTTTTTTAAATCGTTCATGATTATTCAATGGCAAACTTCCTTCCCATCTTGATCTTGTTCCTATTTTGTCCTGAAAAGCGGTCAGAAGTTCATAACTTACATAAAAAATCGCAAAAGCTTTGTCAGAAGCCGGATCATTTGCATCGATCAGAAAGATCCATTTTTAAAGAAAACAAAAAAACAAACCGCGGTAAATCCCGCAGTTTAAACTTGAGGTTCATCTGAAAATTTTCTTTTTTCCTTATAAGTTATAATGACACCTTTTTTCTTCAGTTCTTTATGTTTCCATTCAACCCATATTTGTGCGGCAATGAATATCGATGAATAAGTTCCGACTGCAAGACCAACGACTAATGCAATCGAAAACGGACGGATCGATTCACTTCCGAATATCCAAAGGGAAACAACTGTAAGAATGACCATTAATACAGTATTAATAGAACGGCCAAGGGTTTGCCTGATACTTGTATTAACGACATTCATAATGTCTTCATACGATTTTAGGCGCTTCCTTTTTTGCATATTCTCGCGCATCCGGTCAAATGTTACGATCGTATCATTGATCGAGTAACCAACAATCGTTAAAAGGGCTGCAATAAATGTAATATCTACTTCCAAACGCGTAACGCTAAAAAACGGAATTACAAAGAATGCAGCATATAATAATGCAATAACTGCAGAAACTGCCATCGTCAGCTCAAATCGGAACGTTACAAAAACGATAAGCCCTAATAAAGAAATCATTAATGCAACGAGAGCATTTTTGGCAAGTTCCTTTCCGACCGTCGGAGTAACAGTGCTGACAGTTGTATCTGCATCTAATGATTGATCAAAATGCGTCTTTAAATCTGCAATTTCTTCTTTGGATAAAACTCCTTTAAATCGTGCCACACCAATATTTTTATCTTCTCCTGATATTACAATATCGTCAGATTTAAGATTTAATTTTTCTAGCTCTGCGGAAACTCTTTCAGTCGTTAATGGTTCTTTTGAAAGAATTTCCACCCGGGTACCGCTTGTAAAATCTATAGCGAGATTCAATCCAAGTACAGATAGGATAATAATCCCTGCTGCTAAAAGAAATCCCGAAACGCCAAAGAATTTTCTTCGGTATTTGACAAAGTCGAATCTGTCAAACTTTGTCGGCAAGTCAAGGGTATCAAAATTCTCCGAAATATCTTTAATCTCACTCTTTTTGACGCCGAACCATCCGGGTTTGTTCTTGAGAATCCCGCTGTTAACCCATAAACCAAGGAGCCATCTTGACAAGTATACATTTGTAATAAAACTTATTAAAATACTGATAATTAAACTAGTCGCAAATCCTTTTACAGAGCTTGTCCCATAGAAGAATAAGACCACTCCGGCTAAAAGTGTTGTAAGGTTCGCGTCGGTAACAGTTGATAAAGAATTTTCGTTTCCTGCTTTAAACGCTGATTTAATCGACCTTCCAACCTTTATTTCTTCTCTTATGCGTTCATAAGTAATAATATTGGCATCAACAGCCATCCCAACGCCAAGGATTAAAGCAGCGATACCAGGCAAGGTTAAAACAACGTTCAGCCAGTCAAATACTAAAAGAGTTAAGTAAGTAAATACGGTTAATGTAATTGCGGCAATAAATCCGGGAAAGCGATAATAGAAAATCATAAACAAGTAAACTGCCAAAACCCCAATAATACCGGCAATTACTGTTTTTTCCATTGCTTGTTCCCCGAACTTCGCACCGACAGATGTAGAATAAATTTCATCAAGCTTAACAGGCAATGCACCTGCATTTAACAGTGATGCCAGCGTTTTCGCTTCTTCAATCGTAAAATCCCCGACAATTTGTACGGTATCCTGGTTAAATACCTGGTCTACACGAGGCGCCGATAAAAATTTAGGATCTTCTTTCACCGCTTCCGCTTTGAAAGAATCTTTTCCTTCCTCAAAATCAAGCCAGATTACAAGAAGATTATTCCCCGCACCCATGTTTACTATTTTTTCTGTTACTTCCTTAAACTTCTCGGCGCTTTTCAATTTCAAAGAAACGCTCGGTCTTCCCTGCTCATCAAAAGTTTGCTTTGCTCCGCCCTCGGCGAGGTCAGTACCGTCCATCAACTTTTTATCATTTACATCACGGAATGAAAGGTTCGCTTCTGTCGCCAGAATTTCACGGGCTTTATTTTGGTCTTTTACCCCGGCAAGCTGAACGCGAATTCGGTTTTTTCCCTCAATTTGAATATTCGGCTCGCTGACACCAAGCACATTTACACGTTTATCTAACGCTTCAGCGGTGCTTGCAAGAACTTTTTCATTAATTTTTTGGCCTTTTTCAGCCGGACTGACTTCATATAAAATTTCAAATCCACCTTGAAGATCAAGACCGAGTTTAATATTATCCAATATGTTTTTTGTCGTTGCTCCCATTACCGTACCGAATACAACAATAAAGATAAGAAAAGCAACGATGCGACCCTTTTTTACCATTATGTATAAATCCCCCTTAATTAAAAGCCGCTAAAAGAATCGTATAAACCTTCACCAATGGCGGAGGCAAACATTTCAGTTATAAAGCTAAAAAATTATTTGTTAAGTTTTTACCAAAGTTAACGTTTTTATTATGAAACAGAATAGAAATGCTGTCAATTTATCTCATTGAATTAGAAATCCTAAAAAAATCAATAATTTTATTTCAGCAGTTCTTTTCTTGCTTCTTCATTACCCAAATCAAAATCAGCCATCATAAAAGCTTCTACAGTGGCAAAGTTCATAAATTCGTTCACCTGAACAGACAAGATTTCCTGGACAATTTGATAGAGATGGGGTTCTTTTTTATTTTTTTCCATTTCTTTTTTATCAAAAAGTCCCATAATTCCTGTTCAGTAATTTTTTCATAACCGAGCATTCGAAATTCATTCAATTTGCTTTCCAATGCAGGTTTTACTAAGGTGCGAAAACGATCATATTCATGGCCGACATCCATTTTCAGCAGCCTCCTCACGATTCTTTTTCTAAAGTTGCCCTATCCTTGTCATGCTTTGTCCACTAATTTGCATATATTTAATTGTATATGATTACACGTATTTTGAGAAGGCAGGGAAAAGGATGTCTAAGTTTCTTAAGGGAACCATTATTTTATTAATAGCGGGTCTGGTGACAAGAGTTTTAGGCTTTATCAACCGGATTGTAATTGCCCGTTTTATCGGCGAAGAAGGAGTCGGACTTTATATGATGGCGTTTCCTACTCTCATGCTCGTCATAGCCATTACGCAACTCGGGCTTCCTGTGGCCATTTCAAAAAATGTTGCGGAGGCAGAAGCAAAAGGTGATTTTCAAAAAGTAAAAAAGATTCTCGTTGTCTCACTCACGACAACTATTTCTTTATCAGTTATTTTCACTCCGTCACTTATCATCCTTGCTCCGTATTTATCAGAAACTCTTTTTACTGATCCGCGCACCCACTATCCTTTGCTGGCTATTGCACCGATTGTTCCGATCGTTGCCGTTTCATCCGTAATCCGCGGTTATTTCCAGGGAAGGCAAAATATGAAACCGGCTGCCGTTTCTCAAATCCTTGAGCAAATTGTTCGGATTACGCTTATTGCCGTGTTAACAAAAACATTTCTTCCGTATGGGATTGAGTATGCAGCGGCGGCAGCCATGTTTGCATCTGTTATCGGCGAATTCGTTTCTCTCACTTTTTTAATGACAACCTTTAAGATAAAAAAAAGATTTCCGCTCAGGAAAAAGTTTTTTTCGTACGTTCAATCTGGAAAGCCTGTGTTTTACGAACTGATGAATGTTGCACTTCCGACAACCGGAAGCCGGCTGATCGGTAATATTTCCTGGTTTCTTGAACCTATCGTTGTCACACATAGCCTTGCGCTTGCCGGTGTAGCGGCAGTGGATGCTACAAAACAGTATGGGGCATTGACCGGATATGCATTACCGCTTCTCGTTTTGCCGTCTTTTATTACATATTCCCTGTCAACCTCGCTTGTACCGGCAATCAGTGAAGCAAATTCGCAAAATAATATGGGCTTAATTGAATATCGCCTTCAACAATCGCTTAGATTTTCTTTAGTAACTGGCGGACTTGCAGTTGTCGTTCTTTACGTTTTAGCGGAAGAACTCATGCAAATTATGTACGGTTCAACAACCGGTGCTCCGTTTATTAAACTGTTGGCTCCTTTCTTTCTGTTCTACTACTACCAAGGGCCTTTGCAAGCAGTGCTGCAAGCCCTCGACCTTGCAAGAGCGGCTTTGATTAACAGCTTAATAGGTAATGCAGTTAAAATTGGAATCATTTTTCTTCTTGCAAGCCAGCCGGGATTCGGGATTTACGGTGCCGCTTTAGGAATCGTTGTCGGATTCGTCCTTGTCACAATGCTTCACTTTGCAACCGTTTTAAAAACGATTTCATTTACATTTTTTATTCGCGACTATGTTAAAATATTTATTGTCATGGGAGTTACGGGCTGGAGCGGCTTTTGGCTGATGAAAAACAGTTTGCCCGAATCGCCGCTTTTTGCAAAAATAATGGCATCAGCAACCGGAATGACAGTAATTTACTTTATTCTTCTTTTGTTGTTTGGATTATTAAAAAGCGATGAAATAAAACGAATCCCATGGATAGGAAAACCCCTTTCGAAACTTTCATTCAGATAAACAGAAAGCACGCACGCTTGAATCGTTCTGCGTGCTTTCTTGGGTGTTTTTGCAAAAAATAATCGAGATAATTTTATTGCCGATCTTTAAGATCAATAAAAAACTGTCCGTCCTGAAAGCTGCAAAATGAGATCTCTTTTATATCCTTATATCCCATATTACGCAATTCCTGCCGAAGCCATAAATTCGTTTTATTAATTTTTCTAAGGTTTTCTTCTTGGATGGCCCCGTCAATAATTAGCGGCATCGTAATATTCACTTTATTATCATCTTTTCTTTCAAACACTGAAAGGTTTCCTGACGGCTCTAATATAGCAAATTCGACATCGGCAATATTTTTAATCTGTTTCTCTCTTAATTGGAGCATCAAATCATCAAAGTTATACCGCTGTTTTCTCATTGCTTCTTCGTCTATTTTACCTCTGTTAATAATAACTGTCGGCCTGCCATCAACGATATCCCGAAATTTTTTGCTTTTTAATGAGAGCAGCGCCAGAACAAATTGGACGATCATTAACAACCCCATCGGCAAAACAGTATGAATAAGAGGATCTTCCGTATTTTCAATCGCCACGACAGCCAGCTCCGCAACCATTATATTTACTACGAGATCTAATATGCTCAATTCACCAATTTCCCTTTTTCCCATCAGCCGAAATATAACTAAAATCAATCCATAAAGGAATAAAGTTCGAAAGATGATAAGAATGTATTCTTCCATATCAGTCTCTCCCTTCAAGACATTCAAATTTATTTTTGCTGTAAAGTCATAAAATATAATGTGCATGTTTTGCCAAATAAGAAAGAGTTTTTATTCTAATTTTGTTTTTCTTGAATATGCATGTACTAGAAACAAGCTGTTTACATATAGCGGCTTGGCATTTTGCCATTCGGCATGAAAAAGGAGAGGGTGAAAAATAGAGACAAAAAATTTCGGTACAGCTGTTTTGTACGGGCTTATAGGAATATTCTTGTTCGCAATAATAAGCAGCTTTATCTTTTCACTTATTTTGCGGTTCACTTCTGCCCAAGAATCCGGAATCGAAATGATCGTGACAATCATTTCCTTTATTTCACTGTTTATCGGCGGTTTTATTTCAGGGGGGAAAGGAAAGCAAAAAGGGTGGCTGCTTGGAGGCTTAACGGGTCTTTTATATTCAATAATCGTTTTCTTGTTCCAATTTCTTGGCTTTGACAGTCTGTTTACATGGAAACAGCTCATTTATCATGTCTGTTATGTGCTTGTGGCGATGATGGGGGGAATTCTTGGGGTAAATTTGTCGTCAAAATCAAGAAATTCCTAAAAAGAAGCAGGCGATAAACATAACTATACTAAAATGGTTAGAGGATATTATGTTCAATATAAGAACATATATCCTCTTTTTAATAGTACAATAGAGAACATAATCATTCGGTCTGTTCTACTCCTAACAATTTTTTAAGCGTTTGACGTAATGTATTCATTTGTTGCTGTATTTTTACTTCTTCTGTACCTAAATAAATTGCTTCCATAATTAATCCATCTAAAAAGGCCACTACAAAACGGGCGACTTGAGAAATAGGAATAACCGGCTTAAATTCCTCTTCGTCGACTCCTTTTTGAAACAAAAGCTCAAGTATTTCCACCGCTTTTTGATAGCGATTGGATAAAAAAGCATCTTTAGTCTTTTCACGCAAATCAATCATGTAATACTCAAGAATTACCGGAGTCAAGCTTTCATCTACTTCCTTAATTTCTTGTTCTTGAGCCTCCAAAAACCGAAGAACTCCTTCCCAAGTTGATGAAACATTTTGATACAAAAGATCAATCTCTTCTACTTGTTGCTTATCAAAAAAATTGATTAATTCTTTTTGTTGCTTATCAAAAAAATTGATTAATTCTTTAAACAAATCTTCGCGATTGGAAAAGTATAAATAGACCCCTCCCCGGCTCATTCCTGATTCATCAACGATATCTTGCATAGTTGTCTTTTCAAATCCTTTTCTTTTAAAGACACGAATAGCTGCTTCTAAAATTTTGCGACGACGATATTCACGGTGTTCTTCAGAAACTTTCGGTGACATCTGACTCCTCCATTTCCATTTTTCTATTGCTTAACAATAACAAACCAACAACAAGCAGTAAACCGCCAGAAACGATAAAGACGGGGATTATTCCAAAGAAAGTAGCTAAAATGCCTCCACTCAAAGGACCGACAATGGTAGCAAATGTACTTACACTATTGATCACACCAAATACCCGACTGGTTAAATTCTCCGGTGTTTTCTTCTGGGCAGTTGCTTGAAATGGTACGATCACTGCGCCAGCCATGCCTCCACCCAACAAGGCAAGTAATGGACACCAAATCCATATCAATCCTAAGTTAATTTGTGTAAAGCAGGCCAACAAACCAAATGCGATTCCTATGCCCATAGAACCGATGGACATGGCCGGGATCGCAGGAACACCGCTTCGGCTGCTTAGCCATCCTGCTACAGCAAGAGTCCCCAGTCCAGTTGCTCCCATAATTACACCAAATAACTCCGTCGTTCCGCCTGGAATGAGGCGAAACAATGTAATGAGCTGTGCATCAGCTAAAGTTATGACAAACATCGCTAAACTAAATACAAAAGTTCCATACATCAAAAAGGAGGTTCTCTTAATAAATGAAAAACCTTCTTTCATCTGAACCAGCATAGGAATACTGTCTGATTTAATTTCTTCGCGATACTTTTCTTGCCGCTTTGGTACTCCTAATAAAAACAAGGCAGAAAGTAAAAATCCTCCTGCATTAATATAAAATGCAGACATAGTTCCAAATACTGCAACAAGTACTCCTCCCACAGCCGGGCCAATAATTCGGCAGCCATAATCAATCACGGTGCTGATTCCAACTGCTTGATCCATTTGTTCAACAGATACAATTTCACGTAATTTTCCATTTTTTGCTGGAGTAAAAATAGCTTCAAAGGTACCTTTTAGTACAAGCAGAAGATATATTTGCCACGTGGCAGTAGTAAATACGATAGTAAACATAATGACTGCACGTGCAATATCTGACAACATCATTAAATGCTTTCTTTCTAATCGATCGGCAAACAAACCGGAAATCGGGCCAAATACTACAGTAGGAACACTTGTTGCCAATACGACCATAGCCATTTCCAATGGTGTCGCATCTTTTTCAAAACCGAATAAGGCAAGTAAAGCTAATATTACAATACCTTCACCAAGTGCAGAAGCAAATTGAGCTGTAATTAGAAAAAGGAAAGAACTGTTTTTCCATATTTGCTTTTTTTGATTCATGAATATCACCTCTTTAAAAAATAACGACGTCGTTGTCATTATTATAAAAGACATTAGTGTCGTTTTCAACCGTTTTTTGTTAAGAATTCATGTTTTACTATCTGTATTTTTTTTCTCTTTTCATATGTTCAGCCACCAATTTACATTGGATGTAACCCATTGATCATTCAAGTCCAAACAACAAAAGAGGCTGTCTCAAAACCCTAAGGGTCAGACCCCATAACACAATATATAGGACATATTGTTGCATAAATGTGCTATATATTGATAAATGCACATGGGGTCAGACCTTATGAGACAGCCTCTTTATTTGTTAAAACTTTTTAGATTTTAGATAATAATTCGATCTGCTGCATCTTTTATTTTCCTGATCCTTCGCCGGCCGGCTGTGTTACTTCACGAACTGCAGCACGGTCATATGTCAGACGGCTTCCATCTCCGCATTTGATAACGATTGTATCTTCGTCAAGCGCATCGATAATTCCATGAAGGCCGCCAATTGTCACGATTTTATCACCTTTTTTCAAATCGTTTTGCATTTGCTGAACCGCTTTTTGGCGTTTTTGCTGCGGGCGGATGAGTAAAAAGTAGAAAATCACGAACATTAACAAAAATGGGATTAAAGAACCGATTGCTTCCATCTTTATTCTCCTTTCAAGCCAGTATTCTAAAAGTTTTTAGCATTCGGTTTGTTGAAACCGTATTTTTCAAAAAACTCTTCTCTGAAGTCTCCAAGCCGATCTTCACGAATGGCTTGTCTAACTTGCTCCATTAATTTTAGCAGAAAATATAAATTATGGTAAGTTGTAAGACGGATACCGAATGTCTCATCACTTTTGATCAAATGGCGAATATACGCACGTGTATAATTTCGGCAAGTATAGCAGCCGCAATTTGGATCTAACGGTCCAAAATCACGGGCATACTTGGCGTTCTTCACTACTAGACGGCCTTCACTTGTCATTAATGTGCCGTTTCGGGCGATTCTGGTCGGGAGTACACAGTCAAACATATCTATTCCGCGAATCGCTCCGTCAATCAGTGAATCCGGTGAACCGACACCCATCAAATATCTCGGTTTATTAGCAGGCAAAAGCGGAGTCGTAAATTCAAGAACTCGGTTCATCACATCCTTCGGCTCCCCGACCGACAATCCTCCGATCGCATAACCCGGAAAATCAAGTGAAACTAAATCTTGAGCACTTAGCCTTCTTAACTCCTCGTATTCTCCTCCTTGAACGATTCCGAACAATCCTTGATCATTCGGACGTTTGTGGGCCTTCAAGCACCGTTCCGCCCAGCGGGAAGTCCGCTCAACCGACTCTTTCATATACTCAAAGCTCGCCGGATAAGAAGGACATTCATCAAATGCCATCATAATATCGGAACCGAGAGCATTTTGAATTTCCGTTGCTTTTTCAGGAGATAAAAACAATTTATCTCCATTTAAATGGTTGCGGAAGTGAACTCCTTCTTCTTCTATTTTTCGAAACTCGCTTAAACTGAACACTTGAAACCCGCCGGAATCCGTCAAAATTGCACGATCCCAATTCATAAATTTGTGCAATCCGCCGGCTTCTTTCACAATTTCGTGCCCGGGGCGTAGCCATAGATGATACGTGTTGCTTAAAATAATGCCCGCTCCCATTTCTTTCAGTTCTTCAGGCGACATCGTTTTAACCGTAGCAAGCGTTCCTACCGGCATAAATGCGGGTGTATCGAAAGAGCCGTGCGGCGTATGGACGCGCCCTAACCGTGCTCCCGTTTGTTTATCTGTTTTGATCAGTTCAAATCTTATTGCAGTCAAAATCCGTTCTCCTTCCAATTTACAGCTTAAAAACCTACAATTATAGTATTAACATTGCGTCTCCAAAGCTAAAAAAGCGGTACCTTGCCTGAACGGCAAGGTTATAGGCACGAAGAACATTCTCTCTGCCTGCGAGAGCTGAGACAAGCATGATAAGGGTTGATTTAGGCAAATGAAAATTAGTGATCATACCGTCAATCGCTTTAAACTCATAGCCGGGATAGATGAAAATATTTGTCCAGCCGCTTTCAGCCGCAAATTTGCCATTGCGGGCCGAAGCAATCGTTTCCAACGTTCTCGTTGAGGTTGTTCCGACTGTGATAATTCTGCCGCCCTGTTTCCGGACTTCGTTTAATAAAGCGGCTGTTCCTTCAGACATTTGATAGAACTCTGAATGCATTTCATGTTCATCGACATTCTCAACATTGACCGGCCGAAAGGTGCCGAGGCCTACATGGAGTGTAATAAAAGCAATATGCACACCCATCTCCCTTAGTTCTTCCAACAGCTTTTCCGTAAAATGGAGCCCTGCCGTCGGTGCAGCAGCCGATCCTTTTTCCCGGGCATAAACCGTTTGGTAGCGGTCCTTATCCTCAAGCTGTTCTTTAATATAAGGCGGAAGCGGCATTTCTCCAAGCTTTTCGAGCACTTCATAAAAAATCCCGTCATAATGAAAATCAAAGATTCTACCACCATGCTCTGTCATTCCGACACAAACGGCCGAAAGAACGCCATTGCCAAATTCGATGCGCGTTCCATCTTTTACGCGCTTAGCCGGTTTGACAAGCGTTTCCCAGCGGTCTCCATCAAGCTGTTTCAAAAGCAGAACTTCCACTTTCGCACCTGTATCTGTTTTCACGCCAAACAGTCTTGCAGGAAGGACTCGTGTATCATTTAATACGAGACAGTCTCCTGCCTTCAAGTATTCCTTAATATTTTTGAAAAAATTATGTTTGACCTCGCCTGTTTCTTTATTTAATACCATTAGTCTGCTATCTGTTCGATTTTTTAATGGCGTCTGTGCGATTAATTCCTCAGGCAGATCAAAGTCAAATAATTCTACTTTCATTGTTTTCACCTTGTGTCTTTCAGAAAAATTTATATGCATTTACCGAAAACGTCCAATAAAGTAAAAAATGGCAGATAGTATTACACTTAATAAGATTGACGTTGCAATTGGAAAGTAAAAGGTTGTATTCCCTTTTTTTATAACAATATCTCCCGGAAGTTTTCCAATGGAAATAAATTGCATTAAAAATCCGCCAATAAAAATGATCGCACCGATCATCATAAGCATTTTAGGCAAACCTGTCACTTGTAGGCACCTCCATATTAAAATGGCGATAAACTAATTCAGTAACCATTCTTCCCCTCGGCGTTCTTTGAAGAAAACCAATCTGCAATAAATAAGGTTCGTAAACATCCTCAATTGTATGCGGTTCTTCGCCGATTGTTGCTGCAATCGTTTCAAGGCCGACCGGTCCACCCCTGAATTTTTCAATAATTCCTTTTAGTAGTTTATGATCGATGTAGTCAAGACCAAGACGGTCTACCTGCATTAATTCTAGTGCTTTTTCGGCAAGCTCCGCATAAATGGAGCCGTTCCCTATTACTTGGGCAAAATCCCTTACGCGTCTTAACAATCTGTTTGAAATTCTTGGTGTTCCCCTTGATCTTTTGGCGATCTCTCTCGCAGCTTCATGATCAATTTTCGTATCTAGCAAACTTGCGGTTCGTGTAACAATATTTATTAATTGCTCTTCAGTATAGTATTCCAATCTGCTTAGAACTCCAAACCGGTCTCTTAAAGGCGCCGACAAAGAACCTGCTCTCGTAGTAGCACCGACTAGTGTAAACGGCGGAAGATCAAGGCGGACGGAACGTGCGCTTGGCCCCTTTCCAATGACAATATCAAGGCAAAAATCTTCCATTGCCGGATATAATACTTCTTCGATTGATCTCGGCAGCCTGTGAATTTCATCAATAAAAAGAACATCGCCCGGATTAAGAGAGGTTAAAATGGCTGCCAAATCGCCGGGCCTTTCGATCGCAGGTCCTGCTGTTGTCCTTAAATTGACTCCCATTTCGTTGGCAATAATCGCTGCCAATGTTGTTTTTCCAAGTCCCGGCGGGCCGTAGAGGAGTACATGATCCAATGTTTCCTGGCGAAGCTTGGCTGCTTCAATAAAAACTTCAAGATTTGCTTTTACTTTATCTTGTCCAATATACTGTTTTAACGTTTGCGGCCGCAAACTGAGTTCAAAAGACATATCATGAACATCAGCTTCACTAGAAATAATCCTTTCTTCCATCCGTATCACCCTTTTGAATTCACTTCATACTGGTTTTATCCGGCTGAAATGATCCGTGCTAAAAAACTTATTTCAAGAGCTTTTGCAAAGCTTTTTTTAAGTATTGATCTGTTGAAAGCTTTTCCTTTTTTAATTCCGGAGAAATTTTATTAATTTCTTTTTCCGAATACCCAAGTGCTTTTAAAGCGAGCACCGCTTCCTCAAATTCTGCAGAGTAGCCTAGCGGCCGCTGTTTATCATCAGATGCAAATAAATTTGTAATGGAATCAGGCACAAAATCATGCAGCTTCCCTTTTAAATCCAGGATCATTTGTCTTGCAGTCTTTTTACCAACCCCAGGGAATTTTACTAGAAAAGCTTCATTTTCATTTTCAATTGCCTGGACAACCTGTTCCGGCTCTCCTGAAGCAAGAATCGCAAGGGCTCCCTTCGGACCTATTCCGGAAACGTTAAGAAGTTTCGTAAAAAGTATTTTTTCTTCCCTTGACCGGAAACCGTATAAAGCCATTATATCCTGTCTGACATAATGATAAGTAAAGACACGAACCTCTTTTCCGCTTTCTTTTGAATATAGAAATGGATTTGGAGTAGCAATTTGATAGCCTATGCCGTTATTTTCAATAACAATATACTCAGGTCCAACGAATTCAACAGTTCCTTTAATAAATTCAAACAATGACCTTCTCTCCCCTGTTTTGCTGTACCTCATTGTATCATACAATTTTTACTGATACGAAAAATTTTAGTTGCTCATTTTAATTTTTTCTATATAATAGAAATCGATTTTTTTTTAGAAGATTCAAATGAAGTTGAATTAAAAAACAATAAGAGCAAAATCGCAAGAAAGAGGCTGACATTGATCGTCAGCCTCTTTTTTTATGATTGATTTCCTTCTTTGGAGTAGTTTTTAAAAGATTCAAGTACTTCTTCATACCTGTCTTTAGTTTTTATGGGTATCCCTTTCTTAAGCTGCTCCCATTTTGCGCTCTCTAATTTCCCTAAATCAATATGAAAAAATGATTGTATAATTTTTGAGCGACCGGGTTTTCCATTATATATTGATAAAATTCCATCATCTGTTATGCCGAAATATCCGTTTGCTTTTAACAACGGCGAAATATCATCAATTTTCTGCCGGAATACAACTTGATTTTCCGTCATATCCAGCAGCTTCCATTCCTTGTATTTTGACAAAAAATCTTCCATTGACCAGATCGTTTCGATTACTTTCTCTTCACTTATTTCCCCGTCTAAATATTTTCTTTCTAAAATGACCGTAATTTTGACTGGGCCGGGGCCGATAATGCCATTATCAGTTCTTTCTGTTTCTTGAGCAGATGCTAATCCGTCCACAGGTGCTCCATATTCCGGGATATAAAGACCAGAAACAAATACCGCTAATAAAGTGAACACGATCATTGCCCATTTGGTTCTCATAAATGATCACCTCGTTTTAGATACGGAATTCCCATCCGCTTTTCAAATTATACACCCATAGTCTCACCATTTTATTCAAGTTTATTCCTGGGGCCTGGCCCGCAACACGTTAAAGCGTTAATGCATTGAGGGCCTGACCTTCTATAAGATTAAATATTAAAAGCAGTACACCGGGTGGTGCACTGCTTTTATTTGTTAAGCTTCTTCATAATTATGAAAGATGTCCTGAACATCTTCATCATTTTCGAGCATGTCGAGCAATTTTTCCATTTTCGCTGCCATCTCTTCATTTAATTGTGTATAGGTTTGGGGAATCATCGTGATTTCAGCTTCCTCGAATGTAAAGCCTAATTTTTCTAAATTTTCTTTCACTTCCATGAAATGCTCAGGGTCGGAAAAAATTTCGAAAGCTTCTTCGCTTGTTTCCATTTCTTCAGCCCCGGCTTCAATTGCTTGCAGGAGCATTTCATCTTCATCGATTTCTAACTCTTCACGGTCGATAACCAAATACCCTTTTCGATCGAACATATATGAAACGCTGCCGCTTTCCCCTAAGTTTCCGCCATTTTTTGAAAAAGCAAGCCTAATATTTGATGCCGTTCTGTTCTTATTATCCGTTAAACATTGAACCATTACAGCCACTCCGCCAGGACCGTAGCCCTCATAAATGATTTCCTCATATTTTGCCGAGCTTCCGACTCCGATTGCTTTGTTGATGGCACGCTGTATATTTTCATTCGGCATATTAACAGCCTTCGCTTTATCAATAACTAAGCGCAAACTCGGATTAGTAGCAGGATCGCCTCCGCCATTTTTAGCTGCAACATATATATCTTTCGCATACTTCATAAAAATCTTTCCGCGCTTTGCATCTTGCGAATTTTTCCGACGTTGAATGTTTTTCCACTTAGAATGTCCTGCCATTCTAAATCCCCTCTCATCTACAAAATCCTTATATAATATATCATAATTCCAAAAAGAATAACAGACGCTGCACATTTCTATTTCTATAGAAACAAAGGCCATAAAATTTTCCATTTAAAAAAGAGCAAAGCCAGAAAGCTCTGCTCTTCTCATTTAATCATTGTTGCGATCTTGAAAACGATTTTTCAACGATCGCATCATGTTTTTCATATCCATATCTATATATTCACGCGGGCCGCCGTCTCGAAGATCATTATCAATGTTCCGAATACGGCTGAAAGTTCCTTCATCAGTTACTACAGTACAGGATCTTCCTTTTAAATAAGGCTGCACAGCCTCGCGAATGTTTCGCTTTGTTTCTTCTTCCTTGCTGTAATCTGTTAAATCGACTGCAATTAGAACATCGCTGCCATATGCAACGGAACGGACATCTTCTACGTTACGAACAGATGCCGTAACATCACCGATCTTATCGGCCAGCTCTCCTTCATAAGCAGTATAGTAAGAGCTGCTCGGTTGACGGGTGTTATCATCTAAATGCCCATGATAATTCGCATCACTGCGGCTGAATCGATTGTCTCGCTGGAAGAAATTACGGTCATAATTTGCCAGCGGGGCAGAAGGATTTTGCGGATTTCCATTTTCGTCTTTTACCTGAAGCATTTTATTTCTTTCCCTGCGGGCTTCCCGGCCCTCTGCACCAAAGGTATGATCCATCATCTCAGTTATCGGTCCATCATTGTCGTTTAAAATATTGACGTTGCCATTTCCCTGTTCATGATTTTCATTTGAGTAATACCCCATTGCCTGTCCACGATTTGAATACCTGTTTTGTACAGCAGCTTCATCATCATTTCCGCAGCCTGTTAACCCTGTTGTTAAAAGGGCTGCAAAGGAAACGATGTAAATTTTTTTGTTCAAGCGAAAAACCCCCTTCGCTAACATCGTGAGCAATAAATATGCTCAATTTTATAGTGTGAGCGTTTGAGGCTTTTCATTCTGACAGTTAAGTCCAATTAAATCGCAAATTTCTCTTTATTTTGCCATTTTTTCAAGTTGTTTCATAAAATGCTGTCGCATATAAAACTGATCAACTGTCATAATATAGACCTGTCTAACTTTAGTATGATTGTTTAAACTCTTTTCTCTTACTAATCGGTTCCATTCGCGAAAAATGTCTGTCGGAAACATCAAGGCATAAAGAAACGCTTTTTCCTTTACATAGTTTTTCATTTCTGAATAAACCATCAATTCCTTTATTGACCAGTTTAAAAAGGGTAAAATTCTGTTTGCATATTGCAAAATATCCGTGCTTACAGGGCCTTTACTGATTAAATCAAAATCAATTAAATACAGCTTATTTTTTTTTGTTCGGATAAAATTATGATGGGCAACATCACCGTGAAGAATTACGTGAGGGGATGAGTAAAAATAATCATATTCTTTTTCAAGATGATATAAGGAAAAATTAGCCCAATCCAATATTTCATGCAAGATGTTGTCAGCAACAAAATATTTAACAACCGAAAGATTCTCGGAAAATAAAGCCATTCTTTCTTTCCATTTTTCCAGAAGATCAAATGATGGGAGAAGTGATTCATAACGTTTTATAAGCGTCGATGTTACACGGTGGTAATCACGAAGCAGATTTAATCCATCACTTCTGTTTTTATGACTTCGAAAAGAAAAAGCTTCTGGATGAGGTTCAATATATTGTAAGCATCCGTAATAATTTTGTTCAAAAAATAGTGTTTTTTCTTTCGTAAAAGAATAAAAAGAGTAGGTATTTAAAAATCCTTCTTTTTTTAAAGAATCAGTAAAAGCTTCCTGAAGTTTCAAACGCTTAAGCTTGGAATAGCCTTTTAAAATAAATTCTGTTTCATTTGTCTTTACATAATAAACATTTTTGCGGATAGGCCTGAACTCTTTAATCTTAGAGGGGATTTGTTTTTTCAAATAGGCGAGGAGACGATTTTTAAAAACATCGTCTCCTCCTGCCTCACCCTTCATATTCACTGCTTTCATCTTCCGTTCTCGGCAAGCCGTAAGGACCGCTGCCTATCTGGCCAGGGTAACCATAATTCATATATGGCGGCTGGGCAAACACATATGGCTGGGCATAATGCGGCGAATAGATTGGTGTTGTTCCTGGTGCAGGTCCGTACACAGAGCCAAACGGAGCTCCCTGTGATCCAGGTCCTCCGCAGCCGCAGTCATCAGAAGTGCCTTTCACCCCCTGAACAGGTGCTTGATGCGGCATTTGCGCATCCATTTCAGGAGACTCCATTGCTTCCTGAACCTGTGGCATTAGCGGCATTTGATAATCCATTGCTCCATGAATTTGAGGCATTGGCATTTGGTAATCCATTGCTCCATGAACTTGCGGCATTGGCATTTGGTAATCCATTGCTCCATGAACTTGCGGCATTGGCATTTGGTAATCCATTGTTCCCAGAACATGCGGCATTGGCGGATAACAATATGGGACCGGTCCATGAGGAGGGCAATGTCCAAATCCAGGACCAGGCATTACTGGTGAAACAGCGGTGCCAAAAGGCGGACATGGCCCAAACGGCATATGATAAGCCGGCATCTGTGCCGGCATCTGTGCCGGCATTTGATGAGGCATTTGGGCTCCCATATCCGGATATTCCATCGTTCCTTGAACTTCAGGCATTAATGGCATCTGACTGTCCATAGTTCCCTGTTCAGAAGATATCTCAGGCATGAATGGAGATGATTCATCAAAATCCATGCTCTCAAATTCAGGCATCACTCCATATTGATCAGGCATTTGGGCAGCTTGTGATGTATAAAAAGGCATTTGGTTCATCGGCATAGTTGACGCCCCTTGCACATAAGGGAAAGGCACTTCTTGCGGCTGATAACCTCCCGGATAATTATATCCTGTTCCAGGCAATGCAGGTAAAACTGGATTAAAATTTGGGGGATATGGATACATTGGCTGCTGAAAACCTCCTTGTTGTGTTGGCATAGAAAGAGGAAACTCTTCTTCCTTTATTAAAGGACCCGTGTCGTCTTTTATCATCCCTGGAAAATAATTATCAAGTTTAGGTGGAATTTGTGGTACAGACATATCGGCCATATTTTGCATATAGTAGTTTTGAATGTCCATTTCTGGGATAACTGGTTGAGGCATTTTTGGAGAATAAGGTGTTTTCGGTTTTTCTAGTTTTGGAAGTTCTTGTATTGGCGAAATGGGTATTTGCTTTTCTGGTTTTGGCATTTCCTGTATCGGTGAAACTGGCATTTGCTTTTCTGGTTTCGGTTTTTCCTGTATCGGTGAAACTGGCATTTGCTTTTCTGGTTTCGGCTTTTCCTGTATCGGTGAAACTGGTATTTGCTTTTCTGGTTTCGGCTTTTCCTGTATCGGTGAAACAGGTTTCGGCTTTTCGGCTTTTGGTAATTCTTTTTTAGGTGCAGCTGGTTTTAGTGCTTTTTCAGGCATTACCTGGGGCGCTTCCTCAACTGGCAAAGGCTTCGGCTTCTCTTTTGCAAACGGATGCTCAGTGATTGGCATTTCCTTCTTTGGACCCATTTTGATATATGCTTCCTTTTTCCCTCCAGCCGTCGGAGCTTCTTTTTTAATTGTTCCGCCTCCTGTTGGAATTTTTATTTTCATCCCGGGCATAATCATATCAGGGTTGCTTAGCTGTGAATTCAACTTTTTCAGCTCTTCAAAATTTACGCCGTATTTCTTGGCGATTTTCCAAAGAGTGTCCCCTTTCTGAACGATATGGATTTTCACTCTGATTTCCCTCCTATGGCATAAGTCCATACATTGTATGTCAAAATGGGCAAATTGCTAACAATCTACACAAAAACTTATGCACTTATGAAACAAAATATGATTTTTGGCCGTGAAACTTTATATGAAAGCTTAAAATATCAATAAAAGGGTCAGACCCCTCCAATGGAGGAATCGGACCCTTATGAGTCAACGCTTTTTCTTAGGACAGCTCAAGCATCCGTTCAAGAGCAAGTTTTGCTTTGGAAGCAACTGTATCTTCAACTTCGATAATGTTGTGTTGTTCACCTTTTTCGATCGATTCTAAGCACCAGACGAGATGGGGCAGATCGATTCGATTCATTGTCAAACATGCGCACATATATGGATTTAAAGAAATGATATGCTTGTCAGGATGCTGCTGAATTAACCGGTTAACAAGATTATGTTCCGTGCCGATTGCCCAGGCTGAACCTTTTTCCGCCTGTTCAATCGTCTTTATAATATAATTCGTGGAACCGGCGTCATCCGATAATTCAACTACTTCTCTGCGGCATTCTGGATGGACGATAATCTTCATGTCCGGATACTGTTCTCTGACTTGTTTAATATTTTGAACGGTAAAGTTTTCATGAACGGAACAATGTCCCTTCCAAAGAATTACTTTAATTTTTTCTAACTCCCCATCGTATTCGAGGGAATCCGTAATAGGATTCCACACTGCCATTTCAGTTAATTTTATACCTAAATTGTAAGCTGTATTTCTTCCCAAATGCTGATCCGGCAAAAAGAGAATTCTATCTTTTTGCTGGAATGCCCACTTCACCATTCTTTCAGCGTTCGATGATGTAACTGTTGCTCCTCCGTTTTCCCCGACAAATGCTTTAATAGCTGCGGTAGAATTGACGTAAGTTAAAGGGAGAATCGTATCTCCGAAAAATTCGGTTAATTTGGCCCAAGCTCTTTCCGTCTGATAAACGTCTGCCATATCGGCCATGGAACACCCAGCCCGCATATCAGGCAAGTATACTTTTTGATTTTTTGCTGTTAAAATATCCGCTGTTTCAGCCATGAAATGAACACCGCAAAATACGATGAATTCAGCGTCTTTGTTTTCAGCTGAAATTTGTGCAAGTTGTAATGAATCTCCTGTCGCATCTGCAAATTGTATAACTTCATCTTTTTGATAATGATGACCGGGAATAAACAATTTGTTTCCCAATTTATTTTTAATTGCTTTCGCCCGTTCTTCAAGTTCCGAAACAGTCATGTTTAGGTATCGGTCCGGAATCATATTCCCCTGTGTTTTAACCAAATCTAAAATATTCACCATTAATCCCCCTTAGAAAACGTTTACTTTTACACTTATATCAAGCGATTTTATCGTATGAGTCAAAAAACCGAGAGAAATATAATCGACCCCAGTGTCGCGATAAACAGCCAGGTTTTCTAACGTTATTCCTCCAGATGCTTCCGTTACTATATGTTCCGGCACAAATTTTTTCCATTCCTTGATTTCATCCGGATGACGATTATCAAACATAATTACATCAACACCTGCTTGAACGGCTTCAATAACTTGCTCTTTCGTTTCTGTCTCAACTTCAATTTTCACCATATGCCCGAGATTTTCTTTCACAGATGCTACTGCATTTGTGATTGAACCTGCAAAATCAATATGATTGTCTTTAATCATGACAGCATCATATAAGCCAAAACGGTGATTGTAGCCGCCTCCGCATGTGACTGCATATTTTTCAAACATCCGCAAACCGGGAGTTGTTTTGCGAGTATCGCAGATTTTTGTATGGTCGCTATTTAATATAGTAACGGCTTCTCTCGTTTTCGTTGCAATTCCGCTCATTCTTTGAATAAGATTTAACACAACCCGCTCGCCTTTCAAAAGGGCGGAAATATTTCCCGAAACGGTTGCCAGTCTCTGTCCGGACTCAATAAGAGCTCCGTCACTAGAGAACATTACCACTTTGGAAGCGGGATCCAGTAAAGAAAAACCTGTCCGGATTATCTCTTCCCCGCAAAAAATTCCGTTTTCTTTTGCCAAGAACACAATCTCTCCGTTTCGGCGGTTTCCAAAAATAAGATCACTCGTTACATCTCTGTCACCAATGTCTTCAATGAAAAATTGTTCAAGTTGCAACCGCAGTTTTAATTGGTTCATCTTTTTCGTCCTCTTCCCATATTCTTCGTTGAATGATTTGTATGCCTTTCCAGGTAAGATCATCCTCATATGGATAATCACTGCGGAAGTGTCCGCCGCGGCTTTCAGTCCTTTTTAATGCTGAATCGGTAATCAGCCAGGATGTAATTAGCATAAATACTTTCATAATTTCTTCAGGCGGCAATTTGTCTAAATTGGCATAAGACCAATTGTGAACATCAAAAGATTCAAGCCAGCGCTTCTGTTCGGACAATGTCTCTTTCGTTCTTACAATTCCTGCATTATCCATCATTCTGGTTTGCATTTCTTGAATTTGAGGCAAATTCAAGCCCGGTGCAAAATTCGACTTAAACTCTCTTGGAATAAGTTGCGAGTTTATTTTTGCAGACTTGTCGCTATTTAAAAGTCGGGCAAGCCGTTCTCCATATACAAGCCCTTCAAGCAAAGAATTGCTTGCCAATCGATTGGCTCCATGTATTCCAGTGCATGCCGCCTCTCCGATTGCGTAAAGGCCATTAACACTTGTACGCCCGTAAAGATCTGACTTTATCCCTCCCATTAAGAAATGACTCCCTGGAGCTACAGGTAATAAACCGTCCTCAATAGAAACTCCGTTTCGTTCACACAAGGATGTTATCGTAGGGAACCGCGATCTAAAATGGCTGATCATTCGAATATCGAGAAAGATTTGTTCCCCTTTTTTTAAATAATCATAAATGGTTTGGGAAACAACATGGCGCGGTGCAAGATCTTTTAATGGATGAACATCATCCATAAACGGGATGCCGTCTTTTGTTACAAGCCTTGCGCCTTCTCCGCGGACAGCTTCGGATATAAGACCTCTCGTTTTTCCATCTTTAAACAAAAGCGTAGGATGGAATTGAACAAATTCCATATCAACAAGTTCTGCTCCGGCTCGATAGGCGAGCGCCAGTCCGTCTCCAGTCACTGTTTCGGCATTTGATGTAAAGCTGTACAGTTGGCCGCATCCTCCGGTAGCAATAACTACACGATCGGCATAAAAATATTCAATGTTTCCATGCTTGTCTTTTCCTTTTACTCCAATGCACCGTTTTGACTGCTTATCTATTAGCAAGTCATATACAAACACATTTTCTGTAATGGACACATTCTTTTTCAATTGGCTTAACAAAAAATCTATAATTCTGCTCCCGGTTGCATCACCGCCCCCGTGGACAATTCTTTTTTCGCTGTGTGCTCCCTCCATGCCGAGAAGCAATTCAGCACGTTCGTTTTTATCAAATGAACAGCCCGAAGCATAAAGATTTTGAATTAATTTCGGTGCTTCCGAAGTCATCTTGAAAACGGCTTCTTGATCGTTATGATACCTTCCTGCCTTTATGGTATCAACATAATGTTGATATGGGCTGTCTTTCTCACCTAGAGCAGCCGCAACACCGCCTTGCGCAAGATAAGAATTTCCATTTCTTACATGCGACTTTGTGATAATTCTAACATTTATTTCAGATCGAAGGTTCCTTGCCAGCTGTAATGCTGCCACGCCACTTCCGATAATGATTACATCTGAAAAACTCATCTAGTTTTCACCTTCCTTTTTACAGGTGTCTTGACACTTATATTTACATAGATTTAATATATTGACAAGTATTTTTTACAATAAAAAGTTTGAAAGTTGGGAAAAATCATGAAATATTTTGATTACGCCGCTACTTGTCCGCTTGATGAAGAAGCTGCACAAATTTTTTTAAAAGCTTCGCAAAATTTTTTTGGAAATACACAAAGTCTCCATGATATTGGCAGCAATGCTGCTGCATTGCTCGATCAGTGCCGTATAAAGTTAGCTCAACTTCTAAAAGTTGAAAAAGAAGGAATTTATTTTACAAGCGGAGGATCGGAAAGTAATTTCCTTGCCATCCATGCACTTTCATCAGCAACAAGAAAAAAAGGCCGGCATATTATAGCATGCCTAGCCGAGCATTCTTCAATTCATAGCTCATTAATGCATCTCGAAAAAGATGGCTATGAGATTTCCTACCTTCCATTTAACAGTGATGGGATTATTGACCTTGAAAAATTACAGGCTGCGATACGGGAGGATACATTCCTTATCACCATTCAACATGCAAATCCGGAAATCGGAACTATTCAGCCGATTGAGGAAATTGGCTTACTTTGTAAACAAAACGAAATTTTATTTCACAGTGACTGTGTCCAAACGTTTGGAAAAATTAATTTAGACAAATTAATAAAATGGGCGGACAGCTTTTCTATATCGAGCCATAAGTTTTACGGTCCAAAAGGGGTTGGAGCCGTTTATGTCAATCCGTTTTTATCTTGGAAAACTTTTTTTCCGGCGGCTGTACATGAAAGGGGTTTCAGGCCCGGAACAGTAAATGTACCTGGAATAGCGGCTATGGTTGCTGCAGCCGAGAAATCTTATGCGAATCAAACTGAATATACGAAAAAATTTTTAAAACTAAGAGATATATTTAAACATTCCGTAAAAGAGATTAGCGACCGAATTACTATTTATGAAGCGAAGGATCCGAATATGCAGCTTCCATCAATTATTGGGTTGAGATTACATGGGTTAGAAGGCCAATGGGTAATGCTTGAGTGCAACCGGCGGGGATTTGCTATATCAACAGGAACGGCATGCCAAATAGGCTTGCAGTCTCCTTCGAAAACCATGCAAGCACTCGGAATCAATAATAAAGAAGCGAAGGAATTTATCCGTATTTCAGTTGGAAGAGAAACAGCCGAGAAAGATGTCGAGTCTTTAGGCCTAACCATTGTCCAAATTGCCCGTCAAGCAGGCGTTTAAAAGCTGACTTTTTAATTTTATCTAAGTATAAATCAAAAGGATCCTCTAACTGGATCCTTTTGCTGCTTTTTTCAGTTGAAAAGAAGGGTAGCTACCCAGCACTTTTACTTTGCAGCCGAGAGCTTTGAGTTCTGCAATCGCACCAGGAATTAATACATCATCCATTTTCATTTCAATATCAATAATAAAGAAATAATTACCGAGCCCTGTTTTCATCGGGCGGGATTCGATTTTTGACAAATTCAGCTTTCTCCATGCGAATGCAGATAAAACTTGATGCAAAGTTCCTGCCTGGTCTGTTGGCAGAGTGACCATTATCGATGTTTTAAAACTGTCGGGAACACGTTTTATGTCAGGTTTATCTTTGTTACTTTTTGATAAAATCACAAAACGTGTATGGTTGTGCCCGAAATCGTGAATATCTTCTTTTACAATAATCAATCCATATTCTTTTGCCGACAGTGCATTTCCAATCGCGGCAGCCTTTATTTCGGGATGGTCTTTGACATATTTCGCAGCTGCAGCTGTAGAAGTTGTCGTTTCACAGCGGACTCCCCTAAATTGCTGATGCAAGAATCGATGGCACTGGGCAATGGCATGTGCGTGGCTGTATATCAATTCAATTTCTTTCCATCTGTGCTGATTTTCCTTATGTACCATAAAATGCTGACGAATCGGCAAAGTTGTTTCTCCAATAATGGGCAGCTCTACTTCATGTATTAAATAATCAAGTGTGATATTAACGGACCCTTCCAGGGCATTTTCAAGCGGGACAAGGCACATATCAGTTTTCCCCTCTTCAACTGCGTCCATACATTCCGGAATCGTTTGAAATGGAATTGATTCTGCACCCGGAAATATTTCCCTGACAGCCATTTCCGTGAATGTTGCCCTCGGCCCCAAAAAACCAACTCTCAACAAAATCTCCTCCCAAGACTAAATTGAGGGTCTGGCCCTCATCGCGTTAACGCTTTAAAGCAGCGCCTTATCTTTAAACAATACATCACTTTATCACTTTAATAAAGTAAAAATTCAAATTTTTTTCATCGAATGAATGAGATCAAATAAAACAAAAAACAGCCGGGAATAAGGCGGCAGTTCTACGCACCTGAACCCAGCACTTCAACTTTATCTACAAATTCAAGCCTGCGGAGACGTGTTAAAAGCTCATCAATTTCAATTCCCATTTCCGTTATATTCAGCGATAAAGTTACGTTTGCTCTTCCCTGTAATGGAATGGTTTGATGGATCGTAAGAACGTTGCATCCAGCCGAAGCGACGACACTTAACAGCTGCGAGAGCGTCCCGGAGCGGTCTTCGAGGTGAAAAAACAGTGAGATCAACTTCTCTTTAACAACTGTATGGAAAGGAAAGACCGTATCTCTGTACTTATAAAAAGCACTTCGGCTTAGATCAACACGCTTAACGGCTTCCCAGACAGACTCGGCTTTTCCCCTTTCAATCATTTCCTTTGCTTCAAGGGTCTTTTTCATCGCTTCTGGAAGAACATCTTCACGGACTAAATAAAATTTTTTATTAAATTTATCATGTCTCATTTCTCCACCCCGTTAATCATAAAAGCTATTCAATAAACTCGAACTCATAATCGAACAGCTTAACTGTATCGCCGTCTTTTGCTCCCCTTTCACGCAGAGCATCATCTACACCCATGCTGCGGAGCTGGCGAGCAAAGCGGCGAACAGATTCATCTCTTGAGAAATCAGTCATCTTAAAAAGGCGTTCAATCTTTTCGCCGGATAGAACAAAGCTTCCGTCCGGATCACGGGTAATCTTGAATACTTCCTGTTCTATTTCATGCTTATACATTACCCTGTGCACACCGGTCTTTTCTGTTTTTTCCATAAGAGGAAATTCCGGAGTTTCTTCAAGTTTATCGGCAATCGCAAACAATAGATCCTGCAACCCCCGCTTGGCAATTGCAGAAATTGGGAAAATAGGATAACGTTCCTTTAACTTTTTCTTGAATTCTTCAAGGTTTTCCTCTGCATTGGGCATATCCATTTTATTAGCGACAATAATTTGCGGCCTTTCCGTCAATCTTAGATTATATTCCTTTAATTCCTTGTTAATCGTTACATAGTCTTCATATGGGTCGCGCCCTTCCATCGCAGCCATATCAAGTACATGGACAATTACTCTTGTTCTTTCAATATGCCTTAAAAATTGATGGCCGAGACCAACTCCTGAATGCGCCCCTTCAATTAAGCCCGGCAGATCCGCCATTACAAAACTTCTGCCATCCTCTGTTTCAACCACACCCAAGTTCGGTACAATGGTTGTAAAATGGTATTCTGCAATCTTGGGCTTTGCTGATGAAACGACGGAAAGGAGAGTCGATTTACCGACACTTGGAAAACCGACAAGACCGACATCTGCCAAGAGCTTTAATTCTAAAATTACTTCCCTTTCTTGTCCCGGTTCACCATTCTCGGAAATTTCAGGAGCAGGATTTGCCGGAGTGGCAAACCGTGTGTTCCCGCGTCCGCCTCTTCCCCCTTTGGCAATGACTGCCTTTTGGCCATGTTCTGTTAAATCAGCAATGACTTCCCCTGTTTTTGCATCTTTAACAACTGTTCCGGGCGGCACCTTCACAATCGTATCCTTCGCATTTTTTCCATGCTGGTTCTTAGACATGCCGTGCTCCCCGCGCGGAGCCTTAAAGTGCCTCTGATACCGGAAATCAATTAGCGTCCTCAGACCTTCATCAACTTCAAAAACGACGTCTGCTCCTTTCCCGCCGTCTCCGCCTGCAGGTCCTCCCTTTGGAACATATTTTTCCCTGCGGAAAGCGACCATTCCATTGCCGCCGTCCCCGCCTTTTACATATATTTTTACTTGATCGACAAACATTTTTGTTCCTCCATAAAGTTGACTTATCCTTAGATGAGAATCGTTCATTACTATATTCCCTATGTATTAGGCAAAAAAACAGCAAGTGCAAGTTCCTCGTCAGAGAATTCCTGAACCTCAACTTTTAAAAATGGGTATTTTTTAGCCAAAAATGCTGAAATTTTTTCTTTATCTGCTATTATCCCGCTAAAATCAAAAAAGAAACAAGTGCCTTTCTCACAAGCTTCAATAGAAACTGAAAGATAATTGTTATGGAATGTTTCAATTGAGTCGTTTAAACACGAAAAAAACGATTTTGTCCATTCCGTAATAAATAGATCATTCCCTGCAGGTATTTCCATATTATCCATCACTTCATATTCAAGTTGAAAGGCATGATTTTCCCAATTATATGTAAGAAGGAGCGATGCAAATTCAGTTATTTTAAGATTGGACAGCTTTGCCTCATGCTGTGCTTCAATGACAATTTCATTAATGATTTCGAGGGCCCTGTCAATTTTGTTCAACTCCAGGTTTCCTTTTATTAATTGAAGTTTATTTAACCAATCATGCCGCACATGCCGAAGCGCCTCGATAGTATTCCAGTCTTTTTTCATAAAAAAAACTCCTACACAGTAATTAAACGACAGAAGACTGCTTGCTGATAGTATATCAAAAAAGTGTGAACGCGTAAGCAAAATTACACAGAAATGTGAAAATTGTTCTCTCCGAAAGATAAAAGAAAGGGGCTGACTCAAAAGCAAAGGGTCAGACCCCTCCAATACAATATATAGACTATCACTGATAAAACCTTCTATATATTGCTATTGTTGGAGGGAATCAGACCCTTATGAGTCAGCCCTGTCTTTTATTGGTTTAAGCCTCTTTTGCAACCGGATATACACTCACTTTCTTGCGGTCACGGCCATAACGCTCAAATTTAACGACTCCGTCAACTTTCGCGTAAAGAGTGTCGTCGCCGCCGCGGCCTACGTTCACACCCGGGTAGATTTTCGTACCGCGTTGACGGTATAGGATCGAACCGCCGGTTACAAATTGACCGTCCGCACGTTTGGCACCAAGGCGCTTCGCGATTGAATCGCGGCCGTTCTTTGTAGAACCTACTCCCTTTTTAGAAGCGAAAAACTGAAGATCTAATCTTAGCATTTGTTTCACCTCCCTATTTGTAGGTAATTTTTATGTGCTCTCCGTAATCTCTTTCAATCGTTTGCAATGAAACGACCATTCCTTCAAGAAGGAGTTGTACTTTCTCTTGTGCTTCTTTTGGGATATCCAATGGAAATTCACATCGGAGAAAACCGGAATCTCTTTGTTCGATGACAGGTTCAATGCCTGTTAACGCAATCACTGAATTAACAGCGCCGAAAGATACAGCAGAAGCACCTGCACAAACAATATCATTGCCATACCCGGCAAATCCGGCATGTCCACTCATTATAAATGATTTAATTTGTCCGGATTCTGTACGATTAATCGTAATCTTAATCATCGGTAAACAACCTTATGCGTTGATTTTTTCAATCACAACTTTTGTGTAAGGCTGACGATGACCTTGCTTTTTGCGCTGGTTTTTCTTCGCCTTGTACTTGAAGACAATGATTTTCTTTTGACGTCCTTGCTTTTCAACTTTCCCTGTAACAGTAGCGCCTTCTACTAATGGGCTTCCTACTTTTACATTATCGCCGCCTACGAAAAGGACCTTGTCAAAAGTAACTGTGTCGCCTTCTTGAGCGTTAAGCTTTTCGATATAGATCGTTTGGCCTTCTTCTACTTTAACCTGCTTACCGCCAGTTTCGATTATAGCATACATGAATTGCACCTCCTTATGGACTAAGACTCGCCATCACAGGTGTTTTGCAGCAACAAAATCTTAATACCTGCTCTGTGCGGTTGTAGCACGGGTGCGCTACAAACATAACATGAAAATACTATCACGATTTTTGCAGAGTGTCAATAGGAAGGTCAGACCCTTCAAATACAACATCTTTTTCAAACTCAAATAAAGCCATTCTATATATTGTCATTGTTGGAGGGTGAAAGCCCTCTATGAGTCAGCCTCTCAAAGCGTCTGATATGATAAAAAGGTTTCGGAGAATCGTCTTTAATCTCAAATTTTATTTTCAATCCAAGCAGTTCTTCAAGCCGGATTTGGTGAATATAATTTTCCCCGGTAAAAATATTAGCTACCTCTCTAGTTGTTTCAATTAACACACCGTCATAATCAGAATGCCGGTATTCCCAAAGTTCCCGTTCAAGCCGGAAAGCAATCGTTTCAGGGCTTAATACCCTGCCAGTTCCTTCACAAACAGCGCATTTTACGGTCAAAGCCTCGGAAATGGCCACCTTCGTTTTCTTCCTTGTCAGCTGCAAAATTCCTAGCGGAGTAAATCCAATCACTTTTGTTCTTCTGTCATCTTTTGTTAACTCGGATTGTATTTTCTGAAGGACCCGCTCACGGTCTTCCTCTTTCTGCATATCTATAAAATCAATTAAAATAATTCCACCAATGTCCCTAATCCTTATTTGGCGCGCAGCTTCTTCTGCAGCCGCTAAATTCACGGAAACAACCGTATCATGCAAGTCATTTTTGCCTGAATATTTCCCGGTATTTACATCAATGACCGTAAGTGCCTCCGCTTCATCAAAAATAAGGTAGGCCCCATTTTCAAGCCAGACAATGCGCTTTAATGCTTTTTCGATCTGGTGTTCGATTTCCCAGGCACTGAAAATATTTTCCTTGCCTTTATATAATGTTACATTCATATTAATTTTTTCAGCTTTGACATATCGTTCGATTTTGTTTTTTAGACGAATATCATCAACAATAACTTCTCCTCTGCCATACGTTTTTATTTCCGAAATCAATTGTTCATAAAACAAATCTTTTTCAAAGAGCAGCCCAGGATTTTTCCTCGAGGAGGCAGTCCTTTCAAGCTCCTTATACATATTTCTAAGCTCCTCAAGTTCACTCGCAAGCGCTGCTTCTGATTGATTTTCTGAACTGGTTCTAAAAATCAGCCCTTCGTATTCAGTTTTAAGTAGTTTTCCGAACCTTCTCCATCGTTCCCTGTTTCGCTCATCAGCAATTTTTTTTGACACTGCTACATACCGGCCATTTGGCAAATATATAATATGTTCCCCTTTAAGCTCGATAATACCGGTAAGCCTGGGCCCTTTCGTTCCGGTAGCATCTTTCTCTACCTGAACGAGAATTTTTTCACCTTGGTGAACTAAAGATGAAATAGATCGGCTGTTCCGCACCTCTTTCGGTCCATCCGATTTTACAAACGCCGGCAATTTATCTCTATGTAAATACCCTGACTTCTCTTCGCCAATATCTACAAATGCCGCGTTCATTCCAGGGAGTATTTTTGAAACAACTCCAAGATACAAATTTCCAACAATTGAATGGCTTTTAGGCTGCTCGATAAAAAATTTTTCAATTGTTTGTCCGTTAAGAAGAGCAAACCGCTTCTCCCTCGTTAGACTGTTGACAATTATTTTCATCAAAATGTTTCCTCGCTTTAATCCAGATCATGAATCTTATTCTACCATTTATAAGTGTATAGCAAATCTCCGA
Organism: Bacillus methanolicus PB1; assembly: GCF_000262755.1. Classification (GTDB taxonomy): domain Bacteria; phylum Bacillota; class Bacilli; order Bacillales; family Cytobacillaceae; genus Bacillus_Z; species Bacillus_Z methanolicus. The sequence continues at coordinate 1,016,034 of NZ_AFEU01000003.1, forward strand.
CTTTCGCAGAGGTCATTTTTTCAGAAAAATAGGCATGAAGCAGTTCATTTTCGTCAAGAGTACCCTTTTCCTTCCCGTTCTTTTCAATAATAATCGGGTGCTTGCATCCCCGGTGAAACCGTTCCAAAATCTTGATGACCAATTCATCTTCCGTGACGGTAATGGGCTTTAAAGAGCGGATATCACTATTCTTACCGTAATATCTTTCAAGTAAAAATCGGATAAAGACAAACCGCATTTGCTTCCATTCATTATAAACGGAATATGCCAAGAATGCGATAACGATCCAAACATTCAAATTCAAAGGGGCCGTTAATAAAGTAATAATAGTCAAAAGAACGATGGAGCCGATTGAAATGAGTAAAGTAAATTTGTGTGCATCCGGAAACGAATGTTTTAATGAAAAAAATAAAAACAAGAGTTTTCCTCCATCCAGCGGCCAAATCGGCAGAAAGTTAAAAATCAAAATCATAAAATTAAATTGAATAAATAAACCATACCAATAATCCGGCAGCAAGGAAAGTTCATAAAAAAGAAAAGCCAAGCCCATCATCCAAACATGTTGAAGAGGACCTCCAAGAATTATGGCTGCTTCCTCCATTAATGGACGATTTCCGTGTTCTTCAACTTCTGCTACACCGCCAAAAGGCAGCAAAGAAATTTTCTTGATCCTCCATGAAAACAACGAAGCTGCTGCCGCATGTCCCATTTCATGAATAAAAATAATCAACAGGAACAGGCACAGTTCAATAAAACGCGCTGTCAAAACCGCAATTGCAATAACAACCCACAAGAGCGGATGAATGTGAATATGTGAAAGTATGGAAATGATTTTATTCAAAGCGGATCACCTGAATAGGGTCAATAAAATCATCCCCTTTTTTAATTGCAAAATAAAATGCCCCTTTTGTCTCATCTTTCCCTTCAGAAACCGTTCCGACTGGCATGCCTTTTTCAATGTACTGATATAAGATCACATTGATGTTTTCCAAGTTGCCATACCATGACTCGCTTTCATCGCCATGCTTAATTATCACTGTTTTGCCAAATCCTTCTTTTTCACCGGCAAAACGAACATATCCTTCATTCATTGCTTCTACAACCGCACCCTTACCGGTTTCAACCATAATCCTTTGTCCGTTCGCATTAAAATCTTCAAGTATTTTCCCGGAAGCTGGGAGTGCATAATCCTGGCTTGATTCCGATTGGCTTTTCTCCCTATCATCTGTAAAAGGAAGCAGCGCAAGTGGTTTTCCAAATTGTTTTTCATACCAGTCCGATACAGCAGCAAATTGAAAATCTTCTTCCATAGAATTTTTCACAAAATTGCGTGCCGGTTCTAACATATCAGATGGATTGCGAAAAATAATTGCAATAATCAGAACTAAACAAGCCGATAACAAAATTTTCAACATGACGATCTCTTTTCGAAAAAGAGGATGTTCTCCTTCTCCCGGTCCGCCCTCAAAAGTGGAAAGCTTTTCAAACCCGTATTTTTCTTCATCTTCAGCCAAGAAAAAACGGTTTTGAAAATCCCGGGCTGCCCGTTCCTTCTCTTTCTTTCTTTTTGCAATTCTTCTCCGAATATCGTCAGCTCTAGATCCCATTCTCTCCCCACCAATCACTTTTAAAATTTGTACAAGTGTATGAGTTGTTCATTAAGAAAATGACTGTTAAAAGGGAAAAAGAAAAGAGGCTGACTCATTAACAAAGAGCCAGCCCCCTCCAAGACAACATATAGACAAACACTAATAAAGCGATTCTATATATTGTCTTTTTCGGAGGGGGTCAGACACTTATGAGTCAGCCTCTTCCTTAATGATTATGAACGAACACCAAAAAATTTTTTGATCTTCGAGAAGACGCTTTTGCTTTCTTCTTCTAACTGTTGCAGCGGAACAGATTCACCTAAAATCCGGCGGGCAATGTTTCGATATGCAATAGAAGCTTTGCTGTTTGGATTGAGGGCAATCGGCTCCCCATGATTGGAAGCTTTAATTACTTCATCATCATCAGCAACAATTCCGATTAAATCGATGGACAGATGAGCTGTAATTTCATCCACATCCAGCATATCTCCATTTTTCATCATGTGTGTACGAATACGGTTAATAATTAATTTCGGCGGTTCAATATTTTTTTCTTTTTCTAATAATCCGATAATTCGGTCTGCATCCCTTACGGCTGACACTTCAGGAGTAGTAACAACAATAGCTCTGTCTGCACCTGCTACGGCATTTTTATAGCCTTGTTCAATTCCGGCAGGGCAGTCGATAATAATATAGTCATAGTCTTGTTTCAGTTCCATTACTAAATTCTTCATCTGTTCGGGAGCAACGGCTGATTTATCACTAGTTTGTGCAGCTGGGAGCAGAAATAGCAAATCTTCAAAACGCTTATCTTTTACAAGAGCCTGATGAATCTTGCATCTTCCCTCTACAACATCAACAAGATCATAAATAATCCGGTTTTCAAGCCCCATAACCACATCTAAGTTGCGAAGGCCAATATCTGTATCTATAAGACATACACGTTTCCCTTGAAGAGCCAAAGCCGTCCCTAAGTTTGCTGTAGTTGTTGTCTTTCCGACTCCGCCTTTTCCCGATGTCACTACTATTGCTTCTCCCATATTAGCGTCCCCCTTCCAATCTTGTTAACTCTGGTCTGAGATGCATTAATGCTTGTATTCTATCAACGACAATTTGATTGTTTTCATCTATGTATGCACATTCCATTTCCCGGGTTTCCCCTTCCGGATACTGATCGGGTGCACGGTTGATGCAATCACCTATTCGAAGCTGGGAAGGTTTCATAACGAAAGCCGCAATGATTGCCTGCTTGTTCCCTAAATAGCCTGCATGGGCAATTCCTTTTAAGGCCCCCATGATAAAAATATTCCCTCCTGCCATTACGGTTCCGCCAGGGTTCACATCTCCAATCAAAAGAAGATCCCCAGGAACATCGAGGACTTGTCCAGAGCGAATAATCTTTGCGATAGTCACAATTTCACTTTCTGATTTTAAGCGTTCAGCTTCTTCAATCGTCATTACATTTGTTTCAATTTCTTCGACAACAAGATTTTTTTTATGGCGAATAAGCTCTTTTATTTCTGCTTTTTGTTCTTCCGTTAGATATCTATTCCCAACTTTTACTTTAACCGAGATAAGCTGGCGGTCCTCATTAACTCGGTATGCAACAGAAAGCTTCTCATTCAGTTCCTTCTTTAAATCTTCATAAGAACAGGTATCATCCAAGTAGAGGGTCAAACCGGACTTAGTCCCTTTAATCATTACATTTTGTAATTTTTTCATAGCAGGATGTTCACCTCAAAATAGAAAACAAAAATCGCCTCGCTTAGCCCGACAAGCATAGAAAAGATATGCGGAGTCCGCTTCTGTACAAAACAAAAATCATGATTTCTGAAATAACCAAAAAGGCCATTTTAGCGGAGCTCCACCCTTTTTCCACAAAAAACTAACATGAGTTTAAACTCCTAACCACAACATCGAAATTGGATTCATTTTGAAAAATAACCCCAACATAATAAGGCGGTGTGAGCGAAGCCAGGCTTTAAAATATTTACAAAGCTAAACATGTATCTTGCTCTAACAGCTTGTTATTTCTATTTTTGTTAGCGCAGCTCCGCTCCTTTTCCACAAAAAAGAATTCGACAGAAACTGCTTTTTTCCTCTTTTCCATATAAGAAAAGAAGGCCCTTTGAAGCACCTTGCGAAAACCGATCGTCTCATTCTGTCAGATGCTCCGCGAATTTTTCAAATTGTCTTTTCAAAGGGTATGCAGCAATAATCGAAAATGCGAGATTTAAAATAATAGTAGGAAGAAACCTTAATGAAACAAAATGAGGAAAGTTCATATCGGTTCGATGAATTAAAAAATTCATCTCGTACACTCCCAGTTCAAGCAAGGCCACTCCAATAATCGATACAATTGTTACAATCACAATATTCGTTTGAAGAACCTTCATTATTTTCGACACTGCGTAAGCCATCAGCGGAAAAAGGAACAAATAAATTCCCAGAATTTCCGTATAAAACACATCAAATAAAAGCCCGAATACAAATCCGTAAATGATTCCGTATTGTTTATTTCCGTAAACCGTTAAGAAAAAAATTGCAATGATTAAAAAACGTGGAACTAAAATACGGTCACTTGTAAAAGTTCCATCAGGCAATAGATGCACAAAAACACTTTCAATTACAAAAAATGCTGCCAACATAACAGGAAGAAGGAAGCGATTCACAGTTCCTCCTCCTCTTCATTATCATCAATATCACTTACATCCGGCTTCGTCATCTTTCTTTTTACAACCATCACATGGCTAATATCGTAAAGATTAGCTGACGGTTTCACATAGGCCGTTTGTGTTAAGCCGTATTGGTCGGGAACGACATCCACTACTTTTCCGATTTGCAGCAATTTCGGAAAAACGACGCCCAAACCGGAAGTAATCACATTTTGGCCTTTCTTAATTTTCGCATCATAAGGGATTTCTTTAAGCAATAATAATTTTTTCTTCTCGTCATACCCTACAATAAAGCCGTAAAAATTTTTTTCGCCCTGGACAACCGCTGAAACGCGGTTTTTAGGATCCATTGCACTTAGCAGCTGAACAGTCGATGTGAACTTACTTACACTTTTTACTTTTCCGATCAGCCCCTGGGAAGTTATAACAGCCATATCGGCTTCAATTCCATCTGTTTCACCTTTATTAATAATTAACAGTTCATGCCAGCGATCAGGGTTCCTTGCAATTACAGTTGCCTGGGCAGGATCATAATCCCGTAAAGAGTCTTTTTTATCAAGTATATCCTTCAACTCTTCATTTTCTTTCTTTAATTCATGTACTTCTGCCTCCAGACGGGCCAAATCATCAAGACGTGCTTTTAACTCTTTGTTTTCATTATATGTATTTTGCAAGTCCTGCAAGTTTTCAATAAAACCGGCAATAGATTGTGCTGGCCTTGAAACAAGGGATTGAACCCAGCCGGTTGTATCTTTGATTAGCTGTTCCGGCCAGGTGAGTTGTTTCCGATCCCTTAAAGAAAACCCAATCAATGCCACTAGAATAATGATGCTGACAAGTAAGACAATCAGTCTTTTATTCAGGAAGAACTGTGGCATGATTTACACCTCTGTTTTTCTGCATTAGCGAGATTCCTTCGCTTTGTTCTTAAATAAATCGATATGGTCAAGTGCCTTTCCTGTTCCAATTGCCACACAATCGAGCGGATTTTCTGCAATTAAGACAGGCATTTTCGTTTCCTCGCTGATAACCTTGTCCAAATTGCTGAGTAAAGCCCCTCCGCCTGTCAGCACAATTCCCCGGTCCATAATATCCGCTGCTAATTCCGGCGGTGTTTTTTCCAGCGTTACTTTTACAGCATCAACAATTGCATAAACCGTATCATGCAAAGCATTTGCAATTTCTTCAGCAGTAATTTCAATCGTTTTTGGAAGCCCTGTCAACAAGTCACGGCCGCGGATTTCCATGTTTTCAATGCCAACCGGATCGCCGGCAGATCCGATTTCTACTTTAATTGTTTCTGCAGTACGCTCACCAATCATTAGGTTGTAATTTTTACGGATATAGTTAATGATCGCTTCATCCATCTCATCACCGGCAACGCGGATAGATTGGCTTGTAACAATTCCTCCTAAAGAAATGATCGCCACTTCTGTCGTTCCGCCGCCGATATCAACAACCATGCTTCCGGTAGGTTCCCAGACAGGAAGATTGGCGCCAATTGCCGCCGCAAATGGTTCTTCAATTGTAAAAGCATCACGCGCCCCGGCCTGGCGGGTTGCATCGATAACGGCACGTTCTTCAACAGCAGTAATTCCGGATGGAACACAAATCATGACATATGGTTTTCCCGCAAACCAGCCCTTGTTTTTCAGTGCTTGTTTAATATAATATTTCATCATCGTCGCAGTGGTCTCAAAGTCAGCAATTACGCCGTCCTTCATCGGCCGGAGAGCCACGACATTCCCCGGCGTCCTTCCGATCATGTTTTTCGCATCATTTCCGACGGCAACAATTTGCTTTGTGTCCGTTTGTATTGCAACAACGGAAGGTTCTCTGACAACAATTCCTTTCCCTTTTATATACACAAGGGTATTCGCTGTGCCTAAATCAATTCCAAGATCTCTTGTCCCAATTCCAAACATAATTGTATCTCCCTTTCTGATACTTTTGCAAAATAAAATTTGGCGATTTATAATGAAGTTTTTCTTAATTGTTGGTTATAATGGTTGATTTGCCAGCCCGCAGCCAGCAAAAATCATAAATAATATTATATCGCAACGTCAAATAAAATCATAGTGTCATAAATAACCTTTTTCTTTTAAACTCACATATTTATTTTCTCCGATCACTAAATGATCGAGAAGGTCAATTCCAATAATTTTCCCGCACTCGGCAAGCCGTTTTGTGACCTCAATATCCTCTCTGCTTGGTGTAGGGTCTCCCGAAGGATGATTATGAGCGCAAATGATCGATGCCGCAGATCTGCGGAACGCCTCTTTAAATACTTCCCGCGGATGGACAATGGATGCGTTCAAACTTCCAATAAAAATAGTTTGTCTATGAAGCACCTGATTTTTTGTGTTTAAATACAGGCAAACGAAATGCTCTTGTGACAAAAACCTCAAATCATTCATTAAATATTTTGCCCCGTCTTCCGGCGAACGGATCACATAACGATCATCATAACTAAGATTTGCAATTCTCCGTCCTAATTCAACAGCTGCCAAAACTTGAATCGCTTTCGCTTTTCCAATTCCTTTAATTGCCGTGATTTCTTCCAGCGTTGCATCTTTAAGGAGCCTTAACCCCTCAAAATGAGTTAGCAGCCGGTTTGCTAACTGTAACACCGATTCCTCTTTCGTACCGGTCCTTAATAAAATCGCCAATATTTCATGATTAGATAAACTTTCCGGTCCACTTTGGATGAAGCGCTCCCTCGGCCGTTCGTCCTCTGGAAAATCCCGAATCATTAAAGATTGTGTATCCAAATTCATTCCCCCTTAATGTGTCAAAGGGACCTTTTGAGGCGCTGATTTTTGCAGCAATGTTTTTCAATAAGGCAACGAATATCCTGCCTTCCGAAGTTCTCGAACCGTTTTTGACACCGGCAGGCCGACTACACTGAAATAATCTCCGCTGATTTGTTTTACGAGAATGCTTCCAAAGCCTTGAATTCCATAGGCTCCTGCCTTATCAAACGGCTCCCCCGTGCTGATATAAGCTTTGATTTCCTCATCGGTCAGCTCCCAAAATGTGACATCTGTTTTCTCAAAAAATGTTGCGTTTTTTTCAGGAGAGACGATTGCCACCCCTGTAAAAACAGAATGAGTTCTGCCAGACAATAGCTTCAGCATTCCGAAAGCTTCTTCCTTTGTGTGCGGTTTTCCAAGCACCTTTCCATCGACAACAACAATCGTATCGGAGCCAATAATAAATGAAGAAGGATTTTTTTCCGCAACAAAGCTTGCCTTTCGAAACGCCAATTCCATGACAATCTCTTCCGGTTTCATTCCGGGATCAAAGGTTTCATCGACTTCGCTTTTGGAGATTTCAAAAGTTAAGTGAAGATTTTCAAGAAGTTCTTTTCGCCGTGGAGAAGATGAGGCTAAAATGAGGCGCTGCACAAAAAATCACCTTACCTTTACAATCGCATCAATTCGGGAGATACAAGATAATCGTATCAAACTTTTCCTTATCAAACAATTTATAAAAGATATTTTCATAAAAAACGAACATGTTTTTTAACTCCCAACCCTAAAAACGAAAAGAGATTCCACAAAAAAAGTCTGTCGAATAATATTCAAACAGACGTTAATATTTTGTCTTATTTCCCAGAAAATATGCAGAAATTATCTTTTTTCGGAATTACAGCTGAGAGGAAAATGTTTGAAGTTTTTTATAAGCTTTGATAGGCAGCTAGAAAAGAAAGGAGTTCATTTTGCAGTTCTTTTACCTTTTCTAGTTCAGTAGATTTTTGAATGGCATTTGCTCTCTCAATTGCATTAACGAGACGATCTCTAAGTTTTTTTAAATTATTATTTTTGAGGGCGGCCTCTTCTATTTGAAAAATCACTTCTCCCTGCTTATTGAGGCTTTCAGCAGTTTCCCGGGAGATAGAATTGGTCAAGGACGCTTCTGAAGCGGCTCTTGCAAGTATTTCATAGAGAGCGGGAGCTGACTCAAGAAGCTTTCTCTCTGTTTCTTGTAGACCACTCAGTTGTTTTCCGCCAAAATCAAGCGGCTTTGCAAAAACGTTTATCCCGTTGCTTTTCAATCCACTCCCGATTTCCTTTGCATTTTCCATACTGTCTGCCACACTCAAATATACAAAAAATTGTTCGTTCATATTCACGATATGGGCCGGAGCTCCTTTTTGTTCAACAGCAGATTTCGCTTTTTCTGCTGCTTCACTCGTTGAATAAACGCCTTCCTGGACAATAAAAGCAGAAATAGGCGGCACATTTGCCGAAGCAGTTCCTGCTGCAGGCTTTACTTCATCTGCTGCAGGAATAGGTTCTTCAATTTCTTCTGCCGAATTATCAGTGATAACGGACTTTAATAAAATAAGACCAAAGCTGACTCCTAATAAAATGGCAAGAAACACAGAAAAAAAGATAGAGGTGAAAATTCCTTGCGATGTTTTTCGATTTGCAGCTCCGCTCCATCCTTTGTTCTTATTCTTTATTGTCTCATCTGCAATTTTTTTTTCTGCCACTTTCGGTTCATCAGTCAATTCAGGAAGAATCCAATCGAAACTCTCCTCTAAAGATTCCTCAGCAGCTGCCGTTTCATATCTTGTTACGTATTCATCCTTATCCAAACGCTTGTTATATTCGGTCTTTTTTTTTGTATCAGCGTCTTCTGAATGGGCTTCTTTAAACGGACGGTCTTTACCGTTAATTTTGATCGTAATCGTCTGTCCTTTTTCACGCTTGTCCACTTTCCATCCTCCCTTCCTGTCATCAATTCTAGTTTTTAACATCCTAACATATCGGCAAAAAAAAATAACAAGACTTTTGTCGTCTTGTTATCGAATGCTTTCGTCAAATTTTTTGCTAGACTGGATATCAGAAAATCCGCTGAATGGATTTTTCTTGTTTGAAATTCCAGGCGTATCGATAGGTGGCAGTTCTTTTTGCAAATCTTCGAGTTTAGGATAATAATAAGCTGCGATCGTGATTTCAAATTCGATCGGTTTTCGTTCCTGGTCAACCTTATAAATCTCTTCCGGTGCAGTAAAGCTTAAGCTCTCAACTTTGACTATTCGCTGCAAAGATTGAAGGGAATCAATGAACTTTTCCAATTCGAAATACGTATCGGCTTCGCCAATTATGGTTATCGAAGTTTTCTTTACTCCGTTGGGTAAAGTTTCATCTTCGCTTGAGGACGCTTCATCATCCGTTTCTTTCTTATTTGTTTCAGCAATTTTTTCTATAGCCTCTACAGAATCATTCTCGGTGCTTTCAATCGATTCGTCTTCTTCTGTACCGTTTAATTTCATTTCGCTAATATATGTGTCCGAAACGATTTCCGCTTTCTCAATATCAAGCAGCAATTGATCCAAAAGCCTTTTAACCGGTACTTTCTTTTGAAGCTCCATCGTGCTTAAAACTTTTTCGTCTTTTGATTGGTTTAACTTGCTTTCAATGATCGCCGTTTCCTGGTTTATCATTTTCAGTTCCGCTTCTTTTCGATCAATCTTTTGTTTTAACGGCACCAATAGCAGATAGTAACTTCCTGTAAAAAGACTGATAAATAGAAACAAAGCAAGGATTACGAGCAATATTTGCTTTTTCGTAATGTGAAGGTTCAAGGGGAGTCTCCCCCTTCCTCTTCGCCTTTATTTCCTTCCTTTGATTTTTCCATTTCTGATTTATACGCTTGTTTCAGTTCAGCGATATTTAACCTGATTTCATATTCAGCGTAATACCGCGGAAAAAAATTTTTTTTGGCCAAATCTGTTAGTTGATCGTCTGATAGAGGAGTTTTGTTATTGATAATTTCCCAGTCGCCGGCTTTTTCCTTGGTGATTACCGCCTCATCGATCCATTTATAATTCAAAAGCGAGTTCAAATAATAAGCCGCTTCACTTTTCGTATCAAATTGTATGATTAGGTTAATGATGCTGTCCTTTTCAAGGTTGAATTCAGTTAAAAATCCTCTTTCTGGCAATATTTTCGTAAGCTTTTGTAAAACATAAACGAGGTTATATGGCTGTTTTTCTGCCCATTTTATGGCTTTTTCGAGTTCTTGTACAGAGCTCGCCGACTGGAAATCAGCGAGCTTCGTTCTTTTGGCTTCCAAAATTTCATTCGTTAATTGAACTTGATTTTCTACATTTGCAAGTTCCTCTTTCTTTTCGTTCATTTGCCAAATTAAAAAGGCTGCACCAATAAGGATCATTCCTGAGAACGTTACTATGGCAAATAATAAAGATAGGTTTCTCGGTTCTTTTTTGGGAAGGAGGTTGATTTCAACTAGCATGTCTACACCTCTTTTAATCCTAACCCGATATTCAAGTGAAAAGGAGAAACTGCTCGATCTTCCGGTGCAGCCTCAATTGTCCGGCTCTCAATTGTGACAGTCGGAATTTCAAAACGTACTTTGATTTCTTTATAGATTTCCTCTATCCACGGATGGTCCCCATCAATCAGTATTTTTGTAATTTGCCGGTTTCCTTGATTAAGAGAATAACGGTAAAAATTCATGACTCTTTCTGCTTCTTTATAAATGTTTTCGAGCGGATTCAACACTTCCTGACTATCGCCGGAATAGCTGTTCTCTTGATCAGTGGAAGTTGTATGATCCCATTTTGAGACATCAAATTCCAGTGGAAGATGCCTCATAAATACCGGAAGATGGCCCTCAAAAATGCTTATATTAACGGTTAATAAATCAATATGCATCATCATTAAGTTTTCATTCTCGCTGTATTTTTCTTGTTCAAAATACAGTCTGTATAAGGCTAAACATGAGATATCCGCTGCTGCAGGTTTTAATTTTACTTGTTCAAACAAACTTGCATATTCCGTTACCATTTCTTCAGGGGCAGCAAACAAAAGAATTTCTTTTTTCTCATGATCCGAACTGCTGATCGGAAAGTAATCAAATACAGGTTCATCAAATGGCAAATGAATGCTCGTTCCTAGTTCCATATATAAGTACCCTTTTATTTCATCATCTTGAATATCTGCAGGAATCGAAATCTTTCGGATAACCACAAATTGGTCCGGTACGAGGAAACGAATCGGCCTTTTTGCTATTTTCCAATCTTCTACGCATTCTTCGAGTATGGACTCTATCATTTCGAAATCTTTTATTTTGCCATCTTTTATTAAACCAGGCGGCAAAAAACGTTCGCCCCAGCGGGAAATAACTGGCGGATAGGCTTGTTTTAGCTCCGCAAACCGAATCACATAATCTTTCATTGTTAAATTTATCGTCCGTTTATTCCCGAACCGAAAATGCATTCCCATGATGAAAACTCCCTAAAAGAAAGATTTTAAATACCAGTAAACGATTGTTTCGCCACAGAAATATGCACATAGAGTCCCCAAACCGATAAATGGCCCAAAAGGAATTGGGTTTCCTTTTTCAAGCTTTCCCGTTATGCGCCCCGCCAGGCCAAAAACGGCACCAAACACTGTTGCGAAGAAGAAGGAAAGAAGGACGAGCTTTGTTCCAAGCGCTAAGCCGATGACAGCAAACAGTTTAATGTCTCCTCCGCCTATTCCGCCGTTGCTGATGACTGCTATAAATAGCAGCAGGCCAAAGCCGGCAGCTGCACCCGCAATCGAATCCCACCATGGGGAAAGCGGCAGAAAAATCCGCTCTAATAAAAAAATCACTGCAAATACAAGCAGGACTTTGTCTGGGATAATCATATATTTATAATCTGACACAAATACGATAACAAAAAGAGAGATGAGCGTCCAAGCGATGAAGAGCTCGGCATTCCATCCGATGACAAACGGAGCGAAAACAAAAAGCACTCCCGTCATCAGTTCTACGAATGGATATAAGGGAGAAATGGACGCCTTGCAGCGTCTGCATTTTCCCCCTTGTATGACAAAAGATACAACCGGTATAAGTTCAAGCGGCCCTAACGTATGTCCGCAGCTCGGACAATGTGAGCGCGGCTTGACAATGGATTGCTTTAATGGCACCCGCAGGCCGACGACGTTGAAGAAGGAGCCTAAGATAATCCCATAAAAGAAAGTAATAATATAAAGAATATTCATATCTAATTGGCATTTGTATAAGTTTGAAGTTCTGCTTCAGTTACTGTATTATCATTTCCTGCATCTGGTACAATACTCGCTGCACCATGATCAACTAAGGTGTAGGTATGTTTGTTTCCGCTTTTTCCCACAGTTACGCTAAAATCATTGTCTTTCACATTATCTAAATATTGTGAAAGATCATTAGCAGAAATGGAAGTTACATTTGGATTGGTTGTAACATATAGCTTTGCTGCGTTAATGATTTGAATACCCTCTGCTACAGTGGCATCACTTTTGCTCTTATTAATCAATCCCCCAATACTCGGTACGGCAATCGCAGAAATAATCCCTAAAATAACGATTACTGCCAAAAGTTCAATCAACGTTAACCCCTTCTGATTTTTAAGTCTTTTTCTTAATTTTTGCAGCATAACTCTCTCCCTTTCCATAGTAATTTTGGACTAAAAATGATTCTTTCGACCTTATTATACTAGAATTAAAAGGTATTTAAAGGTGAATTTTTTAAAAATTTGTAAAAAATATCAGCGAACTTGTTGGAAAATCTTGAACATTGGAACCATTATCGAAGTTACAATGGTGCCGACTATGCCGGCAAGAACGACGATCATGATCGGTTCGATCAGGGACTTTATCCGGTCGGTGGAATTTTCTACTTCCCGTTCATAAAAGTCAGCTACTTTTGCTAGCATTGAATCAAGTGATCCCGATTCTTCTCCGATCGCGATCATTTGCGATACTAATGGAGGAAATGCCCAATGTTTTCGCATTGGTTCCGTCAGTGATTTTCCTTGTTCAAGAGAATCACGGGATCTGCGGAGCACACTTGCAATCACTTCATTTTCGACGATGCTTTCAACAATAGTAAGTGCCTGAAGAATCGGCACTGAACTTGCAAAAAGCGAACTGAGCGTTCTTGTCATTCTTGCCAGGGCGGCTTTTTGGAGCATCTTCCCGAAAACCGGAATTCGGAGCAAAAAATAATCTAAATAATACTTTGTATTTCTATTATTTCTAATTACGCCGACTACGCTCAAACAGGCTGCAAAAAATAAAATAAACAGCCACCAAAACTTTTGCAAAAATTTGCTGGAATTCAGCACAAATTGCGTAATTGCCGGAAGTTCACCGCCAAAATCTTTAAACATATCAATGAACGTCGGTACAACCTTTACTAACAAGAAAGTAACAATGGCTATGGAAAACAGGCCGACGGCAATCGGATATGCAAGCGCTGAAACGATTTTTTGTTTCGTAAAATGTTGTTTCTCAAAATGAACGGCTAATCGCTCAAGCGTGTCATCCATATTTCCTCCGGCTTCTCCCGCTTTTACCATATTGACAAACATGCTCGAAAAAATCTTTTTATGCTTCCCAGCTGCCTCAGACAACGGCTTTCCTTCCCGCAAGTCTTGTTCAATCGCAATGAGCGCTTTCTTTAACGCTTTGCTTTCTGTCTGCTGCGCTAATATAGCTGTCGCTTCAACTACAGAAACTCCTGCCCTTAACAGCGTTGAAAACTGCCGCAAATAAATGACAAAATCTTGCAGCTTGACCGGTTTTCCGATCGTAATCTCCTTCGTCCACAGCGTTTCGGGAATTTCATTCATTTCAAGAACGCGAATGCCTTTTTGTTTTAGCTGCAGCATCGCTTCTCTTTTTGAAACTGCAGTGACAATTCCGGTTCTTTTCCCTTTTAGGTCGCGTCCGCTGTATTTGAAACGAGGCATGTTAATTCACCTTTTCCTGTATATAAGGAATCGTTGCATCCGCTGACACACGGCCCGACTCGATAAGCTCTTTTATGCTCGCTTCAAGCGTATGCATTCCTTGGACTCTCGATGTTTGCATGATGTTAACGATTTGGTGGACCTTCTCATTTCTGATTAAGTTTGAAACTGCTGAATTGTTAATTAATATTTCCGTTGCTGCTACTCTCCCTTTTTTATCGACTTTTGGAAACAAGCGTTGCGAAATGATCGCCACAAGAACGGATGCAAGTTGTATTCTGATTTGTGCTTGCTGGGAAGGAGGAAATACGTCGATAATTCTGTTAATCGTCGCCGGTGCACTTGATGTATGAAGCGTACCGAAGACGAGATGGCCTGTTTCCGCTGCAGTGATGGCAGTGTGAATCGTTTCAAGATCTCGCATTTCTCCAACCATAATGACATCGGGATCCTGCCTTAGCGCTGCTCTTAATCCGTTTGCAAAATTGTTTGTATCAAACCCGACTTCCCGCTGGTCAATGATGCATGTTCCATGTTTATGCAAATATTCAATCGGATCTTCAAGAGTAATGATATGCTTCCGCATGGTTTGATTCATATAGTTGATCATCGCGGCAAGTGTTGTCGATTTGCCGCTCCCTGTCGGCCCTGTGACGAGAACGAGGCCTTGAGGTTTTTCAGCGATGGTAGAAAGGACAGGCGGCAGATCCAGCTCCAGTAGTGACGGAATTTTTGTCGGAACAATCCGAATGGCCATGGAAATGCACGATCTTTGAAAATACGTATTGATACGGAAACGGGAAACTCCAGGAATCCCGTATGAAAAATCAAGCTCTCCTTTTTCCTTAAATTGCACCCACAAATTTTCCGGAATGATTGCTTTTGCCATTCCCTCGGTATCGGCAGGGGTAAGCGGGTCCTTTCCAAATCGCTTCAATTCGCCATGAATTCGAAAGACAGGTGGAACCCCGACGGTAAGATGAATATCGGACGCTTTTAATTCAAAACCGGCACGAAGCAAATGATCCATTTTGTTTTTCATGGCTTGCACCTCCTATTCAGGGATGGCGACACGCAAAATTTCTTCTGTCGTCGTGATGCCCTGCTTCACTTTTAAGAGACCGTCATCGATTAAAAAGATCGTTTTGTTTTTTATCGCCAGTTCTCTTAATTTCGAAAAAGCTTCTCCATTCATAATGACTTTTCTCATGTCATCATCAACAACAAGTACTTCATGAATGGCGATCCTTCCTTTATAGCCTGTCATATTGCAAGATGCGCACCCTCTGCCGCGCACCACTTTCTCAATCTTCAATCCGCGTCTTCCGAAAATTTCAATCTCTCGTTTAGTCGGAAGCTGCGTTTCAGCGCAATCACGGCACACTTTCCGAACGAGGCGCTGGGCTATGATGCCGCTTATGGATGAAGCAACCAGGAACGGTTCAACTCCCATATCCAACAGCCTTGTAATCGTTCCTAAAGAATCATTTGTGTGAAGGGTGCTAAGCACGAGATGCCCTGTTAAAGACGCCCGAATGGCGACTTCAACCGTTTCTTTATCGCGGATTTCCCCGACCATAATGACATTCGGATCCTGCCGCAAGATGGCCCGGAGCCCTTGTGCAAACGTCATGCCAACATTCGGATTTACCTGGATTTGGTTAATGCCTTCGAGCTGGTATTCGACCGGATCTTCAATAGTGATAATATTTACTTCTTCACTGTTTAATCGGTTCAAGGCTGCGTAAAGGGTGGATGATTTTCCTGAACCAGTAGGCCCTGTAATCAGTACAATTCCATTCGGTTTTTCAATCATTCCTATAAACCTGGCCAGGTTCACTTTATTAAACCCGAGTTTATGAATGTCATTCAATGCGCTGCCAAGGTCTAGCAAGCGTATGACGATTTTCTCGCCATAAACGGTGGGCAGCGTCGACACCCGGAGATCAACAGGATGAAAATCCAAATTGATCTTCATTCGCCCGTCCTGGGGAATGCGTTGCTCCGTAATATCCAATTTCGCCATTATCTTAATTCTTGCTGTCAAAACGCTTTGCATATGTTTTGGCAGAACGCGCTCCGTTCGTAGCACACCATCAATTCTGTAGCGAATGGCAACCTTTGTCTCCTGCGGGTCAATGTGGATATCGCTCGCTTTCATCTCTGCGGCGGTCGATAAAATTTGATTAACGAGACGAACAACGGGTGAATCTTGATCGGCTATTTTTTCTTCTTCCGCTTCCTGCCCCGCCGATGCATCCGTCAACAGCTCCTCGAAACCCTCATTTATGTCATAGTACTTGTTAATCGCTCGAAGAATATCATCTTTCGTGGCAATTGCCGGTTCGATTTGAAAACCGGTTGAAAGCCTTAAGTCATCTATCGTGTAAAAATCCATCGGGTCTGCCATGGCAATATACAGCTTATCTCCGTCTTTCTTTAGAGGAAATATGAGATTTCTTTTTGCAACATCCTTCGGAACAATGTGAAAAAGTTTCGGGTCAAAAGGATAACGATATAAACTCACATGAGGAATTCCAAGCTGAAACTCTAAAACTTCAATCAACTGCTGTTCGGTAATATAGCCCAGTTGGAGCAAAGCATCCCCCAGTTTTTGATCTTTACTCTTTTCCTTTAAAGCCGTTTGCAGCTGCTCCTCTGTTATTAAGCCGGCATCAACTAAAAGATCTCCAAGCCTTTTACGTGTTTGTTTCATTATCAATCCCTGCTTTATTTCCTTATTTGACCATTTCGTTCGGTTTTCCCCATAAATCGCTTTCCTGTTTTGTTTCATGATCGGTTTGATTAGAAGGTTCTTCACGGCTTCCATTTTCAGGAATAGAAGGTTCCTTTTTCTTATCTGCAGTTTCAGGATTGGACGCGGCAGGAGTCTCCGTTGATTGTCCACTCTTTTCATCAGCGAAATTGTTTTCTTTTTCATTTATCGAAGAATCTTTTTCAATTAAACTTCTTCTGATTACGATCGGAACCGGCGGATAAAAATCTTCTGATAGCAGCTCTTTTTTTAAACGATTCCCATTTTTATCCGCAGTTTCCCGAAAAACTTTCACCAAGATACCTTCTTTTCTTTTATCAATTGTGATTATTTTGCCGAAAGGCAGCTGTGCACTGTATTGAATAATTGTCTTAGGTTTAAAAGTTTGTTTGTCTTCTGTTTTAACTTTGTATTGATAGGCAAATGTTGTTCCTTTTAAAGATACATAGAAAAGATCATTAATCATTTTAAATTCTAATAGATACTTTTCGCTATTCGGGTTCGTAAACACTAGGTCCATATTTTTATTTCGATTGATTTTTGCTTCATACCCTGCATCTATATATGACGGCAATTCTCTGCCTATATGGCGTTCAGTAATGGCGAAATTTGTCGGAAGCACCGTTTTGTAAATCGCAGTGGCTATCATACTTAATGCCTCAGAAGGAAAAGATTCCGCATTGCTTTCCTTGATCGTTTTTAAAATAGAAAATTGTGACTGTGGAACGATCTCAATGGATGGGAACTGCTCGGTCCATTTCTGCAAATACTCCAAATTTCCGTCTGCTTTGATCGTCGTTTCAGAAATGACCTCTTTTTCTTCACCTGCCAATAAATATTCATCTATATTAATAGAATGCTCTCCTGCTTCAAGCATAGAGGCAAAAATAACGAGATCCTGTATGAACCGATCGAAATCAAATGTATCGGTATGAATCTCTTGCAACGTGAATTCTTCTATAAAAGCCAGCAATCGTTCTTCATCCACTTTTACAACAAGCTGATTGGCCTTTCCGTTTTCGACCGTATCGATCGACTTCTTAAGGTCAAAAAGAAAATAATCCAAATCCATTTTTGTAGCCGTTTCTTTATAATGAAACGTTACAGTTGTGTTTTCAGACCATTCTTTTTGTTTTTCCATAACGAGATTCAAAGCTTCAGCTTTTGATAATCCTGAAATATCAATTTCGCTTATTCTCGTATTTTTTTCATAAACATCTTTATTTGATACGAATTTATCGAACGCCGCCGCTCCAAAATGAGAAAAACTGAATAGAAAAGCAGTACAAAAAATTAGGACGAGAAAGAGCTTTGCTGCCTGAGGTTTCCTCACGATGGGCCTCCTCCTTTACCAAGTTTGTTTGATTGAGAAAGAAAATCATCCTCCCTTGGTTCTTCATGTACAATTTCAGATTCCATGATGATCTTTTCCAGTTCAGCCATGTAATCCGCTTCATTTTCAATTTCCTTGCTCGCTTCTGATTCATTATCTGTTTTCTCGGAAATTTCAGCCTCTTCTTGAACAAGATCTGTTAATAATGAATCGTCCAAATAAAGATTCTCCATATCTTCAGCCAATGAAGGGACTGTTTCTTCGAGTAATTCCGAATTTCGAGCTAAAGTGACATTGTCCTCATCGAAGCTTTCGGAAACTTCATTTTGAAGAGAATCACTTAATTCGATTTCATCCATTTCAACGGTTTGCGAAACATCCAAATCATCATTTTCAGTCGGGATATGTACTGGATAAGAATGAGATTGATGCGCATTTACAGGTTCTAACAGCTGATCAGCTCCCTCTGCGATCTTTTCAACGTCTTCAAATAGAGCAGACTCCATTCTTTTAATTAAGATATAAGTTATGCAAATGGTTAGAATAAAAAGGATAAGTCCTGTTTTCCATAAACCGAGAGACCTATTCGCAACCAAACCGAAAGAAGCTAGTAAAAAAGAAACGGTCAAGACTATTAATTTTCCTTTTTTCGTTAAGCCGGTGGGTATAAAATAAAGTATAGGAACTAAAAAAATGAGTGAAAGCGTGAGAAATAGAAAGGATATCATTCTTTCACTCCTCCCATAATAGGATAAAAGAATTAATAGAGCAGTTTTTGCAAATTTTCAACGTTTTTTTGGCGTTTTTCCTTATTTCGACCATTTAAGACAAAGTTTAAAGGCTACAAGTATTGTATAATATTATAAGATTTTTTGAAAGAAGGGAGCAAAATGAATCTAAAAAAATTCCTTCATAATTCAAAAGGATTAACATTAATCGAAATTTTGGTATCCCTTACGATATTAGGAATTATTATGATAGGTTGTATGAAATTTTTCACACAAGCTTATTCTTATACGAATATGAATCAAAAGAAAACAGCGGCCATCAATGTGGCAAGAAATGCGATGATGTATATCGAAAATGAGAGTTTTATTGAAATCCGACAAAAATTTGAAGAGGATCCGAAGGAAGAACTAACGTTAATGATTTGCGATAATCCAGAGGATAAAGATGATCCGAATGATCCTTACGAAAAATTTTGGAATGGAGAAGCTCCCGGTTCATCGTGTTCGCCAATTACTGTGAACGATATAAAATATGATGTAAAAGTTCGTGCAGATTTAGACAAAGACAATCGTGATTTTTTTCTGCCTATTACAGTTGAAGTGCAATGGGTCATTAATGACAAGGAGAACAAGATCGAAATTGAAGGGGTAATGAAGAGTGAAGATATTCGATGAAAAAGGGGTTACTTTATATGAGCTACTCGCGACCTTTGCGATCACGATGATTGTTCTCCCTGTTATATATGGCGTTTTTACATCCGGAATCAAGTTGTACAATAAAATTCAAATTGAGGGGCAGCTGCGGGACGAAGCAGATTATGCCGCAACGATGGTGATGAATACCTTTTATTCCTTCCCATTTGATTATGTGAAGGGATGCGGTGAAAATGAAAGTAAAAATTGTATCGTACTTATTGATGGAACGTATACCGATATCCAAGATGTCAAAGGTATCGAAAAAGGCCAGAGCGGACACTTTTACGATATTAATCAAGAAAAAAAATATGATGAAGAGCGTACTTTGCGTATCGCTTTAACAGATGAAAATAATCAAGAAAAAACACAAATCACGATCGACGGAACACCCTTAGAAGGAATTGCTGACTTTAAAGACTCCAAGATTTCGTTTGCTTGCTATAAATATAAAGATAACGAAACGAATGAATGTGAAAGCGGCATCATTTACCTTGACTTTTTTTTGCAACATGAAAGATTGGAAAAACCGCTAGAATTAGAGAGCGAATTCGGATTCTAAAAGGGGGAAACAGCATGCTGAAAAATGAACGCGGAAACAGTTTAATAACGGTTTTGTTAGTTTCCCTTGTTTTTACGACCCTCGGCCTGGCCATTATCGCTTCTTCCATCGGCGGGGCAAAGAGAGTTGAAACGAGAGAAAGTGATATCCATATAACATATGATGCTGTAAAAATAATCGAAAAGTTGACGGCTGATTTGGCAACCTCAATGGGGTCAATTAGTTTGGATTGGGAAGATGACAGCTTTAAGCCAAATATAAGCGATTACGAGACACAATTAAGGAATTTATTTAATGAAAAAGTACAACAATATAGTGGCGAGGAGATGGTTGAGTGTTTGACGATTGTCGACATAAGCAACTCCACTCCTACTAAGTACGTTGATTCATCCAACAGTTGTTTGGAGCAAGTTGATCATAACTCCATTCATTATGAAATAGATACAAATAATGATATTACAAGAGCTTTTGAAATTGTGCTTGTTACAAAAAATCCGCTTGAATATGAAGGAAAAATTACGCGGATTCTTAGAAAAAGGTTCATCCTTTCCCCATTGTCAAGCTTTTTAAAATATGCAGCAGGCTCTTATTCCGAGGAGAAAAATAAAGGTTTATTCTTAAATGGATCAGCAAATATTTATGGAAATATTTACGCAAACCAAATGGCGATTAATGAAAATGCGAAATACCAAGAAAGGGACGGTGATTGGTCCGAACAATCTACACCGATGAGTTCGATCAATGGAGACATTTTTAGTAATACATCCAACCTTTTTCCGCTCATGAAAGAAGAAAACTTTTATAAAGGCGAAGTTCCGGATCTAAAGCATGACAGTCAATTTGTAAACATTGATTTTGATAAGACGATGAATGTTCAAACGAACAAAATTTTAGAAGATAGCGAACTATCCACTGAAAGAATTGGAGATGGTACTGGTTTTTCAGAACAGTTGAAGAATGAAATAAAAAGCAAAAGCCAAGAAGAATCTAGCTCGAAGGACATAAAGGTTGACGGTGATCTCGTTATCAACAGTAAAAAGAATCCCATTTTTATCGATAAAAAAGTGTGGGTAAATGGAGACTTATATTTGCTAAGTTATAATGATATCAATCTTCTGGAAAATGTATATGTCTCAGGGAAGCTTCACATCATCAACCATGACGGGAAAATAGAATTTCAGAAAAATATTTTATGTGCTGATTCGATTAACATTGAATCTAACGCAGACAACAAAAATGACAGGGCATCAAAAGGATTAAAAGTCAATGGGGATATCGTTACCGGCAACAAACTTTCTGTTAAGGCATTCAATACTGCGATTGAATTTAACAAAAATATAATTGTCAACGGTTCTCTAACCATATCAGGAGATGAATCAGACAATGATCATGAAGATGATGAGGTTATTTTTGATTCCGTAGTATATGTTGGAGGGAAAGCCTTTTTATCAAATGTGAATATTCTTGGTGCAGAAGAAAATAAGAAACATCTTGTATTAATGACGAAAAAAGATCTCGTTATTACGAGAATGAATGAGTTTAATAATTTTCAGGATACTGCCGAAGGGGAAAAACCGTACTTGCCGTCTGCCGACGATAAGATAAAACCACTCAAAGCATTTTTCTACACAGAAGAAAAGGCAGAGTTGTACGGGGTCGGATCTCTTTTTTACATTAACGGCGGCATCTTCGCAAAAGAACAGCTTGAAATTAACGCTGTACGTGGCAAAGTGACAGACATTAATGACTTACCGTCCAAATCATCACAAGAAGACCAGTTATCCAGATTTATTGTTGAATATAACAAAAATGTTTTGCTGGAAAAAATAGAGGCTCTTCCAATTGTTGAACATCTGCAATTTTTTTCGGATGAATTAATTATAGAATAGAAAGAGGCTGTCTCAAAGCCCAAGGGTCAGACCCTTATGAGACAGCCTCTTTTGTTTACCAACGTCCGGCGCCTGGTGGCCCGTCGTCTTCATCATCATTAGAATTTGTTATTACTTCAAACAGCACAGATGCTTGCGGCTGATTACCATTGCGCTGTTTTTCTGCCGTTGCCGTTACTGTTGAGTATCCGATTTCCTTTCCGATGACATACCATTTTCCATTTTCCTCTATAACTTGAACTTTGTTTTTCATTTCTGTTACAACGTCAACAATATTCTTTTGTGTCGCATTGTCAGGGTTGAAAATGAGCAAATCTGTCAGTGGGATTTTTTCTCCAAGGCCTATTTTAAAGACCGTTTTCTTAAATTTAAGTTCTTCCAGTGGTATATATGGATCTTTGACTTTGATCTGAACAGTCACAACGATATTTGATCCGTCTTTTGTACGCACAACCAGCTCAGTCTCACCTTCGGTCTTTCCAAGAATCCGATTCGCCTCAGTGAATTCAGCAATCGTTTCGTCACCGATTTCAAAATCTAAATCCTGATTCGTCGCATCAGAAGGATGAATGTTTACTGTAAAAGCTGCTGTTTTACCTGTTTCAATTTCAATCGGATTAGGTTGGACGGTAATGGATTCAATCCGTTTTTCAATCGTTATTGTCTTCGTCATTATATTCTCCGGAAGGGAAAATCCGCCTTCACTTTTTACGGATATAACCGTTGTCCCATATTTAGTTACACTAATAGAATCTCCTTGAGAAAACTGCTTCCAGTCTTCGTTGTTAAGTCTATAAAAATATTTTACATTTTCACCCGGAACGAGACGACTTAAATTTACAATAACGTCACTATCTGTTACAGAACCGCTTGATAAAATCTGATTCGTTTTCGAGTTTTTCATTGTAAAATCAGGCTGCAAATACAGGTTGGCCGTTTCATCATTTGCATAAGTGATTTTTATAGTATAGTCATTTTCCTTAACCATAGACTTTACCGGCTGATTTAATAATTTTGTTTGCGCGCCATAATTAGTCGAGTTGTATGAAATCATCCCACTGCTGTCCCCTTCATAATAATAATCAGGGAATGTTAATCTCACTTTCATGTTGATAATTTGAGAACGCGGCGGGGGAGAAAGTGAAGATTTTAGTTTGCCGTTTCGGGAATCTGTGAACTCCATTTCTGCTTTTGGCATGCTGACATTTTGCAAAGCCCAGTCAGCCTGCAATACTACGGAGAACCCGATTTTGTCCGGTGTGAATTTTTTCTTGTCATAGGCAATTGTGTTATTTAGTACAATCTCAAGTGTTCGTTTTCCATTAACTATTTTTTCGGAAACAGATGGTTTTGTTTCTAATCCTTCAAGATCTCGTATAGAATCCTCGATGTCTGCTAACTTGATCCCATCCGGCAATGGCTGGAATATTTTTATATCGGATAATTTTCCTTTTTTGTTCCCTTCAATTGGCTCTAAAGAAAATAAAAGTTTAAACCGGTTGCTTTCACTGTTTTCATCACGAAACTTAATCAAATTTTCAGGAGGAAACTGTGGATTCACTGCCTGAAGGCTTACATTTCCTTTAAGCGAAGGTTCATCCGAATCACAAGCCGTTATAAAGACTATTAACAACAAAGCAACTAGAACTTTCTTCATTGCCTACTAGCTCCATTTCAAGAACTGCGAATTTATTACTACTATTATACCAAATTACCTATCTATGCCAATCTGCAAAAATTAATATTTTGTAAACGAATAATAAGGCTGTCTCAAAAGCCCAAGGGTCAGACCCCATAACATAATATATAGGACATAATGTTGGATAAATGTGGCTATATATTGATAAATGCACATGGGGTCAGACCCTTATGAGACAGCCTCCATTAACTTTTTCTATTTTACATATTCCGCAAATTTGTTCCTTCCGGCACGTTTTGCTCCTACATATAATGCCCTGTCAGCGTGACGGATGAGAGCAAGGGCATCGTCCGGATCTTCAAGGGCAGCTGCTGAGTATTTTGGCAAATTTTCAATATTTTCACAGGATGCCAAGTCAATTTTTCAATAGATCAACAAGTTCAAATCTTGCCTCGGAAAGAAAATAAAGAGATCCGGTAATCACAAGAACATCTTGTTCTTTTAATTGCTCAATTTCTGTTTGCAAAAAAGCTTTCCAATCATTAACCGCATGTTTATTTTCCGACATGCTCAACTTAAGCAGATCTTGAGGGGATGCTGCTCTTGGGAAATCAAAATCAGTAAACGTGATTTTTTCAGCAATGCTGTCCAACATTGCAATCATGTTATCCAGTTTTTTGTCTTTTAAAGCTGTGAATAAAATCTTTATTTTTTTCTCATTAAAACGGCTTTTAAGTTCATTTATGAGAGCTGTAATTCCTTCTTCATTATGGGCTCCATCGATGACAACAAATGGGTTTTCGGAAAGAATCTCAAATCTTCCCGGCCACCGGGCTGATAACAAGCCTTTTCTCAAATGTTTTTCTTCGATTTGAAAAGAATAATAATGTACAAGAAGTTCTGAAGCCATTACCGCTAAAGCTGCATTTTCGATCTGATGTTGACCAATCATTTCAATTTGCAGATCCGGGAAACTTTTAAACAGCGTTGAAACTGTAAATCTTTCCCCTTTAGGCAATGAAGAGCGGTCTTCTATCAAGATGTCCTTCCCAAGTTGAACTAGAGAAGCTTTTTTAGAATCTGCTTGTTCTTTAATTACATTTAAAGCGTCTGCTTGCTTGACAGCAGTTACGACCGGTACACCGTTTTTTATAATGCCTGCTTTCTCAAAAGCAATTTCACGCAAAGAATGCCCCAATATGTTTGTATGGTCCAACCCGATATTTGTGATGATTGAAAGAAGCGGATAGATTATATTCGTTGAATCAAATCTCCCGCCAAGGCCAACTTCAAAGATGACGATATCGACCGGATTTACTTTTGAAAAATAATAGATCGACATCGCAGTGATCACTTCAAATTCCGTCGGCCCGCCGAGCTCGGTTTTTTCAAGCTCTTCTGCCAGCGGAAAAATAACATTGGCAAGCTCGGTAATTTCGTGATCAGTGACAGGTGTTCCATTTACGCTGATTCGTTCATTGAATTGTTCAAAATACGGCGATGTAAATGTACCGACATCATATCCGGCATTCTGTAAAATAGAACGAAGAAATGTTACCGTTGATCCTTTTCCGTTTGTTCCGCCTACATGGACGGTTTTTAATCTTCTTTCAGGATGATTTAGCTTTTCCATCATCCACTCCATTCGTTTTAATCCCGGTTTCATTCCGAGCCGAAGTCGTGAATGAATCCAGTTAAGAGCTTCGCTATATGTATGAAACATATCACCATCTCCTTTTGTTTAAGAACAAAACGGAAGAGGCTGTCTCATAAGGGTCTGACCCCATGTGCATTATCAATATATAGCACATTAATCCAACATTATGTCCTATATATTGTGGGGTCTGACCCTTAGGCTTTGAGACAGCCTCTTCTCATTGAGTACGTGTTTTTAAGATTCGCCTTTCAGTTCTCGAATACGGGCTTCGACAGCTGCTCTCTTTTCTTTATAATCTTTTTCTTTTGCCCGCTCTTCTTCAATTACTTTTTCAGGCGCTTTTTTCAGAAAACCTTCATTGCTTAATTTTTTCTGTACCCGTTCGACTTCTTTATTCAGTTTCTCAAGTTCTTTTTCAAGACGGGCAATTTCTTCTTCAATATTTATGAGCCCTTCAAGCGGAAGAATAATCTCCGCTCCGGTTACAATCGCTGTCATTGCTTTATTAGGAATTTCGATTTCGGTTGCTACCGTTAATTCTTCCGGATTACAGAACCGCTCAATATAAGCGCGGTTTTTTTCGATAACTTCCTGAACATCTTTGTCTTTTGCTTTAAGGAGCATTTTGATTTTCTTGCTCATCGGTGTATTCACTTCAGCACGAATGTTGCGAACCGATCGAATGACGTCTACCAGTAGCTTCATCTCTTCCGCAGCTTGTTCATCATTCAATTCAGGCCTTGCTTCAGGCCATTTTGCAATCGTAATCGACTCTCCTTCATGCGGAAGGTTTTGCCAAATTTCCTCCGTGATAAACGGCGTAAACGGATGGAGCAATCGCATAATATGATCAAGCACGTAAGCTAAAATGGAACGGGTTGTTTTCTTCGCGGCCTCATCTTCCCCATATAATGGGAGCTTCGCCATTTCGATATACCAATCGCAAAAATCATCCCAAATAAAGTTGTAAAGAACGCGGCCCACTTCACCGAATTCGTAGCGGTCAGCAAGGCGGGTAACCGTTTCAATTGTTTCATTTAACCTTGTTAAAATCCATTTATCTGCTACAGACTTTTCACCGCTTAAATCGATTTCTTCAAATGTTAAACCATCCATGTTCATTAATGCGAATCTTGATGCGTTCCAAATTTTGTTTGCAAAGTTCCATGCAGCCTCAACTTTTTCAATGCTGAAGCGCAAATCTTGACCGGGCGAACTTCCTGTAGCCAAGAAGTAGCGCAGCGAGTCAGCACCGTATTGATCGATCACTTCCATCGGATCAACCCCGTTGCCGAGAGATTTACTCATTTTGCGCCCTTGTGCATCGCGTACAAGTCCATGGATTAATACATCTTTAAATGGGCGCTTTCCTGTAAACTCGACTCCTTGGAAAATCATACGGGATACCCAGAAGAAAATAATATCATAGCCGGTTACAAGGCAATCAGTCGGATAGTAGCGCTCGTAATCTTTTGAATCAGTATCCGGCCAGCCCATTGTCGAGAACGGCCACAATGCAGAACTGAACCAAGTATCAAGAACATCTTTGTCTTGTTCCCAGTTTTCAATATCAGCAGGCGGTTCATGGTCCACATAGATTTCCCCGGTTTCTTTATGATACCAGGCAGGAATGCGGTGGCCCCACCAAAGCTGACGTGAAATACACCAGTCACGGATATTTTCCATCCAGTGAAGATATATTTTTTCGAAGCGTTCCGGAACAAAGTTTACTTTGTCTTCCCGTTTTTGAAGGGCAATTGCTGCATCAGCAAGCGGCTGCATTTTTACGAACCACTGGGTGGAAAGGTAAGGTTCTACAACCGCACCGCTTCGTTCAGAATGACCTACGGAATGAACGTGTTCTTCAATTTTGAAAAGAACTCCCTGTTCCTGCAAATCTTTCACAATTTGGCTTCGGCATTCAAACCGGTCCATGCCTTGATACTTGCCGGCTTTTTCATTCATCGTTCCGTCTTCGTTCATGACTAGAATTCGCTCAAGGTTATGGCGGTTGCCGATCTCAAAATCGTTCGGGTCATGTGCAGGGGTGATTTTTACAGCCCCGGATCCGAATTCCATATCTACATAGTCATCGCCGATAATCGGAATTTCCCGACCGACAATTGGCAAAATGACCGTCTTCCCGATTAAATGCTTATAGCGCTCATCTTCCGGATGAACAGCAACAGCTGTATCACCAAGCATCGTTTCCGGACGAGTAGTTGCGACTTCAATATAGCCTGAACCATCCGCAAGAGGATACTTCATATGATAAAAGGCACCTTGAACATCTTTATAAATAACTTCGATATCGGAAAGTGCCGTTTTCGTCGACGGATCCCAGTTGATGATGTACTCCCCGCGGTAAATTAAGCCTTTCCGGTAAAGGCTGACGAATACTTCACGAACAGCTTTTGATAAGCCTTCATCAAGGGTAAAGCGCTCCCGGCTGTAGTCGAGACCGAGGCCAAGCTTTGTCCATTGCTGGCGAATATGTTCCGCATACTCTTCTTTCCATTTCCACGTTTCTTCAACAAATTTTTCCCGTCCTAAATCGTAGCGGCTTTTGCCCTCATTACGCAGTTTTTCTTCTACTTTTGCTTGAGTGGCAATGCCGGCGTGATCCATTCCCGGCAGCCAGAGAACGTCATAGCCCTGCATCCGTTTCATGCGTGTAAGAATATCTTGTAAAGTTGTATCCCACGCATGTCCAAGGTGCAGTTTCCCCGTCACATTCGGAGGCGGAATAACAATTGTATACGGCTGTTTCTTTTCATCGTCTTTCGCTTCAAAAAATTTTCCTTTCAGCCACCACTCATATCGACCCTGTTCAATCGCTTTAGGGTCATACTTGGTTGGCATCGTCACTTCCTTTGTACTCATTTCTAAAGTTCCTCCAATCCATCCAAAAAATAAAAAACTCCATTCGCCATAAAAGGACGAATAGAGTGAATTTCGCGGTACCACCTTTTTTCCAACCAAATTATTGATTGGCTCTCATTCAGATAACGGTTTTCCCGTCTTCCGCTAATAAGAAAAAAACCGTTCGCAGAAGATGCTCAAGGGCGACCTTCCGAAGCACCCGCTTAGGAAGCCTCCCAGCTGTTGGCTTCCCTCTCTTGAAGCTGTTTTCTTCGTACTCTTCCCCGTCTTTGCAAGAACTTTTCAGTTTCTATTAGTTATACTACGGAAAAAGGCAATTCTCGTCAATAAGAATAACCTAATTTTTTATATAATATACTTTTTACAACAGGATTGTTCGAAAGACACGTTCGGCAGGGCAAAAACATAAAATGAAGATAAAAGAACATAAAGGGGCTGAGCTCATTTGAGGAGAAGATACAACCCGTATACACTGCCTCCATGGCTGAAAACTTTCAGAAACGTCTGCAACCAGTTTATCATCCCATTTTGTGTATTTCAAGGAATTCGAACGATTTTACTCCCGACAACATTTGACGTTCTCCTGTTAACCATCTTTGTTTTACTGGCTCTTGCTCTCCATTTTGACATCATATAGAAAGCCCTGGAATGAGTATCTATTCCTGGGCTTTCTCTTGGGCTTCTTTTTTTCTTTGTTCTATTTCTTCAATCCTCATAACGACATACTCCGTATTTTTTAATTGCCAATAATTACGCTGCAACTGCTGGACAAACTTCCGTTCATTCTTTCTTGCATGTTTTTTGAAATAATTTTCTGCGGTGCGGATGATTTTTCCGGGATGAGCAAGATATGCAAGGAATAATAGCATCTCGTCCTCTTTAAAAGGGAAGTATTTAAAATAAGTGTAAACCAGGTTAACGTTATCTTCAGTCTGTTTTGGCAGGCTATTTAATGACCTTGAAAGGAACGGGAGCAAATCATGAAAGGGAGAGCCGAGTTTGGATCTTTCAAAATTAATAAAATATCCGTAGCCCCTTTCATCTAAAAGAAAGTGTTCTGCTGAAACCTTTCCGTGAACCAAAACAGAGCGGGCTTTTTCTTGGTCTTTTGTTTTTTCATACCAATCTTCCAGCTTTCGTTTCGAAAACATAAGCGCCTGGCTTATTTCATAATAGTAAAGGCAAAACAGCAATTCAAACGGGGACATGTACCATTTTTTTTCGCTCGTCTCCATAAACCCTTCGATAAACTCTTTCTCTTTATCCCACTCAAGCAACGTATTTTCATAATGTTCTTTTCGTTCTTCTTTATTTATGTTTATTTCTCGGGCTGACAAAATATGGATCCTGGCTAATTCCCGGACAAGCTGTTTATTTCTTTCAGACTGATTCTCCCTTTCTTCATTAGGCATCCACGGCATTAAATAATAAAGATGATTTTGATGCAGGACCGCATACCGCCCATCAGCAGATGGATAGATTGGAACAATCCGGTTATAGCCTTTTTTATATAAAAATTGCACATGGCGGATAAAATCTGTGCCGTTTGAAGGAGGTATCTTTTTAAGAGCGAAAACGCCCTTATTTGAATAGACCTTTTGGATTCTGCCAAAATCCTCTACAAAATAAGGTTCAACTTGATATGCTCGCAATATTGGTGCAACTTCTTTTAATCGATTTTGATCAATCATTACTTTCATCCTCCAAAGGTGAAAACAAAAAGAAAAAAGCCGAGGCTGTCTCAAAAGCCTAAGGGTAAGACCCCATAACACAATATATAGGACATAGTGTTGGATAAATGTGCTATATATTGATAATGCACATGGGGTCAGACCCTTATGAGACAGCCTCACTTTTTTAAACTTATTATTTTTGTTTTACTGCCACTGGTATATATAGGACTTGCCCCTCATATACATCCTGATTAGCTTCCAGATGATTTACCCGAAGCAGCTGGGCAATCGTGATGTCGTACCGTTCTGCAAGCTGGTCGAGTGTTTCGCCCTGCTGTACAATACAGACTTTCAATTTAGCTTGCCTTTCCTCTTCTTTTCTGGCGAGAAACTCTGTGATTGAAAGAGACTTCTTTTTCGAAAGTTTCTTTTTTTTCGTCTCCACTTGCTCCGGTGAAGATTCGCTCTCATCCGCTTCCTCTAATACAGGTTCTTTTTCCTGCTTAACTTCTAATTCTTCTGTTTCGGTTTCTTCAGCAATTTCTTCCACTTGATTGTTTTCGAAAAGTTCTGCTGCTTGTGGTGCAGGAGCTTCTTTTCTTTGTACAGAAAATGAAATCTCAGGGGTAAAAACTCCGGATTCTACTGTCACTTCTTCTGGCGCTTTTTCAGCGTTTTCGCTTGCAGGGGTCAATTCAATTAAAGCAGGAGAGGCTTCCTGTTCGTGAACAGGCTGCTGATTCAGTTCCGCTTCAGGCTGTTTTCTTGCCTCTGCTTCAAATGTTTCATATACATTTTCTTCTTTTTTCTCTTCTTCCGAATCTACAAAAGGAGAAAAGCGGGAAAGGAACTGCAATTCTTCTTCACGTTCTTCAAATACTTCGTCTGCTTTTTTTAATTCAATTTCTTTTCCTAAATCGTCTGTTTCTTTTAATTCAGTGGCTTTTTCTGCTTCATCATCTTCTTCCTCAGCTGGAGTGTAATCATCGCGAAAAGAATCGTCTTGCACGTATTCTAGCTCTTCATCGGAAGCAGGCACTTTTTGCTGCTCGCCGTACAAGCCGGATATTTTAAGATCAGCAGTTAATTTCATGCAGCTTCTTTCCGGAAAAAGATAATCAAACGATTCCACAACTACATCAATATCGTAAACGCTTTGAATACGGTTATTTGGAATCGAGATATCTACCGGAAAACGATGCAAAAATTCACAAATTCCTTCTTCGCGTTCTTCAACGGAATGAATAAACCGGGCGGCTGAAACAGGTTCTTCTTCAGTTTCTTCGGTTTGATAACGCTTATATTCCCCCGACAATTCCAGAGTGCCCTGAATCGTCACATACTGTTCGTTCTCCTGAATCGTTATATTTGGGTCAAGAGAAATCGATACTAGCTCTTCGACTTCCTGTCCTTTTTGAAACCAGACCGATTCTTCCAAAGAAAATCTCAAACTCGATAGATTCCCTTGAGACAAAGCGACTCCTCCTTTCATATCCTCTCACGTATAATCACTATGTCATTACCACTCTATGATTTGCCTAATAGTTTTATGATAAAAGAAAAAGCACAATCACGAAAATTCGTGATTGTGCTTTTCAAAACAGATTATCCTTTTAATTTTGAAAATGCTTTTTCAGCAGCCTGAATCGTTTTCTCAATGTCTTCATCGGTATGGACTGTTGATAAAAACAGGCCTTCAAATTGGGATGGAGGCAAGAATATGCCTTCGTTCGCCATTTCTTTATAAAATGATGCAAAATAATCTAGATTTGATGTTTTTGCTTTTTCATAATTAATTACTTCTTCATTTGTAAAAAAGAAGCCTATCATTGATCCGGCGCGATTAATCGTATGCGGAATTTCATATTTCTCTGCAGCTCTTCTTAATCCTTCTTCAAGCTTGTCTGCTTTACGTTCAAATTCTTTATAAGTTTCAGGAGTCAGCTGGCTTAGTGTTTCATAACCTGCTGTCATTGCCAGCGGATTTCCGGATAGAGTGCCAGCCTGATAAATAGGGCCGCTAGGAGCGATTCGTTCCATAATTTCCGCTTTTCCTCCATATGCCCCTACAGGAAGTCCTCCGCCGATGACTTTTCCTAAACATGTGATGTCAGGCGTTATGCCGAAATACCCTTGTGCACAGTTATATCCCACGCGAAAACCTGTCATTACTTCATCAAAAATTAACAATGCTCCGTATTCGGTTGTAATTTGCCGCAAACCTTCTAAAAATACCGGAAGCGGCGGAACTACGCCCATATTGCCGGCAACAGGTTCAACAATCACTCCTGCAATATCATCACCGTATTGTTCAAAGGCATATTTAACGCCTTCAAGATCATTATAAGGAACCGTAATTGTATTATTAGCCACTCCTTCAGGTACGCCCGGGCTGTCAGGAAGTCCTAACGTCGCCACACCTGAACCTGCTTTGATTAAAAGGGAGTCGCCATGCCCATGGTAGCAGCCTTCAAATTTTAAAATCTTGTTTCTTCCGGTAAACCCTCGTGCCAGGCGAAGAGCACTCATCGTTGCTTCTGTTCCGGAAGAAACCATCCTGATGATTTCAATGGACGGAACCCGTTTTTTCACGAGTTTTGCCAGTTCATTTTCAATTAGAGTCGGTGCGCCAAAGCTTGTGCCAAGCTCCGCCACTTTCTTAATTGCTTCTACGACACGATCATTAGAATGCCCTAGAATAAGCGGGCCCCAGGAAAGTACGTAATCAATATACTCATTTCCATCAATATCATAAATTTTTGAGCCCTTCCCTTTTGCCATAAAAATCGGATCCATTTTTACCGATTTAAAAGCGCGTACAGGACTGTTCACTCCGCCGGGCATTAAGGTTTGAGCTTCTTTAAAAGCGGAAATTGATTTTTCATATGAGCGCATAAACCCTTCCCCTCTTTTCGTCTTATTGTTCTCTCAGCCAGCGGGCTGCATCTTTGGCATGATATGTAATAATCAAGTCCGCACCCGCACGTTTCATTCCCGTTAACATTTCCATTACTACATTTTTCTCATCAATCCAGCCATTCTGAGCAGCAGCTTTCACCATCGAATATTCACCACTGACGTTATAAATCACAACAGGCAGATTAAAATTGTTTTTAACGTCACGTACAATATCCAAGTATGGCATACCCGGCTTTACAATCAGAAAATCTGCGCCTTCTAGTGTATCGGATTCAGCTTCCCGGAGCGCTTCAAGCCTGTTGGCAGGATCCATCTGGTAAGTTTTTCGATCGCCGAATTGCGGTGCACTGTCAGCAGCATCGCGGAAAGGACCATAAAAAGATGAAGCATATTTTACCGCGTATGACATAATCGGAACATTTTCAAAACCTGCTTCATCCAGACCATGACGGATCGCAGCAACGAAACCGTCCATCATATTTGATGGAGCAATAATATCAGCGCCAGCCTTTGCCTGGCTTACAGCAGTTTTCGCAAGCAGTTCAAGAGAAGGATCGTTTAATACTTTTTCACCTTCAATTACGCCGCAGTGGCCATGGCTTGTATATTCACACAGGCAAGTATCTGCAATCACAATAAGATCCGGAAAATGCTTTTTAATATAACGGATTGCTTCTTGAACAATCCCGTGATTATGATAGGCTTCTTTTCCGAACTCATCTTTTTCAGCCGGAATACCAAAAAGCAAAACAGATTTGATTCCAAGGCTCACTACTTCAGTCATTTCTTCGTGAAGGTTGCCAAGGGACAATTGAAAAACTCCAGGCATGGAAGAGACTTGATTTTTAATCTCGTTTCCTTCCACAATAAACAGCGGGTAGATTAAATCTTCCAGACGCAAAAAGTTTTCTCGGACAAGCGCCCGCATATTTGCTGTTTGTCTCAAACGGCGATGCCGGGTAAATTGAAGATTCATAATTGCATGTAACCTCCAGTTAATTGTTATTTTCAATATACTTCACAATGCCTTTTACCATTTCCTCGATTGTAAAAATGTTCGGGACCACATCTACTTTAAGTCCGAGAGAGGAAGCCTTTTCTGCCGTTACAGGGCCAATACAGGCGACCAAACAATCTTTAATTTTTTCAAAACCATTGTTCGCATGAACAATTTCCATAAAATGGATTACCGTCGATGAGCTCGTAAATGTCAGTATATCGAGCTTCCCGGCCTGTACGATATCTACTAATTGAGTACGGCTCGTTTCAGGTAAATATGTCTCATAGATGACAACTTCTTCGACGCATGCTCCTCTTTCCTTCAGGGAAGAAGTAATATAATCCCTTGCTAAGCTCCCTTTTGGCAGCAAAATTCTTAACCCTTTCATTACATATGGCAAAAACTCTTTAACGAAGCCCTCCGCAACATATTCAGAGGGCCGAAAGTCCGCTTTATAGCCTTTCTCATTGAGAGTTTGTTCTGTTTTTTCCCCGATTACCGCTATCTTTGAAACAATCTTTCCGTCGCCTAAGAAAGAAAAGAAAGTATCAACAGTAACACTACTCGTAAAAATAATCCAATCATAGGAATCCAAATTTCTGAATATCTCTCGGATTTTTTTTGTATCAGAAACAGGACGAAAAGCAATAAGTGGTATTTCTACAGGAATTCCTCCATAGTCTCTTACAAGCTTTGCAAAGGATTTTGTGTGATTTTTCCCTCTTGGGATTAAAACGTTTTTACCTTGTAAAGGAAGAGAATGACTCATACGCTTTCCTGCTCCCGCTTCACTTTTTCTATTAAAGCTTTGGCCCCTTTTTCAATCAGCTTATCAGCCACACATTTCCCTAATTCCTCCGCATTATGGCCTGCAGCCCGTTCCTTAAGTATTTCTTTGCCGTCAGGAGAAGCAACGAGCCCTGTCAAGACGATTTCATCGTTGTCATTGATAAAAGCATAACCCGCAATTGGAACTTGGCAGCCGCCCTCCATTTTTTGCAAAAATGTTCTTTCTGCGCGGACCGCTCTTGATGTTTTTTCAGAAGTTAATTTTTCAAATAATTGCAAAAGCTCACTGTCATCACTGCGGCACTCGATTGCCAAAGCCCCCTGGCCAACAGCAGGAAGACAAACATCCGTTTCTAAAAACTCGGTTACTACTTCAGAAGCCCAACCCATTCTTGACAAGCCTGCAGCAGCTAAAATGATCGCATCATATTCTTCTGTTTCCAGTTTCGCCAATCGCGTATCAATGTTTCCGCGTATCCACTTAATTTCCAGATCAGGACGGTTTGCCAGAATCTGAGCCCCCCGGCGGAGACTGCTTGTTCCAATCTTCGCGCCAAGTTTTAATTCTTTTAAAGGGATATGATTTTTCGAAATCAGAGCATCCCGGTGATCCTCGCGTTCAGGAATGCATCCGATCATAAGGCCTTCAGGAAGGACTGCAGGCATGTCTTTCATACTGTGAACAGCCATATCAATTTCCTTATTCAGCATTGCTTGCTCAATTTCTTTTACAAACAAGCCTTTTCCTCCAACTTTTGAAAGGGTAACATCTAAAATTTTGTCCCCTTTTGTCACAATTTCTTTGACTTCGAAATCAAAAGATGGGGCGAGCTTTTTTAATTGCTCAATTACCCAGTTTGTTTGTGTAAGTGCCAGTTTGCTTCTCCTTGAGCCGACTATAATTTTTCTCACAATTTAACTGCCTCCTAAATTTACGTATTCCAAAAATGGAATGATGACAATTTTCCAAAAAGGAAAAAGTTAATCAGAACGATTAAAAATGAAGCAAAGTTCCAAAGGGCAAGAGATTTGCCGAACAAACCTTTCGCTACCCGCAAGTACAGATAAATACTATAAACTGTCAGGACTACAAACGACCCGATCACTTTTGTATCATACCAATGCATGTCAGGAACTTTTATGTATGCCCACTGTATTCCTAATATAAGACTCAATATCAGCATTGGTACTCCGATGACATTTAATACATATGACATATATTCGAGCTTTGATAAATCAGCGATCCGAACGAGTCTTTTCCCCCACTTTTTCCTTTTGAGCAAATCATATTGAATCATGTAAAGAATCGAGAATACAAATGAGAGCGAGAATGCCCCGTACGATAAAATAGCCATTGTTATATGGATAAGGAGAAGTTCGGAAACGAGTTTCTGTGCCATTACTTCGGATTCGATCTGTACTGGTGCAAAGGTATGAATGGCTATAATGATAAACCCTAGTACATTTGTAAAAAAGACAATAAAGTCAACGCGCAATAACCGGTTGATGCCAAGCGACAAGGTAATTAAAACCCATGCATAAAAATAAAGCCCCTCAAATATGGTCAAAACGGGGAATCTTTCAGTCTCCAACATATATAAAAACAAAAAAAGCGTTTGCAAAACCCATACAAATGCAAGTAACCAGAAGGCTGCTTTGTTCGCCTTCCGGTTATTGTGAAGAAAATCAATAAAGTATAAAAGGACGCTAAAGGCATACAGAATAACGGTCAGTTCATGCAACCTAGTCATATAAATATCAAACATTGACAGAACCTCTCTTATGATTGAAAGGAAGCCCGCTGTGAACGAACCATAACCTGCTTAGATTCAGCTGCTTTCATCTCTTCCTGCTCGGCAACAAGCTCTTCGATATTAAAGATCTTAACGAAAAGATCGAGTGCATGGTCTGCATCCGGTTGTCCCGCTAGCTCCTTTGCCTGCAAAATCGGATCTTTCAGCAACTGATTGATGATGCTTTTCGTATGCTTATTCAACACTTTCTTTTCACGTTCAGTTAAATTCGGCAACTTTCTTTCAATGCTTTTCATCGTTTCAGCCTGAATGCCGAGCGCCTTTTCGCGGAGCGCTGAAATAATCGGAACCACTCCGAGCATATGAAGCCATTTCTTGAATTGAACAATTTCGCCCTCAATCATAATCAAAATGTGAGCGGCCGCTTTTTTGCGTTCCTGCATGTTTGCTTCGACAATTCCTTCAAGATCATCGATATCATACAGAAATACACTTTCCAGTTCAGCAATTGCCGGATCCAAATCACGCGGAACGGCGATATCAACCATAAAAAGCGGCTTTCCTTTTCTCATCTTTTCAACATATTCCATCATTTCTTTTGTGACAACAAAATCATTTGATCCTGTTGAACTGATGAGAATATCTGCATCAACAAGTGCGCATTGGAGTTCCTGCAATGTCCGGGCCTGTCCATTGAAACGTTTCGCCAGATCTTCCGCTTTCTCATAGGTGCGGTTTATCACCGTTACCTTGCTTGCTCCATTCCCATACAAGTTTTGGATGGCAAGTTCACCCATTTTTCCGGCACCCAATACAAGAACGTGTTTTTTTTCAAGAGAACCAAAAATCTTTTTCGCAAGCTCAACTGCCGCATAACTTACTGAAACGGCATTTGCACCGATTTCTGTTTCGGAATGGGCACGCTTCGCAAGTGTAACCGCTTGCTTAAATAGTTCGTTAAAAACCGTGCCAACAGTGTTTTTTTCCTGTGCCAGCAAGAAACTGGACCGAACCTGTCCCAATATTTGAGTCTCTCCCAATACCATTGAATCCAGTCCGCAAGCTACTTTAAACAAATGTTCAATTGCACCGTCATGCTCATATATAAACAAATATGGAGAAAATTCATCTTGATTAATTCCAAACCATTCAGACAAAAATTCCTTAATATAATAGCGGCCAGTATGAAGCTGATCCACAACTGCGTATATTTCCGTCCGGTTACAAGTAGAGAGAATGACGTTTTCCAATATGCTCTTTTTCTCTTTAAGTGTTTTCATCGCATCCCCAAGGTTCGACGGATTAAACGTCAAACGCTCGCGGATTTCGACAGGGGCTGTTTTATAAGTAAGACCGACAGCTAGTATGTGCATTATCAATTGACACCCCCAAAAATCAATAAGTCGCTTATACTATTATAACACTTCCATTTTTGTTTTTTAGAACGAATTGTGAACAGAAATCGAAAAGTTGTCATCATATTTATGGAATGAAACTAACAACGAAAAAACTGGACAAAGATAATATTTTTAAATAAGATTTTTTTAGTAATTATCGACATGCATCGCCATTTGTACAGTACCAAATATAACTTGCAAATTCAAGTGATCGTTATTGAAAGTGGTGAAAAAAATGAAAAATCAGCGTATTTTCCCTGGTATCATTTTAATCGGTTTTGGGGTTTACTTTTACCTTCAGCAAGCAAATATTACGGTGTTTAAAGAGTTTTACACTTGGCCAACATTGCTGATGATTGTCGGCCTTGCCTTTCTGGGCCAAGGCTATTGGGCAAAAGATTATGAAGCGATCTTGCCAGGTGTTATTTTGCTGGGATTCGGATTGCATTTTCATGTTGTAAACCGCCTGGCCATATGGCCTGACCATATAGGCACCTTTATCATGATTATTTCTTTAGGCTTTTTCCTGCGCTATCAAAAAGTTGGAACAGGATTATTTCAAGGCGTTTTATTCTTGATTCTTGCAGCATTACTCTTGTTTTACGATAAGATTGCCGGCTGGTTCGGCCATCTTGAAAACAACGTTTCCATGGCGTGGAAATTTTGGCCGGCTGCCCTTGTGTTGATCGGGGGTTATTTAATATT
Source organism: Bacillus methanolicus PB1 (assembly GCF_000262755.1). Lineage (GTDB taxonomy): Bacteria > Bacillota > Bacilli > Bacillales > Cytobacillaceae > Bacillus_Z > Bacillus_Z methanolicus. Next base: position 1,054,449 of record NZ_AFEU01000003.1, read on the forward strand.
TTTTAAGAAAAAGTAGGGGCTGACTCAGAAACAAAGGGTCAGCCCCTTCCAAAAAACACATTGACAAACATTAATAAAAATATTCTAAATATTGTCTTTGCCGGAGGGAGTCAGACCCTTATGATTCAGTCCTTCTTTAATTTACAAAACTTTTAATAATGGACCATACCTTTTCTTTTCCTTCGCCCGTCTCGGAGGAAAAAATAACGGAATGGTCATCGGGAACCAAATTTAATTTTTCTTTTGTTATTTTTAAATGCTTTTGCCACTTCCCCTTCGGAATTTTATCCGCCTTAGTAGCAATTACGATACAAGGGATTTCATAATGTTTAAGAAAGTCGTACATCATCACATCGTCCTCAGTCGGCGGATGCCGCAAATCCACGATTAAAACAGCAGCCTTAAGCTGTTCTCTTGAAGTAAAATACGTTTCAATCATTTTCCCCCATGCAGCACGTTCGCTTTTTGAAACTTTTGCATAACCGTAACCGGGGACATCAACAAAATAGAACGCTCCATTAATTAAGTAAAAATTCAATGTCTGGGTTTTCCCTGGCTTCGATGAAGTTCTGGCCAGGTTTTTCCTGTTTATCATTTTATTAATAAACGAAGATTTCCCAACATTCGATCTGCCGGCTAATGCAAATTCCGGTAAAGCCTGACCGGGATACTGGTCAGGCTTTACCGCACTAACGACAATTTCAGCACTGTTTATTTTCATTGAACCTCACCGCCGCCAAGGGCGTGTTTGAGTACTTCATCCACATGAGATACTAAAACAAAATCGAGATCGTCTCTTACGCTTTCAGGAATATCATCAATATCCTTTTCATTTTCCTTCGGAAGAATAATTTTCGTTAATCCGGCACGATGGGCGCTTAATGTCTTTTCCTTAACGCCGCCAATTGGCAGAACCCGCCCCCTGAGTGTAATTTCTCCTGTCATTCCCACTTCTTTTTTAATTGGCTTTCCGGATAATGCGGAGACAAGTGCCGTTGCGATAGTGATGCCGGCAGAAGGTCCGTCTTTCGGAACAGCACCTTCCGGTACATGGATATGAATATCATACTTTTCATGGAAGTTTTCTTCAATCCCAAGCTCTTTTGCTTTTGAACGGACATAGCTGAAAGCAGCCTGAGCTGACTCTTTCATTACATCCCCAAGTTTTCCGGTTAAGACAAGCTTTCCTTTTCCTGGTGACAACGATACTTCGATATGCAGCGTATCCCCGCCAACCGTGGTGTAAGCAAGTCCAGTGGCAACGCCAACTTGGTCTTCCAACTCTGCCTGGCCATAACGAAATTTCGGCTTTCCTAAAAATTCTTCTACATTCTTCTCGGAAACAACAACTCGTTTCTTCTCTCCGGAAACGATAATTTTAGCTGTCTTACGGCAAATAGCGGCAACCTGGCGTTCCAATCCGCGCACTCCCGCTTCCCGGGTATAATGGCGGATAACCTTTTGAATCGCATCTTCGCGAACTTGAAGCTGCGATTTTGTTAACCCGTGTTCTTTAATTTGCTTAGGCAAAAGATGATCTTTTGCAATATGAATCTTTTCAATCTCTGTATACCCGGCGATTGTAATAATTTCCATCCGATCTCTGAGCGGTCCCGGGATCGTCGATAAATCATTTGCCGTTGCAATGAACATTACTTTTGAAAGATCATACGGCTCTTCAATGAAGTGGTCGCTAAAATTATGATTTTGCTCAGGATCAAGCACTTCAAGCAATGCAGCAGACGGGTCGCCGCGAAAATCACTCGACATTTTATCGACTTCATCAAGAAGAAACACCGGATTTATTGTTCCGGCTTTTCTCATTCCTTGGATTATTCGGCCGGGCATTGCTCCTACATAAGTGCGTCGATGTCCTCTAATTTCCGACTCATCGCGGACTCCGCCGAGAGAAATACGAACGAAATTTCGATTTAATGAAGTTGCAATCGAACGGGCCAAACTTGTTTTCCCGACACCGGGAGGCCCGGCAAGGCAAAGAATAGGGCCTTTTAATGAACGGGTCAATTGTTGTACGGCCAAATATTCTAAAACCCGCTCCTTCACTTTTTCAAGGCCGTAATGGTCTTTATCCAATATTCTCTCAGCTTTGCGAATATCAAGGTCATCATCTGTTTTCTTTGTCCAAGGCAATGAAATTAGCCATTCAATATAGTTTCGGATCACTGCGCTCTCTGCTGAAGTTGAAGGAACTTTTTCGTATCGGTCGAGTTCTTTTAAAGCGGTCGCTTTTACATGTTCAGGCATGCCTGCTTGCTCAATTTTTTCAGTTAGCTCGGCAATTTCTCCGGTTTTTCCTTCTTTTTCTCCCAATTCTTTTTGAATGGCTTTCATTTGTTCACGCAAATAGTATTCTTTTTGCGTCCTTTCCATTGAACGTTTTACACGCTGTCCGATCTTCTTTTCTAAATTCAATACTTCTTTCTCATTATGAAGAATTTCAATAATGCGGTTCATTCTTTCTTTAATGTCAACTGTCTCAAGAATTTCCTGTTTTTCTTTAAGCTTTAGCGGAAGGTGCGAGGAAATGATGTCCGCCATTCTTCCTGGCTCCTCAATGTCAGCAACAGATGAATACGTTTCCGCAGAAATCTTTTTGGACATTTTTATGTACTGCTCAAAGTACTCAAGCATTGTTCTCATTAAGGCCTGATCTTCCGCATCTTTTGTTTCTCTGTCTTCATATGTTCTTAATGAAACCAGATAGTAATCGGCTTCATCAAAAAACGATACGACTTCGGCACGCTTTAAGCCTTCCACTAAAACCCGAATCGTACCATTAGGGAGTTTCAGCATTTGCTTTACTTTTGTTAATGTTCCCATTTGAAACACGTCTTCTTCTGTTGGATCATCTATTGATATGTCTTTTTGTGTTGTTAAAAATATTAGATGGTCATCGACCATTGCTTTTTCAAGGGCCTGAACCGACTTTTCACGTCCGACATCTAAATGAAGGACCATTGTCGGATAAACAAGCACTCCCCGAAGCGGCAGGAGGGGGACGATGATTTCTTCTTTATATGCCATATCATTGCACCTCCAATGGAAATCTTATATATGCGTAATTACATGATAATTCTTTGTACAATTCTAACTTATTTACTAGAGAATGAGCAAACAAAAACTTCGGTTTGTCAAAAATGCATGGCAAACCGAAGTCTCGGTTAAACTATATGCTTTCTTTTTTAGCTAATTCAATCGAAGCGGGAACGGCCTGATCCCCCCGGGTTATTCCCTTCACAAAAACTAGATCAAACACTTCATTTATGTGAGTGACCGGAACAATTTTTATATCTTTGATTTCATTTAATATGGATTGCATATTTTCTTCCGGAATGATAACCGTTTTGGCGCCTGCTTTTTTCGCCGCAACAACTTTCGGATACACTCCGCCAACCGGCTTTACATTGCCATGAATGCTGATTTCTCCAGTCAAAGCAATCGTGTTTTTAACCGGGATTTTATAGATCGCCGAATAAATAGCAGTAGCCATGGCGATGCCTGCAGACGGGCCATCGATCGGGATTCCGCCCGGGAAATTCACGTGAATATCATATTCATCTGCCGGAACTCTCATGGAACGGAGAACGGTAATCACGTTTTCAATTGATCCTTTTGCCATGCTTTTTCTTCGGATCGATTTCCCTCGGTCCCCGATGCTTTCCTCTTCAACTATCCCGGTTATATTGATCGTTCCTTTTTCTTTTGCAGGCAGGACCGTCACCTCAATTTCTATCAGCGCCCCAGTATTCGGGCCATAAACGGCAAGTCCGTTTACAAGGCCAATATCGGATTTGGGATGTATTTTTCTTTCAATTCTTGGGCTTAACTGGCTCGAATTGATGACCCATTCTATGTCTTCGTCTTTAATGTAATTTCGGTCTTCATTTATGGCCAATCCGGCAGCCGTTTGCACCATGTTAACTGCTTCACGTCCGTTCCTTGCATATGTTGAGAGGATATCGAGGCCTTTTTCCGATATTGACAAACGGACCTTTTCAGTTGCTTTTTTCGCAACGGCTGCAATTTCTTCCTGGTTAAGCTCTCTAAAAAAAACTTCCATACATCTTGATCGAATTGCCGGCGGAATCTCGCTTGGAGTTCTTGTTGTAGCGCCGACAAGGCGAAAATCAGCCGGCAGACCGTTTTTGAAAATATCATGGATATGAGTAGGAATTTGTGTATTTTCTTCGTTATAATAGGCACTTTCAAGAAAAACTTTTCGATCCTCCAAAACTTTTAAAAGCTTATTCATTTGAATAGGATGAAGTTCCCCTATTTCATCAATAAACAAAACTCCTCCATGCGCATTTGTCACCGCACCCTGCTTCGGCTGTGGAATGCCTGCCTGTCCCATCGCTCCTGCACCTTGATAAATCGGATCGTGGACGGATCCGATTAGCGGGTCAGCGATCCCTCGCTCATCAAATCGTGCTGTCGTTGCGTCTAATTCGATAAATACTGATGAACGTTGAAAAGGAGATTTTGGGTTTTTCTTTGCTTCTTCAAGTACAAGCCTTGCTGCTGCAGTTTTTCCAACTCCAGGCGGTCCGTATATAATGACATGCTGAGGATTCGGTCCGCATAGAGCCGCCTTTAATGATTTAATCCCATCTTCTTGGCCGACTATATCTTCAAAACGGGTTGGGCGTACTATTTCCGATAATGGTTTAGTCAATGAAATTGATCTCATCTTTTTCAGCTGCTCCATTTCCTTTTTTGACTCCCGGTCTATGGAAACTTTTTGCGTTCGCTGGCTTCTCAACAGATTCCAAAAATAAAGTCCGATAATAATTCCGAAAAACAGTTGAATGAATAAGGCAATCCCCGTCCAACTCATATCGTACCCTCCTGCAAATAATTAAGTTCTATCTGATATATGGTAGTATCTCCGGCACTGAGTTGGAATAATCAAAAATTTAGAGAAAAAAGCTTTCATATAAAAAGGGGCTGACTCATAAGCAAAAGGTCAGACCCCTCCAGAACAATATATAGACATCTGAAAAAACAATTCTATATATTTTCATTTCCGGAGGGTGTCAGACCCTTATGAGCCAGCCCTTATCTTTCCCCGCTTAAGCTGAGGTTTTTCTTATTTCGTCAATCACTGTTCCATCATTCAGAATCAGTTTCGGAGCACTGTTGTTAGCAACAGTTTCTTTTGTAATAATGCATTTTGTAATATCGTCCCTTGAAGGAAGTTCAAACATTACATCAAGCATAATACCTTCAATAATCGAACGAAGTCCTCGAGCTCCCGTCTTCCGCTCAATTGCTTTTTTCGCGATTTCTTGAAGCGCACCGTCTTCAAATTCCAATTCCACACCATCAAGTTCAAGCATTTTTTGATATTGTTTTACTAATGCATTTTTTGGTTTTGTTAAAATTTCAACCAAAGCATCTTCATCTAACTGCTCAAGGCTTGCAATAACAGGTAAACGCCCTACAAATTCTGGTATTAATCCGAACTTCAATAAGTCTTCTGGAAGAACTTTTGAAAGAAGCTCTTTTTCATCAACTTCAGAAAGTTTTGAATCGCCGCCAAATCCAATAACTTTTTGCCCTAAACGCCTTTTAATAATTGGTTCAATTCCATCGAATGCTCCGCCGCAAATGAACAGAATGTTCGTTGTATCAATCTGAATGAACTCTTGATGTGGATGTTTGCGGCCTCCTTGAGGCGGCACGCTTGCAACCGTACCTTCAAGAATTTTCAACAATGCCTGCTGTACGCCCTCTCCGGAAACATCTCTTGTAATTGAAGGATTCTCAGATTTACGGGCAATCTTATCAATTTCATCAATGTAAATAATTCCTTTTTCAGCTTTTTCAACATCGTAGTCTGCGGCCTGAATCAGTTTAAGCAAAATGTTTTCAACGTCTTCGCCGACATACCCTGCTTCTGTCAGTGAAGTAGCATCAGCAATGGCAAAAGGTACATTTAAGATGCGGGCCAATGTTTGTGCTAGCAATGTTTTACCGCTTCCTGTCGGTCCGATCATACAAATATTGCTTTTTGAAAGCTCGACATCATCAATCTTGCTGTTGGAATTAATCCGTTTATAGTGATTGTATACGGCAACAGAAAGGGACTTTTTTGCTTGATCCTGCCCGATGACATATTCATCAAGAATATCAAGAATTTCTTTTGGCTTCGGCACATCTTTGAACTCCACTTCTTCCTCAGTGCCTAGCTCTTCCTCTACAATCTCAGTGCATAATTCAATACACTCATCACATATATATACACCCGGACCGGCAACTAATTTTCGGACCTGGTCTTGTGTTTTTCCACAGAAAGAACACTTTAGCTGTCCTTTTTCATCATTGAACTTAAACATTAAATTCACCCCTTCGAGAACTTCTATATACACATGTGGATCACAAGCGACCTATTTTTATTTTTCAGCCTTTAAGAAAAAATCTAGCAGTTATGTATTGCATTGTATCACATTTTTTAGGCAGACAGGTACTAATTGCTCTTAAATAAGTTAAGTTGCAAGACTTTAACATGGATCCACTGATAGAAAAAATATGTACTAACTCATCATAACCAGAAAAACGCTGCTTAAATCCTATATTTTACAACTTTATAACTTTCTCTTTATGTATGTATATGTATAAAACAAGGCACGATTGCATCGCGCCTTGCTTTTAGCAATTATTTACTATTGTTCTACCGGATTGCTTTCAACTGTTTTGCTGTATTCTACAAGGAAATCGATTGCTTTTCGATTTTGAAGATCTCCTTTTATTCCATCAAGGCTTCCTATTGCTTTTTTAATGTCATCAACTGGCATGTTATACATGTCTGCCATTTTTTGCAGATCTTCGTTTACTTCTTCATCTGTTACTTCGATATTTTCTGCTTTTGCAATGGCTTCAAGAGTAAGGGCGACACGAACGCGCTTTTCAGCTTCTTCTTTCATTTGTTCACGAAGAGCATCTTCATCCTGTCCTGAGAATTGGTAGTATAAATCAAGGGTCATGCCTTGCATTTGCAGACGCTGTTCAAACTCATTCAAGATGCGGTCCACTTCATTCTTAACCATTACTTCAGGAAGAACAATTTCTGCATTTTCTGCTGCCTTTTCAACAACTGTATCACGAACGTGGTGCTCAGCCTCATGCTGTTTCTCATGTTCTAAGCGTTCTTTAATTTTTGCTTTCAACTCTTCAAAAGTTTCAGCTTCATCATCCACGTCTTTTGCAAATTCATCATCAAGCTCAGGAAGAACCTTTGTTTTCACTTCATGTACTTTCACTTTAAATACTGCAGGTTTACCTGCTAATTCTGCGGCATGATATTCTTCAGGGAATGTTACCTGAACTTCTTTTTCTTCCCCGGCAGCTGTACCAACTAACTGATCTTCAAAGCCAGGAATGAATGAACCAGAACCAAGTTCAAGAGAATAGTTCTCTCCTTTTCCGCCTTCAAACGCTTCACCATTGACAAATCCTTCAAAGTCAATCACAACTGTGTCGCCATTTTCAGCAGTTCCTTCTTCTTTTACTACAATCTCTGCATGGCGCTCTTGAAGAGCTTTTATTTCATTATTCACATCTTCATCTGTTACACTAATATCAAATTTTTCTACTTCTATTCCTTTGTATTCGCCAAGTTTCACTTCCGGCTTTACAGTAACAGTTGCTTTGAAAATTAAGCTTTTGCCCTTTTCAATTTGTTCAACATCAATTTCAGGGCGGTCAACAGGCTCAATACCAGCTTCTTCTACCGCATTTACATATGCATCAGGCAATAGATAATCAATTGCATCCTGGTAAAGAGATTCAACGCCAAAGCGCTTTTCAAAAAGGGAACGAGGCATTTTTCCTTTACGGAAACCAGGAACGCTAACCTGTTTTACTACCTTTTTAAATGCGAAGTCTAAACCTTGGTTGAATTTTTCGGCATCTACTTCGAATGTAAGAACCCCGCGGTTCCCTTCTAATTTTTCCCAATTCACAGACATACCGTTTTTTCCCTCCAACAAATCTATTATCATTTTCAATGATCGAAAATCTTCTGAATATGTCTTGTCTTGCAAGTCATAATCCATTCTTTTCAAATAAAATTTTCTTGTTTGCATATTACAACCATTACATTATAACATACGTTTGCGCTGTTTCAACAGCCCATCCCTAAATAATCGGATAAGAAATTTTATCTATTTCCCTGATAATTTTCAAAGCCTTATTTATTTCTTCCGCTGAAGCATTATATTTTTCAGCAAATTCGCCAACTGAACGGGCTGATCCAAAGTATTCCGTTCCTATATAATGGTAGGCAGCTGCCCAAACGGAAGGGTCAGTTGGACTGAAATCAAACGGATACATAAGAAAAAAATGCCGCTCTATTAACGTTTTAATATTTTCAAACAAAACCGGATCCTCGTTTTCGAGTGTATCTTTTAACATATAAGTGATCTCGAACATTTTGTTTTGTTCCCGAATGTCCGTTAACTTTGCCGGGATAAGGTATTCCGTTTTGCCAAATTTATTTACACGGACTTCTTTTTTATATTCCTGCTCTTTTAAAATGTTCAGCAGCATTGTTTTTAAGAAAGGATGCCCTTCCTCCGAAATGAAGTAAGATTTTATTTCTTCAATAAATGGGCGAATGTTTTGTTTTGATATCTTTGCAACTTTTAGTATTTGCTCTTTAGGGTCATGACTGGAAAACAACTTTTTTTTATCCTCATATATTGAGTGCAAATTTTCTTCTGCAACCCGCTTTTCCTTTTTACTCTCGATCATTTTTTTGCTTAAGTGAAGGATTCTTGAAAAGTGTTCAAACTTCTCCGGCGGGATTGCCTTCTCTTCCAGAAGGGCTTCGATCACAGCTATAATTTCTTCATATTCATTCAACTGAACGAGAATGCTAATATACAATTCAACGATCTGAGAATAGTCGCCGATTCCCTTCTTAAGCATCTCCTTTGCCAGCAGTTTCGCTTCTCCAAGATTTCCTGATTCAAAATAGGCAAGGACAAGTCCAATATGAATTTCAGTGTTTTCCGGATCAAGATTCTTTGCTTCAGAAAATAAATGGATTGCCTCGTGATATTCTTTTAGCTGCAATTTTTCCAATCCTTTTTCCATTAATCTTTTTTCCAAATCGGGAAACAGTATTATATTATCTTTATTATTTCGATCCCGTTTTTTCATACAGGTTACCGCCTTACTAATTTAGTTAACGTTAGTTTAGCACGAACGGACCATGAAAAAAAGGGCTGACCATATGCAAAGGGTCAGACCCCTCAAAACAATATATAGACCAACTCAAAATTCTATATATTGTTATTACCAGAGGGAGTCAGACCCTTAGAGTCAGCCCCTAAGCATTCAATAATTTGTTCTCGTATGCTTTTATATATTCCTCAAGCTGCAGTGTAATTTCAATTTCATCCCAACCGTTTAGAAGTAGTTTCTTCCAATACGGATGAATATCGAAAGAAGCTTTGAACCCTGATTCATCGGACACATATTGTTCTTCAAGGTTAATTGTTAATGTGTAAGGCTGATCTTTGGCCCGCTCCAAAAGATAAGCAACCTTTTCTGCTTCAAGAGTTATAGGAAGCATCCCGTTTTTCAAACAATTTTGATAAAAGATGTCAGCAAACGATGGAGCAATAATCGCTTTAAAACCATAATCCAAAAGCGCCCATGGTGCATGCTCCCTGGAAGAGCCGCATCCGAAGTTTTCATTGACAATTAATATGGTTGCTCCTTGATTTTCTGGAAAATTCAATTCAAATTCCGGGTTCAAAGTGCCATCCGGCAAGAAGCGCCAATCATAAAATAAAAATTCTCCGAATCCCGTTTTTTCAATCCTTTTTAAAAATTGTTTAGGAATAATTTGATCCGTATCAACATTTGCTCGATCAAATGCAGCTGCTTTTCCTTTAAATTGTTGAAATCCGCTCATTGGACATCCTCCTTTCTAGACAGCCTCTGTAACAGCTAATTTTCGAACATCCACAAACCTGCCGTAAATGGCAGCCGCGGCAGCCATAGCTGGACTTACAAGATGAGTACGGGCGCCTGCCCCCTGCCGTCCTTCGAAATTTCGGTTTGAAGTTGATGCACAATGTTCACCTGGAGGAACTAAATCGGAATTCATGCTTAAACACATGCTGCAGCCGGAATCTCTCCATTCAAATCCTGCTTCAATAAAAACTTTGTCAAGTCCTTCCGCTTCCGCCTGCATCTTAACATGCTGCGACCCCGGCACAACAAGAGCTCTTACACTTGGATGCACACTTTTTCCTTTAGCAATTTCTGCAGCTGCCCTTAAATCTTCAATTCGAGAATTCGTACAGGAGCCAATGAACACATGTTGAATCTCAATATCTTCAATTTTCATTCCTTCTGAAAGACCCATATATGATAAGGCTCTTTCTGTTGATTTTCGTTCTGTTTCTGTCTTTGCTTCATTTAAGTAAGGAATATACCCCGTTATTGGCGAAGTCATTCCAGGATTCGTTCCCCAGCTTACCATCGGTTCAATATCGCTTCCGTTAATGGAAAGCACTTTATCATAATGGGCATCCGGATCTGATGCAAGTTTTTTCCATTGTAATACCTTTTCTTCAAAGCTATCTCCCTTCGGTGCATATTTTCTGCCTCTTAAATAAGAAAAAGTAGTTTCATCCGGGCTGATTAAACCTGCTCTTGCACCGCCTTCAATTGACATATTGCATATCGTCATCCGTTCTTCCATCGACATATTTTCAATAACTTCTCCGCAATATTCAATGATGTACCCTGTTCCAAATTTCACCCCAAATTTGGCCAAAATGTATAAAATTACGTCTTTTGCGCTAACCATCGGAGCAAGCTTCCCATTTATTTCAAGCTTTAATGTTTTCGGTTTTGTTTGCCAGAGCGTTTGTGTTGCCAATACATGCTCCACTTCACTAGTTCCAATACCGAATGCTAAAGCCCCAAAAGCGCCGTGGGTGGACGTATGGCTATCTCCACAGACAACTGTCAAACCAGGCTGCGTCAATCCGAGCTCAGGTCCGATAACATGGACAATTCCCTGCTCCGGACTGTTCAAATCCGCTAACGGAATTCCGAACTCTTTACAGTTTTTTTCAAGTGTACTAATTTGGTTTAAAGCCACTTCATCATCAATTTTAAACCGGTTAATTGTCGGAACATTATGGTCCATTGTCGCAAAAGTCTTATCAGGTCTTCTCACCTTCCGGTTTTTCAGCTTAAGACCTGAAAAAGCTTGAGGAGATGTTACTTCATGAACGAGATGAAGATCAATATAAAGCAAGTCCGGTTTTCCTTCTTCCCGATACACGACATGCTGTTCCCAAATTTTATCGATAATCGATTTTCCCATGTCGATCCCCCTCTGTTGTAGTAAAAAATTTGATAGAAACAGGGGCTTAATTTTTATGGTCTGACTCCCTCCGAACAATGACAATAATTCGAATAGTTTTTTCATGTTTGTCTTTATGTTGTATTGGAGGGAGCTGACCCGCCCCTATTTTTTCCTATGCATGAACATTCTTGATGCTTAAGGTCGCTTCATTTTCTAAGAGAGCAGTTTTTATTTTTTCTACCATCTCTGTAGTGGTAATAATTTTCGCGCCGACAGAATCAAGATCTTTTGTTCTGTATCCTGCATCAAGAACTCGATTAACGGCGTTTTCTACAGCTTTCGCTTCCTTTTCCAGCCCAAACGAGAGGCGAAGCATCATAGCGGCAGATAAAATCATAGCAATTGGATTCGCGATATTTTTTCCTTGTATATCAGGAGCTGAACCGTGAATCGGTTCATATAAATAAGGGCCGGCAAGAGAAAGGCTTGCTGAAGGAAGCATTCCAAGCGATCCGGTCAAGACGGATGCTTCATCACTCAAAATATCTCCAAACATATTTTCAGTTACAATGACATCAAACTGTTTCGGATTTTTAATCATTTGCATCGCAGCATTATCAACAAGCATATGCTGAAGCTCTATGTCAGGGAATCTCTTTGCAATCTCTTCAGCAACTTCCCGCCACATTCGGCTTGATTCAAGAACATTTGCCTTATCTACCGATGTAACCTTCTTCTTTCTTTTTTTTGCTAACTCGAATGCCGTTTCTATCACGCGTTCCATTTCTTCCCGATGGTAAAAGAGAGTATCGACCGCGGATTCCTTGCCGTTTTTGCTCAAACGCTCACTCGGTTTTCCAAAGTATAGGCCCCCTGTCAATTCCCTGACCATCAGCAAATCCACATCCTCGATCACTTCCGGCCGAAGCGGCGAGGAATCAGAAAGACTTTTATAAAAAGTTGTCGGTCTTAAGTTTGCATACAAATGTAATTCTTTCCGTATCTTTAATAAACCTTGTTCCGGCCGAAGATGGGCAGGAAGATGATCCCATTTTGGGCCTCCAACCGCTCCAAGCAGAACTGCGTCGCTTTCTTTACAAAGCGCAACCGTTTCTTCAGGCAATGGGCTTCCGGTGGCATCGTATGCTTCTCCTCCAATTTTTCCATACGAAAATTGGAATTGGTTTCCAAATCGTTCTCCAACTGTTTGCAAAATTTGAATTGCACCGGAAGTTACTTCCTTTCCAATTCCATCTCCGGGCAATACAGCAATTTTTTTTGCCATCGGAAATCTCCTCCGTTTATTTACATTAATTGTTAGTAACCACTTCCGTTTTCTCGCCCACGTAAATGACGCGATTGACTGCATTTAGATAGGCTTTGGCTGAAGCTTCGAGAACATCCTGCGCCAGCCCTCTTCCGCTTGTTTCTTTGCCTGCATAGCGCATTTTGACAAACACTTGGGCAAGTGCATCCCTGCCGGCTCCAACCGATTGAATTCGATAATCAAGCAAATTAATTTTTTCATTCATACACTTTTCAAGTGTGTTATATAACGCTTCAATACTTCCTGCACCGGTTCCAGCTTCTTGGATTATTTCATTATCACGGCCTGAAAGTGTAACAGTAGCAGTCGGTACTTGATTTGTTCCATATTGGATCTGGATTGATATCAAGTCGTAAAAACGCTCTTCTTTTGTAAGTTTTTCTTCTAACACAATCGCAGCTAAGTCATCATCAGTCATTTCTTTTTTCCGATCCGCCAAATCTTTAAAAACTTTAAACAAATGGTTAATATCTTCATCAGGTACTGCCAATCCGAGCTCCGTTAGACGGTTTTTAAATGCATGGCGGCCCGAATGCTTTCCAAGCACAAGAGAATTTGATTGGAACCCGACAAGATCAGGAGAGATAATTTCATAAGTAGTCTTTTCTTTTAAAACTCCATCTTGATGAATTCCTGATTCATGAGCAAACGCATTTTTCCCAACAACCGCCTTATTCGCCGGAACAACCATTCCGGTTAATTTGCTGACAAGGCTGCTTGTTCTGCTAATTTCTTTTAAATTTAATCTTGTTTCCGCATTATAATGATCTTTTCGGATATGAAGAGCGACAGCCAGTTCTTCAAGGGCTGCATTCCCTGCCCGTTCGCCAATTCCGTTTATCGTCCCCTCAACTTGTGTGGCGCCATTTTCAACTGCAGAAAGGGAGTTTGCAATTGCCAATCCAAGATCATCATGGCAATGGGACGATAGCTCGACTTTATGAATGGAAGGAACATTTTCTTTTAAATAGCGAAATATATTTCCATATTCGTGCGGAGTACTGTAGCCGACTGTATCCGGTATATTAATGACATGAGCGCCAGCTTGAATGACTTCTTCTACAATTTCAGCAAGAAAAGGAAGCTCAGTCCGGCTGGCATCTTCAGCCGACCACTGAATAACCGGAAATTTCTTTGCCGCATATTTAACGGCCGCAACAGCGGTTTCTTTTACTTGGTCAGCAGTTTGTTTGAGTTTATATTGGCGGTGAATCGGCGAGGTTGCAATAAATACATGCAACCTCGGCTCTGCACCCCCTTTTAATGCTTCCCATGCCGCATCAATATCCGTCATAACCGATCTGGCTAAACCTGTAACTGAACTGTTTTTTACTGTCTGGGCAATTTGTTCTACTGAAGTAAAATCCCCTTTTGAAGCGGCAGGGAAGCCGGCTTCTATAATATCGACATTCAACCGTTCAAGCTGTCTGGCAATCTCAAGCTTTTCTGATTGATTGAGATTAACGCCGGCTGATTGTTCCCCGTCTCTCAAAGTCGTATCGAAAATTTTAATTTTTCGCACTTGCGACCACTTCTTTCTGTTTGTCTTTATTGACAAATGGCATCATTTTTCTTAATTCTCTTCCGACTTTTTCAATTGGATGCTCTTTTTCACGCTCATTGATGGCATTAAAGACAGGACGGTTTGCCTGGTTTTCTAAAATCCAGCCTTTCGCGAATTTTCCTTCCTGAATATCTTTCAATACTGCTTTCATTTCTTGTTTTACTTGGTCATTTACAACACGCGGGCCGCTGACGAAATCACCCCATTGAGCTGTGTCTGAAATAGAGTAGCGCATACCTGCCAAGCCGCCTTCGTACATTAGATCCACGATCAATTTAAGTTCATGCAAACATTCAAAATAAGCGAGTTCCGGCTGATAACCTGCTTCTGTCAATGTTTCAAATCCTGCTTTAACAAGAGATGTAAGTCCGCCGCATAGAACAGCTTGTTCTCCGAATAAATCGGTTTCTGTTTCTTCTTTAAAAGTTGTTTCAAGAGCCCCTGCCCGTAAAGAACCGATTGCTTTTGCATAAGCTAGCGCAAGCTCTTTTGCTTTTCCGCTGACATCTTGGTATATTGCAAACAAAGCTGGAACTCCGGCCCCTTCTTGATACGTTCTTCTTACTAAATGACCCGGGCCTTTTGGTGCGACAAGTAATACATCACAGTTTTCAGGAGGAACAATTTGGTTAAAATGAATGTTAAATCCATGGGCAAACATCAGTGCCTGGTTTGTTAAATTTGGTTCGATTTCTTCTTTATACACTTTTGGCTGCAATTCATCTGGAAGCAAAATCATTACAACATCTGCAGCAGCTGTAGCTTCAGCAACCGAATAAACTTTAAATCCGTCTTGCTCCGCTTTTTCCCATGATTTTCCTTTTCTTATTCCGATGACAACGTCCACTCCGCTGTCACGCATGTTTTGTGCGTGTGCGTGTCCTTGAGAACCATACCCGATAACTGCTACCTTTTTCGCGTTTAAATATTGTTCATTTGCATCTCCGTTATAGTACATTTTTGCCATGTTTTTTCTTCCTTTCCTTTATCAAATTTGTATAATTAAACGATTGAAATTGTTTTGACTGAATTTGCTGAACGCTGGATTCCTCTCGGGAATGCCGTCGTTCCCGTTCTTGCCAGTTCTTTGATTCCATATGGTTTTATCAATTCAATGAATGCCTCCACCTTATCAGTTTCACCGGTGATTTGAATAACCAAGCTGTCTTTGCTCACATCGATAACAGATGCCCGGAACGGTTGAATAAGCGAATAAATTTCACTTCTTGTATGTGGGGGAGCAAGAACTTTTATTAGCGCAAGTTCCCTGGCAACAATCGATTGATCACTCATATCAGTGACTTTTATGACATCTATTTGCTTGTTTAATTGTTTCGTAATTTGTTCGACGATCCTGTCATTATCTACGTGAACGACACAGGTGATTCTTGAAACCCCTTCTTGTTCCGAATGTCCGACTGTAATGCTTTCGATATTGTAATTTCGTTTGGAAAATAGATTGGTAATCCGGTTCAAAACACCGGGACGATTTAAAACCGTCATGGAAATAATCCGTTTCACTCTTTAACACCTACCATTTCATGTATCCCTTTTCCTGGTGCGATCATCGGATAGACATTTTCATCAGGATTTACACGGAAATCGAGAAGAACCGGCTCCCGATTATGCAAAACTTGATTAAGGATTGTTTCCGCTTCTTCTTCTGTGTGAATTTCATAGCCTTTTATTCCGTAAGCTTCTGCCAATTTTACGAATGAAGGCAGTGTTGGAAACTTACTATGTGAGTATCGCGATTGATAAAAGATTTCCTGCCATTGCCGGACCATTCCAAGCGCTTGGTTGTTAAGAATAATAATTTTTATCGGAAGCTGCAGTTCGGCAATAACCGCAAGCTCCTGGCTGCACATTTGAAAACCGCCGTCACCTGAAATCGAAAGAACGCATGCATCCGGGTCTGCCAGCTGGGCCCCGATGCTTGCGGGTAGCCCGAAACCCATTGTTCCTAAACCGCCGGACGTTACCCATCTGTCCGGATTTTTTAAAGGATAATATTGAGCTGCCCACATTTGATGTTGTCCAACATCGGTGACAACAATTGCGTCACCATTCGTTTTCTCATACAGCATCTCCATAACTTTTTGCGGTTTTAGTGTAGCATCTTCCTCATAGTGGAACGGGTGCTTTGTTTTCCATTCCTGTATAGTGTTCAACCATTCCTTATTCTCTGGCGGCCTTCCTTCTTGAGCAATCAGTTGGGTTAATGCTTCCTTGGCATCGGCAACAACCGGAATTTGTGTTGGAACATTTTTGCCGATCTCTGCAGGATCAATATCAATATGGGCCACTGTCGCCTTAGGGGCAAAATGCTGCAGGTTTCCGGTGAGCCGGTCATCAAAACGGGCTCCGATATTGACAAGTAAATCACATTCATACAGTGCCATATTCGCTGAATAACAACCATGCATACCTGCCATTCCAACAAACAAAGGGTGGTTTGCCGGAAATCCCCCTAAACCGAGGAGTGTATGAACAACAGGGATTTGCTGCTGTTCGGCATATATCTTTAATTCCTCTGATGCTTTTGCATGAAGGACACCTGCACCGGCTAAAATAACCGGGCGTTTTGCACTGCTTACAGCCTCTGTCAATTTTCTGATCTGCAAATAATTCGGCTGGATATTCGGCTGATATCCCGGCAAATTGACTTCAACATCATCCGGAACATATGCAGCAGATGCTGCCATATCTTTCGGAATATCGATTAAGACCGGACCCGGCCTTCCGCTTGAAGCAATATAAAATGCTTCTTTTACGATCCGAGGAATGTCTTCAATGTTGCGAACCTGGTAATTGTATTTGGTTATTGGTGTCGTTATACCGAGAATATCTGCCTCCTGAAAAGCGTCTGTCCCGATTACGCCTGTTGCTACTTGCCCTGTGAATACAACTAGCGGTAAAGAATCCATCATCGCATCTGTCAGTCCGGTTACAATGTTTGTTGCTCCAGGACCCGATGTGGCAATGACTACCCCTGGTTTCCCGGTAATTCTTGCATAACCTTCAGCAGCATGAATTCCTCCTTGTTCATGCCTCGGGAGCACATGTAAGATCTTAGAATCGTAAAGCTTGTCGTAAATCGGAAGGACAGCCCCGCCCGGATATCCAAATATCACTTCAACATTTTCCTTTACCAGTGCTTCGAGCAATAATTCTGCGCCACTCATCGCCTTTTTTTCAGCCTTTTTTTTCGTAAAGGCAGTTTCCTGCAACATTTTTAAGACCTCCTATTAATCACTGATTAAAAAATAAATTAAAAAAAGCCCTTCCATCCCCTAAACAGCCCACTACACTTGGGCCTAAGGGGTGAAAAGGCTTTGAAACCTGTTCCACGGTACCACCCTTCTTCACGCAAAATATGCGTGCACTCATGAACAGCAAACGTTTTGCTGCTCGTTTTGATAACGGGTGCCGAGCACCCGACCGGCCCTACTTGAATTCTCTTTCAAGCCAACGCTCGGAGGTGAGTTCATTTTATGGTGCCATTGCCAGTTCTCAGCTTCTCCGGCTCTCTGTTAATGACGATCCATAAAACTACTTATCCTCTTCAACGCTTTCGATTATTCAGCTAACATGTGTGGTTTCTTGTTGATAATTTACTTTAACTCCTTCTTTAACTACCCGTTCCCTGAATTTTTCCAATAATTTTTTCGTATGGACCCCAGGTACACCATCTCCAATGACTCTGCCATCCACTTTTACGACTGCAATAACTTCGGCTGCGGTTCCTGTAAGGAAAACCTCATCTGCTGTATAAACATCATGTCTTGTAAACGGTTCTTCCTTCACCTCGTAGCCAAGCTCCTCAGCAATTTCCATTACAGCGTTTCTCGTAATGCCTTCAAGTGCTCCGACATAGCCGGGCGGTGTTATGAAAACCCTGTCTTTAACGATGAAAATATTATCTGCCGATCCTTCAGCGACGTAGCCTTGATCATTTAGCATGAGCGCTTCTTTCACGTTCGCCAAATGGGCTTCGATTTTGACGAGTACATTATTTAAATAGTTTAATGATTTTACTTTCGGGCTCAATACATCCGATCTGTTTCGCCTTGTAGCTACTGTGACTATTTCCAGTCCTCTTTCGTATAATTCTTTAGGATAAATAGTCAGCGGTTCGACAATGACAACAACGCTAGCTGATTTGCAATTATTTGGATCTAAACCAAGATCTCCTACTCCTCTGGAGACAACAACCCGGATATAGGCATCTTCGAACAGGTTTCTTTCCACTGTTTCAGCGATAATTTTTGTTAACTCATCCTGAGTATGAGGAATTTCAAGCATAATCGACTTTGCCGATCGATAGAGGCGATCCATATGTTCTTTCATTCGAAAGATATTGCCGCTGTATACACGTATTCCCTCAAAAACTCCGTCTCCGTACAAAAACCCATGATCATATACTGAAATTTTGGCGTTCTCTTTTGTCACATATTCGCCGTTTAAATATATCCATTGTTCGGACACGAAAAACGCACCTCCATACTGTAATAAACGAACACTTTAAACTGTTAAATTTTTAAATTGTAAAAAGATGAAAACGGAAGTAACCATAAACCTTATTACTTGCCGTTCAAATTGTGGTTATTTTTACATCATGAGTAGGTGCAGAAACGGTTTTTGCCGATCTTTATTGACAGAAAGTTCGGTTTATTTGAGGACTATCTTACGCTCATTTTATTAGAGAGTCAATAGTCTTTTTGTGAATTATTCGATAATTTCGATATATCTTTTTTGTTGTATCCGCTTACAATGCTGACGTGCTAATACTTCTTGGCGAGGAAAAATTTTTAAAAAATTTTAGGTGATCAGAGAGGAATTTTACATTGTACCAAAAGGAAAAGCGCATCATAATATATATGGAAATAATCCGTCATTTACGTTACATTTCCTCACACTAAATAAAGCGCTTTCAAAAAAAGTTCCCGAAGAGGAATATCGATAATAAAAAACTGTTATGTAAAAAAATTTCCGGCATACAATCCGGAACTTTTATTAAACATAACGGAATATGTTAGGGTATGTAGTTAGATGGCGTCCCAGGAGAGATTCGAACTCCCGACCGACGGCTTAGAAGGCCGTTGCTCTATCCAGCTGAGCTACTGGGACATAAATTATCAAATCAAAGACAAGTTTTATTATATTAGCCTAACAATTAATTGTCAACACAAAACAGATATTTTTTTAAAAACAATGGAACAAGGGAAGAAAATCCGCTTCCCTCGTGTTCCAAGTGGCATTTCTATCATTTTGGAAGTGTAAATTCCGAAAATAAATCCGGCATTTCCCCTGATTCAATATCATACACTTGCAAATAAACTGACTCTCCGGACAGCTCTATTATTGCATATGTTCTTTCTTTTCTCATCCTGGGCAAAAGAATGCTTCCCGGATTAATAAACAACATATCATCAATCTTTTCAGCTCCAAGAACGTGAGAGTGCCCAAAGCATATGATATCCGCGTTCAATTCTTTTGCACGATAGCTGAGATTTAGTAAAGAAGATTTAACAGAATAGCGATGTCCATGCGTAACAAATATCAGTCTGTCACCTGCTTCTTCAAGCCTTTCATCAGGAAAACCGCTGTCAAAATCACAATTGCCTCTTACCGCCCGAAAGCGTTCCATAATGGGATGAGAGACTGAAAGCTCGGAGTCACCGCAATGGAGCATAATGTCCACTTCATCTCCGTGCTTTTCAAGCAATTTTTCAAGTTCTGCAATAGACCCGTGACTGTCACTGACAATCAAAATTTTTGTCATGGCCTCTCTTCCCTTCCCAAAAGGTTATCAAGATGCTCTTTTAATTTTCTTAAGGCGTTGGCACGATGGCTGATTTGATTTTTCTCTTCCGGAAGCAGTTCTGCCATTGACCTCCCTTTCTCAAATACATAAAAAACCGGATCATAGCCGAATCCGTTCGCGCCTCTTCTTTCTTTCAAAATCAAACCTTCACATGTACCGGAAAATGTAAATGTCGGCTGATTTGGAGAGGCGACGGCAAGGGCACAATAAAACCTGGCAGTCCGTTCATCATCATTGACGCCTTCCAGTTCTTTAAGCACTTTGTCAATATTGGCATTATCGTTTTTTTCTTCTCCTGCATATCGTGCCGAATAAATGCCCGGCCTGCCGTCTAAAGCATCAACCATTAAGCCTGAATCATCGGCAATGACCATTTTTCCTAATTGCTTGGCAACAGATTCAGCCTTTAATACGGCATTTTCCTCGAACGTTGAGCCTGTTTCCTCAATTTCGCCAATTTCAGGATAATCAAGAAGAGTTTTTACCTGAATGCCCTTTGGCTCGAACATCGTTGCAAACTCTTTCGCTTTTCCTCTGTTTTTTGTAGCAATAATAACCTCTTTCACCTAACTTTTCCCCTCTTTGTCTCCTCTATTTTGATAGATAAGGTTAGTAATTTCATCACCAAGCACTTCTTTTTGAATTTCAAACAGTTCCATAAGCCCTTCCTGCGCAACTTTTAAAAGATCCTGCAATTCTCCGTAGGAAAATGTAGATTCTTCACCCGTTCCTTGCAATTCAACAAATTCCCCGCTACCAGTCATTACTACATTCATATCTACTCCCGCTTTTGAATCTTCCACATAATTCAAGTCTAATACAATTTGTTTATTTTCGAGAATCCCTACACTTGTTGCAGCAAGAAAATCAGTTACGGGATATTTTCCAATCGACTTTTTTTCATAAAGCTTATATAATGCAATAGCCATTGCTACAAACGCACCGGTAATCGCCGCGGTTCTTGTCCCGCCATCCGCTTGTATAACGTCACAATCAAGCCAAATTGTTCTTTCTCCAATGTTCTCTAAATCTACAACTGCCCGTAAGGCTCGGCCAATCAGCCGCTGAATTTCCATTGTGCGGCCTGACACCTTGCCCTTTGAAGATTCCCTTATGTTTCTTTGTTCAGTCGCTCTTGGAAGCATTGAATACTCTGCTGTTATCCATCCTTTTCCTTCCCCGCGCATGAACGGAGGAACCCTCTCATCAATACTGGCCGTACAAATTACTTTCGTGTCACCAACTGTAATAAGGACCGAACCTTCAGGATGTTTCAAAAAATCCGGTTCAATATGTATCGTTCTTAATTGCATTGATTCTCGGCCATCAATACGCATTTATTTTCCTCCTTCAGTTTGGCAATGTCTATTTTACAAAAGACTGCCAAACGCTTTTCAGCATTAAAGAAGAGGCGGCATAAAATGCCTACCTCTTACGTTGTCATAATATAGTATAACAAAAAAAATTTATTAAAAACTACCTGTGTTGACTTTTTCAGGACGGGATACAGGTTCTGTAAGTTTTTCGCCGTTTTCATTTACTATTTCTGTTTTTCCGTCCACCGTAATTGACACGCTTTCAATTCCTTTCTGTTCTGTTAAAGAAAGAACGAGAGAGTTCAACACATGCTTGGAAATCATTTTTTCTTCAAAGCTTCCATAAATAGACTCATTGAAATTTAAGGTAACATTTCCGTTTTCAACTTTTGGATTATCCAGGAGCTTTGTATCCGGATTGAATTCGCTTAATAGCGGCGAGGCATATCCCGGTCCTTTAATCAGCTCTGTTACAGCCGCAACAATGCCGTCTTTAACCTTATTTTCTACACGCCGGGTGACCGGAACATAATAATAAGAATCTTCATCCCCGCCAAGGAAGTAGACGGTTACAGCTCTTGTATTTGTAATATCTGCCACTCCGGCCGTATCTAAGTTTATACCGTCTTTTCTGCTTAACTCTCCGCCGATTGGGGTTCCATTAACCGGCATCTCTGTTAACTCTTTTCCATTCATTTGTATTTTGACTTTTCCAACAGAATCAAATTGGGTCAACGTCCATGTAACAGCCTGCAAGACTTTTAATTCATCCTCCGGTTTATAGTTGGCAAATTCTTTGGAGAAATCAACAACAGCAGTCCCATCCTTTATTTTTACCGTCATTTTCGTATCAGCCGGCAATACTGCCCTGAATCCATTAGGTAGAAGTTCTGAAACCGGGCCTTGTTCAACCAAGTATTCGAGCGCTTGTTTCGCTACACTTTCCGTTTTTGGAAGAGCCAATGTTTGCGGAACTACATAACCTTCTTTATCAATTAAATAAAGCTCCGTTCTTACTGTTTCTTCCGCCGCTTTCTCTTTTCCGCCGGTTGCTTCCTCTTTAACAGTATTTTCATTTTCTTCTTTTAAAACTTTTTCTCCCTCTTCTTCTAAATAACTGACGTCTTGAGGCGGATCTATTTTCGTTTCTTTACTGCCTAACGACCCGCAACCGGTCAAAATTATTGATAATACAAAAGCAGCTAATACAAGGGGCGTTTTTTTATTTATAAACATAAGATCCCTCCTGATACAGTTTGTACTACATGTATACGAACTTTCGAATAAAATAGACCGTCTTTCGCAAAAAAATTGGACATTTTTATCAGGAGTTTTTCAACATTATTTTCGAACAAAAAAGCTGACTCAATTGTAAAGGGCCAGACCCCTCCAATAGAGTGGGGCAGACCCTTATGAGCCAGCATCTTTATCCAAGCTTTATCATACTTACGTTTTCAATCGGTTTTCCAAGCCACTGGGAAGCAATTTTTGTAAAAATAGCTTTCGATCCAGTAGTAAAAAATTGATGGATCGGTTCTTCTTCGCTCACATGGAGCATTCCGTTGTGATGAAGAATTGTACTTATTTCCCTAGCCGTTTCTTCACCCGAGCTGATTACATTTACGCCTTTTCCCATGAAATTTTTAATTAAAGGTTCAAGAAGCGGATAATGGGTACATCCTAATATGAGCGTATCAAGGCCTTTGTTTCTTAAAGGCAGTAAAGTCTCGGCAACAATTTTTTTGGCAACCGGTCCGAAATATTCACCGCTCTCAACAAGGGGGACAAATTTCGGACAGGCAAGGCTTTTAACGGTTACATGGCGATTAATCGATTTCAATGCCTTTTCATAGGCCCCGCTTCTTACCGTCCCTTCTGTTCCAATAACTCCGATTCGGCGGTTTTTTGTTACTTTTATCGCAGTTCTCGCACCAGGATGAATAACCCCGATCACCGGAATCGGCAGCTCGCGGCTAATTTCATCCAAGGCGACAGCTGTAGCCGTATTGCAAGCGATAACAAGCATTTTTATATTTTTCTCAAGCAAAAAACTGGTCATCTGCCATGTAAAAGTTTTTACTTCATCACTCGTCCTTGGACCATAAGGGCACCGAGCTGTGTCCCCTAGATAGAAAATTTGTTCATGGGGAAGCTGGCGCATGACTTCTTTTGCTACTGTCAATCCGCCAACTCCCGAATCTATGATACCTATTGGTTGTTTCAAACATCTCGCCTCATTCTTCACGCATGTCTTGATGCAATCTGATTAAATTATTTTTCAGTGCAATTACTTCTTCATCTGAATAATTTTTTAAAACCTCCTGCAAATATGCCTGTCTTTTTTTAATTACTTCTTCGATGATTCTTCCGCCTTCTTCCAATAGATGAATGCGGACGACTCTCCTGTCATTTGGATCCTTTACACGGATAACAAGTTTATTTTTTTCCATCCTGTCAATGAGATCTGTAGTTGTGCTGAATGCAAGATACATCTTATTAGAGAGTTCACCGATTGTCATGTCTCCTTCTTCGAAAAGCCATTGCAGCGCCACAAACTGGGGAAGAGTAATGGTATAATTGCTTAAGATCTCTCTTCCCTTTTGTTTAATAATGCCGGATATGTATCGCAATTCTTTTTCAATATCTGCCACAATTTGTGCTCCATCATTTTTTTGCATATCTTCCAGTCTCATTTCAACACAACTCCCATTTACGCTTTCACGAATCTCACAACTTCTCTTATTTTCTATCTTTTTTCACTAAATTTCAAGAAGGAAAAATTGGCTGTGTTTTTTAAAATTGAGACTTCAATACTAAGTATCTTGCTCCATCCATTGATAAATAAATGTTTTAACCGGCTTCCCAAAAGGATAGCCGGTTTTGATTAAAGCTTTAGTTCTCCCATTCGAAGGAGCTCTACAACAGCTTGTGAACGCCCCTTAACACCAAGCTTTTGCATTGCATTTGCGATGTATATCCTTTGCAAACTCAGACCGCACTAAAATTCAAATTTGTAGTGAAAATCAAGCTTACCATCTGGGTGAACAACGATATGATCAATTAGAGTGCTTATCGCATGATGGAGATCTTCGTCATGTTTTTTTAATTGTTCAAAAGCCTCTTGAATGCTTTCAATGTCAATTTTCACTTCTTCTTCTTGTCTTAATAAAAAGATCCGATCAGAAATATTTTTAATTTCCTGCTCATATTCTTTTCGTTTCATCTGAAACTCAGCTTTTGAGATCAACTTGTCTTTAAGGTACAGATCAATTAAGCCGTTGTTCATTTGCTCTAATTCTTTTTTTTGTTTCTCTAATGTGCTAATTTCTTTCTGTTTCTGTTGATAAAGATTGTTTTCAAAATTAATTTTCGTTTTCTTTCCTTTATTAATGATCTTTTTGAGAACAAACTCTCGAAAATCTTCATATCGAATCGGCGTATGATTGACGCAGCCAAATTTCCCAGCTCGGCGGTACTCTGAGCATTTTAGGTATCTCCATTCTATTCGTTCGCCATCTTTATTTTTTTTATATGATTGAACAATGACCATATTTGAGTCACATTCAGAACAACGAAGCAACCCTCTAAATTCGTTCCATGGAGTGATCTTTGTCTTTTTGTTCGTTACCTCTTTGCTATTGGCTTTCTCCCATTCCTCTTTTGAAATGATTGCCGGATGGTGATTTTCATATATGGTCCATTTTTCACGAGGATTTTCTATTTGTTTTTTTCGACCATTCACTTTTATTTTGGTATAACGATTATGGATAAATATACCTGTGTACGTAGGATTCCTGATAATCCGTTGAACTGTGGTTACTTGCCATTTGTCTTTTTTTCGCGGCTTCGCAACATTGCCCTTTGCTAATTCTTCATTTAGTAACCTAGTGATAGTTTTAAATCCGAATCCGTCGTGATTGTACCACTTAAAGATTAAGCGAATGGTAGGTGCTTCATCTTCATTTATCACTAGCTTTTTATCTTCTTTGTTATAGCCGAATGGAACTGGACCGATATGTTCTCCTCGACGTACTTTAGCAGCGAACACACCACTAATTGATACTGATAGTGTCTTTGGATACTGGGCAGCAAACATTGAGAACATTTCAAACTTCATATCATTTTTGCCTTCATAAAGGCTATCATAACCTTCTTCGATCGTTACCAGCCGTACTCCGTGAGCAAGCAATGTTTCTTTGATTTCTAGTGCATCTTTCATATCCCTTGCCAAACGGTGAATAGATTTAAATATGACCATCTTAATTTCACGTTTACGTGCTTTTTCTAAAACTAATTGCATGGCAGCACGATCAAGCAAAACAGTTCCGCTGATTCCGTTATCAAGTACAATTGCTTTTTCATTCCATTCGAAATTGTTTTTCTCGATCCAGTTGTGACAAATATCAATTTGATTTTCAAGCGACGAAACTTGTTCATCTTTTTCGGTAGATACACGACCATAAACTAAGTAAGGATATTCATTATAGGAGATAATTGTTTTATCTTTGTTGAGATTTAACAGCACGGAAATTCCTCCTTTTGCTATTGGTACATTATATTTGCAAAAAACAAATGTGATTACTTAACATTATACCGAACATTTGTTTTTATTTCTATGTAACTTTTAAATTAGAAAAATAAAAATAGGCATCCAAAACAAATAATCGGATGCCTAAACAAACTCAAAATATCCAAGCCAACAGAAATAAAATGCCTGCAATTAAAAGTAAATCCATTTCCCACCCACATCCTTAAACCATTGTTTGGTTTTATAATTTAACTTGGTTTAGGAAATATACGTATAAATCTAATTTTAGATAGTTTATGATAAATTTAGAGAGTACTCATTAATTTTTCATGGGTATTCGGATTTTGTAGTGGATTTTCTATTAGAAACTTATTCTGCTATATTAAAAAACATAAATTCGATAATAATACTTTTTAAACTAACGGATGAAAATTCTTAAAAGATAATAAGTAGAAAATATAGTTACACGATAATTGATTGAGAATAAATTTTACTCTAAAATAAATGAATAATCAGAAAATATTAGGGGTGTTCAATGTGGATGGGATTGTTAATTTTGAAATGTTTTTAGTAGCAGCAATCTTGCTAAATTTAACGCCTGGTACGGATACTATGTATATAGTAAGTAGAAGTATTTCTCAAGGGAGAACTGCTGGGATTTATTCAGCCCTTGGAATCACTGCTGGTGTAGTTGTTCATACGTTATTGGCTGCCTTTGGTTTATCGGTTATTTTAATTCAATCGGCTTTTTTATTTAATTTAATTAAAATTATAGGTGCTATCTATCTTGTTTATCTAGGTTTTAAGACAATAATGGCAAAAAAGACAGCAAATGAACAGAAATCCTTACCAAAAGAAGCTAATAAAAAAATATTCTTACAAGGTATGATAACAAACGTTACTAATCCAAAAGTTGCTTTGTTTTTCTTAGCATTTCTCCCTCAATTCATTCACACTGACGCAGGTGTTACCAGCCCAATACCTTTTATTATTCTAGGTCTTACGTTTGCTGTAACTGGAGGAACTTGGTGTCTAATCACAGCTTATTTTGCTTCTATGGCTACTAACAAACTAAGAGAGAATTCGAAAGTTGCATCAGTGTTAAATAAGCTCACTGGAATTATTTTTATTTCATTGGGATTAAAATTACTTAATACAAAAGTTACACAATAAAACATATGCCTAAGTGGAATGATAAATAAAATATTTTATTAAAAGAGTAATTTGAAACATCATTCCACCAAATAATCCGAAGAACTTTTTTCATTAAGGGGGTAAAGTGTGGCAAGGGAAGTACAATTTGATGATGAAGGTGTAATTCTAAAGTTGAATGGAGTAACAGGACTATTCGCGCTCAAATTCAACTTAAAAATGCCTTACAGCACTATCAAGAGTGTTTATGTTGATTATTTTGATGCTCCGCAGTGGATGCTTCGGATGCCTGGAACTTCTTTTTCGGCGTTAAATATTTTCGAGGGAAGTTTTAAATACGCTAATGAGTGGTAATTTCTTTCTTACGAGAACAGAGTTCCTCTGTTAATTATTGAGTTAGAAGGACACGAAAAGTATAATTATGTGATTTTCGAGATAGATGACCCTACCAGTGTTGCGTCAGAAATACGCAAACGTATAAGAGAATTGTAATGGTAATCTTATTGTGCTGACGAGAGAATTTTTGAAACAAGACATACAATAAGACCGAAAAGATTTGGATGTAAAAAGCTCTGCTAACTGGCAGAGCTTTCTTTTTGTTCAACAAGGTGTAGGGTGCCTGGCTTTTTTGGTACCCAATCGATTAGACCTTTATTTTTAAGTCGGATTAAATATGAATGTATTGTGCTTGTCGAATTAATTGAACTTTTTCTAACCAATTCCCTTGTTGTCGGTGGGAATCCTACTTTTTGAATATGATTCTTTATTAGATTATAAATCTCTTCTTCCCTCTTCTGAATTCGTTCTTCTCTTGTCAAATCGTCAAAAAAATAATGCATGTTAAGCTCCTTCCCTAAACTTTTTCCGTACAGGCCCGATCGATAAAACGTTGCTTTTTTTGAAGGTTCTTGGTTGCCGCCTTGAAAAACAATATGCTCGAAAAGTGTTTGATGAAATATCAACTACTTTGATTTTCCGCTGACTCAATTGATTTTTGTCAGACAGATAAATCATTTCTAATGTTTCACCCGATTCCAAAGCTCTTTTTAATAAGCCGTTCATCGATCAGACCTCCTTTTTTATCATTATATACGAACGTTCGTTCTATTTCCAGTAGATTTTCGAACGTTTGTTTGTATAATTTAATGTAAGGAGGAATGTAAATGAAGATCAAACTAACAGTTCATCTTGATATCGAAGGTCAAAAGCTAATGCAGTCTGGATCCTTTTCGGCTCGAAGAGAAGAAGATATTCCTGGAATCGCTTATGAATGGATCCAACAGATCAAGAGAGAGACAGGGTATCGGGATACACGTATTGAGAAGGTGATTGTTGACAATGAGAAGGACATAACAGAAGAAGTCCGGGCAATAAATAAGACACCTATTCCGGATATAGATTTTTGGTGATACATTGCTAAATATAAACAAATTATGGTATATATTAGGGAACCCCCCTATATATTTTGGAAAAGCCCTTCCTGTATGGAAGGGTTATTTTTTGTTATTTTATTAAATTAAGGTAGTTCATTTGATAGGAATTTGAATTTTATAGTAACATATTAATAAAACGTTTTCTTAGATACGGAGAATATTAGTATTGAAAAAATAAAAGCAATTGAATGGTTTGGTTTATTAATTGTTTTAGGTTCAGTAATTGCTAATGGAGTACTTCGGCATAATAATTATTCGTATAGTATTTGGACAAAAGTAACTATTCTCCTTATAATAATAGGTGCAGTTATCACATTTACTGCTTTCTTTATAAGAAAGGTTAAAAGTAAGCGATAATTAGTTTTAAATCTAATTATGTTAACAAAGTTTAAAGTTCCTTCCAAATAAAAAATGCCCCTCTCAAGTGAGAAGGGCTTTATTAAAATGGTTTTATCGTCTTCTCGAAGAATCTCCATTAATAATTACCAAAACAATTACTACAGCAATTACAATCCCTAATAGCTTTGAAAAAATATATTGAAGAAAAAGCACCGAATAAGCAAAATGCAAGATACCTATAATAAAAGATACTATTCTTCCTATTTCGGGGGAAATATCTAAATAGTTATCTCTTACTATATCTTTAATCCATAATATTCCCATTAAAATAAGGAACCCAAAAGTAAAAAGGTTAAATCCCCATGTTAATAATAATGCTTTACTATCCTTATTGTTACTAATATAGTTAACAAATTCACTTAATGTCTCGACTTTTAATTCTTGAAACATAATAAGTGTTACAAAACTCACGATTGCGACGATCAATGAACTTACTGATTTTCCTGGACGATTCTTAAATATATCAAATAACACATCCATCTTTTTTCCTCCTCTATTAAGAAAAGATAAGAAAAGATGGACTCAGTCGCAAAGTCCATCAATAATTCTATTTATTTTTTATTTTTCTTCTTTTTCTTTTCAAGGTATTCTTTATGCTCTTCAGGAGTTACCTCCCAACAAAAAGCTTTCTTACCAACATCTTTTGCATAAATCCTTCTACCTTTTACTGTAATGTAAGCTCTACAAATTAACATAATTATCAATTCCTTTCTGCAATTTTGTTTAAAACCCTTGCAGAGAGGCAAAGATAATGATACATTTATCATATCAATTCGCCAAAATTGAGTTTAAATGTAGCGACTATTCATTATCCTAAACACGATTGTTAAACAAGCGTTGGCCCTCTGCAAGGGCTTTTTTTATTGCTTATCATGTGAACCCTCCTTGTTTAAATATTTTGTAATTGGATTCTTGCAACATCGAGCGAAACCCCACAGCACATAGCTATTTCTTTCACACTTAAGCCTTTAATTATATGCGGCGGGGCAAGTAATTCACCTGCAAATGTATTCGCTTGCCACTCCGGATCTTTATATGGGGGAACACTTTCAACATTTAAACTTCTAGCAAGTGCAATACTTCCAGGCTGATGCATAATATAATGCCCTATCTCATGGGCTATTGTAAATCTATCTCTTCCACTACCTGAAATTGCTCTTTCATACACGTCTTCTTGAATGCGAATCAAATGTTTTTCTGGATAAGTTACTGCATATTCGTTTTTCATTTCACCAGGAGACACAATTTCTGGTGTGAATAAAGAATCCATCTGTGGAAGTCCCCACTCTAAGAATTCAACAACAGGGAAATACTTTTCATTATACATCCCTGCTAATTTCCTTATTGTGTTTGCTAATTCCCTAATATTCCTTCTGGATGTAGGTTTGGCAATATATAAAGTCATTTAACCCCTCCTTTTTTTGTTTTTCAGGAGGATGTTTTTTATCTTTTCTTTATCGCCTTCATCTAAACTTTTAAACTCTCTGGCTAAAGCTAGTATGGCATTTCTATCCTCACTGCTTATTCCTTCAAAATCAATCTTAACAACTTTTTGTGAAGCTTGAACAGCTTGCATTAAATCGTTACGATCTTCAGGACTCAAAGAATACAGATCTGAAATTTTATCAATCCATTCATGAGGAGCATTTCTTTTACCATTTTCCACAGCAGATAAATAAGATGAAGTAACTCCTAGTTTACCTGCCATGTCTTTTAAAAGCTCGCCATTATCAATTCTAAGTTTTCTGGAAAACTTTCCAAATGGAGTTAACACGTATTGTTCCTCCTTTCTAATATGAAATTTTTTCTATCATCATATTAACTTGTCCCGAGAAAAAAATCAACAGTTTTTGTTGATTAGTTTCACAAAAAAATAAAAGAATTTGCCCCTCTCAGTTGAGAAGGATTTTCTATTTAAAAAACGGATATTTCAGGAGCATTTTTCTGAACGTGCCTTCATCTTTAATCGGAATTTGTGTTGAGGTTTTGTGATAACATTTTTGGTGTGTAATAGTATTCAACTCGTCTAAGAATACTTTATCATCTATTTCAACCGGTTTTGAACAAATTCCGCACCGCAGTTTACCTAAAACTTTAAACATATGCCCCATCTCCCTAATATTGTTTATTCCTCATTGAAATTGAAATTCCTTTCAATATATAAAAAATACCCCTCTCGAGTAATAAAGTCCTATTTTTATCCACAAATTTACAGATGTTAGTGTTATAATCATAATACATTATTATACATATGCTAAAGGGAGAGAATATTAGTAATGGAAGTCAGATTACCTTCGAATTTCACCAGACATACTATGTATGAACTACTGAATTCTGTAATTGATTACGAATTAAATCCAAAAGATCATACAATTACTTTTGATTTTTCCCATTTAAAGTTTATTGAACCTTCAGGAATAACAATTCTAAGTAACTTGTTTGAATGGTTAGTAAGAAGGGGCGTTAATACAAATATTTTATGTCCCGAAAGAATTATATGTGGAAAAAATGACCCTCTTCAATATTTAGATGATTCGAGATTCTTTGAAAGGTATATTGGTCAAACTATTACCGATAACCCAGAAATACGACCTACAACAATTCCTCTTAAGCTTGTTACTTATGAAAATAGTTACCAATGGCTCAATATGGATTTTACATATTGGTTGTCTCAACAGTTGGGTATCCCTCCTAAATCACTTGTTAACATCAGAATGAGTATCGGGGAAATTTTTAATAATATAAATGACCACGCACAAGAAAACACCGGCTGTATATTTGCTCAGCATTATCCAAGAGCAAATGAAATTAAAATTGCAATTTCGGATTTTGGTATAGGTATACCAAACAACATAAGACGTATTAAACCTAGTCTTCAAGATCACCACGCCATAGAACAAGCAACCGTAGAAGGTTTTACATCTAAAACTTCCCCAAGAAATTTAGGAGCTGGTTTACATACTTTAATTGAAAACGTGGTAAATAATAATGGAGGGGCTGTTCATATTCATTCAAATTATGGTATATTAAGTTGTATTAAAGGGTATAATGGGATTAAAAAGATCGCAACTCTTAAAAATGGGTTCTACCCTGGTACTTTTATTGAAGTTGTCCTTAGAACAGATGCTATTGAAAATATTCAAGATAATGAGGAGGAGTTCGAATGGTTTTAGTTCAAATTAGTAACCATGTAGGACGTTGTTACTCCAATGAAGATGGGAAGATCATAAAAGACATTCTTAAATCTCATCTTGATAAAGGACACAACATTACAGTTTCTTTTAAAGATATAGATGGTGTTACATCTTCATTTGTTAATACAGCGTTTATTGAGTTACTAAATGAATATGAGTTCGACTTTATAAAGAAGTCAATTCGATTTGTAAACTCAACAAAGCAAATAAATGATATGATTAAAGATCGTTTTTTATTTGAGGTCAACAGAAGAAAAAATCTTATAATAGCATGAAAAAAACAATAGCCCTTCTCCTTTCTAGGAGAGGGGCTATTATTATGCTTTGACAACTATAGCTGGATATCCCTTTTTCTTCAACTCATATGCAAGTCGTTCAGCATTGGCTTTTTCTGAAAATGCGCCGACCTGGACTTTGTATGAGCCCTGTTTGCTGGGTGTTTTCGTTGTTGGCGGTTTTGGAGAAGACTTTTTCTTCAAACAGTATTGTTCGACTAGGCTCGCCAGAATAGCACCAGCAACAATCCGGCGGTAATTATCTGACTTCAATAATTTCGCCTCTTCCCGATTTGTCATAAACCCAGCTTCTACGAGAATTGCAGTCATTTTGGTTTCACGGAGCATATGAAAATCTCCTGCTTTTACCCCTCTATTTTGCAATCCTGTTGCTTTGATTAAGTTAGCTTGTACTTTTTCAGCCAAAGCAACAGCTTCTTTTGGTCTAGTTAGATAAACAAACGTTTCAATTCCTCTTGCATCGTTCCAGGTGCTTCCGTTTGCGTTAGCGTGAATATCAATATGAACATTCGCACCCCAGGCATTTGCTCTATCTGAACGTTCTTGAAGTGGAATATCCCTTTGCCCTGTCGGATCATCAAGACGCAAAAACGCAACATTTTCATAGTTTGCTAAACCTGCCATCAAATATTTGACAACAGCTGAATTGAATTCCCACTCTTTAATAGTTCCATCGGGAGTTTGTTTTCCGGGAGTTGTTTTAGCGTGGCCTGCCGAAAGTGAGATTTTAAACATTTTTTTGTCCTCCTTTTTCAATTGCATATTTAATCGCCGCGACCGAACCAATGCCGTATAACGCATATTTCAGCCCGTTGACTAACACTCCAAAAGAAAAAGCGTTGTTCTCAAAGATTGAGAAAGCAACGCCTAGTGCAACTGCCGTAATCGGTATATAGCGATTCGAAAGATTGGCCGCTTGCCTAATTGCATAAAGTAGAACTGCCAATGCGACATATGCCGTAAATTCGATTGAAAGAATGGATTCCATTTGAATCTCTCCTTTATTGTCTTAAGTAGTTTAATAAACTAAAAATAAAAGTCACTGCTACTGCTGCAATACTCACAAACAAAGAAATATTTGCACGTTTATTTTCTTTTACTTCTTTAAGTTCTTCCTCGAAATGTTTGAACCTAATATCGGCTTCATTCCTAGTTAAAAAGTTTGCGCTGTAAGCATCAAGTTTCGTTTCTATCCGCTCAAGGCCTTTCGATAATGCAACCAATTGGGTTTCTAGTGTTGCAATTCTTTCATAATCTTTTTGCTCCAATTTGGAAACCCCCAATCTCATTTTGCTACACAATTTTTCCAACCACAACGCCTTTTACAAGCATTACCCGATCGTTCGCTGCAGGAGTGTAACTTGCCAAATACGGGTATGCTTTTCCACTTACAACCGTTTCCCCATCAAAAATCAAACGAGGGCGACCGCTTGTGTAATTCGGGTCCACCCTCGCAAATTGAATGATTTTTTCTTTTTTCTTGTTCATGAAGTTCGAGATAAAAAACTCATGATCTATCATATGGACACCACCTTCCGGACTTCGTGCTTCATTCGAGCGCCGGCTTTCAATGGCATTGTCCAGTTTGTCTCACTGTATTTCCCTTTGATTCCGAGAGGAGAATAATCAATCTCCAACACGTCCATATAGTCATGAAGTGGATTCAACGCTGTTTCAAAAGTGAGCTTTCCGTACACTTGTGACGCTTCAAAAGCAATCCGTTGGACATATGCATCAAGTGATTGCTGATCGGCGATGTCAGTCACTTCACGATAATCAACAATTGTCCGCCCCCTACTAACAGTAGATGTAGGACTGTTCGGATTGTCGTTCGTGTATGTCGAAAACAGCGACTGCTCCGCGTTCGAACATGTGACTACCCATTTGTTTGGCACATTAAAAAGGTCCAATTCTTCTTCCATGCCTGCGTAAATGATACTTAATTCACCATCTTTGTAAGTGTATTCAGCCGAACGGATAGATGGGCTTCTATATGTCATGCTGGTGAAATATCCATACACATCGACATGAATCGGTGTGTAATTGATTGCCGTCAATAAAGTGTTGACTGCTTCCAATTTTTCTTTACCCGGTTCAAACTCCATATCTACCGGCAGCACCTTGTCTGTTTGCTCGATGTTGTGTTTGATGATTCCTGCGCTTGCTAAGATATTTATGACAGCTGTTCGATAATTTGTGCCTTCCGTAACAGTGTATCTTGAATCGAACTTGTCATCACGAAGTATTAAAAGGCCATCAAACGCATCAACATCTCTATACACATTTTTATTTGAATCTTTTCTTGTGGGACTGCTCAGTAAAAAAATTCCCAAAGGAAACTCAATATATTTTCCATCTCTCATACGCAAAAGAGCAAAAGGTTGTATTCGATCACTAAGCCAATTTATTTCTCCACGGTCTTTTAATTGAAATTTTGCTGTTCTCTTTATAGAAGCAAGGGAATCCATACTGACTTCCCCATCTATTACTGAATCTAATTCACCTATTTTTTTATCATCTTTATCAAGCAAATCATATCGAAATTTGAAATGCCGTTGTCCATATTTTCCGTGAAGAACATCGATGATTTCTTGTCGCGAATATGGATAGTTGACTAGCGAAAGCATGACTATACTTCCTCCGTATAGGAAACTTCCTCAAATTTAAGGCTGACGGTATTTCCGTAGAATTCGTCTTCAATTGGCAATTCGAATACATGGCAGAACATTTTTCTACCACGTCCGTCTCGATAGCAAAGTGTATTTTTCCAACGAATTAATTTTTCAAGAGCTTCTCGATCACCGCTGTTTTTAAGCAAGTTTAGCTTTACACTGACAGAACATTGCTCGGTATCGTCATATTCAGCAACCGGCAATCTTCGCCCTGCGAATTGCATCATTGCCGCAGTCGGTTGCCAACTTTCACTTCGATCACTCACGAATTTGAATTGACGAAGTGTTTCTAAAGGATTGGCTGCTTCATGAAGCCATACTCCTGTAAAAGATATAGATTCACCGACTATCAAACTATCGGAATATGTTCCGTTGTCTCCCCATGCACGCACAAAGTATTCATAAACTTGCCCAGATGCAGGGGTGTAATCGATAAAAGAAGCATCAGCCATATTTGTTGCGATTCGTATCCATGTTGTTTCACCTTGTTTCCGACGATATAAGTCATTGTATGAGACAGCAGGCTCCGTTCCGCTTGGAGTTGGATTATCAATCGAAACAATAATAACCCCTTCTCCTTTTGTTGTTGTAACAATCGGAACAGCCGGCGGTGTGTAGGAAACGTGAATGTTTGACGTTACAAAATCCGACCACAAATTATCAGTGTTTTTAATTGCGACTTGTATTTTGTAGTCAGTGTTATTTTGTAAATCGAACAGTACCGTTTGAGCCTTGTTCGTACTATTCGCTTGGATTTCCCACAATAAATTGTTGTTGCTGTCCAGCAATTTCACATGATAAGCAGTTTGGCCAACAGAACTCCATTGAACAACAGGATTCGCAACAGGAACTGTTGCACCGTTAGTAGGGTCGATAATCGTTGGATTCGCGGGTTTGTCTCCTGCAAAAAATGTTTGGATGTTGCTATAAGGTGAAGATAGACTAGCTTGGTCATACGTTCTCACTTGCCATTCAATTGTACCTCGAGGGAATGTATTTGCTGGCGCATCCCAATATTGATTTGTCGTGACTTGAGTAACGGTATTCCACGTTTGTGCCCCTTGTAGTCGCCACTGTAAATCAAATTTTGCCTGTGGATCACCGTTTGCATCGTTATGTTGCCATGACAAGCGAATAACGGATCCACGGTCTTTCGGTGTTCCTCCACTTGGTGAAAGATTCGTCGGCACAGTCGGTGCTTGGTTGTGTTGAATGGTGAAAACACCGTTACTTTCATCCCAAAGGCCGTATGATGTGCCATCATAAGCACGGATACGGATCTTAGCCGTCGATGTTTCGAGCTCATTCGTGAAATCGTATGTGTAACTTGTTGCCCCTGCACTCGTCAACGGTACAATATCTTTCCACGTCGAACCGTTATCGGTGGATAATTGGATTTGGTATTTTAGGGAACCTTGTGCTGTTTCAGTATCAGTTGACGGATTCCACATAATTGTATGTTGAGCATTCCATGTCTCCCCGCCGTTTGGACTTGTGACGGTTGGGGCGGTTGGGGGCATATTATACGTTATAACAACATAAGGTTTATTGCTACTCGACTCCGACGAATCGAAACCTTTATGACTTGCCGTTTCCGGGTTTGTTTTTAGCATAATTCCATAATTGGGTAATATCCCCTTACTCCAGTCACTCGCCACTTGTGTAATATTGAATTCATTCCAGCTACCAGCTAATAAATTAATACTACCAAATGGTGTAGCATCAAATGGTGGTTGGTTATTCCATGTAATTATGCTTTCGTCCCAATCCGCCAGTGGTCTAAACATTTCACATATTGGTGAATCAGAAACGGCATATGCTGATAGTCGTGCATATAATTTAGCATCGGTTATGATAGCTCCTGCCGGGATAGTTGACAGCGAAAACTTTATATATGTTCTATACTTAAATCCAGATTCTTGCCCCACATAGAATGCTGCGCTAAAACCATAATTTGAGTTGGCGTTAATGTCACTTGCAACCGTAGCATCATGAAAATTACTTGTATTATCAAATGTAACTGTAACAGTCGGATCAATCACGATTGGATACGTTAACCCCGTTACATCTGCAACTAAATCAATAAATGTTTTATCCCCTTCACGCCGTATGGTTTGCGCAACATCCCGGCGCTCACCGTTGGCATCTTCTAACCATGCGGTTTGTAGTTTTAAATTCCCTGCGGTTAAATCATCT
Organism: Bacillus methanolicus PB1; assembly: GCF_000262755.1. Lineage (GTDB taxonomy): Bacteria > Bacillota > Bacilli > Bacillales > Cytobacillaceae > Bacillus_Z > Bacillus_Z methanolicus. The sequence goes on from NZ_AFEU01000003.1 coordinate 1,091,709, forward strand.
TCCAAAGGACCGTCAACTTCAAACGAAAAAGAAAAAGGCGCACGGTCACTTTTCAGAATGATTGTCTCTTTCACACCGTTTGGCATGACTTCGAGACAAACATCTGTGTCGTTCCATGCGTCCTGATAGTGTACACAATTCTTTTTGTCTGGTTCGATATGTGCTCGGGCCGGACTTGCTCCAACCGGTTTGAACTTCAGCTTATTCTGCCCTTTACCAACAACATAACCCCGCTTGAAGTTTCTTGGCAGTTTCACATCAAAAGGGACTTTCAGTCCTTGAAAGTCGTACAGATCACGATTGAGTTTGTTCTTTCTTTTTTCTTCCCTTGCCCGCTCTCTGGCTTCTCTAAACCGCTCTCGGCCTTCTTTGGCCACTGGTTCATCTATCAGATCAAAATCGGCTTCATCAAATAAATCCGTATTAATATTGTGTAAATTGCCGTTTTCATCTTCGAAGTGAACGGGCCCGGTATATATTTCCGTTGTATATGATCCATCAAAGTTTATCCATGTTTTACTATTACGGGTACGTTTGTTGAGCATTTCTCCGACTTTGAAATTTTGAGTTGGCAATGTGCTCACCCCCTTAGAGTTTCTTCCATGTTCCACCTGTTCGGGCGGCATTCCTCATATCACCATAAAGTAAACGATTAATGTCTGGATAGGTTTGTTCAGCAATGGTTTTTCCGTCCAAATCTACTCTCAATATAATCGCCCCTCCCGGAGATTGAACAGGTGAATTATTCGGTAAGTTCGAAAGACTTCTTACATTGGCTCCTACTCCAACTGGAAATTGATGGATTGAAAGTGATGGAATCGCCGCCTGCGCCATTCGATTGGTTGCTGAAATAACTGCACCGATGTTTCTTGTGATACCTTCTGCAAGACCAAGAGGAATCCATTTCCCTATTTCATCCCGCATGACACGAGAAGGAGATTTGATTTTGAGTGTAGATTTCATGGTATTCTCGACGATAGCAGCGATTTCTTGCGCTTTCTTTTGGAGTGGACCGATCATAGAGTTCAAACCATCGATAAGCCCTTGCATCGAATTTTTCCCTATATCACTCATTGACGCAGACATGAGATTGAGCTCTGTTTTTGTACCTTCGCTGATCTCCTTCACTTTGGCCATCCATTCGTTCTTGTGTAGTTCTAACTGTGCATTTGCCTGTGCGCGTAACTCAGCGATTTTATTATTGTATTCAATTTTTACTTGTTCAAGCTCAGTACTTGCCGTAACACGTAACTGCTGAATTTTCGCTTGTGTTTCCTGGCGCATTCCCTCTAGCTCGTTGACTGCTTGCGTTTTTGCCAATGCGTTTTTCTCACGCCACAACTGAACGTACTGATTCAGCTCTTCATCAGAAAGAGAGTTGAGCGCCGCAATCTCATCAACCGCTTTCGGTCCCATTTCCCGAAGTTCTTGAAGAAGTCCATCATCAATGCCCCGCGCTGATAAAGAAACAATATTGCCTTGCCAGTCTTTGAATGCACCGACCTGATCTGCAAGGTTTTGGAGTAACCCTTGTCCGGATACATCACTTTTCCTTTTGATTTCATCAAAAATCCCAGCAAAGCTATACAACGATTTTGCGCGGCTATCAACCGCCTTTTCATATTCTTCGGTAAGTTTTCGTTCCTCTTCCAAGAGGCGATTATTAATCTCTTTGACTTTCTGCTCGTATTCCTCTTTAGCCTTGAGCTCGTCCTGCTGCAAACGCTCGTTGATTTCTTTCACTTTTTGGGCATATTCGTTGTTTGCAGCTAAAAGCTTATCGTTGATTTCCTTCTTGACGCGATATATTTCGCGTTCCCAATATTTACGTTCCTCTGTACCTTCTTTGTATCGCTTGGCGACAGTTTCTAATGATTTTAGTTCGTCAACAAGAGAAAGCTGACCGTAATATTTCTTTTCTTCAAACCACTTTTTCTCGTTCTCAAAATTGCGTTTGGTAATCTCGTCTTTCACGCGCCAAAACTCTTTTTCGGCTTCCAATCGTTCTTTGGTCCCTTTTTTAAATTGTTTTGCAAGATTGTTCCACCACTTCAACTCGGTTTCGAGGGACACGTTACGAACTTGTTTTTCGTAATCAATCGCCTGTTTACCTTGCTCAAATAGCTTTCGAGCCATTTCCGCGTCCTTTTTCGCTTGAGCATCCTGAACCTTCTTGATTTCAAGATTGACTTTACGAGTTTGATCGGTTGTTTTCGCCCGTTTCAACAACGAACGCAATTCCCTTACGTATTCGGTTGTGTCGATTTTACCCATTTTGAACTTGTACTGCGCGTATTTGAACGCCTCTTCAAACGCCTTTTGCGCTGCTTTCGCTTGTGCTGCCGCTGCTTTGGTTACTTTACTCGTAGACTTTTTGATTCCTTCTGCGACACCAGCACCGATTGGAACACCTACCTCGTCACGCATGACGCGAGATGGTGAATGAATAGCGAGAACCGATTTGAATGTTCTTATTACAGAGTTCGCTATATCCTTTGCTTTATCTACAATCGCTCCAGCCATACTGGAGATTCCTCGGTAAAGACCTTGAATGATGTTTTTTCCAATACTGAATAAGTCTATACCCCTTAAGAATGAGATTATATCGTTCCATACCCTTGTGATAATGGACTTGATATTAGTTGATACCTCATTCACAACATTCTTCATCGTTTGAAATCCAACTCTGATAATTACCTTTAAAGAATTGACAACGGTTGAAATGATACTATTAATGGCATTCCAAACGCCCGTAATGACTGATCTTATGCCGGTCATTACGTTTGTCGTTGTCGCTTTTATGCCGTTCCAAATACCGGTGATAATGGATTTTACTGAGTTCATCGTAAAATTGATGATCGTCTTAATGGTTGTAAATCCGTTTGATACAAGTGTTGAAACACTTGAAACGCTACCTTGGAACAGCGATTTTATATAACTCCATCCAGCTTGAACGATGGTTTTTAAACCGGTGAATAGGGCTTTTCCAAGACTAAGTATTCGACCATAAAGCATTAGGTTAAAAATGTTCCAAACGGCTTGTATGGCACCGACAAAAATATTCTTAATTCCTTCCCACATTTTTGAGAAATTGCCAGTCAAAATGCCAGAAAACAGCTGAATAAGTCCTTGTATGAAAGTCAATGCACCTTGAATTGCGCCTTTGATGCTATCCCATACGCTTACTACAATGAATTTCAAAACAGGCCATATTGCTTTAAATACCGCCATAATCACGGTTAACGATGTATTTATTACGGCCTGTATGAACGACCAAACATTTTGCGTTGCAGCTAAAATAGAACTTTGATTTTGGTCCCAAAATGCTTTAATTTGGCCCCATATTTGCATAATAAAAGCACCGATTGCAGAAATTACGGTGCTAATTGTTGATTGGATAGCTGTCCATATAGTTGTGACACTTGTTCTAAACTGTTCATTTGTTTGATACATAGCAACAAAAATTGCAATCAAACCTGTAATTGCGCCGATAATCAAACCGATCGGACTGGTGAGCATCGCAAAAGCGCTTTGCAATCTTGTTAATACTGTGATTGTTTCACCCGCTTCAGTTGTAATAGGCAAAAACCACTTCACCGCACCCGCAAAAAAAGAACCCACTTGTGCAATTATCGGTGACAGAGCCATGATTTTTCCTGCTAACATAGCAATCGCAGCCCCTGTTGCCGTGATCGCAGGATTGGCCTGTATAAACTGTGCAATCAACCCAGTTATGACGTTAATTGTATCCAGAACCACGGAACCAAATGGCGCAAAGGCTTTACTGAGTTCTAAAATTATCACGGCAATATTCCCGATAATTGATAGTATCGGAGGCCCGTTCGCTCTCACATAGTCAACAAATGCTTGAAAGGCTGCGGATCCGCTAAGTGAAGCTGACCATTCCGCAAATCGTTCAGTTAGTTCTAACAATCCGCCCTGCATCTCGTTTGATAGTGGACTAAAAGCCCTCATAATGTTCATGACACCAAGCAACATATTACCGGCCATTTTCCCGAAGTTCTCTATAGTAGGTCCTGCATCTTTGCCGACATAGTCAAAAAAGGCTTTGACTTCAGTGGTGCCTAGTGACTGGTTCAGTGATTTCATAAGTGAATCGAATGCTTTTGCTGCGCCTTGAATAGCCGGTTCGGATAATTCGAGCAAGGTTTTTAAAGATTGGAGACCGCTTGTAAACAGATTTAAGACCGGCTCCTGAAATCTCCCAGCAAACTCATCCCAAAAAGAAGTGAATTCCTGATAGGACTTCAAAGCTTCCTTTTGTGCGTCAGAAAGCCCGGCAGTAGCAGCTTTCAATTCTTCCATAGCCTTGGCTTTTTCTTTCGCTGAATCAGCTTTTGCAAGCTTTTCCTCGGCTTTCAGAATGTTCTCGTTTGCTTCAAAGACTTCTTTCAATGTCGGAACAGCGACTGCACCAAATCCGGCAACACCTATCCCCGCCGCACCAAACGCGGAACCGAGAGCAAGAACTCCGGCTGTAAGTGACGCGAATGCAGGTATCGCAGCAGGAGCAATTTGAATGGCTGCACCAAGTGCCGCTGTGCGAATTAAGCTTGTATCCAAGTCCCGTAGTTTATCTTTGATGTTTTTGATACCCCTAGATATCCCATTGTCATCAATCTCGGAATCGATCACAACTTTACCATCAGCCATCTTGCTTCACCACCTTTGCGCCTGCCTTGAAGGTTTGAACCAGAGCATCAAACACAGCATCAACATTTCGTTGTTCATCTTCCAGCGCATATAGTTGTTTCATCTTACGGACATGCTGAATATATTCTTTTGAAGCTTCTTTTGCTGTTGGAACTTTCATAGTCCGATAGCCAATAGCTTGTTTGAACGGGGAATTGTCATCTAAATGAGTGAGCAAAGCCTGGAACTTTTTCCAATGCAATTTGCCGTGAAGTTTAAACAAATCAATCTTGTAAACAGCAAAAAAAGACGCATAGATAAGTTCCGCGTCTTTTTTGTAGTCCATGATTTTCTTTTGTTCTTCAGCAGGCTTTTCCAAATCGATTTCAAGATACTCTTTCATCAAAAATTTGAATAGCTCAAACTGTTCATCAAACGGTATTTCCCGCAATTCGTCGTATTCAATTATGAGGATTTCAAGCGCCCATAGAATCTTTTCCCACTCAAGCAATGAATCATCGTCAAACATTTCGAACAAGCGCAAAATGTTATCGAATGCCATATCAACATGAAAAACTTTGCCCTCGTATTCAAAGCAATCATCGTCGAATGTAGATGTTAGAGTGAAGCTCATTTTTGGTTCACGTGATTTTTACGCTTCACGTACTGCTGCCGTTTCTCCTCTCTGTTCCGTCCGCTACGTTCTTTCACAATTTCGGCCAAATACCAAATGAGGTCAAACATATTAGCAAGTGAACGACCGCCTTTTTCATATAGTTCATCAAATGCCCCTTCACCAAACAGCGTATCAATGAGATTTCGAGCAAGTTTTTTTCCTTTCTCAAAATGTTCCCATTGTTCGTCTTTTTCCAGTTTTGTTTCGTCGATTTTCACATATTCATCTACATCCGATTGAAATGAGAGAAACTTCTCTTGATATTCGCGTAATTTATCATCGTTGAATTCGATTTTGTACACTTTCCCTGATATTTCAACTTCTTCATATGTTTTCTTGAATTCAAACTTTCTCATTTGTTATCCTCCTTTAAATATGAAAAAAGAGCCGCTAAAAAGCGACTCTATTAAGGTGTTGGCGGGATGTAATTAGGTTTACCATTGAAGTGAATTTCGAAACTTATCTCTCCCTTACTTCCCGCATCCCCACTAGGACCAGAAATGTTAGCGATTGTGCATTCTCCTTCGAAAATTCCACCATCAGGTTCAGTCCATCGAAATTCAGTACGGCGTGATGGCCCAAGTTCAAGCAATTTGCTGAAAATGAAATCCTGCGCTGCATCTCCATATTTTCGGTGGCCAGTGAACGTCAAGACTGTTTGTGCACCAATTACGTCTGTTTCACCATATCCATCCCCATCAAGATATCTGTCTTGCGATAGTTCTTCGTTATTGTTCGGCTCAACATTCGTAATCCCCGCGGCGATCCGCGCAAAAGTACCAGGTGAAGCGCCGGGTGTTGTATTAATCTCAAACGTATGTTTATTCATTAATTCAAATCCTGCCATTCTATAAACCTCCCTTTTCTAATTCTGCCTTGAAAATTGAGCTGTAAATGTATTCATTATGTGTGGTTTTTTCGACAAAGTTAGGCAAGGTGTAGCACTCACAATTAATAAAAACAAAACTGCCGTCAGCGCTTGTGATAGCGTTGTTCGACAGACCATCTAGTGCTTCAAAAATAGCCTGTATCGTGTCATATGCTTTTTTGTGGTTGATATCCTTCACAAGCACCTGAAAGCTAAATTCAAACGTTTTTCCTTGATCAGAATAGCGATTCAAAACGGATGAAGGTGTTTGACGGATTGCTATTGAACTTGTCGCCGAGTCAAGAATGCCAAATACAATCGGCGTATTCAATGTCACATTTGCTTGCAAAAACTCTTTTAACCGGTCTAAAAAATCCATTCAAACACCTACTTTCCGTTGAAGTATTTCTCATATTGCCGGCGTACCTTTTCAATCCAATCTGGTTTGTGAAGTGCTTTGGCAGCTTCAAACCATAACCCTTGAGCGTTCGGGTTCACGTCTTTTGAGAAGTTATATTGAGGATTGTAGTACAATCGCCGTGCATAAGGCGTATTCCACTCGATATGACCTTCTCCGATCCGGCTGTGTGTTAAAGAACTAGCTTCTAAATATCCCTCTTGCTTCGGAATAAAAAAGTTAGAGTCTTTCAGTACATCTTGATCCAGTTGCATTTGAGCCGCTCTTTTCGCAGCAGTTTGCTTGCTTTTTAGCTTGCTAGTATTCAGATTGACTCTTGTTTTGAATGAAATCATGTCAATTCAACCTCGTAATGATGAAGGGTAAAAGCATAGCAAGGATTAACCTTCGAGACTGTCATCACCTGTCCTTCAAAGGTCACTTTTGATTTTTCCGTAAACGTAAATTCAGCACTGGCGTACGAATTTACAACATCAAAAAACAGCAGGGATTTAAATATCTTTTCCTCTGCAGTATTAGAACGAGTAATATTAGAAACCGGCTGGACAAGAACGTTTGAAAGAGTGACAGGTTCTTTGTAGGATTCACCCCATCCGTCATTGCCTGCGTATTCCTCATATGTGACCTCATGAATGAGAACCCTTTTAGGAATCGGTTTAATCATGGAACATTCACGCCCCGATATAGTAAACCGGTTGGTCTCAAATAGCCGATGACTGCCGGGCTTGTCCGTTGCTCATTTCGAGACAGATTCTTCGCCCCTTCACCTTCCGAATAGCTAAAATTCCCGATATTTACAGATGAGAAGCTACCGCCGCCATGCACAGCAACCTCACCTCCAGCAGTCACCATGTACTCGATTTGGGCAGCAGTCGCCTTTTTCACTTGCTCCTGAATAAACTGTACAAACTGGGTAAACTCTTGGCCATGCAGCAAATATCCAGTCATTTGGTCGATAACATCACTGGCTCTTTCGGCTAAACGATTAAAGGTGCTCTCATCAGCGATGGGAACACCATTGTAATTGTTGTCGTAATATTGCTTATCAATATAAGCCATGATTACTCACTCTTAGTTTCTTCTACTGACTTTTTGAGCTTGGTGTTTTCTGCTTTTAATGCTTTAATCTCTTTTTTCGCTTCTTCTAGTTCTTTTTCCGCGTCCGTATTTTTCAGCCGTTCTAATTCCTCGACCACCTTGTTGTATTCCGCAACAGAGATAGCCCGTCCGCCTGTTGCTCGTTTAATCACTCCACCTTTCTCATCGATTTGGTCATATCCCTGCTGCAAAAAGGCTTCCAAGCGACTTTCTGGAATTTCTAAAATTTTGTTTTGTTTGCGAACTTTAACTACATCCATATATATTCCCTCCTTCATATTAAAAAGAGGGCACAAAGCCCTCTGTCATTACACAGCCGTATGGAATTTTACGCCCGCTGCTTTCTTTTCGATAACAAACACATCCCAGTATTTGCGTTCATAGTACAAATACTTTCCGCCTGTTGCCGCAGTTGGTTCGTCAAGATCAACAAATTCATATTTTTGCGGTGAAATAACGGAAAGTGGATGAACAAGAATCATATTGATTTGTTTAGCTGTTCCGTCTGGTACCGCTCCGTCGGTGAAGTTGTACGCTGTTTTCATGCGGCTGGACGGCACAGTGACGATTGTAACATCATCCAATGAATAGACGTTTCGATTGACGGAACCATTGTTTTGCGTTACCATCAGCGTCCGTTGAATGTCTTGAGCCTGCTTAAGAATCTTTTTAACCGCAGGAGTGACATAAAGAATACGTCCATTTTGTGGCACTTCGGCATCATCCATTTCTTCCATAAATGTGTCGAAGATGGACAAAACGTTGCTTTCAGAAAGTGCCGTCGTATTGGCTGTACCGCCGTAAGCAAGGAACTCGGCGTACAGTTTCGACGCCATGTATTTGTCCATTTCCGGGATTTTTTGTTCATCATTGAACACACGAGTAATATTTGCAATGGACAAAGCCATGTTCGTTTCATCAATGTCTGCCGGGTCCACAAGGGTACGGAATTCTCGGTCGTGTTCTAGTGTTTTTGTTTCCCAGCTATTATCAGCGCGACGTGTGAAGCTTCCTACTACATCACGGTCAACATCGACAAAGCCACCAGTAGTGATACGTGGAATCTGAATCGTTTTTGCGTTAATCCATTTAACTGTTTGGTTATTAGGCGTGTTATACAAAGCATTAAACATTAATCCTTCTGCAAAGCGTTGTTGCAGGGCTTGTTGATAGAGTTCAGCATAGTTTGGCATTCTTTATTACCTCCTAATAGTTTTAATTTTTAAACGCGTTGAGCCACTTCTCCAATTCGGATTGTGGCTGCTTTTGATGTTGCCCTGTTGTGAATTGTGGTTTCGGGTCTTGTTGTTGCGGTTCTTGTTGTGCCTGTTTGAAATGCGGATACTTTTCCACAACTTTTTGGATAGCTGCTTCAATATCTGTTTCTTCGTTGACAAGTGTTTTAGCAAGAATGACAACATCCTGAACATAATCCGCATGAACTCCGGATTTCATGGCGGAAATCTGCGCCTTGAGCGAAGCATTTTCTTCATTGACTGTGTTGAAATTGGTTTCAAGCTCTTGCAAGCGTTCAGCCTGCTTTTGTGCTTCGGTCTTTTGGCTTTCTTGCCACTCTTTGAATTTTTGAAGGCCTTCTTTCGCGGAATTGAAATCTTCAATTCCTAACTGCTTAAGCAATTTTTCTTGTGCCTTTTTCGCTTCTTTCGCGACGATATTGTTTACATCGTCTTGTGTGAAGGTTTTAGGTGGATCCTGTTGATTTTGTTGATTTTGCGGTTGTTGGCCTTGTCCTCCATCTCCTGCCGGCGTTTGGTTAGGAGGTTGATCCCCTTGGCCGCCTTGACCACCTTCTCCACTATCTCCGCCGTCACCATCAGCAAAAAACTGCAAATTTAAACGCAACAAACCTTCGTCATTAATTGGCTGACGATATGCCATTGCTTTTTTAATTTCCATGATAAAACCTCCCATAAGGGTAATTTCTTTCGTTTTCTTTTACGCCCACCCCGAATAAACGGGCAATCTATTAATAACAAGATTATTTAACGTTTGTTCCTTCTACACCGCGTTTTTCTCTTCCTAATGTACGTTTTCTAAGCCATAGTAAAGCTTCTTCTAATGCAGTGATAGCCAAAGCATTTTCCCTGCATCTGTACTCGCTTTTTTGAAAATGTTCTAAACGACAAATTACCATGGAGATTAGATCCTCGTTGCTCACTCCATTTACTCCATGTTCCTTTATTGGGCCTTTTTGAAACTTTATATCCTGCAAATGTTCAAAAGTGTCTCCATTACCTTTTAAGGTTTTGTTCCCGTAAACTGAAAAAACGTGAGGTGCATTAAATTCAGGCTCATCGTGATAAATAGTCGTGTACTTATCGGTTAATAAATCATGTTCTAACTTTTTCATTTCTTTTTGCCTCCCACTTTTTACTCAAAATAAAAAGAACCTATCCAAAATAGTTAGGTTCTTGCGGTTTTTTAAGTTCATTTATTTCCTGCTGGAGCTGCACAAGATGATAAGACATGCTCTGAATAATCTGCTCTTGCTTTTGCAACTCATTTACATGACTTTCTAATTGCTCGATCCGCTGTAGCAAGTTTTCCATAACAAAGTTTTGCGCAACGTTTACCTTATTGAGCGTTTCCGTTACTTCATCAGTTTTCTGAGCTTGTCCTTTTTGATATGGCATCCAATCCCGCTGCCCGCCATTTTGCCCTTGTTTCACATTAAGATTAAAAAACATCCCTGTCGGATTCAAAACACACAAATGAACTGTTTCGTCATCGACTACACCTGTAACAATAGCCGCTCTTTCTTCTGACTTATATTCCCCGTTTGGAGTTCCATAACTTTTGTAGTACACAATTCTTCCTACTGTTGGTTTCATTAAAAAAAACCTCCTTAATAAGCTATCAAACTTCCATCAAAAACCCCAATCTAACTTTGATAAAACGATATGATTGATTATTTAACAATCATTTAATCACCTGCGCTTAAGAAAATATCATTTTTAGCAGATTCAATCATTCCCAATCTTTCAAGAAAAGATATATCACCAATTGCACCGGTAATGAATTCACCATCATTCAACATAATCTGAATGGTAAATCCTTTAATTTTTCCATCACGGTAAAGCTTGTTAATTTCTTCAATTGACCAAGCAACATCGTTTGATACTAGATTTTCAACGAGCACGGTATCACCGCCTTAATTATTAGGTATCTTACTTCCGTCAAAATTCCCTCGATCTCTAACCTTAACAAAACGATCTATCGGATTATTTGACGATTCTGGATTAGTAGATTTCGTTTTACTATTTTGCGTTTCTTTTTTGGATGAAGAAGGAGATCCACTAATACGTGGATTATTTAGCGCTAATTGTTCACGCGAACGGTTTCTGGTTCTACCTGTTTGCTTGAAAAATTCTCGCATGTTTTCTTGTGCCTGAAGAACTTTTTCGCGCGCTTTCTTCATACCTTCTTTATCATGCAATGCTTCCATCATGTTATATTCTCTCTTAGCCTTCCGGATCTGCCTTTCAAGATAGCGTTGCTGTTGGCTTTCCTCATACGCTTTTCGGTTTTTTTCGGCATCATAAGGTTTAAACCTCTGCTTCGTGATGCCAGGAATAAACGGATATTTCACATGACGGCAGTTAATGCCGAACAACCCATCAGGCTGGCCGTATGATGTGGAACTGAAAGGCGGGTATTTGTCGCTTGTTCCACTCAAGGAAAAGATTCTGCCTTGATATGGAGCACATTTTGGTCTTGCTCCCATATGAGAACTAACCTCAATCAAATCCACCCCATATTCCGCCATACGGGCATCCTGCATGTCATTTGCAATATTGTTGCTCATGGTTCGAGCAATCATACTTAAGTATCCTTCCGTACTCCATTTTCTCCCCGCCTTATCAATGAGTGCCGGTATCCCATCATTTGCCCACTTTGCAGCTACTTCTCTAAGCGCTTCTCTCGGAGTTTGAACACCGGCTAATACTTTCCCTACCGTTTGGTTCACAATGTCCAAATATGCCTGTTCTGCTTGCTGAATAAGCGTTGTGTTTACGAGATTGAAAGTGTTCATTGCCTGCGCTTGATATGCACTCAAAATCGCTTGTAAAGAAGTGCTTACTTCCGGTCCTGTTGGAGGTTGAATCGCCAACCCTAATTGTACCGCTTCCTGCAAGTCACCTTCATATTCCTGAACGGTTGTATATCCTGCTTGCTCTAACATTTTCGTAACTTCATCAATGGACAAACGAGCATACTTTGCAATCATGATGATATTTTGTTGAGTCAGCGCTCCGAGTTCTGATAGTTTTTGAACTTGCCAGGAATGGATATCTTCATCAAACAAACCCTTGTGCTTTTTCAATCGTTTCGCAATGTTAATGAGGATCTGCTCCTCGATAGCAAGAAAGACCTCAACAACAGGCATCGTTAGTTGCTGCTGTTTGAGTGGATCCATTTAATAAACCTCTGTCGCTATCACAATTTCATTAAAGAAAGGCGCCCTATTAATCCAATACGATCCATACATTAGATCGTATTTTGGTCTAACTTTGTACCAATGGCCACCTTTTATTTTTCTGTAAAATTGAATGCCGCTTAAAAAGTATTTAATTTCCCATTTTATACGGATCAAACTTATTCACCTTCCGAATTTCTGTTTTTACTCATCCCAAAAAAGTCAATCGCTTCGGCTGTTGCCGTTTGCTGTTCTTCCCGGATTTCTTTCAGCAAGCGCTCAGCTTCTTCTTCTGTAAGTCCATGAATCTTCATGATGGCTTTTTTCTTTGAAGTAAGCCCGTTGCTAACAAGCTGAATCTGCTTATTTATTTCGGCTGTCTGATCTTCTGCAATGGAATCATCAAATGTGACAGTGACCTCGTAATCTTCTGGGCCAGCAAAAATACCGTATAATTCCGCAACCTGGACGATAACTTCCACCAATTCCTGCAGCCCGGCTTCAATTATCGTTTCATGCCCCTGTTTTGTGCGGAACGTCTTACTATTTTCTGAAACAACCTCCGTAGCTGTTTTAACCCCTTTTCCATCGAAAGTGAAGGAGCCAGCACTAAACCCAATTTGCATGGCCAAAATGTTTAACAGGGAGTTGATAGCCGAAATGTGCTCCTCTACCCTCAACGCAACGGAAATGTCTTTGATTCCGTCCGAATCCTGGTCAAAGTTAAAAGCTTCATAGACTTCATCATTGGCATCAAAATAACGATTCATCTGGCCGGTTTGTGGATCAACGACCGTTTTAATTGCTGTAGCAGGAACAAGAATCCGTTTCTTCCCCAGCCTAAACTCACGCTGATAGCTGTCAAAAGCAATATCCAGCGAATGAAGCGTGTCCAAGGCATTAGCAAAGACGGATATTCCCAAAGGGCTTGTAATGTCGATATTGTTCGCTGTATTCGGCTTGAAATAGACAAATAATGGCCGTTTCAGATTCTCAATAGTAGCTTCTTCTTTAAGGTTTGGGAAGAAGTCTTTCAGCGATACTTTAACACCTAAATCCGTGCTATTATTGCTCTCGTACACTTCATTCTTGATAACGTACTGATCACCTTCCCACAAGTGCCATTCTAAATGGGTATACTTCTTGTTCCCTTTTCTGAACTCATTGACAAAGACACCCTCGTTGATTCCTTTGTTATCCCATCCTAGAGGGATAAAACAGTCAGCCGTTACATATGACAACTTAATTTGGTCATTTTCCGCATATGCTTTGATGACCATTCCGCCAAGGGCAAAATTGTATTCGAGATAGTCCTGAAATTTTTTATAAAAACTATTAGTCTTGAAGACTTGCTTGATATTTTCTGACAACTGCTCATCAGAAATACTAATCTCACATTTTTCATTGAACACGAGAGTTGCTAGTTCTTGGGCAACCACTTTAGGCATATTCAGCGTTTTCATTGTCCGTGTTTTTTGGCCATTAATCGTTTGATATTGGACCTTGTGCCATTTCTCATAGTAGCCCTTATAGAGTGCCTTCCAAATATCAATTTGCTGATATTGTTCCTCACTGACCTGAATATCCTTGTGATCCGCCAGCTTCTTTATGCCTTTTATCAATCCCATCCTGTACATCACCTGCCTTATCTTGGCGATTAGGCTTTTAAACACCAAATCACACCCTTATAGCACATATCGTTTGTAAAAGTAGTTCACACTGTATCTAAATTCATCCATTGCATGGTTAAAATCATCAATCGGTTTGCCGTTTTCATCCCGACTGTACATACCAACCTCTTTTATGAAGTTGTAATGATCGTATTTATCGTTTTCTACAAGGAAAAATTGCTCATTGGTAATGGCGTTCTGAGCACGTTCAATCCCAACCTCGATTCCTTTTGAAGAACCTTTTATATCATGAGCATTATTGTTCGCCGGCCGTGTATCTATTCCAATCAAATGCAGCTCCTCGCGCAATGACTTACAGGCAGGGTCCACAAAGAACTCCGTATAACGCATCTGGAACTTCTCTACACACCAATTCACAAAAGCTTTGATTTCCCTTGCATAAACGCTCATGGCTTTTACTTGGCCAGTTTCTGAACCAGAATGATAATAATTAGCAACCCTGTTCAATCGGAATTTGCCGTTGTATCTCGTAACAATATTGCAAGAAACACTTGTTGCATCCCCCTGCCCACCGTCAGCTGTAAAAAACATTTCGTACGGTTCGCCCAAAAGCGTAGATAAAATATGCTTGTCCATATCGAACATGCCATAAATAACACCTTCGGGCATGACGCGCTTTCCATACCAGTCACGCTGCAGCAAGTACGGATTCTTTGAAAGAGTTTCATAGATTTCTTGCTTTCGTTCTTCCGAGATAATCGGATTGTCCTGGATAGTCCAATGCTTCCAGCGTGTTTTCTGAACTTCGAACACTTCTTTGATAACCGGGTGGTTCGGCGGAGGCGGGTTTAAGTCTGCCAAGTGATACCGCATCTTTGCGGCAAAAGTACGGCGAAAACATTCCTGAATCATATTCATGTGCAAAAGATTAATCTCACAAAAAATGACGGATCCAAGCGACATACCAGTGATAGCTTTTACACTATCGACTTTCCCCCCGCCTTTGTAATACACTTTCTTAATGCCTGTAGGCGTATAAACTTCCAAGTAATCTCCTAACCTATCGCTTTTGGGCTTTGCTAAATCTCCAAAAATGTGAATTAGTCCTGTTCCATCACCGTCAACAAAAAGACGATAAGCCTGTTCTTGGTTATAGGCCACAATCAAGTGATTTTCATCAGGTGTAACCGTCAAATAATAAGCAAAGCGAAAGTGTCCAGCTGTCGTTTTCCCTGACCGCGGCGTTCCCTCATTTACTTCAAGAGTCACGTCAAATGGCGCACGGATGATTTCTTTTTGTTTAGGAGAAAACTCAATCATCACTTGTCACCACTTTGATAAGGGCATCAAGTTTAGAAGTATCCTTAGCAGCACCTTTAAGCTGTTTAGTACGCTCTTCAATGAATTCTGTTTCTTTCTTGGTTTTCTCGATGCCGAATTTCATCTGTTCAAGTTTTAATCGGCGTTCATCGTTCATGCTTGCCATCTCTTCAAACTGCCTAATTAAGCTTCGCAATTCGGACATGGCCCTGGATTGAGCGTTTAGGAAGGTAGCATGACGATCCCAAGCGAATTGGAATTCGTATTCTCTTTCAACATAAGTTGGAATTGATTCAATATTCCCATCCTTATCTTTGCTGCTTTCCAATTCCGTTTTCTCTTTCTTGAGCTCTTTAATCATTTCATCTTTTGCTTCAACAAACATAATTTGCTGGGCTCTGATGATGGCAGCATATTGTATTTGGATTTGGTCCCATATTAAATCAGCAGGACTTTTTTCTTCTAACATTCCCATGATCTCAAGCGTTTCTTGTGGGATGTATTTAGAGAAAAAACCATGCTTCGTAGCATTTTGATTATTCTTTGGAGCTCCATGTCCTTTTGCATTTTGATTGCCGGGTTGACCGCCACGTTTTTTTGTGTGCACACTTTTTTCTTTTGTATGCACACCATCACGAGACCATTTATAACGAGTCTTCCAGGATTTCACCGTGTTTATAGTGACACCGTATTTTTCGGCGATGTCTTTATATTTCATGCCTTTCAGGTAATCCTGGTAAGCCAATTCCTTTTGATCGGCCACTACATCTCACCCACCTCCAACTGTTATTCGTTTGTTTTGGAGCAAAAGAAGAACTCCGAAGAATTACATCACTAGAATAGGCATATAATAAAATCAGTCTCTCCGGAAAGGAGGGTAGTTTGAGTGAAAGAAACATTAAGGCGTATCACTTCCTTAAGGATTTCGTTCTTGTTTTTAAGAATCGAAATGACCTTTAGGAAGTAAGTATTATAGGCTTACTCGTTCACCTTAATTATTTAGGGCGCATGAGTAAGCCTATAATTAATCAAATTATAATAATAATGACTTTATTTGCTGAAATTATTTCTTCAAATAAAAAAGCACCCCGAAGGATGCTCTCAAATTTACTCTTCCTTTTTTAATTCTAAATAGACAGACTTCTCATATAATCCATCAATTCTTACTACATATTCTTTAAGAACCTCTTCTAAAGAATAAATACCGCCTGGGGATTCGCCTTTTTTTAAGCGTTCTATTTTATGTTTCACTATGTCTGTGAAGAATTGACCCACTGCCACTTCTTTATCATATTGGGAATTAACCTCATCAACGAAATCATGAGTTAAAATTCGGTTAAAAGAATAATATACAACAGCGTTAACGAGAGTTAATTGTTTGCCATAAACACTTGATGCAACATAATAATTTCCTAACTCGTCTCTAATTAAATCACGGTTAACTAAGATTTTCATAAAATCATCCTCCCTATTGTTTCAATAAGAAGTTTCGACATATTCTATGAAAATCCTTTTAAGAAAAACAATAAAACACCACCGAAAGGTGGCGTTCAAAAGAAAATCAGCTTACCAACCAGGGAGCTGCTTCCGCTCCGTCCTGCCTCCCATTTTACACAGCCGACTTTTTATTTTGCAAAATTGTATCATTTGGAACATCTGGAACATTTTTCGTTAACTGTTCAACAATTGAATCTTTCAGTCTCCGAATATGTGAGTGAGACAACCCCATATGCATGCCGATCCATCTGTAACTTTTCCCTTCAAGCAGCCAGTGCAGCACTTCAAATTCACGCTCATCTTGAATGACATGAATACGTTCTTGAATGATTTTGACCTTTTTCTCATATTGCTCAATTTTCTTCCAGCGTTTCTCTCGGCGCAAATACTCCCTATAAATCGGATCACTCGTAGTTCCCTTTCCTTTTGGCATTGAAGCTTCAATTCCGTACTTGGAGGTAATGCCTTCCCCGGCTTCTTCCATTGATTCCCGCATGATTCGGATTGAGTTTATCATCCAATGATAATCCTTTAAAATTTGCTCAATTTCTTCTTTACGCATATTTGACCTACCCACCTTCTTATTTCTGCCTGAACGCCCCGCCTTTGCCCCGTGAATACCGAGGGCGATTCATACCCATGAGATATATAAGGTCACTTTTAGAAAGCTTATCCGTTTTCTTTACTGCCGTTTTTTTCTCCGAAGGCTTTTTCTTTGGCCGTTGAAAAGAATTTTTCTTTTCCCATTCTTTTAATTGATCTCTTAACGATAAATTCATATACTCAACTCCTTTAGTTGCCAAAATCTCGCTTTTTGGGTAATTCAGTTGCAAAGAGTAGAACAATAATAAAAGGACACCAATCAGGGCAGGGTTTTCCTGCTCATGATTAGTGCCCTCGATTCTTTCGTAAGGCTTTTATATTCTTGATTTCAAATGAACATTATCTTCGTAATGCGAATTAATCCACTTTTATCAAAAGAACCTTATCCTCGTACAATCCATAAGGAATATAGTAGATGTTGTCACCGGACCACTTTTTAGCCCCTACACTTTCTAAGGCCTCCTTCTTACTCATACCATCAGAAATATACTTTTTAATTAAATCCGTTATCTCTTTTGCAAATGGATTCATAATTACCTCTCCTTTTTCTTATGTCTCTTTTTGTGTCGAACACGTTATCTTCGTACTGTTCACTAAACAAAAGCTACTGTTTCTTCTTCTACCTCGTCATAAACAGCAATCCAAGGGACTGTTTTTAGTTTCTTTCCGCAAGATTCGCACTCTAATTCTTCAAAATAATAACTTGATTTCTTACTATTTACGACATCTCTTAAGTCGTAGTCTGCATAATCAAACCCCATAGGATTTTTGCACTTTGGACAAGGGAAAGTTAATACTGGCATTTTTATTCTCCTTTCTTATTACACAGTTTGTGTCAAATCCGCACCCTCTCACTCTTAATCACATCTAAAACCTTCCCGTCTTTCCATACTGCCGTATATTCACCATAGCCCGTTTGAGGGGCTTCAATTTTCGTAATTTTTCCGTCCTTTACTACATACAATGAGTTATCCATAAGACTAATTTCCGCAGTCATTTTTTCAACATTCACGTTCACCAAGACCCCTCCCATGGTATAATTTAAGTGGGAGTGCCGGGAGAGATCCTGGCTTTTTTAATTTTTATTAAAACTCAACACTTTTTCCTCATAGTAAAGAATACCCCACTAGCCCGCATTTGATTTTAAACCTCACTCACTGATATTCTTTTACCAAGGGCTTCCATCCGAACCTAGGAGGAAAATGTTTTGGCATTAGTTAGAGGAAGTAAAGTAAAATTTGATTCAGAAATCTATGTGATTTTTTGGATTTACAACAATGGGTATTGCGAAATTAAGAAAGATCATGATATTAAGTTAGTTACACTGTCTGATCTTACACCTCTAGATAATACAAACATTAAGTAGAATTCTCGGTTTTGGAGCCCTATTAAGCACTCATTTCTAATCGAATGGGTGCTTCTTTTTTTGCATTTTGCATCAACTGGTACGATATTACTTTTGCATACAAAATTTTTATTCAGGTAACAATATCCCCAAAAAGGGGGATTCTAAATTGGCGTATAAAGTTGAAAAAACTATTTTAGTCTCGTCTTGGATTGTTACGCTTTTATTATTAATTCGATTTGTACCAAGGGATAAAATTCGTGAAGCACAGATACCGTTTTTATTTAAACAGATTGTAACTTGGCTTTTTGGATTAATTGTGGTAGAGAAAGGTCTAATTGAATATCCTTATCGACTTCTCTTTAAGAAAACTTATAAAGGGAGTTTTTGTTTTGAATATTTTATTTACCCAGCATTATGTGCTTTGTTTAATCTTTATTATCCAGAAAAAAGAAATGCTTTTATAAAAGGTCTTTACTATTTTTTCCACACATCACTTATTACAGTTTTTGAAATAATTGCTGTAAAGTACACTAAGCTGATTCAATACAAAAAATGGACCTGGTACTGTAGCTTTATTACAATATGGATTACTTATTACATATCCCGTTTATACTATAGATGGTTTAATAAAAATCAATTTTCGAATGCATTAACACCATAAAGCGATTAAGGTAATCGCTTTATGGTAATTTCACGATTCTCCATTCTGTCCCCCCCTTAATTATCACAATGCTTATTTTGTTTCCTTATAACAAACCTTCTTAGAATATGGACAAGTATGTCTGCATATCTTTCCCATAAACCCCAAAGAAGGAGGTCATTAAGTAATGACATCAATTGAAGTTTTCGGATGGACATTATCAAACATCTTAGGGATTATCTTTATTATTTCTTTAGTAGCACTATCAAGAAAACCTAGTACTAAAAAGAAAATGACTCAATTCTATGATTAAAGAAAAGATAACCAGGATAAAGGGACAACACATTAGCTGTAACTGGCCATCCCTCTTAAAATCAGATGTATGATCAACTTATTTTTTGGAAAAACTATATCCGAGCAAGGCAATTATCCCATGTCAAAATTAATTCCATATCATTGCCTTGCTCGCCCATGCTTATTTTTCTTCAACAATGACAGTAGCGTTATAAATCAAAACGCGTTTCCCATTTATGTCGAATTTGATTTTGTTTCCATATTCATTGACTTCAATATCGAATTTCCCTTCGTAGCGTTTAATCTCGTTTCCATTTGAGTCATAGACAGTAGCCACTCGTTCCAACCCTCCAAATTCTGAATCTATGTCCTTTTTTGCTCTTTCAAACGATTCGCAACCTGTCATACTCACTAATGAAAGACCTAAAGCCAACATGACCGCCAATTTATTTTTCTTCATCATTGTTTTCCCTCCAATAATTCTGGATTTTCGTACACAAAACTTAATCTCTCTCATACTCAGAACCTCCTAATCTAATAAACTTCCTTGCTGAACCTCACCATATTCCCGGGCAAACGTACGTTTCATTAATTCTAATACATTACTGCAATACCTTTTTGGAGTATGACTCAGCAATCCGTCCATACCATATAGTTCGATAAAATCGTAATTAATCAACTCATCTATCGATTGGCAAAACCCGGTTTTTGGAACAAAAGATTCGCCGTCGAAATACCCTCGATATTTGGGATGCGGACCACTATCTTCGTTATAAGCAAAGACAAAAATTTTGTTTTTCAAACGTCTGCCCCCTTTCTATGAAACTTAATTACCAATAACTCAGATTCAGTAAATCGACTCGGTTATTAAATCGATCAATGTATTCAATCCATTTATAAAGATTGTCACCACCTCCGTGGAACTTCCTGGCATAGGAAATAGGGAATTTCTTATTGCCAGTCAACTCACAGAAAAACAGGCTTCCTCCTATCCTAGCTATAAATTTCTTTTTGTCTTTAATGTGATAAGCAGTAATTCGGAAGTCTCTTTGGGGTTTTCTATGACCAAAATGCTTCTGGATCATTTCCTGTAGACACAAGCAGTGTTCGATTTCCAGGTCCTCCAAAACTTCTTTGAACAACTCTAACTGCACGATCACCACTCCTTGAAAACTCTATACAAACGGAATTTCCTATCCTTCCTTTCCAAACCTCTGCAAGAAAAACTCCCGAACTTTCCACGCTGTCTTTTCACCTATGCCTGGTATTTCTTCGAGGTTTTCCAGGATATTCACCAAATGTTCGATATCTGATTTCCTCTGCTCTTTAGCTCCTGCTGAAAATCCCCGGTTCCATGCTTCCATCAGTTTTGGATCTATGGGAGAAGCAGGTTTCTTCTCCCGTTTGATTTTGCGAAGTGATTTGCCCATGGGATCCCTTCATTCTCTCCAGCAAATTAGTTGAGGCCGTCCAGTATATTTAAAATCTTTTCCTAAAAACTGAGCAAAAGTCATTTCTTTATAACCTGTTTCAGTCTCAAACCAACCTACGGAATCTAATGAAATTTCTTCAACATTCGGACCCTCATCGCCGTAATAATCTTCATCAATTCTGTTCATATGATCAGCAATTGCTTCTTCTTTTGTTGTGGCTACAATGTATTCGGGCCTATCGTCACCGACTGCGAAAATTTTAAAATCAGGCAGTAAGGTTACGTTATCAATTTCAAATTCTGTATCATTGTAATTCCAATCATTATGATCCATATTGTCAGCAGCACGTTTAGCAGCTTCATCAATGGCAGGGTCATTGTTGCCCTGAAAATCTCCCTCAACGATGACTTTTGTTGTGAAAGTTTGAGTAATAGATAATTCCACTTCAAATTTTTTCATTTCTTTGTTCCTCCCTTTTTATCGCACTATATTTGTCAACCGCGAATCTTCGGAATCTCATTCCCGTCCATGGTTCACCTTCATCGTTCAGATTATCTTCGAATTGTGCATTAAAGAAAATCGTAAAATAATGCTTTGCATTCTCCGCAATAGTGTAGTCTTTGATTTTCACTAAATCGATTTTTCCAAGACTGTACAAATGGCTCTTTGCCAAGTGGGAATAATGCTCTTTGTTGTATAGGCTTAACTTCGATAGCTTCATAATCTTCTTCGTCTATTGCTTTTTTACAGTGATTGCAAGTATAAGTCATCATGTAAGTTCACCTCCTAATTTTCGTACTATTCACTAAATCTCTTTAACAAGTGCTACCGAAGCACTAACATAATTACATCCCAATCTCTTATATTTTTCTTCAAGCTGTGTAATTGCTTCACGAACGGCACTGAAGCTATCGCCGGCTTCCACATAAACTGTAGGTTTTGCACTGATATGCCCCACTCCATCATTTGCTCTTACATTGCAATGACAAATAAAGTTCTTCACATTCTCACTCCTTCGCAATATGTGTCAACCACGAATCTTCGGAACCTCCGTTCCGCCAAAATGTTACACCCATTTACCACATATTAGGCATTCATCATGGTCTGGTTGCATAACAGCTTCTCCAGGGATATATGACCAAACTTCATGTGTAATAGGATGGTGACAGCGCGATTTGAATCGTTCAAATCTATCATTGTGACTATCATGCTTGTATTTGCATTTTGGACATTGGATGAATTCAAATGCGATGATTTCGGCAAAATCAAAATCAAATATCACTTCACGATGTTTGTAATAAACATCACCCTTTTTAAACTCACGCCCGCACGTTTGGCATTTCCGTTTTAACCTTCTGGAAGCAACTCTCCTTTTCATTTCATCACCTCAGTTTAGGAATCTCATTCCCATCAGATTATCTTCGTTACTGTGCACTAATCTATGAATAACTGCTTTAATTTATTGCCTTGTACGATAAAGTCTAATGTATCACCGTCTGCATTAACTGGATGAATATAAAATGTTACAGTGCCCAGAGAATCTTTTGTCACACGAATTGCGTGGTCAATCACACCTTTTTCTAAGTTTTCTTTCAAATATTGTTCAAGATTTTTTGTCATTTGATATCTCTCCTTTTTTTTGTTGCACAGTCTTTTCTTATCTGTTCTTCATCGGTATGCTTCAACCGCTTATCTTCGTATTGTTCACTTAGTCATTATTGTTTTTAATAAATTTACCTTCTGCTACCAAATGATTTTCGCCTTGACAATACGGGCAAGAGTGCATAACTGGTGTGGGATAAACCGCATAAATATTTTCGCAATTATCACATTGGAATAAATCCATCTTAATCATTTTTAAACCTCCGTTGTAACGTAATAGGTCAACCCCGAATCTTCGGAACCTCCGTTCCGCCCAGCTTCTTGCAATCCATCCCGTACCGGCTGGAACATCTTTTGTATAGGGAACAGCGTAACAGGCAAGCCATTAGCCTGTCTTCATCCTTCATCCACGCCGGCCGGTCGTCTGCGATTAGAACGTTTTGCACGGGGCTTCCCTGCCTTTCTTTTCATCTTTTTCAGTTCGTCCAACTCAATCCAGCCGAATGACTTGTTATAAGTAATAAGCTTTAAACTGTGCTCATATTTCTTTTCAAAAAGCTTTCTCTTGATCGAAAAATCTCTCGTTTCATATCCTTTTACATCAATAACTTCAATGCTTCCATCAAGGTTATGAATCTCGAAATCTGCAACATATTCAATTTTTCGAAAATGCTTGCCATTCTTTTTGAAAGCTTCCTGGAGTATGTATCTTGGTTGCAACTTAAAATCCTTTATTTGCTTTGCTTGCTTGAGCCATTTCAGCTGCTCGTAATATTTGGCCTCGGCCTTGCTGTCAAAAGTATGGCCGTCAATGGTGACTTTCTTGGATCCGTACTTAGTGATTGCCATTACTTCACCTTCTGTGTTTCTGATTGATATTCCGCCTCTTTCAGCTTCCTTGCACAAACAGGACCCATACCACGTTCAATACTTTTCTTGCTTCTTAACTGACGATTGCAAATAGGACAAATCAATGTTTTAGCCCCCTTTCAAATTTTTCTTTCAACTCTTCATGTGAACATTTGAGACCAGGGACGTGTATTCTTTCTCCGCCGCCTTCCAAGCGCTCATACATAAACCCTGTAACATATCCTGCTTTGTATACCTTTTCGACAAACACATAAATATTGGGATTTTCTTTGCTTGTCCAGTAACCGTGTAACCGTTCCTTGGCCATCTTAGGATCCTCCCTTTACTACATGTTCCGCGCTGCAATTCGTACATATCGCGATTAGACCCTCATCCGTTTTTCTTATCGAAAAAACAGAATTACAACATGTTTCTCCGCGGTTAGGTAGTTTTTTCAAGCACATCAAGAAATTCTTGGACCGGTTAATACTGTTTTCGATCATTTCAGTCATCAATATCCGTTCACCTGCCTTCTATGATTCTCTGAATTTTTCTTCATGTATGCTTCTTCAATTTGTTCGCATGTGAAGCCGATCATTTTTCCAAGCCCTATGAATAGATCAAAAATTTCAACATAATGCATTTCATATGGCTTTTCATAAAACTCTATAATGGCTTTATTTAACGCTATAAACTGTTCTGTTAGGTCGTGATATTGTTCACCTTCAAATTCCCAATCTTCAGGATCAAAACCTATGTCTAATCCAATCGACAAGATGAAATGCAAGCAGTCAGCGAATTCTTCAAGGAGTGGGTTTTTAGTGAGTTCTCCATCAACGCAATTAGGAACAGGACAAGGAGAAGGAATTTCACCTTCAAGAAACCCTAATCCGTTACAATACTTGCAAACCTCATACTCAACCAATGTTCTCGGCTCCTGGTCATAACTCCAATATTTAAACTCTCGCCATTCATTAAGTAATTCGCCCAGTTCGCTGTATAAAGCAAGAATCTTCTTTGCTAGCCGATCCTCACCGGGTTGACGTGGATGCTTTTTTTCGATATTGTCATCCAGCTTGCGTTGTAGTTCAAATAATTTTGATAGGTTCATGCGATAGCTCCTTTCGCTCCAGTTACTAGCCCCAAATCTTTCAAACTTGTTTTCTGGTAAGATGGGTTGATCTTTGCAATCCCTCTATGAAATTGCCGGCTGATCCAAGCTGCACCATTCTGTTTGTACATCTTTGCAATTTCGTGCATGGAATATCCTTGCGTGAAATACAGAAGGATTTCTCTTTCGCGCTGGGATAATTTTTTAAACTGTTCCTCTAAGAAAAGTTTGTTGATTGTTATCTTCTCCGGATTTTTCGTTTCGTCGATAAGAGAGTCTAAGAAAGTTGAATCGTTATCCTCGTGTTTTTGTACATCGAGGGAGAGAATATTTTCATAAAGTTTTCGTTTTTCGGCATTGATTTTTTCTAAATGATGAACAAACTCCGTTTTGATGTTCATGTAGGCAAAGGTTTTGAATGAACCCTTGCCGACTTTATAGTTTTTTAAAGCCTGAACAATACCGATATATCCAATTTGGTAAAGATCAGAAAAGTTATATCTTCGTTCGGGATCCCATCTGTCGAACATTTTATTGATTAAATGCTTAATTAGATGGTCAAACAAGTTTCGGTTCAATGCTTCTGTTACTAATCCATCGATATGCCTTTCCGGTACATGCCAGTCATTTTCGATGATGTTCCATAGCTGCTCATCGGTAGCAAGTTCCCATCTCATCGAGCCTCTTCTCCTTTCAATCCGCCTTTGCGTCTATCAATCTTGTCCTCTCGGGCCAAATGAATCAGAGCCAACAATACTTCGTCCGGATCTCGTTGGAAGTGTTCACCTATTTTTGCAACAGGAACACCTTTTTGCCACATTTGGACCATTTCTTGCAGCTCCCATGAGTCCCAAACAAAATCCAAATCTTCCAGAACGATGGTTCTGTTTTTTCTAGGTGATTTGAAGAAATAATCACCGCAAGGTTTCTTCCCTCTCATCAAAACCACCGGTTTTCAGGCGATTCCCGAAAGTCCACCTTAACCAACTCAAGCCGCAGGTCGTAATAATCCAGATCGTAAATGCTTGTCCCATCCTTCGTTGCAGTGATGCCTTTTTCGAGCAGACAAGAAATGAATATTTGCCGTTTTGCTTCCTTTGTCACCATCACTTTGTCGTAGAGAATGCCCAACATCCTCACCTCGCTTTCAAAAGAGCTTCTAAGAAGGCGATGCGTTCTTGGGCTTGTTGGAGTTGTTTTGCGAATTTAAACTTTTCCCTTAATTCCTGCCCGTGTAATTTGTCATAACTTTCTTTTAAAATTGTTTGAAATTCCAAAGAACTCTTTAATGCTTCATTCTCCGCTTGTAATTCCTTAACAGTTTGAATGAGCCAATCCCAATCCTTTTTCAAACGAGTCCCATCAAACACCGTTTTATGATTCAAATAAAATGCAATTGGCCCTAAATCCGTGCTCTTCAATTTTTCCAACCGCTCTTGATCGTTCATTCCGTTTCCTCCAAACACTTAATCGCTTTTTTTAATTCTGCTATTTGTCTTTCGATTACTTGATAGTTAAAGGCAATAACATTCTCAGGTCCGTACTCAACTATTTTTTTGTGGGCAAACAAAGAATTATTAAATTTAATACTTTCAAATAATTCATGTTCTAATCGTGCTTTTTCTGCTTTTAATACAGTCAGTGCATAGTTCATATTTAAAAACCCCTTTATAATTTAATAATTCTCCAATTGATTGGTTCACTCATTAACCGCAAAACAAACTCTGCTGAACGTTCTGTTTTAAATTTTTGCGTTTGATTCAAGTCATTAGTTGTCTTACCACGTTCTAACCAATAAGCATAACCGCCATTTACATTAGCGATGACATAATTCTCACTCTTGTCCAATTAAATCCCTCTTTTCCGTTAATTCTAAAAACCATTCTTTGTCGTTCATGTCTAAAGCTAAATTAATTAAAAATTCTAATTGTTCAGGACTGTAATAAGCTTCAATGGGAGCTGGTTTGAGTTCTCTAAAGTGATGAAAACCTACATGTCCTTTAAAAACTTTCCCCCTCTATCTCTCGTAAAATAAACTTTTGCTTCTTTTGCTACTCCGTAGTCATAAATATGTGTAATGCAACCAATTTTCCCATCGTAGATTACCCAATCACCTTCTTTAAGCATCTTCACCCATCCACTTCCTCGTGTCGTACGTAAAACCCGCAACACATTTTTGACGATTGGCTTCAATCCCCCACTCTTCCCAGCCGCAGTCTGGGCAATAGGAGATGATCATTTCCATCACGCCCCTTTTTTCTCAAAATCCTTTTCAACAAGCTCGATCCGCCTTTGAAGATCATCCATCCGAGTACGAAATTTTTCTTCCGGCTCAGGTCCGCAATTCGGGCATGTATAAACGTACTCAAAAAAACTATCAATCTCGTACACTACATGAGTGCCGTAGCAAAGATCACACATTCTCTTTCACCTTTTTCAAAAATTGTTTTTTCCTGTAATCCGTTCCGTTCATGATAATTGGCTCTGCGTCCATCATCATTCGGGAGAAAATCCGTCGCAGATCCTTTGACACTTCAAACTCACTAGAGCTCAAATTTGTTGTGTAAATGTTGTGTTTCCCTGCTCGTTGATCTATCACTTCAAACAACTTTTGTATTGGCCAACCGGAAATTTCTCCTTCTGCGCCAATGTCGTCAAAGACCACTAGATCCACATCCGCTATTGCGTTTATGATTCGTTCTTCGCTCATTTCACTCTCTTTGTTGTATGTATTCCGTATCTTGGTTAGCAGCTTCGGAGTGGAAATGAAAATTGTTGTGTACCCCTTTTCGGTTAAAGCTTTAGCAATAGAGAAAGACAAATGGCTTTTTCCTGTTCCAAATGACCCTTGAAAAAATAAATTCTTAGGATTTTTTAAGTTAAATTCGTCAACATAGCGTTTTGCTTTTTGTAAAGCTTGTCCAAATTCATTTGGCTCAAAGTTTTCAAAAGTCGCTTCTTTCAGAGCTGGATTGATAAGGCTATTCTCCTCAAAAATTCGCTTTAGCCTGGCTTTTTTAGCCTCTTGCTGCTCATCCTTGATGATTTTCAAAATCTCACACTCGCAGCCCTTTTTCCCTTCGAACCACTCGCCTTTTTTGGGACCGAATAACATTTTTGTGCGAATAACAATAACTTCATTGCCGCAGCCTTCACACTTGTATTTATTAACAAACTCGCCGTTAAAATCCGAAGTCATATTCGCTATTTTCCGAACCGACCGCATGCTCTAATCCACCACCTTTGTTTTTCAGTTTGATAAGTCCGCGCCGTGCTTCATGCTCATTTGTGTTTCTTAAAATACCCAACGTATAAGACTCTTTTTTGTCATCGTGCTGATCAATGTGTTTCCACAAAGCGTAATGGATTTGGTTGATAGAGTATTTTTTGATTTTTTCTATAAAATTCACTAGGATATTGGCCGAAATTGTGCATGTTTGCCTTGTAAGGCGGATACAGTCAAAGTAAGCGATTAGTATTTTTCTTGAAGTTCCAGATGGTAGAGCGTTGGTTCGCAAAGCGAAATCAACAAAGGTTTCAATTTCTTCAGTAGAGCTCAAATTTTTGTTTTTTACCGGAGCTTCGACGATATATTCTTTTAATGTTTTATTGATGTTATTAATGCTGTTTATATATGCTGTTATAGTATGGTTATTGAGTTGGTTTTTCTGTTGGTTATCCTGTTGACTGTCCTGTTGGTTAATTTCTTCTTTCAAAGTGCATTCCTCCTTACTGTCGCAAGGGTTTGAAGATTCTGTCTGTTGGTTATCTGGTTGGTTTTCATGTTGGCTATCCTGTTGGCTATCGAGTTGGTTATTTTTCGGGTTATAGTTACCTAATTTTTGGAAATCGTCATAACCTATAATTGTAATGATTAACCCTTTATTTTTTTTAAAAGGCTCCGATTTAATGTATCCATCATCTTCTAATCTCTTAATAGAACCTCTTATTTCACCCCTTGACCAACCAGTTTCATCGGAAAGTTTTAATGAAGATGTGATCAATTGCCCTCTTTTACAAAGGTTGTCGTCTTTAAAATTTGCTAAATCTAAAAACAGCTGATAGAGCATTTTGTCTTTAATATTTTTGAATTGCAGTCGGGGCTGGATAACAAACCCCGACGCCTGTATTTGTTTTTCCACCCCGACCACTCCTTCACTTTCTCTCACAAACCGCAAATCCGTCTTTGACCTTTTTCACCACATAATGTGGGTAATGGCGCATATACTGTAGTACAAGCCTTTTCACTTCTTCTTTTGTTTTAGCCTCCTTCCAGATCCACTCAGGAAGGAGGACTTTGTAATAGGCCTCTTTGCCGATCATTCAAATTCAATCTCCTGTTGATTGGATGAAGCTTCATCTGTTTGTTCCGCAACGTCCTCCGTCGGGATATCCTCAATTGCCGACACTTCCATATCGATGTATTCTGGTTCAGCTGTCACGTCTTTTCTTACCACTTCGTCCTGCATTGCTTGTTGCTGAATCTCAACGCTAATCGGGAGATACTTCCACATGTGGCGAATCACCGTTTTCTTGGCCATTTCCTCATAATCAGAAACCCACGGACCGTTATTGGCAGCTTTGGAACGTTTACGACGTTTATCGATTTCTGATTTTGGCATGAATTCGAATTGGTAGCCGCCATCTTTGAAATGAGCCACCGCATAAGCTCCGACGAATTCACCACGATCTCCTTCCATATAAGGTTTGTGTTTGAGTTTTGGTTCAAGGCCTAGTTCATAATCAAATTCATCCTTGGAATAAACCGCATGAGCGTAAATGTTTTCGATTTGACCTGATCGACGTGCTAGATCAATCATTCCTTTGTAACCGATGATGAATTGAACGTCTGTCTGGCCCGTTTTTCCGTTCTTGAATGGTACTAAGTAGCAATGACCGATTAGGCCAGGTTCTAGTCCTAATTGAGCTGCTTGCATGACTGCTCCTAGCAAACTAGGAACAGAAGCTTCTAATAGTTTTGGATTCGTACGAATCGTTGTTAGTGCGATTCTTGCCATGCGATCCGGATTCATATGCGAAGGTAATGCTTTTTCAATTTCTGGACCCATCTTTTTCAGATATGCTGCAATTGTATTTGCTGGCGAAGCAGGAGCATTATTACTCCCGTTCGCTTTGTTAGCTAATTGATTTTTGACATCTTTGGTTGTGGCCATTTTCTAATACTCCCCCTTACTTCACCATGAAACGGCGATATGATGACGTTTTAGTGTATTGGTTATAAAGCTCTGGATGATCTTTAGCAAAACGATTGCTATCGAATTTTTTTGAATGGACGTTTTTCCAAGTGATGATTCTTTCACCAGCAAAGGCTTTTTCGTTTTCGCCCATCATTGCTTTAATTTGGTTTTCATATTCTTTCTTTTGTGTTTCTAGCTGTTTTAGTTCCTCATTCACTTGGTCTAATGCTTCAATCAAGGAGTTTGCATCCGGCGGCAATTCAATTTCAGTTTCCGGAACTGAATCAGGGTACAACACTTTCAGCAACTCACTTGAAGCATCTGACCCGTCAAACATCGGCGGAACGTTTGCAAGAACGTGGTTTTCCCAAAAGTTTTTCTCTATTTCGATGAGATATTGAATGAGCTCTTCATCACGTTCGATGCGCTTGTAAACAAATTTATTTCCGCCGATTAGAACGGCGATCCACCATGCTTGATATCCCGTTACAGCCATATAATGCTGACATTGTATAAGATATTGAGCAGGAACTTCATCGTCTTTCCATTCGTCCTTGAGATATTCGCTGGCCGTCTTACACTCAAGACCTTCCTGCTTTCCAACGATTAGACGATCAACGTTTGCTAACATAAAGGAATGTTCTGGATGTTTCAGAATGGCATTGCGGCGACGAACCTTTAAACCAGTCCGTTTACTAAATTCCTGTGCAACTACGTCTTCTAAAATCGTTCCGAAATAAGCTGATTCGCTGTTAATATCCTCTTCTGGCGCTTGTCCTGTTTTATCGAGAAAAACAGCTACTGGAGACTTCCATTTGTTGAGTCCTGCAATGGCAGCAGCGTCACTGCCTCCGATTCCAGCCTTTCTAGCCTTCAACCATTCCTCGCGGCTCATATCATTTGTTAAAGCTAATACTTTCGCCAATCAATTAACCTCCCTTGAACCGTCACTGCATTCCGTGATACAATGACGGTAATTGAATGATTTTTTTAAACAACTTACTCCTGTTGCCGCAGGAGTTTTTTATTCTGCTGTAGTAAACCGAAATTCATAAACTTCTACCAAATAATCTTCCAGATTTTCCTTCAAAACAACTTCCCCGGTATTCTCGTCGATGACAATCTCATCGCCGGCCAGGATCTCCGAACCAAAATAATCAATTCCTGCATGTACCGGTTGGGAAATCATGTTCGGAAAGCCTGTCCGATTGATTTGCTCGATTACTGGATGATCTCGCATGTTACGCCTCCTTTCGATATATAATGCCGATAACATAGTCTCCATCCCCGCCAGAAACTTTAATATCTATAATTTCTGTATCAGGATTTTCAAGCAACCAAGAGTTAGCTTCACTTACACTCTCAAAAATTTTCACCTGAAGAAATTTAGCTCTTAGCATGTTAAGCCTCCTTCCTATTTTTGTTCATGCCCTCAACCAAACATTGCCCGTTGCAATATAGCTTTCTACCAAACTTCCAGACTTGATCGCCGCGGTAAATGGGCCATCTACACTCTGGATTGGCACATTGGCCGACAACAACTTGGAGATATTTAGCCCTTAGCACGTCGAACCTCCTCTCTATCCAGTTTTCAAAGATCATCTGAGGTACACGCCGAACCTCTGGTAAAAGCAGATTGCCATGTACCTCTGGCGCTTTATCCGCACCGTCCTAAGCCGGGGAAAAAGTGGATTATATGGAGGTAGTAAGGAAAAACCCGGCTCATGACGGCAAGGACAAAGGCTTGCCGTATCATTTCAAAGAATGGTAGAATAATAGTGATATTCAGTTACTGCTTGCAGTGTGCTTGGTTGGATTGGAACCTTTGCTCACTGCTTTTTGTCATATTTCGCCTAAACCGAATGCCACGAGTGTTAAAATCCCGATAAAGACCAGGCCTAGAAAGATAACTCCAAATGCAACGTACCCCATCATCGAACCCTCACTACTGTTGATACTAAAATGCCTTTTTCCTTTAGTTCTGCTACAAACGTCATCAGTTGTTCATGATTTTGTTTTCTTTCAGCCAATCGCTCTAGTTCTCGAACCGACTTTGATAAATCACGGATCGTCAATTCAGCTTCTTTCAAGTCGCCTTTCATAATGCTTTCTTCAATACGGCCGATACACGTCCAAACTGCTCTATACTCTGCAATGGCAGCCGGTCTGTCCTGTGGCAAAAACTGATCTTTATTCACTTTCCATCCCCCTAAAATTTCCTGGATCTTTCTTCGAAAAATATTTCCTTCCGAATATTCTCGTATTGTGCTACTGATGAAATAATGACTCTGTCAGCAATCGCTTCTTGGATCCAATTCCGATTTAGTGTGTCCCGGCAAAGTCTCCAATTTCTTTGCATGGAATCAAGAACACATTCAGCAGCCTGCTTTGTATCCAAAATCTCTTCAGCATGATTTAATACATCAGCCTCAAGAGTTTCACTTATCTGATCGCCGGGACGCAGCTGAGTGCTAATGTATAGAAGTTTCTTAGCTGCTTCGATAGCGTCGCTCGCCTGTCTGATAAAGTTAACCAGTTGATCAGAAACAGATTTAAGTAGCCGTGGATCCGTTGGCGGCAACTCCATCCCGTATATGTGTTTTATCTTCGCTAAAGCCGTATAATCTTCGACGATATGACACCATTCAACGGCAAGTTCAAAAGGTACTTGGGCCGTCCCTGCTTCAATTCTGGATAACCTTTCAACAGTAATCCCTAAAGCCTCTGCCATATACCGTTTTGTACGTCGTTCTTCTTGACACGCTCTCTCACGAGCAATTCGTAAGATGTTTCCTATCGCTGACGGTGAATATAAACGGGTTTTCGCTACAGCGTTCGCCATTTTGTTCGCCTCCTTGTATTTAGTTTTCAAAGGTAGAATAAAATTGAGAATTTTTAAGAAACTGAATTGAAGCTTGTCCTACCAAAGAAGAGGCAGCCAAATGGCTACGAAATTTTGAAATATTTTTCTTTGTTGAAATAAGGCTCGAGCGCCTTTTTGAACGCCTCTTCTATTGGTACCTTTCCATACGTCTCTTTTCCGACGTACAAGGGTGATTTTTTCTTTTGTTTTTTCATATTTATCACCTCAAATAACCTTATGCAGTTAGGACAGGTGGACTAACCTATCAGGATCATGAAATATAGATTTTCATGATTATTCGATACAAAGAACACACAATCTCGTTCTTTATCGACGTGAAAAGTAAAATCTTTTTCGGTAGCTACGATGTATGAGTTCTTAAAATGGATGTCGATCTCATACCCTTCCGTTTCGTCGATATAATCCAAAATGATTTTTTCTGGCTTTTCACGAATTGACAGAATAGGCGCATCCAATCCGTTATATAAATCAACATTGAAAACTTTATGTTCTGCGCTTTTTAAAAGGTTATAGGCAACCTTTATTAATGGGAATTGAGCAACTTTGTTCATGAAGCTTCAATTTCCTTTTGCAAAAGAAGTCGGAATGTCTCTTTGCCTTGCGGCGTAATCAGCGTTTGAACGTCCGCTTTTCCGTTGCGATTCCAATCTTTAAGTTGGAATAATCTAGGAACATATTGTGAATATGGTTTCAATTTACCTTTCTGATCACGATAGACGTATTTTTTATCTAACAACCAGTTGATAAAATCAGTTTGTTTAATGTGTAATTCTTTTGCTGTATCTCGGAAATTTGTAAGTAAGTTACGATCAACCAAAGCGTCGAAATAATCGGCTTTCGGTTTCATTTCTGCAATTTGTTCATTTTGTTTTCTGACAAGTGCCAATGTTGCCTTGAAAGTCATCTTCGTTTGTTCGTCAGCGTGTGGTAAGTAGGTTTGTATGAACAGATCATCATTAGAAACGTATCCGCCGGTTTTTCGGATTGTAGGCAATACTTCGGCTGTTACCCAACGTTTAAAACGTTTTGCTTTCTCTTTGATTTCTGGATTATTACCTTGTTTGGCTGCACCAAATATCAAGCTGTAAAGTCCTGACTCATTAATGAACTTTTTATTTTGCTTTCTGCCTAGCGAGTCGATGACTGGATGGACCGTCGAGTCATCGTCATCAACGTGATTATTAATTGCCTTGTGTGGGTCCGAGAACGATAACGCCGTAGCTGCCTCTGTTGCTCCAAACCATTCAATTCCTTCAACAATCAATACTGGCAGCTCACCAAACATTTCATGATTGAATGTTTGCAATTGATGCACTAAATCGCCTCCTTAGGCAAGATTAGATTTGATACGTTTTGTATCAATAGATACATCAAAAAGATCCGGAAACAATAATTTTCCTGGGGTATCATATAACTTTTCAAATTTAAGCATTGTTTCTCGACCTGGATTTCGAAGGCCTTTTTCGATTTTCCTTACGTATACTTCAGAAATATCAAGAATTTCAGCGACTTGTTTCTGCGTTAAGCGTCTTTTGAGTCTTTCCTGAACAAGTCTTTGTCTCAATTTTTTCACCTCTCTTTTTTGATACCATTTGTATCAATTCTTGACTTAATTATAGTTGATACGTTTTGTATCGTCAACTATTTTTTGATACATTTTTTATCATTTGTTTAATTTGATACATATTGTATCTATAATATATTTATAAACCTTGTTAGAAAGGGATTTTGGAATGATTGGTGATAGATTAAAAAAATTAAGAGGGAAGAGATCACAAGAAGAAATTGCACAAAAAATAGGAATATCTAGAGCAAGGTTGTCACATTATGAAACCGGCAGAAGTGAGCCTGATTCTGAAACACTAAAGAAATTAGCAGATTTCTATGGGGTTTCAACAGATTATTTATTGGGTTCTGAAAATGCCAAAAAGCCATCTGACGATCTCCCTCCGCTAACAGAAAAAGACGAACGAGACATTGCTCGTGATTTAGAAAAAATGCTTAACGATTTAGAGAATAAAGAAGCGTTATCCTTTCATGGAGAGCCAATGGATGAAGAAACAAAAGAAGCTCTTCGATTGTCTTTAGAAAGCTCGTTGCGTTTTGCGAAGCAACTGGCAAAACAAAAATTCACCCCGAAAAAGTATCGAAAAGAGGATTAGACGGGGGTTGAAAGAATGGGGAATATTAAAGGAATTGTTACAAAACTCATACAAACATATAAAACAAACAATCCGTTTGAAATTGCCCAAGCAAAAAACATTTATTTACGTTTTCAAGACTTAGTAAATACCTATGGATATTACAGTACCTATAAGCGTATACAAATGATTCATATCAATAATAGGTTAGATGAGCATATGCAACGCTTTGTATGTGCTCACGAATTAGGACATGCGATATTACATCCACGATCAAACACCCCTTTTTTACGTAATAAGACTTTATTTTCAATAGATAAGATAGAAGTCGAAGCAAATACTTTTGCTGTAGAGCTTCTTCTACCAGATGAACTTATCAATGATTTTCGTGATACCTCGATTACCCTCCAAGATTTAGCATCAATAAACGGTATCCCTAGAGAATTTGCAAAACTTAAATTTTTTTGAGAGTATAATAGTTATTTTTTACTAGGTAATTTTTATAGGAGGGTTAGAAATGGCTCAATGTAAATTTTGTGGTAAGAAGGGAATCTTCTTGACGGTATCAAAAGCAGGGCTTTGTAATAAATGCCATAACCCTGTAATGTTTAGTATCGAAAGACATGTTGAAATCATCAATGAATCTTTAACGTTGGTTGAAACCTCGAAGAATTTCAACACAAAAATGAATAGATTGGATTTAGTAGAAGAACAATATCGAATTCTTGATAAAGATTATTATAGTAAGGGCATATCAGTTTTAAGTGATACACCAAGAAACAAATTGAAAGAAGTACAAGCGATCAGAAAAAGACTTGTTGAAGAGGAAATTGAGAATCGTATAGAAAAACACATGGATAAAGCGAAGCTTGCGAAAAGTGTAAATGCCAAAATAAACAATGCCAACAAAGCGTTGATGGAACTAAAAGAATTTGCTAAAGAATACGGCTACCTGAACGAATTGTTAGTTCATAATATCCAACACTTCATTCATAAAGTGGAACTTGATGATTTAATTTTGAAAGCCGAAAAATTTGAGTTCAAAGGGAACAACAAAAAAGCATTAGAACAATACCAAGAAGCGCTATTTTTCTTGAAAAAGGATGATATTCCTGATCAGAAGCAGGATGATTTGATTAGGAAATTAGAAAATAAAATAAATTCACTTAAAGAGGATAGTAATAAACAAAGGATAAACATGAAATAGTTTATGAAAAATTCATTATTATTAACCGTCGCAAAAATATAAAACTGAAAACTATTACAATACCACACCAAAAGCGTGTTTTAATTTAAGGTATTGATGGGTATTTTGTCCATAAATACATAAATCTATAAAAAGGGGAGTTTATTATGAAAAAGAAAATTTTATTTGTAACTGCACTTTTATCTTTAGGATTAGTATTAGCTGGTTGTGGCTCTTCTGATGTAAGTACAGGAGGAACAGGTAATTCTACTGAAAAAAAGGAAGAATCTAATTCTGAAACTAAAGAAGTAAAGAAGGACTCAGGTAAAACCATAGATGCAACAGCACACACAACTGATGTTCTTGGAATGAAAGTAGCATTAGGAGAAATTAAAATTACTGAAGATAAAATTTCTGTGGGAATGAATTTAGAAAACACATCAGACGCTGCTCTTAGTTTTTATCCAGATCAAGGCCAATTAGTTGTTGGTGACATGCAACTTAATGCAAACATGTTTATGACTACTGGAGAAATTGGCGGAGACGTTCAAGGTGGAGTTAAACAAGAGGGAGTAATTGAATTTCTTGCCCCTGAAGGGAAAAAGATTGATGTGAATGCAGTCAAAGAACTTAAATTACTTTTTGGAGATATAACAACTGCAGACTTTATGCAATCAAAGCCAGTTGAATTTGTAGTACCTGTACAGTAAGGAGGAAAAAAACTATGAAAAGAACAACTGAATTTGTATTAGGTTTATTAGGTGGTATTTTTGGCTTTATTGGTGCTTTTATGGCTTTATTTATTGGTGGTGTTGATGCTGCGTTCAGTTCTTCAGGGACAAGCGAAGTTATTGGTTTAGGTTGGGCTGCGGTTATTTTATCAATTCTCGGAATTATAGGATCTGTAGTTGTAAAAAGCAAAGCAAAATTTGGTGGGATATTAATGCTTATTTCAGCAATTGGTGGAGTTATTAGTATCTCAATGTTTTATATCCTCCCTGGGGTTTTATTACTTATTGCAGGCCTTATGGGGATTTTCAGAAAAGATAAAAATAAAGAAGTTGCAGCCTAAGTAAAATAGGGAAGCCCTTTTTTAGGGCTTTTCTTTTAAACAACTAAAACCGAACATATATTCTTAAAGGAGATGACTTCATGATTATTGATTTTTTCGCAAAAAAAGAAGAAAAAAGTAGAAAACAAGATCAAAGGGATAAAACAAACAATGAAATTGTCCGCATACCAATTATTAAAAAAATTTACATGAAAGACAGAGAGATTTATTATGAAATAGAAGGAGAAAACATTCCGAGAAAGTGGGAAGAGAGATAATAAAAAAACGGAGTGGCTTGTCCACTCCTTAATTATTTTTTTGCAATGAATATGTATCACATTTGAAATATGATTCCGAACCGTTTTTTCGCTTATAAATAATTCACTAGCGATCTCTTTTGTTGTTTTATCCTGTACTAACAGTTCGAATACTTCTCTTTCTCTTTTCGTGAGTAACGGTTTGTGCGTATATTCATTCTCCTTCAAGTATTGTAACCCTCCTTGCCTTCGCCAGCTATGAACCGTGGGATGGGTATATATTTAGTCACCATATCATATGTGAATTAATGGAACAGAGTGACTATATTCGCTGAAAGGATGAGGGTTTTATGAAAAATGTGCAAAAGCTTATCCGCTTATCATAACTTTTTGATGATCAGCTAACAGTTTCTCATGCTATGTTTACTTATTAAACACAAAAAGAGGCTGACCCAGTTAGTTTTTGGATCAGCCTTTTTATTATTAAACTTCGTCGCTTCCAAAAAAATTACGGAAGGCCTGGATTGTTGTATCACGGTTTAACGCTGCAATTGAAGTTGTTAACGGAATGCCTTTAGGGCATGATTGAACACAGTTTTGTGAATTTCCGCAGTTGGCAAGGCCTCCGTCGCCCATGATCGCTTCAAGTCGTTCAGCCTTATTCATTGCACCTGTTGGATGGGCATTAAATAAGCGAACTTGCGATAATGGAGCAGGTCCGATAAAGTTTGATTTGCTGTTTACATTTGGACATGCTTCAAGGCAAACACCACATGTCATACACTTAGATAACTCATAAGCCCACTGGCGTTTTTTCTCAGGCATGCGCGGGCCGGGTCCAAGATCATATGTGCCATCAATGGGAATCCACGCTTTCACTTTCTTTAATGAATCAAACATGCGGCTCCGATCAATCTGCAAATCACGAATAACCGGAAAAGTCCGCATTGGTTCCAGGCGGATCGGCTGTTCCAGTTGATCTATTAGAGCTGTACAAGATTGGCGCGGCTTGCCGTTAATGACCATCGAACATGCTCCGCACACTTCTTCCAAAC
Organism: Bacillus methanolicus PB1; assembly: GCF_000262755.1. Lineage (GTDB taxonomy): Bacteria > Bacillota > Bacilli > Bacillales > Cytobacillaceae > Bacillus_Z > Bacillus_Z methanolicus. The sequence continues at coordinate 1,129,960 of NZ_AFEU01000003.1, forward strand.
AGTTCATTTCCCATGTTACCGGTGTTGTTTTTTCACCTTTCGCATTTACCGGGTTCCGGCGAATTTCCATTAATGCGGATATAACATTCATATTTGGGCGATAAGCAATTTCAAATTCTTCTTGGTAAGGGGCTGACTCAGGATTATCTTGGCGTGTGATGATGAAACGGACCGTTTTAGTTTTAGTCTCAGACATACCTTATTGTTCCCCTTTCTTTTTCGAATAATCGCGCTTGCGAGGCTTGATTAAGGAAGTATCTACATCTTCGTAATGGAATGCAGGCGCTGATTTTGCGTCCACAAACTTTGCCATCGTGGTTTTTAAGAAATTTTCATCATCACGTTCAGGAAACTCAGGCTTATAATGGGCTCCCCGGCTCTCATTACGATTATAGGCCCCTAATGTAATAACCCGTGCTAATTGAAGCATATTTTTCAATTGTCTTGTAAAGACTGCACCTTGGTTGCTCCATTTTGAGGTGTCATTAATATTGATATTTTCATAACGTTCCAACAGTTCAACGATTTTCTCATCTGTTTTTAACAGTTTATCGTTGAAGCGGACAACGGTTACGTTATCAGTCATCCATTCACCGAGCTCTTTATGGAGGACGTAAGCGTTTTCTGTTCCATCTAGAGACATAATATGATTCCACTTTTCTTCTTCTTTCTTTACAAATCGGTCAAATATTAAAGAAGAAGTCGCATCAGAACTCTTTTCTAAGCCGTTAATGTATCTAACTGCATTCGGACCGGCAACCATTCCGCCGTAAATCGCAGATAATAAAGAGTTTGCTCCGAGGCGGTTTGCGCCATGCTGTGAATAATCACACTCACCTGCCGCAAACAATCCGGGAATATTTGTCATTTGGTCATAATCAACCCACAGTCCGCCCATTGAATAGTGAACGGCAGGGAAAATTTTCATCGGAACTTTGCGAGGGTCTTCACCCATAAACTTTTCATAGATTTCGATAATTCCGCCAAGTTTAATGTCAAGCTCTTTTGGATCTTTATGGGAAAGATCGAGATATACCATGTTTTCACCGTTGATTCCAAGTTTTAAATCAACGCATACATGGAAGATTTCCCGTGTAGCAATGTCACGCGGAACAAGATTTCCGTATGCCGGATATTTTTCTTCTAAGAAGTACCATGGCTTTCCGTCCTTATAAGTCCAGACACGCCCGCCTTCACCGCGCGCAGATTCACTCATTAGGCGAAGCTTGTCATCACCGGGAATCGCTGTCGGGTGGATTTGAATAAATTCACCATTCGCATAGTAAGCTCCCTGCTGATATACAATCGAAGCAGCTGAACCGGTATTAATAACAGAATTCGTTGATTTTCCGAAAATAATCCCCGGACCGCCAGTCGCTAAAATAACCGCATCGGACGGAAATGACTTGATTTCCATGGAAGTTAAATTTTGAGCTACAATTCCGCGGCAGATTCCTTCATCATCCAAAACTGCTCCTAGAAATTCCCAACCTTCATATTTCGTGACGAGTCCTGCCACCTCATGTCGGCGCACCTGCTCGTCCAATGCATAAAGCAGCTGCTGCCCTGTTGTTGCTCCTGCAAATGCTGTACGGTGATGCTGTGTCCCGCCAAATCGCCGGAAATCCAACAAACCTTCTGGTGTACGGTTAAACATTACACCCATCCGGTCCATTAAATGGATAATCCCTGGTGCAGCTTCACACATTGCTTTTACCGGTGGCTGGTTAGCAAGGAAATCTCCGCCATAAACCGTATCATCAAAGTGTTCCCATGGGGAATCGCCTTCTCCTTTTGTATTAACAGCTCCATTTATACCACCTTGGGCACAAACAGAGTGGGAACGTTTTACCGGTACTAAAGAAAACAACTCCACCGGGGTCCCTGCTTCCGCAACTTTGATCGTTGCCATTAAGCCAGCCAGACCGCCGCCGACTACAATTATCTTCCCTTTACTCATTGAGGTTCACTCCTATTCGTAGTCCGTCCATTTTTATTCCTATTATCTGAATATTTTTCAATTAAATAAATGCTGTAAGGGCGCGAATTCCAACAATTGAAAGAGCTACAAAGATTCCTAGCGTTACGTAAGTAGAGATCTGTTGGGAACGAGGTGTAACTGTTACTCCCCAGCTGACAAGGAATGACCATAAGCCATTCGCGAAATGAAAGATGGCAGAAATAACACCAATAACATAAAACCAGAACATGAAAGGAGATGATAAAATATTCTCCATCATTTGGAAATTAACTTCTTCTCCAAATGCTGCAGCAACGCGTGTTTCCCATACGTGCCAAGTAACGAAAATAAGGGTAATGACACCAGAAACGCGCTGAAGCAAGAACATCCAGTTCCGAAAAAATCCAAATCTGCTTACATTATTTTTCGCAGTGAATGCAATATAAAGCCCGTAGATTGCATGAAACAAAAGCGGCAAATAAATAACAAATATTTCAAGGAAAAGACGGAATGGCAGACTCTCCATAAAATGAGCAGCTCTGTTAAAAGATTCTTCTCCTCCAGTAGCGAAATGGTTTACTACAAGATGTTGCGTAAGGAACAGCCCTACCGGAATTACCCCGAGCAATGAATGCAGCCTGCGGTTAAAAAATTCTCGATTTCCTGCCACGAACTTATCCTCCTTGGTTTTTAACTGATGTTCAGGTTCTCTCCGCTCTCCACTATCGGAACGCAACCTTATCATCATTGTATAAAAATTTTTTTACATTTATGTGACATGTTCATTTTACTCTCATCAACAAAGAGCGTCAAGAAAACGGATACAAGATTCCTTAAAATTTTTTTGAAATATGTTGATATTGCGAATAATATATATAATAACTTTAATTTCAAATTTTCATCTAAAAATTCCATTATATTAAAATAACAAAAATTCATTTTTAACTTCCACTCTTTTTCTGCGGAAAAGGGGTGAGCTACGCTAACAAAGATAAAAATGGCAACTTATCTTTAGCAAGATACTTGTTTGGCTTTGTAAATATTTTGAGCTTGGCTTCGCTCACACCGCCTTATTATGTTGGTTCTGTTTTATAATGAAATCTATTTCCATGTTAGGGTTGGGAGTTAAAACTCATACTCGTTTTCTTTAAATATATGCTAATTTACGGGTAAATTGTATATAATATATTCATAGAAAGAGGGGAAGAGCATTGAGTGAATTATTAGCGGCAATGAAAGCGGCGGACTCAGATTCTCCTGTTGTCACTGCTTTCGGCTATGAATTAATACGTGACATTCTTCTGCCGGAGCTGCTTGGAAAAGATGAACCCGAAATCTTATATTGGGCCGGGAAACGGTTGGCGAGGCAATTTCCGCTAAAAAATTTCGATGAAATGTGTGTTTTTTTTCAGAAAGCAAGCTGGGGAACCCTGATTATAACAAATGAATCCAGTAACGAACTTGAAGTAGAATTAACAGGCGGCATAATTTCTCAAAGACTCCAGTCAAAAAAAGATATTTCTTTTCAGCTGGAAGCCGGTTTTATAGCCCAGCAAATCGAACTGCAAAAACAAGTGGTTGCTGAAGCTTTCGAACATCCGCGTAAAAAGGGATCAAAGGTGCAATTTACAGTTAAGTGGGATAAGAAAGACATCGTAAAGCCATGATTTAATTAATAAAGGGTCTGACACTTTGCATATGAGTCAGCCCTTTTGTATTTCTTTTTAAGTTGAGCGTTACGATTTAACAGTCGATCCCGACAATTCAAATGCTTGATGAATCGCTTCTGCTGCCTTAATCATCTGGCTTTCTTCAATTACCGTAGATACTTTTATTTCCGATGTGCTAACCATTTTTACTAGAATACCATTTGAAGCAAGCACTTCAAACATTTTAGCGGCGACTCCTGGGTTTGAAATCATTCCTGAACCGACAATTGAAACTTTTGCTAATCCCGTTTCCGATTCAATCCCTTTGTAGTTTAGCAATTTCTTATTGTTTTCGAGGACGGCCATTGTTTCTTCTAAATTGCCACTCTTAATCGAAAAAGATAAATTTGTTGTTTCAGCTTCAGTTACACTTTGGATAATGATATCAACATTAATGCGATGTTGGGCAAGTGTCGTAAAAATAGTGGATAAACTCGTTAACGAGTTTGGCAATCCAATAACTGTTACTCGTGTGATTTCGTCTTCAAAAGCTACTCCCCGAACAACAAGATTTTGTTCCATTGTTACTTCCTCCTCAATGATCGTCCCTGATTCCCGTTCCATACTGGAGCGCACCTCCAAAGGAACCCCGTAATTTTTCGCAAATTCCACTGCTCTTGGATGAAGGACGCCTGCCCCAAGATTTGCTAGTTCAAGCATTTCATCATAAGAAACAGAAGAAAGTTTCCGAGCCGACTTTACATGGCGCGGATCGGTTGTAAAAACTCCAGTAACATCGGTGTAAATGTCACATTTATCAGCTTTCAGAGCTGCAGCCAGTGCTACAGCCGTCGTATCGGATCCGCCTCTGCCAAGAGTCGTAATTTCTCCATGTTCATCAATACCTTGGAATCCGGCAACGACAACGATTTTTCCTACATCTAGCTGTTTTTGAATTTTTTCAGTTTCGATATTTATTATTCTCGCATTCCCGAAAACAGGCTCAGTTTTGATGCCTGCCTGCCATCCAGTGTAAGAAATGGCTTCATAGCCTTTTTCTTTTAATGCCATAGCCAAAAGCGAAATCGTTACCTGCTCTCCAGTTGTAAGAAGCAAATCCATTTCGCGCTTTGCCGGATGTGCAGAAATCTGTTTTGCTAAATCGACAAGCTCATCTGTTGTTTTCCCCATTGCCGAAACAACGACGACAACGTCATTTCCGTTCTTTTTTTCTTCAATTATCCGATCAGCAACGTTTAAGATGCGCCGAGCGGAGCCAACAGATGTTCCGCCAAACTTTTGGACAATTAATCCCAATGTTTTCCCCTTCTTTCTATAAAGTTAAAGTTCATTAAAGGAGTGCCGCCGTTTCTATATATAACTAGTTTTCTCTAAAAAGCTGTTTTTAAATTAATAAAATAAAAAACAGCAATGAGATAGCTACCTCATTGCTGTGGAAAACGTAAGAAAATATACGCAGACACAGTGAGATAGCTCTCCAAGGCAGCACTGCCTTGACAGTCCGGCATCTCTTAAATGCAGGACCAGCAAAGAAAAAAATGAGTTTTTCTTCACTTCGGCGAACATTCCCTTTCAAAGCTTTTCATTAAAGCTCATTCTTCTCCAAGCTTTTACTGATGAAGTTCGCACCTCTATCTTCACTTTAATGCTCTAAAGTGATTAAACGATTAAATTTTTTTCAGTATAGCATACGTCCGGATTTATGACAATGTCATTCCTGCAACTTTTTCATTAATTCTTTTGCGACATTTGCCGGAATGCCGGCAGCAGTAAAGTCCTCCATTGTTGCTTCCTTCATTTTTTTCACGGAACCAAATTGTTTGAGAAGCAGTTTTTTCCGTTTCTCACCAATCCCCGGGATGTCGTCCAATAACGATTGAAAAGCACTTTTTCCACGCAACTGGCGGTGAAATGTAATTGCAAACCGGTGCACTTCATCTTGGATACGCTGGAGCAAATAGAACTCCTTGCTGTTCCGTTTTAATGTAACGACAGCAAGAGGATTTCCAAATAATAACTGTGAAGTTTTATGCTTTTCATCTTTTACAAGGCCGGCAATTGGAATTTCCAGTCCAAACTCATTCTCAAGCACGTCCTTGACAGCTTCAACATGGCCTTTTCCGCCATCAATAATTATCAAATCCGGCAACGGAAGATTTTCTTTCAAAACTCTCGAATATCTTCGTCGGACAACTTCCCTCATTGACTCATAATCATCAGGTCCTTGTACAGATTTAATTTTATATTTTCGATATTCTTTTTTCTCAGGTTTGCCGTCAATAAAGACAACCATAGCAGAAACGGGGCTTGTTCCCTGAATGTTCGAATTATCGAAAGCTTCAATCCGATGGGGTGTATAAATTCCAAGCTGGCGGCCTAAATTTTCAACTGCTTTAATCGTTCTCTCTTCATCCCGTTCAATCAGCGAGAACTTTTCCTGCAAGGCAATCTTAGCATTTTTCTCAGCCAATTTTACAAGCTCTTTCTTTTGGCCCCGCTTTGGCCTTAACACTTTTACATCAAGAAGTTTTTCCGCCATGTCCGCATCTACTGAGTCTGGAGCCAGTATTTCTTTTGGTTTAAAATGATTTGGCTTTGAGTAAAATTGCCCCATAAATGTAAGAATTTCTTCCTCAGGTTCTTTGTAAAGCGGGAACAACGAAACATCCCGTTCAATCAATTTCCCCTGCCTTATAAAAAATACTTGAACGCACATCCAGCCTTTTTCGACGGCATATCCAAATACGTCCCGGTCGGTGAAATCAGTCATCGTCATTTTTTGTTTTTCCATCGTCATTTCAATATGCGCAATTTTGTCGCGGTATTCTTTTGCCCGCTCAAAATCAAGTTCTTCGGCAGCAGCAGTCATTTTTTCAGCCAGTTCTTGTTTTATTTCTTTATAACCGCCATTCAAAAATCGGGTAATTTCATCTGTAATCGTTTTGTATTCTTTTTCATCCACTTCTTTTACACAAGGGGCAAGACATTGTCCCATATGATAATATAAACAAACCCTGTCCGGAAGTGTAGAGCATTTTCGCAGCGGATAAATCCGGTCAAGCAGTTTTTTTGTTTCATTCGCAGCTTGAACATTTGGATAAGGTCCAAAGTACTTTCCCTTATCTTTCGTTACTTTTCTTGTCGTGATAAGCCTTGGATGCCGTTCGCCCGTTAATTTGATAAACGGATAGCTTTTATCATCCTTCAGCATGACATTATACTTCGGATCGTGTTTTTTAATTAGATTCATCTCAAGGATCAGAGCTTCAATATCTGAAGAAGTGACAAAATATTCAAAGTCTTCAATTTCATTGACAAGCCGAAGTGTTTTACCGTCATGGGAACCGGTAAAATAGGAGCGGACCCGATTTTTCAGCACTTTTGCTTTTCCGACATAAATAACCGTTCCTTGCCGGTCTTTCATTAAATAACAGCCGGGCTGATCCGGCAAAAGAGCAAGTTTGCTCTTTATTGTTTCATTCATCATGTTCACCCCCTGATGTATTTTTCCATTTAAATAGCGTAATCTCGCTATAAATCGGATCGAATAATTCATTTGATTGAAAATGTTGTACTTTCACAATATTGTCTTCAACATCGATTCCTTGCTGTTTAAAACCTTGGACAACCTTATCTGTAAGTAAAATCTCTTTATCGGAATAATATCCGGCATCATGCACAAATACATTGTAAGTTTGAACACGTTTATGAGAAAAGGGAACATTTAAATAGTCAAATACCCTTGTTTCCTCCCAAGTATAAACAATAAAGGGATTTTTATAATGATTCAAAAACTTTGCCGTCTTGTATATGGCAGGCTTAAGGGTTGCTTGTTCTTTTATAAGTGATGCTGCCAAGAAACATTGACAGCATAAAATAAACATGCATAGAAGTGCAACTAGATGATTTCTCTTTGCCAGTACTACAATAAAAAGATAAAAAAGAATGAACATTGCTAACGGAAGAATATGTCTCGGTTTATCAATATTTTGAGCAAAGAGAGCCCATAAAAAATAACAAAAGCCCAATAAAAACAAAAGCTTGAGCAGAATGTCTTTCTTAACATTCTCCCATTTCATGCTAAACAAAAAAAGAATCGCGATTAGAAAATAGAAAACCAACAGTATTATAGACCGGGAAAGGATTCCTGTCCAAAAAATGTTCTCGATAATGAAAATTCTCAACCTTTCAACAAAATTTAGATCAACCGCTGTAACAGCCCCTCCCCAGCTTTGAAAATGCCCGCTTGTAAATGCAAGGGCGAGTTTAATGAATGGCTTTATGCCGCCCTCTGAAAAAGCTGCAGCTAAAACCCAAACAAACTGAAATAAAAATGCAATGATGGTATTAACAAAAATTTGCTTCATTGAAATGTGTTTTTCTTTCCATTTTCTATAAAAAAAATAAACGATTCCTATTGAAAATGGAAAATAGGATAACCGAATGCCAAGAAGAATACTTAACAGAAACATCGACAGGACGCCGGAAAGCGGATGCCTGCTTTTCAAGGCAGTTTTCAGACTATAAACATACCACCATAATGCCGAAAGTGCCGCTCCTTCTGACATTGGCTGATTAACCATTGTGAGGCAATAGCTTCCAGTATATAAAATGGCTGTCATGAGCAAGCTATATTCTCTCTTAAGATATTGTCTGCCTATTAAATAGATAGGTATAAGAGCACTGCTGAAAAAAAGGATATTAAAAACTGTCAAGGCTTCTGCCGGATTTTCGATCCAAAGATGAAGAATTTTCCCTCCAAGAATAAAATATGGGTATCCCGGAAAGTGGGGCTGCATAGCCATGATATTGTACATGTCCAATCCTCGAGCAAAATCAACCTGATCCCAAGTAGAGGCAAATGAATTTGTATATTTAAATTGAAAACCAAGCAAGAAACTAATAGCGAGTAAACTAATGATTTGAATGAATGTTGTAAATAAATTTGTTTTACACGCAAATTTATTATTTTTTTTCATATATTCTTCACCGTCTTATCACGTTTAATATGTCGATGTCATAATAATTATAACAAGTAATAGTCAGGATTTTCTCAAGAGGAAAGGTACATTCTCAAAAAGAAAACAACCTTGCCAAAATGTGATTATGACAAGGTTGTTTCAAGTGAAGGTTCGGAGAAGAATTTCTTCCATTACAAAATTCCTCTTAAGCATCAGCCTCTGGATATTTTGAACATATCTGTTATTTTGCCTGTGGTTTTAATATTTTCACATTGTTTACTGCTTCTTTGTTTTCTTTTTTCTCATGGACATCCTTTTGTCGATACCAAGTCAAAAGGTATATGCCGGCGAAGTAACCAACATAGGCGATTACTTCTTCGATGGACGGCATCGAAGAATAGCCAAATAATGCTTTTAAGAAAATACCGATATCCCCTGAAAGCACTGGAGCCACTCCATGATCGCGAAGGTAATGCTGATAATCAATAGGATGTTCGGGAAGAAGCCATGTAATATCATAAACATGCGGAAGAACGCTTCCGATCATATTCAAATCCTGCATCATGGAAATGGACTGAACAATCAAACCGGCAGCTATTAATATAATGAATACACCGGTTACTTTAAAGAAAGTTTTTAGCGGAACGCGCATTGTTCCTTTAAAGAATAAGTATGAAACAACTGCCGCAATGACACCCCCGGTAATAGCGCCCCAGCCTTGCATTGCAGCACCGATATTTCCGCCGGTAATCGCCGCGAAGAAAAAAACTGTTTCTACACCTTCCCGCAATACGACAAGAAAAGAATGAATCACCATTCCTGCAATGTTTCCGGTTGAGATAAAATGATTCATTTTACCTTCCATATTGCCTTTTAAGTCCCGGCTGTGACTCGCCATCCAGAACACCATTTGAGTTAACAGCAAAGCTGAGACTAACATAATGCCGATTTTTAAGTACATTTCACTTCCCATGGCGGCAAAACCGGTTAACACTACTTGGAACAGCATCGCAACAACAACACTTGCAAGAACAGCCATTCCTGCACCGAGCCAGACATATTTTGTGTATTTATGATAATCCATCCTTTTTAAATAGGTTGTGATAATCCCAACGATTAGTAATGCCTCTAATACTTCACGGAAGGTTATTAGCAATGCTTGTATTTCCACAGTGTGTTCTCCTCCCCATCGTGTTTGTCAACAAGTTTAATCTCTATAATTTTTTTATTTTTTTCTTTGCCGAACCGTAAAACCAACAACTCCTGCAATAATTCCCACAATCACAAGAAGCGGTATCCAATTTCGGATATTTGAAATATCAGTCCAATCCTTCTTTTCGTTGTTTATTCCGCTTTCATTTTCACTTTCTGTAAAATGTCCTACTTTAAGGCTGGCTAAACCAAATTCTTTTTGAAGGGTGGTCAAAATCGTTTCCTTGCTTGCTTTAAAGGCCTTAATATCAGATTCCTTTTTCCCTACTCCGAAAAGTCCGGGATTTCCCAGGGAATTTAAAGCATTGTCAAACTCAGCTTTCAGTTTTTTATCCGTTTCAGTGTTTTTAGATTCAACTATAGGAGATAAAGCTTCGTATGTAGCAAAGGCCTTAGCCAGCAGCTTTTTGCTAGTGTCGTATTCAGAAAAGTTTTTTTCAATGTTTTCTAATCGTCTTGCAATGTTTAAAACGAGCAATTTCTCCATATTCTCAGTAAGTTTCTTTTTATCTTTTTTTTCTAAGTTGTTTAAGATCGTTTCTGCCGGCTCATGACCCATATGCATATCAATTTCTTTTTTTACTGTTTCAAAAATAGCTTTTGCAGAAGTAAAATCCGGAGGGGTTTGATCTAATTTGAGCATCATTTCTTTATAAACTTCAGCAAGCTTTTCCTCATTCGGATCACCGTATGAATAAGCAAATGTATGGTTGGTGTACATATTACTGATAACGAATATCAATATCAAACAAAAAAACTGGTATTTTTTCATCCGTTTCCCTCCTACACTGTTAATGATAATGATTATCATTGTTTATGTCAATGTAACGTTCCAAATTTTTCACAAAATTATCATATTTTTGTTTTAAACCGCTATTTTTTGTCGAATTTTTTTTGATCTCTGGCTTTAAACCCTTATCGAAACTTCGATCAATTTTCTCCTTTTTGACTGGGCGAAGCATCTCTTTTATAATAGCCGGAAGCACAGATCTCAAATATTTCTTAAATGTAATAAACGATTGTCCTGTTGTCCGTACTTGATAGCGAATCGGAACTTCCTTTACACGAAAACCTTTTCTTACTAAATTTAAAGTCAGCACCTGTGCGTAGTTATAATCGTGGATAATTTCAGCATGTTTCAATGCCTGTCTGGAAAAAGCCCTCATGCCCGATTGGCCGTCATATAACCATTTCCTTAATAAGACCGATTGAAGAAAAGTAAAAAAATAATTCCCTAAACGCCGATGCAGCTTCATTCCATGAATTGTTCCCAAAAAGCGGGACCCCATAGTGTAATCAGCTTCCCCATTAAAAATAGGTTGTAATAAGTCAGGAATTTGTTCAGGAGGATACTCGCCGTCTGCATCGATCATAACCCCGATATCCGCACCTCTTTCATAACATTCCTTTAACCCTGCACGAACTGCGGCGCCAAGTCCTCTATTCTTCTCAAAACTTACAATATATTCTACTCCTGCTTCTTTCGCTATATTCACAGTTCTGTCCTTTGAACCGTCGTCAATAACAAGCACTTTCACATCGAACCGGGGGTGAAAATGACGAGGGATTCGCTTTATTACATCCCCGATCGAAGCTTCTTCATTAAAAGCAGGCAAAAAAACAATCACAAGTTGCTTACGCATGTTTCACTTCATCCTTTGCTTCATTAATCGCATCAAGGAGCACTTTTCCCCTGCTGCGGCTCGGATATGGAGCTCCAAGCAAATAAGCAATGGTCGGTGCCACTGACACAAGGCTGTGTTTCTCCTCTATTTTTTTCCTTTGGCGATATTCGGACCATACAAGAAAAACGGAACATATCGCTCCCCTTCATCTAAATGGCCGTGGCCCCCGATCCCATCTGCCTGTCCATGATCCGAACAAATGATTAGAGTCGTATTTTTCATCTTTCCTTCCCGGTCCAACCATTCAACAAATTGTTGAACATGTGCATCGGCTTCCTCGATTTTTTGCAAATATTCATCGTACAAAACACCTCTGCTGTGTCCTGTTTGATCAGTGGCGATCAATTGAATGACCAATAAATCAGGGTCTTGTTCTTTCATGATCTTTTTCGCTCTTTCGATAATATTTTCATCAGCTTTATCATTATGCATGACTGCCGTAACCGTTTCAACATCATCCCCCATTGAATCTACTAAATGGGCAATTCCCAAGAGCCTTCCCGTTTTCCCGACCTTTCGAAGCGAATCAAAGATGCTTTCTACTTTAATTCCAAGCTTCCAAACCATATTGGATTGAATCCCGTGTTCAAACGGATACGTTCCCGTGAACATGGAAGTGAAGCATACAACGGTTCTTGCTGGATAGACCGTTTCCATATTCATATACTCCGTTCCATTTTCCTTTAGGGAGTCCAAGAATGGAGTATTCGCTTCATAGAACCGTTCTTTCCGCATTCCGTCAATCACGATGACAATGACTTTGTCTGATATTGCTTTGGCCGGATTGGGCGCATTATTCGTATATTCGTGATAAATGGCCGGCTTCCAGTCAAATAAATTCCGATGAAGGATATAAGCAAAAAGAAGAACGAATGTATAAAAACTGAACAATTTTAATATGTTTTCATCCAGCCATGAAGGAGTCTCTTGATAGATCATTTCCCAAACAGACAGGATAAGGAAAAATTTCGGCAGCTGCTCCTGCGCATTGCCGCTGGTGGAATCGCTGTTTTTTAAGACAAGTTTCCAAAAACGGGTAAAGTTCAGCCAAGACGTTCCGATTCTTAAATGATAATAAAGCGTCCCCCAGAAAAAGACGGTAAAAAAGAAATAAAGTCCTGCAGAAAAGAGAAGGAGCGGAAAACTCGCTTCTTTCCAAATGATCAGGAAAACAACAAACGGAATCCACAAATAATTCCGCAAAAATAACGGAAAGTCAAATATAAAATAAATGGCTAAAAGGGGAACGACGAATAAAAAAGCAAGAAAAAGATCGTGTATAGCTGATAAATCTTTCAGATCATGAAAATGAAACAGAAGCATCGTTCCAAAAACGAAAATAGGCGTAAACGGCTTTCCTTCATTCAATAAATTCCAGCATCTGGCTGCAAATTTTTCAAACTTTGAAGCACTTTTCACTTCCCCTTCACTCCTTTCTGTCTGATCCAACTTTTTAGTACATTGATCGGAACAGGAAATATGCAAATAGCTGCAAATCCGGCCAGATAAGAAAAAATAAACTTAATCCCATGAGTCAAAATCGCAATGGTATACCCTTCTTTAAATGAAAAACCGATGAATCCAAGAGCAAAAGACATGAATGCTTCATAATTGGCAATGCCACCCGGTGTTATTTGAAACACCTGGCCTGCAATGGTTACACTATTCGTCCAAACTGCAGCCGTTAAAGATATTTCCTTATTAAGGGCGAAAATAGTCCCGTAGAGAACTGCTGCTTCTAGAATCCAGCTTGTCAGTGTCAATAAAAAAACCTGTAATCCATTGGTTCCCGAAAGCGCATTCTTTAATAAAGCGACATGACGATTCACAAAAATAGGAAACCTATTTTTTAACAGCTGCAATGCAATTAAACTTATCACCAGCACAAAAAATAGAGCCCAAAACGGAATTCGATAGTGTATATGAAAAGCGAAAATCCCTATCAAAGCAATTCCTGATAGACAAAGCATATCTATTACTCGTAAAACAAATACAGAATGCAATGATTCTTCAGCCGAAATATGTTGATCCCGGGCAGGCAGCACTCCTGCCCTTGCCAAGTCTCCTGCTTTTACCGGAAGGATATGGTTTAGAAAAAGGCTGTAAAAAAGACCTGCAAGACACGAAAAAAAGCTTGGCCTTCCTTTCAAATATACTTTCCATGCAATCGCTTTTAAGACGAAAGACAGTAAATAGGCAAGCAAGATAAGAAAAAGGATAGACGGCTTTTTCCAAATTTCTTTGCCGCTTTCCCATAAGAACCCGGCATCAAAAAAATTGTAAGTTAATGCGATAAAAACAATAAGAATCAAAATGGACGGAACATTTTTCATTAATTGTTTAAAGAAGGTTTTCATTTTTCTTTGCCCACTCAACTGTTTTTAAAAGACCGGTTTTAAAATCCACCTGAGGCTGATAGCCTAATAATTGATTCGCTTTCGAAATATCCGCCCAAGTTGCATAAACATCCCCTTTCCGCTCGGCTTCCAAATTCACTTTCATATTTGGAAAAAATTGCTTCAAATCACTTAAAAGCATTTCCATCGAAATGGCATTGCCGGATCCGAGGTTGAGAATTTCACTTTGATCTAACTTCGTCATAGCAAGGCAAATCCCGTTAACAATATCATCTATGTACGTATAATCGCGGATGCTTCCTTTTCCAAACACTGTTATTTCTTCATGACGGAGCAACTTTTTAATAAAAGAAGCGATCGCCATATCCGGACGCTGCCACGGTCCGTAAACGGTAAAAAACCTCAAAATTTTTACTTTGAACCCGTATAGATCCTCATAAACATGGCAAAAGGATTCTGCTGCATGTTTTGAAGCGGCATAGGGAGAAATAACTTTCCCTGATGCCATATCTTCCCGAAAAGGAATTTTTTGCTGATTGCCATATACAGAAGACGATGAAGCAAATATTACCTGGTTTGCTTTCGATTCTCCCGAGGCTTTCAGTACATTAATCGTCGCTTTTATATCATAATCTACATATTCCAGAGGGTTTGAAATCGAATACGCCACCCCCGGCAATGCCGCTAAATGAATAACCGCTTCGGGAGAAATTTGACGAAATAAAGCCATGGTTTTCTCTCTATCCAACAAATTAACATCGAAAAATTGAAATGATCCTAACTCTTGAATCTTTTTAAGATGCTGTTTTTTCCTTTTAGGAGAGTAATATGAATGCAGACAATCTATTATAAAAATCTCATAACGTTTTTTCAATAAATGCTGTGCAAGATGGCTTCCGATAAAGCCGGCTCCGCCGGTGATTAACACTTTCATTGGGTACACCTCTTTTGTTAATCTAAACCAAAAGCCATTTTACCATAATCGGGATGCAGTTCCCATGTTTCTCCCACTAGCTTCTATAAGATATGAAGAGGCTGTCTCATAAGGGTCTGACCCCATGTACATTTATCAATATATAGCACATTTATGCAACATTATGTCCTATATATTGTGTTATGGGGTCTGACCCTTAGGCTTGAGACAGCCTCGTTTTACTACATTAATATTCCTTATTGAAGCAACTGCTCTAATGCTTGTAATACAGTATCGCTGTGCGTTTTTGCGTCATCTTTTTTGTTTTCGGCAATGCTGTTGTACCAATCTTCAGCATGCGTGAATGTTTCGTTTGCTTTTTCATCACCGAGTTTTTTCTTTAATTGTATTTCAAGTGCTTTAACGAACATATTTCCTTCAAGAGCTTCCGTTTTTGCTTCTACTACATTATTTTCTTCCAACGCTTTTGGAGCTTTTTCATAATAGCCTTTTATTTTTCCAACGATCGCTTTTGTAAATAAGGCATTTACATCTGCGGCTTTAATTGTTTTCGGGTCAGTCTTATCAAGAGAGAAAATTTCGTTCAGTTTTGTAGCTGCAGCCTCATCACCGCCAGATAACGATTCTTTAATCGCTTGCAAGAATCCCCATGCTTCCGCCTGCATAATTTTCAAATCGGCTTCATCTTTGCCTTCTTTTACTGCGGCTTCAATTTTTTCCGCATAGGAATTGGCTGCTAAATAAAAGTTTTTGTAAATGGATTTATCTGTTAATTGAACGAAAACATTAAAATCTTCCGCTTTATTTGCTGTTAATGCTTCTTCCTGAGCAGAAAGACCAGCATTGATATTTTCAACAATGCTTGATTCACCGGTTAATTGGTAGTAATTATCACGCTTTTCAGCTGTTGGAATAAAGATTTCATTTGCAAGATGTTTTACTTGTTCGAAAGCAAGCTTTGCCTCTTCTTGTTTTCCTTCATTAAATGCAGCCGCTGCTTCTTTTTGCAAAGCCTTTTGCTTTTGATAGAAGTAGGATTGAGTCGTTTTATCCACTAATTCTCCTGCTATTGCCGGATCTAATTCACCGGATTTTCCCGCTTCGATCGCTGTTTGGATTGCTTGATCATATTCGCCATTTATTTCACTTACAGCTGCTTGCAATCCGGATTTATATTTTTCTAAAACACCATCCCAATTAACTTCTTTTCCTTCTTCGGCTTTTTCAAGCTCTTTTTTCATCTCTGAAAATGTTGTTACTTGCTTTGCTGTATCTGTATCTTCAATTTTAATTTCTTTTGTTTCTTCAGCAGTTTCTCCTGCTTTTTCCTGAACTTTCTCTTCAGACTTTTCTGCAGTATCACCACCTGCATTACATGCTGTTAATACCGTGCTTGCAATGATGAAGCTTGCAAAAATTCGTTTTAAATCCTTCTTTTTCATATGTATCCTCCATCAATCATAATATTTTTCACTGATAATGATTTTCATTAGTAATTATAAAGAGAATGATTTTCAGTGTCAACGGAAACTTATAAAAAATTGCGGCAAATTATGAATAAAAAAAACTGACCTTCAGCCGCTTTATAGCAACTTTTGGTCAGCCTCTTAAAGACTTCAACTTAATTCAATTCAAAATCTTTTTATTAAGCGTGTTTATTTAAGACTTCTGCAAGAGCTTCTTTTGGCTGGAATCCAATAACTTTATCCACTACTTCACCGTCTTTAAATACGATTAAAGTAGGAATGCTCATTACGCCAAACTTAGCAGCTGTTTCCTGGTTTTCATCTACATCAAGTTTAACGATTTTAACTTTATCTCCCATTTCTTGATCAAGCTCTTCCAATACAGGAGCAATCATTTTACAAGGGCCGCACCATGGAGCCCAGAAGTCTGCAAGTACTAACCCAGAACTTGTTTCAGCAGCAAATGTTTGATCTGTTACATTTACTATCGCCATTTTACATGCCTCCTAAGATTTAATAAAATACTAACGAAAGTATATCACCGTTTATCATTTCTTTCTAATGATTTGCTTCGTATTCAATTTGCCCTTTTTTTCAACAACTATTCTTCGCAAAGCCTTCGATTATTTAGAGCGAACTTTTAATTTTTTGAATTCTTCTGTAAGCATCGGAACAACTTCGAATAGATCTCCGACAATTCCATAATCAGCAACTTTAAAGATGTTTGCCTCCGGATCCTTGTTAATGGCTACAATGACTTTCGAGTTGGACATACCAGCTAAATGCTGAATGGCGCCTGAGATTCCGCAAGCGATATAAAGATCAGGTGTTACCACTTTACCGGTTTGGCCGATCTGCAAAGAGTAGTCGCAATAGTCAGCATCGCACGCACCGCGGGAAGCACCGACGGCACCGCCAAGTACTTTCGCAAGTTCTTTTAGAGGCGCAAAGCCTTCTGCACTTTTTACTCCTCGGCCGCCGGCAACAATTACTTTTGCTTCTGATAAATCGACTCCTTCACTTGTCTTGCGGACAACTTCTTTGATAATCGTACGCAAGTCTTTAATATCAACGCTTAACGAAATAACCTCTCCATTCCGTGATTCATCCTTTTTAAGAGGAGCAATATTGTTAGGACGTATGGTTGCAAAGATCAATCCGTCAGTCACAATTTTCTTTTCAAAGGCCTTTCCTGAATATATTGGTCTTGTGAACACCAGGTTGCCTCCTGCTTCTTCAATTCCGGTAACATCAGAAATTAAGCCGGAGTTTAGTTTACTTGCAATTTTCGGCGATAAATCCTTGCCCAATGCCGTATGTCCAAAAACAATTCCTTCTGGATTTTCTGATTCAATTACTGCCATTAATGCTTGTGAATATCCGTCCGGTGTATATTGTTTTAATTTTTCATCTTCAACAACAACTACGCGGTCAGCTCCGTAATGGATCAATTCAACACCTAAAGCGCTTACAGATTCGCCCACTAATACTCCGACTACTTCGCCGCCTTCAGCTACCGTTTTTGCAGCTGCAATTGCTTCAAAAGAAACGTTGCGCAATGAACCGTCGCGGACTTCGCCTAATATTAATACTTTTCTCGCCACTTGTTTTACCTCCTGAATATAAATGTCAAGTTCACGTTTAGTCTACTTTAGCTTCAGTGTGCAGCAGACGAACGAGCTCTTTCACTTGATCAGCAATTTCCCCTTCAAGAACCTTTCCTGCTTCTTTTTTAGGCGGCAGATAAATTTCGATCGTTTTTGTCTTCGCTTCAATATCTTCTTCTTCTAGATCAAGATCATCAAGTTCCAATTCGTCGAGGGGTTTTTTCTTTGCCTTCATGATTCCCGGCAAAGATGGATATCTCGGTTCATTTAAACCTTGCTGAGCAGTGACAAGAAGCGGAAGGCTTGTTTCAATGATTTCTGAGTCTCCTTCTACATCTCTGACAACGGTTACATTGCTTCCATCGATTTCAAGCTTTGTAATCGTCGTTACGTACGGAATGTTTAACAATTCAGCTACGCGAGGTCCAACCTGTCCCGACCCGCCGTCAATTGCTACGTTTCCGGCAAGAATTAAATCAACTTCTTTGTCTTTCAAATATTCAGCCAGAATTTTAGCCGTTGTAAACTGATCGCCATTCTCAATATCATCTTCTGTATTAATTAATACAGCTTTATCAGCTCCCATTGCCAATGCTGTACGCACCTGCTTTTCTGATTCTTCATTACCGACGGAAATGACAGTAATTTCGCCGCCATGGGCATCGCGGACTTGAATCGCTTCTTCAATTGCATACTCATCATACGGATTGATAATAAACTCAGCGCCATCCTCATTGATTATGCCGCCGGAAATGGTAATCTTTTCTTCAGTGTCAAATGTTCTCTTCATCAATACAAAAATGTTCATGTTTACCCCTCCTAAGCAATTAAACATTCCATCAGTTCAAAAGATTAAAAAAATTTAAGATAAACAATTTTAGACGTCTTAAAATACATGCCAGTGGTAAGACAGAAATTTACGCACGCATGTTTTTCTAATCATTTACTTTCCTTTGAATGAAGGCTCTCTTTTTTCAATAAATGCGCGAATGCCTTCTTGCGCATCTTCGGATACAAACACTTTTCCGAATAGCTCGGCTTCTTTTTTAACTCCACTATAAAACTCTTCCGTTTTTGCATAGTTTAATAGCTGGATAGCCGCTTTAATCGAAACAGGGCTTTTCTTCGCAATTTTTTTCGCAATCCGGTATGCATTGTCTAACAGCTCGCTTTCCGGATATGCATGATTGGCAAGCCCATATTGGACTGCTTCTATTCCGGTGATCGGCTCACTCGTAAACATCATTTCCGCTGCTCTCGCAATTCCGACATAGCGAGGAAGGCGCTGTGTGCCTGCAAAGCCTGGAATTAAGCCAAGCTGCAATTCTGGTAATCCAAGCTTGGCGTCTTCGCTCACAAGGCGGAAATGGCACGCCATCGCAAGCTCAAGCCCTCCGCCAAGAGCAGCACCATGTATGGCTGCAATAATTGGCTTGCTGAAATTCTCCAATCGTTCAAACAAGTTCTGTCCATATTCAGCCAGATTGGCGAAGTCGTGTCCCGTCTGAATCGAAGTAAATTCCTTAATATCAGCTCCGGCAGAGAAAAACTTTCCCTCCCCATGAATCAATATGACTCTAATATGATCATTTGATTCTACTTCGTCCAATACGGCTGATAATTGTTTCAACAGGCTTGAAGAAAGAGCGTTTGCCGGCGGCCTCTTAATTGTAATGGTTACCACCATATCTGAATGAGACCAGCTTAAGTTTTCCACTTTTATCCCCTCCTTAATTGCGAAAGCCTACCCCTTTGTTCTGAAACCTCTGCATCCGTGGATCAGCAATTCGTGGACTTTTTCAGAAAGAGCGGTCAAATCATATTTTTGATCATTCATAACCCATGTTGTGACAGTTTCATCTATAGTTCCAAATATCATTTGCCTTGCTAGCCGAATGTCTAAAGCACTGGAAAATTCTCCGTTTTCTATTCCTTCGATTAAGATTTTATCGACTACTCTTAAGTATCCTTTCAGCACTTCGTTAATCTTAAGTCGAAGGTCTTTATTCGATTGTCTGAGCTCCAGCTGGGTAACAATAGCAAGATGCGGATCATCGGCAAGCATCTTAAAATGATTTTCAATCAACGTTAATAACTTCTCTGCAGCTGTCTCTTTTCCTGCAATTTCTTTTTCAATTATTTCTACAAACAAACCCATTTTATCTTGAAAAAGAGAAATAAGAATGTCCTCTTTGTTTTTGAAATATAAGTAGATTGTTCCATCCGCTACTCCGGCTTGTTTGGCAATTTTCGATACTTGGGCTTGATGATAGCCATTTTCGGCTATAACGATCACTGCAGCATCAATAATTTGCCTGTATTTCGGTTTATTTTTCTTCAACACTTTCAACTCTTCCCCCTACTTGGTGCCACGGTTTAAACCTTCTTCTATACATTTCATTTGCTATAAAATGAATGAATAATCATTCATATTTTTATAATAATTCTGTCATTTTAATGTGTCAATATGATAATATACATTTATTCTGGTATACTCCCTGATAGTGAGACAAGTACTAATTATCAAAAAAAAATGCCGATAAGCGCTTCAAAAGCTTAAGCCTGTTTCTTTTGTTCTTCTTCCATCTTCTTTTTCTCTTCATCTACTAAAACTCTTCGCAAAATTTTGCCGACAGCTGTTTTTGGAAGTTCATTCCTAAATTCATACGCTCTCGGAACTTTATAGGCTGCGAGGTGTTTTCGCGCAAATTTATCCATTTCTTCAGTTGTAATTGAAGCTCCTTCCCGCAATACGATGTACGCTTTAACTGTTTCTCCTCTGTAAGGGTCAGGAATTCCAGCCACTACAACCTCCTGAACATCCGGATGTTCATAAAGAACTTCCTCAACCTCGCGCGGATAGATGTTAAATCCTCCGGCAATAATCATATCCTTTTTCCGGTCAACAACGTAAAAGTATCCATGCTCATCCATATATCCGAGGTCTCCGGTTAACAGCCATCCGTCACGCAGCACTTGGGCTGTTTCCTCCGGCTTGTTCCAATAGCCTTTCATAATCTGAGGCCCTCTGACTGCGATTTCTCCAATTTCCCCCGTAGACAGCTGTTCACCTGTTTCAATCGAAAATATGCATGCCTCTGTATCCGGCCACGGAACACCGATACTGCCTCTTACTCTTGGACTGTCCCAAAGAAAGTTTGAATGTGTTACAGGGGATGATTCGGTCAAACCATAGCCTTCAACAAGCTTTCCTCCTGTCACTTCCTCAAATTTTTGCTGTACTTCTACCGGCAACGGAGCCGACCCGCTAAGGCAGGAATCGATCGATGAAAGATCATATTTTTTAAGCTCAGGATGATTTAACAATCCGATATAAATAGTCGGAGCTCCCGGAAATAATGTAGGCCGTTGTTTTTGTATCGTCTTTAATGTTGTTTCAGCATCAAATTTTGGTAATAGAACCATTTTATATGCCTGCATGACAGAGAGAATTAGAACAGTTGTCATTCCATACACATGAAAAAATGGAAGGATTCCAAGGACGACTTCTTCCCCGCGCTTGCATTTATATAGCCATGCCTGGCACATTACAGCGTTAGCTGCGAGATTTTTATGTGTAAGCATAACACCTTTCGGAAAACCTGTCGTTCCGCCCGTATATTGGAGGAGTGCAAGGTCTTCTTCGAAATTTAATTTATACTCTTTTACCCGTTTTGACGGCTGTTTTAAAATTTCCATTAATAAATGATGATTGCCTTCATGTTTGACATCAACAACAATACCGTACTGCTTTTTTTGAATTAATGGATAAATAAGGTTTTTTGGAAAAGGCAAAAAGTCTTTGATAGCGGTTACAATTATGTGTTTTAAATCCGTATGAGGCATTACTTTAGATACCTTTGGAAATAAAATATCCAGGGTGATAATGGCTTTGGCGCCGGAATCCTTCATTTGATATTGAAGTTCCCGTTCCATATACAATGGGT
Source organism: Bacillus methanolicus PB1 (assembly GCF_000262755.1). Classification (GTDB taxonomy): domain Bacteria; phylum Bacillota; class Bacilli; order Bacillales; family Cytobacillaceae; genus Bacillus_Z; species Bacillus_Z methanolicus. Next base: position 1,151,759 of record NZ_AFEU01000003.1, read on the forward strand.
TTGTTTGAACTACGATGCCACCGGCCATTAAAATACCGTAATAAGCGAATACAGATTGTATTGTATTTGGAAGCATAATTGCAACCCTGTCACCTTTTTTTATGCCGAGTTCCTGTAAATATCCTGCAAATTTAACTGCAAATTCTAAAAGTTTTTTATAAGTGATTTCTTTCCCCATAAAATGGATTGCGCATTTTTCGGGAAAATCTTCAGCGGCATTTATTAAATATTGATGCAATGGTATACGATCGTAGGTTAATGATGAAGGGATTTCTTCCGGATAACTTTTTAACCAAGGCCTGTTCTCTGGCATACAATTCCCTCCTTTTTTAATAATTTTTAGAATATTCTAACTGTTTCTGCTTAATTATAATATAACGGTCATTCCATTACAATTAGAATAACCAATACCAAAATCCTATATCACTGTGATTCCGCAACTTTACTGAGATTAGAAAAAGGGTCAGATCCCCCCAATACAATATATAGACAAACTTTGAAAATCAATTCTATATATTATCATTTCCGGAGGGAGTCAGACCCTTATGATTCAGCCCCTTTTAAAAAAGCAATTAGTATAAGATATTATGCAAAAAACATTAAATAAATTACCCCGATTGCGGCAAATGCAGCACACAGAACGAGCAGCACTTTTGCTAACTTCTCCAACTCGCAAACTCCCTTCTTATATTCCCGCACCGATAACGTAAGACAGCCCTATTGATATAACCATTGAAATAAAGCCGACTGCCCGGTTATCGTTTTGAATTTCATCATCTATTCTAAATTTAGGAGTTAAAAACTCATAGATAAAGTACCCTGCCAGCAACAGAGCAAACCCGAACACTCCCCAGCCGATCATCGAAAAAAGACTGTCATGCTGAATAATAGAATGGCGGAATATATTTGCTATGCCAAATATTTTGCCTCCGGTTGCCATTGCAACAGACAAGTTCCCGTTTTTGATTTCCTCCCAATTTTTATACTTTGTAACAAGCTCAAAAACAGTTAAAAATACAATCGAACATAAAATAACAACGCTGTAATAAGCGGCTATTTGCACATATTCATTCTCCCAAAATCCGTTCATTTTCGTTGCTCACCGCCATTATTTAAATTCAACAACTGTTACTCCTGTTCCGCCTTCTCCCGCCTCGCCAAAGCGGATTTTTTTTACGGCACGGTGATTATTTAAATATTCCTGAACTCCTTGCCTTAATGCACCGGTTCCTTTGCCGTGAATGATGGATACCCGGGGATATCCTGCCAATAAAGCATTATCGATGTATTTTTCAACTTTTAACAATGCATCTTCATATCGTTCTCCCCGCAGATCAAGTTCAAGGCTTACATGGAAGTCCTTCCCTTTTACAGTTGCAATTGGTTTTGTATCTGCCGGTTTAGGACTGTTGATGAATTCCATGTCCGATTCTTCTACTTTCATCTTTAAAATTCCAATTTGCACCAGCCACTCCGAGTCAGAAATTCTCTCAACAAGATGACCTTTTTGGTTGAAACTTAAAACCTTTACCTCATCCCCAGGCCTGAAGACGTGTTTTTTATCCTTGAATTTATTCCCGCTGCTGCTTGCTCTTTTTTCAGGCGCGGCTTCTTCCAGTCTTCTCTTTGCTTCAATAAGCTCATGTTCTTTCACTTCGGCATGTTTTTCAATGCGCATTTTTCTTAATTCTCTGATGATCTCTTCCGCTTCTTTTTTAGCTTTTTCCGCAATGGCCCGGGCTTCTTCTTCCGCTTTTTCATATAAAGAGTCCTTATATTCATAAAAAGCGATCATTTGCTTTTGTAGATCTTTATGGAGCTTTTCGGCTTGCTTTAACAAATCATTAGCTTCTTCAAGATCAGCTTCGGTTTGGCGTCTGCTTGATTCGAGAGAAGCGATCATTTTTTCAACTTGGCTGCTGTCAGCGCCTACGTAAGAGCGGGCATTATTAATCACTTTTTCATCAAGGCCGAGCCGCTTTGATATTTCAAACGCATTGCTTCGCCCAGGAACCCCAATCAAGAGCTTATAAGTCGGACTTAATGTTTCAATATCAAATTCGACGCTTGCATTTATGACTCCTTCCCGATTGTATCCGTATACCTTTAATTCAGGATAGTGGGTTGTTGCAATTACTTTTGCACCGCGTTTATAAACTTCGTCCAATATAGATATTGCCAGCGCGGCACCTTCCTGCGGATCGGTTCCTGCTCCAAGTTCATCGAAAAGGACGAGGCTGTTAAAATCGACCTTATTTAAAATATCAACAATATTTACCATATGGGAAGAAAATGTACTCAAACTTTGTTCGATTGACTGCTCATCACCGATATCCGCATAGACGGATCCGAAAACAGCCATTTCCGATCCGTCTAAGGCCGGAATTTGCAGCCCCGACTGAGCCATGAGCGTGCAAAGGCCGACAGTTTTTAATGTGACCGTTTTTCCGCCTGTATTTGGTCCGGTAATAACGATTGTAGAAAAATCTTTTCCTAATGAAATATCATTCGGTACCACTTCATCGATTGGGATTAAAGGATGGCGCGCTTTAATTAAAGAAATCCTTCCTTCATTATTCATCAGAGGCTTTGACGCTTTAATTTTGCTGCTGTATCTTGCTTTTGCAAACATAAAGTCCAATTCTGCCAAAACAAGAACAATTGTTTCCAGCTCACCGCTATATTCACCGACTTTTTGGGAAAGTTCATGCAAAATGCGTTCGATTTCCTGCTGTTCTTTCACACGGGTAGCTTGAAGGTCATTATTCAATTGAACAATTGCCTGCGGCTCAATAAACAATGTTTGTCCAGATGAGCTCTGGTCATGGATGATCCCGCCGTAATACGTGCGGTACTCCTGTTTTACCGGAATAACGAAGCGGTCATTTCGAATCGTTACAATGGCATCAGAAAGCATTTTCTGCGCATTTGAAGACCGGATCATGCTTTCCAGCCGTTCACGGACACGGGCTTCCTTTGTTCGCAGCTGCTGTCTTAAAGACCTTAATGTTTCACTGGCACCATCAAGGACTTCACCGCTTTCATCGATCGCATGTTTGATTGCTTCTTCCAGTTCTGCCAGCACGATGATTCGTTCAACATATTTTGCTAAAATCGGTAGATCATTTGTTTCTTCATTCAAATCTTCAATGAATCTTTTTAATTGCCTGCTGGCATGAACGGTACTCGCAACTTGAATTAATTCGTGAGGGCTCAAAGACCCGCCAATTGCCGCCCTCTTCGTATGGGGGCGAATATCGAAGATTCCTCCGAGAGGTACATTGCCCTTTAAACGGAGCACCTTAACTGCCTCGTCTGTCTCTTCTTGAAGTTGCACAACTTCGTGAAAATAAGTAGACGGCACCAACTGATTCACTTTTTCTCTTCCTAATGAGGATGACGCATGTTCAAGGAGCTGTTCTTTCACTTTATCAAATTCTAAAACCTTTAAAACCCGTTGATGCATGGAGATTGTTCCTCCTTTTATCTCATTGTTGCTTTTCATTCCGGCGGTGCAGAAAATCAAGCAATTTATTTATTTCTAAAGCATTCAGCACAGAGCTTTTTTGAATCCATCCTTTTCTTGCAGCCGACACTCCGATTTCCATATAGGAAAGAGTGTCCATATTATGCGCATCCGTATTGATAGCGATCATTACACCTTTTTCTTGAGCATTTTTCAAATGCACTGCAGAAAGGTCGAGACGATTCGGGTTTGCATTAAGTTCGAGCGCCGTATTTGTTTCCTTCGCCAGTTCAATCAGCATATCGATATCGACTTGATAGCCTTCACGACGTCCGATCAACCTTCCCGTTGGATGGGCAATGATATCGACGTGGGCATTTAAGAGAGCTGTTTTGAGCCGTGACATAATTTTTTCTTTCGGCTGTGAAAAAGACGAATGGATCGAAGCGATGACAAGATCTATTTCTTCAAGCAATTCATCCTCATAATCGAGCGTACCGTCAGGCAATATATCCATTTCCACACCGGAAAGGATCGTGATATCATCATACTTTTCGTTCAGTTTTTTTATTTCCTCTTTTTGTTTCCTCAGCCTTTCAGGTGTTAGCCCATTGGCTACTTTTAAATACCGGGAATGATCTGTTATAGCTAAATATTGATAGCCTCTTCTTCGGCAGGCTTCCACCATTTCCTCAATCGAGTGGGCCCCATCGCTCCATGTCGTGTGCAAATGGAGGTCCCCTTTCATATCATCAAGGGAAATGAATTGCATATCTGTTGTAAATTCATCAACTTCCCGGCCATCTTCCCTAATTTCCGGCGGGATCAAAGGCAGACCGAAATGATGGTAGAATTTTTCTTCAGAAGGAAAGGTAAGAATATCCCCCGTTTTCGTATTTTCCACACCATATTCGCTTATTTTTTCGCCCCGTTCTTTTGCCAGCTGCCTCATTCGCACATTATGTTCCTTAGAGCCTGTAAAATGATGGAGGGCAGTCGCAAATTGTGCAGGTTTCACAAGCCGGAAATCAACAGAAACTTCGTAATTATAATCCAAAATAAGTGAAACCTTTGTGTCTCCTCCCGCAATTGTTTCTTTAATGTTAGGAAGCTTCAGCAACTTTTCTTTAACAAAAACCGGTTCATTTGTTGCGATAATAAAATCCAGATCTTTCACAGTTTCTCTCATTCTTCGCAAGCTTCCGGCCCTTGAGAATTTTTCAATTTCCGGGAAGTTCTTGAGCTCTTTTTCAATCGATTCAGCGATCGGAAGTATAAAAGCAACCGGCAGCCTTTCGGGTTTTGACCCTGATTTTTGTAATTCCGCAAGGATTTTTTCCTCAGTTTTTTTACCAAAACCAGCCAATTCTTTCACTTTTCCTTCGCGGCATGCCGCTTCCAAATCTTCGGCGCTTTCAATTCCAAGTTCTCGATAAAGTTTGGCAATTTTTTTGCCTCCAAGACCTTGGATTTGCAAAAGCGGAATTAATCCTTTCGGGACTTCTTCTTGAAGCTCCATCAAGACAGAGGATTTTCCTTCTTGTATATACTCTTCAATAACTGCCGCCGTACTTTTTCCGATGCCTTGAAGCGATGTAAAATCTTTAATTTTTGTTAAGCTCCTTTCATCAGCTTCCAATGCGGCAGCTGCCTTTCTGAACGCCGAAACTTTAAATGGATTTTCTCCTTTTAATTCCATATAAATAGCAATTGATTCCAATAAACGAATGACATCTTTTTTATTAACACTCATTCGTGCACACCGCCTTTTGTCCTCTACACTCTATTTTTATCATGAAAAGAAAAACTTCTCTGCAAAAGAGAAGTTATGCCGAAACATATTCAATCCAGAGTTCTTTTATTTGCTGCGAAAGAAGGGGAGTATTTTCAACTATATTTTTCGCAAAAAAAGAATTGGCGAGCGTCTCCTGGATTGCTTCGATTGGCAACAGGGCAGCTATATATAATAAAATGAACATAATAAGATAAACTTCCGCAAAACCAAGAAATCCTCCTGCAAAAATATTCAACTGTCTTAAAACAGGCAAATGAGTAACAAAATCGAGCATTGAACCGATGATTTGGAGCAAAATTTTTACAGCAAAAAAGACCGCGGCAAACGCAATCGCCCGATAAAATGCATCTTCCAAATTCTTATTTTCTAACAGCATCTTTAAAGAAGAGTCGCTGTCCAGAGCTGGATATGGAATCCACAAGGTCAGCTTGGGAGCAAGTTCTTCGTAATACATCCTTGCGGCAATAAAGGCTATAATGAAGCCGGTAAGGTGAATTAATTGAAGTATAAAGCCTCTCTTTAAACCTACTAAAAAACCGAAGACCAAGATAATGAATATAGCGAAATCCAGCATGGCTTTTCAGTCCTTTACTCTTTTTAATTCGTTTTCCAGCCGTTCCAGCCGATCTTTTATTTTTAAATAATCATTTACCGCATTGACTGCAGTTAATACGGCTAATTTGCTAGTATCGAGTGAAGGATTCTTGGAGCTGATTTCACGCATTTTATCGTCAACAATAGAGGCAACAAGGCGAATATGACTTGTGCTTTCATAGCCTACAATGACATATTGTTGCCCGTATATTTCAACTGTAATACGATTTTTTTGTGCATCTGACAACACGAATGCCCCCTTCGTAAGAATCCTAATCTATACTATAACATGAACCGAAAATCGTGGAAAGCCAAAGCGTTTGAAGAAAATTCCGGTTTTTCATAGAAGACTAATGAAATAAATTTTGCCCTCATTCGTTTTCTATCATGTGCAAACAAAATGGATAATTTTGTGAAATTACATCTTATAAATTTGAAGGAGTGTTTATTTTGAGTAATGTTGTATTGAAAAAAAACAGCATAGAACTTGAGCAAATAAAAAAATATTATGAAAATTATTTATTAGAAAAAGTCCCTCATGGAGGGCTGTTTTCGGCAAAGACCGAAAACTGTACCATTACAGCCTATAAATCCGGAAAAATACTGTTTCAAGGGAATGGTGCAGAAACGGAAGCGAGAAAATGGGGGGAATTGGAGCAACCCGTTTCTGAATTAAGTTCTATGTCTGTTTTAGGCTCCGATGAGGTAGGCACCGGGGATTATTTTGGTCCGGTTACAGTGGCTGCAGCTTATGTAAAAAAAGAAGATATTCCACTTCTGAAAGACTTGGGTGTAAAGGATTCGAAACATTTAACAGATGAGAAAATCATTGTTATTGCTAAACAGTTAATCAACATTGTTCCTCACAGCCTGTTGACTTTACATAATGAAAAATATAATCAATTGCAGCAATCCGGGATGACGCAAGTGAAAATGAAAGCATTGCTTCATAATCAGGCGATCGGCCATGTTTTGAATAAAATTGCCCCTGAAAAGCCGGAAGCCGTTCTCATTGACCAATTCGTCAAGGAAGAAATTTATTTTGAGCATATTAAGAACGAGCCGGCCATACAGAAAGACCGAGTTTATTTCAGCACAAAGGCAGAGGGAATTCATGTCTCTGTCGCAGCAGCTTCCATTATCGCACGCTACGCCTTTATCCGGCACTTTGAAAAATTAAGCGAAGCGGCAGGGTTTACACTCCCGAAAGGGGCAGGCCAACAAGTTGACGAAGCGGCAGCAAAGCTAATCAAAGAAAAAGGCCGGGAATCGCTTCCAAAATTTGTGAAACTTCACTTTGCCAATACAGAAAAGGCAATCCAACTATCGAAAAAAATTTAGCTTTAACACTTTAAAGCAACGCGGGTCAGACCCTCAACACATTAACGCTTTAACGCAGCGCGGGTCTGGCCCTCAACGCATCAACGCATTAACGCTTTAAAGGAGTGCGGGACTGGCCCTCAATGCGTTAATGCTTTAAAGCAAATATGAAAAGAGGCAGCTTTAAGTGGCTGCCTCTTTCCTCTTTTCATTATTATTTATCCGCGCAATACGGCTCCTGCCTGTTCTTTCACTGCTTGTAATACTTTTTTATGTGCCATGCTGACTTCTTCATCTGTCAACGTGCGTTCCGGATCGTAATATTTTAGAGAGAATGCAATTGATTTCTTGCCGGGCTCCATATGCTCGCCTTCATATAGGTCAAACACTTGAACTTCTTTCAGCAAATTTCCGCCCGATTCCTTAATAATTCTTTTAATCTCTCCAGCTGTTTTCTCTTTTTCAACCACAAGCGCAATATCTCTTGTAATCGACGGGAATCGTGGAATCGGTTCATAATGCAGCGGAGCAGTATCGGCTTCTAAAATCATTTTTAATGACAATTCAAATACATACGTTTCTTTTAAGTCCATTTCCTTTTGAATACTCGGATGAATCTGTCCAATAAATCCTGCTCTTTTGCCTTTTAAGTATACTTCTGCCGTTCTTCCCGGATGCATGCCTTCTACGTTCGCTTTGCAGAACTCAATGTCGTTTTCAAGACCAAGGAGAGCAAATAATCCTTCAAGAATTCCTTTCAAAACAAAGAAGTCAACCGGTTTCTTTTCCCCTTGCCATGGATGAACATGCCACAATCCAGTTACAGCAGCTGCGGCATGCTCCCGTTCTTCCGGCAATTCGTCTGAACCGTTCGCTAAAAATACAGAACCGATTTCATATACAGCGACACTGTCTATCTGGCGGGCGAGATTATATTTTAATACTTCAAGCAGCTGCGGCACAATGCTTAGCCGAAGCCTGCTTCTATCTTCACTCATCGGCATTGCAAGCTTTATTGGATCACGTTTTTCCAGCGCATATTGACCTGCTTTTTCTTCACTTGTCAACGAATAGGTCACAGCCTGGTAAAGACCGGCGCCTTCCAAGTAACGGCGGACGATCCGGCGTTTCTTTTGATAATCCGTAAGCTTGCCCGGAGCAGAAGCGCCTATTGGCAAAGTTTTTGGCAAGTTATCGTATCCGTATAATCGTGCAACTTCTTCGATCAAGTCTTCCTCAATCGTAATATCTCCTCGGCGGGTCGGAACCGGAACTGTAATATACTCATTATCACTAGTCGTTTCAAATTGCAGGCGGGCAAAAATGTCTTCAACCTGTTCCATCGTTAAATCGGTGCCAAGTACTCGGTTGATTTTCTCCAATGAAACCGAAACGACAGCCGGCTTTATATGCAGATGGTCTGCTTCAACTGATCCTTTCAGCACTTCGCCGCCGGCGTATTTTACCATTAAATCAGCAGCTCTCTCTGCTGCCTCCCTTACTCGGTTAGGATCGACCCCTTTTTCAAACCGAGTGCTTGCTTCGCTTCGCAATCCGTGATCCTTGGAAGCTTTTCTAACCGCTGCTCCATTGAAATAGGCGGACTCCAAGAGAACCGTTGTTGTATCAGCCTGCACTTCCGAATTTGCGCCCCCCATAACTCCTGCAAGCGCAATCGGCGTTGTTCCGTTTGTAATCACTAGATGATCAGATATTAATTCGCGTTTTACATCATCAAGCGTTTCAATGATTTCCCCGTCTTTCGCACGGCGCACAACGATTTCTTTCGAACCGAGGCGGTCATAATCGAACGCATGAAGAGGCTGGCCGTACTCAAGCAAAACGTAATTGGTTATATCGACAACATTGTTATGAGGGCGGATTCCTGCTGCCATTAACCTTCCTTGCATCCATAACGGAGACGGGCCGATTTTTACATTTTTGATGACTTTTGCGACGTACAGGGGATTATCTTCTGGAGCCTCCACACTTACTTTAATACAATCGAAAGCTTTCTCGGATGAAGATTGAATTTTAATGGCAGGAAGCTTTACCTCTCTTCCTAAAATAGCCGCCACTTCATAAGCAACACCCAGCATGCTTAAACAGTCCGAACGGTTTGGTGTAAGCCCGAGCTCAAGCACTTTGTCGTCTCGATGAAGAAGAGCTATTGCATCCTCACCTACTTGAGCATCGTTCGGAAAAACGAAAATTCCTTCAGCATATTCCTTTGCAACAAGTTTACTTTCGATTCCAAGCTCTTGAAGGGAACAGATCATGCCATTTGATTCTTCTCCGCGCAGCTTTGCCCGCTTAATTTTAAAATTGCCCGGAAGCACGGCGCCAACTTTGGCAACAGCCACTTTTTGGCCTTTTTCAACATTTGGCGCTCCACAAATAATTTGAACCGGATCCCCTTCACCGATATCCACTAAACATTTACTTAATTTGTCAGCATTCGGATGCTGTTCCCGCTCCAATACATGACCGACAACTACACCTTTTATGCCTTCGTTCAGCGTTTCAACACCTTCAACTTCAATGCCGCTTTTTGTGATTTTCTCAGCCAGCTCTTCCGCTGTAATCCCCGATAAATCCACATATTCCTGCAGCCATTTATATGATACGAACATGTCTTGTCCTCCTGTCCAAAATTATTCAGTAACTGAAAATTGCTTTAAGAAACGAATATCATTCGTGTAAAAATGGCGAATATCATCAATGCCGTATTTGAGCATCGCAATTCGTTCAGGTCCCATTCCAAATGCAAATCCGGTATATTTTTTCGAATCAAACCCGGCCATTTCAAGAACATTCGGATGAACCATTCCTGCTCCAAGAATTTCTATCCAGCCTGTTCCTTTACAAACGCTGCAGCCTTTGCCGCCGCATATTTTACAAGTGATATCCATTTCTACAGAAGGTTCCGTAAAAGGAAAGAAACTTGGACGCAAACGGATTTCGCGGTCTTCGCCAAACATCTTTTTCGCGAATACTTCAAGCGTTCCTTTTAAATCGCTCATTCTGATGTTTTCATCGACGACTAGCCCTTCGATCTGCATAAATTGGTGGGAGTGGGTAGCATCGTCATTATCCCTCCGGTACACTTTACCTGGACAAATAATTTTTACCGGTCCTTTGCCTTGATGTTTTTCCAGTGTCCGGGCCTGAACTGGTGATGTGTGGGTCCTGAGCAAAACTTCTTCAGTAATATAGAAGGAATCTTGCATATCACGAGCCGGGTGCCCTTTCGGGAGATTCAAAGCTTCAAAGTTATAGTAGTCTTTTTCCACTTCAGGACCTTCTGCAACGGCATAGCCCATGCCGATAAATAAATCTTCGATCTCCTCAACAATCCTTGTTAACGGATGATGGTTGCCGGTTTTAACAGGCCGGCCGGGAAGTGTAACATCTATCGATTCAGAAGCAAGCTTTTGCTGGATCGCCGCTTCTTCAAGGGAATTGTGCTTCCTTTCAATCGCGGAACTGATCGCATCACGCACCTCATTAGCGAGAGCCCCCATCAACGGCCGCTCTTCGGATGATAATTTGCCCATTCCTTTAAGAACTTCCGTGATAGGGCCTTTTTTTCCTAAATAAGACACACGAATTTCATTTAACTCTTTCAGGTCAGAAGCTTGCTCGACTTTCGCAAGTGCTTCTGCCTGCAATTCTTTTAACCGCTCTTGCATCAAAAATTTCCTCCTTTTTACTGTTCTTTATTGAATGAGTACTTTTTCGTGAAAATCGGGATAAATAATCGCAATTTTTTTGGAATTTACTGCAATTTTTTTCAATATAACCGCGATTTTCTTTCGCTTTTACCCCAAATAAAAAAACCTCGCTCCCAATAAAGGGACGAGGTTTAGGATTCGCGGTACCACCCTTCTTAACACGCTTAGCAAAATAACAGCTAAAGCGGGTTCGCTTCATTCAGATAACGGCATATGCCGGTGCATCTTTACATTCCTTTTAGGAATGGTCCTGATGCCAACTCAGGAGGTGAACTTCACTTTTTCTTCCCATAAAAATGCTTCCAGTCTACGGCATTTTCTCCCTGAATGGTGTGAAAAAGCTACTTTTCTCCATCATCGTTTTTATGTATGCATTTTTGGTGTCTATTATAGTAAATTCTTATTCTTCTTTCAAACGGTTTTGAAAAATAGTGTGCCCATTTTTAACCTAACAAATAATACAGCAATATTCCCGTTGCAACAGCAACGTTTAATGATTCGCTTTTTCCATGGATCGGGATAAAAAGATTTTCGTCTGTTTTTGCTAATAATTCTTTATTTACACCGCTTCCTTCGTTTCCGACAATTAATCCAAACGATCCTTCCGGTTTGGCTTCCGTGTAGATTCTGGCATTGTCGAGGGCTGTTCCATAGACAGGGATATTCTCTTGTTGAAGCCTTTCCATCCACTCAAACAAATCCCCTCTTACAACAGGAAGATGGAAATGGCTCCCCTGTGCGGAACGAAGAACTTTAGAATTATAAATATCGACACTGCCGTTGCCGACAATGACTGTGTCTACTCCTGCAGCATCCGCTGTTCGGATCATGGTTCCTAAATTTCCTGGATCTTGGACGGCATCTATTAACAGAAACCTTTTCCCTTTTATTTGATCTTGGCCGATTTTAGCCTGCCGGCACACGGCTAAGACACCTTGAGGAGTTTCCGTTTCCGACAAGGTGTTGAAAATCTCATCTGTCACCATCGTGACTGGAATCGAACCGTAATTGAAGCGTGACGGCCATTCCGGCTTTTCGTTAATAATTAAATTTAGTACGCTTCCGGCTTTTAAGGCCTCTTCAACGAGATGGAAGCCTTCGACGAGAAATGTTCCTGTCTTGTCCCGCTCTTTTTTTGTTAAAAGCTTTTTCCATTGCTTCACTTGCGGATTTTGAACAGAGTGAATGTGTTTCAAACACTGTCTCTCCTTTTTTCGTAATCAGTTCCCTTATTATAACTTAACTGCTTTACATATTAAATTCAAAATTAGAAATGATAATATCGATAGGAAAATTGAAAGGAGCGGTTAAAAATGAATTTAAATTTACGGAAAGCCATTATCCAAAATGTTTCCGGAAACTCACAAGACGAATTAAGAGAAACAATTGTTGACGCCATCAATACCGGAGAAGAAAAAATGCTGCCGGGTCTCGGCGTACTTTTTGAAGTAATCTGGAAAAATTCCTCTGAACAAGACCGCCAGGAAATGCTTCAAACGTTGGAAAGCGGCTTAAAATAAAAAAATAAAACTCATTATTTAACTGAACAAACAGTAAGAGGCTGTTTCAAAAGCCTAAGGGTCAGACCCTTATGAGACAGCCTCTCTGTCTTTTTATTCAAATGTAATTTTTTCAACCGTCTCTTTATCAAGCCGTTTGATTACTTCAACGATCAAGCGAACCGCATTTTCATAGTCGCCGCGATGAAGGATTGCAGCATGAGAATGGATGTAACGGGTTGGAATTGTAATCGATATTGACGGTACGCCCTTATGAGTGAGATGGATTGCACCCGAATCGGTACCGCCGCCGGCCATCACATCAAATTGATAAGGAATGTTTAGTTTATCAGCAGTGTCGGTTACAATGTCGCGAAGTCCTTTATGCGAGACGATGCTTGCATCATATAAAATAATTTGCGGGCCTTTCCCCAATTTGCTTAATGATTCTTTTTCCGAAATGCCCGGAGTGTCTCCGGCAATCCCAACATCCACTCCAAAAGCAATGTCCGGTTCGATCTTTTGAGCAGAAGTACGGGCACCGCGTAAACCGACTTCTTCCTGAACCGTTCCAATACCATAAACCACGTTTGGATGATCCTCGCCTTTTAATTGTTTCAGTACATCAATCGCAATCGCACAGCCGATGCGGTTATCCCATGCTTTGGCAAGAAGCATCTTCTCATTATTCATAACAGTAAACTCAAAATATGGAACGGCCATGTCCCCGGGGCGTACGCCCCATTCCATTGCTTCATCACGGCTTGAAGCTCCAATATCAATAAACATGTCTTTTATTTCTACAGGTTTTTTTCTCGCTTCCGCCGGAAGGATATGGGGAGGCTTTGAACCGATTACACCGGTTATGTCTCCTTTACGGGTCACAATTGTCACCCGTTGGGCAAGCATTACTTGAGACCACCAGCCCCCGACAGTTTGAAAGCGCAAAAATCCTTTGTCATCAATGTGGGTGATCATGAAACCGACTTCATCTAAATGGCCTGCAACCATAATCTTAGGTCCGCCGTCTTTTCCAACCTTCTTGGCAATTAAACTTCCCAGGCCGTCGGTTGTTACTTCATCTGCATAAGGAGCTATGTATTTTTTCATCACTTCACGCACTTCGCGTTCGTTGCCGGGAATTCCTTTTGCATCGGTTAAATCTTTCAGCATTGTTAACGTTTCATCCAAATTAGCCATTATTTCGACTCCCCTTATATGTTTTTCAAATCATTATACAAGAAGCTTTTAAAAAAGATCAAAAAATTCTGCTAATATCCTTGTCGCTGTCTTTCATAATTTACTTCATTTTTTTCAATATATGCCTGTTCGATTTGCGCCGGTGTAAAACCAAGAAGACTTGCAAGTTCTAAATAACCTCGAAACATTAATTGATAATGATGGTAGGTACGAAATTGTTTAAAATTTACAATTAATTGATAAACTCGTAAAAACTGTTCATTTAAAGAGGTTGTTGTTTTTGAATGCGGGAACTCCATTTTTTCAAGTTCAAAACCGAATTCGATCCCGAGAGACAGGATAAAATGGATTCCGTCTACAAACTCTTCTAAAACAACTTTGTGAGGAGACGGAGGCTTTACACTCCAAAATTTAAAACAGCGGGTCTCATTTGCCAATTCTCCCAATTCAACAAGAAGAGCAAGGACCTTCCTGTCAAATAAATTCTCATCCAATAATTGATGCTTAGTTTCAATATGCCGATCTAAAGCTTTTTGCATTTCAAATAGTTTTTGGAAATCCATCCTTTGAAACCCTTTCAAGATTATTTTTGTATAAAAAAATTATATCAAATTACAAAAATGATGAAACTTTTTAAAGTTTAATTCGTAATTAAAAAAAAATTATTGGAGGAGCATGTAATGATGTGGATGCTGCGCTTCCTATTGTTTGCACTTATCATTTTTGCCGTTTACAGCTTGACTAAATATTTATTAAACCCGAAGCGAAAGCTGGAACTCGCTCATGAGCAAAAGCGCTTTTATTTTTTTGATGACGAGAATAATGTCCATAAAAATTTTTTGCTTACCTATAAAGGTGTATTATTTGAAGGAGAAAAATACTTGGGAACGACGGAAAATGCCTTTGAGGTTGTGTCCATCTTTATATGGCCGCGTAGCGTTTCTGAACTAAAGGGTTTGGTTAAGGAAGATTTTCTTTTCATCGAAAGCAAGATACGTGAACATTATTCCAGTGCAAAGATTGACTGGAAAAGTCCTATAAAAGAATTTTTGGAAAAAAACGATCCTGAATATCCTAAATAACTACTTGATTTTTCTATAGCTTATATGACAGAAACAACGGCATAAGTATTCCAATTAATATTTAAAAAGCCATCCTCCTTTGAGAATGGCCGTTTTCGACATAATTATTTGCTAAATTGTTGTTTCGCAACATTTGCTAATTCAGTAAACGCTTTTTCGTCAGAGACGGCTAAATCTGCAAGCATTTTGCGGTTCACTTCAATTCCTGCAAGCTTTAAGCCATGCATTAAACGGCTGTAAGAAAGGCCGTTCATACGGGCAGCCGCGTTGATACGGGTGATCCAAAGTTTGCGGAAGTCGCGTTTTTTCTGGCGACGGTCGCGATATGCATACATTAAAGACTTCATTACTTGCTGGTTAGCAACTCTATATAATGTATGTTTAGAACCGTAATAACCTTTAGCTAATTTTAGAACTTTTTTACGACGTTTGCGAGTAACTGTACCGCCTTTTACACGTGGCATGTTATTTCCCTCCTAGATAAATCTTTCAAGATTACTTGATATTGTCTAATAAGTGACGAATGCGTTTGAAATCGCCTTTAGAAACAAGCGTTGCTTTACGAAGTTTGCGTTTTTGTTTAGTCGATTTATTAGCAAATAAATGGCTTGTGAATGCGTGAGAACGTTTTAGTTTACCGGATCCAGTTTTCTTGAAACGCTTGGCAGCGCCGCGGTGAGTTTTCATTTTTGGCATTTGGTATTCCTCCTTGTTACTTGTCGTTTTTTGGTGCCAGGACCATAAACATGCTTCGGCCGTCCATTTTTGGATGTGACTCGACTGTTGCAATATCTTTGCAAGCTTCCGCAAAACGCACTAAAACACGTTGGCCTATTTCTTTATGTGTAATCGCACGACCTTTAAAACGGATCGATGCTTTCACCTTATCGCCTTTTTCCAAGAATTTAATCGCATTCCGAAGCTTTGTGTTAAAATCATGTTCTTCAATTGTAGGACTAAGACGAACTTCTTTAACGTTGATGATTTTCTGATTTTTACGCGCTTCTCTTTCCTTTTTTTGCTGCTCAAATTTATATTTTCCATAGTCCATAATGCGGGCTACCGGAGGCTTTGCATTCGGCGCAACTAATACGAGATCAAGATTTACGCGTGCAGCAATTTCAAGTGCTTCGTTTTTGGATTTAATTCCTAATTGCTCGCCATTTTGGTCAATAAGGCGGACTTCACGGGCACGGATACCCTCATTTAAGATCATGTCTTTGCTAATAATTAGACACCTCCATGGTTTGTTTAGCGAATACAGCGTTTGGAAAAAGAATGATGAAAAATAAAAAAGTGCGGATGAAAACACCCGCACTGCGAAAGACACAACCAGCCTTTAAATTTTGCGCAAAACCTGTCAACAGCCAACAGCCTCTAGCGTCAATCAGGTGAGAAGCGGGTGCTTCTTCTTTTCCACAAACTTGTATTCAATTCACTTAATTTACTATATCACAAACCATGAATAAATGTCAATCAAACCCTTTTTAATCACAACGAATTGTATTTTAACAGAAGGCTTCACGTAATGCAATAACTTTTTTGTTATTCCTTTTGTACGTTGGCCTAAAAAAACGTTTTCTCCTCTTTTCATTCAGTCTTTTCGGAATCGAAAGCCCTCCGTTTTTTCATTATGAAAGCTTCACTTCTTCTTTCAAGGATGAAACAAAGTCTGCAAACGAAACAGTTTCCGATTTTTGTTCACCGTATTTCCGGACGTTAACCGCATTGTCTTCCACTTCCTTATCGCCGACTACAAGCATGTAAGGAATTTTTTGCATTTGCGCTTCGCGGATTTTGTAGCCGATCTTTTCATCACGGTCATCCAGTTCGGCGCGGAATCCTTCAGCCTTCAGTTTTTCCTGTATCTGTTTGGCATAATCATAGTGAGCATCAGGCGAAACAGGAATCACTTGTACTTGAACCGGTGCAAGCCATGTCGGGAAGGCGCCCTTATATTCTTCAATTAAGTAGGCAACAAAGCGCTCCATTGTGGAAACAACGCCGCGGTGGATAACAACTGGACGATGCGGTTTACCGTCTTCACCAATATACGTTAAATCAAAACGGTCCGGAAGCAAGAAATCCAATTGAACGGTTGATAAAGTTTCTTCCTTGCCTAATGCTGTTTTAACTTGAACATCAAGCTTAGGACCGTAGAAGGCCGCTTCTCCCTCTGCTTCAAAATACTCAAGGCCAAGTTCGTCCATTGCCTCTTTTAACATGCTCTGGGCTTTTTCCCACATTTGATCATCGTCATAATATTTTTCTTTGTCTGCCGGATCACGGTAAGAAAGGCGGAAAGAATAGTCTTTTATATTAAAATCTTTATAAACTTCTAATACAAGTCGAACAACACGCTTAAATTCGTCTTTAATTTGGTCAGGGCGGACAAAGATATGTGCATCATTTAATGTCATTCCGCGCACACGCTGCAGTCCGGAAAGCGCGCCTGACATTTCATAACGGTGCATTGTGCCAAGCTCCGCAATCCGGATCGGCAATTCGCGGTAGCTGTGCATGCTGTTTTTATAGATCATCATATGATGAGGGCAGTTCATCGGACGCAGAACAAGCTGTTCATTGTCCATTTCCATGACCGGGAACATATTTTCCTGATAATGATCCCAGTGGCCGGAAGTTTTATATAATTCTACACTTCCCATGATTGGAGTATATACATGGTCATAGCCAAGACAAATTTCTTTATCAACGATGTACCGCTCGATCACACGGCGGATTGTCGCACCTTTTGGCAGCCAGAGCGGCAGTCCCTGGCCGACTTTTTGTGAGTTTGAAAATAAGTTTAGTTCTTTTCCAAGCTTGCGGTGATCACGCTCTTTCGCTTCTTCCAGCAGGCGCAAGTGTTCCTCTAGATCTTCCTTTTTAAAGAAAGCTGTGCCGTAAATGCGCTGAAGCATTTTGTTTTTGCTGTCCCCGCGCCAATAAGCTCCAGCAATGCTGAGCAGCTTAAATTCTTTAATTTTTCCGGTTGAAGGTACATGAACACCACGGCAAAGATCGAAAAATTCACCCTGCTCGTAAATGGTTACCTTCTCGTCAGCTGGAATAGATTCAATCAATTCAAGCTTGTATTCATCGCCAATTTCTTTATAAAGCTGCACTGCTTCTTCACGGCTCACTTCTTTCCGTACAATTTCAAAATTCTCATTAACGATTTTTGCCATTTCCTTTTCGATTCGCGGCAAATCTTCCGGCGTCAGAGAATCCTCAAGATCGATATCATAGTAAAAACCGCCTTCAATGACAGGCCCAACGCCAAGTTTTACATTTTTGTACAAACGCTTTATTGCCTGAGCCATTAAATGTGCAGTGCTGTGGCGAAGCACTTCCAATGCCTCGTCACGGTCAGGAGTAATAATTTCTATTTCTCCGTCTTCTTCGATCGGACGGCGAAGATCATACATTTGGCCGTTTAATTTACCGGCAATGGCTTTTTTCTTTAGTCCCGGACTAATTGAAGCTGCAATATCTTCCGTTGTCGTTCCTTTAGGAAACTCCTTCACTGCCCCATCAGGAAACGTAATTTTTACACCGTCTGACATAATTTTACCTCCCTTTTTTAATAAATAAAAAAACCCGTCCCTGTAAAAAGGGACGAGCGATTACCCGTGGTTCCACCCAAATTCCCACCGGCCAAATTGAATATCAGGCTCGATGGCTTTGATACAGAATAACGGTCTGCAGCCGTCAGCACTTACTAGTGATTGATACTTTTTTCGTTCACGTTCAATGTGAAGTTTAGAGGTGGTAAGCATTCCATCCGTATTAGGAAAGTTTCAGCCTTGCTTTCCCTCTCTGTAAACCGTGAAAGAATACCCTTGTCCTCATCATTACCTTTAACAAATAAGTTTATTAATTATTATGTACGTTATTATAGTGCGAAGTTTTCGAAAAAGCAAGAGCTGCTTTCAATTCTCTTCAGCTGTATATGGAATAATGCTAATTTGTCCATACAATGCGGAAACAGGTTTAATTGATACACGTTCTTCAAATATATTCACAATTGTCCGGATTAGCGGTTGGTCCGGTTCTTCTGTATAAAGAAAGATCGTAGCAGGTGCAATCGACAACAGTGGAGCAATCGTAGCAGAATCAACATAAACAGGGTGATTAAATAGCAGTTTTCTGTCTATCATTCTCGCAAGATCTCCTCGCTTAATCTCATCATATTTTTCATCAAAAAAGGTAATTCCATCATCGATTAATAAATGAAGATGAGAAATTTTCGACCTTTTCATTTCTAAATATTCCCTTAATGTATGAATAAATATCTGGTATTCCTGCTCCATTTTGTATTCATCAATCGACACTTGCACATATTTCTCAAGTATTTCTAAAAATGGCCTTAGCCGAAACTTAACAAATGAATCAAACGAAAAAGAGAGATTTTCACGAAAAACTTGGTCCATTGCATGAATTAACATAGTATCCAGATCAGTATCTTTAAAAAAGAAATCCAATTCCTCTCGTTTTCCTTCAAAAATTGAATGGATAATGTCAAGGATTTGCTGCTGCTCTTCGGGATCCTCAAAATAGTAATGCTCTGCAATAATCGTTCGCAGCCATTCATCACGTTTCGTATAAGTAATAAATTCATAAAAAGCTGTTTTGATAGCTCGCAAAGTATCATTCGAATGCGAATTTATTGAAACTTTTACTATATGTCGATCTTCAAAAAGAAGAATCTTTTTTTTAGCTTCAGAGGATAAATGGAGCTGTAATGCCTTGTGCAAGTTTGAAGCGTCCTCATTGTTTTGGAAGATGATTTCAATCAACACCAAATCCCCCCTTATAACGTGGAGAAACAAATCTTTGATTTAATGTATATGGAGGACTTGGTCAAAATAGAAGTCTTACAAAGGGAAAATCTTTCAAAAAACGTGCATGAGTTTTAAACTCCCAACCCTAACATGGAAATAGCTTTCATTATAAAACAGAACCAACATAATAAGGCGGTGTGAGCGAAGCAAAGCTCTAAATATTTACAAAGCTAAACAAATATCTTGCTAAAAATAAGTAGGCATTTCTATATTTGTTTGTGTAGCACCGCCCCTTTTCCACAGAAAAAGAAAAAGGCCGCCATAAAGGGAGCCTGGAAAATTATTCTCTGCGGTTTGGGCCATCAACTTTAACGGGCTCCGCAAGATATTTGATCCGTTCCATTATTCTTGCAGCTTTTATCTGCTCTTCTTCACCGCGCTGGCTATAGGCAAGATGGTGCTGCAGTTCTGTCATGTTAAAATTTGAGGTAAAGAAAGTTGGTAAATTCTCCATCATCCGAAATTGAAGAATGGTTCCCAAAATCTCATCTCTTGCCCAGCTGCTCATCGTTTCTGCCCCAATATCATCCAGCATTAAGATCGGAGTCTTTTTCATAATTTCAAGTTTCTCGTTTACCGTTTGATCGCCAATCGAATTCTTCATTTCACGGAAAAATTCTGGAACATAAACAATCAATGAGCTTATCTGTTTTTTAGCCAGTTCATTGGCGATGGCACCTAATAAATACGTTTTTCCCGTTCCAAATGGCCCAAACAAATAAAGTCCTTTCTGTTTTTCTCCGGGACGGTATGTTTCAACAAAATCTTTTGCCAGCTTGATTGCTTTAAGCCTTCCTTTATCCAGCTCAAGCTCACCGAGAGAAGATTTAAGAATCTCTTTCGGCACATATATGCTCTGGATTAACCGTTCTTCTTTTCTTCGTTTGTCGTATAACCGTTTTCGCGGACAGCGGTCATAATTGATATCGATTGAACTGCCGGTCAGCACTAAGTGAGGGTGGTAGCCTTTCATAATATTTTTGCAACCTTCAAGGCTAGGACACTCTTTGCATTCTTTGCTTTGAGTACTGTATTCATAAAGCTTTGTTAAGCTTTTTTCAAGCATCTCCGGTGTAATGGAACCTCGATTTTCAGCCAAAAATGCTTTTACATATGGATCTTTGTAAATTTCTTGTTTCATTAATTCATATCTTTTTTGAAAATCTACATTATTTGCAAGTTTTTTTATTGTATCATTAATATTTTGCATGTAAAGACTCACCCCCCTCACTTATACTTTTTAAGCTCCTCTTCCAATTTACGCTTTTCGGATTCGAAATCAAAATCATCTTCTTCATGATTTTTCTGTTCAACCGATTGTTTTTGAAGGAACCAATCCGGCAGCATTTCCGTTCGAACAGATTTCTTTTTCGATTGAGAACCGGCATTTTTCTTTCCTTGAGCCCATTCCAGATATTGTTTGTGCTCATTTTTGGCAAGTTCCATAGCGTCTTTGACCGTTTTTATTTTTTTTCGCGCCCAATGACTGGCTATTTTTTCCACGTAACCTTTTGTAAGCTTCATATCTGTCTTTAGCATAACATATTGAATAAGCACATTCACAACTCCCGGGAGAAGCTTTTGATTAAACATAATTTCTTCAATAATTTTTAAATCGGCATTTGAAGCCTCTGCTCCGCCTGAAAGGTCTTTTAAGAGCTGCCTTGGTGATGTTGTTTCGAAATAGAGGATTAGCTCTTCTTCCTTCGATTTCGGTTCAGAACTGCCTGAATGGTAAATTACCGGTTGCACCCGGTCTACAAGCGCAGGGAGCTGATCGTTATGTTCAAATTGATACCAATCTCTTGCTGCTTTTCTTAGTTCTTCGATATCAATTTCATTATCTGCTGTGACAGCACTAATGACAATATTTTTCATTTGAATCGCATCGATTCCGTAAAGAAAAGCTAAATTGCTGATTGCTTCTTTTACTTTTCTGTTCAAAGCTTTTTTCGGAACGATGGATTCCTGCAAGCCTGCTTGCAAAAGTTCAAAGTTAAATGTTGATTCATCAATTTGTATTCCTTCCTGTTCTTTCCTTCCAATAAAAACATGACCATCAGCAGGAAAATTATCATTGGATGCATCCTTGTTCAATTGAAAAGCAGAAGGAGGAGCAGAAGCAAAAACATCCTGAAATGGCTTTGTAATTTCTTTATAATCATTCCGTTCAGGAATTTTTTGGTCACTAAAAAAACGCTTTAAGCGATTGAATTGATTTTTTCCGATTTTACGGTATAAATATATATTCAGCATCCCATCTAAAAAAAACTGTTCAGGTGTCAATGGAGGCAGTAGTTCATATATAAACGATCGGAAATCATCATCATTACGGACATAGCATTTCATTAATCCGATTCCTTCAAGCTTCAAACGGGCCATATAAATCTCTTTAAGGTTTATACCCATCAAAGTCATTAAACTGTGATGGGAAGAAGATTCGGACCAAAGCCGGTTTTCTTCCAATTCAGCCCATAATGTCATGTATAAACTAAAACATACATGTCCAATTAACGGCTGATATAATAAAGTCAATACTTTGCGGTCATATTCGTGAAGAAGCCCGTTCGCCGAAACGATATATCGGTCAACAGGTAAAATTTCTTGCCAGTGCTGCGCCATCGTTATTCAAACCTTTCAGTAAAAAATCCATCATTGAAAAAAAGAGCTAAAGATTATCTTCAGCTCCGTTATGACTATTATTCTTAATCAGTTCTTTTAATTCTTCAATGAAGACATTAATATCCTTAAATTGACGATAAACAGAGGCAAATCGCACATATGCCACTTCATCAATTTTGGCAAGCCTGTCCATCACCATTTCACCGATCGTCTCACTTTTTATTTCCGACACACCTTGGCACCGAAGTTCTTTTTCTACTTCTTGGGTAATATCTTCTAATTGATTAAGTGCAACAGGCCGTTTTTCACATGCTTTTATTAGGCCTCTTAATATTTTTTCCCGGCTGAATTCTTCGCGTGTTCCTTCTTTTTTAACGACAATAAGAGGAATTTCTTCTACTTTTTCAAACGTTGTAAAACGGTACCCGCAATTTTCACATTCCCGTCTTCTGCGAATGGACCGCCCCTCATCAACAGGCCGGGAATCTAAAACACGAGTACTGCTATTTTGACATGAAGGGCATTTCATATAATCAGCTCCAGCAAAGGATTTATTAAGTAAACTATCATTTACTAATATCTTATAAAAAAGAAAAAGTTAGTACAAGTAGGACTCGATTTTTTAGCGTTTTTCGCTGATCCCAAATATGTAATTTCACCATCGGGGCTGATTCATAAGGGTGTGACTCCCTCCAACTTTAACAATATATAGAGAATGGTTTTTATTAGTGAGGGATTTGACCCTTTATTTTTAGTCAGCCCCACATTTTTTAGTAACTAAAAAGAGGTGTATTGAATACACCTCTTATCATTCATTTTCAAAATATTACAAAGCTTGTGCTTGCGTTTGTTTAACTTTAACAGGACCCATTCCGCGCGGGATTTCGATATTCTCGCGTGTTTGGGCTCCTAACGCTTCTGCAATATAATCAGCAGCAATGTTAGGATCTAAATCGCCGCATGTATAAACATCTATGCTTGCGTATCCGTGTTCAGGAAAACTGTGAATTGTCAAATGAGACTCGGAAATAATAACAACTCCGCTTACACCCTGCGGTGCAAATTTGTGGAATACTACCTCACGGATTTCTGCACCAGATTTTAATGCAGCTTCAACAAAGATTTTTTCAATTTGCTCCATGTCATTTAACTTTTCAAAATCGCAACCCCACAATTCTGAAATAACGTGACGACCCATTGTTTCCATAATTAAAGCTCCCCCTTTAACTTTTTTTCTAATTTCCTGAAATTTCGATTCGAAACTGGTATCCAAACTACCACGGGGGAAAGTTAGTCCAAAGAGGTCCTAACCCTTTAAGTAGCTATCGTTACCTTATTTCAAGAAGTTCACGATGATTAGTATACTTTGTTTAATTTTTTTTTGCAACACATGAATAAATTTTTTTTATGAGAATTATTGTTAATAATGAATTGAGTCGCATTTCCTCAACTTTTCGAAAAAAAAACTTACCGGTATCCGGTAAGCAAATAGGTAATTGGGGAAGTTAAATAAAAAGTTTGATTAGCCTACTTTTATTGCAGAACTGGTGAACATTTCCTTTGCAACAAGTTTTGCAAGATCAACAACGCGGCAAGAATAACCCCACTCGTTGTCATACCATGCTAACACCTTCACTTTATTAGCGCCGATCACCATCGTTGAAAGACCGTCAATGATAGCTGAATGTTCATTTGTATTGAAATCGATCGAAACAAGCGGATCATAAGTAATATCAAGAATTCCGTTCAATGAATCCTTGGAGGCTGCAACAAATGCGTCATTTATTTCATCGACAGTAACTTCGCGTTTCAAATCAACAACCAAATCAACGAGAGAAACATTTGGTGTTGGTACGCGAAGAGCTATGCCATGCAGTTTGCCTTTAAGCTGCGGCAACACTAATGACAAAGCTTTCGCTGCACCGGTGCTCGTTGGTATGATTGATTGCCCGCATGCTCTTGCACGGCGCAAGTCCTTGTGCGGATTATCAAGATTCTTTTGATCATTTGTGTATGCATGGACAGTCGTCATAAATCCGTTTATGATACCAAATTTTTCATCAAGGACTTTTGCCACCGGTGCCAAACAGTTGGTCGTACATGATGCATTTGAGATAATATTATGTTTATCAATATTTAAAACGTTTTCATTTACTCCCATAACAATAGTTACATCTTCGTCTTTCCCAGGGGCCGTCAGAATTACTTTCTTTGCACCTGCATCAAGATGAAGGCTCGCTTTGTCACGTGAATTAAACTTGCCTGTTGCTTCAATCACAATATCGATATTTAATTCTTTCCATGGAAGTTCTTGCGGATTTCGATTATTTAAAAGTTGGACTCGTTTTCCATTTACAATCAACGCATGATCATCTGGAATGACTTCTCCGTCAAATTTACCGTGTGTTGAGTCATATTTTATTAAATGGGCCAGCGTTTCAGGAGGATAGCTTGCATTAATGGCCACAATATCAAGGTTATTTTCATGGATGGCTTTTCTGAACACCATTCGTCCAATTCTTCCAAAACCGTTAATCGCTATTCTTGCCTTCATTTTACGACTCCTTCCGCATTAATGTTATACTTTTCAAAAACAATTTTGTAATTAGTATAACATATTAATCCTTGTATGTGTTATATAAAATACGGAATTTATAAATATTTTACTATCCGAAATATTTGTATTATGATGTTGTTTATCTGTTTTTAGTATGTCATTTTTAATTAAGGACATACAAAGGCAGATCGAAAAAACCTTTTAAAAATAAAAAGAGAGGAATACAATCCCTCCCTTTCTGTCATTCTGTATATCCCCATTCAAGCAAAATCCGCATAAGCTGTTTTCGTGTTTCTTCAATCGATCCGTTGTTATCGATCACTGCATCCGCTAATATTATTTTTTCCTTTAAAGGCATCTGTGAATTAATTCTCGCTTCCGCTTCCTGCTCCGTAAAATGGTTGCGCTTCATGAGCCTTTTTAGCTGTGTCTCTTCATCTACATATACGAGCAAGGTTTTATCGACCATATATGTCAGCTTGCTTTCAAACAAAAGGGGAATATCCATAACAATCATTTTTTCTCCACGAGCTTCTGCGTCTATTTTTTTGGAAAGCATTTGCTCACGGACAGCTGGATGGACAATCGTGTTTAAAAGCATCCGCTTTTCACTGTTATGAAAAACAATCGATCCAAGTTTAGCCCGGTCAATCGTGCCATCGCTTTGTAAGATTTCCGGGCCAAAATGCGAAACGATTTCATGATATGCCTTTTTACCTTTTTCAACAGCGAGGCGGGCTTCAACATCAGCATCAATAACCGTAATTCCAAGATCTTTTATCATATTTGAAACTGTGCTTTTTCCACTAGCAATGCCACCTGTTAATCCTACGACTAAAGCCATATCCTATTCCTCTCTTATACTACATTTTACTAATTCCTATGAAAATTAGTAAGACACCAGGTATAAAAGTGAACTTTTGCAGCCATGTGCTGTTTGAAAACAACGCACCGGTTTTCATCCCAACGTACACAAATAAGGAACTCATAACTGCAACTGTCACTGCTAAAAAAACCGGAGAATACCCAAGCATCGCAGCACCGACCCCGGCTCCAAAAGCATCTAATGATAAAGCGAGCCCCAGCATAAATGCTTCGATGCCGGTAATTGTTCCAGACCGGTCAAAGTCAGCAGACATAGGTTTACGAAGAATGTTTATCACAATACCTAATGATTTAATTTCAAAATTAGCTATTGTTTTTTCACCGGGAAGAACATCCTTCAATTTTTCCGGCCGAAAAAATTGAAACAAGACCCAGCCGCCAAGAAAAATCAAAATGATGCCCCCTATACTTTCTGAAACGTCCGGTTTAATAAGGTTTTCAAAAAAATGGCCGATTCCCATAGCAGCCAACAGTGTCACAGCTGAACAGCATGCTAAAACGGCAATCGATTTTAATGGGATTTTCATTTTCTTTAATCCGTAAGTAAAGCCAACACTAAAACTGTCAAGACTGACAGCAAAAGCTAGTAACAGAAGTGAAATCAACTGCGCCATCTTATGAGCTCCTTCCTGTCAATCGCTAAGCACAGTATATGAAAGAAGCCCATTTAATGTGCAATTGATTCAAAAATATTCAAGAATTTTTACTCCCAACCCAAACATTGTAATAGGATCTTTTCCAAAAAATAGAAGCACCGCCTTTCGTTCCTTATTTCATTTTTGGCAGTTTGCGCAGTAATGTGTGCCCCTGCCGCCTACAACTGACTTCTCAAGCGGTGAGCCGCAAATCTTGCAATCCTCTCCTTCCCGGCCGTACACAAAATGTTCTAATTGAAACATGCCTATCTGTCCCTGGGAATTGACATACGACCGAATTGTACTTCCTCCTTTGGAAACCGCTTCAGATAAAGTTGCGATAATTTCCCTGTGAAGACGCTCGATTTCCTCCCGTGTCAATGAATTGGCTGCGCGTTCCGGATGGATTTTTGCCCGAAACAAAGCTTCATCAACATATATATTTCCAAGCCCGACAACGATTTTTTGATCTAATAGCGCTGTTTTCACTTTCCTGTTTGTTTTGCCGAGTTTTTCGGCAAGCGCACTGATCGTGAAAGAATCAGAAAAAGGTTCCGGTCCAAGCTGATTCAACGGAGAAAAATGAAATTCAGTTCCCTTCTTGTATAAATGCATCGTTCCAAATTTACGAACGTCTTTATATCGCAGCTCTGTCCCGTCTGAAAAATGAAAAATGATATGTGTATGTTTTTCGATTGGGTCATTCTTTGAAAACAAAGTGTACCGCCCTTCCATCCGTAAATGGGATACAAGAGCATAATCATTCGTATAAAAAATTAATAATTTCCCTCTTCTCTCGATCTGTACAATCGTTTGGCCAATTAGAGCATCCTTAAACTGCTCAACTTCTTCAGGGTGTTTAATCATTTTCGGCCAAAAAACAGATACATGATCAATCTGTTTATGAAGAACAAGCTTTATTAATGTCCTTCTTATTGTTTCTACTTCCGGAAGTTCCGGCACACTTGTCCCTCCTTTTATTTATTTCGCGTCGAACCAGGTAGGGCCGAAAGAATAATCCACTTTTAACGGCACTTTTAATTCAACAGCATTCTCCATGACATCCGGTACAATTTCTGTTAGTTTTTCAATCTCATCTTTTGGAGCTTCAAATATTAATTCGTCATGCACCTGCAGGAGAAGACGAGTTTTCAAACCTTCAGCTTTCAGCCGTTCTGCCATATCAATCATTGCTTTTTTAATAATATCCGCAGCACTTCCTTGAATAGGCGTATTCATTGCTGTTCTTTCTGCAAAGCTTCGAACGTTATAATTGCGGCTCGTAATTTCCGGCAAATAGCGGCGCCGATGAAGAATCGTTGAGACATATCCTATTTGCTTAGCTTCTTTCACGATCTCTTCCATATATTCTTTTACACCGGGATAGCTTTCAAGATACCTCTCAATAAACTTCGCCGCTTCCTTTCTCGTAATGCCGAGGCTTTGGGATAAGCCGTAATCACTGATACCGTATACAATGCCAAAATTGACGGCTTTCGCATGGCGGCGCATATTGGAAGTCACTTCATCTTTTTCGACATGAAAGACTTCCATCGCTGTTTTTGTATGGATATCCAAATCCTCTTTAAAAGCCTGGATCAATTTTTCATCATTGGCAATATGAGCGAGCACCCTTAATTCAATTTGCGAATAATCTGCGGCAAAAATGACCCAGTCTTTTTCAGAAGGGATAAATGCTTGACGTATTTTCCGTCCTTCTTCTAGCCGAATCGGGATGTTCTGTAAATTCGGGTCTGTAGAGCTTAACCGTCCTGTCTGTGTCAACGCTTGGTTAAACCTTGTGTGGACTTTATCTGTTTTCGGATCAACTACCTTCAGAAGACCTTCAATATACGTAGACTGCAGTTTCCCGAGCTGGCGGTAATGAAGGATTTCCCTTACAATCTCATGCTCCTGTTCAAGCTTTTCCAATACATCGGCTGAAGTCGAATAACCGGTTTTTGTTTTTTTCATCACCGGAAGTCCAAGCTTCTCAAATAAAATAACTCCAAGCTGTTTCGGAGAGTTGATATTGAACTTTTCACCGGCTAAATCATATATTTTATTTTCAATTTCCTTTAGCTGCTCATTGATTTCATGGCCCATATCACGAAGGCGGTTTATATCGATCTTAACCCCCTGATATTCCATATCTGCAAGAATGAGCGACAAAGGCATTTCAAGTTCATTAAATAATTCATATTGCTTGTTTTCCTTTAACTCTAATTCAAGTTTTTCCTTTAATGCATCCATTGCAGCCGCTTTGCGGACGAGGTGTTCTGCCAGTTTTTCTTCTTCAGGAATTTTCCGTTTTGCCCCTTTCCCGTAAAAAGCTTCATCTGATTGAACACTTGCAAATTTATTCCTTTTAGCAATTGAAGCAATATCATCAATGGATTCCGACGGGTTAATTATGTAGGATGCAAGCAAAAAGTCAAATTCCACGCCTTTTAAATGAATTTGATGGTGCCTTAGAGCAACTTCAGAACGTTTTGCATCATAAACGGTTTTCTTTTTCGTTTCATCTTCTGCCCACTCTTTGAAAGCCTCTGATTTTAAGGCGATTTCAGCAGAAATAAAAAATCTTCCTTTTTCATTAACGACTGAAAATCCGATAATATCTGCATAATGGTAATTATCTTCGAGCACTTCAACATAAAAGATATTATTATCAGTAAACATGTCTGATTGAACACTGGACACAATTTCAAATTCAATTTCTTCCATCTGCTCTGTTTCTTCAGTCTCAGATTCTCCGCCAAACTTGTCTAATAAAGAATTAAATGACAGGTCCTTAAAAAGCTTAATGACCTTGTCCTTTTGGATACCCTCGTATTTAATCTCTTTCAGTTCAAGGTCTACCGGGGCTTCTGTCGTAATCGTGGCCAACTTTTTGCTCAAAAGCGCCTGGTCTTTGAATTCCTCCAGCTTTTCTTTCAATTTTTTGCCGGTTACTTGATCGATCGAGTTCAACAAGTTTTCAACCGTTTTAAATTCAGCAAGCAGCCTGACCGCTGTTTTTTCTCCTACGCCCGGAACACCGGGGATATTATCTGAAGCATCTCCCATTAATCCTTTCATATCAATAATTTGTTCAGGTGTCAGCCCATATTTTTCTTTTATATGGTCAGGTGTGTATTCTTCAATATCGGTTATTCCTTTGCGAGTAATACCGACCGTCGTTTTCTCGGAACAAAGCTGGGTTAAATCTTTATCTCCGGAAATGACTTTTACTTGATACCCTTCTTTTTCTGCACGTTTTGAAAGTGTACCGATAATGTCGTCCGCCTCATAATTTTCCAGTTCATACTGGCGAATCCCGAAAGCATCCAGCAATTCACGAATAAAAGGAAATTGCTCCGATAACTCCGGAGGTGTTTTCTGTCTTCCTCCTTTGTATTCGCTGTACGTTTCATGGCGAAAAGTTGTTTTTCCGGCATCAAAAGCAACAAGTATATGGGTCGGCTTCTCATCTTCAATTATTTTCATCAGCATCATTGTAAAACCGTAAACTGCATTCGTATGGACGCCTTTTTCATTATTTAATAATGGAAGCGCAAAGAATGCCCGGTATGCAATACTGTTGCCGTCTATTAATACGAGTTTCTTCTCCACCCAAAATCCTCCTTCAAAGATAAATCTATGACTGAACAAAAAAACCGTTATTTTCCCTTCTTTATTCTATCACGAGAAGAATTAGAAAGGAAAATAACGGCCGGCTTCATGATTGTTGTTATTTTGTATATCCCATTAGCAAGCGTGCATATGGGGAATCGGAAGGAAGAACAATGACCGTCTCTCCGTTGATTGTTTTTTTATATGATTCAAGCGTACGGAACATAGAATAAAAGTCAGGATCTTTCGAAAAAGCTTTGTTGTATATTTTGGCTGCTTCTGCTTCACCTTCAGCACGGATCAACTCTGCGTCAGCCTGGGCTTTCGCCAGAATTTCCTTTACTTCACGGTCTGTTTCCGCT
Source organism: Bacillus methanolicus PB1 (assembly GCF_000262755.1). Taxonomy (GTDB): domain Bacteria; phylum Bacillota; class Bacilli; order Bacillales; family Cytobacillaceae; genus Bacillus_Z; species Bacillus_Z methanolicus. The sequence continues at coordinate 1,181,969 of NZ_AFEU01000003.1, forward strand.
ATAATCCGGTTTTTTTCTGCGTCCCCCATGGAAAGGTATTCCTGCGCTTTCGATTCACGTTCCGAAATCATTCTCGTATATACAGATTGTTCATTTTCTTCAGGGAGATCCGTCCGCTTCATTCTTACATCTGTCACAACAATTCCATAGTTATCTTTTGATAACAAATCATTTACTTTTTCTGTAACTCGATCATTTAATGATCCTCTTGACGACTTTTCATCATTGATAATCTCATCATAATTTAATTGTCCCAGCTCAGCACGGACGACTGAATAAATAAACTCTTCCATACGCGTTTCTGCATTCTCAACCGTTCTGGCATTTGTAATCATTTTTTTTGGATCTGCAATTCTCCAAATCGCATAGTTATCAATCAACATCCGTTTTTTGTCTTTTGTATTGATTTCTGCTTCCGATACATCATACGTCATCTGGTACTTTGGAAGAGTCGTGACGCTTTGGACGAACGGAATTTTATAGCTTAATCCGGGTTCTTTTTCTATTCTTACAACTTCGCCAAATTGACGAATAACTTTATATTCCCCTTCTTTTACAATAAACAGATTCGTGAAAACAAGAATGAGAACAGTTAAAAGAACGGCCAAAAAGATTCCAATTCTAAAATAATTTCTCCACTCGAATCCATTTCCGGTCCGTTCATTCATATTCACTATTTTTTTATCACTCATTGTTTTCACTTCCTTCCTCATTTGCTTTCGGCTTTTCTTTTTCCAGAGGACGAATAGGGAAATACTTTAATGTATTGCCGTCATCATTCATGATATAGATTTCAGTATTTGGCAGCACTTGTTCGATCGTTTCAAGTACGAGGCGCTGCCTTGTTATATCAGGGTTTTTCCTATACTGTTCATAAAGCTTGTTAAATATAGCTACATCCCCTCGGGCCCGTTCAATCCTGGCAGCCTTGTCGCCTTCTGCAGTTGAAATAAGTGCATCCTTTTCCCCTTGCGCTTCGTTTTTCCGTTTGTTCTCATATTTCTTTGCTTCGTTAATCTTTGTATTCATCGTCTCCCGTGCGTCAGTTACATTTGTAAAAGCTTTCCGGACTTCATCATTTGGGAGCTCCACATCCTGAAGCTTTACGGCAAGGACGGAAATGCCAATATCATACTTATTAACGAGAGTGGAAAGCAAATCGCGGACTTCGGCTTCAATTTCTGCTTTTCCTGAAGTTAATGCGTCATCAATTTTAGAACTGCCGATAATGCTTCTTAACGAAGCAGATGTGGCATCATATAATATTTCTTTCGGATCGTCAGAGTTATATAAATATTTTTCAGGATTAGTAATTTTCCATTGGACGACCAAATCGGCAAGAACGATGTTTTCATCTCCGGTAATCATTTTTGTCTCTTCCGGAAACTCTTTTATTTTCCCGTCCTTTTCTTCATAGCCAAATTGGAGACTGAACGTTTCTTTTGAAAGTTTTTCTACACTTTGAATCGGCCATGGCAATTTAAAATGAAGCCCGGGCTCAGTCAGCCCTTCTTCAACTTTACCAAATGTTAAAATGACAGCCTGCTCAGACTCATCTACTGTATACCAGGTTGAAAAAGCAATGATACATAAAATGACAACAAGAAAAACAAGGCCGACAATTGTATTAATCCTCTTTAAGCTAATCATGCCTCTCCCTTTCTTTTCAAAAGATATTGTTTCTTTTTATACGAAAACATGTAAAAAGAGTTTCAACATTTTTACAATATTCAAATTTTCCGATAAAAACGAAAAGACGAAAGCGGGGTCTGCTTTCGTCTTTTCGTTGGCTCCTTGGATGAAGGGGTTTTCAGAAAAAAGTTTAACAAGTCTATGTTAAGCAAAAATAAACCAGATGTTAAAGAACTGTAAAATTTTTAAAAAATTCAAAGAGCCTTTTATAATTGTAAGGTTTTATGAAATTTAATTGTAAATTCCGTCCCTTTGCCAAATTGGCTTTGAACAGAAATATTGCCTCGATGCGCTTCCACCAGATGTTTGACAATCGCAAGCCCTAAACCGGTTCCTCCGGAATTCCGGCTTCTTGCTTTATCCACCCGGTAAAACCGCTCAAATATTCTCGGGATTTCATCTTTATTAATTCCAATCCCGGTATCCTTTACTTTAACAGTTACTGTCTCTTTATTTTCGATTATTTTCACTGTAACCATTCCGCCATTAGGAGTATAAGTAATGGCATTATTAATAAGATTAATAAAAATTTGCTTTAGGCGATAAAGATCTCCCTCAACTGTAATATGTTCTCCGGAAGTTTCCAGCATTAAAGAAATGCCTTTTTCATTCGCCTTGCTTTCGAGAATCGTAATAACTTCATTTAACAACATAACAAGATCAACAGACTGGATATTCAATTTAAACCCTTGCTGTTCAATTTTTGATAAATCCAGTAGATCTTGAATAAGCGTCTGTAGGCGGCCGCTTTCTTGTAAAATGATATTGAGAAAAGCTTCAAGAGTATTTTTATCATTCATCGCTCCATCTAAAAGAGTTTCTGTGAATCCTTTAATAGAGGTAATCGGCGTTTTAAGTTCGTGGGAGACATTGGCAACAAAGTCTTTTCTCATCTGCTCAAGCCTTTTTAATTCCGTAATATCGTGAAAGACAAGCAATATTCCCTTCCACACATCATTTGTGCCGATAATAGGTGCTCCGTAGACTTCAAAATGCCGCCTTTCAATTGCAAGCGGAATGAGCATTTGCCTCTTAATTTTTTGTTCAGTCATAAATATTTCTTCAATTAATTTCGAAATTTCTTGATGCTCTATAACTTCATAATAGAGTCTGTATAAATAATCGCTCGGATTTACATTGAAAATCTCTTTATATGCCCTGTTAATTAAATTAATATACCCTGTGCTGTCAATTAAAATAAGGCCGCTGCCCATATTCTCGATAAGAGTAGTCAATCGGTCCTGCTGCATTTCTTGAGTCTTCATCAGTTCCTGAAGGTTGCGGGCTAGAACGTTTATCGACGCGCTTAACATTCCCGTTTCGTCCATATGATCCTCGTAAGTTCTGGCAAGATAGTTTCCTTTCGCCAGTTCCATCGCAACATTTGTAGCAGATTCAATAGGTTTCGTATAACGGGTCGTGATCCGTGACACTAACAAAATGATTACAATGAGAGCCATTCCGAGACTGGCGGTTAAGAGCATCCAAATTTGCCGGTATATTTTTTTTAGTTCTTCTATTTGCGTGCTAAGAAATACATATCCTTCTTTTTTTCCATCTTTATAAATCGGACTCCAGTAATACCGTAAATCATATCCTCCATCTACTTCATAACCGTCTTTAGTCCCAGAATGTTTCTTTATAATTTCACGGATAATTTCCGCATGCTTAATTTTTGCATTTGATCGTTCACCGCTGTCATAAAGAATGGTTCCTTCGAGGTCAACAATAGTTATTCTTGATTCAAGCATACTGCTAATAGAATCAACTTTTTGTCCGTCAAAACTGTCAATTCCCCCGTTGTCCTCAATATACGAAGTTAACAGACCGCTTTCAATTTTCAGTCTTTCATTAAACGATTTTAAATAATAGCTTTTAAAAAGCTGCCCCAGCAACAAGCCAAGGCCAATTAAAACGGCAACAATAAGGGTGATAATAGAAATGAGGAGTCTTGTACGGAATTTTGTCATTCCCCTTTCGGCTCCTCTAATTTATACCCTAAACCGCGGATTGTTTTAATGTAGACGGGTTTTTTTGTGTTTTGCTCAATTTTCTCGCGTAAATGGCTGATATGTACATCAACAATCCGGGTATCCCCCGCAAAATCATAGTTCCATACTGCACTTAGCAATTGGTCCCTTGTTAAAACTCTTCCCTTATGTTTAGCCAAATATAAAAGCAGTTCAAACTCTTTAGGTGTCAATTCAAGAAGTTCTTCCGCAAAAAATGCTTCATATTGATCAGGATAAATTTTCAGGTCAGCAATCTTAATATAACCATTCTCTATAAATTCATTTTCTTTTACCTCGGGCTGATATTGAGATCTCCGCAAAATTGCCTTTACTCTTGCTATCACTTCACGTGGACTAAATGGCTTTGTCATATAATCATCAGCACCGAGTTCAAGACCGAGAACTTTGTCAAACTCATCATCTTTTGCCGTTAACATCAAGATGGGTGTCATCATTTTTTGCTGTCTTAATTGTTTGCAAACTTCAATTCCATCAAGTTTAGGAAGCATCAAGTCCAATATAATCAAATCTGGATTTTCATTAAGAGCCAAATCTTTTCCATCTTCACCATCCATGGCGGTTATAACATCAAAGCCTGCCTGCTCCAAATTATACTGCAGCAATGTTACAATTGATTGTTCATCGTCGACGACTAGCACTGTTTTCTTCATACAAGCCTCCGGTTTTCGTATTAACCCCTATCTATTATCCAAGTTCCTGATTTTATTATAATATATTTTTCTTCCTGCAAAAGTAGCCAAAATGAGAAAACACATTACATAAATGTAAAAAAATTCGGAGGAAATCCCCCGAATTTTTAATGTTTCAAATTAAACTAATACAGCCATTACATTGCGGACAGATTGTGCTGATTTATCCAAAGCAGCCTTTTCTTCCTCTGTCAATTCAAGTTCGATCACTTTTTCAATACCGTTAGCACCCAAAATTGTCGGAACTCCCAGGTAAATTCCTTCATAGCCGTATTCTCCCTCAAGGTATGCAATAGCCGGAAGAATTCTGCGCTGGTCTTTTAGAATTGCTTCACACATTTCAACAAGAGAAGCTGCAGGAGCATAATAAGCGCTTCCGTTCCCAAGAAGGTTTACGATTTCACCGCCGCCTTTGCGTGTGCGTTCAACGATTTTCTCAATACGATCCTTTGGAATCAGAGTTTCAAGAGGAATTCCGCCTGCGTAAGAATAGCGAACAAGGGGGACCATATCGTCTCCGTGACCGCCCAGTACAAAACCTGTAATATCTTTAACTGAAATGTTCAATTCCTGAGCAACGAAAGTTCGGAAACGGGCAGTATCAAGTACACCTGATTGACCGATAACTCGGTTTTTAGGAAAGCCTGATTCTTTAAACACTGTATAAGTCATAGCATCAACCGGATTTGTCAAAACAACGATGTAGCAGTTTGGAGAATATTTGACAATTTCCTTAGTTACACTTTTCATCACTTTCTGGTTTGTTTGGACTAAATCATCACGGCCCATTCCCGGTTTCCGTGCAATTCCCGCAGTAATTACAACGATATCGGAATCTTTTGTATCTTCATAATTGGAAGTTCCGATAATATTAGCGTCGAATCCTTGAACCGGGCTGGCCTCAAGCATATCTAACGCTTTCCCTTTAGTAGGGTTTTCCATTTGCGGGATATCAACTAAAACAATATCCCCAAGTTCTTTTTGAGCTAAAAGGAAAGCTGTAGTAGCACCGGTAAATCCTCCGCCGATCACAGAAATTTTTTTGCGTTTCATTGACATGATGTGTTCCCCCTTACCGCATTAAAAAAATAGATTGATTCCATACTTATACATTTTATCCTTGAACAGGAAAGAGCACTATATGTAAAGGCTGCTCTTCCAAATGAACAGCCCAAAAAATGATTATCCCATATTTTTAATTAACTCATTTCCAAATTCTGAAGTTTTTACTTCAATTGCACCTTCCATTAACCGCGCAAAATCATACGTTACAACTTTGGAAGCAATTGTTTTCTCCATTGATTTAATGATTAGATTTGCTGCTTCATTCCATCCTAAATGCTCAAACATTAATACTCCGGAAAGGATGACAGATGATGGATTCACTTTATCTAATCCTGCATATTTAGGTGCTGTGCCATGTGTTGCTTCAAAAATAGCATGGCCGGATTCATAATTGATGTTTGCTCCGGGAGCAATTCCAATGCCTCCGACTTGAGCAGCAAGCGCGTCGGATATGTAGTCTCCATTTAAGTTCATCGTTGCAACAACATCAAACTCGCGCGGACGAGTAAGAATTTGTTGAAGAAAAATATCAGCTATTGCATCTTTTACAATGATCTTTCCTGCAGCTTCTGTGTCTGCTTGTGCTTTGTTTGCAGCTTCTATCCCCTGCTCTTCTTTAATGCGGTCGTACTGTGCCCATGTAAATACTTTATCGCCAAATTCTTTTTCAGCAAGCTCGTAACCCCAGTTTTTAAACGCGCCTTCAGTGAACTTCATAATGTTCCCTTTATGTACAAGAGTTACAGACTTGCGGCCTTCTTTAATCGCATAATTGATGGCTGCTCGCACAAGGCGGGTTGTCCCTTCCTGTGAAACAGGCTTAATGCCTATGCCTGAAGTTTCAGGGAAGCGGACTTTATTGACGCCCAATTCATTTTGAAGAAAATTAATTAGTTTCTTAACTTCGTCAGTACCTTTTGCATATTCAATTCCGGCATAAATATCTTCAGTATTTTCTCGGAAAATAACCATGTCTGTATCTTGCGGTCGTTTTACTGGTGAAGGCACTCCTTCAAACCAGCGTACAGGACGCAAGCACACAAACAAATCTAATTCCTGGCGAAGAGCGACGTTCAGAGAACGGATTCCGCCCCCGACAGGCGTTGTTAAGGGTCCTTTGATGGCAATAAAGTATTCATTGATTGTTTTCAGCGTTTCAGCAGGAAGCCATTCTCCTGTTTGATTAAAAGCTTTTTCTCCGGCAAGCACTTCTTTCCATACAATTTTCCGTTCGCCATTATAAGCTTTCTCAACTGCTGCGTCTAATACTCTTTGTGCAGCAGCCCAAATATCCGGACCTGTTCCATCTCCCTCAATAAACGGAATGATCGGATTGTTTGGTACGTTTAATACACCATTTGTTACCTTGATTTTTTCACCTTGCATGATTTATTCTCCCTTCTATAAGAGCATAGTGCCCCAAGACAATCCCGTTATTATATATTTCTTTTTATATGTATGCCGAAAGGGTCTGGCCCCAATGCAGTCTACTTTAGGGAAGCCCGGAGCAATGCGGTTAAAAAATCAGAAAAAGGGGCTGTCTCAAAGCCTAAGGGTCAGACCCCACATCATAATATAAAGGACATAATGTTGGATAAATATGCTATATATTGATAATGCACATGGGGTCAGACCCTTATGAGACAGCCCCTTTTTTCCATTCTATTTTATTACATCAATTTTTCTCGAAAAAGTAAAATTTGCAATAAAAAAATCTTTTTATCCTCTTTGCTCGATTGGGATAAATTTTTGCATTCCAGGACCTGTATAGTCAGCACGCGGGCGAATTAAGCGGTTGTTTTCATATTGTTCTAAAATATGGGCGAGCCAGCCGGATATACGGCTTACAGCAAAAATAGGTGTAAATAAATCATGGTCAATTCCTAAGCTGTGATATATAGACGCTGAATAAAAATCGACATTTGGAGGAAGACCTTTCTCCCCTGTCACAATTGCTTCAATCTTAGTGGACATTTCATACAAATGAGATTCACCAGTAAGCTCTGTTAACTTTTTAGACATTTCTCTTAAGTGCTTTGCACGCGGATCTCCTTTTCGATAGACACGATGCCCAAAGCCCATAATTTTTTCTTTCTTTGCAAGCTTTTCACGAATATATGGTTCAACATTTTCCAATGAACCGATTTCTGTCAGCATTTTCATTACCGCTTCGTTTGCGCCTCCGTGCAATGGGCCTTTCAGCGCTCCTATTGCTGCAGTAACACCGGAATAAACATCAGATAAAGTTGCAACACATACCCTTGCAGTAAAGGTGGATGCATTTAACTCATGATCGGCATGAAGAACAAGAACCTTATTGAATGCTTCAACAGCAATATCTTCGGGTTCTTTTCCATTTAGCATATACAAAAAGTTAGCTGCAAAGCTTAAATCCTTCCTTGGTGCGACGGGTTCAAGCCCTTTGCGTACACGGGCAAATGCAGCGACAATCGCAGGTATCTTCGCCTGAAGGCGGATTGCTTTTCTATAGTTAGCCTCATCATCCATAAGATCAGCTTCTTCATCGTATAAACCCAACAGTGATACAGCTGAACGAAGAGCAGCCATTGGATGAACCTTATCAATCGGATACATTTTGAAATGATCCAAAACCTCTTTTGGAAGTTCTGCGTTTTCAGTCAGATGGATTTTTAGTTCTTCCAATTCAGATTTAGCAGGAAGTTTACGGTGCCATAAAAGAAAAATTACTTCTTCAAAACTAGCATTATCCGCTAAATCATCAATATTATAGCCAACATATGTCAGCGTATCATCGATTATTGAACTTATAGAAGAAGTTGTTGCTACAACCCCTTCAAGTCCACGAGTTACTGTCATACCGAATCTCTCCTTTACTTAAATAGTCTCCCCATTAACCCATTGTCTGCATACTATATTCAACGAAATAATCCATTTTCAGTTTTACAGAAATAGTTTTCGTCTACCTATGGGGTAAAAAAAGGTGCCTAAAAGTTGCTGGATCAAAAGACCATTTAGAGGATAAACATGTGTGTCTGCAAATCAAGTCTTTAAGCGGTTCTTATTTCTTTCCATGACTCCGAGCGCTTGCTCAGAAAAATATCAAAAAAGAAAGTGCTTACATTTTTCTTCTAAATAGCAACTGGCGACGTATTATTATTCTAATTTACATTTTTACATATTTCACATTTGTTAAAGAGGCGCTTACTATTCCTATTATAAACAATTATCAGACTTTTGTGAACGAAAAGAATATAAAATGTGAAAAAATTATTATTTTTTTAGGAAAGCTGATATGTAAATCATTTGTATACTTGAGGTTGAAAATATTACTATTTCAAAAAATAACACTTAAAAAATATGGAACTAAAATGAGGCTGAGGCTGAAGGGTCAGACCTCCAATAAAAAATATAGACAAACTCTGAAAAAACAATTCTATATATTATCATTTCCGGAGGGAGTCAGACCCATCCTATGGCCAATTATTTCAGAAGATCAAAAACTTTCATTGCCATGTATGCGATACCGGCACCGATCAGCGGTCCTACCGCCACTCCTTTAAATAGAGATACGGCAATGATCGTTCCTAAAACAAGAGCAGTCGTGATATGAGGATCTTCTGCCAATAAAAAAACCCCGCCTTTTGCAAGCAGTGCCACTGCAATTCCCGATATTAGCGCAATCCATGCATAAGGTGATTTGAAAGCCCCGGACAAATCCTTGAAGCCGATTTCTCCGCTTGCTATAGGAGAAAGAACAGCGAGCGTTATGATGGTTACACCCCAGTTTATCCCTTTTGATTGAAGAATTGAAAAAGCTTTCATACCAAAAGGAAGCAATCTTAATAAAAGCAAAACTGCCAAAGCGATTAATAGTGAATTATTTTTTGCTATTAAACCTATTCCAAACAATAAAAGTAAAAATAGATATGGTTCGAGTGTCAAATTTATTCATCCTTCCGACATGTTTATCTTACAATAAGACCCGGCAGTTCCTTTAATTAAACATATGATATAAAAATCAGCAACATTTTTTTATTTGGTGAATCCTTTCAATGGTTTTAGTCGTAGAAATTAGAGAAGATGCGGTTTTCCGATTCAGATGATAAAATATTGTTAAATACATACGGAAATAAGGGGGTACTTAATTGAATCAGGTTTACATACATCGAACGATCCGGTTTTTATTTGTAATTGGAATAATAATCTTAAGTTCGGCAGCGGTTTATTACATATCAACTGTCGTATATCCTTTTCTTATTGCGCTGGCAATTGCCTTTCTTATTAACCCGCTTGTTGGTTTTTTTGAAAAAAAGGCCCGAATGCCGAGAGCTCTGGCTGTTTTTATAGTTCTAATTCTTATTTTTGCCGTTTTTGCCGGTTTAATAACGCTGCTTGTCGCCGAAATTGTATCTGGTACTGAATATTTAGCAAGAGTAGTTCCAACACATTTAGATACAGTGATTAATTATATTGAACAATTTTTTGCTGCTCAAATTATTCCTCTTTATAACCAGTTGTCAAGTATGTTTAAAAATCTGGATGCCGGCCAGCAAGATACCCTTCTCACGAATATTCAAAGTGTCGGAAAAAAATTCGGGACAACTGTCGGTGCGTTTATCCAGAACTTTTTTGAAAAAATTCCAAATATCTTATCATGGTTTCCAAACGCAGCTACAGTGTTCATATTTTCTCTGTTAGCAACTTTTTTTATCAGCAAAGATTGGCACAAACTTTCATCACTCATCGGCAGGCTCCTTCCAAAGCGGGCAAAATCGAGCGGAAAAACAGTATTTGCAGATTTAAACAAAGCTTTGTTTGGATTTATAAAAGCACAAGCAACTCTGGTCTCCATTACCACTGTTATTATATTAATCGGCTTGCTGATCCTGCGTGTCGATTATGCGATAACTATTTCCTTAATTGCCGGAATTGTTGATATTATCCCCTACCTTGGAACAGGCGCCATTTTCGTTCCATGGATTATTTATGAGATTATTGCCGGAGAAATGAGCCTGGCAATTGGCCTTGGAGTCTTATATATTGTAGTTATTGTCCAAAGGCAAATTATGGAACCTAAAATTCTTTCTTCAAGTATTGGACTAGACCCGCTTGCCACTTTAATTGCCTTGTTTGTCGGGTTTAAACTGCTCGGATTCCTGGGATTGATTGCTGGCCCGGTAACCCTCGTCATTATCAGCACTTTGCATCGTGCAAATGTGTTCAGAGATATATGGTCGTTTATTAAAGGCGAAGAAAAAGCATCCTAAAATAAACATCTAAAAGAGGCTGTCTCATAAGGGTCTGACCCCATGTGGATTAATCAATATATAGCACATTTATCCAACATTATGTCCTATATATTGTGTTATGGGGTCTGACCCTTAGGCTTTGAGACAGCCCCTTTAATTACTTACCGGATAATCATTAAATTTCCTTTATCGATCCATCTTTTAAATGCTTTTATTAACAGCTTCTTAAAAAACTTTCTCATTGGAGGAGCAAGTAATAGAAACCCTGCCGTATCAGTGATAAATCCGGGTGTCAAAAGCAGTGTGCCTCCTATTAGAATACAAATACCATCCAATAAGGCATCTCCGGGTATTTGCCCGTATCGGAGCTGTTCCTGTACTTTTCGAATCGTCTCAAGCCCTTGCCGTTTTGCTAAGTATGCCCCGAGCACTCCTGTAAAAATGAGTAGAAATATTGTCGGCAGCACCCCAATCGTTTTGCCGGATAATAAAAGAATCGCTATTTCTAAAGCAGGTACGATAATAAGAAATAATAGGAAATAACGCATGCGGCACCTCCACGGACATAATATTTTGTCCAAATTATTATATGCCTCTTTAAACAATAACATCAAATAAAAGAAAACAAAAAGAGATGAAGCTTAACCCCATCTCTCCTGAAATCAAATATTATAAAACACTTGCATGACCGTTGTAAATGATTCCTCGTGCTGCGTCAACAGTAATTTCTTGCCCATCTTTTAAAATTTTTGTTGCATTTTCAGCACCGACAATTACAGGAATGCCGATATTTAAGCCTACAACTGCGCCATGGCTTGTCAATCCGCCTTCTTCGGTAATAAGGGCGCTGCATTTTTCAATTGCAGGTAACATTTCCCGGTCGGTACCGAGCGTAACCAGAATAGAACCTTCCTTCACTTTACTTAATGCTTCTTTTGCATCGCGGGCGATCACGACTTTTCCATACGCTGATTTTCTGCCGATCCCCTGCCCCTTTATCAAAGAATCGCCTACTACATGAATTTTCATAAGGTTGGTCGTTCCGCTCTCTCCAACTGGAACGCCTGCAGTGATAACAACTAAATCGCCATTGGCAACAATACCACTATTCAGACTTTCCTGAACAGCAATTTCAAGCATTTCATCTGTTGTTGTAGCTTCTTTTCCAAGCAACGGATAAACTCCCCAAACTAAAGCTAGACGGCGGCGGACAAAGTCGTTTGATGTAACCGCTACAATCGGCACCTTTGGCCGATATTTCGAAATCATCCTGGCTGTATGGCCGCTTTCAGTCGGTGTTATAATCGCATTTACATCAAGATTTAATGCAGTATGCGCAACAGATTGGCCGATGGCATCTGTAATATTGTGCTCATTGTCTTTGCTGCGTTTCGATAATATTTCCTTGTGATTTAATGCAGATTCAGCTCGTGATGCAATATTATGCATTGTCTGGACAGCCTCTACAGGATATTGTCCAGCAGCAGTTTCACCTGAAAGCATAATGGCATCTGTTCCGTCAAAGATGGCATTTGCTACATCACTTGCTTCCGCTCGTGTCGGCCTTGGATTTCTCTGCATGGAATCAAGCATTTGCGTTGCAGTAATAACCGGTTTTCCAAGGGCATTGCATTTTTTGATCAGCTTTTTTTGGACTAAAGGAACTTCTTCAGCCGGAAGTTCAACTCCGAGATCACCCCTTGCTACCATTAAACCGTCTGATACTTCCAAAATTTCATCAATATTGTCTACCCCTTCTTGATTTTCAATCTTCGGGATAATATGAATATTAGTCGCATTTCGTTCTTCAAGCAATTGGCGGATTTCAAGCACATCTTTTGCTCTTCTGACAAATGAGGCCGCGATAAAGTCTATACCTTGTTCAATGCCAAAAATAATGTCGCTTGCATCTTTTTCTGTAATTCCCGGAAGTTTGACAGATACTCCAGGAACATTAACGCCCTTTTTGTTTTTTAAAATGCCGCTGTTTAAAATTTTTGCCTGAATTTCATTATTTTCATGATCAATTTTTGTTACTTCAAGCCCGATTAACCCGTCATCAAGCAAAATTTTTGAGCCTTTATGAACGTCGTTAATTAAACCTTGATATGTAACAGAAAATTTTTCAGGCGTTCCCAAGACTTCATTCATAGAAATGATTATTTCCTGTCCGGCTATTAATTCGATTGCACCGTTTTCCATATCATGCGTGCGTATTTCCGGGCCTTTTGTGTCAAGGAGGATCGCAATATTTTTGCCGGTTCTTTCTGCTGCTTCCCGAATGTTTTTTATCCTCTGGGCATGTTCTTCGTGGTTCCCATGCGAAAAATTGAGACGTGCAACATTCATTCCCGCTTCTATTAATTGTGTAAGCTTCTCCAAGCTTTCACTTGCGGGGCCAATCGTACAAACGATTTTCGTTCTGCGCATTTTTTATTTATACCTCCTGTAAATAATGAAGGACTTATTATATAGAGAGCTCCTTGGATAGCTTGCACAATTCTAGGTCGAGCATATGTTCCTGGGAAAATACTTCATTAAAATCATAATCTACGACCTCGTTTTTTCTGATTCCTACTGCACGTCCGCCTTTTCCTTCAATGAGAAGCTCAACCGCATGTGCTCCAAGACGGCTTGCAAGCACGCGGTCAAATGCACTCGGCGATCCCCCGCGCTGAACATGTCCAAGAACAGTAACCCAAGTATCAAAACCGGTTGCTTCTGTAATTTGTTTGCTAAGCTCTTCGCCGCTGCAAACCCCTTCGGCTACAATTATTATACTGTGCCTTTTGCCGCGTTCATGACTTCTCTTTAAACGGTCAGCAATTTCATTCATGTCGTAATTTTCTTCCGGAATAACAATCGCTTCAGCACCGCCGGCAAGGCCTGCCCATAATGCAATGTCCCCGGCATTTCGGCCCATTACTTCAACTACAAACGTCCTTTCATGGGAAGAAGCTGTATCACGAATTTTGTCAATCGCATCGATAACAGTATTTAAAGCTGTATCAAATCCGATCGTTTGCTCTGTCCCCGGAATATCATTATCAATTGTACCCGGAACGCCTACACACGGAAAACCAAGTTCTGTCAGAGCCTTTGCTCCTCTGTAAGAACCGTCCCCTCCGATAACAACGAGTCCGTCGATTCCGTGTTTCTTTAATTGTTCAACACCTTTTTGCTGCCCTTCTTTAGTTTTAAATTCTTCACAACGGGCAGAATAAAGCATTGTTCCTCCGCGGTGAATAATATCACCAACAGAACCGAGCTCAAGTTTTTTGATATTTCCGTTAATTAAACCAAGATAACCGCCATACACTCCATAAACTTCCAGGTTGTGATAAATTGCTTTGCGTACAACAGCGCGGATTGCAGCATTCATTCCTGGTGAATCTCCGCCGCTCGTTAGAACACCTATTCTTTTCATAATGCATCACCTCTAGTTATTTCATAAAGTATGTTTAATAGAATAAAAAGCTTTAAAGTGTTTGGACTGAAAGAATTGCTTTCTTAATTATCAGTAAAATACCCTGTAATATTTCTAAAATAACACGAAGAACTTTGTCTCACAACAAATTCCTTAAATTATTCATATAGACAGAATTATCGGGATAATGCAAACGATTTCTAATAAAAAGCGTGCTGATAAAAGTGTACATTTCTAATTTACCTTTACATATTCAGCAGCAAATGAATATTCCCCGATCGCTTTATATTTCCAATAACGGTGGACAACAAGTTCTTCATCCGAAATTTTAACCAGTTCTTTTAAAGATTTCATTAAAATTTGGTCAATATATTCAGATTGTTTTTTAACATCTTTATGTGCCCCGCCTTTTACTTCAGGGATAATTTCATCAATAATACCGAGTTCTTTAAGATCAGGAGCAGTGATTTTCATTGTTTCTGCAGCCCTCTTCGCTTGTGAAGCATCTTTCCATAAAAGCGCGGCTGCACCTTCAGGAGAAATAACCGAATACGTGGAGTTTTCGAGCATATGAATATGATTGCCAACTCCAAGCGCCAAAGCCCCGCCGCTTCCGCCTTCTCCAATAACAATGCAAATGACAGGCACTCTTAAACCGGCCATTTCAAAAAGATTCCGGGCAATTGCTTCACTTTGTCCCCGCTCTTCTGCTGCCTTTCCGGGATATGCACCTTTCGTATCTATAAAGCATATTATTGGTCTTTTAAATTTTTCAGCTTGCCTCATTAACCGCAATGCTTTTCGATATCCTTCAGGATGGGGCATACCAAAATTACGGCGGATATTTTCTTTCGTATCTTTGCCTCGTTGATGTCCTATTACCGTCACCGGCAGACCATGAAATTTTGCAATACCTCCTACGATCGCCTCATCATCTCCAAAGTTGCGGTCGCCGTGGCATTCAAAAAAATCTGTGAAAAGATGCGAAATATATTCCAAAGTAGTAGGACGGTCCGGATGGCGGGCAATTTGGACCCGGTTCCACGGTTTTATATTTTCATAAATTTCTTTTTCTAATTTTTCCAGCCGCTCTTCCAACTTTTCAATTTCTGAAGAGAGGTCCACGTCCGTGCTTTTCGTAAACTCTTTCAGTTCAGATATTTTTTTCTTCAACTCAATGACAGGTCGTTCAAATTCTAATTCTCCAACCATTTCACTTCACCTCCTGCATGAACGTCAAGTATCGTGGTGATTTTTTCTTTTAAATCAAGCCGCGAGATCACAGCATCAAGCTGGCCATGTTTTAATAGAAATTCTGCTGTTTGGAAGTCTTCTGGCAATTCTTCGCGAATCGTTTGCTCGATAATTCTTCTTCCGGCAAAACCAATAAGAGCTCCGGGTTCGGCAAAATTATAGTCTCCCAAGGAAGCAAAACTTGCGGATACCCCGCCTGTTGTCGGGTGCGTCATAATAGAAATCGTTAATCCTCCGTTATCACTGAAGCGTTTTAAGGCGGCGCTCGTTTTTGCCATTTGCATTAAACTTAAAACACCTTCCTGCATGCGCGCTCCGCCGGATGCAGTAAAGATTATAAACGGGATGGAAAGTTCGTCCGCTTTTTCAATCGCCCGGGTAATTTTCTCGCCAACAACGGAACCCATGCTTCCCATACGGAAATTAGCATCCATTACTGCAATAGCCACTTGGAAGCCATTTACTGTTCCAGTACCAGTAACAACCGCTTCATTCATTTTTGTTTTTTCCCGGTCTTTTTCCAGCTTCTCAAAATAATCAGGAAAATTAAGCGGGTTTTTTGAAACCATTCCACCATTCCACTCTTCGAAACTGCCTTCATCTAAAAAGCTTTGCAAACGTTCTGCTGCATTCATCTGATAATGGTAACCGCAGTTAATACAAACTTTAAGATTTTTAGAGACTTCTTTTGTATACATGATTTTTTTACATTTAGGGCATTTTGTCATAATTCCTTCTGGAACATCTTGTTTTGCAGCTTCAGATGGAATGGTGGCATATTTTTTCTTTTTTGATTTTGTAAAAATGTCTTTAAGCAAGGTGAAACCTCCCTCATAGGTAGCAAATAGACAAGCCGGAATCCAGTATTTCAACACATCTATGGAAGTCTACTTGGTGGTCAGACCACTAGTGTGAAAATAACGCGCTCCATCCTTTATCTCATATAACAGCCTGTCTTACAATATAGAGGAATAACCATACAATTACTGTAATATCTTGTCGTTATGGATTCGACAACTTTCTAAGCTTTCGGTATGCTTGCAAAATTTCATCTTGATTTCTTGAGAATATCGCATCAATTAATGACAGGTAATCATTTTTTTTTGCATCGTATTTGTTCAAACCAAGAGAGTTATAATAATCTTTAAGGATCATCCAAATTCTAATAAATAAGTAGTTTTGTGCGAGCTGAACAATTTTCAAAAAAAAATCGTCATCGTTGAATTTAGAGGACTTTGCCCAATTAGAAAAATTGCTTAGCTTTTCTTGATCAAACTTTAATAAAATGAGGCGCAAACAATCTATTTCAATCAAATATTTCGTTTCTGACACATCGCGTTTTGCTCTCTCGTCTTGTAAAATAAACGTGCTTAACAGTTCAACTAATTGATGTCCCCTGAAATCGCGGATGAATGTGCCTTCTCCGCGTCTAGTCTCGATTAGCCCTAATAGTTCTAAAGCGCGCAGAGCCTCCCTTACGGAGGAGCGCCCAACATTCAGGCGCTCAGAAAGCTCACGTTCGGAAAGGATTTTATCTCCTGGCTTTAAACCGTTGGATTCAATCATGGCTCTGATCTGCTTTACAATCTCTATATAAACTTTAGATTTCCCCCGAGTTTGAATCACGTTACCCGATCACTCACTTTTTCCAATAGTAGTAAGCAAACGTGTTTTTTCTTTAACCTCCTCAGGATCAACCTTGATCCTGGCAACGCCGGTTTCCATGGCTGCTTTCGCAACGGCAGCTGCTACTTCAGGGGCTACTCTTGGATCGAACGGTCCTGGAATGACGTAATCAGGATGCAATTCATCTTCTCGAATTAACCCTGCAATCGCCTCAACCGCCGCAACTTTCATTACTTCATTTATTTGAGTTGCCCTAACATCAAGAGCTCCGCGGAATATACCAGGAAATGCAAGAACATTGTTGACTTGATTTGGATAGTCGGATCTGCCCGTTCCCACGACTTTCGCTCCTGCGGCTTTTGCTTCTTCCGGCATAATTTCCGGATCAGGGTTTGCCATTGCAAAAATAATTGGATCAGAATTCATTGATTGGATCATTTCCGCAGTGAGGGCTCCCGCAGCAGAAACACCGATAAAAACATCAGCACCTTTAATTACTTCTGCAAGGCTTCCCTTCAAACATTCCCTGTTTGTGAATTTCGCAACTTCATCCTTAATCGCGTTCATTCCTTGCTGGCGGCCTTCGTATATGGCACCTTTTGTATCGCACATGATGATATCGCGAATACCATAGCTGTATAAAAGTTTAATAATCGCAATTCCGGCTGCCCCGGCTCCATTCGCAACTATTTTAATCTCATTCATTTCCTTTCCGACCAATTTTAATGCATTTACAAGACCTGCAACTGTAACAATGGCAGTACCGTGCTGGTCATCATGAAAAATCGGGATATTTGTTTCTTTTTTCAACCGTTCTTCAATCAGAAAGCAGTTCGGTGCGGCAATGTCTTCAAGATTAACCCCGCCAAAAGTCGGTTCAAGAAGCTTTACTGTCTCAACAATTTTTTCAACATCTGTTGTATTTAAACATATTGGAAACGCATCGACACCAGCAAAACTTTTAAAAAGTACCGCTTTTCCTTCCATTACGGGCAAGGCTGCTTCAGGTCCAATATTTCCCAAACCTAGAACAGCAGTTCCATCGGAAACAACTGCAACCATGTTTCCTTTCATTGTGTAGTCGTAGACAGTTTCCGGCTTATCATAAATCATTTTACAAGGCTCAGCCACTCCAGGAGAGTATGCAAGGCTAAGCTCTTTTGTATTCCTTACTTGAACTTTTGATTTCGATTCTAATTTTCCTTTATTAGCGCGATGCATGTGCAAAGCTTCTTCACGTAATGTCAAATATTATCACACCTTCGATTGTTATGGAAAAAATAATTTGTGCCCCATGTTTATGATCTTACTTCAGTTCGAAGTGGTCAGACCACATTAGCCTCTTTATCTTATATCACAACTTTATAAGCTGTAAAGATTATTTCCTAAAGATAACATTGCTCTTGCCCAAAAAATCCTTCAGTTCAATCAGACACTCTTCCGACGGATCGATTCTGTCTTCGCCAGACAGCAATACGGTTTTTTCAACCCGCTCGTAATAAAGAACAATCCTTGTTTTACCTTTATATTTCTGTATGATAGATTTTAAAACTTGCAGCTGTTCAGGTGACTGCTTTTCTGTTTCGATTCTTAAATATAAAGTAGGACCTTCTTTTTTCAACCGGTCTTCAATTTGGCGGATATCCTTTGCATTTTGAATAATGAACTGCTTGTTTCCCCCGCGCTCTTCAAGCTTTCCTTCAAACAGTAAAATGCTCCCTTGTTTTAAAAGCCCGCCGATTTTTTTAAAAGAAGCCGGAAAAACAACACCTTCAATTTCCCCGCTCGGATCACTTATCGTCAAAAACGCCATCACTTCTCCTTTTTTTGTTCTAATCTTTTTTAGTTCTGTAATATATGCGGCAATATGCATGGACCTGCTGCCGGGAGCCAATTCTTCCAGCTGATTTATTCCTGCCCTTTTCAGCAGATCTTCGTATACAGAAACCGGGTGTTTTGATAAGTAAAAACCTAGTACTTCTTTTTCAAATGCAAGTTTGTCTTCGTTGTTGATCGGATCCACCTGCATATATTTTGGCTTAAGAAAAAACTCTTCCTCAGAAAATAAATCATATTGGTTTGTGTCATCAGGTTTTACGAGATGTGCATGTTCCAGTGCAATATCAATTGTGGCAAGCAAAACGGCCCGGTCTTGCCCAAACTCATCAAAACTTCCCGAATGAATTAGGGCTTCAAGAGTCTTTCGATTGACTGCCTTTGAAGATACCCGCAAACAAAAATCAAATAAATCATCAAACCGTTTTGTCCTTCGGGCCCGAAAGATTTCCTTTAATGCCGCTATTCCCACTCCTTTAATGCTTGAAAGGCTGTAGCGGATTGCCCCGTTTTCAACTTGAAAGGAATAACCGCTTTTGTTTATTGAAGGAGGGAGAATCTTCAAACCCATTTGCTTCAGTTCGCGAACATATTGCACGATTTTTGTTTCGTTTCCGGAAACAGATGTAAGAAGGGCCGCCATAAAATAAAGCGGATAATGTGCCTTTAAATAGGCAAGTTGATAAGCGATAATGCTGTATGCCACTGCATGGCTCCGGTTAAATCCGTAATTGGCAAATTTAACAATCAAATCATAAATTTGATGAGCCGTTTGTTCGCTGTAGCCTTTACTTATTGCACCTTTCACAAAATGATTCCGTTCTTTATCCAGGACGTCGCGCTGTTTTTTTCCGACAGCGCGCCGAAGGAGATCCGCTTCCCCGAGAGAAAACCCTGCCATTTTTGAAGCAATTTGCATAATCTGCTCCTGATAAACAATAACACCGTACGTATTTTTTAAAATTGGCTCAAGATCCGGATGCGGATAATCTATCTTTTGACGTCCGTGCTTCCGATCGATATAAATCGGGATATTTTCCATTGGGCCCGGGCGGTAAAGGGCATTAACCGCAACAATATCCTCAAAGTTCGTCGGCATTAAGCGTGTCAAAACTTTGCGCATTCCCTCTGATTCAAGCTGAAAAATTCCTGTCGTATCTCCCTTGCTTAATAACGCAAAGGTTTTAGGGTCATCTAAAGGAAGGTCGTGAATATTCACCTTTGTTCCTGATTTTCTTTGAATGGAACCAATAATTGCTTCGATCAACGATAAATTTCTTAAACCAAGGAAATCCATTTTTAATAACCCGATATCTTCAAGATGTTCCATTGAATACTGAGTTAAATAAACTTTTTCATGGCCGCTCTGGATCGGGATGACATTTATGAGCGGCTCTTCGCTTATCACAACTCCGGCCGCATGGGTTGATGTATGTCTTGGCAAGCCTTCAAGCTCTAAGGCAGTTTCAAACAGTTTTCGATTATAGTTCGATTCACTCACAAACATACGAAGCTGTTCAGATTCCTTGTATGCATCTTTCAAACTGACTCCAAGCCTTGATGGGATCATTTTTGAAAGCTTGTCAAGTTCTTTTGTATTAAGGCCAAATACCCTGCCTACATCTCTGATCGCCGCCTTTGCCGCCATTGTTCCAAATGTAATAATTTGCGCAACATGAAGCTCTCCGTATTTATCCACGACATATTCGATTACTTCATCGCGGCGGTTGTCAGGAAAATCAATATCGATATCAGGCATGGAAATCCGTTCGGGATTCAAAAACCGTTCAAAAAGCAGCTGATGCTTAATCGGATCAACATCTGTTATGCAGAGAACATAAGCCACGATGGAGCCAGCTGCAGATCCCCGGCCAGGCCCTGTTAAAATTCCCCGGTTGCGGGCAAACTTCATAAAATCCCAAACGATCAGAAAATAATCACTGAATTTCATTCTCTTTATTACGCCGAGCTCATACATTAAGCGTTCTATATGCTCTTGTGCTTTGTTCTTATATCTCTCGTTCAAACCTTGCAAACAAAGCTTTTCAAGATAACTGTCTGCCGTTTCGCCTTCCGGCACCGGATACTTCGGCAGAAATTGTTTATCCATTTCCATAAAAACATTGCATTGTTCAGCAATATAAATCGTATTTTCCAGTGCATCGGGATATTCATAGAATAACTCTGTCATTTCCTCTGCTGTTTTGAAATAAAATTGATCGCTCCCAAGACGTTCACGGCCCTCATCCTGCAGTTTTTCACCATTTTTGATTGCCAGCAGACATTCGTGGGCAAATGAATCTTTTTGCTCTAAATAGTGAACCCGGTTTGTGGCTGCAGTCCCAATCCCGGTTTCTTCCGCAAGCTTTGCCAATTCAGAAATTAAATGCTGTTCCTCTTTTATTCCATGGTTTTGCAGACTGATAAAAAAGGAATTTTTTTCAAATATACTTGCAAGAAATTGCACGGCTCGCTTTGCTTTTTCCGTCTCATTATTTAGTAAATAATGCTCAATTTCACCTTCCATCCCCGGTGTTAAGGCAAATAACCCTTGAGAATAATGCCTGAGCCACTTAATCGGAATTCCTTGGGGAGATTTCGTTTGGACGACACTTGTAATTTTTAGTAGATTTTTAAATCCGGTTTGATTTTTTGCCAATAGCACAAGCGGAAAAGAGCTTGATTCAGTTAATTCGCTTAAAACATCCACTGTCAGCCCTAAAATAGGCTTAATCGAATTCTTTATGCACTCTTTATAAAAAGCAACAGCAGCATACATGACATTGCGGTCAGTTAACGCAACTGCCGGAAACCGTTTGTTTTTTGCTTCGCTGACTAATTGTTCGATCGTAATTGTGCTGGTGAGAAGACTGTATGAACTATATACATGAAGGTGAATAAATGACACGATTTTCACACCCTTACTGCTTCTTCTATATCTAATTATAGAACTTCATTTCTAAAAAAGAAAATATGTTCTCATTTTTGCAAGATGTTAGTAAATAAAGGGAATTACGATATATTCAAAAAGCGCCATTAAGCCACGGAAACCGGGCTATAAATTCTTAAAGCGATCAATAAAGAGATTCCTGATTCCTGGGAGTTGAAATGTAAGAAACATATTCATAATGGTTTGTCCATATAATGAATTACAAGGGTCATTCCAAAAAGGAGATAGGGATGGATTAATCTATGAAACAAGAACCTTTTTTTATTGGTCTAATTGAAACTTATTTTATTGCTCTCGGAGTTTTGCTCGGCGGTGCTTTAATCGGCGGGATGGCTGCATTTTTAACGGGGAAGCCCCTGTTGACAGAAATCTACCGTATTGCCGCTTCTATACGGATATGGGCCATTATTGCAGCGATTGGCGGGACGTTTGATACCGTGTACAGCTTTGAGCGGGGTTTGTTTGATGGAGAAACAAAAGATATTTTTAAACAGTTCTTGTTGATTCTTTCCGCACTTGGCGGAGCGCAAACCGGTGCTTTACTAATAAACTGGCTGACGCAGGAGTATACCTCTTCATGAGAATTCCTCCATACTATCGGCAAACGGGCTGGCAAAGATTTCTCGCAGGTATGGCAATCGGTGGATTTATCAGCTGGACTATTTTTTTATATATTTTCGGTTCATGGCAGGAGATTCAAAGCAAGGAGATAGAGCGGCAGAAAGATGAAATTGCGGATCTAAAGAAAGCAGTGAAAATCTGGCAAGAAGATTTTAATAAGCTGAATGAAAAAAACCAAGAGCAGTTAACTGTTCAAAGTATTAAAGTTAAAATTACAAATTTCGAAAAATATAAATTGGATATGTTAAGTGTTTCTGAAATTGAAGAAGGAATAAAAGAGGATATCGATTTGGTCATGGCTAAAGACCTCGAATCCGTTTATAATAACAGGGACTTAATCCAAAAAGTCATTGAAAATAAAGTGTTTATATTAAACGAAAAAAGATACAAACTGCAAGTGAAAGAAATGATCATCTATACGACGTTGCAAATTCAGCTTCAGTTAATTCTGGACGGCTGATATAATTCCGGGACTGACTCATAAGCAATGGGGCAGCCCCTCCATACAACATATAATAATACTAATAAACCATTCAATATTTTCTTTTTCGGTGGGGGCCAGTTCCTTTAACAAAGCCCCCAGGAGTCTATACTTCAAGATGTGAAACGGATAAGTGGAGGTCTTTCTTAATAGTGCATGCACGCCTGATCCATATCTTTTAACACTGCTTCTTTTTCATCCCATGAGTAAATGGAAGCTCCGGCAGCAAGCGGATGGCCGCCTCCTTTATATTTTCTGGCAACACTGTTAATAACCGGGCCTTTTGAGCGCAGCCTAACGCGTATTTGATCCTCTTCTTCAATAAAAAAGGCCCATGCCAGAACTCCTTCAATATTTCTAAGCGAACCGACCAAGAGAGAAGCTTCAGCTGGTCTCACCTTATATTCATCAAGCAGTTCTTTTGATAAAACCATTGATGCGACTCCGCTCGGCCGAATATCAAAGTTTTGTAAAATATGCCCGTGCAATTTCACGACATTCGGCTTAAGTTCATACATCTTATCATACAATTCCGTACGGGAAAAACCGTAGCGGATCAGTTCGCCAGCATAGCCGAACGTTTTTTCGGTCGTACTCGGATAAAGAAACCTTCCGGTGTCGCCGACAATTCCCGCATACAAAAGCCTTGCTGCTTCATCTGTCATTTTAAGACCTTTCTCTTTGCCAAATAAATAAAACTCATAAATCATTTCACTTACAGAACTTGCATCCGTATCAACCCAAATTAAATCCCCGTACGGGTCTTCATTCGGATGATGGTCAATTTTTATCAATTTTTCACCAAGATGATAGCGGCTATCACAAATCCTCTCTGTATTTGCAGTGTCGCAAATAATAACGAGCGCACCTTTGTAAGTTTCATCTGATATCGTATCAAGTCTGTTTAAATAGTGAAGGGTGGGCTCTTCCTTTCCAACTGCGTAGACTTTTTTCTCAGGATAAGATGCTTTCAGAATTTCTACCAATCCTCCCTGAGAACCGTAGGCATCCGGATCAGGACGCACATGGCGATGGACAATAATCGTTTCATATTGCTCAATAGCTTCTAAAATTTTCTCTTTCATAATTTTGCTCCTTAATAATTTAATAATCAATTATTCCAACACTTTAACGCATTAACGTGACGCGGGTCTGGCCCTCAACGATTTAACGCGTTAATACACTAAAATGTTTCACGCGTAAAAAGGGCAGCTTCCTGTGTAGCATTTCCCTTCCAAAATCGTTAAAATAATAGAAGATTGTCGAAAATGGAGGAATTGAAATCATGCCTGTATTAGTCATTTTAATCATTATGTCTCTTTCTTTCTATGTATTTTATAAAATTAAATACTTTAGGTCCACCCGCCATGCTGAAAAGCAATGGATCTCAGCCAAATCGAGGACCGCCCTCGGTTTATTTGTTGGGTTGTTCGGCTTAAATCAACTGTTCCTTTATCATACAACAGTCACCTATATTGTTGCCGCTCTATTTATCATTGTCGGAGGATTAAGTGTCTGGGGCGGCATAAAAGCATATAAATTTTATCTTCCGCACGCTGTCAAAGAAGCTGAGAAGCTTTCAAACAAATAAAATTAAAAGGGCTGAATCATAAAGGTCTGACTCCCTCTATATACTGCATTGGAGGGGTCTGACCCGTGTTAATTTCTATCAATAAGCTGGCACATCATCATAGCCTTTCCTACTAGCACCCCTTCGTTAAAGACCTCGACATCGACTTTCCCGAATTTCCGTCCTACTTCGAGAACCCTCGGATATACCTCTAGCTTGCTTTCGATTTGCACTGGTTTAATAAAATAGGTCGTCATATTCTCTACTACTAGATCGCCTTTTTTATAGCTTCTAAGCACCCGGTTAGCTGCTTCCGTAACAATTGTGGTGAATACTCCGTATGAAAGTGAACCAAGATGGTTCGTCATTTGCGGTGTTACTTCACATCGGAAGGCATTTTCGCCTTTCGTATTACCCTCGATTACAGTTAATTGGCTTGTGACAATATCATCGAGCGTTTCTCCAACCTGTGGCTGCCGTTGTATCATTTGCAGCGCTTTTAGAACATCCTGCCTGCTAATAATCCCTTCAAGCTTATTGCTGTCATCTACAACAGGTAATACTTCAATTCCTTCCCAGACCATGATATGTGATGAAGAAGCAACACTCGTTTTTCCGCTGACTGTTATCGGGTTTTTTGTCATGATTTTCTCAATCGGCGTTTCCGGCGGATGACCGATAATATCCTTTGATGTTACCATTCCTTGAACCTTCATATTTTGATCAACGACAGGAAACCGGCTGTGCATGGTTTCATTGTTATATTTATACCAATCTGACACATGATCATTCATTTTTAAATATATCGTCTCCGAAAGCGGTGTAAGGATATCTTCTACGAGGACAATTTCTTTTTTGATCAGTTGGTCGTAAATAGCGCGGTTAATCATCGTTGCAACGGTAAACGTGTCATAGCTCGTTGAAATAATCGGAAGCTGAAGCTCATCTGCCAGTTTTTTTACGTCTTCTTCCGTATCAAATCCGCCTGTTATAAGAACGGCAGCTCCGGCTTTAAGGGCAAGCTCATGGGCTTTTGTCCTGTTTCCGACAATTAACAAGTTTCCTGCCCCTGTATACCTCATCATTGCTTCCAGCTTCATCGCACCGATAACAAATTTGTTTAGAGTTTTATGCAAACCGGCCTTGCCGCCCAAAACCTGACCGTCGACAATGTTTACTACTTCCGCAAAGGTCAGCTTTTCAATATTTTCTT
This sequence comes from Bacillus methanolicus PB1, assembly GCF_000262755.1. Taxonomy (GTDB): domain Bacteria; phylum Bacillota; class Bacilli; order Bacillales; family Cytobacillaceae; genus Bacillus_Z; species Bacillus_Z methanolicus. Next base: position 1,207,657 of record NZ_AFEU01000003.1, read on the forward strand.
TTTTCTTTCGTTCGATACGAATTGTTCCGACCCGTTCAATCGTGCTGACATACCCTTTAATTTCCGCGTCTTTAATTGCTCTGTACGCCGTTCCTTCACTTACGTTAAGCGCCTTGGCGATCTGGCGGACAGATATTTTTTCCCCTACCGGAAGTTCATCAATATATCGCAAAATTTGTTCATGCTTCGTTGCCAAGACCTTCACCCTTTATTTAAGTTTTCGACATTTCTTTAAGTTAATTATAAGGTGAATGTCTATCTGAATTCAATTCGATACTTCGTGGTTTTTAGGAAACGATTATTGATTTTTCCATCATTCCTACAGAAAAATTTTTTTAATTAGAAAAAAATTCTTTTATTTTCAATATTTAGAAACAAACTCGTAAGAAAATAGATAATGAAAAGGCCAAGTGGTAAAATCGTATAGATTTGATCCATAAATAAAAAGCCGACAACGGATGTATAAATTATGACGGCAAATGTATGAAAAAAGTATCCTTTGCTTTTATACAAAGTAACAAAAGGAAAAAAGTGAGCACCCGTTAAGATAGCGATAATAAAGGGAAGCCATTGAATCCGTTCCATATAAATCAAGACGAGGATCGGTGCAAATAGGATTTGCATCCCACCCATTGCTCCAGCCAGATTTGATAAAGGATTTCCTTTTGCAAAGAAATCTATGTTAAGAGTCTTAGAAACTAATATACCTATAGGAAAAAGCAATCCAGCTCCAATTAATAAAAATAACCCCATAATTTTAATATCAAGATCTGCAAAACTTGCGGTCCAAAAAATTAACCAATATAGTGCTCCTACATAAAACATTGCAACCCCTTTTTTTGTTCTTTTCATCAAATCCAGTTTCGCACGACTCACTTCCAACTAATCATCTCTCCTTTTCATTTCATCTCAATTCTGAACTTTACTTTTTTCAAGAAACCCTCCATGAGAGCTCTATCATTATTTTATAAGAGGTCCTTGGAGTAGTTTCTATGAATTTTCAAAATACTGATTAAGACTCAAATAACTGCCTTTTTCAGCTTCCTTCTTATATGAAAAATACGAGATTTTACAGTGCCCACAGTTAATTTTAATATTTTTGCAATTTCTTTTTCTTTAAGGCCGTATTGAGTTTTTAATAAAAGTAACTGTCGTTCTTGTGGTGAAAACTCTTTTAAAAATTGCTGAATATCTTGCTTGAGCAACATTAGTTCTACTCTACTTTCCACATTCTCCTTCATATTTATCAGCTGCTCATTACAAAGGGTAATATCATTAGAAATAACACAACTATTTCTCTTTTCCTCCCTTAAAAAATCGATGGCTGTTCTTTTTACGATTGAAGCTAACCATGAACCTAATGTATCAATGTTCTTTATTGTATCTTGCTTCTTATATGCTTTAAGAAACGATTCTTGCAGGATATCTTCAGAAAGATATGAATCTCTTATTATAAAATAAGCAATTTTATAAAGCCTATTATAATTCGAATGGTATATTTCGTTAAAGTCATATTCAAAACCATTTTTTTTATTGATTGTCATTACCCTGACCCTTCTTTTTCGATTTTTTTCTTTCGCTATAATTTGAAGATAATATATTTTTTGGTATCTTTTCATCAATCCCACAATCAGTGTCTCTTATCCCGCAATATCACGCTTGTTAAATGGAACCCAGGTTAATAACAAAAAGACTAGATAATAAACCGCGAGAACGGTGAGCGAGAAATTTAAGGACATCCCCTCTTTTATTGGTGAACCATTGATATATTGGCTGAGATTTGTATTAGCAAAAAGAATGTATTTCCCCCAATCATATTTGATTAATAAATTCGTTATTGTAGTTCCCATCAAAACGAAAAAAATGCTGATTCCGATCGAAATTGCTGATGATCTAAACAGAGTTGAGATTAAGAAAGCGAACGTAGTCATAATCAACAGAGAGATACAATTCAATCCGTAACTCTTAAAAATATAGATTACAGGGTTTACTTCAATTACTTTGCCTTCAGAATATGTTAAGTAATTTGACGTAATGTGATCGAAGCCAAAAAATAGTCCTCCTATTATAAATGATGCGGCAAACAACAGAAAGAGCAGTTCCAGGACGAAGGTAAAAGTAGATAAGTATTTAGACAGCAATATTTTTGATCTACTTACAGGTCTGATCATGAGTAATTTTATAGTTCCCCATGAAAATTCATTCGCAATGCTTCCGGCAGCCAGAATTATGGCAAAAATCGTTATTATATCAACAGCAAAGCTTGTGATATTTACAAAAGACCAAAGGCGGCTTGGAGCCAGATTTTTTTCCAGTCTGTAGTTATTCATATCAATTTCTTTTTGAATATCATACTTTAGACTGGCAGGAAGCTTTTCATCTGCTAACAATTTTTGATTTTCTTTGATCTTTTGATTTGCCACTGTTTTCCAATCATTCATATCTCCTTTTTTGTCTGCATCATATTTTCCTATTAAAGCAGTTCCTAAGATAAGGAGTAAGAGCAGTATTCTCATCACCAGCGGACCTTTTTGCCTATTTAATTTCTTTCTTTCATTCATGACTAAACTAAACAATATTGTTCCCTCCTGTCACTTCCAAAAATCTCTCTTCCAATGATTTCGTAGCTGGAACGACACCATAAACTTTTATATCATTATCGATTAAATAACCGATTAAGGCTGGGATGTCTTCTTTGTTTAAATTCAAGACAATATCGTGATCCTTAATCTTCGCTTTTTTGCTATTAAAATACATATTAATTAAATTTAAAGCTTCATTTTTAGGTTCAGTCTGCAATATATAATTTGTTTCCGATGTTTCAATAAAATCATTTATCCGCTGTACGTCTAATAGTTCTCCTTGTTGAATGATAGCAATTCTGTCAGCCATTAATTCCATCTCTGCTAATAAATGACTCGATACGATAACGGCCAAGTTTTCTTCTCTCGCTAATTTTCTTAAATAATCCCTAATCTCCCTTATTCCTGCAGGATCAAGGCCATTTGTCGGTTCATCAAGTATTAACAGCTTTGGCTTATGAAGTAACGCTTGAGCAATACCTAATCGTTGCCTCATCCCAAGAGAATATGTCTTCGCCTTATTGTGGATGGCATTCTCAAGACCAACTAACTTTACGACTTCCTGAATTCTGTCTTTCGTAACCCCCTTTGACATTTTTGCAAAAAACTCTAAGTTTTGATATCCAGACATAAACTTATACATCTCCGGATTTTCTATAATTGCACCAACAAAAGAAATAGCTTGTTCAAAGCTACGTGAAATGCTTACCCCATTTATTTTGATTTCACCTTCCGTCATGGAGCTCAGCCCAACAATCATCCTGATAGTAGTCGTTTTTCCAGCACCATTCGGACCTAATAAACCAAGGACTTCACCTGAAAAAACATCAAGGTTTATTCCCTTGATAATCCATTTTCCATTTATTCTTTTTTTGACATTATTCAACTGAACAATTGGAATGTTTTTCAATCCATCTTCCTCCTTTGTTAATCCTTAAAATTAGTATAGATCGCTAAAATTAAATGAATCTTAAATCGAACTTAAATTGAGCTTAGAAAAAACCTAAATAATAAGGCCCAATGAACAATAGTTCATTGGACCAACTCATAATTCTATTTAAAATTAAACGTGTTGATACATATTTTTATAATCTTGGTCATCTGAAACAAACTTTGTTACCTGATCGGGAAAAGGTAAAAAATGGTTTGACCTCGGCTATGATTCCAGCCATGAAGGAAAATTATATTTTTTTTGACTGGTGTTCCAGGTATCCTTACTTACATATTTTACACTTCCTTCTCAAATTTGTACCCTAACCCCCGAATAGTTTTTAAATACTTAGGTAATTTGGGGTTTTCTTCGATTTTTTCTCTAATTTTTGAGATATGTACATTAATGGTATTATCCTCTTCCCCACCCCCGAGGTAGTAATCATTCCATACTTTTTCGAATATTTGCTGTTTTGTGTAAACTCTACCAGGAGAGGACATTAATAATTCTAATATTTTGTATTCCGTTTTTGTAAGGGCTTTTGGATTGCCTGCTATAATAATTGAAAAGGAGTCCAGGTCAAGTTGAAGATCACCAACTACAACTCTAGTAGATTCTTTTTCTTTAATTTCTTTATGAAAAGCATTATTAAAAATATAGCTTCTTCTTAATTGTGCCCGAACTCTTGCTACTACTTCAAGAGGGTTGAAGGGCTTTGGAATATAATCATCTGCTCCTAGTCCCAAACCCAATATTTTATCGGAATCTTCACTTTTTGCTGAAAGAATAATAATTGGAAGGTGAAAATCATTTCTTAATTTTTTTATTAATTGAAAACCGTCAATATTTGGCATCATTAAGTCCACTAAAACTAAATCAATATTTTGATTCTTTGTAATGATATCTAATGCCTGAGCTCCGTCATATGCCTCCTGGATTTTATATCCTTCATTTTCTAAATATAATCTTAATAACTCTACGATTTCGGGTTCATCATCCACAATCAATAAAGTCTTATCCATCCCTGCTCTCCTTTCGTTTTATAAAAACGACCGTGCAATCTCAACTGAACAGGATCCCCTACGCAGCATGAATTAGAGCAAATAAAAGTGGTGTGATTAAAAATACTGAAAACCGGTGTCACGAATCCAGCCTAATCGCCGCTGTATTACACCGCTTAGGATCAACAGCATAATAACTTATTTACACGGTGATATTGCGAGGCAATTGAATAATAAAATTCGTTTTACCTCTAATCGGTTTTGTATCCAGATATAATTTTCCAAGATGCAGCTCTACGATTTTTTTCGTAATTGCTAGTCCTAAACCAGAACCCCCATCGTTAATTCTGCTTTTGTCTCCTCTTACAAAAGGTTCAAATAGATTGTTGGCAATTTCATCGCGAATTCCTATTCCGTTATCTCCAATTTCTATAGTTAAGTAATCTTTTAGTTTCCTCAATCTAATAAAAACAATGGTTTTTTCTGGATTGTATTTTATTGTATTTTCCAATATATTTGAGATAGCTCTATAAAGCAACTTTTGATCAAAAGGATATAATATTTTATCTGTTGGAATGTCTATGGATAATTGCATTTCCTTTTCTGCAAACAAATCATAATATCCTACAATGACTTCTCGATAAAACTCACAAATATCTTTTTCCTCTCTATTAATTGGATAATCTGGACTATCTAATTTTGAAAACATAAAAAGTTCATCAATTAATGTGGTAACTCTCATCGACTTATCATAAATGTATTTGATATATTTCTTGGCCTGTTCTTGATCGTCTACAATTCCTTCGTATAAAGCTTTCGAATATCCTTGAATCGTAGTCATTGGTGTTTTAAGATCATGTGAGATATCTGCCAGCATTCTTTTCTTACTTTCCTCAATAAGTGTTTTTTCTTGATTTTTAATTTCTAGTTCTTCAGCCGCACGTTTAAGATTTTCACTCATTTCTTTATATCGTAAGGAAGACTTCATGATAAATGGAAGTATACTCCCACCGAACAAAGGAGGAATCATGCTGATAAGCAAATATATGTGTTCAACAATTCCTGTCTTATAAACAAGATATAAACTGAATAAAGTAAAGCTTCCGCAAAGCACATACATCCATCGAAGAGGCAAGCGAACTAAATGAAACGTAAAGATAAAAATGATGTAAAAATACATCGGATTGTACAAATATCCAAGTACAAGAGTCAATGCTATTTCAGCTGAAATTAAAAATAACGAAAGGTGCGGACTCCAAAAAACTTGTCTATAAATAATTAGAAGAATTACCAGTAAAAAAAGGCCTGGAAAAAGCTTATGAGGCGGTTCCTGAAGCAAAAAGTAGAACGGAATACAAAGATTTGCCAGATAAATATATGGAAGATAACCTTCTTCTATAGGAAATATATTTTTTTTAAAACGTGTAACCATGTGAAATTCCATCCTTGTTTTTTGAAAAATAATTAAATTTAAAAATCTTATTCTTCTATAATTTTTCAATGTATTGAATAGTTTAAAAGTATTTTTCTTACATAACAAGATAATTCATTTTCATTTTAATTAACTATTCAAATTAAAATTAATAAATAATTAAATACCCTTTCTAATCAACTTGATTTGCAGCAAAAAGTTTTTCCCCTTTTAATTCAATTACCATATATTTCGATACTTCTTTCTAGACCCGGTCTCTTCCTTTGGAAATATGGTATAGCTAAAACTAATAGAAAAATCAATAAAAAGTACAAAAAACCAGAGTTTCATCACATTATAAAGTTCTTTGGTCCTATCTGGATCTCCCACAAATACAATGAAACCAATTAATAATGCATTTCCAATTCCCCAGCCTAATAAATGTCGATACCAACTTTGTCTTTGAATTTTGGCATGTTCAATACCGTATTTTTCCTTTTGAATTGGTTTAGAACTTGTTGAATTTTTATTTACAAAACGTTCGTCTGCCCATTTCATTAAACGCTTTCCGAAAGCTGCTGTCATCCCTATATAATAAGCAGCCAAACCATGGAAGAAATTTGCATTTTCACCATGCTTTAAATCGATCATCGTAGCTATGATTAATATTAGGTCGATAAGTGGTGTACACCACAAAAAGAAAGCTCCAATTCTTTTTAGTTTTAATGCATACCTCAAATACAAGCCCGTAAAAATTAAAATCCAAAATCCAATTTCACAAGCTATAATTAACCACCCAATCATTTCTTTACTCCTTTTTATCAAATTGTATTAAAAGAACAATGGAAAATGAATATAGAACTGGAGCACCTCTTACCCATATTTCTAATTTTCAATCTTTTTGTTACTCAACAACAAACATAAGCTTCTGCCAAATTATTTACTCAATGACGTAAAAATATCATATTAGTTGATCCAGTTATTTATCCCATGACCATTTATTCTTAATTTAACATCTGAATCTTAATTTAAACTTAAAAATAAATTAATAAATATAATTATTAATCCTACATAGATAAGTAACGAGTTAACACTTGACTGTTGCAAAAATTTGTCATCTAAATTTGTCTAGGAATCTTTTATGATAAGAACAATTGTTGAATCCTTAAAATAAAAAAGGACATTCTACCTCATTTGGTGAAATTTGTGGTTTGCAAGCCCAAATACCCAATAAAAGAGAATGTCAATACTATGGTAAACTTTTATTCTCATATCTTCGATTTTATTTTAGCATTATAAGTATCATTTATCTAATCGTTATAAGAACGGGCTTTCTTTCTTGACGGTCTTCGATGAATCATCCGCTTACCCCTCTTTGCCGTTTTAGGCAAATATAATAAAGCTGTCAAATTTCCGGAAATGACTAAAAGAGCAAAAGCCAGCCAGACCAGTGCAAAAATCCCCTCAATCCCTTCAGCAAAAACAGATAAATTCGGAACAGCATAATAAAACAGAAGTGCACAAATTAGCAAACAAAGCAAATACCGATTCTTCATCCTTTTCCCTCCCTCTATATACTTTAATTTTCTCCCGAATACTCCCGTTTTCTCTAAATTTCATTAACACCTAATAGTTGATCCACCGAAAATCATGGTTATAAATTGAATTTCTTTAAATTCCTTACAGATGGGGGGCCATCCTATCAACCAAACTGGTATTGTTTGGTAATAACAGTTATGACCGTGCGCAAAATCTCCACTCATCTCACGGTCGCTAACCCTCCCATGTATCACCGGATTGGGATCCATACATTCCTTCGTCCTGCGTATCCATGAGGTGGAGGTCGGATAAGCTCCTCGGCTGGGTCATAAGCCCGTATGGTAAAAATAAACTCCGACTCGGCACTATTGGTGTTTGTCTTTAGAAATACTTGAAGTATTCGATAGTAATTTGGTTAATAAGTTGGTTAATAAATCGGTTTAAGCAGCTTGTAATGTAATTTGAGGCAATCCTCGCAATAATTTTGAACCATCAAATTCACACTGTTTTTGACCAATGACAAATAAGACACGTAATAGCTTACAACACAGGGCGATGAGGGACTGTTGCTTTTTTAAAGGCCTTTCAGATCGTTTTGTATAGTATTGATGTAAAGCTTTAAAAGTTGGATTATGGGCAACGAGTGGCCGAATCGCTAAGTACAGAGCTTTACGCAGCCTACTTCGTCCCCGTTTCGTTATTCTGGTTTGTCCTTTAAATTTTCCAGAACTATGCTCACGTAATGAAAGGCCTGCCAGATTAACTAATTGCTGAGGGTGACTGTACTTTGTGAGATCACCCACTTCAGCGAAGAATAGAGCGACTGTTGTAACACCTAACCCAGGAATATTCATCATTTGCTTAGCACCTGGGATCGTTTCTACAAGAGCTTCTAGCTCCTGATCCAACTCTTCCAACTGCGTTTGATAAAGCTCATATTGGTCAATCAGATATTCCATTTCACGTTTGGCAAACTGAATCCCGATTTGAATTCCAATGCTCTTTTTGGCCGTTTCTACTAGTTTCGTTGCTCGCTTTATTCCAACTGCTCGTTGTACAAATGGCTTCCACTTTGAGAGAACCTCTTCAGGTGTCATTTCTTTAATTTGAGAAGGAAATGGAAACAGTTTTAGCGTGCAAAGAGCTGCTTTTCCTTCCCAATCCCCGAAAACATCGAAAAACTCCGGAAAATAACGTTGAATCAAATTCTGAATACGCCCTTCTGTGATGGCAAGCTGTTGAGTGAGCTGATCTCTTATTTTGACGCCTTCTCTTAGTTCCGCGTAAATGCCGTCTAAGAGATTTGGTACGGAGTATCGGCCGTCTTTAATCAGCTGTGCAATCACTCTGGCGTCTTTTGTATCGTTTTTTGTTGGAGAATTGTCATCAAACTCTTTGCTTTTCTTTACATGCATTGGATTGACTAATACAAAGTCGTAGCCCTTTGCGGTAAGAAAATAAGCGAGATTTAACCAGTAAGGCCCGGTTGGTTCAACCCCAAAAATCACATGATTCTTATCATTTTCTTTTTGGTGTCGCTTCACCCAATCTAAAAGCATTTGGAAACCATGTATGCGGTTTTCAAAGATCAAGCGTTTTCCAAATTCAATTCCTCGATCATCTTGTGCTCGTGCAACGTGCTTGTCTTTTGCAATATCAATGCCGATAATTAATGTTGATGGTGTGATTTGCGAGATTTTTTGATTTTGCGTATAATTCATATCGAGTCCTCCTTGGTAACTTATTAATTCGGGGTCAATGCATTGACACCCTGTACTATACCAAGAGGGCTCTTTTTGTTTCAAACCTCAAATTTCTTCATTACAGGAATGCTCCTCGTATAGTATTTTTATGCGAAGGGAAAGGAAAAAAGTAGTCCCATTGTCCGCAGCAATTAAGGTCCAGAATATAAAAAGAGGCTGTCTCATAAGGGTCTGACCCCATGGCATTTATCAATATACAGCACATTTATCCAACATTATGTCCTATATATTGTGTTATGGGGTCTGACCCTTAGGCTTTTAAGACAGCCTCTTTTTACCTAACTAGAGTTCAATTGCTTCCCCTGGACGAAGGATTTTTCCGCTTACACCTTCCAGCATGTCAATAAACTTTTTCGGATCCTGCTTAATCAGTGGAAACGTATTATAATGAATCGGAACCACTGTTTTTGCATTGAGCAATTTTGCCGCATACGCCGCATCCTCAGGCCCCATAGTAAAATTGTCGCCGATTGGCAAAAATGCGAGATCAATCGGATGCCGTTCTCCAATCAGCTTCATATCTGAAAACAGGGCCGTATCTCCTGCATGGTATACCGTCTTGCCTTCAGCCATAAAAAGAACGCCGGCAGGCATTCCACCATAAATAATTTCGTTATTTTCCGTAATGATCCCGGTGCCATGGAAAGCCGGTGTTAACTTTAATTTTCCAAAATCAAATTCGTATGCTCCCCCAATATGCATTGCATGAGTATTCAATCCTTTCCAGCTTAAATATGTAGCTAATTCAAAATTTGCGATGACAAGAGAGCTATTTTTCTTTGCAAGTTCGATTGTATCTCCAACATGATCGCCGTGGGCATGGGTGATAATAATTACATCAGGCTTGACATCATCTGCCTTTAAATCAGTTAAATCATTTCCGGAAATAAAAGGGTCGATGAAAATTGTTTTTCCTTTCGTTTCAATTTTTACAACAGAATGGCCGTGGTAAGAAACCTTCATTTTGTACCCTCTCCTTTCAAAGTTGCTTAACATTATATACAATAAAAATTCAACTCGTTCTTTTCACTTCTCTCTATACCCAATATGGCACTGATGTAAAAGTTTATTTTCATGTTGACTATTTGCTATTCTCTAATCATGAACATATAGTAAGACGTACGGCACGATTTAAATTCGTGGTATTTTTAAAAAATAGCTGTTATATGAAAATTATCGCTGTTCTCCAAAAAAAATCGCAATTATATCGAAAAAATCGCTGTTATTTTTAAAAAAATCGCAATTATATCGAATTCGTGTCATCAAAAAAGATCCGGGGCAAGCATGCCACCGGATTTTTTGCTCTTTTTACATATGTTCAAGAATTGTTTTTGTATCAGCATATTCAAGATTATGCGCTTCCGCAACCGCTTTGTACGTAACATTGCCATCAAGCGTGTTAATCCCTTTCAGAAGGGCCTCATTATCCAGGCATGCTTGCTTATAGCCTTTATTTGCGATTTGAATGGCATGTGGCACAGTTACGTTCGTTAAAGCAATAGTAGATGTGCGAGGTACGGCACCTGGAATATTAGCAACTGCATAGTGGACTACTCCATGCTTTACATAAGTAGGGCTGTCATGAGTTGTAATCCGGTCAGTCGTTGCGAAAATTCCGCCCTGATCGACCGCAATATCGACAACAACAGATCCTGGTGTCATCGATTTGACCATATCCTCCGTGACAAGTTTAGGCGCTTTTGCACCAGGAATCAAAACAGCACCGATGACAAGATCAGATTCCTTAACTGCTTCCCGGATATTATATGGATTTGACATAAGCGTCGTTACATCTGTTCCAAAAATATCATCAAGCTGGCGAAGCCGATCAGGATTTAAATCAATAATCGTTACTTTTGCACCAAGCCCGATCGCCACTTTAGCAGCATTTGTTCCGGCCACGCCGCCGCCGATAATTGTTACTTTTGCTCTCTGCACACCTGGGACGCCGGATAACAAAATTCCTTTTCCTCCATTAACTTTTTCAAGGAATTGCGCGCCGATTTGCGGGGCCATCCGTCCGGCGACTTCACTCATTGGTGTCAATAAAGGAAGAGCTCCGTTTGGCAATTGTACAGTTTCATATGCAATGCCAACTACTTTCTTTTCAATCAAGGCTTTTGTTAATTCAGGTTCCGGAGCTAAATGCAAGTATGTAAATAAAATTAAGCCTTCACGAAAATAGCGGTATTCGCTTGGAAGGGGTTCTTTTACTTTCATAATCATATCCATTGACCATGCTTCTTCAGCCGTTTCTACAATTTTTGCCCCGGCCGAAACATAATCTTCATCTGTAAAACCAGAACCGATTCCAGCTCCTTTTTCAATATGCACTTCATGGCCGAAATGAACTAAGTTAACAACACCTGCAGGAGTCATTGCCACACGGTTTTCGTTGTTCTTTATTTCTGCAGGCACCCCAATTCGCATATTTTATAACCCCCTTAAAAATAAAACAAAAACCAATTATAATATAACACCTTTCTCGAAAAAAATTTAAGAAAAATTTTCTAAACTTTTTCATCAATGAAAGCTCTTACATTTTACCAAAAGCTGATTCATATCTTCAACCTCTTTCAGAAAAAGTCAGATTATATAATTAATTATGAATCTATATTAAAAATTATCATTCAACATCAAAAAAAGCTGCCTTGTTCAAGACAGCGTTCTTTGCTGCATATATAAATAAAGGGTAATAGATAAAGGGAAAGTATCATGTACGTTGGGGTAAAAGGCAAGAAAAAGAATTTACTAGTTAGTAGTAATGTCTATGAAGGTTTTATATCCAGAATGTCGGATATTCTCTATTTTCGCGCAAATTATTGATTAATACCGCTAGTAGAACAATGACTATGGAGCCAATTAATACAGGGATAATTAAATAACTCCATTTATACGATCCAAGTATCACAACAATTGGGTCTGCCCCCGCTGGCGGATGAGTCGTTTTTGTCATCATCATGAATGCTATAGCTAATCCTACACCTAAAGCGATAGTCCATGGTTCATTACCTAAAAAATGGTAAACCATTAAACCTACTAGCGAAGAAATGAAGTGTCCGCCTATAATATTCCTCGGCTGAGATAAAGGAGCGTCCCATACACCAAATGCCAACACGCAACTTGCTCCAAATGGGGCCATTAACCAAGTTGCCGGCGTGATCTTTGTTAAAACTGCCAAAACTAAAATAGTAATAAATCCTCCAATTAGTCCAGTCATTGCATCCTTTATATTTACTTTTAAAGGACTTCTTCCCTTCCCCTTCATTTTAGCCAAATAATTAGGACGAGATGGATGCAATACTGCTACTTTCTTCATCGCGGCGTTATTTCCAGATCTCATCTGATCAAACCTCCTTCTACTAATTAATTAAATGAATTTTTAGTAAATTGAATTTTCTGAAAATAAAGACCGTGAGTCGGCCTCTTTTATATGTAAAAGAGCTCTTTTAACTTTTTCTATGGAAAAGGGGCGGAGCTACGCTAACAAAAATAGAATTGGCAAATTATCTATAGCAAGATACTTGTTTAACTTTGTAAATATTTAGATCTCGGCTTCGCTCACACCGCCTTATTAAGTTGGTTCTGTTTTATAATGAAACCTATTCCCATATTAGGGGTTAGGAGTATAAAAAAGTCATGCACGTTTTCAATAATGAAACTATTTGTCCAACTGGAAGCACGCATTCCATTACTGGTTTGCGTGCTTTTCAGTTCCAAGACATTTCTTTGCTTTGCCGATGGCCTTGTAGACTTCGGCAAAGCCTGTTCCTCCTGCACTATTGCGCCGTTTAACAGCATTGTACGGGTTCAGCGCATCGTAAATGTCTTCTTCAAATAAAGGGCTTGATGCTTTAAATTCCTCTAATGTTAAATCAGCTAAAAAGCAGCCTTTTTGGACACATGAAAGCACAAGCTTTCCTACAATTTCATGTGCTTCACGGAAAGGAACCCCTTTATCCGCAAGATAATCAGCAAGCTCTGTTGCATTTGAAAAATCATTCTTTACCGATTTCTCCATCTGTTCTTTATTAACCTTCATTGTGCGGATCATTCCGGCAAAAATCTTCAATGAGCCTGTTACGGTTTTGACCGTATCAAACATTCCTTCCTTGTCTTCTTGCATATCTTTGTTATAAGCAAGAGGCAGCCCTTTTAAGACTGTTAACAACCCGATAAGATTGCCGTAAACCCTTCCCGTTTTCCCGCGAATAAGCTCCGCCATATCCGGGTTTTTCTTTTGCGGCATAATGCTGCTTCCGGTTGAAAAACTATCATCCAGTTCAATAAAGCGAAATTCCTGGCTTGCCCATAAAATGATCTCTTCACTGAATCTTGATAGATGCATCATTAGAATCGAACTGTCCGATAAAAATTCAAGGATAAAATCGCGGTCGCTTACTGCGTCCAAACTGTTTTCATAGATGCCATCAAAACCGAGCATCTCTGCACTGTACTCCCGGTCGATCGGAAAAGTCGTTCCTGCAAGCGCACCTGCTCCAAGCGGCGATCTATTAATTCGTTTCAGACTTTCTGAAAAGCGCTGTTTATCTCGTTCCAGCATCCAGAAATAGGCCATTAAATGATGGGCAAACGAAATCGGCTGAGCCCGTTGAAGATGGGTATAACCAGGCATAATTGTTTCAACATTTTCTTCAGCTTTTTCAAGTAAAACCTCCTGAAACTCGCTGATTAAATCAATGATGATTAACACTTGTTTCCGCAAATATAAATGCATATCAACAGCAACCTGGTCATTTCGGCTTCTTGCTGTATGCAGTTTGCCGCCAACAGGCCCGATTTCCTCAGTCAGCATGCTTTCCAGATTTAGATGAATGTCTTCTAGTTTAATAGAAAAAGAGAGCTCTTCTTTTAATGCCTTTTCCTTTAATCTATTTAATCCTTCAATTATAAGCTTGCCTTCATCTTTTGTAAGAATGCCGCATTTCGACAGCATCGCTGCATGTGCTTTGCTTCCTTCAATGTCTTCGATTACTAATTCCTTATCAAACGTAATGGAAGCTCCGAACTCATCTACCCATTCCTCGGCAGATTTCGTAAACCTTCCACCCCATAGTTTTTTCACACTGTCACCTTCTTGTTGTTTACGATGCTTTGCACTTTTGTCGGAAGACCCCACAGTTTAATAAAACCGACAGCTGCGCTATGGTCAAACGCATCATCAGATGTATAAGTAGCAAGCTTTTCATCATAAAGCGAGTACGGTGATTTTCTTCCTTCAATAATGGCATGGCCTTTAAAAAGCTTGACTCTAACAATTCCCGTTACATATTTTTGCGTTTCTTTTAAAAATGCAGAGAGAGCGTCCTTTAATGGAGAGAACCACAAACCTTCATAAATAATTTCGGAAATTTTCTTTTCAATGATTGGCTTAAAGTGGGCAACTTCTTTGACAAGCGTCAAATCTTCAAGTTCTTTATGCGCCTTAATCAATGTCATCGCTCCGGGACACTCGTATACTTCACGGGATTTTATTCCGACAAGGCGGTTTTCAACATGGTCAATGCGGCCTACGCCATGTTTTCCGGCTAAGATGTTCAGTTCTAAAATTAATTGTGCTAAAGAATAATGTTTCCCATTTAACGTAACAGGGACCCCTTCTTCAAATCCGATTTCAATAATATCCGGAACATCAGGTGTTGTTTCAAGGCTTGCGGTTAATTCATATGCTTCTTCGGGTGGCGCAGCCCATGGGTCCTCTAAAACTCCGCATTCATTGCTGCGGCCCCACAAATTCTGATCAATTGAAAATGGACTGTCAAGATCAATAGGGATTGGAATTCCATGTTTCTTAGCGTATTCAATCTCCTCTTCGCGTGACCAGCTCCATTCACGTACAGGAGCAAGCACTTGAAGATCAGGATTTAATGCATTTATAGACACTTCAAATCTCACCTGGTCATTCCCTTTACCTGTACATCCGTGCGCTACTGCAACTGCTCCTTCTTTTTCGGCAACTTCAACAAGTTTTTTTGCAATAAGCGGACGGGACAATGCCGATACAAGCGGATATTTTCCTTCATATAAAGCATGCGCCTGCAGCGCCATTAAAGCATATTCATTTGCAAATTCCTCTTTGGCATCTATAACATATGATTGAACGGCTCCAACTTTTAGCGCCTTTTGTTGAACAAATTCAAGATCCTTTCCTTCACCTACATCCAAGCAGCAGGCTACAACCGCATACCCCTGCTCTTCCAGCCATTTAATTGCTACCGAAGTATCAAGACCGCCAGAATATGCGAGAACAACTTTTGGTTTAGACACGATGATTCCTCCTCATTATACGAATAAATATACAACTATGTATATTTTTATTCACTAATTGGTATTTACTTTAACAACTTTTACGAAAAATTTCAATAGTTATTCTACAAAATGTAAGAAATTAATTTATATACAAGAATTTTCAGAATTGATAACAAATAAACAAGTAAAAAGGAGGTGACATCATGGCGCTAAGCATTCCAAAAGGACAGTCTCAGCAATTTTTTCAGCAAAAATAGAACAACCAATAGATGCATTCATTCATATGTAATAAAATAGAGATAACAAATCAACATGGGGGCTTAACACGGTGGAATACTTTACAGAAGATAAGAGGCTTGGGATTCCTGTTCCTGATCTTTCAAAAGATTGGGACGAATACAGCCGGGAAACACAGCAATCGATCCTTTTCCATTGGGAAAAAATTCGCGGCAGAATTCCCGATCGTATTGCCGAACTTGAGAGCATCATTAATAAAAAACAAGCAGAATTATCGGACGAAAGTGATTTTAAACGATCGTGCCAACTAAATAGTGAAATAGCCGACCTGGCTTCAATTATTAATGACTTATGGCTTTGGTACAGGACTGATCAAGATATTACACAAAAGGTGCACCAATAGCCGGGACTTTCCCCTAGCTATTGGAAGTCAGCTATTTTATTTTCTATAAGTCTTTTCTCAATTCCCTGACGACATGTCCAAGTTCAGGCAGGATTAATTTGTTCATTGCAAGCCGCACGGCACCGGTTGAACCGGGAGTTGAAAACACAGCCTTATCTTTGATTACACCTGCAGCTGCCCGGGATAAAATTGCAGCTGAGCCGATGTCCTCCTGGTAACTAATCATCCGGAACAGCTCGCCAAAACCGGTGATTTCTTTGTCAATCAGGCTGCTGACTGTTTCAATCGTTACATCCCGTTTGGCAATGCCAGTTCCCCCGTTTGTCAGGATCACGTCAATGTCCGGATTTTGACAGCCTTTCAACACTTCTTCCCTGATCGCAATCTCCTCGTCTTTTACAATAACGTAATCGATGATCGAGTGGCCGGCTCCTTCAAGAAGCTCAATCATCAATTTTCCGCTTTTGTCTGTTCGCTTATCTCGTGTATCACTTACCGTGATCACTTTACATCTGACTTTTCTCGGCGCCTCTTTCTTATGTTCCGTTGTGCTCATTGAAAACCTCCGCTTTTTTCTAATAAATATCTCATTTGATAATATTTTTGGGCAAAATCAGTGACTTTTCTTGTTAATTGATAATTTACTCCGGCCCCGATTGTCATGCTGATAAAAGGGATGCCTTGAACAGAACGGTTTTTAAATAATAAAATCAGAATTCCCTTTAAAACCTGCTTAAGAGGATGTTCAAGCCATGTAACATCTGTCAACTCTTCTTTTCCTTCATAGAAGTAATAATCATTAACATTTTCCAAATCCGCCATTAATTCTTCCCATGCCTTCCCCTGCAGCCTGGCAGGCAAAGTTGCCGCATGAAAAATTTTTAGAGACGTCATCATTTCAAAAGGCGAATTGACTTCAAAACTATAAGTCATCGAAATCAGCTGAACAGCCCGAAGGTTAATGACAGCCATTGCCGGAAGATCGGTTCCAAGCAAAAGAACACTTCCCGTTCCTGATAAACTTCCTTGCACTAACGAATATAGCCGATGACGTGAAATTTGCTGCTGAGCTATGTAACGAAGCTGGTCTATATGTAATTTTTTCAAATCTGATATTGTATGAATATCTTCCTGGAAAACCCGGCCTGCCGTAAGGATTCGTTCCTTTGCATCGTTTTGCAACCGAGATCCCTGGATAAGAGCGTGAAGATGAAAAAGCCAATTGTCCATTACGGAAAAGATTTGATTTTGTGCTTCATCCGGAAGCAAATCAAACGACCGCTCTAAAAATTTTTCATAAGTTGCCTCTAAATCGTTTCTCTCATAACTGTAAAGCTTGCTTTCCCAACCTCTTATTTCATTTAGAACTTCTTTTTCCCGTTCTGTTAATGCCATGGAAAAAAGCCCCCTATTTACAGCATATTTACTTAAGTATAGCATATCATTGGTGTTATTTTCCTCAGGTCTTAAAAATAGAAAAAAAGACAAAAGGCAATGCCTCTTGTCTTTTTTATAAATCACTATTTTGCCAGACGTACAACATCCCTGGCAATCATAACTTCCTCATTTGTAGGAATCACCATAACTTTTACCGGAGAATGCGGATAGTTGATGAATGCTTCTTTTCCGCGAACCTTATTCAGAGAAGGATCCCAGTATACACCCATAAATTCAAGACCTCTTAACACTTTTCCACGGATAACATCGCTGTTTTCACCAATTCCGGCTGTAAAGATGATTGCATCTACCCCGTTCATGCGCGCTGCGTACAATCCGATATACTTATGAATGCGGCTCGCGAATACTTCAAGTGCAAGCTCAGCACGGTCATTTCCTTCGGCAGCTTTAGCTTCAATATCGCGAAGGTCGCTTGAAAATCCGGAAAGACCGAGCAAACCGCTCTTTTTGTTTAAAATTTCGAGAACTTCATCAGCTGTTTTTCCTGTTTTCTCCATAATGTATGGAATAAGGGCCGGGTCAATGTTTCCGGAACGTGTTCCCATCGTTATCCCTGCAAGTGGTGTGAATCCCATAGATGTATCAATTGATTTTCCGCCTTCAATAGCTGCAATACTTGCTCCATTTCCTAGGTGACATGAGATAAGGCGCAATTGCTCGATCGGGCGTCCAAGCATTTCAGCTGCTCGCTGAGAAACAAACTTATGAGATGTTCCATGGAATCCGTACTTGCGGATGCCATATTTTTCATAATACTCATAAGGTAAGCTGTATAAGAATGAGCTTTCCGGCATTGTTTGGTGGAATGCTGTATCAAATACCGCAACAGCAGGAACATTTGGAAGCACTTGCTTGAACGCTTTGATACCGGTTACATTAGCAGGATTATGAAGAGGTGCGAGTTCTGATAATGCCTCAATTTTTTTCAAAACTTCTTCAGTAATTAAAACAGAATCATCGAATACTTCACCGCCATGTACAACACGGTGTCCAATACCTTCAATTTCATCCAGCGATTTAATGATTCCAAGAGTAGTAAGTTTATCAAGCAACAGCTTAACAGCTATTTCGTGGTCAGGAATATCTCTTACTTCTTTTATTTTTTCACCGTTAACGGTTATATTAAAAATCCCATCATTTAAACCAATACGTTCAATAAGACCCTTTGTGATGACATTTTCACTCGGCATTTCAAATAATTGAAATTTTAAAGAGGAACTGCCGGCATTAATAGCAATAACTTTTGACATTTACTAACGCTCCTTTAATAAAACAACATCTGTAATACGATGCCCATCTTGGTACATGTTAGTTTGTACATTAGACATCAATTATATCTTCCAACATCACATTTAATCATTAAAGTTTATACTTTTCAAGGTAAATGTGATTTACTGAACAAAGTAAATATATTCTGATATGAACAAATTTACTAAATCATTTGTAAATTTAATAGAATTATTTTGTCTATATTCGGAATTATCTGCTGTTCTCATTTTTTGTAGGAACTTTACAATAAATAATAATAAGCCCTGCATCTCGCAGGGCTCATAAAACATTTATTTATTCTCATTTATCCAAGTTTCAATTTTACGAAAAATGTTATTAAGGGCTGCTGAATTTGTTAGTGCCGGCAAATCTGCAAGCAATGCCTTCTTTGGAGGTTTTAAATCCTCTCCTTTTTTCTGAAGGATAAAAATACTTTTTGCAGAATTTTTGTTCTTGAACATCGACAACGGAAGTTGAAGAACACCTTGGACGAACAAATGCTTCTTTATAAAATCATGGAGCTGTGAAGCCTGATCACTTTCAAAAAGTCCGTTTGGGATTAAGAGGAACATATATCCGCCAGGTTTTAAATACCGCGTACTTTGTTCAATAAACAAATGATGGGCATATGAGTGCCCGGACTTTGCCTTTATTTCGTATTCGGCAGCCCGCACATCATCCGGATAATATCCAACAGGCAGATCACAAATAACGGCATCTTGCGGATCAATAAATAACGGCTGAAGGCTGTCCTGGTTGAAAAACTGAATCGGATGGGATTGAAGATTTGCATTAACAAATGCCAATCTTATTAACAGATCGTCGATATCAATTCCTGTCGCATGAATTGTTTTATTTGGCTGCAAGTTAAGAACTGTTGTTAAAAGGTTTCCGGAGCCGACTGCCGGATCCAGTATTTTGAAAGAAGGTGCTTTTATAAACTTGTTCACTAAATAAGCAAAAAGCATCCCAACTGCATCTGGTGTCATTTGATGGTTCGGCTGCACATTTTCTTTCATCCCTTTTAAGATTGCTAATTGGTACGCTTTCCGGATTTCTTCATTGTTATATTTTTCTAAATAAATTTGTTTATAACTTTTTTCAAGTCTTTTGACCGTAATTTCACTTAATTCTTCTTGCAGAACTGTGTCCTGAAACAGATTTTCCCCGGTCTCAGCCAAAGCATCCAAATATGTAATCGATAATTCTTCCTGCAGTATTTGTGCTGTTTCGTTAAAAACGGTAAACAATTTCTCTATGGCAGAGATACTCAAAACAATTCCTCCCGCTCAATTTCTATTTTTTTATTGTAACGGGCTTTTTTATGTGTTACAAGTTTGACGAATGAATATAAAAACCCCGTTCAACACACGGGGCCTTCAATACTTTGAATTACTTCGCTTGTTTAACAGCTTCGATTGCAGCTTCATAATTCGGATGGTTCGTTGCTTCACTCACATATTCAACATAAGTGACTGTGTCATTGGAATCAATAACAAACACAGCGCGGGCAAGCAACCGAAGTTCTTTAATCGCTACTCCGTACGCTTCACCGAAAGAAAGATCGCGGTGGTCAGAAAGTGTTTGGACGTTTTCAATGCCGTTTGCTCCACACCAGCGCTTTTGGGCAAAAGGCAGATCAACGCTGATAGTTAATACTTTCACGTTACCAAGCTTCGATGCTTCTTCATTAAAACGTCGTGTTTGTGCATCACATACTCCAGTGTCAAGAGAAGGAACAACGCTGATTAAGCGAACCTGTCCTTTTGTATCAGCTAAAGTTACTTCAGACAAATCGTTAGCTAATACTTTAAAATCAGGTGCTTTGTCTCCAACCTTTACTTCATTTCCTAACAAAGTGACAGGGTTTCCTTTAAAAGTGATTGATGCCATTTGAACACATCCTCCTTAAAAACAACATTTGTACAGTGTAAATCATATCTTTTCAGAATCTTTTTTGCAATTAAAAGGCTATTTTTTCATAAAAAAAAAGAGACTGACTCATAAGCAAAGTGTCAGACCCTTCCAATACAAATAAAAAACACTATGAAAACCATTTTATATATTATCTTTATTGGAGGGGGCCAGGCCCTTATGAGTCAGCTTCTTTAATCAAATCTTAAAACTCCAAATCTTGTTTTGGTCCGTTATAAGGGTTTTGCTGATGCTCTTGATAATGGGTTTTATTCAAATTATCATTTTTCTTATCAAACATTTGCCGTATTTTCTCTACTGCCTGCGGTGCAAGATCCAATATTTTTTCATAAAGGTGTGTACTTTCATCAAGATGGAGCATTTTTACACCTTGCGAATTGACGATCAAGAATGCGATTGGCGTAATAGAGACGCCGCCGCCGCTTCCTCCTCCAAAAGGATGTTTAGATTGGCCTTGTCCCGGCGCCTGTCCCTGTGAGGACACTGTTCCTGATCCGTCTAAGACAAATTCGCTTCCGCCTGCCGCAAAGCCAAAACCTACTTTTGAAACAGTTAATATTACACTTCCATCAGGGGTTTCAACAGGATCACCAATTATCGTATTTACATCAATCATTTCTTTCAAACTTTCCAAAGCAGTTGTCATTAATCCTTGAATAGGATGATCGGACATTTCTGCATCCTCCTTTTCTAGACGGATTTTGTTTTATCATCAGAAAAGACGGACAGCGCCTTCGATCGAAATTTCGGCTTTCCGCCTTTCCAATATTTAACCAGTTTTATTCCTGCTAACATAGCATGCCCGATTCGAAATTGAAACATACATCTGAGCGTCGTTTTGGAAATTGCTCTTTGAAAGTTTGGCGTAATAATGATTTTCGGGATTACTTTCAATTTCATATTGTGACTGATAATACCCACAATACTTCCCTTTACCGCCCAGAGCGCTCCTATCAGTATGCCGGTGTAAGCTGCATCACCGATGCCGGCAACAGAGAACCATTCGAATTGTTTGATCGTTACCTTTTTCAAAAATTTGCGGATTATCTTATGAAGTCCAATAACATGTGTAAGAATCTCTTTTGTGTCTTTTAAACTGTTGAGCAAATCTTCTGCTGAATATTGCTTCGCCTCTTCTTTACTCGGCTTCTTCTCATTTCCCATCTGTTTTTCTTCTTTCAATACAACCGTAGGGGAATTCTCATCTATTTTAATAAGCGGGATTTTCAGCTTGTATCTAATAAGGCCAAGCCACGCTCTAAACTCCAATTTTAAATGGTCGTTATCCTGAACGTGATCATAATTCACATATATTGTTAGCTTTGTTACAAAAACAATTATCAATAATAAAAGCAGAACCGCTAAGGCAATGACCAGCCACTTCACTATGCTCACAACCTTTCAGCCTGCTAGTATCGTCTTAAACAAAAAAAATAAACCTGCCATCAGTAAATTTTGGCAGGTTTCATTCATTATCTTTCGTGTATAACTGTCGTGTCTGCGAACAAATCATGAAGCCCTTGTTTTTTCGGAAGAAAGGCAATAATTACATAACCGACAACAACGGTTGCGGAGATAAATCGCCCGATCCATTCTCTGAACAGGACCGTTCCCCAGCTTAATTTGCCGCCATCAAGATCAACGACTTTCAGTCCAAAAACCATCTTGCCCAGTGTCTGGCCAAAAAACTTGGTCATTAATAAAAAGTATCCATAGAATGTAATTGCTGTCGCGATCGAAATTGGTGCAAACATGCTAAATTCATTTAGCGGCAAATCAAAAAGCCTGAATAACGGGTTGACAATAATTCGATCAATACTTCCGATGACAAGAAGATCAAGAAGGTATGCCCAAAACCGCATCCAAAATCCTGCATAACGGAAAAACAATTGCTCTGATTGATATGGTGCTCCCGGTTTATTTTGTTCAGAATCAATATGATCTTGATGTACAGAATCGTTAAAATTCATTTCCTGTTCCCCCTTATTCAGCATATAGATACATCAGTCTAGGAGAATTCGGCTGTGAAAGTATTTTCATAATACCGGACATTTCCATTTCTTCTCCCATTAATTTACGGGCACCCATGCTGAATAACGAGCCAAATCCAAGATTTTCTGAATAACCGACAACTTGAGCACCTTTTAGTTTATGGTCTTTTTTCAAATTCTCAACAACATCATCAAAATAGCCAAAACCATCAATTAAGTTCAAATTTTTTGCTTGGCGGCCGTCATAAATTCTTCCGTCGGCAATTTTCTTTACTTCTTCGACCGGGATTCCGCGTCCTTCAGAAATTACTTTAACAAATCCCTCATAAGAATTTTCAATCATCGATTGCAAAATTTTACGCTCTTCGTCCGTCATTTTTCTAGTTGGGCTCATAATGTCTTTATATGGTCCGCTTTTAATCGTAACAAAGTCCACGCCATACTTTTTCGCAAGGCCGGCATAGTTCACTCCTTGCATAATGACTCCGAGAGAACCTGTTAATGTTTCTGGGCTGGCGTAAATCTTATCAGCAGCTGCAGAAATGTAATACCCTCCTGATGCTGCCATCGACCCCATTGAAATATATACAGGTTTCTTCGTTTCTTTTTGGATTTCTACAATTTTATGATGAATTTCCGCACTTTCAACTACTCCGCCGCCGGGAGAATTAACCTTTATAATGATCGCCTTAACAGTTTTATCTTCTTTTACATGATCAAGCTGTTTCATAAAAGCTTGATGGTTGTACATACCGTTTTCAAATAATGTCAAAGCCTCACCAGTATCCTGAATGACTCCATTTACATTCAGTACCGCGATTTTCTTAAATTCGTCGCCTTCTTCGATCACTTCTTCTAAAAACATTTCATCATTCATTGGGAACAATTCCTTCAATGAAGTTTCAAATTCTTTAAATGCAAATACTGATAAAAAATTAATGATTACCGAAACAAAAAATAATCCAGCAGCAATTCCAAGTGCTGCCCAGCGTTTTCCATTCATGCTGTTAATACCTCCCTTATATTGTTCACAGTACTGTTACGATTCAAATATCAAAATGTTTCAATAAATGTTACACTAACTTTTAGGTTAATATTTTATCAAAATGGGTAATATTTGGAAAGATACGAAACAATTATTTGGAGGTATATACAATGCCTAATCGCCGCAACTTGTATTTTTTCTATAGAAGGGATGAAGAGTTACAGGAAAAATTACTCCCCCTTTTTGACTTAGCGAGAAAATACAATTTCACCGTTGTTAAAGATTTTCGGGATGCGAACGTTATTGTCAGCATCGGCGGGGATGGAACTTTCTTGCAGGCTGTTCGCAAAACAGGATTTAGGGAAGATTGTTTATATGCGGGCATTTCAATTACCGAACATTTAAGCATGTATTGCGATTTTTATATTAACGATACTTCCAAAATGGTTGAAGCAATGGCAAATGAACAAATTAAAGTCAGAAAATACCCGACGATTGAAGTAACTGTTGACGGTGAATCAAATTTCCTTTGCTTGAATGAATTCAGCATTCGCTCTTCCATTATTAGAACATTTGCAATGGATATTTACATTGACGAGCTTTATTTTGAAACTTTCCGCGGCGACGGATTGATTGTTGCCACGCCGACCGGAAGCACTGCTTATAATAAATCAGTAAACGGGTCGGTCGTTGATCCTTTGCTTCCGTGCATGCAAGTGAGTGAAATTGCTTCCATGAACAATAACAGCTACCGAACTCTCGGATCGTCTTTTATCTTGAGCGGAGACAGAACATTAACCTTGATGGTTGTCCAGGATGGAAACGAACATCCGACAATGGCAATGGATAATGAAGCATTAAGCATTAAGCATGTAAGAAAGATTGAAGTGAAATTAAGTAACAGGGTCATTAAAACTGTAAAGCTTAAAGACAATTCATTTTGGGAAAAAGTTAAAAGAACATTTTTGTAAATACAAAGGGCTAGACCCCTCCAATCCATATAGTCAAACACTAAGAATGATTCTCTATATTGTCATTGTCGGAGGGAGCCGGGGACCCTTATTATATTTCCATCCCTTTTCCTCTTTTCAGTCTTAATTCTAAAGCGGTGGCCAGTTTTGTCCGAGACAAAGAATAGATGGTTAGTGCTGCCCAAATAAAAGTGAAAGACAGCAAATGCAGTTTTGTGAACTGTTCGCCGTACACAAAGATCCCTAATATCAATGTGATAGTAGGCGCAATATATTGAATGAAACCAAGCATCGACAATTGTATCTTTTGTGCTCCCTTTGCAAAATAAAGTAATGGTATGGCCGTCGCAGCGCCCGCTCCAATTAAGAGAAGATCAGTAGGAAGCGATCCATTCAATAATGAGCTTTCTCCCTGAATAAACAAAATTCCGATATATACAAGAGCGAGAGGAGTGACAGCCATTGTTTCTAAAGTAAGACCGATTGCCGAATCCACTTTAATTAACTTTTTTGCAAGACCATACAGGCCGAAAGTAACTGCAAGCATGAGGGCAATCCACGGAAAACGGCCGTAAGATAATGTCATAATAAGAACTCCGATTAAAGCAAGGAAAAATGAAAAATATTGAGCGATAGTCAGACGTTCCTTTAATACAATCATCCCAAGCAGTACACTGACAAGCGGATTAATGTAATACCCTAAACTCGTTTCAATCATTTGGCCATTGTTAACTGCCCAAATATAGAGAAACCAGTTGACGCTTATAAGAAGGGAAGCTGTACCAAGTGCCAAAAATTGTTTTTTATTTGCCGATAGTGCATAAACTGTAGCGGTAAATGCATTCCATTTGTTCGTAACAAGCAGAACAGCAAGCATAAAAACAAAGGACCAAAATACCCTGTTTGCCAATATTTCATGTGCCTTCACATGACCAAGCAGTTTCCAGTAAATCGGAAGGATTCCCCAAAGAAAATAGGAAAAAGCGGCATAGAAAACTCCCATCTGTTTTTCTTTTTTTATCATTGTGTTGTTCCTCAATTCTTTCTAGTCTCGAAATAATTTTATTATAAATCGAAAGAAAGAATTCCGCCAACATTTTTTATTCGGATTTGGAACCACTTAAAAGGGTCAGACCCTTCAAAATTTCTGATTATCATTTTCTCTGCCAACTTGATTGAAATTACGGTTCTTTTTTAGAAAAGGAATTTTGAAACAAGGGAGCGAGAAATATTTATAGATGCCTATTCAAGGATAAAATACCGGCTTTGTTGCTAATTGGACAATTAAATAAGGAGCAGGCATTTAAACCCGCTCCTTGTAGCCATTGTATTTTATTTTTTATTATTTAGAGAAACCTCCGCCTAATTGTTGTTCAGCCATCTGAACTAAACGCTTAGTGATTTCTCCTCCAACTGAACCGTTAGCGCGAGAAGTAGTATCTGCACCTAGGTTAACACCAAATTCAGTTGCGATTTCGTATTTCATTTGGTCTAGAGCTTGTTGAACTCCGGGAACAAGTAATTGATTTGAACTGTTGTTTCGTGCCATGTGATATCACCTCCTTTGTGTATAGAGTGTGTATAATCACATGGCTTCATTCAATTGAAAGATTGGTAATTGTTTCACAAAATAGCAATGACATTGATATGTTAAAAAAGATTCTCAAATGTTTCTTCAGCTTGTTTCGATTTAGGTTTTATATGAATGATTTCTGTTTCGTTTACAGCTTTAGAAATATATGGATCAAAATCAATATAACTTTCATAATATTGAACCTTATCTCTTCGCGGTCTTGTTTTTGGCGATGAAGGAACAAAAACGGTGCAGCAGTCTTCATACGGACGAATCGAAATATCATGAGTTCCAATTTCTCGTGAAATTTCAATGATTTCTGTTTTATCCATAGCAATGATCGGGCGCAGCACAGGTGTATTCGTAACTTCGTTGATAGCAAACATGCTCTCAAGTGTTTGGCTCGCAACTTGGCCAAGGCTTTCTCCTGTAATTATTGCAAGACCGTTATGTTTCCTGCGAATTTCATCAGTAATTCGGAGCATCAATCGCCTTGTAACTGTCATCGAATAATTATTAGGCACTTGCTTTTGGATCAATTGCTGGATCTCTGCAAAAGGAACAACATAGAGAGTCATAAAGCCGCTTACTTCGGAAAGTTTTTCAGCAAGATCAATCACCTTTTGTTTTGAACGCTCGCTTGTAAATGGAGGACTGTGAAAATGGACAGCTTCCACTTCCAGGCCTCTTTTCATTGACAAATATCCGGCGACAGGGCTGTCAATGCCTCCTGAAAGCATAAGCATCGCTTTGCCGCTTGACCCGACAGGGAGTCCGCCTGCACCGCGAATATTCTCGCAAGTCAAATATGCAGCTTCTTTTCGAATCTCAATCTGCATATTAATATCAGGATTTTTTACATCTACCCTCAGCCCCTTAATATTTTTTAAAAGATGGGCTCCGAAAGTATGGTTGATTTCATCTGTAGTTAATAGGAATGTTTTGTCTGCTCTTTTTCCAGTAATTTTAAAAGTATTTCCCGGTTTATACAAACTCTTAAACAAGTCAAGAACCGCTTCTTTCATTACATCAATATCTTTTTCAACCTTGACAGCGGGGCTAAAAGACTGGATGCCAAACACGCCTTTTAATCGGGAAATAATTTCTTCGCTGTTTTCTCCATTTAATAAAACATGCATTCTATCCCGGCTTGCTTCTACTTTCGCATTTGGAAAATCTTTCAATACTCTTTTCATGTTATTTTTTAATTTTTCAACAAACTTGTTCCGGTTTCTACCCTTTGTCGACATTTCCCCGTAGCGGATTAGAATTCGGTCATAGTTCATATCAGTTCATTACCTCTCCTAGTTGTTTTATTGTCTGTTTTATTTTGTCTGCCGCATACACTGCTTCTTCCATTGTATTTTCAAATGACAAGCTAATACGGATTGCACTATTTGCCTCTTCTTCAGGCAAACCCATTGCAATTAATGTTTTACTCGGAGATTTCTTTTTGGAAGAACAGGCACTGGTCGTTGAAACGTATATATCTTGTTCTTCAAGGGCATGAACGAACACTTCAGCTCTAAAACCTCGGACGGAAAAATTAAGAATGTAAGGGGCTGACCCTTCCTTCGGTGTATGAACCTTAACGCCATCAATTTTTTCTAGTTCATCTCTTAATATATCCTTTATCACTTCCATTTGATGTATGCCGGTCTCCCTTTTTTGAATCGTTAAACGCAAAGCTTTCGCCATGGCAACTATTCCGGCGACATTTTCTGTACCGCTCCGTGTATTCAACTCCTGGTTTCCGCCCGACAAGAGAGGAGATATCCTTATTCCATCCCGAATAAACAGCGCTCCCGTGCCTTTCAAGCCATGGAATTTATGTCCGGAAATTGTACATAAATCAATCCCGCAATCATAAAAATTAATTGGAACTTTTCCAGCTCCTTGAACATGGTCAACATGAAAAAGGATTTTTGGATACTCTTTTAACATCGTTCCAATCTCTTTAATTGGCTGGATTGTTCCAACCTCATTATTGATATGCATAACAGATACAAGAATCGTATCGTGGCGAATCGCCTTCTCTATTTCTTTCGCATCCACTCTTCCGTCCGAATCAACCGGAACAAAAGTTACTTCGAATCCGAGTTGTTCCAGCTGATTAATGGCCTCCGTGACAGAAGGGTGCTCAATTGTTGTGGAAATAATATGGCGTCCTCTCCCTCTATACATGAGCGCAGTTCCTTTAATTGCAAGATTGTTGCTTTCCGTTCCACCGGATGTAAAATATATTTCACTATCTTTTACATTTAAAAGCCTGGCCACCTGGGACCTTGCTTGTGTTAACAATTGCTCAGCCTTTCCGCCAATATTATGCAGGGAAGATGGATTGCCAAAATATTCTGTTGAAACTTTAACGAACGAGTCAACTACTTCTTCATATGGTTTTGTAGTTGCGCTATTATCAAAATAGATCATGTCCTTCCCCTTTCTAATACGGTAATGCAATTGATAATCTTATCACATTCTCCTTCAGTTGAAAATGATACTGCTTTACGAAGCTGATGACGGATTTTTCTATTTTAAACAAAAAAATGGCGTAATTCATTTTTTTCATTATTGTGGTCAAATTCGTCCATATTAACAATAAAAGCATGATAAAAGACAGGTTCATACTGCGAACCTGTCTTGTTTTTATTCTTCTGAAAGCATGGCTTCAATTTTCCTTAGAGCACCCGGTTCTATTTCTTCGATTGAAGCAGCCGCTTGTTCAAGGGCAAGCCGATAATCGTAATTCCGAAAGGCTGTTTCAGCATTTTGCAGACCTTTTGCAACTGATGGATAACGGCTTCGATATCGGTTGCCATATTGAATGACCTTCTCCGCTAATTTTGCATTCTCGACTAATTCAATTGTTGAATCCCATAATTTATTGACAGTCAATACGGCGACCTCAAGGTATTTACGGACAGAATTAATATCCAGCGGCTTTTCTTCAAGCCTGTCTATCACATTTTGTATACTTTCCTTTGCATCTTCCAATAAATATTGATAATCCCGCGATAAGCCAGGAATATTGCTTTTTGAAACAAGGCGGATCATTTCTCCGACTTTTTTTGAAAGGTCCTTTACTTGCTCTCGTGCTTCCATTTCATCTTTTCGCAAGGCCAGCAGCTTTTCTTCAAACGCCCTTTGCTCATCACGAACCTGATCCAGCATTGCTTTCATTTCCTGTAATTCTTCACTTAGTACGGTTTGTGCAGTATCATTTTGTTCGAGACGCTCTAAAAGAAGCTCATACCTTTTTTCTAAATGGGTTAAACGTTTTTCAGAATGCTTTAGTACCTCCAGTTCCTTTTCCGGCAAGTGATAGCTTTCTTGGACATGCTCAGATTCCAATATTAGTTTTTCATTTTCTTCTAAAGTAATATCAAGAATCTCCTTAGCTCCCTGTACATTCTGGCTGATAAAATGCTTTGCGTGTACTTCTTTTTCAAGAAGGTCGAGTAAAAGCTCAATGCCTTCCTTCAACTCTTCAATTCCTTTTTCAACTTCCTCAATCTCAAGTTTCTCAATCCAGGATAAATATACTTCAAGCTGTTTTTCAAATCGTTCTGTCTCTTTCTCTAATGGAATATGGTCAAGAACATACCCTTGCGAGGCCATTTCCCGGTAGCCTTCCTTTAATTCTTTTATTTGCGAAGGGAGGCTAGTTTGGCATTCCAGCAGTAATCTAGGAATGTCATCCATTTTTTGTTTAATCTTTTCAAGCCGTTCCTTAATAAACAGAACGGTTTCTCGTGCCTCAAGGTAATTCCCATTTTTTGTTTTTTCATCAAACTCTTGAAATTTGCCTATGATTTCATCAAGCTCGCGTTCAAGCTCGTTCTCAGCTCTCCCGAAATTGTGACGGTGTGCAAGCAGGGTTTTCTTGCTCTCCCGATAAAGTTCCTTTAACTCTTCTATTTCAGTTCTGTTTTTTTCCTCGCTGCCGACGAGATCATTCAGCTCGGAAAGAATGCATTGTATCTTCTCTTCTGTCTTTGAAAGCTTTTCCTCAATAAGCGCAATAATTTCCTTTGCCTTGCCGAATCTATATTTATCAATATATTCCTCAGCATCAAACAACAGCTCTTCAACATCAGGCAAATCTGCTGTAACGATTTCATCCCATTCATGCCGCCATCTTTCAAAAAGTTCCTCTGTTTGGCCAGTCATATTCAGTTGCTTTACTTTTGACATTTCATCAAGTACAGGGCGGTCCATTATGTCGATTTTCCATGATTCAAGGCGGTCTATTTCTTTATAATATGTTTTTCTTACAAAAAAACCGGTCAAAAACAAACAAAAAATAATGATGAGTGTACTAATTATGTATTCCATAATAAACCTCCAGTTTCAACACCGAATTTGGAGCAATTTTTCTTTTATATAAATGTTTTACGAATGTTCATTTCAATGTTTTTATGATACCATGTAAACGACAATTTTTGACTATTATTTTCTTTTTTTTTGACAAAAAGCTTCGACATTGAATTTTTATCAAAAGGAGGGGAACAAGGTTGAAAAAAGACGGGCATGTACATTCCCCATATTGCCCTCATGGATCAAAAGATTCTTTTGAGGAATATATTCAAAAAGCTGTTTCGCTCGGGTTTGAGGAAATCACATTTACCGAGCATGCACCATTGCCAAAAGGTTTTATCGATACAACCCCGACAAAAGACAGTGCTATGGACATGGACCAATTAGAATCTTATTTCGATGATCTTGACCGGTTAAAGACAAAATACGAAGGGCGTATAAAAATAAATATCGGGCTGGAAGTTGATTATATTGAAGGTTACGAAGAAGAAATTCGAAATTTTTTGAATGTTATCGGAGAAAGGCTTGATGATTCCATCCTCTCCGTCCATTTTTTAAAATTTAATAATCGTTATGATTGCATTGACTACAGTCCGGAGGAATTTGAAAAAATAGCAAAAAGGTACGGGGGAGTTGATGAAGTTTATAAAAAATACTTTGGAACATTAATGCGTTCAATAACCTCGGATCTTGGGCCATTTAAACCGAAACGAATCGGCCACATTACACTGATCAGGAAGTTCCATCATAAATTTCCCGCCACACATGAATTTAAAAATGATGTTGAAAATGTGCTTAATACGATTAAAAAATATAATTATGAAATTGACTATAACGGGGCAGGAACATCGAAACCTCTTTGCCGGGAACCTTATCCGCCTGATTGGGCTGCGGAAAAAGCGATGCAATTGGGCATTCTGCTCGTCTATGGCTCGGATGCCCATCACCGAAAAGAACTTGGCCAAGGCAGAGAAATAATGAAATTTCTTCAAACGGGGCTGACTCAAGAGTAAAGGGTCGGACCCTTTATAACCAATCACTATTAAAACCATTCTATATATTGTCATTGTTGGAAATGTCAGACCCTTATGAATCAGCCCCATTTAATTAATAACAGCCTTTTCTTTTAACTCTGACGGATGCGTACACAAAACCCCGTCGATCCACAGGAAAATTTCCTGCAAATATTTTTTTGCAAAATATTTTTCATTTAGAAAAACATGCAAGACTTCTGTTACATAGTGGGTATTTAAAAAAGGCATAGATAATAGGCTTTTAAATTGCAAGATCAGATAAGGAACAGAATGGCTTCTAAATTCCTTCTGTTCCATTCCTTTTTCGATAATTTTATGGAAGAAGTAGCGCTCTTTGACATAATAGGTAGACATGATTTCCCGGACAACTTGTGAATCGATTGACATTTCCCTGAGTATAAACCTTGTCAAATGGATGTTTTTACACTGGAATTCAATCACATTTGCGGCTATCTGTTTCAGGCAATGCGCAGCACCGGCTTCTAAAAGGGAAAAACCTTTTTCGATTTCGGCCAGATAGTTTTCGAAAAATGCCGTAAAGCAGTACTCTAATAATCCGTGTTTATTTTTAAAATAATAAGCAATATTGGCAGGGTTAACATTCGCTTTATCTGCAATATCCCTCACTGATGTGCCGTTGTATCCCTTTGTATTGAACAATTCAATGGCTGCATTCACAATTGCGTCTTTTGAATTTTTTCGCATCCGGCTGTCCTCCTCTCCGCCTTTTTTCAGTCATACTTTACCATTCTTTATTTCTCGCAACTTTTCCTTTATTTTATTCTCGACAAAGTATCCTCTTTTTCAGCTGTTTTTGATAGAATTTATAATAAAATTACTGAAAGCAAGGTGAAAACGGTGTTTCAAGTCGAAAAATATCGTGGATCTAAAGAAGAAAACTATGAACTTGTTATTAGGCAGCTTAAGTCTCTCCTCGAAGGAGAAACTAATCGGATCGCAAATTTAAGCAATGCTTCAGCTTTATTAAAACAATTTTTAGACCGTACTAATTGGGTAGGTTTTTATTTGATGGATGGGGAAGAGCTCGTTCTTGGTCCGTTCCAAGGTCTTCCTGCATGTGTCCGCATTCCTCTTGGAAAAGGAGTTTGCGGTACATCCGCTCAATTGAGGAAAACAATCAGGGTAGAAGACGTCCATCTTTTTCCTGGACATATCGCATGTGACCCGGCCTCCCAATCGGAAATTGTTGTACCTTTGATCAAAAACGGAGAATTATTGGGAGTCCTCGACATCGATTCACCGGAAAAAAATCGTTTCGATGAATTGGATCAGGAGAAATTAGAAAAATTTACGGAAGTGCTCGTACAATACTTATAAATAAAGAGGCTGTCTCATAAGGGTCTGACCTTTAGGCTTTGAGACAGCCTCCTTTTTGTCTTTATATTGAAACGAAAACTCATATATATTGAACAACAGCTCATAAACGGAGATAAAGGGATCATAATATAAAGGAATTTGATTTTTCCTATTGATCTGCTTTTTTTATAATTTTTTGAACACTTTAGCTGAATTGTCATTCTATTCATACATCCTAAATCTTAGACCTTCAGTCCGGTGTCTTCTTCTTGTATAACCACCTTGTTTTTACCGGTACCCTTTGCAATATAAAGTGCTTTGTCTGCACGTTTGAATAAGCTTTTTAAAGTATCATCACTTCCGGATGTCCAGTATGAAACACCGCAGGAAATCGTTATTGGCGGGTTGGTGTTTTCGGACACCTTTTTGACCAGTCTTTCAGCAATTAAAGCACCTTTCTCGATGGAAACTCGCGGCAAATAAATGGCCAGCTCTTCACCGCCCCATCTGGCGCCAATATCTGTGTCCCGAATATTTCCAAGAATCATATTCGCTACCTGAACAAGAATTTCGTCCCCGACTTGATGGCCATATGTATCATTAATCAATTTAAAATTATCAATGTCAACTAAAATAAATGTACCCATATCATCCTCAGCCATAGAAAGATGAATGCGCTCATCCAAATAATTGCGGGAATATAGCTTCGTCAGATGGTCAGTTACAACCATTCTTTCAAGCTCCTCCCGAAGCATCGAATTGGTTAATGCCAATGTTGAATGGTGAATCAACGATTGAAGCAATTTAAATGTTTCAAACGAAAAATGATAAGGATCACTATGCATAACAAGGGTAAACCCTTTCAATTTTTCGCTTTGTACCATCGGAACAGCCATAATGGACCTGAACCGATCCCTTGTGATTTCAAGCTGCAGATTCAAATCTCCGATAAAAAGAGAGTCTTTTTCTTTCTGAATTTTATTTTTTATATATTTTATGTAATAATTTGCCGGCTCCGTAAAGAAAAACGAAGTGCTTCCTTTAACAATATCATATTTCTCATTGTCTTCGAGAAGAATAATAAACCCGACTTCCTGTGCATCAAAAGAGCTAATGATCTGCTCAGACATAAATGTCATCATTTCAGTCAGCCTTAGGTTTGAATTAAGCCTCTGCGATGTTTCATTAATCAGTTGAAGGTCGGCGATTAATTTTCTTGATTGCTGGTACAGCTGAGCATTTTCAAGTGCTCCGCCGGCTGTATTGGCAAGTAGTGTAATAAATTCAACCTCGTTTTTGGGAAAGACAAGAGAATTCGGTGCAATAACCTGCAAAACACCGTACACACCCTGCTTTCCTTTTAATGGTGCATAAAGCACGGACCGTTTCTCCTGCAAAGAATCTTCAAATTGGATTGTACCCGTTACATATGCCTGCATTGCAGCAATATTTTCACTATCATACTCAAGGTCTTTAATCGGCAAGTCTCCATGGCTGTTATTATCATGGGACAGGAGCAAATAATAAGTAAATGTTGGATAAACTTCCTGCAGTGTGTAAATAATCTCTCCTAAAACATCATCTATTTTCATTGAAGAGTGAAATTTCTCCGTCACTCGGAAAAGCTGCTTATACCTTTTTTTTTCGATCACAATTCTTGCTAGTGATTGAATTTTAATGAGAAAAATCCCGCATTGCTCGCTTAACTCTCTTAGAAATTCGTCTGAAAAATGGTCAAAGCTGGATGGAATGTCTTCTTTTAAAGTTAATAAGCCGAAACAATTTCCTTCTCTGTGAATGAATAAGAACAAATCATCAGTTTCAAAACCCGGAAACGGAAAATGATCACGATAAACCGAGTTTTTCTGAGCCAATTTTTCAAACTCTGTACATGAAATTTTCCGGGGAATAAACGTGTTTTTGAAATTTCTGTTCGTTGAAGACTCTACGACAAGCTTCTCATTCCATTCATTGCAGCAATAGAAATTCACTTCAGAAGCCTTCATTAAACATCTGATAGCACCCAGCATTTCTTCAATTAAATTATCATATTTTAATAAGCCTTTGTCGGGGTCAATCATATCAAATAATCGGCTTTTTAATTTCAGAATCATATGGCTTTCAAGCAGATCCATTCCATCATCACCTAATTATCTCTGCAGAGTTAAAAATTATGATCAAAATCAAAAATTCTTTTCCTATAACCCTTATTATATTATATATATAAATGAGTAAAATTACCTATAATAAAATGTTTATTCCCTTACAAATGTTACAATTTTACACCATTTTTTTCAAATTAATCACGCTTATTCACAAAAACTGTAATTTTTATTATATCATATCTTTTTTCACCATTTCTCAAATATGAAAAAATATTTAGTATATCCGACGGTGCATTTGGCAAAAAACCTTGACTTTACTTTTTGAAAAACTATATAATGTTCTTTGTGTAAAATATTGCAGCCTGTGTGAACACCTTAGTGTATCATTTTGTTCCTCGCAAGAGACTGTCTCTGCGATGGTGTATTGGGTAACCCCCTGCTGCTGGGGCGAAGGTACATGAAAACAAAATGTGCACAATTGTTGTTTCACAACTGTTTTTATTTTACCTAAATAAAAACATAAAGGAGGAGTCATTTATGGCTCGTTACACCGGTCCAAGCTGGAAAATATCCCGGCGTCTTGGAATTTCCTTGAGCGGTACTGGGAAAGAATTAGAAAAACGTCCTTACGCTCCTGGACAACATGGTCCAAACCAACGCAAAAAGCTAACTGAATATGGTATGCAATTGCAAGAAAAACAAAAGCTTCGTCATATGTACGGAGTAAACGAACGCCAATTCCGCAATCTTTTTGACAAAGCAGGAAAAATGTCTGGTATTCACGGTGAAAACTTCTTGATTCTTCTTGAATCACGTTTGGACAACGTTGTTTACCGTTTAGGCTTAGCTCGTACTCGCCGTCAAGCTCGCCAGCTTGTAAACCACGGACATATTTTAGTAGATGGTTCTCGCGTAGATATCCCATCTTACCGTGTAACACCTGGACAAACAATCAGCGTTCGTGAAAAATCACGCAACCTTGACATCATTAAAGAAGCGATCGAATTAAACAACTTCGTTCCTGACTTCTTAACTTTTGATGCTGACAAACTAGAAGGAACATTCACCCGCTTACCGGAGCGTTCTGAACTTCCTGCTGAAATTAACGAAGCTCTTATCGTTGAGTTCTACTCTCGTTAATAGCACGAAAACCAGCCATTTTTGGCTGGTTTTTTTTATTATGGGATTCCAAAATATGTAGGATAAAGCGGGAAATCAATGATAGTAAATTAGCTCAAACGGAAGTGTTTGGACCAATTGCGATGATGATTAAAGCCCAAACAGATGAACAAGCGATTGAAATGGCGAATGAAACCGAATATGGTTTAAGCTCGGCTATATTTACATCTGATTTGGAAAAGGGAACGAAACTAGCTTTAGAGATTGATAGCGGAATGACACATGTGAATGATCAAACCGTTAATCTTCAATCGAATACTCCATTTGGAGGTACTAAAGCAAGTGGATTAGGCCGTTTCGGAAATCCGTGGATTGTAGAAGAGTTTACAGTGACAAAATGGGTGTCAGTTCAACATAAATATCGAAAATTTCTGTTTTAAAAAATAAAAATCACCAAAGATAAAGTACTGCAGCAAGATCAATTATTACCATTAAGGCTTACTCATAAGGGTCTGACTCCCTCCAACAATAACAATGTATAGAAGGGTTTTATTAGTTATATATATTGTATTGGAGGGGTCTGACCCTTTGCTTTTGAGTCAGCCCTAATATTTAATTATTTAATAAGGAAATATTTCTTTTTGCCGCGGCGGATAACCGTAAATTGCCCTTCGATCTTGTCTTTTTCTCCTAATACATAGCCCACATCCGTAATTCGCTCACCATTTACATAAATTGCTCCATTTGAAACATCTTCACGGGCCTGGCGTTTTGAAGGGGAGATCTTTGCGGCCACAAGCAAGTCAACAATACCAATTTCCTCACTTGAAGTATGCTCATATGATGGCACATCTTTAAAGCCCTGCTTAATTTCTGCCGCGGATAAACTTTTCACTTCGCCGTTAAACAGCGCTTCAGAAATCTTTATTGCTTGCTGAAGCGCTTCTTCCCCGTGAATCAGTCGGGTCATCTCTTCTGCAAGCGCTTTTTGGGCTTTGCGTAAGTGAGCCTCTTCCTGTACAGACTTTTTAAGTTCCTCAATTTCTTTACGGGAAAGGAACGTAAAGTATTTCAAGTATTTTACAACATCTGCATCAGCTGTGTTAATCCAGAATTGATAGAATTCATAAGGAGATGTCTTCTCCGGATCCAGCCAAACCGCTCCGCTTTCCGTTTTCCCAAACTTTGTCCCGTCTGCTTTTGTTACAAGCGGTATCGTTAAACCATATGCTTTAGCACCTTCCGGCTGCATTTTTCGGATAAGCTCAAGGCCTGTCGTAATATTGCCCCACTGGTCGCTTCCGCCAATTTGCATTTTGCAATTATGGTGTTTATACAAATGCAAAAAGTCCATCGCCTGTAAAATCGTATATGTAAACTCTGTAAAAGAAATGCCTGTTTCGAGGCGGGAAGCAATTGTGTCTTTTGCCAGCATGTAATTAACGCCCACATGTTTCCCGTAGTCACGAAGGAACGTGACAACATCCATCGGACCGATCCAATCATAGTTATTTACAAGGATCGCTCCAGATTCGCCATCAAAGTCAAAAATTCTATGAAGCTGCATTTCAATTGCTTTCACATTGTGCTGAATCGTTTCAAGCGATTGCAGCTTCCTTTCCTCGCTCTTTCCGCTCGGATCGCCGATTAGCCCCGTTGCCCCGCCGACAAGCACAATCGGGCGGTGGCCTTCATTTTGAAAACGCCGCAGCGTCAAAAAAGGCAGCAAATGGCCAATATGCATACTGTCTGCAGTCGGGTCAATACCGCAATATAATGAAATTTTTTCCTTATTTAAGATGTCCTTGATTCCTTCTTCATCGGTTTGCTGATAAATAATTCCTCTCCATAGCAAATCTTCCAGCAAATTCATGACTGTCATCCTCCTTAAACGAAATAATTGCCGTAAAATCAAAAAGTCCCTGCAAAATGCAGGGACGCAATACGTGCGCGGTACCACCCAAATTGAGGACAAGTTTTGCCCTCCGCTCAAAAAAGATAACGGCTTAGCCGTTTACTGCTACTTTCATTTTCACAGCAAATGCTCAGGGAGGTAATTCATGCTTCTATTTGTACCGGCTTACAGCGGCCGCCGGCTTTCTGAAACAGGGATAGAACCACTACTTGTTCCCGTCATAGCTTACTCGTTATATATTTACGATAAAGCATTTTTATCATATTTACCATGTAATTGTCAATCTCACAAAGGAAATTTTAGAAAAGTGTTAAAGCTTGTCATCTTAGAAACTTTGATATGCTATAATGTATGTAATTTTAGGGGGACTGATCATATGACTGATAAGCAAATTTGGAAGAAACGATTTAGATCGTGGCTTAGTCTTCTTTCAAATAAAAAAACGATTAAAGGAGCACGAATCACTTATCAGGTTGTATGGAATTTATTTCTTATTTTTTTAATTGTGATTGTGCTTGGAAGTGCATTTTCCGGCGGAGTCGGTGCCGGCTATTTCGCTTCCCTTGTAAAGGATGAGCCTATCCGCTCCTATGAAAAATTGAAAAAAGAAATATACAACTACGAGGAAACTTCGAAACTATATTTTAACAATAATGTTTATTTAGGCAAGCTGCGGAGTGATCTTGACCGCGAAGGAGTAAAGCTTGACCAAGTTTCCGAACATTTAATTAATGCAGTCATTGCAACCGAAGACGAGTATTTCTACGATCATGACGGCGTGGTTCCGAAAGCAATCTTTCGAGCAATTTTGCAGGAAGTGACAAATTCGTCCACGCAAACAGGCGGAAGCACCTTGACGCAACAGTTAATAAAAAACCAGATTTTAACAAATGAAATTTCCTTTGAACGAAAAGCAAAAGAAATTATATTAGCTCTCCGACTGGAGAAATTTTTCGACAAAAACGAAATTTTAGAAGCATATTTAAATGTTGCAACATTTGGACGCAATTCTTCAGGAAGGAATATTGCCGGCGTACAAGCGGCAGCAAAAGGTATTTTCGGTGTTAATGCAAAGGATTTAAACCTGCCCCAGGCTGCATTTATAGCTGGACTTCCCCAGAGCCCGTTTGCATACACTCCTTTTACGAATAAGGGGGAAATAAAAGAAAACCTTGAACCGGGCTTAACGAGGATGAGAACGGTTTTAAAAAGGATGTATGATAGCGGAAAAATTAATCATAAGCAGTACGAAGAAGCCCTTGCCTATGATATTACAAAAGATTTTGCTCCATACATTCCAAGCCCTCAAGAAGAATACCCTTGGCTGACGTTTGAAATCGAAAAGCGGTCCGCGGAAATTTTGGCAAAGATATTGGCTCAAAAAGACGGATACGAAGAACTGGATCTTGAATCTGATCAAAAATTGCGGGAAGAATATATGGCTCTCGCCGACCGGAATCTCCGCCAAAACGGATACGAGATTCATACGACAATCGACAAAAACGTCTATGACGCAATGCAAAAAGTAAAAGATAATTATCCATATTACGGCCCTGATAAACCTCAAGAAATAACCGATCCTGAAACAGGCGGGAAAAAGACGATTATGGAACCAGTAGAAGTCGGAGCCATTTTGATTGAAAACAAAACAGGCAAAATTATCAGTTTTGTCGGAGGCCGCGATTATGAGCGAGAAAAATTAAATCACGCAACAAGTGCTGTCCGTCAAAATGGTTCAACAATGAAGCCTTTGCTCGTTTATGCACCGGCATTTGAGCTTGGAAAAGCAGCTCCAGGTACGATTTTGCCCGACGTTCCTTTATATCTTAATCCAACCTTGAATCGCCCATGGCCAACGAACTACGACAAACGATACAGCGGCTTAGTACCAGCAAGATACGCTCTGGCAAAATCATATAACGTTCCTGCCGTAAAATTGTACAAAGATATTATCGGGCATAGACCTGCTGAATATTTAAAAAAGATGGGCTTTACGTCGCTCGTAGAACCGGATTTTACAAATTTGTCAACAGCAATCGGTTCTTTGGAAAACGGAGTAACGGTTGAAGAAAATACAAATGCTTTTGGAACATTTGCAAATGGCGGAAAGTTCGTCGATGCCTATTTGATTGATAAAATTATCGATAAAAACGGGAAAGTCATTTACCAGCATGAAGTGAAACCGGTAGAAGTTTTCAGCCCACAAACTGCTTATTTAACGCTTGATATGATGAGAGACGTCATTACTAGCGGTACTGCAGCCTCCTTAAACAGCAGATTAAAATTCAGATCCGATTGGGCAGGAAAGACAGGAACAGGACACGAATACCATGATGCCTGGTTTGTTGCAACCAATCCAAATGTAACTTTTGGAATCTGGACCGGTTATGATACGCCAAAATCTTTAAAAACCGGCGGATTAAGCTACAGCTTAAGAAACTTATATTTATGGGCTGAATTAATAAATGCTGCTTATGATGTTAATCCGCAACTCGTGGATCCTGATGAACCATTTAAGATGCCGGGGGGTATTGTGAGGCGGTCATTCTGTGCAACATCCGGTTTATTGCCATCCAATGCTTGTGTTAGAGCAGGCCTCGTAGAAACAGATTTATTTAATGCTAAATATGTGCCGACAAAAGTTGATGACAGTTTAATAGAAGGCAAATTTATCCGTATCGGCGCCAGAAAATATTTAGCTTTAGATTCAACTCCCGCCGAATTTGCAGAATCAGGTTTAATTCTGAATCCTGATTATATTGGGAAAATATTTGGTATAAAGGCTGATCCACAGCAGCTTATCCCAAAAAAAGACCGTTGGTCAAACGTCTTAGTTCCTGAAAATAAGCTTGCGGAAAACGGACGGACACCTGCAGCCTTAAATATAAAAATTACAGGCAACTCGATTGTATGGCAAAACCATCCGGATCATGATGTCATCGGCTACCGTGTCTATAAAAATGGAGCAAAAGCTGCAAGCATAAAAGCCGGCTCTTCTTTATCCTTTAACGCAACTGTTGGCAGTTATTATGTTACAGCAGTCGATATAGCCGGAAACGAATCTCCTCCTTCTAATATCGTTGAAATCAGAAATATACCTGAGCCGAATCCTGATGTTCCCTCTGCAGGGAAAGATCACGGTAAAGGGAATGGCGGTGCTTCCGGCGGAAAGGGCCAAACTCCACCTGGAAATGGAAACAACAATGGAAATAGAAACGCCGGCAGTACCGGTGAACCGCCTTCAAGTGAACATGGGAGTGCCGGAACCGGTCAATAGAATACAAAAAGAGGCTGTCTCATAAGGGTCTGACCCCATGTGCATTATCAATATATAGCACATTTATCCAACATTATGTCCTATATATTGTGTTATGGGGTCTGACCCTTAGGCTTTGAGACAGCCTCTTTTTTACATAAAGAAACTTTTTAATTAATCTTCCATCGTTGATAAATCTCCTGTTGGCAAGTTAAGCTCCCATGCTTTGAGGACGCGGCGCATGATTTTTCCGCTTCGGGTCTTTGGAAGTTTATCGCGGAATTCAATTTCTCTTGGAGCAGCGTGTGCGGCCAGGCCATTTTTAACAAATTGGCGGATATCCTCTTTCAGCTCTTCGGTGGCTTCATATCCAGTCCGCAACGCAACAAACGCCTTTATAATTTCACCGCGAACAGGATCCGGTATGCCGATTACCCCTGCTTCGGCAACAGCCGGATGTTCAACTAGCTTGCTTTCAACTTCGAATGGGCCAACACGTTCACCGGATGTCATAATGACATCATCGACACGTCCCTGGAACCAGAAATAGCCGTCTTCATCCATATAAGCAGAGTCACCGGAAATATACCAGTCTCCCGGTAAAAAGTAAGATTCATATTTTTGAAGATTATTCCAGATAGTATGCATCATGGATGGCCAGCCTTTTTTAATTGCCAGATTTCCCATCCGGTATGGCGGCAATTCGTTGCCTTGATCATCAACAATCGCAGCTTTTACACCAGGAATTGGTTTACCCATCGAACCCGGCTTAATTTCCATGCATGGATAATTACAAATCAGATGCGCACCGGTTTCTGTCATCCACCATGTATCATGAATACGAAGATTAAATACTTTCATCCCCCATCTTATCACTTCAGGATTAAGAGGTTCTCCAACGCTTAAAATGTGGCGGAGACTGCTCAAATCGAACTTTTTAACGATTTCATCGCCGGCACCCATCAACATTCTGAATGCAGTCGGTGCACTGTACCAGACAGTCACTCCAAATTCTTCAATCATTTTATACCACGTTTCAGGGTTAAAGCGGCCGCCGATAATCACATTTGATGTACCAGTAAGCCATGGACCGAATATACCGTATGATGTTCCCGTTACCCAGCCAGGGTCAGCAGTACACCAATAAACATCCTCCTCTTTTAAATCAAGAACCCACTTTGCAGTTTGATAATGTTGAATCATTGCATTATGGACATGCAGCACGCCTTTTGGCTTCCCGGTTGAACCTGAAGTATAGTGGAGAATCAGCCCGTCTGTCCGGTCGACCCATTCAATTTCCAATTTTTTGCTAGCTTCGGCCAGCCTTTTATTAAAATCAATATATTGCCCCCGCTCTTCAATGTTATTGCCGACAAGGAAAATAGTTTTTAGTTCTGGAAGTTCATTCACAGGAACTCTCCCTAGAAGTTCAGGAGTTGTCACAAGAACTTTTGCTCCGCTGTCTTCCAGGCGGTCGCGGACTGCACCTTCCATGAAAGCTTCAAAAAGCGGTCCGACAATTGCGCCAATTTTAATTGCACCAAGGAGTGCAAAATAT
The DNA here is from genome assembly GCF_000262755.1 of Bacillus methanolicus PB1. GTDB lineage: Bacteria > Bacillota > Bacilli > Bacillales > Cytobacillaceae > Bacillus_Z > Bacillus_Z methanolicus. The sequence goes on from NZ_AFEU01000003.1 coordinate 1,250,597, forward strand.
AGTTCAGGAGAACGAGGCATAAAAATAAACACCCTGTCGCCTTTTTCAACATCGCCGTATGTTTTAAGGATGTTGCCTGCTTTATTTGAGAATTCTTTCATTTCTTTAAACGTATATTTCTCATTCCGGGAACCGTCCCGGTAATAAAGAGCAATCTTATTTTTCCTAAAAGACTCTGCATGGCGGTCTATCGCTTCATAAGCCGTATTTACCCGGCCGGTTTCATACCATGTAAAATGTTTCTCTGTTTCCTTCCAGTCAAACCGCTCATACATTTCTTCATAATTTTCCAAGTTATTGATCCCTTTTATCACTGGCAACGTTTCGACTTTCATGCCATTTCCCCCTTTATCATAAATTTGTCCTTATATTATATTACAAATTCCTAATTTTTAAAATATTCCTTGTATAATAATTAATTATTCTCTATCAATAATTAATGCTGATATTTTAACAAATTAAAGAATATTTATTGAAAACGCTTAAAAATAAGAGTTTTCATGTATAATATTATTAACCAATATTTGTTTTTTCGGGTGAGTGACTTAATGAACCATAAAAAAAATTATAACGCCTTGGAACTGAAAACTCCTCATGGCGACTTAATCATAGAAGGCTCAATAACTCCTGAAAAACTGGCAGACTATGAATTTCATAAAGACCTTGTTGCTTTTCGGCCTTCCCAACAGCAGCATAAAGCTTTAATAGAGATTGCCGGACTGCCCGAAGGCAGAATTATCATAGCAAGGCACAGGGAAACAATTGTCGGATATGTAACCTATCTATACCCTGACCCGTTAGAACGATGGTCGGAAGGGAATATGGACAATCTGATCGAGCTCGGAGCAATTGAGGTAATCCCGAAGTTCAGAGGATATTCTGTCGGAAAAAATCTTCTAAGAGTCTCTATGATGGATGATGCAATGGAAGATTATATTATTATAACAACAGAATATTATTGGCACTGGGATTTAAAAGGAACAGGATTAAATGTTTGGGAATACAGAAAGGTAATGGAAAAAATGATGAATGCCGGCGGCCTGCAATATTATGCGACCGACGACCCTGAAATCTGCTCTCACCCCGCAAATTGCTTAATGGCTAAAATTGGAAAACGAGTGGGTTTTGAATCCATTCAAAAATTTGACAGGCTGCGATTTAAAAATCGGTTTATGTATTAAGAAAAGCGGAAGCGGCTCGGTCAGCCCCTACAAGCATAAGACGAATCACGCAGGAGTGATTTGACTTATGACCTCGAAGGGATTGCCGCTGAAGCTGAACAATAAAAGATGGAGGTGATATTAGATGCTTGTTGAAGAAATTATGAAAACAAATGTAGTAACATTATTTCCTGATAACACGATTGCGGATGCAATTTCGCTTATGCGTGAAAAGAAAATCCGTCATATTCCGATCGTTAATAAGCAAAATCATTTAGTCGGTTTAGTTACTGATAGGGATATTAAAGAAGCTGCTCCATCAATATTGGAAGCAGCAGAGCGGAAAGATATAATGGAAAAACCATTGGAAAGTATCATGAAAAAGGATATCATCAAAGGTCATCCTCTCGATTTCGTTGAAGAAGTCGCTGCCCTGTTTTATGAACATAAAATCGGATGCCTGCCAATAATGAATGACAACAGGCTTGTAGGCATTATTACGGAAACAGATCTGTTTCACACTCTTGTGGAATTAACAGGGGCCCATCAGCCTGGCTCGCTAATCGAAGTAAAGGTTCCAAACAAAGAAGGGATGCTTTGGAAAATTGCCAATGTCATACACAGCCATAACACTAACATTCAAAGCGTTCTTGTTTATCCTGATAAAAAAAAAGAAGGATACAAAATTTTGGTTATAAGGGTGCAAACAATGAATCCTATCAATATCATTAACGATCTCAAAAAAGAAGGCCTCCTCGTATTATGGCCCAACTTTCCGGGGATCCAATCATGAGAGACAACGCGGTCTTTGTATTTTCTGAAGACTTGCTGAACTATAAATTCAGCAATCATCACCCTTTTAATCAATTTCGCTTAAAGCTGACATTAGACTTATTAATAAAACTCAATGCAATAGATGAAAATCAGATCGTCCGTCCCCGTTCTGCAACGGAAGAGGAACTTTACTTATTCCACTCCCCCGAATATATCGACGCTGTAAAAATGGCAGGGAAGGGGCTGCTTGACAAAAATACCGCTGAGAATTACGGACTTGGCACTGAAGATACTCCAATCTTTCCAAATATGCATGAAGCAAGTTCATTACTTGTAGGAGGTGCGTTAACTGCAGTCGACTACGTTATGGAAGGAAAAGCAACACATGCACTCCATCTTGGCGGAGGCCTCCATCATGGATTCAGGGGAAAAGCTTCGGGATTCTGCATTTATAATGACAGTTCCGTTGCGATTAAATATTTGCAGAAAAAATATCATGCACGGGTTCTCTATATTGATACAGATGCGCACCATGGGGATGGTGTTCAATGGTCATTTTATGATGACCCAAATGTCTGTACATTGTCAATACATGAAACAGGGCGCTATCTCTTTCCCGGGACCGGAAATGTAAATGAAAGAGGTCAAGGAAAAGGATACGGGTACTCTTTCAACATTCCGGTGGACGCTTTTACAGAAGACGAATCATGGCTTTATGCTTACACAAATGCTGTCCGTGAAGTCGCAGATTTTTTTAAGCCTGATGTACTTCTGACGCAAAATGGGGCAGACTCGCATTATTATGATCCGCTTACCCATTTATCAGCGACTATGAAAATTTACCGGGAAATTCCGAAACTGGCACATGAAATTGCCCATCAATATTGCAGCGGCCGATGGATCGCCGTTGGTGGCGGAGGCTATGATATTTGGAGAGTTGTTCCAAGAGCCTGGGCGTTGATCTGGATGGAAATGACAGAAAACTCAAATTGTTACGGCAGTTTGCCTGAGGATTGGATAAAAGCATGGCAGGAAAAATCGCCGGTCTCTTTACCGTCCGAATGGGATGACCCTGAAAATATGTATCCTCCCATCCCCCGGAAACCGGAAATTACAGAAAAAAATGCTCAAACGCTTGAAAATGCGCTTTACCCTATCCGCAATAGAAAAAAATCTGAGACAAGAAGTGAATCATAACGAAAAGAGGCTGTCTCAAAAGCCCAAGGGTCAGACCCCATAACACAATATATAGGACATAATATTGGATAAATGTTCTATATATTGATAAATGCGCATGGGGTCAGACCCTTATGAGACAGCCTCTTTTTGTAACGTCAACCTGATCATATTTCGGATCGAAAATTATTTAGTTATACTTTTCTTATTTAGTTGAGTTCCGGAATTCAATTCGATGCGGGAGTATGACAATTTGCTCTGACACCTCTTCTTTATTCATCAGCTTTGTTAAAAGCCGCATTGCAACCGCTCCAATATCATACAATGGCTGGACAATCGTTGTAAGCTGAGGCCGTACCATTAAGGTTAATCTAGTATTATCAGAACTGACCACTTCGAAATCATCAGGGATTTTATAGCCTTTATCCTCAGCTCCGTGAATAACCCCAAGCGCCATTTCGTCGGAACCGACAAAAATTGCAGTCGGTCTTGAATCCATTTCAAGCAACTTCTCAATCGCTTCAATCCCCGAATCATAAGTGTAATCGCCCTCAATAATAAATTCTTCACGAAATAGGATTCCGAAATTTTCAAGTGCCCGCTTATATCCTGCCAGCTTTTTCTCCTTATTGATTGGCTCATGAAGAGGACCGATGACAAAAGCAATCTCCTTATGGCCTTTTTCAATAAGAGATTGAACAACATCATAAGCTGCTTGATCATAATCAATATTTACTGATGGAATTTTTTCTGTTTCTTCAATTGAACCTGCCAATACAATTGGGACAGGGGATTTTTCAAACTCTTCGACATGCTCTGGAGTGATATTTCCACCCATAAAGACAATTCCATCCACCTGTTTTCCAAGCATTGTATTAAGCAAATGCAATTCCTTTTCTTTGTTCTGGTCAGAGTTGCTCAAAATAATATTGTATTTATACATGGTGGCAATATCTTCAATTCCCCTAGTAAGCTCAGCAAAAAATGTGCTTGAAATATCCGGGATAATAACACCGACAGTTGTCGTCTTTTTGCTTGCCAATCCCCTTGCCACAGCATTTGGCCGATAACCGAGCCGTTCAATGACTTCCATGACTTTCTTTCTTGTGGCAGGTTTAACATTCGGGTTCCCGTTGACTACCCGTGAAACTGTTGCCATCGATACATTTGCTTCTCTTGCAACATCGTATATTGTTACATTCATGCAACCCACTCCTTCGTTTGATACACACGCATCTTTTTTCTTTATTTTACTGCAATCAAAGAGTATTAAACATTTTTCTCTAAGATTGTGATGCGCTAAACAAGTCTAATTATGTATTTTAATCATACGACAGTAAGGAAAATGCCGCAATCACAAGGCGATAATTTTAACAACAATGTTACAAAAATGTGAAAAAATTTCGATAAAAAACATAAAAAAGGCTGACCTAAACTAATTGCCAGGCACCCTTAGTTGCTAAATATTGAAAACATAATCAATGTTATACAATATTTAGCAACTTCAGACGGGAGCCAGACACTAATGGGTCAGTCTATTATTCCAATAATATTTCTTATACTCTTGTAAAAACAGATTTCTTAATTTCGCGGTAGAATTCGTCAAATTGCTTCAAGTCCATTTGCTGAGCAGAATCTGACAGAGCTACTGCAGGGTCAGGATGAACTTCTGCCATTACTCCATCTGCTCCAATCGCCAGCGCTGCTTTTGCCGCAGGGAGCAACAAGTCTCTTCTACCGGTAGAATGTGTAACGTCAACAAAAACTGGAAGGTGGGTTTCCTGTTTTAAGATTGGCACCGCTGAAATATCAAGAGTATTTCTTGTTGCCCGTTCATATGTGCGGATTCCGCGCTCACAAAGAATAATTTGTCCATTACCATGAGCCATAATATATTCCGCTGCATTAATAAATTCCTCAATCGTTGCCGCTAATCCTCTCTTTAATAGAACAGGTTTATTTACAGCACCTGCCGCCTTTAACAAGTCAAAGTTCTGCATATTGCGGGCGCCTATTTGAATGACATCAATATATTGAACAGCCGTTTCAATATCAGCCGGATTCGTGATTTCGCTGATTACGGCTAAATCAAATTCATCCGCAATCCGCTTTAAAATTTTTAATCCTTCTAATCCGAGTCCTTGGAAGTCATAAGGCGATGTACGCGGTTTGTAAGCCCCGCCGCGCAAAAGCTTCAACCCTTTTTCTTTTACTGATTCGGCAACCGTTGCTACTTGTTCATATGATTCAACGGCACAAGGACCGAAAACAAAGTGCGGATTTCCGTCGCCGATTTTCTTGCCCTTTAGGTCGATCACTGTATTTTCCGGTTTTTTCTTGCGGGAAACAAGCAATGCTTTACGATGATCATCTTTTTGCAATTCCAGGCCGGCTTTAAAAATTTCTTTAAATATATGTTCAATTGTTGAGTTTTCGAAAGGCCCGTTATTATTTTCCTTAATTAAATCAAGCATATTGCGTTCACGCACTGGATCATATCGAAAAACTCCTTGAGTCTCTTTCACGCGGCCAATTTCTTGAACAAGCCGCGCCCTTTCATTAATTAATGATAAAAGCTCCAAATTTAATTCATCAACACGTTGACGCAACTGATCAAGTTCCTTATTGCTCATCTTCTTTCCGTCCTTTCAAAAAAATTATAATCAAATAATCATGCTTACAGAGTTGTGAATATTCTTTATCGCTCCATGAAAATATGATACATTTTCTATATAATTAGGGTTTATTATATATGAAATGAGTTTGATTGTCACGAAAAATTTCTTTAATGATTAAACGCTTTTAAGTATTAAAGTATTATATGACGATTTTAAAAGAGGGTGTATTCATTTTGCAAGAAAAAAAGAAACTATTTGCTCTCGATATCGGAACACGCTCCGTTGTCGGCATCATTTTGGAAGAAAACGATGGCCAATATCTCGTCATTGATATTCTTGCAAAAGAGCACAAAACACGTTCGATGCTGGATGGCCAAATTCATGATATCCTGTCCGTTTCAAAAATCATAACTGAAATAAAGGAGCAGTTGGAAAAAAGTCACGGAAGCTTAAAAAAGGTGTCGGTTGCTGCTGCCGGCCGTGCTTTAAAAACGGAGCGGGCAAAAGTCACTGTATCGATCAAAGGAAAACCGTTGCTTCAAAAACAGGATATTCTTCATCTTGAATTAAGTGCCGTACAGCAGGCGCAAGCATCAGTTGCCGAAAAAAATAATGCTGAAAAAAGCTATTATTATTACTGTGTCGGATACTCAGTTCTTTATTATCTACTTGACGGAGAAGAAATAGGAAATCTGATTGACCAGCAGGGTGAAGAAGCTTCTGTTGAAATTATTGCAACATTTCTCCCTAAAGTAGTCGTGGAATCATTGATTTCTGCTCTCAACCGCTCCGGTTTGGAAATGGAAGCATTGACATTAGAACCGATTGCAGCAATTAATGTTCTTATCCCTCCTTCTATGCGAAGGTTGAATGTTGCATTAGTTGATATTGGGGCAGGAACCTCTGATATAGCCATAACGGACATGGGCACGATTATCGCTTACGGGATGGTGCCGATTGCCGGTGATGAAATTACAGAAGCGATCAGTGACCAATATTTGCTTGACTTTCCTCTAGCTGAAAAAGCAAAACGAGAATTACATACAAATGATCGGATTACAATTACTGATATACTCGGTTTTGAAACAGAAGTTTCGAAGGATGAAGTCATCACCCATATCTCTCCTGCTCTCGACAAGCTTGCAGAATCAATTTGTAATGAAATTCTTCAGCTAAACAATGGAAAGCCGCCAAAAGCAGTTATGCTTGTCGGGGGCGGAAGCTTAACACCGGAGCTTCCAAAAAGGCTGGCTGAAAAATTAAATCTTCCTGAGAACCGAGTCGCGATCCGAGGAATAGAAGCTATTTCTTCCCTAACCATTTCCGAAAAAATTCAAAAGGGGCCGGAACTTGTTACCCCTATCGGAATCGCAATTGCTGCCCAAAGATCGCCGGTGCAATATAGTACAGTATATGTCAATGAACAACCTGTACGTTTATTTGAAATAAATAAATTAACTGTAGGGGATTGCCTACTGGCGGCAGGAATAAAAATGAATAGGCTTTACGGGAAACCCGGTATGGCATTAATTGTTAAGCTTAATGGACAAAACATCACGATCCCCGGCCAGTTGGGCGAAGCCCCAACCATATTATTAAACGGGAAACCATGTTCTTTTGACGATGAGATTAAGAACGGCGACAAAATAACAGTAGAAAAAGGAAAAGATGGCTTTGCTGCAGATGTGAAAATAGCCGATTTGCTTGATCATATTCCAAAAAAGAAAATTACGATTAACGGCAAGACCTATGAAATTTTTGCAACTCTTACATGCAACGGCGAAAAAACAACGCCAGATAAAAAGGTAGAAGACCGGGATCAAATTGTTTGTACAATCCTGGAGACGATTGAAGAATTGCTGAAAGAGCTTCAACTTCATGACCTTCTATTACAACTAAGGCCTTTTCGATTGAAGATCAATGGCAGAGAGACATTTCTTCCGAATCTTGCAGGGAAACTATTTCGTAATGGAATCGCCGTTAAACCTCAAAGCACTTTTGATGATCTTGATGAAATAATAATTGAACAAAAGAAAACACCGACTGTAAAACAACTGGCGGAGATGAAGCATTTCCAATTAAAACACATAATACCAGTAACGTATAATGGAGAAAAAATCTATTTATCAAAAACTGTAACCGATTTTTACAGAAATGGAAAAAAGCTTGCAGAAGATTCAGTTCTGTTTGATGGAGACGAAATTACAGTCGAACAGAAAAAAATGGAGCCATTTCTTTTCCATGATTTATTTAAACATGTTGAAATTACGATGCCAAAAAATTCGGGCGGAAAATTTGTTTTGCTTAAAAACGACACTCCGGCGACATTCTACGATCAAATTCACCCTGGCGACGAATTAAAAATTGTCTGGCCATTGGCACAGGAAAAAAATAGCCCTGCCGGCAAGGGGAAAGGGGTCTGACCCTTAGCCCCATTTTTTAACTCGTTTGAAAGAGAAACATTGAAAGCTAATGCAATTTCTATTATTGATTTAATTTTCTTTCCATTTCATCGAACGCTTTTTTTGTTTCTTCAAGCTTTTGCTGAATATCGGCATCAGACCAGTTGCCGTGGCTTTTTGGTGCATCGATAATTATTGTCTTAGATGGAGTTTCCTGTGCGGTTTCTTCTCGTATTTCTTGATCTTTTTTTGCGGTATTCATGTTTTTCACTTTTTTTAATAAATTAGCAGAATGCTGTGTAATTGTTCCGGTTAACGTGCTCGTTTTTTCTTTCGCTACAGAAGCCAGCTCGCTTCCTTTTGTCATTGCTTGATCTCGTAACTGAACTGTTTTTTCTTTTGCCGCTGACGCAAGGGAATTTCCTTTTGTCAAAGCTGAATCACGAAAATGGCCGGTTTTATCTTTTAAAACCAATACCTGTTTGTTTAAATTGCTGCGCAATTCTTTCCCTGATTTTGGAGCAAAAAACAGAGCAGCAGCTGCACCTATCACCCCGCCAATAATCGCACCGATCATAAATTCCTTTGAACCTGAACTGCAATCGTTTCTTTCATTCATTTCATTATATTTCCGATCTCTTTCTACCATATTTTCTACCTCCTTTAATATCTTGACCTTTCCTTTTCTCTCAACGCATTATCAGATGGATGGATACCACGTTTATAGGAATTGTTCTGTGTTTTTCTTGCCTTCCATTTATCCCTTAACTCGAACAATACATTGCCCAATTGTACAACCTGTGATATCTTGTCCTTATTTTGTTCAAGCTTTTGATTCACTGTTAAAGTAATGTTTTGGAGCGATTGATTAAACTTTTTAACAGAATGGCCAACATCCTTCACAGCCTCAATAACACTATTTAAGCTTTCTGATTTTTTCTGGATATCATCCGCAAGGGAGTTCGTTTTATGCAGCAGTTCCGTTGTCTCCCTCGTTACACCGCCCAGCTGTTTTTCTAAGCCGGATAAAGTCCGGGAAACATTGTCTAGCGTAGATCGCAGTGATCTTAATGTTATCGAAAGAAAAATAACCAAAAAGAGAAATGATATCGCAGCAACTATTGCACTTAAATATAAAAGAATTTCCACTTATATGTACCCCCAGTGTTTGAAGTTAGTCTATTTTTTACCCTTATAAATAAGTCATAAACCATCTTCTCAATTAAATATTTCAATATAATAGTGACAATTTCCTGCACCAAAATCAATAAAGAGTGTTATCTACTTTTAAACCTTTGATAAAAGCTGAAAAGCCAGGTGCTTGATTCACACCTGGCCTCTAAGGATGATTTATCAGCACAGTAAAACCCTACTGATGATAGATTCACTTTTATACTTGCAGCTGCTGTTCGTAAGCTGATTGAAATTTCTGGATATCACCGGCACCCATGAAAAGAATTACACTGTTTTCATGTTTCTTTAAAGGAGCCGTGTCTTCCTCTGTAATGATTTCCGAACCGTTAATTTTCTTCTGCAAATCTTCAATGGACAGTTTTCCATGGTTTTCCCTTGCCGAACCGAAAATCTCGCATAAATAGACTTTATCAGCCTTATTTAAGCTTTCAGCAAACTCATCCAAAAATGTTTGCGTTCTCGTAAATGTATGTGGCTGAAAAACAGCAATAATATCTTTGAAGGGGTATTTCTGCCTTGCAGCTTCAACCGTTGCTTTTATTTCTGTCGGATGATGTGCATAATCATCTATGATAATTTGCGATCCGACTTTTTTCTCCGAAAATCTTCTTTTGACCCCGGTAAAAGTCTGAAGCTGATCAGCAATAATCTCCGCTTCAATCCCCTCGTAATGGCAAATGGCAATGACCGCCAAAGAGTTTAACACATTATGATCGCCAAATACAGGGATTTCAAAAGTGTTGTAATAAGTATTTCTGACAAAAACATCAAAAGTAGTGCCCTCGGTAGTTTTCACAATATTCCTTGCCTGAAAATCGTTTTCTTCTCCAAATCCGTAAAATAAAACCGGAACTTTCGCTTGTATTTTTTGAAGATATTCATCATCACCCCATGCAAAAATGCCCTTTTTTACTTGCCATGCCATTTCCTGAAACGCAGAAAAAACATCTTCAATATTGGCATAATAATCAGGGTGATCAAAATCAATATTTGTCATGATAGCATAATCAGGAAAATATGAGAGAAAATGCCTTCTATATTCACATGCTTCAAACACAAAATATTCAGCCTCCCGGTCTCCCTTGCCCGTACCGTCTCCAATTAAGAAAGAAGTTGGCTTCGCTCCCTTCATTACGTGAGCAAGCAAACCGGTTGTTGAAGTTTTTCCGTGTGCCCCTGTGACAGCAATACTTGTAAAATTTTCCATAAAGGTACCTAGAAAACGATGATATCTAATAATTGGAAGTCCAAGTTTCATGGCCTCCTCAATTTCCTCATGTGTATCAGGAAAAGCATTTCCGGCAATCACTGTCATGCCAGGCTTAATATTATCCCTATGAAACGGAAGGATCTTTATTCCAGATTGTTCAAGGGCTTGTTGGGTAAAAAAACGCTTTTCGACATCGGAGCCTTGAACATGGTAATTCATGTCATGGAGTATTTGTGCCAGTGCACTCATTCCAGACCCCTTTATACCTACAAAATGGTAAATAGTCATATAAAGAACCTCCAACCACGTCTATCTGTAACACAGTATATGACATTTATCTTATTTTGCTCATTGCTTACATTTGTAAAAGCATTTCACATTAGACTATTATAACATTTTTTTATTAAAAACTAACAACCGTGAAATAGCTCTTATTAACTTTTGCTCGAAGAAAACATCTTAAAGCACCTCATTATACTTAAAATGCTGCGCTGAAGTTTTTTTTCAGTAATTTGCATGGAAATAAAGAATAACACTTCTTAATCTATTGTACTAGCATCTTGTATTGACTCAAGATCGCTTTCTGTAATAAGGACATCTCGCGGCTTGCTCCCCCGTGCTTCTGAAATAAATCCTTGCTGTTCCATCATATCAATTAACCGGGCAGCGCGATTATATCCAATCTTAAACCGGCGCTGAAGGCTTGACGTTGAAGCTGCGCCCTGTTCAATAACGAACTCGCAAGCTTCATAAAACAGTTCGTCCTCTTCATCATCCACTTGGGCTTTCTTTAGCAATTCTCCCTGTTCAAATAAATACTGTGGTTTTTGCTGCTTGCGGACATGAGCGACGACCGCATCAATCTCCTTATCGGAAACAAATGTTCCTTGCAAACGCACAGGCTTTGATGATCCGTTTTCCAAAAATAGCATATCACCCCGGCCGAGCAGTTTCTCTGCTCCGCTTATATCGATAATCGTTCGTGAATCAATCTGCGACGATACGGAAAAAGCGATCCTTGTCGGTACATTTGCCTTAATTAAACCGGTAATGACATCAACGGACGGGCGCTGAGTAGCGATAATCAAGTGAATTCCGCAAGCCCGCGCTTTTTGTGCAATTCGGCAAATTGCTTCTTCTACATCGGCTGGAGACATCATCATTAAGTCGGCCAACTCATCAATGACAATTACAATATATGGAAGTTTTTCGGAATAGCGTTTTTCCTCAATTGCAAGCTCATTAAAACGATTAATATCTCTTACTCCAGTATGGGCAAACAGCTCGTATCGACGTTCCATTTCATCGACAGCCCACTTTAATGCAGCCGTTGCTGCCTTCACATCCGTTATTACAGGGCTTACGAGATGCGGTATTTGATTATATGGTGCAAGTTCCACCATCTTCGGATCAATGAGAAGCAGCTTTACATCTTGCGGATTCGCTTTATATAACAGGCTTATAAGTATTGAATTAATACATACACTTTTCCCGGAACCTGTTGCCCCGGCAATAAGCCCATGCGGCATCTTTTTTAAGTCGGTTACAATCGGTTTTCCGGAAATGTCCAATCCAAGGACCGCTGTTAACGGGGATTGATTTTCAATAAATTCCCGGCTTTGAATAATTTCACTTATTAAAACAGGCCGGCTCGTTTCATTCGGTACTTCGATTCCAATCGTATGTTTGCCCGGAATTGGTGCTTCAATCCGTATGTCCCTGGCTGCGAGGCTGAGTTTAATATCATCTGATAGATTTGTAATTTTGTTCACTTTTACGCCGGGATCGGGCTGAACTTCAAACCGTGTAACTGACGGTCCCTGTGTCACATTCACCACTTTCGCCCCGACATTGAAGTTTTCTAATGTTTCATTCAACAGATGTTTCTGTTCTAACAGCCAGCCTGTATTTGATGATCTGGCCACAGGCGGTGAAAGCAGGCTTACAGGCGGGTATTCATAAGAATTCTTTTGGTCAGATCCTATCGTACTTAAAGACTCCTTTGGTTGGCTTTGATTATGTTCAATCTCCGGACTTTTTTGCAAGAATGATTTAATATGATCGGCAGAACGTTCATTTTGCTCTCTTTTTGCCTGTTCCCTTAATTGAAGCTTTCTTTTGTCGTCTTTAAGCATTATCACATTAAAAGGAATGTGAGGCCTTCTTCTTTCTGGCACCGCAGCTTGTTCGGATCTTTCCGGGGGCATGTCCCGCATTATCGGTTCTTTCTCTTGAGCGGACTGTGTAATAGACGGTTCATTTTCTATTACATCATCCTCTTGACTATGATCCATTTGCCCGGAAGTTTTTGCTTTATCAGTTTCGGTTATATCTTGGACATGCCGATATTCATTTGCATCGAAAAGAACACTCTTTTCACCGAGGTTGCTTTCATTTTCTTTGTAGTTCATGGTTGGTTCAGTCTTATTGTCGTGCGAATCCGCACTACTGTGCGTGGATTCGGATTTCTCACCATGCCCGGTATATGCAATGTCTGTCAAACCATGACGATGCAGACGTTCATCTTTCAGCTCTTCGTTCTCAGAATGTGTTGAAACTTTTTGAACATCGGAATGAACAACTTTAAGATTCTGATCATGAACCGTTTTGTTGCGATCTATTCCTTCAAGCCCGGTTAATTCGTATTCCACTATTTCTTCTTTGCTTCGGCTCCGCCGCCCGTATCCGTATATAGGAGAAGGTATTTCCGTCGGTCTAAATGGCTGGCGGTTTTTCATTGCTACTTCCTGCTTGTTCCGATCAAATCTTTTTCTTTCTTTCGATTCAGGCTCAAAGATTTGTTCGGATGAAGCGCTCATAACAGAAATGTTCCGTTCCGGTCTCGTTCTGTCTTTCCATTCAGGCCTATCCGGTTTTTCCGCTGGCATTTTAGATGCTCCTGGATCATTTTCGTTTCGTCTTCTTACCCTTTCCCTTCTTTGTATTCTTTCATTTTGATCAGGAATAAGAGGAAAACGAAATTTACCGTTTGGATATTGATAGGCAATTTTTGCGTCAACTTCCTTGCTTCCGGAATTTTGCTCTCGGCTGGATTCTTTTGCTTGATAGCTGTCTCCTTCATCAATATATTCAAATTCTTCATAATCATTTTTAAACATTTGGAAAAGCTTCTTAATCCAACTCAATAAAATCACTCTTTCTACTATCACTATCACTTCTATTTTATCAGTAAATCTTAAAATATCGAGAAAATTTGCGAGAATGAGCCTTAATGAAGAGCAGTTGGTTAATTTTACAAAAATAAAGTCTTACTTTTTTCTTAGCAATTAACATAAGATGGACTATTTTTTTCAAAGCGGTAACGAATATTTCAAATTTCTTGCATGAATAAGGAGAAAAAAGAAGAGGCTGCCTCATAAGGATCTGACCCCATGTGCATTTATCAATATATAGCACATTTATGCAACATTATGTCCTATATATTGTTTATGGGGTCTCATCCTTAGGCATGAGACAGCCTCTTAACTGTATCCAAAAAAATCACGGCTTTTTTCGATTCTTTCCTAAAATAAAGATCGGTTCAAGCTCTTCATTCTCATAAAAGAACGATAAGGCAGTTATCGGAACATAGCCGCTTGCAAAAAAGCTCATCGTCATCTGAGCAAGAACATCGAAGCCGGTATCATTTTGAATGTCGCCGATAATCAACACATCCTGGTGAGGGACCGATACCGTCATCCTGCCGGTGATTTTTTTCTCCATGTCCTTTAAGAACGACTTATTTAAAATTCTGCTTGCATCATATCCGTCATTTGTATTTATAAAGTAAAAAGTATTGCCGGCCACTTGATCTTCTTTCGTGGTTACAGGGAGAGTCCTGACATTAAATAAAGCAGTTTCCCTGACCCTGTCCGCGTCCCATTGTTCCTTTTTCAGCAAATTTTCATCAATAAGCCGGTACGTTTTTCCCAGATCCAAAGCATAATAAATTCTCGTTTCTGCTGTATGGTCATCATAAAAAAACGGGACTCCTTCTTCGGCTTCCGTTGGAAATGAAGTGGAACGGATAACAGGAAAAATGCTTTTTTCTTTTCCGGAAAGCTGAACATCATGGTCCATTGCCCTCAAGCCTTCCTCTACATAATACACTACTTCATCAATCGCTTTCTCTTTTTGAAGCTGCCACTTTGCTATAATTCCGGGCAGCGAAACAGTAATTCCTTTGCCTGTTTGTTTGTTCTCTATTCTGAGCTGGTCTTTCTCACGGTCAAAAGAAAATGTACGATCCGGCCGGCTTAACCGTTTTTCAAGTTCTTTCCTCATTTTTTTGCTGTTCATTTTTTCCTCCTTTCATAAAAATACCCTTTAACTTACTGTTTTACCTTTCCAATCGTACAACAAAATCCCCCCATCTCAAAAGAGACGGAGGGAATGCTATTATTTCAGATTTGAAATAAATGTTTCAACTTCTTCCTGGGTTTTACGATCTTTGCTGACGAAGCGTCCCATTTCGCGGCCATTTTCAAACGCAATAAAACTCGGGATTCCAAATACATCCAATTGACCGCATAAATCAATAAATTGATCGCGATCAACATGTACAAATGTAAATTCGGTAAATTTTTCTTCAATTTCCGGAAGCGCCGGTTCGATTGCCCGGCAATCCGGACACCAGTCCGCCGAAAAAACAAAAAGATGTTTTCCGTTTTTCTTAAACTGCTCAAATTGCTCTACTGATTCTAAGTTTTTCACTTTCTTTCTCCTCCTGTATGAATCAATATGTCACCGGACTCGATCCAGCCTTTTTTCCTCATATATTCCGATAATAGCAGCCAAAATGCCGCAGGTCCAATAAAATGCAAAATAGCAGCCTTCAGCCATACCTCCGTTCCAAACCATTTTTGTGATATTAACGCATTAACGCAGTGAGGGTCTGGCCCTCATTATATTAACGCATTAACGTGGTGCGGGACTGGCCCTCATTGAATTAACGCATTAACGCGGTGAGGGATTGACCCCTTTTTTTGTCTGGTATTCGTATTGCCCGATGAGCAGGTTCATGATATGAGAAAACATACTTGCACGATCGATTCTCCCTTTTGTAAAAACTCCGACTGCTCCTTCATTTTTACGAACGTCTGCTTTTTGGGCATAGTCTTCCATTACCGGGCCTAATTCTTCACCGGACCGGAGCCGTTCCGCTATCACTTCAGGAAGCAAAATTCGGGCGCCCCCGGCAATAATCGGCATAGAATTTTGCGTGATAAGCGCCCCCCAATTACATAGACACAATCCATAGCTTGTTTCCTGGACGCCTCCCTCCAGGCCGATCCCAATATCTCCTTTACCTGTCTCTAGTGCCTGAATAGCCCGGTTTACAGCTCCCTTTATCGTTTCTTCATCACTAAAAGGCTGCTCGCTTACTCCTGAGGGAACGTCAACTGAAAAAAATTCAGCTTCATAGCCGGAAAACGCACTCTTAACCGCTGAAACTTTTGCCGGATTTTTCGTACCAATTATTATCTTCATTCTTCCATCTCACTTTCATGTAAAAAGTAAAAGAAAGCTCCCGAACGGCGTCCCCAGCGCTTTAACACTTTAACGCAGTGCGGGCCTGGCCCTCAATGCATTAACGCATTAACGCAATGAGGGTCTGGCCCCCGATTACCCATTTTGTTTAATCGAGTCAACGGTAGAACGGTCACATGCTTTTACAAGTTTTACAAGCAGCTCTTTTGCGGCCGCGTAATCATCGACATGAATGATCGATGCATGAGTATGAATATACCTCGCACAAATTCCAATTACTGCGCTTGGAACACCTTCGTTCGAAAGATGAACGCGGCCTGCGTCTGTTCCGCCCTGGGAAACGAAGTATTGATATGGAATTCCGTGTGTTTCTGCCGTATCAAGAACAAATTCTTTCATTCCCCGATGCGTTACCATCGAACGGTCCAAAATGCGGAGCAAGACTCCTTTTCCTATATGGCCGAATTCTTTTTTGTCACCTGTCATATCATTGGCCGGGCTTGCGTCAAGGGCAAAGAAAAGATCCGGCTTAATCATATTTGCAGCAGTCTGCGCCCCTCTTAACCCGACTTCTTCCTGCACTGTCGCACCGGAATATAAAATATTCGGCAGTTTTTCGTTTTGCACTTCCTGAAGAAGCTCAATCGCAAGGCCGCACCCGTACCTGTTGTCCCATGCTTTCGCTAAAATTTTTTTGTTATTGGCCATCGGAGTAAACGGACAGATCGGCACGATTTGCTGCCCTGGTTTAATCCCGATTTTTATCGCATCTTCCTTGTCATCTGCCCCGATATCAATGAGCATATTTTTAATTTCCATTGGCTTATTGCGTTTTGCATCATCTAAAAGATGCGGAGGGATTGACCCAATTACGCCGATAACTGGACCGTTTTCCGTAATAATTTGCACCCGCTGCGCAAGTAAAACCTGGCTCCACCATCCTCCAAGAGTCTGGAATCGGATCATTCCATTGTCCGTGATGGAGGTAACCATAAAACCTACTTCATCCATATGGCCCGCGACCATTATAACAGGGCCTCTATCGTCGCCACGTTTTACTCCAAAGATGCTTCCAAGTCCATCCTGGACAACTTCATCAGCGTATTGGCCAAGCTGTTCTCTCATAAATTTACGGACTTGATGTTCATTGCCCGGGGCACCGGGAAGTTCCGTTAATGTTTTAAAAAGCTGTAATGTGTGTTCATTCATCGTCCTTAGACTCCTTTATTTACCTATTTTCTAGGCTATCTTTATATGTATAGTGTTTATTTTACAGAACTTTCACACGGTCTACCACTTCTTACGCGGCGATTGTGATGCAAGTTTTCTCAAAATATCTTGATTAAATTATGTTTCGCATTAAAAAATTTTGGTATGATAAGATGAGAAAATGAAACCTTATATTTCCCCTGGATGTTGAGCCTTTACAATTGGAGGTATACATATGAACTGGAAAACTTTCTTGTTGGGAGTTGGTGCAGGTTTTATTGCCGGTTACGCAGCAAAAGAACTTCTTGATCAAAACAAAACAATTTCCCCCGAAAAAGTTTTAGAACATGTAAAATCCGAATTTAAAAAACAAGGGCCGATCAGCGGTTCCTGGATTCAGATGAAAACTGAACCATACGAAAAGAAGTTGCTGCAATACAACGTATACAAAGGTGGAATATTCAGAATGGCAAATGGCAAAAACGAGCAAATTGAATTCATTGCTGATGCATCTACCGGAACCATTCTCGACGTGTATCAGACATCATAATATTTGAAAATTTTTCCGCAGCAAAAAAATCCCCTGAATTGAAGGGATTTTTTCCTGTTGAAACATTTATTGGAATTTTACCTCACAACGGTAAATGCGATTTCCTTTTTCGGAAAATTTTTGTTCATACTCTGTCATTACATTGCCTTCAAAGTTGCTTTTATGCAAATCCAAACTGATATCCTTCAGCAATAATCCATATTCTGAAAAACTGACCAATGAGTATTCAAACAACCCCTGATTGTCTGTTTTAAAATGTATTTCCCCCTCATCGACAAGAATATCTTTATAGAGATCAAGGAAGGATTTATATGTTAGTCTCCGCTTTTCATGGCGCTTTTTTGGCCATGGGTCGGAAAAATTAAGATAAATCCTCTCAACATCCCCTTTTGCAAAGTATTCCTTCAAATTTGCCGCATTTACGTTTAAAAGCTTAACATTTGGCAGCTCTGCTTCAATCAGCCTGTCCAATGCAGAAACTAAAACACTTTCCTGCAATTCAATTCCAAGGTAATTTATTTTTGGATTCTTTCGGGCCATTTCAGTGATAAACCGGCCTTTTCCTGTGCCAATTTCAATATGGAGCGGCAGGTCCTTTTCAAAAGCTTCGGTCCATTTTCCTTTATAATCCTGTGGAGATAAGATAACGTATTGAGGATATTGCTTTAGTTTATCCTTTGCCCAAGGCTTATTTCGTAATCGCATTGTGACACCTCTATAAAATAATATCGTCCAAACCATACCATGCACCATAATGGGAGCGCAACCTTTTTATTGTCATTCCAGGCATATATGAAATCAAACAAAATCCAATGTATAAATGCAAAAAGGAATTCACAACATATAAGTGAATTCCTTCATAAACTGAAAGGATGATTTGAAATGCCGTTAAGTCATCAAGATCAAGTAAATTTATTAACAGATATATTAAGCAATCACCAGCTGGATTGCTGCGGATCTGTTTCTGAATGTGAACAATTGGAACGATTGGTAAAGTCATTAATGGATAACAACAACGTAAATGAAAATATAAAAACAGTTTTACAAGAAATATATGAATACAGCCGGCACGGAATTCAATCATCTGATTTAGACCGGTACATTGAATCAAACCAAGAGCGGTTAGCCCAATGGGTAAATAATATGAATCAATTATCTTAACAACTTTATAAAATAACGTCCAAATATTGAATCCATTTTTCCATTTCGTCAAAGCGTTTTTTATTTTTATACCATTGGATCGAAGTTAATGTTTGAGCATGAACATACCACTTCATTCTCAGTTTTAAATCTTCCGTTAGTTTCGTTCCGTACCGATTTAACCAGCTTTCCCACTCATTCTCAGGGATATACCAGTACAAAAGAAGGCCAAGATCTATCGCGGGATCAGCAATCATCGCACTATCCCAATCGATTAAATACAACTGGTTGTCGTCAGAAAGCAGCCAGTTGTTATGATTTACATCGCAGTGGCAAACCACTTTTTCATTGCAACGAATGTTGGCAACTTCTTTTCCTAAAAAATCTCTCGCTTTTTTAACAGCCGGAAATTCAAGCAGATCAGTATCCAATTCTTTCTCAATTATGTGAAGAAGGGTTTCCGGTTGAAGCGGTGATTTTCCGAGCCTCGTTAACATACCGAGCAAAGGCTTAGATTGATGAATTTTCCTGAGGAGCTTTGCCACCCGGGTATCGTTCATCTCCGGAGGCTTTAACTCCCGCCCGTACAACCATTGCTGGGCAGTGATCACATCTCCGTTTTCCAATCTCTTTGTCCAAACAAGTTTTGGGACAATTCCCTCAGCAGATAAAACAGCCAGGAATGGAGAAGAATTACGCTTTAAAAACAACTTTTGTTCTTGATGCTTGGCAATAAATGCTTCTCCTGTGTTCCCGCCAGCGGGAACAATCTCCCAATCTTGTCCAAATAAATGTTCCAAAATTGTTCACCTTCAATTTATTCGACAACAGCGGAAATTGGCTCCTTTGCCAAATACAGCCGAATCATCTTTGAATGTATTTATCCTCGAAAAGATAAAAAAGACAGCTATTGAAAATAACTCTAACAATAGCTATCTTAATAAATATTATCTCCAATTGACTTATATCGTCAAGTAAATCATGATCTAAAAAATAGCAGAAAACGCTTTTAATTATTTTACCAGTACATATAAACTAACAGGATTTACCTCGATTTCCATTTGGCTGATTGACAAGAAAGGCTTGGCTTTCGCGTTTTCGTGATTCGCCAGCACTTCCCATTTTCCTTCCATAGGCAAATCAATTTTTTGTACCTTTCGTGAAGGATTAAAAATCACTAAGATCGTTTTCCATTGCCCAAATTCTTGAACATCTTCATAAAAGCAGCCTATTACCGGCTTTGGATAAGGGAGAAAACGTATATGCTTTCTTATCAAATCTGCGCGGTGAAAACGAAAAGCCTGATGCGATTTTCTAATTGAAATGATCCCTTTAATATATTCAACATTATCGGCAAACTGTGTTTTACGGTCCCAATCAAGCTGGTTGATTTCATCTGGGGAACGGTAACTATTTCCAACTCCTTTTTTCGTTCGGAAAAATTCCTGTCCACTGTGAAGAAATGGAATTCCTTGTGATAATAAAACCATCACCGTTGCCAATCTGTGATGCTTTTTTATTATTTCTTCATCTGTTTCTTTTTCACAAATGTTGATTTTATCCCACATCGTATGATTGTCATGTGATTCCACATAATTGACTGACTGAACCGGCTCAGTAAAAATGCCTTTATCCATTTTTTCAAAACCGATACTGCCAACAAGCAATTGCTTGGCAGACTCGAAATAATACTCATTGCCGAGTGCATAGCCGCGGTCGTACAAGTTAAAGGTGCTTCCCTTGATCGAATCCCGAAACCAATCATTAAATTGCCCTATTCCCGGCAAATATTTTTGATTGCGAATATTTGCTTTTTTTTCAGGAGGAATTGGGGTGTTTAAGTCCCATCCTTCACCGATCAAGATGACTGTTTCATCAATTTTGGAAACCTCTTTTCTTATCTCATTCATTGTCTCAATATCAATGATTCCCATTAGATCAAACCGAAACCCATCGACATGGTACTCTTTCAGCCAAAAAAGAACAGAATCGATAATAAATTTTCTCACCATCCGCCGTTCGGTTGCCAAATCATTTCCCACTCCCGTGCCGTTTGAAGGCATTCCAAACTCATCATGCCGAAAATAATAGCCAGGGACAATTTTTTCAAATGAAGACTGTTCACGAATATACACATGATTATAAACAACATCCATAATGACCCTTAACCCTTGTTTTTGAATGGAAAAAATCATTTCCTTTAATTCCTTGATTCTTTTATAGGGATCATGCGGATCTGTCGAATAGCTTCCGTCGGGAACATTAAAATGCAAGGGGTTATAGCCCCAATTATATTTGTTGGCCGGTTTTAATTCATCTACACCTTCAAAATCGTGGAAAGGAAGAAATTCAATATGAGTAATACCAAGGTCTTTCACGTAAGAAAGGCACGTCGGCAACCCGTCTTTTCCTGTTGTACCCGTTTCTCCGGCTCCGGAATACTTTCCCTTATTTTTCACTCCGCTATTTGGATGAATAGTAAAATCACGAATATGCGTTTCATAAATCACCGCATCAACCGCATGTTGAAATGGCGGTAAAGAAGGTTTTTCCCGGTTGGTCTTTGCCAAATCAACTACAACTCCCATTTTTCCGTTAGCCGTTACAGCAACTGCATAAGGGTCAACAGCTTCTTTCCATTCGAGATTTACGCAAACAAGGTATGAATATTGGTAACATTCCAAATCCCGATGAACTTCAGCAAACCAAACACCGGATTCCCCTCTTTGCATTGGAATCGGTTCCAATTCGTTTCCTCCCGGCTCATGAAGCTTCAATCTCACCTTCACTGCTGTCGGCGCCCAAAGTTTAAAAACTGTTTTTTCTCTGGAATAGTTGTTCCCAAGGTCGTTTCCATCATAATAAAAACGCTCATCAAAGGCCTCAGTTCGAATGACCGCACCAATTTGAAGGTCTGTTTTTCCCCCGTGTTCATCTGAAATCCAATATTGTTTTCCAAATTCCGGTTGTATTTCAGAATGGCAAATATATTTTATCGATTCATCCAGCTTCACAGTTTCGGTTATGGTAAGTTCACAGTTTATTTCTTCATTCGTTAAATGAAAACAGGAAGAAGAGCCGCCGTGATAGGAATTGGGGAGTAAAATCGTTATGACTTGTATGTCATCAAGATAAGCAAAAAATTGCCTGTCAATCGCAATCAAAAATGAGTCATCTCCTTTCCTTCCTCTGCTTCCGCTATCTTATATTCTTTCATTTAGATTGAGAGAACGCCTATGAACTTCAACTTGTAAAGAAGAGTGCCAGCGATTTCTCCTTCAGAATAGACAAGAAGATAATACATATCTTTTCCAAAAAGCCCGTCTTTACAGACGTCTATTCGATATTTTTTTCTTCATCAAAAATTTTCCATTCCATTCTTCGCATGGACGTCGTCTGGCAATACTCAAGAAGTATTTTTGCTGCTTTTAATTGCTTATGCTTCAAAGGAGAACGCAATCTTCTCAATGATGTAAACCAATCATCAAGATTCCTTTTTTCCACAAGGCGTACGTCATAAGGTGCTTCTTGGTAATCAATATATCCATTTCTTGAAAGAACTGCTTTACGAACAGGAAGATCGATTTCATACAAGCTGAAAAGCTTTTGAATGATTTTCTCCGTCCGGTTCAAAGCAAGAAGAGGGTTTAAGATTTTTTTCTCTGTATTTTCGTAGCGCTTTGACCAAAACCGATTCTTTGACCCAATAAATACAGCGTGATTTTCTTCTTCCAGAAACGATATACACCACACGTCAATAGGGGTCAACATGATAATTTCCAGTTCAACCGGTGCCTCTTTTAACCGAAAGATCGGTTTGTATAAAACGAGAAATGTGTCCGGAAAGCGCTGAAGGAAAAATTTTAGCTTTTCATCAAAATAATATTTATGATCAACCATTGATTTTTCAATCAGCGTTGAGGTGGCCCACTTCATCTGAAAACGGAAAAGCTGATCAAGGAATTGCTGCTTTAATTCTTCTAAGGATTTTGGGAGAATCGGAAGCGAAGCTGTAAATTGAAGTCCAAAATCCTCATCTTGTTCATTTTCCTCATCTGAGACAATTACATCATTTTCCTCGTTTTCTTTTTTTCTTAAACGAAAAATCCATTTCATTTTATCTATAATCGGCTGTTTTTCATCTTCCAACAAAAAGGACAAATCCTTTTGGCTGTTTTGGTTATTTACATCACCATTCTCCCAAATGTTTTTCAATCGCTCCCACTGCTGCCTTTTTAGACGAACAAATCGGGAAGGATATAAAAAGATATCTTGTTCATATCTGGAAACGTAATCTTGAAGTTTGATCAACTGTCCCATCGACATTGCCTTCCTTTAAATTCTTTTATGTTTGAAGTTTTTATACCAATTTATTCAATTAGAAGCGGAAATGTGGCAACTGGTTCATATTTTGGAGTTTTCTCGAAATGGGTCCGGTATAAGACCACATCTTTCGCTACAAATGTAATCGGCTTTTCTTCAATGCTATTATTTATTGATAAAAAGGCTGGAGAAAAAGGAGAAGAACCGGTCCATTTTCTGGCTAACGTAATATGGGGAGAAAACGGCCTTGTATCAAGTTGAAAACCTGCTTTTTCGCATGCGGTAAATACAAGATTCCTCAATTTATGAAGGCGTTCTTCTTTATTAACTCCTGCCCAGAGAATTCTCGGTGAATCCTTTCTCCCAAAAGTTCCAAAGTGCTGAATAATCAAAGAAAAAGCACGGGTCCCATCAATGTATTTTTGAACCAGCTCTTTTGTTTTATTTAATTGGCTGACAGATGCATTGCCCAAAAATACAAGTGTAAGATGATAGTCTTCATGGTGAACCCACCTCGCAAACTTAAGCTCGCTCTTCAATTGCTCTGCTTTTTCATGCAACAATTTTTTTGATTCTTTTGACAAACGAACCGCTAAAAAATAGTGTGGGTTTTTCTCCATTCGTTGAATTCGCCCTTTCAAAAACACGTTTTTTACCTATTTTAGCAAATCTTTTTTCAAATTGGCAGAAATGAGAGACGAAAGAGATCAATCCTACTTATTGAATAAGTTACATTGTTTTTATAAGATTAAATGAAGAATATCATTTTCAAAAAATAAAATACAATTATATTCTCATATATTGAATAGAATAGGAAAGGTAAAAAATGAAAGTTGTTGAAAATATTGCAAATCTAATTGGAAAAACACCGCTTGTAAAACTTAATCGGCTTTGCCCGAAAGATGGAGCAACTGTCTATTTAAAACTTGAGTTTTACAATCCGAGTAAGAGCGTTAAAGACCGGGCAGCTTATCATATGATTGCAACAGCTGAAAAAGAAGGAAAATTGAAACCGGGCTCAGTGATCATTGAACCAACAAGCGGCAATACCGGCATTGGACTAGCCATGAATGCAGCCGCAAGGGGGTACCGTGCGATTATCGTAATGCCGGATACGATGACGCAAGAAAGGATAAACATTTTGAAAGCGTATGGCGCAGAAGTCGTTTTGACTCCCGGGGATGAAAAAATGCCGGGAGCCATAAAAAAGGCAAAAGAGCTTGCTGCTGAAATTCCCGGCAGTTACATTCCTATGCAGTTTGAAAACGAAGCAAATCCGGAAGCCCACCGACAATCAACAGCACTTGAAATCATTGAAGCTATGAAACAAATCGGGAAGCCGCTAAAAGCTTTTGTTGCAGCTGCCGGAACAGGCGGAACTATTACAGGAACAGGGGAAGTCCTTCGCGAGTATTACCCGGATCTAACTGTTCATGTAGTAGAACCTGCAGGCTCTCCGGTGCTTTCAGGCGGAAAGCCCGGCAAGCATAAGCTCGTCGGCACAAGCCCGGGATTTATTCCTGGCATTCTCAATCAAAATGTGTATGATAAAATTCATTTAATTAAAGATGAAGAGGCGTATGAAATAACACGGCGCCTTGCGAAAGAAGAAGGAATTCTTGTCGGCCCTTCATCAGGTGCAGCCTGTTTCGCCGCAATTGAAACCGCAAAACAGCTTTCACCGGAAGATGTCGTTGTGTGCATCATTAGCGACACAGGCGAACGATATTTATCCAGTGACTTATTCGAATTCGATTGAGAAAAGTAAAATCGGGTCAGACCCCCTTCTTCAATGACAACATATAGAAAATTTTTTATGTTGCATTAGAGGGGTCTGGCCGTACAAAAAGCAATTTTATGGAAGTACGGTTCATTCTTCTCTGATAGGTATATCATCGCATTTCAAGGGTAAAGTTCACTTAGCTGCTAATTCGTAAATCGCCTGTGCATAAATAGCGGTTGCCTTTAACAAATCATCAATAATAATGTACTCATCTTTTTGATGGGCAACATCAGGTCTTCCCGGAAACAGCGGACCAAAAGCAACTCCTGACTTTAAAGAACGAGCGTACGTTCCGCCCCCGATGGAAAGCAGCTCTGCCTTCTCACCTGTTTGTTCCTCATATACCTTCTTTAATGTTTGGACAAGAAAATCTGTTTCATCAACATGGTGCGGCTTTGAATCAGAGAAATTATCAATTTTAAAGCCCTCTTTTTTAAGAAGCTGTTCCAGTTGATCCTTTTTTTCTTCCATATCAGCAGTAACCGGATACCGCAAGTTGATTCCAAGCTGTCCTCCCCGTTCCTTGAAATAGCTGATTTTTCCAACATTAATCGTTAAATCCCCTGTAATCTCATCAGAATATGCAATGCCGAGTTCTCGCCCGCGAGATTCTTTCGAAAAATACTTTGTAACAAAAGTAAAAAAGTGCTGCGCTTTCCGATCGATTTTCCATTGGGACAAAAATTCTGCCAGAAGAAATCCTGCATTCACTCCATTGTCCGGTTCCATGCCATGGGCTGATAAACCTTGCAATTCAATGATTAATTCTCCGCTATCCACATAACACTTTCCTTCGAGTTCACGCTGTTTACGAAATTCTTTAAACCGCTGGATTATTTCTGTTTGCCGGTCATGAACGAAGAGCCCAGCTTTCGCGAAATCAGGAACCATGTTGTACCTTCTACCCGAAGAAAATTGAGCTACTTCAATTTTCACATCATCACCATGATTTGCATCTGCCTCGGAAGATTGGACAATATCAAAATCAGAAATACCTTTTTCCGCATAAATGATCGGGAAATCTGCATCAGGAGCAAACCCCATTGACGGCATTTCTTCATATTTAAAATATGTATCCACGCATCGCCAGTTGCTCTCTTCATCTGTTCCGATAATCATCCGGACCCGCTTTTTTAAAGGAAAACCGAGTTCTTTTACAATTTTCATCGCATAGTAAGCGGCCATTGTCGGACCTTTATCATCAATCGCCCCGCGGGAAAAAATTTTCCCGTCCCGGATTTCGGCGCCGAATGGGTCGCTCGTCCATCCATCCCCTTCAGGTACAACATCAACATGGCAAAGAATGCCTACCAATTCTTCCCCTTCACCGAATTCCAAGTGTCCTGCGACATTTTCTACATTTTTTGCCTTGAATCCGTCTTTTTCTCCGAGATCGAGCATAAAGGATAATGCTTCCTTTACCCCCTGACCGAGCGGAGCATCCGGAGTACTATTTTCTTCATCTAAGACACTTTTAATTTTTAATAACTTTTGTGTATCATGAATCAGTTCGTCTTTTCTTTTGTCAACTTCTTTCATCCAATTGATTGCTTCCACACTATTTCCTCCTTACTGCGTTCCATATATTGCAATGTGAATCCATTATTTCATTATTATAAATATATTCCCGCTTAAATGCTTTTTAAAAAGAAGGGGCTGTCTCAAACCTCCATGGCATATCAGCCACCGCGATAGATGAGTCTTCTAGATAAGACACCGTATAAAAAGCCTAAGGGTCAGACCCTTATGAGACAGCCCCTAGTTTGCAGGTCCTGATTATAATATGGGGGAACGTTGGTCATCATTTTTTTATAGGAAACAGAGAAAGCCACTTTCGTCATTTGATATTTTAAAGAACATATAGCCGACGTCCGTCATAAGCAGCCCATACTTTTTTCATTTTATGGAAAATAAACATTTTCCTTTGGATAAACAAGATTATTACGCAACTGATTCATTATTTCAACAGCAATCCATTCAAAATATTATAGAAAATAAAATCACCTGTAAATGATATACAATTTCAATATTTTCGAAAACTGGAAACTTTTTTCAGAAGCAATAATCATAATGGCCGGTCGCCTCCCATACGTTATAGCATGCACCCAAAAAAGGGGGAACCCATGATTCGATCTATAGAAAAAAAGATATTAATATTTCGTAAATTTGTACTTATCGGTAGAAATTATCTGAAAATATGGTTACAATAAAAATAAAGGAATGGTCTTATTAGATTTACCCTACATGGTAAAGAAAAGGGGTTGTCTGAGGAAAAGAAAACAAACTACATAGCTTGAAGACATGTTTCTTCATGGGAAAGTCGGTTGCAGGAATATGCCAAAGGTTTGAAAAAAGGATAGGGAGTGGTTTTTTGAAACCTTCAACTAACCGAATGTTAAACCGTATCAAATCCGTCTACTTGTATATTAAGAACAATGGAACTGTAACGACTCAAGATCTTGTAGAAGAATTTGGTATAACTCCTCGTACCATCCAAAGAGATTTGAATGTCTTGGTTTATAATGACTTGGTGAAAAGTCCAAGCCGCGGCAAGTGGACAACAACGCAAAAGAAGGTAAAAATGACTTCGTAAAATGTAAATAATGATAGAAAATATGAAGGAACTGCCCAAAAGATTCGTTTTTTTACCATGTGGGCCAGTTCCTTATTTGTTTTATCAAAAATTTTCTTCAAAGAGGATACTTTCGGACGATTATGGCAAATTGACGGCCCATAACTGATCAAAAGCCTATTAACCAAATCAAAGAATCATAAACTCTTAAAAGTCAATGTCGTCCATTAAGATTGATATTCCCTTATTTGTTGCAGCTCCTCATCTGTCAGCTCACGGTATTCCCCTAATTCAAGAGTCTCATCCAGCTTTAAAGGGCCCATGGATATTCTCTTTAAATAAATGACTCTTTTTCCAACCGCCTGAAACATTCTTTTAACTTGATGAAACTTTCCTTCCGTAATCGTTAATTCAATATCTGAAGTTAAACCGGACTTTAAGATTTTTAATTCCCCGGGTTTCGTTTTATACCCGTCATCAAGTGCGACGCCGTTTTTAAATGCCTCTCTATCCCGTTCTGTTACCTCCCCGTCGATTACGGCAAAATATGTTTTAGGAACATGCTTTTTCGGCGATAACAGTCGATGTGCAAGCTGTCCATCATTCGTTATTAATAAAAGCCCTTCCGTATCCTTATCAAGCCTTCCGACCGGAAAAGGCTCGAAGACAAGATCTTCCATTCCCAACAAGTCAATAACCGTTTCATCTTGATGATCTTCTGTTGCCGACACAACACCCGGCGGCTTGTTCATCATTAAGTAGATGAACTCTTTATATTCAACGGTCTCACCATTTAATGTCACGACATCATTTTCAGGGTCAACATGCTGTTTGGCATCTTTTACAATTTGGCCGTTTACTCTGACAGCCCCTTCCTTTAATATCTTTTTTACTTCCTTTCTGCTGCCAAATCCTAAATTTGCCAACATTTTATCGATTCTCATTCTCCACCTCGCAGAAAAATAAATCACCCATAAGTCTCCCGCCTCTATAGCGGTAATAACAAAACTTACATCGGAGGATAAAGTTTCATTTTATCTGGGCGTCTGTCCGTTGCCTTTCATTGTATAATCCATAGACTGATACCATAGTTTCAAAGAAAATAATAAGGAGTGTGTGCTTATATGGATTATTATTATCGGCAGCAAGGAACTGGGTTTCCCCAACCGGGATTTCAAGGATGGCAGGATATCTACCGTCGCCTGGACAGGTTAGACCGCAGGGTTGACAGGCTTGACCAGCAAGTAGACCGGCTAAACCGCCGCATTGACCGGATCGAACGCCGACTCGGAATCAGGGAAGAAGAATACTATAATTACTAAAACATAAGAAGGTGATCTCGCCTTAAAGCGGGGCCCTTCTTCTTTTTAGATTGGCAGACGAAGTTTTCTCTTTAGCTTATCAATTCTGCTGCCAAATAATAAATAAATGAGTTTCGATCGATGGCCTAAATAAAAGACGATTCCTGCCCCAAATACTGCACAAACCATAACGATGATAAAAGACTGAAATCTTGTTTCCGGAGACAAAAACAATACTGAGAAACGATAGACAAATTTTGTAGCAATATACATTATGGCGGTAAAAATAGCAATAAGCAAACTCCGTCTGGCCACAAAACGAAACGGATAACGAGCAAAATATTTAATGACAAACAAATTAATGATAATGGCCCCGGTATAGCCAAGTGCCGTTGCTAATACAGCTCCCTGTGTCTCCATTAATTTTATAAGCGGAATATTTAAACTTAATTTAATCAATAAACCAACAAGCAAACTTAACACCGTGAAGCGCTGCTCATTAATTCCTTGCAAAATCGCTGCGGTAACAGAATAAAGAGCAAATAATATCGCAACCGGAGAATACGATTTTAACACCTCTGTTCCAATATCCGCATGACCGTAAAAAATAGTGTAAACCGGCTCAGCCAGGAGTGAAAGGCCGATAGCGGCGGGCAATGTCAAAAAGAGAAGCACTTGAAATGTTTGATTAAGCTGATGATTCAGGTTGCTCAAGTCTTTTTCCACAAATGCTTTTGTAACACTTGGAACCAACGTTAATGAAAAAGCAGTTGCTAGCGAAACAGGGATAATCACAAGCTTGTGTGTTTGGAAATTAAGAACAGAAAATGCTGACACTGCTTGATTTTTATCAATTCCAAGTGACAGCATTGCCCTTGTGAATGTCAGCTGATCAATAAACTGGAACAAAGGATTGGCTATTCCGACAAGAACAAACGGAGCGGCATACGTTAATATTTCTTTATACATTTCTCTTAAAGAAATATCCATCGTACCCTTATCCTGCTCAAGCAGCTTGTCCAAATGAGGTTTTCGTTTAAACCAGTACCAAACTAAAACAACCATGCTGCCGATTGCGCCGATAAAAGCGGCAAATGTTGCCACACTGACAGCAGTTACCAAGCTTCCATCGAAAACATTTAGGACAATGTATGCTCCGGCCAATAGGAAAACAATTCGGACAATCTGTTCAACAACCTGTGAAACAGCTGACGGGCCCATCGATTGATGTCCCTGGAAAAATCCGCGGATCAAACTCATAAATGGAACAACGATTAATGCAAAACTTACGGCTCTTATTACGGTCGTAACATCTTCTACTTTTATTTTATCAGTACTTGATGAACTTCCTTTTTCATTTAACATGCTGATTTCAGAAAGAACAGGTGCAGAAAAGTAAAGTATTAAAAATGATATTATTCCGCTCGCCAACATGACAATGAGTCCGGATTTAAAAAGCTTTCTGCCTACAGCATACTCGCCAAGAGCATTATATTTTGATATAAATTTGGAAACAGCAAGCGGAACACCAGCTGTTGCAACGCTGATAAAAATCGTATATGGTACATAAGAAAATTGATAAAGCGCAGTCCCATAGTCTTTTACAATCGCATAAAACGGAATAACATAAAAAAGGCCAAGAACTTTCGAAATAATTGTTCCCAGTGTCAATATGAAGGTACCTCTTAAAAGCTTTGATGACATATAATCCCTTCCTAAAAAAAATAACTCCGACAATGTATTTTATCATAAACTTAAATGAAAGCTGAACTTATCATGAATTTTCATATTTCCTTCACATAGCCATATCAATAGTTTACCTTTCTTTTTCCCCATATACTACCTGCCATCTTCCTCCCGGCAAAAACTGTTTCGTTTTCATCCTGTTTGGAAATGTTTTATAATATGAACGTGTTTGAAAGCGAATAGAGAAAAGTTGGTGAAACGATGAGTTTTGACGTAATCGTCATCGGCGGGGGCCCATCCGGGTTAATGGCAGCGATTGCAGCAGGTGAGCAGGGTGCCAAGGTGCTTTTGATTGATAAAGGGGAAAAGCTGGGCAGAAAGCTGGCAATTTCCGGCGGCGGGCGCTGTAATGTAACAAACCGTCTTCCTGTAGAAGAAATTATCAAGCATATACCCGGAAACGGGCGCTTTTTATACAGTGCATTTTCAATTTTCAGCAATGAAGATATCATTTCTTTTTTCGAAGGACTCGGGGTAAAGTTAAAGGAAGAAGACCACGGCAGAATGTTCCCGGTCAGTAATAAAGCAAAATCGGTAATTGATGCTTTACTGAAAAAACTGGCCGAATTGAAAGTTGAAATTAGAACAAATTCACCGGTAAAAGACATCCACTTTGACGACGGAAAAACATCATTTGTGGAATTGAAAACAGGAGAAAAAATAAAAGCGTATTCGATTGTCATTGCAGTCGGAGGCAAGTCAGTGCCTCAAACAGGATCAACCGGAGACGGTTATGCCTGGGCTAAAAAAGCAGGGCATACCATTACAAAATTATTTCCCACTGAAGTACCTGTCACATCATTTGAGCCTTTTATTCAAAATAAAACGCTTCAAGGTCTTTCATTGCGGGATATTTCATTAAGCGTTTTAAATCCGAAAGGCAAACCGCTGATCACCCATCGAATGGATATGATCTTTACGCATTTTGGAATCAGCGGCCCGGCAGTTCTCCGCTGCAGCCAATTTGTCGTAAAAGCGATGGACAAATGGAATCTGCCGGAAGTAACAATGAGCCTTGACTCCATTCCAGATAAGAAGGAAGAAGAGCTTTTTCAAGAAATTGCTAAACTTATTAAAGCGGAACCGAAAAAAGCGGTTAAGAACACACTAAAAGGGCTCCTTCCGGAAAGATACCTTTTATTTTTATTAGAAGAAAATAGTATTGATCCATCTATACAATGTTCAGCTGTCTCCCGCGAAAAACTTCGAAGTTTTGCCCGAAGCTGCAAACAGTTCCAATTTAAAGTAAACGGGACTCTCTCGATTGAAAAAGCGTTCGTTACCGGCGGCGGAGTCTCCGTTAAAGAGATCGAACCGCAAACGATGGCCTCAAAAAAGATGCCCGGACTTTATTTTTGCGGGGAAATCCTTGATATTCACGGATACACCGGCGGATACAATATTACAGCAGCACTTGTTACCGGCAGGCTTGCCGGCCTGAATGCTGCCATTTATTCATTAAACGAGAATCGGCCGTAAAAATTTGGCCGGTTCTTACCAGTACTTGAGTCAAAACGTTGACAGAACTTTTTTTGCATGTTTCCCAAAAATGTTTACAGATTTTCCAAGATAAAATAGTTTTATTGCAAAATTATATTCTTTTTTTGCAAGATTATCAGTTATTTTTCCAAAATAAATTGGATTTTTTCCAAGATTACCATTAGATGGATTGATCCTCGTATTCCCGGCTCATGCCCGATAAATCACCATTGCAGTAAAACAGTAAATTTGCTCTTCTTCATCTTCTTTAATGGCGGCAATATTGTACTTAATATCTACAATTTTATGCTCATCCAATTGTTCCAGAAAGCTGTTCATTTCAATTTCAAGATCCGCTTCGTGCTCCTCATCAAACAGTTTCACTTGAATCAACGGGGACTCTCCCTTTCTAAACCTTATTAATGTTGATTGTATCCAAATATTTTGAATTTTATACTAAATGTGTTTTTAAAAATCTTAATATTTGAAATTTACAATAATAACAGCCATTTGTATTCTCCCCTTTAAATTAAAAACCTTTTGTAATCATAAGATACAAAATTACGACAGGTAATAAAGTAGCTGTAATCCCAAAGATGCCCCAATAACGAGACGCTTTCCGGTAAGCTTTAGAAATGATGCCTTCCTCTATCGATTGGGCGCTGTGGCGGATCATACTGCGCTGTATGGGCAGCAGTATAGTCATCAGTAGAGAATAAATAGTCGTTCTTATTTCGATAAAGGGAGCGTTTGTAGAACAAATAGAAAAAGGGTGATACATATTATACATGACTAATAGTATCACCCTTTATTTTTGCGACTTTTTACGATTTATGTCTTGATAAATAAGAAAAAAATTTTTTATTATATAACACTTGCGCTTTTCAAAGAATTTACTAATATTCCAGTTCGCCTGTCCATTCAATCATGCCGCCTACCATATTCCGCACCTTAAACCCTTGATCTTTTAAATAATAGCAAACAATTTCGCTGCGATGGGCGGCACGGCAAATAATGATGTACTCTTTCTCTTTATCAAAATAGTCCAGGCTTTCCGGAATATCGCCCATTCGAATATGCTTTGCACCTGGAATTATCCCTTGAGCTACTTCATAATCTTCCCTTACATCGACCATCTCTAATTTTTCTCCGGCTTCAAGTTTCTTTTTCAGTTCCTCCGGAGTAATGGTTTCTATTCTTTCGATTTTTATCACCCTTTCAAAAGGACTTTTTCGACTAAACGAAAACCTGTGATATGGCATAAACTCATGAACAATAATACCAATTTCAAAATAAATAAAAAAGCAAACTGCCAATATTTTATTCACCAAATAGAATAAATTCCCCCGTTAAACCGGGGGAAGAACATCTTAATTTGCGACAATATTAACGAGTTTTCCTGGCACGGCAATTACTTTGCGAACGGTTTTTCCGTCAATTTGTTCTTTAATTTTATCATCTTCCATCGCAATTTGCTCTAATATTTCTTTCGTTGCATCAGCAGGCACGAAAAGTTTTGCCTTTACTTTTCCGTTTACTTGGACAACGATTTCGATTTCATCATCCACAAGCTTTGCTTCATCATATGCCGGCCAAGCTTCATAAGCAATCGTACCGCTGTGGCCAATCTTTTCCCAAAGCTCTTCAGCAATATGTGGACATATCGGAGAAAGCAATTTCACAAAACCTTCCATAAAAGCTTTCGGAAGAATGTCAGCTTTGTATGCTTCGTTAATAAATACCATTAATTGAGAAATCGCAGTATTAAAGCGCAATCCTTCAAAGTCTTCCGTCACTTTTTTAACTGTTTGATGGTAAACTTTTTCAAGGACTTGTGCATTGTCGGTTTCTTGAATTTTTGGATTGAGCGATCCGTCTTCATCTACAAACAAGCGCCATACACGGTCAAGGAAGCGGCGGGAACCATCCAGCCCATTCGTAGACCAGGCTTTGGAAGCGTCAAGCGGACCCATGAACATTTCATATAAACGGAGTGTATCAGCCCCATGGCTTTTTACAATATCATCCGGATTAACAACATTGCCTCTTGATTTGCTCATTTTTTCATTATTTTCACCAAGAATCATCCCTTGGTTATACAGCTTTTGGAATGGCTCTTTTGTTGGAACAACTCCAATATCATATAAGAATTTATGCCAGAAGCGTGCATATAGCAGATGAAGGACGGCGTGTTCTGCACCGCCGATATAAATGTCAACCGGAAGCCATTCTTTCAGCTTTTCAGGATCTGCTAACGCATTTTCGTTTTTTGGATCAATATAGCGCAAATAGTACCAGCAGCTTCCCGCCCATTGCGGCATCGTATTTGTTTCGCGGCGTCCTTTCTTTCCAGTGACTGGATCGACAACATTTACCCATTCTTCGATATTAGCCAGAGGAGACTCACCTGTGCCTGACGGTTTAATTTCTGTTGTTTTTGGAAGAGTCAGAGGCAGCTCTTCTTCCGGAACCGCCGTCATTGTATCGTCTTCCCAATGAATGATAGGGATTGGCTCGCCCCAATAACGCTGGCGGCTGAACAGCCAATCACGAAGGCGGTATGTTACCTTCTTCATGCCGATTCCTTTTTCCTCAAGCCAGCTAATCATTTTCTTGATTGCTTCTTCCTTAGTCAGCCCGTTAAGAAATCCTGAGTTTATATGCTCTCCGTCTCCCGTATAGGCTTCCTTCTCAATATTTCCGCCTGCAACTACTTCTTTAATAGGGAGACCAAATTTTTTCGCAAATTCATAGTCTCTCTCATCGTGGGCCGGCACTGCCATAATTGCACCTGTTCCATAGGTGGCGAGTACATAATCGGCGATCCAGATCGGCATTTTCTCGCCGTTAGCCGGATTTATCGCATAAGCGCCTGTAAATACGCCTGTTTTTTCTTTTGCTAAATCTGTCCGCTCAAGATCGCTTTTGCTTTTGATTTGATCAATGTATTTTTCAACTGCATCACGTTGTGAATCAGTTGTAATTTGTTTTACTAATGAGTGCTCGGGAGCAAGTACAGCATAGGTTGCTCCAAAAAGAGTATCAGGGCGGGTTGTAAATACGGTAAATGTACCGTCATGGCCTTCGATTTTGAACGTAATTTCCGCACCTTCAGAGCGGCCGATCCAATTGCGCTGCATTTCTTTAATGCTTTCCGGCCAATCCAATTCTTCTAAATCTTCCAGCAAGCGGTCAGCATAGGCAGTAATTTTCAGCATCCACTGTTTCATTGGACGGCGTTCGACCGGATGGCCGCCGCGCTCGCTTTTCCCATCAATTACTTCTTCATTTGCCAAAACAGTTCCAAGGGCAGGGCACCAGTTAACAGGCACTTCATCAATATAAGCAAGTCCTTTTTCATAAAGCTTTAAGAAAATCCATTGTGTCCATTTATAATAATCAGGATCTGTCGTATTTATTTCTCGATCCCAATCATAAGAAAATCCTAGCGATTTAATTTGGCGCCGGAAATTTTCAATATTGTGTTTTGTAAATTCTGCCGGATCGTTTCCCGTATCAAGGGCATACTGCTCAGCAGGCAATCCGAATGCATCCCACCCCATCGGGTGAAGGACATTATAACCCTGCATCCGCTTCATGCGCGACAAAATATCAGTAGCGGTATATCCTTCCGGATGGCCAACGTGAAGCCCTGCACCTGAAGGATATGGAAACATATCGAGGGCATAAAATTTCCTTTTGCCTTTTTCTTCATTTGTTTTAAATGTTTTATTTTCTTCCCAATATTTCTGCCATTTCTTTTCAATTTGCTGATGATTAAAGCTCATTGTTTTTCCTCCTGTTTACTGAAATTGTTCTATCACTTCGTTATAGTGAGATCTTTTAAATAAGCTTTATTTAAGGGGTGCAAAATGCTGTTTATCAACAATACTCATTAACAAGACCTTTAAATATAAAAAACCTCTCATCCCAAAAAGGGACGAGAGGATTATGTTAAGTTCTCCCGCGGTACCACCCAAATTAGTGTGCAACCACACTCACTTCATTTATCCTTAACGCGGAAAACGGCAAGCATTACTTGAACATTTCACACTTGCAACTCAAAGGCGAGTTCATGATGTGCCCGGCTGGCTTGCACCTGCCGCCAACTCTCTTAAACGGGCGAGTCCACCACTACTACTCCTTTTCACTGTCTTTCTCAATATTAATTATATTGATATTGATATTGTAATAAATTTCCCTTCAGGATGCAAGCGGGCCCATCATTAAAGAGCCTGTAATGGATATTATACCATTAAGGAAAACGAAAAAGGAGGGAGTGCCATATGCCATTTATACAATTAGAAAATGATGTTGAACTGTATTATAAAGATTCAGGTTCAAGGACCCCGGTCATCTTTATTCGCGGATTTTGGATGAGCAGCCGTTTTTACTATAAACAATAAGGGAAAATAGGAACTTGTTAATATTAGTATTTAAAAAAACTTCTTTCACAACTGAAGCCCGCCATAAAGGCGGGCCGTTTTAGGAAGACTGTTCCGGTTCAGGGTGAAATTTTGATTTGACGGGTTGCCCGCCTCGTTTTTCATAATTTTTCTTCGATTGTTTTATCGGATCAAAATCTTTTCCAAGTTCCATGTCCTGATTGTTAAAGCCATTTCTCGTTTTCTGTTCGGGATTATTTCGTTTAGAACGTTTTTTCATTCAGCGACTGCTCCTCTCTCAACAGGATCATATCGTTTTGCAATTGCTGAATCTGCAACCTCTTCCGATGAAGCTGTTCACGCTGCTGGGCATTTGCGCTATGGGCAAGGTGTGCCAGGTCATTATAAGTTGTTTCCAACTGCTGCAGCGCAGCTGTATATCCATCTTTGTCAAAATGCTGCTGCTTCCGGCCATTTTCGTAATGTTTTTGGGCTAATCGGATTGTATCCTCACATTGCTGAAGAAAGTTCTCCATGGATTCACGCGTAGCCATGATTAGTCCCCCTCTAAATGATTCCATCATGATATTGAAGCACATGCTTCATCTTTTATTTTGTTCCACTCTCCCCTTATTAAAACTGAACAACTTCGAGAATTACTGCCAATTCACTTGCAAGAATTTCATTTGGATAATTAATTTCTTCATGTTAAAATTCTTTTTATGTCAACTAAAGAAAGCGAGAGGTGTCTGATTTGAGTCAGAATAGCCCTTTTCCATATGCAAATAACGATAAACGTTACCATACATGGAATTACCATTTGCGCCAAGTCTTTGGCCATAAAGTTTTTAAAGTGGCGTTAGATGGAGGATTTGATTGCCCTAATCGCGACGGGACTGTAGCTCATGGCGGATGCACATTCTGCAGTGCTGCCGGATCCGGTGATTTTGCGGGTAACCGTGCAGAAGACTTGGAAACCCAGTTCTTAAAAATTAAGGAAAAAATGCATCGAAAATGGAAGGACGGCAAATATATCGCTTATTTCCAATCATTTACAAATACACATGCACCTGTGGAAGTATTAAAAGAAAAATATGAAACAGTATTAAAGCAAGAAGGAGTTGTCGGACTTTCGATTGCAACAAGACCTGACTGCTTGCCGGATGATGTCGTCGAATACTTGGCTGAGCTTAACAAACGGACTTATTTATGGGTGGAACTCGGTCTGCAAACGGTCCATGAACGCACTGCTCTTTTAATTAACCGGGCCCATGACTATCAATGTTATGTGGATGGAGTCAATAAACTTCGAAAGCATGGAATCCGTGTTTGTTCCCATATCATTAACGGGCTTCCGCTTGAAACTCCTGAAATGATGATGAAAACAGCGCGCGAGGTAGCCAAGCTGGATGTTCAAGGAATCAAAATTCATTTGCTTCATCTGCTTAAAGGGACTCCGATGGTAAAACAATACGAAAAAGGAATGCTTGAATTTCTCTCTTTTGACGACTATGTAAACTTAGTATGTGACCAGTTGGAGATTTTACCGCAGGAAATGATTATCCATCGAATTACGGGGGACGGACCGATTGATTTAATGATTGGACCGATGTGGAGCGTTAACAAATGGGAAGTTTTAAATGCGATTGATAATGAGCTGAAACGCCGGAACAGCTGGCAGGGCAAATATTACAAAAAGAGTTTAGCGGGGCTTAAAGCATGAAACTTGAAAGAATTTTGCCCTTCGCAAGAACTTTGCTGCAAAAAGCAGTGAGCCCCGGAGATATTGCGGTGGATGCCACATTAGGAAACGGGCACGATACATTATTTTTGGCAAACCTTGTCGGTCAGAACGGAAGGGTTTACGGTTTTGATATACAAGAGGAAGCATTGGCTGCCAGTAAACAGCGACTAGCAGAGCACAATCTTATTGACCGGGTCACTTTTTTTCATAAAGGTCATGAGCACATCCTGGAATCCATTCCTCCGGTTCACTACGGAAACATAACAGGTGCGATCTTTAACCTTGGCTACCTGCCGGGCGGAGATAAATCGATTATAACAAGACCGAAGACTACAATCACTGCAATTGAACAATTGCTGGAAATAATGGCTCCGGAGGGGATCATTGTGCTGGTGATTTACCATGGACACCCGGAAGGAGCAGTCGAACGGGATTATCTGCTTCGCTATGTTGAAAAGCTTGATCAAAACGCAGTGCATGTGCTGCAATACAGGTTTATTAATCAAAAAAACAATCCGCCATTTATTATCGCTATTGAAAAAAGATAGAAAACAGGCACTTTCATAAATGAAGGTGCCTGTTTTTATGCTTTTTGCCTTCTAATGCTGACAAATATTTCGTAATAAAGCATGATTTTGTAAATAAGGCTGTTAATTTTGGAAAAAGGGCCGATATTTTTGTAAATTTAACTGTTAATTTTGGAAAAAAGATCGATATTCTTGCAAAAAAAGTAGGTAATTTTGCAAATCACTGATTCATAAATAAAAACAGCCGGAAACACCGGCTGCCAAATTATTTCATAAGACTAAGAGGGATCCACTTTTGCATTGCACGGTATACCCTCCCATTTAAGTAAAAGAACAAGCTTATTGTTCCTCCTTTTTTGATAAGCTCTCTTGCAAGCCTCCTGATACATTTTTGTTTTCGAACTTTTTCATCGGATAAGTATACACCAAGGAGGCCGCGGTTTATTAACTGATGGAAACGTTTATTAGGGAGTTTTTCCGTATGCCTGTCAGCTTCTTCGATAAAATGCTTCAGTCTGTTGAACATTTTTTCCTGGTTTTCGTAATAAAAACAGAAGTTAAGATCTCCTCCTGCACGGTCTTCTTCTTGGTCAATCAAATAATCCAAAAGAATATGCAAGCCTTGTATGTATGGAAAATATCCATTTTTAATATTTTCAGCATCCTCAAACTGAAAGTCGTCTCTCATTGCATAGGAAACTAAACAAAATATTCCTAAAGTAGAGCCGGAGCATGCTGAAAATTCGTACCACTCCATATGCGGAATCTTTTCTTTATTGTTATTAAACCAGCTTCTGAGCCTTGGGATACGTTCCTCCGCATTCACATGCTTATGAATTTGGAGTTCACAATAATACCTACATAATTCAAGTAAATGCTGGCTGATTACATGATAGTTAGTTACTTCAATTAAAACCGATCGGCATGTTTCTGCCAGGTCGGCCAAATAATTTCCGTCATCTTGCTCTTCCCGAAAACGATAATAGTTTTTTTGGACTGCATTTAAGCTTAAAGCATCTGCCATTGACTCGTGCAGCGCAGCAAAATCATATGGATCAAGAGATGTGCTTCGATCGCACAAATTATCCAAATAATCACTGATTGTTTGATAAGCAACAATAAACCGGATTGCTTCTTTATACCGTTCATTAGCTGCGAGGGCAAGAATAGCACCTCCCTCACAGTGGAATGTTTTATGTTCTAAACTCGAGAGAGCTTGTTTTCTTAATTCAGGATCCGGGATTTCTTTCGCCCGTTTTTTCCAATAGTCCAATTCACGGTGAACTTCCGGAAGAATTTTTCTGTACACTTTTGCCATTAAACTGATCGGTTCGCTTGGGATGAACACATTCACACCACCCTTAGACCAGATAACCAAGAGATTTTAACTGTCTGTTCACAAAATCCTTTGCATATTCAAAAACATCATCACGTTCAGGTTCATTAAAAATTTCATGGTAGCAATTTGGCCATTCCTTGAAATGCTTTTCAGAAAGCGGCACTTGATTAAACCAGTCTCTTACATTCACCTTGTTGACAATTTTATCTTCTCCGCCTTGCATGACAAGCATAGGCAAATCTTGTGTTTCCTCCATTTTTTCAAAAGCAATCTTAATGGCTTTTACTAGTTCACTATACCATCTTACAGAAACCTTTGTAACGTATAATGAATCATTAAGATCCGCCTCGCGGACATCCGGGTTCCGTGTCGCAATATCAACGGTAATTCCCGATTCAATTCGAAATGACGGAATCACAAGGTTCAATCCATGCGAAATAATATTTAGAAGCTTTGACGGGTATTTCACAAGTCCTAGGCACGGAGAAGATAATATCACACCGGCAAGGTTCAACCTTTCTTCTTGCAGCAACCTGATTGAAATTAACCCTCCCATGCTGTGCCCGAGCAAAAATACAGGCAAGTCATAACGATATGCAGCCTGCACCCAATCTTTTACTTCAAAAATATATTCATCAAAGGATTCAATATGTCCCCTTCTTGATCTTGATGTCATTCCCTGGCCGGGTAAATCCCCCATAATTACATGCAATCCGGATGAACGCCACATTTCAATGAGCCAGCCGTATCGGCGATGGTGTTCCATTGCTCCATGGACCATAACAATAACCGCTTTTGCATCCCCATCAGCTTCCCATTTCCACATAATTGTTCCTCCTGCGACAATCTAATGAATGAAATATAAAAGAACTATACCACAATTATATTTAACTATAAGCAAAAAAGCTTTGACAATCATATACACTCATTCAGTACAATCAAGATAAAAAAATGTTTTAAAGGAGTTGCTGCATATGATCTACCCTTATAATTATAAGTATCCTAAAATTGCAGATTCAGCCTATATCGCCGATTATGTAACCATAACAGGCGATGTTGAAATCGGTGAGGAATCAAGCGTATGGTTTAATACAGTTATAAGAGGCGATGTTGCCCCTACTATTATCGGAAACAGAGTAAACATACAAGACAATTCCGTACTCCATCAAAGCCCGAACAATCCGCTTATCATCGAGGATGAAGTAACTGTAGGCCACCAGGTTGTTCTGCACAGCTGCATCATCCGAAAAAAAGCGCTGATCGGCATGGGTTCCATAATATTAGATCAAGCTGAAATTGGAGAAGGGGCATTTATTGGCGCCGGGAGCCTTGTTCCCCAAGGAAAAAAAATCCCTCCAAATACACTTGCATTCGGAAGACCTGCTAAAGTCATCCGGGAATTAACTGACGAAGACATTGAAGATATGAAAAGAATCTCCAGAGAATACGCAGAGAAAGCCCAATATTATAAATCTTTACAAAAAGATTAAAATCCGAACTAAAAACATCAATATTTTTATAGCTTGCCTATATTTCAACAAACTTATTCCAGCTGTATCTTTTTACTTACTTAACGTATCCTAAAATGGGGCCGATATAGAGAGTAGATAGTGTTAATTAGGGTGATATTTCATGAATGGCTTATATATTGTAATCGTGCTCCTTTTGATAGTTTTTCTCCCATTTGTTATCACGTTTTTAAAAGGGACAAGCATGGTAAAATCTTCAGTTATGTTTTTATTTGTGTTGGCCGTTATTGCCGGAGCTTTTGTTCTTGAAAATACAAATTCCGGACATGCCGCCAAAGCAATTGAGTCCATAAAGAGCTGGATTCAAGCACCGGTTCCGAAAACAAACACTTACCTCGACAAAAACTTCGATGTTTCGATTATTAAAATCAAAGATAAGGTTCTTCTCGATGCACCGGTTATATCCCAAATGCCCGAACTGCCGAGGGGATGTGAAGTTACAAGCTTGGCAATGCTTTTGCAAGATGCCGGAATCGATATAGACAAAGTAACCCTTGCAAAAAAAATTAAGAAGGACACGACCCCATTCAGCACATCGAACGGGAAAATAATTTTCGGCAATCCGAATGACGGTTTTGTCGGAAGCATCGACAATTACAAAGAACCCGGGCTTGGCGTCTATCATAAGCCAATTAAAGAACTAGCTGATCACTACCTGCCCGGCCGAATCACCGATCTTACCGGATCTGACTTCCAGGAGCTGAAAATTCACCTTTCTGATGGCAGGCCCGTATGGGTCATCATAAACAGCCAATATAAAAAGCTTCCCGACAGC
Organism: Bacillus methanolicus PB1; assembly: GCF_000262755.1. Lineage (GTDB taxonomy): Bacteria > Bacillota > Bacilli > Bacillales > Cytobacillaceae > Bacillus_Z > Bacillus_Z methanolicus. The sequence continues at coordinate 1,293,023 of NZ_AFEU01000003.1, forward strand.
CAGTTCCAAACATGGCATACCCCGACAGGAAAAGTGAAAGTAACTTTTAAAGAGCATTCAGTGCTTATCACAGGGTACGACCGTCATTTTATTTACTTTAACGACCCTCTTACAGGCGAGAAAAATAAAAAAGCACCCATAAAGGAATTTAAAGATTCCTGGGTGCAAATGGGAAGGCAGGCGATCACCTATCTTCCCAATTAATTTTCAGCCGTTTGCAAATGCTTTTTCATTTCGTACTCTTTCTGGAAAGGGTACTTTTTTTCAACATAAACAGCATGCCAAATCATAAACATGAGAACCGTCCAAATTTTCCGGCTGTGATCGGCTTTATCTTGGCAATGGTCGTCAAAAAGCTTTAATAAATAGTTTTTGTTGATTAAATGATCGGTGTGGCTTTCTCGGATCATCTTTTTCGCCCAATCGTTCATTTCGTTCTTCAGCCAGTAACGGATCGGCACCGGAAACCCGAGTTTTTTGCGGTTCAGTACATGGTCAGGCACGATTCCTTCGGCAGCTTTGCGCAAAATATATTTCGTTGTTCCATTTGCCGTTTTCAAGCTGGTTGGAATTTTTGAAGCAATTTCGAACACAGCCTTATCCAAAAACGGAACACGAAGTTCTAATGAGTGGGCCATTGTCATTTTATCAGCTTTTAACAAAATATCGCCGCGCAGCCATGTATGGATGTCGATGTATTGCATACGGTCAACAGGATCGTAGCCGGCACTTTCTTCATACAACAGCTTTGTTACATCTGTATAGTTTAGACCTTCTTTATAAACGTTGAGAAGATCACGTTTTTCCTCTTCTGTAAACATTTTGGCGTTGCCTATATAACGCTCTTCCATCGGAGTGAGGCCGCGTTCAATGAAGCTCTTTCCTTTCATACCCTCCGGCATCATTTTGGCAATGACTTTTAAGACCGATTTTCCGGTTTTAGGGATTTTATCAAACATTTCAAGTGATTGCGGTTCACGGTAAATGTTATAGCCGCCGAATAATTCATCTGCTCCTTCACCGGATAAAACAACCGTAACATGCTTTCTTGCTTCACGAGCAACAAAGTATAAAGGTACGCACGCAGGGTCTGCAAGCGGATCATCCATATGCCACATAATTTTCGGAAGTTCGTTCATATATTCTTCAGGCGAAATAACATAGCTGATGTTTTCAACGCCAAGCTTTTCAGCCGTCTCTTTCGCTACATCAATTTCACTGAAGCCGTTGCGTTCAAACCCTACTGAGAAGGTCTTTATTGCAGGATGAAACTCTTTTGCAATTGAAGCAATAAGAGAAGAATCGATTCCTCCTGAAAGGAATGAACCGACAGGCACATCGCTTCGCATGTGAATTTTTACTGAATCAAATAAGACATCTTTAATTTCTTTAATAAATTCATCTTCTGATTTATGAACAGGATTGAAAGAAGCCTTCCAATAGCGCTTAATTTCCATTGGCGAGCCTACTTTTTTGATAAAATAATGGCCAGGCTCAAGTTTTTTTATTCCTTCAGACAACGTATTAGGTTCCGGCACAAATTGATACGTTAAATAATGCTGCAATGACTCGTAGTTTAGGACATCGTTCTCAATTGCTAATAGAATACTTTTCTTTTCAGATGCAAAGAACGTTTTGTCACCATCTTCAAAATAGAAGAAAGGCTTAATTCCAAAAGGATCTCGTGCACCGTACAGGGTTTTCTCCTGTTTATCCCAGATCACAAACGCGAACATGCCGCGAAGCTTTTCAACCGCCTTTTCTTTCAAATGGCTGTAAAGGGCAATAATTACCTCTGTATCAGATTCCGTAGCAAAGGCAAGCCCTTCTTTAACCAGCTCCTCGCGAAGTTCAACATAGTTATAAACTTCTCCGTTAAAAATGATCCAATAGCGTTCATTTTCATAACTTAAAGGCTGGTGGCCGGATTCCAGATCAATAATGCTCAACCGACGAAAACCAAATTGAATATGGTCATCAAAGAAATAGCCGTCATCATCCGGGCCGCGATGGGTAATAATGTTATTCATATTCTTAAACAATAGTTTTTGTTCGTTGCGATATTCTTGTGCTTTCTCATGTACACAACCAATAAAACCACACATTATGTACGTCACCTTCTCCGTTTTTTTGAAAAAAATATTAAAAACTATTACCTATAATCATTCGTCATTCAACGAAAAACATACTCTCTAATACTACCACTATTCACACCAAAAATGCACTTAGAACACAAAAAAATCGCCGGGAAAAATCAGGGATTAATTGAAGTTTACACGTATTTACATCGAAGTAAACGCCGTAGACAGCTCTCTCAAAAATTAGACGGAGAAATAAAACGAGGCTGTCTCATAAGGGTCTGACCCCATGCGCATTTATCAATATATAGCACATTTATCCATTATTATGTCCTATATATTGTGTTATGGGGTCTGACCCTTGGGCTTTTGAGACAGCCTCGTCGAATGTTAAATTTGTGCCTGTCGCTTTAAAGCTTCTGCTTTATCAGTACGCTCCCAAGGAAGATCAAGATCATTGCGTCCAAAATGGCCGTATGCTGCAGTCTGTTTGTAAATCGGACGGCGAAGGTCAAGCATCTTAATAATCCCTGCAGGACGCAGGTCAAAGTTTTTGTTGACAAGGTCAACAAGAACATCTTCACTGACTTTTCCTGTACCAAATGTATCAATTGAAATTGATACTGGCTTGGCAACTCCGATCGCATATGCAAGCTGAACCTCAACTTTTTCTGCAAGTCCTGCAGCTACGATATTTTTCGCAACATAGCGTGCTGCATAAGCAGCTGAACGGTCAACTTTTGTAGGGTCCTTGCCAGAGAAAGCACCGCCGCCGTGGCGCGCATAACCGCCATAAGTATCAACGATAATTTTGCGTCCTGTTAGGCCGGCATCCCCTTGAGGACCGCCGATAACGAATCGGCCTGTCGGGTTGATGAAGTATTTTGTATTTTCATCAATTAATTCTTTTGGAACAACCGGGTCAATGACATATTCTTTAATATTACGCTGAATTTGCTCAAGTGTAACTTCAGGATGGTGCTGAGTTGAAATAACGATTGTATCGATGCGTACAGGCTTATCGTTTTCATCATACTCAACAGTTACCTGTGTTTTACCATCCGGACGAAGGTAAGGAAGAATCTCTTCTTTCCGCACTTCTGTTAAACGGCGGGCAAGCTTATGGGCAAGAGAAATCGGCAAAGGCATAAGCTCTTTTGTTTCGTTGCAGGCAAAGCCGAACATTAATCCCTGGTCTCCTGCTCCGATCGCTTCGATTTCTTCATCTGTCATTTGGCCTTCACGAGCTTCCAGAGCCTTGTCAACACCCATAGCAATATCAGGGGACTGCTCATCAATAGAAGTTAATACCGCACATGTTTCAGCATCAAAACCGTATTTCGCACGGGTGTAGCCGATATTTGCAACTGTTTCACGAACAATTTTGGGGATGTCTACATACGTAGAAGTTGTGATTTCTCCGGTAACCAACACCAAACCAGTAGTGACAGATGTTTCAGCGGCAACACGAGCATTCGGATCCTTTGCTAGAATAGCATCTAAAATAGCATCCGAAATTTGGTCGCAAATTTTATCGGGATGTCCTTCAGTTACTGATTCAGAAGTAAACAAACGACGTTTTTTTGACAATTGACTTCCTCCTTATTTCATAATATAGAGCGAGGTTGCAAAAGAAACGGAGTTCTCCTCTCAAGCCGGACAGGCATAAGACGGCCTTCAAAGAGGCAGCTTTTCAGCCCTAGCAGCAGGGCGGCTTATGATCCGATGGCCTGGACGCTCGAGCTGGACAACTCACAAATCACACTTCCTAACCTCAATTGATACGGTACTCATTCCCATTAGTATGAAATAAATATGGCAGATTTATAATGCCGGACTGAATTTTTTCGGCATTCATAGCCATCGATTGTTTTTGTCAAAACGAAAGACTGCATGCCCTTGATATAAACAAAATAAAAAACCTTCCCGCACATGAGGAAAGGTTGAAAACGTCAGGTTCGCGCCTTTCACTCTTATCGTTCAAGGACTTTATCCTTGCCTCAGGTTAGCACCTTTGCTCTCGACGTTTGTAAATTCATCTTGGAGCAGGTTGCTGGGTTTCATCGGGCCTGTCCCTCCACCATCTCGGGATAAGAGAGTATCCGTTCAAGGTTAAATCATATCGTATTGTGTTAAACGATGTCAATTGTTTTTTTGCCCAAATTATGCGCTGGACCTATGTTTTTCTATATGGAGCAACTTCCTCTGTCACAATTTTTCCGCAGAAATTTATGCCTGTTTTTTGCCAACCATTTGTAAATAGGATTCCCGATCCTGTCTGCGAAGGGAACATGGATCAAAATCCCAAAGAGAAATGTTGCAGGAAAATTAACAAGCAAGCGCCTTACTGCATAAAATCCTTTATAGATTTTATTGGACGGAGTAATAATATGAATTTCTTTCCTTAAATCTTCTTTTCGAAACGCAAAGCGGCTTTGTTTTTTCTCATACTCTTGAAGGGGAATCCATTCAACTTTGCCAAGCCAATCGAGTTTATTGAATAATCTTTTCGTTTCTTGGCATAACAAGCATGTTTTATCGTATAACGCAATGGTTTTCAAAATGATCATTCCCATTTTTTTGCTGAATATAAGACTTGAGCAGATAAATCATAATTTATGTCTATTTTAACATACTATTTTAAAAACGGTTCAAAAGTACATTTTGTAAAATATTATTGAAACTTTTATATATAGTATAGACTAATTATTCAAAAGTGTTATACTAATTGATATGTAACCACTTACAAAAATACAATTGAAAAAGGAAGGTAATCATCAGATGAATTCTGTTACGATTCCGAACGAGTTGACTGACTTGTTAAAAGGAAATAATGTTCAAATTCAATTGTCCGTCCCTCAATTAGTGGAAAAAGTGTTATACCGTAAAGAAGGGGCTTTGACATCAACCGGAGCAGTTCGTGCAACAACAGGGAAATACACCGGGCGTTCGCCTAAGGATAAATATATCGTGGAAGAAGCTTCTGCGAAAGATAAAATCGATTGGGGCTCCGTAAACCAGCCAATATCCGAAGAAGCATTTAATAAACTATATAATAAAGTAATAAACTACTTAAAGGAAAAAGAAGAAATATTTGTATTCAAAGGATTTGCGGGAGCTGACAAAAAGTACCGCATGCCGATTCAAGTAATAAATGAATATGCATGGCACAACCTGTTTGCCCATCAATTATTTATCCGCCCTACAGAAGAAGAATTGTTGGAGCATCAAGCGGAATTCACCGTGATCTCCGCGCCAAACTTCAAAGCAGATCCTGCGGTTGATGGTACTAGATCTGAAACCTTTATTATTATTTCTTTTGAGCGCCGTACCGTATTAATTGGCGGAACAGAATATGCGGGAGAAATGAAAAAATCAATTTTTTCTGTAATGAACTATATGCTGCCTGAAAACGGGATTCTATCCATGCATTGTTCTGCAAATGTCGGCAGTGAAGGAGATGTTGCTTTATTCTTTGGCCTTTCAGGCACTGGAAAAACAACATTGTCAGCTGATCCAAACCGCCGGCTTATCGGTGATGATGAGCATGGCTGGTCACCAAATGGCGTATTTAATATTGAGGGTGGATGCTATGCGAAATGCATCAATCTTTCCCGGGAAAAAGAACCGCAAATTTTTGATGCCATCCGTTTCGGTTCAGTTTTAGAAAATGTTGTGATTAATTTAGAAACAAGGGTTCCCGACTATGATGACAGCACGTTAACAGAAAATACACGTGCAGCATATCCGATTCAAGCGATTGACAATATCGTTGATCCAAGCATTGCCGGCCATCCGAACACAATTATTTTCTTAACAGCTGATGCTTTCGGAGTACTCCCGCCGATAGCAAAACTAACAAAGGAACAGGCAATGTACCACTTCTTAAGCGGCTATACATCCAAGCTTGCCGGAACGGAGAGAGGAATTACTTCTCCGCAAGCAACGTTCTCAACTTGCTTTGGATCTCCGTTCCTCCCTCTTCCGGCAACTCGCTATGCAGAAATGCTTGGAGAAAAAATCGATGAGCATAATGCAAACGTATTTTTAGTCAATACAGGCTGGACCGGAGGCGAATACGGCACTGGCGCGCGTATGAAGCTCGCTTATACGCGCGCGATGGTTCAAGCTGCCCTGGAAGGAGAACTGGACAACGCGGAAACCGTTAAAGATAAATTCTTTGGACTGGAAATTCCTTTACATGTTCCAGGCGTTCCTGATGAAGTCCTTCAGCCAAACAAAACATGGAAAAGCCCGGAAGCGTATGATGCAAAAGCAAAAGAACTTGTTGAAAAATTCCGCGAGAACTTCAAAAAGTTTAAAAATGTACCTGCTGAAATTGAAGAAAAAGGCGGTCCTATCGCGTAAATTGAAAGAGGCTGTCTCGAAAGCCTAAGGGTCAGGCCCCATAACACAATATATAGGACAAAATGTTGGATAAATGTGCTATATATTGATAAATGCACATGAGGTCAGACCCTTATGAGTCAGCCTCTTTTTTGCGTAGGTGCATTAGTTAGGTGCTTTGCTCAATTTATAGTATTTAACGAAATTAACTGGTAAGTCAGAACCGTCCTGTTTTCATGCCATTCTACTTTTTTAATGACTGCAATACCGCTTGAACCACTATCAACTGTTTTTCTTACATCAACTGGAATATCCATAGGATAAAGCCGGTATCCTTCTTTCTCCAGTGTAAAATAATTATCTTTTATCCGGATTTCTTTTCCCTTTGTAACAATGACCGTATTGAGTTCCAACGGCATTCCCATCAATCTCTCTCCTTTGTATTATCCTTATCGTTATCTTATCATTTTTCAGATTTAATTTTCATCCTTGCATTAATTTCACTTTCTCCGCGATTAAAAAACAGTAAACCCCAACGAATGGAAGTTTCATTTTATAGGCTATAGGCATTCACACATTTTTCGCTGCTTCATACGATATGTTAGATCAAAAAAAGCTAAAATTTATCCGTCAAAGGGAGGTTGCATGAATGAAAAATTGGATTAAAATTTGTTTTTCCTTCTTGCTGATTGCCATCTTCATTATACCTTTAGCAGCATGTAATAAGGAAGAAGTTCTCAATGTGAAAGTAGCGGAAGTTACTCATTCTATCTTTTATGCTCCGCAATATGTTGCTCTTGAAAAAGGCTTTTTTGAAGACGAAGGTCTTAAGGTCGATCTGACAACAACGGCAGGCGGAGATAAAACGATGACTGCGTTATTATCCGGCGGAGCTGACATCGCCCTTGTCGGCTCAGAAACTTCGATTTATGTTTACGCTCAAGGCTCTAACGATCCGGTTATCAATTTTGCCCAGCTTACACAAACTGACGGAACATTTCTCGTTTCCCGCAATAAAATCGAAAATTTCTCATGGGAACAATTGAAAGGAAGTACCTTTTTAGGCCAGCGCAAAGGCGGAATGCCGCAAATGGTCGGTGAATTTGTGTTAAAGAAGCACGGTATTGACCCGAAAACAGATTTGAACTTAATTCAAAATGTTGACTTTGCAAACATCGCTCCGGCATTTGCATCAGGAACAGGAGATTTTGTCCAACTTTTCGAACCAACTGCAAGCGTTTTTGAAAAAGAAGGAAAAGGTTACATCGTTGCCTCATTTGGAACGGAATCCGGCCATGTTCCATATACCACTTTCATGGCAAAACAAAGCTATATGAAAAAAAATAAAGAGGTAATCGAAAAATTCACACGCGCAATCTACAAAGCTCAAGTTTGGGTGGAATCTCACAGTGCGAAAGAAATTGCGGAAGTGATCAAGCCACATTTCGAAGATACAGACCTTTCAATTATTGAGACAGTTGTTGACCGATATAAAAGCCAAGGTTCTTATGCAACTGATCCTATTTTGGATGAAGAAGAATGGAATAATCTCCAGAACATTATGGAGGAAGCAGGCGAGCTTCCAAAACGGATTGAACACAAAATCCTAGTAAATACAGAAGTAGCCAACAAAGTTAAGTAAAAAGAGATTAACGATAATGAGGAGGCCGGCAAATGGATTTTTTAACAATAAAAAAAATTCATCACACATATTTCACAAAAACATCGGCTGCTACGGCCCTCTCCGATGTTTCGCTCGAAGTAAAGGAAGGAGAATTTGTATCCTTCCTCGGTCCGAGCGGCTGCGGCAAAACGACATTGCTATCAATTATCGCCGGTTTAATAAATCCTACTGAAGGATCAGTGACAATAAAAGGAAAGCCTGTAAAAAAAGCTGACCGTTCAATTGGATACATGCTTCAGCAAGACTACTTATTCCCCTGGAAAACAATTGAAGAAAATATTTTAATTGGCTTAAAGCTTTCAAAAAACTTAAATGAATCTGCGAAAAACTACGCATTCACATTACTTGAGCAAATGGGATTAAAAGGTGTGGAAAAACAATATCCAAAACAGCTGTCAGGAGGCATGAGGCAAAGGGTCGCCCTTGTCCGCACATTGGCAACCGAACCGATGCTCTTGATGCTTGACGAACCATTTTCAGCTCTCGATTATCAAACAAAACTAAGACTGGAAAATTTAGTGTCCAATACATTAAAAACGTTTGGCAAAACAGCGATCCTTGTTACGCACGATATAGGTGAAGCGATTGCTATGAGTGATCGGGTATTTCTTTTTACAGCACGACCTGGGAGTCTCCATAAAACCTTTATCATTCCAGATGAACTCAAGAAACTATCACCGTTTGCCGCCCGTAATCACGAAGTTTTTTTACAGATATTTCAAGAAATTTGGGAGGAGTTGGAATCAATTGGACCGGCAGAAAAATATTAAACTCCTTCACGAAATGTATATTCAATCTTTAAGAAAGGAAAAACGCTGGGTTTTATTTTATCAAGCGGCTATTTTTATTTTGTTCTTCACAGCGTGGGAAGTTTCCAGCCGTCAGCAATGGATCGATCCGCTCATTTTTAGCTCTCCATCAAAGGTTTGGGGACTGTTTATCAAAAAAGTAAATGATGGTTCTCTTTTTGCCCATATAGGGTTTACACTTTCAGAAACTGTCTTTGGTTTCATTTTAGGAACACTGCTTGGAACAATGCTTGCGGCATTTTTATGGTGGTCTCCGATAGTTTCAAAAGTATTGGATCCTTATTTAGTTGTGTTAAACGCAATGCCGAAGGTTGCTTTAGGACCAATACTAATTGTTGCACTTGGTCCCGGATTAACTTCCATCATCGCAATGGGAGCTATTATTTCCGTCATCATCACGACAATTGTTGTCTACACATCCTTTAAAGAAGTAGACCCTAACTATTTAAAAGTGCTGCAAACCTTTGGGGCATCCCGTTTCCAAATTTTCAAAGAAGCGATTTTGCCTGCTTCCTTTCCTGTCATTATTTCAACGTTAAAAGTAAATGTCGGATTGTCCTGGGTAGGTGTGATCGTCGGTGAGTTTCTTGTTTCGAAACAAGGCCTCGGCTATTTGATTATTTATGGATTCCAAGTTTTTAATTTTACGCTTGTACTACTTTCCCTGCTTGTGATTGCGGTGTTTGCAACCATTATGTATCAGCTGGTTGAACTATTGGAAAAGAAATTGATCAAAAATAGTTCATAAAGAAGGATAACGGCAGGCATTCATGTGCATGTCGTTTTTATTTTTTGCCAAACAGTTTCTTATTTCGCTGATTTTATCTAAACTTTTTTTTACAACATCATCTTTCATTATAAAGCTGAATTTCTTTTCAAACCGGCTTTCTAAAAGATTTCCATCAAATAGGACTGGGCCGTTTGTTTCGAGGTAGTCATCCTTTTCTGCAAGCTTTTCCACCTCGCCATAAAATACCGTTTTTACAAATGGCTGACCGGGATCTAACACATAATATTCTCCGACAAATTGAAGTCTTTTTAATACTCCGCCCGTCTCCTCATAAACTTCTCTCCATGCAGCCTGTTCGAGAGTTTCGCCTTGTTCAGCCTTTCCGCCGGGAAACTCAAAACCACGTACCTTATGATTCGTTAAAAGCCATTTATTTTTATATTCGCATATGACAAAGACATGTTTACTTGTTAATGTAAAATAATTGGGCTCATAGCTAAATTGGATAACATGCCCTTTAAAGTCACGAAACTCTTCCATAATCTACCTCATTCGTTAACATCGTTTCTTAATATTATATAAGAAAAATCAATTGCTCACTATTAGAGCGTCTTTCTTCATCAGAAAATTAGTAGCAGAACGAAGGTCGTGGCAATCAAAGGGGCTGATTCAATAGTAAAGGGTCAGACCCCTCCAATTCAAATTGTGACGCACACTATTAAAACCATTCAATAAATAGTCCTTGCCGGAGGAATCCACACTCTTATAAGTCAGCCCCTACAATTTATTCCTGCAAAATTCCCATATTTTCAATATGCTGTTTTGCCTCATCGTCCCCAAGCTTATAGATCAAGGCATATATTTTTTTTATAGTTTCATCATACGCATCATTTTCCCTATCATAATGGTATTGAACATAAGGAACATGAGCCCGAAAAAAGTTTTGCCATTCAGTTGAATAATTTTGATCAAAATATTCCCTTAATAAGGTAATTTCCTCATCATTCGCCTGAATTTTATAACTCCAAGTAGATGCTGTAGAACTTTGTGAAATTTCACCGCTTCCGAGATCTATATAGTACGTTTTTTTCTTTTGTTCCATTTTCACAGCCCCTTTTCCCTCTTTCCTATTCGTTTCCCACATTTAAGTCTTAATTATTCATCCTTCCTAATTTTCAAATCATCGATTTGAACAAGGAATATATTTTTCATAAAAGGGTATTGAATAAGTATAGTGATGGATTGTTTACGTATTAATAATGCGAGGTGGGAAATTGAAACTTGTAGACGAGCTTTATGAGCTGTATCGCAATAAATTGACCGGAGATGAAGAAGATATTGATATGCTGGCATTTGCCTTTCTCGAGGAGACAAGCTACGAAGATTTGCTAAACATCATTCATGAAATGGATAAACAAGAACTGTATGATATAATGGGTCTTTACTTAATCGAGAGTTTAAAGGGAAAGTTTGCACAAGAAGATTTCGGGCAGAACCGCACAAATTCTTATTATCCGCGTAATATACATTAATTTGATTACATATCGAAAGAGACGTCATTTCTGAACACCCCTCTCATAAAACCTTTCGTAGGGATCTTCGAATACGCGTCTCATCTATTAGAAAAAAACCTAACGGTGAAAACGGGGGCTGTATCAAAGGCCTAAGGGTCAGACCCTCATGAGACAGCCCCATGATAATTACCAGCTTTAACGCTTTAAAGCACAGCGGGCCAGTCCCTCAATGCATTAACGGATTAACACTTTAACGTTATGCAGGACTGACATTATTGACTCATGTTAATTGACTTTCTTGCAGGAGCATAAATCGCTTCCCCTGTAGCTAATATAAATGTGCTTACATAAATAATCCAAATGGCAGACACGTTATTTACAAATACAAAAGAGATAGCAAAAACAATTCTTGATAAGTCAGTAATCACCATGATAATCGGTCAGCCAAAAATCCTCCAAAGGGGCCGAATATTAAAAAAGGAACAACTCGAATGGCTAATGCAATTCCAACAGCAAACCCCGAATCTGTTAATTCTAGCAGCAAGGCCAAAAGAGCAACTTGACTAAAACGGTCTCCAATACCATTTACGATTCCCGCTAAAAATAACCTTACATACTTTTTTTCTTTATGAAGTATTTTTATTGCATTAATCACAATGCAATATATACCCTCCTGATTAAGCCTATATCTAATTTGATAGTAATCTAATTACATTTTTAAATCAACCAACTCTTGAACAAAATTTTAGATTTATCAATAATTGGGTGAAAATTCCTTGATCGTTTTGATTCATCAGTATTGTTTGTCCACAATTAGTTTGGCATCGCTTCTTTTTCGTTGTCATTAGGACAAACAAACGATGAATAAAATTGTAATAAATCTTTTTAAAAGAAGGGGTGTGTCGATTGGCTGATCAAAGGAATAAAACATTTACACGTTTAAAGGCATACCGTCCCTATCATAGCCCATATGATCCGTGCAGACCAATTGGAGTAAAATATTATTCCACTCCTCCAAACCTCTATTTGGGATTCCAGCCTCCGAATTTGCAACAATTCTCACCGCATGAGGCATTAAAAAAGGGAACATTATGGCCTGTATTTTGGGATTATTATGAAAACCCGTATGAAGCAAAAGGGAGGGACACAGATTGAATCAGCTGCCTCAGGAATACTATCAACGTTTAGAAGAAATACAGGCGATTGATTTTGTTCTTGTCGAATTAACTCTTTATTTAGATACACATCCGGATGATTATCAAGCGATCCAGCAGTTTAATCAGTATGCGCAATACAGCCAACAACTTAAGCAAGCTTTTGAAACGAAGTTTGGTCCTCTTCAACAATACGGAAACAGTTTTTCGGATGCAAAATGGAGTTGGGGAACGACCCCTTGGCCATGGCAAATATAGATAAGGAGGAGAGAAACCATGTGGATTTATGAAAAAAAGCTTCAATACCCGGTTAAAGTCAGTACTTGCAATCCAACGCTCGCCAAATATTTGATCGAGCAATATGGAGGAGCGGACGGAGAATTAGCTGCGGCACTCCGTTATTTAAACCAGCGCTACACGATCCCGGATAAAGTAATAGGATTGCTGACGGATATCGGGACGGAAGAATTTGCACATCTTGAAATGATTGCGACGATGGTTTATAAACTAACAAAAGACGCAACACCGGAACAATTAAGAGATGCGGGGTTAGGCGAGCATTATGCCAACAATGATTCAGCATTATTTTATCATAACGCGGCAGGTGTCCCTTTTACGGCTACATATTTACAAGCGAAAGGAGACCCGATCGCTGATCTCTACGAAGATATTGCAGCCGAAGAAAAAGCAAGAGCAACTTATCAGTGGCTTATCGATATGTCTGATGATCCCGATTTAAATGACAGTTTGCGATTTTTAAGAGAACGGGAAATCGTCCATTCACAGCGTTTCCGTGAAGCGGTGGAAATATTAAAAGAAGAAAGGGACCGGAAAAAGGTTTTTTAATATAAAATATGTAGTTTATACAAAAAACTTACTCAAGCTTTTTTGTTTAACAATGAAAAAAGGGTCTGACTCCCTCCGGCAAAGACAATATATATTGGAGGGGGCTGACCCTTTGCTTATGGGCCAGCCTCTTTTAAATAAGATTATTTTTTTTGAGTAATTTGTTTCCATAACAAACATAAATGATTATTATTTAAAAAAGGTCATTTCTTAATACTTAAGCAAATACTTGCTTTAAGTCTTCTTTGCTTTGTTCGAGCCAGAAGCGCATTAATCGTTTTGCTCCTTCAAGATCATGCAGTTTGGCCTGACCGCATTGTCTTTCATTTGCAGCAGGCACTTCTGTTACTTCAACTGCTTCCTTCATTGTATCTTTGAGAAGATCAATGATTTCGTCTACAGTCGGTTCCCCGCTCACAACGAGATAATATCCAGTTTGGCAGCCCATAGGAGAAATATCGATAATATCAAAATGATCATATTTCTCCGCGTGTTTGCGGATCGTAAATGCAAGCAAATGCTCCAGCGTATGGATTGCATCAGGCTTCATTGCCTGTTTATTTGGCTGGCAAAAACGAATATCAAATTTATTGACAACACCGTCACTTCCCACTTTATGAACACCGCAATGTCTTACATAAGGGGCTTTTACTGCATTATGATCTAATTCAAAGCTTTCTACAGAAGGCATTTGATATCACTCCTTTTTTTCATCTAATACTATCATAACGTAAATTCCGACTTTTTTCATCTACTTACAATGAAATTCACAAATTTAGACGAAAAGGACAAATTATGATATTTTACTTTTAGCAAAAGGAGGCTGTAACAATGATCAGCAAACTGATGATTGGAATCATCCGCTTTTATCAAATTGTGATTTCACCTTTAAAACCGCCGACCTGCCGTTTTTATCCTACATGCTCCCATTATGGGCTCGAAGCAATCAGGCGTTTTGGGCCTTTAAAAGGAGTTTGGCTTACCATCAGACGTATTCTCAAATGCCATCCGTTCCATCCCGGAGGATTCGATCCTGTTCCGGATAAAAAGCCGAAGCATTAATCTGCATAGCCATTTACAATCAAGTCGAGCTTCCCGGTTTTCGGGTCAATAACCAATCCATGAACGGGAAGATCTTTTGGCAAAAGCGGGTGGTTTTTTATCACATTTACGCTGTGTAATACACTTTCATGAACATTTTCAAAACCCTGCAGCCATTCATTTACTTTTATTCCAGAATAGTTTAATGTATCAATTGTTTCTTTTTTAATGCCTCTTTCATACATATTTTTTATCACATCATCCGCTCTCATTCCGCTCATTCCGCAATCATAATGGCCGATTACAAGCACTTCCTCTGCCTTCAATTGATAGACTGCAACAAGCAAGCTCCTCATAATGCTCCCAAACGGATGCGTAACCAATGCACCTGCATTTTTAACTATCTTCACATCACCATTTCCTACATTAAGTGCTTTCGGAAGCAGCTCAATTAATCTTGTATCCATACATGTTAAGATTACCAATTTTTTATTCGGAAATTTCGTTGTTTCAAATTCTTTATATTTTTCCTCAGCTACAAATTGTTCATTGTATTGTAAAATTTCATCGAGCAGTTTCAAGTGATTCTTCCTTTCCCCGAAAATAATATGTTTACATCTTATAAGAATACAAAAAACAAATGAAGTAGACAATTTTTTTCCCTTGCAATTTCATTATTTCTTTTGTATGATTCTTTTTGTACTAAACCGTAACAATTACGGATTATCTATAAAAGTACAAATATATTTTTTCTTAGTCAAATCGTAATAAATACGGTTTATGCCAAGAAAGGAGCAGCATCATGAAAAAGCTTATTTTACTTATTTCTTTATTATTACCAATCAGTTTATTTTTATCTGCATGCGGAAATGAAGCTGATTCAGCAAAAAAAAATGATAGCAAATTAATGATTTATACGACTATTTATCCGCTTGCTTATTTTACAGAAAGAATCGGCGGAGATTTCGTATCCGCAGATTCGATTTATCCTGCAGGAGCCGATGAACATACATTCGAGCCTTCTCAAAAAGATATGATGAAATTAGCAGATGCCGATCTGTTTATTTATATTGGCTTAGGTCTTGAAGGTTTTGTTAATAAAGCGAAAGATATTTTAAAGAATGAAGATGTTTCGTTAGTTGCGGCTGGTGAGCACATTACTTTTGATGAGCCCAAAGCAGCTGAAGGAGAAGAAGATACTCATGCCGGTGAAGAGCGTGCCACGGAGGAAGAGCATTCCCATGAAGACGAACATTCGCATGAGGAAGGGCATTCACATGAGGGAGGACACGATGATGGCCATCACCATGGCGATATCGACCCTCATGTCTGGCTTGATCCGTTGTATGCTAAGCAATTAGCTGAAGAAATCAAAAATGCTCTGTCTGAAAAACTTCCTGAACAAAAAAGTACATTTGAAGAAAATTATCAAGAACTTGCAAAGGAATTGGATGATCTTCATCATCAATTCGAAAAAACGATTCACTCAGCGAAACGCCATGAAATAATCGTCTCCCATGCAGCCTATGGTTATTGGGAAAAACGATATGGTCTCGAACAAATTAGCATCTCTGGTTTATCGACTACAAATGAGCCGTCACAAAAAGAATTGGAAAAGATTATAGCTGTTGCCAAAGAACATAATCTTAAATATGTGTTGGTTGAGCAAAACTTTAGTTCAAAGCTAAGTGGAATCGTTCAGAGAGAAATCGGCGGGGATGCGCTGACACTTCACAATTTAGCGACATTGACTGATGAAGATATTAAAAATAACGAAACATATTTTACATTAATGAAAAAAAATATTGAAACATTAAAAAAAGCTTTAAATGAAAAATTTTTTTAAAGCCTCCGTTAATAGAAAAAGGGAGCTTAAATATTTAACTTTAACATTCAAGGTTCCTTTTTCTGTCATGTATTAACTTTCTGATTAAGTAAAAGCCTAATCTTGTATCAACATTAAAGAGGTGATACAAGATGGCAAAAGATGTACTTTGCGAAGTGAACAACTGCACATACTGGGCCCAAGGTAACCGATGCAATGCAGATCAAATTTACGTTGTCAGCCATAAAGGAAAAACGGCAGATGACAGTAAAGAGACAGATTGCAAAACATTTGAACCTGCACATCACTAATATTGAATAATGAACAGGTCTGACTCATGAGCAAATAGTCAGACCCTTTTTCTCGTATTTTTTTGCCTGAATCCAGACGTATTTTGTTAATTTTTTGATTTATCAGCCCTTAATCCGGTTTATAAGCCTACAAGACCTTTTTAGGTTAGGCCATTAATCTGATACATCTCGACACCCTCTTGCTCCAAATTAAAACAGGTTAGGCAATTTTCTTCTTAAGAGCTTTTTAGCCGCATTTCGCGGAAGTTCTGAAACAAATATGATTTTCTTCGGAACCTTGTATTTCGCTAGCTTTTCTGTACAGAAACTAATGACCTCTTCTTCTGAAAGCTTCGATCTTCTGCTCCTTACAATCACGGCAGCTGGAATTTGTCCCCATTTTTCATCAGGAAGTCCGGTTACTCCTGCATCGATGATATCAGGATGAGACAACAGCACTCCTTCAATTTCTGCAGGATAAATGTTTTCCCCCCCAGAAATAATCAAGTCTTGGCGGCGGTCAAGGACGTATAGGAACCCTTCTTCATCCATATAGCCAATATCTCCTGTTGCAAGCCATCCATTTTGCATCGAATCCTTTGTTCCCTGATCCTGATTTAAATACCCGATTGTTACATTAGGGCCTTTAACATAGATTTCTCCTTCTTCAAAAGGTGCTGCTTTTTCCCCTGTTGAATTCACAATTTTCACCTCGGACGGGAATAATGCTTTTCCGGCGGAACCAAGTTTCGACAAGGCGTATTCAGGAGCGAGGGTCACTATTTGTGACGCTGTTTCCGTCATACCGTATGTTTGAAAAACTGGAATTCCTTTTTCAATACATTTTTCAAGAAGCGAAAGCGGAGCAGGACCTCCTCCTAATAACATGCAGCGAAAGGTTTCCGGAAATGTTTTATCCCTGAGCGAATTGATCATCCGCTTTAGCATAACGCTAACGACAGACATTATCGTAACATTATACTTTTGAATGTCTTTTATTGTTTCGTGCTCATCAAATGATTCATGAAGGACGATTGTCATTCCGTAAATCATGCTTCGGACAAGGATTGAATAGCCGCTGATGTGAAACAAAGGCACTGCACACAGCCACGTATCTGTCTCAAATAATCCTAAATTCAGGGCAGAACCTATTGCACTCCACCAATGGTTGCCGTATGTTTGCAATACTCCTTTCGGATGGCCGGTTGTACCAGAAGTATACATGACCGTGCAAACATCATTCATATGATATTCATCAAGAATCTCAGGGGATGAACCTTTTTTTTGAAAAAGATTTTGCTTAGTTATAATTGGAAGATCATTTATTTTTCCAGTAATTTCATTTATATGTCCGTCAAAAGCCTCTTCTGTTATTAAAAAGGATGAATGTGAATCATTAAGCTGCCATATAATTTCCTCAGGCGTTAATCGGTTATTAAGGATTACCGCTTTGATTCCAAGCATCTGCAGCGCAAGCAAAATAAAAACGGTATCCTGATGGTTTCTAAGCAGCACACCGGCAAACTGTCCTTTTTTCAAACCAACTTCTGAAAGCTGGCCGGCTGTTTTAACAGCAAGATAAAACAATTCCCGAAACGTGATGGAAGAATCGCGGAAGTGAATGGCGATTCGATCGGGGGTAAGGTCCGTGCGTTTTTTCAGCCAATTTGGTATTGTTTGTTCCACCATACTGATACTCACCTCATTCGAAAATAAAACAGCCTGATGGAAGGCCATCAAGCTGTGATGAAAAAAACTATATCAAACTCACTTCGTTTTATGACATCAAGGAAAGCGAGGGAACTTGCCGAAGTCGGGTTTGCGTTTTTCCTTAAATGCATCTCTTCCTTCTTTCGCTTCATCTGTTGTATAGTATAAAAGCGTTGCATCCCCTGCAAATTGCTGAAGGCCCGCAAGACCATCTGTGTCTGCATTAAATGCTGCTTTCAAGAAGCGAATCGCAGTCGGGCTTTTTTCAAGAATTTCTTCGCACCATTTAATGGTTTCCTCTTCAACTTTTTCAAGTGGAACGACAGCATTGACAAGCCCCATTTCGAGTGCTTCCTGTGCATTGTATTGACGGCATAAATACCAAATTTCACGAGCTTTTTTGTGTCCGACAATTCTTGCAAGGTATCCAGAGCCATAACCTGCATCAAAGCTCCCGACTTTCGGTCCTGTTTGTCCAAAAATAGCATTATCCGCTGCAATCGTTAAATCACATACAACATGCAGCACATGGCCGCCGCCGATTGCATACCCTTTAACCATTGCAATGACAGGCTTTGGAATAACACGGATTAAGCGCTGCAGATCAAGAACATTTAAGCGCGGAATTTCGTCTTCTCCTACATAGCCGCCATGTCCGCGAACCTTTTGGTCCCCTCCGGAACAAAACGCCTTATCCCCAGCACCGGTTAAGATAATCACTCCAATGTTTTGATCATCGCGAGCATAAGCAAACGCATCGATTAATTCCACAACTGTTTTAGGACGGAAAGCATTATGTACTTCAGGACGGTTAATTGTAATCTTCGCTATGCCGTTATATGTTTCGTAAATAATATCTTCATACTGACGGCCAGGGATCCATTCAACTGCCATTTTAAAACCTCCTCATTTTTTAGTATTAGATAAGCCGACTCTTCAGCAGTATACTTGTATTATGATCGTATTATCTGCATTTCCACTGATAGTTTGATAAACCAATCTAATAATAATATTACCACTTGTCGAACCCGCTCAATTTTGTCCGATTGAATGGGTTAAAAACTCACTAACTATTGTATCAAATTTTTTAGGTTCTTCCACATGTATTGCATGCCCACATCCATTAATATTGATCCATCGACAATTTTTGATTTTTATTTTCATCTTTTTGGCGATTCCACAAAACTTTTGATCAAAAGAACCTGTAACCAATAACGTTTCGTGCGGCAAATATTCAAGCTCATCCCACCATGAAGGCTGGGATCCGGTACCCATACCGATTAAGCTGTTAGCCAGCCCAATTTTGGAATTTTTCAATCTTTGCTCTCTTAAACGATCACGAACGGATTTTGGAAGTGTCTGCTGTGATCGGAAAAGGGGGATATTCTCCCAGTAGGAAATAAATGGTTCTATCCCCTTTTCAAGAATAAAAGAAGACAATTTCTCATCTTGAATTCTTCGTTCTTGTCTCTCTTCTTCAAGAATCAGACCCGGGGATGAACTTTCCAATATTAATTTTCGGACCCGATGCGGATACCGTACAGCAAACGTTAAAGCTAGTCTTCCTCCCATCGAATATCCTAAAATATCTGCCTTTTCAATCCCTAACTGTTCAATTAAAGAAAGAAGGTCATCAGCCGCAGACAAAATATGATAACGATTCGATTCTTCAGGGCTTTCCGTCTTTCCGTGACCGATAATGTCGATCATGATTAGTCGGGAGTGGCTGCTCCAGCTTTTACAGAACGGATTCCATGTAGAAGAATCCCCAGTGAATCCATGAAGCAAAATCAGCGGAAACCCATCTCCGAATGTGTCGACATGGTAATGAACACCATTTAAGACATATTTCATCATGAAACACCATTTAATTTATTGCTTATTTCCCGGGAAACATAATTCCACAATTCACGATGCTCTAATACGTTTCTGTCTCTAGCTGTCGAAATTTCCATTACGGATAAACCACAATTATCCATATTTTTCAAGAAAGAGGACTTAAATTGATCCCAGGAAGTGATTTTGTCGAATTTTCCGTTATACATGCGAACTGCATGTTCAAAGTTTAAATCAATCGGCGTTCCAAATAATAATTCAAAGTTTTTTGGCTCACTTGCTTGAGGGAGAAAAGAAAAAATCCCCCCGCCATTATTATTTACCAGCAATATTTTAATATTAATGTTATATAGTTTCACAGCAAGCAGGCCATTTAAATCATGAAAAAAAGTAAGATCTCCGACTATTAAGTACAGCGGCTGCAAAACGGAAGCAGCTCCAATCGCAGTTGAAATAATTCCGTCAATTCCATTTGCTCCTCTGTTTGCCATGATTCGGATGGATTTATCGGTAACATGGAAAAATGTATCCAAATCCCTTATAGGCATACTGTTTCCAACAAACAGCGTGGCTCCGTCAGGAATTAAATCCGACAGCTGATAAATGAGCTTTCCTTCGCTTAATTCCTCTGTTTCGTTAATTTTTGAAAGCTTTGTCTTAGTCAGATCATTTATTTCAAGCCATTTATCTAAGAATGGATGTTGATTCTTTTTCTCAACATACTTTGCAATCGATTTGCAGAATTCAGTTTCATTGCAATGGATCATATACGCTGCTGCTGCCGGGTCTCTCCAGCCTGCACCGCCATCAATCACAAACTGCGGAATATCTATATTTTCTTTTATAAAATTAGATAACGCCTTAGAAACTGGCATTGCTCCAAACCTGATGATGATATCCGGTTTTAGCGCTTTTTTACAGTCAGAATTTCGTAAAAATGTGTCATAGGCGTCAATAATAAAATCTTTAGAATGTTTACCGCTTCTTAACTGTGACAGCGGATCAGCTAGAATCGGAAAATTTAATGCGCTTGCTAGTTTCGTTATATTTTCAGCAAAAAACTCATCATCCAATGGACCGCATACAATGATGCCTTTATCAGATCGAGAGAGTATTCCTGCCAATTCCTCATATTTTTCTTCCGAAAGAGCAAGCTTACCCGTTTCAACAGAAACGTAGCCATCTGGCCGTACGTTAAGATCAAATAAATCTTCCTTTCCTATATTGGGAACAAGCGGCTCTCGAAATGGAAAATTTAAGTGCACCGGGCCAGATGGCGAGCGTAAAGCAATTGCGGCAGCACGTGCACAAACTGAACGGGCATACCGGATCATTTCATCCGTTTTTTCCGGCGGAGCCATTTCCACAAACCATTTCACATGCTTTCCAAATAAATGAATTTGGTCGATTGCTTGCGGAGCCCCTGCATCCCGAAGCTCATGCGGCCGATCGGCAGTCAAAACGATGAGTGGGACCCTTGAATAATATGCTTCAATAATGGCAGGATAATAATTTGCTGCAGCCGTTCCGGATGTACATAATACAGCGACCGGTTTTCGCAGCGACTTTGCAATTCCAAGTGCAAAAAAAGCAGCTGACCGCTCATCTATATGAATATGGACGCGAAGATCCGGGTGCTCCGCCATCACCATGGCTATAGGAGTAGACCTTGAACCGGGACTTATTACAACATCTCGAACACCTGTGTTTACTAACTCAGCAACAAAAGCAGCAACATAGGCAGTTAAATTTTCTTGATGCTCCACTATATTCTTCCCCCAAGAGCCGAAAGCATCGGCCGAAACTTTATGGCTGTTTCTCTGTATTCGCTTTCTGCATCAGAATCTGCTACTACTCCGCAGCCGGCAAAGAGCGAAGCTTCCTTTCCTTGGATTAGACCTGAGCGGATTGAGACAGCAAAATCACCGTTGTCCTTATAATCAACCCAGCCAAGAGGAGCAGCGTAAAAACCCCTGTCCAAATTCTCTGCTACCCTTATTTTGGCCATTGCTTCTACTTTCGGGAAGCCGCCCAAAGCAGGTGTTGGATGCAGCTTTTCGACAAACCGCAAAAGAGATTGGTTATTATTATTTTTACCGACAACTGGTGTGTAAAGATGTTGAATATCCCTTATTTTTAACAATTTGGGTTTTTCAGGCAAAAAAACTTCATCACAAATTTCCTTCATTGCTTCCCGAATCATTTCTACTACATACTGATGCTCAATTAAATTTTTTTGATCGTTTAAAAGCGCATTTCCAAGCAATTCATCTTCTTCGACTGTTTTTCCCCTTCCAATTGAACCGGCAACACATGCTGAATACACATCTTTACCTTTTTTCTTTACGAGCCTTTCTGGAGATGCACTTATAAAACAGTCGCCATTTGATTCAAAGGCATAAACAAAGCTTTCCTTTTGTTCAGTTAAGAGCCTTGACAAGACGGTTTCCACTTTGACTTCCTCATTGAATGTAATCCTCAAGTCCCTGGCGAGCACAACTTTTTTTAATTTCCCGCCTTTCAAATCCTCAACCACTTTCGCAACAGTTTCTTTCCATTCATCAGGATTGCTTTCTTTTTCATTTTGTATTTCAGGCAGACTAAAATCGTAATCTATATGAATAGATGCTAAAATCTCATCTCGTTCCTTAGTAATTTTTTCTATTATTGATGGATGATCATGTTGCGTGCATACAATATTAGTAGTAAAGAATGCTTGTCCATTAATGATGCTCACCATATAAACTGGAATATGAAAAAGTGAATGAGAAAATTTAGACCAAAGTTCCGTTTTTTCCTTCAAAGGATCGAACGAAAATCCCCCAAACATTATTGGGCCTATGCCAGATTGATTGTACTCATTGTGTATGACAGAATGATCAATAAAGCGCTTCCACTCTGTTTCAACATGAAAAAAACGGCCATAAGCCTCATCCGATTGAATTTGTTTACATATACCAAAGCCAACCAAGATCATTTGGCCAGCAGGATCTTTCCAAAAGAAACGTTCGCCTAAAAATTTATCTCTTCCAGCAGCGAATAAAGATAGGGGTTTGATATTACTGATTTTTTGGACTTCGCTTACCAAAACGGGACGTCCTAATTCTCTGGTTCTTGAAATTGCATTTTCTATCATTTCTTTTAGTTCGGAATCTTGAATTGTAACCAAAAAAATCCCCCCAATAACAGCCTTAAATGACTGTTATCCTTTCGTTCTAAACTTCTTCTAAGATACACCTCAAGACAATCACATGTCAATAAAAGCGGTATTTTAAACCTAGTTTTTTCCTTATTATTTTATATTTCTCCCCTATTCTATAAAAATGTCCTCCACGTTGGAGAAACTTCTATGAGAGCAGCCATACTTGAAGAACAAAACTATTTCCTATTGGGAGGTGAAGCCCGAATTAGCGTAAAAAAGTCATTGACACCTATTATTTGTTACCCTACACTTAAAATTGTAACAATTTATTCACATTTTTTGACACTGACGTCTTTTTCCGCTAAAATGAAACAATTTGTATCAATTTCTATACTAAGGGAGAGACAGAACTATGCAATCACAAATGCAGTCAAGTTCTTCACCAACAATTGAAAAACATAACTGGAGAATTTGGTGGCACTTAACGCGCCCGCATACATTAACCGCTGGTTTTGTTCCTGTTTTACTTGGAACGGCGCTGGCTTTTCAAATAACCGACATCCACTTTGGCTTGTTTTTTGCAATGCTTTTGGCAAGCCTTTTGATCCAGACAGCAACAAATATGTTTAATGAGTATTACGATTTTAAGAGGGGCCTGGATAACGAGCAATCCGTTGGAATTGGAGGAGCCATAGTCCGTCATGGAATCCATCCGGGCACCGTAATGGCCATTGCTTTAGGGCTTTATGGAATCTCATTGCTTATAGGTGTCTATATATGCATGAACAGCAGCTGGTGGCTTGCTGTGGTCGGCCTTAGTTGTATGGCTGCCGGCTATTTATATACAGGTGGCCCATTTCCAATCGCTTATACACCGTTTGGAGAAATTGCAGCAGGATTTTTTATGGGGTTATTGATTATTTTAATATCCTTTTATATACAAACCGGAACAATTACAGTTACAAGCGTTCTTATAGCCATCCCGATTACTATTCTCGTCGGGGCTATATTGCTTGCTAATAATATAAGAGATTTGGATGGCGATAAAGAATTCGGCCGTAAAACACTTGCTATTTTACTTGGACGGAAAAAAGCCATTTACCTGCTCGCAGGAATGTTCATTTTTTCCTACGGATGGGTTTTGGGACTAATTTTTACCGGGAAAGCTTCAATATGGACAATTATTGTCATTTTAAGTGCACCTAAAGCGATAAAGGCGACAAAAGGGTTTATTGGAAAAACAGCTCCAGTCCAGATGATGCCGGCCATGAAGGCGACTGCACAAACAAATACAATCTTCGGGCTTTTATTATCCATCGGCTTATTCTTAGGCTATATTCTTTAAAGTGAAACATTATGGGGCTGACTCATAATAGTCTGACTCCCTCCAACATTAACAATATAGAATGGTTTTATTAGTGATTGTCTATATATAGTATTGGAGGGGTCTGACCATTTGCCTTTGAGTCAGCCCCGTAATTTATTCTCTCTTAATTTTTTTACCGATTTATCATTGGCCTTATGGCTTTGATTTTCCAAATATCATTTGCATATTGCAAAATCGTTCGATCACTTGAAAAATAACCTGAATTCGCGATGTTTATCAAACTCATCTCCAGCCATTTATCTTGATCTTCAAAGGCCTTGCCTGCCTTCTTTTGAATATCTACATACGAGGCAAAGTCCCGAAGTACAAAATACTGGTCATTTTCCATGATCAATGAATCATATATTACTTCAAATTCCCCTTCGGCATCCGGGAAAAATCCGTTCACTAAGGAATCAAGCACTTGATGGATTCGATAATCGTGGTGATAGTAGTCTCTAGAATTGTAGCCTCCATGCTGGTAATAATGAAGAACTTCATCGGCCGTCAATCCAAAGATAAAAATGTTTTCCTCTCCCACTTTTTCCATAATCTCAACGTTTGCGCCATCTAAAGTTCCAACTGTAATCGCTCCGTTCATCATAAACTTCATGTTGCCCGTTCCCGAAGCTTCTTTGCTTGCCGTAGAAATTTGCTCGCTAATATCAGCGGCAGGAAAGATCTCTTCTGCAAGCGATACACGATAATTCTCAAGGAAAATGACTTTTAACTGATCCTTTACATCAGGATCGGTGTTAATTTTATCGGCAGCTGAATTAATAAGCTTTATAATCTTTTTGGCATAATAATACCCCGGTGACGCTTTTGCACCAAAAATGAACGTCCTCGGGAACATACTGAAACTTGAATCTTCTTTTATCCGGTTGTATAAATGCATAATATGAAGAATGTTCAAAAGCTGGCGCTTGTAAGCATGCAGTCTTTTTACATGGACATCAAAAATCGAACTTGGATCGACAATAACACCTGTCTTCTCCTTTATTTTTGCTGCCAAATTGTTTTTGTTCTCTTTTTTTATCTCAGAAAGCTTTTTCAAAAACGCCCGATCATTGCGGTACTCTATTAGTCTTTCCAATTGGTTCGGTGATTCGATCCACGATGTACCGATCGTTTCCGTAATGAGTTTTGACAGGCCAGGATTTGACTTTAACAACCACCTTCTGTGGGAGATTCCGTTTGTTTTGTTACTAAATTTATCGGGATAGACCTCATAAAAAAGGTTCATTTCTCTTTTTTTAAGAATATCCGTATGAAGTCTGGCGACACCATTTACACTGTAACAGCCGGCAAGTGCTAAATGGGCCATTCTTACTTCACCATGAGCTACAACAGCCATCTTTTCTATTCTTTCCCAGTCACCAGGATAGCGGTTCCAAAGTTCCTTGCAAAAACGTTCATTTATCTCATTAACAATCATAAAAATGCGCGGAAGCAATGGCTGAAAAATACGAATCGGCCACTTTTCAAGCGCTTCTGATAAAGTTGTATGGTTCGTATATGAAATTGTATTTTTCGTTATGTTCCATGCTTCGTCCCAGCCCATTTTTTCCTCATCAAGCAAAATTCTCATCAATTCAGGAATGGCAAGGACCGGGTGGGTATCGTTAATATGAATGCTGACATGGTTATGGAAATCCAGCAAACTATTATGCTCGGAAAGGTAGGAACGAATGATTGATTGAATACTGGCAGAAACTAGAAAATATTGCTGTTTTAAGCGAAGAATTTTTCCTTCATCATGAGTATCATCAGGATACAAAAACTCAGAAATAGACTCTGTCTCCCGTTTATATTTTAAAACATCTTTATTTACCGGATACGGCGAAGGCTGCGCACTCCACAATCTTAAAGTATTAACAGTCTTCGTCTTATAGCCGACTATCGGCAAATCGTACGGTACAGCCGTAACTTTTTCTGCATTGATATGGCGGTAATGTAAATATCCATCTTCTGAAACAGTCTCAACTTTGCCCCAAAACGGAACTTCAATTGCTAAATCGGCTCTCCGCACTTCCCAAACATTCCCATGCCGAAGCCAATGCTCGGGGAGTTCCACCTGATATCCATCAACGATTTTTTGCTCAAATAGGCCATGTTTATAACGAATTCCAAATCCATGTCCGGGAAGATTTAAAGTCGCAAGCGAATCGAGAAAGCAAGCTGCTAGTCTGCCCAGCCCGCCGTTTCCAAGGCCGGCATCTGCCTCGGCCTCTTCCACTTCAGCCAAATCAATTCCAAGCTCTTTTAAACCTTCATAAACGATATTCTCAATTCCAAGGTTTATTAAATTATTCCGTAGCAATCGCCCTAATAAAAACTCTATTGATAAGTAATAAACTTGCTTCTTACCGGAAGAACGGTATTTTTCATTTGTTTTTATCCAATCTGAGCTGATATATTCACGAATCATGTTGCCGAGTGTCTGAAAGTGCTCCCGTCTCGTACTATCCTGAAAGCTTTTGCCAAACATCATCTCAAGCCTCTGTAAAAAAACTTTTTTAAATTCTTCCTTATTAGTAAACATGGCTTTCACTCCTTGAGATCAGTTCAGCATAGAGGCTGTTATATTTAAAAGCGGATTGCGCCCAGCTGTAATCTAACCCCATAGCTCTCTGGACAAGCTTCTTCCAAATGTTTTCATCTTGATAAAACTGTAGCGCCCTCTTGATCGTATACAGCATATCGTGTGCATTAAAATTGGAAAAAGAAAAACCATTCCCTTCACCGTTATCATCCCGATAGGACATGACCGTATCATTTAATCCTCCGGTTTCTCGTACAATTGGAATCGATCCATATTTCATGGCGATCAGCTGTCCCAGACCGCACGGTTCAAATTTCGATGGCATTAAAAACAAATCGGAGCCTGCATATATTTGGTGAGCAAGTTCTTCATTAAAACCGATGTGCACTTTGAATTTTTCCGGGTAATGATAAGCCATTTCTCGGAAAAAGTTTTCAAACTCATCCTCACCCGTTCCAAGGACGATCATCTGAAGATTTTCCGCCATTAATTCATGAAAAACACATTTAACGAGATCTAATCCTTTTTGCTTAGTCAGCCTTGTTATCATCGCGATAATAGGCGTATTCACATCCTTTCTTAACCCAAATAAATCTTGAATATGTTTCTTATTTTCCGATTTCCTGCTTATATCATTTTTATGATATCGGGCAAAAATGAAAGGATCCTTTTCAGGATTATAATACCGCTCATCAATTCCATTCAAAATTCCTTGCAAATCTTCTTTGCGCTTTCTTAATAGGCCGTCTAACCTTTCACCAAAGTACGGAGTCTGAATTTCCTGCATATACGTCGGACTTACCGTAGTAATTTTATCAGAAGCAACAAGTGCACCTTTCATGAAATTGACGTTTCCGTAAAACTCGAGTTGATCACTGTTAAAGTATTTTTCGTTTAAATTAAGCAAATCTCCAAGAATTTCTTTCGGAAAAATACCCTGGAACTGTAAATTATGAATTGTAAACACCGTCTTCATTTGCGAGTATTTTTTTCGATGACAATATTCGGCCCTAAGCAGAAACGGAATCATTCCCGTATGCCAGTCGTGGCAATGCAATATATCAGGATTGAAATCTATATGGGCCAAACTCTCGAGCACAGCCCTGTTAAGATACGCAAATCGTTCGCCATCATCGAAAAAGCCATATAAACGCTCCCTGTTAAAATAATATTCGTTATCGACAAAATAAAATGTAGCGCCATCTAAAATAAGTTGTTCAATCCCGCAGTACTGGTTCCTCCAGCCAACCTGCACCCTGAATTCAGCAATTTTCCGCAAATAATTTTTCCACTTTTCTGATATTGTTCCATACTTCGGCAAAATGACGCGGACATCGGTTCCTAGCTTTTTCAATTCCTTCGGCAAAGATCCCGCAACATCGGCAAGCCCTCCCGATTTTACAAAAGGAACACATTCGGAAACAATAAACAAGACTTTCACGAGTTCATCAACACCCCTTGTACAGTACCTTTGCGAATTATATATGGTGATGAAGCATTAGCCGCCTTAACAGTTCCGTCTTCCACCTTGACATCTTTGTCTAAGATAACCGAATCTAACACACAATTATCGCCAATCTGGCATTTTTGCATTATAATACTATTTTTTATGACTGAGTTTTTTCCAATTTTAACGCCTCTGAAAATAATACTGTTTTCTATATTGCCCTCTATTAAGCAACCGTTTGCGATCATAGAGTTCTTTACGATTGTTCCCTTAAAATACCTTGTCGGGGGTTCATCTTTCACTTTAGTATAAATTGGACGTCCTTTGTGAAATAGCTGTTTCCAAATTGAAGGTTCGAGAATGCTCATACTGGCTGAATAATACTTTTCTATTGAATCAATCATTACGGCAAAACCTTTATATTCATAGCTGCAAATCTTATAAGAATGATGTATGTCCGATACGACATCTTTCATGCATGTATATCCCGTTTCCTCATAGGATTCAATTAAATCGATGAGCAGTGGTGTTTTTACTAGGTACATTTCAAGCGACTTTCCTTCATGGAAAATCTCCGTAATATCGCATCCGCTGTTTATATGCCACTCTAAAACAGGGAGAAAATCCATATTAAATACTGTAAAGCAATTTGCTATCAGCGCATATTCCTGCCTGCTGCGGTAAAAATAATCAATGTTTGCTGCAAAATGATAAAAAGACCCGATTTCGTTTCCTGATCCATCCAAAGTCGGGGAAGGGAAAAAGAACAATCCGTCCCGCTTTCGATTTAAGTCCCAGTTCTTCCCTGATCCCAAATGGTCCATTAACGACCTATACTGAAATTTAGGAAAAATCGCGACACTTTCTATTTCAGAATTCACCATGTTCGACAAGACAAAGTCGATAAGGCGGTAACGGCCGGCAATCGGGACCGCTGCAACCGACCGATGAACAATTAATTCTTCTAATTGATCGTAATAAGTTGTTGCATCAATAATACCGAGTAGTCTTTTTTTCAAATGGAAGTCCCTCCCGATTTTGTTTTGACTTACGAATAAATTCCTTTTAAGAGCTCATCTGTTACAAGAACTATTTCATCGCTTCTATCATTCGGGCGAATAACCATTCCATCCGGCACTCGAATATTTGAAGGTACAATCGCTTTTTCAATAAAGGTATTTTTACCAATAACTGCATCTGGCATGACAACAGATTCCCGAACGACGGCTCCCTTTTTAACCGTTACACCCTGGAATACAACTGACCTTTCAACTTCTCCTTCAATGGTGCAGCCTTCGTTTATAAGTGATTCAGTTACTTCTGCTTCGGGAGAAATATATTGCGGCGGTTGATTCGGGTTGATCGAATAGATGGACCACGAGTAATCGAATAAATTAAGTTCGCATTTTTCATCGAGCAAATCCATATTGGCTTCCCAAAGGCTCTTAACTGTACCGACATCCTTCCAATAGCCCTTAAACGGATAAGCGTACAGCATCTTTTTTTCTTCAAGCAATAAAGGAATCACATCTTTACCGAAATCGTGTGTAGACTCCGGATTGCGGTTATCCATTTCCAAATATTCTTTTAAAATATTCCAATTAAAAATGTAAATTCCCATCGATGCTAAATTATTTTTTGGCTTTTGAGGCTTTTCTTCGAACTCTATGATTCTCATATCTTCACTAGTATTCATTATGCCAAATCGGCTGGCTTCGGCCCAGGGAACCTCGATAACTGAAATCGAAACGTCTGCCCCTTTTTCGATATGGTATTCAAGCATTAATTCGTAATTCATTTTATAAATGTGATCGCCAGAAAGAATAAGAACGTATTCAGGTTCATATTGCTTTAAATAATTCAAATTTTGATAGACAGCGCTTGCAGTTCCTGTATACCACTTCACCTCCGATGATTCACTGTAAGGGGGCAATATCGTAACCCCTCCGTTTCTCCTGTCCAAGTCCCATGCGCTTCCAATGCCAA
The DNA here is from genome assembly GCF_000262755.1 of Bacillus methanolicus PB1. Classification (GTDB taxonomy): domain Bacteria; phylum Bacillota; class Bacilli; order Bacillales; family Cytobacillaceae; genus Bacillus_Z; species Bacillus_Z methanolicus. Next base: position 1,323,373 of record NZ_AFEU01000003.1, read on the forward strand.
TATAGGAATTTAACACAAGAGGCTGATATTGAGTTAGTACACCAACAGTATCAATCCCAGAATTTGTACAATTACTGAGTGTAAAATCAATGATCCTGTATTTTCCCCCGAACGGAACAGCTGGTTTTGCAAGGTTTTTTGTCAGTGCACTAAGCCTGCTCCCTTTCCCTCCTGCCAATAGCATGGCTACGCACTTCTTTTTTACCATTTCGGTTCCTCCCCTTTCGTTGTTTAACTGGGCGCAATATTGAAATCCCAAATGGCGGGATCGTCATTTCCAATGTATATGGCTTGCCATGAAACTCTTCCTTCACTGCTTCTAACACCTTTTTGTTGACGCATCCTGAACCGCCAAAGGTATCCATGTCACTATTAAGTATTTCCTTGTATTTTCCTTCCTTTGGTACACCTATTTTGTAATTGTGGTAGGTTTGATACGTAAAATTACACACAATCACGAGGAACTCTTCTGAATTTTTTCCCCTTCGAATAAACGAAAAAATTGATTGCTGATAATTGTTTACATCAATCCACTCAAACCCCTCGCTCATGTGATCAAGTTGATATAGGGGCTTAGAGCGTTTATAAATCTGAAGAAGCTCTTTAACATAAGTATTCATTTTCTTATGCATGTCATAATCTAGCAGATTCCAATCTAGCTGTTCTTTGTCTTTCCATTCGGAAAACTGGCCGAGTTCAGTACCCATAAACAAAAGCTTTTTTCCCGGATGGCAAACCATGTACCCCAACAACAAACGCAGTTGAGCAAATTTCTGCCAGTAATCCCCCGGCATTTTATCCAGCAAAGATTTTTTTCCGTGGACAACTTCATCATGGGAAAAAGGCAATATAAAGTTTTCTGAAAAAGCATAAAGAAGTGAAAAGGTTACTTTATTGTGTTTAGAAGACCTTAAATCAGAATGAGTCTCCATGTATTCCAATATGTCATTCATCCAGCCCATATTCCATTTGTAGTTAAATCCAAGGCCGCCGTAATGAACGGGAGCCGTCACCTGCGGCCAATCTGTAGAATCCTCTGCAATCATAAGAATAGTTGGATCGTGTTGAAAAATCACTTTATTTAATTTTTTTAAAAAACCGATTCCATAAGGATTAGCATGTCTTCCTTCTGAATTCGGCCAATAAATGATATTTGCCACAGCATCAACTCGAAAACCGTCAATATGAAAATAATCGATCCAAAACAAAGCATTCGAAATAAGAAAACTTTGAACTTCCGTCTTCCCGAGATCAAAATTTGCAGTACCCCAGACCGGATTTTCACGGTCATGACTATTCTGATATTCATACAGATAGGTTCCATCAAACTGATAAAGCCCATGGCTGTCTTTGCAAAAATGGCCAGGCACCCAATCAAGAATAACCCCAATGTCATTTTGATGGCACTGATCAACGAAATACATGAAATCATGGGGAGTTCCATATCTGCTTGTTACCGAGAAATACCCCGTTCCTTGATAGCCCCAAGAATCGTCGAGGGGGTGCTCGACAAGAGGGAGCAATTCTATATGCGAATATCCATGTTCCCGTACATAAGGGATCAATTCATCAGCCAATTCTCGGTATGTAAGAAAACTTCCATCTTGTTTCTTTTTCCACGATCCTGCGTGCACCTCATAAATCATAACTGGCTCCGAGTAGACCGGTTTTTTCATTTTCTTTAATTTCCAAGGATGATCGTTCCATGTAAATCCTTGAAGGGAATAAACAATCGATGCAGTGTTTGGCCGAAGTTCCGAATAAAAGGCAAATGGATCAGACTTTAAAAGTCGTTCTCCCTTTTTCGTGAAAACTTCATATTTATACAGACAACCTTCCAAGTTTTCCTCTACCAAGAGCATCCAAATACCTTCATTATTTACTCTATGAAAGGCATACCCTTCTCCATTCCAATTATTAAAATTACCAACTAATCTGATAATTTCGGCATTTGGAGCCCAGATACAAAACCTTGTCCAAATCTTTTCGTTCACTTTAACAAGGTGTGCCCCAAACAAACGATAGCTTTCAAAAAATGTTCCTTCGTGAAATAAATGGATTTGATAATCTGTAGGAAAAAACGTATCTAATTTCATCTATGTCTCCATCCTATCCTAATATCACCTACTTTCCTGTTATATTCGATTAATGAAAAAAAATTCCTTGTAAAACACTTTTAAATTTTTTGACAATAACTTCATTGTTTTGTTAAAATTCGGCACATCTGCTTCCATCTCGCTATGTTTCGGCATATTTTTTTACAAATCAAGACAAGATAAGCTAATAAAATAACACGTAAACTGAAAGGAGAATAATAACTTTTAGGACAAACGAGGAAGATTAAAAATTAATGCAAGAACTTCCTGAAGAAATAAAACCTTATTTTGAGGCACCAAACGGAAAAATATTTGCGACAGGGGATCAATTTCGCGGTCTTTATACAGGAATATATTCAGAATTTGACTTGGACAACCCGGGCAGACCTTTCCGAAAAAAAGATGATCTTCTGATTGATTAATAACAAAAATAAACATTAAATGAAAAAAAGCTGTTGACACATCGTCAACAGCTTTTT
>NZ_AFEU01000004.1 GCF_000262755.1 Bacillus methanolicus PB1
ATTCGAACCCGTGTTACCGCCGTGAAAGGGCGGTGTCTTAACCACTTGACCAACGGGCCTTAATGGCGGAGAAGGAGGGATTTGAACCCTCGCGCCGGTTAACCCGACCTACACCCTTAGCAGGGGCGCCTCTTCAGCCACTTGAGTACTTCTCCTTATGGCTCCGCAGGTAGGATTCGAACCTACGACCGTTCGGTTAACAGCCGAATGCTCTACCACTGAGCTACTGCGGAATGGTGGGCCTAAATGGACTTGAACCATCGACCTCACGCTTATCAGGCGTGCGCTCTAACCAGCTGAGCTATAGGCCCATTTTGGAGCGGGTGATGGGAATCGAACCCACGACAACAGCTTGGAAGGCTGTGGTTTTACCACTAAACTACACCCGCGTATTTGTTTTTTGTTTGATGGGGCGACTAGTGGGAATCGAACCCACGAATGTCGGAGCCACAATCCGATGCGTTAACCACTTCGCCATAGCCGCCATCGTCAAAAAGTAAAAGCAGTTAACGGCTAAAAGATGGTGGCTCGGGACGGAATCGAACCGCCGACACAAGGATTTTCAGTCCTTTGCTCTACCGACTGAGCTACCGAGCCATATATTTTTGTTCACTAAATATCTATTTTATTCAGACCTTTTCACAAAGATCTTCCGATCTTTCACGCAGATTGCCGCGGAAGCTGATCAATGATGAGTGCAATCTGCTCTACCGACTAAGCTGCCGACCCATAAGTTTAAATGGCGGTCCCGACGGGAATCGAACCCGCGATCTCCTGCGTGACAGGCAGGCATGTTAACCGCTACACTACGGGACCAGATTGCGGGGGCAGGATTTGAACCTGCGACCTTCGGGTTATGAGCCCGACGAGCTACCGGACTGCTCCACCCCGCGATAATATTATTTTATATTTTTTGTCCTATGCGCTTATTTTAGCTTTCGGACTGTCCCGACCTCAGAAGTTAAACCAAGAAGCAGTTCGGTCGGTACAACTCGCAGGTTATTCAGAGAAGTAATGCTCGTTGCTCCACCCCGCGATAATATTATTTTATATTTTTTGTCCTATGCGCTTATTTTAGCTTTCGGACTGTCCCGATTTCAGTAAGCATATTCAGGAAGCGGCTCAATCGGTGCGCTGAAGAATATTCAAAGAAGCTTTTTCAGGCGTGCTTAACCCGCACTAATAAAATTATAAAGTGATATGGCGGAGGAAGAGGGATTCGAACCCCCGCGGGCTTTGACACCCCTGTCGGTTTTCAAGACCGATCCCTTCAGCCAGACTTGGGTATTCCTCCGTATTAGAAATGGTGGACCTTGTAGGACTCGAACCTACGACCGGACGGTTATGAGCCGTCTGCTCTAACCAGCTGAGCTAAAGGTCCTCTATTTGGTAGCGGCGGAGGGAATCGAACCCACGACCTCACGGGTATGAACCGTACGCTCTAGCCAGCTGAGCTACGCCGCCAAAAATAAATCTTTTATGAT
>NZ_AFEU01000005.1 GCF_000262755.1 Bacillus methanolicus PB1
GTCATATGATGGTGAACTTCGTTCTTCAATCTTTTCATACGTTATCTAGTTTTGAGAGAATGAAAATTCCTCTTGCAAAAATCAAAAAAGGCATTATAATAAAATATGTCTTTGATCACTAGTCTGGTGGCGATGGCGAGAAGGACACACCCGTTCCCATACCGAACACGGAAGTTAAGCTTCTCAGCGCCGATGGTAGTTGGGGCATTGCCCCTGCGAGAGTAGGACGCTGCCAGGCTTTTATAACGGAGGATTAGCTCAGCTGGGAGAGCACCTGCCTTACAAGCAGGGGGTCGGCGGTTCGATCCCGTCATCCTCCACCATACAAAATTATGGACAAGTTATATAGAGCCGGTGTAGCTCAATTGGCAGAGCAACTGACTTGTAATCAGTAGGTTGGGGGTTCGATTCCTCTCGCCGGCACCATTCCATATGCATTAGGTAGAATTAAAACAAGAGCCATTAGCTCAGCCGGTAGAGCATCTGACTTTTAATCAGAGGGTCGGAGGTTCGAGTCCTCCATGGCTCACCATGAAAATTAGCGGGTGTGGCGGAATTGGCAGACGCACAGGACTTAGGATCTGGCGCCGCAAGGCGTGGGGGTTCGACTCCCTTCACCCGCACTTATGGAATGCGGAAGTAGTTCAGTGGTAGAACACCACCTTGCCAAGGTGGGGGTCGCGGGTTCGAATCCCGTCTTCCGCTCCAAATGCCGGGGTGGCGGAACTGGCAGACGCACAGGACTTAAAATCCTGCGGT
>NZ_AFEU01000006.1 GCF_000262755.1 Bacillus methanolicus PB1
AGGTGACTACCGTACCGGTTCGATTCCGGTCCTCGGCACCATTAAGTATCTTAAAAATGCGCCCGTAGCTCAATTGGATAGAGCGTCTGACTACGGATCAGAAGGTTATGGGTTCGACTCCTGTCGGGCGCGCCATTATATTCGGGAAGTAGCTCAGCTTGGTAGAGCACATGGTTTGGGACCATGGGGTCGCAGGTTCGAATCCTGTCTTCCCGATCATTTAAACATTGGGGCCTTAGCTCAGCTGGGAGAGCGCCTGCTTTGCACGCAGGAGGTCAGCGGTTCGATCCCGCTAGGCTCCACC